>NZ_NGLH01000002.1:48804-74423 GCF_002140635.1 Enterococcus sp. 3G6_DIV0642 | reverse complement strand
CGTTTAGTTAGGGGATTCAAAGGCCAGCAGAGTATACTCTGTTGGACACTCCTTTAAACAGATTTTTAAATCATTAATAGTGTCCATGTAGATTGTGCAAAAAGCTTTCTCGAATCATAAAAAATTCATAATGAGTTATTTTGAGTAAGAGTGTTCAGAAAATGACTAATTTCTGGACACTCTTTTTAGATACTGTAATTTATGTGTATCACTCTATTTTTGTGTTCATAAACTCGTAGCTAAATCATTGTTCAATTAAAATTTAGGTTTATGAGTATTAGGACAAATCTTGGATGTGGTCAAAAACTTAAGGGTTTATGAGCTCTCTTTGATTGCTATAACTATAAAAGAGTTCAAGATAGAATATTCTTTAACAGTTCTTCTATGCTAAATTAACCTATAGTGAGAGTACTAACTATGCTATTAATTCCTATTTACTTAGAAATTATGAGTAAACAACTTGACCTTATATAGATGATTGTCTATATTACATATATAGACAACCATCTATATAAGGAGGGTCGAAGAATGAATTATGAATCTCTTTCATTAGTATTAAAATCTCTAGCGGATCCAAATCGTATGAAAATAGTAGATGTGCTTTCTTGCGGTAGTTTGTGTGCATGTGATTTACTTGAATATTTTGATTTTACGCAGCCTACACTTTCTCATCATATGAAAGTACTTGAAAAAGCGGGTGTCGTTTGTGTAAGTAAAAAAGGGCAATGGCACCATTATTCATTGAGGGAAGAATTTGTTGTAGAATTTATGGAATCTATTCAACAATTACTTGTAAATAATGAAGACAACTGTGTATGCAAAGTAAAAGAAGGATCTAAGTAGGAGGAAAGTAAAAATGAAATCAAAAGGTAAAGCTGAAGGGTTAGGCTTTTTTGAAAAGTATTTAACTCTATGGGTAATCTTGTGTATGATAATCGGAGTATTGATTGGACAGTTTGCTCCAGCTATTCCTGATACATTAAGTCAATTTGAGTATTTTCAGGTCTCAATTCCAACGGCTATTTTGATATGGTTGATGATTTATCCTATGATGTTAAAAATTGATTTTACCAGTATTGTTCGTGCTGCTAAAAAACCTAAGGGATTAGTTATCACGTGCGTTACTAATTGGCTTATTAAACCGTTTACGATGTATGGCATTTCAGCACTCTTTTTTTATGTGATTTTCCAACAATTGATTCCAATAGAACTAGCAAAAGAATACGTCGCTGGTGCAGTTATTCTAGGAGCAGCACCATGTACAGCGATGGTTTTTGTGTGGAGCTACCTAACAAAAGGTGACTCTGCCTATACTTTGGTTCAAGTCGCAATCAACGATTTAATTATCCTAGTATTATTTGCACCTATTGTTGCTTTCTTGTTAGGTGTTGATAATGTAAGTGTCCCCTTAGCTACTTTATTACTGTCTACTGTTCTTTTTGTAGTTGTTCCATTGTTTTTAGGCTTCATTACTCGAGTGTTGATCATAAAAAAAAGAGGTTTAACCTATTTTGAAAATGTCTTCTTGAAGAAATTTGATTCAGTGACGATTATTGGTTTATTACTAACTCTGATCATTATCTTCTCCTTCCAAGGTGAAAGAATCATTGCTAATCCATTGCATATTTTATTGATTGCAATTCCTTTAACGATTCAAACGATTTTAATATTTACAATTGCTTATAGTTGGGCAAGATTTTGGAAGTTGCCACATAATATTGCTTCTCCTGCTGGAATGATAGGAGCAAGTAACTTTTTTGAGTTGGCAGTAGCGGTATCAATATCACTTTTTGGATTACAGTCGGGAGCAACTTTAGCAACAGTCGTAGGCGTACTTGTGGAAGTGCCAGTTATGTTACTTTTAGTTAAGGTTTCTAATAAAACAAAAGACTGGTTCATAAATCCGGAATCTTTGAGTGAAATCAAGAACGTATAAAGGATAGGTGTGGAGAAATGAAAATCATCATTATTGGATCTGTCGCTGCTGGAACAAGTGTCGCTGCAAAAGCAAGAAGAAATACGGAAGATGCAGAGATTGTTTTGTATGATAAAGATATGGATGTGTCTTACGCAGTTTGTGGGATTCCATATGCAGTGGGGGGAGAAGTGGAAAACTTTGATGAACTGACGCCTCGTAATGCTGAATGGTTTAAAAAAAGGTACGACGTAGATATTCATACCTCTCATGAAATAACTCAGGTTGACTATGATAAAAAATTGGTGCACGGAATCAATCTAATTACAAAAAAATCATTTACCAATAATTTTGATGTTTTAGTGTTGGCCACAGGATCGGTTTATAATACCCCAGAAATATTTGTTAATAGACATTTTGAGAATGTTTTTCAGGTGAAAAATATTTCGAGTGGGAAAAGTATCAAGAAGTTTGTAGATGAAAACGAGCCAAAAAAAGCAGTTGTCATTGGTGCTGGATATATTGGTTTAGAAATGGCCGAGCAGTTACAGAGACTAGGTCTTGAGGTCTCGTTACTTCAACGAAGTAAATATCCCATGTCCCATTTAGACTGGGACATGTCTTCAAGAATCATTAATGAAATGAAAAGGAAAAACACTGCCTTTTTCCCTGAAGAAACCGTCAGAAAAGTTAACGGTGATGGTAGTCTGAAGTCTATTGAAACGGCTAAAGGAACTATCTTTTCGGCAGATATTTTTGTATTAGCTACCGGAGTAAAGCCGAACACCGCATTAGCAAAATCCATGGGAATTAAATTAGGAATTACCGGAGCTATAGAAGTAAACGATAAGTTAGAAACCAATTTTCCAAATGTTTATGCTGTAGGTGATGTTGCAGAAAGTTTTGATCGCATAACTAGGCGACCAATTTATCGACCTTTAGCTTCAACAGCCAATAAAATGGGAAGGATCGCAGGAGATGTTATTACAGGTGGCAATCTACGACACAAGGGAATCTTAGGAACTGGTATTTTACGATTCTTTGATTTAACAATTGCTCAAACTGGTCTCACAGAAAAAGATGCTTTAGCAAATAATATAGCTATTACTACTTTATATAATATTAAACCTAATAAGCCGGACTATATGAATGGTAAAGAAATGGTGATCAAAGCAATTGCAAATAAAGAAAATGGGAAGATACTTGGGGCTCAAATCATAGGTTATGATGGGGTAGATAAGCGGATCGATGTGCTTGCTACTGCTATTTCATTTGGCGCAGCTGCTGAAGATTTATTTCACTTGGATTTAGCATATGCTCCACCTTTTTCTACAACAAAAGATCCCATTCATTATACTGGGATGGCTTTGAACAACGATATAAATAATGATACCCCGTTAATGACCCCTATAGAGCTATTGAGAAGAATTGATAGCGGCGAGAAATTACAAATTATTGATACCAGATCAAGAAAACAGTTTGAAACTTCGAAAGTTGAGGGAGCAATTCACATACCTTTAGCTGAGTTAAGAGATCGATATGAGGAATTGGATAAAGAATGTGTGACAGTAACTTATTGTAATAAAGGCGTTACTGGAAATGCAGCACAAAATATTTTACTGAACAAAGGATTTAAACAAGTTTATAATTTATCCGGAGGAAATAAAAACTATCAAGAAGTTTGTGAAACGATACAAAAATTATGATAGAATTACAAATATTGGAATAATTAGGAAGAAACTTATTTTGAGGTTTGATGTAACATTTGTATTTTTTTCAAGCTTCATTTTTTTATATATTATGGACTACTAGAGGTGAAATTGAAGATGGTAGATTTAACTAAAATTGAATACCGAGTTTTGATTTCATTATATGAATGCGAGGGAGGGATAACAAAACGTAACTTTGTAAAAAAATACCCAGAATTTAAGCTGAATACAGCTTATTTAGTTATTGATCGGCTAGTAGACAAAGGGTACTTAGAAATGAATTACTCAAAAAAAACTGAATTATCAGAAAAATTGTTTAGTCCAATCAAATCAATAACTGACTTCTATTCTGATATGTTTGGTATTTGCGCAGTTGATCGTACGGTGAAAAAAGTAATACGTGAACTAACTGATTATAGTCAAACAAGTTTTATTCTAGATAAAATAAGAGAAACAAAAAGATATGCAAAATAAATTTATATAGTTGGAATGAAAAGGTAAAATCTCATACTTATAGTCTTGGTATACAGTAAAAAAGAAATGGAGAAATGTCTATGGGACTTTTACATTTGCTTTATGTAATATTGTATTCAATTATAGTAATTAGCTTACTTATTTCCTATGATTTATTTGTAAAAAATTTTAAGAAACTCCATTTACGATATTCTTTTAAAATAATTATTGGTTTAATATTATTTGTATCGCAAATGTATTTTATCATAACTTTTGAGAGTGTAAAATATTTTGTGTAAATAGAAAAAAGGAAATCCCTTCTGTAGAATAGAGTTACCACAACACATTCACAGAAGAGAGGACTTCCCTATGAACGATTTTACTACAGAAATTCTAAAGACTCTAGCGAACAAAGGCGATTTGAATGAATTATTCCGTGTCCATTTGGAGAAAGCAGTCAATACGCTTCTCAAAACGGAGTTAACGGCTTTCCTAGATTACGAAAAGTATGATCGCATTGGTTTTAACACGGGTAATTCTCGTAACGGCTCCTATGACCGTACGGTCAAGACCGAGTATGGGGAACTTCATCTCCAGATTCCGCGCGACCGCAATGGCGAGTTCAAGCAACAGACTGTTCCTGCTTATAGACGGACGAATGACACGTTAGAGGAGACCGTCATTCACCTCTTCCGAAAAGGTATTACCATGTCGGAAATCGCAGACTTGATTGAGAAAATGTATGGGCATCACTACACGCCCCAAACCATGTCCAATATAACAAAATCATTTACAGAAGAGGTAACGGCGTTTAAAGGGCGGGAGCTTCATGACCGTTATGCTGCTATTTATATGGACGCAACGTATATTCCGTTAAAGCGGAAAACCGTCGCCAAGGAAGCTATTCATATCGCAGTTGGCATTCGCCCGGACGGATCAAAGGAAGTATTGAGCTATGCGATTGCACCGACTGAATCCATCACGATTTGGGAGGAAATTTTATTGGACCTTCAAGAGCACGGTTTGAAAAATGTCCTCCTGTTCATCACGGATGGCTTAAAGGGGATGGTAGGAGCGATTAGTCGGTTCTATCCCAAAGCTCGTTTTCAACATTGTTGTGTACACGTTTCCCGTAATATCAGTCACAAAGTGCGTGTCAATAATCGTAAGGAAGTCTGTGATGATTTTAAAATGGTGTATCAAGCCTCATCTAAAGAGGTGGCGTTGGAAGCACGTGGTGCTTTTGCGAAAAAATGGAAAACCAGCTATCCAAAAGTGGTTGAATCGATTCTTTCGAACGATCACTTGCTCACTTTCTATGATTTCCCCTTGGCCATACGCAAGAGTATTTATTCTACGAACTTGATTGAATCCTTTAATAAGCAAATCAAGAAATACAGCCACCGCAAGGAACAGTTCCAAAACGAAGAGTCGATGGAACGTTTCTTAGTCTCGTCTTTTGATACTTACAACCAAAAATTCCTAGGTCGCAGTCATAAAGGCTTTCAACAGGCCGAAGGCGAACTTGAACAAATGCTAAGCCAACTGATTGAGAATTAGAAACAATCTGCAGTAGGGAAGAATCATTTACACAAAATTATTGACGCTCCCTAACCTTTTCGATAAATAATGTGGGGTATGTTTATTATGAATATACATTACCTTTATTTATCTTATACTTTAACTCATTCAAAATGAAAAATTATTTTCTTTTATTGGCTCTAATGATGGTGTTTATCAGACTATCGTAATAAGTATTATTGATATCAAGACATTACTTAGTATTCTAGTTCTAAGTATACTGGCATTCACTTTTAGTTTCGTAATTAAAAAAAGCTTTTATAAATATAAAATACAGATACCGTTTTATATATTTTTTGTTTTAATTACTCTAATGATGGCTGGATTGAATTCTATGCTCTTTTTTGAATATAAACTTACTTTTTGGGAATATCTATCTTTGTTTATAGGGTCTATAATTATTTGTATTTCTTGGCAATACTATCTAAGTACTCAAAAATAATTCTTAAAAGATATAAATAGAAAACTTATTGGGAGAAACTACGATGAATTGACGAAAGTTAAAAATATTAGAAGCTTAAATCAAGACGTAGATAGTATGACAGAGGTTGAAAAGGAAAAGCTTATTTTTGTTATGATGGATTTAGATCATTTTAAAAGAATTAATGATCACTATGGACACATTACAGGAAATCGTGCTTTAATATTCTTTTCAAAAAAAATAACAACTTTTCTTAGTGAAGCACACCAAGATCAAGTAGAGGTTTATAGATATGGAGGCGAAGAATTTTTAGTTATTTTCAAAGACAGTACATTAAAGTCTGTTCAAAAGACTATATTAAGATTTCAGGCATTCTTATTAAAAAATAAGTTGAATATTGGAGGGGAAAGAAAGATTACGCTTTATTTTTCTGCTGGCATTTCTAAGTATGATTCTTCTTTAGATGTATATGAACTCATCAATCAGGCTGATCAAGCGCTGTATGCTGCAAAAAAAAGAGGTAGAAACACACTTGTTGTTTATTCTTGATTTATTATGCAATTAAACATGATTTTGGCTTGATCAAGATCTCTTGGACGGTTCATTAAAATAGTATTGTTTAACAAGGGCATTTTACTTGCTATATATAAATAATTGTTCTAAAATTTTCTAGTGTGTCTCATTAAAAGAGTAGCGGGGAAAGCAGATTGGGGAAGTCTTCTTTTTATATGTTGCTTTTATATTTATAGGTGAGTAAATCTACTGTAATGATAATATATTTATCATTTTTCAGAAGGTTTCATCAAAGGACGCAAAGAGAAAGTTCTATTTTTCTCTTTGCGTCCTTTTCTAAACTATTTATTGGAAAGTAAAGATCTAATAAACTGAAACCGGTCATTGATATAACAAATCATGCACATAACTTAATATTTCTCATGCTATTGGAGGGCTTATGGAAGAAAATAAATACATCGAGATTGTTAAAGTGTTCTCAAAACTTGGGTTCTTTGCTTTTGGTGGACCAGCTGCTCATATCGCTATGATGGAAGAAGAAGTCGTGGATAAAAGGCAATGGATGTCTAAGGAAGAGTTTCTAGATTTATTAGGATTTACTAACTTGATTCCTGGTCCAAACTCTACAGAGATGGCAATTATATTAGGTCATCGGCGTGCTGGAAAATGGGGATTATTTTTAGCAGGTATTTCATTTATTTTACCAGCAATGGTCATTGTAATGATTATAGGGCACTTTTATAAATTATATGGAGACCTTCCTAGAGTTCAAACAATTCTGGAGTATATAAAGCCTGTCATTGTAGCAATTATTGTAGCAGCTCTAATAAAGCTTTTTAAAACAGCTATAAAAGATATGTCTACATTTATTGTTTTTTGCCTGTCTCTGCTTTTGGTTGTTTTTGGTGCTTCGGAACTCACTGTGTTAATAGTTGCCGCAATACTCTTACTATTAATAAAAAAAGATTGGAATTTTAAAAATTATGTCATAGAGCCATTTAGTCTCTCAATTTTATTTTTAACTTTCCTGAAAATAGGTTTACTTTTATATGGTAGTGGCTATGTATTACTTGCGTTTATCCAATCAGAATTTGTTGATAAGTTACAAGTATTGACCCAAGTTCAAATGATAGATGCCATATCTGTAGGCGAATTTACTCCTGGGCCTGTATTTACTACAGCAACTTTTATTGGATATTTACTTTTCGGTATCCCAGGTGCTTTGGTAGCTACAGTAGGGATTTTTTTACCATCGTTTCTACTGGTTCTTATATTAGCACCACTATTTTCCAAGCTTAAACAATCCAATACATTTTCCAAAATGTTAATTGGTATAAATGCGGCAGCATTAGCATTGATGGCTAATGTTACCATCCAATTAGGACAAAATATATTTGTTGAATGGTATTTCATTTTAATTTTTTTTATTAGTCTATTAGGTATTCTTAAATACAAAATTAACTCTGCATTCTTCATTTTAGGGGGAATTCTATTAGGTCTATTTTTATGATTTAGATTAGATGATCTATTGATAAGAGTTTTGCATAAGAATGTTAGGGTATTTATGTATAAAAACAATAGATTTTTTTGTAGGTAAGGGGTAACATACTATTGTAAAGATATCTGATGTTGAATTGAAATTTATTTGATTACGTAATATGTATTTTTAAATAGCAGAAGTGGTTAGTTAATCTCTCTTTTCGCTGAGTTTTTTATTAAGGGAAGGACGTGATTTTCCTGAAAGTTGAGAAAGAAGAATTTAAACGAGTTATTAATGACGCGTCTCACTTAGAATATAATTATATTCATCGGGATTTAGAAAAGATTACTGATCCTAACTTGAAGGACGAAGAAGTAGAGTATTTGATTGTAAATCAGATACATCACAGACTTTTAAAAAGTTCACACAGATCGTTATTTGGAAATAAAATAATAATAAAAAGTATTGATGAAAAAGATTACAAGTTATTAAGATATTATGTGGAAGCATTATCGGAAAACCACTATAGAATAAAATAATATTCCTTAAAGTCTTAGGTTTCGAAAAGTTAATTATTACTTATGTGAATGGTTTTTAAATAAATGATTGCTTGATAAAAAATGATTATGAATTCTACAATATTGATTTTAACGGATCAGAAATTATAGGATTTTGCTCTATTTTAAAATCGAGCTGAAGCTGGATCTAAGAATAGGAGACAATAAATAGATGTACTGCTTTATTAACATAAAAAAAGCAATTTTTAATCTGTGATGATTGGCTTGCTAGTTTGTGATATTTTTTAGTTAAAAGTTACTTGCATTTGCTATGTCTAACTGTAGGTAATACCATTTTGGAGGGATGATATGGAAGAAAGTGAGAGTTTTGAACAGCACTGGCTATTGTCATCTAGTATCCAACGTGTAAAATATCTGAAACTTCTTTCCGCCTATCCAAAAACTACTTGGACGGAGGAGGAAAAGAAGGTATTTCTCTGGTTGTGTCAGATGGATATCGATACACTTGAAACAATGGAGATCATTTTTAGCAAATTAGCACACAAAAAATGAATAAGACAGCTACTCATTCTTACAAGTAGCTGCCTTTAATATGAAAAGAGCTTGGCCATTAGAGAGTTTCACTCCTTATGCTAGTTTTTCTAATTCATGTACTGCATTTTCGATTGTAGTACCGGTTGCCACTTTGGTTTCATCATTTTTAGAAAAAACAATAAACAAGTTTAAGTTAGTGTCCAAAGTAACACGATAATCAATTGTTTTGTTAGTGAATGTCATAATACATTCTCCTCTCTCAAATAGTGACGAAAGGTAACGATAACGTTCATAGCGAAATTCTATATAGATAGTATAGCACATTAAAAATAAAATAGTGTATAGTGAGTGATAAGTTTATAAAAAAATAATATTTTTATGTAAAGTTGCAACTAAAGAGTTTGTGTGGTATACTACTTGTAGTGATAAACTTTGAAACGTATTAAGAGTGCTATACATAAATTTATACTCTCCTTTTGCTTATCAAACAATTATTGCAACAAAACGCATTCGTAATGATGCACAAGGAGGAAATAGTATGAATAAAGGTACAGTAAAATGGTTTAATTCAGATAAAGGTTTTGGGTTCATTACAGGAGAAGATGGTCAAGATGTCTTTGCTCATTTTTCAGCGATTCAAGCGGATGGATTTAAATCTTTAGATGAAGGTCAAGCAGTTACTTTTGATACTGAAGAAGGTCAACGCGGTTTGCAAGCTGCTAATATCTATAAAGCATAAAAGTGCCTTTTAACCCGTCTCAACATGTGTGAGGCGGTTTTTTCATACTTCAAAGGAGGGGTAAGAATGAGTTTTTCACAATGGAAACCACAACAACTTTCAATAGAAGGCCAAGCTTTTCATATAGATCAACAGGTCATATTTCGATATAGAAAAAAACAAGCAGCTGGAACAATTATAAAGCTACTCAGCAATTCGGCAGTTGTAACCCTTTCAAATTCAGAAGTGACGAATACTACGGAAAGAACAGTTATAAATTATAAAAATTTAATGAGTAACTGAAATCAATGAAGAATAGATTGAGTTTTTTAATCACGTACTATGTATATGTAAACTGGATAGACGATTGGTTTGAGTGGAGGAATAAAATGCAAAAAGAAGCTATTCATCAGTTAATCGTAAAATTGACACTTAACAAAAATTGGCTTAATGACCCAATGATTGTTAATGAAGTGAAATATCTAGGAGATCAACTTTCTTGTACACGACGTTCTCCGATTAATTATAATCAGATTCAGGGAATCAATGTTTATTATCTGGATGGTTCTGAAAAAATGTATACTTCTTTAAAAAGTTGCTGTGAAGGAGAAAAACTCTTCAAAGGAACCATCCAGAAATATATTTTATCTGATTCACCCATAGCAGATGGCAGATATTTCTGTGTCATTCGCTAATCTATAAACTTCTAAATCCGCCACCATAAGTTTAGCGATAAATATTTCTTTTTATTAAGCAGATTAAGGATGAACATTTAGTTCATTAGATACAGATATACAAAAAAACTAGCTATGATCAGCTAGTTAAATTATTTATACATAAGAGAGTTACATCTAGATTTAGCTTCCTCTAAAGTAGAAAATTTTTCGATATCAATATCGTAAATAAATAATTTGAGTTGAATATTGCGCAACTCTTTCAAATTTAGCACAGCAAATGACGTGATCAAAGGTGGTCTCGATTGAAAATCATACAAATTTGTTTTTGCTTTTGATGAATATAAACGGTAGTCCGAACTAAAAACTTCCACTGGATAAAAATTAGTATTCATATTTGAACACCTACTTTCATGGTACTTATCCAGTATAGCACTTAAAAGAAGTCAAAAGTAAAAATAGAAAAAACGTAAGGGATTCCTAAGCATTGCTTCTACATCGTAATTACTTGCAAAAAAGAAATATATAGCGTAGGCTGATTAAGCAACATGCATTAATCTAAGAAGAGTACCGGCACAGAAAACTTGGGGAAGTTTTTCTGGACTGCGCCGAATACTCTTCGTTTTTTTATTTTAACATTATTCTTACTTAATAAACATTAGAATATGAGAAGTTGCATTTAACTGATTTTATCTATTGCTTAATATTTTAATAGTCTACGGAATGTGAGGAGGTATTTAGTGTAGTATTAGCATAGAGACAAGAGGCTTCTGGTTTCTCTAGAGTTAACTCCATGGTTTATTATAAATAA
This sequence comes from Enterococcus sp. 3G6_DIV0642, assembly GCF_002140635.1. Classification (NCBI taxonomy): domain Bacteria; kingdom Bacillati; phylum Bacillota; class Bacilli; order Lactobacillales; family Enterococcaceae; genus Enterococcus; species Enterococcus sp. 3G6_DIV0642. The sequence continues at coordinate 63,096 of NZ_NGLH01000002.1, read as the reverse complement.
GAAGAATGAGGAGGAGATTCGATGAATATAAAAAAGCAGCTGAAATGTTTGATTTAAGTGTGGATACACTAAGCTATTATGAGCGTGTTGGCGAGATACCACCCGTTCACCGCCACGAGAGCGGCTACCGAGATTATACTACCAATGATTTAAATTGGATTTATCTAGCAAAAAACTTGCGAAATGCTGGATTGTCGATTGAATCTTTAATTGATTTTGCTCAACTAGCTCAATCACGTGAAGCACAAAATGATGCTATATAGATAGAAGGAAAAATTTGGGAGGTTATCATTCTGGATGAAAAATAAGCGTAGCTATTAAAGAATTTTACATTTAACTGCTGAAAAGGGATGGTAAGATTCTCCAAAAATTGTCAATGAGGTTCAAACGATAGAAACAACTATTTTAGACGGACGCGCTTCGCCCATGAACTATTAGGAGTCAAACGGAATAAGAGTTACTGAATCATAAGAACAATGTCAGAAACTATGCAACGATCAGTGGCTGCGTAGCTAACGAACTACCGTGTCGAGTAATTATTACAAAACTTATTAAGAATAAAAGTAAAGCAAACGACGGTAGAATCTTCACTACCTTCAAATTTTTTCATATTTTTTTATTATGATATACTTAAATTTGTATATTTAGAGTTGCGCTGCCCGTTATTGAAGTTTCAGGCAGCGCTCTTTCCAATACCTGTCTTCATTGATTTCCTTGAAATTACATGTTAAAATATACATGCAAATGAATTATTGGACATGAAAACACCACGAAACCCCAGAGAGGTCGGATTCTCTGGGGTTTCATTTTGTGGGCTGATGTCGCCTTCGTTGCTTTACTTCTTGTCTCGATTATTCAGCCAATACTCGAAGAGGGCTACTAGTAAGCCGACAAGAAGGGGGCAAATGAAGAATTGAATCATGAAAACACCTCCCTCCAGTCGCAAGACTGTCGGATAGGCGACTACTAATTTTAACATATTAAAAGTTCGTGCACTAGATTGATTACTAGTAAGTGATCCCACGCAAGTGTCACAATAGGTCAATTTTAATTATGTTCATTATTTTTAAGAATACATAATTATTTTAGTTTACATAAGATACATTATACAAAGTTATCGGTGGTAAATAGCTTTAAATCAGCATGATTATTGTGTTGATTATATTTATGTCAACTAATTTCTCGTTATCATAAATATAATCAACTTAGCTAGATGAATTTTACTTGATTGGCTATCTTGATAACAAAGCTATTCATAATTACGTGATTTAAAAAAGAAATCATACAATTAGTTGATCCATTTCTTTTTTTATTCGGTAAACTGTTTGCCTAGTCACATTATAGTCTTTTGCAATCTTTGAGATAGCAACTCCATTCTCCAGATCCTGAACGATGCTTTTATAAACAAGGCGTCGCTGAGGATCTTTTGTTTCTGCACTGTATAACTTAGGACGACCTTTATAGACGCCGTTTGCTTTAGCAATCTTAATTCCTTGTGTCTGGCGTCGTTTAGATTCAGTACGCTCTTGTTCGGCAATCATGGCTAAGATTTGAATGATTAAGTCTTTGATGAATTTATCCAGGAGAGGATTTCCGATTGCTTCAGCCATGATTGGTAAACTGGTGATAATAAGTCGCACATTCTTCTTCTTTAGATAATTAACTGAATCGATAATTTCGTCATAATTTCGTCCAAGTCGATCAATGGCTTCTACAATAAAAATATCTTGCTCTCTGACAAAATCTAAAGCTTCCTGAAAAATTGGCCGATGACTGATAGTTGCTCCAGATTGCTTTTCTATAAAAATTTTTTCAGCGCCAAACTTTTCCATTTCTTCAATTTGGCGTTGTTCATTTTGATCGATGGATGAAACTCGAATATAAGCAATTTTCAAATTTATTTCCTACTTTTCTTAAGTATTTAAAATACACCCTAATCATACGTCAGAACGCTAGATTTTTCAACATAATATCAATGTGTATTTAGGGTACGCTTTAAATATACAATTTGATTTAAAATGATAAAAGCCAAATACCTTATAAAAAGCATGGCCCTCCTTTTCTGTGGGATTAAGTATTTTTGATGTTCCCCGAAATTGGTAATAATTGGTTGTATAATTAATAATATGAGAATTTCGTTGATTGATGTCCCAGATTTTATGTTTGAACTTAATTGGTCTTAATTTCAAAAGAGAGTAAAATATGAACAATTTTTCGAACGCTTTACGTGAAAAGAACTTTAAATATTTAGTTACATTATTCTGCAGTATGATGATGCTTACTATCGTATTCCCTCCCGTCCAAGTGAGTGCAACAGAAGCATCCAATGTTCAAAATGAAGAAATAACAAATGACCAAATTAACAAGTTAGACAAATATGTTTTGTTTAGCGAAGATGGTTTTTATAGCATATCCGAAACAGCATCTACCGAACTTTCTTCTAACGAATATGCATTACTGGTTGAAAAAATTAACGATGCAAACAGTATGGTTGAAAGCTTACAGGTTGATTCAAAAACTGAAAAATTGTATGTTGATGTTAATGAAAAAACTGTAACGATCGAAAAGACTGGTAATAGCGCCTATCTTAGAGCATATAAACAAGTAAAAAACAGCAATTAAAGGTTACTGGTGGGGCACGAGAATCTGGATTTCAAAAAGCGCAGCAAATAATCTTTCTACTGGAATTTCAATTGGAGGAGTTTTCATTAAATCAAATCTAATTGATTTAGCAGTTGCTTTAGGAGGTGTCGCTTTATCAAATGTTCCTGGAGGTTTTGTATTTAACGTATCTACCATTTTCGTACCTGGCATGACCTTTAGTGGGACTTCAATACCATGGGGATTTGAATGGCAATAAAAAAGAGGGTGAGCTATCATGAAAATTTCTAAATTTAAAATTTACCATATAGTTTTAGTCGTTGTTTTTATTTTAGCTTTAGTATTTCTAAAATATGATCAAAGTTTGTACCGAAATATTTTTTATATAGTCTTAATTATTTCTTTAATTGTAAAAATTATATATGATTATGTAAAAAAGAATAAAACAACTAAAAAATTTAACTGATAAAAAAATTGCAACGACAAAAGAGCGAATCTATAAAAAATCCGCTTTTTTTGTTTATTACCCCATATCCGGTTGTATTTTACTTCCGAATATGGTCTATTTGATCGATAAAGAAAGTAATCGAATTGAGGATTAAAAAGAGGGAAACGATTGAGATTACTTACTTTGAATGGAGAAGCGGTTGTAAAAAAATTGTCGAATCACTCAATCAGATCTTTAAAGACTAAGCAACAAGCGGAATATTTTTCTAATCTTATAATTGAAAGAAAAAATACTTTAATAGCAACGATGCTCCTCTATGATGTTTTCGATTACATGGTTATCAGAATCCAAACGATGGTAAGCTCGTTTTTGAAATAAAATGCAATAGCATTTGTATTATGGGGTTCTATAATATTTAGTGTTGGTGGAGAATTTGTAGATTTTTTACTGACACCTGTTTATAAAAAAGATAGAAGGAGATATATCCTAACTGGTTACGACTAAATTTCAAATGTATCTTTCTCTACTAACATTAAATATCGAGGATCCCAACAGAAAGGGTCAGGAACTTAAAAGTTTTTGATCATTTTTTTAATTGCTATTAAACAAAACTAATTATGTTTGTATATTTATATTTTAATTTAAAAATTAGTATCCAGTAAAACGTTGTTATGATAGGCTTTTTTAGGATTCTTCATGTAATAGTGCAAATGTTGATTTACTGTTTTTTTCAAACGATGATACAGTAAAACTTGTCAAAAAGACAATTTCATTTTTATCAAAAACCTTCGTTTACGAGAGTGTGAAAAAAAAGAGCTATTTAAATGAATAAAATAGCTCGGAAATGTTATTCTGCTGGTATTTATCAAAAAAAGAGTACATACAATTTATTCATTCTGAAAACAAATGTTTTATGAATTCAACATAAGTCCAATCAGCTGAATTCGATTACTCTCTACGTCAAAAATTGCCTCTTGATATTTGCCTGAATATGACTGTTCAATTAGTCTAAATTTTATTATCATCTTTATTACCTCTCAAAATAAGACTTATATTCCTACTAATCAGGTTAGCAAATAGAAAAAACATGCCTTAATGCTATGTTGCTCTAATAGATTTTAAGAGAAAAGACAAATAAAATACTTTACAAATTATTAAGAGATCTCAGAATCAATATGAAATCTCTTTTAAACAATAATAACAGCGTATTTATATTTGGCTGCTTTAAAAATTAACTGGCTAATCATAATCTATCAGCTCTGAATATTTTAAAACCATGTAAACAAATTTGGTGTATATGCTATCCGATTCTCCTCTTTTTTTTGATTTTAAAAAATCATTAGGTTCCATAAAACCTGAATAAGTATTTAAAGTTTTATTTAAATATTTACGTTTAGATTCTTCACTTTCATGTGCAATATAGTTTCTTAGTAATTTCATTTCTTCAAAAAATTGAGAATCTTCACTACTAAAAAAAACAGAAATGTTATTGCTGTTTGTAAATATTTGATCTACCAATTCTTTTGTCTTGGCTCCCGTATCTAGATATTTAAGTCCGGTAACCTTTTTAAAATGATCTCTATCAGAAAATTCTATTCTCAGTTTAACTTTAGACTCATTTACAGCAGCTTTAGTAGCATAATCAAATATAACATCAGTGATAAAATTTTCAAATTTCACAAATATTTTAAAAAATGCTATTTCTAAAAAACCTGTGTCTGCTGCTACTTTAGTCTGCCATTTGCTTATTTCATTAATTATCTCAGTTCTTTTTTTACTCATCTTCGTCGTCAAGCCTTCCATGATAAATATAATTGGCAAGCATATTAATTCTTCTGGTTCTTCCTGATTCTGAAGTTGTTCTTACACTATGCAATTCCACGAATTCGCTAACAAATGGATCCTTTGGATTGCTAATAATTAAAGATTCTAATTCACCTAGTTTCAAATTTAAATGATCATGATCATAATAGCCATCATTATATGATCTTTCAAAACTTAATATCTTATATTCATCTTCTATAAGAAAAGAAAATAGTGTAAATATATAATTCGGTTTATTAAAAGTTTGTGTGTAATAAGTACTATTTGAAAATAGTATATCTATTTGTTTTAGTGCATAATTGAATTTATTTTCTATTTCTTCGGTATTTTCTAAAGTTTCATAATTTTCATAAAACTTATCTAATGCATTAGGTGTATCAGTTTTAACACCTTCGATTACTACTCTTAGCAATCTTGATAAAAACTCTACATCATACATTCTTATAATATCTTTTTCTTTAACAATATAGTGTTCTTTGAGTGTAGGTCTCCATTTACTTGATAAATTATATGCAAGAACTTTCAAATCTCCCCAGTATTTTGCATTTCTTAGTTCTTGTTTATTTAAAACAATGCTATTTGTATTGACCCTCATAAACATATCATATATTACATTATCATCAGGAGATTTTATTAATTCTACTGGTATTTGATAATCAAGGAATTCAAGCTTTTCATCTTCTTCTAAAGTATAATAGTACCTGCCGCCAAATTTTTTATTGTGCTTTTTCATAATAGGAAATTCATTTTTATAAAAACCTATAATTGCTCTAAGCCTTTGTTGGCCATCAATAACCTCTCTAGTCGTCATACTTAGCTGGGTATCAATTTTTTGTCGAACAAATACTTGCGGTATTGGTAACCCTCTTATAATCGTATCAATTAGATATGATTTTGCTTGATCATTCCATACCGCTTTTCTTTGATATTTAGGAGATATGAATAGCTCCTGGTTTCTATCCCATTGTAAAAAATCATTGATACTATAGACTTTTGTTTCTTTTAATCCCATAAAATTACTCCTTAATAACATATTTACTTCATTATAAACTATCACATAATATATTATATGATTATCTTTAAAATTAGTTGAAAGTTTTTTTTCATTGGATTGTTGTTGGTTAATATTGAACAAGTATAGATGATAATAATATTTTATCAATGCATTTTATGATCAAGGTAAGGTACAAGAGAGACAAAAACTTAAAAGTTTATGATCACTTTTTGATTACTCATTTCATAGCTCTTTCAGCAGCTCAATTAATCAGTTGAGAAAGCAATTCATTCAGAAGGCATCAAAGTAGACCTTACTGTAATCTTCTTTGACTGTCGTTTTCAACCTATTTTAGGGATCAAATATATTGTGCAAATTTAGATTTTGAGTAATAGAATCTGGATGATTAAATTATTAAAAAGAATGTTCAGAAAAAGGACTCATTTCTGGATACCTTATCTCATTATATAAATTAAGCAGACTTTATATTTTTGAGTTTGAAATAATCTTTTTCCGATATTATAATATTTTTCAAATCTCTAATTAAATATGACGTTAAGTTAATGATTAAAATTGTAGAAATAGCTGCTATAAAGAAAAATTTAATTTTCAGAAGATCGCCGTTTGTAATTTTAAGTATACAGTTAACAATGAATTCACGTCCTGTAAACGTGTATTCAAATGTTCTTAGTAATACAACGACTTGCATGATTGCAATAACAGCACTAAATAATATGGATATTCCTCTAAAAATATTCACTCTACATCTATTGCTTTTAATCTTATAAAGCTTACTAATAAACTTTTCACTTTTCATTGAAAAGTCTCCTACGCTCATATCTAAATAATTTAATAATAATATTGTATATACCGTTTTTTTATTTTTAATAAAATTAAGAATAGTTAAAATTAGAGAAATAATATTTAGTATTAAAAAGGGAAAAAAAAAGACTTTTCTATTAAAATAGATATAATGCCAAAGAGAATATATAGAATACTTAGGCAATATACATATAATAAATCGGTCTTTTTTAAATTATTAAATGATTCAACCCTATCATTGCTTATCTTATTAAAAAATCTGTTCATTCTTATTCCTCCTAGTATTTTTAGAATTACAATTAATTATATACCAAATAAAATAATAAATAAAATAAAATCATGAAGATATTGAATAGTTATTATTTTAAAAAACATATTTTATTTACAGATATTGACTTAACCAGGTATAGGAAGTTTAAATATTTTATGGTATTTTTGAACTATACAAACTTAGAGATTTTTTTTCACTTGAAGTATAGCAAAATACTTTTTTTATTTCTTCAGTATCTAATTTATATTAGATGCTTTTTCTAATACAATTTCTAAACTAGATCCGGTTCGAAAGTGACACAAGCAGGTTGTGTCTCATTGGTGAAACAGGCGCTATCCATTGTGGCTCTAAGAGAAATGCACGTTTCTTTTTGAGCCTTTTTCGTTCACTCGTTTTAAATAAGACTTATTACATGTTATAATGATATTAAGTCTTATTAGAAGGAAGAGAGAAAATGAAGACAGTTGAACCTATTCGAGACAAAAAAAAGATCGATGCCATGAAAGCAATTTTGGCTTCCGGAAAATATGGCCAACGAAATTTGGTTCTTTTTTCCATCGGGATCAATACGGCGTATCGAATTTCCGATTTGCGGCAATTAAAACTGGCCGATGTGTTAGAAATTACTCGTGGCCGTATAGTTGTCAAAGATCGACTATCAATGAAGGAACAAAAAACAGCCAAACACAATTCGGTGTACATTTCCAATAAATTGCGAAAAACGATTTTAGAATATGTGCAGCAAGAATTTCCGGAGCAGCTCCTTCAGCAGGAATTTGATCACTACTTGTTTCCAAGTCGAAAAGGAACAAACGAACCGCTCAATCGCCAAAGCCTTTGGCGAATCATTCATGATGCTGGTACCGCAATCGGGTTAAAAGACATTGGGCCGCATTCGATGCGAAAAACGTTTGGCTACTTTCTCTACAAGCAAGGAACCAAAACAGAAATCATTCAATCGCTGCTTAACCATTCCTCCCAGCGTGAAACGTTACGATATATTGGAATTACACAAGAGGATAAAGATACTGCAGTAAAAAGTTTAGATTTATAAGTGGCTTTATCGAAATAAAATTGAAAGGAGAGATGGTATGGAAGCGGATAAAAAAGGTTTTTATGAACAATATAAAAAGGAAATATGGATAGTAGGTATAGCTGTCGTTGGTTTAATTCTTATCCCTTTATTCGTTCAATGGTTGATAAATGCGGATACAACGTATAAAGGATCGGACGATGGGTGGCTAGGTTTTTGGGGAGGATATCTTGGCGCTATTATCGGGGTTGCTGGTGCTTTGATAGCTATTCAGATTCAATTATCCCACGAAAAAGAACGTTTTAAACAGGAAAGCACAGCTAGAGATAACGAGTTAGCAGAAGAGAGGAAGGCTAGAAAATCAGAACAAGTAGATAATACCTTCTTTAACTTATTAATGCTGTTCAATGATCAAAAGAACACACTCTTGAAGGATAATAACCATTTTGAAGAACTACAGGTAAGTATTTATAGAAGTAGTATAGTGCAATTAAAAAGAATGGGACTCGATAAATTTTATGAGTCGAGTCAATCATTAATTCTGGTTTTGGAGAATATGATTAAAGAATTCGACATTGAATTTAATTCGATAAAAGCACAATATTCTGAAAATGTTGCGGATTGTTTAAGTGCTATTAGAAAAGATTATCTAAATCAACTATCCTATTTAAGAGAATTTCACGTAACTGGAAAAGACTATGAAAATATAAAGCAAGAAATTCATAAGATACAAGTAGTTTATATGATTGAAGACGATTTGATTCAGAATATTAAAAACAAAAGGTTTGCAGAAAGATCGCATACGTTTTATTACAATTTAGATAAGCTAATTAAGGAATTACAAGATGTTTCCCGAGTTGCGTTCTTTGATTCTAAATCAAAAAAACATTTGGAAGAATCTATAGAGAAACTGTTGTCTTACACGAATCCTAGCAATTTGAATTTATTAGAATTATCATATAAAAAAGCTGCTATTGAGAATCCAATTAATGGATACTACTCTTCGATTGATTCCTTTTTTTCTATGATTTTAAGAATTTTAAACTACATCAATCAAAACGTAGATGAAGAAGGAAATAAAGGTTTAAAAAGAGATTACATCAGTTTCTTAAGAGCAAATATCAGTGAGATGCAGTTAGTTATTCTATATTACTTTTCCTATTATACCGGTAGAGGTGCCCCTTTCAAAAATGAACTATTAGGGACATCATTTTTTGGTGAAGAGGATGAATTGAGCAGTTTTGATAAGGCGTATTTTTTTCAAAAAAAGTCGCTTATATGGGGGGAAGAAGATTTAAAAAACATGAGGGAGTTTTGCTAGTAGATTGAAGGAAGATTTTGAACATGCTGAATTTTTTCGTATCTGTTTCTTGTGCTATACTTATATCTACAGAATTTAACATTTGTTGCTAAGTATTATATTTTCAAGCAACGTTCTTTTTGGGGGATCGGCTATGGAAGAAGAAAAAATATTTGAAAAACGCTGGCAATTAGCTTCGACTGAACAAAAAGCAAGATATAACAATTTGATATCCTCCTACCCTACTATCGACTGGACATTTAAGGAAAAGAAGTACTTACTTTGGTTATGTCAACTCGATATCGATACGTTTGAAACGTTTGAAGTGATCCTGAGTAAAGTTAAACAAAACAATAACAAAAGAGCGAATCTATAAAAGATTCGCTCTTTTTATTTTGCTACTTCAGTACGATTTAATTCTGGCATGTCAGCTGTAAGATAGTTACGTGCGAAATCCAGATCTGTGATCCAATCTTTTATATGATCTCTTTGAATAATAATCGGCATACGATCATGTATTGGGGATACTGAATCGTTAGGTTTTGTCGTCATAATAATCGATTCCGTTTCAAAACCTGCACCTGTTTTATGCACACGATAAAATCCGCCCAAATAAAAAACATCATTATCCCCTGCAGTAAACAATAGTTTTCGTTTTTCGGAATCCCATTCATAGAATCCGGAGACTGGTATGACGCAGCGAGTTTCTCTGAAGGCTGTAGAAAAAGTCTTCTTTTCTTCTACTGTTTCTGAACGTGCGTTGATCATAAGTTGACCGGGCTTAAATCCTTGAAACCCCCACTGAGTGATTCCTGGTACTACCCTTGAATCCTGATTAAGTCCTAGTGTTACTATATAATTAGTTGGAAAAATTTCATTAAAACCAACACGAATATGTTTACCTGTAGCATTTAAAACAACGTGATCATAGTAGCTTTTTAGTTCATCTGAAGATAAATCAAAAAAATATCTTCCACACATATTCTCCCTCTCCTTTTCTGATCTGTTTAAAAAACGTGTGTCAGAGAGCCATTCTAAGGCAATTTCAAAGTCAAATGATGGACAATGATCTTCAATCGTCGTCTGCAAAGTCCTGATAATACTCATTTTTGATTAACTCAATCTCTTTTTCTATTTTACTCTCTTTTTTCTTTTGCTTGTTGCGAGAAGATTTTCCGTCCTGAAAATAGTCAACTTTGAACCATTTTTCCTCTTTTTTTATAGATATGTGTCGAACGTCTGTCCAATAGATCAGTTGTTCATTCAGTACAAAATAGTCTTCGTATGCTTCACCTAGAAATTGTCCTTCAACAGGATCCAGAAACCGCCCAAATTCGTCTTTAGTGTTTAATTGCAGCGTTATAGGTTTATGATAAAGGAAAGACTCTGAAAGTATCGTGTCGATCTCCTCACGATTCATTAACTCCAAACCAACAACTTCTTTCGTAGCCCAGGCTTCATTTTCTAAAACGCCTTTCATCAAATCATCCATGGCGTAAGCCGTTGCCCATTTCAATCCGAATGGCCGGTCTCTGTATTGATTATAGTCCGTAAATGTTTTCTTAGTACGCTTTACCATGACTTTCAGCACCTTCAAGTCCAGACATACCACCTGCATGCCCTCCGACAAGGCTGCTACGAGCGATCGCACGTCCACCTTCCATTATGCTATTTGCATGAACGATCGATTTAAACCCGAATTTTTTGCGTATAGTATCTACCACATAATCGATTTTTAAGTCTTTTACTTGCTCGTCCGGATCTTCAAAGAGATCAAGCTGTAAAGCATTAGAATAAACGAGCTTTGAACAGTTTACTCCCACATTTCGAATGTCCTGGTACTTGTAATGATGATCAAATATCTGTAGTAAGTAGTTTGCTATTTGCTTGCTGCTATTAGTTGCTGCAACCTTCATTTGCTGGTGAAACCCTCGACTTCCTGATCGATCGACATAGCCCATTGAAAAACCGATCCACAAAGATATGACTTCAGCTTTCGCTCCTGTACGGCGTAGCCTAGTTGCTACTTGATCGGCCATTTCTTTGATTACAATTTCTATTTCTTTTCGACGTGTATAGTCTCGATTTAAGACCTGACTGTTCCCTATCGACTTAGATTTTACTTTGTATTTCTGACCTAAGAATGATCGATCGATGCCCCAGCTGTGTGCATATAGTTGAGTACCTAAGACACCAAAATTTTGCTTCAGTTGATAGTAATTTGCATGTGCCAGATCATGCATAGTAAATATGCCCATTCGGTTCAGTCTGATTGCCGTCCGACGTCCTATCCCCCAAACGTCTGTAATGTTTTCTACAGACCAAAGCTTTTGCTGAACGTCTTCATAGCGCCATTCTGCTTTCATATCTGCATTTTTTTGCTTTCGAGGTCTAGTGCGAACTTGGCCAAGAGCGGATTGTCACCTATCCCGATCGTTGTGAAGATTCCAGTTTGTCGATAAACGTCTGTTTGAATCATTCTCGCCAGCTCTCTTGCGTCCTTTGCACCGAACAGTTTTAATGAGTCTGTGACGTCCACAAAGCTCTCATCGATGCTGTATACTGCATGATTTTGTTCGTCAGCGTATTTCTTGTAAATATTGTTAATCTCCATATTCTTTCTCATATACAGTGCCATTCTCGGTGGTGCGATCACGAGGTCTTCCGGATACGGAAAAGGAAGATCCCGTGATCGACTGACATTAGAAATTCCATAGGCTTTTTTTGCGGCCGGACTCGATGCCAGAATCAACCCACTTCCTCGCTGAGAAGGATCGTCTGAAGGATAGGACATGACAACTAATTTTGTCTTTAAAGGACTTAGCCCTCTTTCTACACATTCTACGGATGCATAAATGATTTACAGTCGATACAAAGAATATCCCTTGAAGGTTCTTTCGTGTAATCAAACTTTGGATTTACGCCAAAATGCATAACCATGCTAAATCCCCTTTTCAAAAAAGATACGTTTTATATACACATTAGAACATACGTTCGTTTTATTAGTCAAGGAAATTAAATGATTAAAAACAGGATCATAAATTATTTGCTAATCAATTATAGTATATCTTATACATAAAATAATAAAGTATAAGATATACATTTGTTTTAGTATAACTTATACCATAAACGTTATTCTAGAATTTTATCAGAATGATTTTTTACGTCAGCCAGAACATTAATTCAAGGTATTTATAGTATATATCTGCTAATAAATGAAATATAGCAAATATATTAAATATATTTAGTATATCTTATACATAAAATAATAAAGTATAAGATATACGTTTGTTTTAGTATAACTTATACCATAAATACTATTTTGAAATTTTATCAGAGTGATTTTTACGTCAGCCAGAACATTAATTCAAGGTATTTGTTGTATGGATCTGCTATTAAATGAAATATAGCAGATATATTAAATATTTTCAGTATAACTTATACTTTTTATCAATATATAAAGTATAAAATAAATATTGATTAAAATAAATATATAAGTTATACTTTAAATAAAGATAAAAGAAAGTAGGTAAAAATATGACAGCAACTACTTATACAGTCGGGAACTTTAAAGGTGGAGTAGGAAAAACCAAGATAGTTACAATGCTAGCTTTTGATAATGCTGTAGTAAATAAGAAAAAAACACTGGTAATAGATATTGATCCGCAAGCCAACGCTTCACAAATATTAGCAAGAACTGTTGACTTAGATCATATTGATAAAACAATAGTAGATGGGATCAACGAAGAAGACCTTTCAATTTGTATAACGCCGATTATGGAAAATCTAGATTTAATTGCATGTGATACAAGTTTTAGATCGTTTTCTAACTATGTTCTTGCTAACTTTGAAGATGAGAAAGAACAAATCATGGTTTTAGAAAAATTATTGGAACCTATCAAAGAAAATTATGAGACTATTTTTATTGATGTGCCTCCAACTATTAGTGCATATTCAGATAATGCTATGGCGGCCTCTGATTACAGTATAATAGCTTTTCAAACACAAGAGGAATCGTTGGATGGAATTGGAAAATATGTTGGGTACCAAAAATTTATGATTAACAACTACGATATTGACCTTGAAGTGATTTCTATAATTGCATGCATGCTTGAACCAGACGATGATTTAGATAAAAGTGTATTGAGCGAGGCTATAGATTTATATGGATCCGCTGTGTCTAAGAATATTGTTAATTTCCAAAAACGACTAAAACGTTATTCAAGAGAAGGAATATCTTTGAAAAAGTATCGAAACGGAAATTATGATCAATGGGACTATAGGGCACATGAACCGTTTATAAAAATACTAGCCGAACTTGAATCACGCAGAAAGATATTTGAAGAATAGCTAGGAGGGAAAGAATATGAGTGAAAGGAAAGAATTTAATGTTGATACCAAAGTTGATACAGAATATGCTGGTCTCTTACAACCAGGAATAAAAAAGAAAAAATCTGTATCAATTAGAGGAGAAAACGAATTTGGACACTCTTCTTTGATGAATAAGAAACCAAAGGCGACTACTTCAGCAGCAAGTAAAAAACGAGGACGTCCTATAGAAATTACAGATGAAAGATTTAAAGTTACAAAGCCAAAAAAAATATCTCCTGCTTTGGAGTCAAAATTAAACGTACTACAAGACTATGTTGAGGAACTTCAATCAGTTCAGGGTAGGATTACCTTTGAAAAACTTATTGACACTTTATCGGAAGCGTATATTACGCAAAAATTAGGTGTGGCGAAAGAGGAACATTTGAGAGAAGAAATAAAAGATGCATTTGATAAGCTTTAATTTTTTCAAGTCATTCAACAATAAAAGTATAAGTTATTATTGATTACCAAAACATAAAGTATAACTTATACTTTATGTTTTGGTATTACAGAATAATTGTTATCAGGAAAAGCTTATTTTAAAGGTATCGTTTGATTATCTGTTGTAATAATTTAAAGTATAAGATATACAATAAAGTCTAATTAGGTATAACTTATATGAGGTTTA
>NZ_NGLH01000002.1:7488-47790 GCF_002140635.1 Enterococcus sp. 3G6_DIV0642 | reverse complement strand
AATTTAAAGTATAAGATATACAATAAAGTCTAATTAGGTATAACTTATATGAGGTTTATTTAAGTATAACTTATACTTTATAAAAATTTCTTCTTGTACAAATTTAACTGTTTTGTTATATTCAAATAAATAATACATATAAAAAAGAGACGGATAAAAAAGTGAATTTGGCCTCACTTCTTCATCTGAATCACATACAACACTATGTGTTCTCGCTCGTCTCATTGAAATTATGTAAGTGGCTGGAAACCACTTATGTGATTTGAATAAACCTATTCGGACTACCAATCCGAACCTATAGGTTTATTTTACCATTTTTTGACGAGCAATTCAATATATATACGCTTATTTTGTCATTCCTTTGAGACTTCTAAGCCATTGAGAGAACACAAATCTTTAAGATTATTTGTGTTCTCTTTTTGTTTAGGAAGGAATAACAGTCATGGCAGCTTCTTTGGATGTCGTATATTCGACGGTATTACAAAATGGTATCCGTAAATTTAAATATAAAAACAGCCACTTAAAACCGGTCTCTTTTAGTGATCAGTCGGGAAAGGGGGCTATTTTTGCGTACCGTTCAAAGGAACACATGATCGAGGGGATTGGACTAGTGATCACTTCAGAAGAAGGGGTGATCGAAAACAATAATCGATTCACTCATTGGACACCAAATGTATTTCGCTATGGAACGTATGCTGATGAAGCCAGAATGTTTACAAAAGGTCATTCTGAGGACAATTTGCGTCAAATCAATACTTTCTTTGTTGATTTTGACACATTGGATCCAAACTTTGACTACGGAGAAATTATCTTGGCCAGTCACGAGATCGGCTTTATGCCGACAATGATTCTACGTACACCGCATGGATTTCAAGCTTTCTATGTACTAGACAAGCCTGCATACGTGACAAAGAAATCAAATTTTAAAGTGATCAATGTAGCCAAAATGATCTCAAAAAATCTAAGAAATAAATTTTCAAATGATTATCGGTTTCCAGTTGATGTAAATGCCAATCATTTTGGGATCACACGTATGCCTTCTGAAGAGAATGTTTTATTCTTTGAACCACAGTATCGTTATAGTTTCGAAGAATGGATCGACTGGTCAATGAGAGAAGATGCGGACAAAAAAGCGGAGATCAAGAACGTTTTTGTATTACCATCTACTCAAGAATTTCGTCAAGTCGATGAACCCTGGTTCCAGCTGTTGCTAAAAAGTCAAAAAATACAAGGTGAAAAGGGCGTATATGGTCGAAATAATGTCATATTCACCTTGTCTTTGGCATACTTTTCGTCAGGATACGAAGTAGAAGCATGTGAATTGACGATGTTAGAATTCAATGACCGCTTGGCTAACCCTTTATCTGATCGAGAATTAACCAGAATCATTCGTTCCGCTTACTCCGGAAAATATCAAGCAGCGCACAGAGAAAAAATTGTCCTATTATGCCAAGAGTGGGTCGATGCCAATCTTTCTGAAGAGCAGCTATTCAACAAAAAACGGGGTTGGTGGAAATTCAAGAAAGAAAGAGCTGTTCGCAAGTATTCACATAGTCATGAATGGGCAGAAGATCTACTGTCCTATTTGAATGAGCAATCCTATGAAGAACAACCATACATTATTTCTACAAAAAAAGAGTTAACTGAACGTTTAAAGATCCCAAAACGTTCCCTGGACAAAGTACTGAAGCATTTAAGAGAAGAGAACAAAATTCATTTTCGTGTTCGTGCTGGTCGTAATGGGGGTATTATGCTAGCTTCGATACATGGATTGATGCGCTCCGTTATCCGGCTAAAAAAAGAAAGCCGGGGGACTTATTTCGCTGCGATCTCAGAAGCTTTTGGAAAAGAATACACGTTTGTCCAGACAGCACTGAAACGCTTGATAGATCCCAATAAGATCGGCGTGCAAACAGATCTGTTCATGATCGATACAGGCTGAAATTAAAAGGTGCAAATTGCCTATTACATTATATCTATGATACGTTCCTTCTTTTCTCCGCTTTGCTTGCTGGTCTTAAGAAAGAGTAGTACTATTATCGCAAACGTAATAATATGGTGGGAGGTCTTTCTGACTATGAGTATCAATACCTTTGTATATCCCTACCCGATCAATGTATTTATTATTTCGCGGTTAGGTATGACAGTAGAGCAATTTTGTGAGTTGCATGGATATAAGCAGAGTACAGTAGCAAGCTGGGTAACAAGAAACCGTACCGTAAAGACGTTGCCTTGTGATTTTTTGTATTGTTTAAGCCTTTCTTCAGGCTGGTCAATGGATGATGTTTATCGTCATTTATTGGTGTTGGAGGAGAGGTTTTTAAAGAGTATTGATCCAAAAAAGAAGAAAGAACAGGTGGATTGATTGATGACGGAGGAGGAGTTATCTGTTCTTAATAGAATCAAAGAATGGTCTGTTCTTTTGAAGATTTATTATGGTATTCTGTTCTTTTCATTTGTTACAGTAGGCTTAGTTTCTCTTTTGTTGACTCTTTTATCGTTATGGACGAATATGATGCTATTTTTGTATTTACTTTTACTGTTTTTCTTAGGATTAGGGGGAGTAGGTACTGCCATTCTTGATGATTATAAGTGGTCATTGTTTAGTGGAATTTGTAGGAGAATGAAAAAAAGTGCAACTGTTGAGTCTTATGAATGCTGGAAGAAGGAAATGAATGTGTAGAGGTATACAAAAGAGCCCAGCAATAGATACTAGGCTTTTTCCTATGGCTTTAAAATGTATACAGGTGGAATATGAATGTTGTTTGGACGATCACCGTTTCTGTCAGATAAACGTTGGAAAGCGCCGTGTAGACCTTCTACCAAATGACTGGATGGCAATAAATTGTGCCAATTTGTTACGATTTGATTTAATTTATTTAATCGATTCTGTTTTTCATTAAGTTGATCATCCATGTAAATATTTAGTACGTTTGTTAGGTATTGTGCCCACATTTTTAATTCGATAGAGTCCACATGGTCTGCTACGAAAGCTAGTTTTTCCAATATGAGTTTTGATTCTTCAAAGTACCCTAAGTCCATTAAGCAGTCAGATAAGTTTCCCAAGCAGATAGGGTAATATTTCTTGTAAAAATGGTTGAATGAGTCCATGACATTGAAGTCAACAGCAAGTAGTTTTTGACTAACTATTTGCAGCTGGTCAATAGATAATGGGGTCATAAAGTCTGCGAAAAATTGGAAATCATAAGAAGTCGGGTACGTGGCTTCTTATGATTTGATTTATAAGAGCCAGGGCTTTAGTGATATCGATTTTAGGAATTTGAGTAGTGTCATTTGATAAAAATTTCTCAAGCAGCATTCTTAAATGGATTAGTGTCAAATTATTGTTTTCGTTTCTAAAACATCCTTGTATAGCAAGATAGCTTGTTGAACATCATGATGTTCAACAAGGTTGTAACGTTTTTTTGAGTGTTGTTGTCTTCGGATATCGAATTCAAACAATCACTACTTATCACTAACAAGTCAATTATCAGATTGAACAGAAAAGTGGATTGACAGCTGAAGCAGTTGAAGAGCTCAAAGATTACTCAAATAAACAATTTCAAGGCTAGAGAACAAAAGCAAGAACAAACAATAGCTTTACAAAGAGAAGAAGAAAAATAAAGGAGAGTGAGCTATGAATTTTCTACAAAATAATTTCCAAACTTTATATTTAGGTGCAGCTGCAGGAGATATTCAAGGAAGAATTTCCGGAGCATTAACAACAGTTCAATCCGTATTGACAGGTATACAAGATCGTCAAAAAGCATTTAGATGAAGCGGAAACAATCGTGATTGCGACCGACAGCGACCGAGAAGGTGAAGCAATCGCCCGCTTGATTATCAACCTTTCGGGAAATAGCCGGAAAACCATTAAACGTTTATGGATCAACTCGCTTGAAACTAGCGAAATCAAAAAAGGATTTCAAAATCTGAAGGACGGACAGGCGTTTTATTCCACTTACAAAGAAGCAGAAACCCGACAAATCGCTGATTGGCTGGTAGGAATCAATCTCACCCGTCTTTACACGCTTTATATGCAGAAAAACGGCATGAGAGGCGTGTTTAGCGTTGGACGCGTCCAAACCCCGACTTTGTTCTTGATTTACCAACGCAACGAAGAAATCAAACATGCATTGGCACTTAAACTCTTATTACTGGAGTTAAATTCATATGATTTTTAATCTGCAAAAAAGTTTATAGCACCGTCGCTTATACCAGAAAATATAACAAACGCCGCATTGTTTTTTTGTGCACTTTAATAATCTATTCAACTAAGGAATTAAGCTGGCTGTCAAGAGAGTAATATCGTATTGAATCTCAGGTGGAAATTTTCTGCGGTATCTTTTTTGACTGAAATGACATTAGTGTTTTTTGGGGATTGTGTATGTAAGTATTTTTTAAAATCATTTTAACAAGTTTTGGACAAAAATTCTCATGAAAAAACAGAATTTAAATAGCATGATAAATTAGAGAAGATAGTTTAATGTGCTTATAGGAACACCCCACTTTTACAGTCACAATCAATAACCTTGCTACTTTCTTTCGAAATTGATAAGATTCTAAAGGATTGACAACGCTTGATAGTGAGCATAAACTTAATATACGCTAGTTAGTTTACAAGTGCAAACTAAAAAAGTATGATGTGTCGTCTCTGAAATTCTCCCTGATTCAAGTCATAACCAGAGTACATATCGGTTATTTTTTGATTCCATATTTTTTCCTTTATGTGCTGAGGATTAAGGGGTACCAATTGTAATTGCGCGTTATATGGTCTTTGTTTAGAATCGCTCTCCAAAAAGCCAATTTTTTGCATAGAATTTTAGATGTGGTACCATTAATTAGAATTATTATAAATAAGAAGTAGGTATCATTGTTTTAGTAAAAAGACTAGGAGGAATGGAAGATGGAAATAGACTACAAGGATCATGGGAAGAAGCCGTATATCATTAATATTGAAGACGCCACCACAGGAAATGATAATTACCGGACGACCATTTGGACAGGCAGTAAACTGCAAGTCACCGTAATGTCCATTCAACCGGGCGATGACATCGGTTTGGAAGTGCACGAAGGCATTGACCAATTTATCCGTATTGAAGAAGGAGAAGGCGTGTGTAAAATGGGGCCTTCTAAAGATAACTTACATGTTCAACAAAAAGTGATGGATGATGACGCCGTATTTGTTCCGGCGGACATGTGGCACAACATCGAAAACACCGGTGATAAGCCGCTCAGACTGTATACCATTTATGCTGGTCCAGACCACCTTGAAGGAACGGTTCACCCTACTCATGAAGACGCCAAAAACGATCCAAACGAACACTGAGGTACACTAGGATGAAACAAAAGCCCTGCACCCGTATGGATGGTCCACTGGTGCAGGGCTTTTTTATAAAGGAGAGATGTGGTATGAGTGATTCATTGTTTCAATTAGAGAAGATTGGTTTTCAGGCAAACGGAAACCAAATCCTTCAAGATATCTCTTTTACAGTAAACAAAGGGGAAGTGATTGTTTTTTCTGGTCCTTCTGGAAGTGGAAAAAGTACCCTTTTGAAATTAATTGGTACGCTGCTTTCCCCAACTTCCGGAAAAATTTATTATCGAGGTACGGATCTGCAAAAAATCGATCCTGTGGAGTATAGAAAAGAAGTCTCTTATTTCTTTCAAAACGCTTCTCTATTCGATGAGACAGTTCAAGAGAACTTGTCTTTTCCTGCCCGCATAAGAGAAGAAGGATTTGATCGGGAACGTGCAAAAAAATTGTTAGAACGAGTTCAAATACCTGAAACTTACTTATCGAAAGAGGTCAAGGAACTATCAGGAGGGGAAAAACAACGGGTTGCATTGGTCCGAAATTTGATGTATCAACCGAAAGTGTTGCTCCTGGATGAAGTTACCAGTTCATTGGACCAAGAAAACAGAGCGATTGTCCTTGATTTAGTCCGAGACATGATGAAAGACCAACAAACTACGGTGTTGGCCGTCACTCACAACCAGGAAGAAATCGACCAAGCTTCTCGTCTGATTACTATCAAAGGTGGAAAAATGGAGGAATCGAAATGACAAACAATTTGGAAATCAGTAATCTTTCTTTGCTTTTATCCTCTGTCCTCTTGATAGTTGCCTTGTTGATTGATTACAAAGAGAAATTGGGATTAGGAAACGACATTTTTATTGCGGGAATTCGCGCTGTCGTTCAATTATTCCTTATTGGATATGTATTGAGCTACGTATTACGAGTGGATAACAACTTTCTCACTTTAGCGATGGTTTTGTTCATTGTGTTCAACGCTTCTTATAACGCCCATACACGCAGTGAGGGGATCAACCGCTCTTTTAAAATTTCAACGACGGCTATTGGAGTAGGAACAGCCTTGTCCTTACTCATTCTTATTTTTTCAGGAGTCATTGACTGGTCCCCTTCCCAAATCGTTCCAATTACAGGCATGATTGCCAGCAACGCCATGACTGCGATTGGAGTGACCTATCGGTCTTTGAATTCAAAATTTACGGACCAACGCCAACAGGTATTGGAAAAATTGGCATTGGGAGCCAATAAAAAACAAGCGTCCATGAGTATTGTAAGAGAAAGCGTCAAAACGGGCATGGCTCCTTCTATTGACCGAACAAAAACGGTTGGACTTGTCAGCCTACCAGGTATGATGTCAGGGTTGATTTTTGCGGGAATTGATCCTGTTCAAGCGATTCGTTACCAAATTGTTGTGATGTTTATGTTGATTTCAGTTACTGCGATTTCTTCGTTTATTGCTAGTTATATGGCTTACCGTGAGTTTTATAACAATCGCAGTCAATTAATTATATGATTTGGGATGATACACTACTCTTAAAACCAGTGGTTACAATTTTATGTAGTTAAAAGAAGACCTCACGAGAATAATTGCAAAAAGAACTTCATTTTTTAAGGAAGAAGGATATTTTTGTCATCGAATCTTTGGAACGACTAGGGCGAAACTATGATGAAATTTTTTATATAGTGCAGCAACTGGATTGATTGAATCCTTTAATAAGCAAATCAAGAAATACAGCCACCGCAAGGAACAGTTCCAAAATGAAGAGTCGATGGAACGTTTCTTAGTCTCGTCTTTTGATACTCACAACCAAAAATTCCTAGGTCGCAGTCATAAAGGTTTCCAACAGGCCGAAGGCGAGCTCGAACAAATGCTGAGTCAACCGATGGAGAATTAGAAACAATCTACAGTAGGAAAGAACCATTTACACAAAATTATTGACGCTCCCAAGCTAAAACTCCTATTAATCGATCTACTAAAAATAAATAAAAAATTCTTTTCAATTTTTATTTATGGTATGACATAAATAAAGTAAAGTTATTCTTCTAGGTTAATCTTATTAATACTCTTTCTCACTAGTGTTGCATGCAACACTAGTGAGAAAGAGTATTAAATATACTGCAAGGCAAGACATTTGGTAATTGAAGAATAACAAGCAAAAAAATAGCAGTCAGGTCTCTTGACAAAGTATAGTTGCTATTCTTTTTTTAGGCCCTACTTTAATGAAATTTTTGTTTGGAGGGAACGACTTCATTCCTTTGATTATTTCAGTTGAATTTAATAGAGAAGCCTGGCGTCTATTAAGAAATACTTTTCTTGATGAGCGTCAATTTTTTTAACGGAAATCTATCCTATACTAAATTCAGTAAAGAAAAAGGAGGAATCAAAGAAAGCTATTTTAAACAAACCAAAATTATAGGAGGAATAAATCATGACTGAAAATAAAGCTACTCAAGAAAGAACACCCCAAGAAAGATTGCAAGAAGAACAAGAACACAAGGAACATGTTCATCATACGAAAATTAATGCAGCGGCCATTGCGGATCATCTTTTAGGCAACATGCATACATTACATGTGAAACTGCACCAATATCACTGGTATGTAAAAGGAGCCAATTTCTTTACGTTGCATGAAAAATTTGAAGAGTTGTATAACGAAAATGAAAAATGGTTCGACAAACTTGCGGAGCGTCTAATTACTTCTGGGCATAAACCTGCTTCGACAACGGTTGAATTTGAAAAATATTCGATGCTTTCGGAAGATGCAGTTAATAAATACGCTAAAGCAGAAGACATGGTTGAAAATATTATCGAGGACTTCAGAAGCACTCGTGACCTAACTATTCGCGCGATTCGTTTAGCTCAAGACGAGGGTGACGTTGCTTTAGAAGATACATTGATTGCTTTTAAAAATGACTTAGACAAGAACATTTGGATGCTGCAAGCGTTCATTGGTAAAGAAGCATTAGAAGATGATGACGCTCTTGATGAGGATGAAGATTAAGGTAAAAGTAGAAGCTGATTTAGGGATTGGAATTCTTTCCAGTCCTTTTTCCATTTTCTTGATGTGCATCAATTTTTTTGTAGTAAGAGACTTATATAATAAAAGCAGCGAATATAAACAAAATAAATAAAGGGGGAGAATGAATTGACTAAACATACCCATCATGAAATTGGCGACCACGCAGCCTGTATCCGCTTGGTTCCAATATTCAATCACTTAGAGGATAGCGCGATGAATTACATTGCTGAAAAAGCCCACACGAAACAGTATCAAAAAGGAGAGTTTCTGTTTCGTTCACAAGAAAAAGAGGATACTTTATATATTATCAATCGTGGGAAAATCCGTATTTATCGATTGGCAGACTCTGGCAAAGAGCAGCTAGTGCGGATCTTGAACCCTGGTGATTTCACCGGAGAATGGACCTTGTTCAACCCGGATGCAGTACACGAGGAATATGCCGAAGCAACCCGAGATACCGTTGTCTGTATGATTCAGCAAAAAGATGTCCAAGATTTTCTGGAACAATACCCAGCTATTTCTTTAAAACTATTGGCGGAAATGTCTAAACGGTTAGAAAGTTCAGAACGTCAAACGACACAAGTAGCCTTGGAGAGTGTCATTACCCGTTTAGTTTTGTTTTTGGCAGAAAATGTGGAACCTGAAATGGGCAACTCTCCCACCATCACCCTGCCGATGGAAAAAAAGGACATTGCTTCCTATTTAGGAACGACACCTGAGACCATCAGTCGCAAATTTGGAGAATTGGAGGACGAGGGATTGATTCAACAGCTGTCTGGGAAAAGGATCAAGATTCAGGATTTAGATGATTTATTGCTTTACAGCGAATAATCGGACACACTTTTTTCTACACGTTGGTGTTCTGTCGCTCTTCATTAACAACGGGACAGAACTCAGTGCTTTTGCTTCCATCTGTCCGTTTTTGGCTTTTTTAAGACAGAACGACCTTCATTCATTGGAAAAATAAAAGCACAAACATGATAACCCTCAAGTTTTTTTGTTTTATTTTTCTTTAAGATAGGGTTGTCGAACAAAACGTAAAAATAAGTAGGGGTGAATGTGCATTATTTTTGGGTGATAGTTGCCATCACGTTGTCAGCAGCGGGTGCATTCTTTGTCGTCCCTTTCACCAAGAACACGATTGGCGGCGAAGCAAAAACGTCTAACGTTGTTGAGGCAGATAGGTTAGCTATGGAAAAAGAAGAGGAAGTTGTAAAAGGAGCCGGCGTAATCGGACACGGAAAAGTGGCGTATTACGAAGCGAGTGACCAGGGAGATAAAAGTGTATTCACTGTTTGGTTTCCATGGAGCTTAGCCGGAATCTTGTTCAGCATCACCATGACTAGAATGACGCGAAAAATTGAAGAAATGGAGCAAATAGAATGGAATTCGTATTAGGCGTTTTGAATCCCCATGCGGTGGAGATTGGTTCTGTTGTGATTCATTGGTATGGAGTCATTATTGCAGCGGGCATATTAGCGGCTCTCCAGTTGAGCACCAAGGAAGCAAAGAAAAAAGGACTGGAAGAGGATACCATTATCGATATGGCCTTATGGGCAATTCCGATTGGACTCCTCGGCGCTCGGCTTTATTATGTGTTATTTGAACTTGGTTATTATCTGCAAAATCCAGGACAAATCCTTGCGATTTGGAATGGCGGCATTGCGATTTATGGGGGATTGATTGCAGGAGGGGGTACGCTATATTGGTATGCAAAGAAAAAAGGTACTTCTTTGGCACTCGTTCTTGATATTTTAGCGCCCAATGTATTGTTAGCCCAGTCCATTGGTCGTTGGGGCAATTTTATGAATCAGGAAGCTCATGGTGGACCGGTTACTCGTCAATTCTTGGAAAATCTTTATTTACCTGAATTTATCATTGAACAAATGAATATCAATGGTACCTACTACCATCCGACTTTTTTATACGAGTCATTGTGGAGTTTGTTGGGCTTTGTCCTCATCGTCACTATACGGAACCGAAAACAGCTTTTGCGTCAAGGAGAAGTCGCTTTGAGTTACGTTTTGTGGTACTCAGTGGGTCGGTTCTTCATTGAAGGTATGCGAACGGACAGTTTATGGATTGGCGAGTAGATCCGCGTTTCACAAGCCTTGTCTCTGGCCCTGTTTATTGGCGCGATTGTAGTATGGTTTATACGCAGACAAGACTATCCACCAATTTATTATTATTCTGATGGCAATAAGGGGCAGAAAAAGACTATTAAGATGGTGAATTGAGCAAAAAGATAAAAAGAAGTGCAAAACTTGATATGCGTCAATTTTCGTTTGCTAAAAGTGAGATATACTACAGTTGTAAAGAGGAAAAGGCAGTGTTCATTAATCTGCTGCGGATAAAATAAAAACACATAAAGGAGATAGGAATTATGGAAAAAGCTATATTGCAATTAGAAACGTTGTCTTGTCCAAGTTGTATGCAAAAAATTGAAGGTGCCTTGAAATCAGTTAACGGTATTGATAAAGACAGCATTAAAGTATTATTCAACTCCAGCAAAGTCAAAACCAATTTTGATTCAGCTGTCACTTCGATTGAAGAGATTCAAAAAGCTATCGAAAACGTAGGCTATCCGGTCCTTAAAGCAAAAGTCAAGGCCGCTTAACAGATTAAATGAACTAGGCAATTCTGGAAGAAAAGCTATTTTTCCGGGATTGCTTTTTTGTTGCAATCCGATTCGAGGTGCTTAGAAACGATAAAAGAGAACTTTCTAAACTTGATAGCCGTAAATTTTTATTCGATAAAAAGAGGGTATCGTTATAACTGTAAAGAGGAATAAGTGTCATTGAGGCTGTTAGATCAAAAAAATAGTGAGAAGGGACACGTATTTTTTCAAAACTTGATGTCAGTCAATTAATTACTTAGGCAATTATCTTATACTGTGTTTATCAATAAAAGAGAAATTAAATTTGGAGGGAAAAAGCATGCAACAATATATATTAAGCAAGAAAAATGTTATCACCGTCATCAGTGGATTGTTAATCGCACTCGGTTTCTTCAGTCACTTTGTTTTAGAAAACGTAGGACTTTCAGAGTGGTCTTTGATCATCGCCTCTGTCTTTGGGATTACGCCAATTGCCATTCAAGCGTTTCAAGCAATGAAAGTCAAAGTCATCAGTATTGATGTCTTAGTCAGTATTGCAGCGATTGGTGCGCTTTTTATTCAAAATTATGAAGAATCGGCTATTGTCACGTTCTTATTCTTATTCGGACACTACTTGGAACAACGAACATTGAACCAAACGCGATCTGCTATCAAAGAATTGACTGAAATGGCACCCGAAAGCGCCTTGAAACAAATGGATAATGGCGAATTTGAAGAAGTAGAAGTGGATGATGTAGATGAAGGGGATATCTTGCTCGTTAAAACGGGTGCGAAAGTTCCAGTGGATGGCACAGTCCTTACGGGCGAAGGGCATATCAATGAAGCTAGCATTACAGGGGAAGCTGTTCCGGTCAACAAGCTAGCTGATGCAGAAGTTTTTGCAGGAACCATTTTAGAAAACGGAACGATTCAAATCAGAGCTGACCGAGTTGGTGAGGACACCACATTTGGAAAAATTATTGAACTCGTGGAAGAAGCACAAGATTCTAAATCCGAAGCGGAACGGTTCATTGATCGCTTTTCTAAATACTACACACCAGCTGTCTTGGTTCTGGCAATTGTTGTATGGGCGTTCAGTCAAAATATTGAGTTAGCAATCACCATCTTGGTTCTAGGTTGCCCAGGCGCATTAGTTATCGGAGTGCCTGTCTCAAACGTTGCCGGTATCGGGAATGGTGCTCGTAACGGTGTTCTTTTAAAAGGGAGTGAAGTCATTCAAGACTTCAGCAATGTGGATACAATTGTATTTGATAAGACAGGTACTTTAACTGTCGGAAACCCAACCGTTGCAGCGACTGAACTGTATGAAAAAGATTCTGCTGAAACGCTTGGCTATCTGGCCAGTGTGGAACGGGAATCAGATCATCCATTAGCAAAAGCGGTCTTAAATCAAATTGGAGAAACAAATTTTTATCCTGTTGAAGGAACTGAAGTCGTGAAAGGTGGCGGAATCGTTTCAAGTGTAGCTGGACATAGAGTGGCTGTTGGGAATGTGGCCTTGATGGAAAAAGAAAATGTCACTCTCAGCAAAAAAGTGCAAAAAGATGTCAAACGGTTTGAACAACAAGGGAACTCTCTCGTTTTGACAGCGGTCGACGGTGAATTAAAAGTACTGATGGGCATTCGCGATCAAGTCCGTCCGGGTGTGAAAGCTAATTTGCAGGAATTAAAAGACTTGGGCGTGAAAAATCTAGTCGTTCTTTCAGGAGATAACCAAGGAACCGTTGATGTGGTCGCCGGCGAACTTGGTTTGACCGAAGCTCACGGCCACATGTTGCCGGAAGACAAATCGGCTTATATCGGAAAACTTCAACAACGTGGTCAAATTGTAGCCTTTGTTGGAGATGGCGTTAACGATAGTCCGTCCTTAGCTTTAGCAGACATTGGAATCGCAATGGGAAGCGGAACGGACGTAGCGATTGAAACATCCGATGTCGTTTTAATGAACTCGAACTTCAGCAACTTGCCTCACGCATTAGGATTAGTAAAAGCCACCGCAAATAATATGAAACAAAATATCGTGATTTCAATTGGAGTAGTGTTGGTCTTGTTGACCAGCGTCTTCTTCAGCGAATGGATGAATATGTCTATCGGAATGTTGGTTCATGAAGGTAGTATCTTGGTGGTAATTTTCAATGGCATGAGATTAATGAAGTATAAGTTGAAAGGTCGAAAAGAACAAAAAGAAGTATCAGCACCTGCAGAGAAAGTAAAAATATCTTAAGAATAAATTAGAAGAGGCTGAGACAATAGTCCATCCTTGAAATGACAAAAGCGGAAACTCAGATTTTTAAATCTGGGATTTTCCGCTTTTTTGAGTTCTTGAAAAAAAAAGAAGAGTATTGTATTAACGGCAGTTGATCGTAAGTTAATTATTTTAATGGGAATCCGTGACCAAGTTCGAGCAGGTGTTAAACAAGACCTACAAAAATTAAAATCACTTGGTGTTAAAAATCTCACTGTATTATCAGGGGATAATCAAGGCACAGTTAATTTAGTTAAAAAGGAGCTAGGATTAACCGAGGCTCATGGCGATATGTTACCTGAGGACAAGCAAGCGTTTCTAAAAGAAAGACAGTCTACTGGTGAAATTATTGCTTTTATTGGTGATGGTGTGAACGATAGCCCTTCTCTAGCTACTGCAGAAGTAGGGATTGCTATGGGAAATGGGACAGATGTGGCTATTGAAAGTTCAGATATTGTTCTAATGAATTCCAATTTTAATCGTCTCCCCCATGCTTTAGGTTTAGCTAAAGGGACATATGCGAATATGAGACAAAATATTCTAATTGCTGTTGGTGTGGTGATAATATTATTGGTTAGTTTAATATTTAGTGAATGGATGTCTATGTCGATAG
The DNA here is from genome assembly GCF_002140635.1 of Enterococcus sp. 3G6_DIV0642. Classification (NCBI taxonomy): domain Bacteria; kingdom Bacillati; phylum Bacillota; class Bacilli; order Lactobacillales; family Enterococcaceae; genus Enterococcus; species Enterococcus sp. 3G6_DIV0642. The sequence continues at coordinate 33,981 of NZ_NGLH01000002.1, read as the reverse complement.
GTATGTTAGTTCATGAGGCAAGTATTTTAGTAGTTATTTTAAATGCAATGAGATTAAGAAGATATCAATTAAGATAATTGATCTATGTCAATTATCTTAAAAGAAATGTCCTGTATAATTTATTTAAAGGAGTGATAGATATGACTAAAGCAACATTAAAATTAGAAACATTAACTTGTCCATCGTGTTTACAAAAAATTGAAAGTGGTTTAAAACAGACAGCTGGTGTAGAAAAAGATTCTGTAAAAGTACTGTTCAATGCAAGTAAGGTAAAAGTAGATTTTGATGAAGAACAAGTCAATTTGAGTATAATTGAAAGAGCTATTGAAAACCTAGGATATTCAGTTATTAGTTCAAAAGTAAAGGAAGGTGTATAAAATGACAACAGCAAATGAAAGACAAGAAAAATTAGCTGCTGAAAAAGCATATAAAGAACACATTCATCATACTAAGATTAATGCTGTAGCTGTCACAGATCATATACTTGCTAATATCCATACCTTACATGTAAAATTACATCAATATCATTGGTATGTGAAAGGCACAAATTTCTATTCATTGCATAGTGTTTTTGAGAATTTATACAATGAGAATGAGACATGGTTTGATAAGATTGCAGAACGTTTACTAGCTTCAGGATTTAAGCCAGCTTCAACAACTACTGAATTTCAGGAATTTACAATAATTTCTGAAGATCCGTCTGAAAAATATTATTCTGCTGAAGAAATGGTCATACAGTTAGTAGAAGATTTTAGGACTAATCGTGAATTTACCGTTCGTGCAATGCGTTTAGCACAAGAAGAAGCAGATGATGCATTAGAAGATTTACTAATTAGTTATAAAGATTACTTAGATATAAATATTTGGCAACTTCAAGCCTTTGTTAACAAGGATGCGTTAGAAGATGATGACTATATAGATAACGATTAATTAGGAGGAAAGCTGTATGGCACACCATCACCACCATAGTCATATAGATTGTATACGTTTAGTTCCGATTTTTAATCACCTAAATGAAGAACAAATGAGTTTAATTGCGCAATCAGCGCAAGAAGTACATTATGCAAAGAATGCGTTGTTATTTGGAAATGGTGATAAAGATGACACACTTTATATTATAAATAATGGGCGTGTACGTGTTTATAACTTAAATGAATCTGGTCGTGAACAAACTGTACGCATATTAAATCCTGGTGATTTTATGGGAGAAGTGGCTATTTTTCAAACTGAAAGTTACCATTCTAATTATGCTGAAGCAATATCAGAAGTGAGCATATGTAGAATTCATAAAAAGGATATGGATGACTATTTAGGTGCTTACCCAGAAATTATGAGAAGAATACTATCAGATGTTACGAAACGTTTACAGGTATCAGAAAAGCAAACGATGCAGGTTGGTATGGAGCAAGTAGAGTCTCGTATTATTGATTTTCTATCAGAATACGTTGAAGATGAAGAAAACCATACTTATGTGACTTTACCAATGTCGAAAAAAGATCTAGCCTCGTACTTGGGTACAACCCCAGAAACAATAAGTCGTAAGTTCTCATCATTGGAAGAGAGAGGTTTAATTAAACAGCATACTCAAAAATATGTTGAGATATTTGATTTAGATAAGTTATTATTTGCATCAAGTTAAGTTAAATGATTCTGTGTCAAATAGTATTGGTCAGCAACACTATTTTTACCAAGTGTTGAAAAATGAGGAACAGGATCTTCTAAACTCAAACCTAAAAACCAGCGATAAGCGATATTCACTTCTATTTCTTTTATTGTTTGTCTCATACTTTTAATACCAAATAGATATTGAATCATTGGTAATTTAATTAGAAGAATAGGATCCAAGCTAGGACGTCCTTGGATTTCATCGTATTTCTCTTTAACCAATTCATAAATAAAGGAGAAATCAATACATTGATCTATTTGCCGCAATAAATGGTCCTGTGGGACCAAGTCTTCAAGAGAAAAGAAACCGATTTGTGCGCGTTTACTCATATCTTGTTTTGAGAGCATCTGGATACACCTCCAATTGATACTCTTATTTTAACGGATAAAAAAAGACAAAGCACTAAAAACTAGTACTTTGTCTACAGTCTGAAAGCCCCATTTAAGGGGCTTTTTTATCTATAAAATAAAGTTCAGAAAAGTCTCAATCGTGCCACTTTCATACATGATGTATAGTCCAAGTGGAATGAATACTAAGGGCACAATGATTCGCTCGTATTTTTCAATTGTCTCGGATATTAACGGAATAGAAGATAGCACCCGACTAAGCTCGCAAAAGATAATTATGCCGATTGCAAACACAAGCAACGCCACGAGGGTCTGTGACCAATCTAACGAAGCAAAATAAGGTATATAGATACCTAAATTATCTCCGCCAGACGCAATTGTCAGCAATGTGACTGTCCAAAACAGTTGATTTGCCTTGCTTTGTTCTAATCTTTCAATAATTTCTTCCTCTTCTTCTTCCTCACCTTCTCCAACAATTGCAAAGCGAATCCCTAAATAGATAGGGATTAAACCAAGCAATCCAACCATCCATGCTTCAGGCACGAAATTGACGACATAAGCAGCAACTAAACTCGCCCCTACAAGTAAGCCAGTTCCTAGATATTGCCCCGCATAAATATGCCATTTCTGTTTATTCTGTGATAGCTGTGCAAATAAAATAATTAAAATAATTAAATAATCGATACTGGTGGAAATATAAACACCAATAGCAGATATGATTGTCTGTCCCATAAAAAAACCTCCAGTATTAGTTAGTAATAAATCAGCAGATTTTAGGAGAGCACAGACACATTAATTTAGCTATCGCTAATGGGTAATGTCGAACGTAGGAAAGCATTTTACTCCTCCTCAAAACGTAGTTACAAAGTAATTTCTAACTGGAATTCGGTGACTACTTCCTTGTAAAGTATAACCCACTATACTTTACAAGGTAAAGTGTGGGCTCTCCGAGGGGTCTTGCAGACGGCTCTGTCGGCTCTTTTGAGCCGAGTATCAGCGCACCCTTATGGTGGCATTTAGCTGATACCTGTTTGACGTTTTGCTACTCTACCTTTTCGGTAGGTATGCAAACCTCAAACCAAAATAAAAACCCCCTTCGACTTTCGTCAGGGGGCTTTTATATTTAAGTGCATTTAATTTTGAAGATTACCCTCAAAATATAGACCAAAAACATCGACATTATTATTAATGGTTTGATGAAAACGAGTGATATTTTTGAACGTAAATTCATCACTATGATTTTCAAAGTATCTTCTTAACTGAATAATATTTTTTAAATCATTATCTGCAACAACAGTTAATAATTCATCTTTAAATTTACCAGTCATCTCTCAAAAATCTCCTAGCTATTTTTCTTCTTTAACCACATACCGTCAATCATCTTGTTGATTGCTAAAGTATTATTATTAATTGCCACGTCAAACAATTCATCTGATTTTTGAATACAAATCATTAAAATGGTAATTATGATATTGATTTTTGGGATTCTTTTCCAGCTGGAATGGACGAGTTAGCGAAAATTTTTAGAATGGTTGTCATGGGTGAAGATACCGTAAAAGGAATTGCATTAACTATGGAAATATTGCGGATGCTGCGACTATAGCTAAAGAAGCCTTAGAGGCGTTCTGTGACTTACTACAAGAAGAAGGAAAAGGTTGCTTTAAAGATCCAGAAAAAATTGCCAAATCATTCAACGTGCAATTACCATGAGTTATCGTTTAGGTAGACTTGAACAAGAATCCATCAATGTCGTTCTAAGTGTTCTTGTACGTGAAATTCGTGCGCTTGAAAAGAACATCAAAGACTTGGAAAAGCAATCAAGCAATTATTTGTCGGCATTCGAGAATATCAATATTTGCCCGGTGTTCCAGGTATTGGAAAGGTGTACTCCACTTAATTAATCGTTGAAATCGGTCAAATTGAACGATTGGAAAATCAAACAAAATTGGCAAAATATGCAGGCTTATATTCGAAAGTCAAACAATCTGGTAACTGTCAGTCATAAAATACACCTCTGACAAAACAAGGGAATCGCTATTTTGGATACTACTTAGTTAAAGCTACCAACTCTATAAAAAAGTATCTTCCTGAATATAAAGTTTTTTATCAAAGCAAATGTAAAGAGGTCCCAAATATAAACACAAACGAGCAATCGTCTTAAGTTACGCGTCTTGTGGATACGCTACTACGTAACCATCGACTCTACGCGTTGCCAAGGAGAGTAATAGGTAAATAACATTCTGTTATTGACGCAAACCCTTGAAATCCCCTGTAAAAAATTTGATTTTAGACGGAGCTAGTTAAGTGCGCTTCAAAACAGGTTACACAATAAAAATATTTTCAATCTTCAACTTGACTTATTACCATTAGATTTATTGACAAGAGCCTTTAAAATATATCTATTTTCGGTTTTTTATATTCAACAAGAAAAGACAAGATTCTCGAAGTACTGGAAGATTCTCGTCTTTTCTTTCATTTCATTGTTATTTAAGAGTTATCGTTACGATAATTTTGTCCATTTATTTTCTTAAAATCACAACTAAATTTTATCATAATAAAAATGATTCCTATAAGTTAGACTAAGAATCTAACTTTTGGGGATCGGTTCAAAAAGTCTAGTTTCTTTATAAATTCATGAAATTATCAAATTCTAAAAATTCATTATATCCGAGAATGATTGAGGAAGAGAACAAATCTCTTGTCGAAGAAATAAAAAATGCACGAGAAAAAATTGCTTCTTTCACTGAAGAAAAAGAATATCAAGTCGGAGAGTAGTTAGCAAAAACGTAAGATTCAATCACCACTTTGGAGAATACGATTGAATCATTTAAAGGGAACATTTCAGATAATCAAACCAAAATTTCTGATATCGAAAAGACGATTCAGTTGATTGAATCGAAAATTGACGAACTCAAAAAAGGTGTGTGAGATAACATGTCAAAGAAACGAATTCCGGTATTTTTAGACACGGAACATGAAGATGCTTTGAAAGAATTAAAAACCTATCTGCCCGTTGACGAGGATATTAAAGATAGTCCGATGATTCGATATGCGCTGCTTGAATTACTTAATCGGGTGAGAAAAGAAATAAATTTCGAAAAAAAAGTATTGGATTCTTTGTCTTTATTAGAGATTATGACCAATGCAAAATTGGAGCAAGATCATACCAAAATACAAGACCTTTTTTCTTCTGATGTTTATCAAGAAGCAGTCACAATGAGTAAGAAAGTTGTTCGAAATAAGAACTATCGCTTTAAAAACAGGAAGGACGAATCAAAGAAAGAAGAAAAGAAAAAGGTCAAATCTGTTCAAGAAGATGTCAAAAAAGAACGTGATTTTAATGATATTGTTTCCCAATATTTACCAAAATAATTGAGGGTTGATGGTGGCACCTAGGTGGCACTTTTTACAAAAAGTACCACCTAGGTGCCATCGGTAGTGGTATCTGGGTGCCACTAAAAAAGCCGCAATGATATCACTTTGAAATCTCTTAAAACCCAATAGGCACAGCCTATTTTCCACCTTCTAGTTAGAAGGTGGGGGTATCTACCTTATGCTCTTTCCCTTTTTTTGATCTAAAAGAAGCAATCGATTTACCTGTTCCTTCCCTTTTTTATCAATATTTTTTCCTAAACGGTGAGTATAATTGTCGCTTTTCATTTTTATTTTAATATTCAAATTGAAGACAAGGAGTTCGGTTATTTGATTTATACAATTAGTGACATTCAAAAATTATGTACACCAATATTTTTAGAATGGAAAATAAAAAAAGCTTTTCTGTTTGGGTCATACGCTCGAAACGAAGCAACAGAAACCAGTGATTTAGATATTTTAATCGACGGTGAAGGGTCTTTGCTCCAAAATATATTTGATGTGATTCGGTTAAAAAGTAAATTAAGTAGCGCATTAAAAAAAGAGATCGACCTTATTACACTACGTGCAATCAACGCAGAAACAAACCAAAAAAGAAACCCACTTCTCAAAGAAAATATAGAAGCAGATTGTGTAATGATTTATGATTTTAAAACGAGCGACTCATTTAAAGTAAAGGGTTGAAGCGCAGATACCATTGATCAATTTTTACAAAACTTTTGATTAGTTAGAGAGAAAAAACTTTGCAAAATAGTTTACTTTCGTTATGATAAAAAAGAGAAATGGCGTACAGCGTTTGCTGTGCAGACGCTGTAGGATTTTTGCGCTAGCAAAAAATCCTTGTAGCCTTTCTGGTGTCACTTCAGCTTGCTGTGCGAGCTGAAGTGACCGTGAACCCCCATTTACTAATAGGGGGGTTAGGAAACGACTTCCTACATGTAACGAGGTCAGAAAAACCTTAGTGCTGCAAGGGATTGAGCAATTTTAAAGTTGGTTACATTTTTGACCGATAAAAGTTGAGAATGTAACCAACTTTTTTAGACAGAAAATCGCAAATAGTTTTAATGTAAAAAAACGATCGGTACTGATTGCTGCATTTTGATTTTTTCAAAATTTCTTGCTATAATAAATGTGCGAAGCGATATTAAAGAACAAGCATGTTTACACCAAAAAGCCCTCCTACTGCGAATAGGAGGGCTTTTTTTGCGCTGTTGCGACTCCAGCGTTGGGGCCAGAAGGCAACTGCTTCGACTATCGGCTAATCGTCTAGCCAGCGATCAACTAGTAAGAGTACTAGACCCACGAATAGTGGAGCGATAATCAGCGATATTAAAGTTTCTAGCATATTTACACCCCCTCACGGGGCAGTTGCCATTAACGAGTATAACATGAACAATTCAAGTGATCAGTTGTTTCTTTATTTTCTATTGTCTTTATAATAATCCATAAAAAGAGGAGTTGATATTGTGCACGGTGCAGAGGATTCTCGGCTAACCTATGAACTTTCCCGCTACTTGACCAATACAGAATGGGATCGAATCGAACGAACCAAAAAAATTTATGAAAGGATCAAGAGTGAGGAAGAACTGAACCAACTCAGTAAATCCACAAAAATCCCTTTCGACCATTTACGGCTGATCATGCAAGGTGAGATCATAGCGGACGACTATATACTAAAATTACTAGAAGAAAACATGTAGTTTTCTTACTACATGTTCCTCTACTTTGATTGCTGCATTCAATCGGTTTCGCTTGGCAAAGCGAATTCATGTATACTAAAAGAAAAACAAACGAGGTGGCACCCTTGTGACAACGGACAGATAACCAAAACAAATGTTGACAGTAAAAGAACTTGCTGAACTTTTTGGTATCAGCAGACAAGCTATGAGGAAACATGCTGACAACCTAGAACCAACGTATCTTGCCAAAAACAGCCAAGGGTATAAGACAGTTCTGTGGTCGGGAGTGTTGCACCTTGCTGACAAGCTAGGACGTGGCTAGGACGCGCTGAGTTGCTTGAAGCGTTCGAAATTCCTGACGTAGCAAGCTCTGACAGTATAGAAACGAAGTTGTTTACACAGTTGCAACAAAAGGATGCACAAATTGATCAGCTACAGTCGTTATTAGCCCAACAACAAAAACTTCTTGATCAGCAACAACAACTAACTTTGCAAGCGAACAAACAAATACTGTTTCTGACGTCGCAGGAACACTTCTCAGAAGATTTAAACAAAGAATGCAACAATGATACCAAAAATTTTAAAACGTCTCAAAGTGGTTATGAGACCCCCTCAGAACATAAGGGGAAATTTACTCCTGAAAATGAAGTCGTGCGACTGAAACAAGAAGGACAGAAGAAGTGGTGGCACTTTTTCCGTGAAACCTAAGATAGCGTTGAAAGGATGAATTGTGTATGTCGTTTTCAGCTTACGTTGACAGCTATCCTGTGACTGCGTATATCGTAGGTCACCTTGGTTTATCAGTGGGTGATTTTTGTCGACAGTATGAATTCGATCCCACAATCGTCACGGGCGTCACGGGGTGGCGAACAGCGAATCGTTCCGTTTTCTCCTTGCCTGCTGACTTTGTGGAATGCCTGGCTATTACGTCCGACAAAACAGCGGATCAAGTCCGCTACATTTTACGCTTGTTAGAAAAGCAACATTTCGCTTATCTTGCGACGAGTCCAGTTTGGAACATAACACCGTTCCAACTCGTCCACCCGATTTCTTCACAAAAGACCCAAAGAGAAGAAGCTTGATTTACCGACGTTTTAGGCTCCCAACATAGCTAGACCAATTGAAAATCACAAAGAACGCCCGTCAATCGTTTGATTGACGGGCGTCTTGTGTTAACTAATATTTAAACTAACTGAGTTAATCCAAAAGTGTTATTGTTGCGATTGCTGTTTTCAATATGATTAAGTGCTTTTTTGTTGTTTCAACTTCTACTCTCATAGAATCTTCAAAAATATTTATTACTGTACCTCTAATATTTTCTATTTTATCGTTTAAAAATAGAATGTCTACTTGTGAGCCTAATAATACTTTCATTTCTAAATACCTCTTATTTCCTTTCAAGAATCACTTTTTTAGATGGCATATTACCATGTATTATAAACTCGAATATGATCCAGAACTTCCTCTGTCGTGCTTACTTGCTTGATATAAATTGCATACCCACTTACCCATTCATAACCATTTCGAACATTTAAAGCCTTATAGCGCTTATTATAATAGTCCCCAACTGCTGCTCCTGTAGCAATTTTATGCTTTCTATAAGCTGCAGATAGAACATCCACTCTGTAAGCACGTGTGCGATTAAAAACTGGTATAGGATCTTCAACAGTATATTTATATACAGATCCAACTTCTTCTGTCGAGTAACCATATTCTTCTAAAATCGAGCTAATTGTTTCTAAGTCTTCAACTTTTTCTAAAACTACCGTTTCGTTGTCAATAGTAGCAACCTTCGTTTCTGAAGCTTCAACATTTTTAGAAAACAATACGCCCAAAGACAAAACTACTCCCAATAAAAACAAATATTTCTTCATGCACAACACTTCAAACTATTGCTAATTTTGATTGATTTGATTCCACTTATCTTTCGCATTAGTAAAAACATATTTAACAACTTTTATATCTTCACTAGAAACTGTTTTTCCAGTTGTTTCGTCTATAACGTTAAAACTCGAATCCATGTGTACCGTTTCACTGATATTTCCGCTTTTTGTCCATGTCACTTGAAAATCATTGTCATTTCCATCGTAATCAACTAATACGCCATTTTCATAATCTGTAGCTGTAATAGGAAGACTGGCTGGCACTTCGAATATATTTTCAGTATTAAGTTCAACAACAGAATACCCAATATCATTTTCATTGGTAGTATACGTTCTCCCAGTTTTTTCCCATGTTGAAACTTGGGAATACAAATCAGAGAGTTTATTGTTTTGAACTGTAGCAAGTCCTGTAACTCCCCCACTCAATACCACAAAAAACAAAATAACTACAATCACCATTTTTTTGAGCACTTCATATTTTTCTTATCTTCTCCTTTCTTTCGAATTTCTTACTCGAACATTTAATATTTTGAAAAGTTTAAATATTGTGAAAATTATATCGAATCAATATATTTATATCAAATAAATTTATCGAACAAGCAAGTGGACTATAAATCCGTCCACTTACTTGTTCTTGTTAAGGATACATCGGAATGGGACTATCTGAAGTGGTTTCCAATGACTGAAGCCAGTCAAATTCTTCGCTGATTGAGGTAAATGGACTCTTCCCTCCCAGATTTGGACTGCCAGGGGGGCAAATCGATCAAGCTGAAGTGATAAAAGAGTTTGATGCCCAACTGGACTATTTAACTAGGATCGGCTTAACTATAAGCTACTTTGATACGCATATGCTGCTCGAACTGTATTATCCGGAATTAATCCCGATTTTACGTGAGTGGACGAATCAAAAAGGCTGATTAATCATCTTGACTGGTACGATCTGAGACAAGACCTAGTACCTCACAGCGTTCCTACTGTAGAGACCGGTTTAAAGCTTTGGATAGATTGGCTGAGTGAACGAACGGAAGACTATCGGTTTACGTTGATGCATCCAATGCTGCCTAGACTTCCAGAAGCAAGACACGGAATTTCCATTTCTGCCGCAACGTTCTCTATTGTAATGGCACCGATCATTGAAGAATACTTGATGCGGGTCAAACTGTTGCCTTTTTTGATTCGACGTACGAACTTGCCAGCTGCAGTCTTTTTTTCTAGTTTCATTTTTTCTGTTTTAAATGGGCAAGTTTTTCTATTGCCCTATTTTTTAAACAGCCTTGTCTATTCCTGGGTTGCTCTCAAAACGAAAAAAGCTTATGGTTCTATGATCGTTCATAGTTCTTATAATTTTATTGCTCTGATACCTGGTGCATAGGAAGCATAAAGAAACTTGATCTTTTGAAAAAAACTCTTCAATATTTTCAAATAATTATAATATATATTGCGTAAAAACTTTAATAATGTTAAAATTTAATAAATAATTTTAATATTAAAGGAGTGGTCAAGTGGATTGGTTCTTTCATTTAGAATATGAGGAACAAGAATTTATCAAACGGTTTTTATTGTCTTCTGGTTCTTTAAAGCAACTTGCTAAGGAATATAAGGTTAGCTATCCTACCGTTCGTTTAAGATTGGATCGTTTAATCGATAAAATAAAAATTGTTGATGCTATTAAAGATTCGTTTGAAATAGAGGTAATGAATATGGTAATAAATGAGAAAATTACTTTGGATGCAGCAAAAATAATTATAGAAAAACATAAGGAGAGTTTGAATGAATAATTTTTGGGAGATACTTTTTATTGTCGCAATCATTGGGTTCCAATCTTTCGCCGGTTATTTAGGTAATAAATATTTAGGAGCTATTCTGCCTATTGTGTTTAGCTTAATTGTCATATATCTATTTGTAACAGGTAAATTGACGGTTTCATTTAGAGATATTTTAATGCCTTTCGTTGGCTTGTTTGCTTTATTAGGTATATATGAAAGTGCGGATCAATCTAAAAAAGCTAAAATTAAGAAGGAAATGGAAAAAATGAAAGCGAAAGATCATATTAGTCAATAATCTATCGAATCTACTAATGATGAAACGAATGATTGATAAAATCATTCAGGTAATAGGTATTAGCCGTTGCCATATTTTTGAAACAGTTATACCTATAAGGAGGACTCTTATGGATCAACCAAAAAGAATAGAATTATCTGAAATGTACGAAGCGTTCAAACAGTATAAATTAGGAGAGTTGAGAATTGCTATGGAAAATGCCACTGACAAAGAAGAACAGTCTTTCTACAAGAATCTATATACTCATAGACTAGCAAGTAATCAACAAAAAATAATCGACAATGAAACCTTTACGATTTAGCCACTTATCATGAAATAGAAGTGTTGATAGGATAGATGGATTGATATCTATCCTATTTTTATTTGAGAAGAAAAATAATGAATGGGGTGGAATTAATGACTACCGTGATATTAGCAGAAAAACCAAGTCAAGCAGCTTCCTATGCTGGTGCTTTAAAGCATAGCGTGAAAAAGGATGGCTTTTTTGAGATCCAAGATCCAATTTTTTCAGATGAGACCTTTATCACCTTTGGCTTCGGCCATTTGGTCGAATTAGCAGAACCAGGACATTATGATGAAAAATGGAAGAATTGGGCATTGGATGCATTGCCTATCTTTCCGCAACAATACGATTTTCAGGTCGCAGCTGATAAGAAAAAACAATTTAAGATCGTTTCCGGACTGTTAAAGAAAGCTGATACGATCATAATTGCAACAGATAGTGATCGAGAGGGGGAAAATATCGCCTGGTCGATCATTCATGAATCAGGCGCTTTTTCTACTAAAAAAACATACAAACGTTTATGGATCAATAGTCTTGAAAAAGATGTGATTCGTATTGGGTTTCAAAACTTAAAGCCAGGAATGGACTATTATCCTTTTTATCAAGAAGCACAGACACGGCAAATTGCCGACTGGCTCATTGGCATGAACGGGAGTATGCTATACACGTTGAATCTTCGTTCAAAAGGAGCAAATGGAACGTTCTCTCTTGGACGAGTACAAACACCAACGCTTTACATGATCTATCAACGCCAACAAATGATCGAGCATTTTAAAAAAGAACCATTTTATGAAATCGAATCATTGATCAAGGCAACGAATGGCTCGTTCAAAGCCCTATTAAGCCCGTCACAACGTTTTTCTACTAAAGAGGAACTACTTTCCTTTGTTTCTTCTAAGGGCGCTGCAATCGGCACACAACCAGGAACGATCAAAGATCTTCAAACAAAAATGAAGAAAACGAATAGTCCCAATTTATTCTCATTGAGCAGTCTGCAGTCAAAAATCAATCAGCTGTACAAAGCAACAGCCAGTCAGACGTTGAAAGCCATGCAAGGACTGTATGAAGCAAAATTGTTGAGCTATCCAAGAACAGATACACCATTTATTACAGACAGTGAATTTCAATACTTAAAAGCGAATTACGACAGTTATGCCCGTTTTTTATCCATAGATGAACCCATGGCACAAGATCAGCCAAGAAAGCGATATGTCGATGGAAGTAAGGTGCAAGAGCATTACGCCATTATTCCAACGAAGCAAGTCGCAAGTGAGTCAGCCTTTAATAAATTAGATGATCTACAAAAGAAAATCTATCTGCTCGTCATGAAAACAACGATCGCCATGTTTTTACCAGATTACACTTATGAAGAAACCGTAATAGAAACCATGGTGTCAACTCTCTGTTTTAAAGCGACGGGAAAAGTGCCAAAAGTCGAGGGATGGAAGATCTTATTCAAAGCCGATACCAACAAGGAGAACAAAGAGAGCCAAACATTACCAGTTGTGATGATCGGTGAAGCGATTCAAGCGGAGGTAAAAAGCGTGCAGAAAGAGACGCAGCCGCCGAAACCATTTACTGAAGGCACGTTGCTTACAGCAATGAAAACGGCTAATAAGACCGTAGATGATGAACAAGCAATCAAGATCCTTCAGGAAGTCGAAGGAATCGGTACAGAAGCGACACGTGCGAGCATTATTGAAACACTGAAGCAAAAAGAATATATCAAAGTAGAAAAAAATAAATTGATCGTTACCGAAAAAGGAAAATTACTGTGCCAGGCAGTCGAAAGCCAGCACTTATTGACGAGTGCTGAAATGACGGCAAAATGGGAAACGTACTTAAAGAAAATCGGGAAAAAAGAAGGGAATCAAGAGACCTTTATTGCCAATATCAAGAAGTTTATCGTGCATTTGATCGAACACGTACCAGATGATGTTCAGAAGTTGAATTTCCACACCTACCAAGCGGAAGTCAAAAAAGAAGCTGATAAGCAGACGATCGGTAAATGTCCGAAATGTGGCGGAAATGTGGTGTTGAAAAAGTCTTTCTACGGTTGTTCGAATTATCCTAACTGTACGTTTACGTTATCTGATCAGTTCCGGAAGAAAAAATTGACGAAAACCAATCTGAAGGATTTGTTAGTCGGGAAAGAAACCGTGGTTTCAGGAATCAAAAAGGCAGACAAGACGACCTATCATGCAAAAATCAAGTTGAGCGATACGGGACAGATCACTTTTGTATCATTTGTCAATGCGCCAAAAAAAGCAAAGAAAGTAGGGAATAAAGCATGATCAATAACGTCGTATTAGTAGGAAGATTAACGAGAGATCCAGAATTAAAATTTACACCGAACGGTGCTGCAGTGGCCACGTTCACTTTGGCCGTGAATCGAAATTTTACCAATCAAAGCGGTCAAAGAGAAGCTGACTTCATCAATTGTGTCATTTGGCGCAAACCAGCCGAAACCCTTGCCAATTACGCAAAGAAAGGGACGCTTCTCGGCGTGACTGGACGTATTCAGACAAGATCTTACGATAACCCACAAGGACAGCGAGTGTACGTCACAGAAGTCGTGGCAGAGACGTTTCAATTAATGGAATCAAAAGATGTGTCTGAGCAGCGTTCGAATGAATCCAACGAAACAGCTGAAAAAAGCAAACCAACACCGCCGCCGCTACCTAAAAAAGAAACGGATCCATTTGCACAAAGCAGCTCGGCAATCGATTTACCAGATGATGATTTACCATTTTGAGAAACAAAGACTTGGGATCTTTTTCCAGGTCTTTTTTGAATTAAAAAAGAAATTATTTAGGTGTAAACGACAGCTGTGTGTATCACCTATCATGAAAAGAGGAATAATGTGCGATTATTTGATGTTCACCAATTTGAATTACCTGAAAAAGAGGTGATCGATTGGGATAAAACCAAAGGAGAGATCGGATCGATGCTCTCTAGTTATCTTGTTTCAAGGGAAAGGATGGGATTGACGAGGATGCCGCCGATCCATTCAACGTATTCGCTCTTAGACCAAGATATACCAGAAATCAAACACTCTAGCTTTGTTCAAGAAAATCAGCAGTTCAAACAAGAGTTTCTTTATTTTCACCACTTGTTTTCTTTGGGTCTGACGGCCATTAGCCATCCATATAAACCAGAAATCACCGATCGGAGACGAAAGATTTTTTTGATGCGTTTTGTCTACGGACTATCAATCAATCATGTGAGCGATCGGATCCATTATCAGAAAAATGTGATCGTCGATGATTCTCAATTAGGCTTACTGCAGTTTGCGAATGCTTTGTCTATTTTGGCTTTAAAAGAACAAGAGATCTCTGCCTGATCCTGGTATTTTTTTCTATCGATCACTTCGGGTTGTGTCAGCAACACGGTTTCTGAAGGAGCGGTGGCGGTGGCTGGAGCGACAGAAGGAACAAGCCTTTCGCTTGAATTCAGGTATAAAAAAAACGCTAAAACCCTTGATAAATATAGGTTTTTAGCGTGAGTTATGGTATAATAGGATTACAGTAAAGTTTGTGACGGTGGCGCTTTTTTTGAAAGTGAGGTGGTGCATTATGAATGTACTATCGAAATCTGAAGAAAGGAGTAGCCTTTTGCAAGATGTGGATATAATCGGCATTTTGTTAGCAATAGCGCCTGTTTTGTTAGCCTTTATTGGTTTAATCGAAGCATGTGTGAAACTAGCAGATACGATTATAAACACTCGTTCTTCTAAGCGTAAAAGCAAGAAGAAACGAAAAAAGAATGCAAAAAAATAACCGTCAACTTTAGCAGGATGCGGTTATTTCTTAACTAATAAAACTGCCACCGTCTTAAACGGTGCTGTAGGGGAGTTGTTAGCGCAACTCCTCTTTACATAATTAGTATAGCAAGATTTCAGTGAAATATCAACCTTTTGCTCTACAGATGTGCCTTGCACGTCTATTTTTTTGCCCTCCTAAGTGGTGGAGGCGGCTGGAACGTGGAGGGCAAAAAAGATCGCTTTTCTTTCTTAAAAAAGGCCTAAGTACCACCATTGTTCCGTAATTTAACAAACCATTTCCTCGGTATTCTTAATCCATCAGGTACTTGAAATACCTTTCATGCGCATGAAGAAACTGAGTGAACAATGGAAAATGCTGAGACATGAAATAGAGTTACTGTTAAATAATGAATTATATTTTGTCTATCTGAATTTTGTTTTTTGAAATTTCCAAAAAATAATTATCAATATAAACCTTGATTTTCTCAAAGTTTCTCTCTAAAAATAAAATTGTAGGTACCTTAATAACAGGTAGATTACGTTCATTAATGAATGCGCCAAAGGAATCTGGGATAACAAGTATATCGACAGTATCTTTATCTTCTGGGTAATTTGCTGTTACATTATAATAATTAGAAAAATAAGCTAATAAATCATCTATATTACGTTTAGCGTGGGTAGCAAATATTGTAGTCGTTCCTATACCAGAATTGGAAGTTAGCATAAAACATATTTTCGTCATAGTTTAATCTCCTTTTTTTATAGTATAACGCTAAATTTAAATTAATGAAAGAGATTTCAATATCATGAGGATGAATCAATTTACACAGTGAGATAAAAACGGATATTGCTTCTTTAGGTAAATACTAAGCGTCGGGCACGTGTGGGAAATCAGCAATCAAATACCGTCCTTACTGGTGGTCAGCGAGTCGTAGTAACCGATGATTTTCAGATCCGGAAACTAACACCACTTGAATGTTGGCGACTGCAGTCGTTTCCTGATTGGGCCTTTTTGGCAGCGAAATTCGGTAGTAGGCAGATCGCTGAAGAAATAATCAGTAACGGGCTTGATCACTATAACTGCAGGTATGAACAAAAGACTTCGGACAGTCAGCTGTACAAACAAGCTGGAAATTCGGTTACTGTATCAGTCATTTATTTCATAGCAAAACACTTCCAAATTGGTTAAAACCAACTTTTTTGACCATTAAAATCAAAAAAAAGCAATAATAGATTGTCAGTATCGGTATACCGTGGTATAATAAATACAACGGTATACCGATATATTTAATTTTTAGAAAGGATCTATAACTATCTGATGATCCGGTATACGGATAAAAAAGGGAGGGATCACTACTGCAAAATAAAAAAAAGCACTTATTCTGATGGGGTCAGAACAAGCGCAAGTAACAAAACCGTGCAAGGAATGCTACTACTCAAAATATACCATAATTGTGAGTAGTGGCAAGTTTTAATTGTCATACTCCTTTCAGGAGGAAAAAAGATGTACGCAGATAAAGATAAGATAGAATGGTTGCTTTTTGAAAGTGGAAAATCATTGTATGAAATTCAAAAAAAATCAGGAGTTGCCGCAACAACTGTTGCAGATCTTGCTCATAAAAGGTCTTCTATAGAAAGAATGCGATTTGATAATGCCGCCAAGCTTACAAAACTTGCGGATCAATTAAAAGAAGAAGCCACTGAATAATCAGAGCTTGATAATGCAACTCCTTATCTCTAGGAGGAAAAATAATGAATGCCGTTTTAAATAAAAAAAATGTACTGTGATATTTGATCACTATGAAGATAATAACAATGTAGCGATTCAACTGACTAAGAAAAGAAGAGGTCAGTCTGAAGAAGAGCTGGTTGCCACGGCCACGGTGAACACGAGTATCGGGATCAGACAGGATTACGTCGCAATCAAAGGGTGGTCTGAAAATACGGGCATTGAAAAGGTGCTGATAGAAGCTGGTGTCATTTGTGAGGAAGCTGTAGGGGCAATTCCTTGTGGCATGGCTGTTGCAAAAGTCTTTCCCCTTACAGAAGAAGCAAAGGAAGTCATGAAAAACAATCAGTAGAAAAGAATCGGTTCAAAGCTGCGGCGAGTGTGATTTACGCTCGCTGCGTCTTTTATCAAATCTACGATCGTTTCAATGAAGGAGAGCGAGTTATGGCTATTGCAAAAGGAAATACACGTCTTCCTGTAACGCTTAATGAAAAGAGGAAGCAGGGACTGAAGCACTTGAACACTAAGTACAAAAAAAGTGAATCGAAATTAATGTGTATCGCTTTAGATATGTTGCTTGAGCAAGAAAAAGCGGGATTTGAAATTCCTGCGCTCAGAAAGTGACCGCACTTTATTTTCTATTTCATTGAAGTGCTATCACTTTTACTCATTACTTTTATCAGTGAAACCGTTATCCAATACGTGGTAAACTAAAATCAGACAAAACGTGAGATCCAATGGATGAAAAAGCCAAAAAGAAAATCGTAAAATTATTAGCTCTTGCAAATGATGCCAATGACGAAGAGTCGATGTCAGCCTTGGCAAAAGCACAAGAGTTGATGCTTCAGCATAATATCGATGAATCAGACGTTTTTCATTATAAGCAAGAACAAAAGTCAGAAGCAGTGATCAATACGGTGATTTATGAAGGCCGGCCACAAAAATGGCTTTACCGATTAGCGAGGATCATTGCTAAAAATTTTCGTGTCCGGTATTACTATGTGTCCGGAAAACCGATTGAACTTCACTTTGTTGGGATCGTGTCCGATGTACAAATTGCTCAAATCACGTTTGAGTATGCTCGTGGTAGTGCCAGCTACTGCGCAAGGCAATTTCTTCAGTTGCCTGATATCAGACGAAAATACAAACGGAAATGGCAGTTAAAACAAGACTATTTGGAAGGATACTTGAAAGGTTTGTCGCAAACATTTCGAAAACAAGTGCTGACAAACGGCTATGAATTGGCTTTGCAAGTACCTGAAGTGGTTCAGACTGAAGTCGAAAAGATTGGACTGGTACCTGGGAAAGATACCTCTCATACCGTGAGGGATTGGGAAGCTTTTTACTCGGGTTATGCAGAAAGTGTCCGCTTTAAAGATAAGGATCGATTAGGTGCTTAATAGAGTGATGAAGGGAGTTTATAAAGATGGCTGAAGAAAGACAATGTTACGGTGGGCAATGGAAAGTACCAATAACGCCCTACAATCGACGCTTATACTGGCCGCCTAGCTGGATCAAATGTGATTGCGGTGAGTTAGCAAAACAAGTTCGTGTCAGAAAAGGGGACGTTCTTTATCCTAATGGTCATTATTTATGTAAAGAGTGTCAACGAGAGTATCAGAAGGTCGATGGAAGAGATCACTTTATCCTGGTCAAACCAAATGAAGAATGATGTAGGCGGTAAACTAATTTCTCTTGAAGATAGAGGAGAAAAGGTTTGGACAGTGATCGTTTTCAACCATTTTTCTAAGGAACTGATGGGATTTTTGAGTAACGCTGCGACGGTTGAAAATTTGCAATTTACGCAAAGAAAAGAAGAGTTAGGTATTTTTAAGGAGAACGAAGCAAAGGCAATCCTTGACGCCATACTTGCGCTAAAAGATGAAGAGGATGTGATCCGCAAAACTTTTACAGATAGCGGTCATGTAGACTGGGTATCTGGAAGGTATTTTGATTTTGAAATTGCAAAAGTAACGTTTGAGTAATTGCTGAAGGAATGGTCAAAACCAATTAGAGGAGGAACAATAATGGAAGAATTATTTCTAAACAAGGAACATATTGCCAGATTTAATTTTATGATGGATGAATTGAGCTTTACAGATCTTCGAGATCCTTATTGGCGTAGCTTGGTTTTTTATCTTCACTGGTGATGAAAGATTATTTAACCAACGTCGCTCGATGGTTAATTTTGTCCAAAAAGAAATCAATAGTGACCTATGGTTTGATGGCACTTTATCCGGTGGGGAGCAACGACTGGTTGCTTTAGCCTATAACTTGTTTACCAATCAAGATTTCTATGAATTCGAAAACGGCAAGAGGTATAATATTTCGCCGTTAGAAGTATTTTCTGGTGTTGATGAAGCTGGCTATCAGCTGGCCAAGAACGCAATCGACATAAGGCTGCAGTTCTACTAATTCAATTCCATAAAAGAATAGTTTCAACTCCAGGACGTGCTTAGCACGTCCTTTTTTATTCACAGCTAATGAAGTCCTTAATCAATGCATAAATTAGAGTTTACAAAAAAGATTTGCTATGCTCATTTATTAGGGCAGATAAGTATTTTTCTGTGATAAAAATGAATAAAGTGTAAACAAAATAAGCTAGGGGGTAAATATTAAACACTATTTTTATTAATTTCGTGTGATGTAATATGTATTAAAGTTAAAAAATATCTAAAAGGAGATTTATGTGTGAATTCAAATTTTAGTAAGTTACCACACCATGTGAGAAAGTGGTATGCATGGGTATATATGGTACCTCTAATTCTAATTTTGGTAGATATAACCTTAACTGAATGCTTGAAAGGTTATTCATTATCAATGCTATTTTTAATACTATATGGTATAAGTTGTTTTTTTTCTACCAAAGCAACAAATGGTAGGAAACAATGGATTATATTAGATACTATCATATATTTATTTTTACTATTGGTTGTTTCTATATTTTACAGATAGAGAAGCACTGAAAAAGTTGAGGGGTTATTATGTCAGAATTAAGTAGATCTGAATATCAAATTATGTGCTATTTTTATGAATTAAATCAGTCTTTGACTAAACATGAATTATTAGAAATATTGCCGGAACTAAACAAAAATACGACTGCTGCGGTGATAAGTAGCCTACTAAATAAAGGATATCTGACAGTAGCAGAGATCAAATATTCTCAGAACGTGCTAGCACGGGCTTACAGACCGAGCATTCCTTATGTAGATTTTATAAAAGATGAGCACGGAGAAGTTGTTGTACAGAAATTAGTTAACCACGCAGTGAGTTCTTTAAATACCAAACAGCAAACAGAATATTTTTTGAATCTCATAAAGGAAAGAAAAAATGCCATAAATAATAATGGCTAAAGTTTTTGATGGACGATTTTATAGTCCTAAGTTAAGTAATAATTATAACTAGTGATATAATTTACTTTGTTAATTATCATGTTATTTTAATACACAGTTTTTTTAAAAAATAATAATAGTTTGTGTGATTTAACTTATTTTGTATTTTCTAAATATTCAGTTAATTAAAGTTTTTCTTATTTAATTTTGTAGTTAGCTATTTTAAACAGCATTAAAAAAGGCTATCATCATATTGTTATTTAAATAGTTTTAAATTAAAAAAAGATTGACAAGGTGCTTGTTTGTAATTTACCATAATATTAAGAAATTGCTAGCTATTTCTTAATATTATGGAAGGTGGTTTTAATATGGGTACTAAAGATAAACAGCAGTCTAAAATGCAAGACTCTCTTATTTCCCAAAGTTTATTTACATCATTTTCTTCAAGCTTAGGTTCTTCATTTGCTGACACATCTATCTCGCTTAGTAAAGGCGGCGGTAGTGGTGGTGGCGGCGGCGGTGGCGGTGGCGGTGGCTGCTGCTGTTGTTGTTGCTGCTGCTGTTGTGGAGCAGGAGCTTCTTCTCAAGAGAAAGTTTTCACCAAATAGATTTACTTTAATAGGAGAGAAGTCTTATCTTCTCTCCTATTAATGATTTATATCGGAAGCTAGTAGTATAAATATTGGAGGGGTTTTGATTGAAATATGTAGTTAATCCATATTTGATATATGAATTAGAAGATGAAAACACAACAATAATCCAAACTAAAGATAATTCTTTTGCAACTAAAAATGAAGTGCTAGTTAATTTTCTCAGATATATGGAAGAAAATAAAATCGGAAATATTACTTTTAATGACTTTATGGTAATTTTCAAAGAAGAGAATATTGCTAATGAATCAATAAAATTTTTAATGGATTCATCAATCATTAAGGAAGAGAACAGTACATATTTATCAAGTATAAACGATATAGTAATCTTCTCAAATAGCTCGAAATTTTTAGAATTGTCTAGAGATATTTGGAAAGAAGATCACGAGATAAGGTCACTCGACGAATTTAAAGATCAAAATTACGAGGATAAATTAATTATTGTTTGTTTAGATCCCTTTAGTTTACAAAAGTTAAAAGAAATAGTTAGTTTTATAAATAAAGATAGTACGAATGTATATAAATTTGTTTTTGCATACAATCATAGTCTTTACCTTAGTAATTATTATTCTCCTAGATGGGGAAACCCTTGCCCTCTATGCTTCTTTTATAGTATTGAATCTCAACTAAGAGGTAGTCAATCAGGTAAAAATAATTTGAATTTTCAAGTTATGGTAGATTTGTTTTACAATGAGAAAGGTTTTTTTCAATATGATGGTTTGTTAAATAAAAGTGATTGGCTACCGGTAATCAATCAACTACACAAAGAGAAAAAAATGTCCAAAGCCAACTATAGTATAATTGATGATGTTTTAAAGATTGACTTAAATGACTTTTCATTGAGTTATGATACTTGTTATTTTTGGGAAATGTGTGATTGTTATGAATAAGTACTATTGGAATGAGTATCAATCACAATTTGTTGACAAAGAAATCGAAAAGAAAATTTTAAAGATGTACCAGTTCTCTTTACCAAAAGAAGAAATGAAATTAGAAAATTATAAAGAATTAGTAGACTTCAGTCGCTTAAATACCCCTGACATCGTAATTGAAAGCTATTCTATATATTCAATCGGATCAAATGAATTATTAAAAATATTCGAGAACTTAAAATCTTTTGTTAAAACAAATCAAATGATTCTATGTTTTCCAGTAATTTATGTGAATAAATTTGTAGAAGGACTTAAACCAGGCTCTTACATGTTTGATGTTTATAGTGATCAAATCTTACAAATAAGTAACAAGGTAATAACAGATAATAACTGGAGCAGTGACATTATTGTATCTTGGCTTCTAGACTTAGAGAAAAGTTTACTCATTTATGGAAAGGCTAGTTTTTTTAATGGTATTAAGCATACAATGAACATTAGAGAACGGGCATATAAAGGAGTTCCCATGCAATCTATCTCCCTTTTTAAAAATCATCAAAAATTTGTAAAAGATATTGGAATAAATCCTAAGTTAGCTTTATTGATTGAATCAGATTTAGTTGTTGGAGGAAGCTAATATGTTTTCACAAATTCATACGTCTTATGGATTTACAAAGAACTATCAGAGTACTGAGAGGAAACTGTTCTATATAAACGGAAACAAGATTAAAAAAGGAAACTATTACAATCCAAGTGATGGAACATCTATAAGCACGACCAAAGAACTCGCAATGAAAAAAAGCTATAGTGAATATCTGGAAAGGTTTTTGCTTGGTGTAGGAGGGTTCACAGCTGAAGGTAAATACATTAGCTATGGTAAAACATCAGCATATGGATATATCGATACAACAGGCACTGCTACAGGTATAGAATCGTGTCAAATCTTAAAGAAAGCTTTGTCAGAGTTAATAGAAAAAAATGAGTTGTTTTTACTATGGTACACAGATATTGGAGAAAGGCTTAATGTTGAATTATCAAATGAACAAAAACAATTAATTAAAAGTTTGAATTTTAGAGCTGACGAACATCTTTGTTTAGCTACAAGAAATCTATCAAACTATTACACAGTTATAACGATCAGTTTATATAAAAGACAAATCACTGGGTGCGGAATATCTTGTAATCAAACCATTGAGGAGGCTGTCAAAAAGTCAATAATCGAGAATAAAATAATCGAGTGGCAAAATTATCAGAATGAAGATTCACGGTTTTATCAATCGGTTCCTAAAGATAAAGAAAAGATTTATGATTTTATTTTTTCTAAAATAGAAAAAAGGAATAGTTATCATTGTGAAGAAGGTATTGATAATCTTATTCAAAAAAAACTAATGCTAAACAAGGACATTCCTTTTCCAGAAGTGGTTATTTTAAATGGAAAAAATAATCATAAAAATAATGTCAAAACAATAAAATTAGTTTCTAAGCATCTGCTAAATTGCTTGCCTTCAAAGAGACTTATAAGATTATCGAAGAAACAAAAAATTATTTCAAATATAGATTATAATGCTACAGAATTTGATTGTTTCTTAGTTTGAAAGGGAAGATAAAAATGAATGGATTCCTATTAAATGATAGTAGAATTTTCTCGAAAAAAGGCTTATTTTTAAACCACCACTTCAATAATTATATAGTTAGGGAAGATAAGCAACATGTACAAGCTTATGAAGTTGGGTTTGACAATAGATCATCAAATTTAAAAAAAGTTTTTGGAGAGTTCTTTGAAAGAGAAGTGTTGATAAATACCAACGATTCATTCGAAAACCACACACATGTAAATTATTTGAGTAAAAACATACCTAAAATGATGCCTAAAGGCCTATTTTTATCTAGAGATCGATTTGTTGATTCAAATGGGATGGCATCTCATACAGATTCAAACTCTGTAATAAGAACAGCATTTTTCGAGTTCTTTGAAAGGCAATCATTCATAGTAAATTATTTGACTAAAACTTCAGCTCCAAAAATATCTATCAGTAATTTTACAGAAATAAAGTCAGTAGACAATTATTTAAAAAATTATGTAGATAACACAAACTACTTCAATGTATCTATCTCAGATAAGATTTATGTAATTTTATGTATTGGATATAGTGAAAATTCTAAGTGTATAGGTTTAGGTACTTCAAATGTATTAGAAGAAGCTATAAAAAAAAGTCAGATTGAAGCTTTGCAGTATTTTGCAACGGATTTTAGTAAGACTGCTAAATCTAATACTTTAAAAGATTTTGATGATAGAAAAAAAGATTTATATCATTCACGTTTTGATCAATTATCGACCAATGAATTTTGTAGAAACTATTCATATTTACTAAAGAATATGGAAGATTGTCAATTTGAAAGTAAACTTAAATTTAATTTTAAATTATGGCAAAAAGAATGTAGAGAAAAATTAAAAATGGATCCAGTTATAAGTTTGTTTCACTCGTATCAGCCCATTCCTCATTTGAAGGTGGTAAAAGTGGTTGATGAGAATTGGTTTCCACACATGAATCCTATTTTATATAATGAGAGTGTGTATGCTTTTGTTCAGTCGATTTGTGGAAAAGAACTAGATAAAAGCATAGAGTATATTCCTTTTCCATAAATTCATCGAAGGAGAATATTATGTCAAATGTCATTACTATCTGCAAACTAAATATATCATTACTATTAAAAGACAAACTATCTTTTTTTTGGTCACTAGGGTTGCCTAGTATAATGCTATTTTTTAACAGCAGGAATATAACAACCGTTTATGATTTAACTTACTGGTGGATATATATTGTATTCAATGCTTTTGTTTACGGTGTAGGACTGTTTGCTTTAAATGAGAAAGATACTGGTGCACTATCCATAATATTTTCTATAAAATGGATACCTGTAAAATTCTTTTTTGGACTACTTCTTACCCAACTAATTTATTCTATTGTTTGCTTAACTATGTTTAACCTCATACCTGCCTTATTTTTCAATTTAAATTATATTCATTTAACAGTGTTATCATTGATAACAATTATAGTAGTTTTACCTGTAGCGTTCATCGGATATAATATAACCTACTTAAGAAATCTTTACTCGTCGACCGTTTCATCCATATGTAATATGGTAATATTTTTATTTTTCGTATTGATAGGAATAGATACACCAGTAAATTACATCAATCCTTTTATTATTATTGGAGATGTGATGAATGATTTAATATCAGGTGATTTTCCAGTGTCTTACTTCCTGATTTGTATAATACTGATTATAGTAAGTATACCTAGTATTATTTTCTTTAAACCGTTATCTAGAGAAAGTAGATGATTTTGTGATTGTTATAGAAAATTTATTTATAAAAGAGATTGAAAAGGAAATAAATTGTAAGTTTGAAGAAGGAATTACTTATTTGAAAGGGAAAAACGGTAGTGGAAAAACGCTATTATTAGATTATATTAGTGGTCTAAGAAATCCACTTCCGAAAAATAGTAAAATAATTAATAATAATAGTTGTATTTATATGCGCCAGAACTTTACTTTTTATAGTCGATTAACTGTAGATGAGTTTATTCACTTTGTTGAGGGGTTGACCAATGAATCAAAAAAAAATTTCCTGAATTTATTAGATACATACTTTCCTGATATAAATTTTGAAAAGTATAAGAAAAAGAAATTAGGTTTATTGTCAGGTGGGGAACGAAGGTTAGTATACATCCTTTCAATTCTCAGTATAGAAAGGAAATGGTATATTCTAGACGAGCCTTTTAGCAATCTTGATCAAGAAACAAGAGACATACTAATGATTATAATAAAAACAATGAGTAGAGAAAAGAAAGCAAATTTTATATTGACAGCCCATGAGAACCTTTCCCTTGATAATTTACATGTTTTAGATTTCAGTTCTATTATCAATGAAAGTAAATAGGATTGATAAAAATCATAACTTTAAAATTAATTTCAGGAGTTTAATATAAAAAACAGAGGGTCAGAAACTTAAAAGTTTTTGATCCTTTTTTAATTGCCCATTTTATAGATTCTCAAGCAGCTCAATTAATTAGGTCAGAAATGTTTTATTTAGAGAGTAACAGAGTATAATGTTACGATACTAGTGCTTAGTGGGTGTATTGTTTTTTTTATGGTAGTTCTGCTTGGTGGATTAGGAGCTTACATAGAAAATAAATACAAAAATGAAAGGAATGAAATTGAGCAAAAATTGTTAAGTTTAGAAAGTTCAGGATCTATTGGAAAAGTCATTGATAGCTTTTCAGATGACTTAGGATTTTTATCAAAAAGTTTAAATTATCAAAGGGTATCTTCGATTAACCAGTTATTGCTAAAATTAAATGAACAAATACATAGCTTTAAGAAAAAGTATCCCAGAGAAAAGTTGAAAACAGATCAATTTGAAGCAATAAGTAAACAATGTAATATTATTCAACAAAAACTAATTGTACAAAATTCAGTAAATGAAATCTTTCAATCCCCCCTCCGGCTATTAATGGTTCAACTGTTCGGAAAGATATTGTGATAGAATACAATGTTGATATTAAAACAATAGATTCTATAAATATAGACATATTTGAAGAAGATAATTGGAAACGAGTGATAAAAGGTTTATTAAGAGAAGTAAAATATCAAATAAAATTAATTAATCATACAGAGGAAGTTATAAATGATTGCTATAGCGGAGATAAAGTAAAGCAGAACATATCGAAAAAAAATATGAAGAAATAAATAAATTGGTTAATAAAATTAAGCGTTTGTCTGATAAAGTAGTTTTGAAAGAGAAACTTAAGGAAATTGAGAGAAATATTGAATTAAGTAATTAAAAAATTTTAACC
>NZ_NGLH01000002.1:0-7094 GCF_002140635.1 Enterococcus sp. 3G6_DIV0642 | reverse complement strand
AGATCTTAATATAATTGAGATTTTTCATATAATTTATATTGATTAATTAATCACATGAAGCGATTCGTTTGATGTAAGTAATAGAAACAAAATATTCAATTTTTCATAGACCAGATACATTATATATTAATAGGATAACCATAACCTTATTAAGTTTAAATAACATAGAATAATCTTACCAAATTGTAAGGATTATAGTCTACAAATCAATGTCTCGTATTATTGAATTATATTAAAATGGTTCCAGAATATTATCATGAGGTGAAATTTTGTGAAAAAATTTATGAATAATAGACCTGAGAGTCATGTACTTACTTTTGTGTGGAAAACTATTTTATATTTTTTTGTTATCGTTATGATAATTTATCTTTATCACTATAAAAACGTGCAAGGTGGCACCTTTATCTATAATGAATTTTAGGAGGAATGTTCATGAACGTGGTGAATATTGTGCAAGCCATTGAAGAGTGGGCAAAAAAAGATTCAGAGAGGATTGCCTACCGGGAAGATCACCAAGTATATACTTATGGACAATTAGCAGCTCGATCCAATCAATTAGCTGCCTATTTCGAGGAAACGTTGGAAACTCGCGGACCGATTGTTGTTTATGGCGAGTTAGAATTTGACATGCTGACAGCTTTTTTGGCAGCTTCCAAAACTGGTCGGGCATATATCCCCATTGAAAGTACCACACCAAAAGAGCGTGTTGAATTGATCCTTTCTGTGGCTACACCAGATTTGATCATTAGTGTAGCTGACTGGCAAGGTCCGGAAACAATGATTCCAATGCTAGAAATAAATCAATTGGAAGAAATTTATCAAAGCGGGCGCAATTTAGGTAACGCAAAAACGCTCGGAAAAGATGATATTTATTACATCATCTTTACATCAGGAACGACCGGCATCCCTAAGGGAGTCCAGATTAGTCACGGGAATTTATTGAGTTTCGTGCAATGGACATTGAAAGATTTTTCCTTACGCGACGGGATGTATTATTTGGCGCAGGCACCGTATTCCTTTGATCTCTCTGTCATGGGGGTGTACCCAGCATTAACTTCTGGCGGCTGCTTGGTACCTTTAAAAAAGGTTGTCATTAATGACTTCAAAACATTATTTGCGATTTTGCCGCAATTGGCTATCAATGTTTGGATCTCGACACCTTCATTTATGAAACTATGTTTGATGGAAGAGACCTTTGACGGGATGCACGTTCCTCAGTTGGAGCGTTTCTTATTCTGTGGGGAAGAACTACCGAAAAAAACCGCTCAAGAGCTACTGGAACGTTTTCCGAATGCAAAAATCTACAATACTTATGGACCTACTGAAGCGACTGTTGCCGTATCCGGCGTGCAAATCACTGAAGAATTACTGGAGCAATATGATCGGGTGCCAATTGGGTATGTGAAAGAAGATTCGACGGTTTTCTTTATGGAAGAAGATCAACTAGTTCCTAAAGGGCAAGTAGGTGAGATTATCATTAGTGGTCCTAGCGTTTCAAAAGGATATCTGAACAATCCCGAAAAAACAAAAGAGGCATTTTTTGTCCATGAAGGGCAACCAGCGTATCGAACCGGCGATAGCGGCAGAATGACGGAAGATGGTTTGTTGCATTATGAAGGGCGTCTTGATTTTCAAGTGAAGTTCCATGGGTATCGAATGGAACTAGAAGAGATTGACCATCATTTAAGCAATAGTTCGTGGGTCAAACAAGCCGTCGTAGTCCCTAAATATCAAGAAAAGAAAGTGGAACAGTTGATTGCTTATGTCGTTCCCGAAACGCACCCCTTCGAGAAAGAGTTTCAACTGACAAAAGCCATCAAATCTTCACTGAGTGAAACGGTGATGGAGTATATGATCCCGCAGCGATTTATCTATGTTGAGCATCTGCCCCATACGGCAAATGGCAAAATCGACCGCAAACGGCTGACAAATGAGGTGAATCCTTCATGAACCTGCAGCATATGATTCCTTATGCAAATCCCACCTATTTCATTTGGCTAATGGTAGGATTGCTTCCGATGATGCTTGTGCTGCTGTTCAAACAAAAGCGTTGGCAATGGTATCAAACGTTACTCACACTAGCGGTATTGTACGTAAGTTTTGGTGGTGAATATTGGCAGCAGGGTCTGGCGCTGATCGGGTACGTCGTGTATCAGACATTACTCGTCTATGGCTATTATCAGCATCGTCAACGAGCAAATACTTCAGGCGTCTTTTATGGTGCAGTGGTAGCAGCGATCTTACCATTGGCATTGAGTAAAGTCACCCCTTTCTTTGTTGGGCATGCCTCACTGATTTATTTCTTGGGCATCTCTTATCTGACCTTCAAATCGGTGCAAATGATCATGGAGATACGGGATGGCCTGATCAAAGAATACCATCCTTGGCGTTATATCCAGTTTTTACTATACTTTCCAACGATTTCTTCGGGACCGATCGATCGTTATCGTCGCTTTGAGAAAGATCTGCTGAATCCACCGACAAAAGAAGTGTATCTCGACTATTTAAACAAAGGAGTCGCCAAAATAATGCTAGGGCTCCTGTATAAGTTCATTCTTGGTTATTATCTCGGTCAAGTATTACTACCGATCGTGACCAAAGAAGCCCTGCAAAATGGACTGTTCTCTTGGGGAATGCTAGGGTATATGTATGTCTATAGTATGTATCTGTTCTTTGATTTTGCTGGTTATAGTTTATTTGCAATTGGTATCAGCAACTTCATGGGTTATGATACACCAGCTAACTTCAATAAACCTTTTCTGGCGCCCAATATCAAAGAATTCTGGAATCGTTGGCACATGAGTCTGTCTTTTTGGTTCCGAGACTACGTATACATGCGATTGATGTTCACCCTGATCAAAAAGAAAGTTTTCAAAAGTCGTATAGTAGCATCTAATGTCGGTTATTTCGCCCTGTTTCTATTAATGGGCATTTGGCACGGTCTTACCTGGTATTACATTTTATACGGGGTATATCATGCGACACTGATTTGCGGAAATGATGCGTGGATCCGTTGGAAGAAAAAACAAGGAAATCTACCTTCGAACAAACTAACCAAAGCGGTGTCCACTGTATTGACCTTCCAAGCAGTTTGCTTTAGTTTCCTGATTTTCTCAGGAATCTTAGACAAATTATTCGTTAAATAAAAGGAGAAAAGAATATGACAACCAAAGAAGCAGTATTAGACATTTTAGTATCAGTTACAGGAAGTGACGAAGTAAAAGAAAACGAAACAATCGATCTTTTTGATGGAGGATTATTAGATTCATTAGGATCTGTTCAATTGCTGGTTGAACTAGAAGGGCGGTTAGGAATTGAGTTTCCTGTATCAGAATTTGACCGGGCAGAGTGGAATACACCAGCAAAAATCATTGAGAAAGTCGACACGCTGCAAAGCCGATGATGAAAAAACGACTATTCACGGCTTTTGGACCGCTTCTTTGTGCGGTGATTCTTGTCGGGGGACTCTTCCTTGGCCCTTGGAAGATCAATAGCCACGATCCGAAAGTCATCGCTCAAGCGGCGACGGCAATGAATGATGCGGTGTTTCGTGGGGATCATATCAAAAATGAGGCAATAGCAACAGGAAAATATGTCCCATTTTTTGGCTCATCCGAACTAAACCGTGTGAGTGCCACACATCCTTCCGTATTGGTGCAGAAATATCACCGTTCTTATACGCCATTTTTGATTGGTGCACCTGGCACCCAGTCGCTGACCCAGTACGCCATCATTCAATCAATGGCGAAAGAATTAGCAGGGAAAAAAGCAGTCTTCATCGTTTCCCCTCAATGGTTCGTTCCTAAAGGGTTGAAAGGAGACTATTTCAACCATCATTATTCCGAACAGCATGTGTACGATTGGCTCTCTTCGTTAAAGAAAATCTCTGACACCGATCAATACTATGCCGAACGTCTCTTAGACTATTCGAAAGTGAGAGAAAATCGCTTGACGGAACAAGTCTTGAATGAAGTGAAATCCGGTAAGATACCAACTGATTGGCAGAAAAAACAGATTGATCTGCAACGATCTATTTTGAAACGGGAAGATGAGCTTTTTAGTGGTCTTGGGTTGGGGCATAACTTGACTGACAAAATCACTGCTGCTGCAAAGAAATTACCTTCTACCTATAATCTCGCTCAAATAGAACAAGTAGCCGATAATGAAGGAAAAGCAGAAACGACTAATAATTCTTTAGGGATCAAGAATTCTTTTTACCAACATAATCTGCAAAGCCGCATAGATAAAATGAAAGGCTCTCAAAAGAAATGGGATTATCGTTTTGGACCAGAATATAGTGACTTTCAACTAGTACTGACAGAATTTGCTCGCAACAATGTGGATGTCTTATTTGTGATTCCGCCTATCAATCAGAAGTGGATGGATTATACTGGCTTACCGCAAGAGGTGTTGACTGGTTTTGACAAAAAGATCCGCTACCAGTTAAGAAGTCAAGGCTTTATGAATATCGCTGATTTATCAACGAAAGGCAATCAACCCTATTTTATGGAAGATACGATTCACTTAGGCTGGCGTGGCTGGCTAGCAGCAGATGAATACATTCAGCCATTCTTGGATTCTAAGGGCAAAGAGAAACCATCTTATGAAATCAACCATTATTTCCTATCCAAAAATTGGCAGCAAGAAGCACCAAAAGATATTCAGGGGGAATGAAAAAGGAGGACTGTTGGAGAATAGAAATGTTGGAGGCTTTATTCAATGAGTAGACATACGAAAAAACATGCAAAAAGAAACGTTCATAAACTAGTGCTTGGGATTGATATCCTTGTGATTATTTGTGGTCTCATTGGCCTCTACTACTTGTTTTTACCAACGGAACCAACGGATGCTTCTGATCATTTCAGTGAGCAAGTTGTACATTCCAGTACTGCCAGCAGCTACTCTTCCAAAAATGAGCAGCCCGCATCCAACAAGAAACAGGACTTGTTGGATGCGGGAAACTATGACAATCTCATTAGTAATCAAGAAGTCATCACACCTGAAGGAGCTATCTACGATCAGAAAATTATTTCCAGTGGCTTTATCGGAAGTGCATTGGTTATAAAAAATGGGAAAGTCCTGCTGCATAAAGGGTACGGATATGCGGACAAGGCAGCTGATATTAAAAATACTCCGACAACATTATTCAATATTGGCTCGATACAAAAAGGTCTAACAGCTGTCTTGATTATGCGAGCAGTTAGGGACGGGAAATTATTCTTGACAGATACGTTAGCCCGCTTTTATCCCTATATTCCTGGTGCTGCTAATATTACGATTCAGCAAATGCTGCAGATGGCTTCCGGACTCAAGCTTTCAGAAAATCCCCAAGGACTGGAAGACGTGCAGCAGATTCTCGACTGGGATGCTGCACATGCTGTCTTATCCGGAACCCAAGGAACATTCAAATACAGTCCCATCAACTACAATTTACTAGCAGGCATTTTGACAAAAGTAACAGGAAAAAGTTATGATATGCTGTTAACGGATTATTTTATCAATAAGAATGGGTTGAAACACTCTTTCTTATATAAAGTTTTTTTGCAGCAGGATCATCCTACGGTCAATTACAAAACGGATGGTGAAACAGATCCTTATGGGAACCCTAACGATATTTCCTCAGCTAACTTGGCAGCTGAGGTAGGAACTGGAAATCTCTATATGTCAGTTGGCGATTTGTATCGCTATTATGATTTATTATTGAATGGGAAACTGTTAGATAAAGCTTCGCTGGAGCAAATGTGGCAACCAGCCGCTGGCGGATTCTATGCAGCAGGTTTTTATGACAAAGGGACTTATTTCCGTGCTCATGGTGGTAAAGGAGGATTCGAATCGTTTGGGTTGTTTTCTAAAGATAATAAAACTAGTGTGATTCTGCTCTCTAATCGTGGACGTAAAAGCGACACGGAATTAATGAATCAACTGTATCATCCGCTTTCAAATATTGATGTCTCTTTTTAATCAAATTATATGAGGAAATCAATTATGATATATGCTTGATTTCCTTTGTCTAAATATTATAATTCTGTTGATAGGACTCATTTTTATGATATCGCAGATTTTATGTATCAATACTGCATCTTCGGCATAAAATATTAAAAAATTTTTGTTTATCTGTGTATTAACAATGAAACAATGTATGGTTCTTATTCAGAATTGATATGGAACAATCTATTAGCTATCACTAAGTAGTAAGTGATAACTAAAATACATACAAACCAAGATAGCGGTTTCATATTTAGATTTTATAGTGTTGCCAAAGCTGTGCTATATTGCTTATCCGATTAATTTTTAAATTAATACTTTGAGGTGGTTCTATTTACAGCCTTTTTTTTCACAAGTGATAGAAGAAGTCGTAGACTGCCAATCTTGTGGATTGTCATCAATTCTTGCTCCACAACCAGTATAATTACCTTCTTTTCTATGAATTTTTCCGTTTTCAGATTTCTTTGTGTCATTACCAACATATTTTATGTTTGCCATAATGCTTCCTCCTAATAATAGTATTTCTTTTTTTATTTTTGGCACTACTACTAAATCTTAAGTCTATTTTAATTCAAAAAAGTATAAAATGCTAATTATATTTGAAAAATGATGTATGAATAATTTCAGTTTACATAACATAGATTTTATACAAAGTTGTCTCTTTTAAAAAGCTATAAATCAATATAAATAAAAACATGTAAATGTTTATGTTAACTAAAAATCTCGATCTCTTAAGCAACATGATAGTTCGACCCCTACTCTTCCATCAAATGGCGCCCTATTATCAAACAAACTACAAGATTACCTGTACCAATGATGGTTTATATTTGAATCTTGAGGTTCTTTCACTATTTAATGGAATGGCAATATTGTTTTCTTGTAACTATGATTCTATTCATTTATATCTCCTCTTTCTTCAATTTCTATTTCAATCTTAGCTATCGTAAATATTTTTATAGATATTGTTTTTCAGAAAATACGAAACTCAAAATCCTTTTCATCTACTCCTCTTAAAAAAAAATATCTTGTTGGAATTTGAAGCTGATTACTTTTTTAAATTATTTTATAAATCTAGTCATCAGTTAAATAATTAATCATACTATATTTAT
>NZ_NGLH01000001.1:3238109-3473109 GCF_002140635.1 Enterococcus sp. 3G6_DIV0642 | reverse complement strand
TAGAGCGCCATGGCGCAGATTATATTCACGTAGACGTGATGGACGGTCATTTCGTCCCTAATATTACCTTAGGCCCAAACATCGTTAAAGCGATTCGCCCAGTTACCAAACTGCCATTGGATGTTCACTTAATGATCACCGAACCAGAAAAGTATATCCATGCCTTCGCAGAAGCTGGGGCAGATATCATTGGGATCCACGCGGAAGCAACACCTCATATCCATCGTGCGATCCAAATGATTGTGGCAGAAAATGTCAAAGCAGAAATCGTCATCAACCCAGGCACACCAGTATCAGCCATTGAACATGTTTTATCTATGTGTGATCAAGTGTTAGTCATGACGGTCAATCCTGGATTTGGTGGGCAATCCTTTATTGAAGAATCACTAGAAAAAATTGCGGCGCTGGCTGCTTTAAAAGAAGAAAAAGGCTACCATTATGATATCGAGGTAGACGGCGGGATCGTTCCTGAGACAGCCAAACGTTGCTTGGAAGCAGGTGCAAATGTCTTCGTAGCAGGAAGCTATATTTACGATGCCGATGAACCTGCAGCACAGATCAGAGCCTTGAAAGAAGCTTTGCAATAAATGAAGATTTTGTTAGCAGCAGGGGGGCGCCCTGAAAATTGGCCACCGCTGATGACGTATGACAAATACATTGGGATTGATCGCGGGGCACTGTTTTTGCTTCAGCACCAACGGCCAGTCGATCTAGCGATCGGTGATTTCGACTCTTTGACCGCAGGCGAACTGCAAGCAGTCAAACAACAAGTCAACACAGTGATCCAAGCCCCTGCTGAAAAAGATGATACAGATACCCAATTGGCATTGGTGGAGACGTTGCGTCGCTATCCAGAAGCGCAAATCGACTTGATTGGTGCAACAGGAGGGCGTCTCGACCATCTTTTAGCCAATCTATGGCTGCCCTTAGAAGATCGGTTTCGTCCATTTGCCCCAAATCTGCGTTTTTTAGATCGTCAAAATGTCGTTCAGTTCTTTTTACCAGGCACCTATCAATTGGAAAAAGAACCCGAGATGCAGTATTTGGCGTATTGCTGTTTGACGCCGGTAACAGATTTGACGTTGACAGGTAGCAAGTATTTATTAGAAAACGTCCAAGTGCCGTACCCAACTTCTTATGCCAGCAATGAATTTCTGACACAAACAGCAGGTTTTTCCTTTAGCAGCGGGATGATAGCAGTCATTCAAAGTTGTGATTAAGAGACGGAACGTCTCTTTTTTTTGTTGAAAATTTCAAAAACATAATTACAAAAAAAACATTAAGACGGTCAACTTAGCTTTTGTTTGCAGGGTATTAATGGTAAAATTGGAACTACAGTTTGGAATTATTTGAGGTGTCTTTGTGAAAAAGTTTAATCCTAATAAAAATATTATCATCACATTGATTATTGTGATTTTAGTTGTCACCGTATTAAGCGTGACGATCGCCCGCCGAGCTGCGGGAAACTCCACCAATGTTGTGCAATCAACGGTCAATGACTCCGTTGGCTTTATCGATAAAGTGATTACAGCGCCTTTTCGTTGGATCGAAAATGGTGCGAATTCAGTCAAAAACTTGTTTGTGACGTATGAAGAAAATGAACGTTTAAAAGAGAAATTGGACAGTTTTGATGAATTGGAACAAGCGAAGGACAATGCGCAAAGAGAAATCGATGCCTTGAAAGAAGAGCTAGAGCTGAATGCGACCTTGACGAATTATGAACGGATCTCCGCCAATGTCATCAATCGGTCACCTGATACTTGGCAAGATATGCTGATCGTGGATCGAGGCTCAAGAGACGGTGTTGAGGTCAACATGGCAGTCATGTCGCAAAAAGGCTTGATTGGTCGTGTCATTGAGGTCAATGCGGCTTCTTCTAAAATTGAACTTTTGACTTCTGAAAACCAGAATTCCAACCACTATCCGGTTCGGATCAGCGGCGAAGATGGGTCAAACTTTGGGATTCTAAGTAGTTACGATCAAAAAGAACGTTCCTTGGTCATTACCCAGTTGACAGGGGACAATGAGCTGAAGGAAGGCGATGTCGTGCAGACCTCTGGATTAGGAGGAAACTCGCCTGCCGACTTAGCGATCGGAACAGTGATCCGTACCACCAAAGATGAGTTTGGTCTTGATACCCAAGTATTTGTAAAACCGTATGCCCAAATGTATGATATTCAAGCAGTAACGATTATCAAACGCTTGGCAGGTGAGGAATAGCCATGAAAAAGCATGACTACATCAAATACCTGGCAGCGGGCGTCTTCTTTTTGATGATGTTGGCAGATGGACAACTGACGCGTTTTTTAGAAAAATGGACCCAAGACAATTATATCGCCAGTGCGCATCTTTTATTGATCGCCCTTTTATGTGGCGCGAAGTATTTGCCGAAAAACTTTTTGATCACAACGGCGCTTGTGATCGGCTGCCTCTATGACGTGTATTATGTCGGTGTGATCGGCATCTACACGGTGGCGTTTCCCTTGATCGTGTGGATCATGTATATTTTGAAAAATACGCTTTATCAAAATGTATTTACCATGTTTTTCGGAATGATCATCTTTGTTACAAGCTTAGAAGTTGTGACGTTGGGCGTCCAGTTGCTATTTAAGATCGCCTCAGTTAGCACGTCATTCTTTGTTTCCCGCTTTCTAGCACCTACGCTTTTATTGAACATCCTTTTGTTTATCCTTTTAGTCGTTCCATTCATGAAGCTATTCAAAGACGAATAGCTTCATTTTTTTTGCGTTTGACTGTATAAAAATAACAGCGATTGAAATGTTTTTGTAATATTCCTTTTATCTCTCTGACATACGGCTGTGTTACAATCACACTATCGTGAAGGACTTTAGGTATTCTTAAGCATTTATACATAAAAAAACCATATTAGGGGAAGCAACAGCCGGAGGAATGAAGAGTGAAAAAGCGAATTTTATCTTTATTGTTAGTAAGTTCAATTGTTCTTACTTCTGCAGCAGCACCGACACTTGTCTTTGCATCAGATTTTGACAATAAAATTGAAGAAAAAAATAAAGAGATCTCTGACTTGCAAAAACAGCAAGCGAGCATCCAGTCACAAGTAGTAGCACTTGAAAGCGACGTGGCTGCAATCAATGAAAAAGCCCAAACTTTGTTGCAACAACAAGGTGATTTGCGTGCGGATTCTGAAAAGTTGAAGCAAGAAATTGCTGATTTGAAAGTCAGAATCGAAAAGCGTGAAGAAGCGATCCAAAAACAAGCCCGTGACGTTCAAGTCAATGGTCAAAGCACGAACTTTATTGATGCAGTATTAGAAGCTGACTCTTTAACAGATGCTATTGGCCGTGTGCAAGCAATGACGACGATCGTCAATGCTAACAAAGATCTTGTGGATCAACAAAAGGCAGACCAAGAAGCAGTTGAAGCGAAAAAAGCGGAAAACGACGATAAATTGGCAGAAATCGCAGCGAACCAATTTGAATTAGAAACACAATTAGGGGATCTACAAGCCAAACAAGCCGATTTAAATGTTTTACAAGCGGAATTGGCTGTTCAACAAGCATCTAAAGAAGATGAAAAAGCTGATTTAGAAAAACAAAAAGAAGAATATGAAGCAGAACAAGCACGCATCGCTGCAGAAGAAGCGGCGGCGGCAGCAGCTCGTGAACAAGCAGCACAAGAAGCGGCAGCAGCTGAAGCAGCTACTCAGGAAGCAGCATCAAGCGAGTCTTCAACGTCGAATTCAACGACATCAAACTCAACAACAAATTCTAGTACGACGACTGATACTACGCAAGGCAGTTCATCACAAGGTGGCGGTTCAACAAATACGACACCATCGACTCCTGCCAACAATAACAATAGCAATAACAACCAAGGATCGAACAATAGCGGCAATGGTGCAAGCAATACTCCTGCACCCGCACAAACGGTCAACGGTTCAGCAATCGTAGCAGAAGCAATGAAATACATTGGTACTCCTTATGTATGGGGTGGGACGACACCAGACGGCTTTGACTGTTCTGGCTTTACACAATATGTATTTGCTAAAGTTGGGATCTCATTACCACGGGTAACTTACGCACAAGAATTTTCTGGTACGGTGATCTCGATCAATGAAGCAAAAGCTGGTGACTTGTTATTCTGGGGTAGCCGCGGAAGCACACACCACGTGGCGATCGCTATGGGTAACGGACAATACGTTCATGCACCAACACCAGGTCAAAATGTTTCTGTTAGCAGTTACTCTTATTACTCACCAGATTTCGCGGTACGCGTAAACTAAATCAATTGAAGCTATTTCAAAAGCTGGCGTTTTACGTCAGCTTTTTTTGATTTCTGTTTTAAAAAACGTATGCTTTTTTTGTTTTCAGTCTTGCCAGAACATCTTATAATAGAGAAGAGAAAGGAAGCGGATAAAATGAACAAGACCTCGTCTTCCAGAGAAAAAATGATAACGGTTAAGTTTTATACGAATTATCTTTCTCGCATGATGATGCCGAATTTAAGTATTTTTATTGCGTGGATGCTGATTTCATTCCTGCTGCCTTTTTTCTCAGTCGATCAACAAGTGATCCAGCAAATGGAACAAGGGGTCTTGACTGTGCTGCTGCCCCTCATGATCGCCTATACAGGTGGGCAGATGTTGGCGCCTGAACGAGGTGGGGTCGTAGGAGCAGTGGCGGTCTTAGGGGCTATTCTCGCAACGGATATTCCCCAGGTCTTTGGGGCGATGCTGCTGGGACCGCTAGCGGGCTGGCTATTGTACCGCAGTGATTCGATCGTGAGCAAAGTCAAAAGTGGCTATGAGATGCTGGTGCGCAATTTTATTGCAGGTGCGTTTGGCGGACTCCTTTTTTTAGGCAGTTACTTCCTATTGGCGCCGCTTTTTAATTGGTTCAGTCTCGGCAGCTATCAGCTGGTTGATTATTTTGTTCAGCAAAACGTTTTGCCCTTTATTCATATCATTGTAGAACCATTGAAGGTTTTGTTTTTCAATAATATTGTCAACCATGGTCTATTTACACCGCTAGGGATCGAAGCAGCGGCACTCAATGGTCAGTCGGTTTTATTTTTGATCGAGGCCAACCCCGGTCCAGGATTAGGGGTCTTAGCGGCGTATCTTTTTTTTGGTTCAAAGCGAAACCGAACGAATGCCGCAGCATCCGTTTTTGTGCAGGCTATTGGTGGGATTCATGAAGTGTATTTCCCGTTTGTTCTGCTCGATCCTTGGGTGTTGCTCGGTCCGATCGTTGGTGGTTTCAGTGGCACGCTGATCTTCCAATTTTTAGGGGTAGGCTTAAGAGCGCCTGCGTCTCCGGGCTCGATCTTAGCGATTTTACTCAATACACCGCCGTCTATGATCCTAGGTGTCTTAGCTGGGATTGTCGTCAGTACGGTCGTATCGTTTGCGATCGCTAGTGTGCTGTTAAAACGGAAGTCCAATACAGAAAATGAGGAGCGTAAGATGCCGAAAATGAAGAAAGTCACGGAGATCGTCGTGGCCTGTGACGCAGGGATGGGGTCCAGTGCGATTGGTGCCAGCATACTAAAAAAACAGTTACAAGAAGCCCAGCTAACGTTTCCTGTCCGCTATCAATCGATTTATCGTGTGATCGATGATCCCGCGCTTTTGGTGATCACCCAACGGGAATTAGCAGCTATTGCCCAAAAGCAGACACCACACGCACAGCATTATGTGTTAGATAATTTTTTGGCGGCTGATGAGTATGCCCCGCTGATTAAAGAATTACAAAGAAGAGAACAGGATCCGCAAAAATCGCTGCAAACCGAGGCAGCAAGTTCGCTAGGAGTTTCAACGATCATCTTTTTGTATACTGGAAAAAAACGCGGTTCACAAACGATGGCAGTGGAGATACTAAGCAAAATGGCCCGCCAACAAGCGCTGTCTTTGACCATCAAAAAAATGGCGTATGAAGGACAAGCTCTTGACCCTACGGCAGTCTATATCCTCCCGAAAGAACTTGCAGAAAAGTGCCCGATCCCAGATGTTCCTTTACTGGTGGTGGATGATTTATTGACGGCAGATGCGTATCGTCATTTACTGACAGAAGGAGTCGACTATGTTTTTGACCAATCGTGAAACACTTTTATTAACGGAATTGATGAACAGTACCGGTCCAGTTTCTTTAGATCGCATGATGCAAGTCTTAAAAGTCAGTAAACGAACGGTGTACCGTGAACTGGCTAATCTAGAAAAATCGCTGGAAACAGTAGGAGCTACCTTAGAGAAGGTCGGTCGTGGTCATTTCCAAATTTTTGCATCAGAAACGAGCATTCGCCAATTGCAAGAAGCCATTATGGCAGATACCGATCAAGAATTCGCGGCTAGTGAGCGACAACATCGTATTTTGCTGCAACTGACTACCGCCACGAAGCCTGTATCTAGTCATTTCTTCTTGGATCGCTACCAAATCAGCAATACGACGTTTTTTTCAGATATCAAACAACTAGAAGAAAGTCTCGCACGGCTGCCGTTAAGGATCGTGCGCAATCAAGGGTATGAGATCGAAGGCTCCGAAAAGTATCGGCGGTTGATCACAGCCAATACACTAGTGATGGAGATCAATGAATACCAATTTTTCCATTTACTGGAAACCGATGATGAAGCCCCGTTTATTTTTCAATTTCTGTCCCGCGACCATCTATTGCTAGCCCAGCGGTTGATTCGGGAAACCATCGAACCGCAGTTCAAGGAACTTAGTGACCGCAAATTAGCCTTTATCGTCTTGATGCTGGCGCTAGCCATGGATCGGGTAGCTTTGGGCTATACGGTGGAAGAAGAGACGTACCCGAGTCAGATCAACAAAGACTTGCTGAAGGTGGCGAAAAAGATTTTTGCTCAGATCGCCGAAAAGACCAAACTGCTTTATTCCATCAACGAAATCGTCTTTTTTGCCGTGTTACTAGGTGATTTTGCCAATTCCTTTGATCGTGATTTTTTTGATGACAATTTTGATACTGACTTGGCTTATCGCGTGAAACGCTTGATCGAATTGGTCAGTGAGCAAACGGAAGTGGCGTTTTATGAAGATACGAACTTGTATAAAATGCTGCTGACCCATATCTCAGGAGTGATGACGCGGGCTATTTTAGAAGAAGATCATTTGAACAACCCTATCCTAGAAAAAATCATGAACCAGTATGTCGAGATCGCCAGCGGGATTCGCAATCATCTGCCGCAGGTCTTTCCGCAGCAGCAGTTCTCGGAAGAAGAAATCGCCTATATGGTCCTGCATTTTGCCAATTCGTTGGAAAAAAATCCGAAAGTGTTAGAAGTCAATATTGCAGGGATCTCTCCTAGCGGATTAGCCTCCATCAGTTTATTAGAGATGCAGCTGCGGAAACATTTTCCCTTTATCAATCAAATCACCTTCTTTCGAGTGGGGGATGTCAAACGGGAAAATATCGAGGAGACCTATGACTTGGTGATCTCGACTTCATTGCTGCCAGGGTATCAAGGAGAGTACAAACTCGTTTCACCGATCCTGCTAGAAGAAGACATTCAAGAGTTGAAGAAGGCCTTCCAAGCCATTAGTCAGAAAAAACGTTCCGCCAAAAAAGCACCCTCTGCTTTGGTCAAAGAGGAATCCTATGAAGCGGTCTTGGCTTTTATCGAAGCCATTAACCAGCTATTGGCGCTGTTTCAAGTGCAGGCCATTGATAACCCAGCGGACTTGGAAGAAACGTTGCAGCTGGTGCTGACGTCTTTTGATGAACATGTTGTTTTGGATCGTGAGAAAGTCGTTGATCGTCTCTTACGGCGCTACTTCCAAGCGCCAGTGGGCATTCCTGACACTCACTTTGCCTTGTTTCACGCGGCGAGCTCGGCGATCCTGCAACCAGTTTTTCGTATTTTCGACTTGAAACAACCTTTGCCCCTTTTAGCGATGGATAAAAAAGAAATCGCTGTTACCCGTTTATTAGTCATGCTTGCGCCGTATCCTATCAATGAAACAAGCTCTCAGATGTTAGGAAAAATCAGTGGTTCGATCATTATGAATGATCTAAATACGGAGATTTTTAATTCGGGCAATGATTCGATTATTTATCAGTTGCTCTCTTCGCTCTTGATTGAAGAAGTAAAACAATAGGAGGGATCAGCGATGTATATTCCACAGGAGCGGATTTTGTTGGATCAACACTTTACCGATGCCACAGAGGCCCTGACAAAAATTGGCGAGTACTTAGTCAACCAGGAGATTGTTTCCTTGCCCTATGTCAAAAGCCTTTTGCGTCGCCATCAAAAAACAGGTGTTTACATCGGCAACTTTGTGGCATTGCCCCATGCGGAAGAAGAAGCCCAGCAATGGATCAAGGAAGAAGGACTCTTTTTGATCCAAGTGCCTGATGGCGTTGACTTCGGCACGAAGGAGCAGCCCAAAATCGCTACGATCCTTTTCGTAGTCGTCCTAAAAGAGCAGCAATTAGCTGTTTTGCAAGAAATCGCCTTTTTTTGTTCTGATATGCAGAATGTTCGGGCGCTTAGTGATGCCGAATCGGTTGAAGAGATCCAACAGATTTTGCTGGCAGAAGAATAAGCAATCAGCATCAGACTGGCTTGCAACAAGAGCAGCGAACGAAATAAATGAATGAGCTGCCTCCGTGTACTTGCTCTTTCTACCTTGTGTAGAAGGAGCGGGTACACGTTTTTTTTTGTTTTGGCAAAATCCAAAAAAATGCTCCACGTGAAACATAACAAAAATAAGCGAGTGCAGGGGCTGCTCGCCTTTTTTGTTCTGTCTGTTTGGCTACAAGTTTTGGCACAGTTTTTTGTGCCAAAGTACGACTTTCGAGCTTTTTGGGAAGCGCCTACAATAAGGGTGTAAGCAGACGAGAGGAGAGAAAAAAATGGAACAGACACAAAAAGCAGCCAAATCATCAGTCAAAGCAAAAGTTCAAAAATTAGGCAGTACGTTGTCGAGTATGGTGATGCCGAATATCGGCGCATTGATTGCATGGGGTGTATTAACGGCATTATTTATTCCAGATGGGTATTTACCAAATGAAGCCTTTGCAACGATGGTCGGTCCAATGCTAACGTATTTGATCCCAATCTTGATCGGGTATACTGGCGGGAAAGTGATTGCTGGTGACCGCGGAGCCGTGGTTGGGGCGATCGCAACGATGGGGGTCATCGTCGGAACGGATATCCCAATGCTATTGGGTGCAATGATCATGGGTCCTTTAGGCGGTTGGGTCATCAAGAAATTTGACGAGATCTTCCAAGACAAAGTTCGCGCTGGCTTTGAAATGTTGGTCAACAACTTTTCATCAGGTTTGATCGGTTTTGCTTTAGCATTACTGGGCTTTGTAGCAATCGGGCCAGTTGTTAACACCTTGACAGAAGCAATGGCAGCAGGGGTCGAAGTAATCGTCAATGCCCACTTGATTCCATTAGCCAATATCTTTATTGAACCAGCAAAAATCTTATTCTTAAACAATGCTATCAACCATGGAATTTTGACACCACTAGGCACTGAGCAAGTCAGCGAATTTGGGAAATCGATCCTTTACTTATTAGAAGCCAATCCTGGACCTGGTTTAGGAGTCTTGCTAGCCTTCACTTTCTTCGGAAAAGGAGCAGCGAAATCTTCGGCACCTGGAGCGATCATCATTCACTTTATCGGTGGGATCCATGAGATCTACTTCCCATACGTCATGATGAAACCATTGATGTTCTTAGCAGTGATTGCCGGCGGTGTATCAGGAAGCTTTACCTTCCAATTACTAGGTGCAGGCTTACGGGCACCTGCTTCACCAGGTTCGATCATTGCGATCTTAGCAATGACGCCATTCAACTCGGTGATGAGTGTCGTTTCTGTCTTAGCGGGAATTGCCGTAGGAGCAGGCGTATCCTTTATCGTCGCTGCCGCGATCTTGAAAGCAGATGCGAAGGATACGGTGGATAATTTTGAAGAAAAAGTACAACAAACGCAAGCAGCAAAACTCAGCTCAAAAGGCTTGGCGGCTCAACCAATGACTGGCATCAATCGTATCATCTTCGCATGTGATGCAGGCATGGGCTCCAGTGCTATGGGGGCATCGATCTTACGGAAAAAAGTCAAAGAAGCGGGTCTTCCACAAAATGTTTCTAATTCCGCCATCAACAATTTAACGGACGATGCCAATACGCTGATTGTCACTCAAGAAGAATTGCAAGAACGTGCCAAACAAAAAGCGCCAAATGCGACCTTTGTCGCGGTTGAAAATTTCCTGAACTCTCCACGGTACGATGAAATCGTAGCCACATTGTCAGGGACTAAGACAACGGGGGAGTCAGCAAAAAAGTCTGAAGCAGGCAACCAGGTAGATGTTCCTTCCGCCAATGACCTTAAGCAAGTCAGCGAAATCATTTTGGCCCACGATGATCGCAAAGGTTCGGCAACGATGGCTCAGAAAGTCTTCCAAGATCTTTTAGCCAAAGAAGCTCTGACGATGCCGATCAGAAAAAGCCATATCAATGATCTCCATGCCAACGCCTCTTCACTGGTGATCACCAAAGAAGCCCTAACGCCGCAAGCGCAATCGTCAGCGCCAGAAGCGATCCACCTATCTGTCAATAATTTGATGGGAACGACGAACTATCAACGGATCGTGGCATCGATCAAAGCAGCGAATTAAGAAAGGATGAGCCGAATGCAAGTATTAGAAAAAGACATGATTGAATTGAACAAACAATTTGCGACCAAAGAAGAAGCCATTCGTTACTGCGGCGAAAAATTGCTGGCGGCAGGCTGTGTGGAAAAAGAATACGTCGAAGCCATGCTTGAGCGTGACGAGATGCTCTCAGTCTATATGGGGAACTTTATTGCGATTCCTCACGGCACGGATGAAGCCAAAAAATACGTCAAAAAATCAGGTATCTGTATCGTGCAAGTACCGGATGGCGTGAATTTCGGTACCGCGGACGAAGAAAAAATCGTCAC
Organism: Enterococcus sp. 3G6_DIV0642; assembly: GCF_002140635.1. Taxonomy (NCBI): domain Bacteria; kingdom Bacillati; phylum Bacillota; class Bacilli; order Lactobacillales; family Enterococcaceae; genus Enterococcus; species Enterococcus sp. 3G6_DIV0642. The sequence goes on along the minus strand of NZ_NGLH01000001.1, from coordinate 3,462,181 downwards.
CGTCCTTTTCGGCATTGCGGGCAAAGGGGAAGATCATCTGCAATTGGTCCAACAAATCGCCCTCTTTTGCAGTGATATCGATAACGTTGTCGAATTGGCGGATGCCTTAGATAAAGAAGAAATCGCCCAAAGCTTGACCGTGGCATAAGGATTTAAGGAGGAGACAAGACATGAAGGCAGTTCACTTTGGTGCAGGTAATATTGGTCGCGGCTTTATCGGCGAGATATTGGCTGCCAACAACTTTGAAATCACATTTATTGATGTCAATGAAACGCTCATTGACGCCTTAAAAGCAAGACAAGGGTATACCATCGAATTAGCCGATGAGACCCAAGAACAGATCCACATCGAGCATGTGACAGGATTGAACAATGCCAAAGAACCAGAAGCGGTGATCCAAGCGATCGCCGAGGCAGACATCCTTACGACCGCCATTGGTCCCAACATTTTGCCGCATATCGCTGAGCTGATCGCCAAAGGCTTAGAAGCACGTCAGCAACACCCAGACAAGCCAGCCATTGATGTGATCGCCTGTGAGAACATGATCGGCGGATCGACCTTTTTAAAAAGCGAAGTGCAAAAATACGTTGCGGATTGGTCCGCGTTAGAAGCGACGGTTGGTTTTCCAGATGCAGCGGTGGACCGCATCGTACCGCTGCAACATCATGAAGATCCCTTATTCGTTCAAGTAGAACCTTTTTGCGAATGGGTGATCCAAGAGTCAGGGATGAAATCCTCGATCCATCTGCAAGGGGTCCATTATGTGGCGGACCTGGAACCGTACATTGAACGGAAATTATTCAGTGTCAATACGGGTCATGCTACGGTAGCGTACACAGGCGCCCTCCAAGGCTATCAGACGATCGATGAAGCGATGCAGGACCATTTAGTGGTTATCCAATTAAAATCCGTTCTCGAAGAAACTGGGCGGCTTTTAATTGAGAAGTGGGCCTTTGATCCCGAAGAACATGAACGGTATATCGAAAAAATCATCCAACGCTTTAAAAACAAGCACATTTCCGATGCTATCACACGGGTGGCACGGACACCTGTCCGCAAATTAGGAACTGAAGAACGCTTTATCCGACCAGTCCTTGAGTTAGAAAAACGCAACATGCAGCCAGATCATCTCTATGAAACGATTGGCATGATCTTCAACTACAAAGACCCTGAAGATGAGCAAAGCCAACAATTGCAAGCACTTTTGGATGAAAAATCACTACCGGAAGTCATTGCAGAAATCACTGGCTTACAAGATGAAGACATGATTGAAACGATCCGACAAAACATTGAAAAATATGCGTATGTTGCCGCATAAAAACGAGTAACACACAGAACAAGCAGATAAATTGCCGCATTCGTAAAAGCTAGCCCAACAAGCGAGCTTTTGCGGATGTGGCAATTTCTTTCAACGCTTGTTCTGTGTTTTTTTGCTCACGGATTGACCTTTGCTGCTAACTTGACGATAATAAGAAAAGAAATGAGGGAGAGCGATGGAACGATGGTTTGAAGAAGCCCAGCTTCAAGTAATTGAGTTGCCGATCGAATGGCAGGAAAACCGCCCCGTCTATCGGGCCTTTATCCGTGAATTGCCGACGATCCAAGGGGAAGGAACTTCGCGGCAAGCTGTTTATCGGCAGTTGGCAGAAGCCTATGCGGCTTACCTTGCCCAACTTCGAGAGGCCAATGAGACACAGGAAGAAATGACGTCTTCCTTATTATCGACGGAAGAATTATTGCGCTACTATGATGGCGAGACTTTCGATGGTTTTGAGCTGCCCTCTGACGAGTAACGGGGAAAGAGCCATTCACTGAAAACTGAAAAGCTACGCAAGAAAAAACCGCTCAGCTGCAGCTCGATCGATACGAAGGATCGAACGCTGCAACTGGCGGCTTTTTTTCTCTAAGAAACCAAGTCTTATTCGTGGTTAATTCAATGCCTCGGTAATGGCTTGATTGAAGGCATCTAGATCATCTGGGTTTCGGCTGGTGATCAACCGATAGGTTTCGTCGATCACGACGGGCTCATCTTTGACGGTGGCACCTGCGTAGGCTAAATCTGGTCGCACAGAATCATAAGCCGTCAAGGTCAAATCTTTTGTCAGTCCTGTTTGGATAAACAGTTGTGGGCCGTGGCAAATGGCAAAGACGGGACGATCAGATGTCAAAAAGTCTTTCGTCAATGACACATAGCGCTCATCGGTCCGTAATTGGTCAGGGGAGAAACCGCCTGGGATCAACAAAGCATCAAAACTTGCAGGATCGATCGTATCGATGGTCGCATCGACGGTAAATGTTCCACCTTGTTTGCCTTCGACGGTCTCGGCGCCTTCATTACTAATAACGACTACTTCGTGTCCAGCCGCTTCCAGTGCTTCTTTTGGTGACGTCAACTCAACATCTTCAACTAGATCAGTGACAATAACAGCAACTTTACTCATTCGATCTCCTCCTTATTACTTGATGAACAATTTGTTCACCTGCTATTATTTATGCTAACGAAGATTTTCGCTGTTGACAAATCATCTGTTTGTCCGCAGCTTGAAAAAGAAAGAAGGCAACGCCATGGCAACGATCCAACTATTTATCTCTGATACCCCCCTTTGCTTTGAAAAAGCGGAATTCACTTTTATGGAAGAAACATTTGTCATCGAGAAACAGCAATTATTTGAAAAAGTTGATGCGGTGATGCATCAGGAGGTATCCTCGGCCTTGGTTTCATTGGTAGAAAAAGCCCTTTTGACGCTAGAAGCGATCGGGGAAGAAGAGGATTATTTCGACCTGCTTTATTTGACCTATGAGAATACCCGCCATTCCCTCAGCGGACAGCAATTACTCGCGCAGCCGTTTCCAGCTGTAGAAGCAGCCTTGCAGCCAGTCTTTGATGAGTTGGCAGAACCGATCGTAGAAAAGTTTTATGAGGAGCTGACCAATCAGCTAGAAGAAGTCGCTGATGATGAACTGTTTAGTTCTTATTATCTGGATGAGGAGGAAGCGGTGATCCAAATCGATGCCCCGATCCCACATGAAGAAGTGATCGCCTTGCCCGCCCTTTTACGGGATTACCATGGCACGTTGCGATTGACCTTTGAAAAGTTTTATGAATACCTTGTGTAGCGGCGGCAACTGCCGTCGTTGTTTTTTTGTGAAAACAGTTACATGTTTAGTTTTTTTTAAATCCTGCGACAGAAGCCTCTGGAATCTTGACCCTTTTGTCAGAAACGATTATAAAGGTAAGAAGAGGCTGAAGGAACCGAGGCTGCCAATGGGCAACATCGGGTAAGAAAAGGATGAGAATCATGCGAAAAGTCCCGCCTATTTTAAAACCAATTGCACTTTTAACGATATCAACGATTATTGCCACTGCCACCGGCGTGGTGAATTCAGGCAGCTACCGCCAACCAAGTCGTGCGACGGAAACGACAGAGACGACCGAACAAGCACCAAGTGAAAGCACACCCTCTTCGATGACAGAAGACAGTCAAAATCAGACACCTGCTAGCACGGACTCACAACCGACGAACGATGACCAGCAGACAACACCGTCATCCAGCAGTGAACCAGCATCGTCGGGAACGACACCGTCTTCTTCGACACCGGCCAGCACAACACCTTCAAGTGGAGCGACAGTTCCGTCAACGCCGGCAAACAATCAGGAAATACCTTCTTCAAGTGAAGAGACCACGCCAGATCCACAAGGGATCATGGATGAGAATCAAGGAAATGAGTAGGTGAGAAAATGACGCTTATTTTAGATTTAATCAACGGCATCCATAAATTTTTGGGCTATCTCGATATCAGTCCTAAATATTTGAACCGTGCCTATACCATCCTCAGTATCATTCCAACGGCGTATATTTTGCGGATCGTCTACGGGATGTTTGCGAACCAAAACTATTTTCAAGCGATCCTTTATACGGTCGGCTTTTTGGTCTTAGTCTACTTCTGGGTACTGAATATCTTCTATTATTTCTTAAACAAAAATATGAAGTTCGATGTCACACAGGCCTTTGTCAAAGTTTTACCAGACGAAGTCTTCAATATTGAAGGAGAAACCATCAGCACCACCGACATTGATCGTTTGACGACTGAAAAAGCGGTGATCCATTTTGAAGAAGACTATCAGCTGGTATTGGCGAATCATTTGCAGACCTTGATCGCTCAAGAAGAATTGGCGATCAAACCGTCATCCAACGGCTTTACGATCCCGAAAAACACCTTGTATCCTTACTATTTTGTTAAACAGCAAGGGGAAAATGAGTACGCATTGCAGATCGGTACTAGCTACACGGAGATGACGAAAGTCGGCACGATCCAATGGACAGGCAAACAACCTTTAGAGCCAGTGGGTTTATTTATCACTGGCGGTGATTTTATCAAAAATGATGTGAAATACCATGAACCCTACAGTTTGAAATTGTACGTCAAAAAAGAGATTTCTGAAGAAGAACCACAGACCTCAAGACAGGCGTATCGACGACAAGCACGCAAATAGGAAAAGGCAGTCCCCCCAGAGCGTTCTCTGAAGGGACTGCCTTTTTGGTATCTCGGTTATTCGATCGGGATATTTTTTGCGGGTGCATCTTTGTAGCTGGCTTTTGGTAACGTCAGGGTCAAAACGCCGTCTTCAAACACTGCTTTAATGGACTCGTCATCAATGTCTGTGATGGTGAAGGTCCGTTGATAGGCACTGCTAGAGCGTTCTTTGCGCAAATAATGTCCGAAATCCTCCTCGGTTTCCGTGGTCTCTGTTTGAGCCGCTGAAATCGTCAGCGTGTTGTTGACGTAACTGACGCGGATGTTTTCTTTCTTGATGCCGGGTAAATCTGCTTGAACGAGATACTTGTCTTCGTACTCTTTAATGTCCGTATTCATTTGCCGTTCTTGCCAAAAACTGTTCATTAATTTGCCTAATAGTTCTTCGCCGCCTGCGAAATCTCTTGGAATCAAATTTGCCATGTGGTTCCCCCGCTTTCTTTTATCTATTGAGTTGGTACTTCTATTTTACGAGGAACCAAGCCAAAGGGCAACCAAAATGGCAACAATCATAAAAACAAGAGAAATCACTCAACTATCTTATAAGAATCTGCTATGATAGAACTAAATAACTATCAGATGATTGGATGAATGAAGATGGAGATTATTGAAAAAGCGCCAGCTAAGATCAACCTCGGTCTCGATGTGTTAGAGAAAAGAACAGACGGCTACCATGAGTTGGAAATGGTGATGTCTAGTGTTGATCTAGCCGACCGTCTGATAATGGAAGAGATAGCAGAAGATAAGATCATTATAGAAACCAACAAAGCCTTTTTGCCGATCGACAAACGCAATAATGTCTATCAAGCCGCCAGTATCTTAAAAAAACGCTACGGCATAAAAAAAGGCATCCGTATCCGCATCACCAAGAATATCCCGGTGGCAGCTGGGTTAGGTGGGGGCAGTACGGATTGTGCGGCAGCGCTGCGGGGGATGGTTCGCCTCTGGCATTTAGACCTTTCCATGGCAGAGCTGATCGATATTGGTATGGAAGTCGGCACCGATGTTCCCTATTGTCTTTATGGGACCACTTCCCACATTGCAGGAAAAGGGGAGCTGGTGACGCCGCTGCGGCCGATGCCGCAATGTTGGGTCATCTTGGTTAAACCTCGTTTGAGTGTTTCAACGGGGAAAATCTTTCAAGAAGTTGAGCTAGACCAACTGCACCATCCAGATATCGCGGCATTGTCGGCCGCCGTCTTAGCCGAAGATTATCCAGCAATGATCGCTGCCATGGGCAATAGCCTAGAAGCAATCACGATCCCGAAGTATCCGATCGTCCAACAGATCAAAGATCGCATGATGAAATACGGCGCAGATGTTGCCTTGATGACCGGCAGCGGACCGACTGTCTTTGCTCTTTGTCAAAAATATTCGCGGGCACAGCGGGTCTATAATGCCTTAAAAGGATTCTGCGATGAGGTTTATCTTGTACGTACATTGAAATGAATGAGTCAAGGACACAGGCTGAATTCGCCTGTGTTTTTTTGTATGCCTTCTATTTCAATAGTAAAGAAAAAGGCAGCTGAAGTGGGGAAGGAAGCATCTAGAAGCTGCCCTACAAAAAAGTCCCCGACGAAAATAAGGCGTCAGGGTCTGATTCTTTACGTAAAGCAAAGGCTATTATTTTTGGTGCTGCTTCTTTGCGGATTTTTTCTTTTTGTCTTCTTCATACAATGGTTTGTCGATCGTTTTGCGGATTTCTTCGGTTTGCTGCGATGCAGGATCTTCTGGTAAGACGATTCGAGTCAACAAGTCGCTGTTGTTTACAGTTGGCGGCACAGTTACAAATTCGTTCATCTTCGTTTCCTCCAAGTGCTTTTAGGTTATTATCCTACATACTCTCTAATTTTTCAAGCTGGTACAGCAGGGGCGCATGGCGAATGGTGTAAAATATGGCTAAGTTCCTGAGAGAAGAATCCGCTTCAAATGAACGTTTTCTCCTATGTTTTCCGATTTATCTCGAAATAAAAGTTTTAAATCGTAAAACGTACGATTTGTCTTGACGAACCGGAAATCATTTGATAGAGTAACTTTTGCTAACAAAACGGAGTTGTTCCGTTTTAAAATAAAAAGAAGAGCCAGCAAATGGAAGGGGAAATCCCGATGAAAAAAATCTTACTTACTACAGCACTCCTTTTAGGGGGCGTGCTTCTTGGCGCTTGTGGGCAGCAAGAAGCGACAAGTCAATCGAGTGACACCGAGAAGCTGTCGATCGTCACGACGTTTTATCCAATGTACGAATTTACGAAAGAAGTCGTAGGCGACGCAGCAGAGGTCTCCTTGTTGATCCCTGCAGGAACCGAACCCCATGACTATGAGCCAAGTGCCAAAGATATGACCAAAATCATGGATGCAGATGCCTTTGTCTACAATAGTCCTGAGCTAGAAACTTGGGTCGCTAGTTTGACGGATTCCGTCGATTCTGAGCAAACAGCCGTGATCGAAGCGGCCAAAAACATTCAGTTGGTGGAAGGCACAGAGGAAGAGGATCATGACGCGCATGATCACGAAAGCGAAGACAGCCATGAAGGCCATGATCATACGTACGATCCTCATGTTTGGACCGACCCAGTCTTAGCGATCCAAGAAGTAGAAACGATCCGCGATGACTTGATTGCGAAGTTTCCTGAGCAAAAGGCAACTTTCACGGAAAATGCAGCTGCCTATATCGAAAAGCTTTCTGCTTTAGATGAAGCCTACCAAGCGGCGTTAAAGGATGCGACCCAACGAACCTTCGTTACGCAGCACGCAGCCTTTGGCTATTTGGCACGGCAGTATGATTTAGTCGAAGAATCGATTTCGGGCATTTCACCCGATCAAGAACCAACACCAAGTCGGTTGGCTGAGCTGAAAGAATATGTAGAAGAAAAACAAGTCAAAGTTATCTATTTTGAAGAAAACGCGTCATCGAAGGTGGCTGAGACCTTAGCTTCTGAAACAGGAGTGGAGCTGGCGGTCTTGAATCCATTAGAAAGCTTGACGCAAGAGCAGATGGATAACGGCGAAACATACCTGTCTGTGATGGAAGACAATTTGGCAGCATTACAAAAAAGTATTCACTAAGGAGGCGCCTGCGTGCGTTATATCGATGTAAAAGATTTGACCTTTTATTATGATGATGAGCCCGTCCTGGAAGACATTTCCTACTTTGTCGAAGACGGCGAATTCGTGATTTTGACTGGCGAAAATGGGGCGGCAAAATCTACTTTGATCAAAGCAACTCTTGGTTTGTTGAAACCTTCTAAAGGAGCAGTCACCTTGGCGACCAAAAATGCTGCTGGTGAAAAATTAAGCATCGGCTACATTCCTCAGCAGATTGCTTCCTTTAACGTCGGGTTCCCCAGCACCGTTTTGGAATTGGTCCAATCGGGCCGCTACCCAAGAGATCGCTGGTTCAAGCGCTTGACGAAACGAGACCATGAACATGTCCGCCGTGCATTAGATGCCGTCGGGATGTGGGACGTGCGTCATAAACGGATCGGCGAGTTGTCCGGTGGCCAAAAGCAGCGGATCAGCTTGGCACGGGTCTTTGCCACGGACCCTGATTTATTTATTTTAGATGAACCGACTACGGGGATGGATGAACAATCCCGCAATCTGTTTTATGAACTGCTACGGCACAATGCTCATGACCACGGCAAGTCGATTTTGATGATCACCCATGATCACGAAGATATCAAAGAATACGCGGACCGTCAGATCCGTTTAGTGCGGAAGGAGGATTCACCATGGCGTTGCTTTCATATGAATTCATGAGAAGAGCTTTTCTTGCGGCGATTTTTATTGCTGGTATCGCACCGATGCTGGGGGTCTTTCTAGTGATTCGGCGACAGTCATTGATGGCTGATACGCTGTCCCATGTCTCTTTAGCAGGGGTGGCACTGGGCTTCTTTCTAAATCTAAATCCGAGTTTGACGACGCTATTGATCGTAGTCATTGCCGCAATCATTTTGGAATACTTGCGAACACTGTACCGCAGTTATTCAGAGATCTCGATCGCCATTTTGATGTCTGGCGGCTTAGCGTTAGCCCTCGTCCTGATGAACCTTAGCGGTGGAAACTCCGCAACGAGTATCCAATCGTATTTGTTTGGGTCGATCGTTACGATCACACAAGAACAAGTCTGGATTTTAGGCTTTTTGTTTTTAGTCGTTTTTGCTTTATTCTTCTTATTCAAACGGCCCATGTACATTTTGACCTTTGATGAAGATACCGCTCATGTTGATGGCTTGCCTGTGCGAGTGATGTCGATGCTCTTTAATGTCTTGACGGGGGTGGCAATCGCCATGATGATCCCGATTGCGGGTGCATTGTTGATCTCTGCGATCATGGTTTTACCAGCTGCCATCAGTATGCGTTTAGGCAAGAGCTTCAATGCCGTGATTTTGATCAGTGTCGTGATCGGCATGATTGGGATGATGTCTGGTTTGACCAGTTCCTTTTATTTGGACACACCACCGGGAGCGACGATCACGCTGGTTTTTATCGCTCTTTTCTTAGTGATCAATTTGATCAAACGCATCGTGATCCTCGTCCAACGAAAACAACGCCTAAAATAAAGGGCTTTATGAAAAAGAAACGAAGAATTTTCGTTTCTTTTTTTTAAACTCTAATCAAAACCGAACAATATAAGCAATATTTTAGATAATGCTCGCATTTATCCCGAAAAAGCCTTATAATAAGGCGAATAAACTAAAGGAGTTGTCCGGTGTGAAAATACGTCGAAGTGAACGACTGATCGATATGACACATTACTTGTTGAATCATCCCCATGAATTGATTTCATTGTCCTTCTTTTCTAAACGATATGCTTCTGCAAAATCATCGATTAGCGAAGATTTATCTATTATCAAAAAGACCTTTAAAGAACGAGGAACAGGCATTCTTGATACCGTGCCAGGCGCTGCTGGCGGTGTTTTTTTTGTGCCTGAAATTTCTGAAGAAGAAGCGTATGCGTACGTCGAAGGGCTGGCAGAACGCTTGTCTGAGCAAGACCGTTTGTTGCCTGGCGGCTATGTTTATCTATCTGACTTATTAGGCGAACCGGAATTGCTGCGCCAGGTCGGCCGCATCATCGCTTCCAAATATTTAGGCGAACAAATCGATGCGGTGATGACCGTTGCTACTAAAGGAGTGCCGATCGCTCAAGCAGTCTCTTACTACTTGAATGTTCCCTTCGTGATCGTGCGTCGTGATTCCAAGATCACTGAAGGCTCGACCGTGAGTGTCAATTATGTCTCTGGTTCTTCAGAGCGCATCGAAAAAATGGAATTATCCAAACGCAGCTTAAAGCGCGGCTCTAGAGTATTGGTGGTCGATGACTTTATGAAAGGCGGCGGCACGGTCAATGGGATGAAGAGCTTGATTGAAGAATTTGAAGCCGAATTAGTCGGTATTACGGTTTTTGCCGAAACGAAATTCAAAGGCAAGCGGGCCATCAGCGATTACAGTTCTCTGCTGTATGTTGAAGATGTCGATACCCAGACCAAAACGATCTCGGTAGTACCGGGAAATTACTTTGAGAAAAAAGCCTGATTTTTGTGGCTCTTAGACTGGCGCAAGCAGCTGTTTTTTAAACGGCGGCCGCCAGTCTTTTTTTGATTGGTCTAGGTGGGGATTCCTTAAATCGTTGAAATTTACAAGTACTTGGGCTAAACTGTTTATAGGAAATTCAATGAACAAAAATCGTTCAGATTGATAGGAGTGGAATACGTGGACGCACGTTTTGCAATAATTTTAGCGGCTGGAAAAGGCACGCGCATGAAATCGAAGTTATATAAAGTGTTACATCCTGTTTGTGGCAAACCAATGGTGGAGCACATCATGAATCGAGTGGTGGAAACAAATCCTGAAGAGATCGTGACGATCGTCGGTCACGGGGCAGAAATGGTCAAAGAGCAACTGGGGGATCGCACCAACTATGCCTTACAAGCCGAACAATTGGGTACTGGCCATGCTGTCGTTCAAGCTGAATCATTTTTAAAAGGCAAAAAAGGGACGACCTTAGTGATCAGTGGGGATACACCGTTATTGACGACGGAAACCTTGAATAACTTGTTCGATTACCACCAAGGGAAAAATGCGTCGGCGACGATCTTAACGGCGCAAGCGGCAGACCCAACAGGCTATGGCCGAATCGTGCGGGATCGTGTCGGTATCGTGGAGAAAATCGTTGAGCAAAAAGATGCGTCGATCGAAGAAGCGCTGATCCAAGAAATCAATACAGGGACGTATTGCTTCGATAATGAATTGTTATTTGACGCCTTGGCAAAATTAGATACGGACAATGCCCAAGGGGAGTACTACTTGACTGATATCATCGAGATCTTAAAGGAAGACGGCAAAATCATCGCTGCTTATCAAACCGAAGATTTTCATGAATCATTAGGAGTCAATGACCGCATCGCCTTAGCCGAAGCCAATCGCTTGATGCGTCAGCGGATCAATCGTCAGCACATGCAAAATGGCGTGACCTTGATCGATCCGGCAACGACTTATATCGACGAAGGTGTTGTGATCGGCTCAGATACCCTGATCGAAGCCGGTGTCACCATCAAAGGGAAGACGACGATCGGAGAAGACTGTGTCATTACGGCAGCTTCTGAAATAGAAGACAGCAAGATCGGCAACCAAGTGACGATCAAGGCATCGACGATCGAGGAGAGCATCATTCATGATGGCGCCGATGTCGGTCCCAATGCCCATCTTCGTCCCAATGCGGAAATTTTGGCCCATGCCCATATCGGGAACTTTGTGGAGGTCAAAAATGCGACGATTGGTGAAGGCACCAAAGTCGGACACTTGTCTTATGTTGGCGATGCGACCTTAGGCAAAAACATCAATGTCGGTTGCGGCGTAGTCTTTGTTAATTATGACGGCAAGAGCAAATTCAAAACGACTGTCGGCGACAATTGCTTTATCGGCTCTGGCTCCAATCTAGTTGCGCCATTGACCATCGAAGAGGAAACGATGATCGCTGCTGGCTCAACGATCACCAAAGATATTCCTAAACACAGTATGGCGATTGCCCGCGCCCGTCAGGAAAATAAAGCGGATTACGCGAAAAAGTTGCCTTATCTAAATTAGAAATAGCGAAATGACTTGATTTCTTAAGGAAAAATGACTACTATTTATTAGGAAGAAGATTCTAGTAAAAGGAGTCATTTTTTTCTAGATGAACGCAAAGAAAGTGGAGGTTCTCATGTCAAATCATTATTTTGATCCAAGATTGAAGATTTTTTCTCTGAACTCAAATCGTCCTTTGGCGGAAAAAATCGCAGCTGCAGTAGGTGTTGAATTAGGTAAGTGTTCAGTCAAACAATTTAGCGATGGTGAAATCCAAGTGAATATTGAAGAAAGTATTCGTGGTGCCCACGTCTACGTGATTCAATCAACCAGCAGCCCTGTAAACGATAACTTAATGGAATTGCTGATCATGATCGATGCTTTGAAGCGCGCCAGTGCGAAGACGATCAATGTAGTAATGCCTTATTATGGTTATGCAAGACAAGACCGCAAAGCGCGATCAAGAGAACCAATCACCGCAAAACTTGTAGCAAACATGATCGAAAAAGCCGGTGCGAACCGCATGGTTACACTGGATTTGCATGCCTCACAGATTCAAGGGTTCTTTGATATCCCAGTTGACCACTTGATGGGTGCACCATTGATCGCCAACTACTTCTTGGAAAGAGGCATTCAAGGCGATGACGTCGTCGTCGTTTCACCAGACCACGGGGGCGTGACTCGTGCCCGTAAATTAGCTGAGTTTCTTAAGTCACCAATCGCGATCATCGACAAACGTCGTCCGAAAGCCAACGTAGCAGAAGTCATGAATATCATTGGTCATGTTGAAGGCAAAACTTGTGTCTTGATCGACGATATGATCGATACTGCTGGTACCATCACATTGGCTGCGAATGCGTTGAAACAAGCAGGTGCTAAAAGTGTTTACGCCTCATGTACCCACCCTGTCTTGTCAGGACCTGCCTTGGAACGGATCGAAGATTCTGCCATTGAGCATCTAGTTGTGACAGATTCGATTCACTTGCCAGAAGACCGCAAGTCGAAAAAAATCGATGAGATCAGTGTCGGTGCCTTGATGGGCGAAGCGATCAAACGAATCCATGAGAACAAACCAGTCAGTCCACTGTTTGAATCAAAATTATCAATTTAATCGTGTCTCATAAGCATGAGAACAACAGCCAATGGTCGGTCTTTAGCCCCTCATTGGCTGTTTTTTTCTGAGGAGTTTCAGGATGTTTTTAGAAAAAACGATCGCAGTCATGTTTCTTTTCACCAATTTATGGTATTCTTGAAAGTGACTTGCGAAATGCAAGCAAAAAATAAAATAGAATCTAATCACAAAGGGGAGTCTGCAAAGGCTGAGAATGAGAGTACTCTAAACCCTTCGTACCTGTTTCGATCATGCGAACGTAGGAATTGTGACGAGTTGAAGTGTCCAACACTTCTCCTTTGTGAATTGTGATGATTCTAAAGGAGGAGTTTTTTTTGAAACGAAAAATGTCGCTGCAAGTGTGGACGGAAGGAACGATGATCGCTGCGATCGGGGTCGTCTTGTCGTATATCCCGATCCAGACAGCCAATTCCAGTATCGACTTGTCTCTAGGTCTCGTGCCCTTGGTTTTGTATTCGTATCGCCGCGGAGTGCTGCCGGGAATGACGGCGGGATTTATGTGGGGCTTGCTGAATATTTTGATTGGTAGCGCCATGCGTAACTTTATCACCGTTCCACAGATCATTTTTGAATATCCCTTTGCCTTTGCTTTTGGCGGGATGGGCGGCTTGTTTGCTAATAAAATCCAGCAAGCGATCCGTCAAAACAGCAAAACCGTTACGTGGTATGTCGTCTTAGGGGGCATCGTGGCGGTGATCAGCCGTTGGTTTTGGCATTATTGGGCGGGGGTCTTTGTCTGGGGAATGTACGCACCGCCAGGACAAAGCCCGTATCTGTATTCCTTGATCTTTAATGGATCATCGGTCATTATCAATATCGTTTATGTAGGGGTCGTCCTAGGTCTCTTAGTCAAGGCAGCCCCGAAATTATTTGTCCCGAAAGCTTAGTTTTAGAAATGGAACCATCAAAAAATGTCTTGATGCTCTTCGAGAAAGAGAAGCATCAAGACATTTTTTTGTCGATAAAGCCAAACGCTAGATCTTCTTGGTCAATTTCCAACGACCAGCTTTTTTTGCTGGCTGAATAGCGCAAAACAGCGATTTGATCCAGCTCTTTTTGATTGACCAGCGTGTTTTTTAAGCCAGCATCTTCTGACAGATAGATCGGGATCGTATAGGTTCTGTCGATCAATTGTTCTTGTGTCAGACAAAAGACGATGCCTTCTTGCATGATTCCCCGCAATTCTTTCAGCAAATTAAAATCGAGCTTTTCCACCGGTGTTGCTTTTTTAAAAAAGGAGAGACGATCATTGATTTTTTCTAAGACGATGCGGGTGATCCGATCCGCCAAGATCCGATAATATTCATCTAAATAGCGATAATAAACGCGGGAACGTGCATCTTTTAAGTCAAAGAAAACAAAGTTATTTTGCAGTTTGTAAAAGAAAGGGGAGTGGAGGTGTGTCTTCATGTGGCCAAAATATAACAACTCGGAGATCTCTAAAGGCGTCAATTCTTTGACCATCTCGTAATCATTAAAATCGATCCACTTCATTTCTTCGGCAACACGACCTTTGTTGATCTGCTGAAAAAACAGTTGGACGTCTTCCATTCCGCGTATCACTTTTAAGCCCGTATGACCGTCGAATTCGCCGAAATCACTGGAAGGATCAAGCAAGAGCAAATTCTTGGGCTGATGGACGATGCTCTTGTTAAAATCTTGGGGGGCAAGCCCGCGGGTCAAGACGGCATTGCTGGTTGTATCAATATGTACGTAAATCGTGTTAGACATGCCGATCGATCCCTCCTATATACTAAGTTCATTCTACAACAAAGCGCTGAAAATTGCTTGTATCTTTTCGTTTAAAGTTATATTACAAAATAACAGAAAAAACAATTTTTAAGTTCCCTTTTTCGACAAAAAAAGGCAAATCTTGTCTTTTCGTAAAAAAACTGGCCAAAATTGGCGTCTTTATGAGGATTTTGGTATGATAAAAGAAGAAACTAATGGAGACGAAAACCTATGAGAAAAAAGAAACGCAGACTTTCGAATTGGCTGAGCAATCTCTTTTTGCTTTTGCTGTTATTGATTGGTTTAGCATTGATTTTTAATAATCAAATCAAAAATTATTTTATTAAACAAACAGGTGAAGCTTACGCAGTCGGCACCATTGATCGTATTGATGTGGAAAAAAATATGGAAGCGGAAGTGACCTTTGATTTTGATGCCGTGGAGCCGGCGAGTTCAGAAGCAGTCTTACGGGCGCAGCTGAGCAACAAAGCCTTGCCAGTGATCGGCGGCGTGGCGGTTCCTAGTGTGGGGATCAATCTGCCGATTTTTAAAGGCTTGGCCAACGAGGCCTTGCTGTATGGTGCTGGTACGTTAAGTCCCACCCAAAAAATGGGGGAAGGCAATTACGCATTAGCCAGCCATCGCGCCCAATCGCCAGAGCTTTTGTTTACGCCATTGGATGATGTCGCCATCGGGGCGGCTATCTATGTGACCGATCTGGAAAATATTTACACGTATACCGCGACTTCTTCTGTGCGGGTCGATCCGACCGATGTCTATTTGCTTGACGAAGTGGAAGGCCGTAAAATGATCACGCTGATCACCTGTGGGGAAATGGGCGGTGTCACCCGTCGTGTGATCCAAGGTGATCTGGAATCTGTAACGCCTGTCGACGAAGCAACGGATGAGATGCTGGCGGCATTCAACATGGCACAACGAACATTTTAATCAAAAGAATAGCTCGAGTGGTACGGCAGCTGGCGTGTCATTCGTCTATTCTTTTTTGCTTGAGGAGGCGTCTTGATGAAAGTGAAAAAACTGACTTCGATCGATTTTCTTGCACAAAGGGCAGGATTTCAAGAAAGCCGACTCGTCTTTTCCTTTTTTGAGTCGCATTCAAAAGCGCGACGAGCCTTTCTAGCCGATATAGCGCAGCAGGGCTGGCAGATCGACAGCCGTTACGGACGTTTTTACCTTGCTGGGCAGTTTGATTTTGACCAAAAGACACTGACTATCACCAATCTGCTGGTGGAAGCAGCCGCCGATTTTACTTGGAAACAACTGCTAGCCGTGACAGAAAGCTTTGCCCGCAGTCGTTTTGTGGCAGCTGTCTCGTGGCAACTTCCTCATCGAACCCCCTTGGCTGAGTGGTTTATCCAGCAAGGGTATCAGGTGGTCCCTCAAGGGTATCAAAAAGCGCTAGCTTATCAGACGGCGCTGGTTTTAGGCGGTGGCGGTGCTCACGGGGCGTATCAAATCGGTGTTTGGCAAGCGCTGCAAGAACGGGGCATCACCTTTGAATGGATCACGGGAACTTCCGTCGGTGCCTTGAATGGCGCCTTGATTTTAATGAACGATGTGGAAGCGGCCGTCGATTTATGGGCAAATATCTCTAACGAGCAAGTATTGCACTATCCGCTTGCTTCGGTACGTGCCCAAACATTGCGAGATTTGATGAATCAAGCCAATTCGCTGGTCCGCGAAGCGGTCAAAAGCAACGGTGCCAGTACCGAACCGTTGGCAAAGCTTTTGCAAAAGACCTTTGATCAAGAAAAATTCAGACAAACTGCTTGTCGTTTGCTGATCTGTACGACTCGTCTGCCCGATTTCAAGGAGACGGTTTATGCCTTTAATCCATCCGCAGTAGAGGAAAATCTGCATTGGTTATTGGCATCCGCCTCGTTTTATCCAGCGATGCAGGCGCAAAAAATTAACGACGTCTATTACATTGATGGCGGCTATCGCAACAACCTACCCATCGACATCGCTGTCCAGCAAGGGGCAACGGAATGTATCACCGTGGATGTCCAAGGACCTGGCATCAATAAAAGGACGGTTGTGACGGAAGAAACTGCGCAGCTTTCGTTGGGGTCTCCTTGGTCATTAGGCAGCTTTTTGGTTTTTGATGCCCAGCGTTCGCTGGATAATATGACCTTAGGCTATTTGGAAACCTTGAAAGTGTTCGGCAAATACCAAGGCCATTGGTATACCTTTGAAAAGGCGGTTGATTTTCAGCCGTTATGGCGGGGCTTTTTGAAAGAGCTACGCCAGACAGACCCGTTGCTTTATCAGGAACTAAAGAAAAAAGAATTTTGGAAAAAAATGCGTAAATTCTATCAACAGGATGTGCCATTTGAGCAGTGGGGGCGTATACTGATAGAGTGTACCGCGAAAGTATTGTATCTAGCGCCTACGGTGATTTATGAGCAGGAAACGATGCTAACGGCTTTAGCTGAAAAAATTGCGCTAAAGGCAGTGGAAGAAGCCGATGCCTGGTCGATCACCGAGTGGCTGAGCTATTATCGCGACCGTTTTTTTGTCTTGTCCGAGCAAAACCGTTTTTTCTTTTTTTATCGGACGCAGCAATTGAATCTGCCCGCCCTTCAGCAGATTCGCCGGCGTTACCCGCTGACTGCTTTAATGGCAGCGTATAGTCACTATCTTTTGAAAGGAGCAGAAAATGGATAAATTTTCGTATGAAATCGTTGAAGAGATCGCCGTGCTTTCGGAAAATCAAAGAGGCTGGCGCAAAGAATTGAATTTGGTGAGCTGGAATGGGCGTCCGCCAAAATTTGATCTGAGAGATTGGGGCCCAGAGCACGAGAAGATGGGCAAAGGCGTGACCTTATCCAATGAAGAATTCGCAGAACTTAAAAAAGCCCTGCTTTCCATGTAAGAAAGCAAAACGGTGAGGAGTGATCAAATGAAAAGTATGACTGGTTTTGGCAAAGGCAGTGCAGAAACGCCAGATGTGCAGATCGAAATTGAGATCAAAAGTGTCAATCAGCGCTTTTTGGACCTGCAGCTGCGAATGCCCAAACAATTGAATCCTCTAGAAGGTGCTTTACGGCAGTCGATCAAGCAGACCCTCCAGCGAGGACGAATCGAATTGTATGTGACTTTAAAAGAAAAAACCGCAAATACGAAACAGATCGAGATCCAATGGGACTTGCTGGAACGTTTCATGCAGGAGATCGATACCGAAGCCAAAGACCGTTTTGACCTAGCAGAGCTGCCAAAAGCAGCATTGCTGGAACAATTCCTGCTCCATGAGGCCTTTCTAACGATCTCTGATCAAGAGCCAGAAGAAAGCACCTTGGCCGATGGCGTGATGGAAGCATTAGATCAAGCGCTGGCAGCGATCGATCAAAGCCGCTGGGTGGAAGGGCAAGGTATTTTGCAGATCTTGCAAGAAAACCAGCGACAGCTGCAGGAAAAGCTGACAGAACTCAAACAATTCGTGGGCATCTATGAGGCGGACTACCAAGAACGCTTTGAAAAGAAACTGACTGCTTATTTAGGGGAAGAAGTCGATCGCGATCGTTTACTGACAGAGTTGGCGATTTTATTGGAACGCGGCGATATCCACGAAGAACTGGATCGTTTAAGTATCCATTTAACGACGATGACGGAGCTGCTGGCAGCTGAGACACCGATAGGTCGAGAGCTGGATTTCTTGATCCAAGAGATGAACCGAGAAGTCAATACGATTGGCTCAAAATCAAGTCCGATCCAAATCAAAAACAGTGTCGTCCAAATGAAGACGATCATTGAAAAAATCAGAGAACAAGTTCAAAACATCGAGTAGGAGGAATGAACCAATGAAATATTACGATATCACCTTTCACGAACTAAGCGGAAAAAATGTCATCAAGCGCAGTATTCCTTCTGACAAAGAGAATTTCTCTGCGTGGGAAGATGCTTGCGTAGCCATCGAGCCAGATTTTCTCCATCTATTAGTTGATGGCGTAGCTGTTTCTTTAAATCGTCGGTACATCGTACGTATCGATTGCCAAGAAGTGACGGATCCTACTGAAAAAGCGATCACCGCTAAAGACGAATTGGCAGGGGTCATCAATACCTTAAGCAACATGGGCTTTTAAGAAAGCGGCCGAAGTGTAGACTAGCAATTTCATGAAATTCCCATTATAATAAAGTAGTTCTTGAAAGTTGCTGAAAAAAAGTGCAAAATAGACGTTAAGCAAATGTCAGTGAAAGGACGTCATTATGTCAGAGCGAGGATTACTTATAGTTTTATCAGGACCTTCCGGAGTAGGGAAAGGGACCGTGCGCAAAGCAATTTTTGAGAGTGACGACAACGATTTTCAATATTCCGTTTCAATGACCACTCGTCAAAAACGCGAGGGGGAAGTGGAAGGGGTCGATTACTATTTCCGCACGCGTGAAGAATTTGAAGCCTTGATCGAAGCCGGTGAAATGCTGGAATACGCCGAATATGTCGGCAATTATTATGGCACCCCATTATCTTATGTCCAACAGACACTGGATCAAGGAAAAGATGTGTTTTTAGAGATCGAAGTGCAAGGGGCAAAACAAGTAAAAGACAAAGTTCCCGATGGTGTGTTTATTTTTCTGACGCCACCTGATCTGGCAGAATTACGCTCTCGTATTACAGGAAGAGGAACCGACTCTGCCGAAGTGATCGATGAACGGATGCGTGTCGCCCGTGAAGAAATCGAAATGATGGCTTTGTATGATTATGCCGTTGTCAATGATGAAGTACCTAAGGCAGTCCAACGAATTCGCGAAATTATTTCGAGTGAACATTTTCGCGTTGACCGAGTGATCGGAACCTATATCAAAATGTTAGAGGAGCTGTAAGAAATATGATGTTAAAACCTTCAATCGATTCTTTGTTGGATCGTGTCAATTCAAAATATTCATTAGTGATCTTAGCAAGCAAACGGGCGCATGAACTTGATGCCGGTGCGCAAGCAACACTAGAAAACTTTGATTCAGTGAAAAGCGTGGGTCAAGCACTTGAAGAAATCGAAGCGGAATTAGTCGTTAATGATCCGCATCCAGAAATCAAGCGTGCCCGCTTGAAAATGGAACAAGAAGAGCGCAAAGCGCAAAAAGACCAAGAACAAAAAGAATTAGAAGCGCGTATCCGCGACGAACAAAAGCTATAGACAAAAGCAAGCTAGAGCACGCCTGTGTTCTGGCTTTTTCTTTTGAATGATGATGGTTAAATTTTTGTAAGGGGTACAGACAAACCCCCACCCATTTAGTAAAATAGAACCTAAAAGGAGGAGAAGAAATGGCGTACATAGCAGAAGTGATCGTGGATGTTCCCACGATGCAGACCGATCAGCCTTTTACCTATCTGATCCCATCAGAATTACAAGCCGCCATTGAGACAGGGATGCGGGTCGAAGTGCCATTTGGCAAGGGCGACCGCCATATCCAAGGGTTCGTCGTCGGCCTTTCAGAAGTTGCCGAACCGCAGCAGACCTTAAAACCAATCGTTCGTTTGTTGGATTTGTCGCCTGTCGTCAATGAAGAACTTCTCCAATTAGCCGACTACATGAAGGAAACGACCTTTGCCTTTAAGATCACTTGCTTGCAGACGATGCTGCCTAGTGTGATGAAAGCCGAGTACCAAAAGCAGATCGTTTTGCTGGAAGGAAATCATCCCATCAAAGAATATTTTCCCGAAAACGGCATCCTCAGCTGGCAAGACGCCGAAAGTGCCGGGCTGTTGCCGCAGTTGAAGCCTTTGCGGGAAGCCGCAGTAGTTGAATTGCAGTATCTCGTGAAAAATAAAAACAAAGCGAAAATGACCCGTTACATTGAACGCAAGATCGAGCCAGTAGAAATCCCCGCCGTCCAGCAACAGCTGCGCAAAGGGGCCAAACGCAAGCTGGAAATCTTACAGATTTTGACAGAGGAAGCCCGCTTGCCGGTTTCCTTTTTTACCGAACAAGGGATTTCCACCGCGGCTTTGAACCAAGCGCAAGAAGCTGGTTGGCTGACCTTTACGGAAGTTGAAGCCTACCGTGATCCTTACAAAGACCGTCAATTTCAAAAAACGGTCCCGCTTGAATTAAATGAAGAACAGGCAGCTGCAGTAGCGCAAATCACTGCTTGTGCGGATAACCAAGAGGCACAGACTTTTTTACTGGAAGGGATCACCGGCAGTGGGAAAACAGAAGTCTATCTGCAAGCGATCGCCCAATTGCTGAAACAAGGCAAAACCGCGATCATGCTCGTGCCAGAGATCGCGTTGACTCCGCAAATGGTCGAACGCTTTAAAAGCCGTCTCGGCGACGCAGTGGCTGTTTTACACAGCGGCTTGTCCCAAGGTGAAAAATACGATGAATGGCGTAAGATCGAACGTGGGGAGGCGCAGGTGGTGGTTGGCGCCCGCTCGGCGATTTTTGCTCCGTTGAAAAACATCGGGGTCATCATCGTCGATGAGGAGCACGAAGCCTCCTACAAGCAAGATGAAGCCCCTCGTTACCATGCGAGAGATTTAGCGATTTGGCGCAGCCAGTACCATCACTGTCCAGTGGTGTTAGGCAGTGCGACGCCGTCATTGGAATCTCGTGCCCGGGCGCAAAAAGAAGTCTACCGCTTATTGAAATTGAATCAACGAGCAAAAACCAGTGCGCAATTACCGCAGATCGAAGTCGTGGATATGCGTACCGAATTTGCCAATAAAAAGTATCAAACCTTTTCTCGTCCGTTACAGGAAAAAATTACAGACCGCTTGGCCCGCAAAGAACAGATCGTCTTGCTGCTGAATCGGCGCGGCTACTCTTCCTTCGTGATGTGCCGCGATTGCGGGTATGTTTTGCCTTGCCCAAATTGCGACATCTCCTTGACGCTGCATATGGATACCAAAACGATGCGTTGTCATTATTGCGGACATGAAGAACACATCCCCCATCGTTGCCCCAATTGCAATGCAGACAAGATTCGTTATTACGGAACGGGTACGCAAAAAGTGGAAGAAGAGTTGAAGGAACTGTTTCCCGAAGCGCGGGTCTTACGGATGGATGTCGATACCACCCGCAAAAAAGGCGCCCATGAAAAAATCTTGACCTTGTTTGGGGAGAAAAAAGCGGATATTTTGTTAGGGACTCAAATGATCGCCAAAGGCTTGGATTTCCCTGATATCACACTGGTAGGGGTCTTGAATGCCGATACCGCCTTGAATTTGCCAGATTTTCGTTCAAGTGAACGGACGTTCCAGCTGTTGACTCAGGTCAGTGGTCGGGCAGGTCGGGCGGAAAAAACCGGCGAAGTGGTGATCCAAACATTCAACCCTGAGCACTACGCCATCCAATTGGCGCAGTCGCAAGATTACGAAGATTTCTATCAAAAAGAAATGTGGATGCGGCACCAAAGCGGCTATCCACCGTATTATTTCACCGTCAAAATCACCTGCAGTCATCCCGAAGAGCAAGTCGCAGCTCAGAAGATGTTTGCGATCGCGCGGAATCTGCAGCAGGAGCTGTCACCGCAAAGTATTTTGTTGGGTCCGGCACCCAGTGCGATTTTGCGGGTGAAAAACCGTTATTACTACCAATTGATCATTAAATACAAAAATGAACCGCAGCTACCTGCTTTGTTGACCCGTCTGTTGGATCAAAGTCAAATCGATCAGCGCAAAGGATTGTACGTGTCGATTGACCAAGAGCCGTTGAATTTTATTTAGAGGAGAAAATATGCGTTATCCTATTATTATCACCCCCGATGAACGTCTTCGTCGGCAAGCAAAACCCGTCAAAGTTATTACCGATGAGCTCGTTCAGCTACTAGACGACCTTTATGAAACGATGGTCGCCCACGACGGGATCGGTATTGCCGCACCGCAAGTCGGCAAAAACCTGCAAGTGGCGATCGTGGAAGTCGAAGAAGACGACCGCTTTGAAATGATCAACCCTGAGATCATCGCTTCTTCTGGTGAATCCCTTGATGTGGAAGGCTGCTTGAGTATTCCCCACACCTTTGGGACCGTCAAACGAGCAGACGAGATCACTGTCCGCTATTTCGACCGAGAAGGAGAGGAAATGGAAGTGGAAGCATTCGGCTACTTGGCGCGTGCGATGCAGCATGAGATCGATCATTTAAATGGCGTGCTGTTTGTCGACAAGCTCGTCGAACGCATTCCTGAAGAAGACTTAGAAAAGTATATGGAGGAACATGAAAATGACTAAAATCGTCTTTATGGGTACCCCGGCGTTTTCCGTCCCAATTTTAGAAGGCTTGCTTGAAGCTGGCTATGAAGTGGCAGCAGTCGTGACCCAGCCGGATCGTCCCGTCGGTCGCAAAAAAACCATCACTCCGACCCCCGTTAAAGAAGCGGCGATGAAGCATGGCTTGTTGGTTTTACAACCAGAAAAAATCAGTGGGTCGCCAGAAATGGAGCAGATTCAAGCTTTAGCACCTGACCTGCTGATCACGGCAGCTTTCGGCCAATTTTTACCTAGTGCGTTACTAGAAGTACCAAAGCATGGCGCTATCAACGTTCATGCGTCCCTACTGCCGAAATACCGTGGCGGAGCACCTGTGCATTATGCCATTATGGAAGGGGAGCAAGAAACGGGTGTAACCATCATGGAAATGATCAAAAAAATGGATGCTGGCGGTATTTTTGCTCAAGCTCATTTGCCGATCACGGCACAAGATGATGTGGGGACGATGTTTGATAAGTTGAGCCTATTAGGCAAAGACTTGCTGCTGGAAACTGTGCCGAAAATCTTGTCAGGAGAGCTGCAGCCTGTCCCGCAAGAAGAAGCAAAAGTCACCTTTTCACCAAATATCAGCCGTGAACAAGAAGCCATCGACTGGCAGAAAACGGCGGTGCAAATCGATGCCCAAGTCCGAGGCATGCGACCATGGCCGATCGCCTTTACGACACAAAATGGCAACCGCTGGAAACTTTGGCAAGTGACACCGCTGGAGCAAACGACGACAGCCCAACCAGGAACGATCATTGAACGGACGAAAAAAACGTTGCTGATCGCTTGTGGGGAAGGCACGGTATTGGCTATCGATGAATTGCAGCCAGCTGGAAAAGGCCGACAAGACATTGCCGCATTCTTAAACGGCAGTGGACAACAGATTCAAAAAGGGGATCAGGTAGGTACCTATGAAGCGTAATCTTGGAGACATACAATATACAGTGCGCTTTGTGGCACTAGAAGCGTTGTTGCGAATCGAAAAAGGCGGCGCTTATTCCAATCTACTGCTGCGGGAATTGATGAATCAAGGGCGCTTAAATGACAAAGACGGTCGCTTATTGACTGAATTGGTGTACGGCACCATCAGTCGTCAGCTTTTATTGGATTATTATTTGGACCGGTTTATTAAAAATGCCCGCAAAGTCGACCCGTGGGTCAAAACGCTGCTGCGGCTTTCCTTGTATCAGATGCTGTATCTCGATAAAGTACCCGCCCATGCCATCATTCATGAAGCCGTGGATATTGCGAAAGCCAAAGGCAATCCGGGGACTGGTAAGTTCGTCAATGGCGTGCTGCGCACGATCCAACGACAAGGAGTGCCAGACTTGGCATTGATCAAAGACCCAATGGAACGTTTAGCAACGGAAATCAGTTTGCCCCTGTGGCTAACGAAGAAACTAGTCAAACAAATTGGGATCGAAGAAACTAGCGAGCTGGGTTATGCCCTATTTGAACCCAATCATGCCAGTGGTCGTATCGATCTGCAGCGCATCTCGCAAGCAGCAGCGATCGAACGGCTACAAGAAGAAGGCATCGACGCACGACCAAGTGAGCTTTCCCCCTATGGGGTTGTGGCTGACAAAGGCTTTATGGCGGGCTCGTCCCTCTACAAAGAAGGTTTACTGACGATCCAAGATGAAAGTTCGATGCTGGTTGCCCCCGTTTTACAAGTAGCCCGAGACCATCAAGTACTGGATGCCTGCGCCGCACCAGGAGGCAAAACGACCCATATCGCTGCCTTCTTGTCTGCCGCAGAGGGCGGCAAAGTGACAGCACTGGATATCCATGCCCATAAGGTTAAGCTGATTCAGCAAAATGCCCAACGTTTAGGCATCGAAGCAGTTGTGGAGACCCGCGTGATGGATGCGCGGGAGACGGCTCAAACCTTTGCACCCGAACAATTTGATCGCATCTTAGTGGATGCCCCTTGTTCTGGATTAGGGTTGATGCGCCGTAAACCGGACATCAAATACAGCAAGACGGAAGCCGATTTCCAACGCTTGCCGCAGATTCAGCGAGAGATTTTGGAAAGTGCCGCCCCAACCCTGAAAAAATCGGGTATAATGGTCTACAGCACATGCACGATTCTAGCGGAAGAAAATCAACAAGTCGTGGCAGCGTTTCTCGCTGACCATCCTGAATTTGAGCAAATGCCTCTTGCGGTAGGACCGCTGGCAGCCGAAGCGGTTCAAGAGGATATGTTGACGATCTATCCGCAAGATTTTATGACAGATGGCTTTTTTATCAGTTGTCTACGCAAAAAGTAACGAGGTGAAAGAAATTGGAGATTCGTTTTCAAACAGATGTCGGCAAACGTCGCAACACAAACCAAGATTTTGCAGCAACCTATGTAAATAAAGCCAATGTGACATTGGCCTTGCTTGCCGATGGCATGGGGGGCCACCGGGCCGGAGATGTCGCTAGCCGTCAAGCAGTCAGTGAGATCGGCACCGCTTGGGAACAGACAGAGCTGACAGACAGTGAAAAAACTGCCCAATGGCTGATCCAAAAAATCCAAGCGGAAAGCCAAGTGATTTTCCAAAAAGGACAAGAACAAGAAGAACTTAGCGGCATGGGCACCACGATCATTGCTGTGGCCTTATTAGGCGACCAGTTTACGATCGCCAATGTCGGGGACAGCCGTGCCTATCTTTTACGCAATCAAGTGCTGACTCAAATCACAGAGGACCATTCACTGGTCAATGAATTGGTGAAGTCGGGACAAATCACGGCAGAAATGGCCTTGAATCATCCTCGCAAAAACGTTTTGACCCGCTCGATCGGTATGCCAAGCGAAGTCGAAGTCGATGTGGCGATCCACTTTATTGCAGACGGGGATTATTTGCTGCTGTGTTCAGATGGATTGACCAACATGGTCTCAGATGAAGAGATCACAGCAACGATCCAAGAAAACCCTGTGCTGGAAGAAGCAGTGCAATCATTGATCGATCAAGCCAACGAACGCGGTGGTGTCGACAATATCACGGTATTATTGATTAAAGTTGGAGGAGAGCGCCCATGATCGAAATTGGGAAGAAGATAAACGGCCGATACAAAATCATCGGCAATATCGGCAGCGGCGGAATGGCAAATGTGTTTTTGGCGCATGACTTGATCTTAGACCGTGAAGTGGCAATCAAAGTGCTTCGTTTTGACTTCCAAAACGACCAAAGTGCGATTCGGCGCTTTCAACGAGAAGCCTTGGCGGCGACTGAGCTGGTTCATCCAAACATCGTAACCGTTTATGATGTCGGCGAAGAAGACGGCATGCAGTTTTTGGTGATGGAATATGTCAAAGGGATGGATCTCAAGCGCTATATCCAAACGCACTATCCCGTACCTTATTTGCAGATCGTTGATATCATCCAACAAATTTTATCAGCGGTGGCATTGGCCCATCAGCACCGCATCATTCACCGGGACCTAAAGCCCCAGAATGTGCTGATCAATGAAGACGGCGTGGTGAAAATCACCGATTTTGGGATCGCGATCGCCTTATCAGAAACATCAATCACCCAAACCAACTCGATGCTAGGCTCGGTGCATTATCTTTCACCAGAACAAGCACGAGGCAGTATGGCGACCAACCAATCAGATATTTATGCGATTGGAATCATTCTCTATGAAATTTTAACGGGCAAAGTACCCTTTGATGGCGAATCAGCCGTAACGATCGCCTTGAAACATTTCCAAGATGAGATCCCTTCGATTCGGATCTATGACAAAAATGTTCCGCAATCGCTGGAAAACGTCGTATTGAAGGCGACCGCCAAAGAACCGGCGGATCGGTACAAAACTGCCGATGAAATGCGAGCGGACCTTGATACCGTGTTGTCTCCTGACCGACTCAATGAACCGAGATGGGAACCTCATGCCCTGATGGATGAAACGAGAGTGCTGACTCCTGTGGAAGCAGCCCAAGTCGAAACGCCGCCAGTAGAAGAACCCGTAGAAGATAAGGTTGCGGATCAAGCTGAAGAACCAGCGCAGCCGAAAAAGAAAAAACGCAAACGGTGGCTGCTGCTGCCCATCATTATGGTGATCGCACTGCTAGGCATAGGCAGTTACTTCCTATTCGGCGGTGGTCGGGGAGATGTGGCAATTCCTGAAGTCAGTGGTCAAACAGAAGCAGCTGCCCGTGCCGAGCTGGAAGCTGCTGGTTTGCAAGTGGCAGACGAGGTAGAAGAAATCGAAGACGATGAAGTCGAAGCAGGCAATGTCGTCAAGACCGATCCGCCAGAAGGCAATGAAGTCAAAAAGAATTCCGTCGTGACTCTTTATATCAGCAGCGGAACGAAGAAAATCACCCTTGATGACTATGAAGGTCGTTCCTTCGATGATGTCAAAAAAGAATTGATCGATTTAGGCTTTGATGAAGACAGAATCAAAGAAGAGTTAGAGTCGTCAGATGATGTCGACGAAGGGGATATTATCAGTCAATCACCAGCAGCAGGGCGGGAAGTTTCCCCAGCAGAAGACGAAATCACCTTTAAGGTCAGCTCCGGACCAGATAGCTTCGCAATGGACAACTATTATGGTATGACAGAGGCAGATGCACGAGCAGCATTAACTTCTCGCGGGGTAAGCCTTTCACAAATCAATGTCACTTACGAATCCAGTAGCCAACCGGAAGGTACGATCATTGGTCAAGCACCAGCGAGTGGCGAGTCCGTTGTGACTTCCAGAACCATCATTACATTAACTGTCAGCAGCGGGCAAGAAATGGTCAATGTACCAAGAATCGTTGGCAAAAGCCAAGCCGATGCAGAAGCAGATTTGAATGAAGCAGGATTGCAGTATACGATAGAACAAGAATCTGATTATAACGAATCTGTGCCTGCTGGAGAAGTAGTGCGCGTTACGCCGGGAGCAGGTACTTCTGTAGCAGTAGGAAGTTCTGTCACCGTGACGGTTTCCAGAGGTCCTCGACCACAGGATTCTTCTTCGTCAAGCAGCTCATCCTCCTCAAGCAGCAGCTCGTCAACGAGTGAAAGTAGTTCAGAAAGTACGCAATAAGACGAACGTTTATGTTAGAAGAACAAGCAGCCTTCGGGGACTAAAGAATTTTCTTTTTGTTCCCCGACGAGCTGCTTGTTTCTTTTTGTAGCTAAAAAAGCTGAAGCGAGGGATAAGCGTCTTTAAAATTTCCTTTAGACCTTCCTTTTGTGCAAGCGTACATCTTTCCAAGGATTCAAAAATTGGGTATAATGAAGGTCAGAATTAGTCAAGGGAGGGAATGAATTGAGCCATCACAACACTTCCGATTTGATTGAAGCATATTTGAAGAAAATTCTTGAAGACAGTGAAACCATTGAGATTCGTCGCGCAGAAATGGCAAATTTGTTCAACTGCGTGCCCTCACAAATAAATTACGTGATCAATACCCGCTTTACCGTTCAAAGAGGCTATGCGGTTGAAAGTAAACGCGGCGGGGGCGGCTATATTCGGATCGAGAAAGTCAAAATTACTGACAGCCACCACTATTTAAAAGAAATGAATCAATTATTCGATGAAACCATCTCGGAAAAAGATGCGTATGCAATAATCCAGAAACTTTATGAGGAAGGAATCCTGTCCAAGCGAGAAGGCAATTTATTGTTGACCGTCATCGCGAAAGCAGTTCTAGGACGTTCTCCTTATGAAAATAGAACACGAGCAGATTTGCTCCATGCAATTCTAGAACGATTAAGTTACGAAGACAGGAAGTGAAAGAGATGGATGAATTATTCACCCAACGCGCGAAAGCCGTTTTGGCTATCGCCCAAGAAGAAGCAAAATACTTTAAGCACCAAGCGGTAGGTTCTGAACATATTCTATTGGCACTGGTCATTGAACAAAACGGGATCGCTGGCAAAACGTTACGGGAAATGAATATCACAGAAAACGATATTCGTGAAGAAATCGAACATTTAACAGGGTACGGCACCGTTCGTCAATACCCAGAAAACGCCTATCTCGCGTATTCACCACGAGCAAAACATACATTTGCTTATGCAGGGGATGAAGCCAAGCGTTTAGGGGCACCACAGATCGGTACCGAACATCTATTATTAGGCTTATTAAGAGACGAAGACATTTTGGCTTCACGAATCATGCTGAATCTCGGCTTGAGTCTCGCGAAAATGCGTCAGCTTTTGAAGAAAAAAATGGGCTTCAATGAAAGCAAAACCAACGGAAGTGCTGGTCGTCGTCGTCCAGCCCAAGCCAAAGCGCAGCAAGGAACACCGACCTTGGATTCCTTAGCCCGTGATTTGACCAAATTAGCCCGTGAAAAACGGCTAGATCCTGTTGTCGGTCGTGCCAAAGAAGTCAAACGGCTGATCCAGATCCTTAGCCGTCGGACCAAAAACAACCCTGTTCTCGTTGGGGAACCTGGTGTTGGGAAAACCGCGATCGCCGAAGGCTTAGCCCAAAAAATCATCAATGGGGAAGTCCCAGAAGACATGCAAAACAAACGTTTGATGATGCTGGACATGGGGGCTTTAGTTGCTGGAACGAAATACCGTGGAGAATTTGAGGACCGAATGAAAAAAATCATCGATGAGATCTATCAAGACGGTCAAATCATCTTATTCATTGATGAATTGCATACACTGATTGGGGCCGGCGGAGCCGAAGGGGCGATTGATGCCTCGAATATTCTGAAACCAGCCTTAGCCCGTGGAGAATTGCAAACCATCGGTGCCACGACATTAGATGAGTATCAAAAATACATTGAAAAAGATTCTGCGTTAGAACGCCGTTTTGCCCGAGTGCAAGTCGACGAACCAACACCAGAAGAAGCGGAAGAAATTTTGCGGGGCTTGCGTCCTCGTTATGAAGAACATCATGGGGTAGAAATTTCTGATGATGCGTTACACGCCGCTGTGCAATTGTCCGTACGTTACATCAATTCGCGCCAATTACCAGATAAAGCCATCGATTTGATGGATGAATCAGCAGCCAAAGTGCGTCTAGACAAAACCGATGAAAGTTCGGAATTGGCAGATCTACAAAACGAGATCGCTAACTTGATCGAAGAAAAAGAAGCAGCCATTCGCCAGCAAGATTTTGAAGCAGCAGCTCGTCTGCGAATCAAGGAAAAGAAATTGACCCAACAACTGACGGAAGTGGCGTTTATGGAAGTCAAAGAAGCGTCAGGCTATGCCGATAGTGTTACTGCAGAAGATGTTGCCACGGTCGTTTCCCAATGGACTGGTGTACCTTTGCAACAGATGGAGAAAAAAGAAAGCGAACGCTTGTTGGATCTTGAAAAGATCTTGCATCAACGGGTAGTTGGCCAAGAAGAAGCGGTCAAAGCAGTCGCTCGTTCGATCCGTCGTGCCCGCAGTGGGTTGAAAGACCCCAACCGCCCAATTGGTTCCTTCATGTTCTTAGGCCCGACCGGTGTCGGGAAAACCGAGCTTGCCAAAGCCTTAGCAGAAGCGATGTTTGGTAGTGAAGATGCCTTGGTTCGTGTCGATATGTCCGAATTTATGGAAAAATACAGCACGAGCCGTTTGATCGGTTCACCGCCAGGCTATGTCGGCTATGACGAAGGTGGGCAATTGACGGAAAAAATCCGTTCAAAACCTTACTCCGTCATCTTATTGGACGAGGTGGAAAAAGCCCATCCCGATGTCTTCAATATCCTCTTGCAAGTGCTAGATGATGGACATTTGACGGATGCCAAAGGTCGGAAGGTCGATTTCCGCAACACGATTTTGATCATGACTTCTAATATCGGTGCCCAACAAATCCGCGAAGAAAAAAGCGTTGGATTCAATGTCACTGATTTAACGAAAGATCACCAAGCGATGCAAAAACGGATCTTAGAAGAGCTGAAAAAAGCCTTCCGTCCAGAATTCTTGAACCGTGTGGATGAAACAGTGGTCTTCCAATCCTTAGGTGAAGGGGAGATCCACGAAATCGTGAAGATTATGAGCAAAGCGATCATCAAACGGTTAAGCAACCAAGACATCCAATTGAAGATCACGCCATCTGCCATCGATGTGATCGGTAAAGCTGGTTTTGATCCAGAATATGGGGCACGGCCGATTCGTCGAGCATTGCAAAAAGAAGTCGAAGACCGTTTAAGTGAAGCACTCCTATCAGGACAAATTCATTTAGGTGACAAAGTGACGATTGGTGCTTCCAAAGGATCGATCACTCTCAATGTCAAAGAGGGACAAGCACGGGTCTTGCAACAAGTTTAAGTCGAGCCAATAACGGCAGCGGCGTTTCTATGGTCGAGTAATCGGCACCCATAGAAACGTCGCTTTTTTGTCTTGCTATGTCTAGTAGTGATCAAGTGATCTCTATTAATTATGATTGATGATTCACAAAAAAATATCCTTCTAAATAGCTTTATGACAACGGTTGATTAACGGAAAAAGCGCTATTCGTGAAAAAAAGAGTAACGAGACCTCTTGGAAAGAATCCTGCTGTGTGATACTATGAATGAGTTGAAAAAAGGAGGAGTATTATGGTTGAGATTATCGCCACGGTGGAATCGATCGAGCAAGCACAGCAGCTCATCCCTTATGTTGATACATTGTTTTTTGGAGAAGAGACATTCGGGCTGCGCCTACCGGCCTCTTTTTCTCGTGAAGAGCAAATCAGACTGATCGACATGGCCCACGAAGCTGGAAAGAAAGTGACGATCGCAGTCAATGGCATCATGCATCCAGAAAAAATGAAGCGGATTCCAGAATACCTAGCATTTCTGAAGACCAATCAAGCCGATCAAATCGCTCTCGGAGATCCTGGGATCATTTACCGCATGAAGCAAAATCCAGAATGTGCCTTGCCATTTATCTATGCAGGGGAAACCTTAGTAACGAGCGCTCGTCAAATCAATTTTTGGGGACAAAAAGGAGCAAAGGCAGCCGTTTTAGCGCGAGAAGTTCCTTTCGAGGAAATGAAAATCATGGCACCGCAACTAAATATTCCTGTGGAAGTATTGGTTTATGGTGCGACATGCATTCACCAATCGAAGCGTCCGCTTTTACAAAATTATTATAACTATACCCAACAATCGGAAGAAAAGAACCACGACCGTGGGTTGTTTTTATCTGAACCGAAAAAAGAAGAAACCCACTATTCCATTTATGAAGATAGCCACGGCACGCACATTTTTGCCAATAACGACATCAATCTGATGCTGCAGCTGGCGGAATTAGCCGCAACAGGCTTTCAAACCTGGAAGCTGGACGGAATCTATACACGAGGGGCTGCCTTTGTGGCAATTGCTAAGCTGTTTGCCCAAGCCAAGAGCCTTGTGGAAAGTGGGAAGTGGCAAGCAGAGCAAGCAACTGTGCTCAGTGAACAAGTTGCCCAACTTCATCCAGCAGAACGTGGGTTGGACACTGGATTTTATGCCATCGATCCTGACGATATCAAGTAAGGAGCAAGAACAAATGACCGTTAAACAAGCATTGAAACGACCAGAAGTGTTAGCACCAGCTGGTACGTTAGAAAAATTAAAAACAGCGATCCACTATGGCGCTGACGCTGTCTATATCGGCGGCAATGCCTATGGTCTACGGAGTCGCGCGGGAAACTTTACCTATGAAGAAATGGCGGAAGGGGTGGCTTTTGCCAAAGCCCACAACGCAAAAGTCTATGTAGCAGCCAACATGGTGACCCACGAGGGCAATCAAGAAGGTGCAGGGGAATTCTTTCGGGAATTGCGAGATGTCGGTATTTCGGCAGTGATCGTTTCTGATCCCGCTTTGATCCAGATCTGCGCAACAGAAGCGCCAGGTCTACCGATCCATTTGTCCACCCAAGCCAGTGCCACGAACTATGAAACATTGGAATTTTGGCGGGAAGAAGGCCTAGAACGGGTCGTTCTCGCCCGAGAAGTGTCGATGGAGGAAGTCGCTGAGATCCGCAAAAATACTAGCGTGGAGATCGAAGCCTTTATTCATGGTGCCATGTGTATTTCTTATTCTGGCCGTTGTACTTTGTCCAATCATATGTCGATGCGAGACGCCAATCGCGGCGGCTGTTCGCAATCTTGCCGCTGGAAATATGATCTGTTTGACATGCCCTTTGCAACGGAACGAAACAGTTTGACTAAAAATGGGACAGTGGAAGAAGAGTTTTCCATGAGTGCTGTGGATATGTCGATGATCGAACATATCCCTGATTTGATTGAAAACGGCGTGGATAGTTTCAAAATCGAAGGCCGCATGAAATCGATCCACTATGTTTCAACCGTGGCGAACGTTTATAAAGCAGCCGTGGACAGTTACATGGCCGATCCAGAGAACTATGTCTGCAAACAAGAATGGATCGATGAACTGTGGAAAGTTGCGCAGCGAGAGCTTGCCTCAGGCTTTTACTACGATACCCCAAGTGAAAATGAGCAGTTGTTTGGTCCGCGTCGGAAAATTCCGCAATACAAATTTATTGGGGAAGTCATGGCGTATGATCCGGCAACAAAAGTAGCTACGATTCGGCAACGGAACCACTTTTCCGTTGGCGATGAAATCGAATTTTACGGTCCCGGATTCCATCACTTTCACCAAACCGTCGAAGTCATGTATAATGAAGACGGTGAATCCATCGATCGTGCACCAAATCCTATGATGCTGTTGACGATGCCGGTCAAAGAACCGGTGGAAGTCGGAGACATGATTCGGAAGAAAAAATAAGGTCGAGAGTTTCTCTCGGCTTTTTTTGTTGAATCAATCCAGCCAAAAAGGATCGATGAGAACATAGACAATCTTAAGGAGGAAACAACAAATATGGAAACATACGACTACATAGTAATTGGTGGCGGCAGCGGCGGAATCGCCTCAGCCAATCGGGCAGGGATGCACGGCGCCAAAGTATTATTGATTGAAGGCAATGAATTAGGCGGCACCTGTGTCAATGTCGGTTGTGTACCGAAAAAAGTCATGTGGCAAGCTAGTGAGATGTTAGAAATGATTAAACGGGACGCAACTAGCTACGGCATTTATCCACATGTGGATAAATTTAATTTTACTGAGCTTGTGGATAACCGTGAAAAATACATTGATTTTTTACACACAGCCTATCAAAAAGGCTTAGACAGCAACAATGTAGAAGTTATCCACGGTTATGCACAGTTTGTGGATAACCACACGGTTACCGTCAATGGGGAAAACTACCATGCAGCAAACATTTTGATTGCCACCGGTGGAAAACCTAGCGCGATGAGTATTCCCGGCGGTGAGTACGCCATTGACTCGAATGGTTTTTTTGCGTTGCGAGAAGCACCAAAGCGTATGGTCGTCTTAGGGGCTGGCTACATCGCAGCCGAAATCAGCGGTGTCAGCCAACAGCTGGGCAGCCAAGTGGCTTGGGCGTACCGCAAAGAGCGGCCATTACGAACCTTTGACAAGATGCTTGCGGATAATCTCGTGGAGATGTACCAAGAATCAGGAATCGAAACTTATGCAGGCTACGTGGCCTCTCGTATCATTAAAGAAGGTGACGAGTATATCGTTCACTTTGAAAATGGCGAAACCTTGACCGGCGATTGCGTCCTTTTTGCTGGTGGTCGTGTGCCGAATACGGATAAGTTAGGTCTGGAAAACACCGATGTCCAATTGGATGAAAAAGGGTTTATCATTGTGGACAAATATCAAAATACCACAGCTGACTCGATTTTTGCGGTGGGGGATGTCATCGGAAAATTGGATTTGACCCCGGTTGCGATCGCCGCCGGTCGTCGCTTGTCTGAACGCTTGTTCAACGGTCAAAGCGATGCGTACTTGGATTATCACTTAGTACCGACGGTCATCTTTACTCATCCACCGATTGCCACGATTGGTTTATCCGAAGAAGCAGCCTTGGCAAAATACGGCCAAGAGCAGATAAAGGTGTATCGCTCGCGCTTTACACCGATGTTCTTTGCTTTAAATGAGTATCGCCAAAAATGTGAGATGAAATTGGTGTGCTTAGGAGAAGAAGAAAAAATCATCGGTCTGCACGGCATCGGGATCGGTGTCGATGAAATGCTGCAAGGCTTCGCTGTAGCCATCAAAATGGGTGCTACAAAAGCAGACTTTGATCAAACCGTTGCCATTCATCCGACGGGGTCAGAAGAATTTGTGACGATGCGTTAAAAGAAAAAAAACCTCAACTGACAGATGATTTGTCAGTTGAGGCTTTTTTTTGCGTATAAAATTCTAGCTATCAACTAAAAAGCCCCCAAAGGTAGATCAAAAATCTAACCTTGGGGACTTATTTCAGTATGATTCCAGCTGCTAGGCTTTTGCTAGATCCTTGATCAGTTCTGACGCCCTAGGATCTGAGCAGTGATCTGGTAAAGATACGTTTTGGTTTCATCTTTGGTCTCAGGTAATTTCTGGATCGCCTGCAAAGCTTTTTTCGTATAGTCGGCTGCGAGTTTCTTGGCTTCCTCGATCCCAGCACTTTCTTGGACGATCCGATAGACTTCGTGGGTGTCGGTGTCCGTCATAGCGTCTTGTTTTTCCAGCAATGGGAGCAGCTGTTGGCGGTCACTTTTCAATGCCATCAACAGCGGCAGGGAATAGACGCCTTGCCGAACATCTTCCAATACTGGTTTTCCTAAAGCAGCCGCATCTTGGCTGTAATCCAAGACGTCATCCATGATTTGAAAGGCAAGGCCAATGGCTTCACCGATCTCACGGGCTTGATTGGCAAAGCGCAAGGAGGTGCCGCTTTCGTAAGCCCCGATGAAGCAGCTTAAAGCAAACAACTCAGCGGTTTTGCCGCGAATGTTTTCTAAGTAATCCTCGACAGTGACGGACAAATCGTATCGTTTGCTCATTTGTCCTAATTCGCCGGCCAGGATTTTTTCCATACTACGGGAATTCATCTGCAAGCTTTTCATGGAGCTGGCATAATCCGCCATCAATTTAAAGCAGCAGACAAAGAGGTAATCACCAGCATAGACAGCGACATCGTTGCCAAATTCGGAACGAATGGTCGGCAGCTTGCGGCGGGTGTCCGCATGATCGACGATATCGTCGTGGATCAACGAGGCAGTGTGGAGCATTTCGATCGAGGCCGCCAATGCGACGGCTTTTTCGCGATCTTTGTCGCTGCCATAAGCAGAAAAGAGCAGCTGATAAGCAGGACGCAGCAGTTTCCCACCTGAATGGATCATGGACAGGATCGCTTGTTCGACCTCTTTGTTTTTTAGTTTTAATGATTTTTCCATCAATTGCAAGGAGGCAGATAAGTCAGCTTGCAGTGCTGGATACTCTTGCCACATGGAATGAAGTTTCATAATTAACTCCTTTATTCTGAATCCGAGCGCCATTTGACTTTGGTCTGGCGTTCATAATCAATTTGAAAACGGCGCAGTGTTTCGACACGGCGCAGCAAGTAGTTGGCGGCGATCCCGATAGCGATCCCGGACAAGATCCCAAAGAAAGACAGGACCGGCAAGTAGAGCATCACGCTCCAGGATTGAGCGATCCATGAGGCAGTGATCAACTGTCCGACGTTGTGTAAGAAACCGCCGGCCGCACTAATGCCGATGATGCTGACACGCTTAGGCCCCAACTGTTTCACCAAAGACATCCCAAAGTAGCTCAGTAAGGAACCGCTCATACTATATAAGAAGGTCGAAACCGTTCCTCCTAGTAACGTCGTTAAGATCAGTCTTAGCCAAATCAAGAGAAAGCTGTCTTTTTTCGGCATAGTGAACAAAGCAATAATGGTAATTAAATTTGCCAAACCTAGTTTCGCACCAGGCGCAAAGGCAAATGGATAAGGGATCATATTTTCAACTAAACCAATCACGACCCCTTGGGCGACCAGCAGTGAGATGAAAATTATTCGTTGTAATCGACTCATAAGCAAACGATCAATAGATTAGATCGTCGGTCTCACTCCCATCTGCGGCTTGGATTTCGATCACCAATTTATGAGGCAGACAGACGATGGTTTCCCCATTTTTACTGGCCCAGCCACGGCGGACACAAATCTGGTCGCCGCAATCGGCTTCCTTGATTCGGATCCGATCCCCTTCGATCTCCAGTAAATTGGTATCGCCATCTTCATCTTCATAAAGATAGGTGTACGTTTTTTGACCTTCAACTAAGTCAAAACGCTTGATTTCTGTCCCATCGACCCGCAAGACGGCTTCTTTGTCCGCTGTTTGCGTCTGGCCAAAAATAAAAATCGGTAAAAAAGAGCTGAGGATCAAAACAAGTATGATGACGCCATCCCATGGTTTTAAATGGGCATCGCGGATAAATTCTTTTAATTTCATCAAAAAAGACTCCTGTTCTTTCATGTGATGTGTCTCATTCTAGCATAAGAAGACAAGATTCTACTAG
The DNA here is from genome assembly GCF_002140635.1 of Enterococcus sp. 3G6_DIV0642. NCBI lineage: Bacteria > Bacillati > Bacillota > Bacilli > Lactobacillales > Enterococcaceae > Enterococcus > Enterococcus sp. 3G6_DIV0642. The sequence goes on along the minus strand of NZ_NGLH01000001.1, from coordinate 3,425,212 downwards.
CTGAATCCTCAATAATCCACCGATTTCTGTGCAAGGACGATCAAGAAAAAGTTCTGTACTTGGAAAGAGACCAAGACACTGATTGAAAATCAGAATGTCTTAGTCTCATGAAGTCGTACAGGTATTCTATTTTGCTGGCTTATTTATTGCCATATAAGGAGCGAGGGGTACCGTACCACCATTTTCCAAGGGTACGTTGCAACCATGGGATTACCCAACGGTCTAAACCGACTGCGCGTCCTGAACCGTTCATCAAGGCAAATGCAACTGGAATGAACCAGATGTTTACCCAGTAGAACATACCAGACATACAGAAAGTCAATACTAAAACGATAGTCGTTGCGTTTACTAACCAAGTGAAGAGACCAGCCATCAATGCAAGAGCTAAAGCAATTTCAAAGAAGACCATGAATTTTTGGAAGAACATTGCAACGTCGTTGTTTGGCATGATAAATTGCATAACTTTTGTGAACCAGTCAGGTGATTTTTCAATCACGATCATTGGTTGCTCACCGTAAGCATAGCTCAAACCGAAGTGTGCGGCTTGTGTCGCTGCATCGGCTGCTTCACCGGCACCACTAGCGGCACTGGCTGCATCGGCTGCTTCACTAGCACCACTGGCTGCATCAGCGACTGTTTGATATTCCCAAGTCCAAGGGAATACGCTGTTGCCTTGGAACCAAGAACCTTCACCGAACCATGTACCAGGTTTGAAGACTTCCCCATTCGTACCCAAAATTTTCTTGAAGGCTTCAACGAACCAGACAAGACCATAGAAAATACGAAGCGGAACACTCCACAAGACGTTTCCGTAACGAGACGTATGACCACGGGCTACTGTCCGGTCATCTTTGATGTGGAAGATTTCATGCATCAAGTATTGGAACATGTAGTAACCAGAACGAATATCAAAGAAGTATTTCAAGTTAACGATATGTTTCATAATGATCGCTAAGAAACCGCTCAGGTGAATCTTATTGAATAAGTTCGCCACGCCCCATTTGGCACCGATGGAAACCATAAATCCTTGGTAGTTTCCTTTGAATTTATGTTTTTCGCCGCCTTTGATGGCTGAAACGATATTCGTTGCTGCAGTGTGCCCAGTTTGTTCAGCTGCTTGCACGATTTGTGGTGTTGGTGTGTTCGGGAATTCTTCGAAGTAAACCAAGTCACCAATAATATAGATGTTTTTGTCTTCGTAGCCTTTTGCTTCCATGTACTCATTGGCAACTAGACGGAACCCACGCGCGGTTTCTAAACCGAAATCAGCAGCATCGCTAGTTCCTTTGACACCAGCAGTCCAGATCAATGTGTGGGTTGGGATCGTTGAACCATCTTTTAGTTTGATGTGGTCAGGTGCCACTTCAACGATTGGTGCATTCAAGACAAGATCAACATTGTTTTTCTTCAAGTAACGTTCTGCTTTGGCTGCATCGTTACGATCAAGCATGTTTAAGATCGTTGGCATTGCTTCAACGACTTTCAAGCTGATTTCACTTGGGTCCAATTTATAATCGGAAGCTAAACGATCTTTCCAATCGATCAGTTCACCGATCATTTCGATCCCAGTAAATCCAGAACCACAAACGACAAACGTCAACATTGCTTTACGTAATGCTGCATCTGGTTCGATCGCTGCTTTTGCGACAGTTTTTTCAATGTGTTCGCGAATGCGGACAGCATCGTCAAATGACCATAGAGTAAAGCCATTTTCTTTGACACCAGGTGTACCGAAGTCATTCGGTTCGCCACCCATCCCTAAGATCAAGTAGTCAAATGAATAGCTGCCTAATTTTGTTTGGACGGTTTTATTTTCTTTATCGATCCCAGTTACTGTATCGGTTACTAAACGAACATTTTTCTTGCGTGAGAACAAGCGCTGCAAGTCATATTGAATTGCGGTAGGTTCTACACGTCCTCCAGCGACTTCATGCAGTTCAGTCATCATCGTATGATAAGAGTGACGGTCGATCAATGTTATCTCAACATCATTGTCTTTTTTCAATTTCTTTGCCATGTACTTCGTAGCAGAAACGCCTGCATAACCGGCACCGACAACGACAATGTTTTTCTTTGCCATTGCAAATCTCTCCTTAATAAAAATAATCTATGATAATAATTACACAATCGTTCCTATTATATAGACAAATGGTTCATTTGTCTAACGATTCTGATGAAAAAAACGCATATTTCCTGAAATTCGTGAAAACTTGCGAAAATCAAAAAATAAGTCATTTTTTATTGAAAAAGCGGAAAGGAAGCGGTTGACATCTCGTAAATTTACTTTACAATGTTAGATGTATCACAAACTTTTTTGTGGGGAAAATAAACAAGTAAAAGGTGGATAATTATGAAAGCAAAGAAATTGATTGTAGGTATGGCGGTATTTTCATTCGCAGGATTATTGTTAGGGGGATGCGGAGCAGACGACAACAATACAGGTTCTTCGTCAACTAGTGAAAGTACATCACAAACTTCTGCAAGCGATTCTGCAACTACAGAAAGCTCAGAAGCAACCGTCGTTGCAGGCGAGCCAATGCAAGATGGTACGTATCGTTTAGAAGAAAAGAACTATAAAAACGACTACCGTGTCACATTTGAGATCACAGTCAAAGACGGCAAAATCGTTGAATCAAAATATGACAACGTCAATGCGGATGGCGAATCAAAAACAGAAAACACTGAATACAATGAAACAATGAAAGAAAAAGCAGGCATCAGCCCAGAAGAATTTATTCCTAAATTCAATGAAGAGTTAGTTGCCGCACAAAGCCCTTCTTCAATCGAAGTAGTTTCTGGCGCGACTCATTCCTTTGATTCCTTCCAAAACTATGCACAACAATTGATTCAAGCGGCGCAAGCAGGCAACACGGAAACCATTGAAATCGACAATGGTGCAGACTTGAAAGACGGAACCTATACATTAGAAGAAAAGAACTACTCAAACGGTTACCGCGTAGTCTTCTCAATGACTGTAGCTGACGGCAAAATCTCTGAATCAAACTACGACTACCTAAACGAAGCAGGCGAGTCGAAAAAAGATGATGCATCATACAACGAAAACATGGAAGCAAAATCTGGTACAAGTCCAGAAGAGTTCATTCCAAACTTCAATGAAGCCTTTGTTTCTGCAGTCAATGCCGAAGACGGCTCTGTGGCAGACATGGATGTTGTTTCAGGGGCAACCCACAGCTTCCACAGCTTTGTTATCTATGCACAACAATTGTTGAATGCCGCTGAAAAAGGCGACCAAACAACAATCGAAGTGGATAACTTCGTTACTGAATAATCACAACTTCTTTCCATGAAGAGGACAGCATTCGTTTTGAGTGCTGTCTTTTTTTCGTGGGCAACAAGGTCACAAAAGCAAGTTCGTGCAAAAGGAAGCAATCTGGTGGGAAGGTTTTTTTTAAAAAGAACTGTTTTTTACAAAGAAGAAAAGGTTCGATTAAGGATTCCTAAAATACGTTGAGGAATCACGGAATGCCCCTTTTCATTCTGCCAAAAAAAGGCTATTATATGAAGGTTGAAGACAATAGAAAAGAGGAAAATCATGAAAAAGAAAGTAACGTTTTTTCTGATGTTTGTTTTTTTAGGCACAATGTTGGCAGCCTGCGGCAGTGATCAGGAAGCAACGACGCTGCGAGAAGAACCATATTTTCAAGAAGAATTTTTATTAGGTACGTATACTCGGATTCGCATTTATGATGAAGGCAAAGAGGACGCTATGAAGCCTGCCTTTGACCGCATCAGAGAGTTAGGCGATAAAATCACCATCAACCAAGCAGGGTCAGAGATCGATGAAATCAATGCGCAAGCTGGCATCAAGCCAGTGAAGGTTTCAGATGATATCTATTATTTGTTGAAAGAAGCCTATGATTATAGTGTGAAATCAGAAGGCGGCTTTAATATGGCCATCGGTGCGATCACCCAATTATGGCGAATCGGCTTTGATGATGCCCGCAAGCCAGAGCAATCTGAGATCGATGAAGCGTTGAAACATATCAATTATGAACAAGTCGAGTTTAACGACGAAGACCACACGGTGTATTTAAAAGACAAGGACATGATCCTTGACCTTGGGGCGATCGCCAAAGGCTACATCACGGATGAAGTCGTCAAAGTGCTGAAGGACAATGGCGTGACTTCCGCGATCGTCGATTTGGGCGGGAATGTCTATGTGTTAGGTCATAGCAACCGCGGTGCAGATGAGCCATGGAATGTCGGAATCCAAGATCCAAACAAATCTCGCGGCTCGATTATCGGCAGTATCAAAGAAACCAATAAAACAGTAGTTACTTCAGGGATCTACGAACGCTACTTAGAAGTAGACGGCAAAACGTATCACCATATTTTTGATTCTGAGACTGGCTATCCTTACGATAGCGATGTAGCAAGTGTGACTGTGATCACTGACAAATCCATCGATGGTGACGGGTTGACTACGGTGGCGTTTGATAAAGGAGTCAAAGAAGGCTTGGCTTATATCGAACAGCATACCGAAAAGGGAACCGATGCGATCTTTATCACAAAAGAAGATAAAGTGTACGTAACAGACGGCATCAAAGATACCTTTGAGCTTTCAGAGGAATCAGGCTACACGATGGGTGATCGTGCTGATTTAGAATAGGAGGAGTGAAAGATGTCTCTTTCAGTGTTTTTAGAAGTGGTGGAGATCCGCACCAAGGTGGCGAGTGTCTTCCCTTTCATTATGGGTGTGTTGTTCTCGTTGGTGTATTTTCATGAATTTCATCCGTTGAATACTGTGATTTTTTTTCTGGGGATGCTGCTGTTTGATTTGACGACGACGTCCATCAACAATTATATGGATTTCAAAAAAGCCAAATCAGAGACCTACAAATACCAGCACAATGTGATCGGGCGCGAAAACATCTCAGAAGCTACTGTTCGCAATCTGATTTTTGCGATGCTGGCAGGAACCTTACTGATCGGTCTTTACTTGACCTTTGTTACCGGCTGGCTGTTGCTAGTGATGGGGCTGGTGGTTTGTTTTATCGGGGTCTTTTATACCTTTGGCCCCATTCCGTTATCGCGGATGCCTTTAGGCGAGGTGTTCAGCGGTGTAACGATGGGATTAGGGATTTTTGCCATCACGATCTATATCAATACCATTGATCAAAAAGTGTTTTATCTGGCACTGGATTTTGCGAACGGAACCTTTGGCTTAGTGGGGAACCTCTGGGCCGTGTGCGCCATCGTGTTGGCATCCTTGCCGTTGATTTTCACGATTGCTGACATCATGTTAGCCAATAATTTACGGGATCTGGAAGCTGATATCGAAAACCATCGCTACACGCTGGTGTACTACATCGGTCGCGAAGCAGGTATCCGTCTGTTTCAAGGCATGATGTTGGCGTCTTATGCCGCTATTTTATTGGGCCTCTTGTTTGGTCTCTTTCAATGGCCAATTTTGCTCGTGTTTCTGACACTGCCGAAAATCCGTCAAAACTTGAAAGAACATCAAACCAGCCTGCCCCACCCACGTAGCTTCGGCTATTCGATTAAAAACATGATTTTATTCAACAGCAGCTATGCCTTGGGCTTGCTTTTGTGCCTGCTGTGGCAATTGCTGTAAAAGAAAAGATCGACCCGCTCTTGAAAGAGCAGGTCGATCTTTTTTATGTGGGGAATGAAAGAGCGCATAAAAACTGTAGAAAAGACATGATAAAAGAACAAGCATCCTACTTAGTATGAAAAGATGAGGCTCGCTTTCTTTTCGATCCTGATTGCAACAGTAAAGTTTTGGTGACAGTGGCTAAACCCGATAGAAAGGGGAGCTGCCTAGGTTGTTCTTTTGTATAAACCTTCGGAATAAGCAGGTCTGTTTATGGAGTATTTATGCTCGCGATTGCTTTGACTGATTCCTTACGAAAGCAGCGAATCAGCAAGCGGATTTGCGACTTTTTGCAGCATCAATACCGTTCCAAACTGATTTCTCCAGAAGAAAGCACCTTGCGCTCCGTTGCTGTTTCCACCACTAATTCACCGGTGTTAGTAATGTCTTTGGCGATTCCTTCATAGGTCACACCTTGTTGTGTAAACTGAACGGTGCGGCCCAAAACGAAGGATTTCTGCCGATAGCGGGCCATGTAATCCATGTCAGGCAGCTTTGCCAATAATTGGAAGAACCGACGCCAAATTTCTTGGATCAAGGTTGCCCGAGAAAAGGTTGGATACTCTTCGCCAGGAAAGAGTGAGGTCGCTTTTTCCCGAATCTCTGCTGGAAACTGCTGTTGCGGAATCGAAAAACTGATGCCGATACCGATCACAACCGAGGTAATGCGGCCTGTTTCAAAGTCACTGGTTGCTTCAGACAAAATACCGCAGATTTTTTTTCCATCTAAGTACAGATCGTTGACCCACTTAATGGCCGTTTCCTTCATTAGAAGGGCATCGATGGCTTCTGCGACTGCCACCGCAGCCAAAACGGTATATTGCGGCAATTCTTGAAACGCTTGGTTGGGTTTTAAGAGCAAGCTCATGTAGATCCCTTGTTTTTTCGGTGAGAAAAACGGTCGTTCGAAGCGGCCATGGCCGCCTGTTTGCGTTTCGGTCAAAAAAAGGGCGGGGGTTGCCAGTCCACTGTCCAAAGCGGCGATTTTGGCTTCTTTCATGGTGGACTCAACAGCATCCTTGATTTGAATCGTGGGGATCATCGGCAAGGCGGCTGCAAGTGCTGCTTGATCGTAGCGGTCAGCGGAGACAAAGCGATAACCGTTGGCCAAGTGTTTGAAATGATAGCCTTCTTTCTCAAGTTCTTTAATGGCTTTCCAGACTGCTGTACGAGAGATCGACAAGGCTTGGGCTAGTTTTTCTCCGGACAGTACAGTATCTTCTTTTTGTAATAAGGTCAGTATTTTTTCTTTTGTCGTCATAAGGATATCCTTCCTAATGTTTCACGTGTAACGTTTTCGTTAGCATAGCAAGAAATCGGCAAAAAGCAAAGTAGTTTCTTACGAAAAACAGTCCTCACCAGCCTTGTTTTTTTCTTTAGAAAATCTTAGGAAATGGGTGCGTCAGAAAAGCATTGTAACTTCCAATGAAAGCTTGACAGAAAAGTGCTTCGTCTGTATAATAAGGAGTTGCAAAAACTATCTGAACGAAAAAAGCAGAAACGAAATATTGTCCGTTTCGGCTTAGGAATAAGGAAACAAAAGTAGAAAATGCCCAATGCATCCGTTCTATTTTTGGTTTTTTTTTGCCTAAAAGCCGCAAAAAATGCTTTCTGTAACCTATATTTAATATTTGTTACAGTTTTGTAAATAATCGGATAGCCTTTTTGAAAGACTTTATGAAGAGGTGAAGAGCTTGGCTGGACACGTAGTAAAATACGGAAAGCATCGCGAACGTAGAAGTTTCGCACGGATCAGTGAAGTATTAGAATTACCGAATTTGATTGAAATTCAAACCGACTCTTACCAATGGTTCCTAGATGAGGGCCTAAGAGAAATGTTTGAAGATATTTTGCCAATCGAAGGATTCAACGGTAACTTGTCCCTAGAATTTGTGGATTATGAATTGAAAGAACCAAAGTATACAGTAGAAGAAGCCCGTGCCCATGATGCAAACTATTCGGCACCATTACATGTTACTTTGCGTTTGACGAACCGTGAAACTGGGGAAATCAAATCCCAAGAAGTATTCTTTGGTGATTTCCCATTAATGACTGAACAAGGAACCTTTATCATCAACGGGGCAGAACGGGTTATCGTTTCTCAGTTGGTCCGCTCTCCAGGTGTATATTTCCATGGCAAAGTCGATAAAAACGGCAAAGAAGGCTTTGGTTCAACTGTTATCCCTAACCGCGGTGCGTGGTTAGAAATGGAAACTGATGCCAAAGATATCTCTTACGTGCGGATTGACCGTACCCGTAAAATTCCTTTGACGGTCTTAGTCCGTGCCCTAGGGTTTGGTTCTGATGACACGATCTTTGAAATTTTCGGCGACAGTGAATCATTGCGTAACACGATCGAGAAAGACTTGCATAAAAACGCAAGCGATTCTCGTACCGAAGAAGGATTGAAAGATGTTTACGAACGTCTTCGTCCAGGCGAGCCAAAAACAGCAGACAGCTCACGTAGCTTGCTGAACGCACGTTTCTTCGATCCAAAACGTTACGACTTAGCAAATGTTGGTCGTTACAAAGTAAACAAAAAATTAGACTTGAAAACACGTCTATTGAACTTGACCTTAGCAGAAACCTTGGTTGACCCTGAAACAGGCGAGATCATTGTTGAAAAAGGCACTGTTTTGACTCACCAAGTCATGGAAACACTAGGCGCATTTATCGATAATGGCCTAAACAGTGTAACGTACTATCCATCAGAAGATGGGGTCGTTACCGAACCAATGACCGTCCAAGTCATCAAAGTCTTTTCACCAAAAGATCCAGAACAAGAAGTCAACGTGATCGGTAATGGCTATCCAGATACTGCTACACGTACGGTTCGTCCAGCAGACATCATTGCTTCAATGAGCTACTTCTTCAACTTGATGGAAGGCATCGGCAATGTCGATGACATCGACCACTTAGGGAACCGTCGGATTCGTTCTGTTGGTGAATTATTGCAAAACCAATTCCGGATCGGGCTTGCTCGGATGGAGCGTGTCGTGCGTGAACGGATGTCGATCCAAGACACCGAAACCTTGACACCGCAACAGTTGATCAATATCCGTCCGGTTGTCGCAAGTATCAAAGAATTCTTTGGTTCTTCTCAGTTGTCACAGTTCATGGACCAAACAAACCCACTGGGTGAATTGACCCATAAACGTCGTCTATCTGCCTTAGGACCTGGTGGTTTGACGCGTGACCGTGCCGGCTATGAAGTCCGAGACGTTCACTATTCCCACTATGGCCGTATGTGTCCGATCGAAACGCCTGAGGGACCAAACATCGGGTTGATCAACAGCTTGGCCTCTTATGCCAAAGTCAACAAGTATGGCTTCATTGAAACACCATACCGTCGAGTTGACCGCGAAACAGGCCGTGTTACTGACAAGATCGATTACTTGACTGCCGATACCGAAGACCACTACGTTGTGGCCCAAGCAAACAGCTTGTTAAATGAAGACGGCTCTTTCGTAAACGACGTTGTTATGGCGCGTGCTACTTCTGAAAACTTGGAAGTTTCGATCGATAAAGTCGACTACATGGACGTATCACCAAAACAAGTAGTCGCAGTCGCAACCGCATGTATTCCTTTCTTGGAAAACGATGACTCCAACCGTGCCTTGATGGGTGCCAACATGCAGCGGCAAGCTGTACCATTGATCAATCCGAAAGCACCTTGGGTTGGTACTGGTATGGAATACAAATCAGCACATGACTCAGGAGCTGCTTTGTTATGTAAACATGATGGGATCGTAGAATACGTGGATGCAGCCGAAGTGCGCGTTCGTCGTGACAATGGCGCATTGGACGTTTATTCTGTTACCAAATTCCGTCGTTCAAACTCAGGAACCAGCTACAACCAACGTCCATTAGTAGCACTTGGTGAAAAAGTGGAAAAAGGCGACATCTTAGCAGATGGCCCATCTATGGAACAAGGCGAAATGGCACTAGGACAAAACGTCTTAGTCGCATTCATGACTTGGGAAGGGTACAACTATGAAGATGCCATCATCATGAGCCGTCGTTTGGTGAAAGATGATGTTTACACTTCTGTCCATATTGAAGAATATGAATCAGAAGCCCGCGACACAAAATTAGGACCTGAAGAAATCACTCGCGAAATCCCGAACGTTGGGGAAGACGCTTTGAAAGACCTAGACGAAATGGGGATTATCCGCATTGGTGCGGAAGTCAAAGATGGCGATCTGCTTGTTGGGAAAGTCACGCCAAAAGGGGTAACGGAACTTTCAGCAGAAGAGCGTTTATTGCACGCAATCTTTGGCGAAAAAGCCCGCGAAGTGCGTGACACTTCTCTACGCGTGCCTCACGGCGGCGGCGGAATCGTCCACGATGTCAAAATCTTTACCCGCGAAGCTGGCGATGAATTGTCACCAGGCGTGAACATGCTGGTTCGCGTTTATATCGTTCAAAAACGGAAAATCCATGAAGGGGATAAAATGGCCGGACGTCACGGAAACAAAGGGGTCGTTTCTCGCATTATGCCAGAAGAAGACATGCCTTTCTTACCAGATGGCACACCAGTCGATATCATGCTGAACCCATTAGGGGTACCTTCTCGGATGAACATTGGACAAGTATTAGAGTTACACTTAGGAATGGCTGCGCGTCAACTAGGCATTCACGTGGCAACACCAGTCTTTGATGGTGCCAGCGATGAAGATGTTTGGGCAACGGTTGCTGAAGCAGGAATGGCCAGCGATGCCAAAACAGTGCTTTACGACGGACGTACCGGCGAACCATTTGATGGCCGCATCTCCGTTGGTGTCATGTACATGATCAAATTGGCCCACATGGTCGATGATAAATTGCATGCCCGTTCCATTGGACCTTACTCATTGGTTACTCAACAACCATTGGGAGGAAAAGCCCAATTTGGTGGACAACGTTTCGGAGAGATGGAAGTTTGGGCACTGGAAGCATACGGTGCTGCTTACACCTTGCAAGAAATCTTGACCTACAAATCAGATGACGTGGTTGGTCGTGTGAAAACATACGAAGCAATCGTCAAAGGGGAACCAATTCCAAAACCAGGTGTACCAGAATCATTCCGCGTATTAGTAAAAGAATTGCAATCACTGGGTCTAGACATGCGTGTCCTAGATATCGATGATGCAGAGATCGAACTACGTGATATGGATGATGACGATGATGATTTGATCACCGTTGATGCCTTAACAAAATTTGCGGAGCAACAAACAGCCCGTGAATTAGAACAAAAAGCACAAACAGAAGCTAAAAATGCCGCCGACGCGTTGAACCAACAAATCGAGACAGCAGAAGATCGCTTGCAATAATAGACGGCCCTCGCTATTTCCGCCACCAGCGGAAATAGCCCCCGTTCTATCGGATATGTCCATGAAATGAAATGGAGGGAACCTTTTTTGATCGATGTAAATAAATTCGAAAGTATGCAAATCGGTTTGGCTTCTCCTGAAAAAATCAGAAGCTGGTCTTATGGTGAAGTAAAAAAACCAGAAACCATTAACTACCGTACGTTAAAACCTGAACGCGAAGGGTTGTTTGACGAGCGTATTTTCGGTCCAACCAAAGACTGGGAATGTGCTTGCGGCAAATACAAACGGATCCGCTATAAAGGCATCGTTTGTGACCGTTGCGGCGTGGAAGTAACACGTTCAAAAGTGCGTCGTGAACGCATGGGACACATTGAACTAGCAGCACCAGTATCACACATTTGGTACTTCAAAGGCATTCCTTCACGGATGGGTCTTGTCTTAGACATGAGCCCACGTGCATTGGAAGAAATCATCTACTTTGCTTCTTACGTAGTGATTGAACCAGGAAACACCAGCCTTGAGAAAAAACAACTATTGACTGAACGGGAATACCGTGAAAAACGTGACCAATACGGTCAAGAATTTTCAGCAGCGATGGGTGCCGAAGCCATCAAACAATTATTAGATGGCGTTGATCTTGAAGGCGAAGTTGCTGAATTGAAAGAAGAATTGAAAAACGCAACTGGTCAAAAACGGACGCGTGCGATCCGCCGTTTGGATATCTTAGAAGCATTCCGTGCTTCAGGAAACAAACCAAGCTGGATGGTCATGGACGTTATCCCAGTTATCCCGCCTGATTTGCGCCCAATGGTGCAATTAGAAGGTGGACGTTTTGCCACAAGTGACTTGAACGACTTGTATCGTCGTGTAATCAACCGTAACAACCGTTTGAAACGCTTGTTAGACTTGAATGCACCAAACATCATCGTTCAAAATGAAAAACGGATGTTGCAAGAAGCAGTCGATGCCTTGATCGATAACGGTCGTCGCGGCCGTCCAGTTGCAGGACCAGGGAACCGCCCATTGAAATCTCTTTCTCACATGTTGAAAGGGAAACAAGGTCGTTTCCGTCAAAACTTGCTAGGAAAACGGGTCGACTACTCAGGTCGTTCAGTTATCGTCGTTGGTCCATTCCTGAAAATGTACCAATGTGGTCTGCCTAAAGAAATGGCGATCGAATTGTTCAAACCATTCGTGATGCGGGAGCTTGTTTCTCGTGAAATCGCGTCAAACATCAAAAATGCCAAACGCAAAATCGAACGTCAAGAAGACGAAGTTTGGGATGTTTTAGAAGATGTCATCAAAGAACATCCAGTGCTATTGAACCGGGCACCTACGCTTCACAGATTAGGTATCCAAGCATTTGAACCAGTCTTAGTTGAAGGCCGTGCCATTCGTTTGCACCCACTTGTTTGTGAAGCCTACAATGCCGATTTCGATGGAGACCAAATGGCCGTTCACGTACCATTGAACGAAGAAGCGCAAGCAGAAGCACGTATGCTGATGTTAGCAGCCCAAAACATTTTGAATCCAAAAGACGGAAAACCAGTTGTAACACCATCTCAGGATATGGTCCTAGGGAACTACTACTTGACGATGGAAGAAGAAGGCCGTGAAGGGGAAGGCATGATCTTCCGTGACATGGACGAAGCAGTTACGGCATGGCGCAATGGCTACGTGCATTTACACACACGGATCGCCATCAATCCAAACACTTTAGGGGACAAACCATTCACGTCTGAACAAAAACAACGCTTGATGGTAACAACAGTGGGTAAAGTGATCTTCAACTCGATCATGCCCCCAGAATTCCCATTCTTGAACGAACCGACAGACTACAACTTGACGGTTCAAACACCAGACAAGTACTTTATTGAAGCTGGTACAGATGTGCCTGCCTTCATCAAAGAACAAGAGCTTGTTGGCCCATTCAAGAAGAAAAACTTAGGAAACATCATTTCAGAAGTCTTCAAACGTTTCCGCATCACTGAAACGTCACGCATGCTTGACCGCATGAAAGACTTAGGATACAGCCACTCAACAATGGCGGGTATCACCGTTGGTATCGCTGATATCATGAACTTGCATGAAAAACATGAAATCATCGACAATGCCCACAAACAAGTAGAAACGATCACGAAACAATTCCGTCGTGGGTTAATTACCGATGACGAGCGTTATGAACGAGTTATTGGTGTTTGGAATGCAGCCAAAGATGAAATTCAGTTAAAACTGATGGAATCATTGGAAGCGAAAAACCCAATCTTCATGATGTCTGATTCCGGTGCCCGTGGTAACATCTCCAACTTTACTCAGCTTGCTGGGATGCGTGGATTGATGGCCGCGCCTAACGGACGTATCATGGAATTGCCGATCATCTCAAACTTCCGTGAAGGTCTATCTGTCTTAGAAATGTTTATCTCGACCCATGGTGCCCGTAAAGGGATGACCGATACCGCCTTGAAAACAGCCGATTCCGGTTACTTGACACGTCGTCTCGTTGACGTTGCCCAAGATGTCATCATCCGTGAAGACGATTGTGGCACTGACCGTGGTTTAGATATTCAAGCAATTCGCGAAGGAAACGAAATCATCGAATCCTTAGAAGAACGTTTGATTGGACGTTACACACGTAAATCAGTGATCCATCCTGAAACTGGCGAAGTCCTTCTAGGGGTCAATGAATTGATCACTGAAGATTTAGCTAAAGCCATCGTGGATGCTGGCATCGAAACAGTATCGATTCGCTCTGTCTTTACATGTAACACCAAACATGGTGTATGTAAACATTGTTATGGCCGCAACTTAGCCACTGGTTCTGAAGTTGAAGTTGGGGAAGCAGTCGGTACCATCGCTGCCCAATCAATCGGTGAACCTGGTACTCAGTTGACCATGCGTACCTTCCATACCGGCGGGGTTGCCGGAGACGATATCACGCAAGGTCTCCCTCGTGTCCAAGAAATCTTTGAAGCCCGTAATCCGAAAGGACAAGCGGTCATTACCGAAGTTACCGGAGAAGTCATCGATATCTCAGAAGACCCTTCAACTCGGACCAAAGAAGTGACCATCAAAGGGGAAACCGATACGCGTACGTATACCGTTCCTTATACTGCCCGGATGAAAGTAGCAGAAGGCGACTTTATCCATCGTGGTGCACCATTGACGGAAGGTTCGATCGATCCAAAACAACTGTTACAAGTTCGCGATGTCTTGTCTGTTGAAAACTACCTATTACGGGAAGTTCAACGCGTTTACCGGATGCAAGGGGTAGAAATCGGCGACAAACATATCGAAGTAATGGTTCGTCAAATGCTGCGTAAAGTCCGCGTTATGGATCCAGGTGATTCAGGCATCTTGCCAGGAACATTGTTGGATATCGCCGACTTTAAAGACCGCAACTACGACACATTGGTAGCCGGCGGCGTTCCTGCAACTAGCCGTCCAGTCCTATTAGGGATCACGAAAGCATCCTTGGAAACCAACAGCTTCTTGTCTGCTGCGTCCTTCCAAGAAACCACTCGTGTGTTGACCGATGCAGCGATCCGCGGCAAGAAAGATCCACTTCTTGGATTGAAAGAAAATGTTATCATCGGTAAGATCATCCCAGCTGGTACTGGTATGCCTCGTTACCGTGAAATGGAACCAAAAGAAGTAACAGTTGCCAGCGAAAATGTCTACAGCATCTCAGACATCGAAGCACAAATGGCTGCTGAAGACGCATTGAACAGCCAAAACTAATCAATGCCCAGCACCTGATTGACTCAGTGTGACGGAAAAGCTTGTCATTCTTCGGAATGGCAAGCTTTTTTTGTTTAGCAAAAGGAAATGTTACGAAAAAGAATGCGTCCTTCTTTCATCCTAGAAAAAGGGCATTTGGAACAATAAATGAAAGCGTTATTTTTGAAATGTCCAAATCAGTGGACATCGATTAAGAAATACTCGAGCCAAAGAGGGCTATAGTAAAGATACGGAGGGAGACAGTATGAAGCTGAGCAAGAGAGAAACACGTTTGATTGAGCAGTTTATGACACAAGGAATGAATTTGACCGCTAATGAACTAGCCACAGCTGCTAAGGTTTCAACAAAAACCATTTATCGGACAATCAAACGGATCAATGAGGCTGCTGGTTCAGAAATCATTCGGTCTGAAATCGGCAAAGGATTTTGTTTGGATTATGAAGCGTATCTCAAAGGCACGATTGAAAATCAAGAAACGGATCAAAATGATGAGCCGCTTGAGCGGCGTCATGCGATTGCACTGCATTTATTGTTTAAATCACCAAAGCGATTAATGATCAAAGAGCTGTTCGCCCCTTACTATTTGAGTGAAGCAGTGATAAGTAGTGATATCAATCGTCTTTCGGAATATTTTCAGTACTTTGAACTCCAGTTGATCCGATCCGATAAGAGAATTTCAGTGATTGGTACCGAAAAAAATATCCGTCGCTGTGTCAACGATCTCTTTACGAAGACCCATGTGTGGAATGAAGAAATGGTTACGCAAAAATATCCCATCAATGCCTTTGATATCAACTTTATTACCTCAATTCTTGAATTTATTGAGCGAAAACTCGCGAACAGTATTGCGTATCCTTACAATATGAATATTTTCTCGCATCTGTATATTCTGATTTTACGAATGAGAGAAGGAGAAATTGACCGTGAAGAATTTATTGAGGGCTTAGATGAGGAAGAACAGCATTTGATTGAACAGCACCAAGAGTTTTATCAAATTGCCCAACAAGTGATTGAAAAAATCAATGCCTATCTCGTGACGGAGCTGCCAGAAAGTGAGGTATTTTATCTCTACCAGTATTTAGTGTCTTCCAGAGTGGAAAACAAACCCTTGGCAATGACCAATCTGACAAAAGAAGCCAGCGAAATCACGGAGTTTTTTACTAACCAGATGGAAAAAGCACTGGGTATTCAATTGAACCAGCAAACAGACAAGACCGATCTACTTTGCCATATCCAGCCGATGCTCTATCGGCTAAAGAATAAAATTATCGTGAAAAACGGTCTGCTAAGTGACATCCAACTAGAGTACCCAAGGATTTTTGAGCAAGTGGCACAAGTCAGCAAGGAAGTGGAGAAAACCTATGGAACGAATCCCATATCGGAAGACGAGATTGGTTTCTTAGTGCTGTATTTTGTGAAATTTAAAGTCATTCGTCGGCGCAGACAGCGAGTCTTAATCATGTGCAGCAGCGGCGTAGGGACTTCTGAGCTGCTGAAAGTCAAAGTCCAACGAGCATTTCCTGAACTGGATATCGTGGATGTGCTTTCCGCTCGTATGTACCGAAAGCATGCGCAAGACTACCAGAATATCGATTTGATCTTAACCACCATTAATTTGCCAGTAGAAACGCAGGTGCCGACGATTTTAGTCAATTCGGTATTTACCAAACAGGATGAAAAGCGAGTCCAACAACTATTAGGAGAGATGTAAAGATGAAAAACGAAAGCCAAACGATCCAAACGTTCAGCATCGCAGATGTAATCAATCCCAATCTTATCAAGATGGAAATGGAAGCGAATTCAAAAGAAGAAGCGATCACTGAACTGTCTGAACTTTTATATGAAAACCAAATAATTACCGATTTAGCAGGGTTCACCCAAGATGTCTTTGCCCGAGAAACGGAAGGAATGACCGGTATCGGACATGGCTTAGCAATCCCACATGGAAAGTCAGACAGTGTGAAAAAGACTTCCTTAGTGATCGGAAAAACCAAGCGTCCGCTTGAATGGGAGTCCATCGATGAAGCGCCCGTTCAAGTAATCATCTTGTTTGCAGTCAAAAATACCGATGCCAATACGATGCATATCAAGCTGCTGCAAAAAGTAGCGATGCTACTAGCGGATGAATCGTTTATTGATCGTCTCGTTGCGTCAGGGACAAAGGATCAAATGATGGCCTTGCTTGCTAAAGATCCAATGGCAGAAAACTAAGAAAGGGGGAGAAGAGATGAAAATCGTTGGTGTAGCTGCTTGTACTTCAGGAATCGCTCATACGTATATCGCTAAGCAAAAAATCGAAACAGCTGCGAAAGAACTTGGTCATGAAGTCCATATCGAAACCCAAGGAACCATCGGGACAGAAAGTGAATTGACGGAAGCAGCTATTCAAGCAGCCGATGTTGTCATTATTGCGGCAGATATCAAAATCGGCGGCAGAGACCGTTTTGAAGGCAAGCGAATAGTAGAAATTCCAACTAGTATGGTGATCAAAGCGCCTAAGCGTTTGCTTGAAACGATTGAAGAAAAATTAAATCAGGGATGAATCAACGAATGTTTTAACGACTTAAATTCAAAGGGGGATGAAACAAATGATGAAACAGCTGCAGTTGAAAAAACATGCCTTAACCGCCATCTCGTATATGCTACCTGTCGTTGTAACAGCTGGGCTTTTAATCGCTATCGGAAATCTTGCCAACGGCACGGCCATTGAAAATTACGATGCTGCCTATACGATCCCGGATGCACTGGTTTCGCTGGGGGTTTTAGGGATGGGACTGCTGGCGCCAGTGATCGCTGCCGCGATCGCCTATTCCATTGCCGATCGTCCAGGAATCGCTCCTGGTCTTTTTATGGGACTGATTGCCAATGCGATTGGTGCAGGCTTTTTAGGGGGAATGTTAGGAGGCTATCTCGCAGGTTATCTGGTCTTATTCTTAGTAAAAAACCTTAAAGTACCACGTTGGGCACAAGGTCTGATGCCAATGATGATCGTACCGGTCTTGTCGACACTGATCGTTGGTGCTTTGATGTTCTTCGTCATCGGTGTACCGATCGTGTGGGCTACTGAGGCGTTGACTACCTTCTTAACGAATCTGCAAGGCTCGGGAAATTTCTTATTTGGCGCGATTGTCGGTGGTATGGCTGCCTTTGATTTTGGCGGCCCCGTCAACAAAGTCGCCTCGCTATTTGCTGATGGTCTATTACTGGAAGGCATTCAAGAACCCGAAGCCGTGAAAATTTTAGCCTCAATGGTGCCGCCCTTTGGTGTTACAATCTCTTGGGTCCTCTCTCGTCTCTTACGCCGGCCCAAATATTCTACGGAAGAAGAAGACAACATCAAGATCGCTTTTCCAATGGGCCTTTGTATGATTACAGAAGGAGTGATCCCGATCGCTGCCGTCGACCCGTTTCGCGTCATTTTTTCTTGTACGGTCGGAGCAGCCGTCGGCGGTGGTCTAAGCATGGTTTGGGGCGTCGGTTCACCAGTGCCATCTGGTGGGGTCTTCATCATTCCTGCCATGACGGATCCACTGAAATTTACCATCGCACTCCTGATTGGTTCTGCCATCACCGGTGTTTTGCTGTTTGCATTGAAAAAGGCACCCGTGGAAACGCCGATCATGGAAGAGGAAGAAGACGTTGACTTTTCGTCGATTGAAATTTCTTAAGAAAAGGAGCGAAGAAAATGTATGTATCAATGAGAGAGATGCTGCAAAAAGCCAATCGAGAAAACTATGCCGTTATGGCTATCAATTGTTTTAATATGGAAACCGCTAAAGCAGTGATCGACGCCGCTGCAGAATCTCATGCGCCCATCATCGTGGATTTGTTGCAAGACCATTTAAAAACCCATCTGGATCATCGTTACTTAACCCAGCCGATCATTCGAATGGCAGAAAATGTCAATGTGGAGGTTGCCATCAATCTGGATCACGGACAGGATATCGCCTTCGTCAAACAATGTCTCCATGAAGGATTCTCAAGCGTCATGATGGATGCCTCTATGCATCCTTTAGAAAAAAACATCGCCATCACCAAAGAGATCGTGCAATTTGCGCAAGCCTATAATGCCAGTGTCGAAGCAGAGGTTGGGGACATGGGAGCAGTGGCTGGGGATCAGTATACTAGCGATGCGATGTATACCGATCCAGAGGAAGCCATCCATTTTATTCGAGCAACCGGGGTCGACTGTCTCGCTCTTTCTTACGGCTCCAGTCATGGGGATTATCCAGCAGGGTACCGCCCGGCATTTCGCTTTGATATCGTTCAAACCATCAAAGAAGCCACTGATCTACCGCTGGTTTTGCATGGTGGCTCGGGAGCCGGTAGAGAGAATATCTTACGTTCCGTGGCATTAGGAATCAATAAAATCAATGTAGGGGCTGATTTTATGAAAGCCCAAAGAAATGCCCTGCACCAACAGCTGGATGCTTGTCCGGAAAGCGATTATCCGACCCTGATCCACCAAACCATCGAAGCAGGAAAAGCAGTCGTCAAAGAGTATATCGAATTATCTGGATCAAAAAACAAATCACTTTAAAAAAGAATGGAGCACACTTATATGTTGATCAATATGAAACAATTACTGACCGTTGCCAAAGAAAATCAATTTGCCGTTGGTGCCTTTAACGTCGCAGACAGTAACTTTTTACGCGTCGTTATCGAAGCAGCAGAAGAAAACGATGCACCAGCCATCATTGCGGTCCACCCAACAGAATTGGCCTTTACAAAGGATGAATTTTTCCACTATGCAGTTTCCAGAGCGAAAAACAGTTCTGTGCCGATCGTGATCCATATGGACCACGGCGACAGTTTGGCAAGTATTATGCGGGCGATCCATTGCGGATTCAGCTCGGTGATGATCGATGGGTCGTTGCTGCCTTTTGAAGAAAATATTGCTCTAACAAAACAGATTACCGAGATTTGCCATCCGATTGGGGTATCTGTCGAAGGCGAGCTAGGAACGATCGGCAATACCGGAACCTCCGTTGAAGGGGGCGTCTCCGAAGTGATTTATACTCGTCCTGAAGATGCACAAGAGTTCATTGAGAAGACAGGCATTGACACACTAGCAGTTGCGATTGGAACTGCCCATGGTATTTATCCGAAAGATATCAAACCGGAATTAAAAATGGATGTCTTGCAAGAAATCAAAGATCGTGTCGATATCCCATTGGTGTTGCATGGCGGATCGGCCAATCCCGATGAAGAAATCGCTCAGGCAGTGGCAATCGGTATCCAAAAAGTAAATATCTCCTCTGACTATAAATACGCCTTTTATAAAAAATGCCGCCAAATCTTAGCAGAAACGGAATTGTGGGATCCAAATGCCATTTACCCAGAATGCATTGAGGCAGCCAAAGCAGTGGTTACGCAAAAAATGACCCTCTTCAATGCAATTGGGAAAGCAGCTCTGTATCGCCAGCAAAACGTCCAGCCATGGCGTAGTGAACAAAATTAAACAGTAAATAAATAACAAAAAAACCCTCAAAAATCGCTAAATTGCGGCTTTTCGAGGTTTTTTTTATTGCGCATTCTTTTCTTGCAGCATCCGAATCCCCTTTTCCTGAATCTGCCGAGCGATAAACGCCAAATCATTCGAAGTCAGGTTGATGTCTGCATAATGAAACACATTTTTTCTGCAGGAGGGGGTCAAATTGCCGATGATCAAATCATAAGTCTCGTCCAGTTTGGTCAGAGAAAACGAGTCCAGAGGATTTAAAATCGTGATTGTTAGCTGATAAGGAATAAACTGTTGGATTTTCGTCTGGATAAATTCCGTATGGTAACTATTTGTATCATAAAACAAAGCTAAGCGAAAGTCAGCGTGGGTATCGATGATTTCTTTGGCGAAATTTGGAAAAGAGGTATGGAAAATATAAATTAGGTAATTGATCGTACTTGGTCGAATGATTGGCAAATTCGAATGGGTCAAAACCTGAACGATGTCTTGATTGACTGTCTGTTGGACCAAATCACAGTTATTGACAAAACGAGCAAAGCGATCATCCAAGATGCAGTAAGGAACCTGCAAGTTGATTCCAAGAAAATAGGAAAAGACGACGGCATCCAACTTCTCTTCAAAATTGGCTTCATGATAGTTGTATTTTTTAAATATACGCTTGGTCATTTGATAAAACTCTTGTTTGGTCTCGCGAAAGACAGCGGGGTCTTGACCGATATGGGTTGTGATATAGCCGACCATTTTCTCGACGTAAGCACGACTGTAGCCAGTAAATTCGCTTAAATCGATTTTTTCTAAGAAATATTCGATGTGGTTCCCATTGGGATTGGAAGCGTATAAGCGATCGCGCTTCGTGTTGATATAGATTACAAAGGCAATTTTTTTGATGTCGGAAAAATAAAGTTTTAAGGGTGTCGCAGCAGCCATGATACGGGCGATCTTCAAGAAATCCTGCTCTTGGTTAATGTTGGCATCCACAAATTCATACTGGTACTTCTCTAAGAAGAAAATCAGAAAAAATTGGCGAATATTGTTTTCATTTCCTTTTAACTGGATGGGTTTGGTTGCGATGAAGAAATCATACGGTGCCAGAACCAAATTGATCCTCTTGATCAAACGAATGATCGATGACTTGCTTAAATTTAATTCTAGTGCCAGCATGTCATAACTAGTGAAACTTGATGAGAAGAGTAGTTCTAACAATTGAAACGCAGACGAGCGATTTAAAAACTGGCTGTATACGTCTAGTCGAGTAGCGAAAGGCTGCAAGTGTAGGCGAACAGCTGAATAATCGTCAAATTGTAAGTCCAGAAACGAAAATTCATTGTCGATTTCCGCGATATAGGTTTTCGCTGCAGACATTGAAATGGAAAATTTCACTGCCAAATCGTGAAGACTCGTCCCCTGATCGTCTAATAAATACTTAATCAGCTGTAGTTTCTTTTGTGTTGTAGATGATAACAATTTCCGTAACATGATTGCCCCTGAGCCCCCTTTTAAGTAAATAGTATCACGTTTTTACATGTATTCAAAAAAATTGCGTGTTGTATTTTTTTTGAATACATCCCACCCCAAAATTTTGGGAAAATAGAAGTGTGGAATAGTAGTAATACGTTTGATACAAGTAGCAAAGACCAAAATTTTTGAATCATGGGGAGGAGGCAAAAAGCAGTTGTTTGTTGGGATATCTTGCTCACTGTTGAACAATATTATTCGTCGAGCGCTTCCGAGATCAATTGAAAAAATTTATAAAAAGGAATGAACAATTATGAAAAAACAATTTTCTATCTATATATGTTTGCTAGTCTTGCTTGGTTCTATCCTTTGTGAACCAACGATCATACTGGCAGAAGCAATCAACGCAACCGAAAGCACCGAAAGAACGACCGAAACATTAGAAAGTACTGAACCTGTGACCGGAACGATCGATACGGAAAAAGCACCTACGGATTCATCGACAGCGGGAGCAGTTCAGTCAGCAACGAGTCAAGCAGAAGAAGAACAAGCAACCGTCCCTAGTGAAAGTCAAGCAACCCAAGCATCTTCGACACTGAATCAAAACAGCATTCAACCCCGAGCACCAGATGCTGAGACGGAAACGGAAGCTTCTGCTACCGCTGAAAATCTTAGTGCCAACCTGAATGAACGGGGCGTGCAGCTTTTTGACAATGTCCGAATCACTGACTTAAACGATCAGCCTTTCACTGCCGAAAATCCACCGATGTATAATGACAATATCAAAATTCATTTTGACTGGTCGTTAGCAGATACGGAAGAAATTCGTGCTGGTGATTATTATACGTATCAATTGCCGAATTATTTTGCCATTCATAACACCGTCAGTGGTGAATTGACCCGTTCCGGCGGACAATCGATCGGAAGATTTACCTTAGCACTCGATGGTACATTGACCGTTACTTTTAATGAGGCGGCACAAACACTTTCCAACCGCTCAGGGACTATTGATCTGATCACTGAATTAAGTGTAAGCACCGTTACTGAGGAAGTGACCATTCCTACCGGGATTTACGATGAAGATGGCCATGAGATCATCATTACATTGCCTATTTATGAGGTCGATATCATTAAGACTGGTAACGTGACTTCCAGCGGTTCAGTGGTTTGGGAAATTATTTTTAACCAAACCAGTCGTGAATTGCATGATGTGGTGATTACCGATAAGATGCCACAAGGATTAGCTTATAGTACCTCGACAGGCTACTTGTACGATGAATCCACCGATGAATGGATTCGTACCGATGGCTTATATACGTATAACAGTGTTAACAACACGTTTACCTTCAATCAAACGGTTAATCAACCGGTTCGAATCGTCATCAATAGTGCAGTCACCGATCCAACGGCTTCTTCTTTCAAAAACACGGCAACAATCAACGGTAGCGATTTTACAGAAAAAACCGCAGAAGCAACGGTTACCTACGATGAACAATCAGAATACAAACGATTTAAAGGCTACGATCCAGAAACGAAACGAGCATCTTGGGAAATTTCCGTTACATTGGACAAAGACCAAGCCAGAGTTTTGGATCAGACCTACTCGGGAACAGATCCTGAAAAAGCCTTGCACTTTTTTGTTCCAGAAACTTTGGTGATCACTGACAAAGACGGTAATCCAATCCCTTCAGAGGACTGGTCCTTTGATGGGACATACCAGCTGGACAAAGAGGGGGAAATCGTACGCTTTGGCATCACGTTTGCCAAAGCTGGCTACTACAAGATCCAATACGACACCCAGTTGTATGAATCGGTTTTAGCCGATACCCGTATATACAATTACGCTTCGATCCGCGACAATCAAAATACCTCGTTGACGGGCAGCGGGACAGTGACACCAACCAAAACGATCGGTGTCGTGAAAACCGCTGGCTCCAAAGACTATGAAACGAAGACTGTCGCATGGAAAATTGAAGCCAATACCAATCAGCAAAAAGTTAGCGACCTGATTATAGAAGACCGCTATCAATTGATCTCTGGCTCAAACAGCAGTGCTTTAGCTTTATTGGCGGATACGCTAGTCGTGACAGCCAGCGGGGTGACCGAGCCTTTAGAGCTCAATACCGACTATACGCTAGAGCTGATCACAGAAACGAAAACGCTAGCCGATGGCTCAACGAAGGAACTTGAGACTGGTTTTCGCATCAAGCTGCAAGGAGCGTACCAAACGACCTCGGCAACGATCACTGTTAATTTTAAAACCAGCTTCGATGTTTCACAACAGATCGCATTAGGAAGTTCTAGCAGCCGGTTTAGTAATGCAGCGTTTGTCCATTATAAAGATGAAGCCGGCAATACGTTCACGGAAGCTTCTGAATCCAATACTTGGATGGATACCAACTGGTTAAAAAATGCCTTGAAATACGGCCTATTCATTGGTGAAGGCGAAGATGTCGCCAAAGCGATTACCGCTGTATTTGGTCGGAATCTAGGAACTATTTTTGATGAGCAGACTGCTTCAAGCGATCAAGTCTATTGGATGGGGCTATTCAATACGTACAAAGAAAAAATCAATAAAGATGCAGTCATCACTGACCAGCTGCAAGAAGGCCAAACTTTGAAAGACTTGGCGCTTTACACGGTCACGGTAACTGGATATACGACACAAGTCAGAGCACTGAAAGAGCAATTGGTGCTAAACGAGGATTACAGTTACACTTATGACCCTGACACGAAGAAAGTTACGATCACCTTGCTGAAAGAAACGTCAGAAACACTGGCGGTCTTCTTGGCAACGGAAGCATCTGAAGAAGTATTTACCTACAAAAATACTATTACATTGACGGACAATGACACAACGTTGACTGCTGATGGGCAAGTCGATAAGTCTGCGAAAACGGACTGGTTGATGAAAAACGGCAGCCAGAATGCCGAGAAAAATCGATTGCTCGATTGGGAAATCATGATCAACGCTGACAGTCGCAAAATCCACAATGCGGTAGTGACCGATACCATCAACTACAATCAGCACACCTTTTTACGCGATGCCGACGATAACGTGATCGTAGATGTGTATGAAGCAGTCTTAAACAATGGCACTTGGGAAAAAGGGGAAAAAGTCACCTTCACCAACGAAGACAATCCGAAAATCACCTCGGATGTGGTGGCAGGGACGCAATCGTTAGTGATCGCTTTTGAAGAAATGATTGATAAACCGTACTTTATCGTTTATCAAACACAGCTTGATCCCGGGATTTTGAACAATGAACGGGTGGCCAATAGTGTCAATTTGACGGGTAGTGAGATCGAAATTCACACAGTGACCAAAGAAGTTACCATCAAGTCGACAGACGGTAGCGGAACCTCTTCTGGGACAAACGGCTCCTTGACGATCGTGAAATACGATGCCGATGGCACCAAAGAACGAGGGATCGATGAAGAAGCGGTTTTCCAATTAAGCCGTAAAAATGCGCAAAACACCTATGAAGTCATCTTGTCGAATCTGGTGGTGAAAAACAATCAGATCATGGAAAACGGCAACGCCATTGAACGGATCGACAATCTGCGCTACGGTGATTACATGATCCAAGAAATCACCGCACCAGAAGGATATGAACGAGATGCGACTCAGTACACCTTCACTATTTCTGATGAGCAAGTCAATTATGTTTTTGAACTAGCCAATAAGCGAGAAATCAAAGAAACAACCCTTGCCTTGAATGTTCAGAAAATGCTTGATGGACGCGAGTTGAAAGACGGCGAATTTACTTTCCAACTGGTGGATGAAGCTGGCTCTGTGATTTTAACGCAAACCAATGACGGTAACGGTCAAGTTGCCTTTGACGCCATCACTTACAACGAGCCTGGCGAGTACCACTATACGATTCGGGAAAAAGCCGGCAACGATCCAACCATCACCTATACTGACAAGGAACTAAAGGTAACTGTGACCGTCACGGAAGAAGACAGCCAGTTGATTGCGAAAGCAGTCTATGAAGGCAATCAAGTCTTTGAAAATGTCTATACGCCAAAAGCCGGTAGTGTCGTTTTGAGTGCTGAGAAAGTACTGATTGGTCGTGATTTGAAAGCAGAAGAATTTGACTTCGAGTTAGTCAATGAAGCAGGAACTGTACTTCAAACAAAAGCCAATGATGCAACTGGCAAGATCTACTTTGACGCTCTTCCTTATGATAAAGCAGGTGAATACCGCTATACCATCCGTGAGAAAGCAGGAACTGACGGTACCATCACATACGATGCAAAAGAACTGGCGGTAGTTGTAACCGTCACCGATGAAGACGGACAGCTTGTGGCAGTTGCCGAATACGAAGGCAACCAAGTCTTTGAAAACGACTATACGCCAAAAGCCGGCAGTGTCGTACTAAGTGCCGAGAAAGTCTTAACCGGTCGTACCTTACAAGCAAATGAATTCGATTTTGAACTAGTCGATGAAGAGGGAACTGTACTTCAAACAAAAGCCAATGACGCCACTGGCAAGATCTACTTTGACGCGCTCCCTTACGAGGAAACAGGTGAGTATCACTACACCATTCGTGAGAAGGCAGGAACTGACGGTACCATCACATACGATACGAAAGAACTAGCGGTAGTCGTGACCGTCACCGATGAAGACGGACAATTGACCGCAGTTGCGGAATATGAAGGCAACCAAGTCTTTGAAAACGACTATACGCCAAAAGCTGGCGGTGTGGTCTTGAATGTAGAGAAAGTGTTGACAGGCCGCACACTAGCAGCCAACGAGTTTGCCTTTGAGCTAGTCGGTGAAGCAGGCAACGTGTTACAGACGAAAACCAATGACGTAAATGGTCAAATCTATTTCGATGAATTGACATATGGCGAAGTCGGCGAATACCGTTATACGATTCGGGAAAAAGCTGGCGCAGATAGTACCATTACCTATGACACGAAAGAAATTGGTGTTGTCGTGAAAGTAACCGATGAAGACGGGCAACTAGTGGCAAAAGCAACGTATGATAGCAATGCGATCTTTGAAAACGACTATACACCAAAAGCTGGTAGTGTCGTACTGAGTGCCGAGAAAGTCTTGACAGGCCGCACGTTACAAGCTGACGAATTTATATTTGAACTGGTAGATGAAGATGGTAACATTCTTCAAACAAAAGCCAATGATGCAACCGGGCAAATTGCCTTTGATGCTCTTGCATATGACAAAGCAGGCGAATACCGTTACACCATCCGTGAGCAAGCAGGAACTGATGGCACCATCACTTACGATGCAAAAGAACTAGCGGTAGTTGTAACCGTCACCGATGAAGACGGACAGCTCGTGGCAGTGGCCGAATACGAAGGCAATGCGATCTTTGAAAACGACTATACGCCAAAAGCCGGCAGTGTCGTACTTAGTGCCGAGAAAGTCTTAATCGGCCGTACCTTACAAGCAAATGAATTCGCTTTTGAACTAGTCGATGAAGATGGAACTGTACTTCAAACAAAAGCCAACGACGCCACTGGTAAGATCTACTTTGATGCTCTTGCATATGACAAGGCAGGCGAATACCACTACACCATTCGTGAGAAAACAGGAACTGATGACACCATCACTTACGATACAAAAGAGCTGGCGGTAGTTGTAACCGTGACGGATGAAGACGGACAGTTGACCGCAGTTGCCGAATACGAAGGCGATCAAGTCTTTGAAAACAGCTATACGCCAAAAGCAGGCAGTGTCGTACTAAGTGCCGAGAAAGTCTTAACTGGTCGTACGCTACAAGCAAATGAATTCGATTTTGAACTGGTCGATGAAGACGGAACTGTTCTTCAAACAAAAGCCAACGACGCCACTGGCAAGATCTACTTCGATGCTCTTGCATATGACAAAGCAGGTGAGTATCACTACACCATTCGTGAGAAAACAGGAACTGACGGTACCATCACCTACGATACAAAAGAGCTTGCAGTAGTTGTGAACGTGACGGATGAAGACGGACAGCTCACGGCAGTTGCCGAATACGAAGGCAACCAAGTCTTTGAAAACAGCTATCAACCACAAGCAGGCAGTGTCGTACTAAGTGCCGAGAAAGTCTTAACTGGTCGTACACTACAAGCAAATGAATTCGCTTTTGAACTAGTCGATGAAGACGGAACTGTTCTTCAAACAAAAGCCAATGACGCAACTGGCAAGATTTACTTTGACGCTCTCGCCTATGATGAAACAGGTGAGTACCACTACACCATTCGTGAGAAAGCAGGAACTGACGGTACCATCACCTACGATGCAAAAGAACTGGCCGTAGTCGTGACCGTCACCGATGAAGCTGGACAGTTGACCGCAGTGGCGGAATACGAAGGCGATCAAGTCTTTGAAAACAGCTACCAACCACAAGCAGGCAGTGTCGTACTAAGTGCTAAGAAAGTCTTGACGGGTAGAGATTTGCAAGCCAACGAATTCGCATTTGAATTAGTGGATGAAGCTGGAAAGGTTCTGCAAACCCAACGCAATGACGCAAATGGAACGATTACCTTTGATGCAATGACGTATGACGATGCTGGGGAACATCGTTACACGATTCGTGAAAAAGCTGGCAACGACGCCACGATCATCTATGATGAAACCACCTATCAAGTAACGGTCACAGTCAAAGATCAAGCAGGAAAATTAGTAGCTGAAGCGGAGCAAACGGCAGACATGGTATTCAACAATCGTGTCAAAGAAGGCAAAACAACGAAGCAGGGAACTGACAACTTACCGAAAACCAATGACACCACGACCGCTGGTTGGGTCGTCTTGGGGCTGTTGTTAGTAGTGATCGCAGTAGGCATCTACCTTGATCGCAAAAAACGGACGCCGTTATCATAGGCAGGGGAAGCAACAGAGCAGAAAGAGAAAGCGGGATGAGGCCAACTTGTCCCGCTTTTTCCTGCCCTATTTTTCTTCACTTCAAAGAAAAAAAAGCGTCAAAAGTATGAAACGCTAGAAAGCGAACAATCAGCAAACCAAGACTCAAGAAGGGAACGAAGGGCAACTGCGCCAATCGTTTCTTCCAGATGCCTTGATAGCTAAAAAAAGCGAGGAGACCAAGACTGCTGGCTACTAGTAAGAGGGCCAAAAGTGTCGACGGCGATAGCCAAGTGCCCCAGCCTGCCAGCACTAAGAGATCGCCGTCGCCCATTTTTTCCTGCCAGACAAAAAAGACCAGTGGAACCAGCAAGCCTAAAGACAGCCATTGAAAAGAAGCGCCGCTTCTAAACTGTGCCAGCGCTAGCAGTAGGTGGGCGGGGTACAGCAGTTGTGGGTAGACGCTATAGTCTATCAAGTCGGTCAAGCTGAGTAAAAAGGCACTGGTCAGCCAGACAAAAGCCAGGAAGCTTTCGGAATCATGAAAGGCAAGCCCGCAAAGCCCGCCATAGCATATGCCAGCGAAGACCCAATAAAGCGGGGGTGAAAGCCATCTTGTAGGAAGGAGAAAAAACCAATGGTTATCCGAAACTTTGTTCACCCTCGGGGAATGAGAACGAGAATCACTTTTTGGCAGATTCCAAAACAGGGTTTGCAATAGTAAAAGCCAAAAGAAGCCGAGTAAAGCGCCTAAAAAAAACACGAAAATCGTCATTTTTCGTACCCCCTCATAAAGAAATACGTAAGAGAGTGAGAAATTTTCTCAAATAGATGATTTTGTTGTACTTTTTAATTGTTTCGTATTATCCTTAAAATAGATAATTTAGAGGAGGAATCGTTATGAAATTTGAACAAACAAAAGAAGTATTAAACCAACTTGTTGCTGATTTAAGCCAAATGGCTATGGTCGTTCACCAAACACACTGGTACATGCGTGGACCTGGCTTTTTGACATTGCATCCAATGATGGACGAATTCATGGATGATTTAAATGAGCAATTGGATGAAGTTTCTGAACGCTTGATTACATTAGATGGTTCACCATATTCAACTTTGCGTGAAATGGCTGAACACACTCAAATCCCTGATGAAGTCGGCAACTGGGACCGCACGATTCCAGAACGCTTAGCTACATTGGTGGAAGGCTACCGTTACTTAGCGGACTTATACCAAAAAGGGATCGAAGTATCTGGTGAAGAAGGCGACGATCCAACCCAAGATATCTTCATCGGCTTCAAAACAGCCATCGAAAAACGTATTTGGATGATCCAAGCGCACTTAGGCGAAGCGCCATTGATCGATCCAGCGAAATCTCGCGTACGTCATTAATCAACAAAAAACCAGCGAAGAATTTTCTTCGCTGGTTTTTTTACTTGCCCGCCAATAATGCTTTGGCGGCTTCAATTTGCTGTGCCACTTGATCAAAACCGGTGCCGCCATAAGAATGGCGATTTTTGACGGCGGTATAGGAGTCAAGTTTTTCAAAAATATCGCTGTCGATGGCAGGATGGATCGCTTGGTATTCTTCCAAAGAAACATCTTGCAGATAGATGCCTTTGCTCAAACACTCACTGACGAGCTTGCCGACGATCTCATGGGCTTGTCTGAAAGGTACGCCTTTGCCGGCTAAGTAATCCGCTAATTCTGTTGCATTGGAAAAATCCTTTTCAGTGGAATCTTGCATCCGTGCTTGATTGACCTTCATCGTTGCGATCATGCCTGTCATGATCTGCAAGCTTTTCGTGATGGTTTCGGCACTGTCAAACATGCCTTCTTTGTCTTCTTGGAAATCTTTGTTGTACGCCAGCGGCAAGCCCTTCATGACCGTCAAAAGACCAAAGAGGTTCCCATAGACACGTCCTGTTTTTCCACGGATCAGCTCCGCCATGTCAGGGTTTTTCTTTTGAGGCATGATGGAGCTGCCGGTGGAGAAGGTATCGATCAGTTCCACAAATTGGTATTCATGGCTGCACCAAAGAATCAGCTCTTCACAAAAACGAGACAGATGCATCATCAATAAAGAGGCGTTGCTTAAAAATTCCAAGATAAAATCACGATCGCTGACCGCATCTAGGCTGTTGCTGTAAATATTGCTGAACCCTAACTCTTGAGCGGTGAAAGCACGATCGATAGGGAAGGTGGTTCCTGCCAAAGCGGCACTGCCTAAAGGCATCACATCGATGCGGCTCAAACTCTCTTTGAAACGCTCTTGGTCACGCGTCAGCATACTGTAATAGGCTAAGAGGTGATGGGCAAAAGAAATCGGCTGTGCATGCTGCAGATGGGTATAACCGGGCATGATGGTGTAGATATTGGCTTCGGCTTGTAAAACCAGCGCTTCTCGCAACTCAGCGATCAAAGTGATCACCTCTTGCACGACTTCTTTCAAATACAAATGCATATCGGTCGCCACTTGGTCGTTTCGACTGCGGGCAGTATGCAGTTTGCCTGCCACGGGTCCAATCAATTCATGCAAGAATGTCTCGATGTTTAAATGGATGTCCTCATTTTCAATCGTGAAGGTCAATTCGCCAGCGGCCAATTGCTGCTGAATCGTGGTCAAGCCGCCAATGATCGCTTCGCCATCGGTTTGACTGATGATGCCCGTATGGACCAGCATTTTGACATGTGCCAAACTGCCAAGAATGTCTTGTTTTGCTAACTTTTGATCAAACGTGATGGAAGCCCCAAAAGCATCGATCCATGCTTCATTTTTCCCATCGAAACGTCCGCCCCATAATTTTGCCATATTCTCACCTCAAAAAAAGATTACGGCTGAAGCGGCAGCTTCAGCCGTGCATACTTAAATCAATGTTTCTGTTAGTTGCTGTTGTGCTTGGATCTCAGCGTGCACTTTGCTTGGCAGTCCCCATAATTTGATGAAGCCGATAGCCGCATGCTGATCAAAGGTATCTGCAGAAGTATACGTTGCTAAGTTTTCATCGTACAGGCTGTTTTCAGATTTCCGTCCTTCACAAATGACGTTGCCTTTGAATAATTTCAAACGCACGATTCCGTTGACGTAGACTTGTGTGCTTTTCAGGAAGGTAATCAAGGCTTCCGTCAATGGATTGAACCAAAGACCATCATAGATGACTTGGGCTAATTGCTGCTCGATGATTGGTTTGAAATGCGCCAATTCCCGAACAAAGACCAAATCTTCCAATTCTTTATGAGCCGTCATCAAAGCGATCGCTCCTGGACATTCATAAACTTCCCGTGATTTGATTCCCACCAGACGATTTTCGATATGGTCGATCCGACCAACGCCATGCTCGCCAGCCACCCGGTTCAGTTTCATGATCAATTCTGCTAGATTCATCGTTTCGCCATCAATGGCCGTCGGTACCCCTTGATCAAAGGTGATCTCAACGATCGTCGGTACGTCAGGAGTATCTTCTAATTCTTGTGTGATGGCGTAGGCTCCTTTTGGCGGTGTTGCCCAAGGATCTTCTAAGACGCCGCACTCACAGGCACGTCCCCACAAGTTTTGGTCGATGGAATATGGATTGTCCAAGTCAGCGGGAATCGGCACTCCTTTTTCAGCCGCATAGGCAATCTCTTCTTCTCGGGACCATTTCCATTCCCGAACCGGTGCGATGACTTTCAAGTGAGGCGCTAAAGCAGCGATCGCCACTTCAAACCGAACTTGGTCGTTGCCTTTACCAGTACAGCCGTGGGCGACGGTCGTTGCGCCAGTCGCTAATGCCAACTCCACCAATTTCTTGGCAATCAATGGACGAGACAAAGCGGAAACAAGAGGATAAGAATTTTCATAAAAAGTATTGCCTTGTAAAGCGATCAAAGCAAAATCTTGGGCGAATTCTTCGCGGGCATCGATGGCATAAGATTCAATCGCGCCAACTGCCAAAGCTTTGTCTTTAATGGATTGGGTGTCGCGACCTTCACCGATGTCTAGGCAGCAAGCCACCACATCATATCCTTGGTCCGTTAACCATTTAATTGAAACGGAGGTATCTAATCCTCCAGAATAGGCCAATATTACTTTTTCTTTCATACTTATTAACTCCTTTTCCGCGTGTTTTCAAGTGATTGAAGCTATCTTATCAGAATAAAAATAATAAATCAAGGGTAAAATTAAATATTTATACATAAAAGTGGTGATTATCAGGTTTTTATACTATTGTCGATGGTTAAGGAAAAGAAGTGGATGCTCACTTTGCTAATGAAAGTTTATACATAATATTCATAAAGATATTCAGTTTTAGAATCCTGCAACAACAAGTTTCGTTTTTCAGAGAAAATGGCAGAAAACGAATGGAGAAAATTTTCAAAAAGAGGCGGAATTACGTTGACATTAGGCTTTATAGAAGGTATTATGTTATATGGTATTGTTTGCCCCACAAGAGCCCCGGAAACTCAAGTGTATGTCAAACATTCGTGAAATTGAATTGGAGGAAAAAATTGTGCGTACAACATATATGGCCAAACCAGGCGAAGTAGAACGTAAATGGTACGTAGTAGATGCAACAGATGTTCCTATGGGTCGTCTTTCAGCAGTAGTAGCATCTGTCTTACGTGGTAAAAATAAACCAACATTCACACCTCATGTGGATACAGGCGATTTCGTAATCGTCATTAATGCAGAAAAAATCAAATTAACAGGTAACAAAGCAAGCGATAAAATTTATTACCGTCACTCAAACTTCCCAGGAGGATTGAAATCAATCTCTGCTGGAGAATTACGTGCTAAAAATTCTCGTCGTTTGATCGAAACTTCTGTAAAAGGCATGCTTCCTAAAAACACTTTAGGCCGTAAACAAGGAATGAAACTTCATGTTTATGCTGGCGCTGAACACCCACATGCTGCACAACAACCAGAAGTATTGGACATCACAAACTTAATCTAATAGGAGGGAATTTCATTGGCACAAGCTCAATATATCGGCACTGGCCGTCGTAAAAATGCAGTAGCCCGCGTACGTTTAGTACCAGGTACTGGTAAAATTACTGTTAACAAAAAAGATGTTGAAGAATACATCCCACACGCAGACTTGCGTGAAGTAATCAACCAACCATTCGGCGTTACAGAAACTAAAGGTTCATACGATGTTTTTGTAAACGTAAATGGTGGTGGATACGCTGGACAATCAGGTGCAATCCGTCACGGTATCGCACGCGCATTGTTACAAGTTGATCCTGATTTCCGTTTAGCTCTTAAACGTGCTGGCTTACTTACACGTGACGCACGTATGGTTGAACGTAAAAAACCAGGTCTTAAGAAAGCTCGTAAAGCTTCACAGTTTTCAAAACGTTAATATATTCTATATATCAACATTTCAAGACATTTTCCATTTATTTGGGAATGTCTTTTTTTTGTTTTGTGGTAACATATAGTATAAAAAATAGAAGGAAATTAAACAAATGAGGTGAGTTCGTTTAATTCTGAAGAAATGGAAATTATGGTTAACAGTGATTTCGAAAACTATTTAATACCTTTGGGACTTCCATCAGAAAATATACTAACTACAAAGTCGTAAAAGAATCAAATATCAGGAAGCTTTTAAACAATAATCCAAAGCATAAATCTAAAAATTCAAAAAATGCAATATAACTTTCGAAATTTAATTGGAAGATTTGTCTCAGCGTTAGATGACTTATGGAATGAGGTTGTTATTAATTTATATAACAAAAATAATAGTGTGTTGTATGGATATTTTTTGTGATTCAGCAGTAGGAGATAATTTAAGAGAAGATTAGTTGATATAAATGACTTAATTGATATTAAAGATAGAGTTTTATTAGATAATTGTTTAAAGATTGAGATAAAAACTGATATTGTTCATCAAAAATTAGTTCATATGTTGAATAAGAGGAATAATATTAGTAGCGCTCATCCAAACGATGGACAAATCAAACTTTTTGAATTATTTGGATGGCTTTAAACATGTACCGTGAAAGTAAGATAATTTCAAAAATGCTGACTTGGTTAACAAGGTCTTAAAAAAGCTCGTAAAGTTTCGCAGCTTTCAAAATGCCAATATAGCAACATTTTCAGACGCTTTGCAATTTAGTTTGGTAAATGCTTTTTTGAACTGACAAAAAGCATAATGATCTCAACCTGAAGACTATATAATTAAGAGATAATTGTAGCCAGTTTAGTGAATGACCAAGATATATGAGGAAATTATAGTTTGCATACGCAGTAAATCAATACTCCAAGAAGTCTGGGAAAATATAAATGAGTCAGACCTCGATTATATGACAATTCACGCTGAATGGTGTTACATATAAAGTAAAGATGGGGTAAAAATGCATTAAGAACTGTAATACTGCTCCAAACAAGTTTACTATACTAAAACGCATATTCACATATTCGTAATATATACTTATAGAGTTATTTCGCTAGGATAAGTAGAAAATGGAATAAGACAATGCTATGTATAAATATATATATAAATGAATAAAGTATTATTTTTAACAAAATTTGATTTTTAGGTTATAAGAAATGCCATAACCTTGTATAATTGTTTAAAAGGAAAGCTATTTTCTATACTAAATAAGAACGGAGTGATTTCATGGGAACAAACAAAGCTAGAGTTGATAAATCTATTAGAAAAATTCTCGCAGGAAAGTCTATTGACGAGGCCAAATCGAGTTTGCCACAAATAACTAGTACGATGAAAAGTAATTTTATTGGCAAAGAAGTTTCTGAAGAAACTTATCAGAGTATTGTAGGTGTTGTAGGTGGAAAGCTTTCAAAACTTTATGCATTGGAAGAAGATGAGTGTGAAGAAATAGCACATAATTTGTTAAAAAGAGAACAATGGATAAACGAGGTAATGGAGCTTGTTGAAGATAATCTGAATGTGGAAATGTCTGAAATATTACTAAAATCATTGCGAATAGCTTTAGCAGAAACTATTAATGAAGAAAAAGATGAAAGGTATTTTATAGAGAAATTGTTATACCGAATTGTGTTCCTGTCATTAGAAAATACAATGCAAGGAGCATTAGAAGGTTTAGATGAAGGATTAACTATCCCGCAAATTAGAAAGGAATTCATTGAACCTCTTGCTGATAAGTTATTTGAAGATGATGTGAGAGAAAATATTTCGAACTTGATTGATGGTAAAATAACATTGGCTACAGTAAATGAACAGATTGCTGATAAACTTAAAAATTTTGGTGGTTTCTAATGGAAACAAATTCTTACTTTCAAGATTTTATTGATGAAGCTACAGATTACTATTATATGAGTGAACATGAACGATGTAATGCTTGTGACATAGTTAACGTAATGCTTGCAGCTTTTGATGGAGATATTTCTACAGGTGGAGATTCAAATAATAAAGCCCCTAGAAAAATAGCTGTTTCAGCAAAAGTATATAATATTGAAAGATGGGAAAGTTCAAAGGATCAATTGATTGAACTTCTTAATTGGGTATCTGGAGATCTGTTTAATGTGATGTTTGAAAAAAACACAAAAATATTTAATATCTTACCATTAGAAATTCCTAGTTCTCAAAAAAAGTGTATAACTCTTTTTTCAGGAGGACTAGATTCTCTAGCAGGAGCATATCATAATTTTTCAAGTAATATTCTAAGTGATTACGTGGGATACGTCAATAAGTCAGAAGAGCAAACACACCAAGTATTATTACAATCTTTTTATAATAAGATTTTTTCTGTCCACGGAAGTGAGATTGATATTAGGAATAAATATCAAAAAGCAAAAACGTTTCACTTTCAGTCTACACGATCTTTATTGTATCTTTCATTAGCGATATCGAAAGCAATATCTAACTCTACAAGAGAGATTAGAATGTATGAGAATGGCATACTATCTTTGAATCCAGAATTTGGAAGATTTACTACAAAAACCACTCATCCTAAAACAATATTTCTTTACAATGAACTTCTTACTGCTCTTGGCTATGATATTCGAATTTTAAACAAGTTTGAGTATAAAACTAAAGGAGAAGTTATTGCAAATATGAATTTTGAATTTAAATCACAAATAAAAAATACTTTTACATGTGGTAAAAGCAGAGCTGGAAGACATTACAAACATAAAGGGCAATGTGGTACTTGTATTCCATGTATACTTAGAAAAATATCTTTAGCTTCGCATGATAATGAGACTTTCGATACTGAATATTTTGTTGGGTATGAAAATATCACTTCTGCGCCAAAGAATTATTTGAAAGATTACAATAACAATGTGGGATATTTTGAAGCATATGTCGAAGCTATTAAAAATGATACAATCTTTGGTGAAATATCTAACAATAAACCGAAATTTCATGAGGATGAAAGTTACTTACAAAAACAAAAAATAATGTTTGATAAATTTGTCGCTGAATACGAAAGGTTTATTGAAAAATATGGGATATATTGATTTGCATGTTCACATTGATTTTTATTCAAAACCATTAGAGTTAGCTAAAGAGTATGAAGAATTGAAGATATACGCTATTTTTGTCACTTACTTGCCGGAAATATTTTTGAAAACTCGATATGAATATGAGAACTATAAGTATGTACGAATGGCATTAGGGTTTCATCCAGATATGGTAGGAGAGTATATTTTTAGTAGGAATGAGTTTGAAAAAGGATTGAAGTATACTAGATATATTGGAGAAGTAGGACTTGATTTTTCTGGATCAAATCAACGATTAAAAAAAGAGCAAGTTGAAATATTTCAACAAATAACTAATCCTAAATACAACAAAGGTAATATTTATTCAATTCATTCTAGAAAAGCAGAAGTGGAAGTTCTTGAGATACTCAAAAAAAATAATGTGAGAAATGCAATTTTTCATTGGTATACTGGTGGAAAAAAAACGTTGAAAGATATTGCTGAATCGGGTTATTTTTTTTCTGTAAATCATAAAATGCTTTCTTCAAAGAATGGGTTGGAAATCATTCAAAGCATTCCGAAATCACAACTATTGTTTGAAACTGATGGACCATTTGCAAGAAAGGATAAAAAGATTGTTTATCCCCGAGACTTAAAAGAAATTTATGATGATTTTGAGAAGGTAATCCCAGGTTTTGAAAAGATAGTTTTTTCTAACTTTAAGAGACTATTGTTTCAGAAGGATATTGATAGAATTAATTGAAATCAGAGTTTAAGACAAGAAGGATCTTAAGAGGTTCTTGAACATGCTATGTTAGAGATTAAGCAACAGTTGAGTGATTACTTTAAAATATGGTGATAAAGTGTGTTGTACTGCGTATATATGTTAGTCGTTGGAGGTTATTATGAAAATATCAGAAATATTCGCTCTAAATAAACAACAACATGAATTAGATTTTATAAACATTGATATAGACAAAGAAATTCCATTATTTTTGGATGCTTATATTTTTTCTGTTAGGGACGATGTCTGGGCTAGGGAATGTAACATTCTAATAGAAGACTTCTTTAGAAAAATTCATGAGTATATTAAATTAGGAAGAAAAAAAGAACTATATAAGTTATGTAGTCCATTAAGTGAACCCAATGAAACATGTCTGGGGAGATCAAAAGGAAAGCCTAGAGGAACATTTCAAAGTACAGAAAAAGTTGTTGAAATTTTTTATAAATTATATGACATTCAGCATCAGCATGGAAATCAGTTTGATGTGATAAAGACTTTGTCTGATATGAAATTTTACATTGAGGATGTCGGGAATGATACTGTTTCTGAATATTATAACGAATTTAATACGGTTTCAATTGCTTGAGTATACTTATGAACAATGCCGTCTACATAATATTCCTACAGAAAAAATGGTATCAAAACCATTTTGGAATGGGATAACATCTAGATGGGAAAAAATGGAAGATATTAATCAATTAATAATTGGAGAAAAAAGAATTTTATTAGTCCCTAAGAATACAGTTTTTTCTGAAGGTGAATATACTTTTGAGAAGGATGTGTTTGTACAACATGACATGCTCAACTTTTTAACCCAACAAGAATTACAAATTCCTAGTAGTTCCTTGATTAAACATAGACAGCCTAAAAAGGATCAAGAAATAGGAGATCCTTACGTGACAAAGAAAAGTATTAGAGAAAGAGATAGAGTTGACAGAAAAGAATTTGTTCTCGAATTTAGTAGTAAGTATCCGGAAATAATGGACGCATTTAAAAAGAAGAAACACTTTAAAAGTTTAGATATAGAAAAACTTTATGAGGTTCAAAATGAGAAGTTAACGGATGATGACTATAATGAATTGATTGATGCGTTTATTTTAACTCTTAAATCTATTCCTAGTGGCAAAAGCAATGCCTATGAATATCATAAGTTTATCTCGGGACTTCTGACTTTTATGTTCTACCCTTCTCTATCCAATCCAAAGGAGGAGACACCTATAGATAGTGATAGAAAAAGGATAGATATATCTTATATAAATACAGCAGAAAAAGGTTTTTTTAAAAACTTGAAATCTGAAATAACCTCTAATTATATATATGTAGAATGCAAAAATTATTCTGGGAAAGTTTCTAATCCTGAATTTGATCAACTTTCGGGAAGGTATAATGAATCATCTAGTAAAGTGGGATTTCTTGTTTGTCGTAAAATATCTGATATTAATAAAGCGTACGAAAGAGTGTCAGCTCAATTTAGAAGAAAAAAAGACCTATCTCTAATTATTACAGATGAGACAATTCATTCAATGTTGAATGCTATGAAGATAAGAGACAATAAATCATTTGTTGACCTCAGCCATGAAAATATATTGTATGACATAAAAAGAAAAATCGAAGTGGAAAAATATTGATTTGAAATATTTGATGTAGAATATTTTAAATACTTATTTTTGGCTCGCACTGATTTTTAAAAAGTTGACACCATTTAATTCCAATTTCTTGAAACTCAATGAAATTTTAGTATGTGAATCACGTTATATTCATTACTATTGTAAGTTTTTAAAACGTTAAACTTTATATATTTTTTTCTTCAGACGATTTGAAATTTAGAGGCTTTTTGTCAATAATGAAAATGAAGAATCAGTTCTGATTCTTCACTCCTATAAATTATAGAGCTGGAAAATGTCTTTTTTTAAAAAGATATAATAATTATTCCGAAATATAAAAAAATAAGGTTGATAAGAATATGGGGAAATATAACAAGAGGAAAGTAAGTCAAGAAATATATGAAATAAGGAAAAAAATAGAAGAAGAATTCTATTCACATGAGTTTTTCTCAATGAATTCTGAACAAGCAGCTGAGTTAATATTTAAAAAATTGGGAACCATTCACAGAATAATTACAGGCCATGAGCATATATTTAAACGACAATTAAATTTAGATTTTCCATTATTTGATATGGCTAGTTTTTTTCAAGAATCATTAAACGAGATATTTAAGGGGTTAATTTTAACATATGAAAAAAAAGAAAGAATAAGCAATTATAAAATAACGGTTGAAGAAATTTTAGACTTAATGTCAATTGGGTACAAAATATCTATTTTTAGGACATATGAATATTTTCATTCTAAAGATGTTGTTAAAGTAACTATCAATAAAAAAAATCGCATGGACTTTAATTATGTCAACGATGAAGTGGTTAAGTATAATATCACTTATGATGTCCTGTTTAGAGACCTAGAGGTATATGGTAATCAAAAAGAAATTGTGAAACGTAATCTGAATAACATTTTTGATGTACTTGATTTTTCTCATAAACAAATGTTTCAAATAAATGTCGATATTGATTTTGGAGATTTCACGTTAAAAGACTATATTGAATTTACTACTATATTAAATAAAATTATCATTAGGGGAACTTATCAGTTTTTTATAGTTGCAAATGAGTATGGATTCGAAAAACATAAATTAAGTGAGTGGGTTAAAAAAATCAGAAAGGAGACTTATCTAAGTTCAAAAAAAATTGAGAAAATTATAACATTTTTAACTTTTGATTTTACAGATAGTCATTCGGATATATCATTATCATATTTTGTATCAGTTGATGGAGAATTAATGGTATTAAATACTTTATTTATGATACAACGATTAGATACTAATATCATTAGACTTCTAAATATAAAAAATAAATCCAAATTTGATAGTGAGCAAAAAAAACTTGAAGAGCATCAAGTTTGTCAAATAATAAATAACTTAGATTCGAGATATTTGATTGAGCGGGGAAAAAAAGCTATTCCTGGAGTTGACTTACTAGTTTATAGCCCTTTTCATAATGAATTACATATTATTGAATTAAAATTTAAGCTGCCAATTGATAGCGCCCAAGAAATTATTAAATTAGATCAACAAAATTTGAAAAAAGCATTAATTCAGAATAAAAAAGCTAAATTTCATATAGATGAAAATTCGGTACTTAGTGAATATTTTGGAGAGAATTTTTTTAATAAAAAACCAAATAGAATTCAATACTTCACGTTAACAAACTATTCTATTGGGATTGGTACTAGTACTGAGCTGCCTTCATCTATATTGTTAATAGATCATTACTTAAGACTCATGAATACTTCAATTGGAAATGTTTTGGTTAACGATGCTCTGAGTAGAAATGATAAAGGGATGCCTAGAAAATTTACGAAAAGATTTTCCAAGATAGAACTTTACGATTACCAATTTGTAATTCCTATGCATGGGGCAGAGTTTAAAAATATTCGGGAATTTATTGATGAATACCATTGTTATTAAAATATATTTAAAGTGAGGATATTTTTATATACTCAGAATCAGGTCCCAAAAAAGCTCGTAAATCATCATAGTTTCAAAATGCTAATATCTATGTATCGACTATTCAAGCATTGTACGATATATTTTTGGTTAAAATAGTTGCTCTCTTACAGTTCTTTGGTACTATGGACTGATCAGTATAATGAATGTAAAACGGGAATATTGGAAATATTAATAGTTCTAGCCATCATATCTATACCTTGTCTTAAATACTATTTTGCTTTATATTTACCTGAGAAATCAAGGTATCAATAATAGAAGGTAGTAGTAGTGATATAGTGAATAATGAAATAAATAAATATTTTTCAATAATAATGTTGCTTATAAGCAATAACACATAATAAAATAAGCACCAAATGATACTCTTATAAGTATCATTTGGTGCTTATTTTTTATTTCGCGGGCCAATGATGAACAATTCTGATTGGGACCCAAGTGATTTTTCATGATCAATCTCATCTAGCATTATTATCTTTTTACACAATAATCTAACTAGAAAACGATGGTTACCTTTTTTCTAGTTATGAAAACTTTCATTTATCCTCAATCGTCAAAATCTCAAGAATATCATCTATATTCAAAGCCTCAGCTATTCGTTCGATGTATTCAATATTGATTCGTTGCCGTTTTCCACTGGATAGTTCACTTAGCTTAGCCGGGCAATATCTATGTCCGCACGCCTAGAAAGCTCTCGTAAAGAAATATTATGTTTTTTCACAAGTTCTTAAATATGGATCACTAACACTTTTTCCTTATACACAAAAATTACCTCTTTATTGATGTTTATGTAAGTATCATAGAGTATAATGTTACCAAATCTGTTGCTTTATTAGCAAACATTATGTGAGTTCTTCCTATTTATCACCTTTAAGCTAAAAACACATCCAGTCATTAATATAAACAGAAAATCCGAGAGAAGAAACTGGTTAATGAGC
Organism: Enterococcus sp. 3G6_DIV0642; assembly: GCF_002140635.1. Classification (NCBI taxonomy): domain Bacteria; kingdom Bacillati; phylum Bacillota; class Bacilli; order Lactobacillales; family Enterococcaceae; genus Enterococcus; species Enterococcus sp. 3G6_DIV0642. Next base: position 3,383,130 of record NZ_NGLH01000001.1, on the reverse strand, counting down.
GTCTACTCATCTCTTATAATGATTTTCAAGCGTTATTACAATGAAATTTCGGTATCAGTGCTCACTGGCTTTATAAGAAGTTCTTACATCAGTCATATTTACCAAATAATCAATACTAGTGTCATAATGGCTTGCTAACTTAATCAACGTTTGAATAGGGATATCCAGCGCACCGTTCTCGTACCGAGAATACGTTGACTGTGAAACATTTAAAAGAGTAGCAATTTGGCGTTGGGTTAAATCGTTGTCTTCTCGCAGATCACGGATTCTCTGAAACATAGTTCTCACCTCGATAACATTCTACTTTATGCGAAAAATGCATATTGACTTCTATGCGTTTTTCGCATAAAATAAGGTTAGTTACGAGGATAAGGCTTTTTGTAATCTGTTAGATTGAGCAAATAATCAACGCTAGTAGAGTAAAAATCTGCTAGTTTTATCAAGGATTGTGTCGGTATGTCTAGCTTCCCTGATTCATATCTAGAGTAAGTAGTTTGGCTAATGTTTAATAATTTAGAAAGTTGTTCTTGATTCAAGTCTTTATCTTCTCGTAAATCACGAATTCTATAATACATAAAATCACCTCACTTATATTTTAGGGGAAGGGATTTATGTTGCGACATTATATGCGATAAGCGCATAAAGTAATTTGCTTTTAACAACACACCTTAGACTTTCCTAAAAGAACCAATAATAAAACTACAATCGTAGTAAACGAAAGGGGGAAAATTACTACAAGTTTACTACTTTATTTTCAGACCAAGTGTATTAAAAAGTTTTAGCTTTTAGTTGATTTTTAACCAAGCAATTATAAGGAGGAATTTATGTGAGAAAAAGATTGTGTTTGCTAGGGGTAGTTTGTTTTGTCAGTATCCTGTTTCTATCTGCTTGTTCCAATGAATCAAATCATGGTGAGTCTAGTAGCAATGATGGGAAAGTTTCGCTAACCATGACAGCCTGGGGAAATCCCGCAGAACAAGAAGTATATCAGCGAGCGATTGATGCCTATATGAAACAAAATGAAAACGTATCCATCGAACTTATTCCTGCTCCTGGTGATACGTATGCGCAGCAATTACTCACGCAGTTGCAAGGAAGTCAAGCTCCTGACTTATTTTATGTAGGGGAGGTACAAATGGCGCAACTGATTGCGACGGGACGATTGATTGAATTAACAGATTTCTTGGAATCAGAGGATAGCTACGTCAAAGTTGATGACTTTGCCTCAGGAATTTGGGGCCCTGCTCGAAGAGGAGAGCAGATCTATGGTGTTTCTGTCGATTCCAATCCGATGTTGTTATATTACAACAAAAAAGTGCTAGAAGAAGCAGGACTTGATCCTAACGAACCGCAAAAATTATATGAATCTGGAAATTGGACTTGGGATAATTTCCAAAAGATAAATGAGACGGTCACTGCTAATGGAAAATATGGTCATGTCCTAGAAAATGGTGCACATCACTACTTCAGTTGGTTGTGGTCAAATGGGGGAGAAATGTATGGGGACGATGGTTCGTTTATTTTACCTGAAAATGAACGAGGAATAGAAACCTTTGCTTATTTGACGAAAAATGTAGTTGAGGGGAATTTTACCTATGCCGGGGCTTTGCCAGAGGGGCAAGGTGGGGATGCCATGTTTATGTCCAACCAAACAGCCTTTGTGTCAGCGGGGCGGTGGTTTACACCAATGTTCAGCGAAAATGAGGCATTAGAGTTTGATTACATTCCATATCCTACTAATACAGGTGAACAAATCGAGCCTAGCTTTATTGCAACCGCGTATTTAGCAGTAGGTGATCATTCAAAAAATAAGGAAGAAGCGTTGCGCTTTCTATCCTATTATACTTCGGAGCAAGGACAACGGGATCGATTAGAAGATGAGGGGAATGCTGTTCCTTCTGTGACGACAGCAGATGACATCATTGAAAATGCCACGATACCTGAGCATGCCAACTATTTAATCGATGCCAGAGATATCGGTAAAGTAGAAGATAAACAGGCATTGGTTCCAGGACTAAGTGATCAATTAGAAAGTATTCTTGATCTACTCTTCTTAGGGCAGTTAGATCTTGATGAAGCTGTAGTACGCTTGGAAAACACAGCCAATGAATTGATCGAAGCCAATCAACCGTAGCAATACTTATTATATGAGGAGGTGGTAGGATGAGGAAAAGCACAACAAAATGGGCCTGGTTATTTCTAACGCCACAATTAGTGGGGCTCATCATTTTTTCTCTGATTCCAGTGGCAATAGCAATTGGCTTGAGCTTCATGTCATGGGATGGGTTTGGTGCTCGGACGTTTGTAGGGATTCAGAATTATGTCAATCAATTTGCCAATCCTGATTTTTGGACAGCAACATACAATACGTTACTCTATACCTTATTCACTGTTCCGATCGGTCTGTGTCTGGCGCTGGTATTAGCGGTCGTTTTGAATAAACGTACGGGAAAAAATGTGTATCGATTGTTCTTCTTCATGCCGGTTGTGACAAGCTCAGTCTCTGTGTCCGTCATGTGGATGTGGATTTTAAATGGTGATATTGGGATATTGAATCAGGTATTAGGGATGATCGGTATCCAAGGACCTAATTGGTTGACGGATACTCGGATCGTGATGCTGTCTATCGCTATGTTAAGTATCTGGTGGCAGCTAGGTTACAATATGGTGATTTTTTTAGCAGGTATTCAAAATATCTCCAAATCCTATTATGAAGCAGCAGAAATGGATGGTGCCAGTAAGTTGCAGCAATTTTTTAAAATCACTTTACCGATGCTTTCACCAACCACATTCTTTCTATCCATTATGGCGATTATTAGTTCGTTTCAAGTGTTTGACCAAGCATTTGTTCTTACTCGAGGTGGTCCGGGGAAAGCCAGTTATACACTTGTCTATCACATTTATCAGCAGGCCTTTATTGATTTTCGCTTTGGGTCAAGTGCAGCAGGCGCGGTTATCCTGTTTGTCGCGATTTTGGTTCTTACATTGATTCAATTTTATGCGCAAAAAAGGTGGGTTCATTATGAAGAATAAGAAAATTAGCGTAGGCATATTGTGCTTACACGGATTACTAGCAATCGGTTCTTTTTTGATGGTCTTTCCTTTTCTCTGGACGATCGGCAGTTCCTTAAAAAATATGACACAGATTTTTGCAATACCACCTGTTTGGTTCCCGAATCCGATTGTTTGGCAAAATTACCTCGATTCATTGCAAGCGATGCCTTTTGGTCGCGCCTATTGGAACAGCTTCTACATTACGATCATCGTCGTTGTTAGTCAGCTTTTCACTGGATCGATGGCTGCTTATGCTTTTGCAAAGTTGAAATTTAAGGGCTCCGAGGCTCTGTTTCTGCTATTTTTAGCGACAATGATGATTCCTAAGCAAGTCACCATGATTCCATTGTATTTGATTATGGACAAGTTAGGTTGGTTAAACACGCATTTGCCATTGATCATTCCTGGTGCTCTATTTAACGCGTTTGCAGTTTTTTTATTGAGACAATTTATTCGAGGAATCCCCAAAGAATTAGAAGAGGCGGCAGTGATGGATGGTGCGAGCATCCCGCGTATTTATTGGAGTGTCATATTACCATTGATCAAACCGGCGCTTGCAGCCATGACGATCTTTATCTTTATGGGCACGTACAATAACTTCATGGATGCATTGATTTATCTTTCAACGCCTGAAAAATTCACGGTTCCTTTGTTGCTAAATAACTTTAAAGGACTCTATGTGACAAATTGGTCTTACATGATGGCAGGTGCCACGATTTCGGTAATTCCAATTATTCTGGTCTATTTGTTTGCCCAACGCTATATTATCGAAGGAATCACATTGACAGGGATCAAGTGATAGATAAAAAAGGATGATTAGTAAATGAAAATCAATCAACTGGCACAGTATTTAGAGTGGATAATGAAATTTGCGTACCTCAACATTCTCTGGCTAGGGTTTACCCTTTTAGGGGGTGGTCTCTTTGGATTTTTTCCAGCTACGATGACTAGCTTCATTCTGTTAAAGCGCTTCGTCGTTGAGGGTGAAACCGAATGGACAGCGCAGGACTTCTTTAGTTGCTATAAAAAAGTATTTTTTCGTAGTAATAAGTTAGGATGCATCTGTTGGTTGATTCTCGGTAGCTTAGGGATCAATTTTCACATAGTTTTAACCTCCGAAGAGCCGCTGTTTATCGGTCTACGCATTCCCATACTATTAGCGATTATTGGTACTTTATCCATGCTTGTCTATGTGTTTCCTATCAGTGTTTATTGGGGAAGATCGATGTATCAGACCTTTTTTTCGGCAGGATGCTTTGCACTAGCATTTCCAGTTCAAACAGCTAAGGTCTTGGCTTTTCTTATTCTCATAGCGTGTATAGGGTTTCTTTTTCCGATGTTTCTGTTGTTCTTTTCTGGAAGTGTATCAATGTATCTAGTGCTGAAAAATTATGTCTTGTTACAGAAGAAAATAGACAAACAATCGATGGAGTAAATGTTGCCAATAGGAAAATAGAAGATGGATTTTTCGAGAAAATATGAAAGAGATTGAGAGGAGCAAGTATATGGTTAAAATTACATTTATTGGTGCAGGAAGTACGATATTTGCAAAAAATGTGTTGGGGGATGCGATGCTGACCCCAAGTTTATCTGAGGCTGATATTGCATTATACGATATCAATGAACAGCGACTTAGAGAATCAGAGCTAATGTTGAGAACGATCAATAAAAATGCCAATCATGATCGGGCAAAAATCCGAACCTATCAGAATCGCAAAGAAGCTTTAACAGGCGCAGATTTTGTCATCAATGCAATCCAAGTAGGCGGCTACCAGCCATCTACAGTGATTGATTTTGAGATTCCCAAAAAATACGGTCTAAGACAAACCATTGGTGATACCATGGGGATCGGTGGGATTTTCCGCACCCTACGGACATTGCCAGTGATGCTAGAGTTTGCAAGAGAAATGGAGGAGGTCTGCCCTCAAGCTTGGTTATTAAATTACACCAATCCAATGGCGATGTTGACGATGGGGATTTTGAAAGGAACGAAGATTAAAACTGTTGGACTCTGTCATAGTGTGCAAGTTTGTGTGTCAGAGTTGTTTAAACAACTGGGGATTTCAGAACAATATAATGCTGACGAATTTCAGTGGAAGATCGCTGGGATCAACCATATGGCTTTTTTACTGGAATTGACAAAAGACGGGAAAGATTTTTATCCAAAAATCAGAGAACTAGCAGCAGCAAAATCACATCCCCATCAAGATTCGGTGCGTTTTGAATTGATGAAACGTTTTGGCTATTACATTACAGAATCTAGTGAGCACAATGCGGAGTATCATCCTTACTTTATTAAAAAATTGTACCCAGAATTAATCGATAGTTTCGATATTCCACTAGATGAGTATCTACGCCGCTGTGAAAATCAAATTAGTGACTGGAATCAGATGAGGGAAAGTATTGTTATGAATGGGGAATTAACCCATACTCGCAGTAATGAATATGCGTCATACATTATGGATTCAATTGTAACTGGTACTCCTTCTGTTATCGCAGGGAATGTTTTGAATAAAGGCCTCATAACCAATCTTCCTGAAGACTGCTGTGTCGAAGTTCCCTGTTTAGTGGACAAGAACGGCGTTCAACCAACCTATGTAGGGCAACTGCCTACTCAGTTAGCAGCGTTAAATCGAACAAACATCAACGTACAAGAATTAACAGTCGAAGCTGCATTGACGTTGAATCGTTCGAAAATCTATCAAGCAGCTTACCTAGATCCGCATCTTTCTTCGGAACTCTCGTTAGAAGCAATTACTTGCCTAGTAGACGAATTAATTGAAGCCCATGCAGGTTATTTGCCAGAGTACAAATAGAAAAAGTTCGGCTTTAGTCTATTGTTATGGTGCTGGAAGTTTATAAAAAGAAGCGAACTCAAAAATTGTAAAATAATTTTTGGGTTTCACTTCTTTTTTGTTGTTATATTAGGAGTTATGGCACAAAGATGTTCACTTTGTTGATGAAATTTTTTGTCCTTACGTAGAAAATGATCCAACACGAAAAGTTCGTTCAATAGAAGACTTGAGAAAATTTAGACTGAATCTTTTTTTATTACAAATCTGAAATGATACGAAAACAAGTACTTCGTTATCTAATCACAGATCATTCATATGCAAAAGTATTATGTGGCTGAATGTTGAGATTGACTAAGTATGGGACTGCTTTAGGAGGAAAGCGCAAGCGTCTCTATAGAAAACTTGATTATTTGAAAGAAAAGCTTTGTATTGATTTGGAGTAAATTCACAATTTTTTTGAATATCTTTAGTTTACCGAGATTCCCCTAAAAAGCTCATCTAACAGCTCTTAACCTTATATACATTTACAAATTTAACTCTTATCTTTTCGCTTTTAGTTAGTTAAAAAGCAAAAAATAAATGTGAATCCGAGCTATTTTTAAATAACTAACCAGATAATCTTCCGATTGGAACAGTTAAATAGTGAATAATTGTTAAAAAGAGATTAGGGAATGCAAGTTGTGATAAGCAGATTCATAAAAGAAGAATGCTAGAAAAGTAGAGAAAAAATAGGATTAATGAAATAATCGAGATTCTTATTTTTTAACAATTTTCGAAAACCATAAATGAATTGAAGGAAGCTTTGTGTGGGTGAAAGAATAATTACAAAAAAATATTGACTTAAAAAAATGGCTATGGTAATCTATAAACGAAAATATCGGAAACGTTTCCAAAAGGCTTCTTCGTTAAATTTTTATTTTTTTAAACAAAAATGGAAACGTTTCTAAAATGTATTGGGAGGAGATTGAATTGGAAAAGACATTGGGACCAGGTGGTGAGATAAGTGCGGTACAACGGGATAAAAAAAATATCTCGAAGTGGAAAAAATTAAAGAAACAGTTGCGGCGTGATAAGTGGATGTACTTGTTGCTCTTACCAGGTATCATCATGACGTTTATCTTTAAGTATGTGCCAATGTACGGTGCTGTGATTGCATTTAAAGACTATAATCCTATGCTAGGAATTTTGGAAAGTCCTTGGGTAGGACTAGATCACTTTAGGGAATTTATCAGTTCACCAAATTTTACACTTTTGCTGAGCAACACATTAAAAATTAGCATTTATGGTTTATTGTTAGGTTTTTTTCCACCAATTATTTTAGCACTGAGCTTGAATCAAATTATCAATAAAAAAATAAAACAGAAAATCCAGTTGATTCTATATGCGCCGAATTTTATCTCAGTAGTTATTATCGTGGGTATGCTGTTTTTGTTCCTATCCGCAAATGGACCTATTAATGGGTTAGTAGAAAAGGTTACGGGGCAACCAATTATGTTCATGTCTAATCCAGCTTATTTCAGAACGATTTATATTTTATCTGGAATTTGGCAAGGAATCGGCTGGTCATCCATTCTTTACACCGCAACACTGGCGGGAGTCAGTACCGATTTATATGAAGCAGCAAATATCGATGGGGCAAATATTTTACAAAAGATTTGGCATATCGATTTGCCTGCATTGAGGCCTGTGATGGTGATCAGCTTCATCTTGGCCGCCGGCGGTATTATGAATGTAGGATATGAAAAAGCCTACTTGATGCAAACTTCAATGAACATCCCTGCCTCAGAAATCATTTCCACTTATGTATACAAAGTCGGCTTGCAATCAGGTGATTATGCCTACTCTGCTGCTGTTGGTCTGTTCAATATGATTATTAATGTCGTTTTATTACTGATTGTCAACAATATAACCAAGCGGCTAAACGATGGTCAAGGCTTGTAATGAAAGGAGAAAATTATGAATAGTGCTTTATCAAAAATCGACCGTCAAATCTTATGGTTGAACCGAGTGATTGTAACATTTTTAGTCGTTATCACCATTGTTCCGCTGATTTATGTACTGGTAGCTTCTTTTATGGACCCAGCTACTTTGATCAATAAAGGTATAAGCTTCAATCCGAAAGATTGGACAATACAAGGATATCAGCGGGTATTTGCAGATGATTCCATTTTACGCGGTTTTGTAAATTCGTTGTTTTACTCTTTTAGCTTCAGCTTATTGACTGTATTTATTACGATGATCACTGCGTATCCTTTGTCTCGACCTAACTTGGCTGGGAAAAAGATTATTATGACTTTTTTTGTCATTACAATGTTCGTGGGTGGCGGCTTGATACCTACCTATTTATTGGTAAAGAACTTGGGCATGTTAGATAGTGTATGGGCGATTATCGTACCAGGTGCTATAAATGTGTGGAATATTATCTTAGCGCGTACCTATTTTAGTGCTTTGCCAAAAGAACTTTCTGAAGCTGCTACTATCGATGGGGCCAATGACTTGCAAATACTGTTCAAAGTCATGCTTCCATTAGCTAAACCAATTATGTTCGTGTTGTTTCTATATGCCTTTGTTGGACAATGGAATTCATACTTTGACGCCATGATCTATATCAAAGATCCCGACTTACAGCCGTTGCAACTTGTATTAAGAAATATTTTGATCCAAAACCAACCCTCACAAGATATGGTGGGAGCCAATACAGCCATGGCAGAAATGAAACAAATTGCTGAGTTGATTAAATACGCAACGATCGTCATTTCTAGTCTGCCATTAATCATAATGTATCCTTTCTTCCAAAAATATTTTGATAAAGGTGTTTTAGTTGGTTCTGTTAAAGGATAAGTATTGTTCACTATTTGTATGAATAAAAATTATAAAGGAGATTTTAAGATGAAAGCAAAATGGATGCTGCCAATCGTTTTTACTTCCGTACTAATTTTGGGGGCTTGTGGAGGCTCAAAAGAAAAGAGTACATCAAGCCCTGATTATGAATTAGAAAATGTCTCTTTTCCATTGAAAGAAAAAGTATCTTTAAAAATGATGTCTCAAAGTGCCCCTTTGGCTCCCAATGATCCTAATGACAAATTGATTTTCCAGCGATTAGAAGAAGAGACCAATCTCCATATTGATTGGACAAACTACAGTAGTGATTTTGCCGAAAAAAGAAATTTGGATATCGCTAGTGGTGATTTACCAGATGCCATCTTCAACGCCGCTGCAGGTGACTATGATTTATTAAACTGGGCGGAAAGTGGTGTTATTGTACCGATTGAAGATTTGATCGAAGATTATATGCCAAATCTGAAGAAAATTTTTGATGAAAACCCCGAATACCGACAAATGTCTACTGCACCTGATGGTCACATTTACTCTATGCCTTGGATTGAAGAATTAGGCGAAGGAAAAGAGTCGATTCATACAGTAAATGGGATGGCTTGGATCAACAAGGAGTGGTTGGATAATTTGGGTCTTGAAATGCCGCAAACCACTGATCAGTTGATGACTGTGTTGGAGGCTTTCAAGACGCAAGATCCAAATGGTAATGGTGAAGCAGATGAAATTCCTTTTAGCTTTATTAACAATGGAGGAAACGAAGACTTAAAATTTTTAATGGGGGCATTCGGTCTAGGTGATAATGATGACCACTTAGTCGTTGATAACGATGGCCAAGTACAATTTACTGCTAACAAAGAAGGGTATAAAGAAGCCATCAAATATTTCAACGAAATGAATAATAAAGGTCTTATTGATAAAGAGGCTTTCGAACAAGATTGGAATACGTATGTTGCCAAAGGGAAAGAACATAAGTATGGCGTGTACTTTACTTGGGATAAAGCAAATATCACGGGTGCAGATGATAGTTATGACGTCTTGCCAGTCTTAGCGGGACCAGATGGAACGAAACACGTTACTCGTACGAATGGCATGGGTTTCTCAAGAGATCGTTTCGTAATTACTAGTGCGAATAAAAACTTGGAACTTACAGCTAGGTGGATAGATAAAATGTATGAACCGTTACAGTCTGTCCAAAATAACTGGGGAACCTACGGTGATGAAGCACAGGCGAATATTTTTGAATTAAAGGATGGTATGTTAAAACATTTGCCTTTAGAGGGGACAGCACCGGGGGAACTAAGACAAAAAACCGAAGCTGGAGGACCATTAGCAGTTCTTGATTCTTATTACGGCACAGTCACTACTATGCCAGATGATGCGAAGTGGCGTTTAGATTTGATGCATGACACGTATTTGCCATATATTACAGAAGACAATATCTATCCACGTGTCTTTTTAGAAAAAGAAGAAACAGATCGATTAGCAAAAATTGAAACAGATATGTGGGATTACATCTATCGCAAAAGAGCAGAGTGGATCACCGGCGGTAAAATCGATGAAGAATGGGAAGAATACCTTGCTGAATTGGAACGTGTAGGTTTGGAAGAATGGATTCAAATAAAACAAACTGGCTATGATAATTTTTTGAAGGGAGCACAATAAGTGTTAGTAGAAGAAACGGCGATTTTGGATAAAGCAAATCGATTTATTGAAATGATGCGAGGAAAAGTTAACCCTCAGTATCGACAAAACTATCATTTTTCCGCACCCATCGGGTGGATAAATGACCCCAATGGGTTTATATATTACAAAGGGCATTACCATCTCTTCTATCAATACTATCCTTACGATAGTCGATGGGGGCCCATGCATTGGGGGCATGCGCGCAGTAGTGATTTGGTCCATTGGGAAGATCTACCAGTAGCGTTAGCCCCAGATCAACCTTATGACAGCGGCGGGTGTTTCTCAGGAAGTGCAATTGAAAGAGACGGAAAACTATATTTATTTTATACAGGCTGTCAAGAAATTGATGGTATTAGCCATCAGCATCAATGTTTGGCGGTCTCTGAAGATGGTATTCATTTTAGCAAATACAGTGGTAATCCTGTGGTAGCAGAAAAACAGCTAGGTGAAAATGGGCTGATACAAGAATTTCGTGATCCTAAAGTAATTGTTCACAACGATGCTTACTATATGGTAGTAGCTACTAAATCTACACAGTCTACTGGTAGAATAGTGATGTTTCAATCGTCAGATTTGTATACTTGGCACTTTTACTCTGTGTTGCTAGAAGGGACTTCAGAGCAAGGAATAATGTGGGAATGTCCTGATTTATTCCATTTAGACGGACGAGATGTCTTAATCATGTCTCCGATACAAATCAAGAAGAACGGACTGGAATATCATAATATCAGTTCTACCATGGCTTGTATTGGTGAGGTAAACTGGGAAACAGGTCAGATGATAGTTGATAATTTCCATGAAATGGATTTTGGAATGGATTTTTATGCACCACAAACAACAACAGATCCTAATGGTGGACGGGTGATGATTGCTTGGATGCAGATGTGGGATCGTACATTGCCTACACATGAGTTAGGCCATCTTTGGGCAGGCTCTATGAGTTTGCCCCGAGAGTTAAGAGTGAAAAAAAATCGATTGGTACAAAAACCCATCTCAACTGTATATAGTCATTTAGTTTATCAACAAGGCAGTGAAAATATCGCAGTGACTGACACATCAGTCGTATTTCGAAACGCACTGTCGGATTCTTCATATTTACATCTAGTCGCAGATTTGGAGAAAGCAGAAGTTTTTACAATTGAATTACTGCGGTCTAAGACGGATTGTCTCAAACTAACTTATGACACTGCTAAACAGGTTTTTGAATTGGATCGTCAGAAACTAGGAAGAGAGCTTACAGGGGCGGAAGAAGAATCTCTGAATGTCCGAAAAGTTGAAGTACCTTTGATTGATAATCAGCTCGTTCTTGAGATTTTTAGAGATACCTCATCAGTTGAAGTCTTTATTAATGGTTTAGAAGTTATGACGGCTACTTTCTATGAGCTGGAAAAAGCTCGAGATATCTTGTTTCATTCGATTGGAGAAAGTCGTATTCAAGCTTTTGAAACAGCGAGTGTGAAATAAATGTTTGATTGCTTAGGCGATGAATCAATTATTTAATAGGTTTTGAAGGACAATTTTTTAGAAAAGAACAGATAGCTAGATTTCCCATGGCTTTGCTATTAGTATTTTGAAAAAATTAGTAATTTATGACAAAATTCATTATACTAAACTTGTGCAGAAATGTGAGGGATCAACTATGAAAGCAACAATGAAAGATGTCGCAAAATTAGCAGGTGTCGGATTAGGAACTGTTTCCCGGGTATTGAATAACGGCTCTGTTAAAGCTTCTACTAGAGAAAAAGTTGAAGCAGCAATGACAGAGTTAAACTATCAACCAGATTTTTATGCCCGGGGGTTAAAGATGAAGCATACGAATACGGTTGCTTTGATTCTACCCACTGTATGGCATCCATTTTTTGGCGAATTTGCCTACCATGTAGAAACAGCATTAGAAAGACAAAACTACAAGCTTTATTTGTGTAACTCCAGTGGGAATAGTGAAAAAGAACAAGAATATATCCAGATGGTTAGCCAAAATAAAGTAGACGGCATCATTGGAATTACTTATTCAGATATCGATGAATACATTTCGAGTAATCTGCCTTTTGTTAGTATTGACCGTTATTTCACTGAAGAGGTGATTTATGTGACCGCTGACAATGCGGCCGGTGGACGTTTGGCTGCAAATGAACTTTATCGCCGAGGATGTCAGAATGTAGCATATATCGGTGGGTACCAAGAAACACCGAATGAAACGAAGAGTCGTCGAAAATATTTTGAGATTGAGTGCCGTCAATTGGGGATTTCCTATAAAGCGTTAGATATGTTAGAACCTTTAGACCATCTCTCAGAACGTGTAACAAATTTTTTGTTAGAGAATCCCGATATCGATGGGATTTTTACGATCAACGATCCGATGGCATTAGCTGTCATTGGTATGCTTGAAAAAATAGGGAAAAACGTACCAGAGGATGTCCAAGTTATCGGATTTGATGGTCAAAAGATGACAGAAGGAGACCCTTATCTCGTCTCAACAATTGCCCAACCTACAAAGCAAATGGCGGAAGTGGCAGTGGCAAAATTAATTGCTGTCATTAATGGAGAGACAGTAGAAAAACGTACCGTATTGCCGATTGAATTTGGTGAAGGTGGAACAACGAAATCTTTAGTGAGAAACGATTTTGCTTAGTGCAAATACGTTTCTTTTTTTGAAAATGAGTGAATGAAAGGTGTAGATAAAATGTTATATGGCGGGATAGAAGCTGGTGGAACAAAGTTTGTCTGTGGGATTGGTAATGAACAATTACAAGTGATAGAACGGAAAAGTTTTCCAACCACAACACCAGAAGAAACGATGAAGCAAGTGTTTGATTTCTTTGATAAGTACAAAGGAAATATCGCATCAATTGGTGTAGGAGCATTTGGGCCTATTGATATTCAAATCGAATCAAGAACTTACGGATATATCACCAACACCCCGAAGTTAGCTTGGCAAAATTATCATTTTGTAGGAGCTTTGGAAAACGCCTTGTCGGTTCCCATCTATTGGACTACCGATGTAAATGCTGCTTGTTATGGAGAATATATGGCAGGGTATGGAAAAGGTAAAAATAGTGTTCTGTATTACACCGTTGGTACTGGTGTTGGTGGTGGTGCTGTAGTCGATGGAAAAATAGTCACAGGTTTCAGTCATCCTGAAATGGGACATATGCTCTTACAACGTCATAATGAAGATCAATTTGAAGGAATCTGTCCTTTTCATCATGATTGTTTGGAAGGGTTAGCCTCAGGCCCCGCGATTGAAAAACGCTTTGGAAGAAAAGCCCAAACCATTTCATTTGATCATCCTTATTGGGCGATTGAGGCAGATTATCTTGCTCAGTGTGTGTATAACACAACGTTACTATATGCACCGGAAGTAATAATTTTAGGTGGGGGTGTAATGAAACAGCCGCAACTACTCGAGTTGATTCGCCAAGCGTTTAAAGAAAAAATGGGTTCCTATGTGGATACCCCTACTCTCGAAGAATACCTACTAACTCCAATGCTTGCTGACGATGCAGGATTGATCGGCTGCTTAGCTTTAGCAATAAAGAAGTTGGAACAATAGCAGCATGTTAAAGAACGTGTGAGAGAGTTTTTATAGCAGTTAGGATAGATAAAAAGGTTAACTAAAATGTGAGCTAGAAAAAAGGATGGCTAATAATAGATGTTCATATATATTTTTTGCGTAATCGAATGTCGCAAATAAGAATTTTTTCTTTCGTTCTCGTCTTCAGTTATATTGTTGTCTAGCTGCCTCAAAATTACTTCTTAGTGCTTGGTTTTTGTTTTATCACAGATATTCATTATAGAAAGACACGATGTGAAAATCTATTATTCTCGGTAGTTTATTGCTTCTAGTTGGGATGATTGCGTAGAAACTTAACGTCAGTTAAAGTGCGTCACGAATAGTAGTAACGAGAACTAATGAGACATTAGAATGTTATAAGAAACCCGTCAGAAGAGTCTACCTGACGGGTTTTATAATTATTAGAAGGCTTGCTCCTCCTCACATCTTCGCAATCTTCCGCACCGTGTTGATAGTCCGAATCGTAATCTGTTTGCCGACGCTGGTACTGGCTGTTTTTTTCCACCAATTGGTTTTTTGATAGTCTTTGCGGATGTAGGACCAGAAGACGACGTCTTTGTAAGGGAAAACCTGTTCAAGGTTGGCATTTGGAGCCCCGAGTTTTTCAGATAACACCTCGTAGGTCAGTGAAGGCATCAAAAAGATCAGGTTGTCATAGATGGTTTTATCTTCCGTTCCTGACCAATCAGGTATATGGGCCAAGCGTTCCTGCAGCTCTGATTGGCGAATGATATAAATAGCGATATCAAAGGAAAAGTCGCGTTTGACCATTGTTTTAATCATTTCGGCAAGGGCTTGTGGATCATCTCCTTCACTGGAAAAAATCACATTGCCGCTATTCAAATACGTGACCACATCTCTAAACCCCAGTTCTTCAAAACCGGCTTTCAATTCTTTCATAGAAATTTTGTTCTTTCCACCGACATTGATGCCTCTTAATAAAGCGATGTATCGTTTCATGGCTAGCCCCTCCTTTAAAACGCTTCTTTTAGCTGATTATAGAATGGATGGAGCGGAAGCACAATCCTGGCTTCTCAGCTACCCAAAATACGTGAGCGAGAAGCGATTAATGCAAGCTTATTGGTGGAGTGGCCGTGGCGTACGTATTTTTGCACTGCTGATTAGTAAAAACGAAGAAACAGCCTATAGATGGTAATACCCCTCACAAATTTGCTAAAGCAAGCGAATTTGTGAGGGGCACTTTAAGTTGTTTTCTCTATTTCTGGTTTCATTGTTAATCCACCGCAATCCTCACAGACACTGTCTGTACGGGGACATCATAAAAGGGATCTTCTCGTCGGCCTAAAAAGTCTTGGGCTTGCTGAGGGAAGAGGGCGTACATCAGCACGTCTTCTTCGCTTTTGGCATACTCAGCGATTTCTTCCTTGAAGGCTGGCAGTTGCGGTGCCAGTAGATCAGCTGGTCTGACGGTGATCACTTCGGCATCTCCGATAATTGTTTCTTTGATTTCTTCGCTGATGGGTGCTGGCGATTGTCCATAAAGTCCTTTGACGTAATCTTTGATCTCACTTGGGACAAGTTTGTAGCGTTCTCCTGAAATTACATTCATCAAGGCTTGAGTGCCGACCATTTGCGACAATGGGGTCACTAGCGGTGGATAACCCAAGTCCGCTCTGACTTTTGGTACCTCTGCTAAGACTTCTTCATACTTGTCTTGCAATCCTTGTTCCGTCAATTGGCTGAGTAGGTTCGACAACATGCCGCCAGGTACTTGATATATCAAGGTTTTGGGTTCGATGTCTTTGACTTTTGGATTCAGCAGCCCTTCTTCACGGAAACGATCACGAACGGGATTGAAATGTTCTGCAATCTCAGCGACTTTCTGTAAATCAAGTCCCGTAGCAAAGCCGCAATCTTCTAAGGCGATCGCCACAGATTCGGTCGCTGGCTGACTGGTGCCGCCAGCAAAAGAGGAGATGGCAGTATCAATGATGTCTGCGCCAGCTTCCGCAACTTTCAAGTAAGTCATCTCAGCAATGCCGCTGGTGGCATGGGTATGGACTTCCAGCGGCAGATCGACCGCGTCTTTGATTCGGCTGACCAACTCGTAGCCGGTTTGCGGCGTCAAAACGCCTGCCATATCTTTGATACAGATAGAATCTGCGCCGAGGTCTGCCATTTTGTTGGCAAGGTCAACGAAGTAATCCACGGTATGGATCTGGCTAGTAGTATAAGAGATCGCCGTTTGACAGTGTCCACCCGCTGCTTTTGTGGCACGGATGGCAGTTTCCAAATTGCGGACATCATTTAAGGCATCAAACAAACGAAGAATGTCGATGCCGTTTTCGACCGATTTGGTCACAAAGTCAGCAACGACGTCATCGGCATAGTTTTTGTAGCCTAAGAGATTTTGTCCCCGTAAGAGCATTTGCAGTTTGGTCTTTTTCACTTCTTTGCGGATCGCCCGCAGTCTTTCCCATGGGTCTTCATTTAAAAAACGCAGGCAAGCATCGAAGGTCGCGCCGCCCCACATTTCTAGGGCATGATAGCCTGCTTGGTCCATGGTTTTTAGAATCGGCAACATATCGCTGGTAGGCATTCGTGTAGCGATCAGACTTTGTTGGCCGTCCCGCAAGACGGTTTCGGTAAATTGGATTTTTTTCATTCTTTCACTCTTTCCTGAATGATTTTACGGATCTGCCGCTGCATGTCTGCCACGCTATGAGTTCTAGAACGGCCACAAACTTTGGCGTCTTGTTCACAGACGTAGCAGCTTCTTGCAGGCAGTCCAATTTCGGTGCGGCTGATAGGTAAAAGCTGGTCTTGGGTTTTGGTTAAGACATCCAGATCCACCAACCGGCCGTAAGGATGATTGGTCTCAATCTGAACCATCATTCGTTTTAGTTCATAAGGATCTGTGGGCAGTACGAGATAATATTCTGGTCCGGTCTCCAAACTGCGGTAGAGGTTTGCCAGTGGAATTAGTTCCTTGACGACCTCTTCGATTTCCGTAATGAGTTCTTCAAAAACTGCGGTCAATGAGGCAGAATTTTTCACGGGACCAGGAATATTCATGGTGGCAACAAGTAATGCCGCTTTTTCATCCGCAGCGAGAAGCTCCCGTTGAAGGGAGCTTCTATTTTCTCGCGCCTGCAGCATGTCGGTTAGCGTCACAGGGGTTCCTGAAAATAGGGCATCAGACATTTTTGACCACATCAATGATCGTGCCATCGCGGTATTCGATCAAAGCGACGGTTTTTTCCCCGTACTTGATTGGTTCGGGTTGACCGACAATGCTGTAGGCTTTTTCTTTTAATTCTTCAATGGTGTATTGGGGAATATCCAATGCTTCAAAATGGCTGATCAGGTCTTCGCGAGCTGGATTGATGGCGATCCCGATTTCTGTGACGACGACATCAATGCTGGCGCCTGGCGTGACGATCGTGTTGACGGTATCGACGATCGTTGGGATCCGTCCCCGCACGAGAGGAGCGATCACTAAGCTCATTTTGCACGCCATACTGGTATCTGAGTGTCCGCCAGAAGCACCGCGGATCACACCGTCAGAACCGGTGATGACATTGATATTGAAATCCGTGTCGACTTCCAGTGCGGAAAGAATGGCGGTATCCAATTGATTGATAAACGCCCCTTTGCTTAACGGTGAGGCATACATATTGGCATCGATCTCGTAATGATTGGCGTTTTTTCCTAGCGATTGTGCGGAAGGGTGATCAAAGTCTTGGACATCGATCAGTTTTTCCACTAATCCTTCTTCTAACAGTTCCACCATGGCATTGGTAATGCCGCCAAGGGCAAAGCTGGCTTTGATCTCATCTTGGATCATTGCTTCGCGTAAAAAACGAGAAACGGCTAGTGCGGCACCGCCTGTTCCAGTTTGGAAGGAGAAGCCTTGTTGGTAGTAAGGCGAGCTCGTGATGACCTTGGCTGCATACTCAGCAATTAGCAATTCTTTTGGATTTTTGGTAAAGCGGGTCGCACCTTTTGCGATCCCTGCAGGATCACCGATGGCGTCGACTTCCACGACATAATCGACATCCGTTTGGGGAATGCTGATTGGGGTATTTGGAAACGGCACCAGAGTGTCGGTGATGATCACGACTTGGTCGGCGTATTTTGCATCGACCATTGCATAGCCCAATGAGCCGCAGGTTGCTTTTCCGACGGTACCATTGGCATTGCCATACGCATCTGAGCTAGGCGCTCCTAAGAAAGCGACATCGATGTGGATATCGCCGGCGGCAATCGCACGAGCCCGACCGCCATGAGAACGGATAATGACTGGGGCATCCATAATGCCTTCGGAGATTGCGGCACCGACTTTGTCCCGCAGACCGCTAGAGGTGATATTGGTCACGACCCCAGATTTGATATGTCCGATCAATGGTTCATGGACATTCGCGATGGAACTAGGGGCAATCGCAAGATTCTTGATGCCCATTTTTGCGATCTCGTCCAAAACGAGATTCATGATAAAGTCCCCTTCGCGAAAATGATGGTGGAAGGAGATCGTCATGCCGTCCGTTAGCCCTGTTTTTTCAATGGCTTCACGTATGCTGCCTAAGACCTTGCTTTTGCCTGGCAGGACTGGCTCGATCTTGCGACTCGCTTCTTTGTAGGCATGGATATTGGCCGTTTCATTTTCAAAGACCCCGTATTGGTTGGCATAGCATTCAGGGATGTCTTTTCCTGCTTTGTTTAACACCATAATTACACTTCCTCCTCGGTAATCAATTTCGCTGCTTTGGCAAGGGCGATCACGCGTTCCGCTCGCTCAACGATTGGTTTATCGACCATTTTGCCATTCAAGGAGATCACACCAGAACCTTTGCTTTCGGCTTCGCGAATGGCCCAGATCACTTCTTTGGCCTGTTGGATCTCGGCTTTTGAAGGCGCATAGATCCCATTGACTAGGGGAATCTGCCGTGGATTGATCACTGATTTTCCGTCAAAACCAAGCTGCTTGATGCGAGTCGTTTCAGCGATAAAGCCATCGGTGTCATTGATATCAGAAAAGACGGTATCGATGGCGGCGATCCCTGCAGCTCTAGCTGCATGCAAGATCATACTGCGGGCAAACAACAATTCTTGCCCATCTGGGTAGCGACGAGTCTTCATATTGGTGACATAATCTTCTGCCCCTAAAGCGATCCCGATCAAACGATCGGAAGCTGTAGCGATGTCTCGGGCATTTAAAACGCCTTCGGCAGACTCGATGGCAGCCATCATTTTGGTGGTTCCTACAGGCAGATCGTTTTCTTCTTCTACTTGTGTGATCACAGCGGCAACGTCAATGATATCTTGGGCGGTTTCGGTTTTCGGTAGACGAATGACGTTGACCCCCGCTAGGACCATCGCTTCGATATCAAGGGCACCCACCGTGTCGAGGCCGTTGATGCGTACGACGGTTTCGATGGCAGAATAGTCAAAGGTTTTTAAGGCAAAATGCACCAGTGTCCGAGCGGAGTCTTTTTCATTCAAGGAGACCGCATCTTCTAAATCAAACATAACGGAATCGGCGCCATACAATGGTGCATCCCGTAGCATGGCAGCATTGGCTCCTGGTACAAACATCATCGTTCTTCTTAAACGTTCCATGTGTCGATCTCCTTCCAAGCATACTGTTCTTGTTCGGCGGCCCGATGAACGGCGGTCAGAGTTCGGGCTTTGATGGTACAGTCCAAGGCGCCTTTATCGGTGGCGGTGATTTTGGCCTGTGTCACGCCTAGATGGTTCAGCGTCTCAAGGATGACGGCGCGAATTTGTTTGCCGAATTGTTTTTCGACACTGCTATCGAGGGTCAGCTCGATGGTTTGGGTTGTGGTAGGCTCGATCGCGATCAAGATATCACTGGATTCAACAGAGCCAGCAACCGCACTTTTTTTGATTTCCACTTATTATCACCTCTAAATATAGTTATGCTGCATTAAAAATGAGAACGTTGTTTCTGGTAAAAATTGCTGCAAAGAAAGTAAATTTTTTTCTGCAATCGCTTTCCGAACGTTTGTAGCCGAAACGGTTGATTGGTTGATCTTCAGACGGTCGATCACGATCAGTTCAAGCTCGGGAGAAAAAACGGCAGCCATGGCCTCGTTGTAGAGTTGGGTCACGGGCGAGTAAGGCTCTGAGCCTACAAAACGCGTAGTGATCGCCAACAGCGGGGCAATTTTTTCTTTGAAGAGGGTTGCATCAAAAGCGGCTTGTTTTTTGGCGATCGCCTCAGGTGCTTGCTCTTTCAAGAAATAACTGGGAAAGACCGCCGAGGAGACGAGATAGTTGTTGGTCGGCAGCACCGTTACATTTGGCAGATGAGCCACACCATCCGTCACCATCTGCAGCCGTTCGCTGGCAGAAAATTGCGAGCGGTCTTCTGATAAAACGAACACATAAACCTGTTCTTTTTGACTCGCAGCCGTTTCGACTAAGTACAAATGTCCTTTAGTAAAAGGATTAGCGTTCATGACGATCGCGCCGTTGTTTTGTCCAATTCGCTGCCGTTGCAGCTGTTGGGCATAGCTTTCAAAAGAAGGAACGCCTTGTTCCATGAACAAGATGTCTTGTGCTGCCAGCACTTCACGAAACCCGAGGGATTCAAAAAACAGGCGGTTTTTCGGTGCTGTATAGACGAAGGACTTGGTGAAGCCTTCGTCTTTGATATGATCGCTAAGGTGTGAAATCAATTGCGTCAACAGCTGTTCGGAGCGTCTTTTTTCACAGACCACCACATACTTGATGATATTGGCATAGCAAGAAGCAGTAGCAATCAAGGTTTGCTGGTCAAAAATGCCGACGGTATAGGCTACCTCTTCACCGACGGCTAAGCCAGCACGGGTGATCAATTTTTGCCATTGCAAAAAGACTTCTGGATCTTTTTGCAGCCAGATTCTTTTTAGGGTATACATACAATGCCTTCTTTATTTTTTTACTGGGAAGAGCTTCGACAAAAGCAAGGATGCGAAGTAGATGATCAGGATCACGACAAAGACGCCGCCCCAACCGAATAACAACAATTCAAATGAAGTCAGTAAATCTTGACTCATAGTTTTCCTCTCCTTTCTAGTGACCTAAGCAATCAGTGCCAGCAGTAAGCCACCGGCGATGACCGAAGCAATCTGTCCTGAAACGTTGGCACCGGCTGCATGCATCAAAATAAAGTTTTGCGGATCTTCATCTGTCGCCATTTTTTGGATGACCCGACTAGACATTGGAAACGCAGAGATACCAGCGGCACCAATCATTGGATTGATTTTTTCTTTACGGAACAAGTTCAGCACTTTCGCAAACAACACGCCGCCGACCGAGTCCATAATGAAGGCAACCAGCCCTAAACCAATAACCATCAATGTATCGACTTGTAAGAATTCTTCATATTGCATTTTCACAGAAATTGATAAACCTAGGAGGATACTAATGATATTCACTAGTTCGTTTTGAGCAGTGATGGACAAACGATCCAAGACACCACATTCCCGTAAGAGATTTCCAAACATCAAAAATCCAACCAGTGGCAATGAAACAGGTGCAATTAACCCTGCTACGATCGAGATCACGATCGGGAACAAAATTTTGGCCGTTTGCGAAACTTCGCCGGCACGATACGACATACGAATTTTTCGTTCATGCTTGGTCGTCACTGCTTTGATGGCAACCGGTTGAATGATCGGTACTAGCGCCATGTAAGAGTAAGCTGCTACCATGATCGCACCCATATATTTCGAGTTCAGCGTATTTGCGACAAAAATCGAAGTCGGACCGTCAGCAGCGCCGATGATCCCGATGGAAGCTGCGTCGTTTAAATCAAAACCAAGCAACACGGCAACGATG
Organism: Enterococcus sp. 3G6_DIV0642; assembly: GCF_002140635.1. NCBI lineage: Bacteria > Bacillati > Bacillota > Bacilli > Lactobacillales > Enterococcaceae > Enterococcus > Enterococcus sp. 3G6_DIV0642. The sequence continues at coordinate 3,361,383 of NZ_NGLH01000001.1, read as the reverse complement.
ATCGTAAAGAAGATCCCGAATTGCGCAGCAGCGCCAAACAACAAAAGAAATGGATTTTGTAGCAAGGGACCAAAATCGATCATCGCGCCAATCCCGATAAACAAAAGCAAGGGGAACAATTCAGTTGAGATCCCCATATCAAACAATACTTGGAACGGGCCAGCTTCTCCGCCAGCACTTAACACACCTGAGTTCGGGAAGTTCACTAACAACGTGCCCAATCCCATGGGTACTAATAAGGTCGGTTCATATTCTTTCTTGATCCCCAAATACATTAATAGACCACCGATGAACATCATAACGATCCGTCCCGGCTCCGATCCTAACCCGACTACACCTTCAATTAACGTTTCCACTACGTCACTTCCTTTTCAATAAATTAGCCGATCGTAATCAGCAGTTCTCCTGGGTTGACCATGTCGCCCGCATTGACTGCAATCGCAACCACGGTTCCTGCTTTTGGTGCCACGATCTCATTTTCCATCTTCATGGCTTCTAAAATCATCAACGACTGATTTTCTTGTACAGTATCACCTACATTGACCAAGAGACGTAAAATCGTTCCCGGCATCGGAGAATGAATCGGCTCGCCATCAGCAGGAAGCGTAGCTGGCGCTGGCTGCGGTGCTACTTCTGGTTCTGGTGTGCTGACTGCCTCTGGTTGAGCAGGTACCGCTGCAGGAGCCGGTGTTGGCACTGCTGGGGCAGGAGCGGTAGGTTGCGGCGCACCGATTTCTTCCATTTCGACAAGGTATTCTTGCCCATCGATCGCTATTTTAAATTTACGTAACATGTTTTTCCCTCACTTGTTTTCATTTTTTTTGGCTATTTTTTTGATTGTGAACTGAGAATCAGGCAGCTCTCCTGCGGCAATACTGGCAGCAATCAGGGCGACTCGCTTAAATTCAGGATTGCGTTTCTCAATTCTTCGAATGACAAACTGACTTTCAGGGTAACATTCAGCCCCTAGTGCGGCGGCTATCAGACTGACTAATGGATAATCTTCTGCAGGCGCTGGCTGATAGCTCGACACTTCTTGCCAATCAGACGCGGGTGGATCCGTTATCATTTCCTGTGGCTTCAAAGGGGAGCTGACAGGCGCATCAGGTTCATCATGCGTTTTTTTGAACAATCTTTTAATAAGATTCATGGGTTTCTCCTTTCTCAATGATTCGTTCCCTTTCATTATAGAAACTCCCGTTCAATCAGCGAGATTTATTTCGGCTAAAAATTGTTTTTTCAGTGTTCCTTTTTTAAAAAAAGAGCGAAAAACCTTAGTAAACGTTGATTTATCAAGGTTTTTCTTGCGTTAATATTCTGTTAAGAACTTTTTAAACGAAAAATAAGATTTGAAAAGAGAAATTGTTTTTTTGCTGTTCTTTTTTAAAACGGGTCTTTTTTTCTATTTCTTGATTGTTTATTCTTAGACGTGTAAAGCATTCAATAACATTATTTCCTTTAAGAAAAGAAAAAGATTCACAAACTAGTGACGCTTGTCGCTAACAAATTACGGGCCTGTAATTTTTTTAAAATGTTTTTTGATAACGCTTACACATTTCGGTGCATGAAAGGAAGAAGAAAATGTTCTTAACGATTTTATCCTATGCTATGATTATTGTCTTCATGTTCGTCATCATGAAGAAAAAAATGTCACCCTTTACATCCTTAGTAATTATCCCATTACTATTTACCCTCGTTGCGATGGTTGCTGGTGTTTCAGAAAAAGGCAATATCGGTGATTTTGTCCTTGAGGGAATCTCCACCACAGCCAACACAGGGATCATGTTGCTGTTTGCGATTTTGTACTTTTCCATTATGTTGGATGCGGGATTGTTTGATCCAATCACGAAAAAAATGATTTATTTTGCTAAAGGCGATCCGATGAAAGTCTTGATGGCAACGGCAGTCGTTGCCGCTGCAGTCTCTTTGAACGGTGATGGAACGACCACGACCTTGATCTGTTGTTCTGCGTTTATTCCCATCTATAAGAAGTTGAATATGAAAATGATGAACCTTGGTGTCTTGATCATTTTGCAAAACACCATCATGAACTTGTTGCCATGGGGAGGACCGACTGCTCGGGCAATGGCCGTGCTGGAAGTTGATGCGGATATTCTTTCTTATTTGTTGCCAGGAATGATTTTGTCTCTGCTCTATGTGGTATTCTTTGTAGCTCGCAGAATGGGGATCCAAGAACGGAAACGTTTAGGAGTTACCGAGCTGACGAACGATGAGATTTTAGAAATGACAACTGTGACTGATCCTGATACATTAGCGATCCGCCGTCCGAAAAACTTTGTCTTCAACGGTATCTTAACGATCGTCTTGATTGGCTGGTTAGTAGCAAGCTCCTTTATCTCTAGTATCGCTTTACCACCAATCTTGTTATTCCTAGTAGGTACGTGTATCGCATTGATGGTCAACTACCCAGTCTTGAAAGACCAGTCGTCACGGATCGGTGCCAACGGTGGTGACGCCGTGCAAGTCGTAATTTTAGTTTTTGCAGCAGGCGTCTTCATGGGCTTGTTCCAAGGCTCAGGGATGGCAACGGCTTTGGCGAATAGCTTCACGCAAATCATCCCTAAACAATTGGCTGGTTTCTGGGGCTTAGTCATTGCCCTGATTTCTGCACCTGGGACCTTCTTTATTTCCAATGACGGATTTTACTTTGGGGTCCTGCCAGTCTTAGCAGAAGCAGGTCGTTCGTATGGTTTCACCAATATGCAGATGGCCTTAGCCTCTTTAATGGGCCAAGCGTTCCACTTGTTAAGTCCATTGGTTGCCTTCATCTACTTGCTATTGCGCTTGACGGGCTTAGATATGGGGCAATGGCAAAAAGAAGCTGCGAAATACGCACTGGGGATTTTCGTGATCTTCGTCGTTACGATCGTGCTATTAGGTCACATGCCGTTTTATATTCCACAGTAATTTCATACAGAAACTATCGAGCAGGCTGCCATTTTGCTCGGTAGTTTTCCTTGTTTATCGATAAACTTATTTTTTCCCAAAAATCTCATTTGTTTTTAGTATGATAGGAGTAAATCATGAATCCAATTATTGATGCAGTAAATAAAAATCTGGATCTGACCAAAAATAAACCATTAAAAGATTTGATCTATGAAGCATTCAAAAAAACCATCATTTTAGGAGATATTCCCGCAGGCTCTCGCATCAATGAGAAAGAATTTTCCGATACGCTAAATATCAGCCGAACCCCGATTCGTTACGCCATGACTCAGCTCGTGGCTGAAAAACTGGTGGAGCATGTGCCAAAAATCGGCATCGTCGTAAAAGGGATCAGTATTAAAGATGCTTATGAGATTTACGATATCCGTAAATCATTGGATACGTTAGCGACCATCAAAGCGATGGACTTGATGACTGAGGAAGATTTCCAGGAGATGCGCTGCTTGTTAGAACATGGCGAACAGCTGAATCGTGAGGATGATGTGGATGGGGTCTTGAAAAACTTTTCGGACTTCAATGCGTTTATTTACGAAAAAAGTCAAATGCTGCGGTTAAAAAGTATCGTGCTAGATCTGCAAGCGTACCTCGTGTATTTTCGTGACATTGCGATTCGCTCTTCTAGAAGAAGGGATGCGGCATTGGCGGAACATTGGCTGATTTATCGCGGCATGAGAACCAATGACACGGAACAGATCACGTTGTTGACCCATGAACATTTGGATCACTCCCTGCAATTTATTCTTGCTGAAATGGAGCGAAGAAAAATTGACTGATTCCCGTCTTTTTACCGCCAGCAACTATGCAGTCAATGCGCTGCACTATGAGGTAGCGTTAGCACCCAAGCCTGGTTTAGTAGATCCTTGCTCCTCTGGTGCGCATCAGGACATGAATGTGTTTACCTTTATCAACAGTATCACTTGTTTGGCGCCGTTTTTTCAGCGCTATAGCCAAGCGGGCTTTGCCCATACAGGCTCGCTGATCCAGCTATTTGACCAGTTACGAGAGATCGGTCAAGAAGCAGAAGAAGCGATGCTTCAGGCAACCAAAGGCATCAATACCCACAAAGGGGCAAATTTTTCCTTTGCAGTTTTGTTGGGGGCGACAGGAGTCTATTATCAACAAAATGGCAAGGCGGAGCTGACGGCTGAAGATACCAATCAGATCCTGCAGCTTGCCGCTGATATCTGCCAGCATTTGGTCAAGCAAGACCTGCAGCAAATCACCCACAAAGACCAATTGTCTTATGGAGAAAAAAATTATTTGACCTACGGCACGATGGGGATTCGTGGAGAAGCTGCAGCTGGGTATCCAACGGTCAAAAAACTGCTGGAGTACTTGCGGCAGCAATCGCAAAAAAACTCCGTTTCCTTGTTGCGCGGATTGGTCTATCTAATGAGTGAAACCGAAGACAGCAACCTTGTCCATCGAGGAGGTTACGAGGCGATGAAGACCGTGCAGCAGGAGATGCAAAAAATTCACCAAGCCAATCTGTCAGATACAGACTTGCTTCGTGAATTAACGATCTATGATCAAGTATTGATCGCACGCCATTTGAGTCCCGGCGGCTCGGCGGATCTTTTAGCATTGGCGCTTTATTTCTTGCAGCTAGAAGGCGTCTCCTTCTGGTAAAAAGGTATAGCCGATCCCCCAAACGGTTTTTAAAAAGCGGGCGTGCTTCGGCTCATCTTCAATTTTGTTTCGCAGATGATTGATAAAAACCATCACGGTATTGGCATCGAATTGGCCATCTTGCCAGACATTGCTGTAAATCTGTTCTTTCGAGAACACTTGATCTGGATTTTCCATGAAAAAGCGCATCAGCATGATTTCTTTTGAAGACAACTTGATGGGCTGATCATTTTTGAAAAACTGATAGCGTTTTTGGTCAAAACGAAACATGCCGCTGCACAGATCGCCTTCCGGTTTGGCGATCCCTTTTTCTCGCAGCACGTTGCGGCGATCAAGAATCGAAACGATTTGTGCTTTTAAGAGTGCTGGTGAAAAAGGCTTCGTAATGTAGTGATCGGCGCCAATCTCATAGCCGTTGATCATGTCTTTTTCGTCACTTTTTCCGCTCAAAAAAACGATCGGCACCGTGGGGTTTTCTTCCCGAATCAGTTGTGCCAAATGATAGCCGTCATTTTCATGCTCTAAACTGATATCCAGTAAAAAAAGATCAAAGCTGACACGAGAGTTGATCGCAATCGTTTTTTCAACGGAATCGGTCTGGTAGATCAAAATACCCGTCGACTGTAAAGATTTCCAAATCAGCCGCCGAATGGCAGGGTCATCATCAACGATTAAAATTTTTTCATCTCGCAAAATATCCGCCTCCTGTATCAATAGTATTATAGTAAATATGAAAGGGGTTTACAATGAAACCGCCATCAAAGTTTTGGCTGTATTTAAGTGTGGTCGCTACCTTATTCATTACACTGATTGGACTTATTTTTACCTTTACAAGTTATAAAAGCGCACAAAGACAAGCTGAAACCGTCGGGTTGCGGCAGTTGGAAACGGTCAACCAAGCGGCGATCAAGCTGATCAGCCGCAGTATCGAATCGTACCACATGGCTCTTGCCAATTATGCCGATGACCACCTCGAAGGCGCCGCCTTGGCTGACTTGCAGCGGCCTTTAACGTTACCAGTGATCAATTCTGCGAACAATGCCATGGTCGGATTGTTTTTGATCAACCAACAAGGTCAGGTCATCGCCCAAAATACCGCAACGGCGGTCAATAAACCAGAAGATCCGCCGGTGCAAGAATTGTTATTCAAAGACCCATCCTTAGACAAAGTATTGGCAGGACGGCAGGTACAAAATGGGCAAGTCTATTTTGATGGCAAGCAGGCCTATTTAAATGTGTATCAGTCCCTAACCCTTGACGACAAAGAAGCGGTTCTTGTGATGCCTTTGAATCTGCAGCGCATGTATCATCATGAATTTACCACCGATCGCAATGTTTCCGGCTATACGATGGTCAAAAACGCCGATATGCGGATCGTTATGCACCCATCGGACGAACAAATTGGTTTTTCCATCGTTGAGAGCCGCAAAAAAGAATTTCCAGAGCTGGATTTCACCGATCTTGAGCGCTTGGAGCAAGAACAAATCGACAATGAAGAAGGCACCTCCGTCTATTATTCTTATTGGTGGAACGAAGAAACACTGCAAAAAGTGCTGAAATTGGCTGCTTATCAATGGATCACCATAGGCGACAGTCGGCTGATCGTCGCTAGCAATGCCGATTTTTTGGAGCAAAGCGGTCTCTTTTTACAAGACAACTTGATTTTGATCGGCCTACTGGGTTTGTTGTTTGTCATTATGATTTTATTGACCGTCCTGATCAAAAACTACATGAAACGCAATCAAGCCTATGTCGAAAACCAAGCATTGAAAGAACGACAACGGCTGTTAAAAGAAAAGCACGAAATCGAAAAAAACATTTTGCAAGAATCAAAACTGGAAACCATTGGCTTGCTAACGACCTCGATCGTCCATGACCTAAACAACTTTTTGACGCCAATGATTGGTCATCTGCAATTGCTGATCGAGGAAAACCAACACGATGAAGTCTTGATGGAGGATTTGCAAGAAGTCTGCAAAGCAGCAGAAAAAGGCAAAGAGTTATCTAGCAATGTGCTGCGTTTTTCGAAACTCGAAAGTGCCGACAAAAATGTGCAGTCAATTGCCGCCACCTTGACAGAGGCCATCGATACTATGCGTGCGCTGTTGCCAAAAGCCTTTTCCCTTACGTATGATATCCAAGAAGTAGGATATGCCGTCTACGAGAAGATCGATCTGCAAGTCATTATTTACAATTTGTTGATGAATGTATACCAAGCAAATGCCGATTGCAGCATTCGCTTGAGCCGCACTTCGACAGAAAGCGCCACCTTTCTGTTTCGTAAGCAAGCTTTCTCCGCGCAACAGGAGTTTGCTTTGATCGAAATCTCCGACAACGGTCCCGGCATACCAGAAGCGATCCAAGAAAAAATCTTTACCCGCTTTTTCACGACCAAGAGTGCCACTGGCGGTACTGGTCTAGGACTCTTCACTGTCTCTTCGATCGTGGAAAAAAACGATTGGTTGATTGATGTTACAAGTACGCCTAAAGGAACCACCTTTTATATTGGTATCCCTCTAACTGATCCCGAAAAAGCCGCTGAAAGTAACTGATCCAATGGGGTGGTTTCAGTGGTCTTTTTCTTGGGTATGTTGGAAGGCATTGATTTTTTGCAGGACTAGCAAGACGAGTACCAAAACAAAGATCGCTAAAGCAAAAAATAGGGCATCGTTCGCCATACCTTCCGTCAACAATAACTCGCGCAAAATCGCAGTAATGCTGATCAGAATCAAGTAACGGACGGGAATATGGTGTCCGTCCTTCATATACCGCAGCAACATCAAAATGATTTCTAATAAAATGAATAACGTGGCAATTTCTTCAATCAAAAAGGACAGGTGGGGCGCTTCACTTAAGGGAAAGAGCGTCGTGCTGATCATAAAAATCGCTTTTCCCATAAAAATCAAGACGACAACGACTAAGATCGCCAACATGCTATCAATACAAATACTGATCACTCGCTCGAACATTCGGGTCAATTTTTCCATTCGCCACTCCATTTCTGCTTTTTCTTTTATTATACAAAAGAAGACGCAGAGCAAAGGGAAAAGAACAGAGAAAGAACAATCGCGGCCATATCTTTTTGACCGTAAGCTTAACGATCCTTCTATGAGCGTGTCTTTTGTGATAGCTTTCAATAGCAGAAAGTAGCGAGAAAAATATATTATCTTTTTTCGGCAAAATTAGAAAACAATGAGAATCAATAGTTAAAATATACACAAATTATTACGGGACACTTAGTTTCTTTTTTTGTTACAATGGTTAAATAAAATAGAACGCTGTTAAAATGTTGCTTAAACAATGTTTTTGTCGCTATCGAATAGAAAAATAGTCCGATCGCAAGATGTTTATCATTGTTAATAAAGTAACAAGTTGGCAGAGTTCGCAAGAAAAATGCTGCTTTTCTTATCGTATATGACGGGGATCAGTGAGGAGAAAAGAGCAAGAAAAACGGAGGGAAACAAATGAAAAAAAGTGGATGGTCAAAATGGGTGATTGGGGCAGCCTCATTATTGTTGCTTAGTGCATGTGGCGCCGATGGCGGAACAAAAGCCAGCAGCAGTGCGGCAAGCTCTTCTTCAGAAAGTGAAGTCACTTCAGGTGCTTCCCAACAAGAGTATACCGATCCAGCAGAGTTAAAAGATCAATATGATATCGTCATCGTTGGTGCTGGCGGTGCAGGGATGGCAGCAGCCTTGTCGGCTAAAGATGCTGGAATGAATCCAGTCATTTTAGAAAAAATGCCGATCGCAGGCGGAAATACCTTGAAATCTTCTGGCGGAATGAACGCATCAGAAACCAAGTTCCAAGAAGCCCAAGGCATTGAAGATTCCAATGAACTATTTTTTGAAGATACCCTAAAAGGTGGTAAAGGAACCAACGATCAAGATCTGCTGCATTATTTAGTAGACAACTCTGCTTCAGCGATTGATTGGTTGGATTCAATGGGGATCACTTTAGACAATATCAGCTATAGCGGCGGTGCCAGTGTAAAACGGATCCATCGTCCTCACGACGGTTCAGCAGTCGGTACGTACTTGGTGGATGGTTTGTTGAGAAACATTCATGAGCAAGAAATTCCTTTATTTGTAAATGCTGATGTGACAAAAATCAATGAAACAGACGGCAAAGTCACTGGCGTCAACGTGAAAATCAATGGCGAAGAAAAAGAAATCGCTGGTGATGCAGTGGTTGTTACTACTGGTGGTTTTGGCTCCAACAAAGAACTGATCGAAAAATATCGTCCAGATCTGAAAGGCTATGTCAGCACGACTTCTGAAGGAAGTACAGGCGATGGCATCAAGATGATCGAAGAATTAGGCGGCGCAACGGTTGATATGGATCAAATCCAAGTCCATCCAACAGTGGTTCAAGATACAGGTATGTTGATCAGTGAAACCGTTCGTGGAGAAGGCGCCATTTTGGTGAACCAACAAGGGGAACGTTTCTACAATGAATTAGAAACCCGCGACAATGTTTCAGCTGCTATTACGGATCTGCCAGAAAGCTATGCCTACTTGATTTTTGACAATGCGTTAGCAGGTAGAGCCAAACAAGTCGATTACTACAAAGAACAAGGTGTAGTGGTAGAAGCCGACACCATCGAAGCCTTAGCTGAAAAAATCGATGTCGATCCAGCAACCTTGAAGAAAACTTTAGATACATGGAACCAAGCAGTGGCAGACAAAGCCGACAAAGATTTCGGTCGTGAAACGGCGATGGACTATGATTTGACGGAAGGACCATTCTATGCGATTCAAATTGCACCTGGGATCCACCATACAATGGGCGGCGTCAAGATCAATACGAAGACCCAAGTGTTGAAAGAAGATGGCACACCAATTACTGGCTTGTATGCAGCAGGTGAAGTGACCGGCGGTATCCACGGACAAAATCGAATCGGCGGCAATGCTGTAGCCGACATTATGGTCTTTGGTCGCCAAGCAGGCGCGCAATCCTCTGATTATGTGAAAGAAAACGGGAAATAAGCGGCTGTTTTTTCCTAAAAAAGATCGTCTATAAAGAAATAAACTTGGAACGAATCCTCTTAAGCGATTAGGAGGAGAATCGTTTCAAGTTTTTTTGTATTTCTAACTGAAAGGACGAAAAACTAGTCATTATAATCTTATAATGATTAATTCGTTTATCATACATATATAAATAAACTATTTATAAATGTAGGGTTTGCTTTTCAATGAATCGGAATCAAGGAATAAACGGATAGGATTGGTTTATTCGATGATAAAAAATTTTAGGAGGCAGATTATGAAAAACGCATTGGTAAAATGGTCGGTCGGGGTGGCAATCTTACTTGGAGGGACCTTGTTCTTCACGGGGAAACAAGTATTTGCTCATGGTTATGTGGAATCACCGGTCAGTCGGGGCTATCAAGGGTCTTTGGATCGCAATACGTTAGGGTGGAGCGCTGCGTTTGAGAAATATGGCAATGTCATTTCAAACCCACAATCATTGGAAACTAAAAAAGGCTTTCCAGAAGCAGGACCAGTAGATGGTCGCATCGCTTCAGCAGATGGTGGACTCGGACAAATCGGGGACTTTGTTCTTGATGAACAAGGAACCAATCGTTGGACCAAACAAGACATCAATCAAGGACCATTGCGGGTCAACTGGCATTATACAGCGCCTCACAAGACCACAAAATGGCATTACTATATCACGAAACCAGGATGGGATCAAAACGCGCCACTTTCAAGAGATAGCTTGGAATTGATCGCTACTGTGAATCACGATGGATCGGCTGCCAGCAATAGCCCAAGCCATACCATTACCATTCCAGAAAATCGTCTCGGTTACCATGTCATTTTAGCGGTCTGGGATGTTGCCGATACGCCAAATGCCTTTTATAACGTGATCGACGTTAACGTTTCTGGTTCAACAGTCATTCCTGAAAAACCAGCAGCACCGGCAAATGTCCGCTCAGAACGAGTGACTAGCAGCACGGTGGCTTTAGCATGGAACGGTCAAACCGATGCGAAAGAATACAACGTGTATCGCGATGGTGCCTTAGTGGCAACGACTACTGAGCCAACCTTTACCGACACGCAATTAAAAGCCAACACAACCTATAGCTATCAAGTAGAAGCTGTCGGCTTTACGGCGTTAGTTTCAGAAAAAAGTGCTGCAGTGAAAGTGACTACCTCAGCAGACAATCAAGTCGAAACCCCTTCGACACCAGGCAACCTGCATCAAATGAGCGTGACAGACAGCAGCGTTTCCTTAATGTGGCAAGCATCGACTCATACAAATGGGATCGCTGGATATGATGTTTACCGCAATGGCGTCAAAATTGCTACGGCCACAGGAACAACCTATGAAGACACGAATCTAGCAGCGGATACAACCTACAATTACCAAATCAAAGCAATCAGCAAAACGGGCGAACAATCCGCTTTCAGTAACCAGCTGAGCGTGAAAACCAATGCCAAAGAAGAAACGGAAACACCTGGAGGCGGGGAGTCAGAATACCGTGTGTGGAAACTAGGTACTTTCTCTGCACCAGAAGTGTATACAAGCGGTGAAATCGTGAGCCATAAAGGCAGCAATTATGTCGTGATTAACACCCACTCAAATTACGGGGACACCACTTGGTCTCCTGATCAAGCACCAACCTTGTTTCAGAAGCTGTAACCCTTGAATGAATCAGTAACGCAAGAGCAGTGCGGTGGCACTGCTCTTTTTGACTCTTTTATGAGGAAATGATTGAACCTTTGTTTGATTCGTGCAACCAATTGGACGAATTCGTTTGAGGAATGCAAAAACAGGTGCTGCTATGCATCATGCGTAGCAGCACCTGTTTTTTGTTCTTGATCAAGAATAGAAGAAACGGATCAAGATCCCACCTAAAATCAGCACGATCGCACCACATAAACGGTTGGCCATTTGGGCAAAAGCAATCATTTCCATTCTATCAGAGGCAGACAATACAGCGATATTGCCTGTTCCCCCCATGGAGTTGTTGATCATACCGGCGCCAATTGCGGTTTCAACGGGGTACATCCCCAATACCATCCCGAAGAACCAGCTGGCAGCCCCCATAGATACGACACTGGTTAGGCAAAGCACGACAAATTGCCAAGTAAAGGCAGAGGCCAATGTTGACAGATCGATCAATGCCAAACCAATCCCCGCCAAGACCGCGTGGGTCAAATTCGTCATCACAACATTGTTGAACATCACCACAGAATCTTCGAGTTTCTTAGGGACAATGTTCAAGGCTTTTAGAATAAAGACAATCACGATCATAAAGGCATACTCGTGAATTTTAGGGAAAAAGTCGCTTAAAATCGCACCAACGACCAACAGTGAGAAGGAAAAGAGCATCCCGACCCCGATTTGTTGGGCATCAAGCGTTATTTTTGGTTTTTCTAATTCTTCTTTCGTGGCATTGATCAGTGTACCATGGCCATTGTATTTGGTTTTAGCAAAGGCCTTAGCGATAAATAAAGCACCAATAATGGCAAGAATATTCCCGAAAGTAACTGCTGGCGCTAATTGAGAAAAGATGGCAGCTTGATTGCCGTTTGCCAAGCCATCAGCATAAATTTGTGAAAGTGGGGTGATTCCCGCACCCATCCCGCCAGACATCATTGGTAGAGAGACATACATCACCGAATCAGCAAAGCCATTGCCTAGCAGCATACCGACAAGGCCGACGGAGAAAAAGCCTACTACCATAGTGATCAAAGCAACGGGAATGAATTTCGTAGAAGCTTTCACCAACAAATTACGGTTCATCCCTAAAATCGAGCCGCAAATCAAAGCGGCAATATAGAAATCAAGAAAGCCAAAACCGCCCCCCATGAAGTCACTGACCGCGTCAATGACTTTCGTGGGTACGAGATGGAAGGAGGCTAAAAGGGTGGCACCAAGCAGGGTAAAAACTGAACCGCCGCCAAGATAAGAATTCATGATCGGGAGTTTTTCCCCAATGAAATACAGCAGGTGTCCTAAGGCAACCAGTAAAATGGTGATCCCAACCATATTTAATGGCAACTTGTCTAAGGCAATCGCACTGAATATGACAACCATGAAAAAGAGATACAAGGGAAGACTAATTCCCGAAATCGTCATCGTTTTTAATTTATTCATTTTTCAGACCTTCCTAGTATGTTGGATACCATTTGAGATTTTGGACAGCTTTTGCCATATCGGTTTCTTGCGCTTGGGCTAACCCTTGTTCTTTGGCTTTATTGGCAACTGCTTCAGCCACTTTGATAGAAACGTCCGCAACGTATTCAAATGGTGGAAGAACTGGTGCACCGGGTTGGCTCAAGTCAACCAAACCACTTAATGAGTGAGCAGCGGCACCAATCATTTCATCGGTCAAGAGAGAGGCTTCTGAAGCCAACATACCTAACCCTAGACCAGGATAGATCAAGGCGTTGTTTGCTTGACCGATTTGGTAGTCGACCCCTTTGTATTGGATCGTTCCTGAAGGGACACCGGTTGCCACAAAGGCTTTTCCATCAGACCATTCGATTACTTGTTCAGCCGTTGCTTCTAATTTTTTGGTTGGATTCGAGATAGGGAAAATCACTGGACGAGCAGTGTTTTCACACATCGCTTCCACAACTTCTTTGGTAAAGGCACCGGCATTGGTTGAAGTACCGACCAAAATCGTTGGTTTTGCGACTTTAATGACATTGATCAATTGCGTCATATCGCCAGCATTGGCAAAGTCAGCCCGTTTTTTGGCAAATGGTTTTTGTGCAGGAGTCAAATCGGACATATCATCGAACAAAAGCCCTTGTTTGTCAACCATAAAGAAATGATTGTAGGCTTCTTCTTCTGAAAGACCTTCGCTGACCATTTCGGCATGGACACGGCTGGCAATCCCGGCACCAGCGGAACCACCGCCATAACATAAGTAGACTTGATCCGTTAATTTTTCACCTGTAATATCTAATGCGCCGAAGATACCGCCCAGTACAACGATTCCCGTTCCTTGGATATCATCATTGAAAGTTGGAATCGATTGTTTGTATTTGTCCAAAATCGTTGCAGCATTTGAACGGCCAAAGTCTTCCCAATGCAAGTAAAGTTTAGGGAACAATGATTCTGCCGTTTGAACAAATTGATCGATGAATTGGTAATAGGCATCACCGTAGACACGTTCTTGCCGATTGCCTAGATACAAATGATCCTCTAACAATTCTTTACGGTTGGTCCCAGCATCGATCACGATTGGTAAAACAGAAGCAGGGTCGATCCCAGCAGCTGCTGTATAAATCATCAATTTACCGACAGAAATATCGACACCTTGGACACCCCAGTCACCAATCCCAAGAATCCCTTCAGCGTCAGTGGCTACGATCAAGCGAATGTCCCGATCGCCAGCGGCATTTTTCAACGTTTCTTCGATGTTTTCTGGATGATTGATATCTAAGTATGCTGCATATTGAGGATCAACGAATAGGCGGCTGTAATTTTCAATGGTGTCAGCAATCGTTGGATCGTAGACGATCGGATTGAATTCAACGATATGTTGGTTGAACAAATAGTAGAACAATGTCCGATTGGTATTAAAGATCTCCATTAAAAAGTGACGTTTTTCAATGTCGGATTCTTTGGTGACATATTGTAAATAGGCTTGTTCTGCTTGTTCTTCGATCGTTTGTACGTGAGGGGGCAATAAACCGATCAACCCTAGTTCTTTTCGTTCTTCTTGCGTAAACGCGGTTCCTTTGTTTAAAAATGGGTTATTTAAAATGTCATGTGCTTTCATTATGTTCCTCCAATAGGTGTATTTTGAGTACTCGTTCATTTCCATTAGCTACTTTAATCCTCGGACAGAATTATAGTCAACTATCGGTGGTATAATAAAAATTATTTATAACAAAACCGATGCGAGCTTGAATCGGCTAAGGGAGAAATCAGACGATGAACATACGAGATTTAGAATACTTTAACGCTTTGGCAGAGATGCTTTCTTTTACGCAAGTGGCGCATAAATTTGCTGTCAGTCAACCAACCGTCAGCTACGCTATCAAACGCTTGGAAGAGCATTATGGCTGTGATTTGATCGCTCGAGAAGCCTCTCATCGCTCCATCTCATTGACGACAGAGGGGGAAATTTTGAAGGCTCATGCGCAATATATCTTAGATGAATTTGTGACCTTGGACCGAGCCATCGACCATGCTAAAAACAATCGGACCCACATCGGTTTGCCGCCAATCATTCGTTCCAAAGTCTTTTCAAAACTCTTAGATGAAAAAGAGATCATCCGCTTTATTTCGAAATTTCACTTGGTATCTGGGGGATCCAATGAATTGCTTTCAAAACTATTATCAGGAAAAATCGATTTCAGCTTGTTGGGCAGTGTCAATCCCCTCGTCCACCCGAATCTGCAGGTGAAGTTGCTGCACCAGCAAGAGTTTTTTATCTTTGTGTCAAAAGAAAATCCATTGGCAGAAAAAAAGGAAATCTCATTCGAAGAAGCTGCTGAATATCCCTTTATCCTATTGGAAAAAGGCTATACCCATATGCGCGCCTTTCAGAATTTAAGTGAGAAATCAAAGAAGAAGCCAGAAGTCCCCTTTTATTTTTCAGACGTCCAGACGATTGGCCAACTGGTCAGTTCCAATATAGGCATTACCCTGATGACGGAATTTCCCGTGTTTCAAGAAATGGAAGGCTTAGTGAAAATACCACTGGTCCCTGAAGATAAGGAGATCTTTTATATTCAATATGCCTACTTAAAGAGTGCGATGTTGAATCAAGAGGTCCAGAAGTTGATTAGGATCTTGGATGAGCTGTCTTGGGAGGATGAAGGGTGAGGAATGGGGGTTTCTTGAGGTAAGGTCAGAGAAAAATGGTGTCGGTATGTGTTCTTGAGCTGCTGAAATAAAAGGGATCTTTCAACGTGGAAAAAACAAATGGATGGTTCCTTTAAACGATGAAACGAGAAAAAAATTCCTTTACTTAGACCGTTCTTATCGCATGAAAAAACGCTGGAAGCCTTGATAAATATCGGTTTTTAGCGTGGGTTTTTGGTATAATAGTAGGACAGTAAAGTTTGTGACGGTGGCTATCTTTTGAAAGGTGGTGGTGCTTATGAAAGTAAGTGTTCACTCTTTAGAAAGGAGAAGCCTTTTGTCTGTAGCTGAAGCATTAGGGCTAATGATTAGTTTCGGTTCTTTAATCGCAACGATTATCTTTGGCATCCTAACTGCAGCAAAAAACGACAAAAAAAAGTAACCAGTCACTAAACTTTGGCGAGTTGACTGATTACTAAAATAATATAAAACTTGCCACCGTCTTAAACGGTGCTGTAGGGGAGTTGTTCACGCAACTCCTCTTTACACAGTAATTATAGCAAGATTTCGGTGAGATATCAATCATTGACGCTACAGACGTGCTATTGCACGTCTATTTTTTTGCCCTCCTAAGTGGTGGGGAGCAGCTGGAAGGTGGAGGGCAAAAAAGATCGCTTTTCTTTCTTAAAAATTTCTAAGTACTACCATTGTTCCATAATTTAATAACACATTTTCTCGGTATTATTAATCTATCGGGTACTTAAAATATCTTTCATGTGCATGAAGAAACTGAATGAACAATGGAAAATACCAATAACGCCCTACAATCGGCGCTTATACTGGCTGCCTAGCTGGACAAAATGTGATTGCGGTGAGTTAGTAAAACAAGTTTATGTGAAAAAAGGGGATTTTTTCTATCCTGATGGGCTTTTTAAGTAACGCTGCGACGGTTGAGAATCTGCAATTTACGCAAAGAAAAGAAGAGTTAGGTATTTTTAAGAAGAACGAAGCAAAGGCAATCCTTGATGCCATACATGCACTATAAGATGAAGAGGATGTGATCCGCAAAACTTTTACAGATAGCGGTCATGTTGACTGGGTATCTGGAACGTATTTTGATTTTGAGATTGCAAAATTAACGTTTGAATAATTACTGAAGGAATGGTCAAAACCAATTAGAGGAGGAACAACAATGGATGATTTATTTCTAAATAAGGAACACTTTTCTGGGCGCCATTTTTGGAGTTAGTAAAGAGTCTTATATAGGATTGAATAGTTTGATTAAGTCGGATAATCACTTAGTAAATATTCTAATAACCAAGGTCAATCCTTTTGAAATTATCAGTATAATCATACTCGCATATCTGTTTACAAAAAAATAGAAGGAAGTAAAAAAGATTTTACACTTATTATTTCTATATGGTATATCCTGGATTTGCTTATTCTTTACTTTTTTTCTAACTAAGAGGGGTTACTTTTCTGATGTTCCAAGATTACAAGAAAGAAATGCAAAATTAATGTGTTATTTTTTTTAACTTACTTTATTATTGTTATTATTAGTTTGATGTTCATAAACTTAGATCGGCCAGAAGTAGTAATGGGCGAAAATGATTTTTACTTTTTCACAAAAGTTTTTTTCAATAATTTCATTTTTTTTTATATTATGTAGCGGATGTGTTCTAAATAAGTATGTTACCTATGTTGTAATAATATCTAATGCTTATCTTCTAGGCATTAATACGCCGCTAATTATTATGTTACAAATGGGTGCAGTATCCGTTCTACTTCATGGAGGGATCGAGTTTTTTGGTTTTTTCTTGGGTGCACTTATTGGTTTGAAAAGTATTGAATATCATGTGGCAAACGTCAAAAATACAAAATTAATTTTATTATTAGGAATTATCGCTATTTTTCTAGGTGCATTGGTAGAAGCATATATCACCGCTATTTTTAATGATTTAAATAAGGAGAATTACTATGCAGGAAATTTTGAAAGTAACAGATGTTAATTTTGAGAGGAGCGACTTTAGTCTCAACAACATAAGTTTTAAACTCTACAGTGGGGATATTGTTGGTTTGATAGGTGAAAATGGTGCAGGGAAAACAACTTTATTTAACGTAATATTTAAAAATTTAGAGCCGTCCAATGGAGAAATATCTTTTTGGGGCGATCAGCACACAAAAACAGACAAATCAGAAATGGCCATTATTCTAGACAAAAATCATTTCAACGCATCATTTACAGCTATTGATATAAACTCTATTTTTAGCAAAGTTTTTAACAACTGGAACAAGGAGCTATTTTTTTCATACATAAAGGAATTCGACTTACCAAAAGATAAAAAAATTAACGATTATTCACATGGTATGAAAGTGAAATTAAATTTTGCCTATGCTTTTTTTCGAAAGCCCAAATTGTTGTTGCTGGATGAGGCAACTAATGGATTGGATCCCGTATTTAGAGATACATTACTATCTTATATATCAGATTTTTCAAAGGAAACTGGATGTGCTGTGTTTATTCCTTAAGGAATAAGATTAAAATAATGTATGTTATCTCATTTTTGATCATATACTTTACTGCTGTTTTGATATTTAAAGAAACTGGGCTTATAATAGCTAATATTATTAGTATATTTTTTTCTGTATCGATTGTACTACCATTATTCACAGATGATCATAAAGACGATTGGTACTATTTTTCTACTACTTTGCCTATTAGACATACGGATATAGTCCTATCAAGATATACTGTTATGGGAGTTGTTCTAGCAACTATTTCACTATTCAATTTGATTGTAGATTCTATATTTTTACTTTTTTACAACCAATACTCAATTTTGGTATACTTAAGTGTTATAGGATTATCAATAGCTATTAGTGTAATATACACTTCCCTTTTAATACCAGCGGTTTATTTAGCTGGAATAAACGGAAGCTCAATCGTTTTTCTGATACTGATTGTTATATTCATGTTAGTTCAAAACTTATTGAAAACTTCTATGATAAATGAAATATTTAAATTATCAAATTACATTCTCTTTTTCTGCTTGTTCTTAGTTTGTTTATTGTTTTTGCTTATATGGATATACCTATCTTTTAGAATTACAAAAAAGATGGTTAACCAATGTCCAAATACAGATTAAAGGAGCTTTAACATGTACGATGTAAAGTCAAAAAAATTTTATTGTAACAGATGTAAGAAAGAAATAAGTACTTATGAAACATGTTGGACTAAATGGCAATTTCCTCCCAAAATCAATAGCGCTCAAGAAAAATCCCTCAAGGCTTTAGAGAATCAAAATGCATCTATCTTATGTTTAAAGTGCGCCAACAATATTTTCTCTGAACCGTTTTAAAAAGTTGATGTATTTATACTTCCCGTTATTAGTTACCAAATAAGATGTATTTCAGGATAAAAAAGGTGTCAGAAACTTAATAGTTTTTGATCCTTTTTTGATCCCTCGTTTAAGGGGGCACTGGAACATCCGTACAGAAAATAGCGGTAGTTTTTGGGAATGATTAATTAGAATCATTTTGACAATGACTTTTTGAAACTATAAAACATTGTTATAATAAGATTTTATAACTTATTTTACTGATTGCCAAAAACTAATGTTCCAGTGGCCCTTATAGAGACAAATTTATAACAAGAAAAGTCTATTCTGAAAAACACTATATAATAAATATATACACGTTATAGTGTTTTATCACGAAGGGATGATTCATATGGTTTTTGAGCGGAAATGTTACGGTGACCAAGGGAAAGTACCTGTTACACCGTATAATCAACGATGGTATTGGCCACCTGATTGGATAGAATGCGATTGTGGTGATCTAGAAAAAATTACGGTAAGGAAAGGAAATTCTTTTTACTCAAATGGACATTATCTATGCAAAACTTGTGACCGAGAGTATCGAAAAATTGATGGTACTAATCGATTTGTTTTAGTGAGAGATAAGGTAAATTAAAAAATTTATTAATCCATGTATTCTTAGAGCATTGCTAATAGTGCAGTGTTTTTTTTATGAAGATGATGCAACTACTTTATAAAATTTACCTAATAATGTATTTCCCTTCTATATCAGTAATCGTTTACAGTATTGTTTTATTACATCTTCAAACTGTTATCTAGACTAAGACATGTTTTTTTTATATAATCAAGATAATTAATTACTTGAGGGGTTTAATAATGAAAAAGAACTATCAAAAATTATTTTTGTCAGTGTAATAATGGTCTCAACTTTGTTGATAATCAGATTCCAAAAAAAGAAGTTAGCTACCTTCCAGTTCATTATTTTACAGAAGTTATTACAGATAATAAACAAGAACTAATTGATAGATCGAATATAAACAAAGTCTCAATTGCTGATAAACAATTAATTGTAGAACTGAAAAATGAATTGAACAACTATGATGAAGTATCATATTTACTCGATGGAAATGATGATGAACTAACGTTGTCACTTTATATTAATCAAAATAATAATAGAAGTAATAATTCTCAGAGTCACAGTAAATCAACCTTAGTTTTTCCATTAACTAACAACATTGAATCTGGTATCAATATAGTGAATATATAAGCTAATAATTAATAAGAGAGCTGAATCGATTCGAAAAGAGTAACAAGGATGATTTTGAATTTTAAATTATTAGATTAGGTGAGTGAGGAATATAATATAATGATTATTTATATAGTATGTTATTGGGTGTTACTCATTGCTTGTGGTGTACTAATTAGACAAAATGAAAAAGGAAATAAACAAATTTACCAAAAAATTGCAAATGAGTTTGGCTCAATGTCTTTAAAAGAGGCTGAAGGATTGTTAAAAAAACAAACCAATTATTTTTTTAAAGAAAATCCTAAAACTGGTTTTTTCTTGCGTCACCTAGCGTATTTTTTTCAACTCATATTCATACTCCTATATTTTTTTACGCCATTCTTATCAATGGTGTACTGGTTAAGTGTCCTTTTTATTTTTTTTCAGTTAACTCTTATAGCGGATATTATAGCTATTTTATATGTAAAAAAAGTATATTCGAAGAACGAAATTGAATTGTTTTGGAAAGAATATTTAGACAATCATCCTACAAACTTATTGAAAGTAGCGTTAGATAATGGATATTACACACCTAAGTCAAATGTCCTATTAATTAATCGTTCTATATTGTTACTTGTTTTTTCAGCTACTGTAGCGTTAATCCAATTCTTCTATCACAACTTTGGTGTATGAGAAAATGACTTAGGTTTTTTTAGGGTGTTTATAATGCTGGTGTATGTATAGAATCATATAGTATACATTGAAGCGAAAAAGCACTTTGGTTTCTTCTAATAAGAATGATAGATAGAAAATCTTCTATTAACAAATTTTCTTGAGAAATGAGGGAGGGCAATAACCGGGAAGTTTTTGCTCCTCCTTTAATTATTTACAGATGCTTATAATTTCTGGTTTGACATTGTTTAGAAGATATTAGAATGCACAGCAACTATTGTTGTAAGGAAGGATTCGGTAGTATGTTTCAGGCAAATCGCCAGAAATAGCCATGAAATCCCCTCTATTCTACTCTCTTTTTCAAGAATTCCTGTTAAATGATAGGTTTTATGTCAAAATGAAGGGTAGAAATGGATGAGGAGTGGTTGGAATGAAAGAAACGATATTAGCAATGAAGCTGAAAGAATATAGAGAAAAAAACAAGCTGACGCAAAGTATGCTAGCAGAATTATTAGAAGTAAGTGACAAGACGATCTCAAAATGGGAATTAGGTGCTACGTACCCTAGCAAAAAAAATATGATCAAAATAGCCGAAGAATTGGATATCTCATTAGAAACATTACTTTTGGAAGAAACTAAGAAAGACAATGAGGATTTAAAAGTAAGTATCAAGTATGGGGTGATCAGTTTTTGCTTGATCTTTTTTGTCACGATGATCATAACTTCGTTCAATCAAGACTTCAGCACGATTATGAATCTTTCTATTCAAGAAAAATTTGGTGTATTGTTAACCACCGCTTTAAAACTATTGAGTATCTCTGTGCCGCCAGCGATTATCATTGGCTCCGTGTTTTATTTTTATATCTTCCCTAAAAATAAAAAAGAGAACGAACCATTTCCTCGATTTCGACGGAAATGGTAGATTAGATTATAGGAATCAAGTCATGGACAGAAAAACAGCATTTTAGATAAAAAAGAGTACTTCAGTCTGGCTGGTGTGAAAAGCGCATAAATTTTACAAGAAGGAGAGAGCAGGATGGGACTATTTGGTAAAAAGAAAGAAGTCAGAAATTTAACGAAGGAAGAAGAAGCAGAAATCAAAGAAGAAATGGCACGACAAATGCTTTCAAAAAACGAAAATGATATTGGCATGGTCAAGAAAATCAAAGATCTGACAAACATGAGCACAGGACAAGCGAAAGAGCTATTCCTGAAATTCAGGGATGAGTTAACCGAGAGATAGCGGATAGGGAATCAGCCAACAACAGTCTTTCAAATGGGAGCCAGATTCGCTTCATTGACAGCTTATGCGGTTGAAAAGGATGTTGTAATCTGGTCAGTTAGTTTTATAAAACTCGGTTACGCCGTAGCAATTCTATTACAATCAAGATTTTTATCTTCTACTGGAGGGCATAACGATGTCGAAAGAGTTAAAAAAGGTTTACAGTATTACGGTTATTCAGGTAGTGATTTACGTGATCGCATTCGCCATGGCTTTTCTTAATCGTGGGGTCTCACCGAACTGGCCCTTCTACTTGGTCCTAGTAGGAATATTAGTAGGATTTTTTCTCCCCAAAAAATATCGCTCACAATTTTCTTCGACTGCTCCGGGTATTTTTTTTTAAGAACCGTACGAGACGTACAGAAAATATAATCGAACTGACCGTCACTTGTTTCGTCATTTTTCTGGTTATTTATTTAAATCTTGTCTAGAGGGGGTGTGACCATGAATACTATCAAAAAGAAGCGACGGTTAGGATTGGTGGGTCTTTATTTACTTTTAGCTATACTGTCCTCACTTATACGACAAGTGAAGTACTATGGCATAACGGCGGTACTTATGATCATTCTCACTTTCCTCGTACTGGTCATTTTATGGGCGTCTTTGCTTCGTCACAACGTTATTCGTGTCACTTGGACAAGTATGACTTATGAACCAAATCTTCATAAAAGTGAACGGGTGTTTTTGTTTAGCCTCGTTACTTTAGTAGCGCCGGTTCTTAGATTTCATGACCTGACTGTCTATGACCTAATCGTTTCTGTTGTAGCTATATTGGTAGGGATAGTTGGTTTTGTAATAAATGAGCATCGATTAAATCGGAAAAAACAGAAAGGATAAAGAGAATTTTTGTGGTGGGTTAAAAAGATAAATTTACTGACTCCTTTCTCATTGCTTAAAGAATTATAATCAACTATTTATAGTTCAAAATATATGTTAAGAAAATAAAAATCAAGCATAGAGAAGAATTTCTCTGTCCTAATTCCTAGTATGATACATTGCTAACAGTATCATATTTTCTTTTATAGAGTGGAAAGGCTTACCCCGTCTTGATTAAATCAAGGATACCTCTTCATTAGGCAATTATAGTAAATATATAGTAGAGCTAGCGTGCCTGATAAAACAAATCATCTCATTCCTCTCTAAAATCCAGCTTTAAACAATTCTGTCAGTATACCAGTTGGTTCTTATGGACTGTTAATTAGTAATGATGATACAACGACAAACTGACTGTTTTCGTCGTTTTAAATAATTCTTTAAAATGAAAGCGTAAAAATAATTTAAACTTCTTTTTTGAGTGGTCGGCATATATAATAAGAACATACAGTAAGAAAGTGTATGCTGAAAAGAGGACTCTTATGAAAAAATTTGCAATTGGCTGTTTTGGGATCAGCCTTTTTATGACGATCGTTGGCCTTTTTTTACAGACGATTTTGATCCCTATTCAAGATTTTGACACAATCAGCAAAGAAGAACTTAAGAATATCCAACTTGATCTTGCTATTAATTATCCATTAGGAACTGGTATGCTCTATATCGGGCTTCCTTTGTTAGTATGCTCGAGTGGTTATTTGGTTTTTTGTTATTTTAGAGATAGGAAGAACTGAAGCTTATCTTGAAAAAAATGCTTAAGAGGAACGCAATATAATATGATGTATGTTTGTATTTAAATGAAAAGGTAATTATTGTTTGTTTGGATCTGTAATGTTTGAGGAAATACTAACTAATTAAGGAAGTGCTTTATGAAAATAAATGATGTTTTGCATAGACGCCAGTATACGATTAATTTATCTTCTAATACTCCACCGCTTGATTTAGCTTCTTTAAGTAATATGGGGGTCTGGAGTAATCCAAAAGAGAAACATTATATATTGATTTTGACACACAATGACGATCCCATTAACGATTCTTCTATGTTTGAGAAAATTTTTAAGGAGCGTACTGGATTACAGTCAAAAGATTTTATATATGAAGCAAAACATGGACCGATGACCCTACAACGTGCTGTTGATTCGACTTGGTTTTGAAAATATAGAGTTTTTTGAATAGATGCAATAGCACAATGCATGAAATCATGGTATTGAGATTATTTTGAAGGAATTGAAAATAATGAATTTTTTTAGGGAAGCAGGTCTGAATAGCTATGAACAATCACGAAAAGAATCGAAAACAACATTCAATTAGCAATCTATCTAGTAATTCCTTTAACGTAATGAATACAAAATCTGATCCTTCACAAACTGGATCACCAATACCTTTTCAAAATGGCGACTTTTCATCAGTTGATCGAAACATTCATTCTTCAAAAACAGTCGCTGAAATGCTTTGTTTCTATTTAGCAGGTAGTATTATTGCGGCAATTGGGTGTTATTTGTATATTAAGCTGCCCTTATTTGCTAATTTACTGGAGAATACGATTTTATCTTTTGCTATTACTTTTGGGATTATCATCCTAAGCTTTGTTTTGTCTCATTTTATAACGAAAGTACTTACTGCTCATATCAGAAATAAATGACCAATATGAAATGAATTGTGAGGATAAATAGATGTATTCAAATTACCAGAAGCTGCCGCACTATTTAAAAAAGTGGTATGCATTATTTTATATTTTACCATTGATGCTTCTCTTATTTGTTAATGCCCTGACAGCTTGGTTATCTTTTCCCATAAACATAGGAATTCTATTGATTCTTTATGGAGTAAGTTGTTTGATTGCTACCAAGGCGTCTCAAGGTAAAAAAGAATGGTTTGTTCTAGATGGCATCACTTTTGGGATTGCCTTGATCACTCTTTCTATCATTTAATTGAAATAAAGAGGTAGCCTTTGATGCAGAGATAATAGTGGAGAACCGATTATTGCGCATGTCGTCTCTTCTTTCGTTGTGATGGCAGCAGCCATCTTGATCTAAAAATTACTGTGCAGTGGCTGTCTATAAGCGTAAAGGAATTGAGGATGGCTTGGTTGTTCGCCTAGAAGCTCTAAAATTAGGTTGATTGAAGCCGATTTGAGAGTTCAGATAAGCGTTACGGGCTTGCTATTTTTTGCAGTCGTTATATACTGATGTCTATACTTCATGGTTTCGTATGTCGTCATCATTTCGGTAGTATTGCTGATATGAAAGACCGCAGCAAAAGTGAGCGAATAGGAGGAAGTAGTGATGCAGCAAACAGAAGAAACTGAATTATTTGTAGAATGCCCAGTGGCTAGCGTCCAGAAGGTCGTACGCGGCAAGTGGTCCATGGTCATCTTGTCCTTTTTACGGCACAAAACGCTTCGTTTCGGTGCGCTTAGTCGTAAAATGCCCATGGTGACCCAAGCAAATTTGACAAAGGAATTGCGCATGCTTGAAAGCTATGGCCTCATTCATCGTGAAGACTATCCGCAAGTGCCGCCAAAAGTTGAATACTCACTGACCGAAATGGGACATAAATTCATGCCAGTTTTGGATGCCTTAGAAACATTTGCTTCTACCTATGAGTCAGAAAACGAAAAAGTAGTCAATCCTTGAAGCGTTCAAGGATTTTTTTTTGTACCTGAAATCCGTATGATTACACAAATCTATTGAAAACGATAGTACCTATCAAAAAATATGGTACTTTTTATTATTGAGGTAATAGGTCATAATGAAATCATCTTAAGAAAGAAGGGTTTTTTATGAAAAAAATGATACTGAATCAATATGGCTCTGTAGATGTGATGCAAATTGTTGAAACTGCTATCCCTGAGCCAGCTGCTAAACAAATTGTGATCAAAACCGCAGCGATCGGCGTGAATGATCCTGATATTGTTATTCGTGCGAATGGACCATTTCCAACGATGCCAAAAGAATTGAAACCTGTGCTTCCACACTCTTTGGGACAAGACTTTTCTGGTATCGTAACAGCTGTCGGAGATGATGTGACCCGCTTTTCAGTAGGTGATCATGTGGTTGGGATGGCGTTTATGAGTACATATTCTGAATACATTTTGTTAGACGAGTCAGCAGTTGTTGCTGCTGTACCGAAGGAGCTGGACTTGGTGCCGTTAGGTGGATTTTTCCTTGGCGTAGCCACAGCTTATGGTGCAACCATTCGTGATGGTCAAGCAAAAGATGGACAAAAAGTACTGATTCATGGCGGTGCTGGCGGTGTCGGGTCTAAAGCTGTTCAGCTGGCAAAACATGCCGGAGCGTATGTCATAGCAACAGGCAGCGCTGAACAAGCTGACTATATGAAGGCACTAGGTGCGGATGAAACGATCGATTATCAGACAGAAGATTTCACAAAATTGGTTTCTGATGTCGATTTAGTGGTCAACTTGACTGGTCCTAAAACATTGGAGAACAGTTATCAAGTAATCAAAAAAGGTGGACGCGTCACTTCTGTTAATGCGCCAATCAACCAAGAAGAAACGGAGCGTAGAGGAATTACTGGTATGTATTCTATGGGGTTCATGACTGTTGAAGAGCTGGAAAAAGTCATTGATCTTTATGCGCAAGGAAAACTTGATGTCCTTGTAGACAAGACATATCCCTTTGAATTAGAAGCAATCAAGCAAGCTCACCTTGATTTCCAAGCAGGCGGAAATACTGGCAAAAAGATCATTGTCTTTGATAAATAGGGAGTAGTAAATAGAAATCGTACAATAGAGATTTTAAGAGCGAGCGTAACAGAACGCTGTCCGTTGTTTAGCTACAAGCCCAGTGCTCCAGAGAAATGAGTTTAATCGATGGATTCTTCAGTTACTTGATCAAGGCAGAATCTCCAAAGAGTTTTGTGAGAATTACAATGAAAAGAGACAAGATACGACTCAGTAAGGACCAATACAAGTCCGCTTCCTTTCGAAACGGAAGCGGACTTGTATTGGTTTCCTTCAATAAAAACCCTATTAGTTTTCAGTATCTAACATCCGCACCATAAACCATTCCACTTGTTGCGGTGCATCGTGGTCAAAGAATGCGGACTCTTTTTTATCTAAAGCGGCTATTTTTTCAATGTCTTTCTGGGAAAGCTCAAAGTCAAAAATAGCAATGTTTTCAGCCATCCGTTCTGGACGAACTGTTTTTGCTAAAGCGACGATCCCTCTTTGCATCAACCAGCGAAGGACAACTTGGCCAACCGTTTTGCCATATTGCGTGCCAATTTCTGCTAATGTCGGATTGGTAAATAGGTCATGACGTCCTTCTGCAAAAGGTGCCCAAGCTTCCACTTGGACGTCATATTTTTCATGCCATTCCTGATCTTCCACTCGTTGATTCCAAGGGTTCACTTCGATTTGATTGATTTGAGGTTTCACCTCATTCAAGCCGACAAACTCGATCATCTTAGCTGATTTGAAATTTGAAACGCCAATTGCACGTAATTTCCCTGTTTTTTGAGCAGCAACCATTGAGCGCCAAGCACCATAAATATCTCCATATGGTTGGTGAATAAGGTAGAGATCAAGATAAGTTAATCCCATTGTTTCAAGCGAATGTTCAATCGTTTCTTTCGCTTTATCTTCGGAAGCTTGGAGAATAAATAATTTAGAGGTAACAAAAAGTTCTTCTCGAGTGACTAGACCTTCAGTGATGGCGCGCTTGATTCCCTCGCCTGTTTCTGTTTCATTTCCATAAATAGAAGCAGTGTCGATCAGTCGATACCCAGCTTTGATTGCTTGGTAAACAGCTTCTGCTGTTTCTTCCAAAGGAATTTGATAAACGCCAAATCCTAGTTGCGGCATGGTGACACCATTATTGAGTGTGATTGTTTGCATAATGTTTCCTCCTCTAATTTTCATTGCATGTTCTATCCTAAACCTTGGAGTTAAGTCCATAGCAAGTGAAAGATGTTACTTTTTTCGTTCCCATAATTTTTCCACTTTATCAGGGGTCATATTTCCTGCTTTAAATTTTGCGATATGCTCATCATACGTTTCTATCTTATAAATAAGTAGGTCTCTTACTTCCTGCATTGCTGCTAACTTTTTCTCTAATTCTTCGAGTTGATCGGCTAAAATCTGTTTCTGAGCTTTTTCGACATTTTGACTTTCACGTACTTGTGCCAATTGAGCAAATTCAATTAGCGATTCGATCGACAATCCTGCATTTCGTAAATGTTTTGCTAAATAGATCCAGTTTAGATCATTTGTTGTGTACACCCGATAGCCACTCTCATTGCGTTGGACAGGTGGAATCACACCGACTCGTTCATAATAGCGCAATGTGTCTACGCTCAAATCAAACATTTCCGCTGCTTTTTTTATATTCATCGTTGGTTCTCCTTATCTTTTCTATAAGTAATCATAAACCCTGAAGTGGACTCTAGGGCAAGTGGTTTAAAATCGTTTATTGAAAAGAATATATTTTGTTCGTTATGGCGACTATTCGGGAAGAAAAAGCTACAAGCATTTTTATTTCAACAGAATGATTTGAGAAATCATCAGTATTGAAAGCTCCTTTCTTAGTGTGTTTCAAAGCAAGTCATACTCTCTTAGAATTGATTGTTTCGTTATCTATTTGAGCGAGGCAGTTTTTATCCATAGATTTTAAATAAATCCATCTCATGTTATGATGATGTTGAAAATTCTTAACTTGGATCAATGAAACAGCGATTCTTGTTATGAAAAACGAAAATAAGCTGATGAGAGTGTGACTATCCATGAATATAAAAGAAGTAAGTAGTATGAATCAAAAGTTAGAGCAACAATTAATTGAAGTATGGGAGAGTTCTGTTAAGGCGACGCACACCTTTTTGTCAGAGACCGAAATCCAAGCCATTAAGCAATACATTCCAGAGGCATTGCATCATGTGCCACATTTGATTATCGTAGAAAGTGAAAATGGAGAGCCAGCTGGCTTCATGGGGATCTCGGATCGAAATCTTGAAATGCTTTTTATAGCAAATGAACAAAGAGGCAAGGGACTAGGAAGAAAACTCTTGGCATACGGGATGGAAAACTATTCTGTAAATGAACTGGGAGTAAATGAACAGAATCCTCAGGCGAAAGGATTTTATGAGCATATGGGATTTGAGGTATACAAAAGAAGCGAGTTAGACGAACAAGGAAACCCTTATCCAATTCTTTATATGAAGAAAGTTGATAACAAGTAGCTGTTAAAAATTATTTGCGTTTGCGGGAAATATGTAAGAAGGAGTCGAGACATATATAGCTAGTCACGACCCCTTCTTTGATTGCTATTATCCTTATTAATAAGTAAAGTAAGGATCAAATGATTTTCTCTTAACTAGCTTTCTCTTCTTTTTTTATCTCTTCTTTTTTCTGATTTGAAAATGGTGTATCAGTCTCTTCAGGTAAGATGATTGGTGGATGATGGGAATGCTGATTACTTCCACACATGGTGATGATTTGTTCTTTTGAAGCTTCAGAGATTACTTTCATTGTATACCTCTCCTTTCTTTTATATTTCCAGATGACATAAGGTAGGCCTATATCATCTAAATTCATGATTTATTTAACTGAATTAGCTCATCAAATGAACCTAGAAATTCCTGATTTGTTGAGTGAGTAACGACAATGATTATTTTATCTGTAAGTGAGCAGATTAAGTCACTGATAATCATCTCGTTTATACTGTCTAGACCAGATGTTGGTTCGTCAAAAAGAATAACATCGGAATCTTTAAAGATTGCCCGAGCAATCTCAAGCCGTCTAAGCTCGCCGCCAGAAAGAAAGTTTATCCATGTATTATCTTGCGTATCGGTTAAATCATTGTTATCAAAGCGATCATCTAATCCACTTCGTTTTAAAACATCAACGATTTTTTCAAGTTCGTATTCACTAAAAATAGAAACGTTGTAAGCAATACTCGTCTGGAAGATAGCAGTTTTTTGTTGGACAAGTGCAACTTTCTCATAAAGGGAGTCTCTAGATAGCTGATTCATCTCTTGCTGGTCAACCAATACTTGATGATCGTCGATAGGGTAAATTCCCGCTAAAATATTCAATAGTGTCGACTTCCCGCTACCGCTTGCGCCAGTGATAGCATATTTTTTTCCACGCTCAAATGTTTGAGTAAAACCATTAAAAATCAAACGATTTCCATGATGGAAATGCAGATTTTCAATCGATAAAGTAGTTATTGGTTCTGCAAGTTCAAGTGAGCGATTGGGCTCATCATCATCGGTACCATCAATGAAAGCTATAAGATCGTCCGCGACCTTCTTGCTCGCTAAAATATCTGTAACTGAAGTACTGAAATACTCTAACGGACCGGCAATCGTACTCATTAGTGTAGTCATCGCAATAAGATCGGGAATGGTGATTATTTTGGCAGCAACAAAGAAACCACCAACGATCCATGTCCCTGAATAGGCAAGATCCCCAAGTCCAAAAGAAATTGCATAAGTCAGTCCTTGTAAGGTTTCAAAAGTGATACTTTCCTTTTTTAATCGTTCACTACTGTTAGTAAAAATTTTCGTATATGTTGGAAAACCTTTGCCGACACGTAAGGTCAGGTATCCTGAGAGAAGTTGGTCAAATAAACTAAGTGTACGATCTTGCTCCAGAACAACGGACTTGCGACGATCACTAAGGATTCGCTTAGCGAAATAAGGGGCTAGCAAAGGACTAAAAGCTAAGAGCAGCATAATCAATGAAAAAGAAGTGTTTAATTTTAGTGTGAATAAAAGAGAGAATAGAAAGGTAAAAATGCTTAAAATCAGTCCAAATCCGGGCTTTAAAAATTCTAATTCAACGACTTTCATTTCATTTGCCAACTTTGAGAGATACTCGTTTTTCTCATTTTTAAGAAATAGTACCGGATTCATTCGAACGATTTTCTGCGAGAGACTCTCTCTCAGTTGATTCATTATTGATTGAACTAAGACGGATTTACTTCTTCTTGGAATAAAATCGCTCATCGTGTTCAATAAGATGTAAAAGAAGGCGAATATACCAATAAATAAAAGTCTTTTTACATCTCCTGACATAGCAACCTCGGTGATTTGTCTATACACCAAAGCAACCCCAACTTGAATGAGCGCTGCCATTGCGCATAAAATCACATGCAAAAAGAAAAGTGGTTGGTTTCTTTTTAATATTTTTTTCATTCTCTCCCTCCTATGTAAAAACTATATCACAAATTAAAAAAAAATTGAAATATTATTTTGTGAAATGTATAATTATTGAAAAAGGGGGTTAGGTGATGCGTTTTTCACGGTATGTCGATATCATTGAGAACGGTAACGAGACTATTCTTTGCAATACATTAACGCAAGAAATAGTTACTATTGATTCAAAAAAAATGAAAAGTAAAACGGAGATTTCGAGCGAAATAAGTGAAGGTGAACGAAAATATTTATTTGAAAATGGATTTATACACGGTGATTTGGAAAGTTATAAACAGAAAACAATCAATTTAAAGAGAGACTTAGTTACTATCACTATAAATATCACAGAAGATTGCAACTTTTCGTGTACTTATTGTTACCAGAATGATTTCCTTTCTAAAAATGTTATTACTGATCAGACGATAAATAATATAATGCAATACATTTTAGACATTGCTCAGCTAGGCGTTCGGAGACTATATATCTATTTTTTCGGGGGCGAGCCACTTCTTTATAAAAAAAGAATTCTCGCAATTAAAAGTAAGATTGATCAAATTGCGTCAGAGAAATCACTCTCAATTTCTTATGGTTTAGGAACAAACGCCTATCTACTCACTCCAGATTTTATAAATCATTTTGATTCTTTAATTGTCGATACTACACTAACATCTAGAAAAGATCATGATAGAAATAGATCTCTTAAGAGTGGAAGCGGAACGTATGATAAGATTTTTGAAAATCTAGCGGTAGCATCTAAGAGCGGACGTGTTAAAATCCATATTGGTTATAATACATCTGATAAAAATACAGAAGAGTTTCAGTCTTTTCTCGTTACGATCCGCCAAAGTGATATCAAAGCCCATATCAATTGCTATTACATTAATAACTATGAGTTTAATGAAAATTATTTCAATGCATTATCCTATGAAAAATATCTAAAGTGGGTATCTTCAACTGCAATTGATCACCTAATTGAAAACGGTTTCCTGGTGAATGTCTCTCCATTTTCTTCGTATCGCTTTGAGTGCGATGCGTATAATCCTTGGTCTGTAAAGTTTTTCTCTGATGGATCTATAGGGTTATGTAATGCAACAAATTTTTATGAACGTAGAATAATAAAAAGTTTTACAGAATCATCTTCTTTTGCAGAAGATGTTCAATATAGCCTTTATGACCAAAAGAGTGTTCTTCCGAAAAGCAACAATCAGTGTAATTCATGTGAATTAATTGCAGTGTGTCGAGGAAAGGTACAGTGTGATACTTCATGTAACCCCAACTATTCAATTGATAGAGAAACATTCATACGTTCTTTTGTAAAGCATACAAATCTAGGTAACAGAAAATTTTTTACCCAATTTAATTAGGAGTGATTTTATGAAATTATCGCAATATACGATTGTTGAAGAAGTGGATAATGAAATACTTTTGTACAATTCGGTATACTCTGCTATCGTTTTACTAACTCAAAGCGAGTTCCATGATCTACAGACTTTTATTAATAACGATAACTTTGAGAAAACAGAATTATTCTCTTATTTAGAAAATCAAAATATCATTGTTTCCGATGAGATTGATGAAGAAGCAAGATTAGTGTCTGTGGCAAATGAAAAACGATATAATCCTAGTCAAGTAACTTTCACAATTGCCCCTACGATGAACTGTAATTTTTCCTGTTTTTATTGTTACGAGCAAGGGTTTAGACAACATACTATGACTACTGAAACTGCTAAGAAAACAGCTGAGTTTATTCTTAAAAATGTATTACCCCATCAGTCATTGAAAGTAATTTGGTATGGAGGAGAGCCTTTGATGGGATTGAACTCTATTAAAGTTATAAGTGAAATAATAATGAAAAACGAAAAAAAATATAAAAATTTCAACGCAGAAATTGTATCCAATGGTTATTTGCTAACAGAAAAAGTTGCACAACTTTTAAAAAGTTATCACGTTAATTATGCTCAAATTACTCTGGATGGGGATCAGATAAATCATGATTCTAGAAGATGTTTAACAAATGGGAAAGGGACATTTGCAAGAATATTACAGAATATAGTTAAAACTCTAAAATATATTCCAGTAACTGTAAGAGTAAATATAGATAGGGAGAATAATCATGAAGATGTTATTCGTTTGATGAACTCGCTGGATAATTTTAATTTACTTAAGAAAGTTGGCTTTTATCTTGCGCCGGTAGAGGATTTTGATACCTACAAAACACCCACATGTTATACATCCCAAGAGTTTTCGAAAGAAGAAATAATGGTTTATAAAAGTCTTTTGGAAAGAGGGATAAATATTGTTGCCATACCACGGACAACGATTGGGTTCTGCGAAGCTATCAATCGAGATGACTATGTAATCGACCCTAATGGATTTTTATATAAATGCTGGGTTCATATTGGTAAAACGATTGGACGAGTTGGAGATATCTATACAGGAATACAATTGAACAGTGTGCATAAAACATTTACAGAGTACAAATTTTTTTCGAAAGCGAAATGTTCAAGTTGTAAAGTTCAACCTTTGTGTTTAGGAGGCTGTCCGTTAATTCGAATGAATACAGGTGAGTCGAAGTGCGTTAGCTATAAGTACAATATTGAAGAGCATATAAAAATGGCTTCGGCAAGACTAATATAATCTGGTGGAATATTTTTGCTTCAGAAGATTGATAAGGTCTTCTTAAAAAAATAGCTTAGTTAAATAAGGTTACTATGTTACATTGTGAATAGAATCTATACTTACTTATGAAAATAGAAAGCGTAACTCAATTTTCTCATTCATATTGTAATAAATGATTTCTCATATTAAAATTTTTATAAGAAAACTAAATAGTGAGCAAAGCTCACCCCAAGCAGCCTCCGAAACTGTTTTCGGGGGCTGCTTGAGGTTTGGGGGGCTTAGCTAGCTAAGTAATGATCGATCACTAAAAAAATGATCAAAACAGAATAGGCAATTTTTTCTTTTCAATCAAAAAATTTTGATCATTTTATCAAGCAGAGGATGGCACAAGTAAGTGGAAAGTAGGTAGTGGCTATTTTTTTGTTCAGGATGGGGAAGTAGATTTGTCTAGGATACGCCGGAGGATAAACGTTTTGAGGATCATTTGTTTTTGACTTACCTATGTGCCATCACTGCGGAAACCCTGTGGATGAAGGCGTCATGTACGACACCAGATACTCGGATGAGAGCTAAGGACGTTTGATTGCCGTGCCTGACACGCTTTTTCTAACCGCAAAGTCGTAGGGGCTAAAGAGCTACAGCGCTGAGACAGATGACTGCCCCGTGCGATTTTGGGTGTTTTTTGAACCCTACAAGCTGCTATTGCTACGCGTCTATTCGTCGCAAGCTTGGAAGGTCTTCTCATAAAATGCCCGTCAGCTGTCAACAGGCTGCCTTTTGCATCAGGAAGCATCAGCGTTCCAACAAATCTTTTTGATCCAGTAGTCGCCCACTCATTTTGGGCAACTTCTATCCGAGAAAACATTGCGTTAGAAGTATGTCTGTCCGTCTTTTCCAGATAAAAGTCAGCTGAAAGAGGGCTGATACTTAACAAAACGGCAGTTAGGACGACCACAAGCGCTCTCAAAAAAACTCAGTCCTTTCTTTTCAATGGTCATTGTTCTTATCTGCACTTCATGATAGCACCGAAACGCGAATTATTTTTCGCGTTTTTTTGTTTTTAAAATAAAAAATTAGGTATTCGCTTTTTTGGGTTAAATGGTATACCTGAGATGGAATAAAAATAATAAAAGAAAGGACAGGATTTACAATGAAGAAAACATCATTAGTTGCAGGTTTCGTTTTAGGTGTAGGCGTTTTGTTTACTCTAGGTGCATGCTCAACAGTGGAAGAATCAGGGGAAGTGGTCTCTGGGTCTGGAACGGAAACGTTGATCAGCGATTCGTCAGATGAAGTAGTTGTGGGAAGTGAAAAATTGAGTGATGACGGGTATTTTGAAGAAATCGTAACTAAGGGAATCGATCCGAAAATCAAAGACGTCGTTTGGTATGAAACGAATTATGAAAATGCTGGTTGGGATCACATTCGCTTTTTAGTGAATCATGTAAAAATCGTGAATGTAGAAGAATTCAAAGACAAAGACAAAGAATACAAAACATTGCTCTCACTGAAATATCAATTGTTTAATGAAGATTCGAAAGACAAAAAAATCAAACCTGACAAAGCCTATTTGGTGTTGAATGATGGCAAAAAAGTAGAAGCGGAAGTGTTTGTGGACTACTTAGATGATGAGATTTTGACCCATGACAAACATAAAGATGGCTTTATTCATTTTAAAGTGGCGCAAGAACAAAGTTTGCCAGCGATCAAAGCGGTCGAAATCGAATTTAAAGCAGATGGAGATTTGACACATACGTACCATATTGATCTATCTTCCGCTGCTGAAAAATAGTATCTAACGATAGGAGGTAAAAAAAATGGATACTAGCAAGAAAAAACTATCATTGTTGAGTTTTTTTGCAATAACTGCTTCAATGGTGATGACGGTATATGAGTATCCAACCTTTGCGACATCGAAGATGAATTTAGTTTTTTATTTACTCGTCGGCGGTTTCCTCTGGTTTATCCCTGTAGCCCTTTGCTCTGCGGAGATGGCTACTGTAAAGGGATGGGAAAAAGGGGGACTCTATACCTGGGTCTCAAAAACATTAGGGAGAAAATGGGGCTTTGCTGCCATTTTCTTCCAATGGTTCCAAATCACGGTAGGCTTTATTACGATGATTTACTTTATTGTCGGGGCGCTTTCCTATGCCCTAAATTGGCCGGCTCTTAATACGAATGTTTGGCTGAAGCTGATTGCCACTTTAGTGATCTTTTGGCTGATCACGATCTCGCAATTTGGCGGAACAAAAAATACTGCGAAGATTGCCAAAGTAGGGTTCTTTGTGGGGATCGTCGCAACAGGGATCATTCTTTTTATCTTAGGAATTGTCTACATTGCTCAAGGGAATCCCGTCAAAGTTTCTTTTGGATCAGGCGCTTGGATTCCTGATTTCACGAAAATCAATACGCTGGTCGTTTTTGTTTCCTTTATTTTAGCCTATGCAGGGGTTGAATCTTCTGCCAGTCACGTAAAAGATATGGACAATCCTGGAAAGAATTACCCGAAAGCTATTTTGATTTTAGTTGTAGCAACGATTCTTTTGGATACGTTAGGTGGGGCAACGGTGGCTGCCACGATTCCCCAAAATCAATTGTCTCTTGATACTGGCGTGATTCAAGCCTATTCTTATTTGATCCATCATTTTGGCGGCGGAGAATGGCTGGTTCGTTTGATTGCCGTGGTCATCTGTTTAGGTGTCATTGCAGAAATTGCTGCTTGGGTGGTCGGCCCATCGACTGCGATGCTTGAAGCAGCTGAAAATGGCTTGCTGCCAAAACAAATGGCCAAAGTCAATCAACACAATGTCCCAATCAATATCGTTTTGGTACAAGGCATCATTGTTTCCATTTGGGCGGTTGTCTTGACATTAGGCGGTGGAGGCGCCAATCTATCCTTCTTCGTTGCGATGGCGTTGACGGTCTGCATCTATCTGGTGGCTTATGTCCTCTTGTTTCTTTCCTATATTAAATTAGTCAAAGAAAAAGACGACTTAACAAGAACGTATCATATTCCTGGTGGGAAAAATGTGAAAATTGGTGTTGCGATGGTTGGTT
The DNA here is from genome assembly GCF_002140635.1 of Enterococcus sp. 3G6_DIV0642. Classification (NCBI taxonomy): domain Bacteria; kingdom Bacillati; phylum Bacillota; class Bacilli; order Lactobacillales; family Enterococcaceae; genus Enterococcus; species Enterococcus sp. 3G6_DIV0642. Next base: position 3,324,812 of record NZ_NGLH01000001.1, on the reverse strand, counting down.
TGCTTGTTTCTATTTTTTCTTTCTTTATTTCCTTCTTTCCACCGAGCGATATCGGCACCGGAAAGGGCGGAACCTATTTAGCCATCTTGATCATCAGTTGGCTGATTATTGTCGTGATACCGTTTGTCATCTATAAATATGTAGGTGAAAAAGCAAGCGATAAAAAATAAAAAGCACAACCTATGAGGAGGAGAGCTGCATGTTATTTAGTAAAAAAAATCGAAAAGAAGCCCAATATTTGGAGCCTATCTATGGGAATGAGGCAATGGATCAAGCGATCCCTATGTACAAATTACCAAAAGAGTCCTTGGTACCGCGGGATGCCTATGAATTAGTCAAAGATCAATTGATCGATGAAGGGGTCTCAAGACAAAATTTGGCGACGTTCTGTCAAACCTACATGGAACCAGAAGCAGTCAAAATTATGAGTGAAACCCTTGATAAAAACGCCATCGATAAAACCGAGTACCCACGGACAGCAGAAATTGAAAACCGCTGTGTCAATATGATCGCTGATTTATGGCATGCCCCAGAAGCGTCCGATTTTATCGGTACATCAACGGTAGGCTCAAGTGAAGCGTGTATGTTAGGTGGATTGGCCTTAAAATTTGCTTGGCGCAATCGGGCAAAAAAACTTGGCTTAGATATCAATAAACAAAAACCAAACTTAGTGATTTCTTCTGCCTATCAAGTCGTTTGGGAAAAATTCTGTGTCTACTGGGACATTGAAATGCGAACGATCCCTATCGATGAAGAACATGGCAGCATTAATGTTGAAAAGGTCACGGACTATTTAGATGAATATACGATCGGGGTCGTTGGTATTTTAGGAATCACTTACACTGGACGATACGATGATATCAAAGCACTAGACAAGAAATTAGAGGAATACAACAAACACACCGACTACAAAGTCTACATCCACGTGGATGCGGCTAGTGGGGGATTGTACACGCCATTTATGGAACCAGAACTTGAATGGGATTTCCGTTTGAAAAACGTTCGTTCCATCAGTACGTCTGGACATAAATATGGGTTAGTCTACCCTGGTATCGGTTGGGTGCTTTGGAAAGAAAAAGATTTCTTACCAGAAGAGTTGGTCTTTAAAGTAAGTTATCTTGGCGGTGAAATGCCAACGATGGCCATCAACTTTTCAAGAAGCGCCAGCCAAATCATCGGACAATATTACACCTTTATCCGCAATGGGTTTGAAGGCTACCGCTTGATCCACAAAAAGACCAGCGATGTTGCCCAATATTTAGCAAAAGAGATTGAAAACATGGGTTACTTCGATATTTATAATGATGGTTCACGGTTGCCGATCGTCTGCTACAAATTAAAAGAAGATGCCGATATTTCTTGGAATCTGTATGATTTGACGGATGAATTTGCGATGAAAGGCTGGCAAGTCCCTACCTATCCATTACCTGATAATCTATCACATATCAATATCCAACGCTTTGTTTGCCGGGCAGATTTAAGTATGCAAATGGCAATGGATCTGGTGCAAGACATGAAAGAAGGAATCGAGCGCTTGAACAAGCGACCAAGCCGTCATGTTTCATCCGATCAAACCTATGGCTTTTCACATTAAGAAACGGTATCGCTAGAAACCCTTTCATTGTTTTTTTCAATGAATAAAAAGTCCCTTTATGAAACTTTTTTTGCAAGACTGAATGAACATTGGTTTATAGAAAAATCAAAGGCGGTTGCATCGACTGCCTTTGATTTTTTTTGTTTATAAGAACGGGTAAGCACTTGATAGTGTCATTTTTTAAGAGTAAGTAAAAAAATGGCGCTTGATAATTTCATTTATTGACATTTCTGGCTTGTGATAGTATTAATTATTATGGTCTAAATATATTTTTTTAGAGAAGCATGTTTTACATATGCAAAAAGAAAATCCGAGAACATTGTCGCGAGAAAATTCTGAGGAAAGTTCGTCTGGCAGGGCGCATTTTTGTTCGTTCGTTTTGGTTTATTTGGGGAGTAAGTGAAGGAAAAGTATGTGTAGAAAGGGCATGTTTTTACTGCATTTGTTTGTTTCATAGGAAATGTACTGCTATCTTTTTCTGTAAATTGGTTGTAACTATTCGAAAAGAATAAGGATTTACACAGGAGGAAAAACAGTCATGTATAAAGAAGACTTACTGGATAAAGACTTGAAATTGGAGTATATCTTGCTCAAATTCTTGTATTTATCGACTGGTCATATCAAAAAAAGTGATGCTTGTCGGGAATTAGATATTACGATGCCAACCTTGACGAAACTATCAGAAAATCTTCAGCAACAACTAAAAAATGAGAAGGTCTCTTTTGCAATCAACCGTTATACCCTTGATCTGCAAGTAAACGACAGCGTCTCATTGGATGATTTGACCGACACGTTATTGAAAAAATCTGTAAAATATCAAATCATCCATTATTTGTTTCAACATGCAGGCTATGATGCTTTCGTATTAGCTGATGAATTAAAAATAAGCGTCGGGACACTGAATCGTGTGATTGCAGAGTGCAATCAGCTGCTGCAGCATTTTGAATTAAAGATAAAGAACAAAAAGCTAGCGGGAACGATGACGCAACGCATTTATTTTTACTATAATTTTTTAAAAATGGGGGAAACAGCGATCGACTCTGTCTTGATCGATGACCTAGTGGCGGAGCTAGCGAAAAAAATAACCCTCTCGATTGCGCAACAAAAGCAGTTGAAGATCTGGCTATTTGTGATCATGAAAAAAGTCACGCCTCACACAACCTTGGGAAGCTTAAGTCCGGAGGAACAAATCAAAATCAATCGCTGCCAAGAAATGCCGATTTGTCGCTTTATTCGACAAGCCTATGTGTCGAAAAAAAGCATCTGTTCAGTAGACGAAGCCAAGATCGTCCCCTTCTTTATCTGTCTTTTTCTCGTTACGGTAGGAGGAATTCCTTACGAGGAGCTTCGCTTAGGGCTGTATACCAATAAAAATCCTGTCTTTGAGATTACCGATGAAGTCATGGCAGCGATCCAGTCCATTTATTGTCTTGAAGCCTCGCATACGACGATCGATATTAAAGCCAGTGTCTTCTCCTTGATCGCACAAGTCTATTACTTTCATGGGGTAAATTACTCCATTGACAGAGTCACCTTGAATTATTACCACAAGCTGTTTCACAATTCCTTGCGAGATCAAGTGATTACAGACATCCTGCAACACATCATTGCACCAACCAACTTGTTTACGCCCACGAAACTCAACTACCTCAAGAAACGTCTGGTCTTTTTAATCTATCTGTTATCACCGAAAGAGGAATATCGGGTACGGATCGGGGTCTTAAATATGGGCTCTAGTCTTTTGGCAGATGCTTCCATTTACTTGTTAAAAAATGAACTAAAAGGGAAACAAAATGTGACTATTTCTCCTTATAACAATGAGGAAGAATACGATTTGCTGATTTCAAACGCCCGTGTCCCTCAACTTGGCAACAATTATGGTCAATTTTATCAAGTGACTGCCATCGGTGCCGATTTAGATGTCAATCAGGTTTCTGCGATCGTCGATCAAATTGCTTACTCTAAGTACCATTCTTTTGTGGTGTGAGCCATTACTTGTTAGTTAAAAAGCAGTGAGTCAACGGATAGGTGATTCGCTGCTTTTTCAATTATCTGCAAAGGATGAGAAGGAAAAGGAGCTTGAATTGCTCTTATCATGGATGACGGAATGAAAACAGGGATCAGTCAAGCAGCTTTCTGCTAGATAAATGTGCCCAGTATCCTTGTATAACGTATCGCAACAGAGCAGAAGACATCAAGCGTGAAAATAATAGAAGGGATTCAAAATGCTGATTTTGGAAGGATGTAAAAAAAGACCCACATAGAGATGTGGGTCTGGCATCGTTAGTTCTGATTTTCTAATCTCTCTAGAATCTTTTTGGGAATTGCGTCTTTTTCAACGCCATTCGGGCCTTTTATTGTACGCTTTTCACTGATCACCGCTTTTACATAAGAATTTGGTGTTAAGGGTTTTGCGTTATCTTCTGATAATGAAACCTCAAGGGTTTGGGTGCTGCCATCTTCTTTTACAAAGTCTAATGTGTAATCGTAAGAATACCAGGGAGACTGGTCGCCGATGCCGCTCTTACTTTCGTGTTGGACCTTAGGCGGAATCTCAGACGGGACATACGCGTAAGCTGTTTGTCCTGAGTAGGTGGATTGATAATATTCATAGCCTTTGTATCCGACAAACCCTAAAAGTACGACTAAGATGAATCCGATTATTTTTTTCATATAAACCATCCTTATCCTCAAATATGGAGCTATTATAACAGAATGGTTCTATAGATGACCTTTCATCAGACGAACAGTTTTGCAAGGAGAAACGTTACTAGCCAGTCGTGAAAAAGCAGGGAACGCCGCTAGTAAAGGGTTCAATCTATAAATTGTCAGGGGATTGTTGCTTAGAGCGACTAGAAATAAGAGGGGAAGTAGACAACAAGACCTTAATTAAAAAACACAGCATGGAAAATGCTTCTTTTATGTATGCCCAGCAACAGACAGCTTGATGAGACGTGCCGTTTGTTTTTTCACTATAGAAAGGCGAAAGAGGGCGCACCAGTTTCATAAAAAACCAGCAAAGACGCTCCGTAAGAGACCGTCTTTGCTGGTTTTTTTCTACCGAAAATGCTTGAGAGCAGTCCATGGCAGCTTTTTATGGTTCGATTTTACTATACAAATCGAGGGCTCTTTTCCTGGCTTCGTTATGGTCGACTATAGGCAACGGATAGTCGGTGCCTAAAACTATTTGTAGGTCGGCTTGTTCTTGGTTAGTCATCAGGTAAGGTTCGTGGACGAATTTTAGTGGCAACTGGGCGAGTTCGGGAACAAATTGTTTGATGAACGTCCCATCTTTGTCGAATTTTTTCCCCTGAGTGATGGGGTTGAAAATTCGAAAGTAAGGAACTGCATCGGTGCCGGTCGAAGCTGCCCACTGCCAGCCGCCGATATTGCTGGCAGCGTCGTAGTCGATCAATTGTCGAGCAAAATAGGCTTCTCCTTGCCGCCAATCGATCAGTAAATCTTTGGTTAGAAAGGAAGCGACGATCATCCGTAGACGGTTATGCATCCAACCGGTCTGATTCAGCTGCCGCATCGCGGCATCAATGATCGGATAGCCGGTTTGTCCTGCTTGCCATTTGTTTAGCGCCTCTTCATCTTTTTGCCAATCCATGTTTCGATATTTCTCAATGAGTTCATAGTTTTTTTGTTCTGGATGAGTGAAGTAGATCATATGATAAAAATCTCGCCAAGCCAGTTCTTTTAAAAAGGTCGCTTTGCCAGTGCTGGATGGCATTTCTTGGCAAGCGGCCCAAACCTTCCGAATAGAGATTTGTCCAAAAGACAAGAAAGGGGATAGACGACTGGTTCCTTTGATTGAAGGGATATCACGGTCTTTTTCATAGGCAGCCAAACGCTTTTGCACAAATGCCTGCAATTGCTTATGCGCATAGTCTTCCCCAACGATCGTTGAGAAATCAGTCTTTCTATTTTTTATCAGCTCAGCTAGCAGCATTGTCCCTGCTTTGAAGTGAGGGGCATCATTAAAATGAGCGGCTTTTTCAAAATCAAGGGCATGCTTTTGATACACCGGTTTGGGCAACTGGATCCATTTCTTATAATAGGGCGTAAATTTTTTGTAGTATGTCCCATCCTCTTTGGTGACTTCCGTTGGTTGATGCAGATGATGGTCTTCAAAAGAATGAACGGTGATGCCTTTTTGCTCGACCAATTCTGTTATGTAGAGATCGCGTTTACGACCATATCCACGGTTATCAAAGTTGAAGTAAAGCTGGCTCCATTCTGGATAGCAAGCGAACAACTGATCAAAGGCTTCTGTCAAAGTCCCCGTCAAGAGGTGGATCGTCAGATTTTGCTTTTTGGCAGCCTCGATAAAGTGAGCAACCGCGCTAAAAAAGTAATCATGGCTTGGTGCATCGGGGAGAAACTGCTTGTCATTGAGATGAAACACACACAACAATTGGTCGTTTGCTTGAAGAGACGCAAGCGCCTCAGTAAGTGCCGTGTTGTCCTCTAAGCGTAGATCCTTTCTAAACCACATCACATGAATTGCCATACAAACCTCCTTGATAGTATAACCGTGCAAAAAAACGATCGGATTTCGTTTATAGTAAAGGAAAGATGGGATTTATTCAAATTTGGCGATTGCAACAGCTAACCAGAAATCTTTGCAAGCGTCCGTGATTATAGAAAGCATATGGAACAAGAAGATGCGTCGCTTTTCAATAGCCGATCTTGTAAACAAAAAAAATCGAACACAGAACAAGAGTCTGCGTTCGATTCTAGCAATCAACAAAATTATTTTATTTTCCGTTCATCTGGCACGATGTCTGCTTTTAACAACCAGATGTGGAAGAACCATTCTGCCGCACCGATCAATACTGCTGGGATCAATACTAACATCCAGATGTCATTTGTATAGTCCATATAAGTCAGATACAGCCATAGGATAAGGGCTGCTGCGCCGGCATCTGCGATCGTTGCCGCAATGTTACCGATCTTCCGCAAAATGACCAAATCGCCTAGCACATAGATCATCACCACAATGATCACACCGACGATCGTCGAGTCCATAAAACTGACATCGTAAATTCCTGACAACACAATCCACAAAATCGCCCAAATCATTAGTGCTTTGACAACCAACGCTTTTAGATGTTTCATTTCATACACTCCTTTTTATTATTTATTCCAAAAGCAAGAAGGTCATCTTAGAGATAACCTTCTATTTCAAGGCTATCATCTGACATTTTTTTGTGTCAAAAATAATGATTGGAATGGTTTTTTATGCTATTTTAAGCATAATTACTTGACGAATGGTCGTGAATAGTTTAAACATTTTAAGGAATAAGTAGTGGGATTAATTTGTGAAACGAAAGAAGAATAGAGGGGTTTTTGTAAGGAGATAAAGTATCGGTACAGTATTTATTGGAGTCAAACAATTTAACAAGGAAATTTAAATGAAGCGACCCGCAAAAGTCAGGTTTTGATCTGCTTTTCGAGGGTCGCTTTATGCCTTCTTCTTATTTATTTTCTTCTAACAGCTCGAAAATAATTGAGCCCGGTTCCTGCAAATACTACGAAACTAGCCAATAGGAACAAAAATCCTAGGGGGATTAGATAGAAATTTTCATGTAAAATGCCGGATTGATCGATGTATTCCACGGAGCTAGCTTTGATGAAGAAGCAGGCAAAGCCGAAAAGTAGTAAAAATGTTCCGATCAAGGTAGTGATCAAATTGAGTTTGGCGCGTCGGGTCTCGCTGCCGTCTTTGATTAGTTTTTCAGTGATCTTGTTCACTTGAGTTCCTCCTAAAATCAATTCATCAAGCGAGAGTTGAAAAATCGTGGCGATGGCAATCAGCATTTCTAAATCTGGTAGATTGCGATTGTTTTCCCAGTTCGAAACGGCTTGTCTCGTCACGTGTAGTTGAGTGGCAAATTGTTCTTGGGTCAAGTTATTTCTTGTGCGTACTTCTTTGATTTTTTCGCCAAATTCCATCTTTTCTTCCTTTCGCTGATGTGACTTAAGCATAGTCGAACCCCGCGTTGGTTCCAAGAAAGCAGGGCTTGCTGCTTGATAAATCAAGGGAAAGTGGTGCTTGCGTCGCTTTTTTGTCCGCTCTTGGTTAGGGCGGGAGCCAATCATCTTTAATAATCAAAGCGATCAGCTGCTAAGTAAACGATTTGATGTGTGTTATTTTTACAATATATCTTTTCTTTTATTATAGCATTGTGATCGAGGGGAGGGAAATGTGTGATTCAGGCCTTTCGCTGCTTGATCGGTAGCTGTCCGGCAGCTGTCGAGAGTATCGAGTGGGGGATAGCGCAACAGCAAGTTTCTTTTCTTAAAGAAATTCACTTAGTTGACAAATCGTAAAACATCTTGTTTAATATACCCCGAGGGGTATACGAAAGGAGCAAGAAATGTTTTCACTATTTAAACGCATACCAAGTATGTCAACAGCAGATTTACAAAAAGAAGGAGCCAAAGAATGGACGGTTCTGGATGTACGCACGCCGGCGGAGTACCGCAGCGGGCACATTGCCTATGCGAAAAATGTACCGTTAAATAAGATTGCGGGCTTCACTCAAAAAGGCGACAAGAAGCTGGCAGTCATTTGCCAATCGGGGATGCGAAGCAAACAAGCAGCCAAAATCCTAAGTAAAAAAGGTTTTGATGTGGTCAACGTTCGTGGCGGCATGAATCAATGGCGCGGAACAACCAAAGGAGGAAAGTAATGATGGAAAAAATAGTTATTGTCGGTGGGGTAGCAGGGGGAATGTCGGCAGCCACGCGCTTACGTCGGCTTAAAGAAGCAGCGGAGATCATTGTTTTTGAAAAAGGTCCTTTTGTCTCTTTTGCGAATTGTGGGCTGCCGTATGCTATTTCTGGTGAGATCAAAGAGCGAGATGCCCTATTGGTCCAAACACCTGAGGCATTAAAAAAACGGTTTAACCTAGATGTGCGGCCTTTTCATGAGGTACTGGCGATCGATCCGCAGGAGAAAACGGTCACGGTCAAATATGGCGAACAGGTCTTCACGGAATCTTATGATGCGTTGATTTTATCGCCGGGGGCAAAACCGCTAGTACCAGCGATCAAAGGGCTAGAAGAAGCAACCAACGCCTTTTCTTTGCGCAATGTTCCTGACTTAGACCAAATTATGGCGCATCTTGAAGACAAAAAGCCTCAAAAAGCGACGATCATTGGCGCTGGGTTTATTGGTTTAGAAGTCGCTGAAAATTTACATAAAAAAGGCCTCGAAGTAACGATCGTAGAAAAAGCACCCCACGTATTGCCACCTTTGGACGAAGAAATGGCTGCGTATGTCAAAAATGAATTGATCAAGCAAGGGGTCAAAGTTTTGACCTCGCAGTCAGCGACCGCTTTTGAAAAAGCAGGGCAAGAAATCGTTCTGGAAGATGGCACGATCCTGGCTTCAGATGTCACGATTCTTTCGGTTGGTGTCCAACCAGAAACGGATTTGGCGAAACGTGCTGGTATCCAATTAGGACACCGGGGGGGTATCCTAGTAGATGAGCAATACCAAACCAGCAAGAAAGATATTTACGCGGTGGGTGATGCCATCGTTGTGAAACAACAAATCACCCACGAAGACACGCTGATCTCCCTGGCGTCACCAGCCAATCGCCAAGGTCGGCAAGTTGCTGATGTATTGGGAGGACTGGCTCGCAAAAACAAAGGCGGTATCGGGACGGCGATCGTGCGCGTATTCGATATTGCGGCAGCGTCCACAGGGTTAAGTGAGCGCAGCGCCAAACTGGCGGGGCTAAATCCTCAGGTGGTTCATCTTTCAGGCAAAGACCATGCTGGGTATTATCCTGATGCGACGGATATTTATTTGAAGCTGATTTTTGATGCTGACACTGGAAAAATCTACGGTGCGCAAGGCATCGGAACCAAAGGGGTCGATAAACGGATCGATATTTTGGCAACAGCGATCAAAGGCGACTTAACGATCTTTGACTTGCCTGAACTGGAATTCACCTATGCACCGCCTTTTGGCTCAGCCAAAGATCCAGTGAATATGATTGGCTATGCAGCGATCAATCTGGCGGAAGGAATCAGTGAGAATATTCAGTGGCACGAATTGACGGATGCCTTAGAAAACGGTAAGCAGTTGTTGGATGTTCGTTCAGAGATGGAATTAGCCAATAATGGACGTTTTCAACAGGCGCTCCACATTCCGTTAGATGAATTGAGGGATCGGTTGTCTGAATTGGATCCAAGCGTTTCGTATGTCGTTACGTGTCATAGCGGATTGAGAAGCTACATTGCCGAACGCATCTTAAAACAAGCGGGCATCAATTGTCAAAACCTCGATGGTGCCTTTTCGTTGTATAATACTATTAAGCCGGAGATGATTATTCATGATTAAAGCCATATCTATGGACGAATTTACCCAAAAAGAAAAACGTGAACCGCTTGAGATCCTTGATGTCAGAGAAGTTGATGAGTTTGCACAAGGGCACATCAAAACAGCACAAAACCTACCGTTGAGCGAGCTTACGGAACAAATCAGCGACTTAGAGAAGGATAAAAACTACTATGTCATCTGTCATTCAGGGGCTCGTTCGCAAATGGCGTCTGAGTTTTTGAGCCAGCAAGGGTTTCAAGTGACCAATGTCCTCGGCGGCATGTCAGCATGGAGAGGAGAAATCAAACGATGACCGCATGCAACAAAGATATTTTGAATCGGTTAAAACGAACCGAAGGCCAGTTGCGGGGGATTCAAAAAATGATCGAAGACGAGAAAGAATGCGTCGATGTCATCACGCAATTGTCCGCCGTCAGTTCCAGTGTTAACCGTATTATGGGGATCATTGTCGCTGAGAATTTGAAAAATTGTTTGGAAAATCCAGACAGCGACACGGAAACCCAAAAGCAGAAAATCGATCAAGCCGTTCAGCTGATCGTGAAGAAATAACGGAATTTTTGAAAGGTTTGTCGCGTTTTTTCATTTGAAAGAGTTTATTGTCAACCAGTTTGAAGATTCGAAGCTGACCGCAAAAGAAGGGAAATACCTATTTTGCGGTTTTTTGTACATTAAAAAAATGATTGCGTTTTCTTTTTTTGGATGCTATGATTAATTTAAGAAATAAATAATGATTTTTTTTATGTGTATGTGACTGTACGGCAGGCAAGGCATAATAAAATCAATTTTGCGAGGATTCGCAGATTTGATTTTATTATGCCTTTTTTTACGCTTAGAAAGGAGGAAGGAGAAGAATACATGTATTTGATTAAGAAGGTTTTGAATGTAAACGTTATTATTGTTGAGAAAGACAACAAAGATGTTATTGCTTTTGGCAAGGGTATCGGTTATCGGCAAAAGAAAGGTCAATTGATTTCGGAAGAGAAAATCTCTAAATTCTATCTTCCGATTGAAGATAATCGAATGGAGTCCTTGATTACGTTTATGAACAATGTACCTGTAAAGTATATCGAGCTAGCGTATGAAGTCATTCAAGAAGCGGAGAAATATCTAGATACGGAGTTATCTGCTAATACACTCTTTTCACTGACTGATCATATTTATTTTACTGTCGAGAGGATCAGAGACAATGTCATTATGACTTCTTCAATGTATTGGGAGTTCAAACGATTTTATCCTGAAGAATTTCAGGCTGCTCAAAAAGGTGTTGCCATTATTGAAAAAGCACTTGGTATTTCTTTGAACGAACAAGAAGCAGCGAACATTACTTTCCATATCATTAACGGTAATAGTCGCTCAGCAATTCATGCTAATGCTATCCAAATCACAAAAATCGTGACAAATATTTTAAAGTCTGTACAAATGTTGGTGAAGAAAAAATTGGATAGCCACAGTCTGCACTATGAGCGTCTGGTTACACATGCCAAATTTTTTGCAGAACGCTATTTAACGAACACGATGTTAAACAATGATGCAGTTTTAATAAAGACAGTCTCTACGCTGTATCAAGAACCGATGGCCTATAGTCAGCGAATAAAACGGACTTTAGAAGAAATCTATGAGAAACCAATCACTGAAGAAGAAATTGCATATTTAGCTATTCATATTAATAGACTATTACTATCACAAAACGAGGAGTGAACCAAATGGTTGATAAAAAGAAAGAATCAGTAGACAAAATCATTCAATCGATCGGTGGAGAGAAAAATATTAACGCGGTCTATCATTGTGCAACTCGCCTTCGCTTCCAGTTAAAAGATACCACGCAATTCAATCAAGCACAGGCGAAGGAAATTCCAGGAATACTAGGGACTAAATTGACCGGAGATGAAGTACAATTTGTGATTGGTGGAGAAGTAGGAAATTACTATTCGACTGTAATCAATCAGTATAAAATCACGGAAAAAAACAGTGCTGAAGCTGTAGATACACCTAAAAACGGACTTGTGAAACGAATCGTCGAAAACATTGTTGGTGTAATGGCGCCAATCATTACAGCATTGATCGGATTTGGTTTAATTCGGGCGGTTTTAGCTTTACTGGTCCTTTTGGGATTGAGTAGAGAAAGTTTAAATTATCAAATCATCAATATGATTGGAGATGCCGCCTTTTACTTTTTGCCTTTTTTAATTGCGGCTAGTGCGGCAAGACAATTCAAAACCAATCTTTATTTAGCATTGGGGATCACAGGCGTCTTACTACATCCAACATTTCAGAGTCTGGTTGCCTCGGATGTTTCTATGCAGCTGTTTGGGCTTCCGATACGTGAAGCCGCTTATTCAGGAACGGTTATCCCAATCATCTTGATCGTCTGGGTTATGAGTTATGTTGATCGTTTATCTGAAAAGATCATTCCGAGTGTACTAAAAACCATGTTGAAACCGCTTTTCATCGTGATCATCATGGCTCCGCTAGCACTGATGATCTTAGGACCTATCGGCGCGATTTTTGGAGATGGATTGTTCTTTGTTGTGGATTATCTGCGAGTGACTGTTCCATGGCTCGTGCCGACACTGATGGGCATCTTCACGCCTTTATTAGTAATGGTTGGTATGCATACGGCTTTGACTCCGATTGCGCAAGTCTCCTTTTCAACCGTAGGCTTTGAGATCGTCCAAGGACCAGGTATGTTAGCAAGCAACATTTCGCAAGCGGGGGCCGCCTTTGGGGTATTTGTTAAAACCAAAGATAAACAGATGAAACAAATTGCTTTTTCCAGCGGTATCACGGCGCTGTCTGGTATCACGGAACCTGCACTGTACGGGGTTAACTTGAAACTGAAAAAACCACTGATTTATGTGATGATTTCAGGTGGAATTGCTGGTTTTTATGCGGGGATCAGCGGACTAGTCCGCTATTCATTCGGATCGCCGGGGCTTTTGACCTTGCCGGTATTTTTCGGAGAGGATGCCTCTAATATTGTAAAAGCAGCCATAACATTGGCGTTAGCTTTTTCGATATCGTTTGTTTTGACAGTCATTTTTGGTTTTGAAGAGAGTATTGAAGAAGATATGAAAACGTTGGAGAATCCTTCACCGATTGCTTCAGAAAAACGGACAGCGGCTGAAGAAGCATTGATTCAAGGCTTCGTCCGTGGCAGCGTTTTGCCGCTGAGTGAAGTAGCTGACGAGGTTTTTGCTACCGAACAAATGGGACCAGGGCTAGCGATCGATCCTGCGTCAGGAGAATTCCATTCACCGATTGAAGGCACGATAACGACTGTCTTTCCAACAAAACATGCCATCGGGTTGCGACATGATAATGGATTAGAAATGTTACTGCATATTGGATTAGATACAGTGAAACTGGATGGAGAAGGATTTGAACTTTTTATTGAGGAAGGTCAGCGAGTAAAGGCGGGTGAGTTGCTAGCCCGTGTTGATATTGATTTTATCAAGTCTAAAGGCTACGATCCAACTTCTGTTTTGATTTTTATGAACAATCAGAATGAACCGGTATTTTTTGAGCACGATGAATTGATTGATTACTCGAATAAATTAGTAACAATTATTTAGAAGAAAGAAGGGGAAAAAATGAAAACAAAATTTCCAGATGGATTTTATTGGGGTGGGGCGACAGCTGCCAATCAATTAGAAGGAGCGTATCAAGTGGGCGGCAAAGGAATGTCAATCAGTGATCTGCTTCTGGGAGGCGATGTGAACACGCCTCGGCGAATCACCACAGAAATTGAAGAAGGTGCTTTTTATCCAAGTCATGAGGCGATTGATCATTTTCATCGATACAAAGAGGATATTGCTTTATTTGCAGAAATGGGATTTAAGCTGTATCGCTTTTCTATCGCATGGACTCGTATTTTTCCGACCGGTTTAGAGAAAGTACCAAATGAAGAAGGGTTAAAGTTTTACGATGATCTGATCGCAGAATTAAAGAAGTACGAGATAGAACCGATGGTCTCATTGTCTCATTATGAATCACCGATAGAAATGACAAAACAGTTCAATGGCTGGGAAAGCAGAGGAATGATTGAATCGTATGAAAGATTCGCCAAGACGGTCATTGATCGTTATCAGGATGATGTGAAATATTGGCTAACATTCAATGAAATCAATATTTTATCCAGAGATGTAGGGGTGGGTACGTATTTAGGAGGAGGAATGTATCCAAAAGATATTGATGATTTTTTGAATACACAAAATATCGATAACAGTCAGCAACGGTTTCAGGCGCTCCACCACCAATTCGTTGCAAGTGCCCGAGTGATCAAGTACGCAAAAAGTCTACACAAAAATTTGCAAATGGGCTGTATGATTGCCTATCGAATGATTTATCCGTTGTCTTCTCATCCAGAGGATATTCGTTTTGCACAAGAGATGACTAATATCAGTAATTTTTACTGTGGTGATGTTCAAGTGAAAGGTCGCTATCCATATTTTGCTAAAAAGTTTTGGCAAGATAGAGGGATAGACCTTACTATCGAAGCAGGAGATTTAGAAGTACTGAAAGAGGGCACTGTTGATTTCTATACGTTTTCTTACTACCAATCTTCTACTGTGACTAAAGTAAATGATCAAGCCGAAAAGCAAACGGGGAATTTTTTCAATGGGGTTAAAAATCCGCATCTTACAGCGAGTGAATGGGGCTGGGAAATCGATCCATTAGGATTGCGCATTGCGTTAAATCAAATTTATGAACGCTATGAAATTCCCTTGATGGTGGTCGAAAATGGGTTAGGTGCAATGGATACCCTCATTGAAAAAAATGGTGAATATACAGTCGAGGATGATTATCGTATCGACTATTTACGAAGACATATTAAGGCAATGGCTGATGCTATTGCAGATGGTGTTGATCTTATCGGATATACTTCTTGGGGGCCCATCGACCTTGTTTCAGCAGGAACTGGACAAATGGCAAAACGCTACGGGTTTATTTATGTAGACAAGCATGACGATGGGACTGGCTCGTTGGCTCGCTATAAGAAAAAGTCCTTTTATTGGTACAAAAAAGTGATTCAATCAAATGGTGAAGGAATTAAATAGAAAACTGCAAGCTCAAGTTATTACAGAAAAAAGCGAAGGTGCTGCTGAGCCTTCGCTTTTTCGTCGCCTACAATTGGACAGGGGGATTAATTGTGGCTGACTTCTTCGTAAAAAATGGCGTTGCGTTCTGCAATCAGTTGGGTTTCCCTTCGCTCTAATTCGAGAAAGGTTTCGTCTGCCAGCAATTCGGCAGCAGAGTAGCCGGCCGCCAAGAAGTTTTCTGCATAGGTCAATTTCTGATTCGTGATGTTTCTTCGTTGCTCGGCAATAATGAGTAGCTGTTTCACATTCATACACTCACTCCATTCTTTTATAAAAAGCAAGTACTAAAAGAGGACAGCTGATAATACTTGCAAGTCAACGGTGAAGGCGGGAAAACGATCATGGTCAGCTATTTGTAAATAAGAGGAGAACGACAGGTTCGTTTCTGATTGATCGTTTTATACGGAAGCTTTGTACTAAGTATAAAAAAATTTCCCCCGTAGCAACAGAACGTAGTCGTTTACATAAAGCAACGATTGGTTTACATTCTTTGGACAAGTGGGTGTAACAAGAAAACCAAGCAATTTTGTCCTGGAAAACGGCGGGATTTGACGACAAAAAACCTGCGGCCGCATCAAGCGGAAGCAGGTTTCACGGGCTAGTAGAAATAGCTTAAACGGTTTGTTTTGCTGGGCGTAGCAAGACTTCGCTGATCGCCACATGTTTGGGCTGTTGAATGGCATAAACCACTGCATTTGCTACATCTTCTGGTGTTAGGCTATTGCCTTCTACGCGAGAGGTTTCTTTCAAGGCTGCTTCTAGTTGAGCATTGCCGACGGTTTCAAACAATTCCGTGGAGACCATTCCTGGAGAGACGATGGTGGAGCGAATGCCATGTTCACGTTCTTCTTGGCGCAAGCCTTCCATGATTGCACGAACTGCAAACTTTGTCCCGTTGTACACGGCAGAACCTGGGTAAATGACATGTCCGGCAACTGAGTCAGTGGCGATGATCAAGCCGTCTTGTTGTTTTTGCATGATGGGCAGCACAGCGCCGATCCCGTTCAATACCCCCATGATATTGATATCCAGCATTTGTTGCCAGCTGTCATAGTTCAACTCTGCCAAGTTTCCTTGAGGCATGATGCCAGCATTATTAAAAAGGACATCAATCCGACCAAAGGAGGTCATGGCTAAATCAATGACTTGTTGGACTTGTTCGCGATTGGTGACATCAGCTGTTTGATACAAGACATTTTCTCCTAATTTTTCAGCCAGTGCTTTGATGCGCTCTTCACGGCGGGCAGCGATCACTACTTTTGCCCCTTGCTCGGCTAGTTTAACGGCAGTTGCTTCCCCAATTCCTGAAGAGGCCCCCATAATTACGATAACTTTCTCTTTGATTTCTGTCATTTGTATTTCCTCCAGTGAATGATTTTTTCAGCGAATCCTGCTACTGCCAATGGTGAACCTGTGAGACGATAGGTGATTGACAGTACAGTGCTTGCGGTGTATTTTAATTGTAGAATCTGAAGTTAGGTTTAGGTCAAGCGATAAATATAATTTTTTTTAGGAGCGATGCAAGTGAGTTACTCGATTGGCGAAGTATCACAAACGACCAATATCCCCATCTCGACACTGCGTTATTACGATCGAGAAGGGATGTTTCCGAAGTTGGCCCGCAGTAATGGCGGCATTCGGGTGTTTTCAGAAAAAGAAGTAGCGACGATCAAAGTGATCGATTGTTTGAAGAATACCGGCATGCCCATCAAAGACATCAAGAATTTCTTGGATTGGGGCGAGGAAGGCGATGCGTCTTTGCAGAAACGGCAGCAGCTGTTTCATGAACGTCTGGAAGAAGTCACAAAGCAAATGGCAGCCTTGCAAGAAACCATGAATACGATCAAATACAAATGCTGGTACTACGATACCGCGATGGCAGCAGGCACCGAAGCGGTGGTAAAAGAGTTGCCGCTAGAAGAAATACCCGAAGAAGTCCGAGCATACAAACTGTAAGCCCATCGAAAAACCACCTGCTGTTTTTGCAGGTGGTTTTTCGATTCTACTGGTTTTTCTGGGAAAATCAACCTTGCCAGTTGCCGTTTTCTAACGGCAGTTCATCAGTCCCATGAAAATTGGATTTCGTTCGTCGGCAGTGTTACTCAATAACGCCTACAGGAATCAAATAGCGGGGTTCATTTTCCGTTGGCAGCTGCAGCAGCTCTGTGAGTTCATAATCCGTGAAGGCGCCGATCGGCACAGCGCCTAAGCCTAACGCTTGGGCCTGCAAAAGGACGTTTTGGGCGGAATGACCGACTTCGATATAGGCATAGCGTTCGATTCCTCGGTCCCCATAGCGCTCGATCAGTCGTTCATAAACCACTGTATAAAGCAATGTGGCAGGTGCCCATTGAATCGCTGGCTGATCCAACGAACCTTCCGCCAATGCGGTCCGAAAATCGCCGGCAAGAACTTTTGCTAAGGCATGTTGCTCAGGTTGATACAGATAAAGCCCTGGCTCAAGCCCCGTTACCTGTGTGACCACGACATAGAGGTCTAAGGGATACAAGGCACCAGCCGAAGGCGCTGTGCGGCGACCATCTTCTGTAGTGACACCGGCAGCGGCCCATAAAAGCTGTGCTAACTGTTCTTGTGTTAGCTCAGTATCTTGAAAATCCCGTTGCGAGCGCCGCTCGAAGAGAGCTTCCGCCACACTGGTATCCCCGTCTAAGATTGGTTGTGGCAATGGAAAGGTTTCATAGGAAACTGCTGGTTCGGAAGAAGTTGCGGTGTTGGCAGTCGGTTGTTCTTCAATTGGTGCCGTATCCGCACTGCAGCCAGTGAGGAGTAAGCCCAGCACCAAAAGAGCGACTAAATGAGCAAAGCGAAATCGTTTGTAACGGGTCATAAGGATTCCTCCTTTTTCTAAGGGCTTCGTGTTATTTATAAGTATAACAAGGATTGTTTTTTCATGCGCTTTTATTCACAAATTTGTGAGCGGTGACAAGCGCATCAGCTCAATCAGGTCATAGGGAAAGCAGACTCTTTAATATTTTCTAAAGGCTTAAAAAGTATTTACTATCGAGAAATCGTCTAGATTCTGTTCTGGCTCTTTCAATCAATGATCATTGGAAAAGTATGCAGCAAATGCCAGAGTGTTATCTAAAGGAAGACAATCATCATTAGATGGGGAACAGCCCTTTGAGGAGCCGTCTGGAATCAATAAAGCCCCCTTGTCTCTTGCGACAAAGGGGGCGGGACTAACTGTTCATTTCTGCGACTTCTTCCTCCATATCAAATTCCAACTGTTTGGCAGCATTGAGCTGGTCGCTATAGTAGCTGGCAAGCTCTTCAGCAGATTGCGGTGTTAGATTGTTAAAGGCAAAAGTCACATAGGAGCCATGATCCTCTAGGCAAATCGAATTGATAGTGAAGCGACGCTTATCATCGTAAAAGACGTAACTTTCACCTGGTATGAAGGTTTGCTCGGGATGAGTACGGACACGGAAGCCATTGAAACTCATTTGATACATCTCGAACGTCTTGGCATCATAAGAAAGCTGACGATTGATGGCGATACTCAAGGCTTCACTATCACTTTCGATAAAACGGTTTTTCCCGATCAAAATGGCATAAAACAAGCCATAGAGGTTATAGAGCGACCAAATCAAGGTCACGATATAGCCGAATTCATACCCTTCTCCTCGGTACAAACGATACCCAGCTACCAGACAGGCAAAGGAAATCCAAGTAAAGAGGATGATGTGGGGCAAGACGGTTCGCCAATCAAAGGCGTTGCTGCCGACGATCTCTTTTTTGGTCACGTTGAATTTTTTCTGTGATTTCATAAATTCTTTGATCAATGCCCCGGTGTGGATAGGAGCGACAAAGCAATCATAGATGTGGGAACTTGTCAGGTTCCTGATCTTAGGGACATACAGCCGAAACGACAGGGAAATCATAATGAAAGGCGGTAAAAAGAACAGCAACAATTGGTGATTGTTGCTTCTGACGATAAAGATATCAAAAACCATAAATAAGGTTGGTGCCAATAAAAAGATGATTTTTTGGAAAGAGGTAAACCAATACAAATAGGAGTTGTAATAACAAAGTTTTTGCATGAACGACAACCCTTTTAAGCGGCGCGGTTTGAAGTGGTCAAAAATTTGTTTCGTTCCTTGCGCCCACCGAGTCCGTTGTGAGGTCAGCTCTTTGGCAGTGTAAGGAGTGATCCCCAAGGCATAGGCTTTATTGATAAAAATCGTTTCATAGCCGGCGTCTTGTAAAAGCATCCCGGTCGCCATATCTTCGGTGATACTGCTGGTAGGAACGCCGCCGATCTCTTCAAGGGCACTGCGGCGAATGATGGCATTGGTACCGATATGGATCAAAGCATTCTCACGAGAAAGTGCGGGTTCTAGAAAGCGCATGAATAATTCCTGTTCGTTGTACATGGATTTGCGCAGTAATTGAAAAGGATCTTTGTTATAAAATGTTTGTGGATATTGCACCAATGCAACTTTAGGATTGCGGAAATAGTCGACAGCTTCAAAAATAATGTTCTTTTTGACGATAAAGTCAGCATCCAGAAGCAAAATCAAGTCACTGCTGGTTTGGGACAAGGCATAGTTGATATTCCCAGCTTTAGCATTGGCATTTCCTTCGCGGGTCAAATAGCCGAGGTTCATTCGCTCGGCCATTTCTTTTAGTTCCTCTCGATGGCCATCATCGCAGATATAGATTTTTTTATTGGGGTATTTCAAGGCTTTGACAGCCAGTGCGGTGGCGATCACCAGCTTGATGTCTTCATTGTAAGTACAAATAAAAGCGGCGACACTTGGCAAGAATTCTTCTGCTTCATCCCCCTCGTAGCGGTATTCTTTTGAGAGCTTATTGGAAAAAAGGTAAACAAAAAAGCCATAGACAAATAAACCAATGACTTCCGCAATATAGAGAATAATCCCAAATACTAGTGAAGCAGAACTATCAATCGGGATCGTGAAAAATAAACGCCAAACCAAGTAAATAAACAGAAAAGCAATCGTGATCTTCGAAAACAGCTGTTTGATTCGATTATTTTTCTTTGCCAGAAAATACAACAAGAAAATGACCAAAAACAACCCAGATAAATAAACCAATTCCAAACCAATCTCCTCCTTTGTTATACTAAAATAGTAATAAGTTTTTAAAAATAAATCAAAGTAAACGATTGCATTTTTTTAACATGTGAGAAAGAAGAAGGAGGACAAGTACGAAGAAGAGAAAAAGGCCAAACAAAAACCCTCCAGCAACGAATTGCTGGAGGGTTTCATTTAATTGGCAGCTGCCAATGCTGCTTGGTTTTGTTTGGCATGATAGGCTTCCACGTCTAGGATTGCCTGTTTAAACATTTCTCGCGTGATCTCATAAGGCACGTGGACGATGTCATTGGTGGTCATTGCTTTGTCTAAGATTGCCTCAAGATCGCTGGTGTCGTTAAGGCCCATATCTGCTAGGCAAACCGGCAGTTTGTTTTCCTTCATAAAGGCGTAGATGCGCTGGAAGAGGGCATCTTGCTGATCGAGCTGCAACAAGGCCAAAACGCCGTAACTAACGGATGCGCCGTGTAAATAGTCTTCCATTTTTTCCAAAACGGTCGTTCCGTAGTAAAAGGAATGAGCAAGGGCGGAGTTGTAATCATTGACGACTAAGACGGAAACTAAGCCGGTGGTTACGATGATATCCAAGACGACTTGCTCAATGGCATAAGACGGCTGATTGGCGGCACTGTCTTTCAAGGCTTGTGTGCCGTATTGCAATAAGCGTTCCGTGCACATTTTGCCGATTTGGATGCCTAACCCATCGGTGTAATCTAACTGATCGCCCCGCGCTGAAAATGTCGATTCGATCTCTTTGGAGAGGGCATCGCCGATTCCTGCCCATAAGTACTTGTCGGGGGCTTGGGCGATGATCTCACTGTCGATAAAGGCATGGGTCGGCGGTTGCGAAGGGAAAAACAACCCTTGCATCTCGCCGTTTTCTTTATAGATGACACAAACCGCGGTGACTGGTGAGCAGTTGGAGCCAATCGTTGGGAAGGTGAAGACTGGTTTGCCAGCTTTTTCCCCAACCACTTTGACGGTATCGCAGACGCGGCCGCCACCAACGGCGAATAGAACATCGGCGGCTTGGACACTTGGAGTAGCGAACAGCTGATCGACGTTTTCATAGGTCGAGTTGCCGCCGTACCACAAGGTATCCGTCACTTGGACTGCTGACGTTAAAGCGGCTTTGATCTTGTCTTCAGCTTTTTCAAGGGCGGTTTTTCCGCCGATGATCACGGCATTGGTGCCGTATGGTTTTACGATGTCATTTACTTTTTCGTAGGCGTCCGCCCCGATTGTGTAGTTTGGCAAAAAGATACTTTGACTCATACTTTTCTCCTTCTTTCTTGGCCACGAGATTGGCTAAAATTGGTCCGGTAATTTGATGGATCACCATGCCGACTGCGGCAGGGGTAACGGCTGCAGCAATGGCGGCAAAGTGGGCATTGGCTAACGAGATCGCTAGGCCAGTATTTTTCATTCCTAATTGAAACATGATGGATTTGGCTTGGGTGGCACTGACGCCCATCACACGGCTCAGACCATAGCCTGCGCCGTAGCCGATCAAGTTATGGAGCAAGACTAAGAAAATCACGATCAAGCCAGATTGGACGATGACGGCGCCGTTGCGAGCGACAGTTCCTGCAACGATCAATAAGATACTGACGGAAGAAATCAACACAAATGATTGCAGAAATCGCTCGATGTGCTTGGCAATGAGTTTGTGGACGATCACCCCTAAAATGATTGGCAAAAGCACCATCTGCAAGACAGACAAGAGCATTTCCCAGAAGGAGATCTCGGTGTACTGACCAGCCAAGACATAAACCAAAAAGGGTGTAACGACGGTCGCTAACAAGGTCGATACCGTGGTCATGGAAACGGTGAGGGCGACATCGCCTTTGCCGATGAAGGTCATGACATTGCTGGCGGTTCCACCAGAAACGCAGCCTAGTAAGACAAAACCGATAATCAAACTGGAAGAAAGACCAAACAGCTGCGCTAAGCCGTAAGCCACCAAAGGGCTGATGGTGAACTGGAAAAGCACCCCTAAGATGAATGCTTTGGGCTGTAAGACGACCATTTTAAACGCAGCAACGTTTAGAGTCATCCCCATACAAAACATGATGATGCTCAAAAGAATCGTTGTACGAGGCGGAATCCATAAGAAGGGTTGCGGGAAAAAATAAGAGACGATCATCAATAAAATCATGATGTAGATCAAATACTTGTTTACAAAAGCAGCGATCGTGTTGACGGTTTTCATAATAAAAAATCATCCTTCCTTTTTTCTGCTTGACCAATCAAGTGTCCAAACAGAAGGGGTCTTTAGAATAAGTGCAGTGCATAACCGCGGGGAATCGGCAGCAGTTGGTCAACGAGCGTTTTGGATCTATCTGACATCAAGGTGTCAGCTTGCAAAAGGCCGCTTTCTTGAAAATGGGTATAAAAAAACACTCCATCTCAAGAAGCTGTTCTTCTTTTTGGATGCAATGTGAATAGGGACTCTTTGAATGTATAAAATCAAACAGTCCCGACTATAATAATAAAATAATTCGTTTGCTAACATTGGTGCGGGTCATATACGCCACCGTCCTTTTCTTTATTTGGAATTTTCTAAATATTTAAATTATTTCTACCTAGTCTACAAAAGAGTCAACGCTTTGTCAATTGTTTGAGAAAATTTTTTTCATTTTTTTGGGTGTTTTTTAAAAAACATGGGTTTCTATGGGGAAAAACAGCAAGAATTGGTTTGTGCTGTGCTTTTTTCCCCTTCGTTTAGAAACAGAATAGTTGTTGGATCTTGGTTTTTGTCCTACGATGATACTAGCAAGAGTTGGAAAAAGAAACGAGAGGAGCAAAGAAAATGAAAATTTTTGTCGTTGGTGCTACTGGACGAGTAGGCCAAAAATTGATCACCTTTCTAGAAAAACAAGGACACATCGTTTATGCTGGTGCGCGCAGCAGTGAGAAAATCACAGAAACGGAGACGATCAAGCCCGTGTTCTTTGATTTACACACAGAACCGGAAGAGATGGCGGCGAAATTCGCAGATGCGGAAGCGGTATACTTCGTGGCGGGTTCCCGAGGCAAAGACTTGCTGCAATCTGATCTGTATGGTGCGGTCAAAGTGATGCAAGCCGCTGAAGCAAAAGGAATTAAGCGCTACATCCACCTTAGCTCAGCCTATGCCTTAGAACCTGAACAGTGGCAAAGGGAAGGCATGGCGTCATTGATGGATTACACGATCGCCAAATTTTTCTCTGATCGCTGGCTGATCGACAACACCGCACTAGACTATACGATTTTGCAGCCGGGTGCGTTGAAAGAAACGCCAGGTTCTAGTTTGATCGAGATCAGTGAAACGACCTCTGGTGCGATCCCCATCGAGGATGTCGCCGTCTTGTTAGGTGAAATGCTGGAACGTCCAGCAACTTATCAAAAAGTCATCAAAGTCCAAGCTGGGGAAACCCCCATCAGCGAGGCACTGGATCAGCTTTAAGGCGAGCCTTTGGGCTTGAAGAGAATGTACTGAAGGAGCTGTACGGCAATGAATCGTTGGCGTGCGGCTTTTTTTTGTGAAGAAGCCAGCCACTTTTCATTTTTGAAAGCGGTGACTCTTGACTTTGGAAAAATAGTTTGTTACGCTTATTGCTAACTTTAGAGGGGGTGGTAAACGAATGTCAAGCGACTCGAGTGACGGTGAGCAGAAACACTATTTTGACTTGCCTTACTTTTTAATTGAATAGGAGACAAACAACAGCGCGTTATTTAGGAGCAGTTTCTAAATAAGGGGCTTATTTGTGTTATCCATCAATGAAAAAGAAAAGGAAGAAGAAAAAAATGAATAAAAAAGAGTTTCAGTTATCAGTGTCAGAAACAATCGAACAGTATCAGGTGCCGTCAATCGATCAAGGGTTGACTGAGGCGCAAGTAACCGAGCGGTTAGAAACCTACGGATTGAACCAATTAGCGGTCAAAAAAACCGCCAAGTGGCGTTTGCTGCTGCGACAATTCCATAACACGATCATCTACATTTTGATTTTCTCTGCCATCTTAACGCTGCTGATGGGGCATTTCTCTGATGCCGTGATCATTGGCATCGTCGTGCTGGTCAATGCGTTGATCGGTTATTACCAAGAAGCGAATGCTTCCGATGCGTTAGAACGGATCAAAGAGATGCTATCAGCAGAAGCCACGGTCTATCGGAATGGGATTCGTCAAGATATTCCAGCTGCCGAAGTCGTTCCAGGGGATGTCGTATTCCTAGAAGCTGGTGACAATGTGCCCGCAGATCTGCGAATCATCGAAGCCGACAACTTGCGTATCCAAGAATCCGCCTTGACTGGTGAAGCCGATTCGGTGGAAAAAATAACAGATGCCTCAATGGATGAAGCAACGCCATTAGCGGAACAACGGAATTTGGCGTTTGCTTCGACTTCCGTGACGTCAGGAAGCGGGAAAGGGATCGTGATCGCTACTGGCGTCACGACTGAAATCGGGAAAATCTCAGCTGAAGTCAATCAAACGGAAGAACGAAAAACGCCGTTGATGAAAGAGATTGATGGACTGGGGAAAGGCATCACCTATGTGATCATGGGCGTGGCGGTCTTGCTATTTGTCGTCAGCTTGTTCCAGCAGACCTATGCGATCTCTGTCTTATCCTTAGCCGTTGTCACCATGATCGTCGGCTCGATCCCAGAAGGATTGCCAGCAACGACCTCGGTGGTTTTGGCGATGGGTGTCAGCGACATGGCAAAAAACAAGCACACCATCATCAAAACGCTGCCAGCGGTTGAAACGCTAGGCTCAGTGGATGTGATCGCGACGGATAAAACAGGTACCCTGACCAAAAATGAAATGACGGTCAAAGACATCGTATTGGCTGAGCAGGAATATGAAGTGACGGGTGACGGCTATGCGCCGGTGGGAGAAATTCGTCCAAAGCAGGAGGACGTCCACGCGCAAGACACCTTGCAGTTGTTTTTGGAAGCTGGTTACGAAGCCAACGATACGGTATTAGTGCCAGAAGGAAATCACTGGACGATCAATGGGGAACCAACAGATGGCTCCTTCTTGACGCTGTATCATAAGCAATTTGCCTATCCGCAAGCACCTGCTTACCAAGAGCTGGATATGCTGCCCTTTGATTCGGACAACCGCTACATGGCGAAACTAGTGGCAAACCCTGCGGGGGAACGCTTGCTATTTGTTAAAGGCTCCCCAGATAAATTGTTTGAAATGGTGCAAAAACAAGCGGCGCCTTTTGATGAAGCCTATTGGACAGACCATGTCCGCCGCTTGTCGGCAGAAGGCAAACGAGTGGTAGCGGTGGGCTATCAGAAAGTTTCGATTGATCACATTGATGAAACGATTTTTGAGCAAGGGCTGCAATTACTAGGGATCGCTGGGATCATCGATCCGCCGCGAGAAGAAGTGATTGCCTCCCTGAAGGAAATGAACCAAGCCGGTGTTCAAGTGAAAATGATCACTGGCGATCACCCTCTGACCGCCAAAGCGATTGGGGAAAAGCTTGGCTTAGCGGATGAGATTCACGTCGTGACTGGTGCCGAGTTGGATCAGATGAGTGAAGCTGAATTTCAAGATGCTGCCTTGACGAATCAAGTCTTTGCACGAACCACGCCGAAAAATAAATTGGACATTATCAGAGCGCTACAAGCCAAAGGCAAAGTCACGGCGATGACAGGGGACGGAGTCAACGATGCCCCTGCGTTGAAGCGGGCGGATATCGGTGTAGCGATGGGGATCAGCGGCACGGATGTAGCCAAAGACTCTGCTGATATGATCTTGACCGATGACAATTTCGGTACCATGTCCTTAGCGATTCGCGAAGGACGCAGGATCTATGACAACATCAAAAAGAGCATTCTGTTTCTGTTGCCGACATCTTTTGCCGAAGGGCTGATCATTGCCTTTACGATCATGATGCAAAAAGAATTGCCGCTGCAGGCGACGCAACTGCTGTGGATCAACATGGTTTCTGCTATTACGATCCAGTTTGCGTTTATCTTTGAACCAGCAGAGTCTGGGATCATGAACCGCACACCGCGAAAGACAGGCAATAAATTGTTGAATCGCCACGATATTTGGCAGATGGCGTATGTATCGATCTTGATGGCAGTCATCAGTTTGATCGCTCATGACTGGCTCTTGCTGCAAGGCGTCAGCGAAGCCGTTGCCAGTACCATGATGGTCAATATCGTGGTCTTGAGTAAGATTTTCTATTTGTTCAACATCCGTACAAGTGCACCAGCGTTTTCTAAAGCTTCCTTCACCAATCCAAAAGCATTCGTGATCATTGGTGTGATGCTGGTTCTGCAACTGTTATTGACCTATGTTCCATTTATGCAAAGCGCCTTTCATACTGAGGACATGTCCTTGATCGGCTGGGTCATCTCAGCAGCTTCTGGGATGGTCGTCTTACTCGTGACGGAGTTTGATAAATGGCTTCGTTCGAGAAAAAATATTTAACCTAGGTTTTCTCGTGTTTTTCACAGGCAAAACCGCCTTGCTGCAGCTTAGGAAAATGGCGGAACGACAAGAGATTTCTGCTGTCGCTGCTTTGGGGTTGCCAAAAGAAAAAGCCAAGAGGAATTCCTATCGGCTTGTAATCAGGCCTATTGACAAACAAAAATGGTCGGGCTAAAATGCACATGAATTGAATAGTATTCTTCGGGGCAGGGTGTAATTCCCGACCGACGGTGACAAGCGCAATGCTTGAAGTCCGTGACCCGCATAGCTATGCGGTGGAGCCAGTGTGAATCTGGCACCGACAGTGAAAGTCTGGATGGGAGAAGAAAAACCACAAAATTTCAAGGGGCGCAGTGCGTCTAAAATTGATTTTTTGCCGGTCTTGTTTGTCTATGCCTCGTGAGATTCTCACGAGGCATTTTTTTATTGAAAGGAGGAAGGAAGATGCATAACGAATACATGCGTTTGGCGATCGCAGAAGCCAAAAAAGGGCGCTACCAAACCTTTACCAATCCGCTAGTGGGCGCTGTGATCGTCAAAGAGCAACGGGTCATTGCCAAAGGGGCTCACTTAGTCTATGGGCAGCCCCATGCGGAACGAAACGCCATCGAACAATGCCATTCCTCCGAAGACCTAATCAATTCGACTTTATACGTGACATTAGAACCTTGCAACCATCAAGGAAAACAGCCGCCTTGCACCCAGCTGATCATCGACAGTGGCATCAAAAAGGTAGTCGTCGGCCAGTTAGACCCTAACCCAATCGTGGCTGGACAAGGCAAGCGCTTTTTAGAAGAACAGGGCATCGACGTGTTGGTGGGCATCGAAGAAACAGCGGTGCGACGTTTGAATCCACACTATAATTTTTACCATCAGCATCAGCGACCTTACGTGGCGTTGAAGCAAGCGATCACTTTAGATGGCCGGATCGCTCATGATGCGTTGACCCGCAGTGCGATCACTGGTTCAGCGGTTTGGCAAAACGTCCATCAAGAACGTGGGGACTATCAAGGAATCTTAGTGGGCAGTCAGACGGTGTTGACGGATGATCCCACCTTATTGACCACGGTTGAAACCAGCTTTCCGCCGATTCGCATCGTGTTAGACCGTCGGGGGCGAACGCTGTCGCAACCCCATTTGGCACTGTTTGTCGATGATTCGGCACCTGTGTGGATTTTTACGCAGCAGACAACTGTCAGTGATTTGCCAGCTCATGTGTCAGTGATCCAGCTGGAAGAGTTGACAATTGTTTCATTGCTGAAGGAGCTTGCCGCACGACAGGTCCAATCGCTTTACGTAGAAGGAGGCGCTGCGATCCATGATGCCTTTTTAGCCAGCGGACTGTGGCAAGAAAGCATTGCCTATGTGGCGCCAAAGTTTCTTGGGGGCAATAGTCTCGCAAGTTTTACCAGTGAGCGTACCCCGAAACAGCTGCAGCAGCTAACAGAGGTGACGGTGACTGCAGTTGGGGAAGATGTTTGCATCCGAGGAAGGAGACCAGAGGAATGTTCACAGGATTGATTCAGGAAAAAGGCCGCATCAAAGAGATCCGCAAGCAAAGCCGCACGATCCAGCTAACTTGCAGTGCGTCCGAAGGATTACTGGCGGATTACCAGATCGGAGACAGTATGGCGATCAACGGGACGTGTTTGACGGCGATCGCCAAACAAGCGACGACGTTTACGGTGGATATCATGCCAGAAACCTTTCAACGAACGACCTTTAAACAACTCTCGGTGGGTGCCGAAGTCAATTTGGAGCGAGCGATGGCAGCAACGCAGCGTTTTGAAGGCCACTTTGTCGCTGGCCACATTGATGTAACGACCCGTTTGATCCAGAAAAAGCAGTTGGAAAATGCCTTGATCTTGACGTTTGCTTATCCTGTCAGTGTGCAAGGGGAAATCATTCCGCAAGGGTCGATTGCGATCAATGGCGTCAGTTTGACGGTTACCCAGACGACGGCACAGGCATTTTCCGTTAGCTTGATCCCCCATTCCAAAGACCAGACGACGCT
Organism: Enterococcus sp. 3G6_DIV0642; assembly: GCF_002140635.1. Lineage (NCBI taxonomy): Bacteria > Bacillati > Bacillota > Bacilli > Lactobacillales > Enterococcaceae > Enterococcus > Enterococcus sp. 3G6_DIV0642. The sequence continues at coordinate 3,296,227 of NZ_NGLH01000001.1, read as the reverse complement.
GGGGCAGTTGAAACAAGGGGAGTGGGTCAATATCGAGACGGATATGATCGGGAAATATGTCAAATACCAACGAAAATGAAAGAAGGCAGACGATGCATAAAGTAGAACAAGCAGTGGAATGGTTAAAAAAAGGCGGCTTAGTGATTGTCGCCGATGATGAAAATCGGGAATCAGAAGGAGATTTGATTGGGATCGCTGAATACGCAACGCCAGAAGCCGTCAATTTTATGGTGACTTATGGCCGCGGCTTGATCTGTGCACCCATCTCACAAGCGATCGCTGAAAAGCTGGCATTGCCTGAGATGACCGCCAATAATACGGATGCCTTTGGCACCGCGTTTACCATCAGTGTCGATCACGTGACGACGAGTACGGGAATTTCTGCGAAAGACCGGGCAGTGACGATTGAAAAGTTGGCTGATCCTGCGTCACAAGCTGCGGATTTTTATCGCCCTGGTCATATCTTCCCTTTGACCGCTCAACCTGGCGGCGTGTTGGAACGCAGAGGACATACAGAAGCGGCTGTGGATTTAGCAAAGCTTGCTGGCAGCGTGGAAGCAGCCTACATTTGTGAGATTTTAAATGAAGATGGCACGATGGCTCGGGTCCCAGAATTGAAAAAATTAGCAGAAAAATGGCAGCTGCCGTTTTTGACCATTGATGAGTTGGCGGAATATCTACGAGGAACCACGCCTATCACGGTGGATCTGCCAACGGCTTATGGGGCGTTCCAATTGACCTTATTTGAAGATGAGTTCGGCAATGAACACCTTTTACTAGCCAAAGGCGAGATTCAACATACTACCGAGCCGCTGTTACTACGGATCCATTCAGAGTGTTTAACAGGCGACGTCTTCGGCTCTCATCGCTGTGATTGCGGCGAACAGCTACAAGAAGCGATGCGGCAGATCGAAGCAAAAGGCCGCGGTGCGATTTTGTATCTACGCCAAGAAGGCCGCGGTATTGGCTTGCGGAACAAGCTCCGTGCCTATCAGCTGCAGGAACAAGGCATGGATACTTATGAAGCAAATATTGCATTGGGGTTTGCAGCAGATGCTCGTCATTACACGTTTGCCGCCGATGTTTTACGTTCCTTAGAAGTGCAGGAGATTCAACTGATGACCAACAACCCTGACAAGGTGAAGGAATTAGAAAGCTTAGGGATCAAGGTAGTAGCACGGGTACCGCTGGAGATGCCTGCGCATAAAGAAAACAGCAGCTATTTGAAAACGAAGAAAGAAAAGTTTCACCATTACCTATCTATTTAATCAACCAAAGGAGAATGAGCGATGACAGTATTTGAAGGAACGTTTCAGGGAGAGGCAGTCAAAGTAGGGATCGTGGTCTCACGATTCAACGAGTTTATCACTTCCAAGTTAGTGGAAGGCGCCAAAGACAATTTGCTGCGTCATGGAGTCAAAGCAGAAAACATCGATGTGTATTGGGTACCAGGGGCTTATGAGATTCCGTATATTACCAAAAAAATCGTTGACCACAAGCAATACGATGGGATCGTGACATTAGGTGCCTTGATTCGCGGAGCAACGACTCACTATGAATTGATCTCAAATGAAGTGGCGAAAGGCGTAGCCCAAATTGGTCTGAATGCCGACATTCCGATCATGTTTGGTGTGTTGACGACTGAAACAATCGAACAAGCCATTGAACGGGCGGGAACCAAAGCCGGCAACAAAGGCAGTGAAGCCGCTCAAGGTCTTTTGGAGATGATTTCGTTGAATCAGCAAATCCTTGGCAACGCATAGGTTTCACGTTCGAACAAAGGGAAGCTACAAGAACAAGCCTGCCTGAGCATAGGCATCAGACTGGAGACAGACTTCGTACAAAATGAAGTCTGTCTTTTTTCATCATTTAAAAGCATGGGATTATTTTTGCCAAAGGATTCGCTTCTTCACGGGTACCGTATTTTCGATAGGTCAATGGAGAGGAAAACGCCCAATCAATCACGAACATTAGAATAACTCTTATTTAAGGAAATTTTCAGAAAATTATTTACATTTCACAAAAGGTTCCTTATAATGACTCTATTCATTGAGAGTGATTCTCATTTGCAAATAGATGTCAAAGCAGTACATGGCTTTGGCGCTTTTCATGAGAAGAACTGTTATAAGCGAAAAAACGCACAGATGCTTCTTTTATGATGGTGGCGAGGCAACAGTCAGGTTGTTTTTGCTGTGAAATCAGGAGAGGATCGTGCTGAATAAAGGAGAATCACATGTCGGTAGGGTTGATTAAATCAAATCGTTGGATGGTTTCGACAATCATTTGCTGTGTTTTAGTTGTCGCCATTCTCTTATCTGCAGGAGTTGCTTTGGCAAACGGACAAGCCAATATCACCCTTGGCGAAGTTTATCAAATTCTCTTCTATAAAATCAGCCATGGATTGGTTGGTGATCTTTCAGGCATTTCAGACGCAAACATCAATATCGTCTGGTTTGTTCGGGCACCGCGGGTCTTGCTGTCTATTTTTGTGGGCATGGGGTTAGCGATCAGCGGGGCAGTGATGCAGGCGGTGGTCCAAAATCCGCTGGCAGATCCCTATATCTTAGGGATCTCTTCAGGCGCATCCTTAGGGGCGACCTTCGCCATCTTAGTCGGTTTTGGCGGCTCGGCGCTAGTCTTGCAGCTGGGCTTATCGTTTGGTGCCTTTGCAGGAGCGGGGATTGCCACCATTTTGGTGCTGCTGCTTGCTAGTATCGGTGGGAAAATGACTTCCACAAAACTCGTGCTGTCGGGGACGATCGTCAGTGCCTTATGCAGCTCTGTTTCAAACTTGATCATCTATCTGGCTAGCAATGCAGAAGGGATGAAGACTGTGGCGTTTTGGTCGATGGGCAGCTTAGCCTCGGCTTCTTGGAACAAATTGGGCTTTATCGTGGTTCTGGTTTCTTTGATCACGCTGTTCTTCCTGACGCAATACCGTGTTTTGAATACGCTTTTGCTGGGAGATGAAGTTGCTTCCACCTTAGGGGTCAAGCTGACCTTCTATCGTCGTTTTTACATGCTGCTAGCAGCGCTATTAACCAGTATCATCGTTGCGAATTCTGGTATGATCGGCTTTGTCGGCTTGATCATTCCTCATATCGTACGTGGAGTCAGCGGGTCGGATCATCGCCTGTTGATGCCTTTGACCGCTTTGACAGGCGCGTTGTTTTTGATTTGGGCGGATGTGATCGCCCGCTCGACCCTGCAAGGAGTCGAACTGCCGATCGGGATCATTACAGCGCTGATTGGCGCACCGATCTTTATCTATATCATTGTCAAACGGCAATACAACTTTGGGGGGTGACGGAATGAAATTAGCAGTTGAAAAGCTCAATCTAACGATCGGGGACCAACAGATTCTAAAAGACATCTCCGTCCAAACCGCACAGGGGCAATTTGTCGGCTTGATTGGTTCCAACGGCAGCGGCAAGTCTACATTGTTAAAAGCTATCTACAAAACGTTGAAACCTGACAGCGGCGACATTTATTTAGGTGAGATGAATATTTTGAAAAGTTCCGAAAAAAAAGTCGCCCAGCAAGTCAGCGTCGTCAGTCAGTTCAATGAGTTGAGCTTTGATTTAACAGTAGAACAGATGGTGCTTTTAGGCCGCACGCCCCACAAGGGTTTGTTGGAACAAGACACTAAAGCCGATCATGAGCTGGTCACCGCAGCCTTAGCCAAAACAGGGTTAAGTGCCTACAGAAAACGCAGCTACCTCTCATTATCAGGAGGCGAAAAACAGCGGGTCGTCCTTGCTCGTGCCATCACCCAAGAACCGAAATTTATGATTCTCGATGAGCCGACCAATCATTTGGATATCCGATATCAACTGGAAATCTTAGAGACCGTCAAGCATCTGAAGATTGGCTTGTTGGCGGCGCTGCACAATTTGGAACAAGCAGCCAATTATTGCGACATCATCTATGCCTTAAAAGATGGTCGGGTCGTAGGGTATGGCGAACCAGAAACGCTGCTGACAGAAGAACTGATCGAAGAAATCTATGGCGTGAAATGCAGTATTTACCATCATCCGATCACAGGCGGATTAGGGTTTCATTATTATTTTGAAAAGGAGCAAACAGATGAATAAATGGGGAAAAATGATTGGGGTAGGATTGGCAGTCTTTACATTAAGCGCTTGCGGCAATACGAAGGATGAAGGAACTTCGGCTTCTTCCTCACAGGCAGAAAGTACGTATCCCTTAACCATCAGCAACTACACCAAAGCAGAAGGCGGTACGCAATGGACCGCCAAGGACCAAACCTTTAATGAAGCACCGAAAAAAGTCGTAGCCAACACACGACCAGCAGCGGAATTGCTGCTGCATCTCGGCCTCAAGGATCAGATTGCGGGTGTCGGTGCAACCTTTGGTGCCGCTGATAAGGAAGTTGCTGCTGATTACGCAGAACTAAACGACCTGGGCAGCGACTATATCAGTAAAGAAACGGCGCTCAGTGTGGATCCAGATTTGATTTTTGGCCGCGGAGGACTTTTTGATAATCAAGATTGGGGCGTTGGCACCGTTGATTCCTTGAACGAGATGGGCATTCCGACTTACGTCCAAGAAACCTCTGTCACTGGGGCGACGTTTGATTCTGTGTATCAAGACATTGAAAACCTTGGTAAGCTCTTCAATGTCCCCGAGGCAGCCGCTGCTTTTGAAAAAGAATTAAAGGATCGCCAGAGTGCCTTGGAAGAAAAAGTAGCAGACAAAGAAGAGCAAACCTTTGCCCATCTCTTTATGTCTGATCCAAGTGTGGTCAGTGTCTATGCCGCTCAAGACGAGTCTTTTTTCAACAGTAACTTTGACATGATCAAACTGAACAATGTGTTTCAAGACTATTCAGGAGAAGTCAGTGTCGAAACCTTGATCGAAACGGATCCCGATGTCTTGATCGTCGGCGACTGGTCAACGATCGAAGGCAGTGTTTCTGGTCAAGAAATCATTGAAGGCTTGTACAAAAATGACAAACTCTCCAGCATGAAAGCCATCAAAAACAAACAAGTCTACAGCATGGACTACAATTATCTCTTTGGCTACGGCTACCAAGCCTTGACTGGTTTGGAAGAACTGGTAGAGCAAATGGCACAATAAACACCTCCTATTGCATAAAAAGGAGAACCAACTTTTTATATAATAGAAGAAAACCAACGTTTCACTGGCCGATCGACCACAGAAACGTTGGTTTTTTGTATTTAAGAAAAGCAACCTTTGCCGCTGCCCGTTCCGCAACAAGTATCCCGTTAGCTATTTTTTTCTGTCATATGGTTCATTTGATAGCGAGACAATAGCTTCTCTTTGTGTTTTTGCATGATCGTTTCTAGAGAAATATCGTATTTATCGGCGAGAATAAATAAGTTATCCAGTACATCGCCCAATTCTTCCGTCAGATTTGCCAGTTTTTCTTCCGGCAAGCCTTCTTGTTCATCGGGACGGTCACGGCCAATCTCCAATGTCCGAATGGCACGGCTCACTTCCCCGACTTCTTCTGCTAAAAAATTCGCCCGAATAAACGGATCATATTGATACCAGTTGCGGGCTTTGTAGAAGTCACTGATAAATCGTTGATATTCCTCAATGTTCATAATTTTTTTTCCATCCTTTCCCAGAACCTTTATCAGAATCATGATATACTATTTCAAAATGATTGAGAAGGATGATGGAGAGTTTTATGAAAATTGCAGTCTATTGTGGTGCCAGTGTCGGTAATGAACCTAGTTTTGCAACAGCCGCCCAAGAATTGGGGCAGTGGATCGCTTCACGGCAAAATACGCTGGTCTATGGCGGCGGAAAAGCGGGCTTGATGGGCGTGCTGGCAGATGCTGTCTTAGAAAATGGCGGTCAGGTGATCGGGGTGATCCCAACCTTTTTGAAAGATCGGGAACTAGCACATCCTGGATTGACCGAACTCCATGTCGTCGAGACGATGTCAGAAAGAAAACGAAAAATGTTCGAATTGTCGCAGGCCTTTGTCGCACTGCCAGGCGGTCCTGGTACGCTGGAAGAAATCACGGAGATGATCTCATGGTCAAGAATCGGTCAAAACCCGAATCCGTGTGCTTTTTATGATGTGAACAATTTTTACCGCGCAACGAGAGCCTTGTATGACAATATGGTGGAAAATGAGTTCTTGACGCAGGCCGATCGCGAAAAAATCGGTTTTGCGCAAACAACCCAGGAGCTTGAAGCTTTTATTCAAGCCTACGAACCGCCAGTTATTCGGCAGTATTAAGTATCTGTTGTAAAAGAGCAAGGCGAAGCACCGGCGGGTGTCGTCTTGCTCTTTTGCTTCTTTGACGCATTCTTAGTATAATGGGGTTTGTTTTGCAAGTGGGGTCATAAAATAAGATCCTTGGACAAAGAAATGGAGCGTAAATCATGACAACAAATTTTTGGGCTGAATTGCCGAAGCCTTTTTTTATCCTAGCACCAATGGAAGATGTCACCGATGTCGTTTTTCGACATGTCGTTCAAGCTGCCGGCGCACCAGATGTTTTCTTTACGGAATTTACCAACTCCGATAGTTACTGCCATCCAGAAGGACGCGACAGTGTGCGGGGACGTTTAGTCTTCACCGAAGATGAGCAACCGATGGTAGCCCACATTTGGGGCGACAAGCCAGAGTATTTCCGTGAGATGAGTATCGGCTTAGCGGAGATGGGCTTTAAAGGGATCGACTTAAATATGGGCTGCCCAGTGCCAAACGTTGCTGGACGAGGCAAAGGCAGCGGCTTGATCTTGCGACCAGAAGTTGCTGCAGAGCTGATCCAAGCAGCCAAAGCTGGCGGTCTGCCGGTCAGTGTCAAGACGCGTTTGGGCTATACCGAACTAGGAGAAATGGAAGCTTGGTTGACCCATGTCCTGCAACAGGATATCGCCAACCTTTCGATCCATTTGCGAACCCGCAAAGAAATGAGCAAGGTCGATGCCCATTGGGAATTGATTCCTGAAGTGGTTGCCTTGCGGGATAGAATCGCCCCACAAACGAAGCTGACGATCAACGGCGATATCCCTGATCGTACCAAAGGTTTGGAGCTAGCAGAAAAATATGGCGTAGACGGAATCATGATCGGCCGGGGTATTTTCAAGAATCCCTATGCCTTTGAAAAAGAACCGAAAGAGCATACCTCAGAAGAGCTATTAGGCTTGTTGCAGCTGCAATTAGATCTGCAGGACCATTACGCCAAAATGGTGCCACGCTCGATCGCAGGATTGCATCGTTTCTTTAAAATCTATGTCAAAGGCTTCCCTGGAGCCAGTGATTTGCGGGCAAAATTGATGAATACCAAATCAACGGATGAAGTCCGGCAACTGCTGGCAGAGTTTGCGGAGAAAAAGAACCACGAGGAAAGTATTGAAGCGTAAGTTTCAATGCTTTTTTCGTTTTTGGTTGCTGTACCCGCTCTCATTGTCAATCCTTCCTTGACAATAGGTAGGTACCTATGTAAAATGGAGAACAGACTTTTAATTAGGTACCTATCTAAATAGTGAAGAGGCGAAAGGAGCTGAAGGTCGATGGTTTCCGAACAAGAAATCGTGGAACGATTGTTTGAAGTGTATAAATTAAATCGGCGGTATGCGGAACAAAAATATGGGCGTTTTATGCCAGGTCGGGGACAGTTCAATTGCCTACTGGTATTGGACGAAAAAGGGACGTTGACCCAAAAAGATCTCGCCGCGTATTTAGCGATTCGCTCGACATCCACTGGCGAACTACTAAAAAAACTGGCTGAAAAAGGGCTGATCCAAAAAGAAGTCGATCCGAAAGATAAACGCAGCCATCTGATTTCGCTGACGGAAGCAGGCAAGGAAGAGGCACAGCGAATGAAAGAAAAACGCAGCAAGGCGCACCAAGAAATGCTGACCTATTTGACGGCAGAAGAAAAACAAGCCTTTGGTCAAGCCTTAGCAAAAATCGAACAGTTTTATCTTGAGAAGGAGGCGGACGTTGATTGAGTGAAACAGTCCAACGAACGGAACGTCAGCGGACGCTGATTTTTATTAATTTAATGATTACATGTATTGCCGTATCCATGTTGGCGACCGCCTTGACGACGGCTTTACCCGCCATTGTCACTGACCTGCAGATTTCCGTCACTACGGGCCAATGGCTGACTAGCGGTTATTCCTTGGCGATGGCGATCGTTATGCCCTTGACGGCATATCTTATGAATCGTGTGCCAACCAAAAAGCTGTATCTCGCTGCCTTAGGAATTGCGTTGGTGGGCTTGCTGCTTTGTGCTGCAGCGCCCAATTTTCTAGTCATGATGCTTGCTCGTATTTTGCAGGCCGTAGGCAATGGAATCTTGACCGCGATGGCGCAAGTGATCCTCTTATCGATCTATCCGATCAATCGTATCGGTGTGGTGATGGGCTGGTATGGATTATCGATCACCGCGGCACCCGTGATCGCACCGACTCTTGCTGGGGTGATCGTGGACCGCTTGAACTGGCATGCGATTTTTTATATCGTTGCCGTGATCGTTTTGATTTCACTGATTTGGGCCATAAAGGTTTTTGATGATGTGTTGCCAGTAAGCAACAGTAAATTTGATCAGACCTCTTTTGTTTTGAGTGCCTTCGCCTTTGGTGGGATCACTTTAGGCTTTGGCAATATCGGCAGCTATGGCTTTTTCAGCTTGCCGGTTTTAGGAACCTTAGGGATCGGTTTGGTAGCAGGGGTCTTCTTTGTCTTCCGTCAGTTAAGAGCGAAAACCCCATTTTTGGATCTGCGGGTCTTAAAAACAAAAGAGTATGCCATCAGTGTCTTTGGCAGTATCATGCTTTACTTGGTCTTGATGGGTTCGGCGATGCTGATGCCGCTTTACGTGCAGTCGATTTTAGGCAAATCAGCGACGATCTCGGGATTAGTCGTTTTGCCAGGCTCACTGGTCTCGGCTTTCTTAAGTCCCGTGGCTGGGCGAATCTATGACAAAGTCGGCATCCGTCTGTTGACACTTTTTGGCGGCGGCTCACTGGTCTTGAGCAACATCGGTATGTATTTCATCCATATGCACACGGGTATTTGGGTAGCAGTGGTTTTGAACATGCTGCGCTGTGCCGCCACAGGCTGTTTGTTGATGCCCTTCGTGACGTGGGGAAATAAAAATATTCCGCCGCAGCTGACGGCACATGGAACAGCGTTATTGACTTCTTTGCGAACGGTGGCAGGCGCCATCGGGACAGCATTATTTGTCGGGATCATGAATAGTGTGGCGCAAAAAAGCACGACCTTAACAGGAACAAGTGCACTGCTTCATGGGATGAATGTTTCTTTCTTATTGATGACGATCGCTTCGGGAATGTTGTTTGCAACGGGGGTATTCTTGATTCGTGATCAGAAGCCAGAAGCCGTGTGGCTGGAAGGTGCAGAAGAACCACTGGAATAAAGAGGGCACCTTTCTTTGAAGGGTGCTTTTCTTGATTTATTTCATGAAACTCTATGAAAAACCAAAAAATTCGATATAATAAGATAACTTATGGTTTAGGAGGAGTATTTTTTTTCAGGAAAGACTTGTTTTAATGGAAAAAAATCAGGGAGAAAATGAAGAATAAAGGCGTTTATTTTGGGTTGTCTGCCTATGTATTATGGGGCTTGGTCACACTATATTGGAAAATAATCGTTGGGGTTTCGCCATTAGCAACGATGTGCTACCGAATCGTGTGGTCCTTTGTTTTTATGGTGTTGTTTATCGTGCTTTCTGGGAAGAAAACGCAATTTTTACAAGAAGCGCGTCTGCTGTGGAAGAACAAAGCATTTGCTGGACTGATCGTTTTAGCTTCTGTGCTGATCTCCATCAACTGGTTCACCTTTATCTTCGCGGTGAGTGCGGGCCACGTGATGCAAGCCAGCTTAGGCTATTATATCAATCCGCTTGTCAATGTCTTGTTAGCGACCGTTTTTTTGAAGGAACGTCTTAGTCGTACTGGCATGCTGGCGTGTCTGCTGGCAAGTATCGGGGTGATCTTATTATCGATCCAAACAGGAACGATTCCTTATGCCTCACTGATCATGGCCTTTTCCTTTAGTACGTATGGCTTGATCAAAAAAAGGATCCCCATTAGTTCGGTTACTGGGTTAACGATCGAAACGATGGTGATTTTCCCCTTTGCCCTCGTGTATATTTTAGGATTTTCAACCGTCGGCTTTATGAATTATCCCTTGCAAACCAATCTCTTATTGATGGGTGCTGGGATCGTGACGGCTATTCCGCTATTGCTGTTTGCGGAAGCCGCGAAAAATGTTTCTTACATTACGCTTGGGTTTATTCAATACGTCAACCCGACAATCATGCTTTTGTTAGCCATCTTTTTGTTTCACGAAACCTATTCACTGGCCCAATTTTCCGCCTTTGCGTTTATTTGGCTGGGGATCGCTGTCTTCACCTATGGTACGTTAGGAACGGCGATGAAAGAGCGGCGCATGGGACAGCAAAGAAAGCAACTTTGATACATTAGGAATGGCTGCAGCTGAGCCATTCCTTTTTTTATTAAAAAACAACTCAATTTAGATAGTGAAGGAAGTTGCAAGGAGAATTGTTCAATGGTATAACAAAGGAAAAGCACGTTGCAGAAATTCTGATTGAAAAGGGTTGCATCTGCCACAGGGGTGTGTTATTATTCTTTCAGTTACAAGGATTGTTACTGTTCGGCAGGCAAAACCAGAATTGACCGTAGCGCGCTAATGGGGAGATTCTAGGTTTTTTTATTTTGGAGTGAGGGAAAGCGATGATTATTGGAAAAATTTTAAATAATAATGTCGTCATCTCGACCAATGATGCCGGTCAGGAAGTGATCTATATGGGTCGCGGCATTGCGTTTAAGAAAAAAGTCGGCGATCCAGTGGATGAAGCCTTTGTCGAAAAAGAATTTGTGTTAAAGGATACCTTTACCGCAAATCAGTTTCAGCAATTGTTTTCAGACATTCCTGTGGAAGAAGTCGAAGCCGTCAAGCAAGTGGTGGATGATGCAGAAGCGTCCTTGGGGATCGAGCTGTCGCCAAATATTTATTTGACACTGACCGACCATATCCATTATGCGCTGGTTCGGGCACGTGAAGGCATTGAGCTGCCGAATCCATTGTTGTTTGAGACCCGCAAATTTTATCCGAAAGAGTATGCGGTTGCAGCAGATGCCGTTGCTTATTTTGAAAAAGTCTTCGGGATTTCATTGCCGGAATCGGAAATTGGCTTTATCGCCTTTCATATCGTCAATAGCGAACAAGCCAATGGTACGATGGAAACCACGATGCAAGCGGTAGAGATCGTTCGTGACGTACTGGCGATCATCAGTCGTTTTTATGGACGAGTCTTTAACCTAGATTCCTTGAACTATCAACGGATCACCACGCATTTACAGTATTTTGCGCAGCGCTATTTAAGCGATGAACTTTCGGGGGAAAAAGATGAATTTTTATTTGCCCTTGTGCAATCGAAGTACCCTAAAGCGTTTCAAACGGTCCAACGGATCAACGAGTACTTGATCAAAACCTACGACAAATCGATCGGTGAATCAGAAATGATCTACTTAACGATCCACATCGAACGTGTCGTCAATGATCAAACCAATTAACATTCAATCATTAACGGATTGTTACTGTCAGGCAGGCAATACCCAGATTGAAAAGACAACAGTCAGCGAGGAAAAGACTCGTTGGACGGTCGTTTTTTCAATCTGGGTTTTTTTATTAAAAAAGGAGTGTTGAAAAAATGAGTTCAAATAAAGAAATTGCAGTTCGCGTCCTCGATGCGGTGGGCGGCAAAGAAAATGTCAACAGCGTGGTGCATTGTGCGACCCGCTTGCGTTTCAAATTAAAAGATGAGAACAAAGCGGATACGGCACGCTTGAATCAAGACGACGACGTGATCCAAGTCGTTCAAAGCGGCGGACAATACCAAGTGGTGATCGGCAGTCATGTCAGCGACGTTTACCGTGAATTGAATGGAGTAGCGAACTTCGATGGCGAAGCAGACAGCAAAGGCGACAAAGGCAACCTCTTGAATCAACTGGTGGATATTATTTCGTCGATTTTTACGCCATTTTTAGGCGCAATGGCAGGTGCCGGGGTCTTAAAAGGATTCTTGACGCTGGCAGTCACCTTGAATTGGCTGGCAGCTGATTCTGGGGTCTACACCGTATTGTATGCGATTGCTGATGGGTTATTTACCTATTTACCAGTGATGTTGGCTTTTACTGCAGCGAAGAAGTTTCGTACCAATGAATTTCTAGCGGTTTCCTTAGCGATGGCATTGGTTCATCCAAATATTACCGCTTTGGCTGGACAAACCTTGAGTTTCTTAGGCCTCCCTGTCATTATTGGTGCGAGTGCTTATACGTCTTCCGTCATTCCGATTATTTTAGCGGTCTTTTTACAAAGTTATGTGGAGCGTTTCTTTAAAAAAGTCATTCCTAGCTTCTTACAGATCATCTGCGTGCCTTTAGCGGTCTTCTTGATCATGGCGCCGTTGACCTTTATTGTCGTCGGTCCACTAGGAACGATTTTAGGAAACTTGTTAGGTAGTGCTTACGACAGCATTTACCACTTCAGCCCACTGATCGCTGGCGCTGTCATGGGTGGTTTATGGCAAGTCTTTGTGATGTTTGGCATGCACTGGGGCTTTGTACCGATCATGATGTTGAATCTCAGTCAAACCGGTGTCGATACCATGGTGCCGATGCTGTTGCCAGCTGTCCTTTCTCAAGGGGGTGCAGCGCTAGCAGTGTTCTTTATGACAAAAAATGTGAAATTGAAAGGGTTGGCCCTTTCTTCAACGATCACCTCAATTTTTGGGATCACAGAACCGACGGTGTATGGGGTAACCTTGCCATTGAAAAAACCATTTATCGCCGCGTGTATCAGTGGTGCCATCGGGGGAGCCTTCATCGGCTTCAGCCAAGTCGAAAACTATACCTTTGGGTTAGTCAGCTTACTAAGTCTGCCTTCCTTTATCCCACAAGATACGAAAGATCTAAGTGGTCTGATCGCCGCTTCGATCGGAACGGCTATCGCTTTTGGCGCCGCGTTTGTCTTGACCTTCTTCTTACGTTTTGAAGATCAGCCAGCAACCGATGCCAGTGCAGCACCAGCAAAAGAGCCAGTTACACCCACCGATAGTTCGTCTAAAGAACGTGTGATCCTCAGCAGTCCGTTAGAAGGCAAAGTGGTTCCCTTAGCAGAAGTCAAAGACCAAGTCTTTTCTTCTGGTGCATTAGGAAAAGGTATCGCTATCGAACCAACTGTCGGGGCTTTATATGCGCCAGCAGATGGCACCATCACGACGCTCTTTCCTACCGGCCATGCCGTTGGTTTGACCACCACGGATGGAGCCGAAGTTCTGATGCATATTGGTATGGATACTGTGGAACTAGACGGCAAAGGCTTTGAGGTCTTTGTTAAACAAGACGATCAAGTCAAACGCGGCGATTTGTTAGTGAAGTTTGATCTAGATACGATCAAAGCAGCTGGCTTATCCACGATCACACCGATCGTTGTGACGAACACCCCGCAATATTTAGATGTGATGGATATGAACCAAACCGATGTCTTGCAAGGAGAAGACTTCTTAGCCATCGTGAAATAAGCAAAAAAAACCCGATCCTCGACTGAATATCAGCAAGGATCGGGTTTTTTGTAAGAAAATAAGGCGCAGTTGCCCTTCTCGCTTGCCTGACACGGTAGCAAACGCTTGTCACAGCGCGAGTTAAGGGCAAGACCAACATCAGGAACGCCTGCTCAGGGAAAACCCGAACATTCTTGGGGACTGCTCCTTACACATGGCTTAAATTTTCGGCAAGCGACTCTAAAGCGGGGAAATCGAGAATCGCATAGCCCTGTTTTTGTTTTTCGATCAGCTTGTCTTCCCGAAAGCTGGTAAAGGTTCGCAGCAGGTGGCGATAGCTGACATTCAAGATCGCGGCACAGGTGGTCAACTGAAAGGAAAAGTGTTGATTTTCTTGATGCGCAAGAATAAATTTGGCCAACCGTGTCTCTACAGGTTCCGTCAATGAATTCGCTAAGTTGATCCCCGAATTCAAGCGGGAACTTAGCAACTGACAGATGGTTTGCAAAAAGCGGACGTCTTGTTGCAAGGTGTTGCGGTAGCGATTCAAAGGGATGCAGACGCAGACGCAAGCAGAAGCGGCTTTGACACTGCTTTTCGGCAAGAGTTCCCACAAAGAGGAAGCTTCCCCTAAAGGTGCAGCCGGCTTAGCGTAATCAATACAAATCGTTTGGGTATCCGAAGAGAAGGAGTAGACCATCACGGTTCCTTCTACGAGAAAATACAAGTATTCAGAAGGCGTGCCCGTTCGAATCAGGTGCTCTTCTTTTTCAAAGGAATGCAAAGTGGCCATCGCTAACAAATCACTGTCCATATAAGATTGCAGATCGTATGTGTCAATGTAATTACTGAGGCGTGCGGTATCATCGATTTTTTTCATGGGAATCAGCCACTCCTGAATGGTTTTCTTTAAGTATAGCTTAGTTCCCCTTTTGACTCAACACGAACGATAAATAAAAACTAATGTAAATTGTATGTAAAAATAAGGTAAAATAGGACATGTGTCACTTCATTTTGACGGGATACTTGGTATGATTTGAATGTAAGAATGCTTCAAACCATTAGGAGGAGAAAAAATGCCATTGAAACGAATTGTTAAAGGAATGTTAGGAATTGCGTTAGTTGCCGCATTGACCGGCTGTGGGAATGGGAGCAGCAGCAGCGACAGCAGTGCCGCAGCCGAAAAAGAAAAGCTGGTGGTACAATTCGTACCGACCAATAATGACGGCTCGATGCAAGCCAAAGCAAAACCGTTTGCTGAGTATTTATCAAAAAAATTAGACCGTGAAGTAGAAGTAACGTTAGCAACGGATTATTCGACGATCGTAGAAGCTATGGCTTCTGGACAAGTTGATTTAGGGATCATGCCGCCAGCCGCTTATGTTCAAGCCAAAGACATGGATGCAGCTGAAGCGATTTTGACTTCTCAATTAGGTGCTTATGATCCAGAGACGGGCTTGCCATTAGAAGGGGAAAAAACCAATACCTTCAAAGGGGAGATCTTGGTCCGTGCGGATAGCGACATGACAGAATTGACGGACTTAAAAGGGAAAAAAATCGCTACATTGAGTCCAAACTCTGCTAGCGGCTATATTTACCCAGTTGCCGAGTTGAAAGATGCAGGAGTTGATCCAACGACGGATGCTACATTAACGACCGTGAATGATATTCCAAGTGAGATCACTGCAGTCTTGAATGGTCAGATGGACGCCGCCTTTGTGTTCCAAGGGGCACGAAATGTCTTTGCGTCAAGCTTCCCAGACAACGACTTATTCAAAGACCTAAAAGTCCTTTACTTGACCGAAGGGGATATTCCAAATGACGCCATTGCCGTCCAACCATCAATGGATGCTGAACTAAAAGAGCAGATCAAAGAAGTGTTCTTGAACATGGCAGATGATGAAGAGGGTGCCGAAGCAATGAGCTTGTGGGGACACCAAGGGTATGAAGAAGCAGCAGATTCTGCTTACGATACCATTCGCGATTATACACAACGAGCAGCAGAGTAAAAAATCAGGGATTGCGGTAGAAGGATAACGGGACACGGAGATGTGCAGCGATTTACTAGGGGAATAGGTGGAATACGCAGTACCAGTGCATTTTTTAGTGAGATAGACCGTGACCGATTGGGGAAACTTTGCCGCGGTCCCTACATAATGGAGAAAACAGATGATAACTTTTGAGAATGTATCCAAAGTCTACCCAAATGGGGTCAAAGGATTACAGAACATAGATGTAACGATTGAGCAAGGTGAATTTGTGGCCATCATTGGCTTGAGCGGTGCTGGTAAGAGTACCTTTTTGCGCTCGATCAATCGCTTAGTGCCAATCACTGAAGGAGATATCCGAGTAGACGGCAAATCAGTCACGAAAGCCAATAAAAAAGAATTGCGCTTGATTCGTCGACAAATCGGATTGATCTCGCAAAGCTTCAATTTGGTCAAACGCAGTACCGTTCAAAAAAATGTTTTGTCTGGGCGTTTGGGGTATTACGGGACCTGGAAAAGTATTTTAGGGTTGTTTACGAAAGAAGACTACGAAAGAACGAAAGAAGCGCTAGCGACTGTCGGCTTGTCAGACAAACTGCAAACGAGAAGTGACCAGTTGAGTGGTGGGCAACAGCAGCGGGTATCCATCGCCCGTGCCTTGGTCCAACAAGCGCCGGTGATTTTAGCAGATGAACCCGTGGCATCACTAGATCCCATCACGACAGAGAAAGTGATGGAGGATCTGAAGAAGATCAATCAAGAAATGGGCAAAACGATTGTCATCAATCTGCATTCGATTCCCTTGGCTCGTCAGTATGCGACAAGGATCATTGCCTTAAAAGCAGGTGCGATCGTTTTTGACGGCAACGCAGCCGCTTTGACAGATCAGCGTTTAGAACAAATCTATGGCAAAGCAATTTTTGAAGAAAAGGCAGGAGAAATCGATGAAACTGAAAGAAACAGTTCATTTTAATTGGTACAAACACCTGCTGCTGGTTCTTTTATTGCTGCTCTTTTTTCAAAGCAGTGCCTGGATCACAGGGGCTGATTTTGCCCAAGTGTGGTCGAATCGCAGCCAGATGACGGCTTTCATGGCTCGCTTTTTGCACCCAGACTTTAGTTATCTACCGCAACTGATGATGCCCTTGATCAAGACATTGCAGATGTCCTTTTTAGGCACCGTTTTAGGAGTAGTCGCAGCGATACCGGTGAGTCTGTTGGCGACAACAGTCGTGACAGAAAGCCGTTGGGTCTCGGTGCCGATGCGTTTTCTCTTAGGGCTGGTGCGGACGATCCCCAATCTATTGTTGGCGGCATTGTTCGTAGCGATTTTTGGGATCGGTGAAGCCACTGGTGTTTTGACCATCGCGGTCTTTACCTTTGGTATGGTTTCACAGCTGATGTTCCAAGCGATCGAAACCATTGATTTTGCGCCGATCGAAGCAGCAGCAGCGGTAGGAGCGAATAAATTTCAAGTGACCGTTTGGGCGATCATTCCCCAAGTCATCAGCCAGTTTGCCAGCTATACTTTTTATGCCTTTGAAGTCAATGTTCGAGCTTCGACGGTGTTAGGGTATGTTGGTGCCGGCGGGATCGGGGTCATCTTGAACGCCTCATTGGCATTGTTGAATTATGAGCGGGTCTCGATCATTATCTTGACGATTTTGCTGACGGTAGCGATCGTTGATTTTCTCAGTGAGCGGGTAAGGAGGTCTTTCCTATGATGATCAGAGAAGTGAAGAAAACGACTTGGCTGTTATGGGGACTCTTTGCTATCTTACTGGCATTATCTGCAGCGACGCTGGATTATTCCGGATTGAGTACTTTTTCCTTAGCGATGGGAAGAGATGTCCTGCAAGGGTTGAGTCAGCCAGACTGGTCTTTCTTTTACGACGGTAGCGGGGAGGATCTGTGGAGCTTATTGTTACTGACGATCGGGATCGCTTGTCTAGGAACGATGATCGCAACAGTCTGCGCGATACCGGTGACCTTGCTGAGTGCCGCCAACCTATGGTCTTCTGCACCGTGGGTCGCAAAAATCGGCAAAATGATCTGCAATATCTTGCGGGCATTTCCCGAGCTGGTTTATGCGATTATTTTTGTCCGTGTGGTAGGTCCAGGACCTTTTGCTGGAGTTATGGCGATCGGTGTCCACCAGATCGGTATGCTGGGCAAGTTGTTTACCGAAGAAATGGAAGCCATGGATGAGCGCTTGACGGAAGAGATGCAAGCCGTCGGTGCCAACTTTTGGCAGACGATGTTTTTCGTGCGGGTCCCTTACTTAGCGCCTATCTATAGTTCCTTTGCACTGAATCATTTTGAAATTGCGGTCCGCAGTGCGGCAACGTTAGGGTTAGTCGGTGCTGGCGGGATCGGTGCACCATTGATTTTTGCTATTCAAACCAGAACCTGGAGCAAGGTAAGTATTATTTTGTTGGGCGTCGTTGTGACCGTCTTCTTATTAGACCAGTTGACTGGAATCATCAGAAAGAAATTGAGATAAACCTATGAATGTATTGCATATATCAGATATCCATTTTCGAGAAAGTTACCTGCCTTGTGAAGAAGGGTATCAAGGAATGCTGGCAGCTATGCAAAATCCCTTGATTCCTCTTGAAGAGTGTATCCAAGATGCCAAGGCGCGAGTAGCGATCGATTTGGTGGTGATCAGTGGCGATTTGACCGAAGATGGCGCGCCTGCCGATTATGCCTCTTTGAAGCGATATTTAGAAAAAGCCTTTGGCTCAGTGCCCATCGTAGTAACGCTAGGTAATCATGATATCAAACGGCATTTTCGCCAAGGCTGGCAAGGCAAGTCAGTAGAAACCGCCAGTGATACACCTTTTAATCAAGTCTATGAAACGGAGACATTGGCGATCGTGACTTTCGATAATTCCTGCTATGGCTATGCCAACGGTATCGTGGATGAGCGACAGTTTGAATGGCTGCAAGCCACGCTGGCGCAGCTCAAAGAGAAAAAGATCGTTTTTGTGACGCACCATCATTTGTTGCCCGACCAAGCAAGCACGCCGGCATGGGCCGGTGCCAATCGTTTGGTGGCATTATTGCAGCAGTATCAAATCTCTTGTATTCTCAGTGGACATACCCATCATGCGTTTACGGGAACGATCGCAGGGATTCCTTACTATACTGTGGCAAGTATGTCGTTTGTCGGGGAAGATGAAGGCGATGGGATGGTCCGTTTTGAAGAACGCTATGGATACAATTTGTATCGTTTTGAGGAAGGTGCATTGGTTCATCAATCCTCAGAAAACTATCGACCAAACCGTGTATTGATGCGGGTCAACATGCAAGGATAAAAAATAGACGTTCCGTCAACGCTGCACTTAGCAGCAGAAAAGGAACGTCTGTTTTTGTGTGAAAAAGGCTTAGCCTTGATTGCCAAAGGTTTTGATAACTTCAATCGTGCCGTCGATATGGAAAAACAAGGTATAGTTCTCTTCGGTTTTGATACCGTCAAAGCGGCGAGCATAATACGTGACCGCGTCTTTGAAGGTTTGTGGGGGAACCCCTAAATAATCAGCGCATGCCGCCAATGTTTTGCAGCCTTCTTCAAAACAAGCGATGATATCATAGGGCGTGACCACGATCGCAGAACCAATGTCGCGGGCTTTGCGTTCTTGTTTGCGTTTTTCGTTGGTGTCTTGGGCGGTAATGTCGCCAGCACTGGTCAGATAATGACCGATTTCTTCACCGATGGTGCTCAAGAGGTCTTCTTGTGATTGGTCAGGGTTCAAGTAAATATGGTGATCGATGTACAATCCTTGCTGACCATCAGGCATATTTTTATCGAAAATAAAGTGCAAGTCTGGGTAGGCGGCCATCAGTTCTTCTACTTTATCCATTTCCATCATTCCTTTTGGGCGTGCCGCTGTTTTATAAATTCAATATAGCTGAGGATGTCTTCCATCTGCTCATCGGTGACGTCATCATCAATATGGGCCGCAACGGTTTGAACTTTTGCAGAGGGTGGCGTGAAGCCTGCCGGGACTTGTCTGCCTAATAAAAAATCGGTGGATACTTGAAAAATCTCCGCGAGTTTGACGATGGTCTCGCCATCGGGTTCGTTACGATCATTTTCGAAATGCGAATACGCTGCGCGGGTGATCCCTAGCTGATCTGCGATCTGCTGTTGTGTTTGGTTGGTTCGTAGTCTGAGTGTTCTTAGCCGTTCGCCAAGCATGAGTGATCGCCTCCTTTTTTGTAGTATAGCACGTTAGATATAATTTGTATCTATTTTTGTATTATTTGATATAAAAAATATCACATCAGTTGACGATACGAATCGTATCTTTTATACTGGAAACAGATGATATGAATTGTATCAAAAAGAATGGGGGAGGATCATGGATACATCGATCGTAACAGTTGTCTTGCCGTCACTCATTACTGGTGTACTTACTTATTTGGCTACCCGAGTATCCAGCAAAGCGAATTTGGAACAAACGAATATCGAAAATGCCCAAAAGCTTTACCTAAAATATGAACAGATCAATCAAGAATTGACCCATAAAATCGATCAGTTAGAAGAAGAAGTCCAAAAGACCGCCAAAACCTACCAAGAAGAAGTCTTGGTCTATCAAGGAAAGCTTGCTACTGCCCAAAGCGAACGGGATTTTTTGCGGGCAGAAAATCAGGTGCTGAAAGAATTGCAGCGAGTGAATCAAGTGCCTGGGACGCGTGAAGGGAAGCAACATTCAGCCGTTGGCTAATAGAAAAAAACTGCTTATCCGTCAATAAGCAGTTTTTTCGATTAGTTGATCATTTGTTCATTGACATAGGCAGCATAAAGCGGGTGGTTGTTGATCAATTGTGCATGGGTACCTTGACCGGTAATGGTGCCTTTTTCTATAAAGTAGATTTGGTCGGCATCCACGATGGTCGATAAGCGATGAGCGATCACTAATGTCGTGCGCCCTTCCATCAGATGATCCAACGCCCGCTGGACTTTTTCTTCTGACTGAGAATCTAGGCTGGCAGTCGCTTCATCCAGCATCAGCAGCTTGGGATCCCGCAAGAATGCTCGAGCGATGGCGATCCGTTGTTTTTGACCACCAGATAGTTTGACGCCGCGTTCACCGATTTGTGTTTCTAGTTTTTCGGGGAACTCTTGGACGAACTGATCGGCATAAGCCAATGCCAGTCCTTGCCACAATTCCTCCTCTGACAGTGTTCGGCCCAATCCGTATTGCAAGTTTTCCCGAATCGTACCAGCAAAGACCGCACTGTCTTGGGAAACATAGCCGATCTGTGCCCGCCAGTCCTGTAGATCAATGTCAGCTATCGGCTGATCTCCAATCAGCAAGCGCCCGCTGGTGGGTTCATAAAAGCGTTCTAGTAAAGCGAAGATCGTGGATTTTCCGCCGCCGCTTGGTCCTGCAAAAGCAATCACGGTGTTGGGTTTGGCTTCAAAAGAAATGTTTTGCAAAATCGGCCGTTTGGGATCGTAACTGAAATCGATTTGTTCTGCTCGTAAGACTGCGCCATCGATGGCGGCTTTGGGTGCTGCCTGGATCGGCTCCAGCGGCGTATCCAAAATTTCTTGGATCCGTTCCGTAGCACCCATCGCTTTTTGGACTTGTGAAAAGAACATCGCAAACGTCGTCACAGGCGCAATAATATTAAAGAGATACAGTAGAAAAGCGATCAATGCGCCGCTCGTCAAGGTGCCGGCTTGCACACGGATCGCGCCATAACCGAGGATTCCTACGAGTAAGCCCAGCATGGCCGTCGTCATGATTGGCTGCAAAATCGCACTGACTTTCGCATCCTTGACCCCGAGGGTAAAAATTGCCCCAATGTTGCGCCGACCGTTTTCTTGTTCACTGGCTTCTCCGTTGCTGGCTTTGATCAAACGGATCTCTGAGAGCTTTTCGCTGGCATCCGCATTGAAATCGGCGGTCGCTGCTTGCAACTGGCGTCCTAGTTTTGACATGATCTTGCCGATTGGCCACATGATCAAGGTGATCAAAGGCACCGCACTGAACATGATCGCAGCCATCTTCCAATCCATCAAAAACAAGATGATCATCGAACCGACCAATTGGATCAAGCCAGTGACAAAGCTGGGAAATTGCGAGGTGACTAGTTCTTTGATCACGGAAGTATCATTGACGAGTCGCGAACTGCTTTCCCCCGACTTGTGGTCATCAAAATAGCTGACTGGCAAATGCAGCAGATGTTTCCAAAGACGTTCCCGCAACGTTTTCACAGCACTTTCTCCCACATAGCGCAAGAGAAAACCGCCTAAAGTCCCTACGCCTAATTGCAGCACAAAGGCTAGGATCAAAACGACCAGCATGGAGGTGCTAAACGTGGGGGTGCCGCTGGCATCGACCAGTGTTTTCGTCAGCTGCGGCACGACCAAACTGGCGGCACTTGTGATCAGGCTAAAGAGCATCCCTAAAAGAAACAAGCCTTTTTTAGGATTGACACTGACGATCAGGTGGATAAAGTCTTTCATTTTAAATTTGTTTTTGTTCACTGTTGGTGTCGTTGTTTCCATTCGTTTTCCTCCGCAGCAAGCAAGATGGCTCACCGCTTTTTCTTTTTAATTAGGTGTTATTAGAAATCCTGCCAATCCTCCTCGGCTGCTTCGTCTTTAGAAGCGGAAGTCGGTCTTGCTTTGCGGTCTTGTCCAAACCCATAGGCATCAAAAAAGTTGCCTTTTACCCATGTGTACCGTGGATCATTCGCCTCGCTATTATCAAACGGCCCAAACGGCCCAAATGGCCGATTGCCAAACATGCCGCGATGTCCAGGAAACGGCATTTGCCGCATGGCTTCCTTGATCTGTTTTTTCGTTTGGCGTCGCTCATCAACGCCCATTTCTTGCCAAGTATCTTTCATTTGTTGCCTCATTTTTCGGCGCTCGTCATTCGACATTTCCTGCCAATTTCCGCCCCATTGCTTCATCATTTCTTCCCGAATCTCTTGCATGGCTTGCAAACGATCCATTGGGTCAATAAAGCGTTGTGCCTGCTGTTGGAAGTCCGTCTCCCATCCAGCAGCAATGTTTTCAAGAAGACGAGCAAATTCGGTTTGTTCCTCCTCTGAGAGCCCTGCAAAAAACGACTGACTGCTGGCTGCTTCTTTTTGTGCCAGTAATTTTTCTGCTTTTTTTCGGCCAGTTTCTGTCAGATAGATTCGTTTGATCCGTTTGTCAGCAGCATCTTCTTTGCGCTGAATATCGCCACTATTTTCCATTTTCTTCAATAGTTCCGCTAGAGAGCTTGGCCGTAGGTCTAAGACTTCTGCAAGATAACTTTGCACCAAGCCGTCTTCTAAATTTAAAACGGCCAGGACACGTTGCTGTCCCGAAAGGCGCTGGTTGTTTTGACTCATAAAGGCATTGCTGGCTTCGCTGATAAAACGAAGCTGTTTCATTAAGTGGTCGGTCATTGTACTCATGGTGTACACTCCTTTTGGTTTATCGTTCGGTACCTAACGATATCGATGAGTTGATTATAGTTCGGTACCGAATGAATGTCAATAAGAAGCAGCTGAGATTTTTTTCTAACAAAAAGTAAGCAGAATGATTGACTTACTAAAAGTAAGTTTGGTATGCTGAGTCCATCGTTAAAGAAACCACAACAAAAGGAGTACAAAAGAATGGTCTTTGGATTTGGGAAAAAAGAACAAATAATTGAAAAAGAAGTAATTAAAGAGGTGTATCGCACCCCTGAAAAGAAAAAAGCGCAAAAAATCGGGATCATCGTTGGCAGTACGAGAGAAGGCCGCGTGAGTCCGCAAGTAGCCGATTATGTTTTACAAACAGCACGCGCGCATAGCGACCGCTCGTTTGAAATCATTGATATCAAAGACTATGACTTGCCCTTTATGGGTACAGGTGAAGTGAACCAAGCGTGGAACGAAAAAATCGCTGAGTTAGACGGCTACATCTTCATCGTACAAGAATACAATCATGGCATATCAGCTTCCTTGAAAAATGCGTTGGACAGCGCTCGAGAGGAATGGTTCAACAAAGCAGCAGCGATCGTCAGCTATGGTTCGGCAGGAGGGATTCGTGCCGCTGAGCAAGTTCGCTTGATTTTGGCGGAACAAAAAGTAGCCACGGTGCGCACCAATCCTGCCTTCAACTTATTTACTGATTTTGAAAACTTTGCCACCTTTACCCCTGGCGAGCATATGACTGTAGGAATGAACGACATGTTGACGGAATTATTGGACTGGGCAGACACATTTGCCAATCGTTAAGAAAACAAAATAAGACAACCTTAGGAGGAACCTATCATGAAATTTGGTATTATTTTAGGCAGTACAAGAGAAGGACGCGTAAGTCCGCAAGTCGGAGCATATATTCAAGAAATTGCTAATCAACGGTCAGAGCATCAGTTTGAGATCGTTGATGTAAAGGCATTTGATTTACCGTTTATGGGAACGGCTGAGCCAAACTTGGCATGGAACAAAAAAATTTCTGAATTAGATGGCTATATCTTCATCGTGCAAGAATACAACCACGGTTTTGCAGCTTCCTTGAAAAATGCCGTAGATTCTGCTCGGGAAGAATGGTTTGATAAAGCTGCTGGGATTGTCAGCTACGGTTCTGGCGGTGGGATTCGGGCCGCTGAACAATTGCGCAACGTATTAGCTGAACAAAAAGTTGCCACGGTGCGGACCAACCCAGCCTTCAACTTATTTACTGATTTTGAAAGTTTCAGTACCTTCAAACCCGGTGAGCACATGGCTGCGGGTGTCAATGATATGCTAGATGAATTGTTGTTGTGGTCAACGGCTTTTGCCACGATTCGCTGATCTGTTTTTAAGACGCAATCATTTATAAGCGATCCTTTGCTGTTTCATCCCATGGATGGAACAGCTTTTTTGGCGTCTGCCAATCAAGGGTTCGATTGGCAAGGGTGTTTCACTGAAAGAAAGACCAAAAATCGGGTATACTAGAAGAACAGAAGATGCGGGCAACTGCTTTCGATTTTTCCAAAAACGAGCACGCAACCAGTAACAGAGGAGTGAACAAGAGCATGAATCTACTTTTTGCGATTGATGATCGGTTCAGCGAACAATTAAAAACAACGTTATATTCAATCAAACGTCATACGACAGCAGCATCTTTCGATGTCTATGTCTTACAAGAAAAAGAATTGAAACAAGGTGCAGAGCTCAAGGCTTTTTGTCAAAAGCTGGCGATGACCTATCATCCCATCATCATCGGTTCTGGCTCGATTTTTAAAACCGCGCCAGTCAGTGATCGCTACCCTGAGTCGATCTACTATCGATTATTGGCACAAAATTACTTGCCGCAGCAAGTGGAAAAAATCCTGTATCTGGATGCGGATATTTTGTGCATCAATGATTTGCGCCCCTTGTATGAGCTGACGTTAGGGGATTTTCTGTATGCCGCTGCCAGTCATTCCAAGCTGACAGAAGTGACGACGGTCATCAATAAAGTCCGTTTGCGCAATTATGAGTCAGAAGGCTACTATAATTCAGGTGTCTTGCTGATGAATGTGCACCAGCTGCGGCAAGAGGTCAAAGAAACAGAGATCGCTGCGTTCATTGAGAAAAATCATTTGAACCTCTTTTTGCCAGATCAAGACATTTTGAATGGGTTGTACGGCGATCGGGTGCTGGCGATTCCTGATCAGCTCTATAACTATGATGTACGGAAAAACCGTACGTATGAAACGATCAGTTTAGGGGAATGGAGTTTGGATTGGGTCATCGAGCATACCGTTTTGTTACATTTTTGCGGCAAAGAGAAGCCATGGAAAAAAGGCTACCGCAGCCGCTACGGGGCGCTATACAAATATGTAGAAAATGAACGCCGGAAGTTTGAAGAGGAACAATCAAAGTAGCTGTCATTGAATATAATCAAAATTACCTTGAAAGAAACGTCCACACGGCCGTTTCTTTTTTTAAGCGTTCTATTCTGCTTTTTTTCGATTCGATGGTACGATTAAATGAGAGAGTCATGAAAAAAGAAGGAGTGGAGAACATGAAATTTTTGATTTGGCTGGTCTGTGTGATCGGCATCGAAGCAACAGGAATCATCTCGAGTTTGTTTGCAGGAGACATCGCTGGAACGTATGCGCAAATGGAAAAACCTTTTTTAGCCCCTCCTGGTGGGATCATTGGGATCGTTTGGACGATTTTGTATGCCTTTATGGGAACAGCGTTGTATCTGTTGATCGTAGCCAAAGTCAATCCAGCGCTTAAAAAGAATGCCTATATCTTCTTTGCGATCCAGCAAGTACTAAACTTCTTGTGGAGTATCGTTTTCTTTGGCTGGAATGCTTACTGGGCAGGAACGGTCATTATTGTCTTGTTAGTCCTATCAGTGATTATTTGCATGATCCTCTTTGCTCGCATCGACAAAAAAGCAATGTACTTGTTTATTCCTTATTTGATTTGGTGTCTGTACGCAGGCTACTTAACGATTGGCTTAACTTTATTGAATGCCTGATAGAAAAACCCTCTTCCAAGCGTCGTGTTGGAAGAGGGTTTTTTCTTTTAGATATAGTCTTCAGTCAATTCCATAAAGCTGGCAACATCTTTTAGGACCATATCGATCCCTGCTTGCCAGAAGTCTGGTTTTGTTAAATCAACACCAAGGTGTTTTTGCGCCAGTTCTTCCGTCGTCATTGAAGCAGTATCTTGCAATAAAGCAATGTACTCTTCTTCAAAGCTAGACCCTTTTTCATTGGCATACGCATAGATCCCCATGCTAAAGAGGTAACCAAAGGTGTAAGGGAAGTTGTAAAACGGCACATCATCAATAAAGAAGTGCAATTTGGCTGCCCAGAAATGTGGATGATAAGTTGCTAACCCATCCGCATAGCTTTCTTTTTGCGCCGCTGTCATCATTTCCGTGATTTGCTCCGCTGAAACTAAGCCGTTTTGACGGGCTTGGTAGAAGCTGTTTTCAAAAATAAAGCGTGCATGGATGTTCATGAACATCGCGATCGCATTTTGCATTTTGGCATCCAATAGATTGATTTTTTCTTCCTTCGTTGTCGCTTCTTTGAGGGTTGCATCAGCAACGATCAATTCAGCAAAGGTACTTGCTGTTTCGGCAACGTTCATGGCATAGTTGCGGTTTAATTCCGGCAGCTCCCAAAGAACGCTGCTGTGAAACGCGTGACCTAACTCATGGGCAAGCGTCGCTACTTCGTTGACTGAATTGCTGTAGGTCATGAAAATACGTGACTCTTTGGTTTCTGGCAAGCTGGTGCAATAGCCGCCAGGACGTTTGCCAGGACGATCTTCTGCTTCGATCCAGCTTTTTTCAAAAGCAACTTGGGCAAAGTCAGCCATTTTAGGACTGAACTTACGGAAGTTGGTCAAAATAAAGTCAGCTGCTTCATCAAAGGTGTAGGTTCTTTCTTCCATGTCACCAAGGATGATCGGTGCATCTTGGTCTTGCCATTCCATTTTTTCTTTGCCGAAAAGCTGGGCTTTGCGGGTCAAGAAATCAACGATCGGCTGTTTGTTCTTTTGGATCGTGCCCCACATAGCATCCAATGTCGCTTTTTGCAGACGATTGTATTCTAATGGTTCTTTCAAGTAATCAGTGACCCCGTGAAGCTTGAAGGTAGAAAGGCGGAAGCCGTCTAAATGGTTCAAGGTATCTGCAAAGAGGTCTTCTTTTTCTGCCCACGTCTTTTCCCAAGTGTCAAATAAACGCGCACGAACTTCTGGATCTGGATCACCCATCATTTTATTGAAGGCTTGACCAGCGGACAAGTTGATCGTCGTGCCGTCTTCTTGAAGGAAAGGAATTTCGATTGAGGCAACGATCGTATCGTAATGTTGGCTCCAAGCATTTAAGCCATCTAAATTTAACGTGTTGATGATGGTTTCTTCTGCTTCGGATAACAATTCTTTGCCGTCGCGACGAATCTCGCTTAGACGAAAGGCGATTGGTGCTAAGTTTTCCGCGGTAAGTAATGCGGTCCAATCATCCTCAGAAATTTCTGTCAATTTTTTCGAGAAAACGGTTTGTGCTGCTTGCAGTGCTGGCAGTTTTGCGTAGAGGTCGCCGGTCAGGATTTTGGCTTTGCTGTCGTTGACATTCGCTGAAAGCAAGGCATTGATAAAGCTGCCACATTGTGAAAATCCTTGATTGATTGTGCCAGAAAGTTCGATTAATTCCTCTAATTTTGTCGCATTGTCTGAAGCGTTTGGTACCCAAGCGTCAACTTTTTCACGGTAAGTTTTGATTTCTTCTTCCAGTTGGTTCATGCGTTCTTTTAATTGAACAGAATCACTGCCTCCTGGAAAAATTGTTTCTAGATCCCAATTGATTGAATAGGTCATTCCTATCAAACCCCTTTCTTTTCCTACGATCTTATTAAGTATAGCATAGCCACATTTAGTCGCAACCATCGGATTTTTTTAATCGAAAAAGGAAAGCTATTGGTTGAAAAAGTTCTTTTCTTTCGTAAGCTTTGCCTGCATTGGGCGGGGAGGTCAAAATCAAAGAAAAGAACAAAATCGATCATTTTTTGATTCTCATCAAATTCTTATTTAAAAATTGCTGAATAAATATTACATAAAAAAAATAACAACGAGTAAAAAAACGCTCGCAAGAAGATATTCACTCTTTATTGCATAATGACAAATGCTTTGCATAATGAAGGCGAAATACGTCGCTTGGTAAGCGCATACATTCTTGTACTATGTAGGCGTAATCAAAACAAAGGAGGATGTAAAGAAATGTCAAATGCTATTCATGTTTTTTCAGAAATCGGCCGCTTGAAGCAAGTCATGCTCCATCGCCCTGGTCGAGAATTAGAAAACCTCGTGCCTGATCATTTAAATCGCTTGTTATTTGATGATATTCCCTTTTTGGAACAAGCAAGGGCTGAACATGATCAATTTGCCGATGTATTGCGTAATAATAATGTGGAGGTGTTGTATTTAGAAGATTTAGCAGCAGAAGCGTTAACTAGTCAAGAAATCAAAGAGCAGTTTATCAAGGAATATTTAGAAGAAACAACGTTACAAAGCCCAGAAATCATTGCTGAAATTACCGATTATTTCTTATCTTTTGAAGATAACCGTCAATTCATCGATAAAACGATGGCAGGTCTAGCGAAAAATGAACTGAAATTGCCCCATAGTCAAAGCTTAGCTGGTGCTGCGGATGACCAGTATCCGTTTTTGATCGATCCAATGCCGAATTTGTATTTCACTCGTGATCCGTTTGCGACGATCGGTAACGGGGTTTCCTTGAATCGCATGTATTCAGAAACAAGACGTCGTGAAACGTTGTATGGCAAATACATTTTTGCTCATCATCCAATGTTCCAACAACAGCCACCGCACTTGCTTTATGACCGTGATCAGCCAACACGAATTGAAGGTGGCGATGAATTGGTTCTGTCAAAACGAGTGTTAGCGATCGGGATCTCCCAACGAACAGATGCCACTTCCATTGAACAGTTGGCTCGTAATGTGTTCCAACATGAACCAAGTTTTGAGTACGTCTTAGCTTTTGATATTGGTCAAGAACGCAAATTCATGCATTTAGATACGGTATTTACAATGGTTGATTATGACAAATTTACGATCCATCCAGAAATTGAAGGAGAACTGACCGTTTATTCAATCTCACGTGACGGGGATGGCGTAACCATCAAAGAAGAAAAAGATACGTTAGAAAACATTTTGTGCCGCTACTTAGAATTAGATGCAGTGGAATTGATTCGCTGTGGGGGGAACGATTTGGTCGCTGCAGCTCGGGAACAATGGAATGACGGTTCCAATACCTTGACGATCGCACCTGGCGAAGTCGTGGTCTATGACCGCAACACGATCACCAATCAAAAATTAACTGAAGCCGGCATCAAATTGCATAAAATCTCCGGCAGTGAATTGGTTCGCGGCCGTGGCGGCCCTCGCTGCATGAGCATGCCATTTATTAGAGAAGATATTTAATCTAGAGGAGGAATTACTAATGAAACAAGTATTTAAAGGAAGAAGCTTCTTAGCAGAAAAAGATTTTACGAAAGCCGAGTTAGAATACCTGATTGATTTTTCAATCTATTTGAAACAGTTGAAAAAGCAAAATATTTCTCATCGCTATTTGGAAGGCAAGAACATCGCCCTCTTATTTGAAAAAACGTCGACTCGGACACGGGCGGCATTTACGACGGCTGCCATCGATCTTGGTGCCCATCCAGAATTTTTAGGTGCGAATGATATCCAGCTAGGCAAAAAAGAATCCGTTGAAGATACCGCCAGAGTTTTAGGCAGCATGTTTGATGGCATTGAGTTCCGCGGGTTCAGCCAACAAGTCGTTGAAGATTTAGCCAAATTCTCTGGCGTTCCTGTTTGGAATGGCTTGACCGATGAATGGCATCCAACCCAAATGATCGCTGACTTCATGACGATCAAAGAAAACTTCGGTACATTAGAAAACATTACGTTAGTCTATGTGGGCGATGGCCGAAACAATATGGCGAATAGTTTGTTAGTGACGGGGGCGATTTTAGGTGTCAATGTTCGCATCTGTGCACCAAAAGAACTTTTCCCAGCTGAAGAAGTGACAGACTATGCCAACAAATTTGCCAAAGAATCTGGCAGTCAGCTGATGGTAACAGACGATATTCAAAAAGGCGTCAAAGATGCCGATGTTCTGTATACCGATGTTTGGGTTTCAATGGGGGAAGAAGACCAGTTTGAAGAACGGGTGAAGCTGTTGAAAGATTACCAAATCAACCGCGAAATGGTAATGGCGACTGGAAAACAAGACGATGGCTTGATCGTGCTTCACTGCTTGCCAGCGTTCCATGATACGAATACGACGTATGGAAAAATGATCGAAGAAAAATTCGGCATTTCTGAAATGGAGATCACAGACGACATTTTCCGCAGTCACTGGGGCCGTCAATTTGAAGAGGCTGAAAACCGAATGCACTCGATCAAAGCAATCATGGCAGTAACCTTAGGCGATCTCTTTATTCCTAGAGTGTAAGAAGGAGCAGTGAGCAGATGAGTGAAAAGAAACCAACGATCGTTGTCGCCCTTGGCGGCAACGCTATCCTAGCAGATGATGCCAGTGCCAAAGGGCAAAAAGAACGGCTTAAACAGACCGTCGAGTATTTAATTCCCCTGATCCAAAAAGACGTTCATTTGATCATTACCCATGGGAATGGGCCTCAAGTGGGAAATTTGGTTTTGCAGCAACAAGCCAGTGATTCTAGCAAAAACCCAGCGATGCCTTTAGATACTTGCGTGGCAATGACGCAAGGCAGTATTGGCTATTGGCTGCAAAATGAGCTGAGAATCCAGTTGAAAGAAGCCCAAATGGCTAAGCCGGTGGTAACAGTGGTGACGGAAATTACAGTCGATGCGCAAGATCCAGCATTTGCCCATCCGACCAAACCGATCGGTCCTTTCTTAACGGAAACAGCTGCCAAAGAAGCCATGGCAGCAACAGATGCCATCTATCGTGAAGATGCTGGTCGTGGTTGGCGGAAAGTCGTTGCCAGTCCTGCACCACAAGCGATTCAAGAAGTTGCCAGCATCAAGGCGCTGATTGAACAAAACACGATCGTTATTTGCGCAGGCGGCGGGGGCATTCCCGTGTTAGATAATGGGCTGGGGGTTGAAGCCGTGATCGATAAAGATTTTGCTTCTGAAAAATTGGCTCGTTTAGTCGATGCGGATCAGCTGATCATTTTGACGGGCGTGGAAAAAATCGCTTTGAACTTTGGCAAGGAAAATGAGCAGTGGTTGGATCATGTGACCGCCGCTGAATTGGAAACCTATGTCGATGAAGGGCATTTTTCACCGGGAAGCATGTTACCGAAAGTACAAGCAGCTTTGAATTTTGTCAAAATGGGCACAGAGAAACGGGCAGTGATTACTTCCTTAGATAAGCTGGCAGAAATTGAAGACGCTGGTACACAGATCACCTGGAAATAAGCGAAGTAGCAAAGCAAGTCCAAAACATTGGAGTGAGAGAAATGATCGACTACCAAATAAAAGATCCATCAACAAGAGCGAATAGCTTTCAATGGCTGGAAGAAGAAAATCAACAGCGATTGAAGGAGCATATTTACTGCCGTACGTACAAAAAAGGCCAAGTGCTTTTTTATGAAGGCGACGTAAGAGATCGGATATTCCATGTGATCGAAGGTCTCGTACGGATCGAAAAAACCGACGGAACTGATTCCTATTGTTATGTAGATTTTGTTGGGCCTGATCAGTTATTTCCTTTGATTGGCTTGTTTGAAAGAGACAACTATGATGTATCGGCATTCGCTGCAACAGACATTGTCGTGCAGTTTGCAGCGATGTCGCTGTTTGAACCGCTGGTTGTTTCATCTACAAGTCAGTTGCTGTGGCTGAATCAGCAAATGAGCCAGCAGTTGGAGAAGCAAAGACGCCGAGTGGAGTACTGTGTCACCTCTAGCGCGCAGACAAGAGTCGTCAATACGATCGGTCTCTTGATGATCGAGCACGGACAGTCACAAGGAGAGCAGATTCGCATTCCTTTTCCAGTTTTTATCAATGATATTGCTAAATACAGTGGAACGACGCGAGAGACGGTCAGTCAAACCATCAAGGCGCTCGTGCATAAAAGAAAGATTTATTATCGTTACAAAGAACTCATTATTTATGACAAAGATTATTTTTCCCATGTTGCGAATTGACCACAGACAGATTAGCTGTTGGCAATTTGCATCTAAGATTGATTCAATAGAGGAGGAACGAAGATGAAAAAAAAGCAAAAAGAAAAAAAGTCGCTGACATCGTTCAGTATCTTATTTCTGATCATTATTGCGTTGACGGTCGCTTCTTGGCTACTAGCCGGTCAGCCCTTTGCACCTTCATTACCAGCAGGGCAAGAAGAGATGGTCAGCCAAGTCGTCGGTGCCAAGTTTTCTGATTTCTTTATGGCGCCTTTTAACGGATTTCGTGATGCGATCGAGATCTGTGTGTTTATTCTTTGTTTGGGTGGCTTTTTGAATATTGTCACACGAACAGGCGCTTTAGAAGCTGGTATTCAGCATTTGGTCAAAAAACTCAAAGGCAACGAGTTGATTTTGATCCCGATTTTGATGGTGTTGTTTTCGATTGGTGGCTCAACTTATGGAATGGCGGAAGAAACGATTCCGTTCTATTCCTTATTAGCAATCACAATGGTGGCATCGGGCTTTGATACGATCGTCGCAGCAGGAACCGTCATGTTGGGGGCGGGTGCCGGTGTGATCGGCTCCACCGTTAATCCCTTTGCTACAGGGGTGGCAATGGATGCTTTACGAAGCATCGATATTGCTCCGAATAATGGCACGATCCTAGTAGTTGGCGCATTGCTTTGGCTAGTCACGACCGCGTATTGTATCTTTGTGGTGATGTCTTATGCCAAAAAAGTTAAAGCCGACAAAGGCTCCACGATCTTATCGCTGCAAGAGCAAAAAGAAATGGAAGAACATTTTGTCAAAGATACGAACGAAGACTTAGCGTTTACGCAAAAGCATCGCCTGATTTTGACGATTTTTGGCTTATCCTTTGTGATCATGGTGGTTTCCTTGATTCCTTGGGGCGACTTTGATATCCACGTGTTTGACGGTTGGACCGCCTTTTTGACCGGTAATAGCTTCGGTGAATGGTATTTTGGTGATTTGGCTATGTGGTTCTTCTACATCAGTATCATCATTGCATTGATTCAAGGATTCTCAGAAAAAGAAATCGTGACCAACTTTATCGATGGGGTCAAAGACATTTTATCCGTTGTCTTGATCATCGTTGTGGCACGGGGGGCTTCCTACATTATGCAAACGACGTACTTGGATCTGTTTATTTTGGATCGGGCTTCCCATCTTTTAGAAGGGTTATCACCTGTCCTGTTCGTAATTGGCGCCTATATTTTGTATCTGCTCTTATCGTTCTTGATTCCATCGACTTCAGGACTGGCATATGTATCGATCCCTATCATGGGTGCCTTGGCGCAAAGCATCGGACTCAATCCGAACGTCATGGTCATGATCTTTACTGCTGGTTGCGGATTAGTGAATTTGATCACACCAACTTCTGGCGTCGTGATGGGCGGATTGGAGCTGGCGCGGGTCAACTATTCTACTTGGACTCGCTTTATGCGCAAACCGTTACTGGTTATCGGAATTTCCAATCTTGCCATTTTAATCTTCTCGATGCTGTTCTTGTAAGCTGCGTTTCAAGAAGTGAACGAGACGGATCAACTATTTCAGTAAGCGAGGCGACTTGAGAGGAGCGGATCAAGTAAATGAAAAAAAAAGAGCGACAAGCAATTATCAAAAAACTCTTTGTCCTACATCGGATTGAGTCTCAAGAAGAATTGATGAATTTATTAAAAAAAGAAAATGTTTCAGCTACCCAAGCCACGATTTCTAGAGACATGCGGGAAATGAACATCGCTAAAACGTATGCCAAAAATGGCCGACCGTATTATTCGATCTTTGAATCCAAAGAGCAGGATCTAGAAGACAGAATTGCGTTTTCGATGTATGAGTATCTAAAAAAGATTACGCAGATTGACTTTTTAGTTGTCGTTCATACGGCTGAAAACGGCGCCGATGTGATCGCCAATTATCTTGATGAAATGGAGCTGCCAGAAATTGTCGGCACGATTGCAGGGTTTGATATTTTATTGATCATCACGCCGTCACAAGAAGCGGCAGCAGAGGTCGTCGAGCGGTTGAATCATTATGTAGAAGGCTACGAGATGGGTTCGTCATTATTTACTGGAGAAAAAAACGCAAAACAGCCCTGAGAATCGTTGAGGAAGCTGAACGTCACAAGCCCAAAGATCTCACAACCAAACGGGTGACGGCTTTTCATACCGATGGCTATTTTTAAAAAGAAAGAGTGCTTCTAAACTTGACGGAAGCACTCTTTTTGTGTGTGCAATGTCTCCACGGTTTGCTGGAAAAACAGTTGCATCACCAAATGAAAATGGTAAGATAGGAAAATGAGGAGTGAAAACTATGAAAAAATTACTGAAAGAACCGAACTTTTACTTTTGTATCGCAATTGCGGTAATGGTCATCCTCTTTATCAGCTCTTCACAAACCTATGAGCAGCAATCACAAATCGGGTTGCTTTCACGAATCTTAAAAAATGAACCATTGAAAGATTGGTTGGAGACGATCTCTTTTTCCTATGCTGGGTCGGAGATCAGTATTGCGGAAAAAGGCTATTTCTCATTTGTGGAATTTTTCATTCGCAAAGGTGCGCATTTCTTCACTTATTTTGTCTTAGGGGGCAGTTTGTTCTTAACGCTTAGTTTGCGAAAACAGCCTTTTTGGCTAGCCGCTTTTTTTGCTTGGTTGGCAGCCACCGGCTACGCTGGGATCGATGAATACCATCAAATGCTGACGGGAGGACGGACGCCGCTTTTTCAAGATGTCATGCTGGATTCAGCTGGAGCACTGACCGCCGTTCTTTTGGGGTGGTTGATTTGTCAGCTATCGAAAAAGTCACCTAAACGCCGCAAAACATAACGAGTTGTCGACGTTTTTTAAGCAGTAAGCTGTCAGAAAGTATAAAAAACAAGAGGCGAAACCAATGGAAAAAAGTTTGAGCAGTGTTAAAAGCAAATCGGAGTTTGTCGTGCATGAAAGTTTGCCGGTGGGGATTCTTCTTGCGATGGCAGGTGGTTTTTTAGATGCGTATACCTACTTGTTTCACGGGGAAGTATTTGCAAGTATGCAGTCGGGGAATGTCATTTTGTTAGGGATCAATCTTTCAACGGGGCAGTTTGAACAAGCCTTTCGATATCTGCCGCCAATCTTCATGTTTTTAGTGGGGATCGTAGTGACGAATTATCTGCAGCATCATTTTCCGACAGGGGGCTGGATCGTTTGGCAAAATGCCGCATTGATTTTTGAAGCAATCGGTATTTTGGTTCTGGGCTTTTTTGCTCGATCATTCCCCAATGTCATGATCGATTCGGGGTTATCTTTTTTTGCAGCGATTCAATATGCCGCCTATCGTCGATTGGCAGGGATGCCCTATGCCACCACGATGACCACCGGCAACTTACGTTCACTGGCTGATTATGTGTACATGCGCTGGTTTAAAAAGGACCGATCAGTGACACCCAAGATCATTTCTATTTCCTTGATCATCGGCGGCTTCTTTTTTGGTGCAGTCTTAAGCAGCTTGCTAGGGATTTTCTTATTCCACCGCACTATCTGGGTGGTTTCAGGGATTTTAGCCTTGGTGTTGGGGATCACGATCCATCATCAAAATAAACAATAGAAAAAAGACATTCGCTGGAATGTCTTTTTTGTCTTACTTTTTGGTGCTTGTGCGTGAATCTTTGAGATACAGTGCCGTTTCTACGAGTAGCGCTGCTAGAAGATAGCTGCCAAAAACGGCTACTTGGTAAAAAGCCTCTGCGATCAGCTCGTTGTGATGCAATAAAACGACCCCGCCTAGAAAGAGCATCGCTAACAAGGAGAACCACTGCTGGGCAAAACGCCAATTGCTGACACTGGCTGTACTGCGCTTGGTGCGAAAGCCGAATACATAATTGGGTTCTTCTCGGAAAAAGCACCAGAAGACGATGAAAAAAATACCCGTAAAAATCAACAACAAAAGTCCAATATCGATCGAGATCACTACCTTTCACGTGCGATTTGTTGGATAAGTAAGTGAAGCAACTAAAGATGAGTACATACTTATTGTATCCGCTATGAACGCTTCTATGAAGGGGAACAATCGAAAAATACGTGCTTCTAGCAAAAAAACGGCTGGCGATTTGCAGCGCCATCCGGTTTTTTATCCCCGTTGAAAAGGGCCTTTTGGTGCAATCAATTCAAGATTGGTACCGTCTGGATCTGTAAAGTAGGCAACACCTGTCCCGAAACCGCTTTTTAAACCATCTTGTTCTTCAAAAACGATGGGGGTGCCGTCAGGCTCAACGCCAATGGCTTTTAGACGAGCAACGGCTTCATCGATAGCTTCGACTTCAAAACAAAGATGCATCGCGCTGATTTGCTCATTGGAATAGCTAGCTTTGTTGGATCTTGGTTCGACGTATTCTAAAAGATCGATGTTGAGATTGTCTAAATGAAGATTGGCATATTTGATCAGTGTATCTTCTAATCCTTGCGTTTGCGCCATGCGTTTGCCGCCAATCGTATCTTGATTGGCGATTTTTTTTCCCGTTAATGCTTCATAAAATTGGATGGAACGTTCGAGATTGCTGACGGTGATTCCCACGTGGTTAACCATTGAAAAGCCTGTGTTTGTGTTTGTCATTATACTTCCTCCTAAGGTTTTGTTTAGTATATCGTTTGGTTAATGAAAATCGAATGTGTCTGGATCTGGACCCACTCGTAAGTCTTCATTTAATGCGTTCAAGCGGGCCATGTCAGCTTCTGATAAATGGAAATCAAAAATCGCTGCATTGGCGATCATTCGCTCGGGGTGTGTCGATTTGACATTGACTAAGATCCCTTGTTGAATAGCCCAGCGTAAAAGCACTTGTGCCGCTGATTTTTGCTGTGCATCGGCGATCGCCAAGACGGTGTCATCTTTCAGCAGTTTGCCTTGCATCAAAGGTGACCAGGCTTGGATCGTAATTGCTTTTTCGGCACAAAAAGCCCGCAGGTCTTGTTGCGTCAGTTTGGGGTGCAGTTCGATCTGATTGATAACAGGAACGACCTTAGTAACGGCCAATAATTGCTCCAGATGATGGATCTGGAAGTTGCTGACCCCGATCGCTTTGATTTTTCCTGCCGCATAGAGGTCTTCCAAGGCACGCCAGGACTCTTGAAATGCTTGATTTCCTGGCCAATGGATCAAGTACAAGTCGAGATACTCGAGGTTTAAGCGGGCCAAACTTTCATTGAAGGCGTGGATCGTTTCATCATAAGTTAAATGATCGTTCCAAAGTTTGGAAGTGACAAAGAGTTCTTCACGAACCAACCCCGTTTCTTGCAAGCCTTGTTTGATTCCTGCCCCTGTTCCTGTTTCATTGCCATAGATAGCCGCCGTATCAATCAAGCGATAGCCATTGATAATCGCTTGCTTCACAACCTCTGCTGTGTCAGCTTCAGGGATTTGAAAGACACCTAACCCTAAACCAGGGATTTTGCTGCCGTTGTTCAGGGTGACGGTATCTGATAATTTTTCGATCATAAAAACATCTCCTTTATTTTTTTCTGGTATCATCATATAATGAGGTGGTGATACTGTATAGTACGTACTTTTTTGTTTGATACCCACCTTTTGGTAACCTTTGTGTGGTATCAAGCGTAATGAGGTGGAAAAAATGGCAGAAAAAATTTATAATATCGGTGTTGAAGCAACGATGGATATCATCGGTGGGAAGTGGAAACCCATCATTCTTTGTAATTTGCGCCATGGGGCATTACGTCCCAGTGATTTACGGCGGAAGATCCCTGGCATCAGTCAAAAAATGTTGACCCAGCAATTGCGGGAATTAGAAGAATCTGACATCGTTACTCGCAAATCCTATAATCAAGTACCACCCAAAGTTGAGTATTCCTTGAGTGAATATGGAGAAACCTTAGGCGGCTTATTGGATACTCTTTGCCAGTGGGGCACGATGCACGTTGCTGCACTGCAAGGCAAAGGAGAGCAAGTTACTTTGTTAGAACAAGAAGAAGCGATGGTCTAACAAAGGGCAAGTGGCATGAGAAAAGGCGGCAGAAACCATTGGTTTCCGTCGGCCTTTTTAGGTTATGTTTGTTGGATCAATTCTAGAATGGCTTCAGTATTCATCCCGCTGTAATGATTGACAGGAAACGAAAAGCGCTTGATGCGTGGTGGGATGGCCTGCTCGATCATCGGATCTGTTAAAGAAAGCAAGGGATCGACCAAAACGAGTTTTTCTTGCGCAAAACGATAATTCGCCAGACGTTCTGGTGTCACAACAGTTACGCTGATTTGATCCTCGGACAGCAGTTGGATGTTGCGGGCGAAAATTTTAATTAGACTTCCAGCCAAAGTAGAACGATCAATAAAAACGACTTTTTCCAAAATGATTCTCCTTATTAATTAAAATGATTAATTAAGTATATTAATTAAATGGTTCTTTGTAAATAGGAACATTTGGGAGACAACAAAAAAGCCGCAAAAGATCTTTCTTTTGCAGCTTTTGGTTCGTCTATAAAAAGGTTTGATTCTTTTTTGATTAAATCACGATCACGGGTGTACCGACTTCGGCTTTGCTGTACAATTCTTTCATCACGCCTGGCGGAGTATTGATACAGCCGTGAGAACCACGGGTTTTCCAAAGATCGCCACCGTATTCCGTCTGCCAATCAGAATCATGGATACCGACACCGGTCCAATCGATGGGCATCCAGTAATCAACAGGGGACGCATAATCTTCACCAGTCAAGGTTGCATCTTCTTCTTTGTTCCAGACATAGAAGACGCCAGTTGGTGTTGGTGTGGCTGGTTTTCCGGAAATTATGGCTGTTTCAAGAACAAGCTGTCCGTCTTTGTAATACCACATGTGTTGGTTTTTTAGATCAACTTCGATATAGGTGTTGCCAAACAGCGGGCTGCCTGCATCGGTGCTTCCTTGAGCGATCGGTGTGCGGGTGAAGTCTTCGCCAGCTTTTAACGCCTCGATCAAGGCTTCTGTTTCTGCATCGGTTTGGATCGTCCAGCTAAGAGTACCGGCTGGGACTGTCACTTCGCCTTGCTTGGTACTTTTGAAGGTCGAAGAATTGGTGCTAGTATTGTATTGTTCGCCGATCGATGTGACATAGCTTCGTACTTTGTCTTCGTCGATCGTTGTGTTGCCGTCTTTATAAGAGAGCCAATCCATGATCGTTTCTCTTGGGATTTGAAACGTATTTCCGTTGATCGTATAATTGCCAGTTACTTTGGCGATTTTATTCAACGAATCCATTTCTTTCGTTAAGTCTGGATCATCGGCGGTCACACTTGGTTTTGTGACGTAATCAACGAGATTCAATTCCTGTTCGCCGCTGACGATGGCTTCTTGCAAGTCTGCCACTGCTTTGTCAACATCGATGGCGTCGCCGTCAACTTCTGGTTTGATAGAAAAACCGTCTTCGCCTTTTTCCAATGTTGCATCGGCTGATTTTGTACGATCTTCATTTAAGCTTTCGAGTTCTTTTTGGATCGTGTTGGTCTCGCTAGTCAAGGTGTCTTGGTCTACTGAGAGATTGCCTAGTGTTTTTTCTTCGGCAGCCGAAACGTAAGCCATTCCCCAGCTCCACTGATTTTGTTCATCTTTTAATGATTGCAGCTCATCGGTGAAATCCGTCTGCAAACCAAATTGAGCAAGGTTGACTGTTTTCCATTCGCTATCACCATCTTTGATGGTAAAGTCTTCTTGTGAATAGCGATCATGCAGCAGGGCATTGGCCTCAGCGACGGTTTTGTTGCTGATGTCGATCCCATCAATTTCAGTCTTTGGTAGAAAACGGTTTGCATAATATGTACTTCGGTAGGTATAGCCGCCAGCGATCACTACGAGTAAAGCAGCCACAACGATCAGAACAATTTTCTTCGTATTATTCTTGGCGTCAGTATGTTTGTTTGAACGAGTCATTCAACTACTCCTTTTTTCTAATGGCATAATAGATAATAACGCTTAAATCATACCATATTCCCACGGGAAAGCGAATATGGCAAATGAAACTTCCATGAAAAATAGAAAATTCTTAAACTATCTTTAGGCAAGCTGTAGAAACGCATTTCTTACGATAAAAAAACTGAACGAATTGGCAGCAAGCCATCTTGATCAAAGGGTTCTGAAAAAGAGTGAGCTGGAGGATTCGTTCAGTCGCATAATTGACTAACTAAATTTGACTATCTAACACGAGGGAAAAGAAATTATTGATTGTCTTCCGCATCTAATTTTGCAAAAGCTTCATCAAGAATATCTTTTAATTGTTTTGCCGAAGCGGCCATCCGGTCTTTTTCACCATCCGTCAATGGGATCTCAATCACTTTTTGGATCCCTTGGGCGTTGATAACTGCAGGCGCACCGATGTACAAGTCGTTTAAGCCGTATTCGCCGTTCATGTACACAGACAATGGTAAAACAGCATTTTCATCGTCTAAGATCGCGCGAGTGATTCGTGCTAAGGCTACCGCGATCCCATAGAAAGTCGCACCTTTTTTCTCGATGATGGTGTAGGCTGCATCACGAACACTGAAGAAAATGTTGACCATTGCTTCTTCATCGATGTCTGGGTTATTTTTGACCCATTCATAGATTTGTAGGCCAGCTACGTTGGCATGAGACCAAACAGGGAATTCTGAATCGCCGTGTTCCCCTAAGATATAGGCATGGACGTTACGGGCATCGACATCGACCAATTCAGCCAATGCTTGACGGAAACGGGCAGAGTCTAATGAGGTACCTGAACCGATAACGCGTTCTTTCGGGAAGCCTGAGAATTTCCAAGTAGAATAAGTCAAAATATCGACTGGGTTTGCTGCAACTAAGAAAATTCCGTTAAAGCCTGAATCAACGATTTGGGTAACTACTTCACGGTTGATTTTCAAGTTTTTATGAACTAAGTCTAAACGGGTTTCGCCTGGTTTTTGAGGCGCACCAGCAGTAATAACGACTAAATCAGCATCATGTGCATCTTCATAAGAAGCGGCATAGATTTTTTTAGGGGAAGTAAATGCCAAAGCATGGGACAAGTCAATTGCGTCGCCTTCTGTTTTTGCTGTATTTATATCAATGATTCCGACTTCTTGCGCAATGTTTTGGGTCACCAGCGCAAACGCGTAACTAGAACCAACCGCACCGTCTCCAACAAGAATTACCTTTTGGTGATCTTTTTTGTTCGTTTTTGCAGTCATCTGTGTATCATTCCTTCCGCATAATTGTTTTACTAGCTATCATCCTACCATTTTCAAGTATGTTTGTCATGTGATTTGCACAACAATATTACACAAAATATCGCTGTTTCAGTTGTAAATGCTTTCTTTGTTATTACGTCAAAAAGAAGATATATCAAGGTTTTATTAAGATTCGTTAAGAAAGATAAAAACTGAGCAAGAGGGTGCCACCATAACAGTCCATTTCGTGTTATAATTACCTAAGCAAAAGAACTGGGCGCATTTGTGTGCCCAGTATTTTGTGTTTGGATAAGAAAACCGATAAAATAGATGAAGAATCAGCTTGAAACTAGAAATAATGGAGCGTAAATAAAAAATGAAAATGATTGTAGGCTTGGGAAATCCTGGCAAAAAATATGAAAAAACCAAACATAATGTTGGCTTTATGGTAGTGGATGCGTTGGCACAAAAGTACCAAGCAACCTTTAAAAAGTCGGCTTTTGAAGCAGAGGTGGCAGAGTTTTTCTTGAATGGTGAAAAAATCCTTTTGGTCAAACCACAAACCTTCATGAATGAATCCGGTCGTGCGGTAGGCCCGTTGATGACCTATTTTGGCATCTACCAAGAAGAACTAGTGGTGGTCTATGATGACCTCGATTTAGCATTAGGGAAAATTCGTTTGCGCCAAAAAGGCAGTGCAGGTGGCCACAATGGGATCAAGAGTTTGATCGCTCATTTGGATTCAACAGTCTTTGACCGTATCAAAATCGGGATCGATCGTCCACGTCCAGGACAAACCGTGGTCAATCATGTCCTGAGTCCTTTTGCAAAAGACGATCTGCCCATCGTTTTACAAAGTATTGATAAAGCGGTCGAGGCAAGTAGTGATTACTTGACCAACGGCGACTTTCTTGCCACAATGAATCGATTTAACTAAGGAGGGCCGAGATGGATTTAATTGAATTAATAAATAAAGTGCCGACAGTGGCGGCTTGGCATACAGGTTTACGTGAACAGGCCCCCCGGCAATTACTGACCGGTCTAGCTGGATCGGCAAAAACATTAGCGATCACTGGTGTGTATCAGGCATTTCAAAAACAAGTGATCGTCGTGACCCCAAATCTCTATTATACAAATCAACTAGCCGAAGATCTGCGCAATGTGACGGAAGATGTCTATGTTTTTCCAGTGGATGAAGTGTTGTCAGCCGAAATGGCTTTTTCTTCACCAGAAGCACGAGAAGAACGCGTGGCAGCGCTGAATGCTGTTTCGCAAGGAAAAACCGGGATCTATGTGTTGCCGGTGGCGGCTTTGCGAAAGTATTTGCCTGAAAAGAAAACCTGGTTAGCCAACCAATTCCAATGGCAAATCGGCGATGAGATCGATTTAGAGCGTTTGCCGCAACAATTGATCTTGATGGGCTACGAACGTCAGTCAATGATTGGCAAACCTGGCGAATTCAGTATTCGTGGGAGCATCCTCGATATTTATCCATTAAACGCCGAATATCCCGTACGGATCGAGTTATTCGATGTAGAAATCGACTCGATGCGTTCTTTCAACGTGGAAACGCAACGCTCAGTGGAAACGCTGCAGCAAGTGGCTATTTTACCCACTACTGAATTGGTTTTCTCAGCGGAAGATTTAGCGGCGGGGCAAAAGCAGCTGCAAGAATTATTGAACAAACGGTTGGCAGTCACCAAAGAAGCAACCGATCGCGCCTTTTTAGAAGATTATTTTGGCCAGTTGGTTTCTCAATGGCAAGCGGGGATTCCTGGTGAAAGTGCCCGTTATTACACGGATTTGCTGTATCGTCAGCAAACGAGCGTCTTAGATTATTTTTCTGAAGATGCCTTTTTGATGATCGATGATTATGCTCGGATCATGGAGACCAATCGTGAGATCGAACGGGAAGAGGCGGAGTGGCATACCCAAAAATTAGCGGAGCTGCGAGTCTTTTCTGAACAGCAATTCGGGATCGATGTCCATCAGCTGCTGCAAAAAGAAACCTTTGTGACCAGCTTCTTTTCTTTATTCCAAAAAGGAATGGGGAACATTCGCTTCC
This sequence comes from Enterococcus sp. 3G6_DIV0642, assembly GCF_002140635.1. Taxonomy (NCBI): domain Bacteria; kingdom Bacillati; phylum Bacillota; class Bacilli; order Lactobacillales; family Enterococcaceae; genus Enterococcus; species Enterococcus sp. 3G6_DIV0642. Next base: position 3,252,809 of record NZ_NGLH01000001.1, on the reverse strand, counting down.
AAGCGATCCATCAATTCCAATATCGGCCGATGCAGCAGTTTTTCAGCCAAATGGGTCTCTTGAAAGTTGAAATCGATCGCTGGGAGAAGCAGCAGCAGACGGTGATTTTTCTGGTCAGTGATCAAGAGCGGGCCAAGAAGTTAGAGCAAGATCTGCGAGATCATGATATCTATGCCGTGCAGACGCAACAAGACCGCCTGTTTACAGGACGCACCCAAATCGTGGTGGAACGTTTGCAAAGCGGCTTTGAAATGCCGCAAGACAAGCTAGTGGTGGTTACGGAAAAAGAAATTTTCCAAAAGATGAACAAAAAAAGAGCCCGCAGGCAAAATGTCACCAATGCGGAACGGCTCAAAAGCTACAATGAGTTAAAAGCGGGCGATTATGTCGTCCATGCGAATCATGGGATCGGGAAGTACATCGGCATGGAAACCTTAGAAGTCGATGGCGTCCACCAAGATTACATGACGATCTTGTACCAAAACGAAGACAAGCTCTTTATTCCAGTCACCCAATTGAATTTGATTCAAAAATATGTGGCTTCCGAATCGAAAACACCGAAAATCAATAAATTGGGTGGCAGCGAGTGGGCGAAGACCAAGCGCAAAGTGACGGCTAAAATTGAAGACATCGCAGATGATTTGATTTTATTGTATGCCAAACGCGAATCAGAAAAAGGCTATGCTTTTCAACCAGACGATGCCTATCAAAAAGAATTTGAAGATGCCTTTCCGTATTCGGAAACCGATGATCAGCTGCGCAGTACGGCAGAGATCAAGCGGGATATGGAAAAAGAAAAGCCGATGGACCGCTTGTTAGTCGGGGATGTTGGTTTTGGGAAAACAGAAGTGGCGCTGCGGGCTGCTTTTAAAGCGATCAAAGAAAGCAAACAAGTGGCTTTCTTAGTACCGACAACGATCTTGGCGCAGCAGCACTATGAAACGATGGTCGATCGTTTTGAAGGATTCCCCGTCAATGTTGGGGTACTGAGTCGTTTCCGGACGAAAAAACAGCAGAATGAAACGATCGAGCAAGTGCGCAAAGGGCAAGTCGATATTTTGGTGGGGACCCACCGATTATTGTCAAAAGATGTCGAGTTTGCTGATTTGGGCTTGTTGGTGATCGATGAAGAACAACGGTTTGGGGTTAAACACAAAGAGCGCTTGAAACAACTGCGTTCGCAAGTCGATGTGTTGACGTTGACGGCAACGCCGATCCCACGAACATTGCATATGTCGATGCTGGGGGTACGGGACCTATCTGTGATCGAAACACCACCAGAAAATCGTTACCCGATCCAAACCTATGTGATGGAGATGAATCCAGGAGCGGTGCGAGAAGCGATCCAACGGGAGATGGCACGGGGAGGTCAAGTGTTTTATCTCTATAATCGTGTCGATACGATCGAGCGAAAAGTCGAAGAACTGCAGGCGTTAGTGCCAGACGCACGAATCGCTTATGCCCACGGGCAAATGACCGAGATCCAATTGGAAAACACCTTATTTGACTTTATTGAAGGGCAATACGATGTGTTGGTGACGACGACGATCATTGAAACCGGTGTGGATATTCCCAATGCCAATACGTTGTTTGTGGAAAATGCCGATTACATGGGACTTTCGACGTTGTATCAGCTGCGTGGCCGTGTCGGTCGAAGCAATCGGGTCGCCTATGCGTATTTCATGTATGAACAGCAAAAAGTGTTGAATGAAGTCAGTGAAAAACGCCTGCAAGCCATTAAGGACTTTACCGAGTTGGGGTCAGGTTTCAAAATCGCGATGCGAGATCTTTCGATTCGTGGAGCGGGTAATCTATTGGGGGCGCAGCAGCACGGCTTTATCGATGCAGTCGGGTTTGACATGTACTCGCAAATGCTGTCTGAAGCAGTCACTCGGAAACAAGGGAAAAATACCCAAACAGAAAAAACGACCGTCGAGATCGATCTGGGGATCGATGCCTACTTACCGACTTCGTATATTGAAGACGAACGGCAAAAAATCGAGATCTACAAACGAATTCGTGAGCTGGAATCCCAAGAAGCAGTTGATGAACTTCAAGATGATCTGTTAGACCGTTTCGGTGAATACCCTGTAGAAGTGGCACATCTCTTAACGGTGGGCGAGATCAAAATGAACGGCGATCGTGCCTTGTTAGAAACTATCCGCAAGCAGCAGCAGACGGTGTCGTTTACTTTGAGTAAAGTCGGCACGAAAAATTATTCGGTGGAGCAGCTGTTTGAAGCATTGAAAGCTACTAAATTAAAAGCCACGATGGGTGTCGATCATGAGCAAATGACCATCAAATTACAGATTCCGCCAGTGATGAAGGAAAGCACCTGGCTATTAGAAATCCAAGATTTTGTCAAAGCGTTACGGGAACAAAAATACGCCAGCCAAGGCTAGAAAGGAACCAGCGGGATGCCGAAATCACAATTGAAGCGTACGATGGAAGGGGCGTTTATTTTAACGATCGCTTCCTTTATCGCAAAAATCTTAAGTGCCGTTTATCGGGTCCCTTTTCAGAACCTGGTAGGGGACGAAGGGTTTTATGTGTATCAACAAGTCTATCCGATTTATGGATTGGCGATGACGTTAGCGTTGTCAGGGTTGCCACAGTTTATCTCCCGCATCGTCGCTGAAGAACCCGATCCTTTGAAAAGCAAGGAACGGCTGCAAGCGTTGACGCCTTTCGTACTTTGGTCTGCGATCGGTTTATGGGCGGTGACCTTTTTATTTGCTGGTCCGATCGCACAAGTGATGGGGGACCACCAACTGGCGGGCTTGATTCGAGTCGTTTCTTTTACCTTCTTATTTGTCCCGCCTTTGACCTTTTATCGAGGAATGTTTCAAGGAAATTTGCAAATGGTGCCGACAGCAGTTTCCCAAGTCGTAGAGCAGCTGCTTAGAGTTGGTGTGATTTTAGGTGCTGCGGCAGCTTTCCAGCAATTGGGCTGGACGATTTATCAAACGGGGACTGTCGCCATGATAGGTGCCTTAGTCGGGGGCCTTGCGGCGTGGTGGATCTTAAGTTATTATAGCCGACAAATCAACGGCAAACGCCTGTCGCTATGGCACAAACCGGTCACCAGTACAGGAGAAAATCCCGCTGGTTTATCCGCCTCGTTGAAGAAACGGTTCTTCTTAGAAGGCGGTCTGTTGACGATTTATAGCGGCTATTTGATCTTGTTCCAGTTAGCGGATTCGTTTTTATTGACCAATGCGCTAGAAGCGGGGGGGGTGACGGCACAAGCAGCCCGAATTTCAAAAGGGATCTATGATCGCGGACAACCCCTCGTCCAACTAGGTCTTGTGGTGGCGATGGCGTTAAGCTCGACGTTTTTACCAACGTTGACCAAGTATTTGACGGTAAAAAATCAGCAGCTGTTTGAAAAGTCGGCAAAAATGTATTTGCGCCTGACGATCGGGATTGCTTCGGCTTCCGCCGTGGGCTTAGCGATTTTGCTGCCTTATATTAACTTTGCCTTATTCAAAGACGGTTCTGGCAATGCGGCGCTGGTATTGTTTGTCTTTTCTATCGCTCTGATGGCGACGATCCAAGCCTATCAAAGCATTCAACAAAGTCGCAATACCTATACCTTCGGCTTGCTCGCTGCGGGGATCGGTCTTTTGATCAAATGTCTATCGATGTGGCCGCTGACTGCTTCTTATGGGACTGCAGGAGCGAGTATCAGTACACTGTTGGGGTTAGGCGCGACCTTATGCTGTTTTGTGGTTTCCGAACAGCGTCGAGCACAAAGCAGCATCAATCACTTTTGGCATGAAGGAAATTATGGAAAAAAACTATTTATTTGTTTAGGGATCATGGCAAGCGTGCTATTCTTATATTATAGCTTCGTTGCGATCTTATTGAACGGTCCTTTGACCCATCGACTACAGGCACTGCTTTTTTGCCTAGGCGGTGTCGGTCTGGGAGGCGCAGCCTTTATCGGGGCAGCGATCAAAATCAAATTGTTAACGATTCGCGAATGGCTGTTAGTTCCATTTGGAAAGAAACTATTAAGAAGAGGTGAAAAACATGAGATTAGATAAATTTCTTAAAATCTCCCGCATCATCAAGCGTCGCTCTGTGGCCAAAGAAGTGGCAGACAAGGGACGCATTCAGATCAACGGCAAATTAGCCAAGTCAAGCAGTGACGTCAAAGTAGGCGATACCATGCGCATTCAATTCGGGAATAAGGTCTTGGAAGTAAAAGTCAATGAATTGCATGAATCGACGAAAAAAGAAGACGCTGCAAAAATGTATGAGATCGTTTCAGAGGAAAGAATCTCAGAAAATGCTTGATTTTTATGGCATTTTCAGTTAGACAAGCTTTGCGGATGTTGGTATAATGTAAAAAACAAAGACAGCGACGGGAGCGAGTTCAGGTGGCAAAAGAATCAAATAAAAAAATAGAACTATTGCAGACCGATTATGCGAAAGAGCAATTTGCCAAGTTTGAAAAAGAGCGGCGGCAAGTCGTGTTTCGCCGACGTCGGCTGGTGGCGTTTTTCGTGGCGGCATTAGCGATATTTGCGATCGTAGGGATTCAAATGTTCAACGATCAAATGCGCCTGCAAAAGCTAAAGGAATATAAGGCGGAAACAGTCGCCGAACAAAAAGAGGCAGAACAAAAGGTGGCTTCACTGGAGCGAGACGTTGCCTTGCTGCAAGACGATGAGTATGTGGCAAAATTGGCACGCAGCCGATTCTTCTACTCAAAAGATGGTGAAAAAATCTATCCAGTCTTGCCAGACGGGACGGATTCTCAAAACACCAATGAGCGTTCTTCGCAAAGTGGACAAGAATCATCATCCACAGAGTCACAAGATTAAGCAATGTCATACCTACTCAGCGCAGTAGTTTGAATTATTTTAAATGGGTAAAAATTAGGAGGAACATTTTTTATATGTCAATCGAAGTTGGAGCGAAACTAAAGGGCAAAGTGTCTGGTATTACAAATTTTGGTGCGTTCATTGATCTTGGTGAAGGGAAAACTGGTTTGGTGCATATCAGTGAAGTATCAAACGGATTCGTCAAAGACATTCACGACGTGTTGTCTGTTGGGGATGAAGTGACAGTACTTGTTACGGCAATCGGCAACGATGGAAAAATCGGCCTATCGATCCGCAAAGCAGAAGATAAACCGGAAGAAAAACGTGAATACCCGAAAAAAGAATTCAATCGACCAAATCCGAAAAAATCTTTTTCACGCAATCAAAATACGAATGTAAATAAACAAGACTTCGATTCATTGATGAGTTCTTTTCTAAAAGATAGTGATGATCGTCTTTCGTCATTACGTCGAAATACAGAAGGAAAACGCGGTGGCCGCGGCGGACGCCGTAACTAAACATGAATAGCAAGTTGGAAAAAGCTGGAACAAAACTGTTGGTTCGTTTTGTTTCAGCTTTCTTTCTTGTGGGAGTACCATATGAGAAGGAGGTCAAACGATGGTCATTCAAACCGTTCGAGGGCAACTCACTGCCATCGATCCTGATAAAAACCGACGCTTTTTGCTGGCGGTATCGACGGGCGTCGATTCGATGGTCTTGTTGCAGATCTTTTGTCAGTTGTTTCCCGAAATGCAAAAAGAGCCATGTTTTGGCGTGGCACATGTAAACCATCAATTGCGTCCAGCATCTGCCAAGGAAGCGGCTTTTTTACGGCAGTACTGCCAAGAACGCGGCATTCCTTTTTATGAGCGGTGTTGGGAAAATCCGCCAGAAACCGGCGTAGAAGCTAGCGCTCGCGACTTTCGCTATACGTTTTTTGCCGATGTCATGTCCCAAGAAGGCTATGATGTTTTGCTAACTGCTCATCACAGTGATGACCAAGTAGAAACGATGTTGATGAAGATGATGCGAGAAGGTCGCTTGCGATCGGCTGGCGGGATGCAACAGCAGCAGCCTTTTCACACAGGGGTCTTGTTGCGTCCACTGCTTACTGTCAGCAAGGCAGCGATTTACGACTATGCGCAAGCACAGCAGATTCCCTACTTTGAAGACGAAAGCAATCACGAACCGCTGTATTTGCGAAACCGACTACGCCAGCAAGTAGTGCCAGCCTTAAAAGCGGAAAATCCGCAGCTGCTGCCACATTTTCAACAGCTTTCTGAAGAAGTACAGTTCGCCAATCAGCTGATCCAACAAGAGCAGCAACAATGGTTGTCTGCGTTCGTTCAACAGCAAGCTGCTCGCTTAGTGATCGATCTGCAACAGCTGCCGACGTTTTCGCCGGCGCAACGTTATTTTTTCTATGCGGGATTTTTACAGCAAGCAGAGGCTTTTACGAAGCAGCCCCTCAATCAAAAACAGCTGCCACAGGTATTGCGTCTGCTAGATGAAAAGAAAGGGCAATGGCAATTGGCGTTGCACAAACAGTGGCAGCTGCGGCGCAGTTATGACCAATTGTTATTGGAACCTGTTACTGTTCCCCAAAAGCCTGCAGCGCCGTTGACAGAAGTTAGTCAGCGGCTGGTTTTAGGGGAGGGGATCTATCTTTCTGAAAAGGAATGGATTGGGTATTTTCCGATAAATGAACAGCATATTCCCAAAAAAATCACAAATTGGTCAGAGTTTTCCCAAGATTTACCGCTAAACTATTCCTCTGAGCTGATCGTCCGTAAGCGTCAGCCAGGAGACCGAATCCGCTTGGCACGTGGCCTGACCAAAAAGATCAGTCGTTTTTTTATCGATTCAAAAATTCCTAATGAAGAGCGAGAAAAAAGTTGGGTCGTCACAAACCTTGATAAACAGGTGATTGCCTTACTACCTCATGCATTTTCCTATTTGAGTATTGCGCCAGAAACTGATAAAATACACTACATACTTCTTTATAAATATCAGAAGTAAGAGTTGGAAGGAGAACTTTATGCTAGATAAAGATATTGAGAAAATTTTGATTTCCCGTGACGAAATCAAAAATCGTTGTGTGGAACTTGGTCAAGAATTAACGGCGGCTTATGCGGATAAAAATCCTCTAGTCGTAGGTGTGCTGAAAGGTGCCGTTCCTTTCATGGCAGACATCGTTCGTGAGATGGATTGTTACTTGGAGTTAGACTTCATGGATGTCTCAAGTTATGGCAATGCCATGATTTCATCTGGAGAAGTCAAGATCATCAAAGATTTAGATACAAATGTTGAGGGCCGTGATCTCTTGATCGTTGAAGACATCATTGACAGCGGTCGCACATTGGCTTATCTGGTGGATCTATTCAAATACCGTAAAGCGAAATCAGTGAAAATTGTAACGTTATTAGATAAGCCAGAAGGTCGTGTTGTTGAGATCGATGCAGATTATGTCGGCTTCGATGTGCCAAATGAGTTTGTTGTTGGATATGGACTGGACTATGCAGAGCAATATCGAAACTTACCTTACGTTGGCGTCTTAAAACCTAGTGTTTATCAGTCAAATTAGTGACTGTTCTAAATCAATTGTGATACAATTAAATGGTCAGGATTGATAAAACAAAATAGCCAGGGAGGTACGCATGAATAAGAAAAATAACGGTATGGTAAAAAATACCTTATATTATGTACTTGTCTTGTTGGCGATGGTCATGGTCGTTTATTTCATTTTTGGAAATGGCAATCAGCAGACCCCAACGATCGAGTACTCCACGTTTACAGAGCAACTGAAAGACGGGAAGATCAAACAGTTTACTGTTCAACCCGCTAACGGTGTGTATCGAATCGTGGGTGAATACAATGAAGAACAAACCGTCAGCAATGACAACAGCTTGTCTGTTTTAGGCAATACACAGGCGAGTTCGACCCGCTTTTCAACGATCATTTTACCGAATGATTCCACACTAAGCGAAGTCACCAGTTTGGCCTCGGCAGAAGGGGTCAAAACCACGATCGAAGAAGAATCCAACAGCGGCATTTGGTTATCGCTTTTGGTTAGCTTCTTACCACTTGTGATCATCATTTTCTTCTTCTACATGATGATGAGCCAACAAGGTGGCGGCGGTGGCGGTGGCGGCCGTGTGATGAACTTTGGCAAATCAAAAGCCAAAGAAGCGGATAAAAAAGCCAACCGCGTGCGTTTTTCAGACGTAGCCGGTGCAGAAGAAGAAAAACAAGAGCTTGTCGAAGTCGTGGAATTCTTGAAAGATCCTCGACGCTTCGTTGAATTAGGTGCTCGTATCCCAGCAGGTGTCTTACTTGAGGGGCCTCCAGGAACCGGGAAAACATTACTAGCCAAAGCCGTTGCTGGTGAAGCTGGCGTACCGTTTTACTCGATCTCTGGTTCAGATTTCGTTGAAATGTTTGTCGGTGTCGGTGCAAGCCGGGTGCGTGACTTATTTGAAACAGCGAAGAAAAATGCACCAGCCATCATCTTTATCGATGAAATCGATGCAGTCGGTCGCCAACGTGGTGCCGGTATGGGCGGCGGACATGATGAGCGGGAACAAACATTGAACCAGTTATTGGTTGAAATGGATGGTTTTGATGGAAACGAAGGCGTGATCGTCATTGCCGCAACGAACCGTTCGGATGTTTTAGATCCAGCGTTGCTACGTCCAGGTCGTTTTGACCGTCAGATTTTGGTTGGTCGTCCAGACGTGAAAGGTCGTGAAGCGATCCTCCGTGTCCATGCCCGCAACAAACCTTTATCAGATGATGTTGATTTGAAAGTCGTTGCCCAACAAACACCAGGCTTTGCTGGTGCGGATCTGGAAAACGTCTTGAACGAAGCTGCATTAGTTGCTGCTCGTCGTAACAAGAAAAAAATCGATGCTTCAGATATCGATGAAGCAGAAGACCGCGTGATCGCTGGTCCTGCGAAGAAAGACCGGGTCATCAACAAACGCGAACGTGAAATGGTTGCTTACCATGAAGCAGGACATACCATTGTTGGGTTAGTCTTGAGTCGTGCCCGTGTGGTACACAAAGTAACGATCATTCCTCGGGGACGTGCGGGTGGTTACATGATCGCCTTGCCGAAAGAAGATCAATTCTTGATGACCAAAGAAGATATGTTTGAACAAATCGTTGGGTTGCTTGGTGGTCGTACGGCTGAAGAAATCATCTTCGGTGTACAATCAACGGGTGCTTCCAATGACTTTGAACAAGCAACTGCGCTTGCAAGAAGTATGGTGACAGAATATGGAATGAGTGACAAGTTAGGTCCAGTTCAATATGAAGGAAACCATCAAGTCTTTGTTGGTCGTGATTATGGTCAAACAAAAGCGTACTCTGAACAAGTTGCCTTTGAAATCGATCAAGAGGTTCGCAAGATTTTAATGGATGCTCATCAAAAAGCCCGTGAAATCATTGAAGAACACCGTGCACAGCACAAATTGATCGCTGAAAAACTGCTTGAACATGAAACATTAGATGCCAAAGCAATCAAATCCTTGTTTGAAGAAGGCAAAATGCCTGAAGGAACCGAAAGCTCTGAGTATCCTAGTGAAAAAGCTCAAACGTTTGAAGAAGCGAAACGTGCGCTGGAAGAAAAAGATGCAGAGAAGCAAGCTGCAGAAAAACACAGCGAAGATGCACCATCAAACGATTTTGATCAACAATTGGAAGACGTTCGCCGCAATAGCGAAAGCCAACCGACTGATCAAGAAAACAAAGATGATAACGCCTAAAACAAGACGTATCAAGGCACCGAGGGAACTCGGTGCCTTTTTGTTTCTATTTAAGAAGACTTTCCTTAAATTCAAACACATTCAGTTGAAAAAAGCGGCGCTTCCTAGTATGATTCATTAATGAATAAAAAGGAGAATCAAGATGAAGGATTATTTAGTAAAAGCACTCGCATATGACGGCTTCGTCCGAGCATATGCAGTATCGGCAACAGAAACGATCGCCGAAGCACAACGACGCCATGAAACATGGAATACGGCATCCGCTGCTTTAGGGCGAGCGATGGTGGGAAGTTTGTTATTAGGCAGTACCTTAAAAGGGGAAGACAAATTGACCGTCAAAATTCAAGGAAATGGTCCTGCTGGGGCAATCGTCGTAGACAGCAATGGCCGTGGGGACGTAAAAGGATACATAAAAAATCCGCAGATCAGTCTGCCGTTGAACCCTCAAGGAAAATTGGACGTTCGGGGCGCAGTGGGTGACCAAGGGATCTTTACCGTGATCAAAGACTTAGGGCTAAAAGAACCCTTCTCTGGACAAACACCGATCGTTTCTGGGGAGCTTGGGGAAGACTTTACTTATTATTTAGCAGTGTCAGAACAGATTCCTTCTGCTGTTGGTCTGAGTGTATTAGTAGAAACCGATGATTCGATTCGGGCAGCCGGTGGCTTTATGCTGCAGATCATGCCTGGTGCCAGTGAAGAGATCATTGATGCCATCGAAAAACGTTTGGGAGAATTGCCTCGAGTATCAACCTTGATCGATGAAGGACAATCACCAGAAGAGATCTTAGCGACATTGTTGCCAGATACGACGATCGAAGTACTAGAAAAAATGCCAGTTCAGTTCCATTGTGATTGCACGAAAGAAAAATTTGCGACGGCGATCATCACCTTAGGGGCTGATGAGATCCAAGCGATGATCGATGAAGACCACGGGGCAGAGGCAGTCTGCTCGTTTTGTGGCAACAAGTATCATTTTGATGAAACGGAATTGGCGGCATTGAAGAAAGAGGCGGAAGCGTAAGTGAAAGATAGACAGACATGGCAGATCGGCTCGGTTGAGATTCCTAACCGCGTCGTCGTTGCGCCAATGGCAGGGATCACCAATTCTGCGTTTCGTGTGACAGTCAAAGAATTTGGCGCGGGTTTAGTCGTCTGTGAGATGATCAGTGATCGAGGGATTCAACTGCGGAACAAGAAGACCCTTGAGATGCTGTTTATTGACGAGACCGAGCATCCTCTTAGTATTCAGATTTTTGGTGGGAATAAAGCATCCTTAGTAGAAGCAGCGCAATTTGTCGCAGAAAACACAACTGCCGATATCATTGATATCAACATGGGGTGTCCTGTAAACAAAATCATCAAAGCAGAAGCTGGTGCGAAGTGGCTTTTAGATCCCGACAAGGTTTATGAAATGGTCCATGCTGTTTCCAGTGCGATCGACAAGCCCGTTACCGTCAAAATGCGGATCGGTTGGGATGAGCAGCACGTCTTTGCAGTTGAGAATGCCCAAGCCGCAGAAGCAGCGGGTGCCGCAGCGATCGGTATGCATGGCAGAACCCGTGTACAGATGTATGAAGGATCGGCTGATTGGGACGTGTTGAAACAAGTGAAGCAAAGTATCACGATTCCCTTTATGGGCAACGGCGATGTCAAAACCCCTGAAGATGCCAAACGAATGTTGGAAGAAGTCGGTGCAGATGCAGTGATGATCGGACGGGCAGCGTTAGGCAATCCGTGGATGATCCACCGCACCAAGCAATACTTGGAGACAGGCGAGTTATTGCCGGAACCAACACCACGAGAAAAAATTTCGACAGCGAAACTTCATTTAGAACGGTTGGCTGATCTAAAAGGGGAAAAAATCGCTTCGCGAGAATTCCGCCAACATGCTGCGTACTACTTAAAAGGTATTTCGCGGGCAGCCAAAGTCAAAGCGGCAATCAATCAAGCGGAAGATAAGCAGACGATTTTTGATTTATTAGATGCATTTGTGGAAAAGACCGAAAAACAGCCGCTAGCAACTCTTAAGGAATAAGAAACAAATCAAGTCGATTCGAAAGTTCGGCTTGATTTTTTGCGTCATCATTGGCATTATAAGAAGGAAACCCAAGTTAAGAATGGAGGAAAACTCGTGACAGAGGAACGACAAACACAAGAAGAATTGAATGATCAAATGTTGGTTCGCCGTGAAAAGATGGAAAAACTACGGGAAGAAGGCATTGATCCTTTTGGCAAGCGATTCGAACGCACCCATAATTCTGCCGAGTTACATGAGTTATTTGATCAAAGAACCAAAGAAGAATTAGCCGAAATGAATCTTTCAGCAAGCATTGCAGGAAGAATCGTTACAAAACGTGGAAAAGGTAAGGCTGGTTTTGCGCATTTACAAGACCGCGAAGGCCGTATTCAAATATATGTACGTAAAGACCAAGTAGGGGATGAACCTTACGAAGTATTCAAACACGCAGACTTAGGTGATTTCTTCGGCGTATCTGGTGAAATCATGAAGACCGATACCGGTGAAGTGACCATCAAAGCCAAAGAAATCGTGATCTTATCAAAAGCATTGCGTCCATTGCCTGACAAATACCATGGCTTGACGAACGTAGAACAACGCTACCGTCAACGTTACTTGGATTTGATCAGTAATAAAGAAAGCTTTGATCGTTTCATGAAACGAAGCCAAATCATCAGCGAAATTCGTCGTTACCTTGACGGTCATGGGTATATCGAAGTCGAAACGCCAGTATTGCATAATCAAGCAGGTGGTGCAGCGGCTCGTCCCTTCATTACCCACCACAATGCCTTAGACATGGATCTGTATTTACGGATCGCTCTTGAGCTTCACTTAAAACGATTGATCGTGGGCGGCATGGAAAAAGTCTATGAGATCGGCCGCGTTTTCCGAAATGAAGGGATCGATACGACCCATAATCCTGAGTTTACGATGTTAGAAGCGTATACGGCATATACAGATTTCAAAGATGTGATGGATCTGACCGAAGGCATTATCCGTAATGCTGCTGAAAAAGTCTTGCATACAGCAACGATCCAATACGATGGACAAGAAGTCGATCTAGCTAGCGACTTTGCACGAATCCATATGGTCGATGCAATCAAAAATCAAACAGGTGTTGATTTCTGGCAACCAATGTCCGTTGAAGAAGCCCGCAGCTTAGCGAAAGAACATCATGTTGAAATCACTGATGCCATGACTGTTGGCCATATCATCAATGAATTCTTTGAGACATTTGTTGAAGAAACGTTACAGCAGCCAACCTTTGTCTTCGGTCATCCAGTGGAAGTTTCGCCATTAGCGAAAAAGAATCCAGAAGATGAACGCTTTACCGACCGCTTTGAATTATTTATCGTTGGTCGTGAATTTGCGAATGCCTTCACGGAACTAAATGACCCAATCGATCAAAGAGAACGTTTTGAAGGGCAAGAAAAAGAGCGCGAAGCAGGAAATGATGAAGCCCATGGGGTGGATGAAGATTTCTTAGAAGCACTTGAATACGGTATGCCGCCAACTGGTGGATTAGGGATCGGGATCGATCGCTTAGTGATGCTGTTGACAGATGCGCAATCGATTCGCGACGTTTTATTATTCCCAACAATGAGATAAAAAAACTCCGTCCACTCGCAAGAGATGGGCGGCTTTTTTTCTTGTCTGCTGGATCAGGGAGAAAAACAGCGAGGAATTAGAGGGAAAAACGCCAGGATAGTTGCCAGAAAACGGATTAAATACGAACGATAAAAGCTGGATCCAATGCGATTAGACGGGTTTGTAAAAATTGAAAAAAGCCATAGAAAATGATTGACCGCAAGGGATTTAGTTGGTATATTATTACATGTGCCAAATGACTAAATGAATTCCTAAAAAGAATTGAAAAAAGTAGTTGACGCACAGCTCGACAGATGATATTATAACGAAGTCGCAATTTTAAAAAAGTTAATTGATGTTGATAGATCAACAAAATTAATTGAAAAAAGTTGTTGACAAATAACAAATCATTTGTTATTCTAATTAAGTCGCTGAGACAGCCGCTACGAAGTTGAAAAACTACGAGCGAAAAAAACTTTTAAAAAAGAGTTGACAATCAAATGTCGCTCTGATATGATATAAAAGTTGCTAACACAGCACGGTAGACCTTTGAAAACTGAACAAAGCAAGCAAACGAACCAATGTGTAGGACGTTTCAATTTATTGAAACAAATACATGCAAGCAATAGCTAGCAAAGTTAATTTTTATGAGCTTAATGACCGTATGGTCATTCAAACAAATCATTATGAGAGTTTGATCCTGGCTCAGGACGAACGCTGGCGGCGTGCCTAATACATGCAAGTCGAACGCTTTTTCTTTCACCGGAGCTTGCTCCACCGAAAGAAAAAGAGTGGCGAACGGGTGAGTAACACGTGGGTAACCTGCCCATCAGAAGGGGATAACACTTGGAAACAGGTGCTAATACCGTATAACACTATTTTCCGCATGGAAGAAAGTTGAAAGGCGCTTTTGCGTCACTGATGGATGGACCCGCGGTGCATTAGCTAGTTGGTGAGGTAACGGCTCACCAAGGCAACGATGCATAGCCGACCTGAGAGGGTGATCGGCCACACTGGGACTGAGACACGGCCCAGACTCCTACGGGAGGCAGCAGTAGGGAATCTTCGGCAATGGACGAAAGTCTGACCGAGCAACGCCGCGTGAGTGAAGAAGGTTTTCGGATCGTAAAACTCTGTTGTTAGAGAAGAACAAGGATGAGAGTAAAATGTTCATCCCTTGACGGTATCTAACCAGAAAGCCACGGCTAACTACGTGCCAGCAGCCGCGGTAATACGTAGGTGGCAAGCGTTGTCCGGATTTATTGGGCGTAAAGCGAGCGCAGGCGGTTTCTTAAGTCTGATGTGAAAGCCCCCGGCTCAACCGGGGAGGGTCATTGGAAACTGGGAGACTTGAGTGCAGAAGAGGAGAGTGGAATTCCATGTGTAGCGGTGAAATGCGTAGATATATGGAGGAACACCAGTGGCGAAGGCGGCTCTCTGGTCTGTAACTGACGCTGAGGCTCGAAAGCGTGGGGAGCGAACAGGATTAGATACC
>NZ_NGLH01000001.1:3227336-3228689 GCF_002140635.1 Enterococcus sp. 3G6_DIV0642 | reverse complement strand
GGAGCGGACTGATACTAATCGATCGAGGACTTAACCAAAAAGAAAAAAGCACGTAAACTCGTAGAGTTTTGATTCTTCGATCCAGTTTTGAGTGAGCAACACTTACTCAATTGAATAGTGTGGTGGCGATAGCAAGAAGGATACACCTGTAACCATGCCGAACACAGAAGTTAAGCTTCTTAGCGCCGATTGTAGTGAAGGGTTTCCCTTTGTGAGAGTAGGACGTCGCCACGCGTTTTTTTTACCTTATGGGGGTTTAGCTCAGCTGGGAGAGCATCTGCCTTACAAGCAGAGGGTCAGCGGTTCGATCCCGTTAACCCCCATATGAGTCGTTAGCTCAGTTGGTAGAGCATCTGACTTTTAATCAGAGGGTCACAGGTTCGAGCCCTGTACGACTCATAGTAATAACCTATGCGGGTGTGGCGGAATTGGCAGACGCACTAGATTTAGGATCTAGCGCCTTCGGGCGTGGGGGTTCAAGTCCCTTCACCCGCACTTCATTGCCGGCTTAGCTCAGTTGGTAGAGCATCTGATTTGTAATCAGAGGGTCGAGGGTTCAAGTCCTTTAGCCGGCATCAGGAATATGCGGAAATAGCTCAGTGGTAGAGCACCACCTTGCCAAGGTGGGGGTCGCGGGTTCGAACCCCGTTTTCCGCTTTGCCTTAGCAATTTTCAGCCGGGGTGGCGGAACTGGCAGACGCACAGGACTTAAAATCCTGCGGTGAGTGATCACCGTACCGGTTCGATTCCGGTCCTCGGCATTTCATAATATGCGCCCATAGCTCAATTGGATAGAGTGTTTGACTACGGATCAAAAGGTTAGGGGTTCGACTCCTCTTGGGCGCGCTTTTTAATAACGGGAAGTAGCTCAGCTTGGTAGAGCACTTGGTTTGGGACCAAGGGGTCGCAGGTTCGAATCCTGTCTTCCCGATACTTTTTCAAAAGGGGCCTTAGCTCAGCTGGGAGAGCGCCTGCTTTGCACGCAGGAGGTCAGCGGTTCGATCCCGCTAGGCTCCATATCATTTGAATAAATGATTCTTTTTTACGCGGTGTAGCTCAGCTGGCTAGAGCGTCCGGTTCATACCCGGGAGGTCGGGGGTTCGATTCCCTCCGCCGCGATTTTTAAGAGCCTGGACCTTTAGCTCAGTTGGTTAGAGCAGACGGCTCATAACCGTCCGGTCGTAGGTTCGAGTCCTACAAGGTCCATTGTGGCATTGTATCTGTTTTATTATGGAGGATTACCCAAGTCCGGCTGAAGGGAACGGTCTTGAAAACCGTCAGGCGGGTAAAACCGTGCAAGGGTTCGAATCCCTTATCCTCCTTAACTGTCTCTTTTGTTGCGAGCAAAAGAAT
>NZ_NGLH01000001.1:2598029-3223747 GCF_002140635.1 Enterococcus sp. 3G6_DIV0642 | reverse complement strand
TTTGGGGCCTATAGCTCAGCTGGTTAGAGCGCACGCCTGATAAGCGTGAGGTCGATGGTTCGAGTCCATTTAGGCCCATTACATTTTTAAACTGGTCCGTTGGTCAAGCGGTTAAGACACCGCCCTTTCACGGCGGTAACACGGGTTCGAATCCCGTACGGATCATGCAAACACTCTTGAGAGTGTTTTTTTATTGCCCAAAAACGATCTTTTTATCATTTTTTCAAGCATGAGCAGTCAAAATTTGTTATAATCAGTCCGTTGCAAGTTCCCGAAAGGATTCGCAGCTGCGAAGATGCCTTGTAACCGAAACATATATTAGGGGGAATACAAAAATGACAGAGAAACACTTATTTACATCAGAGTCCGTTTCAGAAGGACACCCAGACAAAGTAGCCGACCAAATCAGTGATGCCATCTTAGATGCGTTGCTTGCCGAAGATCCAATGGCACGGGTCGCTTGCGAAACGTCAGTTACTACCGGATTGGTTTTAGTCTTTGGAGAAATTTCTACTTCTGCTTATGTAGATATTCAAAAAGTCGTCCGAGAAACCATCAAAGAAATCGGCTATACACGAGCAAAATTCGGCTTTGACGGCGATACGGTTGCTGTTTTGGTAGCGATCGATGAGCAATCACCAGATATCGCTCAAGGGGTCGACGATGCTTTAGAAAGTCGTGGAGAAACGGATAAAGATGATATCGGTGCTGGTGACCAAGGCTTGATGTTTGGTTTTGCCGTTGATGAAACACCTGAATTGATGCCTTTACCGATCGCGTTGAGCCATCGGCTGGTACGTCGCTTAGCAGAGTTGCGGAAAAACAATGAACTAAGCTACTTGCGTCCCGATGCAAAATCACAAGTAACCGTTGAATATGATGATAACGATCAACCACAAAGAGTGGACACCGTCGTTATTAGTACCCAGCATGATGATGCGGCTGATAATGAAACGATCCACCGTGATGTCATCGAAAAAGTGATCAAAGAAGTGATCCCTGCCGATCTTTTAGACGAGCAGACAAAATATTATATCAATCCTACTGGTCGTTTTGTGATCGGCGGTCCTCAAGGGGATGCCGGTTTGACTGGCAGAAAAATCATCGTTGATACTTATGGCGGCTATGCACGTCATGGCGGCGGTGCGTTTTCTGGAAAAGACGCAACCAAAGTTGACCGTTCAGCCAGCTATGCGGCTCGCTACATTGCCAAAAACATCGTAGCAGCAAAGCTAGCCAAAAAAGTGGAAGTACAATTAGCCTATGCGATCGGTGTGGCACAGCCCGTTTCGATCAGCATCAACACTTTTGGTACCGGAACCGTCAGCAACGAGCGCTTGATCCAAGCGGTACGGGAAAACTTTGATTTGCGACCAGCAGGAATTATTGAAATGTTAGATTTGCGCCGTCCGATTTATCGTCAGACTGCCGCTTACGGACATTTCGGTCGTACAGATATCGATTTGCCATGGGAACGCACCGACAAGGTGGCGGCACTTTTGGCAAGTGTGAAGGATTAAAAGAGGCGACCTCTATTGATGACTATCAATAGAGGTTCTTTTTTTTGGAGTAAAAGGAGGAGTTATATGCGAACCAATGTAAAATTAGTCACCATTGCGGTCTTTGTCGCAACGTTTATGACCGCAATCGAAGGAACGATCATTACGACAGCGATGCCTACCATCGTTAGTTCATTGAAAGGGATCGAGATCATGAACTGGGTCTTCTCGATCTATCTTTTGACCAGTGCGATGTTGACCCCGATCTACGGCAAGTTTGCCGATAATATCGGCCGCAAACCAGTCTTTTTATTTGGGACGTTGCTGTTTATTATCGGGTCGGCGTTTTGTGGGATGGCCAACACGATGTTGACGTTGATCATTGCCAGAGCGTTGCAAGGATTAGGCGCAGGGGCCATGATGCCCGTTGCCCTAACGATCATTGCGGACCTGTATCCCGTTGAAAAGCGGGCGAAAGTCTTAGGGCTCAATAGTACGGCTTGGGGGATCGCCAGTGTTGTTGGTCCTTTAGCTGGTGGATTGATCGTAGATACGATTGGGTGGCATTGGATCTTTTTTATCAACGTGCCCATCGGATTAGGGCTGATTGCTTTGATTTGGTTTTATTTTCATGAAGAAAAAAAGGCCTTTGCTGCAGTCAACATTGATTATGCAGGCAGTCTCTTGTTGATGTTGACGCTAGTAGGCCTCTTGCTAGGCTTCCAGTTGCTGGGAGATTATGGTGTGAGTCTGCCTGTCATCGGGCTATTCGTTTTTTCTGTCCTTACGTTTATCGGCTTCATTCGGGTGGAGAAAAAAGCAGCAGATCCGATTATTGATCTGAAGCTGTTTCACTCAAAATTATTTGTGGTGGTCAATATCGTAGCAGCTTTGGCTAGCGGCTTCTTGATGGGGATCGATGTTTATATCCCAATGTGGATGCAAGGGGTCTTAGGCATGAGTGCGGGGATTGGCGGGCTTGTGTTGGCACCGTTGTCGATTTTATGGATGATTGGTTCCTTCTTAGCCAGCCGTTGGTTGACACAGCACAGTGTCAGCTGGGTCTTGACGGTTAGCTTGTTGATCACGGCTACCGGTGCTTTGTGGCTGTTTTTGACACCGGCACAGACCTCATTCTGGTTGTTCTTGGTCATTTCTTCTATTACTGGCGTCGGGTTAGGGGCAACGATGGTGGTTTGTACGGTTACTGCCCAAACCAGCGTTGGCCCCACACAAGTCGGCGTGGCGACTTCTTTCAATACCCTGTTGCGAACGATCGGGCAAACCATCATGGTAGCGGTCTTCGGTATCGTTTTAAACACCAGTAATAGCGTAGGCTTAGCACAGGCACAAGTCAATGATAGCAGTGTCATGAATCAGCTAGTAGATCCAGCCGCTGCGCGCCAGCTGCCAACCGCATTATTAGGGCAATTACGGGAGATTCTTTATAGCGGTCTACACTGGGTTTTTGGGATCGGTGTTCTACTTATTGTGCTAGCGATTGGTTTGACCCGCACGATTTCGCGAGAATCTGGTACAATATAAAAAAAGGATCGCAGGTGATTGTATGGCTTTTTTACAAGCAAATATCTATTCAAATGTTCTTGAAATGGAGGTAATGATCGATGTGATCTTGCCTCAAAGTACCAAGAAAAAAATCGGCACGCAAAGCCAATCAACGGGCACAGATCTCCCGGTGCTTTATTTGTTGCATGGGATGAACGGAAATCATAGTGTCTGGCAGCGACGGACGTCGATCGAGCGGTATGCCGCAGAGTATCAACTAGCGGTCATCATGCCGTCTACTGATCTGGGTTGGTATACCGATACGACCTATGAGATGAAGTATTGGACGTTTATCGCCGAAGAATTACCACAGATTTGCCATGAGCTGTTTCCTCAGCTGACGCAAAAACGAGAAAAAACTTTTGCGGCTGGGCTTTCGATGGGGGGCTATGGGGCAGTAAAACTCGGGCTGAGAAAGCCTGACCAGTTTGCGGCGGTAGCGTCTTTGTCTGGGGCATTAGCGCTGGCTGAAAGCATGGATTCCTTGCTGCAGCTGCGAAGCCAAGCTTATTGGGAAGGAATTTTTGGACCATTAGAGCAATTCAAAGGGTCAGAAAATGATTTGATCCATCTGATTGAGACCATCGATCCAAGCACAGCGCCGCGCTTTTTTATTAGCTGCGGAACCGAGGATCAGCTGTATCCGGCAAGTGAATATGCGGTGGATAAGCTGCAAAAGCGCAAACTAGCCGTAACGTTTGAATCGGGAACTGGGGATCATGATTGGAATTTCTGGGATCAATGGATCCAACGAGTCCTGCAATGGCTTTTTAGTGAATAAAAAAACCATCAGTCGATCGACACCTTAACGTGCCGAGGACTGATGGTTTTTTCGTTCGATACAAAATAAGAT
This sequence comes from Enterococcus sp. 3G6_DIV0642, assembly GCF_002140635.1. NCBI lineage: Bacteria > Bacillati > Bacillota > Bacilli > Lactobacillales > Enterococcaceae > Enterococcus > Enterococcus sp. 3G6_DIV0642. Next base: position 3,219,829 of record NZ_NGLH01000001.1, on the reverse strand, counting down.
CGGCGGTTGGTTCCGCTGATTGATAAATTGATAGGAAAGGACATTGAACTTCTCTTGCGGCAGCTGCTGACAAAAGGAGTGTACTTCTTTCAGCTCTGCTTCGCCGCCAGCGTGTCCATAATAGCAGACGAGGATGATTCTACCTTTCGGGGCTAAACGTGTCAGTAAAGCTTCTAAAGCCGTTTTCGTTGTATCAGGCAGCGTGATGATCGCTTTGTCCCCTTGCGGCAAGTAGCCTAAATTGAAAATGGCGGCGTGAACCGGACCACTCACAACCTCTGCCAACGTCTCATGGCCTTGATGGATCAGCTGGACTTGTGCCAACAGCTCTTTTTCAGCCAAACGCTTTTTGGTAGCTTGCAGGGCTTGTTCTTGAATATCAAAAGCAAACACCTGACCAGTCGGGCCAACTAAGGAAGCCAATAATTCCGTGTCGAAGCCGTTGCCCATCGTGGCATCAACAGCGGTTTGTCCCGGCTGCAGAACTTCTTTTAAAAGGGTGTGGCTATAGCGCATGGCGGTCGGCAGCATTGACAGGCTCCTTTCGCACGTTGAATTTTCCTTGATAGGAGTTGCGGCGCAGCATTTCTTGATCGATCTCATTCAAGACTTCCCATTTTTTCAAACTCCACATTGGACCTACCAGAGAATCCCATGGTGCATCGCCTGTCAGGCGATGAATGATGATCTCTGGGGGGATCATTTCTAACTGATCGCAGATCAATGACACATAGGTATCGCGCCGCATCAATTGCAAACGTCCTTCATGATAATCCCGCAGCATCCGAGTATTGCGCATCAAATGCAGCAGGTGCAGTTTGATGCCTTGGATATCAGAATCTTGAATGGTGCGGCGGACATTTTCTTGCATCATCTCGATCGTCTCGCCTGGCAGGCCATTGATCAAATGGGTACAGACACGAATATTGTGTTTGCGCAGGCTGGCGACGCCGTCTAAGTAAGTTTGATAATCATGGGCGCGGTTGATGGCATTGCTCGTGGTTTCAAACGTCGTTTGCAGTCCTAATTCGACCCATAAATAAAAGCGTTGATTGAGCTCTGCTAGATAGTCAACGACATCTTCTGGTAAGCAGTCTGGTCGGGTCCCAACGGAGATCCCGACAACACCAGGTAGTGTCAGCACTTGCTCGAAGCGTTCACGGATCACTGCCACCGGTGCGTGGGTGTTCGTAAAGTTTTGAAAATAGACAATGTATTTGTCCACTTGCGGCCACTTTTTGTGCATCATGGCGATCTCTTTTTCAAACTGCTCTGGCAGTGGGGCTTCAGGAGCTACGATCATATCGCCAGAACCGGACACACTGCAAAATGTACAGCCGCCTTTGGCAACGGTGCCGTCACGATTGGGGCAGTCGAAGCCCGCATCGATGGGGACTTTAAAGATTTTTTCGCCAAATTCTTGCCGCAAAGCAAAGTTCCACGAATGGTATCGTTTGTTTTTATCTTCTGCATAAGGAAATGGATTCATTTTTTTACCTTCTTTTATAATTGTTTACGCGTGAAGCGCCAGACAAAGCGTTTTTGCAAGTAGTACGGATAGGTCAACAGCAGCCAAGACAGGCCAACACAAAAACCGCCTAACACATCACTGGGAAAATGCACACCAACATAAATACGGCTGATGCCGATGCAGCCAATCAAAAGGCCCAGCAAAAGGCGGATGCCCCATTGCCAAAAAGGCTGCTTGAAGAAAACTGGGACCAAGAAGAGCAAGGTTCCATAAAAAATCATACTGCCCGTCGAGTGTCCACTGGGGAAACTGAAACTTGATTCCGTGACTAAGTGTTCAAGAGTTGGGCGCTCCCGTAAAAAGACCAGTTTGATCAATGGATTAAAGAGCCCAGCAATCCCGATGGTACCAATACTGAGCCATATAGCTTCAGCATAATACTTGTTGATCACTAAGACAGCTAAAACAGCGAGAAAGAGCAAGATGATCGTGGTAGGATTCGCAAATTTTGTGACCCATAGAAAAAACGGTGTCCAAAACGGGTAGCCGCTGCGGATGATGCGAGTCAAGGTTTCGTCAAAGGAGACCAACCAAGTAGGGTAAAATTTCACGACATAGCCGAGAAAAACGAACAGCAGTAAAAAGCAACTGCCCGCAAATTGAAAATAAAGTTTTTTATGCATGGATAAGCCTCGTTTCTAGAGAATTTCTGTCAATTATTGTCATTAAGTCAAAGAGACATCTAGAAGGTATTATAGCATTTATCACAAGTCGGAAAAAGCGCGGAACGAGCAAGGTGTTACTCGTCTGAGCAAGCGATACGTTTATCGGGAGCAGGCCAATTGCTTCATTGCAATAAATGTTCGTTTGATTACAAAGAGTTTACAGTTTCTGAAATCGGCTCAAATACCTTTTATAAATTCTTAAGAAATTGTATACTAAACCTACGTTCACTATAAGGAAAAAACGGAGGAATAACGGACATGAACACGAGTCAATCAAGAAAAGTACATCGTCAAGCAGACCAATCGGGCGATAAGTATCGAGTGATCAAAAAAAGTGCAGTTGTTTTAGGAACAACACTGACTGCTTGCTCTGTTGTAGCTCCATTGGTGTCATCGGTTCAAGCAGAAGCCGTAGAGACCTCGATCGCCCAAGTTTCTACTAGCAATTTTGCCGCGCCGAATACTTCCGCGTTTATTGCTGAAATCGCTACGTACGCCCAACCTGTGGCAAACGCCAACGATCTATATGCTTCTGTGATGATCGCGCAAGCCATTTTAGAAAGTGGTTGGGGCCGAAGCAGCTTATCAAAAGCACCGAATTACAATCTATTCGGAATCAAAGGCAGCTATAACGGTCAAACCGTTTATATGAGTACCTTAGAATATTTGAACAACCAATGGTTGACTATGAATGAACCCTTTAAGCGTTACCCATCTTACACGCAATCATTTGAAGATAACGCACGTACTTTACGCTCAACTTCTTTACAAAGCGGTGTCGCGTATTATTCTGGCGCTTGGAAAAGCAATACGACTTCATATCTTGATGCAACCGCATGGCTAGCAGGCCGTTATGCGACTGCACCAAACTATGCCTCTTCACTGAATGCCGTGATCCAGCAATTTGGGTTAACGAAATATGACACGCCAGCTTCTGGCAATGCCGGTGGAGGCGCCACAGCCAGTGCTTCAACGAGTACGACGACCACGACATCAGCTGTCAGCACGAGCGGCAGTCAAACCTATACAGTCACTTCGGGGGACTCAGTCTGGTCGATCGCCAACAAACATGGCATCTCCATGGATCAGTTGCGCAGTTTGAACAATATCAAAAACGATTTTGTTTATCCAGGACAAACCTTGAAAGTCAACGGCAGCGCCCAAAGTACTTCGGCAACTTCAACGGTATCGATCGTCAATCGCAATGCTTCAGCAACTACATCAGGCAATACCTACACCGTAGTTTCTGGTGATTCCGTTTGGTCGATCGCCAATAAGCATGGCATTTCGATGGATCAATTTCGCAGTTTGAACAACATCAAAAATGATTTTGTCTATCCAGGGCAAAAAGTTGTCGTTAGCGGTGGTTCGTCTACGAATACCAGCAGTACTACGACCGTCAGCACGGCATCAACGGCTAGCCAAAGCAGTGGCGGCACCTACACGGTGGCAGCTGGCGATTCAGTCTGGTCGATCGCTAACAAGCATGGCATCTCGATGGATCAGTTCCGCAGCTTGAACAATATTAAAAATGACTATGTTTATCCAGGTCAAAAGGTGGTTGTCAGCGGTAGTTCTACCCGTACAAGTACAACGACGAGCACGACCGTCAGCAGCCAAACCAGCAGCAGTGCTGCAGGCAACACCTATACGGTGGCTTCTGGTGATTCAGTCTGGTCAGTTGCCAATAAACACGGGATTTCGATGGACCAATTCCGCAGCTGGAACAACATCAAAAATGATTTTATCTATCCAGGACAAAAGGTGGTCGTCAAGCAAGGCGGCACGGCAGCTACTACCAGCACTTCAGCGACAAATGGTACCTACAAGGTCGCATCGGGGGATTCTGTTTGGGGGATCGCAGATAAGTTCGGCATCACGACGGATCAATTTATCCAATGGAACAATATTCAAAATAACTTTATTTACCCAGGACAAACAGTTAGGGTAAAATAGATTGCTATTCCTAATGATTTTTGTTAGGATAAGTGCAAAGAAACTTTCACGTTTGAGAAGGAATAGTAGAAGTACGGTGGGACTTTTAGAGAGTGCATGGTTGGTGGAAATGCACAGCACACCTTTCGAACTCGTCTTCGAGTGATATCTGACTGAACCTGATTTGGCTAGGCAGATACGGCGATGGCCGTTAAAACATCGAGGTCTGCTTTTTTGAGGAGCAGATAAACTTAGGTGGTACCACGTTGATAACGTCCTATAAAAATCATAGCGATTTTTATAGGACTTTTTTTAAGTTTTGCTGGTTGATTTGACGAGCAAAACACCAATTTTTTAGGAGGAGTCCATCGTGAATTACAATCACAAAGAAATCGAAAAAAAATGGCAAAAATATTGGGCAAAGAAAAATGAATTCAACACCCATGATGAGCCGGACAAACCAAAATTTTATGCGCTAGATATGTTCCCATATCCATCTGGACAAGGATTACATGTCGGACATCCAGAAGGCTATACAGCTACGGATATCTTGAGCCGCTTCAAACGCAGCCAAGGGTACAATGTACTGCACCCAATGGGCTGGGATGCCTTTGGTCTGCCTGCCGAACAATATGCATTAGACACTGGAAATGATCCAGCGGAATTCACGAAGAAAAATATTGAGACCTTCCGCCGTCAAATCAATGCGCTAGGATTCAGCTATGACTGGAATCGTGAAATCAATACGACAGATCCCGAGTACTACAAGTGGACGCAATGGATCTTTACCAAGCTTTATGAAAAAGGGTTAGCTTATGAAGCCGAAGTTCCAGTAAACTGGGTACCAGAGCTTGGGACCGTGATCGCCAATGAAGAAGTCATTGACGGCAAAAGCGAACGGGGCGGCTACGATGTGATCCGCAAACCGATGCGCCAATGGATGCTGAAAATCACAGCGTATGCTGATCGTTTGTTGGACGATTTAGAAGAAGTTGATTGGCCAGAAAGCATCAAAGAAATGCAGCGCAATTGGATCGGACGTTCGGTCGGAGCCAACGTTACGTTTAAAGTGGCAGGGATGGAAAAAGACTTTACCGTCTTTACGACTCGCCCAGATACCTTGTTTGGTGCGACCTACGCCGTATTGGCGCCAGAACATGAGCTAGTGGCCCAAATCACTACACCAGAACAAAAAGCAGCCATTGATGCCTATGTAGAAGAAGCGTCGAAAAAATCTGATTTGAACCGAACAGATTTGGCCAAAGAAAAAACTGGTGTCTTCACAGGTGCCTATGCCATCAATCCCGTGAATGGTAAAGAGATCCCGATTTGGATCGCCGATTATGTTTTGGCTTCTTATGGAACAGGTGCGATCATGGCGGTTCCTGCCCATGACGAACGTGACCACGAATTTGCCAAAACATTTGGCTTAGAGATCATTCCTGTATTGGCAGGGGGCAACGTGGAAGAATCTGCCTATACCGAAGATGGACTGCATATCAATTCAGACTTTTTGGATGGGCTAGACAAAGAGACAGCCATCGAAAAAATGGTCGCATGGTTGGAAGAAAACCACGTTGGGAAAAAAGAAGTCAGCTATCGTCTTCGCGATTGGTTGTTCTCTCGCCAACGGTATTGGGGAGAGCCAATCCCAATCATCCATTGGGAAGATGGTACGACTACGACGCTTCCTGAAGATCAGCTGCCGTTGCGTTTGCCAAAAACCGACAATATCAAACCAAGCGGTACTGGTGAATCGCCATTAGCCAATGTCACAGATTGGGTCAATGTCACCGACCCTGAAACCGGGAAAAAAGGACGTCGTGAAACCAATACGATGCCGCAATGGGCTGGAAGCTCATGGTATTTCTTGCGCTTTATCGATCCTCATAATAAGTCTGTTTTGGCAGACTACGACAAATTGAAACGCTGGATGCCAGTCGATATTTATATCGGTGGCGCAGAGCACGCTGTCTTGCACTTGCTTTATGCTCGCTTCTGGCATAAATTCTTGTATGATATCGGTGTCGTGCCAACGAAAGAACCATTTGAAAAATTGTTCAACCAAGGGATGATCCTTGGGGAAAACAATGAAAAAATGTCAAAATCCCGCGGCAACGTCGTTAATCCAGATGATGTCATCAATCAATACGGTGCGGATACTTTGCGTCTATATGAAATGTTTATGGGACCATTGGATGCATCGATCGCTTGGAATGAGAATGGTCTTGAAGGCAGTCGTAAATTCTTGGATCGTGTGTGGCGCTTGATCGTCGATGAAAATGGCAAAATGCGTGACCGCATCACGACATTCAACGATGGCAAATTGTCGAAAGTTTACCATCAAACCGTTAAGAAAGTGACGGAAGATTTTGAGCAGCTGCACTTCAATACGGCGATTTCCCAATTGATGGTCTTTGTCAATGAAGCGTACAAAGCCGATGCTTTGCCTTACGAATATGTCGAAGGATTTGTGCAGCTATTGGCTCCGATCGCACCGCATATCGGGGAAGAGCTATGGTCGATCCTCGGGAATGACCATGGGATCTCTTATGTGCCATGGCCAACCTATGACGAAAGTGCCCTAGTGGAAGACGAGATCGAAGTCGTCTTTCAAGTCAACGGCAAAGTTCGCGCCAAAGCAATGGTGCCAGCGGATGCCGAAAAAGCAGTGCTTGAACAATTGGCGCAAGAAAACGAACTTGTCCAAGAACAGCTCCAAGGAAAAACGATCCGTAAAGTGATCGTCGTACCGAACAAATTGGTCAATATCGTTGCAAACTAAACGCTAAAAAATAGCTGCCTAGCAGATCGAGGGTCTGTTAGGCAGCTTTTTGGTGACGACAAAGAAAAAAAGTGTTACTGAGTGGTTCTCAGCAACACTTTTTTGTTATTTTTTGCGAATGATCCCATAGAACAAAGCGGCTGTTGCGACCAATGGAATCAAGATCACTAGTAGAAAGCCGTTTGGATACGTAGCGCGAGTGAAAATTTCTGATGAAGCATCACTTCCGCCAAATAGATGATTGGAAATCATGAACTGAGCCATCATAGCAACGATTGCGACAAAACCAATTGCAGCACCAGTACCGACGAAAATTTTTTTCTTTGCGTTGTTCATTACATTTGCCCCTTTTATAGTCTCTATGTATCATTATACAAAATTTGGATGCGTGTTCAATCTGATTTTGTCAAATAATTGATTCGTAATACACTTGAAATGTTTCTGACATATTTAAGCACCAGAAGAGTAAAAATTCCCCTGAAGACCGATCATATTATTCGCTGATCCTCACGGACTCTCGTATAATAAAGTAAGAGAAAAGAAAGAGGGGACTTACATGGAGTATCAATCATTTGAAGGCCAGTCGGCTTTTTTTGAAGATTATGCACGGATTGCCAAACCTGGCTATGAGGAAGAGGCAGTCACTGCCGATGTCTTGGAACAGTTGAATCAACAATTAACAGAAGAAGAGCTGTTTTACCGTTTAGCAGCCGAAGATGCCAAAGAAGGGCAAGTCTTTTTGTTTCCTTTCAGCAAACGAATGTTTACCGAAGACCTTGACGCCGCCATTTCAACAGAATTCCGTTATGATGGCGCACCCTATGTCTATGAGACTTACGAAGACGAACAACCTTAGTCACGCAGAAAAAAAAACTTTCAGATGATCTGTTAAATCATCTGAAAGTTTTTTTGTTGAGGCAACTTGTTGCTATTGGTGTTTGGCTTGCTGCTGCGCTAAGGTCAAGTCACCGATGTAAGGGACTTTTTTTCCAGCGACTTTCAAGTATTGTTCGGCGCCTTTGCCCGCAATAATCACGATATCCTTACTGTCTGCATCAGCAATCGCTGATTTGACGGCTTGAGCCCGATCCATCTCATGAATGATGGCAACTTCAGGATTGGTGATCGCAGCTGCGATTTCTTTTGCGATTGCGGATGCTTCTTCAAAATCAGGATCATCGCTGGTCAGGTAGACTTTGTCCGCATATTCTCCTAGCGCTCGTCCCATATCTGCTCGGCGAGATTGGGCTTTGCCGCCAGCACTGCCAGTGACAAAAAGCAGGCGGCCTTCTGGGCGCAATTGGCGGGCAAGTTCACTTAATGATTGGAAGCTAAGGTAATTGTGGGCATAGTCAACGATCATGACTGCGCCATTTTCTTTTTCTAAAACGATCATTCGTCCAGGGATGATCACTGTCGGCAGGACTTTCTGAGCGTCTTCACGAGAGGCACCCGCTAAGCAGGCAGCTAAAATCGCCGCTGCGGCGTTCTCATGGTTGAAAGAACCTAAGATCCCCAGTTGATATTCACCAGAGACTTGCAAGACATCAGAAGCAGCTGACAGCGCAAAGCCTTTTAGATCTGCCCCTTCTTGGACGACATAATCGGCGTCTGAACGTCCGTAGGTGATATAAGGAACTTGATGGACTTCACAAGTTTCTCGCAGCAAGTGGTAGTGATCGCTTTGGCGATTTAAAATCATCTGTTTGCTGTTGCGGATCAGTTCCCGTTTGCAGTAAAGGTAATCATCATAAGTTGGATGTTCCACTGGTCCAATGTGATCAGGCGAAATATTCAAGAACGCGCCAATATCAAAGGTAATACCGGCGACCCGTTTGGTTTTATAGGCTTGGGAAGAAACCTCCATCACAAGATGGGTCATGCCGTTTGCGACAGCCTCGGCCATCATCTTATAAAGATCCAGTGTTTCGGGGGTCGTCAACACTGCTTCATTAAAGGTTTTTCCGTCGACTGAGTTTTCCTCAGATGAAAAGAATGCTACTTTTTGACCCGTCGATTCTGCTAAAATCGCCCGAGCAAAATAGGCGCAGCTGGTTTTGCCTTTTGTTCCCGTGATGCCGATGGTCACCAGCTGTTCTTGAGGATGGCCATAAAACGCTTGAGCGATCACTGCCATCGTTTCTCGAATGTCGGTGACGATGATTCCATAAGTTGCAAAGTTGTCATAGGGCGTTTCTGAAATGTAGCACTGAATCCCTTGGTCAATGGCGGCAGCCAGGTAGCTTTCTTTAAAAGAAGCCCCTTTACAGAAAAAAAGCGTCGCCGCATCGGCTGTTCGCGAGTCGTAGCTTAATGAGGTAAAGGCAAGATCAGTCATTTCTTGCGGCACGGTATAAACCCAATCAGTGGGGGTGATGATTTCTTTCAATAGGTTTTCCTGCAATAAGAGTTTGCGGATCTGTGGCACGGTAATGAGTTCCTTTTGCATCGTTGTTCTCCTTCATTCCTCTAAAGATTTCTCTTATTATAGCATAACTCCTAAAAACCGCCGTTTGGGAGGGAAAAGTTTTCTTTTTTTTCTCCTTATTTTGAAGAAACTTTAAGATGTTGCAAAAATAGATTGCGACCAACCCTTTTTCGAATTAAAATGGAAGGGATATGTTTGTAGAAAGTTGGAGATAATGGCGATGGATAAACACATGCGTTCAGTGTCAAAAGAATTAACTACACAAGAAAAAATGGCTCAAGGATCTGCTTGGATGACGATGGGAAATATCGGCTCACGTTTGCTTGGCGCCATTTACATTTTACCCTGGTATTATTGGATGGGCGCAAATGCGGATAAAGCAAATGCGTTGTTTGGAATGGGCTATAATGTTTACGCCTTATTTTTAATGATCTCCACTGCGGGGATCCCTTCAGCAATTGCCAAACAGATTTCTTTTTACAATTCTCGCCAAGAATACCGCACGAGCCAGAAGCTCTTTTTAAGAGCGTTTCAATTGATGGCAGGTTTTGGCGTGGTGACCGCTGGAATCATGTATTTGGCAGCCCCATGGTTGGCAACGGCTTCAGGCGGAGGCGCAGAATTGATTCCTGCGATGCGCTCATTGAGTATTGCTTTATTGGTTTTTCCTTGTATGAGTGTCATGCGAGGGTATTTCCAAGGAAACCAAGACATGAAACCTTTTGCGATCTCGCAAGTCGTTGAACAAATCGCTCGTGTCTGTTATATGCTTTTAGCGACCTTTATCATTATGCGGGTCATCGAAGGCGAATACACGGCAGCCGTGACGCAATCGACCTTTGCCGCCTTTATCGGTGTCTTAGCCAGCATTTTGGTATTAGGCTATTACTTCCAAAAGCAGCGGGTGCGGATGGATGTTTTAGTCGATATGAGCAAAGAAGAAACGGTGCTGCAAACCAAAGAGTTGGTTTTAGCGACCATCAAAGAAGCGATCCCTTTTATTATCGTAGGCTCAGGGATCACGATTTTAAAATTGGTGGATCAGTACACCTTTGTGCGAATGATGAGCAGTTTTACCGAATTTTCAAATGATCAGCTCTTAGAACTAATGGCGATTTTCGGCAGCAACCCTGATAAGCTGACGATGGTGGTTATCGGATTAGCTACTTCCATGGCTTCAACGGGACTGCCTTTGATCAGTGAAGCAGTCGCCAAAAAAGACAAAAAGAACTTAGCCAAATTGATCAGCAACAACTTGCAATTGTATTCCTTTGTAATGTTTCCAGCGACTTTTGGGATGATCGTACTGTCTTATCCTCTATACACCTTGTTTTATCGTCCAGATGCGTTAGGGGCGAGCGTCTTAGTCGCTGCCTGTCTGTCTGGTCTGGTCTTGGGCTTGTTTATGCTTAGTTCGAGTATGCTGCAAGGGATGTACCACAACAAAGAAGCGGTTGTTTTCTTCTTTGTAGGATTACTGGTGAAAGTGATCTTGCAGTATCCAGCGATTCGTTTGTTCCAAGTCTACGGTCCATTGGTTTCTACCACGATTGCCTTAGGGATCGTCTGCTGGTTAAATATTCGCAAAATGATTCGCAAAGGCCATTTCAATGTAAACTTAACGTTGCGACGGACATTATTGATTGGCGCGATGACGATCATTATGGTGATCGCAGCGTTGATCGCTCGCCAACTCTTTGGGCTTGTCTTGAGCTCTGAAAGAAAAGTCCAAGCCTTTATCTTGAGCTTGCTAGTAGCAGGAGTCGGCGGCAGTGTATACATCTACATTGCGCTGAAATTGCGTTTAGCTGAAAAATTACTCGGCTCATCAATGGTTCGTTTACGCCAGAAATTACACATCAAATAAAACTAGAAGCAGCCGCTGAGCCTCCTTTGTGAGACCTTGGCGGCTGTTTTATATGAAAGGAAGAAACCGATGCGTTTAGACAAATTTTTAGCGGATATGGGCTATGGCTCCCGCAAAGAAGTGAAACAGTTGATCAAAAAAGGGCTCGTGACCGTCAATGGACAAGTCATCAAAAGTGACAAAGCACAAGTACAAGAAACACAAGATACCGTTTGTTTTGAGGGGGAACCCATCGCCTATCAAAGCCAGTTTTATTATTTGCTGAATAAACCCGCCGGCGTGATATCGGCAACCGTCGATTCCTATGAAGAGACGGTCTTAGATTTGTTTTCTGAAGAAGCGTTTCGCGAAGATTTGTTTCCAGTAGGACGGTTGGATAAAGACACCGAAGGCTTTTTGCTGATTACGAACGATGGCGGATTGGCGCATCAATTATTGTCGCCTAAAAAGCATGTGGAAAAAGAATATTATGCTCAAGTCGAGGGAATCATGACAGCGGAGGATCAAAAAATCTTTGCCAAAGGCATCAAATTAGACGGCGAGTGGACTTTGCCGGCTGAGTTGCAGATCCTCAACGTCGATGAAGAAGAAATGCGCAGCGAGATCAAACTGATCCTCCATGAAGGCAAGTTTCATCAAGTCAAACGGATGGTCCATGCAGTAGGAAAAGAAGTCGTTTATTTGAAACGGATTCGCATGGGAGGCCTGTCCTTGCCTGATGATTTGGCATTAGGCGAGTATCGGGAATTAACGTCTGAGGAAATGGCGAAGCTGCAAGAGCGAGGATAAGACGATTGGCGAGCTAAAGAAATTCTTATAAAAGTTGTTATTCGGCTGCAATATTTGTAAAAAAAGCCCGTTTTATAGGTAATTTACATGAAAATTTGCAACAATAGACTTTAAACTGTTGGAAAAACCCTCTTTTTTTTCATGAATAAGCATGTTAAAGTAGCCAAGCTACTAAAAAAAGAAGGAGTTACCTCATTGAAGAAAAAGATTTTTTTATTGCTCGCCCTTACGTTGCCGCTTTTCCAGCCAGCTGTCAGTTATGCTGCTGAAACGAAGAGCACCGAGGAACTGACGGTTTTGACTGCAGAACTTGCAACGTATGAAGAGGAAGTCACCACTAGCCAACAGAAAGTCACAGCGCTGGAAAGTCAATTAGCGGATTATCAGGAAGAATTAAGCCAATTAGCACAAGAAAGCCAGGAAGTTCAAACGCAGATCGCTGCTCTGAATGACCAAAAAGCCCAGCATCAAGAAAGCCAAGCGCCAAGCAGCCTGGTAGTCGACGGACCACAAGCCACGATCCAACAACTACGCAAGTTTAGTGAACAACAAGCGGCTTTACGGGAAGTGAACCAACAATTGGCGGAAAAAGAAGCCCAACAGCAACGAATTACTTCGTACCAAACCTTGACGCAAGCCCAATTAGTACATAGTAAAGAGCAACTAGCAACAGCAAAAGAAGAATTGCAGAGCCAACAAGAGCAGCTGCAGCAAACGCAAGCGCAAGTACAAGACTTGCAAGAAAAAGTGGACAAAGAAGCAAAAGCCGCTGAAGAAGCAAAACAAAAAGCCAAAGAAGTAGCAGAGAAAGCAGCAGCCAGTGAATTTTCACTGCCAATCACGGGCGCCGTGTCGATCTCCAGCGGGTTTGGTACTCGAGCTGACCCAACTGGTTTTTCTGGGACGCAGCATGACGGGATCGACTTTACAGGTCAAGCGGGGGAGAAGATCGTCGCCGCTCGTGATGGTCAGGTAGAAGATGCTGGTTATGGTCCAAGTACGGGGAATTACGTGATTTTGGCTCATGATAACGGCTTTTACTCGTATTATTTTCACTTAACAGCTGTCAGTGTCTCGAAGGGGGCAACCGTTGCAGTCGGCGAGCAAGTCGGTACGATGGGGACGACTGGAAACTCGACTGGCGTCCATCTGCACTTTGGATTGAGTAAGACGTTGTGGTCAGATTTCGTTGATCCAGCAGCTTACTTACCGCTATAAGCCGAAGCACCGAGTAGAAACATTGAAAAAAACATCTGAAACCAAAAAGCATGACTGACAAGAGGGGTTCCTCAGGTCGTCATGCTTTTTTTGTTTACCACAAGCCCGGTTGAGCGATGATCACTAACTGTTCTTTGGTAAAGGGATGCTCCAGATGCAATTCATAGCCATGCAGCAGCAAACGCGGCGCTGGTTTGTTTTGGTAAAGCGGGTCACCGACGACTGGATGACCGATACTGGCAAGGTGGACGCGAATTTGGTGGGTCCTCCCCGTATCTAACACACAATACACATCGGTCGTCTTTTGTTGGGTGTGGGCGATGGTTACATGGGTGACGGCTGACTGACCGTTGCGGGGGTCAATGATCCGCTTGCGACGATCGTGACGGTCACGACCGATTTTTTTGGCGATCGTTTGATCTTGCGTAAGTTTGCCCCAAACTGTGGCTTGATAGCGGCGGAAAATCTGTTTGTTTTCCAACATTCGACCCAAGATCGGCAACACCAAAGGATTTTTTGCGAATAAAACGACACCGCTGGTTTCTTTGTCTAGACGATGGACCACATAAGGCTGCTGCTGTTTCGGCGCAAGGTAAGCAGCTGCATCATTCAATAGGGTATCTGCTTCTAATGGCTGATTGGGGTGCGTCTTGACCCCCGCAGGCTTGTTCAGCACCAATAAGTGCTCATCTTCAAAAAGTACGTCGACTTTGTCTGCTTGGCCTAACTGGATCGGCTGATAGCTGTAATCACTGTCTTCAATGATCAAAGTGATTTGATCGCCGCCACGAACTTCTTGATGAAACATCGCGGGCTGCTGATTGACGGTAACATTTTTCCGTGTGCGCAGAAAATGGCGCACTTTTCGTGGGACGAGCCACTCCCGTTCCAACAAATCGCGAAGCGGCATGGGCGGGTGATTTTCGGGTAAAGTCATGGTGTATTCCATAAAAACGTCCTTTCTTTGCTGTTCGCTATCGACTATTATAGCATCTTTAAGCTTTTCTTATAAAAAAAACAATAAAAAACAGAGCATTCAATGCTAGAATAATAAAGCATTCTTTTCGAATGAAATTACGTCTAGAGCCGTATAACAAAGAAAGTCATTTATGCTACACTTAACCAAAGGAGCGTGAAGTAATGGATTGGAAACACATCCTTCACAAAATAAAGACCGGTTGGCTGACCTTTTGGCGCTGGTTAAAACCGTATTTGCAGCAATTTCATCAATGGCGCAAGCGGGTTTGGAAAAAATACCACGTAAATAAAATTTTTATTTTACTTAGTTTAGTTGCTATCTTAATCATGAGCGGGTATTTGTTTTATATCGCCAAAAATACGAAAGTCAGTGAATTAGAGTCAGGTCTGAAAGAATCGACGGTGATTTTTGATGCCAATGGCGATGAAGCAGGGCAGTTGTACTCGCAAAAAGGCACGTACGTTTCTCTTGATGCCATTTCCAGTGATGTGGTCAACGCCTTGATCTCAACCGAAGACCGCAACTTCTATAATCACCACGGGTTTGATATCAAGGGGATCGCTCGAGCAGCCCTGCGCATGCTGGTCAACCGCAGTGCCGAAGGCGGTGGGGGAAGTACCATCACCCAGCAGCTTGCCAAAAATGCCTATCTGTCCTTGGATCAAACCTTTAGTCGAAAAGCCAAGGAGCTTTTCTTAGCGATCGAGATCGAGAAGAAATATTCTAAAGATGAGATTTTGGAAATGTATTTGAACAGTTCCTATTTTGGTAACGGGGTTTGGGGCATTCAAGATGCCTCGCTAAAATATTTCGGTGTCAATGCTTCTGAACTAAGCGTGGGAGAAGCTGCGACATTGGTGGGGATGCTCAAAGGTCCTTCGATCTATAACCCGATCGACAATCTGGAAAACGCCACGAACCGTCGCGATACCGTCTTGAGTTTGATGGTGGATAACGGCAAGTTGGACCAGTCCGTTGCTGACCAAGAATCACAAGTTGCCTTAGCTAATTTACTGTATGATGGATTTGGCAATTCAGAATCTGGCTATAAGTATCCTTATTATTTCGATGCGGTCATCGATGAAGCCGAATCCTATGGGTTGGACGCCGATGATGTCATGAATCGCGGCTACAAGATCTATACAGCACTGGATCAAAACTACCAAGCGCAAATGGAAGCTGCCTATAAAAACGATGCCTTGTTCCCTGAAAATGCCGCTGATGGCACGATGGTGCAATCAGGCTCTGTCGCACTTGATCCGAATACCGGTGGGGTGCAAGCGGTGGTGGGTCGTCGTGGCGAGCACGTCTTTAGAGGCTTTAATTTTGCCACGCAAATGAAACGTTCACCAGGCTCCACGATCAAACCGATCAGCGTCTTCGCCCCTGCCCTAGAAGCTGGGTTTGAACCCGACAGTATCCTGAAAGACGAGCCCCTCGATTTTTATGATGCTCAAAACTTTGATGGGACCTATGCTGGCGAAGCAGTCATGTATCAAGCCCTCGCCCAAAGCCTGAATCTGCCAGCAGTTTGGCTGTTGCATGAGATCGGCTTAGATCGTGGGTACAGCAAAGCACAAGAGTTTGGACTTTCCTTGACCGAATCCGACAAATATTATGGCTTAGCCTTAGGTGGTTTGGAAAAAGGGGAATCACCCATGACGATGGCAGCAGCGTATGGCGTTTTCGCAAATGGCGGGTATTACTACAAACCGCATTTGATCACCAAAATCGTTGATTCAACTGGTGCCGTGATCGTTGACAATACGTCTGTGCAAGGCAAACGGGTGATTTCTAAAGAGACCGCTGATAAAATGACGAGCATGATGCTCGGCACCTTCTCTAACGGGACGGGTGTTAGTGCCAGTCCGTACGGCTTTACGATCGCCGGTAAGACGGGTACGACAGAGACCAACTTTGATGCTTCTAAGGTCAATGACCAATGGATCGTCGGCTATACTCCTGATATGGTTCTTTCAACTTGGTTAGGATTTGAGCATGTGAGTGAAGATCATTACTTAACAGGAACCAGTGGGCAAGTCGTTGGGAAAATATTCAAAGCAGAGGCCGAAAGCTTACTGCCTTATAGTCAAGGCACCCAATTCCAAGTTGCAGACGCTTATTGGACAGGTGGAAAATTGATGGCAGCCGATGAAGTACCAGATCCTGAGAGCAGTACGTCACAAAATGGCAATGATTGGCAGAAAACCATCGATGACTTTGCCGAAAGCGCCAAAGAAGGCATGAAGGAATTCGGCAGCAAGATCAAAGAAGGAACGAAAGAACTGTTTGGCGGCTTATGGAATTCCATAAGCGGAAATTAAAGGAATTAGGCAACTGCTAGTCTAGAACCTGAGAAGAATGGTATACTAGAAAAAAAGAGGAGGCGTCAAAATGGCAAATATTTATGATACAGCAAACCAATTAGAACGTGAATTACGCGAGTCAGAACAGTTTCAAGATTTGAAAGGTTCTTTCGACCGCTTGAAAGCAAATGAAGAAGCGTATGCGTTATTCAAAGAGTTTCAAGAGTTGCAACAAAGCCTGCAACAAAAAATGATGGCTGGCGAAGAAATGACAGAAGAAGAAGCGCAAAAAGCCCAAGAATTATCGCAAAAAATTCAGCAAGACGGCATTGTTTCTGACTTGATGCAAAAAGAGCAAGCCTTCAGCTTAGTAGCCAATGACTTGAACCGCATCATCATGGGTCCTGTAAGAGATCTATACGAAGCGTAATCGCCAACCAACAAAGACCAAAGAAGCAAGTGAATCTTCAGAGCAATCGGCTGCAACTGCAAGAGCCTTTTCCAAAGAAGTTTCAAAATCGCTTCTTTGGTTTTTTTTATGAAAAAGGCGAACAAATTTTCGTATTTTGCTGACGAAATGCCTGAGAAATGTTATGATAGAAGCATTAAGGAGGGAGAAAGAAATGCGATTTTTACATAGTGCAGACCTGCATATCGACCGATCATTTGAAGGGGTTCATTTGTTATCTGAAAAAGTGAAGACCCAACTCCCTGCCATCAATCAAAAAATCATCCGTAATTTGGTGGATGTTGCCTTAGAAAAAGCGGTCGATTTTGTTTTACTGGCTGGGGATACATTCCATCAAGCACGGCCGAGTCTAAAAGTGCAGCATGACTTTTTTGCCCAACTGCAACGACTAGGGGAAGCACAGATCCCTGTCTATATGATTTTCGGCAACCATGATTATTATGATCCGCAACGGTATTGGTTTGCTTTTCCAGAAAATGTCATTCTCTTTTCATCAGAAGAAGTTCAAACGGTTCAAGGAACAACGAAAAACGGTGAAACCTATGCAATCAGTGGATTTAGCTACCAACATCCTTGGATCACTGAAAATAAAGTAACAGAATTTCCTGCAAGAGCAGCGGTGGATTACCATATCGGGCTTTACCACGGGGACCAAGCTGGTGAACGGTATGCCCCCTTTTCAATCAGTGAAATGAAACAAAAAGGCTATGATTATTGGGGCTTGGGGCACATCCATGTACCTAAGACGCTCTCAGAGCAGCCACCGATTCTCTATCCAGGTACACCTCAAGGAAAGACCAAGAAAGAACAGGCGACTGGGGTGATTTTGGCAGACTTAACGCCGCAGGGACCAACGATCGAGCGCTTGGAGATCGCAGAGATCGCTTGGCAAAAGCAAGTGGTCTCCTTAGCGGATGTGACTGCCTCGAATGCCGTATTGCCAGCGATCATCGAGCGCTTAAAAAGTCCTCGTTCGCGCTTGCTGCATCTGGTGTTGACCGATGTGCAGCAGCTGCCGCCAGATTGGTTTCCAGCTGCGGAAAAAAATGAATGGCTGACCTACCTCAATGAACGGTTGGCACAAACAGAGCCGCTGCAAGTGATCTATGCCCTTGAAGTCGAGCAAGCCAATGAAGACAAGATCGCATTGGCGGTATCAGAAGATTATATGCTGCAGTTTTTAGCGATGTATGAGTCGCCAGAGATGTTTGCGGATCGATTGTCGGATCTATTGCAGCATCCACTGATCCAGCGGGGGATCACCCATGAATCATTTCAAGAAGAAGTCTTGCAGCAAGCCAAGCAATTGTTGAAAGACGACTTTCAATGGGAGGAGCAGTCATGAGAATTTTAAAAGCAGAGATTACCGGTTTTGGGAAATACCATGAACAAAGCTTTGCCTTTCATCCGCAAAATCAGCTGCTCTTTGGGCACAACGAGATCGGAAAATCGACGTTGTATCAATTTATTGCCGCCATTTTGTTTGGCTTTCCGAAAAAGACAGCCAAGAAAAAAGACTATACCCCCAAAAACGGTGCTGCTTACGGTGGCAAGTTATGGTTGGCGCTGGAACCCTTCGGCGAAGTGATCGTGGAACGCTATCGGCAAGTGGACCGTGGTCGTGCCAAAGTCCATGTCGCTGGCCAGACGGTCGATGAGCAATGGCTGGCACAACACCTGCAGCCCCTCAATCGAGCATTGTTCTTCGATGTCTTTACTTTTCAGCAAGAGCAATTGACCCAGATCGATAAGCTAGAAGAAAATGAGCTGCACCAAGCGTTGATTTCTCTAGGGATCAGCGGCAGTCAAAAAATGCTGCAGCAAGTGGCGCAATATGAAACCACCAATCAGCAGCAATACAAGCCACGAGGGCAAAAGCTGCCTTTGAACCAAGCATTAAAACAATTAGAAAAACTGCAAAAAACGATTGTGGAAAAAGAAAGCGAAGAAAGCCGCATCCAACAGCAGTATCAACAGATCGCCCAGCTGCAAGAACAGATCCAAGACTTGCGGCACCAGTATCAAGCATTGAATGACGCTTATCAGGAAAATCAGCAACAGCTGAGTCACTGGGGCCTTTATGAAGAGTGGCAGCAAATGGCACCAGCAGATACGCTAGCCGATCCTCAGCAAGTCCAAGCCATCAAACAGTTTTATCAGCAGTATCAGCAGCTGACGGAAGAAATTCGCAAAAAAGAAGCCGAATTAGATCAGTTGGAGCAAGGAAAAGAATCAGACAAGTATTTCTTTTACCTTGATCACGAGCATCAGATCAATCACTTACTGCAGCAGCAAGTGACGATGGCGCGTTTGGCAGATCGTGAAGCAGCAGCCAATCAACAAGAAACTGTCGCCATCACAGAGTTGAATCGCTTGATTGAAAAGCGCCAGTGGAGCAGAGAATCGCCGCCGCTAGTAACGGCTTCGATCCATGAACAAACCACACGTTTACTGCAAGAACGTGTGCAGTTAGAAGAGCTCGAAAAGCGCATGAGGCATTTAGAAGAAAAAGCGCAACCTTTGCAAGACACCGCGGCCCGCTTAGAACAGCAGCATCCTCAATTGATTGGCCGCAAGCCCGTTTCTCGCCCACTATGGCCGCTAGGGATCGTCGGTGGGCTAGTCGCAGTGATCGGTATCTTTTTGCCAAGTCCGTGGCGCTGGCTTGCATTAAGTGCGGGGATCGCAGCGATCATCGGCAGTATTTTGCCGCTGATGAAAGCAGCACCAAACAAGCAGCAAGGCATCAAGCAAGAATGGCAGACGGTCCTCATGCAGTTGGATCTGCTGGGCGAAGAGTTGGCACAGCTGGAAAATGAACAGCAGCAAAAGCAACAGCAGATCAGCCGTGCCCACCAAGCGTTGACACCCTTTTTTGGTGATTTGCCGGTGGAAAACTGGCAGTCGTATCTATTCGCCTATGATGAAGATGTTGCTAGCTATCAAGCCTACTCGCAGCAGCGCAAGCAAGCCTATCAAGAACGGCAAGCGGTCACGGAAGAATTGGCCCCCTTTGAGGAGCAATTCCGCCCGTATGCGGAGTGGCTGCCGCTGCAAAACAAAACCTTGTTAGAAAAAGCGGCGATGTTGCAGAAGTTTCATGAAGAGATGCAAACGATCAAGCTTTCGCGGTTGCAACAACCTAGCACGTTACTGGCGCAACAGTTGACCCGTACTCGCAACGAACGCGACCAGCTGCTTGCCCAAGCCAGTGCGCTCTTGCAGCAACAAGGCTTAGATCACCCTGCAGAAATCAGCCTCTGGTTGAAGCAATGGGAAGCAGCGCAACGCACGCAGCAGCGAGCAGAAGAATTGGCGGGGATGTTAACACCGATCTATCCCAAACCAGTGACACAAGCAGAATTGCTGCAGCAAAAAGACCAGATCAAGCAGCAGCAAACACAGCTTCAGGCACAAATGCAGCAGTTGACGGAGCACAAACAACGCTTGGAATTAGAAGCAGCAGCCAGTCAAAAAAACGGTACCTTGAATCAGCTTTATCAAGAAGAAAGTGAGCTGAAGGCGGTCATTGAAGAACTCGCTGTGGCATGGGGCAGTCGTCAGTTGGCGGCTTCAATTTTGACGGATGTCACGACTGAATTGTCAGAACAGCAATTGCCGCAGCTATTGTCAGCCGCTTCGACTTATTTTGAACAGCTTTCAAACGGACGTTATCAAAAGATTCTTCTGGAAAATGGTCTGTTAGTAGCGGCAAATGCCAGCGAGACCTTTTCGATCATTGACTTGTCCACAGGAACGAAGGATCAGTTGATCATGGCGTTACGTTTCGGTTATCTAGCGCTACAAAAAAATCATCCGTTGTGCCCGATCATTATTGATGATGGTTGGTTGCATTATGACAGTGTTCGTAAGGAACGCTTCGCAGCACTATTAAAAGAGTTTGGACAAAGTTATCAAGTAATTTGTTTGTCTTCTGACCAAGAAATGGTAAGCTATTATCAGAAGTACCAGCAGCCTATCCAGGATCTGAGTAAAGGAAGTGAAAGATTTGGCTGATCGGCCAAATAAGCCCATGAAAAAAATTCGTGAATTAACTGTTGATGAAACGTTTCAACTTTTCTTACTGATCAAAAATGCCGATGTACGGATCGCGAAAAACGGCAAAAAGTTTATTGCCTTCACGTTTCAGGATACATCTGGCACGATCGATGGAAAGTTTTGGGATGCATCAGATGAAGAAATCGCCCGTTTTGAACCCGGGAAAGTGGTACTACTAGATGGGAAACGAGAAGTTTACCAAGGCAATCCGCAAGTCAAAATCATGCATTTGCGTTTAGCGAAGCCGGAAGAACCCCACGAACCAAGCCAATACATGGAAAAAGCGCCCTTGCGAAAAGAAGAGATGGAAGAAGAAATTAGTCAAATCTTGTTTGAGATCACAAATCCTCACTGGAATCGCATCGTCCGTTTCTTGTTGAACAAGTATAAAAAGGAATTCTTTGATTTTCCAGCTGCGAAGCGCAATCACCATGCCTTCGCCAGTGGATTGGCGTATCATACGACAACTATGCTGCGCTTAGGAAAAGCGATCGTCAAAGAATACCCTGAATTAAATGCGTCACTGCTGTATGCGGGCATTATTTTACATGATTTAGGAAAAGTGATCGAGTTGACAGGTCCCATGACGACAGAGTATACCTTAGCGGGGAATCTAGTAGGGCATTTGGTCTTAGTGGATGAAGAAATCACGCAAGCCTGTATTGCTTTGAAATTTGATGACAAACAAGAAGACATCGTTGTTTTGCGGCATATAGTCTTAGCCCACCATGGCTTGTTAGAATATGGGTCACCTGTTCGGCCCCGCATAATGGAAGCGGAGATCCTCCATCAGATCGATAATTTGGATGCTTCCATGCAAATGATGCTGACCTCGATCCGCCTGACAGAACCTGGTCAATACACAGACCGAATTTTTGGCATGGACAATCGGAGTTTTTATGTACCGAAAGAAGTGTAGCAGTGATGTTGCAGCTTGATCGATCAAAGTGAATGATAGAAAGAACAAAAACCACGTTAGGCTTGCTTAGCGTGGCTTTTTTAGCTGCTGGAAAAAGCAGTTGAATCGTAGATAGAAATCTAATCGGCACAAAAAAAGAAGCACCGCTATGACGGCACTTCTTTGTTCGTTTATTCAGCAGAAGAATCTGTAGCACTTTCACTTGTTGCAGTAGAATCATCGGTTGCCTCAGTAGCAGAAGAATCTGCTGCAGAGCTGTCTGTTGCATCCGTTGCAGAAGAGTCAGCAGTTGAATCTTCTGTTTCGGCAGCTGTGATGTAATCAGAAAGCAAGTCTGCTAAGTCAGAGTCTTTCATCTTCACGTTGGCTGCTTGCAATTCTTGACCGATCGTTGCTGCCATAAAGGTTGAATCATTCAACAACGTGTTTTGAGCAATTTCAGTCAGTTCATCTTTGTATTTATCCATATCGTTGCCTTTGTCTTGGTTTTTCACCATTTTCACGATATAGTATTCCGTCGTATAAGTCGACGTGTTGGTTGCAGAAATCACTTCAGAAATTTCACCATCTTTTAAATCAAAAGCGGCTGTTTTCACTTCGTTTGGCACAGCAGTTGACGTAGAATCGAATTTGATCGTTCCGCCATCTTCTTTTGTTGCTGCATCCGTTGATTTTTCTTTAGCGATTTCGCCAAAGTCAGCATCATCTTTTTTCGCTTCTTCTAAGACATCTTTGGCATCATCTTCACTTGCTACTTTGATGATTTGTGCTTCTACTTCTGGGTGGAAAGAATCCCAAGCAGTTTTCATTTCTTCATCAGTAATATCCATGTTGGCTTTTAAGCCTTCACGTAACGCAAGCTGTTCTTTCAATTCTGCACGGTAAGATTTTACCGTATAACCAGAAGCAGTCAAGGTTGATTCAAAGGAATCACTACCGCCGTATTGTTCAGCCACGTTGTTAAATTGTTCGTCGATCATTTCTTCAGTCACGTCATCGCCATATTTTTCATTAAAGACTTTTAAGACGATCATTTGACGCAACGCTTGTTGGTTTTCTGAACTTGTTTTTGCTTTGTCATAAAAATCTTGAACAGTGATTTTACCGCCCTTCATTGTTGCGATTTCCTCACTTGAGTTTCCACAAGCCGCTAATGCAAAAAGACTCATTGCACTGACTGCTACTAAAAGTAATTTTTTCTTCATTCGTTTAAGCACTCCTAATTCTAAAAAGATTCATAATAATCACTGCACCTACTATACCACTTCTAGAAATGGTTGGGAAGAAAACAGTGGATGTTTCAAACAAAATTCATAAAAACTACAAATTTTCGATTTGTTTGTCATCCTCTGCGCTTTGGGCTTGAATCGTCGTAATGTGTTGATTCAATTGCTCCATTTGGGTCTTGATCCGAGCAAGGCGCGGTTGTGCTTGGAATTTGAAGGCTTCCAAATCTTTCGTGAAAGACTCCGTAACAACAGGGATCGTTTCGTCGATCGTTTTGCGGGTCACCATTACGGCATCTTTTAGCTGTTTGACGCTGTCATTGAATTCTAAGGTCGCTTCTGTTGTGTCATCTAAATAGCGAATCAATTCTTCACGGGTTTCATTGCCGCTTTTCGGTGCAAAAAGCAAACCGCCTAAGCCGCCGGCGATGGACCCGAATAATAGTCCTTTAAGAAAATTGCCGATCATTTAGTCCACCTGCTTTCCAATTTTTTCGGCGATTGCCGCTAGTTCTTCCCCCGTGTAATTGTCTGCGTGATTGCCAAAATGGATCTTGAAATCATCGTCTTTGCTATAACGAGGAATCAAATGGACATGGGAATGGAAGACCGATTGGTACGCCAATTCTTTATTGTTGTTGATGATATTTAAGCCTTCGATCTCAGGGAATGCTTTTTCGATCGCCCGAGCAATCTTAGGGATGCGGGCAAAAACCGCTGCTGCCAACGTTTCATCGTACTCAAAAATATCCGTCACATGGGTTTTGGGAATCACCAATGTATGACCAGGGGTGACTTGGGAAATATCTAAAAAGGCATAAACTTGCTCATCCTCGTAGACTTTGTAGCTAGGGATCTCACGATTGTTGATTTTACAAAAAATACAATTTTCCATTGTAAAAAAACCTCCTTGATCTATTACCTCTACTTTACCATATTTTGCTTTTTTTCGTCTGGTTTCCTCTTTGAAAAAGTCGGAACAAGGCAACTGTTCCTTCAACAAAGGCGCTTTTTTAAAGAAATGCGAAAAGCGAGCGAGAAACGCTTGCATTTAGATTCCAACAACCCTAGACTTAATATCAGAAATCAATTGGAAAGAAGGAACCTATGAAACCGATCATCAAAGAAACCTTACAGAAAAAAACAACGACTTCAGCGAAGCTCCGCTACTTGGCTTATGCCTATAAAGAATGGTTGATTGCGATCACGCTGTTCGTGGTGTTCGCAGGTTCGATCACCTATTCGCTAACGCGTCCAAAAGAAGAAGTAGTCAATGCCGCCATCGTCACTGAAACAGCGATGGACCCTACGGTGCAGAGTGAATTGGAGACAGCCGTTGAGACCTGGGCGATCGACCAAGGGTATCAAAAAGAAGAGTTGAGGATCAGTCTGGTTTCCTATGCTGAACCAGCTGCTGTTCAAGCCTTTACCACCCGTCTTGCCGCCGGTGCGATCCAAATGGTCATTTTTCCAGCGAGTGATGCACAACTGTGGCAAGAACGCTTTGGTAGCCAAGAATTGCCGCAAGAAACCATTACAGTGGGAGAAAACGAATTTATCTTACAAGTCACGAATAAAGAAAAATAAGCAACGGTTTTGCTAGCGGATTGAAAAAAAAGCCTACGTTGACAGAAAGCCGTAATTAGGCGAATCGGAGGAAAAGAATGACTTTACAAGTAGCGAATGTGACAGGCGGTTATAACCAGCTGCCAGTCTTAAAAAATATTGATTTTACGATCGGCGATGGTGAGCTCGTTGGTCTGATTGGCTTGAATGGGGCGGGGAAGAGTACGACGATCAAAGAAATCATCGGGTTACTGCAACCTCACAGCGGGACGATCACGATCGACGGCTTGACCTTGAAGGAGAACCCAGAGCAATACCGCAAACAAATCGGGTATATTCCCGAAACCCCATCTTTATATGAAGAATTGACCTTAAGAGAGCACATTGAAGTGACAGCGATGGCCTATGACCTTCCGCAAGAAGAAGCCATGAAGCGAGCGGAGCGTTTGTTAAAAACCTTTCGCTTAGAAAACAAACTCGATTGGTTCCCAGCAAACTTCTCAAAAGGGATGAAACAAAAAGTCATGGTGCTGTGTGCCTTTTTGATTGAGCCAAGCGTCTACATCATTGATGAACCTTTTCTAGGATTAGATCCTTTAGCTATCAATGCGTTATTGGAACTGATGAATGAGATGAAACAAACCGGGGCATCAATTTTGATGTCCACCCATATTTTAGCAACCGCAGAGAAGTATTGTGACAAATTCATCCTACTGCATAACGGTGAGATCCGCGCACAAGGCACATTGGCGCAGCTAAGAAGCCAATTTCAAGCACCAGAAGCCTCCCTTGATGATCTGTACCTCGCACTGACAAAGGAGAGTCAAGCATGAAGCAGTTTTTCTCGCAACGCTTACAGCGGCATCAAAAACAGATGACACGCTATTTGCGCTATGTCTTCAATGATCATTTTGCTTTGATCAGCACCTTCTTAGTGGGAGGTCTGGGGCTCTATTATTCGGAATTGCTAAAAACATTGCCGCGGCCGTTTCCATTAGGCGGCATCATCGTGGTCGCTGTTTGGCTCTTTGTTTTACCGCTGGGACGCTTAGCGACACTGACGAAACCGGCAGATTTGATTTTTCTGTTAGCCAAAGAAGGGCAAATGAGAAGTTACCTCAGTCAAGCCCTGCGTTATTCCCTCTGGCTGCCCTTTGGGGTCTTATTTTTAGCCGTAGGAGCAACGATGCCTTTAGTCGTGGTCACAGCAAACAGTACATTTGCTTCCTTTCCCTTCTTTTTAGGAATGATGTGGCTGTTAAAACTGGGGGATCTTTCACTGCAGCGGATTCGGTTGTATCAAGAAACACATCAGCAAGTCAAACAGCAGCGAGGAATCTGGTTCGCCAGTGCGTTAGCTGCCACACTTGCCAGTATTTATGTAGCACCTTGGCTAGGGTTGGTGATCAGCATCCTCCAAGCAATCTGGTTCCTCTTTGGCGTGAAATCTAATCGTCAGCTCTTGGATTGGGACTATATGATCCAAGCTGAGCAATCACGCTTATTACGGATCTATCGGTTTATCAACTTGTTTACAGATGTTCCCCAAATCACGACGGAAGCCAAACGGCGCAAATACCTCGACTGGTTGCTGGCAAAGATCAAACCAGCCCAAAGCAATACGTATCTTTATCTTTACTTGCGCCGAGTGATTCGTGGTGGGCAATACGGTGGTCTTTATGTTCGTTTATCCTTGATTGGTGGCTTCGTCTTATTCTTTGTCGATGAGCTTTGGATCAGTCTGCTGATCGGCTGCTTGTTTCTTTATCTGATCGGTTTCCAACTGATCCCTTTGATCAATGAATTTCAATACATGGTTTTGACCCATTTGTATCCCGTGCCAGAAAAACAAAAAGCCGCAGCAATCAAAAAAATTATCGGGTCACTTTTGCTTGTGACGACTGTTTTTTTCGGCGTGATCTGTTGCTGGCGCCTGCCCGTTGTTTGGCAAGGGGGCATCGCTTTTGTGGGCTTCTTCCTCTTTGCGGGTCTCTTTTTAGGCATCTACTTGCCAGGGCGATTAAAGAAAATGCACGCCTGATCCTCAGGAGACCTCTCTTACAAAAAGCGAACGCATATGCGCTTGACGGCGACCCTTTAGGAAGCTAGAATAAGAGGTACTGCGAAATAAGGAGAGAAGCTAGGATGGATATTCGCTTGGATCAAGATTGGCGTATGCGGCCGATCAAAGGCGACACCGGGAAAGCCTATATCGGGCTCAAGGACAACGACAAAGTCTTTATCAAACGAAATACGACCCCGATGCTTGCGGCACTCTCTAAAGAGGGCATTGCACCCAAACTCGTCTGGACGAAACGGACGGGAAATGGGGATACGCTCTCCGCACAAGAATGGCTGGATGGACGGGTCTTAGATCCCGATGAGATCGGCCAAAGAAATGACGTCATTGATGTGTTGTATCACTTGCATCATTCAAAAACGCTGGCACAGATGCTAAGCAAAATCGGCGGACAAGTCAGATCGCCTGAACAGATGCTGATGGATTATCAAGATCAGCTGCCTTCTGCGGTGGCTCAAAACCGTTTTATTCATTTGGTCACCGAGTATTTAAAAGCCAATATTCCAGCTTTTGACGAGCAAAAAGCCGCGGTCGTCCATGGCGATGTCAATTATCGAAATTGGCTGGTTTGTCAAAACTATTTGTATTTAGTCGATTGGGATTCCGTGATGTTTGCAGATCCAGCAATCGATATCGGGACTATTTTAGGTCACTATGTGCCGCTATCCAGCTGGTCCCATTGGCTGGTGCGCTACGGTATCCATAGCAGCAGCGAAGTGATCGAAAAAATTTATTGGTATGCATTGTTGAGTATGCTGCAAGAGGTCAAAAAATATTATCTGCGGGGCGATTACAAAGCCATGAATGCAGAGATTTTACAATTAAAACGAATTTATAGTGAATGAAGAGAAGATGGAGCGAGGCAATTTGGTTCCATCTTGTTTTTTCGGAAAGGAAGAAACATGAGAGTAAGAAAACGTGCAGGTGCAAAAGAGCTGATTGAAGCTCATCCACAATACGTCGTTGCAGAGCCTACCGAATGGAAAGGGCGTTGGCATGAACGCTTTGGCAATGATCATCCGCTACACATCGAGATCGGCATGGGAAAAGGTCAATTTATTACGGAAATGGCGAAAGCTCATCCTGAGATCAATTATATTGGGGTAGAGATGCAGATCAGTGTCGTTTCGATCGCATTGGATAAAATGATCGAGCAGGAGATCCCAAACTTGCAGCTGCTGCATGTGGATGGTTCGGCTTTGACCAACTATTTTGCGGACAATGAAGTAGACCAGATCTATTTGAATTTTTCTGATCCATGGCCTAAGAAGAAGCATGAGAAGCGCCGTTTGACTTCTAAAGCCTTTTTAGCGGTGGACGAGCAAATTTTACGACCTAATGGCGAAATCCATTTCAAAACGGACAACCAAGGATTGTTTGAGTATTCCTTAGCGAGCTTTTCTCAATATGGCATGATCATCAAACAAGTTTGGTTGGACCTGCATAACAGTACCTTTGAGAACAATATCATGACGGAATATGAAGAAAAATTCTCAAGCCGCGGGCAGCGAATCTATCGGGTGGAAGCCCAATTTGTGGCAAAAGACCCGCAGGAATAAAGAAGAGACGAAAGACGAAGCAAATTTGCTTCGTCTTTTTTTTCTATTCTCAAAAGGCTTGCGTATTTCTTTTTAGGAGGGATAAGTCGTGGATATTCAAGCATTCTCAGATGAGTTGATTCACTATGGCAGACAAGAACGCATGCAGGATCTGGCCATTTTGCCGAGTGGTACACAGATGGAGGTGATTTTCAGTAAAAGCTATCTCAGAAAGACCTATCAAGTACTGACCAACGAAGAAGCCCAACAGCTGATCACTCGCTTCAAATTTTTAGGAGGAATGGAGGTGGGAGAACGACGCAAAGCTCAGTTAGGAGCAGTCAGTTATCCGTTAGGCGATCAGCTGCAGCGGCTGCGCATCTCCACAGTCGGTGATTACCAAGGGCGTGAAAGTCTCGTGATGCGGTTTCTTTATCCTTTGACTCAGGAGCATCTGCGCTATTTTTTTGCAGAAGACGTCCAACAGATCCAACAGGCAACCAAACAAAGAGGGCTGTATTTGTTTTCTGGCCCCACTGGCTCAGGGAAATCGACCCTCATGTATCAATTAGCTCGGGCAACCAAGGGGCAAATCATTACCATCGAAGATCCTGTGGAGATCGAGGAGCCGCGCTTTTTACAGCTGCAAACCAATTTGAAGATCGAACAAGACTATGATGAATTGATTCGCTTGTCCTTGCGGCATCGTCCAGACCTGCTTTTGATCGGCGAGATTCGTAACAAAGAAACGGCGCAAGCCGCTGTACGAGCCGCTCTGACAGGTCACCGAGTATTTGCCACGATCCATGCCCGAGGTGTAGCAGAAACAAAGACGCGGCTGCTGGAATTGCTCGGGACAGACGATCGTCTGGCACATGCGCTGCAAGGGATCATTTATCAGCGATTGTTGCCAAATGAAGCGAATGAACCTCATGGATTGCTGGCATATCACTTTTATGAGGGGCAAGTGGAAAAACAGTGGCAGCAGGTATTAAAACAAGTGAAAGAAAGTGGGTGGATCAGCGATGAAGTTTATGAAAAAGAAGCCCCAGCTACCACGCCGTGCAACTGAAGCCCTCTTAGTCACCTTCACGGTGTTATTGGAGAGTGGCTTTTCCCTACAAGAAAGCCTCCAAGTGCTGCTGCGCAGCCGCCAGTTTTCTGAACCTGTGATCGAACAGCTAATTGTCCATCTCGCCCAAGGGCAAAGCTTTGCAGCAGCGGTAGCGCCGTTGTCGTTATCGGCTACTGAAAAAAGTCAGCTTCATTTAGCAGAAAATCATGGGGATCTCACGGCGACCTTGCGGCGGATGGTCGACTACCATAAATTGGTCAACAAGCAAAAACAGCTGCTGTACAAAGTAGCTGCCTATCCGCTTTTGTTACTGGTCTTTTTAATAGCTGCGCTTTTTGGGATGCACCGCTTTTTATTGCCCCAATTGCTAGCCTCTGGCATGATCGACGAAGGTCATTGGGGCATTCGCGCCATCACTTGGGCACCAGCAGTACTTATCCTCTTCTTGTTGTTAAGTGTGCTGCTTTTTGTGATCAGCCGCTGGGTGTTTGCCCGCCGCACTGCCTTGCAAAAAGCTGTGTTTTTCAGCCACCTGCCATTGTTCGGAGCATTGTACACGAGTTATCACACGAGTTTTTTCGCATTGGAATGGGGCAAGTTGTTTCAGCAAGGGTTAGATATCCAACAGATCATTGAGTGTATGGAGCACACCAATAAAGCTACCTTGATCCAAGAATTAGCACGAGAACTGCGAGTGACCTTGACACTTGGGGGCGAACTCCCAGAAAAACTTCGTCATTTCTCGTTTCTCACACCCGAATTTTCTTTGATCGTCTTTCAAGGAGAAGTACGAGGAAAGTTAGGAGAAGAGCTTTTTTTATACAGTCAATTATTGATGGAACGCTTGTTTCAACGAATCGAAAAAGCCATTCACTGGGTTCAGCCTCTGATTTTTTTGTTGGTTGCTTTAATGATCGTTGGGATCTATGCCGCTATGTTTTTACCAATCTATGGAAATATCCAAGGAGTGATCGAATGATAGAAAAGAAAGTAGCATCTCCTCGCAAGCAGAGGATTTGGCGTGTCAAAAAAGGATTTACATTGGTTGAAATGCTAGTCGTTTTATTAGTGATCAGTATTTTGGTTTTGTTGTTTGTCCCAAATCTTGCCAATCAAAGAGGAATCATTGATGAGAAAGGAAATGCGGCGATCGTGAAAGTAGTGGAAACCCAGATCGAACTCTTTCGTCTAAATGAAGATCGGGTGCCTTCGAAAGAAGAATTGATTGCAGAAGGGTATGTATCTGAGGAACAATATGCGATTTATGAGCAGGGAAAGTGAGAACAATGGCACTAGGGGATTTTCTGGGTTTACCTTGATGGAAAGTCTCTTGGTACTCTTGATCAGTAGTCTCTTTCTCTTTTTCCCCGTCGTGGCTATCGAGTACTATCAACGATCTGCGGAAGTTTTCGGCTTTTGTGCTCGCTTAGAAAAAGGACTCTATACCTTGCAGCAATCGGCCATCATCGATAACACACAAACCCGAGCAATCTATCAAGCAGAGCCAACACCAACTGTTTCATTTTACGGCGCTGCAACTGAGCCAGTCACCAAGATCGACGTTCCTCCTCAACTAGCGATGCAGGCGTTTCCCGATATTCTTTTTAGTAGTCAATCCGGCAACAACAGCAGTCTGCGAAGGATCATTTTCTATTGGCAGGAGAAAAAGCAAACCATCAGCTATAAGTTTTTATTTGGGAGTGGCCGTTATGAAAAAATCGTTGAATAGTGGGTTCATCTTAGCAGAAAGCCTGATTGGTTTTGGGGTCTTGGCAACTTGTGTGTTACTGTTTTTAGCAATGCAGACCGCTTCACTGACGCAAAGTGCGGCATTGCAAGAAAAAGCCCAAATGCTGCGGGTGCTGTATGAAGAAGTCCAGAACCACTCCTTTGATGCGTCAACCATTACCTACACGACGCAGCGTCAGGCAGTCTATCAAGTTCGCTTTTGGCAAGCAGCGCAGCATCAACAGGCACGCATCCAAAGCTGCGAGCAGCTCTGGGAGATCGTGTATGAAGAGTAAAGGCTTTACTTTGTTGGAGTGTCTGTTGTCTTTATGGGTATTGGCGATCTGCTTATTGCTGATCAGCGGGATCGTCAAGCACCTCGCACCCGTCAATCAGCAGATCATGGCTCGCAAAGATCAAGAATGGCATGTGTTTTTGTTTCAGCTGGAACGGGAATTAAGTACCTGTACCTATCTATCGGTCAGTGAGACCACACTGTATTTGAGAAGCAGTCAAAACAATTCGGTCACCATCGATCGCATCAATCGCGTGCTGCGAAAGCGGGACAACAATGGGTATCAACCACTATTGACAGAAGTAACGGATGTGTCTTTTGAGAAAATTGGCGCAGCGATCCGCTTTACCGTTTCCTTTGAGAATGGAGAGCAGAAAATTGGACAATGGAAAATTCACACACAAGAGGCGGCATAAAGGCGGTATTTTACTCACAGCATTGTTGTTTGTGCAGCTGTTGAGCTTGATGTTATTGCTAGTGTTAGAAAACAGCCGCACAACAGCCCTTTTTTATACAAAAACCATTGAAACCTATGAAGCCCGCATCATGAGCGAACTGTTTCATGCGGAATTCTTGCAAAACGAATTGGCAGATCAAGGGTCACGACTTTATAATGTAGGAAAGTTAACCTATGAACGGCAAGGACAACTCTTACAGATCGAGTGCCATGTCAAAAGCCGCCGCTTTACATTTACCTTTTTGTTACCCGAAGAAGAGCCTGAAATAGACACAGATGACCAAGAAGAATAGTACAGGAAAAGGATGGTTGTTTCGACCATCCTTTTTCATACAGAAATAGAAAAAGAATGTTTACAGCTTCACAAATTATTCTAAACGAAAGCGATTGATTATTTTGGATGAATCGGCTAAAATTAAACAGGTATATATGTTGTTATAGTTTTGAAAAGAGGTGCAAGATGTCCGCAGAAAAAATGGAAACGTCTTTTCATTTGACCGTTGAAGCGATCCAACTGCTTCAAAACGCATTGGAAACGTCTTTTTTTGATGCTTACGTAGAGACGATCGAAAATTTTGTTGATCAATACCAAGTTCGCGTGATCGATGGGGTACCAGATGAAGCAACTGCTGCTCGTTTAGAAACCATCTATCAAGAAATTCGAGCAATGGAACTATCGGCAGAAGAAAAACGCAAGCTTGCGCAGTTGGTTTTGTTGAAAGGCAGCCAAACGGAGCGCCTGCAGGCCAATCACCAACTGACACCAGATAGTCTTGGGTTTTTATTCGTCTATTTGATCGAGCAGTTGAGTAGTGCCGACCAACCAGTGAAACTTCTTGATTTATCGGTAGGCATGGGGAATCTCTTATTGACAGTCTTGCTGAATCTGCAATTAGCGAAGCGTCCAGTAGAAGGAACCGGTGTGGATATTGACGAAACCTTGTTGGCGATCGCAGCTGCGACTGGCGAATGGACCAAAGCGCCCTTGCATTTGTTCCATCAAGATGGCTTGCAAGAGCTTTTGATCGAACCGATGGATCTGGCGATCAGCGATCTACCGGTGGGCTATTACCCACAAGATGACAAAGCCCGCAGCTTCATTACGGCGGCTCTAGAAGGGCACAGTTACGCCCATCATTTGTTGATGGAACAAGCGATGAACTATGTCAAAGCTGGCGGTTACGGTTTGTTCTTAGTACCAAGCAACTTCTTGGAAACGGAACAGAGTGAATTTTTGAAAAAATGGCTGAAAGAAAAGGTTTATTTGCAAGGAATGATTCAGCTTCCTGAAGAACTCTTTAAAAATGAACATTCACGTAAAAGTATTTTGCTTTTACAAAACCATGGAGGGACAAGCAAACAAGCAGACGAAGTCTTGCTGGTCAAGCTAGCCTCACTGAAAGAACCAAAGAACATCACAAAACTTTTTGAACAATTTGCGGCTTGGAAAGCAGCAAATCTGTAATATAATTCGGATAAGGAGATCATCATGTCAAAAACAATCGCAATCAATGCTGGAAGTTCAAGTTTAAAATGGCAATTATATCAAATGCCAGAGGAAACAGTTGTCGCTAAAGGAATCGTTGAACGAATCGGTTTGAAAGATTCTATCTTTACCATCAAATATGGGGAAGATCAAAAATTCGAACAAATCATCGACATCAACGATCACGAAGTAGCTGTAAAAATGTTATTGGATCAACTGATCGAATTAAACATTTTAGGTGCCTATGATGAAATCACTGGCGTCGGTCACCGCGTCGTTCACGGCGGAGAAGATTTCCCTGATTCAGTTGTGATCACAGACGAAGTGATGGAACGCATCCAAGCATTGGCTGAATTTGCGCCATTACACAACCCAGCAAACTTGATGGGGATCACTGCTTTCAAAAAAATCTTGCCAGAAATCATCAGTGTCGCTGTTTTTGATACTTCTTTCCATGCAACGATGCCAAAACACAATTACCTATACAGCTTGCCATTAGAGTACTATAACGAATTTAAAGTACGTAAATACGGCTTCCACGGTACAAGCCACCGTTATGTTTCTGAGCGTGCAGCAGAAATGTTAGGTAAACCAATCGAAGAATTAAAAATCATCACTTGCCATCTAGGGAACGGTGCGTCGATCACTGCGGTTGACGGCGGAAAATCAGTAGATACATCAATGGGCTTCACGCCATTAGCTGGTGTAACGATGGGCACACGTTCAGGTGACATCGATCCTGCTGTTTTGCCTTACTTAATGGAAAAATTAGATTTGAATATCGATGAAATGGTGGATGTTTTAAACAAAAAATCTGGTTTATTAGGCTTAACTGGTATTTCCAGCGACATGCGCGATCTAGAAGCAAACTACGACAAAGAAGAAGTCAAAGTTGCTTATGACGTCTTTACTGACCGCATCCGTAAATACATTGGTGGCTATGTAACGACCATGAACGGTGTTGATGCGATCGTCTTTACTGCCGGTATCGGTGAAAATGATGCCCACGTCCGCAGCGAAGTTATCAAAGGCATGACTTGGTTTGGTTGCGAATTAGATGTCGATCAAAATGCAAAACGCGGCGAAGAATTAGTGATCTCAACTGAAGAGTCAAAAGTCAAAGTACTTTTGATCCCAACAGATGAAGAATTAATGATCGCTCGCGATGTGGAACGTTTACGCGGCTAAGCGAAAACATTTCTTAGAATAGAAGCTGAAGCACATGCAAGAGAGATGCTTGCATGTGTTTTTTTGTAGGAAAGTCCGCAAAATGGGGCTAGAGAGAAAAATTGGTGAAGACCATTTTCTAATTTTTTAAACAGAAAATTTAATAATTATACATATGAAAATTGGCTCATACTGCACCTAGGTGGAGGGCTTCTCATTTTGCTTTCATTTGAATTTAAATTTCCCTCCTTTTTTACAAGATGTTCTCAGGGAAATACCCTTGTAAAAGTTACCAAATGGGAATAAACTGGCATTTGTGAATTTTCAGAAAAATTCCGCTATTTTATTTTCATTAATTTTTATAAGGGGCCATTACATATGGAAAAAGAAAAAACATTCTTAGGTCAGCCGCGAGGGCTGTCGACTTTATTCTTCACGGAAATGTGGGAACGATTCAGTTATTATGGTATGCGGGCGATTCTGGTGTACTTCATGTACGATGCAGTTGCCAACGGCGGCTTAGGGTTGCCAAAAGGAACGGCTGTGGCGATCATGTCGATTTACGGTTCCTTAGTGTATATGTCAAGTATTGTTGGCGGCTGGATCTCGGACCGTCTGTTAGGATCAAATAAATCCGTCTTTTATGGTGGGATCTTGATCATGTTAGGACACATCGTTTTGGCAACACCTTTAGGGATTCCAGCGTTGTTTGTGTCCATGATGCTGATCGTCATCGGAACCGGACTCTTGAAATCCAACGTGTCGGGTATGGTGGGGCATTTATACAGCAAAGACGATATCCGTCGGGATGCTGGTTTCTCGATTTTCTACATGGGGATCAATATTGGCGGCTTGTTAGCACCGATCATCGTCGGGATCTTAGGACAAGAGGTCAACTACCACTTAGGCTTTTCGATTGCTGCTATCGGGATGTTCATCGGTTTGGTGCAGTATTATGTGCAAGGAAAAACCACGTTGAAAAGCGTAGCGATCGCGCCAACGAATCCCTTATCGGCAGCCGAAAAGAAAACCTTCTTCCGAGCAGTCGTTCTGGTTCTTCTCGCATTGGCAGTGTTGTTTGGTGCAGCAGCTGCAACTGGCCATCTGACGGTTGATTTCTTCATCAACTTTATCAGTGTTCTAGGTATTTTCTTACCAATCTACTACTTTACCAAAATGCTCCGTTCGAAAGATGTCACACCAGATGAAAAGAAAAAAGTGTTGGCCTACATTCCGCTTTTTTTGTCAGCGATCGTATTTTGGTCATTGGAAGAACAAGGCTCATCGATCTTGGCATTGTTTGCCGCTGACCGTACGCAATCAACGTTATTCGGCATCAATATTCCAGCAAGTTTGTATCAAACCTTAAATCCACTTTTTGTCGTCTTACTGACACCTGTCTT
This sequence comes from Enterococcus sp. 3G6_DIV0642, assembly GCF_002140635.1. Classification (NCBI taxonomy): domain Bacteria; kingdom Bacillati; phylum Bacillota; class Bacilli; order Lactobacillales; family Enterococcaceae; genus Enterococcus; species Enterococcus sp. 3G6_DIV0642. Next base: position 3,183,858 of record NZ_NGLH01000001.1, on the reverse strand, counting down.
TGTCTGGTTGTGGACCAAACTAGGCTCTCGTCAGCCACGGACAGAAGTGAAGTTTGCCATCGGTTTAGTTTTAGCCGGTTTGTCCTTTCTACTGCTAATGCTGCCAAGCCTCTTGTTTGGAGTAGAAGAACGGGTCAGCCCATTATGGTTGGTATTGAGCTTCTTCATCATGATTGCAGGGGAAATGTGTCTTTCACCGGTGGGCTTGTCGGTGACGACCAAACTAGCGCCGAAAGCCTTCGAAGCACAAACCTTGGCGATTTGGTTGTTAGCAGACGCTTCTTCACAAGCCATCAATGCGCAAATCGCTCGGTTCTACACACCGCAAACAGAAGGGATGTACTATGGCATCGTCGGCGGAGTAGCCGTTGTTGTCGGTATCATCTTGTATTTAGCTAGAAAACCGATCCGCAACTTGATCGGCAACATTCATTGATCAAAAAATAAAAACTTGATTTTCCGCGTATGCATGGATTGAACAACCCATGCATATCGTAGGAAAATCAAGTTTTTTTGTTGCGAATCAATGTCTTAGTCAATCAAGGGGCTCAGGGACTGGCGCGTGATTTGCTGCTGTGCAATGACCAGGGCCTCTTGGAAGTGCTGCTGTAAAAAGTAGCGGTCATGGCTGACTGCCAGCAGGGTCCCTTGATAATCTTGCAGCATTTCTTCAATTTCTTCTCGGGCATAGCTGTCGAGGTGATTGGTTGGTTCATCCAAAATCAGGACGTTGATTTTTTCTAAAAAGAGTTTCAGTAACGCCAAACGGATTTTTTCACCACCAGATAAATCTTTGATTCGTTTGGCCACATCACTTTGATAAAATCCACTTTTGGCCAATTGCCGACGAGCAGCCTCTTCGTTTCCTGTCAACGTCTGTACGTAGGCCAACAAGCGGCTCTCAGGATCGTCAAACTGTAGCTGTTGGGGCAAATAACCGATTTGTAAGCTGCTGCCGCGCTTGATAGTGCCGCCGCTAGGAAGCTCCTCACCGAGAAGTAATTTGAGTAAGGTTGATTTTCCGGTACCATTGTCGCCGATGATGGCTAGATGCTCCCCACGGTAGATTGCAAAACTGCTGTCTTTGAATAGGAGCTGATCGGTATATTGCTGGTGCAAGTCGCGAACCATGAACACCTCTTTGCCTGATTTTCCGCCATTTGTCAAGCCTTGCAGCCGATTTTTCGGGGGCGCTGGCGGTTTGACCAGCGTTAGTTTCGCTAGGCGGCGTTCCAATTCTTTGGCTTTTTTGAAGAAGGATTCATTGTCTCCTTCATGGGCCCACTGGCGAAACCGACGAATCATGACTTTCAGCCGCTGGACTTCTTTTTGCTGCAGTTCGTAATTTTTGGTCAGCTCCGCCAAGCGAGCTTCTTTCAAGACACGAAATCGGCTGTAGTTTCCAGGATACTCAATCAAGGCGCCTTCTTCCAGTTCCCAGGTCTTGGTGGTGACTTGATCGAGAAAGTGCCGATCGTGCGAAACGACTAGAACCGCTTTTTTCGTATTCTGTAAATAATTTTCCAACCAGCGGATACTTGAAAGATCCAAGTGATTGGTTGGTTCATCCAGTAGCAGCAAGTCAGCATCGGCAACTAGCACTTTGGCTAAAGCGACTTTGACCCGTTCACCGCCGCTAAGCTCTGTTAACCGTGCGTCCTGCCGATGGGGAATTCCTAAGCCTTGTAAGATCGTAGAAATTCGGTCTTCCAATCCATAACCGCCCAGCTCTTCAAAGCGCTGCTGCAGCTCGCCATAACGGATCAGACACTTCTCTAAATCAGTATCGGGTTCTGCCATCAAGGCTTCGTAATGGCTCATTTGTTGTTTGAGTTCTTGAATGGTAGCAGCAGAATGGAGCAGGTAGTGGGTAACGGTTGCTTCAGAAACTGTCAGCTCTTGCTCGACCGTCCCGATCCTTAAGCCTTTTTGGCGGCTGATAACGCCGCTATCGACGCCTTCACTGCCAGTCAAGATTTGTAAAAAGGTTGATTTGCCCGTTCCGTTGATGCCGACTAGGGCAATTTTTTCCCCAGCTTCGATTTGGCAGGCTAACTCCTCAAATAACGGATTCCCGCCGATGGTTTTTTTAATAGCAATTGCTTGTATAATCATGATCTCTCTCCTTGAGACCACTCAAAAAGGCCATGGATATCCATGGCCAGTGTTATTTAAACTCAGATTTTCTTGAGAAAAATACCTTGAGATGGCCATTGATTTTACGTAAATGTAACTGTTTTGGACAGACTCGTCCCGTCAACAGCAACTGTAAAACCAATTGCATGGCTAAATGCGATATGGTATCGTTGGTAATTTTCATTACTTGTTATTTTAGTCATGCGCATCATGGTAGTTTCCCCTCCTTTGTGTCTTTGTCTTTTCAGTGTACCTGAAAGTATCAGAAAGTTCAACCAGTACTGGCGGTTTCTTAGCGTTCCTCGATGCGTAATTCTGTCAGAGAGCTTTCTTTCATCTGACCGATGACTAATGGAACGGTCTCATGAACCACATCACTGTATTCTAAGCCGAACCAGCGTTCAGGTGAAATGGTATGGCGTTTGATAAAAAGCTTCGTCTGCATGACTTGCTTCTGCCATTTGCTTAATGCAGTTGCATTCGACAGCTCTTCTTCGATCATCACAAATTGGAAATCGCCCACATTGCGTCCAGGCGTTAAGGAGTAGCGTTGCGGCTGCAGCGGCAAGCGACCATCTTTCATCAATTCTTGAATGATTTGGCGAATGTAGAGATTGACTTCTTGCGGCACCCGAAAGCCGAGATAAAGCTTTAGTTTAACGATAAAATCGGTATCTGCCATCGAAACTTCATATTTTTTCGTATAGGGTTCGTCGGTGACTTCCACATTGACGAACCAATACACTTTGGCACGTTTTGGCCGTTTGTCTAAAATGGAATAGATGAACTGCTGACCGATCTGATCGTCTTGCAGTTTAGGAACCATGAAGACGACGTTCGTCTGAGATAACGGCAAAGAATCATCTTCCCGCAACTGTTTCAATTGAGGGATGTAGGTAGAAAGCGCAACTTCTTCGGCAGCATTTTCTTGAATACGATTGCCCCATTCCCAAATCAGCATCACGCCGATGATCACGCTGGCTAATAAGATGGCAACGTAACCGCCATGGAAAAATTTGGTCGCACTGGAGATAAAGAAAATCCCCTCGATCGCTGCAAAAAAGAGCGTGATGAACGGTGCCAAGAAACGGGTCTTCTTGTTTTGGTGCAAGTAGAAATACAGCAAAATAGTGGTCATCAACATCGTTACCGTAATGGCCAATCCATAAGCAGCTTCCATCCGAGTAGAGGTCTGGAAGAACAAGACCACGCCAGAACAGGCGATCCACAGCAAGGTGTTCAAGGCAGGAATATACATTTGCCCGATAGACGCCCCCGGATAGATGATTTGCATCCGCGGCAATAGTTTCAACTTGATGGCTTCAGAAACCAGGGTAAAGGAGCCAGACAGCAGGGCTTGCGAAGCTATGATGGCAGCGAGGGTGGCAAAGCTGACACCAAAGACTGTCCACCCTTGCGGCAACGCTTGGAAGAATGGATTCAAGTTTTCGATTTCTTGATAAGTCGGGTTTTGATAGACTTGCAGCAACCACGCCGCTTGACCAAAGTAATTTAGCATCAAGCAGATTTTGATATAGGGCCAGCTGGCATAAATGTTTTTCTTGCCCACGTGACCTAAGTCTGAGTAGAGGGCTTCCGCACCAGTCGTTGCCAAAAAGATATTGCCGAGAATAAAGAGACCGGCACTGTTATCGGGACTAAAGAGCAAATTGATCGCATAACGGGGATCAAGGGCGCGAATCACCGAAAGGTCACCAGCAAAGTTCATCACCCCGACGATCCCTAAGAAAGTGAACCAGCCTAGCATGATCGGTCCGAAGGCTTTGCCGACAAACTCAGTCCCAAAGCGCTGCAGGGCAAAGAGGACCAATAAGATTGCTAAGGTGATGCCGACGATGATCGATTGGTCATTGCCGAAGCGATCAAAAAAGACTGGAATCCCCCGTAATCCTTCGATGGCAGTGGTCACCGTCACGGCTGGCGTCAACACGCCATCTGCTAGCAGGGCTGCGCCCCCGATGATTGCTGGAATAATCAAATAGCGGCTGTTTTTACGAACTAGAGTATAAAGGGAGAAAATCCCGCCTTCTCCATGATTATCCGCGTTTAATGCGATCAAGACGTACTTGATCGTCGTTAACAGCGTTAGCGTCCAAAAGACGAGCGAGACGCTGCCTAAGATAAAATCGGGTGTTAAGGTGCGTAGTCCGCCATTGTCCTCCACCAGGGCTTTCATTACGTAAAGCGGGCTCGTACCGATATCACCGTAGACCACCCCCATGGCGACTAAAAGTCCGCCGGCGGTCACTTTTTTCATTTTACTTGAACTCATTGACTGTTTTCCCTCCATTTTAAACTGCAAAAAGACCTAAGCGGCCCCTTGCCACTTAGGTCTTGCAAGAAACATCTTAAACCAGCGGATTCCCGCTTGCTGTTGATCTAAGATCATGGAACGATCCATGTGCTACTCCCCTAAAGTGCTCTTATTATCTTTGTTTTTGCAGCTCCTGTCAATTGATTTGTTAAAAATGGCAATAAACATTTTTCATTTCCTGCTTTTCAGCGTAAGATAACAATAGGTATGGAATAAGGAGGCAGGAAAATGATTGAGATCAAGAATCTGACGAAACAGTATGGACCAAAAAAAGCGTTGTCTGATCTTTCCCTGACGATCCGTCAAGGGGAGATCTTTGGCTTTCTGGGACACAACGGAGCAGGGAAGTCGACCACGATCAAAAGCTTAGTGAGTATTTTGCAACCGACGAGTGGGGAAATCTATTTTGATGGCCAATCCCTCGTGGAACATCGCGAAGCGATAAAAAAACAAATTGCTTATGTGCCGGACACGCCAGATTTGTTTTTACAGCTAACGGCAGGGGAGTATTGGGACTTGATTGCCGCCGCGTATGAGGTGCCAGCAGCGGAAAAGGCCGAGCGTTTGCAAAAATTAGGGCGCTTGTTTGATATGCTGTCTCATGAAGAAGAGACCATCGCCAGCTTTTCCCATGGAATGCGGCAAAAAACGCTGCTGATTGGGGCATTGATCCCCGATCCAGACATTTGGATCTTGGATGAACCATTACAAGGCTTAGATCCCCAAGCGGCGTATGATTTAAAAGAAATGATGAAACAGCACGCTGCCAAGGGCAAGACCGTGATTTTTTCCACCCACGTCTTGGACACCGCCCAGCAGTTGTGCGATCAATTGGCGATTTTGAAAAAAGGTGAGCTGCTGTACAATGGCTCAGTGGCAGATTTGCTGGCACAGCATCCGTCGCTTTCTTTGGAAACGATCTATCTGCAAATGACTGGGAGAAGTCAAGAAGAAGCGATTCTTGCAGAAGCGGAGGAAGCGTAGATGCGAAAACAACAATTTCTGACTCTGACCTCCGTTAATTTGCGGTATGCCAATCCCCAACTGACAGATAAAGCCCGCAAAAAAGGCAAGGCTGGTTCGACTTTGACCAGTTATTTGTTGTTTCAATATGCGTTTTCTGGGGTAGTATTTCTGCTAGTCTATGGGTTGACGATGATTACATTGGATTTTAGTCAGATGCCAGGCTTTTTTACCTATTATGTCGCTTTGTTCGGGATCTTAGGCTTTTCCCAAGGGATTTCGTCCATTTACAATGTCTTTTTCGAGAGTCAAGATCTGCCAGCGTATTTGCCGCTGCCTTTTCGACAGAGTGAAATTTTTCTGGCAAAGATCGTGGTGGTGTTTCTCACCGTTGCGCCGTTTATTTTTCCTCTGTTGGTCTTATTTCTCCTGACAGGGATTCGGGCAAACGTCTTTTTCTTGTTGACGATCTTATGGGCGTTCTTGCTGTTCGGCTTGTTTTTAGTCTTGATCTTCAGCATTTGCAGCTTGATTGTCTTCAGCCTGACCCGCACCAAGTTTTTCTTGAAGCATAAAAAATTGGTCACTAGTTTATTGCTAGGCGTGACGATGCTGGTTGTTGTGATCGGGGTCTTAATGATGAATCAGGTGAATACTTATGAGACAGACGTGGTAGATCGGGGAGCGATCAGCTTTTTATTGCCCTTTTATTATGTGATGGTGGCACCGTTTCAAACGACTGGTTTGCTTAGTTTGCTAGGGATCATCGTCACAGCAGGCGTGTTGCTTTTTGCCCTCTATCGGTTGATCTTGCCGAAGTTTTATGAGCAAGTGGCAGCCGCGGCGCCCAACCAAGGGAGTGTTCGTCGGAAGCATAAACCCAATCAAGGCTTGGGCCAGCTGTTGTTTAATTACAATTCGCAGTTGATCCGAGATCCGAATTTGATCATGCAAGTCTTTTCTTCTTCGTTGCTGATGCCCATCATTTTCTTAGTGTCCTTTGTGTTTACAGGAGCGATTCAGTTAAGTGAATTGGATGAGCGGTTTATCGGTGTCGTTTTTGTGGCTGGGATCGCCTTGGCAGCATTGATGGTCAACCCGACTTCTTTTATCAGTAATTTGATCTCACTGGATCAGGAGAATTTCTTGTTTGTCCGCTCCTTGCCGCTATCGATGAAGCGCTACTTGCGGGAAAAATTCCGCTTTGGTGTCGTTTTTCAGCTGAGCTTAACGGCAGTCATCGTGCTGGCAGCAGTCCTTTTGTTCAAAATGCCGCTGATTTTGGCTGTCTCTTTTCTAATCGGGGCACTTTGGAGCAGTTTTCTTTTGTGCTTGAAATATTTTGCTCGTGATTATCGGCTGCTGCTTTTGGATTGGACCAACATCAGTCAATTGTTTACGAGAGGGGCGGGTAGTCTTGGGTTAGCCATTGGAACGATCGCAACGCTGTTTCTTTCCATCATTGTTATCATCCTTTACGGCTTTGCTGCGACTTCGGTTGATTTTTGGTTATTGAATGGTCCGGTTTTCTTTGTGATCCTCTTGACCAGCGTCCTTTGGATAGCCCATTATCACCATAGATTTTGGCGTCGTTTTTCCTAAGGGAAGCGACGCTTTGCTTTTTTTATTTAAGGATGGGTAAATTAACTATTTATTCAGAAAATTCAGAAAAACTATTTACAATCAAGCGGAAACATGGTTAGATAGGAGTACCTATTACTTTGCTTTCATTTTTTGCTGTACAAGTTTGGATAACCGACTTGTCAAAGAGCTGTGACCAAAGTCAAAAAGACCAATGAGACCTGAGCGCTCGTTGCCTCTTTTGCTTTTGTCACGGTTTTTTTTGTACAAAAAAACCTGCCAAGCAGCGGCAGGTCGTCTCACTATTAAGCTTTCGTGTGGTCTTTTTCTGGGACTTTGTTTTCTAGGTCTGTCCGTACAACTAACACATCACAGCCGGCATGGCGAATGACATATTCAGAAACGGAACCGATAAAGATTCGTTCCACGGCATTTAAACCAGTGGCACCGATCATAATCAAATCGATGTCGTGATCTTCGGGCAATTGTTTGGCAATGATCGGTTTTGGCGAGCCGTATTCGATCACAGTTTTGACCGCAGTTACTTGATGCTTGCGGGCATAATCCTCATAGTCTTTCAAGGTTTGTTTGGCCATTTCGGTTGCTTGTTCAGCAAGCATGCCGTCAAAAGAAGAAACGGTTTGAAAGGCACGAGTGTCGATCACATGTGCTAAAACCAATTCAGAATCATTCCGCTGTGCCACGTTCACGGCTTTTTTGAAGGCTAATTCTGACTCGCTAGACCCATCGACGGCTACCATGATTCGTTGATATTGTTGTAACATAAGAAACACTCCCATCTGTTATCTTCTACTTTTATTGTAATGCTTTTTTCTGGAAAAAGAAAACCTAATCTTCCTTTTTTTTCATTTTTTGTGCCAGCAAGATGCTGAAAGATGCGGAAGAGAGCAGCAATAAAGCCAAATAAAACAAGGCAATCAGCTCCTTATCGACAAAGCCTACAACCAATGCCACCACGCCTAAAAGGAAATGAATGAGACTATAGGTTTTTAAGAAGACCTTATTCGCCTCGGTGGTAGGGATCAAAGTGAAAAAAATCGCTTGTTTGGCATAAAGCAAATAACTGGTGCCGAATAATACGAGTGCCACGATCGTAAATAATAGAAGAATCATAAACATACGCCATCCTGTCCTAAGTTGATAGGTTTAGTATAGCGAACCCTAGAAAGAATAGCAAAAGCCACCCTTACTCTGATGTCAGGCAAGGACGTTTCACTGTTGCTATCAGTTAGAGAACGCAAAAAAGCCATCTGTTAAAAACAGATGGCACATTCTAAAAAGAATGGGTAATATCCGTTGATGCCGTTCTTTTTCCCATAGTATTGATCCCGCAAATTCTAGCAGGTGGGTTCCACGGTCTAAGCTTCGAACTACCAAAGGAAAAGGCATGTTACCAGCATTGACACAAGACGGATCCCAAGATATCAATAAAAATGTTCGGTCAACACACAAAAGGGACAACTCGTACATCACAGAATTCCCACCCTTATAGTAGCATAGGAATGACGAAGGTGCAATAAAGTTGTTTGAAAACGATACCAAAAAGTCACTATTTTTTCTAAGCACCTAGTTTTTTTTCTTTCGCTGCTGCAACTGCTGGTACCGTTGACCTAATGCTTGCTCATATTTCCCGGTGGCTTTTGGTTGGTAATAATGAGTATTTTTCAGCTTATCAGGTAAGTATTGCTGATCGACCCAGGCATCATCAAAATTATGCGGGTATTGATAGCCGACACCCCGATTCAAGCTTTGGGCACCCTTGTAATGACTGTCTCGTAAATGATCCGGGACATCGCCAGCTTTACCGCTGCGAATATCTGCGATCGCTGCATCCAATGCCATGTAGGCAGAGTTGGATTTTGGTGACAGACATAGATCGACCACTGTATCGGCTAGCGGAATCCGAGCTTCTGGCAAGCCCAAACGTTCAGCGGCTAACACAGCATTGACGGTTCGAGCAGCGGCTGCTGGGTTAGCTAAACCAATGTCTTCATAGCCGATGACCATCAAGCGCCGACAAATGATCGCCAGATCGCCTGCCTCTACTAAACGACCTAAGTAATGCAGCGCACCATCCACATCGCTGCCGCGAATCGATTTTTGAAAAGCAGAGATCACATCATAGTGCGCATCCCCATCTTTATCATGGGTCAATGCTTTGCGCTGCACGCACTCTTCGATGATTTCTAAGGTCAAATGAATAATGCCGTCTGGTCCTTTTGGGGTGGAACGAGCAGCGAGCTCTAAGCCGTTTAGCGCACTTCGTAAATCGCCGTTGGTCGCTCGCGAGAGATGCAAGCGGGCATCATCGGTCAATACGATGGTTTCTGATCCAAGTCCGCGAGTTTCATCTGCTAAGGCTTGATCAATGGCGGTCAAAATATCTTCTTCTTGGAGCGGTTTGACTTCAAAAATCTGTGTCCGACTGCGAATCGCTGGATTGATCGTAATGTAGGGATTTTCCGTCGTGGCACCGATCATAATGATCTTGCCGCTTTCTAAATGGGGCAGTAAAAAGTCTTGTTTTGTCTTGTCTAGTCGATGGACTTCATCAAGCAATAAAATGACAGTACCGCTCATTTTGGCTTCCTCTGCCACGATCTGCAGGTCTTTTTTTGTATCCGTGGCGGCGTTCAGCATGCGAAACGCATAGCGTGTCGAGCCGGCGATCGCACTGGCAATGCTGGTTTTTCCGGTTCCCGGCGGTCCGTATAGGATCATCGAAGAAAGCATTTTGGCTTCGACCATTCGGCGAATGATTTTCCCCGGGCCAACCAAATGCTGCTGTCCGACGACTTCATCTAAGTTCCGTGGCCGCATTCGATAAGCAAGTGGCTGCTGCATAAAACGATCCTCTCCTTTTCCTGTAAGTATAACATAAGAACGTATATTCTCATAAACAAGCTGATTTGCGTCTTTACAGAAACAACAGGGCGCTTATTTTCCACTCAGTCAGCAAAAATCAGGTTCGTTGAAAAGAAATCGTTGAGATCGTCGTAACTCTGTAGTCAAAGATAGTAAGTTCGCCGAGAATTGTGTAGAATAAAGAGGGTGATGAGAATGGATGAATTAATGGCACTTTTTGCGACACAGCCGACAACGACCATCGCACGTGCCTTATTAGGAATGTATTTGGAACATGAGACCCCAGAAGGAACAGTAGGTGGGTATATCGTGGATTGTGAAGCGTATCTAGGTCCCGATGATTTGGCGGCTCATAGTGTGGGCATGCGAAACACACCAAGGGTTCGGGCGATGTATCAGGAACCAGGTACGATTTATTTATATACGATGCATACGCATCGAATCGTCAACTTTATTACGCAGCCAAAAGGCATCCCGCAAGGAATCATGATTCGCGGGCTAGAACCGGTGGATGGGATCGCCTTGATGGAACAACAACGACAAAAAACAGGACCGGATGTAGCCAACGGCCCCGGGAAACTGGTACAGGCACTGCAGATCCCCGCTGAGCTTTATGGAGAATCGATTTTTACAAGCCCACTGCATTTGGTTCCTGAGCGCCGACGTACCCCAAAAGAAATTTTGGCATTGCCTCGGATCGGTATCCCAAATAAAGGGGAATGGACCCAGATGCCGCTTCGTTTTGCGGTGGCTGGCAATCCGTATTTGACAAATATACGAAAAACCGCTGTTCAGCAAGACCATGGATGGTGTTAAGAAAGAAGGAATAGTGATGGCGAAAGAAACGATATTGACTTACTTAGATCAGCGATTAACGAAAAAAATCACCGACTATGATGTGGCGATCGATTGGGATGCCAAAAATCATACGATCGAATTGGTGCTGCGCTTGTTTGCTGAAAATCCTCACCACGTGCAGATCGACGATGCACAAGGTGTGGCATCAGAAGAAGCGATCATTGAATTTGAAGATGGGATTTTGCTGTATGATCCACAAAAATCAACGTTTGATGAAGAAGATTATTTAGCGACGATCCCTTATGCAGGGAAAAAAGGGATCCAAAAAGCCTTGTTAGACGGATTGGTTGATTACATTCAAGAAATTTTAGAAGAAGGCCAAAGCGATCTGCTTGATTTCTTGAACGATGACAGTGAAGAAGCGATCTTTGAATTGCGATTCAACGAAGAAGAATTTGTGGAGAAAATGACGAACTATCAAGCGGGAGCTGGGGAAACCATGATCCCGTACCCTAGTTACTAAGGAGAACGAACATGAAATGGAATGAAGTAACCGTAGCGACAGCTAGCGAAGCAGTGGAAGCAGTCGCCAATATTTTAATGGAACACGGAGCAAGTGGGGTAGCGATCGAGGACGTTTTAGATATCGAAAATTTTAAAAGCGATGCGTATGGCGAAATTTTGGATAAAGAAACCTATACGACCTTAGAAGAAGGCGCCCAAGTCAGTGCCTATTTCCCAGAGACGATCTTTTTACCAGAAGTGCTGCCGACGATCAAAGCAGCCATCGACCGTCTGCCAGAGTATGGTTTGGCGATCGGCAAAAACACCATCACAACGAGCGAGGTCGTGGAAGAAGCATGGGCGACGGCCTGGAAAAAATATTACCATCCAGTCCGTATCTCCCGCTATCTGACGATCGTGCCGAGCTGGGAAAACTATCAACCGCTGCAAGAAGATGAAAAGATCATCATCCTTGATCCGGGGATGGCTTTTGGGACAGGCACACATCCTACGACACGTTTGACATTACAAGCCCTAGAAGTCTACTTGCGAGGCGGTGAAACCGTCTTAGATGTCGGGACGGGCTCAGGCGTGTTGAGTATCGCCAGTAAATATTTAGGTGCCAAAGACGTGTTCGCATATGATCTAGATGAAGTCGCTGTGAGGTCCGCCCAAGAAAATATGGCGATGAACCCTATTGCTCACGATGTGACCGTGCAGGCCAATGATCTCTTGCAAGGAGTGACGGTCCCTGCTGATCTTATCGTTGCTAATATTTTAGCGGACATCATTTTATTGATGATCCCTGATGCGTGGCGTCTATTGAAGCAAGAAGGGACCTTGATCGTTTCTGGGATCATTGAGACGAAAAAACAATTAGTGATCGATGCCATGATCGCACAAGGCTTTGAGATCGATCAGTTGTTCAATCAAAAAGACTGGTATGCGATCGCCTTTAAAAAACCAGAGGTAGAGTAAGATGCAGCGATATTTTTTACAGGAGCCTTATGAAGCAAAAGCGGTGTTTGCCGTTTCGGGAGAACCCTTCCACCATATGATCCGAGTGATGCGCATGACTCCCGGGGCAAAAGTCGGTTTAGTTTTTGAGGATCATTTGGCGATTATTGCCAAGATCAAAGAAGCCGATGAAGAAACGGTGTACTTAGAGGAAGTCGAAAAAGAACAGCAGGACAAGGAATTGCCGCTGCAGGTCACGATCGCTAGCGGCTACCCGAAAGGCGACAAGCTGGAATTGATCGTTCAAAAAGGAACGGAACTGGGGGCGGCAGCCTTTATCGGTTTTCCAGCGCAAACTTCGGTCGTGAAATGGGATCAAAAGAAATTACAGAAAAAGCAGCAACGGCTGCAAAAAATCGCCCAAGAAGCGGCGGAGCAATCCCAACGGCAGATCGTACCAGCCATCACGCTGCTGGATAACGCCAAAGCATTTTGGCAAAGCCTCAGTCAGTATGATGCGGTCCTAGTGGCTTATGAAGAATCAGCCAAACAAGGAGAAGCAGCGATGCTGCTGCAAGTGATCACCGCATTGCCTGTTGGTAGCAAAGTTTTAGCGATCTTTGGTCCAGAAGGCGGTCTGACCCCCTCCGAAATCGAAGAAGCCCAGCAAAACAACGCCAAATTATGCGGGTTAGGCCCTCGAATTTTACGAACAGAAACAGCACCGTTTTATTTTTTAAGTGCTGTCAGTGTGCTAACGGAATTAAAGAGGATGTGAGTTGATGAATAAGAACCAAGAAGCAATCAGTGTCCGTTTGTTGACGGCCGATCTGACCGACTGGGTCTTGAAGGATTTTATCAATCAATATAAGACGACCTTAAAGGAAGTCGTCGTTTTGCCTAGTGCCATTCGGCGAGCGAAAATCTTGGCACAAGGTTCTTCCCTACAAATCGGCGCAGTGATCGATTACCCCCTTGCCCAAGGAACACTGGCAAAGGTGGCGTTTGAAATTGGTCGGGCGTTTATGGAAGGCGCCGATTTTTTGGAAGTCTGGCTGCCAGCTTCTTCCTTCATGGAAAATGATCGTGGCTTTGCGGAGCTGACTGAAACGATCCGCTCCTTGACCTTGACAGGAGGAGAGATCCGCTTAGCTGTGCAAACCGAGATCATGAATGAATTGACGAAGATCCAAGTAGCACAACGCTTGAAAGAAGAAGCTTGGCCAAAGATTGTGTTAGGGCAAAAACAACCACTAGCAGAAGCATTGCATGACGTGAGCTTGTTTTCCTTAGATGGCGGCAGTCAACTGTCGATCCAGATCAATCCTGACACAGTAGATGAACAAGCGCTGCAATCACTACAGGCTGCTGGCGCTGAGAAAATCGGGCTCTCGTATCATGTTTTTGAAGAATTGCTTAAGGACCAGCCGTCGCCCGATGTGCTTTGAACAACAGCGATTGAAAAATAGCTGAAAAATTTGTATAATAATACTACTAAAATAAGAACTGCAGGTTAGACAGGAGTCCCATGCTTAGAACGTTTGTCCGCAAGGCTTTGGGTGCGTGACGAAACGTTAACAGCGACTTCTGTCTGCCTTTTTGATAGCACAAAAAAGAAAAGCAGGAGGCGGAATGAATGGCAAAAGAAGTTATATTGACCGGGCCCAATGTCATCAAATTGGTCGCTCATTATATGAGTGAAGAGCATGTTGCCTTTGTCCAAAAAGCATTAGATTACGCGACAGAAGCCCACAAAGAACAATTCCGTAAATCCGGCGAGCCTTACATTATTCATCCAATCCAAGTTGCGGGGATCTTGGCAGAATTGCAGATGGATCCTCATACCGTTGCAACTGGTTTTTTGCATGATGTCGTCGAAGATACCGATGTGACGTTAGCCGATCTGAAAGAAGAATTCGGTGCCGATGTAGCGATGCTAGTGGATGGCGTGACCAAGCTGGGTAAGATCAAGTACAAATCTCATGAAGAACAATTAGCAGAAAATCATCGAAAAATGTTGATCGCCATGGCGCAAGATTTACGGGTCATCATGGTCAAACTGGCTGACCGTTTACATAATATGCGTACGTTGAAACATCTGCGGGAAGACAAACAACGCCGCATCGCCCAAGAAACGATGGAAATCTATGCCCCATTGGCTCATCGTTTAGGGATCAGCCGCATCAAATGGGAATTAGAAGATATTTCTTTGCGTTATTTGAATCCACAGCAATATTACCGAATCGTGCATTTGATGCAGACAAAGCGAGAAGAACGGGAATCCTACGTTTCTGAAACCGTAGAAGAGATTCGAATCGCCACCGAGGAACTAGATATCTATGCTGAGATCTATGGCCGACCAAAGCATATTTACTCAATCTATCGCAAGATGAAAGACCAAAAGAAACAGTTCAATGAAATCTATGATTTGTTGGCGATCCGAGTGATCGTTGACTCCATCAAAGATTGTTATGCGGTTTTGGGAACGATCCATACAAAATGGAAACCAATGCCTGGGCGGTTCAAGGATTATATCGCGATGCCAAAAGCCAACATGTACCAATCGCTGCATACGACGGTCATTGGTCCCAAAGGCAATCCTGTCGAGATCCAAATTCGGACCCATGAAATGCATGAGATCGCTGAATTTGGGGTTGCTGCGCACTGGGCCTATAAAGAAGGCAAGACCGAAAAAGTCAGAGCCGACAAGATGACCCAACAAGTTGGCTGGTTCCGAGAAATCTTGGAACTACAAGATGAAAGCTATGATGCTTCTGAATTTATGGAAGGTGTCAAAGGCGATATTTTCAGCGACAAAGTCTATGTATTTACGCCAAAAGGTGATGTGACGGAGTTGCCTCAAGGCTCCAGTCCCCTGGATTTTGCCTATAGCATCCATACCGACATCGGTAACAAAACCACCGGCGCCAAGGTCAACGGCAAGATGGTCCAATTGGACTACAAGCTAAAAAATGGGGACATTATCGAGATCTTGACCTCACCAAATTCCTTTGGCCCAAGCCGCGACTGGGTCAAACTAGTGGCTACCAGCAAAGCGAAGAACAAAATCAAACGATTTTTTAAAGCCCAAGATCGTGATGAAAACATCATCAAAGGGCATGAGGCAGTGGTTCGTACCTTACAAGATATGGGCTTTGTGCCGAAAGAATTTTTGACGAAAAGCAAAATGGCGGAAGCTTGCGAACGGTTCAACTACCAAACAGAAGATGATCTATTTGCCTCTGTCGGCTATGGGGAAGTTAGTCCCACGACTTTAGCCAACCGTTTGACCGAAGAAGAACGGCGCGAGAAACAAATCGAGAAGCAAAAGCAGCAAGTCCAAGAGATGATCAATCAACCGACGAAAAAAGAACCAGAAAAAATGAAGGTTCGTCACGAAGGCGGCATTGTCATTGAAGGGGTCGATAACTTGTTGATCCGCATCTCCCGCTGCTGCAATCCAGTCCCTGGAGATTCGATCGTCGGCTACATTACCAAAGGCCGAGGAATCTCGATCCACCGCAGCGATTGTCCCAATGTTCAAAACAAAGACGCCGCGAACCGTTTGATCGATGTTGAGTGGGAAGATGCCACCGACATCAACAAAGAATACGATGCCGATCTTGAGATCTACGGCTATGATCGTTCTGGGTTGCTCAATGATGTCTTACAGACAGTCAACACTGTCACGAAGCGCTTAGTGAGTGTCGAAGCCAAAACCAACAAAGACAAAATGGCAACGATCCGCATCACGGTGGCGATTCAGAATTTGACCCATTTGAAATCGATCGTTGATAAAATCAAGCAGATTCCAGATGTTTACAGCGTCAGACGTACGAAGGGATGAGAAAGAATGCGGGCAGTGATCCAGCGAGTCAGTCAAGCAAGTGTGTCGATTGAGGAGAATATCGTCGGTGCGATCCAACAAGGGTTTATGGTTTTATTGGGGATCACCCATGAGGATACAGGCGACGATGTGGCTTATCTCGTAAGAAAAATCAAAAATCTGCGGGTTTTTGAAGACGAAGAAGGTAAAATGAATCGGTCACTGGAAAGTATAAATGGCGCCGTCTTGAGTATTTCACAGTTCACCCTCTATGGGGAGACCAAGAAAGGCAATCGTCCCAGCTTCATTCAAGCGGCACCGCCAAGTATTGCGATCCCGCTTTACGAAGCTTTTAATGAAGGCTTAAAAGCAGAAGGGATCACTGTTGCTACTGGAAAATTTGGTGCAGATATGCAAGTCGCCTTGGTCAATGATGGCCCGGTGACGATCGTGATCGATACGAAAGAAAAATAAGGGATACAAAACGAAGGATTTTCTCGCTGGGAAAGAGTGAGAGAATTCCTTCGTTTTTTTATACTCTCGAAAGTGCCAAGCATTTTTGATGGAATCCAAGTAAAATTTAAGTTGAAATCGGGAAATCTTACAAAACTGTTAGTAAAAATCCCATTCTTTTATTTGTTATTTAACATCTTTTTCTTGTTCTTTTATAAGGGTTTTTAAATGAAAATATCGTTTGTGCTCGTTTTTTTATATTTCAAATTCGAAAAACGACCCTTTATTGCGATTGTTCTTAAGGGAGAAGTATGGAATAATTGTTAAAAAATAATGTCACTGGAGGAAATAACAATGAACTTTTGGCAGCGTGCATTAAAAAGTATCACCAGAAGAAAAGGGAAATCATTTATTTTATTTTTAGTTCTATTTATTCTAGGCAATGTGATCGCTGGTGCTGTAGCAATTCAACAATCCACTGCCAACGTGGAGCGAGAGACGAAACGCAAAATGGGGAACGTAGCTACGGTGGAAATGGATTGGGAAGGTTTTGATAAAGACCATGCGGATGTTTCGGAGGAAGAACGGTCTCAAGAGGATTTTTATCCGAAACCACCAGCGCTGGATGTTTATAAGCAAATCGGTCAGTTAAGCTATGTCAAACATTATGACTATCAAATGATGGGCAGTTTAGAAACGAAAGAACTGAAAGCGTATGTACCAGAAGATGGTTCAATACAGATGGGCGGTCAATATTTCACATTGAAAGGCGGCAATTTGACACAGCCAATAGATATGCAAGAAGGGTTGATTCGTCTCGATGAAGGCGAAGGCCTAACGGAAAAAGATTTAAATGAACTGACGAATGCGGTATTGATCAGTAAAGAAGTTGCTGAACTGAATAACTTGAGCGTTGGGGATCAGTTGGTTTGGGATATCCGGACAGATATCATGATGGGCGGTGGAAGCGAGATCGTGGATGACGAAGAAAACGATGGCACAGAAGAAACTAGTGATGACAGCAACAGTGCCAGCTTTGATTATCCTGTGACGATCGCTGGAATTTTTTCGGTAGTTAAAAAAGATCAGAGCAATCAAAATGATTCATCGGATCAAAGTGGTAGTCAAAACTCCGATACGATATGGCAAGTGATGGATCAAATCAATACGTTTTATGCTAGTAATAATCTAGTCCTCGATTACACTAAGATTCAAGCAGAGAAGGTTTGGGGTGAAACAATCGATGAAGATGCAGATAACTTTTATCAACCGATCTTTGTCCTAAATTCAACGGATGACGTCGAAGCCTTTAAACAAGAAGCTGGTGCGTTATTGCCCCAATACTACCGCGTCGTTGCCAATACGGATCAATACGAGCAGATCGCCGGTGGTTTTACTCGTTTAGGAGTGATCGCAAATTACATCGTGATCATTGCATCGATCGCTACCATCTTTATCATTTCCTTAGTGGTCTTGCTTTTCTTACGAGATCGGAAACAAGAATTAGGCATCTATCTTTCCTTGGGGGAAAGTCGGGGGAAAGTCATTGGTCAGATCGTGATTGAAGTCTTGCTGGTTAGTTTAGCCGCATTGCTATTGTCCTTAGTGACCGGGAACTTATTAGGTGGTGCCGTTTCAAATACCTTGATGCAAAACGATTGGATGAGCAATCAAAATGAGATGGGCGGTGTTTATTATGGCAGTATGATGGCAGCTAATATTGATTACATGGATATCAAAAATGCTTATCAAGTATCCTTCTCAGCCGGCTACATCATCACGTATCTGCTGTTAGGTCTAGGAACTGTCTTACTCTCAGCGATTTTACCGCTATTGTATATTTTACGCTTGAATCCAAAGAAAATCATGATGTAGGAGGAACCAACGATGACTTTATTAGAAACGAAAGCAGTCGATTACTATTACCAAGATGGCGATCAGCGCCGCTATATACTGAAAGAGACCTCTGTTTCTTTTGAAAAAGGGACTTTCTATGCCATCTTAGGACAATCTGGTTCGGGAAAAACGACGTTTTTATCCTTGATCAGTGCGTTGGATAGTCCGAAAAGCGGTCAAGTACTTTATGAAGGCACCGATATCGAAAAAATCGGGCATGAGAATTATCGCCGCGACGACATCAGTATCATTTTCCAAAGCTATAATCTGATTCCCTATTTGAGTGCAGTCGAAAATGTCTTAGTGCCGATGGCGATTACGAAAAATCAGCTGCCAGACAATCAACGAGAAGTGGCGTACAATTTGCTGGATTATATAGGCATCACTAAAGAAAAAGCCGATCGTCTCGTCAATCAATTATCTGGTGGGGAACAACAACGGGTAGCGATCGCCCGGGCGTTAGCCACCAATGTCGATATCATTTTAGCGGACGAACCAACCGGGAATTTGGATGAAGAAATGGAACAAGAAATCATCGATATCTTTAAAGAGCTGGCACACGTCCACAACAAATGTGTGATCGTCGTGACCCACGCCAACGAGATCGCTCAACAAGCGGATGAAGTCTTGTATTTACGTAAAGGTGTGTTGAGCAAACATGAGTGATTTTTTATCAAATTTTAGCCCGGACAACTATGATGGCAAAAAGAAACCCACGCCCGATCGCGAGAAAAAAACCAGCGAACCTGTCGGAGATCAAAACGCAAGTGGCGCGGAGCAAGCGGGCAAACCAGCAGAGCCGACGACGGTTCACCAATCAGAAGAGTCGACCGCTAGTGAGCCACTGAGTCGTTCGGCAGCCCGACAACAAACACAGACGACTGAAGCAAAAGCGGCGAGTTCTTCGACGGAGAAGGTAGCATCAAAGGAACCAGTCAGCCGGTTTGGGAAAGAAGAAACGGAATTTGATCCGACCTACAAAAAGCGTAAGCAGAAAAAAATCTTGCTGATTGCCCTACTGACCGCCTTGGCGGTTGCCGTGATTGGGATCGTCTACTATCAAATGACCCATGTGAAGGTGCCAGATTTCACTGCCCAAGATCTGTCAGAAGCGCGGACGTGGGGCATGGAAGAAGGCGTCGCTATCAAAGTGGAGCAAGAATATGATTTTGACAAAGACGTCAACCAAGTGATTGACCAAAGTGTTGATCCTGACAAAAAGATCAAGAAGGGTGCCACATTGACACTGACGGCGAGTCTCGGGCCTGATCCTGAAGAACGCTTAGAGCTGCCAGATTTTTCAGCGATGCAAGTGACCGAAGCAAAAGAATGGATCGCCAGCAATAAAGCCGAGAACCTCTCTTTGATCGAACAATTTGACGACAACGTAGCAGCAGAAGCCTTTATTAAACAAGAGGCGGCCAACAAAGAGCTTGATTTGGCGGAATACAAACGCAAAGACCGTTTGAGTGTCTATTATTCAAAAGGGAAAGAGGTCTTTGAAAAGAATATTGAAGTACCTGATTTTACGGGCAAAGCCAAGAGTGAAGCTTCTGAATGGGCGAAAAAGAATGACTTGAAATACAAAGAAGAAACCGTCTTTTCTGACAGTGTCGCCCTGGATCTGGTGGTTTCACAAGAACCAGTCAAAGGCAGCAAACTCGCGAAAAAAGATGAATTTGTGGTGAAGGTCTCAAAAGGCCAAGCATTGACCGTTCCAGATTTTTCACAATACACGATCGAAGAAGCCCAAGGACTAGAATCGAAAATCCCGCTGCAAGTCAGCACAGTCTATTCCGATCAAGTGGCGTATGGTAGTTTCTTGAGCCAGTCGGAAGAAGCAGGCAAAGAATACAGCGAAAGCGATACTTTGCCAACTGTCAAAGTCGTCTACTCATTAGGCCGACCATATTTAAAAGACATCCGTTTTCAAGCAACGGAAGGCGACTTGCCAAAACTATTCTTTGATGAATACAAATCAAAAGGCGCCAACGTCTATTATGAAATCTACTATATCGATTCGGCGGAACCAAAAGGAACCGTTGTTGAAATGAGCCGCTACGGCGAGTTTATTCCCCTAGAAACGTGGATCACCATCGGGATCAGCCGCGGCAATCTGCAAGGCAGTACCCAAACACCGCCGGCAGATGATGGCGGTGACGATGTCGATGAACCGATCAGTACCGCTGGTTCAAACGCTACCGAATAATCCTTACTAAGTGCTTTTTCAAACCGCATCAAAAAAGCAAGCACCCTTCTTTTTGGAAGGGTGCTTTTTACTTACTAATTGTAAAAAAAACACAAGCGAGCCGCTTGAAATCGCTGGGTCGATAAAGTAAACTTGATGGTAACGATAAAAAATGGCTCCGCAGTGCCATCTATAGAAGGGACGAAACAAATGATAAAAAAATTACTCGCGAATGTTGGCAGCTATAAGAAGGACAGCTTGCTGACCCCTGTGTATGTAGCAGGAGAGGTTGCCTTAGATGTCATTATGCCCCTGATCATGGCCATGATGATCGACCAAGGGATCGAAAAAGGAGACGCCGGTGTGATTCTAAGAGATGGCGGCTTGCTTTTTTTATGTTCCTTGATCGCATTACTTTTAGGAACGCTTGGCGGACGAACGGCAGCGATCGCTTCGGCTGGTTTTGCCCGCAACCTGCGGCACAATCTGTTTCGCCGAATCCAAGATTTTTCCTTTTCAAACATTGACCGCTTTTCTTCCTCCAGTTTGATCACCCGCTTGACCACTGACGTGACCAACGTCCAAAATGCTTACCAAATGATTATTCGTATTCTGGTCCGTAGTCCGTTAGTTCTGATTTTTTCACTTGCAATGGTTAGCACCATCAGTCCAGAACTTATGACGATCTATCTGGTTGTTTTACCGATCTTAGCGATTGGTCTGGCTTTAGTTATACGTTTTGCCCACCCGCTGTTTCTAAAAGTATTCCGCATTTATGACCGCCTGAATAATGTGGTGCAAGAAAATTTACAAGGGGTTCGCGTCGTGAAATCGTATGTTCGGGAAGAACAGCAAGAAGAACTGTTTGGCGAAGTGTCCACCGATGTTTATCGGAATTTCACGCTTGCGCAACGAATCGTCTCTTTCAACATGCCATTGATGCAATTTTCTGTCTATACGTGTATGCTGCTCCTGTCATGGTTTGGTGCTCAGCTGATCGTGGAACAAAGCAGCCTGACCACTGGGGAGTTAGTCAGCATGTTCAACTACACGATGCAGATTTTGATGAGCTTGATGATGATGTCGATGGCTTTCGTGCAGATTTTGATCGCACGAACGTCGGCAGAACGGGTCGTAGAAGTATTAGATGAAGAAAGTGACTTGAAAAATCCCGCCGATCCAGTCAAAGAGATCAAAGACGGCTCCATCGTTTTTGAGAATGTCGGCTTTAGTTACGCCAATGACAAAAACAAGCTGGCGCTGACGGATGCAAATCTGCGTATCGAATCCGGGGAAGTCATTGGAGTCATTGGCGGGACCGGGAGCGGAAAATCCACCCTCGTCCAGCTGATCCCGCGCTTATATGATGTGATTGAAGGGCGTGTCATCGTCGGCGGTCATGATGTTCGCGACTATGATTTAGAAGCATTGCGGGACCAAGTAAGTATGGTCTTGCAAAACAATGTCCTTTTCAGCGGCACCATCAACGACAATTTACGTTGGGGCAATGAAGAAGCGTCGGATGAAGAGATCCAGCGCGTGGCAACGATCGCACAAGCCGATCCCTTCATTCAAGAATTTCCTGATAAATATGAAACGCAGATCTCACAAGGAGGAAACAATGTTTCTGGTGGACAAAAACAACGGTTGACGATTGTTCGTGCCTTGTTGAAGAAACCGAAAATCTTGATCCTCGATGATTCTACCAGTGCCGTCGATACCAAAACCGACCGCAGTATTCGTGAAGGCTTGAAACGAGAAATCCCTGGAACGACGACAATCATTATTTCCCAACGGATCAATTCGATCGAAGACGCCGATCGGATCATCGTAATGGATGATGGCAAAATCAACGGCATCGGTACCCATGAAGAATTATTGGCAAACAATGCCATCTATCAAGAAGTGTACCATTCGCAGCAGAAAGGATTTGGTGAAGGTGAAGAATAGACAAGCAGCAAATCCCAAGCGCACATTGAAACGCTTATTGCGGACGATGTTTGGCGACTACAAAGGACAACTCCTATTCGTCGTTGTTATGATCTTACTAAGTGCCTTTGCCAACGTTCGCGGTTCGTTGTTTTTACAAGTCGTGATCGACGATCATATCACACCGCTTTTAGGGCAAGCCAATCCTGATTTTGGCGGTTTGTTTCGGGCGATCGTTCAAATGGCGATCATCTACCTGATTGGGATCTTGGCCGCACTGATCTATAACTTTATGATGGTCAAGATCAGTGAGGGGACGCAGAAAAAAATCCGTGACCAAATGTTTACGCATATGCAGTCTCTACCCGTCGGTTACTTTGATGCCCGCTCAGATGGCGACATCATGAGTCACTTTACCAACGATACGGATACGTTGCGCCAAATGATCTCCCAAAGTATTCCAAACTTGATGATGGCGGCGGTAACCTTTTGTTCTGTCTTTATCGCTATGTTCTCCATCAGTGTCCCATTGACTTTGTTCGTGATGCTGTCGATTATTTTGATGCTGAATGTGATCCGCATCATTTCTCGCCGCAGCGGCCGCTTCTTTGGCGCACAGCAACGAGATTTAGGCGCTGTCAACGGGTATATCGAAGAAATGATGCACGGGCAAAAAGTCGTCAAGATCTTCAATCATGAAAAAATCGTCATGGAAGAATTTGATGCCTTAAATGACCAACTACAAGAAAGTGCCACTAAAGCCAATGTCAATGCCAATACCTTGATGCCGATCATGATGAACTTACTGAATGTCCAATATGTCTTGATCGCCATCATTGGGGGTCTGTTTGCCATCAATGGTGTTTCTGGCCTAACGGTCGGGATGATCGCTTCTTTCTTGCAGCTGAGCCGTTCATTAAATGGTCCTATCAGCCAGGTGTCACAACAAATCAACTTTGTGATCATGGCGTTAGCTGGTGCCGAGCGGATCTTCCATCTATTAGATGAAACGCCAGAAATCGATCATGGCTACGTCACACTGGTCAATGCCAAATGGTCGCAAGGTCAGCTAGTTGAAACCAAAGAACGAACAGGCACGTGGGCGTGGAAACATCCCCACGAGGATGGGACCATTACCTATACGGAAGTGACGGGAGACGTGCGATTTGAAGATGTTGATTTCGGCTATGTCGACAATCAACTGGTCTTACATGATATCAATCTGTATGCAGAGCCTGGGCAAAAAGTTGCTTTTGTTGGTGCCACAGGTGCTGGTAAGACAACGATCACCAATTTGATCAATCGGTTCTACAACATCCAAGACGGGAAGATTCGTTATGATGGCATCAATATTGAAAAAATCCATCTAGAATCCTTGCGCCGCTCCTTAGGAATCGTGTTGCAAGACACCCATTTGTTTACTGGAACGATTCGCGAGAATATTCGCTTCGGAAAACTGGATGCTAGTGATGAAGAAGTGCTGGCAGCTGCGAAATTAGCCAATGCCGACATGTTTATCAACCACTTGCCAGAAAAATACGACACCGTGATCACGGGCGATGGCGAAGGGCTTTCCCAAGGGCAACGTCAGCTGTTGGCAATTGCGCGGGCAGCGATCGCTGATCCGCCAGTGATGATCTTAGACGAAGCTACCTCAAGCATCGATACACGTACAGAGCGGATCGTCCAATCAGGGATGGACCGTTTGATGTCTGGACGGACCGTGTTTGTGATCGCTCATCGATTGTCTACGATCCAAAACTCCGATGCCATCATGGTGATGGATCATGGCCGTATCATTGAGCGGGGGACCCATGAAACGCTATTGGCGGAAAAAGGCACCTATTATCAGCTCTATACTGGAAAAATCGAATTGGATTGATCCTGCCATGGCTACGGCTTGAAGCTGCAGCGACTGGCGATCTACCTATTTTTTCCCTTGTTTGCAACGACCGATTGGCAGTAAGCCAGTCGGTTTTTTTGCGCAGCTCGAAAAAATGGTATACTGTCACTGAGACAGCCGCACAACGGCGGCAGCACGTAAGCAGTTGTGCTGCGAAAAATGGATTCCATGAGGTGAAAACATGAAACTAGCATTGGCAAAGATCGTTTTAGATGATGAGTGGTATGAAGTGGTCCAATCGGAAAAAGGGCTAGTTTATTTTGGTCGGCAGCAGGATCATCATGAATTACTCAAGTTCTTTCCAGGGGCTGAAATCAGTAGTACAGCTGACCTTGATCCAGTAATTGAAGCGCAGCTGCAAGCTTATTTTGCAGGGGAACCAGTGACATTTACTTTTGCGTGTGATTTTGTCGGGACACCGTTTCAACAAACCGTTTGGCAAGCACTGACCCAAATTCCTTATGGACAAACCACTACGTATAGTGACTTGGCGCTGCGCATTCAACGACCGACTGCTGTCCGCGCTGTCGCAAATGCAGTGGGGCGTAACCCGATGATGATCGTGGTTCCTTGTCATCGGGTGTTAGGAAAAAACGGCCGCTTGACGGGGTACCGGGGCGGGTTAGCAACCAAACGCCGACTACTGCAACTGGAAGGGATTCCGTTTAAAGAGTAAGGGAAGTAAACTATTTATAGTAAAAAATACTAAAAAGCAATTTCATTTCCTTTTTTCTCTGGTATAATAAAATTGATTCCGGTTACAAGAAGGGGTGGAGGAAATGAACATCGTTGATTTGCAAAATGGTTCTGATATTCGAGGAATTGCGATCGCAACAGAAAAAGAGCAGGTGACACTGACAGAGCAAGCGGTTCGGCAAGTTGCTTCGGGCTTGCGCAACTGGTTGGCAACAAAGGGCAGCGGTCCTTTTCGCGTGGCAGTCGGTCGTGACAGTCGCTTGAGTGGCGAAGCACTGCAAGAAGTGTTGATGGCACAGCTGCAGCAAGAAGGCGTGGCAGTGATCGATTGCGGCTTGGCAACGACACCTGCCATGTTTATGAGTACACAGTTTGCGGATTTCGACTGTGATGCTGGTGTGATGCTGACAGCGAGTCATTTGCCTTATTACTTTAATGGAATAAAAATTTTCAGCAGCCAAGGCGGTGCCGAAAAAACGGATATCCACTATATTTTGACCCACACTACCGTTCATGAGGCAGCGGAAAAAGGAAGCTATCAGCAAAAAGACTTGCTGACGCCTTATGCCCAAGATCTACTGCAAAAAATTCGCCAAGGGATGGGAACCAATGAGGAAAAACCTTTGGCTGGATTAAAGATCATTGTTGATGCAGGCAATGGCGCCGGCGGCTTTTTTGCTGAAAAAGTGTTGCTGCCGCTAGGGGCAGATACGAATGGCTCGCAATTTTTAGAACCGGATGGGCATTTTCCCAATCATATCCCGAATCCAGACAATAAAGAGGCAATGGCAAGTATTCGCGAAGCCGTCTTGCGGGAACAAGCTGATTTAGGCATTATTTTCGATACCGATGTCGACCGCTCGGCCGTCGTGACCAAAAGCGGTGAGCCCTTGAACCGCAACAATATGATCGCTGTATTAAGCAAGATCATCTTAGCGGAACACCCTGGCACGCGTATCGTCACCAATTCGCCAACCTCTAATCATTTAAAAACCTTTATCGAAGCACTGGGAGGGCAGCAAGTACGCTATATTTCTGGCTACCGCAATGTGATCAACAAAGCGATCGAATTGAATGAAGCAGGACTGGACACACAGTTAGCCATCGAAACCAGCGGGCATGCCGCGTTTAAAGAAAATTTCTTTTTGGATGACGGGGCGTACGTGATCGCCAAGCTCTTGATGATGCTGCCTCAATTGCAACAGCAAGGCACGACACTGGATGAGCTGATCGCGGCGTTGCAACAACCCGCCGAGACCCAAGAATTGCGCTTTGCGATCCAACAAGCCGACTATCAAGACTATGGTCGCCAAGTGATCGCGGATTTAGCCGATCATTTGCTGCCAGGCTGGCAGATCGATCCAGAAAATGAGGAAGGCATTCGCATCAACTTGACAGCGCCCTATGGCCAAGGCTGGTTCTTGCTGCGAATGAGCCTGCACGAACCACTGCTGGTGCTGCAGATCGAAAATGATGAAGCGGGTCATCTACCGGCAGTCGTTCAAGCGATCGGTCGCTTCCTATCGCAGTATGAAGCCATCGATCAAAGCAAACTGACACAGTTTTTAGCACAGCAACCAAAAATTTGAAGAAAAGCAGGGAACTAAAATGGTGATCTTGATGCTGCTGATCATGGCAGTGACGTATGGTGTGAATTTTTTCTTGTTTCGTTACTTGAACAAACGACCAAAAATCGATGTCGTTGAACGGTTATCGATGTTATTAGGTGTCAACATGAGTGTGCTTTTTTTCGATGGGATCTTATTGTTTATCGGTAAATTACTGATCGAGACGGTAGAGATCATCGAATAACCCAATAGACATTTTTGCTTTGCCTCGCCACTGGCTTCTACCGTCAGTGGCGAGGTTTTTTAGGGTTTGCTAAAAACGGCGATTAATGTTCGCATTCGTTTTTGATATTTGATAAAGTAAAGAGGAGAAAATTACACAAAGTGAGGGAATTCACGGATATGGCAAAAATAATGGTAGTAGAAGATGAAGCGGTGATTCGCCAACTGATTATCGAAGAACTAGAAAAATGGCAGTTTGAGACCTTTGGCACGACGGATTTCCATCAAGTGTTGACTGACTTTGAAGAACAAGAGCCCCAACTGATTTTACTGGATATCAACTTGCCGGTTTTTGATGGCTACTATTGGTGTCAAAAAATCCGCGAAGCTTCCAAAGTACCAATCATTTTTATTTCTAGCCGCAATACCAATATGGATATGATCATGGCCATGAATATGGGAGCGGACGATTTTGTGACAAAACCTTTTGAGATCGACGTTCTGATTGCAAAAATCAATGCGCTGCTGCGCCGTTCCTACAACTATGTAGAAAGTAGCAGTGAAACGTTAGTGCATAATGGTTTGACCCTCAATATCGACAACAGCAGCATGTATATCAATGGCGAAAGCATCGATCTTAGCAAAAACGAATACCGCCTGCTGTATATTTTGATGAAAAATCACGGCAAGATTTTAAGTCGGGAAAAACTCTTGCGGGCCTTGTGGGATGATGAGCGATTTGTAGACGACAATACCTTGACGGTCAATATCAATCGTTTGCGACGAAAAATCGAACAAGCGGGGATGAACGGCTACATTGAGACCAAGGTTGGTCAAGGGTATATCGTACCATGACAAAGTGGCGAGTTTTGCGCAGTTTTTTGAAAGATCGTTGGCTGCTGTTTATCGGTTGGCTAGTCTTTTTCGTGTTGACGGTCTTAGTTTTTTGGCTGACTCCTCATTCCCCGATGGATTGGGGCACAGTCGGCTATCTCTTTTTGATGCAAAGTGTCTTGATGGTGTTCTTTTTAGCAATCAGCTACTTATCTAAGCGGCGTTTTTGGCAAAAAATCACCCCCAAGCCCGGAGACAGCTTGCTGCAAAACTACTTGCAAGGAGCACGCTCGGCGGAAGAAGAACGGATCGAATCCTACATCAATCAGTTGATCCGAGAGCACCAAGAATTGATGCAGCAAGTCGTCAGCAATCAAGAAGAACAAAAGGAATACATCGATTCGTGGGTCCATGAGATCAAAGTCCCTTTAGCCGCATCACGATTGCTTTTGCATTCGATCGAATTTGATATTCCAGATGAAAAATTCATCTTATTAGAAAATGAATTGAACCGCATGAACGAATACGTCGAGCAAGTCTTGTACGTCGCCCGCTTGGACAGCTTTTCAAAAGATTATCTGGTCCAAGAAATTTCATTGAAAGCCGTCATCCAGCCGGTTTTACGCAGTCAGGCCAATTATTTTATCCAAAAGAACCTGCACTATGCCGTTGAAGGTGAGGACCAGCAAGTGTTGACCGATGAAAAATGGCTCGGCTTTATCTTTCGACAACTGGTCAGCAATGCCGTGAAGTACACACCACAAAATGGGCAGCTGACGATTCGGATCGAAAAAGATGCCCAAGGGACCTATCTCCACTTGCAAGATAGTGGGATCGGCATTCCTAAAGAAGACATGCGGCGCATCTTTGATAAAGGCTTTACGGGCGAAAATGGGCGCCAAACGGACACCCACTCGACGGGATTGGGGCTCTTTTTAGCGAAAAGTTTAGCGAAGGAATTAGGCATCGAGCTAATGGCTTCGTCGACAGTTGGAAAAGGAACCACCATGACGCTGTTCTTTCCGTTGTTGAGTTATTATGAGGAAAAACGCTAATCTGCTTTTTTTCGAGTATCTTTTTGTGTTTTTTGACAAAAATCACTTGTCCCTAGAACGTTTTCACTGATACACTAAAGCCTGTGTTTAAAATTGAATGGTAAGGATGAATGAAATGGAGATACTCGTTGCATTAGTACCAATGTTTGCGTGGGGCAGCATTGGTTTAGTAAGTGCCAAACTTGGCGGGGATGCGAACCAGCAAACGCTAGGAATGACGATTGGTGCCTTTTTCTTTTCGCTGGTCGTATTTTTTGTGACGATGCCAGTGATTGATGGAAAGGTGATTTTGATCGGTCTTTTGTCTGGTCTTTTTTGGTCCGTCGGTCAAAACGGTCAATTCCATGGCATGAAATATTTAGGTGTGTCTGTTGGACTGCCGCTTTCAACCGGCATGCAGCTGATTTTAAATACAGTCGCAGGTGCATTGTTTTTTGCAGAATGGACACAGACCCGCGATTATGCACTAGGTGTTAGCGCATTGATCTTGTTGGTGATCGGGGCGTATCTGACCGCTCGTCAAGATGGCGAAAGTCCGGTAGAAGCTGGCAGCAAGATGCTTGATTTTCCTAAAGGATTTCGGGCATTGATCTCATCAACGATCGGTTACGGCGCCTATACGATTTTGATTACTTGGGCAGGATTGGACCCCTTGGCGATCATTTTGCCACAAAGTGTCGGGATGCTGATCGGTGCCAGCCTATTTGCTTTAAGGAAGACGAAGGTCGACCGTTTTGTAGGGAAAAATGCTTTGTCAGGGTTGTTATGGGGCATCGGAAATGTCTGCATGCTGATCACGGTTCAGCAAGTCGGACTCGCGGTGGGCTTCTCATTGTCGCAGATGGGGATCATCATTTCAACGCTAGGCGGGATTTTTATTCTCGGCGAAAAGAAAACCAAGAAAGAACTGCGTTATGTGGTGATTGGTTGTCTGCTGGTGATTATCGGTGGTGTTTTGCTGGGGTATATGAAAGCAACATAAACTTATATTTTTGAGGAGGAGTTATGGATTTATTTCGAAAAAAAGTCATACAACGGGAAAGTGTGACGAATTTAAAAAAAGAGTTGAAGTTAAAAGATTTGATTATGTTGGGGATCGGCGCCATTATCGGCACAGGTATCTTTGTTGTTACAGGGACTGCTTCTGCTGAGTATGCCGGACCGGCATTGATTCTTTCCTTTGTTGTAGCTGGTATCGTTGTTGTGTTATCAGGGCTTTCTTTTGCGGAATTTGCTTCTCGGATCCCTGTTTTAGGGGGCGCCTATTCGTATCTGTATGTCGTTTTTGGTGAATTTACCGCGTGGCTGGCAGGCTGGTTTTTGATTTGCGAGTTCTTATTGGCCGTTTCTTCGGTGGCATCTGGCTGGTCAGGCTATGTGCAAGGCTTCTTGGCCAGTGCGGATATCCATTTACCAACCGCTTTGACGGGCGGTTATGATCCAAGTAAGGGGACCTACATTGATCTGATTGCTGGTTTAGTCATTATTTTCGTAACCTTGTGGGTCAGCCAAGAAGCGAAAAAAGCGTTGCGTTTGAATAATGCCATGGTATGGGTGAAATTCGGCGTGATCCTCTTGTTTATCGTCTTTGGTGCCTTTTTCGTGGAACCAGGCAACTGGCAGCCCTTTATGCCCTTTGGTTTTTCAGGCGTTTTTAATGGTGCAGCGTTAGTCTTCTTTGCTTTTCTTGGCTTTGATGCCGTCGCAATGGCGGCGGAAGAAGTTGAAGATGCAAAGAAAAATGTCCCTCGGGGGATCATTGGGTCCATTGCGATCGCAACAGTCCTTTATATCATTGTCACACTGATCATGACGGGAATCGTGCCGTTTGCTGAATTAGGAGTCAATGATCCGGTGGCTTTTGCGATGCGTTATGTCGGTCATGGAGTGGTCGGATCAATCATTTCCGTAGGGGCGATCTTGACCTTATTAACAGTGACGATCGCTATGATGTACTCTTTGGCGCGTCTGTTATATGCCATCAGTAAAGATGGGTTATTGCCAAAAG
Organism: Enterococcus sp. 3G6_DIV0642; assembly: GCF_002140635.1. Classification (NCBI taxonomy): domain Bacteria; kingdom Bacillati; phylum Bacillota; class Bacilli; order Lactobacillales; family Enterococcaceae; genus Enterococcus; species Enterococcus sp. 3G6_DIV0642. Next base: position 3,153,120 of record NZ_NGLH01000001.1, on the reverse strand, counting down.
CCATGCAAGCCATCGATTCTAAGCATAAAACACCAAAGAAAGCGACCTACATCGCTGGTGTTTTTGCTTTCTTCTTTGCGGCAGCTTTCCCGTTGAATATCTTGGCAGAATTGACCAACATTGCGGCATTGTCTTATATGATCTTAATGTCCTTAGGGATCATCAAGCTGCGGAAGATGATGGGGCCACCTGCTAAAGGTGAATTTAAAGTACCCCTGGTACCGTTATTGCCTTTGTTGTCCGTTGCCAGCTGTCTCTTCTTGATGACCCGTCTGCAAACGGCGACCTGGATCGTTTTTGGGATCTCCTTAGTGATCGGAATCGCGATCTATTTTGTATTTGGCTATCGTAACAGTGAATTAAATGAGAAAATCGACGAATAAGATAGCGAAAAGACAAAGACCCAGATGTGGTCTTTGTCTTTTTTTGTTAACTATAGCAAAGCCTCCCAAAGAAATCTTTTGGGAGGTATGTTCTTTTGTCATTCACATTCCGATGATTGCTTGAGTCGATTATTGAAACAACAGTCTTTTTTATCAAAAGTTCCCTACGATTCTGCTTTTTTTGAAAAAATTTGCAAATGACAGATTCACTAAAGGTTCATCCAGTATGCTTTTGTTAGAGAAAAAAAGAGAGGATGTTGGCAAGTGAATTATATGAAACGAGCATGGCTGAGTGTGACGAGAAAGCGAGGGAAATCTGCGATATTGTTTGCTGTTATTCTGATATTAGGAAATGTGATCGCTGGCGCAATTGCGGTCAATCAATCGACTCAAAATGTCGAAAAGCAGATCAAAAACCAATTAGGCTCACTGGCAACGATTGAGATCGATTATGAAGCGTTGATGGCAAATAGTGATAGCGGCGCAAGAATGGAGGAGATTCAGCCGCTGTCAGAGGAGCTGATCAAGCAGATCGGTGAACGCTCCGAAGTCAAGCAGTACGATTATTTACGAGAAACAGTGATTGCTGTTGAAAACTTCAAACCCTATAGTTTCAGCCCACAAGAGGAAGATGAGAATGTCATGATCGTTGGGGGCATGCCTTCTGCGGTCTATTTAACAGGAACCAATCTCCTACAGCCGTTAGATTTTGAAGAGGATACGGTGAATTTAACGCAAGGTCGCTTCTTTAACGAAGAGGAGCAGCGTACGGGAAAACGTGTCGGTTTGATTTCTGAAGAGCTTGCTCAGGAAAACGGCTTGACCGTGGGAGACACTATGGTCTTAGATGGACAGTTTGTCGATTATTCGTCAGGGATGGACCCTGAGAAGCAAAAAGGCAATGATTACCCAATCGAAATCGTCGGGATCTTTAAAAATACCAGCTTAGAACAAGCGAACGATCAAGGACAAGATGGCATGGTCAGCTCATTTGCATTTGATGACCGGCCCTTCAATCGTATCTATATGCCGAATGATGCCGTGAAAACGATTGTTGAAGAGGAACGTGCGGGACAGCAAGCGGCGTTTCCAGCGACAGATTTCGGTTCGGGTGAAGATTACTTCACCCCGCAATTTATTTTGAATCAACCAGAAGATGCAGAGCAATTCAAACAAGAGGTGACACCGCTCTTGCCAAATGGCTATAAGGTCAATGCATCTACGGATGAGTATGACCGCGTGGGAACCAGCATGAATCGCTTATCACAGATTTCCTCATATGTCGTAGTGATTGCGGTGATTGCTTCCTTGATTATTATCTCCTTGGTCATTGTCTTGTTTACCCGAGATCGTAAATATGAGTTAGGCATCTACCTTTCGTTAGGGGAACGACGGAAATACGTGTTTGCACAAATCGTGCTCGAACTCCTGTTGATTGGTGTCAGTGCAATGCTGATCTCCTTGGTCACAGGGAATATGCTGGGCAAGATGGTTTCTGAATCTTTGTTATCCAGCAGTATGCTAGAGGCAAATCAAGCAGGGGTGGAGCAATTCTTTGTGGGCGTTGCGGGCGTACCAAAAATCGATCAAGCAACGATCAACGAAGCGTTTCGCGTTCAATACACCTTGCCTTATATCATTGCCTTTTTAGCGACCGGGATCGTGACGATCTTGCTTTCGGCAGTGGTGCCGCTATTATATATTCTGCGTTTGAATCCGAAAAAAATCATGCTGTAAGGAGCGAAGAACATGGCAATTTTAGAAACCAAAGAGATGACGTATTACTACCAAGATGGTGAGAATCGTCGGAAGATTTTAGATAAAACCAATATCTCCTTTGAAAAAGGTAAATTTTACACGATTTTAGGGAAATCAGGCTCTGGAAAGACCACCTTTCTTTCCTTGATCAGCGCATTGGATCAACCAACCGATGGGGAAGTATTTTTTGAAGGAAAAAATATCAAAACGATCGGCTATGAAGAGTATCGCCGCAACAAGATCAGTTTGATTTTTCAAAGTTACAACTTGATCCCATATTTGACGGCATTAGAAAATGTCCTTGTTTCGATGGCGATCTCAGACAACAAACTCCCCGATCAACACGATCAAATTGCGTATCGCTTGTTGGATTATATCGGAATCACTTCCACGAAAGCTGATCGTTTCGTCAATCAGCTCTCCGGTGGGGAACAACAGCGGGTCGCCATCGCTCGTGCCTTAGCGACCAATGTTGATATCATTTTAGCCGATGAGCCGACGGGAAATTTGGATGAAGGCATGGAGCAAGAAATCGTGGATATTTTTAAAGATTTAGCTACTTTACACAACAAGTGCATCATCGTAGTGACGCATTCGACTGAAATTGCCAAGCAGTCGGATCAGACCTTTTATTTGAAAAACGGCGAGTTGACGGCCTATGAGTGATTTTTTATCGAAGTTTGAAGAAGAACCGAAAGAGCCAGACAAGGAATCAGCTACAGCTAAAGCACCTTCTTCCCGTGCTTCCCGCAAAGAAAAAGGTTCAGCTTCTTTAGAAGAGGGGATCGAACACGATCCCTCCTTCAAAAAGAAACGGCGGAAAAAACGACTGCTGGGGCTTGGTGCATTACTCGGACTACTTCTACTCAGCGGCTTTTTATTTTTCCAATTGGCGTACGTCCGACTGGATAACTTTGTGGACAAAGAGATCTCAGAAGTCAGGGAATGGGCGGCGGAACATGATCTTGCGATCGATGTGACGCCTGCCTATGATGAAGCCCCAGCCAATCAAGTGATCGCCCAAGAAGAAGCCGCCAGAAGTCGAGTCAGAAAAAGAAGCACCCTGCATCTAACGGTGAGCCAAGGCCCAGATCCAGAAGAGAAATTGGCATTGCCAGACTTTATGGAAATGACGAGGGACGAGGCAGCAGAGTGGATCGAAAAAAATCAAGCCAGCAATTTGACGATCGTCGATGAATACCACGATGAGATCGAGGAAAAAGCACCGATTCGAGTAGAATTTACTAATAAAGAAGTCTCGCAAGAAAACTATCATCGTCGAGATGTCGGACGAGTCTTTTATTCCAAAGGCGAAGAAACCTTTGAAAAAGATATTGAAGTACCAGACTTTCGTGATAAAACCCGTGCAGAGGTAGAAACATGGGGGAAAGCCCATGAGCTGGAGCTTGAAATCAAAGAACAGGCTTCGGATACTGTGGAAGAAGGCAAAGTCATTGAACAAAGCGTGGCACCAAAAGAAAAAATCGCGAAACGGGATGCGTTTCAAGTAACGATTTCTCTAGGGAAAGGGGTCACCGTACCAGACTTTTCAACGATTTTACCAGATGATGCCCAGGCCGCTGTTGAGGGTGTCACTGTGCGGATGCGGATGCAGTTTACTCAGAGTCTGCCTTACGGACAATTGATCTCGCAAAGTGAGACCGCCGGGACCGTTTTAACCAGCAAAGATGACCAAGGCATTGAAGTCGTCTATTCAGCAGGTCAACCGTATATCAAAGATTACCGTCGAAGCGAGCTCCTTGAAGGGGATCTGCAAAAACTCTTCTTTGATGAATTCCGTTCAAAAGGGGCGAACATCAGCTATCAAGTCCGTTATGTCAATTCAGCAGAACCCTACGGGACAATCGTGGGGATGAGCAAGTTCAATCAGTTTTTACCGTTAGAAGATACGATCACCTTCGATATCAGCTTAGGCAATCAGACAGCCCCAGCGGCTACTGATCCAGAATAGCCGAGCGGATTTATCGATGACCTGCAAAAAGGAGGAAACCCATGCGTCATCAAGAGAATTTTCAAGACCTTAGGAAAAAGCTGTTTGTCTTTTTGTTAAGCGGTATGGTAGCATTGTTGCTACACATGTGGATTCATCAATCCAGCGAACACGTGCGGATCGTTTCAACAGAACGGTTTATTGGAGAACAATTGGAATGATCCTACAGGAATGATTGTGCTTACCGAAAAGTGATTGAAAAAAAGAAATGATGAGTGTAAAAGGGGGACTGACCGATGCGGATCTTATTCGTAGAAGATGAGCCATCGATCGCAGAAGCGGTTGCCAGCTTATTGAAAAAACAGCATTATTCCGTTGATTTGGCGTATGATGGCGAGACTGGGTTGGACTACGCAGCAAGTGGGGTGTATGACCTTCTCGTTTTGGATATCATGCTGCCAAAAATCGATGGGATCACATTGCTAAAGACGTTACGCAAGCAAAATATTCGCACGCCGATCATTATGTTGACGGCCAAAAGCGAAGTCGATGACAAAGTGCTCGGCTTGGATGCAGGGGCAGATGATTACTTGACGAAACCCTTTCAAATGAAAGAGCTGCTGGCACGGATTCGTTCATTAAGTAGAAGAAAAGACTTGGATTATCAAGAAGACCAGTTAGCATTTGGCAACGTGGTCTTGGCGCGTAATGAGCTGCAGTTGGCTACGACGACCAATCAAGTGGTGCTGTCACCCAAAGAAATGAAACTGATGGAGCTATTTTTATCCAGACCTAAAGTGATTTTATCAAAAGAAACCATCATCAATAAGATTTGGGGCTTTGATCCCGATGTGGAAGAAAACCGCGTTGAGATCTATGTATCTTTGCTGCGAAAAAAACTGACGCTGCTAGAAGCGGATATCGGCATTCGTACGATCCGCAATGCGGGGTATATTTTGCAGAGCAAGGAGCCGCTATGTTAAAAAAATTACGGAATAAAATGCTGTGGTTCAATATGGTGTTGATCTCAATCATTGTCTTAGGTGCTTTTACCTTTATCTATATTTTGAATGCCACCCAAATTGAAAACGAGATCCAATCATTGATCTCGCAAGAAGCCAACACCTTAGCTGCGGTACCGTTGGATGAGGAGGAAGTACGGCAATCACTGACAGAACCTGAGTATCCAATGATGTTGACCATCACGAATAGTACCAGTGAGTTCAGAGAAATCGCTCTAGTCGACGTGGATCAAATGGATGTTGTGATTCAAAGTATTGATGAGAGCGTCGATCAAAACGAGCTTTATGAAGCATTGGTCGATGCAGCGGCGAAACAAGGGGAGATCCCTAACGAAGTGAAGGTAAATGGCCGAAATTGGCGGTATGCGCTCTTTTTGGTGACTTCCTTTAGTCATTATTCGATCAATCATGATTCGACGGGGGAATATTCCACCAGTATCAATAATTACGAGCCATTTTATCAAGTGCTGTTCTTTGATGTCACCGACTACAAAACCAGTCTAAGCAACTTAAGAACCACGCTTTTGCTCATCGGGGTCTTAGCCTTAGCCAGTATTTATATCGCTAGCTTTTATGTCGCCAATCGAGCCTTACGACCAGTTGAGCTGGCTTGGCGCAAACAAAAAGAGTTTGTTTCTAACGCTTCCCATGAGTTGAAAACACCACTGGCGATCATTCAAGTCAATGCTGAGGTATTAGCTGGCAGTCCAGAAGAAACCTTGGAAAGCCAAATGAAATGGCTGGAAAACATCCAGTTAGGTTCCGAACGGATGGATGAGCTAGTAAATAGCTTATTGATGCTGACCAAATTCGAAAGTGCCGAGCAAGAAGTCGTGCGTTCGGTGATCGATGCCAGTCAAGTCGTGCAAAGTGTTTATCAAAGCATGGAGGCCATTGCACTGGAAAAAGGGATCCACTATCAGGAACAGATCGCTAAACAGGTGAGTCTTGAAAGCAATGAGCAAGCCTTGCGGCAATTGACCATGATATTGGTAGACAATGCCTTGAAATATACACCTACTGGAGAAACCGTCACAGTGGCACTCGTTGAACGCCAACGAAAAACGGTGCTGCAAGTCTCTAACAGTGGTTGCCCGATCCCTGAAGAAAAAATTCCCTATGTCTTTGATCGCTTTTACCGCGGGGATCCTTCTCGCAACCATCAAGACGGTGGCTATGGGTTAGGTTTAGCCATAGCCAAAGCCATCACAGAAATGCTGCAGGCGCAAATCAGTTTGACGGTGGATCAAGACGGCGTCAATCACTTTGAAGTTTTATTTCATTGAGATTGGATCGCGGCTTTCACTTAAATAAAATTTTTCAAAAAAAGAGGACTCCATGAATGGAAGTCCTCTTTTGATAGGTGAAATTTACTTGTTGCTGGTTAAATCCAATAAGCGGTCTTTCAAGTCTTCTTCTAGATGACCCAATTCCACTTCGGCAGCACGACGTTTTTCTTTTCCTTCTTTTTGGATCCGTAATGTTTCTTGGATCGTTTCCACAAGGTCGTTTTGTGTTTTTTGCAAGGTTTCGATATCGACGATGCCGCGCTCGTTTTCTTTCGCTGTTTCAATAGCAGAAACTTTCAACATTTCTGAGTTTTTCTTCAATAGATCATTGGTGGTCTCAGAAACTTGGCGTTGTGCCGTAACTGCATCTTTTTGACGCAATAAAGTCAAGGCAATGACCACTTGGTTTTTCCATAGTGGGATCGCTGTATTGACAGAAGCTTGGATTTTTTCTGCTAACGCTTGGTTCGTGTTTTGGATCAGGCGAATTTGCGGTGCCTGTTGGATCGTGATTTGACGTGCCAAGCGCAAGTCATGAGTCCGTTTGTCTAAACGATCAAGAAATTGCGTGTAATCGTTGGCGATCTGTACGTCCATTTGATCATTCGTTTCTTCTGCTTTTTTCATGGCTTCAGGAATGATTTTGGTTTGCAATTCTTGCATCTTCAACTCGCCAGCGGCAATGTAGATGTTCAATGCATCAAAGTAATCTTTGTTCTTTTGATACAACTGTTCCAACATCATGTTGTCTTTTAGCAAACCGTCTTTTTCTTTATCCAATTTGACGGCGATCTTGTCGATTTGGGCACCGATTTTTTGGTATTTAGCGGTGATTTCAAAAATGGATTGTTTTACTTTACCAAACATCCGCTTGAATAAGTTGCCTTCCCCTGCACGCAGTTCGTCTGGATTGGCTTCTTGCAAGCGATACATCAACTCCGTCAATGAGTCGCCCACAGGGCCGATATCAGCTGCTTGGACATGGTTCAACATGGATTGGGAAAACTCCCCAAGTTTGGTTTGGGCAGCTGCACCATAGGTGATGACCGCTTGCTGGTCGGTCGCATCGATTTTGCTGGCTAATTCTTGGGCCTGTGCTTGACGCTCTGGCGGTAATTTATCAATCAAACGCGGTGCCGTTTGCTGTTCTTTCAGCTGACTGATTTCCGCTTGTTGAGTGGTGGTCAAAGTGTCGACAGGGGTTGAAAATGGGTTGTTCAATAAATCGTCAAGCGTATCCGTTACGGGTTTTACTTGATTTGGTGTTTCACTCATAATAACTCCTCCTAATAATTGTCTGCTTTCGAAAAAAATCTAGCCTGGGCTAGATTTTTTTTAGATTCTTTTCTTGTTGCCAATCAGAATCTATCCCTATTCATTATCTCGTTTTATGCTTTGTTTGGCAATGGATAACTCAACATCCATGTCATCAAGATCGTCTGCTACAAATTGGGAGTAGTCTTTGGCGATCAAGGAAGCCATTTGCTCGATGATTTGGGTGCTTTCCTCGATTTTATCATAGGTCTCCCGACTTTTGATCTCATGGCTATTGATTTCAATGAACTTATCGGTCAAATCGACCATGTTGGGCAAGTGTGTATAAAGGAAATGACTTGCCAAAGGCAGTTTGGTCGGTTCTTTCACGAGTTCTTTGAAAAGAGCTTTTGAGGCACGCAAGGCATCGTGACGCAAGTCAATGGCTTTTAACTTGTTATTACTAGTGATATTTTTTTGGTATTTATCGATTTGGTGTTTCGTCTGATTCATCGTTTCACGGAACAATTCGATCTCACGAGCAGTCATTCCGCTTTTCAAGTAATGGGCTTCTCGTTCTCTCGTTAAAGAAGGCAAAACTTGTGGGTCGGCTGCTGGAACTTTACGCCCTCTAATACCGACGTAGACTAAAATTGCACCGACGATTAATAATAGGCTCGCAAATGAATCGCCTACTACGTTAAAAATAATACTGATGAGGACGATCGCACCAACGATCAGCCAGATGTTTTTTTTCATTTTTCCTCCTCCTAAAAATCTCTTGGACAAGTAGATTGGGTTATTCGACATCTTTATTTTAGCATGTTCACTAAAAGAAAAATATCAGACTTGGGGTGGATTTTCCGATTTTTAGTAAATTCATAAGCTTTCTTGCTATTTCTTAAGAAGATATTTTTTCTAAATTATGCTAAAGTGTTTGATAGATAAGACGTATGAGGAAAGTTAGGTGTCGATAGATGTTAGAATTTAAAGATTTTGAAGAAAAAACGATCCAACGGAATGAAATTTTCCATGGCAAGATCATTGATGTGGTCGTTGATGATGTCTCCTTGCCAAATGGCGGGACCAGTAAACGCGAACTAGTCTTTCATCCTGGTGGTGTTGCCGTGATCGCCTTGACAAGTGAGAACAAAATGCTGTTTGTTCGCCAATTCAGAAAACCGTTAGAGCGAGTGATTTTAGAGATACCAGCAGGAAAAATTGATCCAGGAGAAGGCGCTCGTCCAGATTTGACTGGCGCCCGGGAATTAGAAGAAGAGACCGGCTATCGTGCAAAAACGCTGGAGCACGTTTCTTCTATGTACCTTTCACCAGGCTTTGCTAATGAGCTCTTGCACGTCTATTATGCCAAAGAGCTGGAAAAAGTGACAAATCCCTTACCGCAAGACGAAGATGAAGTGCTGGAAGTCTATGAATTGACCTTAGAGCAAGCACAAGCCGCTATCGCTGATGGAACGATCTGTGATGCGAAGACCGTGTTTGCGATCCAATTTTGGGAGTTGCTGGAATTGAAACGGAGGAACGGACTTGCCTAAAGAACCATTGATCACCCGCAGTGAGCTTCGACGCAGACGCGAAGAAGAACAAGCGGCAGCTGAACGCAATCAGCAAATCGTAGAAAAGCAAAGCAAGAAAGAATGGAAACAAAAAGAAAAACAAATTGATAACCACTACCGAAAAGTGCGCAAGAAAAACAAAGAAATCACGAAGACCCGTGCCGGTGAGAACCAGAAATCTCGGGATCTGAACCGTTTTTTAATGAAAGCCATTGTGATCGTCACTTTATTGTTAGTCGTCGTTGGTTTAGCGATCTTTTTGTTGTGATTCTTCTAGTACTAAGAAAAAGCCGCCCCTGCATCTTCTGCAAGTGCGGCTTTTTTGTTATTCGGTCGGCTTTTTCAAAATAGCTAAAAACATGGCAGCTGGCTGATTCATGAACAAATGATCCGCTTCATGAAAAACGTTAAAGGAAGTGGTAATAAACCCAGTCGTCTCTGCCAGTTGAGTCAATGCGGCAGGATCGAACCCATTATGAACGAGCGGGTGAGACACGGCGGGGTTTTTGAGGAAATCCACTAGATAAAGGGTTCCTCCTGGCTTTAGCAAGGCGTATAGTTTTTCCATCATAGCGGCTGTGTCAGGAATATGCAGCAAGACGAGGGATAGCAGCACCGCGTCTGCTTTTGCTTGTAAGGATTCTTGCAGCAGATCGTGGACAGTTGCAGAAGCATTGGCCAGCTGCAGTTGGTTGATTTTTTTTTCAGAAACCTCGATCATGTTAGGGGCAGTATCCCAGATGGCTAAGTGCTGGATATAAGCTGCTAAGGGCAGACTTACTAGGCCGGTACCGCCGCCGATATCGATCAGAGTTTGATGCTGGTTGTCTTTAAAATAAGGTTCAAGGGTTTGGGTGACTAATTGTGCTAACGCGATCCGTTCAGGGGTATCGTATTTTGCTGCCATGGCGTTGAAAATTTCAGACATAAGTGCCTCCTTTTATAATGACAAAAAACTGTTCGTTTCGTCAAAACTAGTTTATCATGAAAGGAGAAAAACACGTCAGTAGATACGTGGGAATTTCTGTTGTTTTTCATTTTAAAGGGTGAAAAATAAACGAGAAGCAGGAGGCAAACACATGAAAATTGGTATTATTGGTGCAATGGAGGAAGAAATCAAGGCGTTGCGGGAACAGTTGATTTCACCGCTTTCTTGGGAACGCGGCGGCGCACTATTTATTTCAGGAAGTATCGGCAATCATGAAGTGATCGTCGTTCGTTCAGGTATCGGCAAAGTTCTGGCATCGATCACTACTAGTTTATTGATCCAACAATACGGGGTCAATATGGTGATCAATACTGGATCAGCTGGTGGGATCGGTGCCGGCTTACAAGTAGGGGATTTAGTGATTTCAGATAAAGTGGCCTATTTTGATGTCGATGTGACGGGCTTTGGTTATGAATATGGCCAGCTGCCTGGCGGGATGCCTTTGTATTATGAAGCCAGCCGCTATTTGATCAGTGAGATGACGAAAGCCGCAGAAGCGACTCATCATACCGTGAAAAAGGGACTGATCGTTACCGGTGACAGCTTCATTCATGACCCGCAAAAAGTACAGGAGATTTTAGGACATTTTCCAGATGCCTTGGCTTGTGAGATGGAAGGCGCCGCGATCGCACAGACCGCGCAGCAATTCAATATTCCTTTCTTGATCGTGCGCGCGATCAGCGACACCGCCGACCACGCAGCAACCGTCTCTTTTGATGAGTTTATCTTAGAAGCTGGCAAGCGTTCCGCTGAAATGGTCTTGGCATTCGTTGAAACATTAAAGTAACTAAAAAAACAGGAGAGCCGATCAGTAAGAGGAGGAAGGAAGCATGAGAGCATTACTATCCATTGATTATACGTTTGATTTTGTTGCAGATGAGGGACGATTGACCACGGGTGCTGCTGGGCAAGCGATTGAAGCTGCCTTAGTAGCTCGGACGCAAGCCTTTATCGAAGCCGGTGAGTATGTCGTTTTTGCCATTGATCGTCATGAGGAAACGGACAACTATCATCCTGAAAACCGCTTGTTCCCACCCCACAATCTTGCGGGCAGTACGGGGCGACATCTCTACGGCCGTCTAGCACCGCTTTATGAAAACTATCAGGAAGCGCCAAATGTCTATTGGATCGACAAGCGTCATTACTCCGCCTTTAGCGGTACCGACTTGGACATCCGACTGCGGGAAAGAGGGATTACGGAATTGTACCTGACCGGCGTTTGTACCGACATCTGTGTCTTGCATACAGCAGTGGATGCCTATAATTTAGGCTACCAACTGGTGATCGATGCAGATACTGTTGCCAGCTTTGACGCGGTCGGACATGAATGGGCACTACGCCATTTTGAAAATACCCTGGGCGCGAAAATCATTTCTGCGAAGGAGGAAGCATAAATGGGATGGATGGATCAATTAAAAGCAAATTTCAGTTTCAGTGAACTGACTAGCCTTTATCAAGCGTATCAAAAAGGGGATCTTGATGTAAAGGCGTTGTTGAACAATGACTTCTTACAAAAGTATACGGATTTTCAGAACTTGGATGAGTTTATGGCTAAATTAGGCATCCAGAATGAAAACCAAATCTTCGACTTTCTAAAAGACCGCCCCAATCGGCAAAAAGCCGATCAAGTCGTCAATGAGCATTCCCAATTTGATTCTGTGATCAGTATGATGAAAAAAGCTTTACAGAAATAAACAATTGGCGAAGAAAAAGCGCAAGCAGATTTTTCTGCTTGCGCTTTTGTTTACCAGATCTGCACACGATCTTCTGGTGCACGATACATAGGGTCACCAGGTTTGATATTAAAGGTTGTATAGAATTCATCGATGTTTTGAACTTGGATATTGGCCCGTAGTTTAGCTGGTCCGTGGACATCGATCGACAGTAAGAGCTGTTGGTATTGTTCTTTGGCTTTTGTACGCCAAATTTTCGCCCAATTGGTGAAGAAGTCTGCCAAAGAAACGTCGCTTTCTTTTTGCGCTGCTTCTAGCGCACAGCTTAGTCCGCCTGCGTCGGCGATGTTTTCAGAAACAGTCAATGTGCCGTTGACGGTACCGCCGGCAAAGGGCAGGCCATCAAACTCGTCGATCATCGCTTGAGCTAAGCGTTCAAAGTGTGTCAAATCTTCCTCTGTCCACCAATTGTTTAAATTACCATATTCATCAAATTTTGCCCCGTTGTTGTCAAAGGCGTGGGAAATCTCATGAGCAATGACCGCGCCGATCCCCCCATAATTTGCGCTGGTGGATTGTTCCAAACTATAAAAGGGCGCTTGTAAGATTGCCGCTGGGAAAACGATCACGTTTTTAAATGGGTGATAGTAGGCATTTACGGTAGCGGCGGACATTTCCCATTCCTCACGATCCACAGGCTGCTGCCATTTTTTGAAGGCATCTTCTCGGAACAAACGATTGAAATGCAGGGCATTCGCCAGCAGACTTTTCTCTTCATCGGTATGCAACTGGTCATAAATGACAGGAACTTGATCAGGGTACCCGACATGGATGCCTAAACGATTCAATTTGATAATCGCTTTTTGGCGGGTTTCTTCACTTAACCACGTGTTGTTGCGCAAACGATCTTGGTAGACAGCAATCATTGTTTCCACCATATGTTTGACGTCTTTTTTCGCTGTTTCCCCAAAGTACTTGCGTCCATAATAATCACCGATCACTTGACTGAAATGACCCATCGTTAAGTAATAAGCCGCTTTTTGTTGGGGAGCCGCTTCATCGATCCCTGATAAGTAGCGACTGTAGGTTCCGCCTAACTGACGCAATTCTTCACTCAGATAGCTAGTATAGCGCAAGCTTTGGTTGACGATCATCCAGCCTTTCAAGAGTTCAAAATGGCTATCAGAAACAATAATGTCAAAGGCTTCAAAGTAAGCGGGTTCCGTTACGATCAGCTCTTCCGGTGTACCTGGTAAAAGGGCCGTCAAGAGTTGTCTAAAATCGATCTTGCTAGCTTGCTTTGCAAATTCCTCCAAGGAGCGAGGATTGTAGTTTTTGCTATAATCCGCACTTTCTTCCGCACTGCGGACGTGAGGGGCGATCAATTTATCAAATGCGATCGCTTGCTCTACCAATGATTCCGCTTCTGCTTGGTCTTTTCCATAAGCAACTAAAACGTTGACGGCCATCTCAAAGTAGACTTGCAGCATTTCGCTTGCTTGGGGGTTTTCTGTGTAATAGGTTTTATCCGGCAAAATAGTAGCAGGCGGATAGACCGACAAAGTATTCATTTGCGCATTTTTCATGTCTGCATCGACATCTAGTTGGAAAGGCAAGGCAATGCCCTCTAAAACGAAACTTGCCAGTTGCTGATTCAATTCCTCGTAAGAAGGCAACGCTTCGATTTTTGCTAATAGTGCACTTGCTTCAGTAGCACCAGCTGCCTCTCGTTGGGCAAAATCGCTGGCTAAGCGGTAAAAAGCCACAGCATCCTTCATGCGGCCTTTTGGCGTAGCATGGGGATCGTGTGCCATATTTTCAAATTCTGCGATCATTAAGGAATCGATTCCGTCAACGAGATCTTGGAATCCACCCGTAGCGGGTTTATCTGCTGGAATAACAGCGGTCTCCAGCCACTCGCCATTTACATAGTCATAAAAATCATCTTTTAACAAGGTTGTCATGTCTTTCGCTCCTCTCGCTTTCTACTATTATGAAACAAAATCTGTAAGGACGCAAAGAAAAGTTTTCTAGGCGAAAAAGGGTTTTGATCCAAGTAGGAGGAGAATCTAAGGTATAATAAGAAAAAAGGCAGGTGAACGAGATGGAACAAGTAGAGTGGAAAGGGATCGCCGAAGAGCGGTTTCGTCCGTATAAGCAGTGGGTCACTCCTTCAGGGTATTTATGCGGCACCTATGCAGCAGCCGTCTTTTTGGCCTACTATCAAGATTACATCGATGAAACGATCATCCCGAAAGCATTTCGTAGAAAAAAACAGCGGGATCTGACAGTAGTGACGGAAATGCTGCGGGTGCTGATTCAGCCTCATGGGTTGCCGACGATCGCTTGGCAGGTCAGTCATGGATTGACTCGGTTTTTCGATCAATTCCAATTGCCTTACCGCGGACGTGCGACTGTTGTTGGCGGCTGGCATCGAGCGTGCAAACGAATCGATGAAGGCAAACCGGTGATCATCGGTATTTTGAAGCCTTTAGGCAGCACGTATGGCAATCATTGGGTCGTGGCTTACGCCTACGCTGAAACCGCCAGCGGAGAACGCTATTTTAAAGTTCATGACAACTGGGGCAACTACAAAAAAGTGATTCCCGCCAGTTGGGTAAACGGTACCGTCACACTTCCTTGAACGAGACGGTTAAAAAAACAGTCACTTTGTGCTAGAATAGAAGAAAACAACCACATTCATTGGAGGCAATCATGGGCGAAAGTTATAAAGATAGTTCGTTGAAAATTTTTAGTTTAAATGGAAATTTACCATTAGCAGAAAACATTGCGAAAGTTTTCGGTACAGAACTAGGGAAGTCAAAAGTGACACAGTTTAGTGATGGAGAGATTGCCATCAATATCGAAGAAAGTGTGCGGGGCGACCATATTTATATCATTCAATCGACGAATGAACCCGTCAATGATCACTATTTAGAGCTACTGATCATGATCGATGCGATGAAACGGGCTAGTGCGAAGACGATCAATGTCGTTTTGCCTTATTACGCATATGCGCGGCAAGACCGAACCGCCAACCCGCATGAGCCGATCACTGCAAAATTGATTGCCAATATGCTGGTGGAAGCAGGGGCTTCTCGAATCTTGACGCTTGATCTGCATGCCGTCCAAGTTCAAGGATTTTTCGACATCCCAGTGGATAATCTCTTTACGATCCCATTGTTTGCCCATTACTATCGCGAACAAAAAATGACCGGTGACGACTATGTCGTGGTTTCACCAAAAAACAGCGGTGTCCAACGGACCCGTAGTTTGGCAGAATACTTAGATACAGCGATCGCGATCGTCGATCAAGATGAAGCCGATGGCGGCTATGTGATTGGTGATGTCGTTGGGAAAAAATGTATTTTGGTTGATGACATTTTAAATACCGGCCATACATTGGCAAAAGCGGCAGACTTGTTGAAGGAAGCTGGTGCCAGCGAAGTGTATGCTTGTGTCTCTCACGCCTTGCTTTCACCGCCTGCTAAAGAAATTTTGGATCAATCAGCGATTGAAAGTATTTGTGTCACCGATTCTTGCTGGACCAGCGAAGAACGCCATCCAGAAAAACTGCACTACATTTCTTGTGCCGAATTGATGGGGGAAGCCGTTCGCCGCATTCACGAAAATACACCAATGAGTCCATTGTTCCGCCTGGAAAGCAAAGAGTATAAATAAAAATATGAAAAGCACCCGCTATCCTTAGGGACAGCGGGTGCTTTTGCATGTAAGGGGAAGTGGACAAGACCCAGCGGATCAGTTCAACTGGTTGCGGTTTAAGACCGTTTCTCGTTTGATCAGTTTATGTGGTACGACCAGCTGTACGCCGTTTGAATCTTCATGATTCAATTGCGCCATCAGCCGTTCGGTAGCGATTTTTCCTAAGGACAACACGTTGATATCGATACTAGTCAAATACGGATGGGTCAAAGTAGCAAAGATCGAATTGTTGAAACTGATGATGGATAAGTCGTCGGGGACTTTGTAGCCATACATCGTCGCTAATTGAATGATCCGCACAGCGAACAGATCATCGATCACGACGATGGCCGTTGCTTGGGATTCTTTGATCGTTTCTTCAAACGTGACGTAATCTTCCGCTTTTTCAAAGGTCAATGCTGGATAAAAGGGGAGATTTGCTAGCATCATGGCTTTTTGGTAGCCGAAGAAACGCTCGAAATACAGGTTTTCATGGGTCGTATTGGTAGCAAATAATATCTTCGTATGCCCTTGGGCGATCAGATGCTCAGTTGCTTGCTTGCCTAACAACTGGTTGTCATTATCGACAAAAACGATTTTGTCTTCATTGCTGTATGGTTGACCAATCAAGGTAAAAGGGACTTCTTTTTCGACCAGATAGTCGATGATGGGGTCTTTTTCATCGGAATAGACCAAGATAAAGCCATCTACTTGTTTTTGCAGGTGCATCCGTTCCACGTTTTTTAGTAATGTAGCAAAGTCACGGGCGGAGGCAACGGCAACCGTCATTTGATGATGGCGGGCCTCTTCATTGATGGCTTCGATCGTTTCTAAATAAAAGGGGTTTCCTAGTCGTTCTTTCGAATCAAGAGGCGGCAAGATCACGCCGATGGCACTGGATATCTGTTTGCCGAGATTTCGAGCCGCAAGATTGGGGACATAGCCCATTTCTGCCATTACTTTGCGCACTTTCTTCTTGGTATCTTCAGAAATGCTGGGATGATCGTTTACGACACGAGAAACCGTGGATGTAGCGACGCCAGCCTTTTTGGCGACATCTTTGACCGTAATGCTCACTGATTTCCCTCCTTTTTTAGCTTATAGTATCACAAAGTGTCGGCACAAGGGTAGAGCCAATCAAAAGAAAGAAGAAATGCAGACATTTCTTCTTTCAGAAGGCTTGTTTAGTTGATCGCTGTACTGATTTCGTCTTCTAAAACATAGTCTTTGCCATACAACTTGATTGGCAATGCCTCACCGCTGATTTTCTTCAAAGTCACCGTTGACTCATTGACGGAAACAAAGAGCAGACGTCCACGATAGTTGATGTGGAAGGCGTAGCGGCTCCAAGTTTTAGGTAAGAATGGCGCAAACCCTAAGTGATCGTGATCAGTTTTCATTTGAGCAAAACCTTGAACGATCGCTAACCAGCTACCGGTCATAGAAGTGATGTGCAAGCCATCATCGGTATCATTGTTGTAATTGTCCAAATCAAGACGAGCAGTCCGCTCATACATTTCCAACGCTTTTTCTTCCATGCCTAATTCCGCTGCTAAAATCGCATGGATACTTGGAGAAAGGGAAGATTCATGCACTGTCATCGGCTCATAGAAATCAAAGTTCCGTTGTTTTTCTTCTTTGCTGAATTGATCGCCGAAGAAGTAGATACCTTGCAAAACATCGGCTTGTTTGATAAAGCAAGAGCGCAAGATATGATCCCACGACCAATTTTGGTTTAACGGCAAATGTTTTGGATCAAGATCGGAAACGGGCATCAAGTCTTTGTCTAAGAAGGTATCATGCTGGACGAACACACCAAGCTCTTGGTCTTCTGGGAAGTACATATTGTCGATGATGTCTTGCCATTTGGCTTGTTCTTCGTCAGAGATCGTGACAGTCGCTTCGTCTTTGAAGGCTTCATAGCTGGCTAAGGTATAAGCTAAGACCCAAGTAGCCATTTTATTGGTGTACCAGTTGTTATTGATATTGTTTTCGTATTCGTTTGGTCCTGTAACGCCATGGATCATGTATTTTTGCTGGCGTTTTGAATAGTGGACACGATCTGCCCAGAAACGTGAGATCGCGCTTAACACTTCTAATCCTTCTTTTTTCAGGTAACTTGTATCGCCAGTATAATTCGTATAGTTGTAGATGGCATAAGCGATGGCACCATTTCGGTGGATTTCTTCGAAAGTGATCTCCCACTCATTGTGGCATTCGATCCCAGTGAAGGTCACCATTGGGTAAAGGGCACCTGCTAAGCCTTGTTTTTGCGCATTGATATGGGCTTGCGGCAATTGGTTGTGACGGTATTTCAACAAGTTGCGGGTCACTTCTGGTTTTGCTAATGCCAAATACAATGGAACTGCATAGGCTTCGGTATCCCAGTAAGTCGCACCGCCATATTTTTCACCAGTAAAGCCTTTCGGTCCAATGTTCAAGCGCTCGTCTTCACCATAATAGGTTGAGAACAATTGGAACAGGTTGAAACGAATCCCTTGTTGCGCCGCAGCATCGCCTTCAATGATCACATCGGCTAAATCCCAGCGGGCTTTCCAAGCAGCGACTTGTTCTGCACGCAACGCATCATAATCTGCTTTGTATAAAGTGCCTAATTCGGTGACTTTTGCTGGATGATCATGAGCGGGAACATCACGACTCGTAACGATCAAGACTTCTTTGATCAATGAGAAGGTGTCACCGGCTGTTCCAGAAAAGGCAAAGGTATCAGCAACGCAAAGCTCGTTTTTCACGGAATCGATCGGTGTTTGGCTATGACGCATAGCAGAAGTGACAGTAAAGCGTTCAATGTCAAAATTATTTTCTACGGTCCGAGTGGTCAAGTAATGGAAGGTTTCGGTTTGACCATGAGCCAATTCTTCCCAGAAACGTTCGTCGTAGTTGCTGTCTTCGTTATGGACATTGTTATCTAGTTTAGAAACGACTTTGATCTCAGCGTCGCCTTCAATGATCTCAGCGTCCATCTTAATGAGGGCAAGTTCACGTTTTACGATGCTCAAGAAGCGTTCAAAAGAGAATTTTACGGTGGCACCTGCCAAAGTGACAGTAAAGTTGCGGCGTAAAATCCCGGTTTCCATGTCTAGTTCTAAACGGAAATCACTTGGGCTGATTTTTGCTAAGTCGACTAATTGGTCATTGACAAATAGGTCCATTGCAATAAAGTTGACCGCGTTGATCACTTTGCCAAAATAATCAGGATAGCCGTTTTTCCACCAGCCGACACGGGTTTTGTCTGGGTACCAGACACCAGCGATATAAGTACCTAAGTGATGATCGCCGCTGTATTGTTCTTCAAAGTTGCCGCGCATTCCCATGTAGCCATTCCCGATACTTGTTAGCGACTCTTGCAGTCGACGATTTTCTTTATCTAAGGTAGATGTCGCGATTTTCCATGGATCGATCTCGAACAATCGTTGGATTTTTTTCATGAAAGTCCCTCCAGAATCTTTTTGATATCTCTATCATAAGCGCAAACGATTGCATCGTCAAGTGAAAGTTGTTGCGTTTAAAGAATTTCCTGTAAGGAAACATCGAGAAAGAGAGATCCAGTTATATAAAGGTGAAAAAGCGAATAGAATCCCTTTTGATATTTCTGGGTTTACAAAATCTTTTTTCTCCGTTAGAATGAACTCATTAAGAAACCGATTGCGTAAATCGATTCAGGGAAGGAAGAAGGAAGATGAAAAAATTATTGAGTTTCGAATTTTGGCAAAAATTCGGAAAAGCGCTAATGGTGGTTGTCGCTGTTATGCCAGCCGCTGGTTTGATGATCAGTATTGGGAAAACGATCCCAATGATCAATGCCGACTGGGCATTTTTGATCACTACAGGAGGCGTCATTGAAAACATTGGTTGGGCAATTATTGGTAACCTGCATTTATTATTTGCATTAGCTATTGGTGGTAGTTGGGCTAAAGAGCGAGCTGGTGGGGCATTTGCTGCTGGGATCGCCTTTATTTTGATCAACCGAATCACTGGTTCGATCTTTGGCGTGACGAGCGCGATGTTAACCGAAGAAGGCGCCTTTACCCATACGTTGTTTGGGACGAAGATCATGATCGACGGCTTCTTTACTAGTGTATTAGAAGCACCTGCTTTGAACATGGGTGTCTTTGTTGGGATCATCGCCGGTTTTGTGGGAGCAACAGCTTACAACAAATACTATAATTTCCGCAAATTACCGGATGCGCTTTCCTTCTTTAACGGCAAACGCTTCGTACCTTTCGTAGTGATCGCCCGTTCAGTAGTCGTCGCATTAGTGTTATCGATCGTTTGGCCCTACATTCAGGCAGGCATCAACAACTTCGGTTTATGGATCGCGCAATCACAAGAAAGTGCGCCCGTTTTAGCACCGTTCTTGTTTGGAACCTTGGAGCGGCTGCTCTTACCATTCGGGCTGCATCACATGTTGACGATCCCGATCAATTACACCGAATTAGGTGGAACTTACACGATTCTTTCTGGCGCACAAGCCGGCACCCAAGTCTTTGGACAAGACCCATTATGGCTTGCTTGGGCAACGGATCTAGTGAACATGCGCAATGCTGGCGATACGTCACAATATCAATTTTTATTGGAAAACTTTGTTCCTGCCCGCTTTAAGGTTGGACAAATGATTGGTTCATCTGGGATCTTGATGGGCTTGTCTTATGCCATGTATCGCAATGTCGATGCGGACAAACGGCACAAATATACCTCTATGTATTTATCAGCTGCTATCGCTGTCTTCTTGACAGGGGTAACGGAACCGTTGGAGTTCATGTTTATGTTTGCTGCCGTACCGCTTTACATCGTTTATGCAGTCGTACAAGGGGCTGCGTTTGCGATGGCGGATATCGTCAACTTACGGGTCCACTCTTTTGGGAATATCGAGTTGTTGACCCGTACCCCAATGGCGATCAATGCCGGTTTAGGACAAGATTTGATCAACTTTGTGTTAGTGACCATCGTCTTTGGTGTCGGGATGTATTTCTTGGCCAACTTCTTGATCAAAAAATTCAACTTTGCAACACCAGGTAGAAACGGCAACTATGAAACAGAAGGAGCCAGCGATGCGCCAGCAACTGCTTCGGCGGATGGCAATTTGAACCCAGATTCGCAAGTCGTGAAAATCATTCATTTATTAGGTGGACGTGAAAATATCGCCGACGTTGATGCATGTATGACTCGTTTACGGGTCTCTGTGAAAAATCGAGAAGCGGTCGGCGATGAAAAAGCGTGGAAAGCCGCAGGGGCGTTAGGCTTGATCGTAAAAGACAATGGCGTGCAAGCAGTCTATGGACCGAAAGCAGATGTCTTAAAATCAGACATTCAAGATATCTTAGATTCTGGTGTCACGATTCCCGAACCGACGGCTAGTCAAGCACCAGTAGAAACGACTACCCATCAAAGCCAAGGCGTGACAGCTGAACTAGCTGCTGTTGCCACTGGAGAAGTGATGCCGATCACCTCTGTCAAAGACCAAGTGTTTGCGGAAAAAATGATGGGTGACGGTTATGGTGTGCGTCCAGAGCAGACGACAGTTGTCGCACCAATCAGTGGGAAAGTCACCAACATCTTCCCAACGAAACATGCGATCGGCTTGCTTTCTGATGAAGGCATCGAAGTATTGGTTCACATGGGCTTAGATACCGTTGACTTAAACGGTGCACCCTTTACGGTAGCTGTCACTGAAGGACAACAAGTGGCGGTGGGTGACAAGTTAGCGGAGATGGATCTCGCTGCAGTAAGTGCTGCTGGCAAAGACACCACCATCGTTGTAGTGTTGACCAACAGCGATCAAATCGATTCCTTTGAATTGACCCAAATCGGCAAGCAACAAGCGGCCGCAGTTGTTGGAATCGTAAAACTATAATAAAATGACAAGCGGGTCGACTCTTTTGTTGACCCGCTCTCTTTTATTTTTAAAAAGGAATCGTACAAGCAAACCGAGAGAAGGAGCCTTATTCATGAAGGTATTAACATTGAACACCCATAGCTGGTTAGAAGAAAATCAGCTAGAAAAATGCAAGATGATCGCACAAGAGATTGCAACTGGCGACTATGACATCATCGCCTTGCAAGAAGTCAACCAAACGATCGCTGCTCAAACCATCGTTCCTGATGGGCTGTATTGTCCCACAGATACGCTGGTGGAAATCAAGGAGGACAATTTTGCTTTACGCCTAGTGGAAGAACTGCAACTGTTAGACTGTGATTACTATTGGTCATGGACTTACAGTCATGTAGGCTATGACATTTACCACGAAGGCAATGCCTTATTGTCCAAACAGCCCATCATTGCCAAAGAATACCTTGCTTCACAAGCCACGGATGTCTGGGATCATACCACACGCAAAAACCTGAGCGGCGTGACTGAAGCCGATGGACAGATCGTACAAGTCATTAGCTGTCATTTTTCTTGGTGGCAAGACGGTAAATTTGCCTACGAGTGGCAACAGACAGAAGCATTTTTAGCAGAACGGGCTGATACCTTATTGATCCTAGGTGATTTCAACAACGATGCCGCCAGTTCTGGGCATCAACTGGTCCTTGACAGCTCCTTACAGCTGCAAGACAGCTTTTTAACGGCTGCTGAAACGATCGGGGAAGCCTCTGTCGTTAAAGCCATTGATGGTTGGCAAGACAATCGAGAAGCGTTGCGAATCGATTATGTTTTTACATCCAAAGACCTGCAAGCAACGGAATATGAAGTCGTTTTTGACGGAACGCGTACTCCGATCGTCAGCGATCACTTTGGAATCAAAGTGGTTTTTGCTTCAAAAACAGAGCCAAACTAGCAGAAACGACAGCAAAAAGCAGTGCCAACCGGCACTGCTTTTCTTTTTGGGGAAGTTAAATCGCTGATCGAACAAGGAGGAAAAAGAATAAACTCAATAAAAGAATGAATGCTAATGCCCCATAGGTAAAACTCTTTTCGCCCCAAGTTGCGTTTTCCTCCTGACTCGAAAGACTTCTTCTTGTAAAAAAGACGAGTCCTGCGCCGATGACATTCGCTGTCAGCAACTGTTGAAAGAAGATCAGGAATAAATACTGACCCAAAAGGCCTTTTTTACTCATGGAAAACCGTTGAATAAAGTACAGGCAAGCCCCTTGCAGCAAAAGGAGACTACTTAACAAGACCCCTAAAGCGGCTAACGGTTGCGAGCTGAGGTACTGGGCAAAGGTCATCCCATGGTTGAAGGCAGTCAAGGAAAGATAAAGATAGTAAGCACCAGCGATCAAAAGCCAATAACTCAGTAAAATCAATGGAAACGCCCATTTTCGTTTAGTCATGGTTGCCCTCCTGTAAAGTGAATAGTCCGTAGGAACGGATCAAATAATCAATCAAGCAGCTCAGTCCGATCAAAGACTGGCTAGGGATTTTCTTGCGACCGATTTGAAAAAAATCGCAATAATAGGTCAGGTGAAACGTTGAATGGCGAGCAAAATAATTATCTCCTGGCGCACTCAATGTCAAAACGGGAATCTGACGAATCGCAAACGTCGTCAGATTCTCTTTGACGTTTTCTGTTTCGCCGCTCAGTGAGGCGATGATCACACAATCTTCGGCAGTGATCATCGGCATGACCATATCAAATTCCGTTTTGTTCGGCAATACGATCACTCGTTTTTCCATAGAAAGCATCATTTTGGAAAACTCCTCCAGTGCTTTCTTTTGGGAAAACCCAGTCGGGTAGCAGTAGATGGTTTTGCTGCGGTCAAACAAGCGGTTGAGGGCAGCTAAGTCTACCGTTTTTAAATAGTTGAGGGTGGCGAAAATATCCTCTTGTTGCTTTTCAAAAATCGTTTTTTGTTGCGAAATCGTTGTTGCCTGTTCTTGCTGATGCCGTAGAAAATATTTGAACTCGGAATAGCCAGAAAAACCAAGTTTTTTCGTCAACCGTAAAATAGAAGACTTTGAGACGTGAACCTGCTCGGATAGCTCGACGATCCCCATAGATAGAACGGTATCGCCGTTGGAAAGAATATAGTTCAGAATGCCACGATCAAGTTCACTTAACTCTGATTGGTGCTGTTGAATCAAATACTGTAATTTCACAAAAACCTCTCCTTATAGATTAAGTATAGCTGAAAAGCCAGGAGGGGAGGCGAAGAACGCTGGCTAGTGTAATTCTGGCCAAAAGGCTTGATTTGCTTCAATCAATTCATCGAGTAATTCTTTGGCTACACGGGCATTTGGAACCACTTTTGAAAGAATCAGTGCTTGCCATAATTTCTGGTAAGAACCCTCTGCCCAAGCCTCCACGACTAATTTTTCTACGGCGACTTGTTGCTCCATCAATCCTTTTTGGAAGCGAGGGATCTTGCCTTGTGTGATTGGTTCTGCCCCGTTACTGCCGACGATACAAGGCACTTCCACCATTGCCTGCTCATCAAAGTTGACGATCGCTCCTTCGTTAGGCACGATCAACAGCATCCGTTCTTGCGTGTTATAAGCGATCGCTCGTGCAAGGTCCACGATGTAGCTGGCGTGTTCATCCACTTCAAGCGTGGTGTCAGTCGCTGTCTGGTTTTCTACGATGCGTTGGCATTCACCAAAGACGTGTTTTTCGCGGCCAGCCATGACTTCATTTGCCCGTGTAAAAGATGGGTTGGTGTGCGCCACTTCATCTTGAGGGAAAAAGTAATATTTCAAGTAGGTATTTGGCAAAGTGGATGGATCAACTTCGTACACTTCTTTTGCTTTGGCAAAGGTGTGCATCCAGCTGGCATCAGCATGTTGGCTCGCTTCGATTTCTTCTGGCAATGAATAGCCGTATTTTGCCACATGCGCCTGGATCTGCGGCAGCAAATCATTGCCAGCTTTGTCTCGTATATCAGTCCACCAGCCAAAGTGATTCAAGCCATAATAGCGAACCACCAACTCTTTGCGAGAAGCTAAACCGATCGCTTGCGCCATCCGTTCTTCGATTCCCACTGGCATATCACAAATATTAATGATCTTGGCATCAGGGCGCAATTTACGAGTCGCTTCTGCGACGATCGCTGCAGGATTGGAATAATTCAACATCCATGCATCAGGGGAATATTTTTCCATGTAATCGACTAACTCCAATACACCGCCGATAGAACGCATCCCATAAGCGATCCCGCCAGGACCACAAGTTTCTTGGCCGACCACACCATATTTCAAAGGGATTTTTTCATCCTTTTCGCGCATCGCATACAAGCCAACTCGGATATGCGCCATCACAAAATCGACATCCTGAAATGCGGTTTCGGGATCAGTGGTTGCTAAAAAGCTGATTTCTGGTGCGCGTTCTTTCAATAAAATCTCGCAAGCTTGTGCAACTTTTTCTTGTCGTTCTTCCAAATTGTCGTAAAACTTGATTTGGCGAATCGGGAAACGATCCAAGTGTTCCAAAAGCATCAAGACGATTCCTGGGGTAAAGGTACTGCCGCCTCCGGCGATCACGATTGAAAATTTTTTCATTCTTGTTTCCTCCTTAGTCTGATACAGCTAATAATTTTTCGAATTGTTCTCTCACTTGTGGCACATCCAGACCAACGATCACTTGGAAGGCGTTGCCGTTGCGAACAACACCATGAGCACCAGCGCCTTTAAAGATGTCATCTGGCAGCACTTGGTCTTGATCTTTAACGGTGATTCTTAGGCGAGTGGCACAATTAGTGACTTTATCGATATTATCGCGACCGCCAAACCCTTCTAAGTAGACTGCGGCTTGTTCGGTGTAGCGATTGGCACCAGCAATCACTGGCGTTCCAGTGTTGGATTGTTTTTCTTTGTAATCTTTTTTGGTGTATAGTTTGACTTCGCTATTGTTTTCTTCCCGTCCTGGTGTGGCTAACTTAAATTTGAGGATCAAGAAGCGGAAAACAAGGAAATAAAGGGCAGTAAAGACTAACCCGATCACCAGCTGCGTGAAGATCATACTGCGATGATTTTGAAATAGCGGAATCCAGACCTTCGCCAACAGATCAATCAAGCCGCCCCCCATATCTCCAATGACCCCGAAGGCAAACATCGTTGCCGCCATGGTCGCTGCTAAAACAGCGTGCACCGCAAAGAGGGGTGGTGAGATAAAGAGGAAGGTGAATTCCAATGGCTCAGTGATACCAGCTAAAACGGCAGTTAAAGTGGCAGGGATCAAAATCGCTAAGACCTTCTTTTTGTTCTCAGGCTTGGCTGTGAAATAAAAAGCAGCAGCGATCCCTGGTGCAGCAAAGATCTTAGAATTGCCATGTAAAGCAAAGCCCCCTTCAGGGAAAAGCTCTTTCAATGGTCTGGTGGATTGGGCAAATTCTTGTAAATGTGCCATCCAGTATTTGGAGATTCCTTCTTCGACGACAGCGGGACCAAAAACAAAGGGGGTATACACGAAATGATGGAGACCTGTGGGAATCAATATTCGCTCTAAGAAAGTATAGAGCCAGACCCCAAAGACCCCAGCACTTGCTAGAAACCCTTGCATGGACCCAATGCCAGCTTGGACTTTCGGCCAAATCAATGCGATCAAAAAAGCAACTGGCAGCATTAAAAAGAAACCGAGGATCACGACAAAGGAAGAGCCTTGGAAAATTCCGAGAAAATCAGGCAGCTTCGTATCGAAAAACTTGTTGTGAAGATAGACGACGATCGCCGAAATAAAAATTGCTCCGATAATACCAGTATCTAATGTTTTGATGCCAGCGATCATTTTCAAACCACTCTCACCGCCGGGATCAGCTGCAAAGTTGACACCGAAGAAGTTACCAAAGTACTCGATCATGCCAGAAATAAAATAATTACAAGTAATATAGACGACAAAGGCTTCCATTGCCGCTCGCGCATTGGCTTTTTTTGCGAGACCGATCGGTAATCCAATGACAAATAATAATTCCATTTGGTTGAAGACCGTCCACGCTCCGTTTTCAATGATCGTCCAAATGTTGTACCAAGTAGAGCCTTCAGTGGCGATGCTCCCCACAAGCATCGGATTTTTAAAAATAATACACAGCGCGACCATGATCCCTGAAAAGGAAAACAAGAGGACCGGGGTAAACATCGCACCGCCAAACCGCTGAACTTTTTCCATCATAATTTCTTAACATCTCCTTTCAATTTTTACTACAATCTCAGTATAGAAAAGAAAGATAGCGGTTACAATAAAGTGAGGCAGCATAGGAACGTAGAAGCAAACAAAGAGAAAAAGTGGCAACTGCGGGGAAATTTCCCATAAAAAAACAAACCTGCGAAAAACAGGTTTGTTTGCTACGTACGTGTATTTAAATTTCGACGTTGCCATAACGATTGGCAAGGGCGGTGCGGATCAAGCGCTCTGCCAAATGCTCATTTCTTGCAAGGAGCGGTCCGTGGAAGTAAGAGCCGAACACATTGCGGTAAACCACGCCTTCGGTTTGGTCTTCGCCATTGTTTCCTTGTCCTTGGATGACTTTCCCCAATGGTTTTTCCCCTTTACCTAAGAAAGTACGGCCATTATGGTTTTCAAAGCCATAATAGGTCTCATCGAATTCTTCATTGTGGATCACGATGTCACCGATGAACCGATTGTTTTCTTGGCTTAAGGTGTAATGATCCAAGGCACCTATCCCATTGATTTTCTCGCCGTTGGCACCGATGTAGTAATGACCCAGCAATTGATAGCCGCCGCAGATCGCCAGCATGACGCCATCATTTTCGATATAGCTGGTCAGGGCTTCTTTTTTTGATTGGATATCTTGTGAAACGATCACTTGTTCAAAATCTTGTCCGCCACCGAAGAAGACGAGATCATATTTTTCAGGATCGAAGGGCTCGTGAATGCTGACGACTTCTGCGTTGAAGGTCACGCCTAGTTTTTCGGCCACGTAGCGCAGCATCAAGAGATTGCCGTTGTCGCCATAAGTATTCAAAAGATTTCCATACAAGTGGGCAACATTCAGTTGATACTTAGTCACGACTCATTCCTCCTTTGATATAGCCTTTTTCCGCAAGCTTTTTGCGTAGCTGCAAGACTGCAGTGTAAGTCGCTAAAATATAGACTTTTTCTGTTGGTAAGTCTGCGATTTGCTTGATGACGTCATCAAGTTCAGGGGTTTCAATGATTTTTTCTTCAGGGATCCCCGCAACTTTTAGCCGCAACGCCATATCTTTGTGACGATCACCACCAGCGATCACTTGAGGAATCCCCATATCGGCAAACGCTTCATGGTCGCCATCCCAAATCCAGCTGACGTCGATCCCATCTGCGTAGTTGGCATTCAACAAGCTGACTAGCGAGAAAGGATAGGGCGACAGGCCGATCATATCGATGACTTGGTTCAAACCAACAGGGTTTTTAACTAAGACTAACGTACATTCTTTGTCCCCAATGCGGATCACTTCTTGACGACCAAAGACTTTTTCGTCATAGGCCAAACCAGATTTGATTTTTGCAGGTGCTACGCCATAATATTCCGCAACCGCAGTTGCCGCCAGCGCATTGTAGACATTGTACATCCCACCAACTTCGATGCGATAGTCGTTGCCATCGATCACAAAGTCAGCAGAGGTGTTGTCCATTGCGGTCATTTCCGTCAGTTTATAATCCAATTCTGGTCGATGGAAGCCGCAATTTGGGCAGTAGTATTTTCCAAGATTGGCATAGGTGATCATTTTATAATGTAAAATGTGATGACACTCAGGACACAACACGCCATCCGTATTGTAATGGGCCATCTGCTCTTCATCTGGCAAATGATCAAATCCATAGTATTTCCGCGGATTGACAGTTGCTACCGAATTGAACAGTGGCGAATCCCCATTGCAGAGGATCGTAGCTTCCGGTGAGTTTGCGGCACCTTCAACGATCATTTTATAGGTCGTATAGATCTCGCCATAACGGTCCATTTGATCGCGGAAAATATTAGTGAAAACGAACAATTCAGGTTTGATGTACTTCGTTACTTTGCTGAGACTGGCTTCATCGATTTCTAAAACCGCAAATTTTTTGCCTTTTTTAGGGCGTGCCGATAGAAAGGTTGAAACGATCCCTTGAACCATATTGGCGCCGGTGGGGTTCGTCAATACTTCATCAAATTCTTGGCGCAAAATATTGACAGTCAAGGCAGTCGTCAATGTTTTGCCGTTGGTGCCTGTGATCACGACGACTTGGTAATCTTTCGCCAAATGATCTAATATATGTGGATCAACTTTTAATGCTAATTTACCAGGCAGGCTTGAGCCGCCTTTGAAAAAGTTCTTTAATACCCATTGAGAGGTCTTACCGACTGAAACAGCCAGATGACTTCGTATTCCCATAATGTAACCCTCCATTAGAGCGAATGCTTTCATTGTGCAAATTCAATTTATCATACCATATACCAAGAAAAAGGTTAAATTGCTTTTGCGATTCTTTAAATTTCTGCAAAGACCATTCTGATAAATGGCTCTTTTACTTGCGATGATCAAAGGCTTGAAAAGCAAAACAGCAAACCTGGCAGAAGGTTTGCTGCTGCTTTAACCGATAATGATTTTTTCCGTTGGGTACTCGTAGCCTAAGTCACGTGTTTCTTTTGGTACGAATAACATCAAGGTGTACAGCATACCGACACGGCCGATAAACATCAAAAGAGCAATCACGAGTTTGCCGATAGTTGATAAATCACCCGTGATTCCTAAAGAAAGCCCTGTGGTTCCAAATGCCGAGGAAACTTCAACAATGATGGCGATCAAAGGGATATCCTCGATGGCGGTCAAGAATAAGACACAAAAGAAGCACATGCCCATCGAAAGCATAAAGACCACCACTGATTTGCGGACGTCATCTTGATCGATCCGGCGACCGAAGATATTGATATTGTCCTCACTTTTCAAGAAGGCATAGAGGTACAGCCCAATGATGGCAATGGTCGTCGTCCGAATCCCCCCACCAACAGAGCTGGGACTACAACCAATAAACATCAGCAAGGAGAAAACGATCAACGTCGTGGTTTGAAAGTTGCCTAAGTCATGGATCTGCAGGCCAGCATTCCGCGTTGTCATGGAATAAAACATGCTGTTCATCCACATACCGCTAAAGCTGTAATCTTTGAACAAATAATCTTTCTCAAGGAAAAAGATCGCTAATGTACCGCCGACAAAGAGGATCACGAAAGCCAAAACAGCAATTTTTGTGAATAAAGAAAAGCGAAACGGCAAGCGGCGGCGTTGTTTTTTCATTTTAAAAAGGACCCATTCCCGAAAGTCCATGATCACTGGAAATCCGATCCCCCCGATAAAAATCAAAATCATGATACACGTCAGGAAGAAATAATCATGGGAAAACGGCAAGATGGAATTGCCCGTCACATCAAACCCTGAGTTGGTCACAGCAGAGATCGCTTGATAAAATCCATAAAAGATCGCATCTCGCCAATTGTCATAATAGCCGTAAAGATGAAAATAAACAGCGAAGATCGTGCCTGCTACCACCTGACAAAGCAAGATAATGGTAAACGTCGTTCGAATCATCCGAACGATCCCACTAAGCTTTGGCTGATTCATATCCGTCATGATCAACTGGCGCTGCTTTAAACTGATTTTGCGCCGTGAGACGATCGCAAAAAAGGTCGAGATCATCATGATCCCTAAACCGCCGACTTGAAAGAGGACTTCCAATAAGATGACCCCGTGGTCGTTAAACACGTCATTGATCGGAAAAGTAGTCAGCCCAGTGACACTGACCGTGCTGACCGCCATAAAGAACAGATCGATAAACGCGACATGAGAGCCGGGTTCTCGAAAGAAGGGGAGTGAAAAAAGCCCCAAAGAGACCACCGTCATCACGATATAATAAAAAACAATCACTTGGATTGAAGACACATTCTGGGAAATAAACGTCTTGCTCCTGCGCTGCGTCAAGCGGGCAAAGCGGGTAAAGTTCATTACAAAAAACCCCTCACTAAATAAACTATCCCCAGTATACCAAAGAACCAAGTAGATTTGAAAGAAAGCAGGATAGAATTCATGGGAGCAGAAATTGTGTAAGGAAAAGCTTTTGGAAAGGGCCGTTGGGTTAGAGGAAACGATCAGGCTGTGGTTCTTGCGGCAGCTTGATCGCTTAAGAAACTTAAAAACTCGAAGCAAATCAGTAAGGATTTCACGATTTCAGAAGAAAACGCTGGCAATTTATGAGAAGATAAAAGAAGTAAAAGATAGCAGCGACGATCCGCACGGAACAATAGCGAGAAAGCGGACAAAAAAGCGCATCAAATTTTTTGAAAATCGAGACGGAAATGGGGAGTATCATGAAAGACGTAAAAATTATTTTTTTCGATGTTGATGGCACACTGATCGATATGAGCAAAAAGCAAATCTCTGAAAGAATGTTAGCCACATTAAAAGCCTTGAAGAAGCAAGGAATCCTGTTGTGCATTGCGACTGGCAGAAGTCCCATCGCGTTGCCGCAATTTGAAGGCGTGACCTTCGATGCGTTTTTGACCTTTAACGGATCGTATTGTTTTAATCAAGCCGAGGGGATCCACCAAAACCCCATTCCTAAAAAAGATGTTCAGCAAATCATTGAAAATGCGACGGCACTAAAGCGTCCAGTAGCGATCGCAACGAAGGATCGAACGGTTGCCAATGGCAAAGATGCTGACTTAGTTGAGTATTTTTCCTTTGCCCACCAAGAAGTGATCGTGGCAGAAGATTTTGATGAGGTGATCCAGCAGCAAGACATTTTCCAAGTGATGCTTGGCTCAGGGAAAGAAGACTACGCCAAAGTGATGGCAAATACCACGGAGGCGAAAATCACCGCCTGGTGGGATCGCGCAGTCGATATTATTCCGGCCAGCAGTGGGAAAGGAAGCGGCATTGCCAAAATGCTGGCTTACTATGGCTTGGATAAATCTGAAGCCATTGCCTTTGGCGATGGCAACAATGACATTGAGATGCTGGAGGCAGTCGGATGGGGTCTCGCAATGAATAATGCTTCGGATGAGTTAAAAGCAATCGCCGATGAAGTGATCGGTCACGTAGCCGAGGAAGGCATTTATCATTACTGCTTAGAAAACGGGCTGCTGGGTGAAGTCGTGCAGTGATGGGCAATGCGCCAGTTGCTGTCGCCCGCTAAGAATATGCGCAGCCAGGATCGCTACTGCGTGTCTGTTTGATCAAATAAAAAAACTGTTTCCGAAATGTATTAGGGAAACAGTTTTTTTGATATAAAGTTGTTTAGCAATGAGTACGGTTTACAGCGCCTCCACCGCTTCGATCGCCTGATAGACTTTTTCGGGTGTGATCGCAGGATCAATCAAAATAAAGGTTTCTTCTTCTTTGACAGCATAGGTCAGAACCGAGGCGAAGTAATCCCGATCAAGGCGTGTCACGTGGAGATTCTTCAGCTTCATTGGCAAGTGCAAAGCTTCGTAAAATGGCCGTAATTCTTCAATCACATCAAAATCATTGGTATAGGCAAGCTGGACCCAAATGCAGTAGGCGACTTTGTTGCCGTGCAAGACGGTATGGGTCTCACTCAAATAAGACAAGCCGTCATGCAGCGCATGCGCACCAGACGTGCGGCCAAATTCGACTGCAAAACCACCAACTTCGCCTGCCAAAGCAATGATCGCATCGGTGATACGGGCGAAGGCGGGGGTCAGCTGCCCGACTTCTAGGTCTTTGACGGCTTGGATCGCATCGGCAATCAACAAGTTTTTGATCAAAAGAGCGCTTTGGAAACCTAGCCGTACTAAGGCAGTCTTGTCGTCTTCTGCCATGTTGCGGACGATGGCTTCCATTTCATAATATTTGGCTAACGTATCAGCGATCCCAGCGATAAAGTAATCAACGGGTGTAGCTAGTAAAAAACGGGTGTCGACGATCGTCATGTAGGCACCTTTTTTGGCATAGTCGATTTTACAAATCGTATGATCAGGGTAATAGGCGACGATCACCGGGGTGAAGGGTGCACAGTTAGAAACCAATGTAGGGATCACGATCAATTCTGCGCCAAGGGTTTGGGCGGTGATTTTTGCTGTATCAGCGACTTTGCCGCCGCCGATTGCCACTACGGCATCCGCTTGCTGGATCGTTTCAGCTAAGGCTTGCGCATTTTCAAAACTCGATGATCCATCGTAGCGGTAGATCGGGTAGTCAAATGAATGGGGGTAATAGGCTGAAAACACATCGAATGACTGCTCCCCAGTGATCACAGCAACTTCTTGGAACTCACTTAAGTACTCTGGCAAATCAGCTAAGACCCCATCGCCAGTAATATACCGATTAGGACCTGGACGGACTTCATTGGCTAACATCAAACAAACACTCCTTTATAATCGTCAGAATTTTCTAATCAGTGTATCGCGAAAATGCCCTGACTGTCAATTTCCTTTTGGCAAAAGAAACAGAAAACAGCCGATCTGCCTTGAGAGCAAATCGGCTGTTAATGATGAATCGGGAGGCATGCTCCAAAAATGTTAGGCCCAGTTTTGGCGAATAAAGCCAGCTCGTCCTGAGCCTTCGCTATAAGCATTGTAATGGGCTGCATTTTTTTTGTAAAAATCTTGATGATAGTCTTCTGCAGGATAAAAAGGTTCTGCTGGTTCGATCTTCGTTACGATCGGACGGTCAAAGCGGCCGCTAGCTTGCAACTGCGCCTTTGATTTTTCCGCAACCGCTTTTTGTTCTTCACTATTGTAAAAAATCACTGGACGATAGGAATCACCACGGTCGGCAAACTGACCAAACGCATCCGTGGGGTCTGTCTGCTGCCAATAGATGGCAACCAATTCTTCATAAGAGATGACCTCAGGATCAAAGGTGATCTCAACTGCTTCGGTGTGACCGGTGGTTCCTGTCGTTACTTGTTGGTAGGTTGGGTTAGGCACATGGCCGCCAGTAAAGCCAGAAACCACTTTGAGGATGCCTGGCTGCGAGTCAAAAGGTTTCACCATGCACCAAAAACAACCGCCAGCAAAAATTGCCGTATCTTTCATAGGTATTCCTCCTTTGCTTCTATGGTATGCTTCTAGTAGAGAAAAACAAGAGATATGCTTGTAAGAAGGAAAAAAACAGAAAATGAGTTCTTTACGAGAAAACAAAATGAGAAAGAGAGGCACAACCAATGTTAGACAAATCAATTCCATATGCAGAAATCTGGATGAAGCGAGCGCACAAAAGCACACCGATCCAGCCCATTCAATCCGATAACTATTCATTACGCAGCTACCAAGCAGGAGACGAAAGGCACTGGGCACGGATCGAAACATCCGTCGGAGAGTTTGACAATGAGGCCGAGGCATTGGCGTATTTTGAAAAGGAATTTATGCCCGAGCAAGCACAGCTAGGACAGCGAATGTTTTTTGCCCTTGATCAATCAGGTACACCGGTCGGTACGGCTACCGCTTGGAAAAAAGCCAAGCAAGACGGCACACCGGTTCCATTAGTCCATTGGGTAGCAGTAATGCCGCAAGCTCAACGTCAAGGAATCGCTCGCGGCTTGGTCACGCAAGTCGTTTCTGTCTTGGAGGCAGCCAACGAACCAATGTACCTTCATACGCAAACCTGGAGCCATGCAGCAATCACGCTCTATCAGCAGCTCGGATTTGTGATCATTGCAACGGATATCAATGGGAATGAAAATCCAGAATATTCGCTGGCTTGTCAAGTATTGGCAGAAGTTGCTCAAAAAGCCAGAAACGAGTAAGAGATGGCGGCGGCAAAAAATCCGTTAATTTTTCGTAAAACTCTTGCGTAAAAGGCGGCAGGTGTCGAATTTAAGTCTGTAAAAATTCTCCTTTTTCAAGTATAATACCAAAGGAGTATGAGGAAGGATGGGCGAGATGGCACAGCTTTTTTTTAAATATGGCGCAATGAATAGTGGGAAAACGATCGAGATACTGAAAGTTGCTCACAACTATGAAGAACAAGACAAACCAGTCGTGATCATGACAAGTGGATTGGACACGAGAAGCGGTGTGGGAAATGTTTCGAGCCGCATCGGCTTAGAACGAGACGCGATCCCGATTTTTGATGAAACGGATCTGTTCCATTTGATCAAAGACCTCGGTTACAAACCTTATTGTATTTTGATCGACGAAGCACAGTTCCTAAAGAAGCATCACGTGTTGGCTTTCACCAAAATCGTAGACGAGCTAGGTATCCCTGTGATGGCCTTTGGTTTGAAAAATGATTTCCGCAATGAATTATTTGAAGGCTCAAAATACTTGCTGCTTTACGCAGATAAAATCGAAGAGATGAAAACCATCTGCTGGTTCTGTCATAAAAAAGCAACCATGAACTTGCACTATATCGACGGAAAACCCGTTTACGAGGGCGACCAAGTACAAATCGGCGGTAACGAAGCGTATTATCCTGTTTGCCGCAAACATTACTTTCACCCGGGAATGAAAAAAGAAGGAGAATAATCAATGTACGATCAGTTACAAGCAATCGAAGACCGTTACGAAGAATTAGGCGAATTACTAAGTGATCCAGCCGTGATCTCTGACACCAAACGCTTCATGCAGCTTTCAAAAGAAGAAGCCAATACACGGGAAACGGTGGAAGTCTACCGTCGTTACAAAGAAGTCGTTGAGGGAATCAAGGATACCGAAGAAATGCTTGGGGAAAACCTTGATGCGGAAATGGCAGAGATGGCCAAAGAAGAACTCTCTGACTTGAAAAAAGAAAAAGATGTTTTAGAAGAACGCATCAAAATCTTGTTATTGCCCAAAGATCCGAATGATGACAAAAACATCATCATGGAGATCCGTGGTGCAGCAGGCGGCGATGAAGCAGCCTTATTTGCTGGCGATCTTTTCAATATGTATCAAAAATATGCGGAAAACCAAGGCTGGAAAGTCGAAGTCATGGATGCCAACGTCACTGGGATCGGCGGCTACAAAGAAGTCATCATGATGATCACTGGCGACAACGTCTTTTCAAAATTGAAATATGAGAGCGGCGCCCACCGAGTGCAGCGGGTACCATCTACCGAATCACAAGGCCGAATCCATACGTCTACGGCAACGGTCGTGGTTATGCCTGAAGCTGAAGAAGTCGAAATCGATATCGCAGACAAAGATATTCGGACCGATATTTACCATGCCTCTGGTGCTGGTGGTCAGCACGTCAACAAAACAGCTTCTGCTGTTCGTCTGACTCACTTGCCAACAGGGATCGCTGTAGCGATGCAAGATGAACGTTCACAGCTGAAAAACCGTGAGAAAGCGATGAAAGTCTTGCGGGCACGGGTCTATGACCAAATGCAGCAAGAAGCACAAAGCGAATACGATGCAAACCGTAAATCAGCAGTGGGTACCGGCGATCGTTCTGAACGGATTCGCACCTATAACTTCCCGCAAAACCGCGTAACAGATCACCGTATCGGGTTGACTATTCAAAAATTGGATCAAATTTTAGCTGGAAAACTCGATGAAATTGTTGATGCACTGATCGTTTACGATCAAACATCAAAATTAGATGAGATGCAAAATGGCTAAAACCTATCGAGAAGTCCTTTCACGGGCTTCTTCTTTTTTAGAAACGAAAGGGCTGGACGGGTATGCGATCCAATACCTGTTTTTACAGCGAAAAAACTGGCAGCAACTCGATTGGCTGCTGCAGATGGACCAACCCATCTTAAGGGAAGATGAGGCACAGATCGCAGCAGATCTTGAACAGCTGCTGCAGCATGAACCACCGCAATATTTATTAGGGTATGAAGAATTTTATGGGCATCGCTTAAAAGTGACCCCTGCAACCTTGATCCCGCGTCCAGAAACCGAAGAGCTGGTGGAAAACTGTCTGACAAAATTACCAGCAGATCAGCCGCTGCGAGTCGTAGACATCGGCACAGGTACTGGAGCGATCGCCATTGCCTTGAAATTAGCACGTCCCCAGTGGGCCGTAAGTGCCGTGGATCTTTCAGCAGAGGCATTAGCCGTTGCTAAAGAAAATGCGGCAGCCTTAGGCGCGGAGATCCGCTTTTTCCAAGGAGATACCTTAGAGCCCGTGGCAGATCAGCAATGGGATCTGATCGTTTCCAACCCGCCGTATATCAGCGCTGAAGAGTGGCCGCTGATGGATATCAGCGTAAGAGAAAAAGAGCCTAAGATGGCGCTTTTTGCTCAAGAACAAGGATTGGCGATCTATAAGCAATTGGCACAGCAAGCACCGAATTGTTTGGCGCCTAACGGGCAAATGGCGCTAGAAATCGGCTTTCAGCAAGGATTAGTTGTTCAACAGCTTTTTGCAGCCGCTTTTCCCAACAAAGAAGTCACCGTAGTAAAAGATCTTGCGGGTCAAGACCGGATGGTGTTCGTCAGTCATCCACAAGATGTGGATAAATAATTTTTTTGCTACAGAAAAATTGCAAAAACCTTATGAAATGAACAACTTCTAAATAAACCGAGTTATAAACAGGGTTATCCACACTTGACAAACGACTTATCCACAAAATGTGGAAAAGAAACGAGAAAATGTTGATAAGTGTGGAAACTTCTCAAAAAAGGATGTGGATAAATTGTGGAAACAAAAATTTTTGATCAAACACAGTTAAACGAAGCCGCAGCTATTTTAGCTGAGGGGGGATTGGTGGCGTTCCCGACGGAAACCGTCTATGGACTAGGGGCTAGCGCGCTTTTGCCCACGGCTGTTGCGCAAGTATATCAAGTCAAAGGGCGACCTAGTGACAACCCTTTGATCGTTCATATTGCCGAGCCAGAGCAGTTGGAACCGTTTGTGGATAACAAGCATCCTTTTGCTGATAAATTGATGGAAACTTTCTGGCCTGGGCCCTTAACCTTGATCTTTTCGATCAAAAAAGACAGTTTACCTAGCATTGTTACTGGCGGCTTATCCACAGCGGCGTTTCGGATGCCAAACAATACCAAGACGTTAGCGTTGATCAAGCAAGCCCAACAGCCATTGGTTGGTCCTAGCGCGAATACATCTGGTAAACCAAGCCCAACATCAGCTGCGCATGTTCAGCATGATCTGGCAGGCAAAATCGCTGGCATCTTGGATGATGGGGTGACGCAGATCGGTGTCGAATCAACGGTCTTAGATTTGAGTGACCCAACGGCGCCGCCGATCATCTTACGTCCTGGTGCGATCTCTAAAGAACAGCTTGAAGCAGTTTTACAAACAAAAGTCCTCGTCGATCAGCACTTAGTAACAGAAAGTGAAGCACCCAAAGCGCCGGGCATGAAATACAAGCACTATGCACCGAATACCAACGTTCTGATGGTCAATGACCAAGATTGGCCGGCAGCCATGGCTTGGGCAAAAGAACAGCAGTTTAAGGTAGGGGTTTTAGCTGGACCAACGATCGCCGAGCAAGTCCGCTTTGAAGCTGCAGCCATCTATTTATTTTTTGATGACAGTGTGGAAGCCGCGACAAAAGGGCTGTTTGCTGGTTTACGGGCGTTAGATGAATCGATTGCTGAGTTAGATGTCTTATTTGCACCCACGTTTCCAGAAAGCGGCTTAGGGGCTGCTTATATGAATCGGTTGAAAAAAGCTGCAAATCAAAGTTTCTTTCAAGAAAATTAGCAAAAAACCAGAATTCATTATAGGTAGCTTATGAAGAAATGTGATACAATGCTACCATTAAGGTAAAGGGGTGTTGTAAGCATGGATTATCAAACGTTTGATCCCGAATTGTGGCAAGCGATCGAAAAAGAAACGAATCGTCAACAAAACAATTTGGAATTGATTGCGTCTGAAAATATCGTTTCAGAAGGTGTAATGGCTGCGCAAGGTAGTATTTTGACAAATAAATACGCTGAGGGTTATCCAGGTCGTCGTTACTATGGCGGTTGTGAATTTGTTGATGTGGTAGAAAACTTAGCAATTGAACGGGCGAAAAGTATTTTCGGTGCGGCATATGCCAATGTTCAACCGCATTCTGGTTCTCAAGCCAACACAGCAGCTTATTTAGCGTTGATCGAAACAGGCGATACAGTATTAGGGATGGATCTTTCCGCAGGCGGTCATTTGACTCATGGCTCACCAGTGAATTTCAGCGGCAAGACCTATAATTTTGTTAGTTATGGTGTTGATCCTGCAACAGAAGTCATCGACTACAATGTCGTTCGTATTTTGGCGCGTAAGCATCAACCGAAACTGATCGTTGCTGGTGCCAGTGCTTACTCACGTACGATCGATTTTGCGAAGTTCCGTGAAATCGCTGATGAAGTTGGCGCAAAATTGATGGTGGATATGGCGCATATCGCTGGTTTAGTAGCGGCTGGTCTTCATCCAAACCCAGTTCCTTATGCGGACATCACGACTTCTACGACCCATAAAACATTACGCGGCCCTCGAGGCGGCTTGATTTTAACAAATGATGAAGACTTAGCGAAAAAAATCAATAGTGCCGTTTTCCCTGGTATCCAAGGCGGCCCATTAGAGCACGTGATCGCAGCGAAAGCTGTTGCTTTTAAAGAAGCACAAGATGAGTCGTTCAAAGAGTACTCTGAGCAAGTCATCCGCAATGCACAAGCAATGGCGAAAGTCTTCAACCAAGCACCACAAGCCCGCTTGGTCTCTGGTGCAACAGACAATCACCTATTATTGATCGATGTGCGCGGCTTTGATTTGAACGGCAAAGAAGCAGAAGCTTTGCTGGATCAAGTCAATATCACCGTCAATAAAAACTCGATTCCTTTCGAATCACTAAGTCCTTTCAAAACGAGTGGGATTCGCGTGGGGACACCAGCGATCACTAGTCGTGGCTTTAAAGAAGAAGATTGTGTCGAAGTGGCGAAATTGATCGTCAAAGTTTTAGAAAAACCAAATGATGAAGCCGTTTTGGCAGAAGTCACGGCGCAAGTCAAAGAATTGACGGACAACTATCCACTTTATAAAAATAAATAAAAGGGGACTGTGACAGAAGTTAAGGTCAGACAAGACGTCTCACGCGTTTTTCCTGCGCTACAGCTCTTTGATCACCGAAAGTGATAAAGGGGCTAGAATGAACGCAGAGGCGTGTTTCATGCCGTCTTGTCTCCTTCCTTCTAACACAATCCTTTTTTTGAGGAAAAGCAGCATTGCCTGAGGCAGATGGTTGTAACAAGAGCCGATTTGCTTTAAAATAAGAGAAAAACCAAAGGAGATTTTTTTAAATGGGTAAATTTCAAGTAATCGATCACCCGCTGATCCAACACAAATTAACAATGATCCGCGACAAGAACTGTGGAACAAAGGTTTTCCGTGAAGTTGTTAATGAAATCGCAATGTTGATGGCGTATGAAGTGTCTCGCGACATGCCGCTTGAAGATCTAGTGATTGAAACACCAATTGAAGAATCAACACAAAAAACACTATCTGGTAAAAAGGTAGCGATCATTCCGATCCTGCGCGCAGGTCTGGGCATGGTTGATGGTATCCTTGAATTGATCCCAGCCGCAAAAGTTGGTCATATCGGGATGTACCGTGATGAAGAAACGCTAGAACCACACGAATACTTCGTAAAATTACCTGAAGACATCGATGAACGTCAATTATTTATCGTTGACCCAATGTTAGCTACGGGCGGTTCAGCGATCATGGCGATCGACGCACTGAAAAAACGCGGCGCTTCAAACATGAAATTCGTCTGCTTAGTTGCTGCACCAGAAGGCGTGAAAGCATTGCAAGATGCCCATCCAGATGTTGACATCTATACTGCAAATCTTGATGAACGCCTAAATGAACACGGCTATATCGTTCCTGGTTTGGGCGATGCCGGTGACCGTCTATTCGGTACAAAATAAATCAATATAAATAAGACAAAGGCAACTGAAGTTTTGCCTCGCCAATGATGCCTTGGAAGAAGATCGACAGCCAAAACGGTTCGATCTTCTTCCATGGCTTTTTTGTGCTTTTTAAAAAATCAGACCATGAAAAAAGGAGAAAATCAACTGATTTTCTCCTTGCATTAAACGGGTTATAGTTTGGTTAATTGTTTGTAATTGATGATCAATACACCATTACTTTGCGAAACTAATTTCTGGTTTTCTGGGGTTTCGTTCAGCTCGACCACCGCAGAGTTTTTCAACTGCTTTGTGATGGTACCAGTTTGTTTCTTCCCATGGAACGTGAACATGACAGGAGTAGCGACCTCAAACGTTGAACCTTCTTGTGACGGGACAATTGTTGTTTCGAATTTACCAAATGTTGCCATGTAAAAACCTCCTTGATACTTCTATTATATCACAATTTTCGGAAAATTTCAGTAAGTAGATTTTTTTCAGCAGACCTCTTTACAAAACAACCGTTTTTGCATATAATTTTCTTTGTGCCATACAACGCCAGCTTAGCTCAGTTGGTAGAGCAACGCACTCGTAACGCGTAGGTCACAGGTTCGAATCCTGCAGCTGGCATAAGAAATGAAAAACCATGAATCTTCTTTTAGAGGATTCATGGTTTTTCTTTTGCATGCGATAAGTAATCTCAATTTTTCCTGGTTTACCCGGTAACTGTTTTTATTCGCCCATTAGCATTACATGGCATGTCCTATTTCGCACACGATTTTGATCGAAATCAACAAAATAGATATAGCCTACTGAACCGATCTCTAGCTTGCCGTTACTTAAAATAAAGCTTTCGCTTGCACCGAAAAAAC
Organism: Enterococcus sp. 3G6_DIV0642; assembly: GCF_002140635.1. Lineage (NCBI taxonomy): Bacteria > Bacillati > Bacillota > Bacilli > Lactobacillales > Enterococcaceae > Enterococcus > Enterococcus sp. 3G6_DIV0642. Next base: position 3,111,985 of record NZ_NGLH01000001.1, on the reverse strand, counting down.
TCGAGCGAATATGTGCATCGCCGTTTAAAATCGTTGCTGGATCTGTTGGGTAGTTTGGATCGTCCAGACTCATCAAAAATTCTAAATGCTTTGGTCCAGGATAACGGTAATCGGTATTTTCTGATAACTCACGAGGAATAATCTTATCGAGAATTCGGTTTAAATCAACTTGAAGAAATTCATCTCCGTTAAAGTCTGTATCATGCATGTATTCTTCAAAGATAACCGAACAGGTCGTATGAGGAGACTGTACGAGACAGATTCCATTTGAAATTCCACTTTTTTCAACCATCGTTTTCACTTCTTCTGTGATGTTGTGGTAAGATACTCGATTCCCGTTAGAAGTTAACGTCAATTGCTCTTTTAAAAATTTCACAGTGTTAATCCTCCTTTTTATACTTCACCGCTTGTTTGATCATTTCTGTAAGGGTTTGAACTGGATCTTCTGCTTGCACAATACCGCTTGTCCCACCAGTGCCATCAGCCCCTGACGACAAAGCTTTTTCAACATCGACAGCACTAGATATACCAGCTGCCTGCAGAATTAGGATTTCTGGATCAATTTCACGAACAACACGATTTGTTTCCGTCATGTATTGAAGATCACTGGTTTGTCCTGTTCCAATTAGTTCTGTTGGCTCGCAAACCATCACATCGGGTTTTAGGGAAGCTGCGGATCTTGCTTCAGTCAATGAATTCGCACAAACAATTGTTAAAATTCCCAATTCATTTGAGCGTTGCATCGCTTTCGTCAGTTCTTGCAATGTCATGGGGTGTTCAGCATGGTTTAAAAAGGTAGCTTCAGCACCGGCTTCTGCCACTGCTTCGGGTAAAACATAACCCATTCCTCGACCGATTTCGATTCCGTCTAAATGTTGAACAGTGATGAATAAATATGTTGTTGCTTGTTTAATTAGAGAAACGTCTGCTTGCTGCACAGTAAATAGAATGTCGATGTCATATAAAGACGACAACTCATCAGCAGCTTTTGCCAATGCCAATGCTTGTTTTCCATAAAGATAGGCTTTGGGATTGACGACAAAGAACGGCGTTCTTAAAGTTCTTTTTTTCATTAGCTTTCTCCTTCACGATAAGATTTGGTATGAAAGACTTTAAAATAGTGCTCGAGTGTCTTGGACATTCCATTGCTTGCTGAGTGAAGTAGATCGAAATAGTCATTTGGTTGATTTTTGTGAATTTCATTCATAGCAGCAGTGACGAAGTCCGTAAAAATATTTATTTTACGGATACCTTCTAAGGCACATTTTTCAAGGTTTTCATCGCCAGAAGAGGATCCGCCATGCAGAACAAGAGGAACATTGACGGCATGGTGTATTTCATTTAAAACGTCAAAATTTATTTTGGGTATCCCTTGATAATGTCCGTGAGAGGTGCCAATAGAAACTGCCAACGAATCAACACCGGTTAATTTGGCAAATGCAACAGCCTCAGAAGGTTCTGTGTAAATAGATTGACTATTTAGGGCTGATTCCAGACTGTTTTCCGACCCAACGTGCCCGATTTCCGCTTCAACAACGACACCATTTTTATGAGCGTAATCGGCGATCTCCTTTGACCGACGGACATTTTCTTCGAATGACTCCTCAGAAGCGTCGATCATTACGGAAGTAAAACCTAAATGAATGGCTCTTTTGATGACCTCTTCATCGGTACCGTGATCTAGGTGCAGAGCGATAGGTGTAGTGCTTTTTTTTGCTAAAAATTTTCCAATCATGGCAGCCTCTTCTAAAGTCAACATGTTCATATGGGATTGAGCGAAGGCCAATATCAAAGGTTTGTTCAAACTTTCAGCAGTTTCCGCGTATGTTCTTGCACTAGTTAAGTCGAAAAAATTTGCTGCGGGTAATGCATAGTTGTGTTTTTCTGCATGTGCGAATAGTTCTTTTGTTGTGACCAACATAGGGCATTCTCCTTACTCTTTGATTTTCTTTTCGATTTCCGCGTACATCTCTTCTGTACCAATCCCTGTTAAGAGCGGTAGCCCCATAATTACACGATCTTTGATTGAGTCTGGAACAACCGTTGTACTCACCACGATGTCATAGTTATCAATTTTATTCATCTCATCTGCCACTTTGGATTGATACAGTTTCACTTGATCAGTTAATCCTTTTTCTTTCAGCCATTCTTTTACTTTATTTGTTACAATTGTTGAAGTTGCAACACCTGTACCACACATAATCAGTAATTTTTTCATTATCATTTCCTCCTATTATTTCGATGTTTGTTTCTTGGGACGAATTTTATTTACATAAATCAATCCAAACAAAACAGAGATGCCAATTATGGCTAAACCGCCCCAGCTTAATATTTTGGTTAAGCCGACATAAAGGAATGTGGTCCATAAACCACCTTCAGCCATAGCAGTGATCATAGAGTTTCCTTGTAGATCAAAGTTTGCGGATCGAGCAGCAGTAGTGACAAGCGGTGCTGCCCACGAAGTAATATATAGAATGCTTACCATATAAATCGTTCCAGCAATTACTGTTCGAATGATGTTTCCTCCAAAAACAGCAGCCATCAAGCAAATCAGAAAGGGAATAGTTGCTAAATCACCAAAAGGCAAGGTCGTATTGCCAGGTAGAACTACGGCTAACAAAATAGTGATCGGAACTAAAAGCAATGAGGAAGAAAGGACAGCTGGATGACCAACCGATAATGCTGCATCCATACCGATGTAAAGCTCTCTTCCAGGAAACCGTTTTTTGACGAATTCATTTGCAGATTCAGAAATAGGCGTTAGACCTTCCATCAGTAAAGCCACCATTTTGGGCATCAAAACCATCACAGCGCCTGTTTGGACGGCTAATTGGCCGACCCCTGCTGTGTCATATCCGGCAAGTATTCCCATGATAAGACCAATCAAAAAGCCCATAACAGTAGAGTCGCCAAAGACACCAAATTTTTTCTGAATGGTTTCTGGATCTGCTTTCCAATCTTTTAGTCCTGGAATACGATCAAAGAGCCAATTCATCGGTAGTGCAAAGATGAATCCTGGTGCGGCGGTACCATGAGGAAAAGTAATATTAGGAAATCCGTAGAACTTATTAATGATCGGACCTAAAATATCTCCCATTAAAAGAATCATCATCAAATAGATGACGGTCGCCGCGATTCCCATTGCAAAATCTCCAGTGAGGGCATAAATCAGAGAAGAGATGAAGGCTGCGTGCCAAATATTCCAAATATCTACATTCAATACTTTAGTCAGCCCTAAAATGATGAGTAGAACATTTAGGACCACACCAATCGGAATCGCAAGACTTCCTAAAATCGTCCCGTAAGAAATTGCCGCTGCGGCAGGCCATCCGACATCAATCGTTGTCAAATTTAATCCTAAACGTTCAACCATATGCTGTGCTGCGGGACCCAAACTGCTGCTTAGAAGGTCAATCACCAAATTCAATCCAACAAACCCAACACCAACAGTTAAGGCTGAAGTAAAGGCTTTGCTAGGTTTTGTCCCCAAAATTATTCCAAAAATAAAAATTAAAATCGGCAAAACAACGATTGAACCTAGATCAACGAACCACTGTAATGCATTTAACATAATTGTTCCTCCTTTTTATTGCAGTCCATTTTTTTCAATAATCGAAAGATACGCTTCTTTAGTCGTTACTGAGGATAGGGCTTCCAAAACCCCGGGTGTTTGAAACATAGAGATAAGATTTTGCAGCATACCCAATTGCTCATGTGGTTCCTTCAGTGCAAGCATGAACAACAGGGATACATCGATTTTCTTTTCTTGTGAACCCATTTCAATAAATGAAAGGGGAGAGGCAAGTGACATAAAAGCGACTTGGGATCGTAAAACAAATTTGCTGTCCGTGTGTGGGATCGCTACCCCAATGCCGTTAATTTTTAAACCTGTAGGAAAGGTTTCTTCTCGCTGTACGATATTTTGATAGAACTGATCATTTACACAATGAGTTTTGATGAGTTCGTCTGCTAATAGTCGAAAAGCTTCCTCTTTTGTTTTAGAATCTTTTTCAAGTAACACGATTTGGTGATCAAAAAACATGATCAATTTCCTCCTCTTAACAATCTTTGATACAGTTCTTCTTGCGTTTGACTATTAACGATCCATTGAATTTCTTCGGCTGAGTTAAACAATCCGTAAATCGAAGCGATCAACTCTTTTGCCTCGATCATGTTTTCTTCAGCAATCGCAAGCAAAACAATTAGTTGGATTTTTGTGTCTCCCCAAGTAATTGGCGCATCGAGGGTGAGAAAAGCAAGTTTTGTTTCTTTCACTGTATGTGGATCAGCATGTGGAATGGCTACTCCCGTCTTTAAGCCAGTGCTTCCTAGTTCCTCTCGTTCAAATAGAGAATGCTTAAATTTTGTTGTAACAAGCTTTTTTTTCAGATAATCATCTGCTAAAAAATCCAGTACATCTTTTTTTGTTCGAAACTTTTTTTTGACAAAAAGGAAAGTAGGATCTAAATATTTTTGTAATAAAGTCGTTTTCTGGTATTTTTTTGAGTAAAAATTTTTCTCATTCTCATTAAGATTAGATATCTTTGCTGAGATTCTTCCTATTTCTTCGGTAGTAGGAAGCGGCGAAATATAAATAACTGGCGGTGCTGTAATGTCCAATGGAATAGTTGATATGATCAGATCAACAGTCTCAAGAGATGTACTGGCCAGTTTACTTAAAGGAATGATCTCCAATACGGTATCAGCAGCGATCGTCTGTTTGATACGGTTAAAAATCAACTCCGATGTAGCAAAACCTGATTGGCAAACAATTAGTATATGGTTAGTAATTTTTATCTTTTCAAAGGCTAACTGAAAATGGATCGTCAGAAAAGAAACTTCGTCTTCTGTTAATAAGATTTGAAATCGCTCCTCTAAATCTCCAATTGCATATTTGGTCAATGTATACATTGTTGAGTATTGTTTTTTGATACTTTTTATCAGTGGGTTTTTCAATAAAATTCCTGTCTTTGATCGATGGATCATGGGAACGATATGAGCCAATAATGTTTGCAGTAATAATTTATCTTGTGTCAGATCTGCGTTTAACATATGTGACATTTTTTGAATAATTTGTTTCGTACAATTTGTGATAGTAGATTCGTGAGGCTCATCCATTTGTCCAAAAGGTTCGATACCGTGTGCTAATAACAGGGAACATACATATTGAATATCTGTATCACTAAATTGAACAGGTAGTTGGTGTTGGATCATTTCAGAAAAATCAACCGCGATCATATAGAATTTCATTCGTCTAAGTTTGTCAAATACTAGATGCTCTTGTTTTTCAATGTGTTTATCTATAAGAAGTCTTGAAAGAAAAATTCGCAATGAAAGCTTCAAGGATTCAATAGAATAATTATTGACTGGATGGCCGATTGTTTGAGTCATATCTGAGACAAATTTCTTCGTTAAATCGAGTACCTTAGAGTCAAAGAGATTGTTGACCAAAAGATTTTCACTGGCTTTGGCGTCGGTATACTGCTCTAAAAAAGATTTGAATACGTTTTGAGTAGCAGATTCAACTGAGGTTAGTTTGAGTCCGCTAGTAGTCATTTTTGTAGATACGTGATGGAATCGACAGAAAGCAACGATTTCATCAACATCTTTCTTTATTGACTGGTTGCTAATATAAAAATATTCAGAGAATTCCTGATAGTGCATTGGCTTTACTGAAAACAGATAGTTAGCGAAAATAAAGATTTTACGATAATTAGGTGAAAATAGTTCGAGTTTAGTCTCTTTTTTTGCTAACAATCGATATCCATTCTGTTTCGCTGATTCAGAACCAGATAAAAAGATTCCTTTTCTTGGTACTTTTTTGATAGCTAGTCCCGAATCTTTTAGTTTCTTTTCTAAAGTCGTTAAATTGTTATAAACCGTTTTTTGGGATACATTTAACTGCTTTTGAAAAAAAGATGCAGGGCGAAACTCCTTTTGTTCTAATAGCAATTGCAACAGTAGCTGTTCTCGATTACTTAAAATCATTGGTTCACCTCCGGAAGCGCTTCCTTAATTGTATTCTAGTGAAATTATATGGTGGCGTAAATAACATTTCATTACCACATTAATGTGGTAAATACGATTGTCGTATATCAATTTATATTTTGTAAAAAGTAGTCATTTGTTGCTATTTATTTGAAACGAAAACTAGGCGGGGATCTATCATGGAGTTAAAGTTGCTTTATTCTGTTACATAGAGCAAAGATTTATCAAAAATAAAGAAGAACACATAGAACAAGGTATTTGATTAATAAGAAGAATGGACGAATTCAGCGATTATTTCGTTGTAATTCTAAACAATTTTGGATTGTTTTTAACCCTCTTTTCCCGAAAATCATTAAAGTTTCTAAATTTTTTGTGAATGCTCATGGACAATCCTTTCTTTTCTCCTCAATTATCACTATAATGGATAAAGATTCTACAGAAGAGAGTGTGGACATGGAAAATTCACGAATAAAAACGAACGATAATCGAATTGACTACGGTGTGATTCTACCCGTATTTTTATTATGTCTGATTGGTTTGGCGTCCCTGTATGTGGCGCTGACACACGATCCGAATAACCCGAATATGCTGCGAATGTTAGGGTTTCAAGCTTTATGGTATGTGTTAGGCGTTGTTGCCGTGATCATTATCATGCAGATCAAATCAAAATGGCTCTGGAAATTGACGCCCTATATTTATGGAGCTGGGCTAGCCGTTATGTTGGCGCTGCTGAAATTTTACAACCGGACGATGGCTGCCTCGACAGGGTCGAAAAACTGGTTTAGTTTTGGTCCCTTTACCTTGCAGCCTTCAGAATTGATGAAGATCGCCTATATCATGATGTTGGCGTTGGTCGTCACGCAGCACAATGTCAAGCATCGGGAACGGGATCTGAAAACAGATGGGTTACTGATTGCAAAAATGTTAGCCGTCACGATCCCAGTCCTGATCCTGATCACCTTACAAAATGACTTTGGTACGATGTTGGTCTTTCTAGCGATTTTCGGTGGGGTCTTCTTGATGTCAGGGATCTCATGGCGAATCATCGTGCCAGTGATTGCGGCATTTGTGATTCTCGGCGGTGGAACGATTTTCTTAGTGACTACCGATGTTGGTCGCGAGTTTCTGTACAATACAGGAATCTTTAAAGAATACCAATTCGCCCGTATCGATTCGTGGCTAGATCCTTTTCATGATACCCAAGGGCAATCCTTCCAATTGGCGTATGCTCTGATGGCGATCGCCTCTGGCGGGATGTTTGGGAAAGGATTTAATGTCAGCGATGTGTATGTACCAGTCCGAGAATCCGATATGATTTTTTCGGTGATCGGTGAGAATTTTGGGTTTATTGGCAGCGCGTTTGTCATTTTATTGTATTTTATTTTGATTTACCGAATGATCCGCGTATGTTTCGATACCAACAATGAATTTTATGCCTACTTGGCAACTGGGATCATTATGATGATTCTCTTCCATGTGTTTGAAAACATTGGCGCAAATATCGGTCTCTTACCGTTGACGGGGATTCCACTGCCGTTTATTAGCCAAGGAGGATCTGCCCTATTAAGCAATATGATTGGGATCGGTTTGATTTTATCGATGCGCTATCAAGCTGAGACCGCACCAAAAACACTTTAAGGAGTTCACATGATTACATTTTATTGGTACCCAAAATGCAGTACATGCCGAAATGCGAAGCGTTGGTTAGAAGAGCACGAGATTCCCTTTGAAGCGATCGATATGGTAGCTACACCGCCTCAACCGGAACAATTGCTGGCTTGGATCCAATCAAGCGAAGCACCGTTAACCCGTTTCTTTAACACAAGCGGCATGAAATACCGTGAATTGCAATTAAAAGAAAAAGTGCCGACCATGACTGCCCAAGACGCAGCCGATGTGCTGGCAACCGAGGGTATGTTGATCAAGCGCCCACTGCTGGTTAGCGGCGACCGCTTTTTGATTAATGGATTTAAAGAAAATGAATATGAAGGAGTCTTACTAGAATCATGGAAAAGAAATGCTTAAGAAAAAAAGATAATTTGTGGGTTTTGTTTAACGGGAAAGAATATTGTGTCGGTTTAACAAAAGAAGCGCAAGAAGAACTTGGTGCGGTCACGTTTGCTTCGATTCAAAAAGCAGGAACTGCTTTAAAACAAGGAGAGACCCTTGTTGAGCTGGAAGCGGAAAAAGCAGTCAGTGAATTTCCAAGTCCATTGACGGGCGTGATTTCTTCCGTAAATGAAAAAATTGATCAATCGATTGATACCTTAAATGATGAAGACGAGATGAACGCTTGGCTAGTCAGCTTCAAAGAGGTTGACCCAAGTCAATTTGAAGCCTTGTAAGTCAAACCTGTAAAAACGACTATTTTTTCAAAAAGAATTGACAGTCGGATAAGACGTTGCTATAATTTGCTCAATAAATGAATGCTTTGAAAAGAAGAGTACATGTTCTTAACGTACACAGAGAGCCCTGTTTGGTGCAAATGGGCAACGGAGAGAGGATGGAAGATGGTCTTTGAGCATGATAGGTGAGTGGAAACAAGCCTATCACGGGAGGCACCCGTTACAGTGCAGCAGTATGCGAAGCAATTCAAGTACTGAGCGAGGCTGTTGATGCGAATCGACAGTAAATCAAGGTGGTAACGCGGAAGTTGTGCTTTCGTCCTTTGTAACAGTATAATGTACAGAGGATGAAAGCTTTTTTTGTGTTTAACCAACCAAAGAGGAAAGATGGGAATAACATGGCATTAATCGAATTGTCGCATGTAAAAAAGTCATTCGGCAAAAAGCAAACGGCTGTCCACGCCGTCAATGATGTTTCACTGCAAGTGGAAAAAGGCGATATCTACGGAATCGTCGGTTACTCTGGTGCTGGGAAAAGTACATTAGTACGTTTGTTGAACGGCTTAGAATTGCCGACAGCAGGAGATGTAGTCATTAACGGTCAAAACATTTTGGCATTGAAAAACAAAGAATTGAGAAACTTCCGCAAAAAAATCGGCATGATTTTTCAGCACTTTAATCTTTTATGGTCTCGAACGGTGGCGGAAAACATTGAATTGCCATTGGAGTTGGCTGGCGTTGAAAAAGCAAAACGCCGTCAACGAGCGCAAGAGCTGATTAAATTAGTTGGGTTGGAAGGACGGGAGAATGCCTATCCGGCACAATTGTCTGGCGGACAAAAGCAAAGAGTCGGGATTGCTCGTGCACTAGCGAATGAACCAGAAATTTTGCTGTGTGATGAAGCAACGAGTGCGTTAGATCCACAAACAACAGAAGAAGTGTTGGATCTCTTGCTTTCCATCAATAAAAAATTGCATTTGACGATCGTCCTGATTACCCATGAAATGAACGTCATTCGCAAAATCTGCAATAAGGTCGCGGTGATGGAGCATGGGCAGATCGTGGAAGAAGGGTCAGTGCAATCGGTTTTCCGTAACCCACAGCAGGAAGTGACCAAACGTTTTGTTCAGCAAGATTTGGAGCCAGAAGAAGATGCTGAAGAATTACGGCAAGCCTTCTTACGAGAAAATCCGCAAGGGCATTTAGTGACTTTAACATTCACACAAGACAACGCCAATGAACCAGTGATTTCACAAGCGATCCGTCGCTTCCAGATCGATGTCAATGTCGTTTACGGAAAGATCCAACAAACCAATGAGGGATCCTTTGGCGGCTTGACGGTTTTATTGACAGGTGAAGCAAGTGAGATCGAAAAAGCGATCGCCTTTTTCAAAGAGCAGCAAGTAGGCGTGGAGGTGATTGAACGTGGATAAGTCATTTGTAGAAACCTATTTTAATTTTGAAAAGGTCGACTGGGCCAATATGCAGCAAGCAACCCTAGACACCTTGTTTATGACTTTCTTCTCCATGGTTTTAGTGGTTGTGATCGGTTTACTTCTAGGATTGGCGCTTTATTCACTAGGGCGTAAACAAACAGCGGGAGCCAACATTTTCTATAACGTGGTTTCCATCATCAGTAACGCCTTTCGTTCAACGCCATTCATGATTTTGATGGTCTTGATCATTCCGTTTACAACATTATTAGTCGGTTCATTCCTAGGGGCAAAAGCAGCGATCCCAGCATTAGTTTTATCGGCGGCACCGTTTTATGCTCGGATGGTGGAAATTGCTTTTCGTGAAGTCAATCCTGGTGTGATTGAAGCAGCGGAAGCGATGGGTGCTAGTTACTGGGAGATCATCTACAAGATCGTGATTCCCGAAAGTGTTCCAGCATTGATTTCAGGACTGACAGTCACAACGATTTCAATGATTGGTTATACTGCCATGGCAGGCGCGATCGGTGCCGGCGGGCTAGGCGCTTTGGCTTGGCAAGAAGGATTTCAACGTGGAAATTACACTGTTACGCTTGTTGCAACAGTGATTATTTTAATTATCGTTTTCATTATCCAAGGAATCGGCGATTTCCTTGCGAAAGCCACCGATAAACGGTAAATGAAACGAAGAACAAAAAGTGGAAAATATGGGAGGAAATGGATATGAAAAAGATTTTTGGTATTGCAACAACCTTATTGTTAACTGCCGCTTTAGCAGCTTGTGGCACAGGCTCAAATTCAGGAAGCTCTGACTCATCTGCGGCTGAGGGAGAATCAACAAAATTAGTGATCGGTGCATCAGTTACGCCTCATGCGGAAATTTTAGAAAAAGCCAAACCTTTACTAGCAGAAGAAGGCATTGATCTTGAAATCAAAACCTTCGATGATTATGTGTTGCCAAACAAAGCATTGGAAAATGGCGATATCGATGCCAATTACTTCCAACACATTCCTTACTTGAACAAACAAATCGCAGACAATGGCTATGATTTTGTCAATGCTGGTGCGATCCATATCGAGCCAATGGGTCTTTACTCAAAACGAATCTCTGATATTTCAGAACTAGAAGATGGTGCAACGGTTCTTACTTCCACTTCTGAATCTGACTGGGGTCGTATCCTAACGATCTTACAAGATGCTGACTTGATCACTTTAAAAGACGGCGTTGATACAGAAACGGCAACCTTTGATGATATTGCTGAAAATCCGAAAAACTTAGAATTTAAACATGACGTCGATCCATCTCTTTTGGCGACTGCTTATCAAAACGACGAAGCAGACCTAATTGCCATCAATGCGAACTTCGCATTCGGGATCGATTTGAACCCAGCGGATGATTCTGTTTTATTAGAAGCGGATAATTCGCCTTATGTCAACGTGATCGCTGTCCGCAGTGGTGACGAAGATAGCGACAAAATCAAGAAATTGATCGAAGTGCTGCATTCAGACGAAATCAAAGACTTTGTGGAAGAACAATGGCAAGGTTCAGTGAAAATCGTTGATGCTGACGCAAAATAATTCACTGCCAACTAAATGAACCTCAAAAGAGCGTGTCGCTACTTAAGCGGACGCTCTTTTTTTTGCGGAAAGGCAATGATCGGTTGGAAAAAAGAGAGCTCTTGCCAAATGCATTCATAGAGTAAGGGCAACTCGGGATGCTTTTTTAAGAGTTTTTCGTAATGGGGAAGCTGAGTCAAAAAAGCCTGGACCAAGCGTTGGGAACGTTCAGATAGGCAAGGATTTAGTGGCGGATAGACAAATAAATTGCCTTCCAGTAAGGCGCCCAAAAGATGGGCTTGGAAAATTTTCGACAAAAGCACTTCTAATGGCTGCTGGAGCGGATGCTCCGACAAAATCGGCGTGATGATTCGTCGCAAAAGGAAGGCTTCTTCTGTTGGCACATAAAAAGGCTCCAGTGCTAGCAGTTGTTGCCACAAAAATAAATAGCTGCGTTCACCAACTAAATAAAAACGCGGCACAAAACATGTTGGATAAACTTGCTGAGTAAACGTGGCGGGGGTGTTGGGATAAAAAGCGTTTGCCCGCAACTGATGAATCTGCTTCAGTTCTTGAAACGCTTGATTAGAAGAAAGCGTTGGGCTTGCTAAGAGGGTGAGTCGAAAAATCACATAGCGCAGTTGCCGTTCATTGCCAGTAATCAAAGGAAAACTGCGACGGTCGATCCTTAGACGATAAGGTGCCAAAAAAAAGGAAAAGGACAAAAAGCGCCGATGCAAACTGGAGGGGCTCAGGTAATACCGCTTGTGGAGGTCTGCAAAGGAAATGGTCGGCATTTTTAACAGTAACAAGAGCAACTGATAGTTTGTACTTTTATTAAACAATGCAGCAAGCATTTCTGTATGGGGGAAGTTTTTGCTGGCTAGGGGCTGCTGCAAATCATGAAAGGCACGAATGTGTCCTTGCTGCACATCATAATGGAAGGAAGGGTCCTCGTTTAAACAACTGGACAGTAGCCGACGGATCGTTTTGACGGAAAGATTTTGATCGGCAGCAGCTTTATTCAAAGGAAGGGGATTTTCGCTCAAGAGCATCGTGGACAGACGCAGCATTTGCATAATATCTTTTTCAAGGATATTTTTCAAAACTAGGCACCTCTTTCAGCTGAATTTTGCAACTGTCCTTATTATAAGGGAACTTCACACGTTATTTTAACATACAAAAAATAGTCAATAAAACGTAATAAAAAACGGGGGATTCATTGGTTGCTTGCTCGAACCTTTTATAATATAGAATTAAATGAGAGGAAGGAATCAAAAAAAACCACCTTTTAAAATAAAAAGGGTGGTTTTTTATGTAAGTATCGTTATAAAAAGAGAAACACGAAGCGCTGTTAACGAGTCTCGCTAGGCAATAAAATCGTTTGCCGCTGCCCATCGTCATACACATAGACTTTTTGGGGATAGAGGTCGGAATAACGGTAAGGCAGATCAACGCCGAGTTCGATTTGACTTTGTGCTTGAGAAAAAAGCAGTGTGACACGACCGTGATTGTTTTGGACTTCAAAGGTGAGCAGATTTGTCAACGGAATAAACCCTTTTAAATCGAGATCGATGATTAACCAAATACTATCGATCAGTTCGCCAGGCAGTGTTTGAACAATCCCGCCAGAAGCGTAGCGGCTGCGGTGATCATCAAATGTTTCAAACATAAAAACCCCTCCTTCAAGTAGGCTTGCCAATAACATCAAATTTGTCTATTTATCATAATGAAGAACCGTCAAAAATGCAACTACTTCTGCTTTTCTTTTTGGTCAGCGACGCATTTTAACTATTTTCTTAAAAATTTGATGGGTTGGCTGGACCAAGCTTTCCCATGACGTCTTTTAGTGGAAAATAGTCAGTTGCAGCTCACCAGCCCTTCGTAAGAATGAAAAAGACTCTTAAAGGAAAAGCCCTTCAAGAGTCTTGCATTTCTTAGAAGTGTCTGTTGATTGAAGACGCGATCTTAAGAACGATGTTCTATGATTATTCTTCGTCTTCACCGATAACTGCTGGTTCAGCAGCTTCGCCAGCTTCTTCATCTTCAGAGATTTCTTGTGGTTCAGTAACCGCAACGATTTGTTCTTCTGGATCGGTCACGATCGTGTACTCGTCGTTCTTAGGCAGATCAGCCACTGTTAATGAATCGCCGATCTCTAATGACGTTACATCGATCTCAACACGTTCAGGCAATTTGTCTGGTGTTGCTGATACAACGACTGTATACAAGTTTTGTGCTAGAACACCACCAGCTTTGACACCAGCAGATTCGCCAATTAAGGTTACTTCTGCTTCTACTTCTGTTTCTTCATTCATATCGACAGATAGGAATTCAACGTGGGTTAAATTGCGTGTGAAGGTATCTGATTGATACTCTTTGATCAGTGTATTGACTTTTTTGCCTTCTAAACTGATCGTGATTACGGTATTCAATCCATTTTCACGCAAGATTTTTTCTAATTCTGCTGCATTGACAGCAATCGGTGTGCTTTCTACTTTGTACCCATTGACAATTGCAGGTACTTTTCCTTCGTGGCGCAACTTGTTCCGTAAAGAACGTGGGCGAACTTCTCTTTTCGTAACTTCTAATGATACTGACATAACTCAATTCCTCCTAAAATTTTCTCGTTAATAACGAGATTTTTTAAGCAAATTTTGTTAACTCTGCACATTAAGTGGTACGTGAGTGAAAACACGCAAAAGGGCAGTTGTGTACACAACTGCCCCAGAAAGTTTTGGTTCAACTTTTCTCCACCAGGTCATAACGCTGTGTATGAGAAACTATATTTACTTTACTCTTTAACCTTACGCAAAAAGACAAAGAAAGTCAAATCATTTGAAATCCTGGCAGTTTCCTTTCATTAGATCCTGAGCTATAATAGCCACTATGGAGAAAAATTTATGCGTTTAGATAAAGTGATCGAGCAACAATTGAATACTTCTCGTAAAGAGATGAAACGGTTGTTTCAGCAAGGAAAAGTCCTCGTGGATCAAAGGATTGAAGGGCGACCTGAGCGCAATGTCGATAGCGCCATCCATCAAATCATCGTTGCGGGTCGGCAGTTGGAGACGCAGGAACGCTATTATATCGTCAACAAGCCCAATGGTGTTGTTACAGCGAATGTTGATCAACAGCACCAGACAGTGATCGATTTGATTGCACCAAAGGACCAGCACCCAGATCTTTATGCCGTCGGTCGATTGGATCGGGACACGGAAGGGTTGGTATTAGTTACGACGAATGGTCAGTTAGGCTATGACTTGCTGCATCCCACGAAAAAGGTGACCAAGCGATATGAAGTGGTGGTCAATGACTTGGTGACTCCTGAAGATGTGGCGGCATTTGCCACAGGGATCACCTTTCATGGTGGTGTCACTTGCAAACCAGCTGCCCTAACGATCATCGATGCCCGAGCGGCTCGTTCCTTTGTTTCGTTAGAAATTGCTGAAGGCAAGTTCCATCAAGTGAAAAAGATGTTTTTAGCCCGAGGGAAAAAAGTCATTCAGCTGAAACGAACAGCGATGGGGTCGCTAGTTCTACCAGATGATTTAGCAGTGGGCAGCTATCGCTCGCTGACGCAAGAAGAATTAAAAGGACTGGCGGCGCATTTCCGCTGAGAAAGAGGGAGAAAATGAAGTATAAAACATTATTATTTGATGTCGATGACACGATCCTCGATTTTCAAGATACCGAAGATCAAGCCTTAAAAGCACTATTTGAAGCTCATGGCTTGGAAATGACCCCAGAGCGCAAACAAAGCTATCAAACGATCAATCATGATTTGTGGCAGCAGTTTGAGCAAGGGAAAATCACGAGAGACCAAGTCATCAATGAGCGTTTCGGTTTGTTTTTTGAAACGCAAGGCATTCAGGTCGATAGTCCAGCAGTTGAATTGGCCTATCGGGAATTTCTAAATGAAGGACATAAACTGTTAGACAACAGTGATGAGATCTTAGCGGAGTTGGCGCAGCATTTTGACCTATACGTGGTGACGAACGGGGTTTCTGAAACCCAATATCGCCGCTTGGAAGATGCCAAATTAAAGCCGTATTTCCGTGATATTTTTGTTTCAGAAGATACAGGGTATCAAAAACCAATGAAAGAATATTTTGACTATGTGTTTGCTCGCATACCAAACGTTAAAAAACAAGAAACAGTCATCATTGGCGATTCACTGACTTCAGATATCTTAGGCGGACAACTGGCAGGGATCGATACGATTTGGTTCAATCCAAAGAAAAAAAACAGTGGTGAGATTCAGCCTACTTATGAGATCGAACGTTTGCAGCAATTACTTCCTTTATTGCAGCACTGATTCTACAGAAACAGTAGTAATTTGCCGAATTTTCGCTATAATAGAACCAGTGTGAATTTTTTAAGATGAAAGAGGTTAATTGAATGACGAATGGCAAGCCCATTATTATTGGTGTGACAGGTGGATCAGGTAGTGGAAAAACAAGCGTGAGTCGGGCGATCTTTAATCATTTCCCCAATCATTCTATTATGATGCTTGAACAAGACTCCTACTATAAAGACCAAAGTGATCTGAGCTTTGAAGAACGGTTGAA
Source organism: Enterococcus sp. 3G6_DIV0642 (assembly GCF_002140635.1). Taxonomy (NCBI): domain Bacteria; kingdom Bacillati; phylum Bacillota; class Bacilli; order Lactobacillales; family Enterococcaceae; genus Enterococcus; species Enterococcus sp. 3G6_DIV0642. The sequence continues at coordinate 3,096,091 of NZ_NGLH01000001.1, read as the reverse complement.
CACCAACTATGACCATCCTTTTGCATTTGATACTGATTTGTTGATCGATCACTTGCAACAGCTGCTTGCATATCAAACGATCGAAAAACCCGTCTATGATTATGTCGCGCATACCCGCAGCGAAGCAACGATCATTCAAGAACCCAAAGAAGTCATTATCTTGGAAGGGATCTTGATTCTAGAAGATGAGCGATTGCGTAATTTAATGGATATTAAACTTTATGTTGATACAGACGATGATATTCGAATCATTCGCCGAATCAAACGTGACATGGAAGAACGTGGCCGGACATTGGATTCTGTGATCGAACAATACTTGACGGTGGTAAAACCGATGTATCATCAATTCATCGAACCGACCAAACGGTATGCCGATGTCATCGTACCAGAAGGCGGCGAAAACCACGTAGCCATCGATTTGATTACGACCAAAGTAGCGACCTTCTTATCCTAAGTTTTTTTATCCATCAATTGGAATGTTTCTATTTGAAAAGTAACAATTGATTCATGAAAAACTGCTGATAGGCACTCTTTCTTGAGAAATGCTTATCAGCAGTTTTAATTTTATAAAAAACAGTAGTATTCCGACTAATTTTATGGTAAAGTAATCCTCATGCGACGAGTCGAGAAGGTCTAGCATTAGCTGACCAGATTGATAGCAGAGGCACACCGCGTAAGCAACCTACCGGATTTGTAGGGTGTCGGAATATTCCTTTTGTGGAGATAGGGTATTCTACTAGCAATAGTACTGTGAGTAAAGAAAGCTGTGAACATTTTTGTTCACAGCTTTTTTTTGTTCATTTAGGTGAGAGAACAGCGATAGATGGTGGAAGACTCTCCCCAAGGATGGTAGCCCGTTCCGATCGGTTCAAAAGCAAATTTCTCATAAAAAGTAGAAAGATCCGTACATAGATACAGAGAATCAAAACCAGCTCCAGCAGCACGTTGCTTGGCTGTTTCGATTAAAAGGCGGGCACCGCCTTGGCCACGCCACAAAGGGTCCACATACAAGGCGCAAAGCCAAGGGGTCAAATCCATCCGACTGATGAAGTCGTTGGGGATCAAGCCACCGCAGCCGATGATTTGATAACGTCCGTCTGCTGCGATTTCTTCGTTGACCAGCAGCAGCCATTGCGGCAAAGGATTTGCTGAAAAACTATGGGTCAGGCTATCCTCATAAACCATGAGGGAGTCGGGACCAGCCCACTGTTTTTGGAAGTAACGAATGGCTTCTGCTAAGTAGTCAGGGTGTTCTTTAAGGGTGATGACCTGCATTTGTTTTTCTCCTTTATCCTTCTTTAGGTAAACGAATCTGAAAAATAACCCCTCGTGGCTGCAAATCTTTGACCTGGATTTGTCCCTTGTGCTCTTCAACGATTTGCTTGGCGATCGCTAAGCCTAAACCATAGCCGCCGGTCTCTTTGGAGCGGGAACGATCCTCGCGGTAGAAGCGGTCAAAGATACGGGCTTTTTCTTCATCAGAAATGGCTGGTCCTGTGTTTTTGACCTCGATCAGCCATTGCTTGTTAGAAATCTCCGATAAGAGGGTGATTTTATCACCACTGCTGGTATATTTTAAGGCATTATCTAGGAGGATCACGAGGACTTGATGGATTTTCTTTTGGTCAAAGCAAGCGGTCGTTTTGGCAAAGTTTTCGACAACAAAGTGTTTTTGATCCAATTCGGCAATTTCTTTGAAAGGTTTGACTAAGTCATCGATAAAAGGAGCTAGCTCGATGGTTTCTTTTGTCAAAAGCAATTGATTGGAATCACTGCGGGCGATCGTCAGCAAATCTGCCGTTAATCCAGTCAGCCGCCGAGTTTCCGCTAACGCTTGGGCGATGCTTTCAGATTCTTCAATGATCGTATGATTGGGCTTGGTAAACAGGCGTTCCAGACTGTTTTGAATGATAGTCAATGGTGTGCGCAGCTCATGGGATGCATTTTCGACAAATTCCTGCTGTTTTTTCCAGGAGGCTAAAATGGGGCGCATGTTCAAGCTGGAAAGCAAATAGCTGATCCCGATCGAAAGAATCCAGAAAAAGATCATCGATAAAATCAAAATCGTTTGGAAATTGTTCATCGCATTTTTGATTTGGTTAGTGTTCGCCAAGACTTGGATATAGCCGACACCAGCATCATTTGTTGGTGCTTTGGTGGTGATCGAACGAAACAAAAGGGTCTCTTCTTCCTCTGACAAGGACTGATCAACCACTGAAAAAGATGTGATACTGTCTAAGTGGCTTGTATCTAAAGATAAACTTGCCAGTTGTGAAAAGCGGCCGCCCAAGGTCTGCTTGTTTAATATCTCACCGTCTTCAGACCAGAGAATCAACTGGGTATTGAAGCGATTGGTCCCAGGGATCTTTGGCATGGCACTATCTGGTGGCAATACCTCTAGATTGGATTGCGAAGCGCTGATCTCTGCTTGGATCAAGCGGGTATCTTTGACTGCTTGTTCCAAAGAAATGTCGGTTTGCCGATAAGCCGATTGGTTGAACAATTGGAGGACGATGGTTCCTAAAAGTAAGAAAACCAACGCAAAGGCACTGACATTTAGGAGAAAGGAGTGCAGCCGTTGTCTCTTAGAGCGTTCTTTATTCATAGACTAGGCTCCTTGCATAATATAGCCGACATTTCGCAACGTACGGATCTCTTTGTCGATCCCTGTCTGGCGCAAGTGTTTCCGCAGATTGCTCATATAGACTTCGACGACAGTCAAGGTCGTTTCTGAATCAAATCCCCAGATGCGATCAAAAATCTGTTCCTTAGTCAAAATAATGTTTCTATTTTGTAGAAAATAAAGCAGCAGCTCAAATTCTTTCCCTTGGATCGGCAAAAGCTGCCCTTGGTAACTGACCTCATTGGTGCCAAGGTTGCACAGCAATCCGTTATATTCCAAGGTATTTTCATTGAACAAACCTAAGGAGCGTTTTAGCAACGCTTTGATCCGCATCAATAATTCTTCCCGATAAAAAGGCTTGGTCAAATAATCATCTGCCCCTTTTTGAAAACCGGTCACTTTGTCTTCTAAGCCGTCTTTGGCTGTTAAAATCAGGACGGGTGTTTGGAGTCCTTTTTTTCTTAGGGCAGAAAGCACCTCATAACCGTTCATCTCTGGCATCATCAAGTCGAGAATAATCAAATCATAGATCCCCGTTTCTGCCTCGTATAAGCCTTCACTGCCATCATAGGCTTGTGTGACGTCACCGATCTCGCTGACGATTTCTTTCATATTATCAGATAATGTTTTGTCATCTTCGATCACTAATAGTTTAATCATGTTCCCACCTCTTTAAGGATAAGAATAGCACGAATAGCATAAAAAATGCTTAAAAAAACTGTTTTGCCTTAAGCTGCATTTAAGATAGCTGCCGTAAATTCAGTGCATGGATTTCAAGGGAGGAACATTTTTATGAAATTGAAAAAAGTCTTTCAAAGAAAAGAGACAAAATATTTAATAGCCAAGGAGCAATTTCCTGCATTTCTTGCTGAGCTGCAGCAAAGAATGGCGATCGATGAATATGGGCAGCACACGATTATGTCCTTGTATTACGATACCCACGATTACCGATTTATTCGTCATTCGATGGACAAACCGAAATACAAAGAAAAATTTCGGGTCCGCAGCTATGGCATACCGACAGAGCAGCAGTTGATTTTTTTAGAGATCAAAAAGAAAGTCAATGGCGTGGTCTACAAACGCCGAATCCCGCTGCCCTATGCTGACTATTGCGGCTGGTTGCAAACAGGGGTCTTGCCGTCAATGGCAGAAGCACCGCAAATCGCTGCAGAGATTCACTGGCTATTTAAGCAAAACCCAGACTTGCTGCCGAAAGTGTTGATTGCCTATGATCGCTTGTCGCTGTTTATTGATGATGATAGTGAATTTCGCGTGACATTCGACCAAAACATTCGCTTTCGCACCTATGATCTTATGTTCGGTTCTGGCAGTGAGGGAGCGCTGGTAGCACCTGAAATCGGGGTGTTGATGGAAGTGAAAGCCCTCGGCGCTTATCCATTATGGTTTGTGGAGCTGTTGAACAAATACAGCGTGCGCAAAGGTAGCTTTTCAAAATATGCCCAAACGTATCAACGGCATTTGTTCAAGAAGGAGGAATGGTTACATGTTATCTAGTCTGTTTTCTGGCGATACGAGCACCTTGGAATGGCGTAGCTTATTGATCTGTATCGCCGCCTCATTGCTTTTAGGAATATTGGTAGCGGCGATCCATATGATCCGCAATGTCTACACAAAAAACTTCGTCATTACCTTGGCGGTCTTACCGATCCTCGTTCAATCCGTGATCATGCTAGTCAACGGCAATCTTGGCACAGGTGTGGCGATCTTAGGCGCCTTCAGTTTGATTCGTTTCCGCTCGGTTCCAGGAGGGTCTAGAGAGATCACCAGCGTCTTTTGGTCGATGGGGATCGGTCTGGCAACTGGGATGGGCTACGTCGGCTATGTCGTGATTTTTTCCATCATCGTGGCGCTTTTCTTGACCCTTTTATACACGGTACCCTTTGGCGATCGACAAGCCACGAGTGAACGAGAACTGAAGGTCACGATTCCAGAAGATTTGGATTATCCGCAACTATTCGATGATCTCTTTGAAAAATATACGCATTCTGCCAAACTGACATCGGTTCGAACGACCACGATGGGGAGCTTATATGAGTTGCGTTATCAGTTGCTGTTAAAAGACCAAGCGCAAGAAAAACAAATCATTGATGAAGTTCGGGTTCGTAATGGCAATTTACCCGTTGTTTTAGGCAAGCTCACCGCTAACCGCGATGAGCTGTAGAAGGAGGAACCTCTTATGAAAAAACTCATTTATCCGCTCTTACTCTCATCGCTACTCCTAGGCGCTTGTGGGCAAACCGATAAAACCGATAGTAGTAGCACGAGCAGCAGCTCCAGTTCTACAGCGGCTGTTTCAGGTTCTGCCGCAGTGACCAACGTTGCAACGACTCTTGATGATGCTACGGACTATTATGGCAGTTACGAAGAAGAAGACGTGGATGCCTCCTACGATGAGGCGACCGCCACGCAACTTGAATTGAATGACGGCGATACGACGGCTGTTGATGGCGTTGCAGTGGAAGACCAAACGGTGACGATCACGCAAGCTGGTACCTATGTCGTCAGCGGTTCCTTAAGTAATGGTCAACTGGTTGTCAACGTCAATAAAGAAGAAAAAGTCCATCTGATCTTTGCGGGTGTCACGATCACCAATGAAGACGGGGCGGCAGTCGTCATCGAACAAGCAGAAAAAGTCATCACGACCTTAGCCAGTGATACGACAAATACTCTGATAGATGGCAGCAGCTACACCTTGGCGGAAGGTGAGACGGAACCAGATGCCGCTTTTTATAGTAAAGAAGATTTGTCCATCAACGGTGATGGAACGTTGGTGATCACAGGAAATTACAGCAACGGGCTGCGCAGTAAAGATGATTTGGTTTTAGCTGCTGGTGGCACGATTGAGATCACAGCGAAAAACAATGCCATCAAAGGAAAAGATTCCGTGTCGATCTTGGCAGGGAACTACACACTGAACACCACTGAAGGAGATGGCATCCAAGCGAATAATTCGGAAGATGCGGAAAAAGGCTACGTTGCGATCGATGGCGGTACCTTTACGATCCAAAGTGGGCGTGATGGCATCCAAGCAGAAACAAATTTAAGCATCCAATCAGCCGATCTCACGATCAAAACGGCTGACGGGGCACAAAGTCAGTCGCTAGTGACGGATGAAAGCTACAAAGGATTGAAAGCTGGCGGTGTGATGACCATCAGCAGCGGTACCTTTGCGATCGATAGTGCAGATGATAGCCTGCATGCCAACGATACCATCAACATCACAGGTGGTACGATCACTGCCAACAGTGGTGACGACGGCATACATGCGGACAATGAATTGACGATCTCCGATGGGACGATTGCTATCGAAGAATCCTATGAAGGACTAGAAGCAAGTGTGATCACGATTGCTGGTGGTACGACACACGTCGTGGCTAGCGATGACGGGATCAATGCCGGTGGCGGCAGTGATACAGAGGAAACCACTGGCCAATTTGGGCAAGACAGCTTTGGTGGCGGTCCTGGCGGTGGCGATACCGCAGATGACAGCAAACAAATCACAATCACTGGTGGGACGTTGGTGGTCGATGCCGAAGGGGATGGCCTGGACAGTAACGGCAATGTCACTATGAGTGATGGGGTCGTCATCGTAAATGGTCCAACGACCGGTGGCAATGGCGCTTTGGATTATAACGGGACGTTTGAAATCACTGGCGGTGTCTTGTTAGCTGCTGGTACGACCGATATGGCCATGAATGTCAGTGGGGGAAGTCAACAGTCGATCGGGATCAGTTTCGATCAAACCCAAGCAGCAGAGACCCTTGTGACCTTAAAGGATAGTCAAGGACAGACGATCTTGTCCTATGCACCAAGTAAAAGCTACCAACATGTGGTTCTTTCTAGCCCAGATTTGACGGATAGCAGCTATACATTGGTCAGTGGGGGAACGAATGATGCGCAAGCTGTTTCTGGTTATTATGCTGGTGGGACCCTTAGTGATGGGACGGAATTAGGAACGTTGCCCGTCACGGAAACGATCGCCAACTTGACCCAATCAGGAGCGACAGCGACAACCAATCAAATGGGCGGCGGCTTTGGCCGTTAGTTGAAGGTTCCTCGATCATTCCCTGGGGGTCATCAATAAAACGTGCAGATCGCAGAAGACAGCTGCGGTCTGTTCCAACGTTTTGAAAAATCAGGGGAAGATTTAAGTTCAATTTAAGCTAAGGTTCTTATAGTCGAAATACAATAATTTGCCATTCAGGAGGAACAAAGATGAATTTTTTGAAACGAGGGCTCCAAAGTTTATGGGCGAAAAAAGGCCGGAGTCTGCTGCTGATCGCCGTATTTTCTGCAATCTTGATTTTTGTATTGGCGGGTTTGACGATTCGCAGTGCAGCGCTAGTAGCGACTGAAAATGCTCAGAAAAGTGTCGGCGCAACCGTGACGTTGCAAGCCAACCGTGAGCAGGCTTTTCAGCAAAGAAGTTCTTCATCTGACAGCGATGACCAGAGTACACGTCCAGATCCAGGGAGTTTTCAATCGACACCTGTAGCGATCACAGATGCCCAAGCAATCGCTGATTTAGACGGGGTTGCTTCATATAGTTTTGAAGTCAGTACCTCGGCTGATGCCGTCAGCGGGATCGAACCGATCTCTAGCAGTGACTCCTCGACAGAGTCAGAAGCAACCGATAGCAGCGAGTCGGGGCAAATGGGCGGTATGCCAGGAGGTATGCCTGGTGGGAGTATGAGTACAGGTGATTTCCAAATCACTGGCGTATCAACCAGTGCGGCGTATACGACTTTTTCGGAAGGAACAGCGACGATCACGGATGGAGAAGGAATTACTTCTGAGGACGAAGGCACAAACCAAGTCTTGATTGAATCCTCACTAGCTGAAGCGAATGATTTAGCGGTCGGAGATACGTTTTCAATCACTGATGCAGAGGACAATGAAGTAGAAGTGACGGTCAAAGGAATCTATGAAACGAGTGAAGTTGGCAACAGCATGAGCCAAATGTTTAACTTTCTCAACCCAGCCAACACGATCATTGCCTCTTATACCCTTGCCAATACGTTGAGCGGCAATGAGGACACCATTGATTCAGCAACCTATACCTTGAGTGATCCGTCTGAAATGACGGCATTCGTGGAAGAAGCAGAAGGATTGATCGATACAGAAACCTACAGCATCCAAACCAATGATCAGATGTATCAATCGATGCTGACACCGTTGAATAATGTCGCGAGCTTTGCCAAAAATATTATTGTCTTAGTTGCTGCTGCCGGTATCATTATTTTGACGTTGATCGTGATGATGTCGATTCGGGAACGTCGCTATGAGATTGGCGTATTGCTCTCTTTAGGCGAGTCACGAGCCAAAGTGATCCTACAGTTTTTTACAGAGATTTTTGTCTGCATGGTATTTGCTTTAGGGATCGCGGCCGCTAGCGGTAATCTAGTCGGTAATGCCGTCGGAGAGCAATTATTGGCACAGCAAACCGAAACGACGACGGATCAGGCAGCTGCTGAAAACGCTGGACCTGGAGGCGGAGAGATGCCGCAAATGGGCGGCAACCGTGGCGGTTCTTTCCCATCCTTCACCCAATCAGCAGAAGTGGAGTCCTTAGAAATTACCGTTTCCCCTCAACAAATTGGTCTATTGGCATTACTCGGTCTAGGGATCAGCTTTGGCTCGATCTTACTCTCGTCGGCGGGCATTTTGCGGCTGAACCCGAAAAAAATCTTGGTTTCTTAGGAGGAACGACATGACATTACGAACAGAACAATTAGGCTATTGGTATCAAAGCGAAGCAGAAGCCCTGTTTCGTGGCGTTGACTTGACCTTCGAGCCTGGCAAGATGTATGCGATCTTAGGTTCCAGCGGATCGGGGAAAACGACCTTCCTGTCGCTGATCACAGGCCTAGATACCCCGAAAGAAGGAAAGATTTTCTACAACGAAGAAACGTTAGCAAAAATCGGGCTGCGGGAGTACCGCCGCAAAGATGTGTCCATCGTGTTCCAAGCCTATAATCTATTGCCTTATCTGTCGGCATTGGACAATGTGGTGACAGCGATGGCGATCGCGAAGTCGCAGCAAGCCGATAAAAAGGCCTACGCTTTAGCAAACTTAGCCAAAGTTGGCATCATGGAAGAGCTGGCACTGAAAAAAGTGACCCAATTATCGGGTGGGCAGCAGCAGCGGGTGGCGATCGTTCGCGCATTGTGCTGTGAGCATGAGCTGATCGTAGCCGATGAACCGACTGGAAACTTGGATGAAACGACGTCCAAAGAGATCGTCAAACTATTTCAAGAAATTGCTCATGAGCAAAAAAAATGTATTATCTTAGTGACCCATGAACAAGAAGTAGCCAAGGCTTGCGATGTCGTTTATGAGCTAAAAGAGCGAGCATTTTCTAAAGTTGAGGGATAAGCCTTGCTTAGGGTAGCTGCTAGTTATTAGGGCGGAGGCAGTTGCTCTTCCTGAGGCTTTAAATGCATCCTCAAGGAAACGGCTGTAAAGTCTGCTTGCATCTTCGCCTTGCTCCTCTTACAATAGAAGTAATTGTAAACGAAGAAATTTGTGAGAGGAGCAAGCAGATGCGGCTTTTTATTGACGGCGACGGTTCGCCAGTGAAAAATGAAGTGATTGAACTGGCTCAGCAGTATCAGCTGCCGGTAGTGATCGTGACCAGTGTCGATCATTATACGACCAAAGATTATCCTGCCCACGTTCACTTTGTCTATGTCGACAAAGGCTCGGATCGCGCGGATTATGAAATCGTGAAGGAAATAGAACCCGGCGATTTTCTCGTCACCCAAGATTATGGCTTAGCCTCGTTAGTCTTGCCCAAAAAAGCGCGGGTTTTTCACCATAACGGCACAGAGTATTTGCCAGAAACGATCGATTTTTTACTCGGACAACGCTACTTAGGTGCGCAGATGCGTAAAGCAGGCAAGCGCACAAAAGGACCGAAGCCTTTTACGAAAGAGGATCGGGAAGCCTTCAAACGAATCTTTGAAGATGAATTGCGACAGACCCTTGCAAAATAAGCACCCTCAAGACCCAGCTTCTGCATGAACCACGGGAATTGAAGGTGCTTATTTATTTCTTGCGAAAACGATCATAGAAGTATTTGCTGACTAAAGCCACGATCGCGAAAAATGCTAAGGTATATCCGAAGATTCCCATCTGATGGACGAAGGCTCCTTGTTGCGGGCTGGCGACCACCAATAAGGAAGAGCCAAGGATGACCGCAGCTAGAATAATACCGATCACCAGTCGATTGACCATCTGATCAAAGCGGTCCAATAGCTGTTTTTGTTCGCGGATCTCTAGATTCAATCGGTGTTTACCAGTCGCAAAAGTGTCTAAGACAGCCAAGGTCCGATCGGGAAGATGGCTAAGTGCCCGCAAGCTTTTTGCGGTTGCCAAGGCGCTTTTTTTCACCTCGTCTTCAATACTCAGCTGCTGTAGGAAATATTTTTGTGCAAAAGGCTGAGTGACTTCCATCATTGATAATTCGGGATCTAAGGCTTTGATCACACCTTCCAAGGTACCAAAAGCCTTGATCAGCAAGGTGATGTCTCGATGCATCTGCAGTTGGTTATCATGGCAGATCGTGATGACTTCCGCCATCACTTTTTGCAAGTCGATATCCTTTAGCGGCATATTATAGTAGTTTTCAACAAATTTTTGCAGGTCTTGGTAGAAGGCGACTTCGTCAAAGGAACTGCCGCTGCTGTTGCACAACCGCAAGACGGCTTTGCCGACTTCTTGGGTGTCTTGGGTATAAAGAGCAATCAACGCATCGGCTAAACGGCTGCGTAAAGACTGATCCAAATGACCCATCATCCCAAAGTCCAAGAAAATCACTTGGTAAGGCGGCATGACAGCTTCTTCTTGCCATTTCAACGAATAATCGACCCCGCCGAGGACACCGACGCGCTGCTTGACTTGAAATGGTTGTGGGCGGTTGGCTTGATCCGTGAAGACATGCAAGAAAAGATTGCCAGGATGCGGATCAGCGTGAAAGAAGCCATCTTCAAAGACTTGTTTCATAAAGTTTTCGACTAATAGCGTCCCCACTTGTTTTTTCACTGCTTTAACGGACTGATTGTCATAAACGATGTCTTGATTTTTGCGGGTCAGTAAGCAATTCAAGCTTTCACCTGCCATGTAATCCATGACTAATACTTTTTGGGTACACCATTCGGGATAAACTTTTGGCAATGCCAACTGCGGGTCTTGGTGATTGTTGCGGTAGAATTCCTGTGCGTTTTTCATCTCTTGCAAAAAATTTGTTTCATTGGCAAGGGATCGTCGGACTTCGCTTAGCACGCTTTTTAAATCCACCACATTGGCTTCTGGAATTGCGCGAACCAACGGCAGGGCTTTTTCAAAAAGATCGAGATCCACTTGAATTGCCGCAATGATCCCTGGATGCTGCACTTTGACGATCACTTCTTTGCCGCTGAGCAAGTTTGCTCGATGGGCTTGTCCGATGGAAGCTGAGGCGACTGGAATTTCATCAAAAGCGGAAAAAACTTCCGTTAGCGGCTGCTGCAGTTCTTTTTCCAGCAGTGCTTTGACCTTGGGAAATGGATCGCTTTTGACATTGTCCTGCAGCTGCTTGAATTCATCGACAAAGGTGCTGGAAAGCAGATCATTGCGGACCGAAAGCATCTGCCCGATTTTGATAAATGTTGGTCCTAATTCTTCAAACGCTTGACGCACCATTTCGGGGTGCTGCTGTTTGCTGATATTTTGAACGACTTTGTATTTCAAAAAGACTTGAACGATTTGTTTTAATCGTCCTTTTCTAGAAGGAGCGGTTTGTTCTGTCATAGGTCCCACCTCTTTAAACGTGCCGTGATATATTCATAGTACTGACAAAATGAAAAACATTCAACTAACGACTGTGTAAGCTTAAAGAAATTTCTGCAAGATTTAATGCCGGTTGGTCGATTTTGTGCTAAAATGTGGAAGACTTAGTTTGGTAGAATCAATGAATACAGGAGGAAATTCTTTTGAAAATCATTTTATTATACGGGGGACGCAGTGCAGAACATGAGGTATCACTGTTATCCGCTTTTTCAGTTGTTAATGCTGTATATTATAATTACTACCAAGTTCAATTAGTAATGATCACCAAAGAAGGACGCTGGTTAAAAGGCCCATTATTGACTGAGGCGCCAACGTCTCCAGATACTTTGGCATTGACCAATGAAGAAACCAAAGGGGAAGAAATTACACCTGGGGCAATCTACGAAGAAGACGCGATCGTCTTTCCTTTACTTCACGGACCAAACGGCGAAGACGGCACGATCCAAGGGTTTTTAGAAACCATCGGAATGCCTTATGTCGGAGCCGGTGTCTTGACTAGTGCCTGTGGGATGGACAAAATCATGACCAAGTATATCTTGCAAGCTGCGGGGATTCCGCAAGTTCCCTATGTACCAGTCTTGAAAAATGCGTGGAAAGAAAATCCGAAAAAGATTTTCGATCAATGTGAAGGCAGTCTGCTTTATCCAATGTTTGTCAAACCTGCCAACATGGGCTCAAGTGTCGGTATCTCGAAAGCCGAGAACCGTGAAGAACTGCAAAATGCGCTACAAGAAGCGTATCGCTACGATACCCGAGCGATCGTTGAACAAGGAATCGAAGCCCGTGAGATCGAAGTAGCCGTTCTTGGAAACGAAGACGTTCGGACCACAATGCCGGGAGAAATCGTAAAAGATGTTGCCTTTTATGATTACAATTCCAAATACATTGACAACCGAATCGAGATGCAGATTCCTGCACAAATTCCAGAAGAAACACAAGCCAAAGCTCAAGAGTTTGCGAAAAAAGCCTATACGATGTTAGGCGGCAGCGGATTGAGCCGTTGTGATTTCTTTTTGACCAATAAAAATGAGCTCTTTTTAAATGAGCTGAACACGATGCCAGGGTTCACTGAATTCAGCATGTACCCACTGCTATGGGAGAAGACCGGCTTGCCTTATGGGGATTTGATCGAAGAATTGATCCAATTAGGGATGAATCGTTTCAATCAAAGACGTTCGTTCTTGACCAATGTAGAAGCAACAGAAAACGAAGCAGAATAAATAGCAGGAAGAAAGCCAGCTCAACTCAAGGAAAATACTTGAAGCGATCTTGTGCTTTCTTTTTTTAGGAAAAAGGAGCGAACCTGATGAATTTTACTGTAAAAGAAGCCGCTGCCGTATTTGGTCAGCAAATTGAAAATGAAACGCCACTTGCCTCTGTGGAATTCGACAGCCGTCTGATCAAAGAAAACAGTCTCTTTGTTCCCTTAGCGGGGACCCGTGACGGACATGAATTTGCCCAACAAGCCAAAGACAATGGGGCGATCGCCACACTGTGGAGCCACCCTACGATCGAACCGCCGCAAGACATCCTTGTGATTCCTGTCACGGATACCGTCAAAGCGTTTCAACAATTGGCACGAGCGTATAAAGAAAAGCTTGCACCGAAAATCATCGGTATTACTGGAAGTAACGGGAAAACGACCACCAAAGATATGGTGGAAGCGGTCATGGCCCAAAAGTACCAGACCTATAAAACCCAAGGCAACCACAACAATGAACTAGGCGTGCCTTTGACTATCTTGCATGCGCCAGAAGATACCCAAGTGTTGATTTTAGAAATGGGAATGGATCATGCAGGTGAAATCGAAGTCCTTTCGCGCTTAGCAGAACCTGACGCTGCCGCTATCACGTTGATAGGCGAAGCCCACATTGAAAACTTAGGGTCCAGAGAAGGGATCGCCAAAGCCAAAATGGAGATCACCGCAGGATTGAAAAAAGACGGCTTCTTTATGATGCCAGCTGATGAACCATTGTTAGAGCCCTTTGTTCCCAATTTAACGCAGACCATTGAAACTTTTGGCTTAACTGAGGGAGATCTACAAGGAGACATCGTGGAGGAATCGCAAGATCAGACGATTTTTACGGTAGCAGGTACGACCTTTACCTTACCGGTCTTAGGCGGCTATAATGTCAAAAATGCCTTGATCGCGATTGGGATAGGACGTCATTTTGGTGTAGCAGATGAAGCGATCAAGGAAGGCTTGGCGCATTTTCAATTGACGAAAAATCGGACCCAATGGGTGACTGCTGGTAATGGGGCAGCGATTTTGAGCGATATTTACAATGCCAATCCGACGGCCATGGGTCTGGTATTGGATAGCTTCCGCAAATTGCCTTTAGCAGGACGACGGATCGCCGTATTGGCAGATATGCTTGAATTAGGACCAGATTCTGCACAAATGCACGAGCAGATGGCCGCACACTTGGATGATTCGTTCCAGCTAGTTTTCCTTTATGGCAAAGAAATGCAGGCATTGCAAAAACGACTAGCGAACACTGCCCTTGCTGACAAGGTGCGCTATTTTGCGATTGATGAAAAACCACAGCTGATCGCCTCCTTAATAGAAACTTTAGAACCTTCCGATAGCCTAGTGATCAAAGGCAGCAATGGCATGGGCCTGAGTGAAGTCGTTGATGCACTAAAAGGAATGTAAAAGGGAGTTGAAATCTTGCTGAAACTTTCAAAGCGTGTTATACTTATCTAACGCCGAAAGATGAAGCACAGAATGATTACTGTAAAAAACATTGACGTTTTGAGATAAAATGATGGCTGAGACAAACAACACTTGTTTTAGCCTTTTATAATGCCTTCGTGAAGCGGTTTTTCGGTACCGAGAGAAAGATAAGAGTAAATGGGACTACTCTTGTGTTTCTGAAGAACTAACCTACGCTTCGATGATAGAAAAACAGGCATCGAAAAGATGACCAGCCTAGGAGGATCCATTTGAAATTTAAAGATCTAGAATTATCCAACGAATTATTGACTTCTGTTGAGCGTGCCGGCTTTGAAGAAGCAACACCCATCCAAGAAGCAACGATTCCATTAGCCTTAGCAGGCAAAGACGTGATCGGTCAAGCACAGACCGGTACTGGTAAAACCGCCGCATTTGGTTTGCCAATGTTAGAAAAAATTGACCCAACGAACCATCAACTACAAGGATTAGTGATTGCCCCAACCCGTGAATTAGCGATCCAAACCCAAGAAGAATTGTACCGTCTTGGTAAAGACAAAAAAATTCGTGTACAAGCAGTTTACGGTGGAGCCGATATCGGCCGTCAAATCCGTCAACTAAAAGATCGTCCCCACATCGTAGTTGGTACACCAGGTCGTATGTTAGACCATATCAACCGCCACACCTTGAAATTAGGCACCGTTGAAACGCTTGTATTAGATGAAGCGGATGAAATGTTGAACATGGGCTTCTTGGAAGATATTGAAAAAATCATCAGCCAAGTACCAGATGTTCGTCAAACATTGCTATTTTCAGCAACAATGCCGCCAGCAATCAAAAACATCGGCGTGAAATTCATGAAAGAGCCTGAACATGTACAGATCAAAGCCAAAGAAATGACCGCTGATTTGATTGATCAATACTATGTTCGTTCAAAAGATTACGAAAAATTTGATATCATGACTCGCTTATTGGATGTGCAAACGCCAGAATTGACCATCGTTTTCGGTCGTACGAAACGTCGTGTCGATGAATTGGCGCGCGGCTTAGAAGCCCGCGGCTATAAAGCAGAAGGCATTCATGGAGACCTTTCTCAACAAAAACGAATGAGCGTTTTGCGTTCATTCAAGAGTGGTCAACTAGATATCTTAGTTGCCACAGACGTTGCAGCTCGTGGATTAGATATCTCTGGTGTTACACACGTTTACAACTACGATATCCCTCAAGACCCTGAAAGCTATGTTCACCGGATTGGACGTACTGGCCGTGCTGGAAAAGGTGGAATGTCTGTGACTTTCGTTACACCAAACGAAATGAGCTATCTGCACGTCATTGAAAACTTAACGAAAAAACGGATGACACCAATGCGCCCACCGACCGAAAAAGAAGCGTTCAAAGGTCAATTAGGTGCCGCAATCGAATCTGTTGAAACCAAATTGGATGAAAATGGCTTAGATAAATACTTGCAAGCAGCCGACGATCTATTAGAACGTTATTCTGCACAAGATTTAGCAGCATTGCTTCTAAAAACTATGGCAAAAGATCCTGCTGATTTAGCACCAGTGAAGATCACACCAGAGCGTCCATTGCCTCAAGGGAAAAAATCATTCAACAAAAATGGTCGTCGCAGCAACAATAGCAACGGCAATCGTAACCGCAAAGAAAACGGTGGGAACCGTGGCGGTGGCAACGGCAATAAAGCCCGCGGCAACTATTCAAAAGATGGTGCCCGTAAAAACAATCGCCGCAGCAACGACAAAAAACGCGGTTTCGTAATCAGAAACAACCAAGACTAATTAAGTTTGTGGACCTTGTAAGGAAACTTGCAAGGTCTTTTTTTATATAAAAAACAAATACGAACGATTAAAAATCTTAATCTCCGTATAAACTCGTCAGATTTGAATGGTAATTCGCCATTTTTTTGGTAGAATGGTAACTAGCTGAACAAGGGGTATTTCCAATTTGGAAAACCCTATCTTAGGTGAAGGTAGAGAAAAGAATGATCAAAGGAATCGGGATCGATGCAGTCGAGCTGCCTCGAATGAAAGAATTAATTGAAAAAAAACCTCAGTTTATAACGCGTATTTTAACAGAGAGGGAAGCAAAATTATTTGCACGCTTGCCGCTGAAACGTCAGGTAGAGTTCCTTGGCGGGCGCTATGCCTGCAAAGAAGCGTTTTCGAAAGCTTGGGGGACAGGGATCGGCAAAGTTTCTTTTCATGACATTGAAGTCTTGACCAATGAATTCGGTGCCCCGATCGTTACTAAAGCACCTCATCCTTTAGAAAAAACGTTTGTCAGTATCACCCATACAAATGATACTGCTTTTGCACAAATTATTTTAGAAGTACTAGATAGTGAATAAACCAAGTTGAAGTAGTCTGTCAGTCAAGAAGACTTTGATACTTCATGGACGAACAGCCGACTACATAAAACCAACTTAATTTGTTCGTCTGATCAAGCACTAGTAGAAAGAAGGAACTGGAAATGGTGGTTGCTTACCATAGACCAACGAAAGCGATAATTGATACAACTGCGATTACCGAAAATATCAAACATGAGATTGCTCACTTACCAAGCGAGACATTTCTTTTTGCGGTGGTCAAAGCGAATGGTTACGGACACGGAGCGGTTCAAACCGCTCTTGCAGCCAAAGAAGGCGGCGCAGATGGTTTTTGCGTTGCGACGATCGATGAAGCGATCGAATTGAGAGAAGCAGGGATTACTGACCCGATTTTGATCTTAGGTGTCGTGAATGTGTGTGATATTACCTTGCTGACGACCTATGATTTGTCATTTCCAGTCGCTTCGATGGACTGGCTGATAGAAGCAGGCGCTTATTTAGAGGAGAACCCTCTAAATAAGCCGCTTAAAGTGCATATCAAGGTGGATACTGGTATGGGGAGAATCGGCTTTTTGACTGTCGAAGAAGTGCGCCAAGCCATTCTTTGGTTAGAAGATCACCCCTCTTTTGAGTGGGAAGGGATCTTTACCCATTTCTCCACAGCGGATCAAGCAGACACGAGCTATTGGGAAACCCAGCACCAACGTTTTAAAGAAGTCTTAACTGTTTTGCCCTATTTGCCGACATATATACATACAGGCAATAGCGCAACCTCTTTATGGCACAAAGAAGCAGTAGGAAATATGGTCCGTTTTGGGATCGCAATGTATGGGTTGAACCCATCAGGTCATGCGCTGAGCGAACCATTTTCCTTAAAACCTGCGCTTTCGCTCGTTTCTGAACTGATACAAGTGAAATTACTTGAAAAAGGAGCGGGGATTGGCTATGGTGAAACATATATCACTCCACGTCAGGAATGGATCGGCACCGTGCCTATCGGTTATGCTGACGGCTGGTTACGAAAAATGCAAGGCTTCTCGATCTTAGTAGAAGGCGAGCGTTGTGAGATCGTCGGTCGAGTGTGTATGGATCAATTGATGATTCGTTTGCCGCGGGCATTTGCTGTCGGTACACCAGTCACCTTGATCGGTGAGAATCATGGGGAACAAATTACGATGCAGGATGTTGCAGACCAGTTAGAAACGATTCACTATGAAGTAGCGTGTACCCTTTCAGCAAGGATTCCGCGAGAATATAAAAGTTAGGGTGGTCCTATGGTAAAAAGGGGAGATATTTATTTTGCCGATCTTTCACCAGTGGTTGGATCGGAGCAAGGCGGGATACGTCCAGTCTTGATCATTCAAAATGACTTGGGGAATCACTTCAGTCCCACTGTGATCATTGCGGCGATCACGGCAAAAATGGCGAAGCCGAAATTACCAACGCATATTGGGATTTCCGCTTCTTGCACAGGGATTGGCAAAGACTCCGTCATTTTGATGGAACAGATTCGCACGATCGACAAAAGCCGTTTGAAAGAAAAGGTTTGTCACTTAGACGATAAAGTGATGTGTGAAGTCGATGCTGCCTTGATGATCAGTATTGGTGTTGAGCCGACCTTTGCCACATCAACGATCGAGGTGTAAATCTGTCAATGGGGTATGTAGTATTAATAGCAGTTGTCATTTTATTGAGTTTCTTTACGTATAAACATATTCGCCGTTTTCTTTCAGAAACAAAAAAGCGCAACGAAACCATGGAACAAGGATATTATCTTGTGAGTCATACATATGAAGAAAAGCGGGAACAGACACATTATTACGGCGTTTTTCAGCAGGGAGACAAAGAGCTGATACTAGAAATGTCGCTACAACTTTATTTACAACTGCAGCCGCCGCAACGGGGCATGTTGACCGCCAAAGAAGGCAGAGTGCTTTCTTTTGAAATGTGATCATGTAATGAAAGTAACGCGCACGAGGAAACAGCCCCCTCATGAAAACAA
This sequence comes from Enterococcus sp. 3G6_DIV0642, assembly GCF_002140635.1. Lineage (NCBI taxonomy): Bacteria > Bacillati > Bacillota > Bacilli > Lactobacillales > Enterococcaceae > Enterococcus > Enterococcus sp. 3G6_DIV0642. The sequence continues at coordinate 3,077,597 of NZ_NGLH01000001.1, read as the reverse complement.
GCAGGAAAGAGCCGCTTTGTTTCGTACATCGGAGCAGGTTCTGTCACTGCTTGTTTTTTTCATGCAGGTCTTTGTGAGAGGTTTCCTATGGCCAAAGATTCAATGAATGGAAGAAAGAGCATCTTCAAAAAAGAGGAATACCACAAAAGCGTGGGGCTAGAATGCTTTGAAGATCAGGCAATGTACGGTTGCTTTTCACAAAGAATTCAGTTATAGTATGTAGCGACTAGTTTGAAAAGAGGGAAAAAAGTGAACCCATCGATTTATGGACTTACCAAATCAGATTTATCTTTGTGGATAACTGAACAAAATGAAAAGAAATTCCGTGCCAACCAAGTGTGGGAGTGGCTCTATGAAAAACGAGTAACCAGCTTTGAAGAAATGACCAATCTACCGAAACCTTTGATTGAGAAACTGTCGGCAGCCTTTGTGATCAATCCCCTGAAACAGATGGTGGTACAAGAAGCCAGTGACGGAACCGTCAAGTATTTATTCCAATTGCCAGACAATCACATGATTGAAACGGTCTTGATGCGTCAAGAATATGGCATGTCCGTTTGTGTGACGACCCAAGTCGGCTGCAACATCGGCTGTACGTTTTGTGCCAGTGGGTTATTAAAGAAGCAACGAGACTTAACGGCAGGCGAGATCGTGGCTCAAATCATGTTAGTACAACACTATTTTGATGAACGCAATGAGGGGGAACGAGTCTCTCACGTGGTGGTCATGGGGATTGGCGAACCCTTTGATAACTATGACAATGTGATGCATTTCTTACAGATCATCAATGACCCGAAAGGCTTAGCGATCGGCGCGCGGCATATTACTGTGTCAACCAGCGGCTTAGCGCATAAAATTAGAGAGTTTGCGGAGAACGGCTTGCAAGTGAACCTAGCGATTTCGCTGCATGCCCCAAATAACGAAGTCAGAACCTCCATGATGCGGATCAATCGGAGTTTCCCGATTGAAAAGCTGATGGCAGCGGTCGACTATTATTTAGAAAAAACCAATCGTCGGATCACATTTGAGTACATCATGCTGGATCATGTCAATGACCGGCCAGAACATGCCCGTCAGTTGGCAGCTTTATTGAAGGATAAAAAGAAATTGTCATACGTCAACTTGATCCCATATAACCCAGTGAGTGAGCATGACCAATACGCTCGAAGTAAAAAAGCGGATGTGTTAGCCTTTTATGACATTTTAAAGAAAAACGGTATCAATTGCGTGATTCGTAAAGAACACGGGACAGATATCGACGCAGCTTGCGGACAGCTGCGAAGCAAACAAATGAAAAAAGAAGCCTCCGCTTCTTAAACGCAAAAAGCAAAAGAAGGACTGCACAAGCGCAGTTCTTCTTTTTGTGGCTCTTTGTCAATAAGGACTGATGAGTTGTGCAAAATCAAATCTGGGTCAGAATGAACCACATTCTGGCTCAGATTTTTTGTTATCTTACATTGATTAATTTATTGATCAAAAAGATTCTAATTCTCATGTTCTCGAATGATTTAAATCCGTAGGATACTCGTTTCATTGTCTTTATGTGGGTATTCTTCGCTTCTATTTTTCCATTGGAATAAGGATAGATCATTGCGTTGGTGATGCCTTCTTCATAGGTCAGAAGGTTTTGAAGCTTCTCCCGAAAGCCGTCATCTAACGTTTTGGGAAGTTCTGCCAATATGCAGAAAAATAAGTCAGGGTCTTTGTCTCGAAAGGCTTCAACTAATTCATGAAAAAAGGGATACGCCTCCTTCAGGGGCGTAGAAAACTCAAGCAATCGATCAATCATCATTGCTTCAGTAAGAAATGGGTATTTTGGTGCTCGGAAACTTTTCCATGTTTTGTATTCATAATGGTTGATGTTTGCACGATTTTTTAGCAAAAAGCGCCAGTTCTTTTTCAGTTTTTCTGCCTGGCTTTTCTGTCCTGCTTTACGAAGTTCATTCATTTCACGGATACGCAACTCATTGAACGCTTGATTCATGTGTTTGACAATATGAAACCGATCAATCACTACTTTCGCATTTGGCAGAACACGTTTGGTGAGCTGGAAGTAGGCGGCGTTCATGTCTGTCACCAAGAATTCTACTTCTTCTGGATTGGTACAACCTAAGAAATAGCTTGTTAATCGAGGTAATTTACGCGTAGGCAAAACATCTATTAATTTTCCTGTTTCGCCATCTGCGCAAATAAAGCTCATTTTATCTTCTATGGAAGCATGGGAACGAAATTCATCAACCATCAATACTCTGGGGAGAATCTTCTTAGATTGCTTTGGTAAATAGCTTTTAAACTCTTTCAATGTACGAATAACGGTGGTCAAAGATACCTGACAGCTTTTCGCAATAAAAGATAAAGATACTTTTTCAGTCAGTAAAGAAGCAATTTTATATCTAACATGATTTGCGATTGAATGTCTGGGTTGGACAAAATAACTTTGAGCAGTCCAATGGGTTCGGCAGTTTTTACAGGTATAGCGCTGCTTTTTTAGGCGCATAACCAAAGGCATATGATTGTATTGTTCAAAACGGACAATCGTTTCCTTCTTCCCATTTTTCACTATAATTGCTTTCCCGTTTCCATCTACCACAGTAGAACCACAACTTCTACAAGCACGAGGAGTAGGCGAGAGAACAGCATCGACGACCAACGTCTTTTTCTTCTGAAGGGTCTCGTAAGAGACCTCTGTAATCATCAAATCTTTCTCTATTATTCTCAGCATTTTTTTGATAGAATCATTCATATAGCATATCGTCCTCTCAGTTGTTTATTTTGTGGTGATTTAATCATACTAGAGAACGATATGTTTTTTAATACCTAAAATGAAAATGGGACTGAAGAATCAATTCTGATTCATCAGTCCCATAAATTATAGAGCCCTTTTTGTTATTTACTATCTAAGTAATTAAAAAACACATTAAAGAAAGCGTATTCCTCGAAAGAAAATTCAAAAAACATTGTTTTACAAGAAAAAAATAGATTATACTAAAAGCTGGTATCCATTAAAAATAACTTATCGTGAAAGGATGATTTGATGGAATGGATTAAATTAATTGGTATTCTAGTTATTTTAGTCGGCTTTTTGCTGAAGCTAGATACTATTGCTGTCGTAATCGTTGCTGGTTTTGTCACCGCGCTTGTGTCGGGGATTTCTGTTGTTGATTTTTTAACAATGTTAGGAGAAGCGTTTGTCAATAATCGACTCGTTACACTGTTCTTACTGACACTACCGATGGTCGGCTTGTCAGAACGTTTTGGCTTGAAGCAGCAGGCAGTCATATTGATTGAAAAGATCAAAGGCTTAACACCAGGGAAGTTCTTGAGCTTGTACTTGTTTATTCGAGAACTTGCTGGCTTTTTCTCTATTCGGATCCAAGGACATACACAATTTATCCGCCCGATCGTTAACCCGATGGCGCAAGCTGCTGGGGAAAACAAATTTGGGGAACTGGATGAAAAAGATCAGGAAAAAATCAAAGCTCGGGCTGCCGCTAACGAAAACTTCGGGAATTTCTTTGCCCAAAATACCTTTGTGGCTGCTTCTGGTGTGCTATTGATCGTAGGAACATTGCAATCTCTTGGCTACGATGTGGCAGCTAGTTCGATCGCGCAAGCCTCATTGCCGATCGCATTGATCGTCTTAGTCATTGCTACATTGTCGAACCTGCTCTTTGATCGTAAATTAGCAAAAAAATATGGCAAGAAGGAGGACAAATAGATGGAAGGAATCGTTAACGGATTACTGGAATTCTTTTATATCTTGATCGGATTGCTGTCGATCATGACGGCTGTACGGGTTTTTCGCGAAGCGGATCATCCCACCCGATTAGGCACCTCTGCTTTTTGGTTACTGCTAGGGATCGTCTTTGCTTTCGGGAATTTCTTGCCGTATCTTGTGGACGGGATTTTGATCGTTTTGATGGGCTGTTTGACCTTCTTCAAACAAGTGCAGATTGGTAAAATCGTGGACGTGGATGATGAAAAAGCAGAAGCATCGGCTAAACGGATCGGTAGTACGATCTTCGTGCCATGTATCAGCTTAGCATTGATCGCTGTGGTGATTTCTTATACACCATTAGGGGGCCAAGTGGGGATCGGGATCGCATCGATCTTAGCGCTCTTGTTGGCAGTCGTGTTGACTTCCGCTAAACCGAAAACAGTGCTGGACGATTCCGATCGGATGCTTCGTCAAGTCGGAACTGCCGGTATCTTGCCGCAGTTATTAGCAGCACTAGGTGTCATTTTTAACGCTGCTGGTGTCGGTGATGTGATTTCTCAAGGAATCTCTGGTGTCGTGCCAGAAGGCAATCGTTTTATCGGTGTCGTGGCTTACTGTTTAGGAATGATGATCTTTACTATGATCATGGGAAATGGTTTTGCGGCATTTACCGTTATTACCGCAGGCATCGGTGTACCTTTTGTGATGGCGCAAGGCGGCGACCCAGTCGTTGCTGGTGCGTTGGCAATGACCGCTGGTTTTTGTGGCACATTGCTGACTCCGATGGCAGCCAATTTCAACGCATTGCCAGTGGCCTTGTTAGAGATGAAAGACCCCAATGGCGTCATTAAAGCACAAGCCCCAATTGCTTTATTATTGTTAGTGATCCACATCGCTTTAATGTACTTTTGGGCATTTTAGTGGTAAAACAAAGAGGGAAGGATGATGGAAATGAAACTACTAATTACCGGATTTGATCCATTTGGCGGAGAAGCAATCAATCCTGCCTTAGAAGCAGTGAAATTGTTGCCAGATACAATTCATGGTGCACAGATCGTGAAAGCAGAGATCCCCACTGTATTTGGGAAATCAGCAGCGATCGTCGCAGAGAAAATTGAAGAGATCCACCCAGATGTCGTTTTAAACATTGGCCAAGCGGGTGGACGGTTTGCCATCTCACCAGAACGAGTGGCGATCAATGTGGATGATGCCCGGATTCCTGATAACGAAGGCAATCAACCCGTCGATGAAGCGATCCAAACAGAAGGGAAGCCTGCTTACTTCACACAACTGCCGATCAAAGCAATGGTAGAAAACATGAAAAAAGCAGGAATACCTGCAGCCGTTTCTAATACTGCTGGAACCTTCGTCTGCAACCACATCATGTATCAAGTACAATACATGATCGATACAAAATACCCTGAAATGAAGGGCGGTTTTATCCACGTGCCGTTTATTCCTCAGCAAGTCGTCGATAAAGCAGGACAGCCTGCAATGAGCATCGAAGACATTGCCAAAGGATTGACTGCAGCGGTGGAAGCCATCGTTGATTATGCCGACAAAGAAGATCTAAAAGCAATTGGCGGCGCGATCCATTAATCATTAAAGAGTACATCCTTTCGGGGATGAAACAAATGTCTTTAAGGCGAGAAGACCTGATCAGCAAGCATGCGATCAGGTCTTTTTTTGGACTATTTTGATAAAAATCATTGGCGATTTCTGTATGTTTACCCTTCTATCAGACATTTCTCATTTTGACGGATCAAATGAAAAAGAAAGACGGAAAATGAATGTAAGTTACATTTAACCATGTTTTTTTATTATTTTTTTTGCTTTATTTCTTATAAATAAAGAAAGGAAAAATAGCATTTAACGAATGTTTGATGAGAGTAAGGTAAGTAAATACCAAGAAAACTTTCTGTCTGAGGTGTTTTTTATCGAAAAAAGGATTGCTTTTTTAATAATTATTAATTAAAATCTTATCTAACTTCAGAAATCGCATGATTATTCTGAAAATTAATTCAATTAAGGGGTAGGACAGGATGAAGAATAAATGGGCCTATGGTTTAGTGGCTGTGTGTGGCGTGGCGTTAGCCGGTTGTACAACGGGCGGAACAAATAGTTCAAGCAATGACACAGCAGCAAGCGGCGACAGCAGTGCAGAACAAGTGTTTAACGTAGTGGTTTCACAAGAAATGCCAAGTGCGGATCTCTCATTAGCAACCGATACGATCAGCTTCAGTGCATTGAACAATGTATATGAAGGACTTTATCGTTTGGATGCTGACAGTACACCACAACCTGCTGGTGCAGCTGAAGCAGCTGAAGTCAGCGAGGATGGACTGACTTACAAGATCAAATTACGTGAAGATGCGAAATGGTCAAATGGTGACCCTGTTACAGCAGCAGATTACGTCTATGGTTGGCAACGGACAGTCAAACCTGAAACAGCATCAGAATACGCGTATCTATTTTCACCAGTTAAGAACGCAGATGCCATCACAGCAGGCGATACGGATCCATCAGAGCTAGGCATCAAAGCAGTGGGGGATTATGAATTAGAAATCACCCTAGCAAAAGCAACACCTTACTTTGATTACTTATTAGCATTCCCATCCTTCTTCCCACAAAATCAAAAAGTGGTCGAAGAAAATGGCGATCAATATGCGTCAACCAGTGACAATGCTGTCTATAATGGACCGTTTGTCTTGACTGGGTTTGATGGACCAGGAACGGATACGGAATGGGCTTATGAAAAGAACGACCAATATTGGGACAAAGATACTGTTAAATTACAAACGATCAATGTAAGCGTCGTGAAGGAATCCTCAACTGCCTTGAACCTTTTCCAAGATGGTCAAGCAGATGATGTCATCCTAACAGGTGAATTAGCGCAACAAATGGCTAACGATGAAGCCTTCGTTTCTCAACCAGAAGCAACGACTTCTTACCTAGAATTGAACCAACGTGATGAAGATTCACCTTTCCGTAACGAAAACTTACGTAAAGCGATCTCTTATGCGATTGATCGTGATGCCTTAGTGACATCGATCTTAGGGGATGGTTCGATTGCTTCAACTGGGTTGGTACCAGAAGGTATGACCTTCAGCCCTGGCGATCATACGGACTTCACGGAAGCAGCTGGCAGCGTCATTGAATACAATGAAGAGCAAGCCAAAGAACATTGGGAAAAAGCCAAAGAAGAATTAGGGATCGATTCATTAGAATTTGATATCTTAGCTTCTGATACAGACTCAACGAAGAAAATCATTGAGTACTTGCAAGATACGATCGAAAAAACATTGGACGGTGTGAAAGTCACGTTAAGTCCAGTACCATTCTCTGTTCGTTTGGATCGTTCAAACGCTGGTGATTTTGATACAGTAATGGGCGGTTGGGGTGCTGACTATGCCGATGCAAGTAGCTTTACTGACTTGTTTACGACAGGCAACTCATACAACCGTGGGCAATGGAGCAACGAAGAATACGATGCAGCCGTTGAAGCAGCGGGTACAACCAATGCCAATGACCCTGACAAACGTTGGGAAGACCTAGTCAATGCAGAAAAAATCATTATGAATGAACAAGGTGTCATTCCAGTTTATCAAAAAGCGGAAGCACACTTACGTGCAACAAAAGTCAAAGGTGTTGTTGCTCACGCAGCGGGCGCACAATACGACTACAAGTGGACATCAATCGAATAATCACGAGTAGTTGACTTGAAATGCCGAAGAAAAGGCTGGGACAATTTCTTGTCTCAGCCTTTTGCTTCTCATTTCAATGAGTAAAACTATAAGAATGAAATTAACTAGTAGCAATCATTAAAAAGAGCAATGAAAGGAATAACAAGAAGACACCAGGCCATAACCAAAAGGCGTAGCTCTGTTTGCCGACTTGGGATAATTTCAGATAATCTGTTTTATTTTTGGAAAAAGCTTTCTTCATGGAGTATTGAAAATGGTCAAAGAAACCAGAAGCAAATACCCATAAAAAACCGCCAATGATCAAAAAGAACAGCGCCCACAAGAAAAGGGCATCTGAAAGAGCTGCTATGGAAAATTCATTTTTTATGGCTAACCATCCGCCAGAAATTGCGAGGCATAGGAGGGGTATGAGCCCACTACTTTTTTTTATTTTCATGATCTGACTCCTTTTTAATGATTCGTACTATGTTAATTTACATAATTATTGAATAGAAGTCAAAATACTTAAGGGGGAAACTGCGTGAACAGCTTTTTGAAATATTTATTGAAACGAGTGTTCTACATGGTCTTAACATTATGGCTGATTGCCACGATCACCTTTTTCTTGATGCAATTTTTGCCAGGAACACCATATACGAATGCTGAAAAATTAAGTCCAGAACAAATTGCCTTGCTAAATGAGCAAGCAGGATTGGACAAACCGATCATTACCCAATATTGGCTTTATTTGACCAATTTACTAAAAGGTGACTTTGGGATCTCTTTCCAATTTAAAAACCAGCCAGTAGCGAATTTATTATCAGGAAGAATCGGACCTTCACTGCAACTAGGGCTACAAGCGATCATCTTTGGTACGTTCTTTGGGATCATTTTAGGAACGATCTCTGCGATGAAGCAAAATACTTGGATCGATACAACGTCTACCTTAGTGGCGATCTTAGGACGTTCGATCCCTAACTTTGTCTTTGCCGTGTTGCTGCAATACATTTTTGCCATCAAACTAGGGATCTTACCGATTGCTAAGTGGGAGACTTTTGCCAGCACGATCCTACCGACCGTCGCCTTGGCGATGTCGCCGTTAGCGGATTCCGCCAGGTTTATTCGAACCGAGATGGTGGAAGTGCTGCATAGTGATTATGTCGAGTTGGCACGAGCAAAAGGGTTAAGCCGCTGGGAAATTGCCTTCAAGCATGGTTTGCGGAATAGTTTGATTCCATTATTGACGCTGTTAGGACCGCTAGCTGTCGGTTTGATGACGGGTTCTCTTGTCGTAGAAAATATTTTTGCGATCCCAGGTATCGGTGAACAGTTCGTAAAATCAATCATGACCAATGACTATCCAACGATCATGGCGGTAACAATTCTTTATTCCGCGATGTTGGTCTTTGTTATTCTTGTTGTTGATATTTTATATGGAATCGTTGATCCGCGGATCCGAGTTTCAGAAGGGAGTCGTGGCTAATGGCAGAGAAACCTTACACAGCAAATGATGTTGCTGCCATCGATGCAGCCAAATTTCAACCGTTACAAAAAAATACCAATGAAGAGCGTGAAGCGATCGCAACCCCTTCATTAACGTTTTTCCAAGATTCATGGCGTCGTCTGAAAAAGAACAAAGCCGCTGTTTTCTCAATCATTTTGCTGCTGATCATTATCGCGATCTCAATCATTACGATTTTTGTCTCGCCACATGATCCAACTGCGCAAAATGTGACCTTTACAAATCTGCCGCCGAAAATTCCTGGTATCAACATCAATGGCTTAAACGGCTATGCGATGGTGGGAGGCGAGCTAGTAGATAAGTATGCAGCTGCCAATGTTCCTGACGGGACGTATTTCCTTTTAGGAACGGATGGCTTGGGTCGTGACCTATTGAGTCGTCTATTTGTAGGAACACGTATTTCCTTGTTGATCGCGTTTATCGCGGCAATGCTTGACATCATCTTTGGTGTAACCTATGGCCTGATCTCTGGTCTTTTAGGTGGACGGATCGATAATGTGATGCAACGTTTTCTAGAAATCTTATCTGGTATTCCCAACTTAGTGGTAATGATCTTGATGTTGGTGGTTTTTGAACCTGGGATCTTCTCGATCGTGGCAGCAATGGCGATCACTAACTGGATTCCAATGGCGCGGATCGTACGGGCCCAAACGATGAAACTAAAAGATCAAGAATTCGTTTTAGCCGCAACGACGCTGGGGGAAAGTCGCCTCAAGATTGCGATGAAACACGTATTACCGAATATTTCCAGCGTGATCATCGTACAAATGATGTTCAGTATTCCCTCGGCGATTTTCTTCGAGGCCTTCCTAAGCTTTATTGGGCTAGGATTAAAACCACCTTCAGCATCTTTAGGGATGTTACTAAGCGATGGCTACAAAACCTTCTTGTTCCTGCCTTACCAAATGTGGGTACCAGCTGTGACCTTGTCTGTGATTATGATTGGGTTCAACTTGCTGGCAGACGGTTTGCGTGATGCCTTTGATCCGAAAATGAAAGAGTGATTGCTATGAAAAAAGTCTTAGAAGTGAAAAACTTAGAAATTTCTTTTGACACCTTTGCTGGGAAAGTCCAAGCGATCCGCGATGTCAGTTTCGATCTATACAAAGGAGAAACCTTGGCGATCGTGGGCGAATCTGGGAGCGGCAAGTCCGTGACGACCCGCAGTATCATGGGGTTGTTAGCCAGCAATGCCAATGTCGATAATGGCCAGATCCTCTTCAATGGGACGGACATTTTGAAAAAATCCGAAAAAGAACTGCAAAAAATCCGTGGCAAGGAAATCGCCATGATTTTCCAAGATCCAATGACTTCATTGGACCCAACGATGCCGATTGGCAAGCAAGTGGCAGAATCATTGATGAAGCACAACAAAATCAGTAAAAAAGAAGGCTTGCGACAAGCGTTGGAACTATTGAACCTTGTCGGCATCCCGAATGCTGAGAAACGCTTGAAAAATTATCCGCATCAATTTTCTGGTGGTCAGCGGCAGCGGATCGTCATTGCGATCGCGTTGATCTGTTACCCGCAGATCTTGATTGCAGATGAACCAACGACTGCATTGGATGTAACGATCCAAGCACAAATCTTAGAGTTATTAAAAGATATCCAGAAGAAAATCAATTCGTCCATCGTCTTCATTACCCATGACTTAGGGGTCGTTGCCAATGTGGCGGATCGGGTGGCCGTGATGTACGGTGGGAAAATCGTCGAAGTGGGGACCGCAGAAGAGATCTTCTACAACCCGCAACATCCATACACTTGGGGCTTGTTAGGTTCGATGCCGACGTTAGAAGGAACAGGCGATCGCTTGTACGCGATTCCTGGTTCACCTCCAGATTTGTTAGATCCGCCAACAGGCGATGCTTTTTATCCACGGAACGAGTTTGCCTTGCAGATCGATGCTGAACAGCAACCGCCATTCTTTGACGTCTCACCGACGCACAAAGCGGCCACTTGGCTGTTAGCGCCGCAAGCACCGAAAGTGACTCCGCCGGATGAGATCTTGATTCGCTGGAAAAAATTCCAAGAAAAAAATACTCAGGCATCTGTCTAAAGGAGGAGAAACGGTTGGAAAAAGTTTTACTTGAAGTAAAGAATCTCAAACAATATTTTAACGTTGGCCGCAAAGACGAAGTCAAAGCCGTCGATGATATCTCCTTCCAAATCTATGAAGGAGAAACCTTTGGTCTAGTCGGTGAATCTGGAAGCGGAAAATCGACGACTGGACGGACGGTGATTCGCTTGAATAACCCTACCGGAGGCGAAGTTCTTTTTGATGGACAAGATGTTATGAAAATCAAAGGCAAGAAACCGCTGGCTGATTTTCGCCGGGAAGTTCAAATGGTCTTCCAAGATCCTTATGCTTCCTTGAATCCACGGATGAAAGTTCGGGACATTATTGCCGAAGGGATCGATATCAACGGATTAGCCAAAAATGAAAAAGAACGCAATGATCGGGTGGATGAACTTTTGCGAACCGTCGGACTAAACCCAAGTCACGGGACCCGTTATCCTCATGAATTTTCAGGTGGACAACGTCAGCGGATCGGGATCGCCCGCGCGTTAGCTGTCGATCCAAAATTCATCATCTGTGATGAACCGATCTCAGCATTGGATGTTTCGATCCAAGCCCAAGTCGTCAACTTGCTGCAAGATCTGCAAGAAGAACATAAATTGACGTACTTGTTTATCGCCCATGATTTATCGATGGTCAAACACATCAGCGATCGGATCGGCGTGATGCACAACGGCAAACTGCTAGAAGTAGGCACCAGCGATGAAATCTATCATTACGGGGTCCATCCGTATACTGAAAGTCTTTTATCAGCGATTCCGCTGCCAGATCCTGACCATGAGCGTCAACGCAAACGGATCAAATACGTCAGCGAACCAAACGATAACCAAGAACGAGCAATGGAAGAGATCGCACCAGGACATTTCGTTTATGCCACGAAAAAAGAAGCCAAGATCTATCAAGAAAAGTTAGCACAAAAAAAGGGGAACTAGCGTCAAAGGTATAGGGAGTGTTAGGAGGAGATGAAACTGGGTGTTTTAAAAGCATACAAATTTCGGATCTATCCTAATGGACAGCAAAAACAGTTTTTCATCGAAACCTTCGGCTGTGTACGTTTTACGTACAATCAACTGCTGGAGGCAAAGATGGAGGAGCTGGCCAACAATGAAGCAAAGCAAGGGTTGACGCCAGCCAAACTAAAAAAGGAGTATCCTTTTTTGAAGGAGACCGATAGTTTGGCATTGGCGAATGCACAACGGAATCTGGACCGAGCGTTTCGAAATTACTTTCAAAAGCGGGCTGGCTTTCCAAAAATGAAAACCAAAAAAAGTATCTGGCAATCGTATACCACCAATAATCAGCAGCACACCATTTATTTTGAAGACGATCAAATCAAGCTGCCAAAGCTTAAAACATTGGTTCCCGTAAAAAAGCATCGGGCGATCAAAGGGAAGATCAAATCGGCAACGATCTCAGCAAAAAACAACGAAGAGTTTTACATCTCAATCCTTTGTTTGGAAGAGATCCCGCCATTGCCGAAGCAGCAAGCCTCTGTCGCTGTTGTTTATGATCCGCAGCAGTTGGTCAAAGCCAACCAGCCGATACCCATCACCTGTGAGCATGCCATCCAAACGAAGCAAAAGCTGACGCGAGCAGAACGCAAACTTCAGGTGAAAGCGACGGCGGTCAAACGGAAGAAAATCCTTTTGACCCAGGCGCGAAATTATCAGAAGCTAAAAGGAAAGGTCGCTCGCCTTTATCGTTTTCACTGCTGTCAAAAGCGGGAATTCATCGATCAAGTCAGCTACCATCTCGTAAAACAGTACGATACAATCTATTTGGAACAAATCGCAGAAGATACGGTTTTAAAAGCTGGTCATTACAGCATCAGTGATTGGCATCAATTCGTTCGCAAAATCCAGTACAAAGCGCAGTGGTACGGCAAAGAACTGCGTTTTGTCACGTTGGATATGCAGGACCAACAGAAGCTAGAACGGCTCTCAAACGAAATGAGCAGCTGAGCCGCTTGAACTGGAAGGAACGCCAGGGATCGCCTAGGGTATAGAAAAAATCTTTCTGATTTTTGTTTCTAGGAACCACGTTCACTAATTATGATTAACCAGCACCCCCCTGCCAAACTACGGTCTGACAGGGGGTTGTATTTTTTTACATTTTGTCACCTAAAAATGCGTCATTTAAGCGATAGATCTTTGAGGGACGCCCGATGCCGACGGGCTTTTCGCCAACTTCCGTAAAATATTGGAGCATGGATTTTTTGAAGTTGGAATGATCGATCATTTTAAAATCGATCCCTAAAAACTTGGCGAATACTTTACGGGCTTCCGTGATCGTAAAGTCTTTGCCTAACACGAGCAGCACTTGTGGCTCGTGTTCCATCTTGTTGGCAACCCGTTTGAAAGCTTTGAGGATGATCGCGCTGTGGTCAAAAGCCAACGTATCTTTTCCAACAGAGGCGCCAGTCACTAGGTCAAGAATGATCTCGATCTCGCCGCTGGTCAAATAAATTTGATTGGCTTTTCTTTCTAAAGAGAACCAGCGTACTTGGTTCGCATCGTCACCGGCACTTAAGGGTTCTTCACCGATAAAAGCCAAATAGCTGACGGTGATCACCCAACCGCGAGGATCGCGATCTGGGGTGCTGAAGGTATGCAGCTGTTCGATGTTTTGCTTGGAGATGGTGACCCCGATCTCTTCTTGCGTCTCACGGATCACACTTTGCCCCGTCGATTCATTGGGATTGACGAAGCCTCCCGGCAATGCCCAAGAATTACGGAAAGGGTGGCCTTTTCTTTGGATCAGCGCAATTTTTAATTGTTCTTCTTCTTTGTTGTAACACATCAAAACCATATCGACGGTTACGGAAGGTTTCTCGTATTTCGGCTGATCTTGCGCCTGATACCATGTAAGAAACTCTGCTTCTGACGCTTCTTTTTCATAGTAGTGTTTTTCAGCTGATTTTGAGGTAAATTCTTTCATTGGTTTCTCCTGCCTTAGATAAAGTAAGTAGCTGAACGCGACGGTTTTCCTTAACGGAAAAAATAAGGAACGATCAAATTAAGGAAAAATAATGCGAGATAAAGCCAAGAAGACGGCGGGTGTTCTTTGAGTGCTGAATAGCCCCAAAGAGCGATCCAGAGCAAAAAAAGCACACGGAGGACTGCCATCGCTGTTGCAAAGAGCGCAGCATAATCATGGCTATTGAAGTACGCAAACAAAAAGGGGTAACTTGTGGTTGAAAAAAGCAAGTGTCCCACAGAAAGCACAGTTAAAAGCAAAAAATGCTGTTTGTTTTTTCGAGTCATAGCGTTCCTTTCTATAAGTGAAGTCTTCCTCATTATAGCAAAAGAAGCACCTGTTAATCAAAGAGAGATAAAACACCTTTATTTCCTAAGAGATTCGTTGTCAGGATCAGATTCTTCCCCTAGAACATTGAAGTGAACGGCTATCTGCGCTATGATAACTAGTAGAAAAGAAATGCTCAAATCTGCTGGTTTATTTGCTGCGTGTTAAGGACCAAAACGATTCCTTTGTTCCTTGTAAACCATGGAAAAAGGTCTTAGTTTATGCGCTTTTTTGATTAAAATTATAGCATTTTTGGGTTGCGAACTGTATACTACCTAAGTATACACTTTACTAGTGAAAAGGAGGACTTGCGTCCATGGCTGAAAAAGAAACATTCTATATTACGACGCCAATTTATTATCCAAGCGGCAAACTGCATATCGGGAATTCTTACACGACGATCGCTTGTGATGCGGTAGCACGATACAAACGATTGATGGGCTTTGATGTCTTTTATTTGACGGGTGTCGATGAGCACGGTCAAAAAATTGAGAAAAAAGCAGAAGAACTTGGCGTAGATCCGCAAGAATACGTCGATAAAATGGCAGCTGACGTCAAGAAACTATGGAACACACTAGACATCAGTTACGATAAATTTATCCGCACAACGGATGATTACCATAAAAAAGCCGTTCAAAAAATCTTCCAGCAATTGCTTGATCAAGGAGATATCTATCTTGGTGAATATGAAGGGTGGTATTCCGTTTCTGATGAAGAATACTTTACTGAAACGCAATTAGCAGAAGTTTACCGAGATGAAGAGGGCAAAGTCATTGGCGGTAAAGCGCCAAGCGGTCATGAGGTAGAATTGGTGAAGGAATCTTCTTATTTCTTCCGCATGAGCAAATATGCCGATCGTTTGGTTGAATACTATGATGAGCACCCCGAGTTCATTCAACCAGAATCACGTAAAAATGAAATGCTGAATAATTTCATCAAACCAGGATTAGAAGACCTGGCTGTTTCCAGAACGACCTTTAAATGGGGCATCCCAGTCACTGCTAGCCCTGAACATGTGGTGTATGTTTGGATCGATGCGTTATCCAACTATATTACGGCATTAGGCTATGGCTCAGACGACGATTCCTTGTTCCAAAAATACTGGCCAGCTGACGTGCATATGGTTGGGAAAGAAATCGTGCGTTTCCATACGATCTATTGGCCAATCATGCTGATGGCATTAGACTTGCCATTGCCGAAAAAAATCTTTGGTCATGGCTGGTTGATGATGAAAGACGGCAAGATGTCGAAATCTAAAGGCAATGTCGTTTATCCAGAAATGTTAGTGGAGCGCTACAGTTTAGATGCGTTGCGTTATTATCTATTACGGGCGGTTCCTTTTGGTAGCGATGGTGTATTTACACCAGAAGATTTCGTTTCTCGTTTGAACTACGATCTAGCCAATGACTTAGGCAACCTGTTGAATCGGACGATCGCTATGATCAATAAATATTGTGATGGCTTAGTCCCAGATTATGCCTCAAAAGTGACGCCTTTTGATAGCGAGCTGTCAACGACTGCGGCCAATGTGGTTGGTCGTTACCATGAAGCCATGGATAAAATGGAATTCAGTACGGCATTGTCAGAAGTTTGGACATTGATCTCCCGTGCCAACAAATACATTGACGAAACTCAACCATGGGTATTAGCCAAAGAAGAAGAAAAGCGCGCGGAATTAAACAGTGTAATGGTTCATTTAGCGGAAAGCTTACGCATCGTTGCGATCTTATTGCAACCGGTGATGACAGAAACACCAGCCAATATTTTCCAACAATTAGGATTGGCTTCTGTTGCCATGGATCTGAAAGATTTACGCTTTGGTGAATTTCCAAGCGGTACGAAAGTCGTTGCCAAAGGCACACCGATTTTCCCTCGTTTGGAACTTGAAACAGAAGTAGCCTACATCCAAAAGAAAATGGCTGAAGGGACGCAAAGTCCAGAAGAAACAGTCAAATGGAATCCAGAAGAAACCACATTGCAATCCGAAAAAGCCGAGATCAAATACGAAGACTTCGACAAGATCGAATTAAAAGTGGCAGAAGTCGTTGACTGTCAAAAAGTCAAAGGCGCCGACAAGCTGCTGCAATTCCGCTTAGCTGCGGGAGATGATCAAGATCGTCAAATTTTATCGGGGATCGCTGAATTTTATCCAGAACCGCAAGATTTGATCGGTAAAAAAGTCGTGATCGTTGCTAACTTGAAACCGCGGAAAATGCGGGGACAAATCAGCCAAGGAATGATCCTTTCAGCAGAAGACAATGACGGTCGTCTGCAAATCGTGGAAGCACCAAAAGGCATGCCAAACGGCTCGATCATCGCCTGATTTTTAGGAGAAATCCTTCTGCTAGTTTCAGCAAAAATAAAATTGCCAGACCTGAAAAGTTTTTGTATAATGTAGGTTATTGATATGAACATGAGGGAGTAATTGGCGGATTTTATCTGCGGCAGTATCACCATCCTGAAAGAAATTTCTGGTGCTGTCTTAAACAGTGAGACTTATGTATGCTTAGACAGTGCATACATAAGTCTATTTTTTTTCATATCATGTACAATAAAGGAAGAGTAAGTATAAAAGGAGGAGAAACATGTCAGAAGAAAGCAAAAAGGAGCAGCTATCGCAGGCGTTTTATGCGCAAGAAGCGCAGCATGTTCTGGAAGAAATGCAAACAGATGCCAATGGATTAACGAACGATGAAGCACAAAAACGCTTATCTGAGTACGGTCCCAACGAATTAGAAGAAGGCAAAAAGAAATCGATGGTACAAAAATTCTTTGAACAATTCAAAGATTTGATGATCATTGTTTTGCTAGCGGCGGCGATTATCTCAGCAGTCGTTTCCCATGAAGTCGTGGACTCAATTATTATTTTAGCAGTTGTCATTATCAACGCGATCATGGGTGTCGTTCAAGAGGCGAAGGCGGAGCAGGCGATCGAAGCGCTAAGAGAAATGTCCACCCCAAATGCCAATGTCTTGCGTAATGGTCATACCGTCACGATTAAGAGCGATGAATTGGTGCCGGGGGATATTGTCCTGTTAGAAGCTGGCGATGTCGTACCGGCAGATTTACGCCTTTTAGAAGCAAGTTCTTTAAAAATTGAAGAAGCTGCTTTGACCGGTGAGTCCGTACCAGTCGAAAAAGAATTGACCGTCATCGAAGGGACGGATGTCGGGATCGGCGATCGCGTCAATATGGCGTACTCAAACAGTAATGTGACCTATGGCCGCGGAAAAGGGGTCGTGGTCAATACAGGGATGGGAACTGAAGTTGGGAAAATCGCTGGCATGTTGGCTAGCGCCCAAGAAACCGAAACACCGTTGAAGCGTAACTTAAATGAACTAGGAAAATTCCTGACGATCGCCATCATTATCATTGCAGTGGTCATGTTCTTTGTTGGAACGATCTTTAACAATACCTCATGGGTCGACATGCTATTGACGTCGATCTCATTAGCAGTAGCGGCGATCCCAGAAGGGCTACCAGCGATCGTAACGATCATCTTAGCCTTAGGTACGCAAGTAATGGCGAAACGAAATGCAGTGATCCGTAAATTACCAGCGGTTGAAACCCTTGGGGCAACCGATATTATCGCTTCTGATAAAACTGGTACGTTGACCTTGAATCAAATGACCGTGGAAAAATTGTATGTCAATGACAAGCAACATGCTGCTTCAGAAGATATTCCGTTAGACAACATGGCATTAAAAGTCATGAACTTTGCCAATGATACAAAATTTGGTGAAGAAGGCAACTTGATCGGTGATCCGACCGAGACCGCATTGGTGCAATTCGGGATGGATCAAGGATTCCATGTGCGGGATCTTGTCAATCAAGAACCACGGGTAGCAGATCTGCCATTTGATTCTGACCGAAAACTTATGAGTACGATCCACCAACAAGAAGACGGTCGCTATTTAGTTGCTGTCAAAGGCGCACCAGATGTCTTGCTAGGCAGAACCTCAAAAGTACTATTGGACGGCCAAGAGCTGCCGATGACCAATGAAGAAAAAGAAAAAATCTTATTCAACAATACCGATATGGCAAAACAAGCACTGCGGGTATTGGGGATGGCCTACAAATATGTAGACCAAGTGCCAGAAAACTTAGAATCAGAAATCGTCGAAAATGATTTGGTCTTTGCTGGCTTAGTCGGAATGATCGACCCAGAACGGGCAGAAGCAGCCGATGCGGTACGTTTAGCCAAAGAAGCTGGGATTCGTCCAATCATGATCACCGGAGACCACCGCGATACAGCTGAAGCCATTGCGGGACGTTTAGGGATTATCAAACCGGGCGATG
Source organism: Enterococcus sp. 3G6_DIV0642 (assembly GCF_002140635.1). NCBI lineage: Bacteria > Bacillati > Bacillota > Bacilli > Lactobacillales > Enterococcaceae > Enterococcus > Enterococcus sp. 3G6_DIV0642. Next base: position 3,058,995 of record NZ_NGLH01000001.1, on the reverse strand, counting down.
ATGATGCCGTCTTGACTGGCGCTGAACTCAATAAAATGAGCGAAGAAGAGTTTGCCCAAAAGGTAGCGAACTACTCAGTCTATGCACGGGTATCACCTGAACATAAAGTTCGGATCGTCAAAGCTTGGCAACAAGAAGGCAAAGTCGTTGCCATGACTGGTGACGGGGTCAACGATGCACCATCACTGAAGCAAGCCGATATTGGTGTCGGCATGGGGATCACAGGTACCGAAGTTTCTAAAGGTGCTTCCGATATGGTCCTAGCAGATGACAACTTCGCTACGATCGTCGTAGCAGTGGAAGAAGGACGAAAAGTCTTCTCCAATATTCAAAAAGCGATTCAATACTTGCTAGCCGCTAACCTAGGGGAAGTTTTGACCTTGTTCTTAGCAACCTTGTGGGGTTGGGACTCGTTATTGCCGATCCACTTGCTTTGGATCAACCTAGTAACGGATACATTCCCAGCAATTGCTTTAGGAATGGAGCCTGCTGAAAAAGATCTGATGAAACATGCACCGCGGGGACGCAGTTCCAACTTCTTCTCTGGTGGTGTGATGAGCAGTATCATCTACCAAGGGATCTTAGAAGCGGCAACCGTGCTGTTCGTTTATTGGTCAGCGATCCAATGGCCCGTTCACAATACGTACGATGCGATCCATGCCGATGCCTTAACGATGGCCTTTGCCACGTTAGGATTGATGCAGTTGTTCCATGCCTTCAACGTCAAATCGATCCATCAGTCGCTCTTTAAAGTAGGGGCATTTAGAAACAAAGCCTTCAACTGGGCGATCCTGTTGTCCTTTGCGTTGATGCTGGTGATCTTCATCGTGCCAGGATTAAATGATATCTTCCGTGTTGCACACCTTGACTTGTATCAATGGGGCATCGTTTTAGGCGCCTCCTTTGCGATCATTCCAGTCGTTGAGATCGTCAAAGCGATCCAACGAGCAATGGGACGCAAATAAGCTAAAAATAAACGGAAAATCAATCAATGGTCTGCTGTCCTTCTCCCTGGGCAGCAGGCCTTTTTTTGCTGGCTTATTTTCGATAAACCCTGCGGCTGTTACTTGACCTTTTCATTTGCAGTAAGAAACGGTAAAATAGGAGATAATAACAAAGAAAGTAGGGGACCCACTGTGCGACCAAACTTAGGTTTTTATGTACAAACAATCAACGATCTTGTCAAAGAAACAGAAGCGATCGGGGAGAAAATGAATCCCAATTATGAAGAGATCCGCAAAGCGATCGACGAGAAGAAAGAAGCCGAGGTAACACCTGAGCGGCTAGCTGAGATTACTAGAATTTTTAAAGAAGGCACGGACAAATACCGCTTGATGCTGGAAAAAATCAGCAAATTGCGTCCCCCAGCGAATGTGATGGGGATCCATAAAAAATTCGAACGGGCGTATATGAAATATGTTGCTGGCTGTGATGAGATGATTTTGAGTCTCGATAACAAAATCGACCAAGAAGCCTTTGATGCGGCAGAAGCCAAGCAAGATGAAGCAACCGACGAAATTTCTTCTGCCATTCAACGGATGACGGCTTTATTGTTAAAAAAATGATAAACATTCAAGTTAAACAAGAGTTATTTAATTTAACTGTTATGTTTTTCACATGTAAAGTTTTTTTATCGGAGGTATAATGAATTCACAACCAACAACCTTTTTATTTTTCATTTTACTCCTTTTGCCATCAGGACTAACCAACCTGATGGTTTTTTTGTGTTTCAAGTGTTTTTTAATGAAACGTTTCCAGCGATAACGGGTTTAGTTTGTGAATAAAATATAAAGGAAAAGCAGCAGGGGGTACTGAACTTGCGCTTTTTTGCCGATCAATGCTATACTTAGGGCACTATTAAACGAAATGAGGGATCCTCCATTGAAAAATTAACCAATTTGTTGAAAGCTGCATGAAACTGTTCCTCCAAGGGGATAGTCTGCAGATTTTCAGGATTGGTTGACTTTTTCGATGGGGGATCTTTTTGTGTACCTCTAAAAACTGATTCTGAAAATAGCTTTAGGTCTACTCTATTCCGTGAATAGAGACGAGGTATATTTATGTCGAATATCAGTATTAATCATTTAACTTTTGGCTTTGACAGCCAAGAACGGTTGCTTTTTGAGGATGCCAACTTGAACCTTGATACACAATGGAAATTAGGGTTGATTGGCAGAAATGGTCGCGGCAAAACGACCTTGCTGCGTCTGCTGCTCAATGAATTGCCTTATAGCGGCTCGATCACCCATGAGCAGCAATTCGTTTATTTTCCCTTAACCGTCGCTGACGATCAGCAACTGACGCTTTTTGTTTTACAGGAATCTGGCGAATTTGAGCAGTGGCGTTTGGAACGGGAATTGAACCTGCTGCAGCTTGATCCAGAAGTTCTTTGGCGGCCCTTTGCCACTTTATCTGGCGGCGAGCAAACGAAAGTCCTGTTGGCGCGGTTGTTCGTTGATGAAGAGAATTTTCCTTTGATCGATGAACCAACCAACCATTTGGATGTGACCGCTCGCGAACATGTTGCCCGCTATTTGCAGCAAAAAACCGGGTTTATCGTTGTGAGCCATGATCGACAGTTTGTCGATGACGTCGTCGATCATGTATTGGCGATCGAAAAAAGCCGCTTGGTGCTGTACAAAGGGAATTATTCAGTCTATGAGCTGCAAAAGCAGCAAAAAGATGCGTATGAGCAAGAACAAAACAGCAAGTTGAAAAAAGAAATCGGTCGTTTGAAGCAGACGGCAGCCGAGAAAGCGGAGTGGTCCCGAGGACGCGAACGGGACAAATTAGGGTCGCCGACCAAAAAAGGCAGCGGGGCAATCTATGATACGGGGGCGATCGGTGCCCGAGCGGCACGGACCATGAAGCGCTCGAAAGCGATCGTTAAACGGATGGAAGATCAAATTCAAGACAAGTCTGCGTTGTTAAAAGACATTGAGTGGATTGATCCTCTGAAAATGACTCCGCTTGTTAGCCATCATGATGTGTTGCTGGAAGCAGAGCATTTTCAGCTCGGCTATGAGCAGCCTTTGTTTAAACCGCTGACGTTTGCGATCCGTCAAAAAGAGCGCTTGGGGATTCAAGGGGCCAACGGATCTGGCAAGTCCAGTTTGATTGCGAGTATTTTAGGTACTTTCGATGGACAGCAGACAGGGACGATCAAAACAGCCCATGGGATCACCATCAGTTATGTCCGACAAAACTACGAGGACAACTGTGGGATGCTGACAGAATTTGCCCAAGAGCATGGCTTGAATTATCAAGATCTGCTAAATAATTTAAAAAAGCTTGGCTTGGAAAGAGCTGTCTTTCAAACGCCGATCCAGCAAATGAGCATGGGGCAGCGTAAACGCGTGGAACTAGCCAAATCATTAGCGACACCAGCAGAATTGTTTATCTGGGATGAACCGCTAAATTATTTGGACGTCTTCAATCAGAAGCAATTAGAGGAAGTGATCCATTTGGTGGAGCCTTCTATGCTGATCATTGAACACGACCGTTATTTTCTTGAGCAAGTTTCAACGAAATTGCTGACGCTGACGGGTGACTGAGGCGAAGGATAGAATGAAAAAGGATGATTGTTTTTTTAATAATCATCCTTTTTTTTGTTATTTTAAAAGAAGAAATACTGATGGTCTTAGTAAACAATTACTAAAGGTGCTTTTGGACAAAAAGTCGCGTAAAAATAGTGTTAACATCAATGGATACTAAAGGATTGAAAATTTTTACCCGTTTTTCATGAAAATTTTCTAAAAACAGTGAAATGTTCGTGTTTACTGGCTAGAAACTGCGTTGTTTGGCTCATTGTTTTCTCATTAAAAGGTAAATTAATTAAAAATTCTTTCATAATTCCCAATGATTTTTACAAAACATTTACAATAATGGTATCGAATAAAAACATTCGTTTGTTATGATTAAAATCGAATTTCTTTGAGCGTTTGACCGAAACATCAAGAGTTCGTTTTTTTTGTGACTTGAAATGCCAGTCAACTATTCGGAGGAAAAAGAGATAATGGAGGGGCAGTTTTGATAGAAGTAGTCGGGTTGAAGAAGGTTTTCGATAATAAGTTTGAAGCCTTGAAAGCAGTAGATTTTACAATAGAAAAAGGCGATTTGGTTTGTTTGTTGGGACCAAGTGGTTGTGGGAAATCGACGATACTGAATTTGATCGCGGGGTTGTTGAGTCCCACCGATGGCGATATCCGCTTTAATGGTTCTTCCGTTGTTAAGACCGAGCCAAAAGACCGCAATATCGGGTTTGTTTTTCAGAATTATGCCCTTTATCCCCATATGACTGTTTTAGAAAATGTCATGTTTCCACTGACAGTCGGAGAGAAAAAGATCAAGAAAAACGAAGCACAGAAAATTGCTGAAAAGTTCATGAAACTGACCAATATTGAAGAGTTAAGTCAGAAAAAACCAGGAACCCTTTCTGGCGGACAGCAGCAACGGGTAGCGATCACGCGTGCCTTGGTGCAAAGTCCAGAAGTCTTACTACTGGATGAACCATTGAGTAACTTAGATGCCCGTTTGCGCTTGAAGATCCGTGAAGAGATCCGTCGGTTAGTCAAAGAAGTGGGCATCACCACGATCTTCGTGACTCATGACCAAGAAGAAGCTCTTTCTATCAGTGATAAGATCATCTTGATGAACGAGGGGATCATTCAACAAAATGATGATCCGCAAAACCTTTACTTAGAACCAAACAATCTTTTTGTAGCGAAATTCATCGGTAATCCAATCATCAACATCTTGCCAGTAGAAGTCAAAGATGGCCAAATGATCCATCCTGCCTTCACTGTACCAGTTGACCGTTTTACTGACCTTCGCTTCAAGAAACCATTAACAGACGGCCAATACACGTTAGGCATTCGTCCAGAAGATGTGCTGACCACCTTGCAAGCAGGTTTGTTCCAAACGGAAGTCAAGAGTGTGGAGCTGATCGGACGAGAACGAATCTTGAACTTTGATCTGGCTGACAAACATATGAAATCGATCGTTAGTATTGAAGAAATCATTGAAGAAGGCGCGCAAGTGTCATTTGATTTTCATTACAAAAAAGCCTTTATCTTTGATGAAAAAGGAGAGCGGGTCTACTAATGTTCAAAAAAAATTATAACCCTGAGAACCAACCGAAAGCATGGCTGTTTTTACTGCCTTCACTGGTCATTATTTTCTTATTCAGTGTATATCCGCTGTTTCGTTCCTTCATCATGAGTTTCCAAAAAGGAACCTTGATTAACCAACAGTATGCTGGGCTTGAGAACTATCAAAGGGTTTTAACGGACCCAGTCTTCTTTCGAGCACTGCAAAATACGGCGCTCTTTGCTTTTGCGGTCGTACCGATCGCGTTGATCCTTTCTTTAGCGATTGCGTGGATCATTTTTGAAAAAGTCAAATATAAAAGTTTTTTTGAAACGATCTTCTTTATGCCTTATGTCACGAGTACGATTGCCATCGGGATCGTGTTTCGCTACTTTTTCAATGGCTCTTACGGGATCATCAACTATTTGTTGAGTCTTGTCGGCATTCCACCAGTCAACTGGCTGGATAATGTCAATATGAGTATGACGACCTTGATCATCTTTGGCGTTTGGACGAGCCTTGCCTTCAACATTATTATCTTGTTGGCAGGAATGCGCAACATCGACAAAGAACACTACAAAATCGCAAAAATGTTTGGCGCCACCGATGGCGAGATTTTTCGGAAAATCACCTTTCCGCAGTTGATCCCGACTTTTGCCTTCTTGTTAACGGTCAATCTGATCAGTGCCTTTAAAGTCTATACTCAAGTATATGCCTTGTTTGGCGGACAGCCAGGGATCGCCCGCAGTGCAACCACGGCAGTCTTTTATATTTATGACAAATTCCATATCGCCGGACGTCCGGGGATTGCAATGGCGGCAACCGTGATCTTGTTCATCATTATTTTGCTCGTCACCTTTATCCAAAATAAACTTTTGAAGAAAGTGGGCGAATAAACGAATGAAAAAAATTGTCACGATTGTTTCGATGCTGTTTTTAGCAATTTTAGCAGTGATCACGCTGTTTCCCTTTGTCTATATGATTTTAGCTGGTCTAATGACCTACAGTGAAGCAACCAGTATTCCACCGACGATCATGCCAGAGTCTTTCCAGTGGAGCAACTACGGGGAAGTTTTTACCCGAGCACCGTTTTTACGCTACTTCTTTAATACGGTCTTCGTTTCCGCGGTGACGACTATCGCGACGCTGATCACTGCGATTCTAGCTGCCTTTGCATTGACTAGTCTTGAATTCAAATACAAACGGTTAGTTATCGGATTGATGATCTCGTTATTGATGGTTCCTTATGAATCGATCATTTTCACCAATTACAATACGATTGCGCGAATGGGCTTATTGAATACGTATAGTGCGTTGATCATTCCCTTTCTGACCAGTATTTTTTACATCTATTATTTAAATGGTTATTTGCAAAGTATTTCCAATACCTTTTACAAAGCGGCCAAAATCGACGGTGCTAGCGATTTGGCTTACATTCGGCGGATTTTGATCCCCATGTCAAAACCAGCCTTAGTGACAGTCGGGATCTTGACTTTCATCTCTAGCTGGAATTCCTTCTTATGGCCGTTGCTAGTAACCAATGAGAAAAAATACCGCCTCTTAAATAATGGGTTGGCTGCCTTTACCACAGAAAGCGGCAGCGATGTTCATTTACAGATGGCGGCAGCGACCTTGACCGTCATTCCAATTCTGATCATTTACTTGATCTTTAGAAAAGAAATTATCAAAGGAGTGGCTAAAGATGGCATCAAAGGATAAAACGACGATTACCTTTCATAGCGGGATCTTAACGATTGGAGGGACCGTCATCGAAGTTGCGTACAAAGATGCCCATATCTTTTTTGACTTCGGTTCGGAGTATCATCCAGAAACACCCTTACCAGATGAAGAATTACAAACGTTAGTTGCGCATCGCTGGATACCAGAACTGAAAAATGTCTACGATCCACGCTTAGACTACACGTACCAAGGAAGCGAAACGAAAGAATACCAAGAAACAGCAGTTTTTCTTTCCCACGCCCATCTGGATCATTCCAAGATGATCAACTTTTTAGACCCAAATATTCCTATGTACACCTTGAAGGAAACCAAAGCGATCCTCGAAGTGTTGAATCAAAAAGGGGACTTCTTGCTGCCCGTTCCTCATGAAGAAAAAAGCTTTGTCCGTGAATTGATCGGCTTAGAACCCCATGATGTGATTCGGGTCGGGGAAATCAAAGTCGAGATCATTCCAGTCGATCATGATGCGTACGGTGCGGCAGCTTTGTTGATTCGCACGCCAGATCATTTTATCGCTTATACCGGTGATTTGCGTTTGCATGGCTATCATCCAGAGCGTACCAAAGAATTCTGTCAGTTAGCCAAACACACGGATCTATTGATGATGGAAGGGGTCAGCATCAGCTTTCCAGAAAGAGAACCGGACCCCAAAGCGATCACAGTGGAAAGTGAAACAGAATTGATCGAGACCTTCGTGCGTCTGGTCAAAGAAAATCCCCAACGACAAATTACTTTCAATGGCTATCCAGCCAATGTCGAGCGCTTTATGGCGCTTGTTGAAGCCGCGCCGCGGACGGTTGTTTTAGAGGCGACGCAAGCTGCTTTGTTGAAAGAAATTTTCAATAAAGATGTACCGTTCTATACGATCGATGATCAAGTACCAGCGACGCTCGATCCAGCCTTCGCCATTTCTTATCAGGCATTATGTGCCGACACGAGCCAGTACCTTTGGCAAGCAGTCGCGCATTTTGAAAACTTGCAGACGGGTGGTTTGTATATTCACAGTGATGCGCAGCCGTTAGGCGATTTTGATCCAGCTTATCAAGTCTTTTTGGATCAATTGGCAGCACTGGACATCGAATTTGTCCGTTTGCCAAACTCGGGACATGCGAAACCAGCTGATTTAGATCAGATCATTGCATGGATCGAGCCCCAACGATTGGTTCCAATCCATACGCTGAAACCAGAAAATCTGGTGAATCCGTATGGTGAAAGAATATTGCCGCAACGCGGTGAAAAAATTATTTTAGAGTGATAGAGGAGAGGAAAAAATGAAAACAAAGAAACTTGCATTTGCAGCAGCTGCAGCCGCGACATTGGTATTAGGGGCTTGTGGAAACAACAACGATTCATCTGGTTCTACGGAAAGTGATGAAATCGTTACAGAGCTAAGCGAAGATACGACTGTCACCTTTTGGCATGCAATGAATGGTGCGCAAGAAGAATCATTGACGAAATTGACCGAGCAATTCATGGACGAAAATCCAAACATCAAGATCGAATTGCAAAACCAATCAAGCTATCCTGATTTGCAAGCAAAGGTGAATTCAACCTTGCCTTCACCAAAAGATCTGCCAACTATCACCCAAGCATATCCTGGTTGGTTATGGAATGCTGCCCAAGATGACATGCTAGTTGACCTTGGCGAATACATCAACGATGATACTATCGGTTGGGGTGACCAAGAAGAGATCCGCAGTGCCCTTTTAGATGGTGCACAAATCGACGGCGTGCAATACGGGATTCCTTTCAACAAATCTACAGAAATGCTGTTTTACAATGCAGACATGTTAGACGAGTATGGTATTGACGTACCAACAAACCTTGAAGAATTAAAAGAAGCTTCTCAAGAAATCTATGAAAAATCAAACGGTGAAGTCGTAGGTGCTGGTTTTGACTCATTAAACAACTACTATGCCATCGCAATGAAAAATCAAGGCGTTGATTTTGACAAAGACTTGCAATTAGACAGCGATGAATCAAAAGAAGTCATCAACTACTACCTAGATGGTGTTAAAGACGGCTACTTCCGAATCGCTGGTTCTGACAAATACTTGTCTGGTCCATTTGCCAACGAGCAAATCGCAATGTATGTCGGCTCAATCGCAGGGGAAGGCTTTGTTAAAAAAGATACCGAAGGCAAATTTGAATATGACGTAGCAGCTCGTCCAGAACCAATCAACTTGCAACAAGGAACTGACTTGTATATGTTCAACAGCGCAACACCAGAGCAACGCACCGCTGCTTTTGAATACATGAAATACTTAACTTCGCCAGAAGCGCAAAAAACATGGGCGATCGATACCGGCTACATGCCAGTTGTTGAATCTGTTTTGGAAAGCGATGAATACAAAAACAATCCTGAAACAAAAGTCGCTGCCAAATTAGAAGATGCAACCAAAGAATTGTTCTCGATCCCAGTGATTGAAAATGCTGATCCTGCTTACAATGAAATGCGTTCAATCATGGAAAACATTTTGTCTAATACAGATCAAGATGTCGATCAATTGATTGAAAACGCGAAACCACAATTAGAAGATGCTTGGAACCAATAATTCTGAATTTCTTCGTCAAAATAGGGTATAATCAGGGAAACACCTGAGAATGAAAGACAAAAGGGTTTGTGCCATAAGGTTTGAAGACACAAGGAAGCAGAAAATGCTGGCTTTCGAGGGTTTTCGACTTATGCGCATGCCCTTTTGGTCTATTGAGGGGAAAAGGAGTCTTTTGAATGAAAATCACGTTTTTAGAAACGAGCGATATGCATGGCTATGTCTATCCAACCAATTTTGCCGATGACACGGAACAAGGATTCGGCGTGGCAAAAGTTGCCACCAAAATGAAAGAACTGCGCCAAGCAGCCTCCGGGCCGGTCGTAACGATCGAAAATGGCGACTTTATCCAAGGCTCGCCCTTAAGCTATTACATCGCCAAAAGCCAGCACTCCGTTGCCGCATTGACCGCTGTCGTCAACCACCTAGACGTTGATGTCCATGTTTTAGGCAATCATGAGTTCAACTACGGTCTGCCTTATTTGCAAGAAGCGATCGCCAGCTACGAAACGCCGGTGCTTGCAGCGAATATTTTAAATGAAGCGGGAGAACCATTCTTTGGCCAAGCCTACACCATCATTGAAAAAGAAGGGGTAAAGATCGCGATTTTAGGAATGGTGACGCCATATATTCCTCATTGGGAACAGCCTGCGACGATTCGAGGGATGCAGTTTGTCAGCATCGTTGAGACAGCGAAAAACTATGTGCCTTACTTAAGAGAAAAAGCCGATATCGTTGTCGTCAGCTACCATGGCGGCTTCGAGCGTGATTTAGTCACTGGAGAACCGACCGAATTATTGACCGGCGAAAATGAGGGCTATCAATTATTGCAGGAAGTCTCAGGAATCGATGCGTTCTTCACAGGACACCAGCACCGTGAGATCGCCACAAAAATCAATGGTGTCTCCGTTGTACAGCCCGGTTATCGTGGAAGCTTTATCGGCGCCATCGAATTGACGGTTGAAAAAAATCAGACAGGGGTTCATGTCACAAACAGTACGGCTGCGTTGATCCCTGTTGCAGATGCTGTCCCAGATCAAGAGACGTTGGCTTTGTTAGCACCCATCGAAGAAGAATTACAAACCTGGCTAGATCAGCCGTTAGGCAAAGTCAGTGGGGATATGCGAATCACCGATCCGATGGGGGCACGCTTGAAAGAGCACCCTTATATTGAATTTATCAATCGTGTTCAGATGGCTGCCAGCGGTGCCAAAATTTCTGGTACTGCTCTTTTCAACAATGAGGGCAAAGGCTTTGGCGCAACCATCACGATGCGAGATGTGATCACTAATTATATTTACCCAAATACGTTAGCTGTAGTCAAAATAACAGGTGCCGAATTAAAAGCCGCTTTAGAACAAACGGCGGATTATTTAGCCGTTGTTGACGGTCAGATCGTCTTCAATCCTGCTTTTATTGAGCCAAAACCGCAATATTATAACTACGATATGTATGAAGGCATCGAGTATACGATCGATCTTAGTCAACCCGTCGGTCAGCGAATCACCCGCTTGGACTTTGAAGAAAAAGCCATTGCGATGGATCAAGAATTAGAGATCGTCATTAACCAATACCGTGCAGTAGGTGGCGGCAACTACGCCATGTTTTCTGCCGAAAAAATCGTTCGTGAGATTCAAGTCGATATGACGGAACTGATTGCTGACTATTTAAAACAGCATCCTCAAATCGAAGCTACGACGAATCAAAACTTTCTAGTGACGTTATAACAGTAAAACAGCCTGCGATGAAGGAATCATCGCAGGCTGCTTCTTAATTTTCTACATTGCGTACATAGTCATCAAAGTATTTTACCAAATCCGCTTTGACTTGTTGATAGTCTTCTTCGGAATACTCTTTGTCTTCTAGTTTTGCTTCGAAAAACGGCATGGTCAATTCTTCTCGTAAACGATCCAACACTTGTTCTTGGTTCATAACGTCACCTTTTTCACATTTGATTTGATTTCATCATAACAAATGAAATGAGGCTGTCAATGCTTCGTAAGTGTCTTTCATTTTTTCTAAACGATTTTTTAAAGAAACAAAATCATCGTCATCATGAAAAAGGACTTGTTTTAATTCAAAATAATAGATCTCAAAAGCATCAAAGAAAGCAATGACTTCCGCTGTTTGCAGCTCTTTGGCAGTATCGCAGCGAATATAGGCTTTTTCAGCGATCGCATACGTTTCTGCAGTCGTTAATAGGACCAATGATTCATTGTATTTGCGGCTCGTCACTAGTTCAAAGGTTGATTGACATTTATTGTAGATATTAGAAAAATCTTTGAGCACAAGTTCCTTTGGTGTTTTATCAAACATGGGGGAATCCTCCAAAACTTTATTTTTTGAATAAGACGCAGACACATTCTGGTGCGTAGATGTCTTTTTCTAAGACAGTCAATTTGCCAGTGGCTTCATCGCGTTTGTATAACGTTAGGTTATCAGAATTTTGGTTGGCACAAACGAGATAATCGTTTGTCGGGTCCAAATCGAAATCGCGAGGGAAGTCGCCTTCAGTCGAGATTGATTGAACAAAAGTCAGGCCAGCGCCTTCATCGGTTACTTCAAAAACAGCGATTGAATTATGGCCGCGATTTGAGCTGTAAACAAAACGGCCATCGTTCGAGATACGTACCGCAGCGCCACTGTTGAAATCCGTAAAGTCCGCAGGGATCGTTGGCACCTTTTGGATTTTCTCAAAACTGCCATCTGCTTCATTGTAGCGTAAAACAGTCAATGAGCTGTCTAATTCGCCCACTAAGTAAGCGTATTGGTTATTTGGATGGAAGACCAAATGACGTGGACCAGTTCCGTCTTCTGCCACGTAAACGGAAACTTCTGTCAGTTTGCCATCTTCTGAAATATCATAAGTATATACCCGGTCTGTTCCAAGGTCACAAACTGCTAAACGTTGGTCTGGTGTTAAGTCAGTATAGTGGACATGAGGTTTGTCTTGGTTTTCATGAGAGCCGACGGGTTCATCATGGTAGATGCTGTCCGTTGCTTCGATGCGGCCATCCTCTAGAATTTTATAAACATTCACTTCACCTTTATGGTAGTTGGCACCATATAAAAGCTGACGGGTTTCATCAACTGCTACATAGCAAAGTGGTGCGCCTTCTTCCGTTGCGGTATTCAGCAAGGTAAAGTCTGGGGTATAAGCAGCTGCGCCGCCGTTGCCATCTACTTCTGTGACGCTGTAAACTGCTTCTTTTTTACTGCGGGCAAGATAAGTCGGACTTTTTTCTTCCGCGCATAAGGTCAAATCGGTCAGTGTTCCTTTTTCCGTATCTAAAGCGATCGAATAGATCCCTTTACTTTCGCGACGAGTGTACGTACCTAAATAAATCGTTTGCAACATAAAAAAACCTCCTAATAGTTTCATTCCTATTTAATTCTACCATAGAATGCGGTTTTGGGCGGGTAGAAAAACTCTTTATGTTATAATAAACAAGAAGATAGAAAGGGGAGTTTGTCATATGAAAAAAGGGACGATCAAAGAAATCGGTCCACAAGCGATCGATTCGCAAGAAAGAATGATCATCTTTTTTGGTGAAGAAGCGACCGACACACTGCGAGAATATTCAGTCATTCAAACGATTCCAGATTCGCAAGCGTTAGTCGTCACAAAAGGGGACCAGATCACTTTTGGTGATCAGACCTATCAAGTCCAATATGTAGGGACGGTCGTAAACCAAATCCTGCAAACGATCCAGCATGTGACCTTTGTCTTTGACGAAGTGCCGGCTGAAGATCAGCTTTCAAGTGCGATTTATTTAACGCCAACTGTTCTGCCGAAACTAGAAGTCGGCATGCAGGTGACGTACGACTAGGAGGCAAAGAATGTCATGAAAGAAACGCAGAAAAAGCCGCATTCCTGGTTTTGGAAATGGTTTTTAAACAATCAAGCAGTGACCAGCTTGCTGGTCATTTTATTGATTCTCTTGATTTTGCTGCTCTTTACGAAAGTGTCGTATTTGTTTGAACCCGTCTGGCAATTTTTAGCCATCGTCGGATTGCCAATCATTTTGGCGGGGATCTTGTATTACTTGATGAACCCCACCGTCGACTACTTAGAACGCAAGGGAATCAAACGAATCTACAGTATTTTCGGTCTCTTTATTTTAGTGGTTGGTCTGATCGTCTGGGGTGTGGTGGTGATCATCCCTAAGATCCAAGAGCAATCCATGAGCTTTGCGGATAATTTGCCAGGCTACTTGACGATCATCGAGAATAAGGTGAATGAGATCCTCTCTGATCCAATCTTCTCACAAGTCCAAGAGCAGATCGAAGCCTCCAATGAGAAGTTGATTTCTTCTTTGACGGATATCGTCCAAAACCTTTCCCGCAGCACGATTCAAAATCTAGGCAGTTTCTTCGGCGCCGTTGCAACGATCGTTTTAGCGGTCATTACCATGCCATTTATTTTGTTCTACCTACTGAAAGATGGCCGTAAACTAGCCCCTTATTTTGTTAAATTTCTGCCAACCAAAATGCGCCAGCCATCACTGGTCGTCTTAAAAGAGATGAACGATCAAGTATCCTCCTATATTCGGGGACAACTGACGGTGGCGTTTGCGGTCGCAGTGATGTTTATGATCGGGTTTAGTATCATTGGCTTAGATTATGCCATCACACTGGGGATTGCAGCGGGATTTCTAAATTTGATCCCTTATTTAGGATCTTTTTTGGCCATGATCCCTGCGGTCTTTTTAGGAATCGTCGGTGGACCCGTGTTACTGATCCAAGTGCTGATCGTCTTTGTCATTGAGCAGACCATTGAAGGCCGCTTGATTTCGCCATTAGTTCTAGGAAACGAGTTGTCGATTCATCCTGTCACGATCCTGTTAGTCCTCTTGACTTCAGGAAAACTGTTTGGCCTTGTTGGGGTCATTTTAGGGATTCCTGTGTATGCGGCAGCTAAAGTGGTCATTACCCATGTGTTTGAATGGTATACGCGGGTTTCCTCCTTGTATGAAGAGGAAGAACCGATCCCCGAAGCGCCACCAGAGGACACCCCAGAAGTGTAGCAGCTTCGAGTGTAAAAGAGCCCATACGTATTATCTACGGTACAGCCTTTTTCTGTGGGCTGTACCTTTTTTATGCGGATAAAAGAGCCAGCAATCATTGGAAAGTAACGGAAGATTTACAACCTATGAACGATGATTTTTGAGAAATAGACAGCTCTTTATTCAATAGAAAGAGCGAGGGATAGTGGCTTGGATCCAATTGACTTCGAAGGAACAAAAGAATATAATCGATTTATATAAAGAGTTTATATAACGAAACTTGTGCTTAAGGAGGACAATGAATGCCGAAACAACGAATAACAAAGGAAATGGTGGTTGATGCCGCCTTTGAGATTGCTCGAAAAGGCGGTATGGAGCACGTGATCGTCAAGAACATTGCCGAGAAGTTAGGCTGTTCAGTCCAGCCCATCTATAGTTACTGCACCAATATGGAGGGCCTGCGAACAGAAGTAGAGCAGAAAGCACGGCAATTTTTACAAGCGTATCTAGAAGCCCATAGCGACCCCCAGGATCTGTTTCGCAGTACCGGACACGCGTATTTGCAATTGGCGAAAGAAGAACCCCATATTTTGAGTATTTTTGTCTTACAAAAAAGAGCGAATGTTTCGTCATTAGAAGATCTGTATCAGTTGGAGACGAATCCTCAAGTAGCCCAAAGGATTGCCGCCGATTTGACTATCAGTATAGAAACCGCCAAACAGCTACACATGCATATGCTCATTTACACGATCGGAATCGGTACGATTTTCTCAGTAACGACACCTGGTATTCCACTAGATGAAATCTATGCACAACAGGAAAAAGCGTACGAAACGTTTTTAGAACAAGCAATAGCTGGCACAAAACCATAAGGTGCAGTCCTAACTGCAGAGAGGAGTTCCCCCATGAAAAACGGCATGATTGTTTATCAATCGAAATACGGCGCTGTCAAAAAGTATGTCCACTGGCTTCAAGATGCAACAGGTTTTTCCAGCCTAGAAACCCCAAAAGCGAAAATAGCTGAAGTAATGGATTATGACACAATTATCTTCTGTGGGGGAATCTATGCATCGGGTATTGCTGGACTGTCCTTTTTAAAAAAGAATACCAACCAGCTAAAAGACAAAGAGATACTTATCTTTTGTGTGGGAGCCTCTGCTCCTGAAGAAGATGTTGTGAAAAAACTCAGAGAACAGAATCTCACGGGTCCAATAAAGGACATCCCCCTTTTTTACGGCAGAGGACAATGGCAGGAAAGCAAAATGAATTTCTTTGATCGAAACTTAGTGAAAATGTTAAGAAAAGCTGCGGCTAAGAAAGCGCCGCACACCTATGACCCACAGACGAAGGCACTCATGGAAGCCAACGGACAAGATTGTGATTGGACAGATAAAAAGTACTTGGGTCCGTTGGTGGATTATTTGGAGCAGGGACTGTATTGAACGAGCACAAGCGTTTATTGAGGTTTTATGACTCAAATGAGCAATGAGTGACCAGAGTGTAAGAACAGAACAAAGTTAGCTTATTGCTAATAGATTTTCTGTTGTGACACCCAGAGTCAGCAACTAAGTTCTAAAAAATCGTTCGATCTATTTCTAAAAAGCAATGACTAAGTAGAATGCCGATCACGCATGAGAGGATGTCTTATGCGTGACGGTTTTTTGTTTTATAAACTAGATAGCTTATCTCAAAAAATGGGTAGCTGTTTCCTTTGCTGACAAAATTCTCAGGCACCGTATCTAATGGATTTCTTTTTTGCTTTGCAGGATGAACAGTTTTGTGAAGCTGAGCGTTAAACCTGATCTTTTTAGTGTTTTAAAAATAAGCAGATAAGCTATCACTTTCTGTACAACGTATATTCTTTCTAAATGCAAGATATCTTTCGTTGCGGGGTTTTTTATGGCTTGGGCGGATTTGACACACTGTTGCAAGAAATACATATGGTCGCCGAAAACATTGGTTGCGTATACTAAATGCAAGATAAAAGAAAGCCTTGTGAGGTCAAGAAAATGTGGATTTTAGCAATTGATATTGGCGGTACTGCTATTAAATGTGGGTTAGTGAATAGTCAAGGGGAACGCAGACAATTGACTCAATTTCCTATGAACAAGGAATATGCCACAGTCACGCAACGCATATGTCGACACATCGATGCATTCTATGCTGCAACATTTGATGGTATTGCTATTAGCTCAACGGGACTGGTTGATCCACGAAGCCAAGAAATCGGGATGACATCACCTTTGTATGAAGGATTTGGCAAAAGACTGGTTAGGCATTTGCGAAGCACATACCAATGTCCAGTGGCTGCCGAAAATGATGGCAACTGTGCGTTATTGGCAGAAAAGTGGTTAGGTCACGCTCAAAATTGTGCGTCCTTTGCGACAATTGTCCTAGGTACATCCGTTGGCGGTGGCTTAATGATTAACCATCAATTGGTTCGCGGCAAACACTTACTAGCAGGAGAGTTTGGCTATATGCTTTTTCCGACCGAAACGAAGGATTGGGAACTTTGGAGCATCGCAGGGTCAACCAGAACTCTTGTGGAAGAAACAGCAGAGCGTATCGGAGATCCCACAATCAATGGGCAGCGCATTGATACACTGGTTCAAGAACAAGATCCGCGATGTCTGCCAATGGTCGCTGATTTTGTCGATAAGCTGGCGGCAGCTTGCTATAGCCTACAGTACATGATTGATCCGGAAATTATCTTGATTGGTGGTGGAATCAGTGCTAGCCGTTTCTTGATCCCTCAAGTAAACGCACGATTGGCTGTGATTGCTGAACAGATTCCAAGTACTGTTATCGTGCCAAACATTTGTGCCTGTCGTTTTGGCAATGAATCAAATTTATTAGGCGCTTGTTATAACTGGTTAAGAAAATACAAGCCTGATAGCTAACTTGTAAAAAAGCATTGTTTTTTATTAAAATAAAGCGTATTTTATTAGAGTATCATACATTCTTTTCTCCTAAATAAGTACCGATAAATGAAAGCGTTTTTGAGCTTTTGAAATAACAGAGAATAGGTGATGCAAGTGAGAAAGTACACGGAACAGAATCGTCAAAAACTATTTAGGGGAATCATTCGTGCCATCAGCTCTTATTTAATCGTGTTTTTAGTGCCTTTTTTAGCCGTGTCATGGATTTGGTATGATACCTCTGTCAAAAGTATCAATGAACAAGTACTGCTGACGGCCAGAAATCAATTGATCCAATTGAAATATTCATTAGAAAATACATTTATTCAATTGAATTATCTGACCCAAAAAATGACCAATGATCATGTTGTTTCATTGAAATACCTACAGCATCCTTACTTGACTAAAGAAGCAAAAGAAGCGATGCAGACATATAAAATCACTAACGATCTAGTCGAAGAAGTCTATTTATATTATAAAGAAGCTCCGGCGACCCTTTATTCAACCGTTGGCTCACTGTCAGTCGACACATTCTTGAATAAGGTACTGCCAAAAAACGATATGGACCAAGTTCAATTGGTCGCACAATTGGACTCTCCAGCGCCGACGTTACTGACATTGGAAGGTGCTGGTGGAGAACAGCGATATTCGCGTTTCTTTTATATCGTTCCAATTCAAAGTGAAGAAATGACCGTTTACGGCGCAGCAATCTACGAAATCAAAGAAAACAATTTGAAGAGAATCCTTGATTTAAGCAATAGTGATGGGCTCAGCAATACCTATATCATCAATGGTGAGTATCAGTTATTAGCCAGTACCACCAATGATGAGTTAGCACGCTTTTTAAATCATCCTGAGCGAATGAAAAAAGGCATTCAAACAGGACGAATGCGGTTTGAACAATCGACGTATTTTGTTCAAGCAATTGCCAACAAAGAATTGAATATTTCGGTCGTAGCTGTCGCCAATCCGAATCAAGCATTGGCTTCAGTCAACCGTGTGCAAGAACAGTTCGTCCTAGTATTTATCGCCATATTGTTTACGGGTATCACCGCAGTCGTGATGCTTGGTTTACGCAGTTATCGGCCGATTCGCAAAATAGAAAATCTGGTTCAGGAGTTTCATCGTGATCCAAAAATGACTCTTCATTCGATGGATGATGTCCATAATACGCTAGCGGCATTTTTGGTAGAGCACCAAGAACTGCATCAGGAAGTCCGCCTGCAAACACCTCATGCCAGAGAGCAAGTGTTGCGCAAATTAATGAGTGGACGTTTCCGATCAGAACAAGAATTGGCTCTGCTTTTGGAAGCTGTCCATGTTTGTTTTCCTAAGTCGAATTACTTTGTGATCGCCATTGATACGAAAACTGTTGATACCAAAGCCAAGCAAGGGGATAAGAAATTTTTAATTGATTATATCGAAGAAATCAAAGAAGCTGATTATACGGCATATGCCACTGAAATTTTGTCCACAGAAATGCTGGCATTGACCGTTGGCTTTGTTGATGGCAAAGAACAAAAAGAAATTGTAGATGCTATCGCGGAAAAAATTACCCAAGCGATCTCCCTAACACCCGCAATGGGTGTCGGGATGACGGTCGATCAACTAACGGCTATTAATGAATCGTATATCGAAGGATTGGCGGCACTGGAAAATCAAGGAAGTCAAGGGAAGCAAATCAGCTACTATGCGGAGCTTTCCCAAGAGACCAAACATTTACCGATCAATTATCCAGACAATCAAAAATTAAAATTGATCCAAGCCTTGAATCAAGGAAATATTGAGATTGCCAGTGAAACGATCCAACGTTTGATTGAAGAAGGCGAAAGCAAGCAGACTTCGCCTCGTGTCCAAAAAATGTACGGCTACTACTTGTTGAATACGATCGCGCAAGTCGGCGGTGAATTGGTGGGGGCAGAGGTACTGCATACTGCTTCTGAAAGTGCCGATTTCAACAACTTGAACCAATTGCAGACGGCCTTGTTAACGATTGCCCAGCAGATTTGTACAAAGGTGCAGAAACAGCCGCTGGATGACGAGTCGGAAATGAATGAGAAAATCTTCAGTTTTATTCAAGAAAATTATCATTCCTCTCAGCTATCGCTAGAATCGGTGGCAGAGGAAGTGGGTGTATCTGTCTCTTATGTCAGCCGTTTTGTAAAAAAAGAAAGCGGCAAAACCTTCTCCAAATATATTCAAGAATTACGGCTGAAAAAAATCAAAGAAGAACTGATTGAAACAGATTTGCCGATCAAAGAAATTATTCGTAACAATGGGTATTATGATGTTTCCAACTATACGAGAAAGTTCCGAAAAATAGTGGGTGTGACCCCAGGGCAATACCGTGAAATGAACCAAAAAATGAGAAATTATTGAAAGTAAGAGGAAGAATGAGATGAATAAACCAGTTGATTTGAAAGAAGCTCAGCAACGAGCTGCCGTCTTTTTTGAGGAGATAGGTTGGCAGTCGGCGAAGGATCCGCTCCCGCAAATAGTGGTTGATCCGCAGCTGGATGCTGATTTTCGATTTGAAAACCAAACAATCAGTGTGTCCTCGCCAGAACACGTCTTTTACGCGTTAACCAAATATGGCCGAGATCAAGCGACAGGTCAATTAGCACAGAAAAGCTATCTAGCAGCGCTTAAAGAACGCTGTCTGATGATCGATATCGGGCGTAAATTTTATTCTCTAACTGATTTGAAAGTAATCGTCCGCAGTATGGCTTGCTTCCAATTTACGCATCTGCAGCTTCATTTTTCGGAAAACGAAGGCTTTCGGATTGAATCCCAGCAATTTCCAGAAATCGTTTCGGAAGAATATTTGACCAAGCAGGAAATTCGTGAATTGATTGCGTATGCTCGAAATCATGCAATTGCCATTATCCCTGATTTTGATTCTCCTGGTCATTTGCGGCAAGTGTTGGCTCAAAAGCCCGAGTGGCAATTACCGACAGCCGATGGCACGCGTGATGATCGAGCACTGAACATTTTGGATTCAGAAGCGGTAGCTTTTATTCAGGAAGTTTATCGGGAATATGCGCAGCTGTTTGAAGACAGCACCTATTTTCATATTGGTGCCGATGAGTTTATTGATTTTGATCATTTAGAAAATTTTCCACAAATGATTGAAGCAGCCCGCGAGCGCTATGGGGAAAAAGCTAGCGGAATCGAAGTCTTTATTGATTATGTCAATGAACTGGCGGCCTTTGTTGAAAGTCTCGGCTTTGTTGTGCGGGTCTGGAATGATGGGTTTTACCGCTTGAATCGCCAAGAGCAGACAACGTTGACGGAGAATTGCCAAATCTCCTATTGGACCCGTTGGAACCAGAATATGGCGCCGGCAGATGTCTTTTTTGAAAAAGGCTATACCATGATCAATCACAATGATAATTTTTTCTATTATGTCTTAGGAGAAGCGGCAGGCTATACTTATCCAACCTACGAAAAAATCAGCAATGAATTCCAGTTGACGACGTTTGCCAATGGACAACAAGTTGCACAGGAACAGCTTGCCCAAACACAGGCGATCGCTTTATCCGTCTGGGCGGATGTGCCTGAGGCTCAGACTAGTCGTGAAGTGATCCAAGCGATTTTTTGGCTCCAAGCGGCTATTAGCCAAAAAGTTTATAATGAACCCAATCGGCCAAAAGAGACAGTACAAAAGCTCTATGATGGGTGGGAAGCGGCATTCAGCTGATTGCTAGAGGAATTGGGTGAAGCAGCAATCGCTGATAATCCCTATTATTTTTTTATGATGAATAAGTTTAACGATAAGGCAAATCAATGCCAGCGACACACTGTATAGAATGAACATAGCCCCGAGTGAGGGGGAGAAATGGAGCAAATAAGTGGTCATAGACATTCAACCGTTGAAGAGAAAAGATATCCTTGAAATGGATCAAATGTTTTTAAAGCAAGGGTGGCCTTCTCGCCAGCAGCTCTTGATTGATTATTTAAACGAGCAAGAAGCGGGGGAGAGATGCGTTTTGCTTGCCAAAATAAACAACAAAACTGCCGGGTATTTGACCTTGGTTCCTCTAGCAAAGCATGGACCATTTAAAGGCTTGTATCCAGAAATTGTGGATTTTAATGTTTTTGAATCCTATCAAAAACAAGGGGTAGGCAGTCAGCTTTTAAAAGCAGCCGAAGGAAAGGCACGAGAAATAGCTGCCGTGATGACATTGGGGGTAGGCTTGCATAATGGTTATGGATCGGCCCAGAGACTGTATGTAAAACAAGGCTATATTCCAGATGGATCTGGTGTTTGGTTCAATAATCAGAATTGTGCGATGAATGCGCCTTGCTGCAACAATGACGATCTTGTTCTTTATTTGTCTAAGGAACTTTGAACCTCCTGTGGTAAGTACCGTTAAGAATGGATTAAGCACGCAACTCGTTTGGATGTTCTCATCACCTGTTCAACAAGCTGGTTGGCTACTTTCGTATAGGCAAATTTGTAGGAGTTCTTGAACAAATAGCCATAAAAAATGACTAAAAGCGATCCGCTTCTAGTCATTTTTTTGTAAAGAAAGTAAGGGCAACGTCTTTATATAAATAAATTCTTCATTTAGGACAGTGCAACGGGTGCTTACATTTCTCTTAAAGTGATCTCGACCACTGGTACCAACACATCTGGTGGGCAGACGGGTAAGCTGAGAACAAGGTCCTCTTTGTTGATGATGGCTTCCGTTGAAGTGAGAACTTCTTCGGGATCAAATCCTCGATAAAACAATTCGGAGCCATCATGTAAGAAACGGATATGCTTTACGCGTCCTGCAAGCCCTGGAAGATGCAAGGATTTGTATGGATAAGAAAAGAGGTGCAAGTAAAGTTTATTCCCGTTTTGGGTGTAGCGGCTGTCAATAGGCGGTTGAAAAGAGCTGGTACCACAGCCGATAATCGCTTGTTGATGATAATGCATCCATGAACCGATGGCTTCTAAATGGCTGCGAGTTGGTAAGCTGATTTCTCCACGAGCATTTGGGCCGATATTTAAAAGAAAGTTCCCATCTTTTGCCACTGTGTCAATCAGCATTTTGGTCATCATTTCACTGGATTTCCAGTGCTGAGCATCACGATCATAGCCCCACGTTTCGTACATCGTTTGGCACGCTTCCCATATCAAAGGCAATCCATCCGCTTCTAATGGTTTGTCTGGTTGGAATTGCTCAGGGGTGGTAATCCCTCGGCCCAAATCCAGACGGTCATTCAGCAGCATGTTCGGCTGCAGGTTTCGACAAATTTCTTCGATCCGCTTACTATCCCAATCGGCGGCACCTTTGCCTTTAGACCATCCCCAATCTCGATGACTATATGGAAAATCAAACCACATATAATCGATGGTTCCATAGTTAGTCAATAGTTCAGTGACTTGACCAGCTAAAAAATCTTGATAGCGGCGCATGTCACGCTGGTTATTCGTCTGACGGGCTTGAATAGTCTCTCGTTGCGGATGCAGCCCATCGAGCGTGAAATCTGGATGATACCAATCGATCAGCGAATGATACAGCCCAATCTTAATGCCGACCTTACGAAATGCCGGCAGCAGTTCTGCTAAGAGGTCACGCTTGAAGGGGGTATTGGTCACTTTGTATTCGCTGAGAGCGGTATCCCAAAGGGCAAAGCCTTCATGATGTTTCGTCGTGAAGACCATGTATTGAAAACCGGCCTTCTTTGCGGTTTGAGCCCATTCCTCTGCATTGAAAAGATCAGGATCAAACTGAGAAAAATAGTTCTCGCGATAGGTGGTGGGTTCAATTTTTTCTGTCGTCATAAACCATTCGTGTCGAGCGCCAATACTGAAAAGGCCGAAATGGATGAATAAGCCAAACCGATCATGGAGGAACCAGTTTGGGTCAGGGTAGTCGGCAGGCCAATTTTTATACGTTCTCATTAAAAATAACTCCTTTTTCAATCACTTAAAGAAATTCTGTATTCGTCATGACTGTTTCTTGAATTTTCCAGCCATCTGCTTCCTTGACAAAGGTATGGTAAGCCTCTGTGATGTGGTCACGGTAAGAAGAGTCTTTTGGGCTGATCGTTTTCTGTTGAGCCGCGACCAGCATGGATCCTGTCTCTTGTTTAACAACTTCAAAAGAAAGCAGCGTGTGCTGCAGCTGTTCTTCTGCAAAAAAATCAGCTAATTCTTGGGTCGTCTCTGCTCGTGCCGCTGCCACTAGCGTTGCGGCATAGGCTGTCGCGTCTTGGTCAGAGGCTGCTTGTAAATTTTCTTTCAGCACTGCCAAACAAGCCTCCGCCGCTGCTTGATTTGTAATATTGCCTGTCATCTCCAGTTTTTCTGAAGGTTGGGCATGAACTGGAGCAGAAGAATCGGTTGTTAGAAAATAGAGAAAGAATAGGCTAACAATAGCCAGCAGACTCACGATGACGGTTCGGCGCAGCAAGGATGTTTTCATAAGTTCTCACTCCTTCTTTTAAACATCAGAAATTTTCCCCGCACTATAGATTCCATGAAATAAATTGCGACCCACAGAAGTACTGCCGCTGAAAGGGGTCACCATTGGTAAGGACGGTTGAGTCAATTCTTCCAACGTATCGAGCTCCCCGTCCAAGAAGGCAGTAAGCCGCCAGAGTGTCGTATCGCAGCGCATCAGCAAGGCGCCGTATCGCAGATCGATAATTTCAAAACCGAAAGGTCGATTCCAGTCAAACCAGACTTGACGATGGGCTTCATAAAGGGATTGCAAGGTGGATTTATAGACACTGAGCTTATCTACTGCTTGGTGCAGTCCGGTGCGATCTTTGCTTTTATAGGCACTAGTGATCTGGTTGGTAATACAGGCTTTTTGTGCCAAAACATCAGCCAGCTGCTGATAAAAGGCAAACATCGTTTGTGTGTCCCGTGTTGTTTTCACAGCAGCCAACTCTTGAGCCAATGTTTGATAGTGGGATGCTAAAGAAAGATCAGTTAAATTTTCTTGATACAAGCCATACAGCAAGTCTTGGTAGAGCAACAGCTTGCTGGGGTTTTCTCCGTGAGGATTGTTTTTTGGCACACCTGTAGTTTGATCAAAGCGATCAAGCAGTAAAAAGTCGTTGGCTATTGATTGATGAAAAAGCTGAAATTTTTTAGTTAAATTCTCTAACGAAAGGTCGTTTCCAAACTGCGCTTCACTGAAATATTGCAAACCTAGTAGCGCAGCAATCAATGGTGTTTCAGCTCCGTCGTCGCCCCAAAGTGTGGCATAGACTTCTTGGACATCGTTTTCTTTGGCGGCTTGCAAGGCGTGACGCATGGTGGCGAAACTTTTGCCGTAGTTCGGCGCCAAACCGTTCCACGTCCAGATACCTCCAGCAAAGACGATCGGCTGTTTTAATTCCCGATGTTTCGCAAACATTCGCTGATAAGAGGCATGATCATGGTGATAATAATCCCAGTAAACCATTTTGACCGCAGGAAGGTCAGAAAATAATTCTGTCGGAAAACACACGTCTGAATCGTAGTAATCACCCGTAGGCGCACCGATTCTAAAAAACATATCGCTCCACATCATCGGCTCAAAACCTATGTTTTGACAAAGCGCAGCTACCTGCTTTAGGTGTGCGGCCATAATCGTGAAACGGTCTTTTAACCCGTGTATTTCTGAATACTTTCCTTTCCCCAATTGGTGTGCTTCATCCATACCGATGTGCAGTTGATCAGTTGCAAAACACGAACGGATCGAACGGATCGCTGCTTCCAAAAAAGTATACGTTTCTTCTTCTCCCACCAGTAGAATATCTTCTGTGTCCCGAATATTTCCAGCGAACTGCCACTTTAAAGGATTCGTCAAATGTGCCAATGTTTGAATCGCTGGAATCAAAGTTACTCCTACGGCTTGGGCATAGGTATCTAGAGCCTTTAACTCTACTTGGGTATAACGACCGCGCAAATGTCCGAAATAAGGGTACTCTGGAATTTCATAAGTATCTTCCATATAGAGCATGAGGCGATTGAGACCCATCTTACTTGTTAATAAAATGAACCGTTCCAGCTTTTTGACGGTCATCACCGCATTGCGGGACAGATCGATCATTGGTCCAATTGCTTCAAAATGCGGCTGTTCTTCTAAGACATAGACTGGGCGGTCTTCATGCACCCATAAAGTTAATGCCCGAAACAAATGCGCTTTTTCTTGATAGTAAATGATCGTTTCTAGTGGGCCGTGGCAAATTTTCAGGGAACCGGGTCGATGAATCAAGCGCAAGGGATGGCCATTCGGCGTTTCCCTCAATTCTAGTTCTTGCAGTGCGTGACTAAAAAAATCATCGAGGTTTTCATTACTTTGGATAAAAATGTCCTTCATCACGAGCGTCCTTCTTTCATCAGTGATTCCGAGCGCTGAATCGCTTGAAAAGAGAACCAGCTACTGGGGAATAGGAAAAAGGGAACAAAGCCGATGACTAATAAGATTGGCAAAAAAGTCAAAATGATAGTAGTCACTAAGATTCCCAAAATCATCGCAATTGTTTGGGGAACACTGATAACCATTAGTAATATTGCTTGTTTAAAATAGTGAAGAAGCGTCAAATCATAACGCAAATAGACCGGCAGAAGGTACAAGCTGATCAAAAGGGCACTGATAAATAGCAGCAGCAAAAAAAAGTGAATCAAGCTATTTTGGATAAAAGTACTAGAGATACGTAATTCCAACCATAAGAACAACAACAAACCCGCTTGCATGGCGCCTAATTGATTGGCACGACGGAAATTTTTTTTCACGATAGTTTTGAACCAAGTCTTCAAAGACGCTGGTCGTTCCTTTTTTTGGAAGCTATCGAAAAAAGCTTGGATAATCGTAGCGGTGGCAGGAAAAATACCTAAAAATATCCCGTATCGAAATACCCAATAAAACCAGAGTAACTGCAACTTCAGGCAATGAAGTAACCAATCGCCGACTTGATAGGAAACATGATAAATACCATTCGTTTGTTTCATAAGCCCCTCACTTTCTTACGGATACAAGTTTTGTTGTATCCGCTTTATTTGTTGTTCTAATCGTATCATTGATATATAGCGAGTGGGAGTAAATGGAAAAATCACACATCGAAAACAAGAAAAACACAGCAAATGTATTTGAAACGCTACATTTTTCCAAAAACGTTCATCGAAATCAAGCTTTATTCCTTGCACCTTTTATAGACGAAGTTGCTCGTTTTAACATAGCGAAAAAACTTACATATTGTTATAGGACATTTTTTTCGCTTACATTTAGAACAAAGAAAGGAGTGCAAATGAATGACAAAGATTCGCGGTGATATTGAAGAAGCCAAAGGGAACGTTCAAGAAGAACTAGTCCCAGAAACAGAAATGCTCAAGCAACGTCTGGAATGGTTTCAAGACTTGAAATTCGGAGTGATCTTCCATTATGGGCTGTATGCCGAAGCGGGGATCGTTGAGTCTTGGCAATTATCTGAAAAAGATGAATGGGCTAGAGAAAACCACCCTTATCGAGAAACCATCGAAGCACTGCGTTTGGATTATTGGCAGTTGATCAATCAGTTTGAACCGAAGAAGCTGGATACCCGCAAATGGGCAAAAATCTGTAAGGATGCAGGGTTTAAGTACTGTTTATTCACAACAAAGCATCATGATGGGTTTTCGATGTTCAATACAATGGAATCAGAGTTTAAAATCGGCGGGAAATTAAGTCCCTTTAAACGCGACATATTGCAAGAAGTGTTTACGGCATTTCGAGAAGCAGGGATCGCCACAGGAGCCTATTATTCTAAAGCTGACTGGTATTCTCCTTTTTACTGGTTGGATGATGATACCGTCAAAGGCCGTCATGCCAGTTACGATACCCATCTTCATCCAGAAATTTGGGCACGCTATGTGTCGTTTGTGCATCGCCAGATTGCGGAGATTACCTCCAATTACGGAAAAGTCGATTTTCTTTGGTTAGATGCCGGTTGGTGCGGACAAGGCAAAGAAGACCTACAAATGGATCGTTTAGCTGAGATTGCGCGTGAGAAACAGCCGGAATTGATCATCGTTGATCGGATGATGGGGGGCCGTCATGAAAATTATGTGACACCAGAACGCAAAATTCCTGCATTAGCGGAAATTCCTAAAAAAGTTTGGGAAAGCAATATCCCGATTGGAAATGATTGGGGCTATGTGCCGAATGATACTTTTAAGAGCAGCCAAGAACTGCTGGAAACCTTGATTGATGTAGTCAGTAAAGGGGGGAATTTGATTTTAGGCGTCGGACCAACACCTGATGGCGAATTTACATTCGAAGAGACCCAACGCTTAGAAGAAATCGGCCATTGGTTGGCGCTATATGGTGAAGGCATCTATGAAACGCGGGCAAGACCAACAGCTTGGAAAAATGAATGGTATTTGACCTATCAAAAAGACGGCAAGGCTCATTTTGCATTTCGCAGTATCGCTGCAGTCGCTTGCGAACAGATTCCTTTAACAGAGATCGGAGCAACTGAAGAAGACGAGCTAATTGATCTAGCCACTAAAAAACCGTTACCAGTCTATAAAAATGCGGATGAACCGTATCTCTTATGGTCGGATATCAGTCACCCGAACGTTGGGGCAGATGGGATTCGCGTTTCGACACATAGGGAAAAAAATACACATTGATTTGAAAGCGAATACAATTCATGATAAGGCTAACACCAAGCAAGGAGGAGGAAGAATGGAAACAGCGCCAATCAGACAAACCGTTTCAGTACCTAAAACAAAGAAACAAGATATAAAAATGAAGATCAAGAAAAATCGGCAATTGTACTTGTTTGTGTTGCCAGCGTTTTTGATTATTTTGATTTTCTCGTATGGACCGATGTATGGAATCATTATTGCATTCAAGGATTATATGCCTTCATTAGGGATTATGGGCAGTCCTTGGGTTGGGTTTAAACATTTTCAACGTTTCTTCGATTCCTATTATTTTTGGGAACTCATCAAAAATACTTTAGGAATCAGTATCTATTCATTGGTTGTCGGTTTTCCGCTGCCGATCATCCTGGCATTGGCTTTGAATGAGATCAAAGACGGCCCGTTTAAAAAAATTACCCAAACAGTCACGTATGCTCCAAACTTTATTGCTGTGGTGGTCATGGTAGGTATGGTCATTGCTTTCTTATCTCCCTCAACAGGGATCATCAATCACCTATTAGAATTTTTGGGTTTCGAGCGGATCAGCTTTATGACCAATCCCCGCTGGTTTAAAACGATTTATGTACTGTCGGGCGTTTGGCAAGGAACGGGATGGGGGTCTGTGATTTATCTGGCAGCCCTATCTGGAGTTGATACGCAACTGCACGAAGCGGCAACGATCGATGGCGCTTCTCGTCTGCAACGCGTTTGGTATATCAATATTCCAACGATCATGCCCACGATGGTGATCTTATTGATCATGAGCTTCGGCAGCTTGATGTCAGTTGGGTTTGAAAAAATCATCTTGATGCAGAATCCTTTGAATATGCAATCCTCGAATGTGATTGCGACCTTTGTTTACCAGCAAGGGCTGTTAGATGCGCAGTACAGTTTTGCTGCGGCAGTCGGCCTATTTAACTCATTGATCAATTCAGTCTTGTTGATCGTAGTCAATCATATCGCCAAACGTTTAAGCAACTCTAGTTTATTGTAGAAGGGAGGACCAAAAGTGAAAACAACGTCTTTAATAAAAGATACCCGTGCTGATAAAATCTTTTTGATCTTTGTTTATGTGTTTTTAGCAATTTCTTTGCTGATCGTTTTGTATCCACTGATTTATATCATCAGTGCTTCAATCTCAAATCCGCATCTGGTAAACTCTGGTGAAATGTGGCTTTTGCCAAAAGGAATCACCTTTGAAGGCTATCGAACACTACTAGGCAATAGCAGTATCTGGCGTGGCTATTTGAACACGATTTATTATACGGTTTTAGGGACATCGATCAATCTCTTAGTGACCTTACCTTGCGCTTACGCCTTATCACGAGAGGATTTTTATGGGCGACGCGCCTTCACCAATTTTATGTTGGTCACCATGTTCTTGTCCGGTGGCTTGATTCCCAGCTACTTGTTGATTCGCAGCTTAGGCATGCTGAATACTGTCTGGGCACTAGTGATTCCAGGAGCCGTCTCGGTTTACAATGTCGTTGTCACGCGAACATTTTTTCAATCCACGATTCCACGGGAGATGGAAGAAGCAGCAATTGTGGATGGTTGTTCTGATTTTCGGCTATTCATGCAGATCGTTTTACCACTATCAACGCCGATCATTGCGGTAATGGCTTTGTTCTATGGCGTCGGACATTGGAACAGCTTTTTTAGCGCATTGATCTATCTTTCTGATCGATCAATGTATCCGTTACAAATGATTTTAAGAGAAATATTGATTCTTCAAGATATGTCATCAAATACCGTCAATAATGTGACTTCAGAAATGGCGAATATGCTATATAGCAAACAACAACTTGCTCAAGTCATCAAGTACGGCGTCATGATCGTTTCTTCATTACCGGTAATTATCGTCTATCCGTTCTTACAAAAGTATTTTGTCAAGGGCATGATGGTTGGTTCAATTAAAGGATAAAAAACTTAAAGGAGGAAGAAAATGAGAGTAAAAAAGAAACTTTTAGGAATAGCAGGTGTTGCTTTGTGCAGTATGCTCGTCTTAGGTGCGTGCGGTAATTCTTCAGATGAAGGTACTGGGGAAAAGAAAGAAGTGGCCATCAATCATGACAGTCAGTTTCCGATCATCAAAGAAGGGGAAGAACTGACACTGAATATCATGGCACCTGGTGTAGGGTTGGCGGAATGGGAAGACATGCCGACATTACAGGATTATCAGGAAAAAACTGGCATCAAACTGACCTATACGACACCGCCATCCGCTGACTTTAGTACGAAACTGAACTTAGCCTTTGCTTCTGGAGATTTACCGGATATCGTTTACGGTGCTGGTTCGCAAGCATTGACTGCTTCGATGGAGATCGATTACGGTTCACAAGGGATCTTGCTTCCCTTAGAGGAGTATATCACGCCGGAAATCATGCCAAACTTGTATGCACTGACGCAAGAAGATCCCTCAATCTTGAAGTCGATCACAACACCGGATGGGCACATCTACTCTCTGCCGATGATCTCACGGAATGCGACATCGATCTGGTGGCAAGGTCCGATGTGGTACAACGGCACGTGGCTCGATAATTTAGGTGTATCAGAGCTGCCAAAAACCACAGACGAATTGCAAGAGCTTCTGACACGTTTTAAAAACGAAGACCCTAACGGCAATGGTCAAGCAGACGAGATCCCATTGACGGATGTTGATATGAACTCGACACGAGTTTGGTTGATGGCTGCCTTTGGCTTACGGACCCGCGGCATCCAAGTGGATGATGATGTGGTCTCCTACACACCGACTTCAGAAAACTACAAAGCATTCTTGGAATATATGAATACATTGTACGATGAAGGCTTGCTGGATAAAGAAGTTTATGGACAGTCAGATGAACAGAAAAAAGCGAAGGGTGAAAACAATCAACTTGGGCTTTTTGCCGACTATTTCAGCTTCTTTACTACTGGTCGCAGTGAGGAAGAGGCTATGAATGATCCAATGTTCCAACCAGTGACTTCTGAATGGGCTCCAGAAGCTAAGATTCCCGGTAGTCCAAGAATTTCACGAGGGACCTTTGCTTTGACCAATGTCAATCCTTCTCCAGAAGCTTCTATGCGCTGGGTGGATTACTTCTATTCAGAAGAAGGCTCAAAATATATCGAACAAGGACCAGAAGGGTTTTTATGGGAGTACCAAGAAAATGCGGACGGTGAAAAAGTTCGTGTCTATGCAGACGGCATCGATACCAACAATACCGAAGACGAACGTGGCAAGATCACACCAGCATACGGATTGACAACGCCAAACCTTGTTATCGATACAACCGGCGAATACCATATCCGTAAAACGGCGAATGAAGAACCGGATACTCGTTTCAACGATTGGGTTGCCAAAGAAACAGCTGAGAAGATGGAAGACATCGCTGAAGTACCATTTCCGCTACTGTATTTAACGATTGAAGAAAACGATAAGGTAGCAGCAACTGCCACTGATTTGACAACTTATGTAGAACAAATGGAAGCCAAGTTTATCACAGGTGTCGAACCGTTAGATAATTGGGACGACTATGTGAAAACGATCGAAGCAATGGGCATTGACGAATACGTCGAAGTCTACCAAGCGGCTTATGACCGTTGGAAAGCAAACTAAATAAAGTGATAAGTGGAAAACGGGCCGAGATGATCAATCTCAACCCGTTTTTTTCAAAAATCTGCTAGAGGAGTCCAAAGAAAAATGAGAGTTATGCAGCCTTATGAGTTTGAACGCATTCGAAAAATTTTATACAAATTAAAACAATACCGCGTACGCCATCAGCAACCGGTAACCCCACTTTTTTTAAAACGAGAGACTTGGGTACCGTATGAGCAAGGGACCTATTTTGGAGAAAAAAATTCCTATTACCAATTGCAAGGTAGCCTTCAAGTTCCCGCTGACTGGGTGGAAAATCTTTGTGTCCTGCAAGTGTACTCAAGCCTTTCAGAGTGGGACAATACCACCAATCCCCAAATAAAAATCTATTTGGACGATACCTATGTCCAAGCCATCGATGTCAATCATCGAGAAATTACATTGACAAAACAATTTCTACAAAAAGAAGTCAAACTGAAGATCGATTTGTTCTCCGGCCGATCCGAAAAACCATTCCCGCTGCAGGTCAATTTATTGGCGTTGGATCCTGCAGTTAATGATGTCTGGTATGATTTTTATACGCTGTTTGATAGTTGGCGTGCCATTCGTGCGTTTGGCGGTGACGAAGCATTTTATCAACAAGTCCTTGGTCAAGTCGCCAATGTCTTGGATTTTCGTACCCCCTACTCAACGGCATTCTATGAAAGTCTCACAAAAGCAAAGCAGCTGCTTTCATCGTGTTACCTACCAGCGCATACACCAAAACAAAAGGTGACGGCTGTCGGCCATACCCACATCGATCTGGCGTGGCTTTGGACGGCGCAGCAAGCAATTGAAAAAGGCGAGCGCAGTTTCCAGACGGTCTTGAAATTGATGGAGGAGTATCCAGATTACACGTTTTTTCAAAGCCAACCACAACTGTATCTCTCCATGAAAACCCATTATCCTGAACTTTACGCTGCAATCAAAGCAAAAATTCGAGAAGGAAGATGGGAAGTTGACGGGGCGATGTGGGTAGAAGCCGATTGCAATTTGACTTCAGGGGAATCGCTGGTTCGTCAGATCCTTTATGGCAAACGGTTTATGAAAGAGGAATTTCAAGTCGATAGCCGCATCTTATGGCTACCGGATGTCTTTGGTTATTCAGCCGCCTTGCCGCAAATTTTACGCAAAACAAATACGCCCTACTTTATGACGACGAAGCTGTCATGGAACCAGTTCAATCAAATTCCTTATGATTCCTTCTATTGGCAAGGAATTGATGGCAGCCGCGTTTTGACGCATTTTATTACCACCATCAGTGAAGGATACAGTCCAAGAGATTATTATACGACGTATAATGGATTGCTAGATCCGTATACGATTAAGGGGAGTTTTGAACGTTATCAGCAAAAAGATCAGCACGACGAAATTTTGATTGCCTATGGGTACGGTGACGGTGGCGGAGGCCCGACGAAAGAGATGCTAGAAGTCCAGAAACGGCTGCAAAAGACACTGCCAGATATGCCGACGATTACTGGCAATCATGTGGGGGGCTTTTTTGATCGACTGGCAGATTCTTTTAAGGAAAAACCTGGCCCGGTCTGGTACGGCGAATTGTACTTTGAATACCATCGTGGAACACTGACTTCGATTGGCAAAAACAAGAAGGCCAATCGCCAAGGAGAATTTTTCTTACAGACAATCGAAAAACTTTATAGTATCTGTGGGATGAATCGCTATCCACAAGCTGAATTAGAACAACTTTGGAAACAGCTGCTGTTCAATCAATTCCACGATATTCTGCCGGGAAGCTCGATCAAAGAAGTCTATGATCAGACGGATCAAGAGTATCGGCAGCTCTTTGAAAAAGGCTGCGAGCTGATCCAAGCTTTGCTTCCAGAAACACAAGCACCCAAAGCTACTCCATGGCATGTCTTTAATCCGCTGGGACAAGAGCGGACGGGTCTGGTCTATTTAGACGATCAAACAGGGGTCAAAGAAGCTTACTCGACTCAGCGGACCCATGATGACCGGCTTTTAGTCAAAATTCCCGCCATGGCTGGCTTGAGCTGCAAAACACTGACCCCTGTCTCAGCTGTGCCTCAATCAAAGCAAGTGGCAATGCGGCTGACGGAATCGTTTGAAACGGTTGATTTTAAAGTGATTTTTGACGAACACTTTGTCATCATCTCTTTATTTGACAAACGGTATCAACGAGAGATCGTACCAAAAGGCGAGCGGTTGAATCAGTTAGTGGCTTATGAAGATCTGCCGATGGATTATGATGCGTGGGATATTGATATTTATTACCAGAAGAAGCCTTATCCTTTGAAGCAAGTTCTCTCAACTGAGGTCGTTGAGCAAGGTGAGATTCGTGATACCTTGAAAATCAAACGTCAGTTTGAAGATTCTTTTATTACCCAATGGCTACATTTTTATCATGGCACCGGAAGAATCGATTTTGAAACAGCGGTTGATTGGCAACAGCATCAATTGCTGCTGAAGGCATTGCTGCCGATTGATGTCAACACATTGGAAGCGACATTTGATATTCAGTTTGGGCAGGTAAAACGACCTGTGCATCAAAACACGACATGGGACCAAGCACGTTTTGAGAGCTGTGGTCAAAAATGGGTTGATCTCTCAGAAGGAAATTATGGGGTTAGTATTTTGACAGATTCGAAATATGGGTTCAATACGGATTATCAAAAGATCGGGCTTTCTTTGATCAAATCGCCGATCGATCCGTATCCAGAAGCGGATCAAGACTTTCATGAGTTTACCTACTCCTTGTACGCCCACGAAGGGACTTGGCAAGAAGCGCAAACGATGGAAGAAGCTTTGGCATTGAATGTTCCCGTTCTAACCGTTCCAGGTGTGCCACAACTATCAACAGAAGCTTTTCTAGCAGTCGATCAAAAGAATGTCTTGCTGGATACGGTGAAAAAAGCCGAAGATGAAGAGGCACTGATCGTGCGGTTGTACGAATATCACAATCAAACCACCGCCTGTCAATTGCGTTGCCAAAAAAGAATCAAAAAAGCGGTTTTAACGAATCTTTTGGAAGAAACCGTCGCTGAACTGCCGATCGAGCCGCTGGATGCCCAAAGCATCACAATCCATTTCCAGCCATTTGAAATCCAGACCATCATGCTTTATTTAGAAGACTAAATAGAAATGGAGAAGCATATGATTGAGACACTTTTACGGCAAATGACGTTGAAAGAAAAAATCGGCCAGCTGAATCAGCGTCTGTATGGTTGGGAAGTTTATGAAAAAACTAACGGAAAAATTATGTTGACTGAAACCTTTAAAAAAGAAGTAGCTCGTTTTGGCAGTCTTGGCTGGATCTACGGCGTGTTTCGGGCTGATCCTTGGTCAGGTAGAAATCAGCAAACAGGCCTGACGACCGCGGAGTCCTATGAGCTATCCCTTATGATTCAAACTTATTTGCAGGAGCACACTCGGTTGGGGATTCCAGCCTTTCTCAGTGAAGAGTGTCCCCACGGGCACCAAGGTTTGGAAGCCACGACATTTCCGGTCAATTTTAGTGTCGGTTCTAGTTGGAATCCCGACCTGTATCAAGCGGCCCAAACTATCACTGCTCAAGAGATTCGAGCAAAAGGGGCCCATGTCGGCTTAGTTTCCGCATTGGACATTACTAGAGATCCGCGTTGGGGACGAACTGAAGAATGTTTCAGTGAAGATCCATTTTTAACCAGCAGCTTTACCAAAGCGGCCGTCAGAGGATTGCAAGGATCAAAAACAACGATAGAAAAACAGAACGTTTTAGCGGTGTTGAAGCATTTTGCTGCCCAAGGTGCAGGAATGGGGGGGCACAATGCAGGACCAGTGGCGATCGGTGATCGGGAATTCCGTGAAATTCATCTGCCACCAATGAAAGCGGGGATTGCTGCTGGGGCTTTGGGGTGTATGGCTGCATACAATGATCTAGATGGCGTTCCTTGCCATGCCAATGCGTATTTGCTGCAAGATGTTTTAAGAGAAGAAAGTGGCTTTGCGGGAATCGTTATGGCTGATGGGTGTGGGTTGGATCGGATTGCTGACTGGCTGGGAAGTCGCTCGCAAGCAGCCGCCAAATCCTTGACCAGCGGTGTAGATGTTAGTTTATGGGACGAAGTTTTCCCTGTATTGGAAGAAGCTGTCCTTGACGGATTGATTGCGGAAACGGTTATCGACGAGGCGGTCCGGCGTGTGCTTCTTTTGAAAGAAAAACTTGGCTTGTTTAAAGAAGCAACGCCCCACGTTTCATTGCCAGACAAAGAAAAGGCCCGACAAGCTTCCTTAAAATTAGCAGAAGAATCCGTCGTCTTACTAGAAAACAATGGCATTTTGCCTTTGAAGAAAACGCGACAAAAAATTGCTGTCATTGGTCCTCACGTTAAACAGCTGTATCATCAGCTGGGGGATTATACCCCATTTAAGGAGGAAGCAATGTGTATGACTCTTTGGGAAGGGTTGACCAAATTAAATACGCATCAAGTGGATTTCGCCTACGAAAAAGGCTGCGAAATCGCCAATGGAACAACGGCGCAACGACGGCAGGCTTGTCAGATCGCAGAAGACGCTGATGTCATCTTAGTGACGATTGGTGGCTCCAGTGCCCGTGATTTCACAACGGATTTTGACAAGAACGGCGCCGCCTTAAGGGGATCTCAGGAAATGACCAGCGGAGAAAACATCGACTTAGCTACCCTCGATTTGCCGCAATGCCAGTTGGATTTACTGTTTGCGTTGAAGAAGAGGAAAAAGCCGCTGATTGGGATCGTGATTTCTGGACGACCGCATTGCTTAGCTCCGTTGAAAGAAGTATTCGATGGACTGCTTTACGCTGGCTATCCCGGCCAATATGGAGGGGAAGCGATTGCTCGGATTCTTTTTGGCGAAACGGTTCCTAGTGGGAAATTAGCAGTTTCTATTCCTGATACGGTTGGACAGCTGCCAGTCTGTTATAATTATCGCAACACAGCGTTTCAAAAAGACTACCTCGATCAAAACGGCGCACCAGTATATTCTTTTGGTTATGGTCTTAGTTATGCCTCTTTTACTTGCAGCGCGGTTTCGGCTGAATATGCAGGTGAAGGCATTATCGTTAGCGGCACACTCGAAAATCATTCTGCAGTTTCTGGCAAAGAAGTCATTCAATGTTATCTAAAAGAGTACACAAAAGCATATGTGCCGAGAAAAAAAGTCCTGTGTGGCTTTCAAAAAGTATGGGTGCCTAATCAAGGGCAAGTAGCTTTTCAACTCGTGATCGATGAAGCATCATTGCAGCAGCTGGCAATTTCTTTGAAAGATACTGCATCGTTTTGTCTGGAAGTCGAAACAGCAGGTCAGCAGTATCGATTTTTATTTCAACGATCCAACCCTGACCGTACGTGGCAGGTAACTCAGAAAGGAGCAAAAGAATGATTCACTTTCCAAAAAACTTTTTATGGGGAGCGGCCGCGTCAGCACCGCAAACCGAGGGGGCTGCGGCTGTTGACGGCAAAAGTCCCTCTACATGGGACAAATGGTTTGAGTTAGAGCCGTCACGCTTTTACGATGGTGTCGGACCAAGCGACACTTCAAATACCTACTATCAATACCGTGAAGACGTGGCAAACATGAAGGCCATGAACTTAAATTCCTATCGGACATCGATTGCATGGACCCGCTTATTACCAGACGGAAAAACATTGAATCAGACGGCAGTAAAGTTTTATCGGGCATATTTTCAGGAAATGCTGGATCAAGGCATCGAACCGATCATTAATTTGTTTCATTTTGACATGCCTTGGTGGCTGATGGAGAAAGGAGGCTGGGAAGCCAGGGAATCCGTTGACCATTTTGCATTTTATGCAAAAACTGCTTTTGAACAATTCGGCGATTTAGTGAAAAAATGGGCGACCTTTAATGAACCATTGGTGCATATTGAATGTGGGTATTACGGAGATGCTCATTGGCCGCAAGTGCGTGATTTCAAGCGGGCGATCCAAGTGGGGTATCATACTTTGCTAGCTCATGCGAAGGCAGTTGCTGAGTTTCGTAAACTCGCACTTCCTGATGGAGAAATCTGTATCATCTTGAATTTGTCACCTGTTTATCCAAAAAGCCAAGAAGCGGCTGATCGAGAAGCCGCTGAATGGGCGGACCTCTTGTATATTCGCAGTTTTTTGGACTGTGTCGTTTATGGACAATTTCCTGAAAAACTAACGAGCTTGTTCAAGGAGCATCAATTGACCCCTGAATATGAGGCAGCAGATGCGGAAATTTTTCGTGAAAATACCGTAGATTTTATCGGTTGCAATTATTATCAACCGTTGCGGATCCAAGCGCCCCTTCCGCAGAATGCAGCATCCCATCCCTTTGAGCCGCGTCAGTTGTTTCGTGGGTACGATTGGCCAGAGAAAAAAATCAATCCTCATCGTGGCTGGGAAATCTATCCAGAAGGGATCTACGATATTGCGATGCGTCTGAAGAATGACTATCAAAACATGCCATGGTTTATTTCCGAAAATGGCATGGGGGTGTCAGAGGAAGAACGGTTCATGGACGCCACGGGACAGGTCAATGATACGTACCGGATTACCTTTGTTGAAGACCATTTGCGTCAGCTGCATCGCGCGATCGAAGATGGGTCACCTTGTTTCGGCTACCATATGTGGACCTTTATGGATTGCTGGAGCTGGTTGAACGCTTATAAAAACCGCTATGGTTTTTATCGAGTAGATTTGAAGAATAACTTCGAGCGTTATCCCAAAGCATCCAGTTTTTGGTTGGCAGAAGTAGCTGCTAAAAATGCCATTGATTGATCAAAGTGTCCGATTAGAAGCAAAAATACCGCAGGAACATGTTCCTGCGGATTTCTTTTGGGTATGAACATTTTACAAATACTTCTCACGAAAATCAGCGATGGCTTGGCGTGACGCATAGATATTTCGTGCCAACTTTTCATTTTTACTTAAAAAGACATAGAAAAGGACATCGACCGCCAATAGGTGGGCGATGATTGAATTGGTAGCGGCACTCCGCTGGTTGGCTTCTTTGGAACGGGACACTTGTAGGGGAACATCCGCCAACTTCGTCAACGGGTTGCTGCCAAAGCGGGTGAGTGACAGGATCGGAACGCCAAGATTTTTAGCGATTTCGGCTAAGTGAACCATCTCAGGCGTGTGTCCACTGTTGGAAATGACCCAGACCAGACTTTTTTTCTCGTTTTTGACAAGTTGCGGCAACAAGAGATTGTAGTCATTTTCAAACACGACGATCTTGCCTAAACGAGTCCATTTTTGTTGGATATCTTGTGCGATCAATGAGGAAGCACCGATCCCGCAGACAAAGATGCGTTCACGAGTCGCGATCAGTTCAGCGGCAGCCAACATCAGCTGTTCTTCTAATAATTGAGCCGTCTCATTCATAGTCACCTGGGCATTGTGGCTCAATTTTGAGGTGATGGCATGAAAGGGCTCGTTTAATTCAACATCGGCATAGCCTAAATGCTCATTGGCATTGTGGCGCAAGCCGGATTCGGCAGATAATTGTATTTTTAAATCTGTCAAACTAGCAAAGCCGGTTTTTTTCGCAAAACGGACAACGGTTGGTGCACTGATCCCAGTGGCTTCTGCTAATTGACTCGCAGTCATCGACGGCACTTTTTCAGGATTGGCCTCCATGAATGCGAAGAGTTTCTTCTCAGAAAGCGATAATTCATTTTTCATGCTCTCGATTCGGGAAAGAACGCTCATCCTTACACTTCCTTTAGATAGAGTAGTATCCTAAGTATAACATAAGTTTTGGAGGAGCTTTCAAAAGAAACGAAAAGAATAGGTAGATAAACTTGCTTTTTTACTTAGAATCAAGTAAAGTAATTACGTGTGAAAAGCACAGTACCTGTTACTTGGTTTAACGAATCACCAACGTTTTACTCAGTCGCAGGGGAAAAAGAAAAAGAGGTGAAAAACATGGCAATTTCAAAAGAACGCAAAAACGAAATCATCAAAAAATTTGCACGTCATGAAGGAGATACTGGTTCTCCAGAAGTTCAAATCGCTGTTTTAACAGAAGAAATCAACCATTTGAACGAACATGCACGTATGCACAAAAAAGACCACCATTCATACCGTGGGTTGATGAAAAAAGTTGGACATCGTCGTAACTTATTGGCTTACCTACGTCAAAAAGACGTACAACGTTACCGCGAATTAATCCAAGCTTTAGGATTACGTCGTTAATCAAACAAAGAAAAGTGAGGTTCAACCCGAATCTCACTTTTTTGCTATGAATCACTGCGACTGGGCGGCGCAAGCCGCACAGAGCAGATGATGAATAGTACTAGGCGAGAGCAGCGAGCGTAGTGACCAAGCAGCGGAATCACTGCGACTGCATTGTCGGCTAAAACAGCTGATGCAGTCTGACAGGTGATCTCGAGCCATCTAAAAAGTGAAACACCGAAATAGCGGCCTTTTGACTGGTGAATCAAAAAGCGCAGCCAAAAAGAATTTTGGGTCCTTGTAAGCAGCATCCTACTAACCAAATGAAAGCAGCGGAACGACATTCCGATTTTTTCATTTGTTTAGTAGTGACTTGCTGGGATCCGATGAAAAGGAGCAGAACATGACAGAAAAACAAGTATTCAAAACAACTTGGGGCGGCCGCCCATTAGAAGTAGAAGTTGGCCAATTAGCCAAGCAAGCAAACGGAGCTGTATTGGTTCGTTATGGCGACACGGTTGTCCTAAGTGCAGCGGTTGCATCTAAGGAAGCAAAAGATACCGACTTTTTCCCATTAACGATCAATTACGAAGAAAAAATGTATGCCGTAGGGAAAGTACCTGGTGGCTTTATCAAACGTGAAGGACGTCCAAGTACGGAAGCAACATTGACTGCCCGCTTGATCGACCGTCCGATCCGTCCAATGTTTGCGGAAGGCTTCCGTAACGAAGTACAAGTTACAAACATCGTAATGAGTGTTGAACAAGATTGTACGCCAGCAATGGCAGCAATGTTAGGTTCTTCTTTAGCGTTATCTATTTCAGATATCCCGTTTGACGGACCGATCGCTGGTGTCGATGTCGGTCGGGTCAATGGCGAATATGTCTTGAATCCAACAGTAGAACAAGCAGAACAAACTGATATCGAATTGACAGTAGCTGGAACGAAAAAAGCCATCAACATGGTTGAATCAGGAGCGAAAGAAGTTTCTGAAGAAGACATGTTAGGTGCGTTATTATTCGGTTTTGATGCTATCAAAGAATTGGTTGCCTTCCAAGAAGAAGTTGTCGCAGCTGTGGGCAAACCAAAAATGGAAGTCAAATTGTTACAAGTAGATGCTGACTTGAAAAAAGAAATTTTCGACGGCTACTACCAAACAATGAAAACTGCTGTTATGACGGAAGAAAAATTGGCTCGTGAAGACGAGATCGATAAAGTCAAAGACACAGTGAAAGAAGTATATGCAGAAAAATTTGCTGGACATGAAGAGGAAGCACAATTCTTGAAAGAAGTGAAACAAATCGCAGAAGATCTTGAAAAAGATGTGGTACGCGAATTGATCACCATCGACAAGATTCGTCCGGATGGCCGTCAATTAGACGAAATCCGTCCATTGGCATCAGAAGTTGGCTTATTGCCACGTGTTCATGGTTCTGGTCTATTTACTCGGGGACAAACTCAAGCATTGTCTGCTTGTACGTTGGCACCTTTAGGTGAACACCAAATCATTGATGGATTAGGGGTTGAAGAATCAAAACGATTCATCCACCATTACAACTTCCCTCAATTTTCTGTTGGTTCGACTGGTCGTGCTGGCTCACCAGGGCGTCGTGAAATCGGTCATGGTGCATTAGGCGAACGTGCCTTAGCACAAGTGATTCCTGATGAAACAGACTTCCCTTACACAATCCGTCTTGTTGCAGAAGTATTAGAATCAAATGGTTCTTCTTCTCAAGCAAGTATTTGTGCAGGAACCTTAGCATTGATGGATGCAGGGGTGCCAATCAAAGCACCAGTTGCAGGTATCGCAATGGGACTTGTATCTGATGGTGAAAACTACACGATCTTAACGGATATCCAAGGCTTAGAAGATCACCTTGGCGATATGGACTTTAAAGTTGCTGGAACCAAAGATGGGATCACTGCGTTACAAATGGATATCAAGATCCAAGGAATCACTGAACAAATCTTGACAGAAGCATTAGATCAAGCGAAAAAAGCACGGATGGAAATCTTAAATGAATTGACATCAACATTGGCTGCTCCTCGTGAAGAGTTAAGCCAATACGCACCGAAGATCGAAATGATCCAAATCGATCCTGCGAAGATCAAAGATGTAATCGGTAAAGGCGGCGACACCATCAATGGCATCATTGATGAAACTGGCGTGAAAATCGATATCGATCAAGACGGAAAAGTTTCGATTGCTTCTGCTGATGCAGAAATGATCCAAAAAGCCATCAAGATCATTGAAGAATTGACGAAAGAAGTAAAAGTTGGCGAAGTGTACCTTGGGAAAGTTGTCCGTATTGAAAAATTCGGTGCGTTTGTCAACTTGATCAAAGGCAAAGACGGCTTAGTTCATATTTCACAACTTGCGAACGAACGGGTCAACAAAGTGGAAGACGTTGTCAAAGAAGGCGACGAAATCTTAGTGAAGGTTACAGAAATCGACAAACAAGGTCGTGTGAACCTTTCAAGAAAAGCACTATTGAACGAAGACAAAGCAGAGAAAAAATAAGCTGCTACTTCTAAATCATAAGCAAAGTCTAGGAAACTGGACTTTGCTTTTTTTGTGTCTAAGTAGCAGCTCTTCAAGAGGGTCTTACTTGACAGGAGTTATTTTTTGCGTTACCGCGAAAAATAAGAGATAATTCAGAATATTGTCTTTGCTATGCAAGCAATAATTCTAAGATGTCAAACGCATCTTATTTAGGATAAGGAGTACGATATGAAACAAACATTTCCAACCGATTTTTTGTGGGGAGCATCGATTTCCGCGCACCAAACCGAAGGGGCGTATCAAACCGACGGTAAGGGGCTGAGTGTCCAAGATACTCGTCCAAGAGACAACCATGAGATCGCAGATTTTACAGTGGCTGTCGACCATTACCACCAGTACAAAGAGGATATCGCCTTGTTAGCAGAAATGGGGATCAAAATTTTCCGCTTTTCGATCGCTTGGTCGCGAATTTTTCCAGAAGGGCGCGGTACCGTCAATCAAAAAGGATTGGATCATTACAGCGATCTCATTGATGAATTGCTGAAACACGGGATTCAGCCCTTTGTGACGTTGAACCATTTTGACTTGCCGCAAGCATTGGAAGACGAAGGCGGCTGGACAAAACGCAGCACCGTTGAGGCATTTGCCGCATATGCCAAAACGCTGTTTACGGCCTATGGGGATCGAGTGACGCACTGGCTGACGATCAATGAACCAAATATCATGCTGCTGGTGGATCAAAAAATATTAGGGAAAAAGATTCCATTATCAGAAAAATACCAGCAATTTCATCACCTGATGATCGCTGAAAAATATGCCTTCGAAGCGTGTCATGAAATCGTTCCAAATGGCAAAATCGGACCGGTGCCAAATATTTCGTTGGTCTATGCGGCGACTAGTCGACCAGAAGACAACCAATCAGCGTTGTACTTCAACAGTGTCCGGAACTGGGCTTACCTTGATT
Source organism: Enterococcus sp. 3G6_DIV0642 (assembly GCF_002140635.1). Lineage (NCBI taxonomy): Bacteria > Bacillati > Bacillota > Bacilli > Lactobacillales > Enterococcaceae > Enterococcus > Enterococcus sp. 3G6_DIV0642. Next base: position 3,015,837 of record NZ_NGLH01000001.1, on the reverse strand, counting down.
TTGCCTGCTTCGGTCGTTACAACACGGTCTTTCAAGATTATTTGAACCAAAACGGGCTCACGATTGACTTTGGTCCGGAGGATGAGGCGTTGATGAAACGGGCTTTGCCTGACTTTGTCGCGATGAACTTCTACACCACGGTGACAGTGGAGCAGCCGACGGAAGCTGGGGACATGAAAAACGGCATCAGCGATCAGCAAAGTGAAGACATTATGGAACGTGGTTTTTACAAAGGGTTCACCAATACGTTCTTGAAGAAAAATGCCTTCAATTGGACCATCGATCCCTTGGGACTGAAAACGACGTTGCAGACTCTTTATGATCGTTACCACTTGCCGATCATCATTACCGAAAACGGCTTAGGGGCAGAAGATCATCTAGAAGCAGATGGCACGGTTCATGATCCGTACCGTATCGATTATTTGTCGCAGCATATCAGCCAATGCTTAGCCGCGATCAATGCTGGGGTGGATCTGATCGGATACAGTCCGTGGTCTGCCATTGATTTGATCAGTGTACATGAGGGGATTCGAAAACGGTATGGTTTTATTTACGTGGATCGCAATGATGCACAGGAAAAAGAACAAAAACGAGTGAGAAAAGACAGCTTTTATTGGTATCAAAAGCTGATTGAAGAAGGGGCGATCCCTTCGTTGGAGGAGTAACGATGACAAGTGTTTTTACCTTTTTAGAAACGCGTTTGATGCCGCCTTTGAATAAGTTGGCGAATTTACGCTTTATTCGCGCAATCATGCAAGCAGGGATTATTACGGTCCCTTTTACGATCGTCGGATCGATCTTTTTGATCATCAATAATTTACCGCAGATCATTCCACCACTGGCTGGCTTTTTCGAACAAACGATTTTACGATTTTCACCGCTTTATAGTGTCGTGACCACGATGTCTGTCGGCTCGATTGCTGTTTTTTATTGTTTAGCAACAGGGTATTATTTAACTGAGATTTATCATAAAGAAGATCATTTGACTATGAGCAGTTTTGTAGGGGCGTTATTAAGTTTGTTTGCCTTTTTAATGACGATCGTCCAAGTCGACATTACCGATGGGGCAGCTCAATTGCTGCAGTCAGACAGCGAAACTGCCATTGTTTACAATGGAATCGCCATAGGCGGTTGGATCACACGCTTTAGCGGGGTAGGCATCTTTATTGGGATTATCACCGCAGTGCTTGCTACGTCGGTCTATCGTTTTTGTGTAAGAAGAAAGATCACCATCCAGATGCCTGAAGGGGTTCCTGATGGAGTCAGCAAAGCATTTGCGTCATTGATCCCAGCGATTTTGATCGCCTTTTTGATGGTGGCGATCAACGGGGTACTGGCGGTTTTCCACACGGATCTTCACGGATTGCTGTCCAAACCATTTGAATTCGTGAAAGAGTTGACGGGTTCTTGGTTAGGAATCATCGTGATTATGCTCCTTATCCATCTCTTATGGGCAGTGGGGGTTCATGGGACGGCTGTTATTAAAAATAGTTTCATCAATCCCATCCTGTTGGTGGCTCTAACGGAAAATATCGATGGTGCCAATAATATTTTTGCTGGGGATTTCGTGAACATGTATATTTTTATGGGCGGCGCAGGCAGTACGCTTGGATTGGTTTTATTGATGCTGTTTGTGGCAAAATCACAACAGCTCAAAGTCTTAGGAAAAGCAGCGATCTTACCAGGGCTTTTTAATATCAATGAACCAGTGATCTTCGGGGCACCGATCGTCTACAATCCGTATTTGATCATCCCCTTTATCATAACCCCTTTGATCAACGTCACGATTGCTTACTTTGCTAGCTCATTTGGCTTTGTCGATAAAGTCATTACTGGCATTCCCTGGATCTCGCCAGTCGGAATTGGGGCGTTTTTAGGAACTGGCGGTGATTTCCGAGCCATCCTGATCGCTTTGATCAACTTAGGGGTTTCCATTCTCTGCTATTATCCATTCTTTAAGATGTACGATGGCAAACTCTACACGGAACAACTTGCCAATCACGCATAAATAGGAAAAAACAGCAAAACGCCCGTTGATGGACTTCTAGTGAAGTGCCAACAACGGGCGTTTTTTCTAATGCAAGTAGTGATCACGTATGCAAAGACTGTTGATACAAAACGCAATCATCACAATCTTTGCGAGTTGGTTTGGCTTGCTGGGGTGTTTCTTTGTGTAATGGCAAAAGCATACGCAACCCGTTTAAGATGACTAAGATCGTGCTTCCTTCATGACCCACGACCCCTAGAGGCAGCGTGAGAAATTCAAGGAAGTTTGAAGCAATCAGCAACAAGATGACACTGATAGAAAAGACGATGTTTTGTTTGATGATCCGCTGTAATTTTTTAGCCAAACGGTGACTGTCGACCAAGCGCAGCAAATCATTTTTCATCAAGACGATGTCCGCCACATCCATTGCGACGTCAGTTCCTTCGCCCATCGCGATTCCTACACTTGCGGTCGCTAAGGCGGGGGCATCATTGATCCCATCACCGACCATCGCATTGATTTTGTAGGTTTCTTTCATTTCTTTGATCCGAGTGGTTTTCTCATCAGGCAGGCAATCACTTTCGTAGTCAGACAAGCCGATTTCTGCTGCGATCACTTTAGCAGTACCTAAATGATCACCCGTCAGCATCGTCGTGTGAATCCCCTGCTCATTGAAGTAGGCAAGACTCTCACGAGCTTCAGGACGGGGCTGATCCAATAGCGCTAAATACCCTGCTAACACACGGTCACGATTGATATAAATCAAGGTTTTTCCAGCTGCTTTCAATTCGTGGATGCGAGTTTGCTCATTGGCAGCAACAGATGTTAGATCGACTTCTTTTCCAATCGTCCAATGGGCAGCTTGGTAAGTGGCGGCTAGACCGACCCCCGCTTGTTCTTCCACGGCTAATTCCAATGGCTTTTCATCGTGAAAATACGCCAAGATCGCTTCAGCCAATGGGTGATTTGATTGTTTTTCCATCCCGACGATCAGTTGGGGAATAAAGGGTTCATCCAGCAACAGATGGACATCAGTGACAGCAGGTTTGCCACGAGTCAGCGTTCCGGTTTTGTCAAAAGCGATCGCTTTGACATTGGCAAAGGCATCCAAGGCTTGTCCGCCTTTGCATAAAACGCCCAAACGAGCAGCGTGAGAAATGGCTGCTAAGGTCGCAGGAGTAGCAGAGGCGACTAAGGCACAAGGAGATGCCACCACCAGTAAGACCATGCCGCGATAAAAGCTTTCTTGGAACCCCCAATTCGTGAAAAACGTACACAAAACGATCATTAGCGGGACGGCGATCAAGACGATCGGCACATAGATCCGTTCGATTTTTTCAATCAGGGTCGCCGTTTGACTTGGCATTTGCTGTGCTTCTTCCACCAATTGAATGATTTTTGCAAAGCGGGTGTTTTCACTCGTTTGGGTAACTTCAATGTACAATGGCTGACCGAGGTTGATGGTTCCGCCAAATACTTCACTGCCCAAACGTTTCTCGACAGGAATGGATTCGCCACTGATGGCCGCCTCATCAACGCTGCTGTTTCCTTGGATCACGATACCGTCGATCGGGATCGCACTGCCTTTTGCCACCATAATCGTATCTTTTAACTGAAGGGCTTCCACTGGTACTTCGACGAGCTCTCCACTTTCAATCATTTTTAAGGCAGTCGTTGGTTGCAGTGCCATTAATGAACTAATTTCTCGCGTACTTTTGTTGGTCGTATATTCCTCAAGGGCACCGCTCAAACAAAAGATAAAGGTCAACATCGCCCCTTCAAACCAATGACCAATGATACAGGCACCAATGGCGGCTAATGCCATCAATAGATCGACGTTTAACCGTTTGTCGTGCACCAATTCTTGCGTGCCTTCCCAGGTTTGTTTCCAACCACCAGCAAGAATCGCTAACAGATAAGGGACAAAGCTATAAGGAATGGAAAAAGATGCCACAAGAAAGCCAGTTGCCATCAATAGCAAACAAGCGATCGTTGAAAAAACAGCCGACGATTCTGATTTACTCATAAGAAACGCCTCCTTTTGAATGTAGTCTAGGAATGAAAAACCGATCCTTTTCTCAAGAAATAATCGATTGTTCCTCCCTCAACTTGAGCATAGCACATTCGAAAACAAGATGGTAAAAAAACAACGTACCTGATAATGAAAGTGATTATCAAGTAGCGATTAAATAACGCTACTATCCAAATGATAAATGGAAACTTACTATTATAGAAAAAAGAACACAAAAAAAGCAGCACAATAAAAAACGAATTGTACTGCTTTTACTTATTTGATGTGGTAGTCAGCGATTGGATCTCTCAACGCAAACTATACTTTGCTAAGGGAATTTGACGTGCTTCACACCACTCTTTGACAGCGCCAGAAAAAATCAGCTGAACCTTGGTGAGGTCTTTAGTGCTTGTCTGTCCTGCCATTGTGTAGAGCAGCTGCAGCTGTTCCTTCCATGATTGTAAGGTGGCGATGGTTTCTTCTTTGCCTTTTGACAAAAGCAGCACGAGGATCGTGGCGGATAGTCCTACGCTATCCGCACCAAGGCAAAGTGCTTTGAAGATATCGTAAGCATCCCGAACGCCGCCTGAAGCGATGCGGGTAAAGGGCTGTTGGATCTCATTTGCTTCCAGCAAGGAAATCACGGTGGATTGGCCGAAGGTATCAAGATACGCCAATTCACGTTTTTTTCGACGAGCATTTTCGATTTGCGTAAAACTTGTGCCGCCGCTACCAGCAACATCAATCGTTTGTACGCCGATCGCCAGTAACTGCTGGATCGTTTCACGGGACATCCCAAAGCCGACTTCTTTGATGACAACCGGAACGGCAACGGAAGCAATCGTTTTTTCCAATAAGGACAGCCATTGGCTAAATTGACGATCGCCTTCGGGCATCACTAATTCTTGTGGTGCATTAAGATGGATCTGCAAGGCGTCGGCGCCAAACAGTTCTACTGCCCGTTGTGCATTTTCAACGGGACTGCCCGCACCAATATTGGCTAATAAGAAGCCGTCAGGATTGGCTTTGCGGACGATGCGGAAAGAATCGGCGACACTTGGGTCTTTTAAGGCAGCCGAAACGGAGCCGGTTGCCATCATCAAATCACAGGCTTGCGCGATCTCTGCTAACTCTTGATTGATTTTTAAGGTTTTTTCACTGCCGCCTGTCATGGCATTGATGAAAAAAGGGCTGGAAAATGAGCGGTCAAAGACAGTCGTCGTAATTGCCACATCAGCCACGTCAATTTGCGGAAAGGACTGGTGGACCAAGCGAACTGCATCAAAATCGTTGCTGTGTTCTTTATGAAACGCTTTTGCTAAGGAAACATGTTCATCTTTTCGATTCATGATAGGTCCTCCCGGTAATGGTAAACATGCAGCGGCAATGGGGTGATCTCGGCTTTTTCCCACGCACTCATCAATGGTAAAATACCGGTTTTCTGGTCAACGATCACGATGCCGCAATCGCCACCGCCGGCACCAGAAGATTTGGCTGCGCCACAATAATTTTCTGCTAGATCACAAAGCTTTTTAAGTGCGGGGGTTTCAATCGGTACACCAGTTAGTGCAGACAACTCTCGCAGGAGCTTTCGATTTTCCGTGATCATTTTTTTGATCGTGCGACTGTCTTCATTTAAGAAGCCGTCGATCAATCGATTGACGCAGTCTTTGCTGGCTGCTAAAAAGGCAGCATAGGCGTTTTCTTTTTCTTCTTTGGATTGATAGACTTGATCCACTAAATCAGAGGTGGAGGCAGGAGAGCCTGTCCAGCCAATCAGCAGTCGAAGAGATTTCGGAACCGTCAAGGGACGGATCGATAATCCTGGCCAATCGAAAGCGATCAATTCTGTTAAGGTATGGTCTTTTTGTTTGGCTAAGACCCAGTCGTGATCGAAGGTTGAAAAAGCGATCCAGCCGCCATAGCAAGAGGCCGCAATATCACCGCACGACCCATTGCCTTGAACAGCGAGATGGGCAAGAGCCGCAATTTTGAATTGGGTCAACCGATCCATTTCCATTTGATAGTACAGATTCAATGCTTTGACCGTGGCAACAGTCACGGCACCGCTGGAACCGAGGCCATATTTGCGACCATTCGAGTTATCCAGTTCACTGGTCACTTTTAAATCGTAAAAGGAAAGGGGGATGCCTTTTTCTTGGGCATATTTTTCCGTCAGACGAATGGCTGCCAAAATATAGTGGAACGGGTTATCCCGGTGGTCTAAGACTAATTCGCCTTTGCGACGCGTCCAGCGAATCGGCAGGTCGCTGTATTGGGCAGACTGGATGCTGCCGTTTTTACGGGCCTCTTCAACAGTGACCGTGATAAATTGGTCAACGGCAACGATGATTGCAGGATGACCAGGTTCGACAACGGCGTATTCACCAGCAATAAATAGTTTTCCAGGAACGGATAGTTCAATCATTTCGACACTCCTAATCGATGGCTTCTTAATGGCTTCTTAGTTGATAGGGGAAGATTCTTCCACCGGTAAAAAGGCTAATCCTTTGCCCGCATGAGCAGTTACTAATTGTTCTGAGGCAAAGTGAGCACTTAATTCACGTAAAATCGTTTGTTCTTCTTGTTTTTGGCATAAAACTTTGACATTGGGACCAGCATCCATCGTGAAATAGCAAGCCAATCCTTTTTTTCGCAGCATTCGGACACATTCCATGGCTCGCAAAGATTCAGAAGACCAATAAGTAAAAGGTGGTTCGGCGGCTAAGGTCGTTCCATGCATTTTCAAGGCGTTGGCCTCGGTCGTTTCACCTAAAGCAGTAAAGTCTTTTTCGGCAATCGCTTGTTTCATTTTCACGAGATCGCTCGCAGTGGCAGAAAGCCAGCCTGGATAAAAGCTAGAGGTTTCAACGGTTCGACGCATCCCCTCACGACTGGAAACTTCTTTGGCTTGTGCGTTGATCAAAATAAAGATCATACTCAATTCTTCTTCCCAGCCATTCGACGGCACTTGGGTGGCAAAAGAAGTCTCATCGGTGCCTTGATGCCATTCAGCAAAGCCACCGTAGATACTCCGACAAGCCGAACCAGAACCGCGACGGGCCAAACGGGATAGCTCTTGCTCCGACAAGTTTAAGTCCAGTGCTTCACTACAGGCACCCGCCAATGCCGCTAATCCGCTGGCAGAAGAGGCAAGTCCAGCAGCGGTTGGGACGAAGTTTTGACTTTCCACCGTGGCATACCACGGGCAGTCCGCTTTTTTTCGTACCAGATCCAAAAAGTCCGCAACTTTTTTTGTGGCAGCGTCTGTTTGCACCACGCCATCCAATGTAAAGCGATCTTGCGTAAAATCGGGTGAAAAAGCCACCGTTGTTTCTGTGTAAAAAGCATCGAGGGTCAGGGACAAACTATTGTTCATCGGTAAAATGAAGGTTTCGTCTTGTTTTCCCCAATACTTGATCAATGCGATATTCGTGTAGGCACGAGCCTTTCCCTTATACATGTTCATAAACTCCTAATCCTTGTATCCATGCCGCACGAGCGCCATCGGACAATAAAATACGGCTGATATTTTCAGCCTGTTCCTTCGTTTTGGTTAGTGCGATCATACAGCCGCCTCGGCCCCCGCCGGTCAGCTTCGCCCCATAAGCCCCGTGTGCCAATGCTGAGGAAACCAACTGATCCAGTTGCTGATTGCTGACCCCTAACTGCTGCAGTGCCTGATGGGCATTGTTCATGCTTTCGCCTAATATTTCTAATTGATTGGCTATGATGGCCTCTTTGGCTCTTTTGGTTTCGATCCCTAAACGCTGGATCGCTTGACTGGCCAGCTGCTTGCTGGTTTCAAAAAGATGGGCGACACTTTTGACAGCTTCTCTCGTTTGCCCTTTGATACCAGTATCAGCGACGAGCAAATAACCGTCGATCGTGAGGGGAAACGAAGTGATGGGATGTCCTTTGATAAAGTAAATGGCATCCGTCCCGCTAGCTGCTGCAGCATCGATCCCGCTAGGATTGCCGTGAGCGATTTTTTCAGAAAAGTTGACATAGGTCATCAATTCTTCTTTTGTAAAATCTTTTTTGATCCAATCAAAAAAAGCGCGAGTCAGTGCAACAGCGACCGCCGCGCTAGAACCCATTCCCCGTTCAGAAGGGATGGTGCTGACGATGGAGGTTGCAAAAGGACCCGTGTGGAAATCTTGTTGCAGACGATGCAGCAAGTCTTTGACATTTTTTAAGTGGCTGGGGACTTCTTCAAGTAGACCGTGATAGTAACTTGAAATCAAGGTGTTTGTTTCATTTGCTGTGATCTCGACTTGTACTTTTGCTCCCGCAAAAGGGAAAGCAATTGCTGGTTCACCGTAAACAACTGAATGTTCACCCATTAAGATGATTTTTCCTGTAGCTATGCCAGTACCAATTGACATTATTTTCCTCATTTCTCTAGGGAGCTTACCCCACATGATTCATTTATCGTTTGTCAGTCAATTGTAACTATCTCCTGACAAAAACACAATTTATTTAAAGATCCTTTCCTATTTTACTAGAAGAAGGCTCTTTCGTTAAGCATTCCGTATGAGATTTCAAAAAAAAGCAAAAATCTTTAAACTTTTATTGAAAAACTTCTTGATCTGTGCTTCAAAAGTTTCAGTTGACGGCACAAGATATAGTATTGTATAGTTGATATCGCAAGTGCAACATACAATATTTAGTGATGAGTGAGTTGGGGGATATGAGCGTGATCGTATTAGCAGGAACGATTGGTGCCGGTAAATCAAGTTTGACCGCATTGATCGCCAATCATTTTGGCAGCCAAGCCTTTTATGAATCGATCGATGACAATGAAGTGTTACCATTATTTTATGCAGATCCAAATAAATATGCGTTTTTACTGCAAATCTATTTCTTAAATAAACGATTTGAAAGTATCAAGCAAGCTATGAAAGACGACAATAACGTCTTGGACCGTTCCATTTATGAGGATTCACTGTTGTTCCATTTAAATGCGGACCTTGGGCGAGCAACCGATACCGAGGTCAAAGTCTATGATGAATTGTTAGCCAATATGTTGGAAGAGCTGCCGTATGCAGCCCACAAAAAGCATCCAGATCTTTTGGTGCATATTCGCGTTTCTTTTGAAACGATGCTAGAGCGTATTGAAAAACGTGGGCGGGAATATGAGCAGTTGACCTTTGATCCTTCGTTATACGACTACTACAAAGAGTTGAACAAACGCTACGATCAATGGTACGAAGAATACAATGAGAGTCCAAAGATCCAGATCGATGGCGATCAATTCAATTTTGTCGAAGACCCGCAAGCGGCACAGGCCGTTTTAACAATGGTGGAAGATGCTTTGAAAGACGCCCGCAAATAGCAATAGCCGATACAGCCAGAAAAGTCCTTTGATTGGGCTTCTGGCTGTTTTCTTTTATAATAGAAGAAAGCAAGAGTGGAGGATGGACTGTGGAAAACAAACATGTCTTTTATGATGGAAACTATGAATGGATTCAAGTCGACCAGCAAGACGCAAAAAGCGTGATGGCACTACAAAAACAATATCATCTGTCGGATGAGATGCTTACGTATTCTCTAGATAAAAACGAACGCGCACGAGTCGAATACGATGCCGAAGAAGAAGCATTGCTGCTGGTTTTCAACGTACCTCAGCAAGAAAAGCGAGACAATCATTTTGAGACCAGCCCAATGACGTTTATTTTAAAAAAGAAGCAGATCTTTACTTTTGCCTCCCATGATACCCGCTATGTGATTCCGATGATGGAGCGCTTGATCCTGCAAAAGCCGCAGCAAACACCGCTGCACTTTTTGTTTCAAAGCTTATTCTTGATTTCAGGCACGTTTTTTCCGCTAGTCGAAGAAGTCAATAGTGAACGGATTCGCTTGAATCAGCGACTACGGGAAAAAACCACCAATAAAAACCTGCTGCAAATGTCCGATTTGGAAGTCGGTTTAGTCTTTTTAGTGTCTGCCACGAAACAAAATGCGGTCCTCTTGGAGCAGATCAAAGCGTTATCCATTTATCGCTTGATGGATGATGACGAGCGGGAACAGCTGGATGATGCCCTGATCGAAGCCAAACAGGCAGTGGAAATGACGTTGCTGGCTTTTCAAATTTTAGAGCAACTATCTGGAACCTACAATAATCTGTTAAACAATAACTTGAATGATACCATGAAGTTTTTGACCGTTTGGTCCCTCTTGTTGACTGTGCCTTCCATCGTCACCAGTTTCTTTGGCATGAATGTTCCACTGCCTTTTACCAATAGTATTTTCGGTTGGGGGATTGCCTTATTGATCAGTTTAGTGTTATCCATCTGGATGTTGATTGCTTTATGGCGCAGAATTCGTTAATCGATCACCAAACCTAGACCGGCGGCGATGACCAAGGCTTGTTCTTGATCGACCGTTAGCCCCCGCAATTGTTCAAAGGACAACGCGATCTTTTGAAATTGATTGGTCCGAAAATCTAAAGTTGCTAATTTTGTGTGAAACCAGTTGCTATTGTTCAACTGGTTTTCTTGTAGCGTCAAGTGTTTCCAATCCATTTCATAAAACTCACTGTCGTTTAGTTGGCACTGACGAAACAGCATCGTCCGTAAATTGGTGTTGCTAAAAGAAGCAAAGTTTGCCACGCAATCTTCAAAGGTGCAGTCACGGAAATAGCTTTCCGCAAAATTGGTGCCAGTCAATTTGCACTGTTTAAAGTGAACCCGATGAAAGCTGGCGCCAAAACATTCCAGATTAGAAAAATCGCAATTCTCAAAAAGAACGTTTTGGCATTCCCATTGACTCAAGCGTGTTTTTTGCATCGTCACTTTCTTGAAATGACATTGCTTCAAGATGAGATTTTTGCAAGCATCATAGCTATAGTCACCGCCTTCGAAGAAAGCACCTTCGAAAAGCAGTTCTTCTTCTAAATAAAAATCCTGTGGCTCTAATGCCGACAATAAGGGCGGTAGTGGCAATACGATTTTTTTCTTCATCAAGATCCCATCCTATCTGTTTTTCTCTTCAGTATAACACGGCGAATCGCTGCCGCAATAGGTACGAAAAAGCAGTAGAATATTGTGAAATTTATTCAATCGGTTTGCAGAATGCTTTTATAACAAGGAAAATTCTTAGGTTTAAATACATAATTTCTCACAATCTTTTTGCTTGCAAGACGAAAATAATTTTGATATAGAAACTTAACCCGCTGAAAGTGACGTATATCAACGAAAAACTGTCATAAATTTTTAAAATCGCGAAAAAGTTGATAGTTTTCAAATTCACAAGCAAGCTATAATGACAATGTAAACAAAAGGAGGAAATTTTCCATGACAAAAACAGTTATTATCGGTGCAAACCACGCGGGGATTGCTGCTGCCAATACACTATTAGATAACTACAAAGACCAAGAGGTCGTAATGATCGACCGTAATACAAACTTAAGCTACCTAGGTTGTGGGACTGCTTTATGGGTTGGACGTCAAATCGATTCATACGAAGGCTTGTTCTATACAAAACGTGAAGATTTTGAAGCAAAAGGTGCAAAAATCCATATGGAAACAGTGGTTGACCATATCGATTTTGAGAAAAAAGAAGTGCACGCTGTAACCAATGACGGTGAAACGATCGTTGAATCTTATGATAAAGTTGTCATCGCAACTGGTTCTGTACCGATTTCACCAAAAGTACCTGGACGTGACTTGAAAAACATCCATTTCTTGAAAAAATTCCAAGATGGACAAACGGTTGATAAAGAGTTAGCCTCAGAAGACGTGAAAAACGTTGCCGTTATCGGTGCTGGTTACATCGGTGTTGAAATTGCGGAAGCAGCAAAACGCCGTGGTAAAAATGTGTTGCTTTTTGATGCAGCGACACGGGCATTGCCAAACTACTACGACAAATGGTTCACAGAAGATATGGACAAAAACTTAGCTGACAATGGCATTGAATTGCATTTCGGTGAATTAGCACGTGAATACAAAGGAACAGAGAAAGTAGAAGCAGTTGTAACAGACAACGGCGAATACCCAGTTGATCTAGTGATCAACGCGATCGGTTTCTTACCAAACAACGAGCTAGGCAAAGATCATTTGGAATTGTTTGCTAACGGCGCGTACTTAGTGGACCGCCATCAACGGACAAGCGATGCAGATGTTTACGCAGTCGGTGACTGTGCAACGGTGTACTCAAATGCTTTGCAGCAAACAACGTATATCGCATTAGCAACGAATGCCGTACGTTCAGGGATCGTCGCTGCCCATAATATCGGCGGAACGTCTCTAGAATCAACAGGTGTTCAAGGATCAAACGGGATTTCGATCTTCGGCTACAACATGGTTTCAACTGGCTTGTCAGTCGAAGCTGCCGAACGTAATGGCATGAAAGTGAAATACTCTGATTACGAAGATACCCAAAAACCAGGCTTCATGAAAGAAAATGCGACAGTTAAGATCCGCATCGTCTATGAAGAAGAAACACGCCGTATCGTTGGTGCACAAATGGCGTCACGTACATCTGAAATCGCAATGGGCATCCACATGTTCTCACTAGCGATCGAAGAAGGCGTAACGATCGACAAGATGAAGCTATTAGATATCTTCTTCTTGCCTCACTTCAACCAACCATACAACTACATCACGATGGCTGCATTGAAAGCAGAATAAGAAACGCGAAAGTCGGAGCGTATGCTCCGGCTTTTTTTGAAACAATCATGAAAACTGTTGACAATAAAAGAAAAAAGCAGTATACTATAAAAGTTGAGAAATAAAAGCAGAAGCACCCGCTTCTCGCCTGAGTGAAGATATCGCTGGGCAGAATAGGATTCCTACCATTTATTTGTGTGGAGTACGTGCGGGTTCGTGAAGAACTCGTTTTTTTATTGTCTGATTTCGAATCGACAAGCTTTTCTTTCTCTCAAAAAACTCGGAGGTGAATGACCATAGCAAAGGATATGATGGTAAACGACGGCATTCGTGCACGTGAATTGCGTTTGATTGATCAAAACGGCGAACAACTTGGTGTAAAGAGTAAAGCTGAAGCATTGCAAATTGCAGAACGAGCAAACCTTGATGTGGTATTGGTGGCACCAAATGCTAAGCCGCCAGTAGCAAGAATTATGGATTACGGGAAATTCCGCTTTGAGCAACAGAAAAAAGACCGTGAAGCTCGTAAGAAACAAAAAGTAATCAACATTAAAGAGGTTCGTTTAAGTCCAACGATCGACGTCAATGATTTCAACACAAAATTGCGTAATGCACGTAAATTCCTTGAAAAAGGGGACAAAGTGAAAGCTTCGATCCGTTTCAAAGGCCGTGCCATTACCCATAAAGAAATTGGTCAGAAAGTGTTAGATCGTTTGGCGGAAGAAACTGCTGATTTGGCAACTGTTGAGCAAAAGCCAAAAATGGATGGCCGCAGTATGTTCTTAGTATTAGCACCAAAAAACGATAAATAATGACTCACTGAGTTTCAGTTTAAAGTCAGATAACGAAAGATTTTGAGGAGGAAATTAGTTATGCCAAAACAAAAAACACACCGCGGATTAGCAAAACGCGTAAAACGCACTGGCGGCGGCGGATTGAAACGCTTCCGTGCCTTTACCAGTCACCGTTTCCACGGCAAAACAAAAAAACAACGTCGTCAATTGCGTAAAGCTTCAATGGTTTCAGCTGGCGATTACAAACGTATCCGTCAACAACTAGCACGCATGAAATAATTGCGTAACCCAAGCTTCACGTATACAAACAATTATCGATTTTCATATTAGGAGGAATTATACATGGCACGTGTTAAAGGTGGAACAGTAACTCGTAAACGTCGTAAAAAAGTGCTTAAATTAGCAAAAGGTTACTACGGTTCTAAACACACTCTATTTAAAACAGCAAAAGAACAAGTAATGAATTCATACAACTACGCATACCGCGATCGTCGTCAAAAGAAACGCGACTTCCGCAAATTGTGGATCGCTCGTATCAACGCAGCGGCTCGTATGAATGGCTTAAGCTACTCAAAATTGATGCACGGCTTGAAATTAGCTGAAATCGACATCAACCGCAAAATGTTAGCTGACTTGGCTGTAAACGATGCAACAGCATTTACTGCATTAGCTGACCAAGCAAAAGACGCTTTAAACAAATAATCCATCGTTGGCAACAACGTTAGCCCCGCTCTTGAGCGGGGTTTTTTGTTTTTTCTCGATGACCGAAGAATGGTTTCTCACTATCTTTCATATGTTTCTTTCCATTAAGCGAAAAATAGATTATACTTTTGAAAACGTTTGTTTTATTTATCTTACGATTTTTCCACGAACACTGCAGCAAAAGGAGCATACGATGGCAATTGATTTATGGCGGCATTTTAAAAAAGGATTGACGGTATATGTTGGGATTGGAATTGCGGTCTCATTTTTGAGTGCCGCGAATGTTTTTTATTTTCAAAAACTACTCGATTCATTTGGCAAGACACTTGATTGGCCAGTTGTTTTTATCTATGGGTTAACGCTAGTACTGGTACCGCTTTTGTCCTATCTCGAGCAGAAACCAAAAACAACATTGTACAACAGCATGTATTTCTATCTCAAAGAACAAGCTTTAGTAAAAATCAGCAAGATTGCCTATTCCGAGTACTTGCAGATCGGCTCTGGAGCACTCTTACAGAAAACCGAAGCGGGAGCAGCGGCTGGCAGAAATATCCATTTGAATTTTTATGGACGCTTGTTTAAAGAATTGCTTCCCGAAACACTGTTTAACTTAGCTTTTATTGCTATGATCGATAAAAGATTGATTCCGGCGATCCTTGTGGGCTATCTAGTGGTGTTTATCGTGACCAATCTGCTTTTGAAAGTTTTACGCTCTCTCAAAGAACGTGCGCTAGTTTCAGAAGAAACCATGAATAGCACCTTTATTCGCGGACTAACGGAAATGGTTACGTTTCGAATCAATAAACGGTTTGAAAAAGAGATCGCACAATATAAAAACATGGCTGCTGACACAACAGAACGTTTGACGAAAATGACGATGATCCATGAGTTTTTCTTTGGTTTTTTTGCAGTCTTAGTCGCATTGATCAAAGTCGCAATTGTGGTATTGGCATTTACAAATCAGATTACGGTCAGCTTGGGCGGTTTAGCAGCATTGATTATTTATGTGGATCGAATCTACACGCCTGTTGCAATATTTAACGTGATTTTTGTTCAATACAACTTAGATAAAGTTGCCTTTGCACGGTTAAACGAATTTTTCTATCTGTCAGAGGACAAAGCATTAACACAAGGCGATGCATTGTCTGAGACCATCAACTGCATCACAGTTAAGGATCTATCCGTCACACTTCAAGAAAAGCAAATCTTAACCAATAGCACACTGGAGCTGAAGCGGGGAGCAATTTATGGGTTAGTAGGAGAAAGCGGCGCGGGAAAATCAACGCTGGTCAAAACGATTTTAGGCTTGTATCAGCCGACGACCGGTGCGATCCTGATCAATCACAAAAATTTAGCTGCTTATAACTTAAATGATTTCTATGAGCATATCTTTTATCTATCGCAAGATGCCCCAATCTTCCAAGGAACGCTGAAAGAGAATATTATTTTTGATAAGGAAATCGCAGACGAGGAAATCATAGCGGTATTAGAAAAATGTCAATTAGGCGCATTCTATCAGGTACTCAAGAGAGGACTATCTGCTGAAATTGGAGAAAAAGGAGCCAACCTTTCTGGTGGGGAAAAACAGCGAATCGCTTTTGCCCGATTGTTTTTCTCAGACGCAGAAGTCATTGTTCTTGATGAAGCCACATCTGCTTTAGACGTAACAACAGAAGAAAAGCTTTTTGCAGCGATCAAAGACCAATTGAAAAATAAACTAGTCATTATGATCACCCATCGCCCGAAAAATTTGATTTATGTAGATGAGATCATTGAATTGAAAAAAACACAGGTTGTAGCGGCTTCATCATAAAAGCAGCTTCAACCTGTGTTTTGATCAGCGCATCAGTAAATGCGGCAGTGTACTAAGCCATGCGATGATGCCGACGATCAAGGTAAAGACCACGACGATGAATGCTGTTGAAAGGAAATCTTTTTTGACGTCGCGCTTTTTTCTAATGGCATCGAGGTCTTGATTTTCCATGAAGGCAACGATCTCTTTATACGTTTTGATATTTTGGGTTTTCTTGATTTTTTCGATCTTTAATGCGGCATACATGGAGACGAGCCAAAAACATAGAGGCGGGACAATCCACCAGTATCCGGGTAAATAAAGAGCAGGCCCAACAGAGAGTGCGGTCAATAGTATAAAAAGCAGCATCATTTTTGTGTAACGATCCATTTCTGTTTTCTCAATCGTTTCTTTCATTTGTTCAACATCCCCTTTGACTAATTCATCTAAAGAAACATCAAATAGAACACTGAGCAATAATAAATTGTGAACATCAGGATAGCTTTTTTCATTCTCCCAATTGGAGATCGTTTGTCGGGAGACATAGAGTTTTTCTGTCAGCCCTTCCTGAGAGAGACTTAATCGTTCCCGATGTTTTTTTATTTGTTTGCTTAAGTTCATTTTATCCGCTCCTTCTACCATTAGTTTAGGCCAATGTCTGCATTCTAACGATCAAATGTCTTTGACAATGCCTTGAAATCAAGTGTCAAAATGTTTTTACAGTTGGGTTTATGCTGTTTACACAGCAGTACAGCGTTGATTTTCTTCAACGAATAAGCGACAGTCAGCTTTCTTATTGTTTTTTTATAGAAGCACCTGCTGGTTTCTTAATAAAGAAAATGATGAAGAGTCTGTGCTGATTTTTAATGTTTGTCTTTATCTATTATTCATTAATTTCGCAAAGATGGGAAGAGGAGAAAACAACTAAGCGTGTGAAAGCATCATTTTTCCATTAGTGGATTTTTAAAGGTCCCTGTGTGTTGAAATGGAGCCATTCAGAAGTGACGTCTGTTTGTTGGTTCTGTTCTAGAAGAAAATCGACTGTTGATAAGCATATCTCCCCATAAAAACGTCTGCTTTGTGCTATACTGAGGCTTTGTAAAAATAAGTTTGTACAAGCAAGCAGCAACGGTTTTTTCATTGATTGCTTGCAAGAAGGAGCGTATACGCAGTGAAAAAACTAAAGGTTCAAGATTTAATTGCAGTGGGGATCTATACAGCGATCTATTTTCTTTTAATGAGCGTCTGTCTATTGATTTTGCGTTTTGTGATCCCAGGTTTTCATAATTTATTTATTCCAGCAGTCACCGCTTTGTTTTCTGGCATTATCTATCTGATTTTATTGAATAAAGTACCGAAATTTGGCGCAATCACCATTATGGGTACCGTGGTAGGGCTCTTTTTTTTGATTTCAGGACATTTTCCATTGGCCTTTTTGCCCAATATGATTTGTGCCTTAACAGCTGATTTGATTCAATACAAAACAAAGCTCAAAGAGAACGTTCGCGTACTGGCGAGTTATATCGTCTTTAGTTTTGGCTTGATGGGCCCGATCTTGCCCCTGTGGTTTATGAAAAATGCCTACATCGATTCATTAGTGGCTCGCGGAAAAGATGAAACCTACATTGCCGGTGTGTTTGCTCATACCTCCAATGTGATGTTGGGGCTTTGTGCATTGGCCGTTTTGATTGGTGCGGTGGCTGGTTTAGGCATTGGTAGCCGCTTGATGGAAAAACATTTTCAACCAACGATCCAATCGCATAAAGGGTGAGGAATGTGTCGAAAACAAGGTTTGATCCCCGCAGCAAATTGGCGGTGATTCTCTTTGCTAGTTTTACTATGATGGTGTCCATTAGCTGGATCGATGAGTTTGTCTTTGTCACGTTCTTGCTGCTGCTATTTTTAGTCAGCGGCTTTTGGAAAAAAGGCCTGATGTTCTATGGCGTGTTTGTCTTGCTGACACTGGCAGATAGTTTTTTGTTTCGCCAAGGAAACCACCTATTGATCGTGTTGCTGGATTTCTTTTCCGTCGGTTATCGCCGCTTATTGCCAACGATCATGGCGGCGGCTTTTGCCATTAGTGGGACGAAGAACAGTGAGTGGATGGCGGCGTTGCAAAAAATGCACGTGCCCAATGTATTATTAGTCCCGCTGGCAGTCTTATTTCGTTTTTTTCCCACATTGGTACAAGATTTCAAAAGTATTCGCCAAGCGATGCGCTTTCGCGGCATCTCGCTGTCGGCAGGATCGATCTTGCTTCATCCACTGCAAAGTGCGGAGTATTTTTTGATCCCATTACTGATGTCGGCTGAAAAGACCGCAACCGAACTGTCGGCTACGGCGCTGGTTCGCGGGTTAGCATCAGAAACTCCCCATACCACCGTCCACGAACTGAAGCTGCGCTGGTGGGATGGCTTGGTCTTTTTAGCATTATGCGGCTTTATCGTGAAAAGGATGTGGCTTGGATGATCACACTAGAACAAGTGTCAGTGAAACGAGAAAATCGAACCGTATTATCTGAGCTTTCTTTGACAGTCGCAGCTGGGGAAGTTATCGTTTTGTGCGGCGCTAGCGGCAGCGGAAAATCGACCTTGCTCAATGTTTTGAATGGCTTGATCCCTGAGCTGTATCCCGCCGAAGTGCAAGGAAAGATCCGTGTCGGAGAAACAGACTTGCCAGTTGCCGATTTCTCCCATTATGCCCAGACGATTGGCGTCGTCTTTCAAAACCCCAAGACTCAATTTTTCACCACGGATGTCTATTCGGAGTTAGCTTTTTCGATGGAAAATGCGGGCGTCGCACCAGAAAACATTCGGCAGCGAATCACCGAAGTAGCACAGCAGTTTTCCCTGACCCCGTTGCTTGATGCTAGTGTCTTTGACCTATCTGGTGGGGAGAAGCAGCTGATTGCTCTCGCTGCAGCCACGATGCTGCCCCATGATGTGTTCTTATTGGATGAGCCTTCCAGTAATTTGGATCAAGAAGCGATCCAAAAGTTGACTCAAGGATTGGCTTCTTTAAAACAACAAGGGAAAACCATTGTGATCGCCGAACACCGCTTGGCGTATTTGGCGCCACTGGCAGATCGCTTCTGTCTATTAGAAGCAGGACGATTGCGGGCGTCTTATCCAGCAGATCAGCTGTTGTCACTGCCCGAGGAGGCAATTCACGAGTTGGGATTGCGAAAAGTAGGCGAGGCGGCATTGGAAAATCAGCACTGCCGAGAATCTTTGCCAGAAAAGTCTGGATTAAGGGCAACGCATCTGCAGATCAAGCAATCGAAACGCTCAGCAAACAGCAGAAATTGGGCGCTTAACTTGCCTGAACTACAATTGCCGACGAAGCAAGCTGTGGGGATCGTTGGACCAAATGGTGCTGGCAAAAGTACGTTGGTGCAAGTCCTGTCAGGATTGAAAAAATGCCCAGAAGCAGTATTTGCCATCAATGGACAAAAGCGGACCCAAAAGCAGCTGCTGCAGGAAAGCTTTCTTGTGATGCAGGATGTTAACTTGCAGCTGTTTTTTGAAACGGTGGAAAAAGAGCTGCTGATCAAAGCCCAAAACCCAGCGCGTTTTGAAGAAATTGTCTCATTGTTGCACTTAACACCACTCCTTGCCCGACATCCGCAAAGCTTGTCGGGTGGGGAAAAACAACGAGTTGCCATCGGCAGTGCCCTGCTTTCTGGTAAACGCTTGTTGTTTTTCGATGAACCAACGAGTGGGTTAGATTTGCAGCAAATGGAAGAAGTCGCAAAACTGTTGCGAACAGTCGCTAAAGAAGTTGATCTGCTAGCGGTGATCAGTCATGATCGCGAGTTTTTGGCTGAAACATGTCCTTACGTGCTTCAACTCCAACAAGGGGAACTTGTTGGCACGTATCAGCTAGCAAAAAATATGGAATAAATGAAAGACGGAGTGGACCTTGGTTCATGCCGTCTTTTTTGGTTGAACATGAAAAAATCTTCATGATTTTTTTCTTTCAATCAGTTAGGAAGTTTCGAAAAAATCCGTTATGATAGAAGCAAAACAGGAGGAGGAGCGCATATGGCCTTGAAGATCTTGCTAGTAGAAGACGAAGAAAGTTTAGCCAGTTTTATTCAGACCGAATTGACTTTTGAGGGATATGACACGGTCTGGGCCAAAGATGGGCAAGAGGCATTGACCTTGTTCAATCAGCAAGCAAATGCCTTTGATCTGATTTTATTGGATTGGATGCTGCCAATCTATGACGGCATCACAGTGGCGCGGCGGATACGCAAAGAAAGCGACATCCCGATTTTGATGATGACCGCCAGAAATCAAACCGCCGATGTGGTGACGGGGCTTGATGTCGGATTAGATGATTATTTAACGAAACCTTTTGAAATCGAAGAACTGTTTGCCAGAATTCGGGTGATCGAGCGGCGTTTGCAACGAGAAGCCAAACAACAAAAGAACCAGCAAAACCAATTAGTGGCGGGGGAGCTGATGATGGACATCGCCAAGCACTTGGTTCAGGTTGCCGGTGAAACCATTGAGTTGACGCCCAAAGAGTTTGGGATTTTATATGAATTGATGAAAGAACCCGAGGTCGTCAAAACGAGAGATGACCTGTTGAATGAGATTTGGGGCTATGAATACGACGGCCAAACAAATGTTGTAGATGTCTATATCCGCACACTGAGGAACAAGCTGGATGTTTGCGGCAAAGGCAAAATGATCGCAACCGTTCGTGGATTAGGCTATGTCTTGAGGACCGATCATGAAGAATAAGTCAGCCAACCAACGTAGAAAAACAGCCCAGTTTCAATTGACGAGCCGCTTTTCCTTGATTCTCTTTGGTCTGCTGATTCTCTTCAATCTGCTGTTTATTTTATTATCCGTAGGTTATTTGTTTGAACATATCGAAAATCGTGCCAGCAACATCCTTGAAGCCATCGAAAAAGGTGAGGCATCAGGGGATGCCTGGGACTTTCTCGTCAATGCCTATGTCTCGGCAGATGAAGAAGACGCCCTGCAAGTGATCTTAGCCGATGGCAGTGTCGTTTCATCAGAAGATGCGGAAGAGATTTTTGCCGATATCAATCAAGGGCGAGTGATTCCTTTTCTCGAAGACATCGTTTTTACAGAGGAGGGCATCTATTACACGAAAACCCAAGAAGTCGATGGGGATCAGGTGACGATCGCTATCAATGGGGAGGATAGTGTGGAATTAGCCTATGGCCTCTTTATGATCAGCAGTTTCTTGAATCTGATCGCTGTTGTCGTGGGCAGTCTGCTGATTTATTGGAGTGTCGGGAAATGGAGTCAGAAGCTTACGGGTATGGCGCAAGAAATTGCTGCCATTGAACAAAGTCGAACAGGAGAACTGACGGTTTCTGAAGAGCCCATCGAGATTCGTTCAGTGGCATTGGCCTTTAATAAATTATTGAAAGAACAGCGAGAGACGATCGAGCGGGAAAAACGGTTCGTTGCCGATGCTTCCCATGAGCTGCGAACACCTTTAGCTGCGATTCGCGGACATGTCCAATTGATCCAGCGGCGTGGAACCAAACATCCCGAAGTCATTCCTTCCTCAATGGCGTTTATCGACAAAGAGTCGAAGCGTTTGGAAACATTGAGCAATCAATTGTTGGACCTAGAAAAAAATCAATCCCAAGATGAAATGACCTTTGTTGATGTTTCCCAGATCGTCCGAGAAGAGTGTGAAAAACAAGCGACGATCGTTCCGCAATCGATTGAATATTTTGTGGAGAACCAATGTATGAAACGTGGGCATAAACGTGACTTCCAGCAAATCATCCAAAACCTGTTAGAAAATGCCGCGAAGTATTCACCTGCCGATCAGCCGATTCATGTGACCTTGACGCAAGAGCAGAGACAGATGTCTTTGACCGTCGCCGATTTTGGCATTGGGATTCCCGATGATAAGAAAGCCTTGATTTTCGAACGGTTCTATCGAGTAGAAGATTCTCGTTCCAGCCAGATTGCTGGTTCAGGCATCGGGCTTTCACTGGTAAAACAGCTGGCAGACAAGTATCATGCCAAAATTACCGTGACAGACAATCAACCGCAAGGCAGTATCTTTAAACTTGCCTTTCCAAATGAAAGAGAAAGATGAAGATTTTTTTAGATTTTCTTCAAGCATTTTTGATTCTTTTTCATGAGGAACTTGTTATTCTAAATATATAGAAAAAAGGAATACACAAACAATTGGAGGAATGAAACATGAAAAAAACAACTATTTTATTCGGAATTGCCGCATTAGGATTATTGGCAGGATGTACACAAAACAACACTGGAAATTCAGAACCTGTGCAAAACAGCAGCTCAAGCACAGCAGTTGCCTCATCAAGTGAAACAACGTCGTCACAAGCAACAGACAGCTCTTCAAGCAGTGCAGCGATCGCCAATGGCGGCTTACCTACGGTGACCGTAGAAGAAGCGATCCAAATATTCCAAGACAAATACCCAGATGCAGCGATCACTTCGATTGATTTGGATACTTCTTTTGGCAATTACTTCTACCAAGTAGAAGGCGTGGATGACACGAATGAGTTTGAATTAAAGATCGATGCAGAAACCAAAGAAACTTCTGAAGAAAGAACGGAAAAATTGGATGCCGATGAACAAAACGGTGTCAAAAAAGATGCCGATCAATTGGACCTAACCAACTTGCTTTCATTGGAAGAAATTTCTGATATCGCCGTGAAAGAAGCTGGCGGTGGTCAAGCAACAGATTGGTCATTAGACAAAGAAATGAATGTAACCTATTGGGAAGTCAAAGTAGAAGATGGCAACAAACAAACAGATGTGAAAATCAATGCCCAAACAGGTGAAGTACTAGAAACCGAATTGGATGACTAATCCTGTTTCGCAGTAAAAAAGATAAGCCGCTATCGTCTATGCGCAAAAGACGATAACGGCTTATTTTTTTACGTATGCTGTTTGACTTCAGTTAACGGTTTGACGCGACCACCAATTTTATCTGCAAATGCTTCGGACTGCTTCCGATCTTCAAAGACCCATAACTTGTCTGGAATTTTTTCACGAGTGCGACGACCATCTTTGCCAATGTAACCATGCAAAACTTTAATCACGTACATCGCCATCATCCTTCCCTGAAATTACTTTTGATTATACGAAAGCCGTTTCAAAAAGCAAGGATTTTGACTTAAATGAGTGATCAGAATTGATTATTCCCCTGACAGGGTAGCATAATCAGCAAATCGTTGATGGATTTCAGGAAAACTACGCTTCAGCTGCACGATGCGATTGGTCTCTTTTGCTAAAAAACAATGCTTTGAAGTCCCCGTCGTTGCCAACTGACCATCGCTAGTTTTGTAGATCTCATAGCGAAAATCCAAACGCGTGCCAGTATATTTGTCGACCAAAACATCGATTCGCACCTCATCTTCGTAACGAATCATCGTTTTGTATTGCGCACTGACTTCCAGCACGGGAACGATCAAGCCCGCTTCTTCGATGGTATGATACGGTAAATCCAAAAACGCGAGTAATTCCACGCGGGCCTCTTCAAACCAGCGGATATAATTGGCGTGATGGATGATCGCCATTTGATCGGTCTCATAGTAGTGTGGTTGACGGATATAGCCTGAATATAAAGACATAAAAACAGCTCCTTTCATAGAAACAAAACCTTCGTTATTCAGCATAACGCAAAAAGGAAGAAAAGCAAACAGAAGGAGAGCTTCTTTGTGTTGAACACTTGAGAAAATGCTACTAGAGAGCAGCGGAGTGAAAAAGACAGTGAAACACCTTGACTTTTTCATAGCTTTCTTGTAGTTTATAGATAATATCAAAAATCAGTGAAGGATCGAGTACTTTATTCTACTCCTTAAAAGAGAAAACTGCCCCGGCTGAAAGCAGTTTAGGACGTGTAAAGGAAAGACAATCTGGAGATGAACAGAAGAAAAGCTGTTCCGTGACCGAGCGTTAATCGAGCGAAGGAGAAGAACATTTCTCGAATTTAGGTGGTACCGCGTGTAATCAAAACTCGCCCTTGTATAAAAAAACAAGGGCGAGTTTTTTGCTGTGAATCACTATGATTGGCTTGCGGAGCAAGACAGAATAGATGATGAACAGTACTAGGCGACCGTAGGGAGCGTAGTAACCGAACTAGGAATCACAATGACTGGTCCGCAAAGCGGAACAGAATAGATGATGAACAGTACTAGGCGACCATAGGGAGCGAAGTAACCAAACTAGGAATCACTGGGATTGTCTTTTGGAGCAAGACAGAATAGATGATGACCAGCAGCAACCAACCACTAAGAGCGCAATAACCCAAAAGCCAAACACGCGAACAACCCACCCACATCAACGAGCAACAAGCAATAGGTGAATAAGCAAACAAGCAATGAAAGCAAAGAACATGGGCAACCATGAAACAAATAGGAGGATGCATACGATGAGTTACCAACGTCCAAAAGGAACCAACGATATTTTGCCAGGAGAATCCGAAAAATGGCAATTTGTAGAAGAAACAGCACGTTTAGTGTTTCGCGATTACCAATTCAACGAAATTCGGACACCGATTTTTGAGCACTTTGAAGTGATCGCCCGCAGTGTCGGGGACACAACGGATATCGTTTCAAAAGAAATGTATGATTTCTACGATAAAGGAGAGCGTCATGTGACGTTGCGTCCAGAAGGCACCGCACCGATCGCTCGTTCTTATGTCGAAAACAAACTATTCGGACCAGAACATACGAAGCCTTATAAAGTGTTTTACATGGGACCAATGTTCCGTTATGAACGTCCGCAAAAAGGCCGTTTGCGTCAATTCCACCAAATCGGTGTCGAAGTTTTCGGTTCAGCAAATCCAGCGACCGATGTTGAGACAATGGCGATGGCAATGGATTTTTATCGTCAATTAGGACTGAGTCAATTGCGCTTGGTCATCAATTCATTAGGCGACAAAGAAACACGCCAAAACTATCGGCAAGCGTTGATCGACTATCTAGCGCCCCATGAAGCGGAGCTTAGTGAGGATTCAAAACGCCGCTTGCATGAAAATCCTTTGCGGGTCCTTGACAGCAAGGACAAGCGAGACCAAAAATTCGTGGCGGATGCACCATCGATCCTAGACTACTTAACACCAGATGCCAAGGCACATTTTGAAACCGTAACGAGTATGCTGGATGCGTTGGAGATCCCTTATGAGATCGATTCAAATATGGTGCGCGGTTTGGATTATTATACCCACACGATTTTTGAAATCATGAGTGAGGCACCAAAAATGGGGGCGCAAGCCACCATCTGTGCCGGCGGTCGTTACAATCATTTAGTGGAAGAGCTAGGCGGACCAGAAACACCTGGTTTTGGTTTTGCTTTGGGGATCGAACGTTTATTGATCACTATGGAAGCTGAAGAAGTTGTGATTCCTGCTTTGAATGAGTTAGATGCGTATGTGGTTGGTTTGGGACAAGAAACCAATTTAGAAGCGCTGAAAGTCGTGCAAGCGATTCGTAATTTCGGTTTTTCTGCCGATCGTGATTTCATGGATCGTAAAGCCAAAGCCCAGTTTAAATCTGCTGATAAACAAGGAGCACGGTTGGTTCTGACTCTAGGCGAAACAGAATTAGCAGAACAAGTGATCAATATCAAATCCATGGCAAGCCGTGAAGAAAAACAATTTCCGTTAGCGGATCTTTATGCCCGCTTCGATGAGATCTACGATGAAATGACAACCAAAATGTTTGAGTGAGGAGAAAAAGAATGACAAAACGTACAGTATATTGCGGGTTAGTAAATGAGACCCATTTAAACCAGACAGTAACTCTAAAAGGCTGGGTGCAAAAGCGCCGTGACTTAGGGGGCGTGATCTTTATTGACTTGCGCGACCGAGAAGGGATCGTGCAAATCGTCTTCAATCCTGAGGTTTCGAAAGAAGCCTGGGAAATCGCGGACAAATGCCGCAGTGAATATGTGTTAGAAGTAATAGGTCAAGTCATCAATCGTGCACCAGAAGCCATCAATCCGAAAATGGTGACAGGTGCCTATGAAGTGATGATCAGCGAAATCACGATTTTAAACACTGCAAAAACACCAGCCTTTTTGATTGAAGATGATCAAACCGTTGGCGATGAGATTCGCATGAAATACCGTTATTTAGACTTGCGTCGTCCAAAAATGACGAACAACATCGTGATGCGGGCGAAAACGACGCAAGCAATCCGCAATTTCTTAGATACGAACGACTTCTTGGATATCGAAACACCTTATCTAGGAAAATCAACACCAGAGGGTGCGCGGGATTATTTGGTTCCTTCACGGATCTATCCAGGTCATTTCTATGCGTTGCCGCAATCACCACAAATTTTTAAACAGTTATTGATGGGTGCTGGCTTCGATCGCTACTATCAAATCGTACGTTGCTTCCGTGACGAAGATTTGCGGGGCGACCGTCAACCAGAATTTACCCAAGTCGATATCGAAACCTCTTTCTTGACGGCAGAAGAAATCCAAACCTATACGGAAGAGCTGTTGGCAAAAGTGATGCGAGAAGTCAAAGGCATCGAAGTTACCTTGCCATTCCCACGGATGACCTATGATGAGGCAATGGGACGCTACGGCAGTGACAAACCAGATACACGGTTTGACATGGAGCTTATCGACTTATCAGAAGTTGTGAAAGACGTTGATTTTAAAGTCTTCCAAATGGCTCTTGAAAAAGGCGGCGTTGTGAAAGTCTTGAACGCCAAAGGGGCTGCAGACAAATACTCCAGAAAAGATATGGACAATCTAGGCCATTACGCTGGTCAATTTGGTGCCAAAGGATTGGCATGGGTCAAAGTTGAAGAAGATGGATTGAAAGGACCGATCGCTAAATTCTTGACAGAAGCGACCGACGCGATCATTGCAGCAGCCAATGCGGAAGTTGGCGATATTCTGATGTTTGGTGCCGATTCCTTTGCGATCGTTTCAGCAACATTGGGGGCGATCCGTAATAAATTAGGAAAAGAATTAGGCTTGATCGACGAGAGCAAATTCAACTTCCTATGGGTCACTGATTGGCCGCAATTTGAATACGATGAAGAAGCAGGCCGCTACGTTTCTGCTCACCATCCATTCACATTGCCAAAAGAAAGCGATCTGCCGTTGTTAACGACAGACCCTTCAAAAGTCTATGCGCAAGCCTACGATATCGTGCTAAACGGTTACGAGCTAGGTGGCGGATCATTGCGTATCCATACACGGGAAGTGCAAGAGCAAATGTTTGAAGCGCTAGGCTTCTCACGTCGCGAGATGCAAAATCAATTTGGCTTCTTATTGGATGCTTTGGATTATGGGTTCCCACCACATGGCGGCATCGCCCTTGGGTTAGACCGGTTAGTGATGCTCTTGGCTGGTGAAGAAAACATTCGCGAAGTCATTGCTTTCCCTAAAAATGGGAAAGCAGCTGATCCAATGTCTCAAGCGCCAAGTACCGTTTCGCCAATGCAATTGTTTGACTTGAACATCGATGTAACAACGGTTGAAGAAAACGAATAAGCGTTAAACCATGATGAAATGAGTGATGAAATAGAAATTGGTGAATGAATGAAAAAAGTTCATGAGAATTCACCCATTTCTTTCATTGCTCGTTTCTTTTTTTATGAGCTGAAG
Source organism: Enterococcus sp. 3G6_DIV0642 (assembly GCF_002140635.1). Lineage (NCBI taxonomy): Bacteria > Bacillati > Bacillota > Bacilli > Lactobacillales > Enterococcaceae > Enterococcus > Enterococcus sp. 3G6_DIV0642. The sequence continues at coordinate 2,988,330 of NZ_NGLH01000001.1, read as the reverse complement.
TATAATAAAGGCAAATCAAAAAAGTGAGGCTATGAAATGCAATGACTCCTCTGTTTAAATGGCTCCCGCATCCAGAATACGCCAACAAACTTTCGTTTTCGATCGTCTATGCGCTGCTGGCATCGATTGCGGTCAATTTCTTCTATCAACCAGGTAATATTTATTCCAGCGGCATTACGGGTGTCGCTCAGATCATCACCACGATCTCAAGAGAAGGGCTCGGGTTTTATATCCCCTTATCTCTTGCGCTATTATTGTTGAATGTGCCATTATTTTTTCTAGGTTGGTTTAAGATCGGCCACAAGTTTACGATTTTTACTGGAATTACTGTTTTACTCACCTCCTTATTCGTGCAAATTTTACCCGAAGAAACCGTTACGACGGACCCGATGATCTGTGCGATTTTCGGTGGTGCCATCAACGGGGTGGGGATCGGCTATGCTTTGAAGAATGGTCTTTCTTCAGGAGGGCTGGATTTTGTCAGCATTGCCATCCGCAAACGGACAGGGAAGACGATCGGCTCGATATCGATTTTCTTTAACATTGTTATTTTGTTCGCCGCAGGGATCTTGTTTGGCTGGCAATATGCGTTGTATAGTGCGATCGCGATTTTTGTCAGTGGAAAAGTGACGGATGCGGTCTTTACGAAGCAAAAGAAAATGCAGGTGACGATCATCACCCGCAACCCAGAAGAAGTCATTCAAACGATCCAAAAACATATGCGGCGAGGGATTACCATCATCAATGAAGCCGAAGGGGCGTACAAGCATGACAAACAAACGGTTTTGCTGACGGTAGTGACACGCTTTGAACTGCCGATGCTGCGCAGTGCCATGAAAGAAGCCGATCCAAAAGCCTTTGTCAGTATTGCAGAAAATGTCCAGATTTTGGGTCGCTTTTATGAAGAAGAACTGTGAAAAAGGAGTTGAAAAAAGTATTTCTTTATAGAAGTACTTTTTTTTCGCCAAAAATTAATTTTTTTGAAATATAGCAGATGTTGCTAGCTTTATATGGGGGATTTCTGGTAAATTATGAGAGTATGGAATCAATAGCGTTCATGCTGAAATTGTTTTTTTATGAAACAATTGGATCAATTAGAGAAAAGTGGTTGAAAAATGAATAAACGTTTAAGCACAAGCCGCTATATTACCGGGTTTGACGGCATTCGAACCTTGGCAGTCATCGGCGTTATTTTATATCATTTACTACCTACTCATATGCGAGGCGGGTATTTAGGAGTTCCAGTATTCTTTGTCGTATCAGGTTATTTAATCACTGACTTGCTGAGGCAAGAGTGGGATCAAAACGGCAAAATCAAAGTCAAAGATTTTTATGTTCGGCGGATGAAACGGCTCTATCCAGGAATGGTGATGATGCTGCTTATCTCAGCAGCATATATCACGTTGTTCCAGCGAAACCTGTTGAATAATTTGCGCGGGGTTTTTGTTAGCTCGTTGCTTTATTACAACAACTGGTGGCAGATCAATCATGGGTTATCCTATTTTGATCGGTTCGGTAATGAATCCCCCTTTACCCATCTGTGGTCGCTGGCTGTGGAGGGACAGAACTATCTGATTTGGCCTTTAGTATTTATTTTGCTGATGAAAATCGGCAAGCAGAGGCATCGCGCCTTTAAATTTACTGCCGCAGTCACGATTTTGTCGGCAATTCTGTTAGCAGTCCTTTACACACCAGGCGCTGATCCGACACGGGTCTATTATGGAACGGATACGCGGCTCTTTTCGATCTGGATGGGGAGTGCCTTAGCATTCATTTGGCCAAGTACCCATTTGAAGAAAGAGATACCGCAAAAAGCCAAACGGGTCTTGAATATCTCTGGCTTTGCTTCCTTGGCTGGTCTGATCGCAGCGTTCTTTTTCTTAGATGATCATTTGACTTTTGTCTATTATGGCGGCATGTTCTTGATCAGTATCCTATGTACGATTCTTGTGGCAGTCACCGCTCATCCCGGAGCCAGCTTGAATCGGGTATTGAGTAATCCGATTTTCAGTTATATCGGCAAGCGCAGTTATGGGATTTATTTGTATCAATTTCCAGTGATGATTTTTTACGAAGCAAAAGTGGGGAATATCGGGGAGAACGTGCTGATGCACACGTTAGTGGAACTATTCTTGATCTTGTTTATCAGTGAATTGTCCTATCGGTTTATCGAAAACCCAATGCGTAAATTCCAGTACAAAGATACATTCAGAACGGTCCGCGGTTGGTTCAGTAAACCAATTTTTAGTTGGAAAAAACCGTGGTTAGTGCCCAGCTTACTGATTACCCTCGTTGCTTTGTTTGGCGTCGTGACCGCACCGACGAATTATGTCGATGCCCAGCAGCAGCAGTTGAAAGACAACATTGCGGCCAATAAAAAAGCGGCAGAGCAATCGCAAAAGAATGCGAATGCTGAAGGCAATGAAGCAGACGATGAGGCGAACACAAGTGAAGATGAAAAAAATATCATGGAAAAATATGATTTAACAGCAGCCCAAGTGAAAAAAGCAGAATCTCTTGAAATCACGGCTTTTGGTGATTCCGTGATGCTGGATGCAACGGCTGACTTGAAAGAAGTCTTTACCCAAGCGGTAGTTGATGGGGATGTTGGGCGCCAGCTGTATGCGAGTCCTGAATTGATCAAAGACTTGAAAGAAAAAAAACTTTTGCGGGATACCGTCCTTGTGGGGCTAGGGACGAATGGTTCCTTTACAGAAGCCCAATTTGACAGCTTTATGAATGAGATCGGTGATCGCAAAGTCTACTGGATCAATGTGCGGGTACCGACACAGCGTTGGCAAAATGAAGTCAATCGGATGTTGGAGCGCATGGCGGAAAAATACGTCAATATGACCTTGATCGATTGGTATGATTTGAGTAATGACCAAGAGTCATGGTTCTATGAAGATCGGGTCCATCCAAATCCAGATGGCATGGATCAATACGTGAAGCTAGTTGCCCAAACGATTTTACAAGAGGAATAAACAAGAAAAAGACAAACCTTACGCAATCATAAGGTTTGTCTTTTGTCTTAAACGGTGCTTTTTAAGAGCATCGTTTTTTCTTTAATCCTTTTCTATCACCGTTAATAGTGAGTCAAACAAAATCGCACTAGAAGCCGATCCGGGATCGATATGACCGATGGCACGTTCACCAACATAAGAGGCGCGGCCTTTTTTAGCAACGAGTTCTTTGGTATGTTCTTTCGCTGCTTCGATCGTGTCTTTGGTCAATTCACCTTTTTTCAAGGCTTCTGCGACAGGTTGCCAGACATCGATCATGGTCTTATCCTCAAACTCAGCTTTTCCCCGCATTTTGATGCCCGTCAAGCCTTCTTCAACGATCGTACCTAATTGTTCAAAGGAGTCGATCGTTTCTAGTTCCTTCGTTGCTTTAGTCATATTCATAAACGCCGAACCATAAAGGGGACCTGAAGCGCCGCCGACTTTTGAGATCATTGCCATCGAGAAGACTTTAAAGGTATCACTGATCGTCGTTGGCTGTTGTTTGGCATAAGCTTCTTGATAAGCAGCTACGCCGCGTGCCATATTGTTGCCATGGTCTCCGTCGCCGATCGGTGTATCTAAATCGCTCAAATAGGCTTTGTTTGCTTCGATTTCTTTTGTGAAGGTATCTAACCATGCTTGCACCGTTTCTGTTGTCAATTGCATCTCTATTCGCTCCTTTACCAGGCTATTGTTGTGACGGCTTCATTTAACGCATCGGTGTGATCCGTTTCGCTGAAGTCGATCAAGGTCAGTGAAAGTCCCTGCATATCGATGGAAGTCATGAAATTGCCGACTTTATGGAAGGAGACAGGGATGTCTTTTTCTGCGAGTAATTTCGCGACATCATTGGCAAAAACGAATAACTCCATTTGCGGCGTACCACCCATACCGTTGATCAAGACACCGACTTTTTCTGGGGTCTTTTCATAATCCGCCAAGATTTTTTCCACCAACTCTTGTGCTAGTTCACGTGAGGGTTTCAGTTTTTCTCGACGGTAACCAGGTTCGCCGTGGATACCCACGCCATACTCGATCTCATCATCGGCTAAGTCAAAACCTGGTTTCCCAACTTCAGGAACTGTTGCCGCTTTTAATGCGACCCCAATGGTTTTGATCGATGCAACCAAGGCATCGCCCAGTGTTTTTAATTCACTTAAGCTGGCACCATTACGAGCAGCTGCGCCTAAAATCTTGTGGACTAAGACCGTACCGGCAACTCCTCGTTTTCCAGCCGTATAGGTGCTATTTTCAACAGCGATATCATCATCAACGACCACGATCTCCGTTGTGATCTCTTCCATTTCTGCCATATCTTTGGCCATCTCAAAGTTCAAGATATCGCCAGTATAGTTTTTGACGATCAACAAGACGCCTTGTCTTTGATCAGAATCTTGGATAGCCGTCAAAATCTGGTCGGGGGTAGGGGAGGTGAAGACATCGCCTAAAACGGCGGCGCTAAGCATCCCATCACCGACAAAGCCAGCATGGGCCGGCTCATGTCCGCTCCCACCGCCAGAAACAAGACCGACTTGTTCTTTTTGATTATTCTTAGCGATCACCCGTGAGTCGGCGACTTGATGGACCAGTTCAGGATAACTGCCTACGATACCAGCCAACATTTCTTCTACGATCATTGAGGGATCATTAATGATTTTTTTCATGCTTCATGCCATCCTTTCTCGGCTGCTTTTTTTGCTTCTGCAACGATTTGCGCCAAATCATCACTAAAACCAGCGGTGATCGCTGCAGCAAAGGCACCTTCCACCAGCGGCGCGTCGATCAGGTGATAGCGTTCTTGTTGCTGAGGTTCCAGCATGTCGTAAGCAAGTTCGGCATTCAAAACGGCACTGCCTAGATCGGCAAAGACTAAGATCAGTTCAGCATCTGCGGATTCGTTGACGGCATCCACGATTTTCGTGGCGTCAGAACCCAGCTCTCCTTCTGCTGTCCCGCCTAAAGAATAGATCGTGACTGACTCGCCATCAGCCATTTCTTCGATCATCTGTTTTAATCCTTCGGTGAGTTGCTGACTGTGAGAAACGAGTAAAATACTTTTTTTCATCCAATTTCACCAACACTTTCTGATTAAATTTGGCTGTTTGACAAGAGGGTTGCCTTTTCCAAAGAAACACCGTCCTTGTTGAAACCGCCTACAGGTTCAGTATACCAAATTTCTTTCTTCTTGTATGGTTGCACCTATGGAGAGGACAAAAAAACAGCATCGTCTTTCTGGACAAAGCAAGAAAGAGCGATGCTGCAAAATCAATTAGGATTGTTTAACGAGCATTTTGGCTGAAAAGCGCTTCGTTAGGAAAGAAAGCCCAACGTACAGACAGATATTTAATGCCATCATGCCAAGGAAATAAGGCAAGGTCACAGCGGTCAAGAAACCGACTTCCAGCAGACCGTGGAAGAGCATTGCTGCAACATAGATCCCCACGGTAGTGGTAATCGCTAAGAACAATCGCAATGGATTTAATGGCAAGCAAGCGCGAATCACAGCGATACAGCTGATCCCGATCAACAAATAGTACAACAAGGTCGTCGTATCAAATTGCGACCAACCGTAGTCGGTTTGTAAAAAGCGGATCGCAAAGTAATTGACTAACACCAACAAGGCATTTGGCAACGCATTGAGCAAGACTGTCGGCAAGTAACGACCTTTGATCGGTGCTTTGTTTTCTTCAAAGGAAAGGAAGAAAGATGGATAACCTTCAATTGCTAAGTCGATCAATGTGATTTGGATCGGCAAGAACGGAAAGGCGCTGGATGTCAGGATACAAACCAAAGAGAGCAAGAAGCTGTAAATCGTCTTGATAAAGAAGATTCCCGACGCTTTGGTCACGTTATTGACGACGCGGCGTCCTTCAAATAAAACATCTGGCAACGTAGTAAAGTCAGAATCCAATAAGACAAAGTTAGCGATTTGACGAGCCGCACTGTCGCCAGCAGCCATTGCAATGCTGACGTCGGCTTCCCGTAGTGCCAACACATCGTTGACGCCATCACCCGTCATGGCAACGGTCCGTTGATTGGCTTTTAATTCTTGAACGAGTAGTTTCTTTTGTTCAGGAGTCACACGACCAAAGACCGTATAGCGTGTCGCAGCTTCTCGGACTTCTGCTTCGGTCGTTAAGGTAGAAAGATCGATGGCTTGATCGGCATTCGCTAGGCCTGCACGATGGGCGATCGCTGCGACAGCTATTGGATTATCGCCAGAGATCACTTTTAGATCGATGCCTTGATCCGCTAAGTAAGCCAAGGTTTCTTCTGCGTTTTGGCGGATGATATCGGATAAAATCAAGACAGCCACCGCTTGTGCGTTGGTTGGGTCAAAGGATGTCGGCGTTTTTGGATCAGTTTCTACGGCTAAAATCAACACCCGTAGACCCGCTTCTTGCGCTTCTATGACTTGCGGCAAGGCAGCAGAGCCGGCGACTTTTTCAGGTGCACCAAGATAGACATTTCCTAGATGTTCAAAAGCCACAGCACCCCATTTGCGCTGTGAAGAAAAGGCAGCGACGTCGATCGGCTGATGATCCGTTAGCTCAGGACAGCCTTGACGCAATGCTTGCATCGTCAAATTGTTATCCGTACTGGCTGCCAAATAATTCCCTAAGAGCATGTTAGGGTCGCTGTCGGCTTGGAGAGGAACGATCGATTCGAGAACCATATGGCCTTCCGTCAACGTCCCCGTCTTATCCAGACAAAGGGTATCGACATGCGCTAAGGTTTCAACGGCATACATGTCTTGGACCAAAATCCGTTTTTTTGCCAATTTAATGACACCTGTCGTCAAGGCGATACTGATCAGCAGGACAAGTCCTTTTGGTAACATTCCTAATAAGGCAGCGGCAGAAACGACGACGGATTCCTTGATCCCAGCATCTCGCATCATAAAGGCTTGGAAGAACAAAATCACCCCTAAAGGAACGATTACATAGCTGGTGAATTTGGATACACTACGGATCGAAGCAAGCAGCTCAGAGCGGATCGGTTTGTGGACCTTTGCCTCATTGCTTAGTTTCGCTGCGTAGTTTTCTGCACCGACATGAAGGACTGTTCCTGTCATTTCACCGCTGACGATGAAACTCCCTGAGAGTAAGGAAGCACCTGCTTCTTTGACAACCAGATCGGCTTCACCAGTCAGCATCGCTTCATTGACTTCGACTAGTCCAGAAAGCACCGTCATATCAGCGGGGATTTGGTCCCCAGCACCAAGAATAACTACGTCCTCTAAGACCAATTCTTTGGCTGAAATCTCATGGATTTGGGCATCTCGAATCACTCGTACCGTTTGCGGTGAAACAAGTGAGAGTTTTTTTACTAAATTACGCGCGTGCAATTCTTGGCTGATCCCAATGGTGATATTCACAAAAATAATCGCTAAGTAGAACATGTTGGAATAGGCGCCTACGGCAAATAAAAAAACGCCAATCAATAGATTGAGAAAATTGAATAATGTCAGTAAATTGTCTTTGATGATCGCAGCAGTTGATTTACTGGTTTTTGTTTCATAATCATTGTGCAACCCCTCTTGGGTTTTCTTGGCGACTTCTGCTGCAGTCAAGCCGGTGGGTAATTGAGTCATAAGCATCTCCATTTCATTTGTTCATTTCTTTCTAATTCCTTTATCTAGTCTAGCATTCGAAAAAGGCAATGCAATCGTTGCGAGGAAAATAACGATAAAATTAATTAAAATCTTAAACAATCAACACGTGTTCTTTTAAAGAAAGAAAAAAACTGGGGGAACAAACCGCACCATCGACTTTTTTCAGGTGCTTACGTATAATAGGGGAAGAGAAAAAGCCGAGAAGCAGATGCTTAGCGGACAAAAGAGGGTAGCGAGCATGTCTTTAAAAGAAAAAATTATTGCAGAAAGCAAGCGGCTTGGCATTGACAAGATCGGGTTTGCTTCAGCGGAGCCGTTTTTGGCATTGGAGCCTTCCTTGTGGGAACAAAAAGCCAAAGGTCATACGTCTGGTTTTGAGCATCCCGTGATCGAAGAGCGTATCTATCCTGAACGGACATTTGAAAATCCGCAAACGATCATTGCGATCGCTTTAGCTTATCCGACAAAAATCAAAGAGAAAGTCCCGCGGGATGAAAAACGCGGCATGTTTGCCCGTGCCTCGTGGGGCATCGATTACCATGATATTTTGCGAGAACGATTGGATCGCTTGATCGCCTTTATCAAAGAACAAGCGCAAACGATGGAAGAACAAGTCGAATGGCGTTTCGCACCGCAAGTCGATACAGGGGAATTGGTGGATGTGGCGGCAGCGCAGCGGGCGGGTCTTGGCTTTATCGGTCGTAATGGCTTGCTGATTACGGAAGAATTTGGTTCGTTTGTTTATCTAGGGGAGATCGTCACTAATATCTCTCTTGAACCAGATGAAGAAGTCCCGTTTGGTTGTGGTGATTGCATGCGTTGTGTGACGGCTTGCCCCACCAAAGCGTTATTGGGCGATGGTCGAATGAATGCCCAGCGCTGTTTGTCCTATCAAACCCAGACGAAGGGTATGATGCCAGAAGAGTACCGCAAAAAGATGCATAACGTGATTTACGGCTGCGATATTTGTCAGCTGGTCTGCCCTTATAATCGGGGGAAAGACTTCCATTTTCATCAAGAGATGGAGCCTGAAGTCGATACCGTTTATCCAAAACTGCAACCGATGCTGTCTTTATCAAACAAAGCCTTCAAGGCACAATTTGGCCATCTATCTGGCTCTTGGCGGGGGAAAAAACCGTTGCAGCGTAATGCCATCATCGCCTTAGCCAATGTAGGGGATCGCAGTGCCTTGCCAGCGATTTGGCGCTGTGCGACAGAAGACGTGCGCCCAGTGATTCGAGGAACGGCTTATTGGGCCATTGGCCAGTTGGGCGTCAAAGAACCAGAAATGTGGTTAGAGCGACTGCAACGGTGTGCAGAGTTAGAACCCGAAGAAGAGGCGCTACAAGAATTGCAGCCTGCCATCGAACGATTGCAAGCAGTCATTACCAAAAGGCAAGAAAAAGAGCTATAAAAAAAGCAAAACGAGCCCGGGGCCGTTTTGCTTTTTTATTTAATCTAGTACGTCATCACTTTCAACGATTTCTTCTGAATCCAGTTCAAAATCAGGTGCTGGATGCACACGCTCAGGCAGCTCCATTTCTAACTCGCCTTCTTCGGTGTATTGGTTGTCGGTATCGGCAACGTCAACTAAAATTTCTTCAGGAAGCTCTTGTTCTAACCGATAGCCTTCTGCATGACGCGCATCGAGTAATTCCAAAAGATGTTGCCACTCGTCTTTCGAGATCACTACAACGTCAATGCCGTCTTTGTTTTGTACCTCCACAACAGAGGAAAGATCGGTGCCGACCGTTTTAATGATCGATTCCAACGACCATTTACTCGTTTCTAAGTCAATTTTTTGTGCCATAAGAATTACCCCTTTTTTGAGAAAAATTTTGTCCTACCTTAATTGTAACGGGAAAGTTGCAGAAAACAAAATAGCTTGATTGGGAATCGTCGCTGATATGCGCAAGAACATTTGCACAGCGGCTTTAACCAAGGTAAGATAAGAGCAAGAAGGGAAGGAATAAAAATGACAGAAAAACAGACATTTCATGTGAATGGGTATTTAGCACTGGTTGTGCTGATCGGGTTATTGGTTGGCGGCGGTTATTTGTTTTATCATGGGTTCGTAAATGAGAGCGTTCTCGAAATCGTTCTCAGCATTCTTTTATGGATCGTTTCGTTTCTTTTCCTTAGTTCGTTAACGATCGTACAACCCAATCAAGCCAAAGCGATCCTCTTTTTTGGGCAATATTTAGGGACCATTAAAGACAACGGCTTGTTCGTGACAACCCCATTAACCCAAAAAATCAATGTTTCATTGAAAGTCCGCAACTTTAACAGTTCGCTGTTGAAGGTCAATGATTCAGACGGAAACCCGATCGAGATCTCGGCGGTGGTGGTTTTTAAAGTCGTAGATACGGCGAAAGCATTGTTTGATGTCGATTATTACCAAGATTTCATTGAGATCCAAAGTGAAACAGCGATTCGTCATATTGCGACGCAATACCCGTATGACACGTTCAATGACGATGATCTGACGTTGCGAGGCAATACAAGTGAAGTCTCGGAGGAGCTGGCAAAAGAATTGCAAGAACGATTGGCTGTTGCTGGGGTCGAAGTCTTGGAGACTCGCTTAAACCATTTGGCGTATGCGACTGAGATCGCTAGTGCGATGCTGCAGCGCCAACAAGCCAAAGCGATTTTATCTGCACGACAAATCATTGTTGAAGGGGCCGTCTCCATGACACAAATGGCGTTAGAACAAATCGAAGACGGACAGGACATCAATTTCACGGATGACCGCAAAGTCCAACTGATCAATAATTTATTGGTATCGATCATTACCGATAAAGGCACGCAGCCGGTGATCAATACGGGCGATGTCAAAGAGAAAGGAGTTTAGCATTTGAAGAAACTTTACATCAAACAGAAGGTTTTCAGCATCGGTGAAAAATTTACCGTCACTGATGATTTACAAAACCCTCGCTATTATGTCGAAGGCAGTTTTTTTAAGATCCCGAAAAGTTTTACGATCTTCAATGAGCAGCAGCGACCGATCGCGGAGATCACCAAAAAAGTGTTCAGTTTATTACCGAAATTTTTTGTGGAAGTCCACGGCCAAGAAGCGATCGTTTTAGAAAAACATTTCACATTTTTTAAAGCCCGCTATTCCATCAGTGCAGAAGGCATCGATGTGGACGGCAATTGGTGGGATATGGATTTTGTGGTCAACCGCAACGGCAAACGGATCGCAGAGATCCACAAAAAATGGATCTCTTGGGGCGATACCTATGAAGTTGTGATCTATGAAGAAGATCTAGATGACCTGATCATTGCATTAGTGGTAGCCATCGATCGCGTCAAAGCAGATGATGCCGCAGCGTCAAGTTCAGCAAGTAGTTAGAAAAAAAGGAGCGATGTGCATGTTATACGGTTCGATTGAAGCAGGCGGCACAAAATTTGTGTGCGCCATTGGCGATGAAGAAATGACAATCAAGGAAAGAGTGAGCTTTCCGACAACGACACCTGAGGAAACAATGCCTTTAGTCATTGGTTTCTTCAAACAATACCAAGCAGATTTAGCAGGGATTGGGATTGGCTCATTTGGGCCCATCGATATCCATCGCGATTCTGCCACTTATGGGTACATTACCTCGACCCCGAAATTGGCATGGCAAAATTTTGATTTCATCGGTACCATGAAAAAAGAATTTCCGATCCCGATTTCTTGGACAACAGATGTCAATGCGGCTGCCTATGGTGAGTATGTCTTCGGCAGTGGCAAAGGATTGAGTAGTGTCGTTTATTACACGATCGGTACAGGTGTTGGCGGCGGTGCCTTACAAGAAGGGCGCTTTATCGAAGGCTTTAGTCATCCAGAAATGGGGCATATGCTGGTCGTCCCTCATCCAAAAGATGACTTTGCTGGCAGCTGTCCATTTCATGGCAACTGTTTAGAAGGGATGGCTGCTGGACCCGCCATCGAAAAACGCTTAGGGAAAAAAGGTCAAGAGGTTGCAGAAGATGATCCTTATTGGGAAATCGAAGCCTCCTATATTGCTCAATGTGCCTACAATACAACCTTGATGTTTTCTCCAGATGTGATCATTTTTGGCGGTGGTGTGATGAAACAACGCCATATGCTGCAAAATGTCCACGACGCATTTGCAAAATTGGTCAATGGGTATGTCGAAACACCTGAGTTAAGCAAATATATCGTGACCCCAGCATTGGAAGACAACGCTGGAACGCTCGGTTGTTTGGCATTGGCTCGAGAAGCGGTCTTACATTCATAAATAAAAAAAAGATCATACTCTTCGGGTATGGTCTTTTTTTACAGCGTATCAGTGGCACTTTTGGCGACTTTTTGTATACTTAAGCTGAGGTGGAAAAGAATGAAATTAGCTGTTCGAAAAAGAAAAATCGGGAATATTCCGGTCTTAGAAGTCGTACCAGAAGAAATGATTTATGAGCCGCTGCCATTGATTATTTACTACCATGGCTGGCAGACGAGTAAAGAATTAGTGTTGACACAAGGCAGAAAGTTGGCTAGAGAAGGTTTTCGGGTGGTCTTGCCAGATGCAGCCAATCATGGGGAGCGCAAGACCCAACTATCGGAGATTCCTTCTCTAACTTTTTGGCAAAGTATCCAAACCAATCTATTTGAGTTTTCTTACTTAGTCGATTTTTTTGAAAACCTTGGTTTGGTCAACGGTCAGATCGCAGTTGGCGGAGTCTCCATGGGAGGGATGACCACGTGCGGTTTATTGTGCCAGCATCCAGAAATCACAGCGGCAGCTTGTATCATGGGTTCTCCTTCCATGTTGAAATACCGTGACCGCATCCAAATGCACGCTGGCGCTGCTGGGTTCTTTGTACCCGAGGATTATGGTCAGCTTTTAAGCTGGATGGATGCTTACGACCTGTCTTCTCAACCAGAGAAATTGGGACAGCGTCCTCTTTTGTTTTGGCATGGTACCCAAGACGAGAAAATTCCTTATGGTGATGTGGAAGCCTTTGTGGCAGAAAATCCAGAAGCAAATTTGCAGTTTATCTCGCGAGAAGAACGCCATCTGGTACGTGGAGAAACGATGGATCAAGTCACAGCTTTTTTCGTGGCAGAGCTCAATCAAACCAATCCATGACACGGTTTGCGCAAGGAAAAAGATTGTGTGAAAAGGTACAAGCATAAAACTCGTTTTTTGTCACGTGATAACCTATACTGTAGGGTGCAAAAAAAGGAGGAATTGGTTTGACATACCGCGTTTTATTATTTTATAAATACACAACAATTGAAGATCCGGAAAGCTTCGCCAAGGAGCATTTAGCATTTGGAAAAGAAATTGGCATCAAGGGCCGTATTTTAGTAGCCAATGAAGGGATCAATGGCACACTTTCTGGAACGGTTGAAGCAACGGATCGCTATATGGAAAAAATGGAAGCTGATCCCCGTTTTAAAGGGATTTTTTATAAGATTGACGAAGTAGAAGAACATGCGTTTAAAAAGCTATTCGTTCGTCCGCGTAAAGAATTGGTTTCATTGAACCTTGAAGACGACATCGATCCATTAGAAATGACTGGAAAATATTTAGATCCTAAAGCGTTCAAAGAAGCGTTGTTAGATGAAGATACCGTGGTGATCGATGCCCGTAACGATTATGAATATGATTTAGGCCATTTCCGAGGAGCCGTTCGTCCCGATATCCGCAGCTTCCGTGAGTTGCCGCAATGGTTCATCGATAATAAAGAAAAATTCATGGATAAAAAAGTCGTTACTTATTGTACTGGTGGTATCCGTTGTGAAAAATTCTCAGGCTGGCTGCTGCGAGAAGGCTTTGAAGATGTGGCCCAACTCCATGGCGGTATCTTTGCTTATGGGAATGACCCAGAAGTTCAAGGTGAGCTTTGGGATGGGAAAATGTACGTCTTTGATGAACGCATCAGTGTGGAAATCAATCATGTAGATAAAAAAGTCATCGGCCGCGACTGGTTTGATGGGACACCTTGCGAGCGCTATGTAAACTGTGCCAACCCAGAATGCAATCGCCAATTCTTAACTTCTGAGGAAAATCAGGCTGCCCATTTAGGTGCCTGCAGCTATGATTGTGCCATCCACGAACACAACCGTTACGTGGAGCAACATGGAATCACAGAAGCAGAAAAAGCTGAACGGTTAAAAAACTTTGCAACAAAAAATGAAACAGTCACTGCCTAAACCGACAACTGTTTCACAGGAAATGAAGGATTAAAAGAGTTGCACGTGAGTCCGAAAACTGGCTTAGCTCAGTCAGTCTTTCCACCTTCCGTGCGGCTTTTTTGAATGGACAGAATTGGAAACGATTGTTTTTTAATTATCTGAAAAATCTAACTATTCCAATTGTTCTTTTTTCTTTCCTATCGAGAAAAAACGCAAGGCTCTCGCATATTTCACGATTTTAGAGTAAACTATACCTAATTGTGGAAGAGGAAAGAGGAATTCAGATGAAAATTGTTATTGCTGGTGCAGGTGCTATGGGCAGCCGTTTTGCTATTATGCTAAAAAGAGGCGGAAATGACGTCACGTTAATCGACGGCTGGCCTGCGCATATCGAAGCGATCCGTGAACACGGATTACGAGCGAACTTAAACGGTGAAGAGATCGCAGTCCCTTTTTCGATCTATTCGCAAAATGAGATCCCAACGACTGTACAAGCAGACTTGATCCTGGTCTTTACTAAAGCGATGCAACTGGATCAAATGATGCAAACGATCAAACCGATGATCGGAGAGCAAACGAAAGTCTTATGCTTATTAAACGGGATCGGTCATGAGGACACGATTGAAAAATATGTCAGCACGGATAAAATCTTTTTAGGAAATACCATTTGGACGGCGGACTTGATTGGTCCTGGTAATGTTCGCTTGTTTGGGGATGGTTCTGTAGAACTGCAAAACATCGAACCGGGGAAAGAAGAAGATGCCCGTCAATTGGCGGCAGTCTTGGCTGATGCTGGGTTGAATGCGTCTTATTCTGAGAACATCCGTTACTCCATCTATCGCAAAGCCTGTGTCAACGGCACCCTAAATGGCTTGTGTTCGATTTTAAATGTGAATATTGCCCAATTCGGACAAACCTCAACGGCGCGTGCGATGGTCCAAATGATCGTGGAAGAATTTGCGGCAGTTGCTGCCCATGAATCTGTTGAACTGGATGTATCCGAAGTAGTCCACCATATTGAAGAAACCTATGATCCAGAAGGCATCGGAATGCACTATCCATCCATGTATCAAGATTTGATCAATAATCATCGCAAAACCGAGATCGATTATATCAATGGCGCAATCTCGCGAAAAGGCCGCAAGTACCAAGTGCCAACGCCTTATTGTGACTTTTTGACTCAAATGATCCATGCTAAGGAAGATATTTTAGCAGCAGAATAACCTAAGTAAATCTATTCTAAAAATACAAAAACGGCGTATCCTTTTAGGGTTCGCCGTTTTTTTGTCCATTTATTGAAAATGTGTTGTTGTAGAGTGCATTCAAAGGTGACGCTATTGAGCAGGCAGATCCGCCATAAACCGTTCGCTACCTTGAAAGACCGCTAATTGATTGACACCAAAGGAACGCAATAGATCGCTCATCGCTGCAAAATCTAACCGATAGTCACTGGCTTTATGGGCATCAGAGCCGAGGGTGAACAATTTACCACCGACACTTTGATACAGCGGGATAGCATATTGATAAAGGTGGGCATTTTGATAGGGGCCAAAGCTCTTCGCGTTGATTTCCATCGCTAAGTCACGGGCAACGATTTTTTTGAAGATCGTCGTTAACTCTGTTTCAAAATGGGCGGCCAATTCCTCAGCTGTAAATTGGAAACGACGCAAGCCATAATCAAAGTGGGTCACGATGTGCCCGTCAGAAAACGAGTCCAACACGTGGGCCATTTGATCAAAGTATTGTTTGGCGACTGCAAATTTGTCCTTGTTCAACACGGCATCGTCCATATAATCAAAGGTACCGTTTTGATGGATACTGATCAATTTCAAGTCATAGGGATGGCTTTCAAGATAGCGCAAGATTTCTTGTTCTTGACCAGGCACGACACCAATCTCGATGCCTTTTAAGAGTTTCGTCGCTGTGGTCTCTTGCAGCTTCTGGTGGGTATTTACTAGTAATTCATAGTCAGGAATGTCATCACGGAATCCCGAATAGGGGTTCTTCAAATCGAAATGATCTGTCGCAACGAAGTAGGCAGGCTGGTAAGCAAGATAATTCTCAAACTGTTCATCTGAATCAAAAGACAAAAATGTATGCAGATGTTGATCATAATAATTCATAAACAAGACTCCTTTTCTTGAATACGATACCACAAAAAAGCAGAAGAAACTATGATTGGCTGAGAAAAGGTTTTCTCTTGGACAATTTTTCGCTTATAATAAATAAGAATAGAGCGAAGGAGTCGGTCAGCCATGAGTATGTACCTTGAAATTCCTGAATTTGAAAGTGAATTTCGTTTTCGAACGTTTCTAAATGATGGTTTGACCATCGTTTACCCCCATGTCCATAAAGAAATCGAGATCATTTACGCTAAGCGCGGCACGGTCAATATTGGTGTTGACGATACGATCATTGAGTTGGAGGAAGGGGATCTGTATCTTTTTTCCAGCGGGCAACCCCACTATTTTCTAGCATCGCCTGAGAGTGAACGCTATGTCTATCAATTTGATATGAAGCTTTTTGAAGAGCCGTTGCTTCGAGAAAATGAAGTATCCTTGATGACACTCTTTGAAGAAGGGGAGCCCCACAGCAAAAATTGGCCAACGAGTTTTACGGAAAAAATAACAGGTCTCTTGATCGAGTTGTATCAGTTGGAAGAGGAAAATGTTGTTGGGAAGCGTTATTTGACTCTCGGGCTGCTTTACCAGTTGATTGGGGAGTGCTATCAAAGTTTGCCTAAGCGCAAACAAGCCGTCAATCCGCTAAAACGAACGGCCGCACAATACAAAGAAACCTTGCAGCGTCTGAATGATGTCTTTGAGTACATCGAATCTCATTACCAAGAAGTCTTGACGATGGAGGACACCGCAAGACATGTAGGGTTTAGTCCCCATTATTTCACGCGTTTCTTTAAAACCAATACTGGCAAGACCTTCATGCAGTTTTTGACGGAATATCGCATCAATCAAGCCAAATTTATCTTGGCCAATGAAAAGATCCCCATGGCAGAAGTCGCTGAAAAAGCAGGTTTTGCCAGTGTCAAAACATTTCACCATGTCTTTAAGGAAGCCGTTGGTCAATCACCGTTGCAGTACCAGAAACAACTGAATCAAAATTGATAGAAACAGCCGATGAGCCTTTACTTGTCGACTGTTTTTTTGTCAATTTGGCACTATTTTTTTCTCGATAGTGTTTTTTTAAGCGCTTTGCATAAATTGTGGAGTGGTTCTTTTTGTTAAAGTTTCATAAGATAATTTTCGGGAATTTTTTCAATGGAAACTGGGAAGAACTGCTTTCGATGTTTCGCTATAATGAGGAGGTAGAAAATAATAAGCGTTTTCAGGAGGAAAGATATGACAGTTAAAGTTGGAATCATTGGGTGCGGTGGGATCGCAAACGGCAAGCACATGCCTGCCTTGTCTCAAGTAGAAGAAGTAGAAATGGTTGCCTTTTGTGATCTGCTGGTTGAACGTGCAGTCGAAGCGAAATCAGCATTTGGGACCGAAGATGCCCAAGTATTCAGCGATTATCAAGAAATGTTGGCACAAGCTGATCTAGATGTGATCCATGTGTGTACACCAAACGCCTCACATGCTGAGTTGACGATTGCCGCACTAGAAGCGGATTGTCATGTCATGTGTGAAAAACCAATGGCAAAAACAGCGGCAGAAGCCAAAGCAATGATCGAAGCAGCTAACCGAACAGGGAAAAAACTCACGATCGGCTACCAAAACCGTTTTAGAAAAGATTCTCGTTATCTTCATGAAGTGTGCGCCGAAGGACAATTAGGAAACATTTATTTTGGGAAAGCTCATGCGATCCGTCGTCGGGCTGTGCCAACTTGGGGTGTTTTCCTTGATGAAGAAGCGCAAGGCGGCGGTCCGTTGATCGATATCGGTACCCACGCATTGGATCTGACCTTATGGATGATGAACAATTACAAACCAAAATTTGTTGTCGGAAAAGCGTATCATGAGTTGTCGCAAACCAAAAATGCCGCAAATGCTTGGGGCCCTTGGGATCCAGAGAAATTCTCAGTAGAAGATTCGGCCTTTGGTTTTGTGGTTATGGAAGATGGCGCAACGATTTTCTTAGAAGCTAGCTGGGCGCTCAACAGCTTGGATGTGAAAGAAGCCAAAACGACGCTGATGGGCAGCAAAGCGGGTGCAGATATGAACAACGGTTTGACCATCAACGGAGAAGACCACAGTTTGCTGTATGAAAAAAATATCGAACTTGAAACAGGCGGCGTTGATTTTTATGAAGGAAACGGTGAAACGCCAGAAATTTTAGAAGCACAATCGTGGATCCATGCGATCATCAACGATACCGAACCAGTGGTCAAACCTGAAGAAGCAATGGTCGTGACGGAGATTTTAGAAGCGATCTACAAATCATCGCAAACCGGTGAGCCAGTCTACCTATAAGAACTGCTGGAAGAAAAGGAGCGAGCATAAATGACAAAACCGAAAATCGCTTTACAGCTTTGGAGTATTCAAGAGGACTGCAAGACAGACCTTTTTGAAGCGTTGAAAACAGTAAAACAAAACGGCTATGACGGTGTTGAATTTGCCGGTTATCATGGACACAGTGCTGCTCAGATCAAAGAAATGCTGGAGCAGTTGGATTTGGCGGTCGCGGCTTCCCATATCCCGTTTGAAGCATTGCAAGATCGTTTTGAAGAAACCGTCGCTTTTGAAAAAACGATTGGCAATCAACGGATCGTCATTCCGTATGCCAGCTTTGATTCTTTGGAAAAATGGCAAGCCTTTGCTGCGGAGCTGACCCAGATCACCCAAAAATTGCAAGCCGAAGGGCTGACTTGCTACTACCACAACCATGCCCATGAATTTACTGAAGTTGCTGGAGAATCTATGATCGATGAACTGATCAAAGACAATCCGCAACTGCGTTTGGAAGCCGACCTTTACTGGTTAGCTTTTGCAAACGTGGCTGTTTTACCTTGGCTAAAGGAACGCGAAACGAAGGTCGGCTTGGTTCATATCAAAGATATGCAAGAGCAGCCGCAGGAAAGCACCGAGATCGGCAATGGGATTTTACCAATCAAGTCGTATGTAGAAACAGCTAAAGCATTAGAACTACCATGGTTGATCGTTGAGCAGGAAGCGTTTCAAAAATTCGCTCCTTTAGAAGCCAGCGGGATTGATTATCTGCAATTAAAAAACATCGTAGAGGAGGTCTACCAATGATCCATGTTACGGTATGGAACGAGTTTCGTCATGAAAAAACGAATGAGACCGTCCAAAAAATGTATCCAGAAGGAATCCATGGTCAAATTGCCAAGTTTTTAGAAGAGGATGATTTCCAAGTGCGAACGGCGACCCTTGATGAACCAGAACACGGGTTGACGGAGCAAGTATTAGCTGACACGGATGTATTGGTTTGGTGGGGCCATATGGCGCACGAAGAAGTCGATGAGGCTATCGTTGCTCGTGTGCAGCAGCGTGTATGGGAAGGAATGGGACTGATCGTCTTGCATTCTGGTCATTTTTCGAAAATCTTTAAAACCTTGATGGGAACGTCGTGCGATTTGAAATGGCGAGTAGACGATCAGCATGCGCGGATCTGGAATGTCAATCCAAGCCACCCAATCGTTGAAGGAGTCGGCGAATGGATCGAACTAGAGCAAGAGGAAATGTATGGCGAGCACTTTGATATTCCAGCGCCGGACGAATTGATCTTTGTCAGCTGGTTCCCTGGTGGTGAAGTTTTCCGCAGCGGCTGTACATTCCGCCGTGGGAATGGCAAGATCTTCTATTTCCAGCCTGGTCATGAGACATTCCCAAGCTATTACAATCCCAAAGTGCAAAAAGTGATCCAAAATGCGGCTCGCTGGTGTGCACCAACAGAAAATCGTTACCCAACATATGGGCATTTTCAAGCAATTGAGGAGGAAAGAAAATGAAATTAGGTGTTTTTACCCCGTTATTCAATCAACTTAGCTTTGAAGAAATGATCGATGAAGTAGCGAAAAAAGGGCTGCAAACCGTCGAGATCGGTACCGGTGGTTCTCCCGGCAATGCCCACTTAGACATTGACCGTTTACTAGCAAGTGAAGCAGAGCGAAAAGAATACTTAGCGAAATTAGCTGATAAAGGATTGGAAATCTCAGCTTTGAGCTGTCACAACAACCCAATCTCTCCATTAAAAGCAGAAGCGCAAGAAGCCGATGAACTTTTGCGCAAAACCATCAAATTAGCCAGCTTAATGAATGTACCTGTTGTGAACGGATTTTCAGGCGTTTCAGGCGGAAATGCAACAGATACGCAAGTCAACTGGCCAGTATTGCCATGGCCAACGGAATACGATGACAATTATAATTATCAATGGGAACAAAAACTGATTCCTTATTGGAAAGGCATCAACACGGAAGCGGAAGCGGCTGGTGTTAAAATTGGGATCGAACTTCATGGCGGCTTTTTGGCACATACCCCTTATACGATGTTGAAACTGCGGGATGCTGCGGGTAAAGCCATCGGCTGTAACTTGGATCCAAGTCATTTATGGTGGCAAGGGATCGACCCAGTGGCAGCGGTCAAAATCTTAGGGGAAGCCGATGCGATCCATCACTTCCATGCTAAAGATACGTATTTGGACCAAGACAATATCAACATGCATGGCTTGACGGACATGCAGCCATATAGCAATGTCAAAACCCGAGCTTGGACCTTCCGTTCAGTCGGTTGCGGCCACAGCTTACAAGTCTGGTCAGATATTATTTCTGCACTTAGAATTTATGGGTATGATTATGTCTTGAGTATTGAGCATGAAGATCCAATCATGTCCATTGATGAAGGACTGAATCGTGCCATCAGCAACTTGAAGACGATTATGATCCGTGAAGAAGCTTCATCCATGTGGTGGGCATAAGAAGAAAACCGAGGAGTGTCAGACATGAGTGCAATCAATTTTGCAGTAATCGGATATGGCGGCATGGGTGCGTACCATGTCCACAATATCTTACCAAATGAAAACGAACGAATCCACATCGTAGGAACTTACGATATCAATGAAGAACGTCAAGCGATCTCACAAGAAAAAGGCCATAAGATCTTTAAAAGCTATGATGAAGTCTTAGCCGATGAGACGATCGAAGCAGTATTGATCGCCACACCTAATGACTTGCATAAAGAGTTATCGATCGCTGCATTGAGAGCAGGCAAACATGTTGTTTGCGAGAAGCCTGTTGCGCTGAATACTGCGGAACTAGATGAGATCGTGGCGGTTGCCCAAGAAACCGGCAATACCTTTATGGTTCACCAAAACCGCCGTTGGGATCCTGATTTTTTACTTGTACGCGAACTGTACCGTAATGGACAGATCGGCGATTTGTTCCAATTAGAATCACGGGTCCAAGGGGCAAACGGCATCCCAGGAGACTGGCGTCATGTGAAAAAACAAGGCGGGGGAATGCTCTTAGACTGGGGCGTTCACTTGCTGGATCAAATGCTATGGCTGATCGACAGTCCAGTGAAAGATGTTAAAGCGGATCTTAGCTTTGTGTTGGGGGAAGAAGTCGATGATGGGTTCTTCGCTTTGATTACCTTTGAAAATGGGGTCAAAGCAATCGTGGAAGTTGGAACCTCCAATTACACGCAATTGCCTCGCTGGTACATCAAAGGAACAGAAGGAACAGCCACCATCACCGATTGGGATTTAAATGGGGAAATGGTGCAAGCAACAGGTCGCGAAGATGTGGCAGCACCAAAACCAGTCCAAGCAGGCGTCGGCTTGACGAAAACGATGGCACCCCCATCGGAATTGGCAGCCAAAGAAATTCCTTTCCCGAAAGCCGAAGCAGATTTTGAACCTTTCTACAAGAATTTTTACAACGTTGTACGCAACGGTGCCGAACCTATCGTTAAAAACGAAGAAGTCCGAGCAGTGATGCAGTTGATCGAACGCATTTTTGCCACAGCGTAAGAGATAAAGGAAGCAGCTCTTTATCCATGTAACCGAACGAGTGCGAGAAGCAAAAACTGGGAGAGAATGATGTTCATTCTGTCCCAGTTTTTTTATTTCTTGACATCATAAGTGACCCATAACCATGTGAAGGGGAAACAATTTTCAAAAAGAAGCTTTGGTTAAGGTACTTGATGTTCAGTTAAAGAATACTGTTTTGAATGGTTTGGGTTAGTAGGATCACTCGAGGTACCTCGATCTATACGCTTATTGGTTAGATAAGCGAGGCGATAGCTAGGCAAGTTGTCGCTAACCCACACGCTTGGAGTTGCAACAAGCGCACAATAGTCACTCTTACCGCAAATAGGGGTGGCTATTGTGCTACATATGTTTGAACTTCTCACGTTTTGCGTGGTTTTTTATCCTTGAAAATTCCCAACTCCTACCGCCATAGCCTAAAATTCCACGTATAATAAAGAAAACGACCGTTTTATTTGGCGAAGGGAAAAGAAAAAGCAAAAGAGGTGCGAACTATGAGGATGAATCAAGAAAAGCTGACTTCATCAAATGGGAAGGATCAGCTTTTTGTCAAAACGTGGCTGCCAGAAGAACAGCCGAAAGCAGTCGTGCAAATCGTTCACGGAATGATCGAACACATTGAACGTTACCACGAGTTTGCGGAGTGTTTGACTACGCAAGGCTATGCGGTGGTCGGTCATGATCACTTAGGGCATGGGCAATCCGTGAAAGAAACACAGGCCTATGGGCATTTTGGTGAAAAAGAGGGCGCCAACTATTTAGTGGCAGATGTGGGAGTGGTCCATCAGTACGCAGCTGCTTGCTACCCAGACCGACCATACTTTATCTTAGGGCACAGTATGGGGTCGCTGGTGTTGCGGAATTATTTGTTTAGTCAGCCACATCCATTGTCAGGAGCGATCATCATGGGCACCACGATGGAAAAAGCCGTGCTGATGCAAGGAGGCAAACTTGTCACGAACTTGTTGCGGCCGTTTGCCGCTCAGCAATGGCCTTATCACGTAATGGAACAGCTGGTTTTTGGCCAGCACAACCGGCGTTTTCGTCCCAATCGGACCGCCAAGGATTGGTTGACCAGTGATCCGCAACAAGTGGATCGCTACTTGAAGGACCCTTACACGCAATTTCATTTTTCCTTACCGGCTTACAAGGATCTCTTTACATTGACGCAAGCTGCCAGTGATCCGGATCAACTGCGCAGGATTGATCCAGAATTGCCGCTGCTCTTGATTTCAGGTGTAGATGATCCTGTGGGGCACTATGGCAAAAGCGTCCGCCAATTGGCTCAGCAGCTGAAGCAAAATGCTGACGTGACGATGTATTTGCTTGAGCAGGGACGTCATGAGATTTTGAATGAGCGCAACCGCGAGATCGTTTACAATGAAATTTCTCGCTGGCTGTTTGAAAAAATGCCGAAATGACGAACGTTAAGAAATTGGTAGTCTTTTCTGAAAATTCAAAATTATTTTCTCTTTTAAGGCTTTTTTCATTTTCGGCTATCTGTTATAATGATTTTCACATCTAACATAAAGGAGAGATTTTTTGTATGACAGTTTATAACTTTTCAGCTGGTCCTGCCGTATTGCCCCGTCCCGTATTGGAGAAAGCACAATCCGAACTTTTGAATTACCGCGGAAGTGGGATGTCCGTTATGGAGCTGAGTCATCGGTCCTCCTTGTTTGAAGCGATCATTAAAGATGCAGAAGCACTTTTACGAAAATTGATGGGAATTCCTGAAAACTATCAGGTACTGTTTTTACAAGGCGGCGCGAGTCTCCAATTCAGTATGATCCCTTTAAATCTTGCACAAAACAAAAAAGCCTTATACGTAAATACCGGTTCTTGGTCGAAGAAAGCTATTGAAGCAGCAAAAGCGCTTGGAAACGTGACGGTGGAAGTTGTTGCCTCTAGTGAGGATCAAAACTTTACCTATATTCCAGAAATTTCAGAAGATGCGATCGATCAAGAAGCGGCTTATTTGCATATCACCACGAACAATACCATTGAAGGGACGGCCTTTCAAACGATTCCGCAGGCTGGCAACGTGCCGATCGTAGCAGACATGTCCTCAAATATTTTAGCCAATGACTATCGTGTAGAAGACTTCGGTGTGATTTATGCTGGGGCCCAAAAGAATATTGGCCCTGCAGGGTTGACGGTAGTGATCATCCGAGAAGATTTACTCAATGATGATGCTGTCTTCGCTCCAATGCTGGATTATCGTCTACAGGCTAAAAATGACTCATTGTACAATACACCACCAACGTATGCTATCTATATTGCTAAATTGGTGTTTGAATGGTTGGAAGAATTAGGCGGCATTCCTGCAATTTTAGAACAAGACCGCCAAAAAGCGGCGCTTTTATACGAAACGATCGAAGCCTCTGCTCTTTACAGTAGTCCTGTGGCTGTTGACAGCCGTTCATTAACGAATATTCCTTTTGTAACAGGGGATAAAGCATTAGATCAGCGCTTCAATGAAGAAGCTGTTAAAGCTGGTTTTGAGAACTTGAAAGGGCATCGTTCCGTCGGAGGAATGCGAGCAAGCTTGTACAATGCCTTTCCATTAGCTGGCGTTCAAGCGTTAGTCGACTTTATGAAATCATTTGAAGCGGAGGTCAAATAAATGTTCCAAATCAAAACATTCAATGCGATCGCACCAGAAGGATTACAGCGTTTAGAAAAAGAAAAGTATGTCATCAACGAAAGCGACCAACCGCAAGGGATTTTGCTGCGCAGCCAGAAATTGCACGATTACGCTTTTCCTGAAAGTGTCTTAGGTATTGCCCGTGCAGGGGCTGGGACCAACAACATTCCCGTCAAAGCATGTACTGAAAAAGGGATCGTCATCTTTAATACGCCAGGCGCCAATGCCAATGCGGTCAAAGAATTAGTGATCGCTAGTCTGCTCTTAAGTGTCCGTCCGATTTTACGAGGTGCCCAATGGGTCCAAACCTTGAGCGGTGATAATGTGGAAGAACAAGCAGAAGCGCAAAAAAGTCAATTTGCTGGAACAGAGTTAGAAGGCAAAAAGTTAGGAATCATCGGCCTTGGTTCTATTGGAGCGATGGTCGCCAACGATGCTTATCGTCTAGGGATGGAAGTAGTCGGTTATGATCCTTACGTGTCAGTGGATACTGCTTGGACGATCTCTCGTCGGGTCAAGCGTGCCAATGATATTGCGGAAGTCTTTTCAACCTGTGATTTTATTACGGTTCATGTGCCGCTAATGGAAAACACGCATCATCTCGTCGGGGAAGCCGAACTTGCGAAAATGAAACCAACAACGAAGCTATTCAACTTTTCTCGTAAAGAAATCGTCGATACAGATGCCGTTTTACGTGCGTTAAAAGCCGACCGTTTAGCGGGCTATACGACTGATTTTGCGGATGAACAATTGCTGCACAATGAAAAAGTCCTCGTCTTGCCGCATTTAGGTGCATCAACAGAAGAAGCTGAAGTCAACTGTGCCAAGATGGCAGCCCGAACATTGAAAAAATTCTTGGAATTTGGAACCATCAAGCGCTCAGTGAATTTTCCAACTGTTGAGATGGCTTTTCATTCGCCTTATCGTCTGACGATCATCAATCGCAATGTACCGAATATGTTAGGTCAGATTTCATCGATCATTGCGGAATCTGGAATCAATATCGACAATATGCTGAATCGTGGACGGGAAGACTTTGCTTACACCCTAGCCGATGTCGCTTCTGAAGATGAAGCCTTATTGAATCAATTAGCCGATAAACTGCGGGAGAACGAAAACATCGTTCGTGTACGGGTCATCAAGAATCAGGAGGTTGGGTATTAATGGTTCAAGTATTTCCGTTTAAAGCCATTCGTCCAGAAGCCTCATTGGCAGAAAAAGTGGCCGAGCTACCGTATGACGTGGTCAATTCACAAGAAGCCGCAGCGTTTGCGCAAGGCAATCCTTACAGCTATTTCCACATCGACCGTTCGGAGATCGACTTGCCAGGAATCGATCCTTATGATCCACAGGTGTATCAAAAAGCGGCGGAAAATCTTGCATCTTTTCAAGAAGAAGGCTGGTTGATTCAAGAAACGGCGCCCGCATATTATTTGTATGAATTGACGATGGCTGGTAGAAGCCAAACGGGGCTTGTCGCCTGTACCTCGATCGATGATTATGTCGCTGGGAAAATCAAGAAACACGAGTTTACCCGTCCAGAAAAAGAAATCGATCGGATCAATCATATTCTGGCATGTGATGCCAATACAAGTCCGATTTTCTTGAGCTATCGCCAACCAGCAGCAGTCAAAGAAGCGGTCGATGCGTGGCAAGCAGAGCATGCGCCAATCTATGATTTTGTCAGCTATCATGAGGTGCAACATCGTGTTTGGCTGATCGATGATCCAGCGCTAGTCGCCTCTTTTGCCCAGCAGTTTCAAGCTGTAGATGCCCTTTATATTGCGGATGGGCATCACCGCACAGAGTCAGCAGTCAAAGTCGGCTTGCAAAAGCGAGCCGATGGCCAAAGCCGTCAAGAAAGCGACCGCTTTTTAGCGATTTTATTCCCAGAAAATGAATTAGCGATTTGGGAATACAATCGGGTTTTGCGGGTACCAGTGCCAGAAAACTTTTTTGAGCAGGCAGCCCAGCATTTTACGATTCGAGAAACTACAAGGAAGAAACCAGCGCAACGTGGTTCGATTCATCTGTACCTAAACCATGCGTGGTGGGAGTTGACCATCAAGCCGGAAGCTGTGCCGCAAGATGCGGTAGGACAGCTGGATGTGTCGCTTTTACAACAATACGTGCTGGCTGATATTTTCGCGATCCAAGATGTGCGGACAGACAAACGCATTGATTTTGTCGGCGGAATTCGTGGTCCAGAAGAATTGGAACGTTTGGTGGATAGCGGAGAATGGACATTGGCCTTTTCCATGTATCCAACGCAAATGGCCGATCTTTTGGCAGTCGCCGATGCGGGAGAAATTATGCCACCAAAATCAACTTGGTTTGAACCAAAACTGTTGAGCGGTCTGTTTTTACATGATTTAGAAACGAATTAACCAAAAAAAGCTTACGAGGCTAGCTCGTAAGCTTTTTTTCTATTAGAAGTTGCCGAGTGTTTCGATGATCAAGCGGACATTCAAGACCGTCAGTGCAATGGCACAGATCCAGCCTAAGGTAGAGACCCATAGCGGATTCTTGAAGCGTTCCCCCATGATTTTTTTTGAGCTGGTAAAAAGAACCAACGGAATCATCGAAACGGGTAAGGCGATGCTTAAAAAGACTTGCGAATAAATCAGCAGATCGTCCAAGGCTTGTTCGTTGCCGCCAAAGTAAATCGTACAAAGCAAGACGGGGATCACCGATAAGCCACGGGTGATCAAACGTCGCGCCCAAGTAGGGATCTTCATATGGATAAATCCTTCCATCACGACTTGCCCCGTCAGTGTCCCAGTGATCGTTGAATTTTGACCAGATGCCAAGAGCGCCACGGCAAACAGAACGCTCAAGACTGGACTGGCGACAGCACCAGCAATGGAGGAATCTTGCAAAGCATCAAACAGCGCGGAGAAGGTGCCGACTTCTTCACTATGACCAAAGAACAAGGCGCTTCCTAAGATCAAAAGCAGGCAATTGACCAAAAACGCAGCGGATAATTGGATATTGGAATCCCAAGTAGCGAACCGCACGGCCGTTGCCACTTCTTGGGTATCGCTGCGATCGATTTTTCGTGATTGGGAGATCGAAGAATGCAGATAGAGATTATGCGGCATCACAGTCGCACCAACGATCCCCAACGCCATTGTCAGCTGCCCATGGTTCAAGACTTGCTTTTGGGGAATAAAGCCTTGCAAGACAGCAGGCAAATTTGGTTGAGCAATAATGACTTCGTAACAAAAGACCAGCATAATGACCAAAATCAGTGTCATGACGATCGCTTCGATTTTTCGGAAACCCAATTTCATTAAAAAGAGCAGAAGCAGTACATCGAAAATCGTTAAGATGACCCCAACTAATAAAGGTAAGCCGAATAGTAGATTGAGAGCGATCGCTCCTCCGATCACTTCCGCGATATCCGTTGCCATGATAGCCAATTCGGTGACGATCCACAAAACAAAGCCTAAGCCTTTGCTGGTGTGTTTACGAGTTGCTTGCGCAAGGTCCATCTGGGTCACGATCCCTAGCTTGGCTGCCATGTATTGCAGCAGCATAGCGATCAAACTGGAAATCAAGATCACAGAAAGTAAGAGATAGCCATATTCAGCACCGCCACCGATCGAGGTGATCCAGTTTCCTGGGTCCATATAGCCCACGGCTACCAATGCCCCAGGACCAGAAAACGCTAAGAGATTGCGCCAAAAGCTGCCGTTTTTTGGAATGGCAACGGTATTATTTATTTCTTCCAAGCTAGGACCGTTGGCCGCTTGAATCAATTTTTTTTCTTCCTTCATCGTTTCACGTCCTATCTTTTTAGGTATACCTAAAAACAAATCTATTGTATTCCTCATTTGTGAATTTTTCAAGAGAAACCTTTTGGAAGTCAGAAGGAAGGACAAAAAAACAGTAGCCAAAGGAATGGCTACTGTCTGTTGGGTTTTTTTATAAAATTAGTCGGCGCGTAAAGCGATCGCTGCATCTTTTTTCGCTGCCATTCTAGCTGGAATGTGGCCGCCGATCATAGTGAGGACGGTGCTGACGGCAATCAAGATCAGGCCGTGGACCGGATTTAATTGAGCAACATTTTCGAGATCAGTCATACTATATAAGATCGCGTTGATCGGGAATGTAGCTAACCAAGCAATTAGGACACCTAAAGCTCCTGAAGCGATCCCTAAAATACAGGTTTCGGCATCGAAGACGCGGGTGATGTCTTTTTTACGAGCACCTAGTGCTTTTAAGACCCCAATTTCTTTCGTACGTTCTAGCACAGAGGTGTAGGTGATGATACCGATCATGATCATGCTAGTTACCAAGGAGATCCCTGCAAAAGCGATCAAGACGTAGGTGATGGCATCCATCAAGCCACCAGTCAATTGAGTCATCGTACCCGCTAAATCGGAATAAACGATTTGGTCTTCTTTGTCTTTGCCTTTGTTGAAGTCATCCAAGTAATCAAGGATTTTTTCTTTGGCACTGAAATCATTCGGATAGATCATAATGCTGTTTGGTAAATCACTGCCGCCAAGATAAGCGATCAATGAATCTTTAGCACTTTCGTCAACGGGTTCATTCGTCATCACGTTGGTGTCGCTGTCTTTTTGTGCTTGGACGATCGCTGAGTCTTGGTTTTCTTTGATGACTTCTTGCGCGAGGGCATCACTGTAGGCAATGCCAGTTGACAGCAAGTTCATCGTAGAGTTTTGCTTGATACGTAAGATTCCGCTGATCGTTAATTCTTTGTTGTTACTGTTATCGAAAACTTCATTTAAATCTTGATTTGGAATGAAGTTTCCAGTTGGTAATTCGGTGTAAAAGGCATCATTAGACGCCAATGTGATTTTTGTTCCCACGATATCGTCGAAGGAAACCGTGTCACCATCTTCAATATCAAAACCGAGATTGATCAATGCATTGACATTCGTTACGTTGTTTTCATCGACGATCAAAACGACATCTGTGCTGGCACTTGGGTAGCTGCCTTCTAAAAGGTCATAGTTGTCTTTTAAGAAATTGCCGTTATCCTCTGATAACTGCTCAGGGAAAGTCGAAACCCCAATACCGGTTGAGGCACTCATGGCAGACATCATGGCATTGGTCTGTTCATTGTCAGGCGACGCGTTGGAGAAGCTGACTTGTTCCACATTGTCATCGATCTTGCGGAAAAGATTCAATGAAGTTGAACGAGTGTAGCCGATATTGTTACTTAACTCAGGATCAATGTCGTTGATGTAATCGAGAAACTCTTGATCGATTTTGTTGATATGGGTTGCACGATCCGCATCACTTAATTTAGCAGTGACCTCTTTATCTGAAGGGAAATCTTCCGATTTATCCCGCGTCCCCATCGCTGATGGATCTTGTTCAGTGGCTACTTGCGAGATCGTAATCGGAAAACGAGCTAATGTTTCTGACTGGGTATTGTCGATTTGTTTTTGGAATCCCGTTGACAGTGACAAAACAATGGCGATTCCGATGATCCCGATACTAGAAGCAAAGGCTGTCAAGAAGGTGCGCCCTTTTTTGGTGCGGATATTGTTAAACGACAAACGTAAGGCAGTCATGAAACTCATTTTTGTGTGCTTTAATTCGAATTGGTCTTTCTTTTGTCCTTCGACATGAGGGTTCGAATCTTTAATGATTCGTCCGTCTTTGAACTCAATGATCCGTCCAGCGTATTTGTGCGCCAATTCAGGATTATGGGTAACCATGATGACCAATTTTTCTTTTGATAGTTCTTGGATCAGTTCCATGATTTGGACACTGGTCTCTGAATCCAAGGCACCTGTTGGTTCATCACAAAGAAGGATATCAGGATCATTTGCTAAGGCACGAGCGATCGCTACCCGCTGCATTTGACCACCAGAAAGCTGATTTGGTTTTTTGTGCATATGCTCAGCTAAGCCCACACGCGTCAAAGCATCGGTTGCTTTTGCGCGTTTTTCTTCTTTTGACACACCGCTCAAGGTCATCCCAAGCTCGACGTTGTCGATGATGCCTAAATGACTGATCAAATTGTAGCTTTGGAAGACAAAGCCGATCGAATTGTTCCGATACGCATCCCAGTCACGATCTTTAAAGGATTTCGTTGATTTGCCGTTGATGATCATATCACCAGAATCGTAATTGTCTAAGCCGCCGATCACGTTCAACATGGTTGTTTTCCCAGAGCCGCTTGGCCCTAAAATGGCAACAAACTCTTGTTTACGAAAGGCGACGGAGACACCATCGAGGGCTTTTGTAGTACTGGCGCCAACCGTATAATACTTCTTGATATCTTTTAATTCTAACATGCTGTCACTCTTTTCTTGCCGTTTTCACGATTATTTTCATTATGTAACCACGCTATCATAATGGTTAACAAAAATCAACGATTATCATTGTTTAAACAAATAATTTATAATAAACTAAAGACAGAAAAGAGGGAGAGTATGGAAAAAGCGTTAGGAACATTCAATATGGCGGTATTTGCGGAAATCTTTTCGCTGATGGGAAACATATTGTTTGAAGAAATCGGTCTGGAAGATTTAAAATTGACCAAAATGGAAATCTTGGAACTCGTGGTGATCTCTAGTAATGAAGGAATCACGATGTCCGAGTTGGCCCAGCAAATCGGTACGTCAAAAGTCCAAATCAGTCGTTCGATCTCGGGGTTAGAAAAGGCTGGCTTTGTGGTCCGCAAAACCAACGGCGTCAATCGCCGCAACGTCAATGTTTATTTGGAAGAAGCTGGGAAGCAGTTGTTTGTCCAAAAGAAAAAACAAGTGGAAGACCGCTTGAATGCCAAAACCGCTCAAATGGCTGCAGAAGATATCCAGCAGTTGAGTCAGTCGTTGACGGAAGCAGTGGGGATCTTGCGGAAATATGACATTTTACGGACTGGCAATCAATGTGAGAAAAATACGCCGTTTGATTAAAAAAGGGCGAAGCAATCGTTTGCTTTTTAATTACTGAATTAATTTCATATTAACTTATATTATCGATTTTTTAGATAAAGCAACCGATTGCGTTTTTCTCTTGTTTTGACTTCTGATTTGTGCGACAATGAGTATATCAAACAAGTTAAAGGAGTCTGCTATGAATACTACTGCCATTTATCATCGTCCCGAAAGTGAATTTGCGTATTTGTACGAGAAGGATAAAATGCATATCCGTTTACGTACCGCCCGTCAAGACGTCCGCCATGTCCAGCTGCTTTGCGGCGATCCTTACACACTGTATAAAGAAGCTTGGTACCAGCAAAGAATTGAAATGAAAAAAATTCTTTCCACGGACTTGCATGATTATTGGCAAGTATCGGTCGGAGCAGAATTCCGCCGTTTGTCTTACGGCTTTTCCATCGAAAGTTACGATGGGTTGCATGTCTTTTATGGAGACCACGGGGTCTATCCTTTTGAGCAGCAATATTTAGAAATGAACAACAATTATTTTCGGATGCCTTACTTCCAAGAAGCCGATCGTTTCAAAATTCCTGAGTGGGCAAAAGAAACCGTTTGGTATCAAATCTTCCCTGAACGCTTTGCAAATGGGGACCCATCAAATGATCCAGAAGGTGTATTGCCTTGGGGCTCAAAAAATCCCGATCGCCAAGACTTTTTCGGCGGGGATCTGCAAGGGGTCATCGATCATTTGGATTACCTCGTCGATTTAGGCATCAATGGGATATACTTCTGTCCGATTTTTGAGGCCTATTCGAATCACAAGTATGATACCATCGATTATTTAGCCATCGATCCAGCGTTTGGGGATAACGACACCTTTAAACGCTTAGTGGAGGAATGCCACAAACGCGGCATCAAAGTCATGCTAGATGCTGTGTTCAATCATATGGGGGATACTTCGCATCAATGGCTAGATGTCATCAAAAACGGCAAAGATTCGCCCTTTGCTGATTGGTTCCACATCAATGAGTTTCCTGTCAACTACAAAGAAGGGGAAAACTTTGAAGATGCCTATGACATCACCTATGATGTGTTTGCCTTTACGCCGCATATGCCAAAACTCAATACAGAAAATCCCGACGTGCAAGATTATTTGTTGAAGATCGCTCGTTATTGGATCGAAGAGTTTGATATCGATGCTTGGCGCTTGGACGTTGCAAATGAAGTCAGTCACCACTTCTGGAAAAAATTCCGCCAAGTGTGTGATGATGCCAAAGATGATTTTTATATCCTTGGGGAAATTTGGCACTCTTCTCAACGGTGGTTACAAGGCGACGAGTTTCATGCAGTAATGAATTACGCCTTTACGGATGCAATCATTGAATATTTTGTCAAAGACGAGATCTCCATGACGAAAATGGTCTCGGAATTAAATAACCAGCTGATGTTGTATCGGGAGCAAACCAATCAAGTGCAGTTCAATATCTTGGATTCTCATGATACCCCGCGCTTGTTAACTTTGGCTCGAGGAGACAAAGACTTGATGCGCCAAGTGATGGCCTTTACGTATCTGCAACAAGGCGTCCCTTGCCTGTATTACGGTGATGAGATCGGTTTGACCGGCGATATGGACCCGGATTGCCGTAAATGTATGATTTGGGAAGAAGAAAAGCAAGATCGTGATCTCCTGCATTTCACTCGCTCATTGATCAGCATTCGCAAAGACAACCAGAAAGTCTTATCAGAAGGTTCCTTGAGTTGGAACTGGGTTTCGGAAGAGGATGGACTGATCATTTTCGAACGAGAGTTAGGGGCACAGCGGATCATCGGTATTTTCAATACGGGCGATGACCAAATCACTCTTTCTCGTCCTGATTCGATCCTGATGGAACAGTTTGTCCAACTGGAAGATGAAACGATGATTATTGATAACAAAGGCTTTGCTATCGTGAAAGTAAACAACGAAGAATCGAATGAAGCATAAAAATGAGGCAAGAATTGCATATGCAATTCTTGCCTCATTCAATGTTTTGGGTATTTTTAATTTCCCCATGCACGTTGGAAAGAATCTTCCCCAAAATTCCTTCTGTCGGTATTATATCCTATAACACCTGAATGTGACAAATGATAACCCTTAAATATAGGTAGAATTTTTCTACAAAGGGGAAAAAGATTGAAAATTTAGACAGTATTGCCTTCTTTTTGCGCTTCTTTCCACGAAAGGTCTTTTCTTTTTTACAAGATATGATAAACTAGTAAAAATGTATTTTTATTCGAGGAGTGATTTGATGAGTACGGGGTATCACGTAGCAGTTGTCGGGGCTACCGGCGCAGTAGGAACAAAAATGATTGAGATGTTGGAGAAGACCACGTTGCCGATCAAAAAAATAACGTTGTTGGCATCCAAACGTTCTGCTGGGAAGACCCTTGTGTTCAAAAATGAACCGCTCGTTATTCAAGAGCTGACCGCAGATTCCTTTGCAGGCGTCGATATTGCATTGTTCAGTGCCGGTGGCGGCATTTCAAAACAATTTGCTCCAGAAGCAGTCAAACACGGTGCAGTCGTGATCGACAATACCAGTCATTTTCGGATGGACCCGAATGTTCCTCTAGTCGTTCCTGAGGTGAATCCTCATGTATTAGCGCAACATAAAGGAATCATTGCCAATCCGAATTGTTCAACGATTCAAATGATGGTGGCGTTAGAACCAATTCGTCAAAAAGTCGGTTTATCGAGGGTCTTGGTTTCGACGTATCAAGCAGTTTCAGGTGCTGGCGCCCAAGCCTTGGCTGAATTGACTCGTGAATCTCAAGAATTATTAGCTGGCAAAGCCGCTGATGAACTAAACCCTGAGATTTTACCAGCAGGCAGCGACAAGAAGCACTACCCGATCGCGTTTAATGCCTTGCCGCAAATCGATGTTTTTGCCGAAGAGGATTATACTTACGAAGAGTGGAAAATGATCAATGAAACGAAGAAGATCATGGAAGATACGCAGATCAAAGTAGCAGCTACGTGTGTGCGGATCCCTGTGTTTAGCGGTCATTCGGAGTCGATTTATATCGAGACCAAAGACCATGCTAGTGTTGAGGAAGTCAGACAGTGGATCAGCGAAGCGCCAGGAGCTGTCTTGCAAGATGATCCGAGTCAACAAGTGTACCCGCAAGCTTTGACCAGTGTGGACAAAACAGAAACCTTTGTTGGTCGGATTCGCAAAGATTTGGATGTCGAAAACGGCTTGCATTTATGGGTCGTTTCTGATAATTTGCTGAAAGGGGCGGCATGGAACTCCGTTCAAATCGCCGAAAGCCTGCATCAGCAAGGATTAGTTCATGTGTAAACCATAAGTTTTTCAGAAAAGTGTGGTGAATGCCACGCTTTTCTTTTTTTTGTTGTATAATAATAGGGACGGCTTATGCTTGGGAAATAATACAGTAGAAAAAAATTAAGAGGTGAATAAAAGTGGAAACGATAAAAATCATTCCTCTTGGCGGTGTACGCGAAAACGGAAAGAACATGTACATTGCTGAAGTTGGCGAGGATATATTTGTGCTGGATTGCGGTGTCCGTTATCCAGAAAATGAATTATTAGGGATCGATACAGTGATTCCAGACTTCACATATTTAGAAGAAAATGCCGACCGTGTGGCGGGTGTCTTCTTGACCCATGGGCATGCAGATGCGATTGGTGCATTGCCTTATTTCTTGGAGAATATCCAAGTACCGGTCTTTGGGACCGAGTTAACGATCGAACTAGCAAAATTGACCGTGAATAAAAATGAAGCTACCAAGCGCTTCAAAGATTTTCATGTGATCGATGAACATTCGGAGATCGACTTTGGTCATGCGACCATCAGCTTTTTCCGTACGACCCATTCTATCCCTGATTCTGTTGGGATCAGCGTCAAAACAGAAGCTGGCAATATCGTTTATACAGGAGATTTCAAGTTTGACCAAACAGCGATCCCTATGTATCAAACCGATTTTGGCCGCTTAGCGGAAATTGGAAAAGAAGGCGTCTTAGCATTGCTAAGCACGTCTTCAAATGCCGAAAATCCAACGCCGATCGCTTCTGAATTGACGATCCAAGATGAAGTTTATGACAATATCCGTTACTGGGAAGGTCGGATCATCGTCGCTAGTGTTGCCAGCAATTTGCAACGGGTGCAACAAGTATTAGATGCGGCGTTTCGTTCTGATCGCAAAGTCGTTTTGACCGGGCAAGATTTTGGTCGGATCATCAAAACGGCCATGAAGTTAGGGAAATTAAAATTACCTGCCGAAGACTTGCTGATCACCCAAAAAGAAATGAAAAAATACTCAGACGAACAGTTGCTGATTTTAGAAACAGGTCGTATGGGTGAACCAATCAAAGCGTTGCAAAAAATGGCCAACGGCTCTCACCGGACGCTGCGCATCAAAGAAGGAGATCTTGTTTACATCACAACAACGCCGACAACGGCAATGGAAACTGTGGTTGCGAAAACGGAAGATATCATCTATCGCGCTGGCGGTACCGTGAAACAGATCTCGGATAATTTCCGTGTTTCTGGTCATGCCAACCCGAATGATCTGCAGCTGATGTTGAATATGATGAAACCGAAGTACTTTATCCCTATTCAAGGCGAGTACCGCCAATTAGCCGCCCATGTGGACTTGGCGCAAGAAGTCGGGATTCCGATGAAAAATATCTTCATTACTGCTCGTGGAGATGTGTTAGAATACAAAAAAGGCGAAATGATCGCCGCAGGTGCGGTTCCAGCTGAAAACGTCATGATCGATGGGATCGGTGTCGGTGACATTGGGAATATCGTCCTGCGAGACCGCAAAGTCTTATCTGAAGACGGAATCTTCGTTGCGGTAGTGACGATCAATCGTCGCGAAAAGAAAATTATTTCTGCACCACAAATCACTTCTCGCGGGTTTGTCTATGTGAAAGCCAGCCGCGATCTGATTCGTGAAAGTGGCGAGATCGTGGAAGAAATCGTAGAAAAACACCTTCATGATGAAGAGTTTGAATGGAGCAAATTGAAACAAGATATCCGTGATCGTTTGAGTCGTTTCTTGTTTGAACAAACCAAACGCCGTCCCGTCATCTTGCCGGTCATCATGGAATCAAGCCAAAGAAATCGCAACCGTAAATAATTCGTTTTGACCTACTGACAAAAGCAGGTGAAAGAATAGCCGTTTGACGGCCGATTTCTTTTCACCGAAGCTTTTGTCTTTTTTTATGTAAGAAAACAGGTGGCGTTTTTTTTATAAAATGCCCCTTATTTTGGTCGTGATGAGCAGATAAGGATTGACGGCGAATGGATTTCGATCAATAATACAAAGTTGTCCCCCTAAGACTAGAGGAACAAAACAAGCAAAGAGAGGATGGTCGATTTGTGAATAGTTATCAAGAAAATCCCGTAGTACAACAGAGAAAGTGGTGGATTCTCATTGCTGTTTCGATGTTTACCTTTATGTCAACACTGGATGGGAGTATCGTAAATATCGCTTTGCCCACGATCTCGGCAGATATGGGTGTCCCTATGAATCAAGCGGAATGGGTCGTATCCGTCTACTTGATGATCGTTTGTGCCTGCCTTTTGTTATTCGGTAAGGTAGGGGATAGTTGGGGTAAGATCAAAGTATTCCGCTTGGGGATGCTGATCTTTATTATCGGTTCGCTGTTATGCGGGTTTAATCATTCCTTAGCATTTCTGCTATTTGCCCGAGTCGTGCAAGCGATCGGAGCCAGCATGACGATGGCGACGAATACCGGAATCATTACTGAAGTCTTTCCTATGAGTGAACGAGGACGCGCCTTAGGGATGATTGGTGCCTTTGTTTCGTTAGGCTCCATCGCCGGTCCTGGATTGGGCGGAGTGATTTTGGCGCATTTTTCTTGGCCGTTTATTTTTTGGATCAATGTTCCAGTCGGTATTCTGACAATGATTGCTGGAGAAAAGGTGTTGCCAAAAGATATCACCATGAGTCATGATTCCATCGATAAAACCGGGTTTGTGCTGTTTTCAATTGCAATTATCAGCTTCTTCGGCGGCATTTTTCTTGGACAAGAGCGTGGCTTTCTAACGTGGCTGCCGCTGCTGTTGGTGGGGATCGCCTTAGTGGCATTCATCGTCTTTTTGCGAGTAGAAGCGCGTGTGAGCAAACCGCTGATTACCTTTGGGATCTTTCGTAATAAAATTTTCACCATGAGCCTGATCACGGCGTTGCTGATCTTTTCTGCAAACTTTTTTGTCAATGTCGTGATTCCCTTTTACTTGCAAAGTGCCCGAGGCTTAACGCCGAGTGTGGCAGGAATGCTGATGATGGTCTTTCCTTTGATGATGGTCATCGGTTCACCACTTAGCGGCTATCTGACGGACCGTGTAGGACCGGAGATCTTGGTCTTAGCTGGCTTAGCGTTGCTGTCCATCACTCAGCTGATGTATATGTTTATGAATCAGCATACGCCGATTTGGTACTATGTCGTCGCTACTGCCATCATGGGGTTAGGCAATTCGTTGTTCCAATCCCCCAACAATACGATGGTGATGAGCAGCGTCACCAAAGAAAATCTTGGGGTGGCAGGTAGTCTAAATTCCTTTGCCCGTAACTTGGGCATGGTCTTAGGGATATCCTTAGCAACGACGATTCTTTATGCCGCAATGAGTCAAGCCTATGGGAAGCATGTGACGACCTATATCGCAGGTCGGGCAGATATTTTTGCCTATGGCATGAAAATCACCTTCTTTGGGGCGTTCCTTCTTTGTATCACGGCGTTATTCTTAACAGTCTGGCGCATCTATAAACAAGGTGGACGTAAGAAAACGCTATGATCGCTTGAAGTCATCAGGTCGAACTGTTCTATTCCTTATTCAGAAAGGGTAGAACAGTTTTTTTATTTTTCTTGATAAGAACCAGAAAAAGGACGGATGTAATAAAGCTGCCAGAATTTGTGCTTTTGGATTTCTGGCGTTATCTGTTATAATGAAAAATATTAGACTGTATTACTTAGATGGAAAGGGGAATGTTGTATGAAACTTACGTATCACGGACACTCGGTGCTTGCTATCCAATTAGCGGATGGCCAAAAATTGTTGTTTGACCCTTTTATTACTGGAAATGCTCTGACTGATTTGGATGCAGACACAGTGGAAACCGATTGGCTTTTGATCACGCATGGTCATAGCGATCATATTGGGGACATGGTGCCGATCGCCAAAAGAAATGAAGCACCAGTGATCAGTGTCGTTGAAATTTGCCGCTATGCAGCCCGCAAAGGCATTGCTGAGACGCATGGCATGAATATGGGAGGCTCTTTTGAGTTCCCGTTTGGTAAAATCTCAATGGTGGAAGCGAAACACAGCTCTGGTCTTGAAGAAGACGGAACGATGATCTATATGGGCAACCCAGTGGGGATCATTTTAGAAGCAGAAGGCAAAACCATCTACCACGCTGGCGATACTGCCCTCTTTAGCGATATGGCGATGATCGGTGAACGTTTCGATATCGATGTGGCGTTTTTACCGATCGGGGATAATTTTACGATGGGCGTTCAAGATGCTGCAACAGCAGCGGCGCTTTTAAACGCGAGCAAAGTAGTACCGATCCATTACAATACGTTTCCAATGATCAAGCAAGATCCGCAAACCTTCGTGAATTTATTGCCGGCAGGTGTGGGCCAGATCCTTGCAGTCGGTGAGACATTAGAAGTTTAAGCAACAGGAAGATTCGTAGTAGGAATAGGGGATAATTATGGCGACAAAACACGACTTGATTTTAGCGCATATCGAGAATCTGCCTGTAGGCGATCGCATCTCGGTGCGGGGAATCGCAAAAGACTTGAATGTCAGTGAAGGAACAGCCTATCGGGCGATCAAAGATGCGGAAAATATCGGCTTGGTTTCAACGATACAACGTGTGGGAACCATTCGGATTGAACGGAAACTAAAGAAACACATTGAAAAACTAACTTTCGGCGAAGTCGTCCAAATCATTGAAGGCGATGTTTTGGGCGGCGCAGCCGGTTTAGACAAAGACTTGAACAAATTTGTTATCGGCGCCATGAAGGAATCGGCAATGGAACGCTACATCACTCCTGGTTCCTTAGTGATCGTCGGAAACCGTAACGAAGTCCACAAGTTGGCACTGGAAGATGGCGCAGCCGTCTTGATCACGGGGGGCTTTGAAACCTCAGAGGAAATCTGTCGCTTAGCAGACGAATTGGAGCTGCCGATTTTACAAACGACCTATGACACCTTTACCGTGGCAACGATGATCAACCGTGCCTTGAGTGACCAGCTGATCAAAAAGGACATCATGCTGGTGAGTGACATTTATATGCCATTGGAAAAAACCAAGTATCTGCACACCTTTGATACGGTCAAGGATTACAAACTGCTTTCGGAGTCTACCAACCACTCCCGCTATCCAGTCGTCAACAAGAATATGCGGGTCGTTGGGATCATCACAGCCAAAGATGTCCTAGAAAAGCCTGACACGCAGATCATCGAACGAATCATGACCCGGGAACCACGGGTCGTAAAAAAAGAGATGAGTGTGGCCTCTGCCAGCCATCAGATGATTTGGGATGGCTTAGAAGTGATGC
This sequence comes from Enterococcus sp. 3G6_DIV0642, assembly GCF_002140635.1. Classification (NCBI taxonomy): domain Bacteria; kingdom Bacillati; phylum Bacillota; class Bacilli; order Lactobacillales; family Enterococcaceae; genus Enterococcus; species Enterococcus sp. 3G6_DIV0642. Next base: position 2,948,487 of record NZ_NGLH01000001.1, on the reverse strand, counting down.
CCGTCGTAGCAGATGACCTTTCTTTGATTGGGATCGTTACACGCCAAGACATCATGAAAGCGATGCAGATGGTCCAACGACAAACACAAATTTCAGATACGATTTCAGACCAAATCTCGGGACAGATGCAAGTCATCGAACAAGATTTTGAAGGGAACAAATTGCCGCAGCCGCATTTCAGCTTTGCGGTGACGCCTCAAATGGTCAATGAAGTCGGAACGATCTCTTTTGGTGTCTTGAGTGAAGTGATCGCGAATACGGCAAAACGTACCATGCAGTTGAATCAACGGCGCAATAGTTGGATCGAGCAAGTCAATCTGCATTACTTCCGTTTGATCCAATTAGAAAGCGAGATCATCATTCAACCGAAGATTCTAGAACTGGGGCGACGTTCGGCGAAAATCGATATCGAAGTATCGATCGAAAATTCCTTAGTGGCAAAAGCGATCGTGGTATGCCAAGTAATGGAACGCCCATAAATCATCGAAAACGGCACTTATGGAAAAATTTTAGAGAGAAAGTTGAGACCATTCATGAAGGTACAAGAAGAAATACTTGCAACAATCAAAGCATTCGACCGAATCATTATCCATCGGCACCAGCGCCCTGATCCAGATGCATTAGGATCACAAGTGGGTTTGGCAGAAATTTTACGAGCTAGTTTTCCCGAAAAAGAAATCTATCAAGTCGGCGGACCTGTTGAAGGATTGGATTACTTGGCGCTGATGCAGACGATCCCTGATGATTTGTATAAAGGAGCGTTGGTGATCGTTACAGATACGGCCAATGCACCACGGGTCAGTGACCAACGCTATGATCAAGGGGCGAAATTGATCAAAATCGATCATCACCCTAATGATGAGCCTTACGGAGAGCTGGTCTGGGTCAATACAAAAGCCAGCAGCTGTAGTGAGATGATCGTTTCGTTTTGGCAAATGTTTCAAAACGAGCTGACGATGACGCAAGAAGCGGCTCGTCTGCTATATGCAGGCATTGTTGGTGATACTGGACGGTTTTTATATCCGGCAACGACAGCGACAACGCTGCGCTTAGCGGCTGAACTATTGGATTACGGTTTTGATGCACCGAAGATCAATCGGCAATTGGATCAAGTCTCTCGCAGTGTTGCTCGCCTTTCAGGGTATGTCTACGAAAACATCGAGATCGATGAGATTGGTGCTGGCAAAGTGATCCTATCACAAGAATTGCAGCAGCGTTTTGGCGTAGTGGATTCGGAAACCTCAGCAGTCGTTTCCTTACCAGGGAAAATCGACGAAGTGATGGCTTGGGCGATCTTTGTCGAACAACCAGAAGGCTATTACCGGGTGCGGATGCGTTCGAAAGGTCCAGTGATCAATGAGATCGCCAAACGCCATCATGGCGGCGGACATCCCCTTGCCAGTGGAGCAAATGCAAAAGACCTTGAAGAAGTTGCAGTGATCTATCAAGAGATCCAAGCAGCGATCAAAGAATTTCAAGCAGAATAAACACTTTTACAAGCACATTTGCCAATAGAAAAAAGGCGTGCCAAAAGCTTTCGGCACGCCCTTTTTTAGACAAAACGCAGCGCAGGCTCATCACTGAACCGGCACTGCGTTTTTTTGTTGCGTATTTACGAGAAAATAAGAAGTTTACCCCCGTAGATCGTCTAAAAATTCGGTTTTGCTTTTCGTTTTCTCGTCTTTCATTTTGATGACTTTAGCTGGTGAGCCAGCAACGACTGCTCCAGCAGGGACATCTTCCGTCACCACAGAACCGGCAGCAACGACTGCACCTTCGCCGACACGGACGCCTTCAAGGACGACGGCATTTGCGCCGATCAAAACATTGTCTTCAATGATGACTGGGCTTGCTGAAGGTGGCTCAAGAACGCCAGCCAAGACAGCACCAGCGCCAATATGGGCTTTTTTCCCAACGGTTGCCCGGGCACCTAAAATCGCCCCCATATCGATCATGGTTTCTTCACCAACTACAGCACCAATGTTGATCACTGCCCCCATCATGATAACGGCATTTTTTTCAATGATGGCTTGGTCCCGGATAAAGGCACCTGGTTCGATACGGGCATCGACTTTCGTCAAGTCCAACAAAGGAATCGCTGAGTTGCGGCGATCATTTTCCAGATAGTGATCGGTGATTTTGTCTTGGTGCGCGGTTAAAAACTCAGCTACTTTTTGACTGTCACCAACCACGAAATAGAAGGTGCCGTTACCAAACAATTGGATGCCATCTGCTTGGACGTCGCCAAGATCTCCATTGATATAGACTTTTACAGGTGTTTGTTTATTTGCTTCTTTGATATATTTTGCTAATTGATAAGGATCGGAAAATTGTAATTCTGTCATGAGAGACCACCTTTACTTGTCGATTAGATTTTGCATGGAATAAAAACCGGCTGGTTGATCGGCTAAAAATTCCGCTGCTTTTAGTGCACCATTGGCGAAGATTTCGCGGGAGAGCGCAGTGTGTTTTAATTCAATGATTTCATCCTGCCCAGCATAGATGACAATGTGTTCCCCAGGGATCGTTCCGCCGCGAACGGCATGGATGCCCATCTGCTTGCGGTCATTTACTAGATCACTGCCTTCACGCCCGTAGAGATACTCTTTTTTTGTTTCGCAGCTGTCATTGATACTATCTGCCAACAGCAAAGCTGTACCGCTTGGTGCATCAAGTTTTTGATTATGATGCTTTTCGATGATCTCAATGTCAAAGTCAGCTTCTAATGCGGGGGTGATACTTTGTAGTGCTTTGATCAGTACATTGATCCCCAACGACATATTGGCAGAATAGAAAACCGGAATCACTTTAGCAGCCAACGGCAGCATCATCTGCGTGTCTTCCGTCAAACCAGTTGTAGCAACCACGATTGGCAGCTGCTGTTCGACACAATAGTTCAACAAGGCAGGCACATTGCTATAATGAGAAAAATCAATCACCAAATCGATCGGTTGCGTGATTTTTTCTGGACGATCATAGATTGGAAAAGGACCATCTAATTGCTCGGTACGATCTAAGCCGGCGGCCACTTCTAACTGAGGGTGCTTTGCGATCAGGCTTTGCAACACTTTGCCCATGCGACCGTTTGCACCACTTAATAAAATTTGTTTCACCAAAAACTCCTCCTTACAGCAATCCGTAATTGGTCATTTCTTCTTCTAAATGAACGAGGGTCGCATCTTCCGGGACACCCAAAGGCAAACGATAATGCAATTCGCATTTGCCTAGCAAGGAGACCGCTGCTTTGATCGGCACAGGATTTACTTCACTGAAAATCGCATCGATCAACGGTTTTTGTCGCAACTGCTCTTTGATGGCTGCTTTTACATCACCATTTAAGAAATCAGCAACGAGTTGTGCCGTTTGTTTCGGAGCGATATTGCCGATCGTTGAAATCACGCCAGAGCCACCTAAAGCTAAAATTGGGGTTACTTGATCGTCATTTCCTGAATAGATCGCAAAGTCATCATCCGCAAGACGAGCGATTTCTGCGATTTGCGAAATATCACCGCTGGCCTCTTTGATGCCTTTGATATTAGGGATTTTTTTTAGTTCTGCCACGGCTTCAGGTGTTAAATTTAAGCCGGTTCTTGAGCTGACGGAGTATAAGATCACTGGCAGCTCAACGCTTTGACAGATTGCTTCATAGTGAGCGACTAAACTTTTCTTGGTCGCTTTGTTGTAGTAAGGTGTTACAACCAATAATGCGTCAGCACCAACGCGCTGTGCTTCTTTTGAAAGATGGATCCCATGTTGGGTATTGTTGGAGCCTGTTCCTCCGATAACGGGGATTCGACCAGCAACTTGTTTTACCACCGCTTCGATCACCGCGATATGTTCTTCATCGTCTAACGTGGATGCTTCACCGGTCGTACCGCATGCAATGATTGCATTCGTTCCTTGCTGCACATGCCACTCCGCTAACTCCTTCAGCTTATCGAAATCCACCGAACCATCTTGAAGCATAGGGGTAATCAACGCAACGCCAGAACCTTTGAATATTGTCAAACTACGACACATCCTTTCAACCAATTTATTTTTCGTTACTCTACGTATAAGTGTACCAAAACGAGGGGTAAAATTTTCAATAAAAATCGAAACATTTCGACAATTTATACTATAGATTATTCGAATTATATACTATAATATTAAACAATATCAATGAAAAACTGAATATTCGCTGGTTTTTATGGATATTTTTAAAAGGAATGTATAGAAAGGTGTTTTAACATGCAAGTATCGCAAACAGTCACAGAATTAACCGAAGACGTGGTTCGTTTTCGTCGTGAATTACATACAATCCCTGAATTAGGGTTAACTGAGTTCAAAACAAAGGAATACTTGCTGCGTCAGTTGCAATCCTTTGGGATCAAAGAAATCTATCCAGTGATTGAAACCGGCTTGATTGCTGTCTTTCGCAGTGAGCGTCCAGGAAAGACACTGGCCTTTCGAACGGATATCGATGCACTACCGATCAAAGAAGAGACCGGTGTTTCTTTTGCTTCCAAACATGAAGGAAAAATGCACGCCTGCGGGCATGATGGCCATATGGCAACGATGCTAGGGTTTGCCAAATACTTAGCGACGCATCCTGAAGTGATTCGTGGAACGATCGTTTTGATTTTCCAACCAGCCGAGGAAAGCCCCGGTGGCGCTCAACTGATGATCGATGAAGGCATCTTACGAGATTTTGGCGTGGAAAAAATCGTGGGGCTGCATGTCTTCCCAGACTTTCCCGAAGGAGTCATTGCGAGTCGGAAAGGTCCGATGATGGCCCGTAACGGCGAGATCAATCTAACGATCAACGGCACGAGTGCCCATGGTGCCCAGCCTCATCAAGGACATGATGCCATTTTAGCCGCGGCTGCGATTATTCAAGGATTGCATTCGATCATTTCACGCAATATCAGCCCGCTTTCTGCTGGGGTCATCACTTTTGGGAAGATCCATGGGGGAGATGCGGAAAATATCATTCCCGGCAAGGTCGTTTTAAAAGGAACGATGCGGGCGTTTGAAGATGAAGTCTATGAAACGATGACGCGCAGAATCACCACCGTCGCACAAGAAATCGCCAAAGGATATGATTGCACGGCGGATGTCGAATTCGAGCACCTTTATCGTGTCGTGGACAATGATCCTGAGATGGTGGAAGTGTTGGAAAAAGTGGTCGGGGAGAGCTACCGAGAAACACCGCCATATATGTTGGCAGAGGATTTTTCGATGTACCAAAAGGAAATCCCCGGTGTCTTTTTCTTTGTCGGCACCCGAAATGAAGAAAAAGGCTATGTCCACCCTTTACACAGCAGCAAAATGAATTTTGACGAAAAAAATCTATTGCAAGGCATCGAATGCTACGTTCGTTTGATCGAGGCGTTGAACGAGCCGACAGACAAGGAGTAAAGCGATGGCAAAAGAAATCAAGAACAATCACTTATACATTGACGGTTGTGATACCGTTGAGCTGGCAAAAACCTTCGGAACCCCCCTTTACGTGTATTCCGTTTCGGAGATTCGCGAAGAATGCCAAAAGATTCAGGCGCAGTTTTTGACGCGCTACAGCAAGACACGGGCAGCCTATGCCGCTAAAGCTTTCTGCACCACAGCAATGCTGCAAGTGATCAAGTCAGAAGGACTCTCATTAGACGTGGTTAGCGGTGGAGAGCTGTATACAGCGATCCAAGCTGATTTTCCAGCAGAACACATCGAGTTTAACGGCAATAATAAATCGATTGAAGAATTAGCAGCCGCCCTTGATTATGGCGTAGGACGGATCATCGTTGATGGCATTCAAGAAGTCGGCTTGATCCGCGCGTTATGTCAAGAAAAGCAAGTCGTTGCTAAAATTTTGTTGCGCATCACACCCGAGGTTTCGGTCAGCACCCATCAATTTATCTCGACCGGACAAAAAGATTCGAAATTCGGGATTCCTTTAGATGAAGAAATCTTATTTCCGTTAGTGGAAGAAGTGATTCAAGCACCTGAATTGGATTTCTATGGCCTGCATTTTCATGTCGGCAGTCAATTGTCGGACAATCGCTCACATCTAGCGGCAGTTGATGCGGCTTTGGCCCTTGTCCAAACCATTCATGAACGCTTTGATTATTGGATCAAAGAACTAAATGTTGGCGGCGGCTTTGGCGTTCGATACACAGATGCAGATATTCGCCAACCCTACAGCTACTTTTTAGATCCTGTGATGGAAAAAATCGACGCCTTTTATGCGCAGCACCAGAGCGAACGTCCGACCATCGTTATTGAACCTGGGCGTAGTATCGTCGCAGAAGCAGGTATCAGTTTGCACACCATCGGCAGTATCAAGACATTGCCAGGAATCAGAACATACGCCAGCATTGACGGGGGCATGACAGACAATATTCGTCCAGGTCTTTATCAAGCAACATACACTGGAATCTTAGCCAACCGCGCTTCCGAAGCTGCGACACAAAAGATCACCATTTCTGGCAAAGCTTGTGAGAGCACGGACATCTTAGTAAAAGATCTTGCATTACCGCCCGTTGAAACTGGGGATCTGTTTGCTACGTTCGCAACAGGAGCTTATGGCTATTCGATGGCCAGCAGCTACAATAATTTACAGATTCCTGCAGTCGTCTTTGTGGAAAACGGCCAAGCGGAATTAGCCGTTAAACGCCAGTCCTACGAGCAAATGCTGCAAAATGAAGTGGTTCCTTCGTTTCTAAAAGAGGGAGCTTCCAGCAAGTAAAATTTTGAAAAGCAGGTGACAACATGACGATTCCTTATACAAAAATGCAAGGTGCAGGAAATGATTTTATCGTAATCGATAACCGCACATTGAAATTCTCCCATGAACAACTGTCGCAATTTGCTGCTCAGGTTTGCCATCGGAAATTTTCTGTTGGCGCGGATGCAGTCATGGCAGTGGATTTTCCCACAGGAACCGCTGATTTTCGGATGCGGTTTTACAATGCTGATGGGACCGAAGCAGAAATGTGCGGCAACGGCGCTCGCTGTATTGCCCGCTATGCCTTTGAGAAGGGAATTGCTGGCGAGCAGATGACCATCGAAACAGTTGCTGGCGATGTCCCCGCATGGCGCTTGTCGGCAAAACACTACAAAGTAACCTTGAATCCACCGACCGTGACTACATTTGATCAAGCGTACCCGAATCCAATGGTTTCTTTCGTGGACTATGTGGAATTGGGTGATCCAGGAATTCCTCATGCGGTGGTTCACTATCCTGGTCTGGCAGAAACTGAGTTGGAACAGCTGGCTGAACTTGCCAAAGAGATACGCTATTGGGAGGTTTTCCCCAAAGGGGCGAATGTCAATTTCTATGAAGAAGATGACAAGGGTGATCTGATCGTTCGCACGTATGAACGAGGGGTGGAAGGTTTTACCTATGCGTGCGGCACAGGTTCTGGTGCCACTGCGTATGTCGTGACCAAACGTCACCAGCAAGCGGCAGCGAATGTCTTGCTGCACGTGTTAGGTGGCGAGTTAACGGTAGAAGTTGATGTTGATCAGGGCGCATTAGAATTGATCGGTGATGCGGTTATGGTCTCTGAAGGCTTGATTTTAGATGAGAATTTGACTGTATAAACGCTGTGAAAATCATTGTAAAAAGATGGTTTTTTCGTGAAAAAAAGAATTGACATTCATTTGAGGCTATCGTATAGTTAAACACAACTTAAAAACACGCGATGATAAGAAGAGTAAGTCAGTTTCGATTGGATCAGAGAGCTCGGATTGGTGAGAAAGAGCACAGCCGTTTGACTGAAGATGGCCTTGGAGCGTTTGGACGTGAGCAAAAGCAAGCGTGCAGCGGGATTGCCCGTTACAGCAAAGCAGTTGATAAACTGATAAGGTTGGCAGCTTGTGCCAATGAATTAAAGGTGGTACCACGAACATGGTTGTTTCGTCCTTTCTCTATGATGGAGAAAGGACGTTTTTTTATTATAAAAAGGGGGAACTAAAAAATGAAACAGTTGAAAAAGGGAATCGTTGGGTTAGTTGCTGCTGCTGTCTTAATTACATTGGCAGCTTGTAGCAATACTAGCAGCACGGAGGATACACAGTCTGGTGAAAATAGTGTAGATGCAGTGGAAGAAAAAGTCGTTGGAGTGGCACCTGGACCATATGGGGATATGGTGACAGAGGTGATCTCTCCATTACTGGAAGAAAAAGGGTATCAACTAACGACCAAAGTGTTTAATGATTATATTCAGCCGAACAATGCCTTGGCGAATGGACAAATCGATGCCAATTTGTTTCAGCATACGGCCTATCTAGAAAAATTTTCGGCAGATAACCAGTTATCTCTTACGGCATTACAAAAAGTGCCAACATTGGGAATGGGCATCTATTCGAAGCAACTGTCCAGCTTGGATGAGTTAGCAGACGGGGCGACTGTTTCGATTGCCAATGATGCCTCAAATTTAGCTCGGACCTTGCAACTGTTAGCTGCCAATGAGTTGATCACCATCGCAGACAATATCGACGAAACGAAGGCAACGGTGAATGATATCGAAGAAAATCCGAAGAATCTGACATTTAAAGAATTAGACGCAGCCCAATTGGCTCGTTCGTTAGATACAGTCGATTTAGCTTTAGTACCAGGAAACTTCGCTTGGGCGGCTTCTCTTGATCCTGCAGATGCTTTGGCGTTGGAGTCGTTGAAAGAAGAATATAAAAATGTCTTTGTGGTGTCCACCGAAGAAGAAGACAGTGATTTTGCTAAGGCAGTTACGGAAGTATTAGAAAGTGACGCATTTAAAGAAGCGATTGCCGAATCACCGTTCAGCAACTTTGATCAACCGAAATTTTGGACTGAGTAAGAAGGGCATACCTTATGGCAAAAATAGAAGTAAAACAAGTATCAGTGACATTCACTCATAAAAAACAAATCAAAAAAGCAGTGGATTCCGTTGATTTTTCCGTTCAAGCTGGAGAAGTATACGGGATCGTCGGATTGAGCGGGGCTGGGAAAAGTACCTTGGTTCGTACGTTGAATCTACTGCAGGTGCCCTCTAGCGGTCAAATTCTGATTGATGGTCAAGACATCACGCAAGCCAAAGGCAAACACTTGCGTGAAGTACGACAAAAAATCGGGATGATCTTTCAGCATTTCAATCTGATCCATAATCGAACCATCAAGGAAAATTTAGCCTTTGCTTTGCGCGCTGGTGATTATCCGAAAGATCAGCAAGAAGCGAGGATCAAGGAACTGTTGGAAATGGTGGATCTGCCTCACAAAATTCACGAGTATCCGAATAATTTGTCTGGGGGAGAAAAGCAACGGATCGGCATTGCACGAGCGATTGCCAACGAACCTGAGATTTTGTTGTGTGACGAAGCTACCAGTGCGTTAGATGTTGAAACGACTGAAGAAATTTTGAAATTGTTGATCCGAATCAAGGAACAGACAGGCATCACCATCGTCTTTATCACTCATGAATTGGATGTTGCCCGTAAGTTTTTTGATCGGGTGGCAGTGATGGAAAAGGGGCGCATTGTTGAAGAACAAACGACCTATGGCTTGTTCAGTCAGCCTAAACAGCCTATTACAAAAAAACTGGTAGGCCGCTACTTGGATCTGACGCTTCCTGAAGAGATTCTAGCATCTTTCACGCAAGGCGACTTGCTGGAATTGCGCTACCAAGGTGAGTATACGTTAGAACCGCTGATTTCGACTGTAGCGAAAGCCTACGATGTGTCGATCAATATCATCCATGGGAAAATTGAGTATATCAAAAAAGATGTGATCGGTATTTTGTATATCTATTTGACGGGACCCGACGAAGAAGCAGCAAAAGCCCGAGAACACTTAGCTGCGAACGTCTTTTCTCTAAGAAAGATAGGTGAGAAAAATGGCTGAAACGATTGAGATTTTAAAAACAAACCTGCCTCAAGCACTATGGGAAACATTCTTTATGGTGGGGACCTCAGCAATTATAGGAGTAGTTTTCGGCTTATTGATTGGATTAGTCCTGTTTTTAGTCGGCAGTAACCTTTTTCATAAAAATATTTTCTTGCATCATCTGGCCGATTTTGTCGTCAATGCAATCCGTTCGCTGCCATTTTTGATCTTATTGATTACGCTGATTCCGTTATCAGCGATGCTGATCGGTGATCCTTATACCCCAGCGGGTGGTGCGATTGCTTTATCGATTGCCGCGATTCCTTTTTACGTCCGAATCGCTGAATCCGCATTTGCCGAAATCGACTATGGCGTCCTTGAAGCCAGCGTCGCTTCTGGAGCATCGACGAGACAGATCGTTCGCGAAGTGATTTTACCAGAAAGTCTGCCAGCTTTGATTCGCGGATTTGTGCTAACTTTGATCAGTCTTTTAGGCTACTCAGCGATGGTGGGAACAATTGGCGCAGGCGGCATTGGCGATTTAGCAATTCAGTATGGTTATTATCGCTATGAAACGGCGATTTTGATTGTGGTGATTCTCCTGCTGATTCTTCTGGTACAAATCATCCAGTGGGTCGGCGATGCTTGTGCGAATCATTTCTCAAAATAATACCCAACGCTTTGTAGTTCCTTTTCGAATACACTTGAGTTATCGCTTCTGTTATTACTCTACAGAAGCGATTTTTTTTACTTACAGGTCACTGATTTTTGGTTGCACCGCTAATGGTTTTTCGGTATGCTGATGGTGAGTTGTTTTTTTACAGCGAAAATTATATTTTAAAGGAGCAACACTATGACTCAAATTCCTAACTGTCCAAATTGCCAATCTGAATACGCTTATGAAGACCGCGGGCTGTTTGTTTGTCCTGAATGCGGAAACGAATGGCAAGAGCAACAAGCGATGGAAGAAGCACCCGTATATAAAGATGCCAACGGCAATATTTTAGTCGATGGCGATACAGTAACGGTCATCAAAGACTTGAAAGTCAAAGGCGCATCTGGCGCCATCAAACAAGGAACGAAAGTGAAAAACATCAAATTAGTCGAAGGCGACCACAACATTGATTGCAAGATCGATGGCTTCGGCGCAATGAAACTAAAATCAGAATTTGTAAAAAAAGGTTAAAAACAAAATCTTCCAGTCATCTTCATAATTTTTTCACCACTTTAATGGTAAAATAAGGTCAAAGATTAAAAGGGGGAATTTTATCGTGTATGGTATGGGCGGATACGGGTTCGGCTTTTTTTATGACCCGACTTTCATTCTTGTAATTATCGGTATGGTGATTTCACTAGCAGCGTCAGCGTACGTCAAAAGTACCTTTAACAAATATGACAAAGTCAGAAGTAAAAATAATATTACCGGCACAAAAGCGGCGCAGTACATCTTGCAAAGCCAAGGAATCAATAATGTGGGTGTGCAAGCGATCGCTGGTGATTTGACGGATAATTACAATTCTGGCAACAAAATGCTGAGTTTATCGCAATCCACTGCACAATCAACTTCGGTAGCAGCAATCGGTGTTGCGGCCCATGAGTGTGGACACGCAGTCCAAGATGCCAAAGGTTATTTTCCTTTGCGTTTGCGTCATGCGATCGTACCGATCGCTAATATCGGAACCAGCATCTCGATCCCATTGATTTTGATTGGGGTCCTATTACGAGGATCGTTTCTGATCAACTTAGGCTTGTTGGCTTTCTCATTGGCGTTTATTTTCCAATTAGTGACCTTGCCAGTCGAGTTCGATGCCTCAAAACGGGCGATCCGTATTTTGGCAGATGGTGGCTTGTTAACAGAAGATGAAGTACCACAAGCAAGAAGAGTGCTCTTTGCCGCAGCGTTGACGTATGTCGCAGCTGCCGTAGCAACCTTATTGCAGCTCTTACGTTTGATTATTTTATTCGGTAATAACAACCGTCGGAATTAGAAAATGGAAACAAATAATAACAAAGTGGCTCAATCAAGATTTCTTGGTTGAGCCGCTTTTTGTATGGAATATTATGATTTAACGAAAACTTTTGACAGGTGCTCTGTCCAAAAATCAGTAAAATCTTTGATGGTTCCATCTTTATTTAGCTGTGCCTGTTCAAATACTGATTTATTCTTACCGAATGGATCAATTGCGATAATTGTTCCAATCCCAGCACGCTTGGCAGCAAGCAAACCTGAATAAGCATCTTCGATAACAAGACAATCTGCAGGAGCTAAGCCCAATTTGCCAGCCGCTTTAAGAAAAATATCCGGTTGCGGTTTTCCAGGAAAAGAGCCATCGTCATAGACGATCTTATCCCAATCAAACCAGCGAGCTAAATCGAAAGTATCAAAATAAAAAGCAACATTCTCTTTAACAGTAGCGGTGGCGATCGTTAATGGAATCTGCTGGTCAGTCAGCTGATCAAGAGTCGCTTCAAGCCCCTTTGTCAATTGGAGATCGTTCTTATTTTGCAAGCAAAGCATACGATAATAGCTTTCTTTTTCTTCTGACAATACGGCGATCTCAGAGGCGGTCAAATGTTCTGAAATGAAATGTTTTAAAATCTCCGTATTCGTTCGACCATGGATATTTTTTAAAATATCCTCATCTGATAAACCATCTTTTGTATGATCATGAATCATGTGCAGCCAAGCAGCTTCATGTAGATGAGAGTCCAAAAACATTGTTCCGTTGAAATCAAAAATAATCCCTTTCATAGTTACGCTCCTAGAGTGGTATTTTCGGTTGAATCAGCAATTTGCAGATCGACATATTGTGCATAGTGCTCTTGAACCTCTCGCGAGATCTGGCGATCCGTAATGAGTAAATCGAAATCATGTAAATTATAAAACACATAAAAATCATCCCGATTGAACTTTTTGTTATCAACGAGCAGATATTTCTTGCGAGAATTATTTAATGCGATCTGCTGCGCTTCTCCTTCTTCTGTACTGTAAGTAGAAATTGCTTCGTTGTGAACGCCATTTGAACTGATAAATGCTTTTGTAAACTTTAGTCTTCTTAAATTGTCGTTGGTGATTGGTCCAACAAATGCGCCGGTATTTTTACGGAAATCACCACCAATTAGTAAAATTTCTGGTCCATCTGCTTGCGCAAGAATATCAAAAACCGGGTAATTGTTTGTAATAATCCGAATTTTCTTGTTCAGTAAATGGGTCGCCAAAAGTTCGATTGTTGTACCTGGTCCTAAAAAAATTGTTTCGCCTTCTTGAATTGAGGAGGCTGCTGCGGCAGCAATTTCTTTTTTTTCTTGAATCTGCAGAGTGGCTTTTTCGGTGTGAGAAAGTTCTTGATCTAAAGTGTAGGAAAGACTTTGCGCCCCTCCATGGACACGTAGCAGCTTGCCCGATTTTTCTAATTCATCTAAATCTCTGCGAACGGTCATATCAGAAACATCTAATTGATTGATGATTTCATTAACGGTAAGGATTCCTTTTTTATTGACCATTTCTACGATAGTAAACAATCTTTCTTTTTTCAGCATCGTCTTCACCTCTAATTTAAGGATAATCTACCATATAATCGGATAACAGTCAATCTGTTTCGAACAAAAACAAACAATTATTTGCGTGATACATGTTTATTTCAATGGTTTTTATCATTTTTTTTCGATTTTTGTGATTATTTATGTTTGTTTTTGTTGACAAATGTTTTGGATGCGATTACAATTCAATCAGTTAGAAAGTGTGGAAACTGATTATAGATTTGAGGAGAGATGTACATGCTTAAATTACCAGAAGATTTTATTTTTGGTGGAGCCACAGCAGCCTATCAGGTTGAAGGAGCCACTAAGGAAGGCGGCAAAGGCGCTGTTGCTTGGGATGATTTTTTAGAGGAACAGGGTAGATTCAGTCCCGATCCGGCAAGTGATTTTTATCATCAATATGCAAAGGATATTGAATTGTGTGAACGATTTGGTGTGAATGGGCTAAGATTATCCATTGCATGGAGTCGAATTTTTCCTGATGGTGATGGGGAACCGAACCCAGAAGGAATCGCTTTTTATCATCGTGTGTTCGAAGAATGTGCGAAAAGAAACGTAACGCCGTTTGTGACATTGCATCATTTTGATACCCCTAAACGTTTGTTTGACCAGGGAGATTTTTTGAATCGAGAAACAATAGAAGCATTCGTTTCCTATGCCATTTTTTGTTTTCATGAATTCAAAGAAGTGAAAGTGTGGAGTACCTTTAATGAAATCTATCCTGTTGCGACCAATCAATATTTGTTAGGCGTTTTCCCGCCAGGAATCAAATATGATTTTACAAAAATCATCGCCTGTCTTCATAATATGATGGTTGCCCATGCACGTGTAGTGAACTATTTCAAAGAAAACGAACTTCCAGGCGAAATCGGTGTCGTTCACTCATTGGAGACGAAATATGCGGCAACAGATGCTCCAGAAGATAAGCATGCAGCCTTTTTAGACGATGCATTGTCGATCCGCTTCTTATTAGATGCTACTTATTTAGGCTTCTATTCAACTGAAACCTTGACTGCTCTTGATGAGATATGTGAAGCAAATCAGGCCAGCTATCATTTTCCTGAAGAAGATTTTGTCGAATTGAAAAAAGCCTCCACGCGTAATGACTATTTAGGGATCAATCACTACCAATGCCATTTTGTCAAAGCTTACGATGGAGAAAACGCGATCCATCATAATGGCACGGGTGAAAAAGGGACCTCTGTTTATAAAGTGAAGGGGATCGGAGAACGCATTTATAAAGAAGGAATTCCTCGAACAGATTGGGACTGGCTGATTTATCCAGAAGGGCTTTATGACTTGTTGTTGCGAATTAAAAGCGATTACCCGCATTACAACAAAATCTATATCACTGAAAACGGCATGGGGTATAAAGACCAGTTTGAAGATGGCATCATTATGGATCAGCCGAGAATCGACTATTTGAGAGTCTATTTGGAATCCTTAAGCAAGGCGATAACAGCTGGGGTAAATGTGAAGGGATATTTTTTGTGGTCGCTTATGGATCTTTTCTCATGGACAAATGGGTATAACAAAAGGTATGGCTTGTTTTATGTTGATTTTGAAACCCAGAAGCGTTACCCGAAAGAGTCAGCATACTGGTACAAATTAGTTAGTGAAACCAAAACGATTATTTAATAAGTAATAATGGAGGAAGAAAAGATGAATAAAGAGGAATTACAAATGCTTGGTTTTGAGATCGTTGCTTATTCAGGGGACGCTCGCAGTACATTATTGAAATTATTGAAAGAAGTAAGACAAGGGAACTTTGAGCATGTTGATTCAGCACTGAAAGAAGCCGACGAAAATTTAACCCTTGCACACAATTCGCAAACGAAAATTTTAGCGGAAGAAGCATCGGGAAAAGAGATGGAGATGGGATTCATTTTTATCCATGGACAGGATCATTTAATGACCACTTTGTTGCTGAGAGATCTGATTCAAGACTTTATTGCACTGTACAAGCAGAATCAAGGATAGGAGAAGAACGCTATGGATGGAATCATTAAACAAATCGAAAAAGGGAAACCGTTTTTTGAAAAAATCTCACGCAATAGTTATCTGGGAGCCGTTCGTGACGGATTTTTAACAGCGATGCCGGCTATTTTATTCTCAAGCATATTCATTTTGATTGCTGCGGTTCCTGAGATTTTTGGTTACCAATGGCCTGAAGCTGTCTCCACTTGGTTGTGGAAAGTCTATAATTATTCGATGGGGGTTGTAGGGTTACTTGTTTCAGCAACCACTGCTCGCTGCTTGGCTGATTCGATGAATCGCCGCTTACCGAAAAACAAAGTAATCAACACGACTTCTGTGATGCTGGCTTCTGTGGTAAGTTTCCTGTTGTTAAGCGTCTCTCCAATCGAAGGCGGATTTTCAACGGAATACATGGGGACAAAGGGGCTTTTGGCGTCCTTTGTCGCTGCATTTTTAACAGTTAATTTATATAAGTTTTGTGTGCTGAAAGATATTACCATTAAGATGCCTAAAGAAGTTCCTGGTACGATTTCGCAAACCTTCCGAGATATTTTTCCTTTCTCTTTTTCAGTATTTGCGGCCGTTTTAATTGATTTAGGTATTCGGCAAATTTTCCAAATCTCATTTGCAGAAGCAATCATTACTGTGCTGCAGCCATTATTCACAGCAGCCGACGGTTATTTAGGAATCGCTATTATCTGGGGAGCGATGGCGCTATTTTGGTTTGTCGGTGTTCATGGACCGTCGATCGTGGAACCAGCAATTGCAGCAATTATCTATGCCAATGTGGAAACCAATCTGCAATTGTTCAATTCCGGTGAGCAAGCTTCAAAAGTACTGACAGTCGGTTTAGGAAATTTTGTAGGAACTATGGGAGGAACTGGGGCCACATTGGTCGTTCCTTTTATCTTCTTACTCTTTGCTAAGTCTAAACAATTGAAGGCAGTCGGGAAAGCTTCCTTTATTCCAGTAAGTTTTGCTGTCAATGAACCATTGTTGTTTGCAGCACCCATGATTTTGAATCCTTATTTTTTCATTCCGTTTTTGTTAACACCAGTTGTAAACGTTTGCTTGTTTAAGTTTTTTGTCGATGTGCTAGGCATGAACAGTTTTATGTACGTTTTACCTTGGGCAACTCCGGCACCGATCGGTTTGGTTCTAGGAACAGGCATGGGGGTGTTAGCCTTTGTTTTAGCAGCGGTTCTAATCGTCGTTGACTTCCTGATCTATCTACCATTTTGTAAAGCATACGATGCTGTTTTAGTAGAGCAAGAAGCACAAAAAGCGGAAGTGATCGCAACCGAAGAAGGTGCTTCTGCTGCTATACGTGAGGAAGTACCTGTGGCAGCGAGACAAATTATCAGCGATACAAATAAAGAAATCAATGTGTTGGTGCTTTGTGCTGGAGCAGGGACAAGTGCGATGTTAGCTAATGCTTTAAAAGAAGGTGCATCTGAATCGAAAGCACCGATCAGTGCAATGGCGGGTGCTTATGGTTCTCATTACGAAATGCTGAAGGATTTTGATATGGTGGTCTTAGCACCGCAAGTCAATTCTTACTATGATGATATCAAAGAAGATACCGATCGCTTAGGAATCAAGCTGGTTGCGACAAAAGGAGCAGAATATATCGGATTAACGAGAGATCCTGAAAAAGCCGTTCAATTTATTCTGAGCCAATTTCAATAAAGGAGGAGCAAATGAATGAAAAAGGGAGCTTGGTTGCGTAAAGTCGCTTTATTTGCAGCTGTGATAGGGACTTTGGGGGCTGTTTCAAAAACAGTTGAAGCATCTGCCAGCGAGTTTATTCGCGGAGCAGATATTTCAATCTTGTCAGATATGGAAAAATCTGGTGCAAAATATTATGAAGATGGTATTTCAAAAGATGCCTTAGAGATTCTAAAAAATAATGGTGTCAACTATGTTCGACTGCGTTTGTGGCAGGATCCTTATAATAGTAACGGAGAAAGTTATGGGGCAGGGACAAATGATCTGGAAACGACGATTGCCCTTGCAAAACGAGCAAAAAGTCTTGGACTCAACGTGTTGCTAGATTTCCATTACAGTGATTTTTGGGTTGATCCTGGGAAACAGAATGTTCCTAAAGCGTGGCAAGATCTGACCTTTGAAGAAATGAATACGGCATTGTATGACTATACAAAGAACGTTCTGTCGGAAATGAAGCAGCTAGACGTTTATCCTGATATGGTTCAGATCGGCAATGAACTGAATAGTGGCATGCTCTGGCCTTATGGCAAGTCTTGGGGAGAAGACGGGGGAGAGTTTGATCGATTGGCTACTTTTTTGAAGTCTGGTGTCCAAGCTGTTCGAGACACTCAACCTAAAACAACTCCAGTAATGCTCCACTTAGCTGATGGTGGCGATACAGGAGCATTTACTTGGTGGTTTGATGAAATCACCAGTCGGGGTGTGTCATTTGATTTAATTGGAGTATCGTATTATCCGTATTGGCACGGTTCAATGAATGAACTTCAAACCAATATGAATACGATCAGTCAACGGTATGGCAAAGAAGTGATCGTAGTTGAAACAGCTTATGGGCATACAACAGCGAATGCAGATACTATGCCAAATGCCTTTGGCGAAGCCGAAGCAGCGGCGGGGGGATATGAACCAACGCCGTCAGGACAAGCAGAGTATTTGCTGGATCTAGCCGATCGTATTCAAGCGGTGCCGAATGATCGCGGGGCGGGCTTCTTTTACTGGGAACCTCTTTGGTACAACGGAAACGTGAGTTGGGCAACACAAGCAGGTATGAATTATCTCGGTGTTCAATCCACTATGGGAAACGAATGGGACAACCAGGCGATGTTTGATTTTGCTGGAAACGCCTTGCCAAGCTTGCGTGCGTTTAAACAAGCAGGGACGCAAACAAATCTGGTTAAAAATGCAAGTTTCGAGAGCGATGGACCAACGACCAGTCCTTCCGATTGGCAAACGTGGTTTCAACAAGGAACAGCTGAAGGTACGATCAAAACGGAAGCAGGGACTTTTTTTGGAGACTACAAATTAACTTTTTGGAAGGACCAAGCTTACGAGGCATCAGCTTATCAAAATATTAGTGGCATCAGCGATGGAACTTACACATTGAGTGCCTACGTAATGTCTGGGGGAGAGTTTGATACCAATCAGTTATATATCAAAAATTATGGTGGAGCGGAACTAAATACTGCGGTTGATAAAACCAGTGAATGGACAAAAATTACAATCAAAGACATTCCAATTACAACAGGTGTTTGTGAAATCGGGGTTTATAGCAAGGCTTCAGCAAATGCTTGGACGAACGTTGATTTTGTTTCGTTGGTGAAACAATAGTCTAAGGATTGCTGCGATTGATCCTCAGAGCTCCCTTTCAACCGCATCACTAGCGTAGAAGGCAGGAATCGAACCTGCACCTCGTCTTTGCCAAAAATAACCAGAAATACGTTCCGATCATTTTTACCAAAACGAGTAAAGCGCCAGACTTCATCTACACTTTGTATTATGCCAAAGAGAGTTCAACGATTTCGTAAGAAGCAATGAAAAATTTGCAAAAAGTTGTGCAGAAAACATGAAGGTTGTTTAAGAAAGAATAACCATAGAATTTAGTCGAGAAAAAGAAGGAACCAGCTGTATCAATAAGTAAAGCGGTTTGTCTGGAAACTTCGTTTTTTTCTGAAAAAATCAAATAAAGTTTTCTTGACATTTGCTAGGTGAGAATGTATCATTCTGTTTGGGCACTCTTTACAAGAGTCAGAAAGTGATTTAGAATTTTCGCTCCCTATTCATTTATGGATAGGGAGCTTTTATTATTTTCTAAATGCTTTTCCTGTAAAATAGATTAAAGGAGTTTTTCAGTTTATGACAAAATATATTTTTGTAACCGGCGGTGTGGTTTCTTCTATTGGTAAAGGGATCGTAGCAGCATCATTAGGACGTCTGTTGAAAAATCGCGGCTTGAAAGTAACGATTCAAAAATTCGATCCGTACATCAACGTCGATCCAGGAACGATGAGCCCATACCAACATGGTGAAGTATTCGTAACCGATGATGGAGCAGAGACCGACTTAGACTTAGGTCACTATGAACGCTTTATCGATATCAATTTGAACAAATACTCAAATGTAACAACTGGAAAAATCTATTCAGAAGTTTTGCGGAAAGAGCGTAAAGGAGAATACTTAGGCGCGACTGTTCAAGTGATCCCGCATATCACCAACGAGATCAAAGAAAAAATCATGCGGGCAGCCAAAATGACTGATTCAGATGTGATCATTACAGAAGTCGGCGGTACAGTAGGGGATATTGAATCATTACCATTTCTAGAAGCTTTGCGTCAAATGAAAGCAGACGTAGGTTCAGACAATGTGATGTACATCCATACGACGCTGATTCCTTATTTGAAAGCAGCAGGCGAAATGAAAACCAAACCGACACAACATAGTGTGAAGGAACTGCGCGGCTTAGGGATTCAACCAAATATCTTGGTCGTTCGGACAGAACAACCCGTAGGACAATCAACGAAAAACAAATTGGCACAATTCTGTGACGTGGCACCAGAAGCCGTGATCGAATCTCGTGACGTTGAGACCCTTTATTCGATCCCATTGGCACTGCAAGCGCAAGGCATGGATCAAATCGTGTGTGATCATTTGAAACTGACTGCACCAGCTGCTGACATGACCGAGTGGCAAGCATTGGAAGAAAAGGTACTGAATTTGAAGAAAAAAGTACGCATCGCATTAGTCGGAAAATACGTGGAATTGCCAGATGCTTATCTATCAGTTGTCGAAGCTTTGAAACATTCTGGTTTTGCCTTTGATGCTGACATCGAGATCGATTGGATCAAAGCCCAAGAAATCACACGAGAAAACGTGGATTCTTACTTAGGTGAAGTAGACGGTATTCTCGTTCCTGGTGGATTCGGTGATCGCGGGATTGAAGGAAAAATCGAAGCGATCCGATATGCTCGGGAAAACGATGTGCCATTCTTAGGGATTTGTCTAGGGATGCAAATGGCTTGTGTGGAATATGCCCGCAATGTCGTTGGCTTGGAAAATGCCAATTCCGCAGAAACCGATCCTGAAACAGCCAACAACATCATTGATTTGATGGCTGACCAAGAAAACATCGAAAACTTAGGTGGGACATTGCGCTTAGGCTTGTACCCATGTAAAGTGAAAAAAGGCACCAAAACAGCTGCAGCTTATGACGGAGAAGAAGTTGTTCAAGAACGTCACCGTCATCGTTATGAATTCAACAACAAATACCGTGAAATCTTTGAAGCAAACGGGATGGTTTTCTCAGGTGTATCACCAGACAATCGTTTGGTTGAGATCGTTGAGATCCCAGAAAACAAATTCTTCGTGGGTTGCCAATTCCACCCAGAATTGATTTCTCGTCCAACTCGCCCACAACGCTTGATCAAAGCCTTTGTTGGAGCTTCATTGGATAACCGCCAACCATAATAATCGCTAGCTGCAAACCAAGCAATGAATGTGCGAAACTCCTCATCTCAAGATGGGGAGTTTTTTTGAGTTGCGCCATCCCAGTAGTCCGTAAAAGGTTGAAACTTGCATGAGCGTTGGTAGAAGGTATCCATTTCTGCACACAAAAAACTTCCGTCAAAACGACCGGAAGTTTTTGGCTGATGCATTATTTTTTTCGCTAGCAGTTTGAATGAAATCCGCCAGCGGGAAACCCATGTTGATTTGCTGGTGCCTAGAGAGGATTATTCTTTTAGCTTATACCCTTGATCTAAGAGCATTTCCTCTGTACGTTCCATGCTGATCCCATTTTCGGTGTTTCCTTCGAAACTAACCCCAGGCAATTGTTTCGCTGAATCATAATCCAACTCATCATAATTGATGGTCAATGATTCAGTCGCTTCACTATCTGTATAGTCGAGGGAATAGTCCAACCCTTTGACTTGCTGATACTGTTCTGCAATCGGATCAAGCACGGTTTGTGCTTCTTCTTTAGTCGTTACCCCGATCGCTGAATAAGGCATGACATTGTTCGCAGTCTGAGTTTTTACTTTATCGCCTTCATAAGTGAAGACCAGTTCCATCGAAACCCCATTTTGATCCATTGTGAATGTTTTGGTTTCTTCCTTGGCCCCCGAGCTACAGCTTGCCAAGAAAAGAACTCCGATGACTGCCAAAAATCCAATAAGCGCTTTTTTCATTTTATCCCTCCTTTTTTACATAATAATATAGCCGCTTTCACAAGGCTATTCTTATGCTCAAAAGAGAAGAAGAAAGGATTTGCTGGAAGATTATGATAAAATAACGAAAAAATATGTGAAATTTTTCTCGAATTTTCACATGCCGATTTGTTATCTAACGACCACAGACAGAAGAGCAAAACCTTACAGAATCCTAGACTTTCAGAAAAGATGATGAAAATGCTGGATTTTTATATTTGTGCAATCTTTTTTTGAAAAGAGAAATTCCTCTTTTTAGTAGCAAATACCGCAAATCTTTGCTAAAATAGCATTGTCGGTTAAGCATTGCTTAACAAATAAAGTTTTTCAAAACTTAGGAGGAATTTTTTATGCCAGTAGTATCAGGAGCTGAATTCTTAAAAGCTGCTCGTCAAGGCGGATATGCAGTCGGCGGATTCAACACAAACAACTTAGAATGGACACAAGCGATTTTAAAAGCTGCTGAAGCGAAAAAAGCGCCAGTTCTAATCCAAACTTCAATGGGTGCTGCCAAATATATGGGCGGATACAAAGTTGCTAAAGACATCGTTACAAACTTGGTTGATTCAATGAACATCACTGTTCCAGTTGCAATCCACTTAGACCACGGTGATTATGATGCAGCAATGGAATGTATCGAAGTTGGTTACACTTCTGTTATGTTTGATGGCTCTCACTTACCATTTGAAGAAAACTTGAAATTGGCTAAAGAAGTTGTCGAAAAAGCACACGCAAAAGGCGTTTCTGTTGAGTGTGAAGTTGGTTCAATCGGCGGAGAAGAAGATGGAATCATCGGTTCTGGCGAATTAGCTGACATCGAAGAATGTAAACAAATGGTTGCAACTGGTATTGATTACCTAGCTTGCGGAATTGGTAACATTCACGGTCAATACCCTGAAAACTGGAAAGGCCTTGCTTTTGACCACTTACAAGCAATCGCTGATGCAGTAGGTTCTGATGTACCATTAGTATTACACGGTGGTTCTGGTATTCCTCAAGACCAAATCGAAAAAGCAATCTCAATGGGTGTTTCTAAAGTAAACGTAAATACTGAATTCCAATTATCATTTGCTAAAGCAACTCGTGAATACATCGAAGCTGGCAAAGATAAAGAAGGTAAAGGATTCGACCCTCGTAAATTATTAGCACCAGGTGTTGCTGCAATCGTTAAAGATGCAGAAGAACACATCGACTGGTTCGGTTCAGCTGGTAAAGCTTAATCTTAATCAAAGATCAAAACTCTTAGAATCACCGATTCTAAGAGTTTTTTTGCTTTCCAAGAAAATATTCTTGATGCGGGGATCAAAAATATCCTGCATCTTTTTTCTTTGAGTGATCTGTGCTAAAATTGGAATGATACACATAAATTAAAAAAGAGTATAGGTGGAATTCCATGAAAAAAATTGTCATCAACGGCAATCGTCCCTTAAAAGGTGAAGTCACCATTAGCGGCGCAAAAAACAGTGCAGTCGCATTGATCCCGGCAGCGATCTTAGCTGATTCACCGGTCATTTTAGAAGGAGTGCCTGACATTCAAGATGTGCACTCATTAATTGAGATTATCGAAATCATGGGTGTGAAGACCCATTTTGAAAACAATACGCTAGAAATCGATCCGACAAACATCGTTTCGATCCCGATGCCTAACGGAAAAATCAATAGTCTACGAGCTTCTTACTATTTCATGGGGGCATTGTTGGCGAAGTTTGGTGAAGGCGTCGTTGGGTTGCCTGGCGGCTGCTTCTTAGGTCCGCGACCAATCGATTTGCATATTAAAGGCTTCGAAGCACTTGGCGCAAAAGTCACCAACGAACATGGTGCCATGTATTTGCGTACCGAAGAAGAAGGCTTGACTGGCGAACGTATCTTCCTAGATATGGTCTCCATCGGAGCAACCATCAATGTGATGCTGGCAGCAGTAAAAGCCAAAGGCAAAACGATCATTGAAAATGCCGCACGAGAACCTGAGATCATTGATGTTGCGACCCTTTTAAATAATATGGGAGCGAAAATCAGAGGTGCAGGTACCAATGAAATTCGTATCGAAGGCGTGGAAGAATTGCACGGTTGTCGTCATTCCATCATTCCAGACCGGATCGAAGCAGGAACCTACCTTTCTTTAGCCGCAGCAGCGGGGGAAGGCATTACTGTCAAAAATGTGATTTATGAGCATTTAGAAAGCTACATTGCGAAATTGGAAGAAATCGGCGTGCGAATGGATATCAGCGAAGATGAAATCTATGTGCATCCCTCAAAAGACTTGAAACCAGCGACTGTGAAAACTTATCCTTATCCAGGATTTGCCACAGACCTGCAACAGCCGATCACACCATTATTGCTAAAAGCAAAAGGAACGTCGGAGATCATGGACACGATTTACGCCAAACGGGTCAACCATATTCCTGAATTAGCACGGATGGGCGCACAAGCAACGACAGAAGGCAACATGATTTTTGTTAGCGGACCGAGCCAATTGCACGGAGCAGAAGTTGTCGCTTCTGATTTGCGAGCAGGAGCTTGTCTTGTCATTGCCGGATTGATGGCGACTGGCACGACCAGCGTCTTTAATGTCGAGTATATTTTGCGCGGCTATGATCATATCATCGAAAAACTAACGGCTCTTGGAGCTGATATTCAAATGATAGAGGAGTAATTATGAGCGATTATCTTACGATGGCAGAGTTGGAAAACAAAACCTTAAAAGAGATCTACACCTTTGCCAAAGAGTTTCGAATTCCTTATTACAGCCAGATGAATAAAAAAGAATTGTCATTGGCTGTGATACGGGCGCAGGCGGAAAAACAAGGCTTCTTTTATATGGAAGGAATCTTGGATATCGTAGGCCAAGAAGGCTACGGTTTTTTACGCCCAATCAACTACGGACCGAGTGCAGAAGATATCTATATTTCTTCATCACAGATTCGTCGGTTTAGTTTGCGTAATGGTGATAAAGTCGCCGGTAAGGCGCGCCCGCCCAAGGAATCTGAGCGCTATTATGGATTGATGCACGTTGAGTCTGTTAATGGCAAAGATCCAGAAGATGCCAAAGAGCGTCCGCATTTTCCAGCGCTGACGCCGCTTTATCCGAATCGTCATTTAAAATTAGAAACAACGTCAGGACGCCTTTCTACGCGGATGATCGACATGCTGTCGCCAGTGGGTTTTGGCCAACGGGGACTGATCGTTGCTCCGCCTAAAGCTGGGAAAACCAGCATCTTGAAAGAAATTGCCAATGGGATCACTGACAACTATCCTGAGGTGGAATTGATCGTTCTTTTGATCGACGAGCGCCCAGAAGAAGTGACTGATCTGGAACGCAGTGTCAAAGGCGATGTTGTTTCTTCAACCTTTGACCTGCAGCCTAGCAACCATACCCGTGTTTCTGAATTGGTACTAGAACGGGCGATGCGTTTGGTAGAAGACAAGCGTGATGTCGTGATTCTGATGGATAGTATCACTCGTTTGGCAAGAGCCTACAACTTAGTGGTACCGCCAAGCGGACGTACACTAAGCGGCGGGATCGATCCAGCTGCTTTGTACAAACCAAAGAAATTTTTTGGTGCTGCCCGTAATATTGAAGAAGGCGGCAGTTTGACGATTCTTGCCACCGCACTGGTGGATACCGGCAGCCGCATGGATGATGTCATCTATGAAGAGTTTAAAGGAACCGGCAATATGGAGCTGCAGCTTTCTCGCAGCTTAGCAGAACGTCGGATCTTCCCAGCGATCGACATCAAGAAATCTGGTACCCGTAAAGAGGAATTGCTGATGAGCAGCGAGCAATTGGAAGAAACCTGGCGCTTACGCAACAACATGTTGGGGGATTCCTTGGAGTTCACAGAACAATTCATTCAATTCTTGCGTAAAACGAAGAACAATGAAGAATTTTTAGCGGCTTTTCATGATGTCCATTTCGGAGACAAACGGCAAAAAAGAAATATAAAAAGATAATTGCATCTAAAAACCAAACATGGTAAGATAGTCATGTTGTAAAATCGACAAATCAACTCTGGTGAAGCAAATGAGCCAGGGCAAAGGAGAGAAGAAGAAATGAAACAAGATATCCATCCAGATTATCATCCAGTTGTATTCATGGACTCAACTACTGGTTTCAAATTCTTATCAGGTTCTACAAAGAATTCTCAAGAAACTGTTGAGTGGGAAGACGGCAACACGTATCCATTGATCCGTGTCGAAGTAACTTCTGATTCACATCCATTCTACACTGGACGTCAAAAATTCACACAAGCAGACGGACGTGTGGACCGTTTCAACAAAAAATACGGTCTCAAAGACACAAACGCTGCAGAATAAGACAAACATTGTCCAAGGGCTGTTTTATCAGCTTTCTAGAGGTTTTCCTATTTATAGGGAAACCTCTTTTTTTACATTTGACTACCCCTTTGACTACCCCTAGTATTTTTATCTGGATCTGGGCTGCCGTTTGCCATGAAATTTGCAAAGTCATGAGCAGTTTTTTCTTTTCTTTGTTCAGTTACGTGAGCATATATGTTCATAGTAGTTTTAATATCAGTATGGCCCATTCGTTCCTGCACGTCTTTTATTGAAACACCTGCTTCAAATAGTAAACTACAATGAGTATGTCTAAATCCGTGGACAGTCATTTTAGGCAAACGATTTTCTTTCAGGATTTTCGAAAGATTATGGTTCAGGTAATCTAGATAAAGCGGTTTGTTTTCAGTAGAAGGGAAGAGCAATTGCTCTTGAGATAATGAGTTTATGCCAAACTGAAAAAGAAATTTTTGTTGGTGTAACTTCCATTTTTTTATCAGACCCAGCGTCTCATCATCCAAAGAGATAGTACGAATACTTTTTCTTGTCTTCGGCGGCTGAAAAACTAATTCCCAATTCTGTATAGTTGCTAGTGTTTGTTTGACGTTAAGAGTTTTCTTATCGAAATCAATATCTTTCCAACGTAAGGCATGCAATTCTCCTTTGCGAAGACCCGTATACCCAAGAATTCGAAACATCACAAATAATTGTTCTGAATAATTTTCTTTTACCACCGACAAAAAAGTAAGCAACTGTTCACGATCATAGAAAGGAGCGATGTAGTCCTCTTCATCTACTTTTTGCTGTTTTTTTGGTCGAATTACACCGTCCATTGGATTATTGTTAAGCAACCGAATATTGATAGCATAATTGAATACTGATGTCGTGATACCAATTAAGTTGGAGTATTTTTTATAGTAACTAAACCAATGATTTACCTGTTTTTGACAAAATTGAATAGTAATCTTACTCATTCGGATATGACCAAATAAAGGGAGAATATGTTTGTCTATCGCAACCTTTTGAATAGTGTAAGTACTAGGTTTAACCGTGTTTCTGTATTGTTCTAACCACATATTACATACTTCTTCAAATGTTTTTGTTGTTTCAGTGATGAAATCAGGTTCTTTTGATTCTAGTTGTAAACGAGCAAGTGCAAGCTTTGCCTCCTGCTGCGTTTTAAACCCTCGTTTTGTAGTCCGTTTCTTTTTGCCAGAAATAGGGTCTACACCTAAGTAGATTTGAAACATATAGGCATTAGTTCCATCTTTCTTTTTATACTTTTTTATCATTTTTCATCGTCCTTTCTTTGCCCGCCAGCATGTAGAACGAGGTGGCATCACTCCTTTCTGTATGTCTATTAGGAAATTAAAAAAAGTAAGACCAATAAAAATTATATAGGATAGAAAGATGTCTACATTCTTTTTAAATCATTAACGGATTTCATCCTATCAATTATATTTTCTGGAAGATTAAATAGCTGATAAATATTTTTTCCATTGAAGTTTGTTTTTCTTTCCGCATAAGGAGTGAGTAAAAAGTCTAACTCAGTAACAAAGTTATTTAATTGAAAATTATCATTTAGAAGAATTAATATAATTAGCATAACAGAAAATAAATCATTTTTTCCGAGTCCGTTGTTAAACTCTTCTTTTGTGAGAGTATCTTGTTCTATCATAAAAAATAGAGAATTCATAGGAAGTTGTTTTTGAAGTTTCAAATTTAATGTTCGACTTCCATGTGCAACTTTATTTCTAAAATCTTTAACCATTATTAGGCCATTTTTCAAAAATTCTTTTTGATGCTCGGTACTTAAAATAAGATTAAAATGTTTGAATATGTCTGAGCAGATGTATTCTTTTTCAGACCCTTTCAAAATTGTGTACCATTGAATTGTTAACCCGAACATCAGATCATTAACCAGTATCCAAGGAGGAACATGATTTTTTTTATTTTTATAATATGCTGTTACACTATTTTTTTTGGGTTTTGACAGAACCTTTTTAATATCAGTAATTGTGCCACTTCTTGAAGCATTCGGATTTGCATAGTTTTTAAAATACAAGTATTCTATTTCTTTTACACCGAAACGTTCAGAAACAACATAAGATAATTTTGTCTTTAAAGATTTTTCGATAAGCAATATATATTTCAAAATAATATTGCTAAGAGAAATATCAAGCCAATGACATGTGTAAATCATCTCGAATGTTGTACCATCTGCAAAATCATCATCTTCACCAGCTAAAAAAGTATTTTTGTATCCATTCATAAGTGTGTAATAAGAAATGCTAGATAATGACTCATAAGTGAAAAAATCACGTTCAATTTTTACGTTTCTAGAAGAGATAATATCAATCTGTTGGTCTATCGTCATAAAAGGTTTATCTGGATGCAAAGAAAAATAACCTCCTTTCCTTTCGGAAACAGAGGTTATTCCACAGCCATCTTACTACAACGACCATTGCAATTAACCATATGTTACCGAAAATAATCGTATATGTCAATAATTGAACCTAACCGGATCACCAATCGAAATTTTTTCCGAAAAATCAAAAGAGTCTGTATCAATGAGATCTTTGTTATTAACTTTCAGCTCCGCTAATTTATTTTCTGAAGATCCGAACATCGGGGAAAGGGAACCCAATACTCCATTTGGTGTTTTAGTTATTTTTGCACACTCGAAAAAATCCCAGTGGATTTTGGTGACTTCTAAAGATTCTTTTACATAATCATAGAAACCTAGAGAAGATTTAGTTTTGGGATCAAAAATTTCTGTTCCAGGAATTACAACAGATAAGGAATCACCAACTTTTATAGGTTCTTCGATGTATTGCAAGTTACTCTCATAAATACTTTCATTATAATTTCTTCCTCCGTTTACCAATATAGTAAATTCATCTGGTATAGCTACCACATAAAATTGAAACTTTCTATCTTCCATTATTATTTCTCCATTTCTAAGTTGAATTTATCTTGCTATCTATTAAATATGATTGGGCCCAAAATAAAAGATATGTGTTTAATTTGTTTCAGCACGCTCTTACTTTGGTCGATGGGCATGTTTTTAATTTATTGAAGAATTAACAATATCCCAATTGTATTTCAATTCTTTATCGCCACGACTTTCTAAAATGCCAGATAGGGTTACTTGGTCACCGTTTGAATAATTAGAAATAGTTTTTCCATCCTCAAATTTAGCGATAAATACATAATAAGCCAAATCTGTACCGGAGACCTCGGACCAGGTAAGTCCGTCTTCGTATTTTTGATCAGCAATTACATATAATCTATCATCAGATGAATCAATAACTTTTCCTGACCATTCGACAGTGGATCCTTTTACTTCTTCCCAAGCTGTAGTTTTAGAACCGCTCTCATTAGGAATTGCATCGTATGCTACAACGTATTCGTAAAACCTATTGATAAAGTTTGATAGTACAATTGTTTCGTCGGAATTAACTTCACTAGTTTCGATAGTCATGATTGTAGTGGATTCACTACTGGCAGTTGCTTCTTTTTCATCAGTACCGAATAATGCGGCTGCCACCAAGATAAACACACACAACGCCACAAACGCACCTGTAATGATTGCTAAAATTTTCCATATACCCTTCATTTCTTCCTCCTTATTTCTTTGATATAATATATTTGTACAATCTCAGAAATGAGTAGGCCTTTTAGAAGTTGCACCTTCTAGAAGGCTTTTTATTATCCGAAAACTTTAATGGGTTCAACAAATAGGTACTCGTTGTCAAATGTAAATTTATAGTTGCGATGGTAATGATATTTGCCATACTTGTTGAAGTAATGTATAAGTGCATCTTCAAAAAAATCAAAAGTCACATTTAGAAACTCGCTACATTCATAAATATTATTACAACCGTTTAAAGCGCAATCTAAAAGATCATCAAGTGTGATTAACATCTCAATTCCAAACCTTCTAGCCTTCCACTCTTCTTTCCATGCCCCATCAGCTTTGTAATCAAGAATATTTCCAACGGTTCTTTTATAGTGACCGAACTCTTCAGCCAAAACAACTTTCTTTTTTCTATTGGACTTATTTTTTTCTAAATAAATTCTTCCGTTTCTATATAAAGCAGTATAGCTAGTTACACTTTCAACAGGACCTTCAATAACTGGTAACTCAGCAGCAACATTTGACAGAAGCACTTCAAAATCATCCATAAACAAACCTACTTTTTATCAAATTTATTATCCATCTCATCGAGAAATGAATTTATCTTTCTAAGATCCTCATCTGAAACCATTCTATTAGGATCTTCTGAGTGAGCAGCTATAGTGAAAATCTCCTTCTTCTGTTCGTTAAGCTTAAATTTAGCAAAGTTGTAAACCTCATCTTGTTTTCTATTGTCTAATTGATTAAAAATGTTCAGTAACTTGTCCTGAGGTTTTTCTGTCCAACCCATTAAATATCCTGGGGTTGTATCCAAAGAAATTGCTAACTTTTCTAGAACTTCTGTAGGAAGCTTTTCTATTTCCCCTTTTTCATAACGAAATATGGTGGATCTTGAGACACCTAATTTAGCTGCTAGGTAATCAGCATTGTATCCTAACTCCTTTCTTCTTTGCTTTATTCTTTTTCCCACTTCCATTTGAATACCTCCATAATTTATCTTTAATCAAATACTATCAGATGTGTTGCAAAAATGCAACAAAACAATCGCAAAAATGCAACAAATATGTTGACAATTCTTTTTATCGCTTGTATTATAAAAATGTGAGTTGCAATAATGCGACAAATTTAGGAGGTGAAATCATGCCAGTTGATGTTGAAAGGTTGGATGAGATTATCGAACAAAGGAACACAAAACAGAGAGTAGCAGAGCTTATTGGTGTAAATAGAAGTACTTTCTACAGAAAGTTAAAGGGCGAGGGGAAAGGTTTTTCTGTAGAAGAAGCGCAAAAGATTACGGCAGTAGTGCCACTATCTGGGGAAGAAGCTATTCAAATTTTTTTTGGTAATAAAGTCGCAAAAACGCTACACGAGCAAAGTGATCAATAAAAATATATCGAGGTGGTTATTATGGCAATCATTACAGCACCAATAGAAATGCCAGAATCATTTGGGGAAGAATTAGCAGCAGTTATTGCTGCTAAGGTTCTCCAAAAGGTAGGGGAATCGATCAAAGCTGAAGACCTTCCACCATATCCAACAAAGAAGCAAGTAAAACAAATTCTCCGGATTGGTGAAGAACGGATTAACGAATGGATTGTTGAGGGATTACCTCAAATACCTTTTGGTAAGGAAACTAGATTTGACCGTGATGATATAAAAAGATTCCTAAACAATAAAAAAATCTAATGCCCGCCAGCATGTAGAAATAGGAGGAATCAAATGAAATACACATTATCCCAAGAACTACTGATACATGATCTTATTATAGAAAAAATTAGAAGTTTACACGATCAACTTAATGATCGCAAAAGACCGTTAACCGAATCACAACGAGATTTATCGATTCGGGAATTGAGGAGTTATCAAGATCTAATTTATCAGAATCGGTTAAATAGAACGATGGAAGTGAGGTAGGAAGTGTGAAGATACCAAAAAAAAACAAACTATTCCCAAAAGCCGTTCCCAACTGATAAAGAACGGCGCGACTGGGACGATTTCGTAAATATGACCATTGCTGTGGGTGCGTTGATCATAGCGTTGCTAAATTTATTTTTCCAATTAAAAAATTGAAAATATAAATGGCGAAGTATTTGCAAGAAAACTGGGCAAATATCATGTCAGATTGAAAGGAGGTGAGAAGAATGAAAACAGGAATTTTCAGGACAAAATATTCTACAAAAGAAGGTAAATTCACATGTAGATGGATGATGTTATTTGGAAAATGTTACTTCGTAAAACATAAAAAGGCAGCTTAGGTGCAAGCCGCCAAGGAAAAGTTATTTCGTATAGGTTGAGCCATCACAGCGCGGGCACGGTGGAAGCGTGTCCGTGTGATCATCAAGAGTTACTTTTTGACCACAAGAGTTACAAGTATACGTTCCTTTTCCGGGTTTTTCTCCGGTAGTATAAGTCATATTTTTCACCTCCTCTAAGGAGATTATACACTAAAAGGATTTAAAAATGACTAATCGCTAAAAATTTAACTTAAACGGGGAAGTGGTGATTTTGTGAATAAGAAATGGTTAGCTACGCTCCATGACAATCCATTGTATAAAGCACGTCAATTACAAGGGATTGCTTATGCCAGCTTATTGTTAAACGGTATTTTGTTAGCTATTTGTTTCCTATTAATGATTGGAGGGTAACTAGATGTTTAAAGAAAGAGAAATTATTTTCACAACCAGTCGAATGTATGTTAAACCATACACTCAAAAAAATAAGTCGATTATCTGGAATAAGTTTGAATCGACATGTGAAGTAGAAGATCGTTCATTTGATAGCGATGAGACACCAACAATTGCTTTATATTTCGTTGTTTCAGATGATCAGTTTCAAAAGTTACAAATGGCCATCCCAAATTTGTTACCGGATCTGGTTAAAAAGGGCGGAATCCAGTATGAGTGAAAGTTGCGGGTGATGTAGATGTTATCAAAGGCGATCGATTACTTAGAAAAAATGCCTGCAATTGTTATGCAGGTTCGTATGAGGAAACGTGGCGAGAATTATGTATACAGTATTGAAGCGAAAACTGAACGAGGTAGAGTAGAAACATTTCAGTTGCGTGGAAGGACGTTGTATCACCATGTTTTTCATCTGGGAAAACCAACCGAAGAAAAGGTTCTTTTCCAGTTTTCAGAACAATAAAAAAAGCCGCCAAAACTGGCGACTTCTGAGAATGGTATTTCTTATCTCCGACAAGATAAGTATACCATCCTCAGACTGTTTTTGCAAAAAACGCTGCTATTTCGGCGTTTTATCGTCCTTGTATTAGATACTAACTTAACGGACGTAGAAAATTCTGGGGTGTTTGTCATGAAGAAATCATTTGTTAGAGAACGCAGAGTGGAAGCAGGACCATATAAAGAAATCCGACTTTACAGTAGGACGATCGAGCAAGAACGAAAATGCAGAGAACCCAGAGGTAGGAGAAAGAAAGTAACTGGCTTATCTCAAGCAAGATGGAATCAAGCCCAAAGTAAACGAAAGGCTGCTTTGTTCCTGTATGCAAACTTTGGAGAAAAAGATTACTATGCAACCTTCACTTATTCTGATCAATTTCTACCTGAAAAGCCTGCTGACGCCAAGCGTGATCAAGAAAACACTTTGAAAAAACTAAAAAGACTCTATGAGAAAGAAGGGTTCGAACTCAAGTACATGTGGTTTACCTCTTATCAATACGATGAGGAAGTAGGCTATATCACTCGAATCCATCACCATATCGTTTTAAACAATGGACCATCAAGGGATGCAATCGAGAGTGTTTGGTCTAAAGGACGAGGAAAGAAGAAACAGCCTCTTGGTCGAAGACAAGTGCAAAACATTCAATACGATTCAGATGGGATGCAAGGCTTGGTCAATTATTTAACTGGTCAAGAGAAATGGGAAAATCGCCAGTGGAAGAAAGGTCAAAAGCGATGGTCCAAGAGTCGAAACCTTAAAGAACCACACGAAACAACCAACGATGATTATTGGTCATTTAGAAAACTAAATAAATTAGGTATGTCCAACGATGATGGAGCAGAGGAAATTCTTAAGAGGTTTCCTCAATACCGAATTTTAGGAGATATATTGAAAATTTACGATGAGGATCGTGGATGGTATTTCAAAATCGAACTGTTCAGAAATGATGATGGATAGAGAAAGAGGTAGAAATGGAAAATAAACAGACGTATCTGGTCGCCTGCTTTGATAAATCAGATTGTATCGACATGATGCAGGAAGTCTTTTTGATGTTAAACATTGATGATCAAAACAAAGGGAAATTTTCTCCATGTATTAAAACATTGGAAATCAAATCAGAAGAAAAGGAAATCCGGTTTCTTCAAAATCAGCAAATTTGCGATGCTGCATCAAACAAGTTAAATGATCATTCAGCATACGCAGGAATAGTTAAGAGCGATCGGTATTCACAATTCGTTTGCTTTGAAGATAAAGCACACTATGAGCGCATTTACCGTAGAACACTAGATACATTTGGTCAAAATGACAAAGAAGGATTTATTTCTAAACTAATGCAGAAAGTAGGTAGAAACGATGTCTTCAAGAAATTACCAAAATAGAGTCAACAATGATTTGGGCGATATCTTTGAAAAAATGATTGATCAAGGTTGTTGGTACTACAGAACAAAAGAAATTGCTTTAATTGAAAAAACGCCTGAACCGTTTCGTGTTAAGAAAATAATCGGCGATGGCAGCATGATCGTTTATCCGATTGGTAAAGCTCAACCTGATTACAAAGGAACTCTAAGGGATGGACGTGCCATTGTTTTTGAAGCGAAGATGACCACAACGGATCGATTAAAAAAATCAGTGATCACACAAAATCAGGCGGCCTTGTTGGATCTCCATCAAAAATTAGGAGCGATGGCAGGTGTTTGTTGCATGATCAAAAAGACCGTTGGGTTTATCCCATGGAGTGATTGGCAGAACATGAAAGCAAAATATGGTCGTCAGTACATTCTTGAAGAAGAGTTGGAAGAATATCAGGTTGCTACGCCGGGCTACATCGATTTTCTGAATAAAACGAATTGGTGATCCTATGGATGAAAGAATAACCAGTTTCAAAGTAGCACGTGTCGAATTCACCATGTTTTGCGAGGTACGAGGATGGACGGTTGAGTATTTTTCTAACAATACCAAGAATTACCGTCAATACTATGCAAGATGTTACGTTCCGGAAAAGGCAGATACCTATCATTTTATTATTACACTTGCAGGGAAGTACTATCGCCTTCTCGGAAATAAGCAGTGGGAGCCTTATGAATATGTATATAAGCCAGCAGATGCAGGAGGTGATCAACATGAAACAGAATCAACAGGCGATGAAGCAGAAAGAACATGAAAAAAAGAAGCGTCACAGAGAACGTGCTTTAAAACTACAACGATTACTTTATCTATCTAACCTTGATGATCGAGAGATTGATCCAATAAGCGAGGAAGAGCTGGAAGCATTGCGTATTGAACTCTGGAGAGGGGAGCAATCCCATTTGCGAATTGTAGAGGTTATTTACAAAGGCGAAGTGATTTTCACAGGTACTCGGAAAGACGTATGTCGGAAGTGCAAAAAAGCAAATCGAACGATGAACGATTTATTACGTTATGGTCATGAAGATAAGCAAGGAAGGACTTACCGTTATAAGGATTGGACTGAATCCTTTGAAGAGCAAGTTGACTTTGATTAAGCATAATTATTGGAGGGAAAATTATGAATGAATTAGTTGAATTAGTAGAACAATGGTCAAAAGAAAAAGGATTGGATAAAGCAGATTCTAGCAAACAAATGTTGAAAGTTGTCGAAGAAACTGGTGAAGTTGCAGCTGCATTAGCAAGAAACGATCGAGATGCACTAAGAGATGGTATTGGCGATGTAGTAGTAACCTTGATCATCTTGGCAATGCAAAATGATATGGACTTGTACGAATGTTTGAATTTTGCTTATGACGAAATCAAAGGACGGACTGGAAAGATGGTCAATGGTGTTTTCGTTAAATCCAGTGATCTGAAATAATTCCAGAATCGGAAGATATTACCAACTAGGAGGAGAAGAAAATGAGTAAAGAAATGCACGAAAAATGGATGTGTTCTGTGGATGAAGAGCGTTGGCAAGCCACTGAATATTTTGACACTAAAGAAGAAGCCGTGAGATTTGGTATTGAGTCAATTAAAACCTTTAACAAGAATCCAGAAGACGAGTGTTTGGATGATGAAATGGGAAGTACACCAGAAGAAGTTGTAACTAGCTTTTTTGTGGGACAAGCGTTCTGTCCAGGAATACCTTTCAACGTTGATGATTTACTAGAACGTATACAGGAAGCTGCTTATGAAAATGGAGGAGAATTTGCCGAAGACTATTTAGATGATGTAACAAAAGAACACAGGGAAGAACTAGATGACTTAATTCAAAACTGGTTCATAAAGCACAAATATTTACCTAACTGGTACAACATTTATGAAATTGATGAAATTAGTGTGATCTGATTCCACTAACCACCAAAATAGCAAACTGAAGGAGGTAAGGATTTGAAAGTATTAGAATTATTTGCCGGTACCAGATCCATCGGAAAAGCTTTTGAGAAAGCAGGGCATGAAGTCTTTTCTATCGAATGGGATAGAAAGCATGAACTTTGGAACAGGAGGAAGAGTGATGAACAGGCGCCAAAAAAACAAACAATTTAAAAACTGGCTAATCGAAAACGGTTATCCAGATAAAAAAGTAACACTTCATTGTTCAGAATGCGGAAACAAATTGAGCTTTAAGAATGAATACCATAAAAGACACCTTGTGTGTGACGAATTTTGCTATATGCATAGCTTAGGTCTTGGGTGGAATGATTTTCTGTGATGAGCTGTTGGACAAGCAACGAATTCAGCAATCGTCAGCGATAAATGAACGGAGGGGAAAAATGACATTTATAGATTTTGATCCAAGATACAGATTTTCCTTAATTCATCAGCGAGGCAACATTCGAACAGTACACGGATACTACGACAAAGAAATAGAAGCATCAGTTAAAATTAAAAACATTCTAGATACTGAAGATATCGAAAATTTGGAGGATGTAATCGAACTTTATAAAGTCGACGTAACTGATCTAGAAGAAAAGCACAATACAGAGTTAGAAAATATCGATATGCATGATGTATGTTCGGAAAGTCAATTGATTCATAAACTAGTTGTTGATGACAATTTCCTTTGGAAAAGATTTGAGGTTAGCAAACATGATACCAAATAGCATCAAAGTAGCTGGTATGACATATAAAGTTGAAGAAGTGCCGTTTGTTGAAATTGATGGAGACAGAAACTTTCAAGGGGTCTGTCTCTATCATGAAAATACAATTCAAGTTCTTGAGACATTGTCAGAATCCAGAAAGGAACAAACTTTTGTGCATGAACTGACGCACGCTATTTTTTATGAAGCGGGGTTTGAAGAGCAAGACGAAAACATGATAAACCGAGTGTCCTTGGTTCTACATCAAGTTTTAAAGGATCGTCATTTAGAGGTGAAATAATGGCAGAAGAACAATTTTACATGAAATATACTCGTGGTTACCTAGTTTATGTAAAAAATGATACCGGCAGACGAGTGAAGGTGACTTGGAAAGAGTTTTTCGAAAGCTATGATCCAAACAAGAGAGTTAACTTTCAGGATTTGGTTGAACTTATACCAGTTGATGAAAAATACGAGAAGGCTCGTGATCAAATGGAATTTGAAAAGCTAATCCTGAGAGAAAATGAACCCATTGTAGATCAACTAGATTTATTTCATGAATATAGCGAACCAATTGATTTTGATAAATTGGTAGCAAATTTAAAGCAGGAGCAAGCCGATGAATCGTAAAACTATCCTTGTATTATTACTAGCAGCGATTTCAGCCGTAAGTTGGCTATCCTATACAATTGTGGACCAGCAAAAGCAGATTGTGAAGCTAGAACAGCAGCTGCAGCATGAGCAGATGAAGTACAAGATTATTATCAACGATCCGTTAGTCAGGGATGCGATGGAAAGTGGAGGATGAAACAAATGTTAAAAGAAATAGCACGAATTGCTTTGCATGGTATGAATTCGAACGATGAAGAAGTCATTAAAGCTTGCTTAGAAAAAATATGGATCATGTCCATTGAGAATGTTTCAGAATCAGAAGCCAGTAAAAAAATGAATGACAAGCAGAAAGATAAAATCAAGGCAGATGATGATCGGGGAGCATATTTAATAAAAAAATACGGCACATATAAAGGACATTCAAAATTCAAATTGGCATTAGATTTCTTTCAAGTGAGTAATGACCGATTTTTTGAAATATATAAGTTTAATTTTGTCCCTCAAGGTGAATTGTATGAGGTAGCCAGATCATATATAACCGGAAGACAATTGAATGAGGGATTAATAGTTGGACCAAGTGTTTCTGCCAATATGCTGAGACGTTCCGGAATGGAGATAGATGTTTCGAGCAGTATTGCAAATCAGATTCGTAATTCTATGAGTAAATCATTCCGGCTAGGGGGATAAATGATGGACTTTGCAGTGTTAGTAGCCATAGCACTTTTTGCCACAGTTTTCGCAAGTGTGATTTTTGGTAAAGAATTAGATGAAAAGGAGAAGCAAGCCATTGCCAAAGAAAAAATCGAAAGTAAAAAAGAAGAAGCGTAAGTTACTAGAAAAAGCCAAGGCGAACGGAACCATAAATAAAAAAGTCCTTGGTAAGACATTGAAGAGTTTAATCATTGATGAAGAACATCAACATGGCTCACATTTTGATAAATAAAAAAGCCACTACCTTTTGGGTAAGTGACCTGTGACAAGACTATTTTACCATAAAGGGGTGGCGTTTGTGAGATTTCAATGGCTTAAAAACTACCAAGACTTAGAAGAACAAATACTCTTCATGAAATGGAATCTTAACAAGAGTAGGTTGGAATTAGATCGATGGGTCAACGGTGATTTAGCAAACGTGCGCCTTGAAAAGAATTCAAGATCATCATCGTTGGAAGAAAACATCAGAATCATAGAGAATGAATTAGAGCTGCTTGAAAAAGAAAAAACAGAACTGATGGAGTTGATCGATTCGTTCAGTGGAGCAGACGTCCAAATTGTAAAGTTAAAGTATATTGATGACATGGATGTTTATGATATAGCAGATGCTACAGGTTACAGCGTATCTTATATAAGAAAGCGGCTTACAGAGATTCGCAAGACATTATCATTCGTGGATGAATATGAGGCAAGGCGAGAGGAACGGTTGAAGAAGCAAGAAGAAATGGATTACTATTCAGCAGACCAGGATCAATTAAGTTTGTTTTGACATTGCCACAAAATGCGACCTCAAAGCCTGTGTATATTTCTTGATTTAAACAGGTTATAGTAATAGCGTAGAAGAAACGGAGAGTCGGTTGTTGGACTACTCACAATAATCCAAATACCGAAAGGGGGCTAATCCCTCATCGCTTTACTTCTTTGACGGATACGAAAGACAGCACAATTTTTTGAAAGAGGTGGATCATCTCATTTCAAAATTCGCTAGTGCTGTCTTTTTGTAATTGTTTTCATTTCCATCATAGAGTATGCTTATCTTAATTGGAGGTGATAGCATGGAAGTTAAAGTTATTTCAAGTTCAAGCCAAATTGGTTTTGAACAGAAACTAAACGAGTTTCTATCTGAATTAGCAGAACAAGAAAAAGAAGTTATTGATATTAAGTACCAGACACAAGCTTATACGCGTAATAGCAGTACGCAATTAAACCACTCTGCTTTAGTCATTTACAAATAAAAATTAAGACATCCGGTTGGGTGTCTTTTTTTATTCACAATTATAAGGAGGAATCACAAATGATAGTACCTATCAGAAAAACAATTGCTGGAACAGAGTATTGGGATACAGAAAAGAAACAATCGTTGTTTGTACCTAAAGGTAGTGAACCGGATTTTGAAGTGACTGAAAATCCTAAGTCGATGATCACACCTGAAGGAGACAAGATGATTGTTGCTTATGACGAATCAGACGGAAAGGATAAAACTGTTGTTTCCGAAATAATCCAGCATAAAGATGGAACAGTTGGAGTACAAGATATTACGGTTGTTGAGGATACTGTTCAAGATGAAGAACCATCGGAACTGGAAGGTATGACTGCTAAGGATCTACGTGCATATGCGAAAAAGAACGGTATTACAATTCCAGCTGCTATCCGATCTAAAGGAGATATCTTACGAACGATTGAAGAAGCAGAGAAATGAAGTACTGTGGATTTGACGGATGTCAGGTCAAGATAGATCGTGGCACCTATTGTAAGGAACATGCACCAAGGCGAAAGACCAAAGCTAAGAAGAGTGCATACCACCATGAGAACAAATCATTCTATCGGACACAAGCATGGCGTGATGTTTCTGATTTTGTTTATGAAAGAGAAGGTGGTTGTTGTCAAAGATGTGGTCGCTTTGTATTCGGAAGGCGAGCACATCGACACCATGTAGTACCGATCAAGAAGAACGACATGCTCAAGCTTGATCCAAACAACATCCGATTATTGTGTCCAAGTTGTCACGTAATTGAAGAAAATGAAACAGACGAGAAAAAAGTTTTCCCGTCTTATTTTTAATTAACCCCCCCTATCCTTTTCGAAAAATTTTGTTCGCCGGGAGATAGGTCAGAGGGAGTTACGCGCATCGTTTTTTTAAAAATTTCAAAAAATAAAAGGGGGGTACGTATAAAAATGACGACGAAGGCGCAACGTAAAGCGATTGTTGATGAAAAAGTAAGTGCGGAAAAAGCAAGAATTTTATTGATTATGCGGGAGTCTGATATTTATATGATTACTTTAGACCCCTTGATTGAATCCTATTTGGATATTTTTGAAATTTACCAATATAAGTTCTTGGCATGGAAAGAAAAGGGGTTTCCAGAAACGCAAAAATACACCAATAAATCGGGAGCGACTAACCCAACAAAACATCCATTGGCCCAACAAGTTGAATTTTGGTCTGACAAAAAAATGAAAGCCTTGGACTATTTAGGTCTAACTAACAAAGCCGCAATTGGTAAAAAGGTTACTGGTGGATCTACTGCAAGGCAAAACGAAGAAATCACACGTCCAGAAGAAAAGCTAATGGATGAATTAGCCGAACATCGGAATAAATGGCGAGTAAAAGCAGGTGGTAATTCATGATTGAACCCGGTGTAAATTACGCTGACTTATTTGCTAAAGGTGTAAGGAAACATCCGCACAAATATCCAAAGACAGTTAGATTAGCAATTGATCGCTGGTACCGGTGGAAAAAACGTAAAGATATTTGGTTTGATGTTGATCGTGCGAATGAAATGATGGATTGGGTTGAATCGTTTATTGTGCATACCAAGGGTGATATGGTTGGCAAACCGTTTCTTTTAGAACCTTGGGAAAAATTCATTTACTCATGGATTTACGGTTGGGTGAAGAAAAACGAAAAGGGCCAAACGGTTCGAGTTACTCGTGAAGCTTATGTACAGATTCCCAAAAAGAATGGTAAAACGTTAATTGGTGTGGGTTCTTTAGGATATGCGATGTATGGTGAAGGAGCCTTATCCGTCAATTGCTATGCATGTGCTTCCGATTATGCTCAAGCGCAATACGCCGCACAGCCGTTCGCTGATACGATTTTGAATAACGAAGTGCTGCTTGATGGAACGAAAATTTTTAAAGGCCCCAAAGGAACCGTAGCAAGCGTCACTTATCGATATATTGTCAATAATATGGCTTATACAAATAAATTTATCGTTCAAACCAAAAATATCGAAAACATTGAGGGATCAAATCCCTATTTCATTGTTAACGATGAATTGCATAAGCAAGAAAAAATGGAGCAATACGACAACTTCAAATCTGCTCAAATCTCTTTGCCGCAACCTTTGATGTTTAACATTTCAACCGCTGGTAAAGGATCGTCTTCGGTCGGCATGCGTGTCTACCGTGAAGCTAAAGAAGTGTTGAAAAAGGACGATAACGATTCGAACTTTGTTTTGATTTACGAACCAAACAAAAACTATGATTGGACTGATCGTAAAGTTTGGGAAATGTGCAATCCTAACTGGGGAATATCTGTTGACTTGTCAGCTTTGGAATCAGCTTTTAAAACGGCTCAACGTTCTGCCCATTCAAAAGCAGAATTTTTGACCAAGCATTTGAATGTGTTCGTCAATGGTGCTGATAATTTCTTTGAACAGGATCAAGTAGAACCTTGCTTAGTATCTAGTAAAGAATTAGGGGATCTTCAAAATGAACCTTGCTACATAGGTTTGGATCTATCGAAAACACGAGATTTAACTTGTGTTTCTCTCAATTTCCCAACATGGGATGAAAATGGAAAATCAATTTTAAAAGTTAAACAGCTCTATTTTATTCCGAGTGAAGATTTAGATTTCCGAGAAAAAGAAGACAACGTACCTTATCGAGAGCTAGAAGAACAAGGGTTTGTTGAATTTTGTGATGGAAAGATGATTGATCAGGAGCAAATACTTCAGTTCATTGAAGATTGTATGGAACTATACGATATCCAGCAGGTCAATTATGATCCAGCGATGAGTGCTAAGCTTATCGAGAAGTTGGAGAATTTAGGACTAGAATGTATCGAGGTGCCACAGTATCCCAAATACTTGAACGGTCCATTCGATGATGTCGAGCGACTTTTCTATGAACAAAGAATATTATTCGATAATCCACTTATGCTGTACTGTACATTAAATGTCGTAGCAGTAACCAATATGAGTGGACAAAAAGCGCCAAGTAAACGTCAGTCAAAAAAGAAGATTGATGGTTTCGTGGCGTTTTTATGTGCCCACAAAGAAACGATGAATCAAATGACAGATTTTGATGATGGGCAGTTGGCAGATTATTTGGGAAGTATTTACAGATAAATTATTTGAAAGGCGGTGAGACTTATTGAGATTAAGAGATAGAATTTCAAATGCAGTATTTTCATTCATGGAGAAACGAGGGTATCTTGAAGATATTTTCGGTAAAAAC
Source organism: Enterococcus sp. 3G6_DIV0642 (assembly GCF_002140635.1). Taxonomy (NCBI): domain Bacteria; kingdom Bacillati; phylum Bacillota; class Bacilli; order Lactobacillales; family Enterococcaceae; genus Enterococcus; species Enterococcus sp. 3G6_DIV0642. The sequence goes on along the minus strand of NZ_NGLH01000001.1, from coordinate 2,906,004 downwards.
ACACGTTATGGTCAAAGGTATGTTACTGACAATTCAATCATGGAATCGTCTGATGTATACGAATTAGTTCAAGATATTTCTAATCAAGTCGCTTTGGCCACTCCAGTGGTAATTGGACCAAATGGCCAAGAAGTGAAGGATCATTTCTTGTTGAATATCCTAAATAATCCAAATGATTATCTAACTGGGTTCGAGTTTTCAAAATTGGAAACAAATACACTTTTGATCAATGGAGAAACATTTCCTTTGACAGATCGTGATCAACTCCATTTGGCGTATGGCGTTACTACCAAAATCAATGAACGGCTGCAAGAAGAGTTTAGTATGAATGGCCAAGATATACCTAGTCAAATGATCAGACATATTAAAAACATTGGTACTGATTCATTAAAAGGCGCCGGAATTATTGACCTAGCCAGAAACACGCTAGAAGGCGTTCTAAGCGCCGAAAAGGTATTGACAGATAAATACTCAAAAGGTGGATTACTTGCGTTCATGCTCAAACTGGACGCGCACATTAATCCGAATAACAGCGCACAAACTCAAATCGTTGCAAAGATTCTTGATCAGTTAGAAGGAACCCAAGACGACAACAACCACACAGTCAAGATGATTCCTTTGGGGAAAGGATATTCAATTGAGACTTTAAAAAGTCCAGTTGATGATGCAGCAATTTTGAATTACTTGGGTGTTTACAAGAAAGATTTGGGGAAATTTTTGGGGATCAATGTCGATACTTATCAAGCATTGATGAAGTCAGATATTGAAAAAGCAATGATGTACTTGCATAACAAAGCAATCAAACCAATATTGAAGAACAAGGGCGAACATTACACCGCTCTTTTTTTTATGCCTAATTCTGGCTATCGAGTGGAATGGAAAATCAATATTTTGGACTTTGTTCCTTATTCAACCAAAACAAATATTGGTTACAACATTGTTCGTACTGGTATTACAAGCCCAGATAATGTGGCAGATATGCTTGGTTTCCCTAAACAAAACACGCCAGAAACACAAGCAATTTATATTTCTAATGATTTATCGAGGATCGGCCAAAAGAATGCAACAGATGATTCGTTGCCTACTGGTGATGATCTGAAGGGAGGTGATGGAAATGAAAAAGAAGGAAATTCGGACATTTGATATCACCAACTTGAGTACGAGGGATGATACCGAAAACAATAGTCGAATCGTTACTGGTTATGCAGCAGTTTTTAATAGCCGCACGCTTTTATGGGAAGGACTTGAAGAAGTGATTTCTCCCGGTGCTTTTTCAAGAGCATTGTCTGGTTCAGACGTTCGATGTTTGTTTGATCATGATTGGTCCAAAGTTTTGGGTCGTACAAAAAGCGGCACACTTCGATTAGAAGAAGATGAACGTGGTTTGAAATTCGAAGTTGAATTGCCAAATACCACGGTCGCAAATGATCTGATCGAGTCTATGCAACGCGGCGATATCAACCAATGCAGTTTTGGTTTTATTCCAACAGAAGAAACATGGGATTACAACACTGACCCAGTGCTTCGTACGGTCAATGAAGTTGATTTATTCGAAGTATCAATTGTTTCTTTACCTGCTTATCAGGATACAGAAGCAGCGCTTGCTAGAAGCAAACAGGAAGTCCAGCAAGACATTGCAACACGCAAAAAAATGATTCAAAAAATTAACGGGGCGCTTAACGCATAGGAGGATACACCATGAAAAACAAAAAACTATTGAAAAAATTACAAGCTCGTCATGAGCAACGCTTGACTGAATTACGCGGACGAATCGAATCTGGTGAAGTACGTGAAGCTGATCTTGAATCCGTACAAAATGAAATTGACACTTTGATTGATGAACTAAAAGATATCAAGACAGAATTGGATGAAGGCACAGATGAACCAGCGACGGATCCCGAAGACGGTGAAGGTCGTTCAGCTGATGATGGGGATGATACAGATCCAGTAGATCCACCAGCGGATGAGCCGGAAGCAGGCACGAAAGAAAATCGTGATGGGATGATCACTCAGGAACAACGCGATGGCTTGTTGGGCAACATTAAAAAAGGAATGGAAGGACGTAACGCTTTGAACAAAAAACAACGAGAGCGGCAACAGCGCAAAGCATTTGCTGATTTCATTGTCGGGAATATCTCTGAATATGAAGCACGCGCATTAGGTATCGTTACTGGTAATGGATCTGTCACAGTTCCAGAAGTAATTGCTTCGGAAGTTATTACGTACGCACAAGAAGAAAACTTGTTACGTAAATATGGGGTAGTAAAACGTACGGCAGGAGACGTTAAATATCCGTTCCTTGTCAAAAAAGCAATGGCAAACGTCAGCAAGAAAGAGCGTACTACAGATGTTCCTGAAACGGATATCGAATTTGATGAGATCACATTGGATCCAGCTGAATTCGATGCATTGGCAACTGTAACTAAGAAGTTGTTGAAAATGTCTGGTGTTCCAGTTGAAGATATCGTGGTCGAAGAATTGAAGAAAGCCTATGTACGAAAAGAAATCAACTACATGTTCAATGGTGATGACACAGGAAATGAAAACCCTGGCGCATTAGCTAAAAAAGCTGTGGCATTTACACCTGAAGTAGCTGTGGACTTGACTGCTGAAGATGCTGGTCAAAAACTCTATGACGCTTTGATCGAAATGAAAAACACTCCTGTGTCTGAAGTAATGAAAAAAGGGCGTTTCATTATCAACCGGGCTGCATTGACTGCAGTTGAAAAAATGAAAACAACTGACGGTTTCCCATTGTTACGGCCATTCACTCAAGCTGAAGGCGGAATCGGGCATACTTTGGTTGGATACCCTGTTGATTGGACTGATGCTGCAGATAAGAAAGGCGAAGTTGATACACCGGTAATTTACTTCGGGGACTTCTCTGCATTTAAAATTCAAGAAGTTATTGGGGCATTGGAAATTCAAAAACTGGTTGAAAAATTCTCTGGTAAAAACCAAATTGGTTTCCAAATCTATAACTTGTTAGATGGGCAACTGATCTACTCGCCATTTGAACCAGCAGTTTATCGCTATGAAATCGGGGCAGCTGCCGGCGGCGGTGAATAATCATGACCGATGAATCTAAAGAGCTATCTTTGGAAGAAAAGTTCAAGGCGCATATTCATTTTGAAGAGGGTATGGATGATTCCATGCTCTCTTTCTATTTGGAGATGGCCAAGGACTACGTGATGACCGCTACTGGTGGTCAAAAAGAATATTTGATTTTATTGGTGGCTGGTATTGGTTATGAGTATCGGGTTGCTGAAGGTGAATTAGAAGCAGCTTTGAATGCCATTACGCCATTTATTGTACAAGGGGTGATCCAAAATGCCGAAGCGACAGACCAACAAACTTAGGTGGAAGGCTAAATTATTGGATATCGTCGAAACAGTTGACGATCGTGATCGACCGGTCACTGAATACCAAGAAAATCGTGATCTTTGGTATCAGGATATCGGCGTGACTGCACAAGAAAAATATCTTTCGCAACAAGCTAAAACTGACGTTGTCAGACGGATTAAGATTAGATTGGATAAATCTATCACCGAAAAGCTAAGTGCCGTAAGAATTGATTCTGTGGCTTATAACATTACTCGTATTTATACGAATGTTGATGATCGTGAAATGGAGTTGAGTTTGGCTTATGTCGATTAGCTTAAATGAATTGAGACTGTTACTCAAAACACTTCCCTACAAACTATATCGGAATATGGCGCCAAAAAACACAGCTTATCCTTATATGGTTTACACCTACGATAGCACTGAAAATGTTCATGCCAGCAGCAATGTCTATCGTCGAAAACGAACCTATCAATTGTCACTGTTTACTGACGGTACCGAAGATGATCTATTGCCGATTGAAGACTTGTTTGCAAAGAACAAGATTCAATATGGCGATTTCTATTCAACTGCTGGTTCCGAAAATGATGACACGATCACTAATTTCTATACAGAAATACAGGTGATTGTCGATGGCTAGAAAAAACGGATTTGAAGCACAAGCTGACTTCTTTGGCAATTTGATGAAACAAGACCCAACGAAGATTACGATGAAGTCTCTAGAAGAAGCTGCTGAGTACTACTTGCAAATGCTTATGCCAAACATTCCAGAATCTTTATTTGACAAAGAACATGCGAAAGATCATGTAAAAGTTGAAATAGGAAAGAAGAATGTGCAAGTTGCATTTGAGAATACAGCTTATTATTGGCGGTTCCCGGAAAACGGCACTGTTGATCAAAAAGCGCAACGCTTCGCAAGCAAGACTTACAAAAAACATAGCGATAAAATCGCTGAAATTATGACAAGAAAAATTATGAACCAATGGAAAGGATGATTTCTTTGGATGCAAAAGAAATTAAGTTTTTTGAAGGATTAGATGATGTATTGATCACAATGATGTTAACACCTGAGTCACCGAATACTGCACCAACTTATGACGAGATCGTACGTTTACCAATTGCCACAGAGTTGGCTATTAGTGGTAACGGATCTACATTAGAGAAATACGCTTCTAGCAAGCTTTTCCGCTCAATCGGGCGAGAAACCAAACACGAAATTGGCTTAACGCATGTTGGTATTCCTGTTTCTTTGATGGATAGGATTAAAGGTTTGGTTGCTCAAAAAGGGGTTACTTTCAATAAAACCAATGCCGTTGAATTACCATACTTTGCTTTTGGATTTATCGGAAATATTGAAGGTGGGGGCAAGAAAGCTGTTTGGTACCCTAAAGTACAATTATCAAATGTTATTGATGAAACATATGTTACAGCAGAGGCAGAAATTGAAATCAATGATGTAACAGCGAATCTAAATGCTTATGGGTTGAATTTCAATAATGTCATGTACTCAACATTTGATTCCTATCGCGAGAGCGCAGAAGGAATCACTTTGGATCAGTTCATTGCGCAGCCGGTATATAGTGAAGAACAATGGGCAACCTTATCTGCAGCACCATCGGGTGGTGGCGACTAATGGCAAAACTATCCGATTATGGCATTACATTAGGCGAATTAGAAACAGTCACTATTCAAGGTCATAAATTTCCGGTAGACGCCACCATGGAAACGTGGGAATTTATCGCTGAAATCTATGATCAAGATTATTCTGTTTTTGAAGCAGATATGAATGACATGTTAAAACGAGCAGATGGCCGAATGGATTTAAGATCCGTCACGCCGTCTGATTTTAAAATTATGCGAGCATTGATCTACGGCATGTTGCGGACTGGTGGACTCGAAGAAGATCCTAAGACGATCGAACGTTTCTTAGGAATGGGCGAGGAAGTGCTGCAAGTCTACTCAGTTTGTATGAGGATCTACGCACCAAAACAATTCCAAGAGGTAGACTTAAAAAAATCCAAAAAGCCACAAGATTATCAAGTCTCAAAAACCCAAAAAAGAAAAAATCAAAAGCGAAATCGCAACAAGAACCGATAGGCACGCCTTGGGATTTCTATCTTTATGTAGTCCTCAATTTTAGGATGAATGGTGAAGTCGCTTATTCTAAAACGATCAAAGAGATCAATAATGACATGAAATTGGCGACTCTTGAATACAAAAATCAGATATCCGGCATGGACAAAAATGCGAGTGCGACGGAAAAGCTAGCAGCTGCTAAACAAAAGCTTGAAAAGCAATTAGATATAGCGGCCGCCAAAACTGAAGCTTTGCGTGAAGAGTATGCTAAATCAGCTAAAGAAACCGGAGAGAACTCCGAAAAAACACGAAAGCTTTACGAGATGCTATTAAAGTCTGAAACTAGCGAAAATAATCTTCGAAAAGCATTACAATCTACAAATGATGCGCTAGATGCGCAAGGGAATAAAGCATTAACTACTGCTGAAAAATTGGAAAAGATCGAAAAAGCAGCCGAAAAAGTGAAATTAGCTGGCGAAAAGCTCTCGGTTGGTGTAACGGCACCAGTGGTGGCAATGGCTACTGCAGGTGCTAAAGCATACAATGATCTTTCTACTGCCCAAACAGAACTACAAGCATCTTTCGGACTTACTGAAAAAGAAGCAAAAAGTTCAACCACTGCAATGGAGAATATTTTCGCAGATGGATTAGTTGAAAATATAGATGAAGCAAAAGAAGCTGTCATAAAAATGATCAATCAGTTTCCTGAATTGAAAAACCAAGGTTCTGATGCTATTCAGGCAATGACTGAGAAGGCTTTAACGCTGGAAAAACTTTTTGATGCAGATATGGATGAAACCTTGCGTGGTGCAAATGCGCTCATGACTGCTTATGGTTATGACGGAAGCGAAGCAATGGATTTGATTACGACTGCCACACAAAACGGATTAGACAAAACGCATGAGTTAGGCGATAACTTAGCAGAGTACGCAACGCTTTTCCACCAAAGTGGATACTCTGCTGAAGAAATGTTCTCTATTTTAGAAGCTGGTTTGGACGGCGGTGCGTATAACCTTGATAAGGTGAATGACTTAGTCAAAGAGTTTGGTATTCGTATGAGTGATGGAACTGTAAAAGATGCTGTTGGCGACTTAGGTGGCGATTTTTCTAATCTATATAAACAAATTGAAGATGGTAATCTTTCCTCTAAGGATGCTTTCCAATTACTTTCGACTGAAATATCTAAAATGAGTTCTGAGCAAGACAAAGCGGCTGCTATTTCTGCGATTTTTGGTACACAAGGTGAAGATGCGGGTATTCAGGTAATTGAAGCTATGTCAGGTGCAACTGATGCAATCGAAAAAAACAAACAAGCATATGATGATGCAGCGGGATCAAGTGACAACTTAACTAATAAAGTTAAAGAAACAGTCACTTACCAAAGTGCTATGAACAATATGATGTTGGCAGCAGCTGAAGTTGGCGAGGAGTTAGCACCTACGATCAATAGTGTTGCTGAAGCAGTGAAAAATGCTGCTCAGTGGTTTAGAGGCTTGGATGAAGACACTCAAAAAACTATTATGACCATTGCGGGGATAGCTACGGTTGTCGGTCCTTTATTGGTGATGTTTGGTACTCTATTTACAAACATTCAAAGAATAGTGACAGTCGGAAGTTCTGTAATTGGCGTTTTTGGAAAGTTGTTTGCATTATTAGCTGGTAATCCTTTTGTTCTAATTATTGCAGGTATTGCCTTGCTTATTGCAGGATTAATTCTCGCCTATAATAAGGTGGAATGGTTTAGGAACGGTGTGAATGCATTCTTTCAAGGTGTATCGGATGTCGCCGTTGAGGTATTCAACTTTATCGGGGGATACATTAGTGGAGTATTCGAAGGTCTTTGGACAAATATTTCCAACGTATTCGAAGCTGGGAAACGCATATTCACTGGTTTTATTGATTTTATCACTGGAGTTTTCACAGGGGATTGGGAACGAGCTTGGAATGGTATTGTAAACATTTTTGGTGGTATCTTCGACGGAATTGTTGCGATTGCGAAAATGCCACTAAACAACATGATCGGACTTATCAACGGATTTATTCGAGGTCTGAATAATATCAAGGTTCCTAAATGGGTACCTGGTGTTGGTGGTAAAAGCTTCAGCATTGGAGAATTACCCTATCTGGCAAAAGGCGGGCATGTACTGAACGGCCAAGCAATCGTTGGTGAAGCTGGACCAGAATTGCTTACGAACAAAAACGGTAAGACAACTGTTACTCCGTTATCAGACGAAGAAAAACGCAAAGGCATTGGCGGTAAAGTACAGCCTTCTAAAGTGGAACAACATATCCATATTGGGAATGTCGATGCGAATAACCCAAGCGAATTAAATAAAATGAACCGTAAATTTTACCGTGCAAGCAAACAAGCACTTGCCGGTGTGGGAGGTTAGTAGGAATGTTCATGGATGCTGATACACCGAATTTTATATTCAAAGGAATCAACGCAGTTATGGATATGGATTGTATTATCGAAACTGAACTTCCTGAGATCTCTCCAAACAAACGCTACGAAGAAATCACTGTGCTAGGACGAAGCGGATCGCTGCACGAAACATTTGATGATTATGAACCTTACGATTTAGGAGTCGAATCAGTCACAGTGCCTTATGATCGGTTACGTGAAGTAAAGCAATGGTTGCGAGGTCGCGGACAATTAATTACCCATAATGATTGCAATACCTATCGAGACGTTATTTGCATGATGGATTCTCCTACTGAGTTTGAAAACGAGTGGGGTTTTTTCTATACCTTCGATTTAACATTTAGATGCCAACCTTTTAAGCGGAAAGTGAATGAGCAGTCATTGCCATTCGCTACTTCGCTGGTCTTTCACGATCCGGGCGATGAAATAGCAAAACCTTCCCTTGAATTGAAACCAACAGGCGGCAACGTCAAACTTACAATCAACAGTACTTCGTTGACGATCACAAACAGTAGTACCGAAATAATCAAAGTCGATTGTGAACACGGAAAAATTATTCAAGGTTCCAAAACACTTTTCAGCAAAGGTGAATGGCCGTTGGTTCGTCCGGGAGAGAACAGACTGACTACCACAGGTATTTCTAGCGGTACAATTTTAAGAAGGAGCGTGTATTTGTGAGTTTAGTTTATGTTTATGAAGAAATGCCAGCGGACTTAGAAACGAACGGTCACGCTTTGATTGATTGGGCTGATTTACCTGAAATCAATCGGATTCTAAATGGTGATTATACTTTCTATGGCAACTATTCATTAGATGGTCAAAATGTAGAATATCTCAAAGAAGATAACTTCATTCGTGCAGAGGATGAAGACGGCAAGATGAAATACTTTGAGATTAAAAAGGTAACGAAAAATCTCAATTCTTTCTCTGTTACTGGACGAGCGATCGGTTACATGTTGAGTCGGAATTTCATTGAGAGTAGTTTCACTCAAAATGGTACAGGATCAATTATCATGGGTAGATTAAAGGCTGCCCTAGCATTTGAGCAGCCTTTTTCATTTGAGTCAGATATTCAAACAGTCCACCAATTCACTGTCAAACAAACTAATCCAGTTGATGCTGTGATTGGTTCAAACAATGGTAATGAGAATCTAGCGAGTATCACAGCTGGCGAATTGGATATGGACAACTATCGTTTTAGATTGCTGTCTCGAATCGGAAAAGACAATGGCTATCGTGTTGATTTAGGAGTGAACCTAGAATCGATTGAGGAAGAGATAGACGGCAACTACTACAATAGCTTGTATTTAATCGGCGGAGTCCCAGAAGGCGATTACGATGAAGACAAGGAGCCTATCACGTACAAATATCTTCAACTAGCAGGAGTAACCGATAAAAACCGCCGTATTGGCAAATACGAAAATTCGGAACTCACCACGGTTGAAGAGTTGAAAAAATGGGGCCAAACAAAATTTGATGTCGATCGAGTACATGAGCCTTCAATTACTCATACGGTCTCTATGGTCCAACTTGAAAACACGATGGAATATGAAGACCTATACGATGATATTGCAAGGCTGCATTTCGGTGATACTTGCTACTGTAAAGTTGCAAAATTAGGCATTGAAGTAGCTGAACGAATGATCGAGTACACTTGGTACCCAACGCTTGGCAAATACAAAAGCGTGACTTTAGGTAATGATATCGAGTTCTACACCAATGCAACGGCGACTGAGACAGCAAAGCTTCGTCAAAAGGTTGAAAGTCGCACTGAATTGATGGTTGAAGCCGTTCGAAATGCTTCTAGTTGGATCACTGGAACAAAAGGTGGCTACGTTCGTATGCGGCCAGAAAAAGCGCCTAGTGAAATCCTAATCATGGATAAACCTTCTGTCGCTGATGCTCAAAAAGTTTGGCGATGGAATTTAGGTGGTCTAGGATACTCTAACAACGGCGTGAACGGTCCTTACGGTTTAGCAATGACTCAAGATGGAGCGATAGTGGCTGACTTTATCACTGCGGGAATTTTGTCGGGTATTCTCGTTCAAGGGGTAGCCTTGAAGACATTGGATGACAAATCATTCCAAGTAGTCGTTGAAGGAGGTAAGGTTTCGTTTGAAAAGAAAGTTGTTTCCACAGGGTTGGATGATGTTCATGGAGAATCATTAGGAGCTATCACATCTACCTATGGAGCAGATAAAAATATCAACGGTTTTGCTATTTGGAAAGAGCCGAATTACATCTTTTCAATTAATACTGGTGATGGTGATGGGAAATCAGTTGCGGTCTTCCAAATTCCTAAAGAAAGTACACCTGATGCACCGTTATATAGACTTAGCGGTGAAGGGACTTTTCGTAATGGGAAAGTGACGTTCCAAGATGCAGTCGCAATGGATGGTCGTTTAGATGTCAAAGAACTGTATGTAAATGGCGTTAAAATTGATCAAAATGGCGGTGGATCTGGAGGAAATGGTGGCGGATGGAATGGCCAATATCCTCCAGAGGTAACAAGCGATCGCGACAAACGTTACTGGCAGATCTGGGCAATGTTTATTGGTGCTGGCGGTACACAACAAGCCGCAGCCGCTTTACTAGGCAACGCTCAAGGGGAATCAGATGCGAATCCAACCGCAGATGAAGGAAATGGCGCTCCTGGTTTCGGTTATGGTGTATGGCAATGGACGGATGGAACAGGCGCAACAAGTGGTCGTGTTTATATGATTAACCTTATGACTAGAGCTGGAATCTCTGGTGATCCAGATACAATCACAACACAGTTTAAATTACTGATGTGGCATGCGCCAAATGGTCAATGGATTGCAACCAGTGCTTATCCATATACTTGGTCACAGTTCATGAATATGACTGATATCGCTGTTGCTACAAGAGCGTTTGAGGAAAACTTCGAACGCCCGTTGAACGATCATCCAGAACGGATTACGTGGGCAAATGAATGGTATCTAAAATTCAAAGACTTAGATATTCCCCAATCTAGCGGCTATATTGTTCCGATTGATGCGCCAGTGACTGTAACGAGTGAATTTGGCTGGAGAACACACCCAATCACTGGTGAAGCAAATTACCACAATGGAATTGATCTAGTAAATAACAATTTAAATGCACCGATTTATGCATCTGCAGATGGTGAAGTAATTGTTGCAGGTGATGCGAACTACTTTGATTGGTATGGAAATTGGGTTGTTATAAAGCACAGTGATGGTATGTACACTGGGTACGCTCACCTTAGCAGCGTAGAAGTCTCTAAAGGAAGTACAGTTACACAAGGGCAACAAATCGGCGTAATTGGAACGACAGGTCCAAGCACTGGAATACATTTACATTTCCAATTTTTCGATGAGATGTATCCTAGTTCAAATGACCATTTTTTTAATCCGCGCGATTATATTGATTTTTAGGAGTGATGAACTTGCCAAAAGAAATAAATGAACCAGGAATCTTACAGGTTACTACAAATAAAAATGTTGTATTTAGAAAGAAAAGTATCCGAAATATTTTTGTAGATCAGGAAGGGAATTGCGTAGTTACAATTATTAAAACAGCAGATGAAGGTGAATTATTAGAAACAAAACAAATCTCAGGTACAATGTTTTTAGATGAAATAGAGCCAATCATTCTGGAAATATTGGGAAGAGGGGAGTAATTATGGGAGTAGTTTTTCCGATCACTTTAAATGTTTATGAACCGAATAACGATATCGGTATTTTACGAATTAGACAATCAGATGAGGGTACACAAACGGTTGATGTTCAAATCCTAGAAGATGCGTTGCCTAAATCCTATTTTGGTTTGCAGGTTTTCTTTTGTTCGCGTATTGGTCAAACTGATGGTTTGGGTATAATCGAACAAAAACTAAATGCAGAAGAAATGACTGATCCTAGAAACGGAAAATTTAAGTACACATTCCGACCAGAAGACTGGCAAGTATTAGGCCGTCAAAATGGATACTTTAGTTTTAGAAAGATGGTCAACGATCACACCTACATTCAGCAGTTTTCCACGAGAGATTTCACGTTCGAAGTAACGAAAAGTATTTATAGCGATGGTATCAAAGAAGTAATCAAAGATGGATCGACTTACGTTTGGACATTTGAGGACTTGCTGCGACTATTCAAAGAGTTCATACAAAACAGCGAAGTAAATATGGGTGACTTGGAAAGCCAGTGGGCAGACTTTGTCGAACAAAACAAAGATATTATCGAATCAATAGATCCTAGTGGTGAAATCCTAACTGCACTTGGAACCTTGGTGTCTTTTCGAGCGGATGACAAAGATATTATCACAAAAATGCGAAATGAGTTCGAAACACGTGGTGTCAATCCCTACTGGTTTGGCGCTAAGGGCGATGGGACAACGGATGATACAGTGGCGATCACAGCTGCTTTTAACTATGCTAAAGCAAGCAAACAAAATATTTTCTTTGAGAATAAAAAATATATTTACAATCCAGTAGATACTGTTGAGTTTAGTCGATCAATCGATTTTGGTCATGCGGAACTTATCAGAAATGATGGAGTTAATGTGAATAAACCGATTGTCAAATTGGTCAATGATAAGCCAACCACTGAAATAGATCCTGACTCTTTTACGTATCCTGTCACAAAGGGAACACAACGTATTTCCCAATTGGCTGGCTATGGCAATGCTTATGTACAAGTGGAAGACTCCTCCAAAAAGATCTTTAAGCGAGAAGGGGTTGCAAATGATCCGGGAGAGGGCGTAATAAAATTCGATCAATTCACAGTTGATAACGATGGCTATCTGACTTCCCAACTCACTTATGATTTTGATGATTTTAGCAAAGTTACAGTATTTCCAATCAATTCAGAGTGGTCAGTAATTAAAGGCGGGAAGTTTTTGAGCATTATTGATGAGAGTGAAGCTTATCGGTATTTCAAAAACGGGATTGAGATTCAACGATCGAATACAATCATTGAAAATATTTACCACGATGTTGATCAAAACAAAGTTATGGGACCACGCTCTGGGTTTATTAATGTTCAAAATTGTGCAAATATCATTTTGAGAAACGTAAAACTGCAACCTTTAAAATATGCTGATTACGGCACCTACGATTTCAATCCTGAAAAAGTAGTAAACCTAACGCTTGAAAACGTAATTGCACAAAATTATACGGACGACCTTTGGGGGTTCATGGGCGGGAATTTTTTAAAAAATGTACTCGTTGCTAATTCTAAGATTTCTCGATTCGATGCGCATATGGGTATTACTAATCTGACGATTCGTGATTCCGAGATTGGAAGAGGCGGCATTCAGGTTGTTGGCTACGGAAAATTGACCTTATCAAATATTGAAACTTATGCACCTAATGTTATCAAACTAAGAAGTGATTACGGTTCGTTTTGGGATGGTGAAATATTAGTAAAAGATGTCATTCATCATAGGACAAAGGATGAAGAGATGAATTTTATTCTCGGAGACTATAAGTATGATTTCGATTATGGGGATGATGGGAGAGTAAAAGGATTGGCTAGAGGCAATCTATCAGTTGAAAATTATACTGTAGATGACCATAATATCGCTACGACAAGCACAAATGGGCTTGTTGGTTTGATAAAAATCGTTGCAAGGATGATAACTACAGACACCGTGGCGTATGCATACCGTTTACCAAAATTAATTCATTTTAACAAGTGCCAAATTATTCGGAAAAGCGCCGAAATGAATGGATTTTATTTCTTTGCCGACATAAACAGTTGGGCCATGCGAGCGCAAAAGAATGCGAGACTATACGGTTCTGGTAATTTTGATGCGAATGTCCAAGTCGTCCTAGATGGAATTGATTTTTATGATTTTTCTGGTGTTGATTGGCGTTCAAATCTTTTCGTCTACGGTGGATCTAATCCACTCGGCACAAATGGCGACGATGATTACGGATCGATAGTTTCTCGACCTTTTTGGCAGATAACTGTTAAAGATTCAACCGGATTTCATGCATCAACCTTAGGCAGATACGTAAAGCTAAATGTATACAATACTGATATCTATTTCTGTTTAGCTTATCAAAGGGCTAGCAGGAGCTGGCTATCCTTTGTTAATTGTCGAATAACTCCTAGGGTATCCGCAGAGACGAGCGTTGCTTTTAAAGCTCGATTTGATCGGTGGTACTTCGTGAACTGTTATTTTGATCAAGTTTTTATCGGTTCATCGACGACCGTAGTTGCAAACCCGTTCGCTTATGCTCTCCAAGATTTGCTAGCGTTTGCGACTGGTGAAGGTCAACCTATCGTACCTACATCATCTATGAGCGGTTGCGGGCTTACTAGTCAATATAATCTGTCCTCATTGAAACCAGATATCGGTAATTTTGATTTCAGATTTGGAGATTTTATTCCTTATAGGGTCTATCACGGGAAAAAAGGGGCTACAACGTGGCGACCAAAAACGAATCTAGCGGTTGGTCTGCAATACTATGACACTAGTTTAAATAAGTTACTCCTGTATGATGGATCTGCATGGAGAGACACAAATGGAAATGTAGTTTAAGCACGCTCAATCGAGTGTGCTTTTTATTTTAGGAAAGCAGGTGGCATATGTTCAGTTGGGGGAAAACAGAATGAAAGAGTTTTTGGAAATCAATAGTTTTTGGGCAGCAGTATTTGGCAGTGGCTTACTGGCTACCCTTTGGCGAGTAGGTACATGGGTCACTAAGCTAGTTAAAGCTAAAAGGGCTGAGAACGAACTTAGGGAGCAGACAATCACAGCTTTAGAAACGGCAAATAATGACCAAGATAAACGTCTACAAAAAGTAGAAGATTATCAAGCGATGGCAGAAGCCAGAAGTCAGAAAATCGTTAAAGCTGAGAAAGCTTCTTTGCACAATCAAATTTGGAACAAGGCAGATGAGTACATTAAGCGTGGATATATCACTGTTGGTGAGTTGAACAACTTTGATTATCTATTTGAAGCCTATAAGAATCTAGGTGGAAATGGAACTGGCGACACATTACGTGCCAAGGTATCTAATTTAAATGTACGTGATGAAGGTATTCTGCAACAAAAAGAAATTGATGAACATTAGGAGGAAATATCATGAAATTAACAAACAAACAGTATGATCTAGCAAAAAAAGTTTTAACCGTTGGGGTGCCAGGTATCACGGCGTTTATCGTAACTCTAGGTGGTTTATATGGATTTTCAACAGAAATCATTGTTGGGACGATCACAGCTGCTGCAACTTTAGCCGGTGTGTTCTTGAATATAGCAAGTTCTCAATATCAAGATGATCAGAAACCCGATTATGGCGATGGTCAAGAATTCACACAAAAAAAGGAGTAGCCAAAACGGCTGCTCTTTTCTTTTATAGAAAGGATGATAGAGAATGACTGTATCAGCAAATACGATTTTAACCGAAGCAAGAAAATATCTCGGTACTGTAATGGGAACAACTTCCCATAAAAACATCGTCGATAAGTACAATGCAACAAAGCCGCTTCCAGTCGGCTATCAAGTGAAATACACCGATGACTGGTGTGATACGTTTGTCAGCTTTATCGGAATTAAAACTGGCGCAACTGATTTAATTGGTCGTGAGTGTGGGGTACAACGCCATATTGACATCTTTAAATCTAAAGGGATTTGGATTGAAGATGGAAGAATTACACCTAAAGCAGGAGACATTGTCTGCTTTAACTGGGATGATGCGACACAGCCAAACGATGGATGGGCGGATCATATTGGATTTGTTGAATCTGTTTCGAATGGTGTGATCACCACTATTGAAGGCAATTACGGGCGCCAAGTAAAACGGCGTACGATGCCAGTAGAATGGGGTTATATTCGAGGGTATGCTCGCCCGGCTTATGGCACTTCCGCATCATCAGGTGGCGCAGCAGGACAAAAAACGATCGAAACAATCGCAAAAGAAGTGATCAATGGTGCTTGGGGGAATGGTGACGACCGCAAGAAGAAACTAGCGGCTGCCGGTTACTCCTATGATGCAGTACAAGCGAAAGTCACTGAGTTGTTAAAAGGATCTTCAAGCAGCCAAGCATCAACCAATCCATTTGCCAATATCACTGTAAATGATAAGTGGGATACTGATCTAAACAAATATCTGCAAAGATACTACAGCCTGAAAACAGTAGATGGTATTATTTCTGGTCAAATTAAAGGCTCTTGGAATGCAGGAATCATCGGTATCACCTTTGGTACTGGTGGTAGTGATCTAGTGGCAGCTATTCAAAAAGATCTGTGTCTTACAGTCGATAGAAACATGGGGCCAGGGACTATTGGAAGTATGCAAAGCAAAGCAGGTACTACTAAGGATAAGGAAATCACGAATCCGTCTGCATTAGCCAAGAAGATCAAGCAAAATCTTAAATCAAAAGGAAAACCATGGTAAATAAATAGCCCGCTTCTGCGGGCTTGTACATAGATCTTATTCATTTTACTTGCAGTAATTTAGTTTATGCTATAAATTAGTAGATGCGTGCAATACTTTACGAAGAGTATTTGGCGGTAATGCTTGGGGAAGTGTGCCAATACTCTTCGATTATTATATTTTATCATTATTTTTATTTAATAGATATTATTGATTAGAAAATCGTCATAAATTTATTGAATTTAATTAATAAAAGGTGTAACGTAGTTTCATACCCACAAAGTTTATTTTTTCATTTACACTTCTTTGCTAAATCCACTCTAGGCAGAATAGGGTGGATTTTTTGTTGAAATAAAAACTATGTTCTTGTAGAATGGAATCATAGCCTTGACCGGGGCTATTTCATTTTATATCTTTTTTCAGGCCCACTCTCCTTGAGGGTGGGTTATTTTGAGCAGAAGGTTTGAACAATTTGTAAATAGTTAATATAATTAAATTACCTTATAAAAAAACTTTTTCATCTAATTGTGCCACTCCTCCCCGGGAGTGGTTATTTTTTTGCAAAAAAATAGCACAGCATATTTTCATATGCCGTGCAAGTGGAACTATGTTCCGTCATCATAATAATCATCATATAGTAATTTGCTGAATAGGAAAAGTAAAACGCTTATCGAACATTGATATTTTCAAATTCAATCATGATCTTCGTCTTACCAATCACCGAATACTTCTTCACAACAAACTGCTTACGATCATTATACTCACCAGCAACGACAATCTGCATTCCCTCATCTACATCTGCCAAAAAGTTCAAACTATGCGCAGCAATTAAACAGTTAACTCCATCAAGCGAGAACCGCACCAAAGGGGTTTTGCTCATCTTCAACACACGTATCTTCGAAACTACACCTTTCATCGATTTCATAACAATCGCCTCCATAGCGTTGTACATAATAGCGATAATTTGTTTGGCCTAAAGTGACAGCGACATAAAACTCGACACATTTTGTGCCGTATAAAGCTTCCTGAGATTCAGAAATAGAGTCAGGGAAATCATTTATAAACTCAGAAAGAGATACGTACCTTTGCTCATATTGAGTAATAATATTCATATTAGTTGCCGCCCGGTTTGTACTTGATGTCAGGATCGTACTTTCGGAGAATTTTTTCTTGGGTCCTCACGTGATCAAATAGATAGTTGTCGCCGTCTTTTTTAAATACAAAAGCCAGTTCTTCCGAATAACCACTGTAGCTTGAGGGAACGGTAAAGTAGGGTTTTCCGAAATTATCCATGGTCCTAACGAATTGATCATATAATAGATGAGCTGGGCCCATTCTTCCGATAAATTCGTAGTAGTAGCGTTCAAAAGCATATGTCCGTTGGTGCGCAAGTGGTATTTGCATATCAATCACTCCTTGCAAGAATTATACGAACAAACGTTCGTTTTGTAAAGCGAACAGAAAAAATTATTAAAGTAAAAAAAGCCTAACACAGGCTTTGAAAACTATGTATGTTGTTTCGTTTCATGCTGGCGGATTGACTACCCCTTGACTACCCCGAAAAGAAATCAAGAGAAATTATAGAGTATATGACAATACTAAAAAAACTGAATTTAAGCTAATTGAGAAATACTAGACCTTATTAGTAAATTCAAAGATATGAAATACGGTCTCAAAGACACAAACGCTGCAGAATAAGACAAATAACTGCAAATGTTGTTTCGGCAACATTTCTGAGGTTTCCCTTTTACGAGGGAAACCTTTTTTTATTTTTATAGGTAATAGACACTCAACTGCTAAAGCGAAAGAAACCATTCAGAATCTGTTACAAGTAAAGTAAGAGGACTCAATAGATCAGTAAGACAAGAATGTGGAAATTAGCACTATAACGAATCCTATCTAAAAATTTTCTTAAATGAAGCAGTGATCAAGAGTGATTTGATTTAACCTTCGATTGTTATTGAATATTCAAGCTTCAATTGACTTTTAGCTTAAATAAAATTATCATTAAATTAATAATATCCCTATATAAGTTTCTTATTTTGACTTATTTCACCGGATTCAAACGATTTTTTGAGAAAAGTAGATTTTTCCTCTCTTAGAACCAGTTTTATTCTACATAATCAAAGACCACTTACTAGCTAAGCTTTAACTAATCACATCCAAAACAATCAAGAAAGGAAGAGGCATGTTTTCATTTAAGAAAAAGAAGGAAGTTATTAATTTACCAGAACTAAGCAACTTTAATGAACGTACATACCCGAAAAAATTGAAAAAGATTGTGGCTCAATTAGAAACCTGTAAATCTGAGGATTTGAATTATATTGCTGAATGTATTTTACAAAAGATGGGATATACCGTCCAAAACATCGATGGTTACAAAGATGGTGGTATTGATGTGTATGCTTTTTCTAATAATAAAAAGGCAATAGCGGTCCAATGTAAAGCTTGGAATCCGCAAAAGACAACGGAGCGGATCAGTAAGCCACTCGTTGCCGCATTTAAAGGGATTTTTCCAGACAAAGGGTTTCCCAATGGGCTTTTCATCACTACACATTTTTTTACAGATCAAGCATTAGAAATAGCCGGTGATAATCTACTGTTGGTTGACAGAAAAAAGCTGATTGAGCTGCTTGCGCATTTTTATCCAGAAATGATCAGTGAGTTATTTTATTATAAAACCTTGACTGAATTAGAAGAATGCAAGAGTTGTAAAAATGGGAAGAAGTTGAAACTTTATAATAAGAAGAAACGCAACTATTACTATATCTGTGAAACACGTGGAGAGTATAGCTCGTTTAATTATTCATCATGAAAAAAAACAAGAGAAAAGCGTAATGAATGAACGGATATCCGTTATTCATTACGCTTTTTTCGCGACTTATGTCACAGTCATTTTTTTCTCAAATTAATTTTAACAAATGTGTCCTATACGTCGGGTGTAATGACTAAAACAGCCTCGTTTGTTTCGGTAGGTTCGTAGCCAGCTTCCCGTGTTTTTGACGACTTAAAGTGTATTTGAATAGAAGAAAACGTAAGAAATGGCAATCAAGCAAACCAACAATAAACCAGAGAGTGACAGAAAAAGCAGCATGATTCGTTTCTTCTTCAATCCAAGTACAAGTATCACTACATTCAATAGAAAGAAAACAAGTAAAATCGCTAAATATTCCATAACTGGTCCTCTTTTACGTTTTTATTTATCTTACCAGAGATTGGCTGCTTTTCCTAGCAGAAATTGGCTGAAAATGGCTTATTCAAGCGTCTTTCAAAATACTGTAAGTTAAATGAATTAAGGAAAACCAAGAGAACTTTTATGGCTCTGAGACGCTTGCGGCTTGTTTTTGCCAAGCATCATATTTTAACAATAAGTACTCGATCACAAAGAAAAGTGTGGCGGTCGTTTGAAAGGGAGCGATCGCATTTTCGGTTGACTGGATCTCTGGATTTAAAAAGAAAATCGTTTCAGAACAGAGTTTAGAAACCGTTGAGTTTCTCAGCTTCGTGATCCCGATCGTGTTGATATTGCGCTGTTTCAGTTGCTTTGCTAGTTTGACAACGGTGGGTGACTCACCGTTTAAAGTAATCAAAATCACTAAATCATCTGGCTCGATGATGCGATAAAATTGTTCATTGACTGAGATCGCACCAAAATCGTAGACAAGTAGTCCATTAGGCAAAAATAAGAGTTTCATATAATTGGAAACAAGGTTTTGAATGTCCCCTGAACCATAGACAAAGATTCGTTTGGCATGAGCCATCATCTTGCACAATGCTGTAAAATCTTTCTTTTTTAAATTTTCAATCGTTTGAATATGATTGTCTAGAATTTCGCCTTCAATCTCAGAGAGTAGGGCATTTTCTTGTTGTACCTCGTTCTTTAAATGGTATTTGAATTCTGAAAAGCCATCAAAGCCGATTTTTTGACAAAAGCGCATAATCGTCGTCCTAGAAACGATGCACTCCTTGGCTAAATCATTGATGGACATTGCCAAGCAGTGCTTTTTGTGAGTGGTGATGTAGGACCAGATCAAAAAGTCATTCTCGGTTAATCTTGACTGGTAGGTAGTGATACGGTCTTGCAGCATAGGCTATCTCCTCATTTTATCTCTCCATTGATTCTGTGTGACAATTCACATTTTATGTGAAAAAAACCTTTCAAATGTGAGAAACTTTTAAACAACGGAAAAGGGTTTCATAGCATCATTTTAATAGTAAAATGAGAATCAGTAAAGCGCTTAACTAAAAAACGTGAAGGACGAAAAACTATGATGAAAAAAATTCAAAGGTTCGGCGGAGCGATGCTGGCACCGGTCATGCTGTTTTCCTTTTTTGGGATCGTTATCGGCTTTTCTCTGCTATTTTCGAATCAGACGATTATGGGGGATATCGCAGCACCAGATACCCTCTGGTTCAAATTTTGGAATGTGATCGCAGCAGGAGGCTGGACGCCCTTCTTCCAATTACCGCTTTTATTTGTAGTAGGGCTGCCGATCAGTCTAGCTAAAAAATACGCCGCTCGCGCTACGATGGAGGCACTCGTTACTTATATCGCTTTTAATTATTTTGTAAATGCAATTTTAACTTTGTGGCCAGAATCATTTGCGGTAGATTTAGCTCAAGGGGCAACTGCTGGTTCTGGGTTGACCTCGATTGCAGGAATCATCACCTTAGATACCGGCATGATGGGCGGCTTGCTGATTTCGGGAATCGTTGTCTATCTCCACAATCGCTTCTATGAAAAAGAATTGCCAGAAATGCTATCGAATTTCAGCGGCTCAGTTTTTGTAACCATGATTTCCTTTTTTGCCATGGTTCCTTTGGCAGTACTCATGTGTTTTGTCTGGCCAGTTATCCAAGAGGGAATGAGAAGCATGCAAGGCTTTTTCATTGAATCAGGAAACTTCGGTGTCTTTATTTATCAGTTCTTGCAAAAAATACTGATTCCAACAGGCTTGCATCACTTTGTTTATGCACCGTTCGCCTATGACAGTGCGGTTGTCGAAGGGGGAATGGCCGTTTATTGGGCCTCCCACATTGGCGAGTTCCAAACTACTGCATTTTCGCTGAAAGAACTCTATCCGTTTGGCGGTTTCTCACTATCAGGAATGTCGAAAGTCTTTGGAACGGCAGGTCTGAGTTTAGCGATGATCCAAGCGGCTCGGCCTGATAAAAAGAAAAAAGTGATCGCATTGATTGCACCGGCAGCATTGACGGCTATTTTGACCGGAATCACTGAACCAATCGAGTTTACTTTCTTGTTTGTTGCACCAGCATTATGGTTCGTTCATGCTTTACTGGATGCTTCGATCGCCACAATCTCCTATGCTTTCGGGGTTGTCGGGGACTTTGGCGGCGGATTGATCAACTGGTTAGGTCTAAATTGGCTGCCCTTGTGGAAATTTCACAGTTCAACTTATATTACCCAAATCATTATCGGGCTGATTTTTACCGCTATCTGGTATTTTGTGTTCTCCTTTATGATCAAGAAGTTCAACTTAAAAACGCCTGGACGTGAGGATGATACTGCAGCAATGCAGTTGTATACAAAAGCAGATTATGACAACAAAAAGCAAGATGAAAAATTACCAAAACATGTGCGGCAAGCACAGGCCTATATGCACTTGGTAGGTGGGAAAGACAATGTCATTGATGTAACGAATTGTGCGACACGGCTGCGTTTGACTGTTAAGGATGCCGACAAAGTTGCAGATAGTACGCAGTTTCAAGAAGCAGGTGCCTCAGGATTGGTCAACCCTGGAAATGGCGGCATTCAAATCATTGTAGGATTAACGGTACCAACGGTTAGAGAATCATTCGAAGAACTAATGGCCGAATAAAACAGAATCACAAGGAGGAACAAGTACCATGAGTAAGAAAAAAAGTTCAATTTTAATTGCAGGTGGCGGAAGTACCTATACACCATCGCTAGTTATGATGTTATTAGAAAGTCAAGAGCGCTTTCCAGTTAGAAAAATCAAATTTTATGACAACGATGAAAAGCGACAAGAAACCGTAGCAAAAGCTTGTGCGATCATTATTGCTGAGCGAGCGCCAGAAGTACAGTTCGAATATTCAACCGATCCAAAGGAAGCTTTTACGGATGTCGATATCGTAATGGCACAGCTTCGTGTCGGCAAATATGCTATGCGGGAACAAGATGAGAAAATTCCTTTCAGGCATAATGTTGTCGGACAAGAGACATGCGGACCTGGTGGTTTAGCTTATGGCCTGCGCTCGATTGGACCGATCTTAGAACTAGTCGACTACATGGAAAAATACTCGCCAGATGCCTGGCTTTTGAACTATTCCAACCCAGCAGCAGTCGTTGCCGAAGCGACCAGAAGATTCCGACCAAATTCAAGAATCATCAATATTTGTGATATGCCAGTTTGTTTGGAAGATATCATGGCGCGAGTGATTGGGTTGAAGGATCGGAAAGAATTTGAGACGAGCTATTTTGGCTTGAATCATTTTGGCTGGTGGACCAGCATCAAAGACCATGACGGCAATGACTTGATGCCTCAAATCAGTGCGCATGTTCAAAAGTACGGCTACACCGAACAAACACAAAAAGGCCAGCATAAAGAAAGCAGTTGGTTGGAAACGATGTGGGCGGCTAAAGATCTGCACGAAATTGAACCAGAATTTTTATCGAATACCTATCTGAAATATTATTTGATGGCTGATGAAACGGTGGCTCATGCGGACAAAGAGTATACCCGTGCCAATGAGATCATTGACGGACGAGAGAAGTATGTGTTTGATGAATGCCGACGAATCGTTGCAAACAACACAGCAGTTGATACAACATTTGCCTCAAACGAACATGCGTCCTTTATTACAGACCTTGCTTGCGCACTAACCTTTAATACGAAAGAACGCATGATTCTTATTGTTGAAAACAACGGCGCAATTGCCAACTTTGCCCATGATGCAATGGTGGAACTGCCTTGTCTAGTTGGAAAAGATGGCTACGAAGTCTTGTCGATCGGTGATATTCCAACATTCCAAAAGGGATTGATGGAGCAGCAGATCGCATCTGAAAAATTGGCAGTTGATGCTTGGGAACAAGAGTCTTACCAAAAATTGTGGCAATCCTTCACTATGAACAAAACTGTACCAAGTGCGAAAGTCGCCAAAGAAATATTAGATGAAATGATTGTGGCGAACGAACCATATTGGCCAGAACTAAAATAGGTCCAGCAGGTAAAAGGAAAGGGATCGGCTGTAGGAATTTCCTTCAGCCGATCATAAACAAAGAATGGAAATCAAACACAAATTTCAAGTAATCTATTTTGTTCAATATGCAACGATGGCGATTTTGATGACACAAATCGTTCCTTTTTTAACTGAGCAAGGCTATGATGCGCTTGAAAGAGGCTGGTTTTTAGCCTCCTACAGCATCACGACAATTCTTTTTCAGTTAGTGATCGGCTATTATTCGGACAAGAGCAAACGATTAAAACGTATTTCGATGCTTCTGATGATCTTTCTGGTTTTCTTCTCCATTAGTTTTTATTGGTTAGGAAAAGACCACTGGCTGATCCATCTTCTGGTATTGGCTATTGCGGGTGGATTAGCCAATACAACAGCAACGGTGCTCGATAACTGGGTATTATCTGAGTCCAGTACTTCAAAAAGAATTGCTTCAATCAAAGCAAACGGCTCTTTAGGGTGGAGTATGATGAGTGTCTGCGTGCCATTCTTTTTATTTTCCAATAATTATCGCTGGTTTAGTTTGCCGCTGCTCCTCTTTTTGCTTATCAATTATACATTTTCACGAACGATCCCAGAGAAAAATGCCTTACCGCAAAAGCAAGGAACAGCAACAAACAGCGGTGTCTCGCTGGCAGACATTCTTCTGTTATGCAAAGACCGACGCTTTTTGGTTTATACGGGACTGTTCTTTCTCTTGTACTTGACGATCGTTGCGAACAATACGGTCGTTATCGACAAGCTGATTACAATGGAAAGAGGCAGTGAATTTGTTGGTCTGAAATGGTCGATCCAATCCTTTTGTGAAATTCCAGCGTACCTTTTGCTGAATCGCATGATTGCTAAATGGAAAAATGAGCGCTTGATTTTGATTGCAGGTATATTTTTAACCTTACAATTTTTTGTCTATTGGCTTGCTAGTAGCCCATTCTTACTTTTGGCAGCCAGTTTTCTGCAGTTTTTCACTGTACCGGCATTTACTATCGGCAGTCGAATGATTATCAGTGCTATTACACCGCCAGCTGTTTTTTCTTCTGGACAATTGATATCGATCAGTGTGTACATTGGTGCGGCATCGTTTCTTTCGCCATTAGCTGGCGGCTTTCTTTCTCAGGTGCTGTCCCTCGATACTGCCATCTTTATCTTTGGTTTATTGCCCTTCGTAGCTTTTCTTATCTATTCTAGCTGTCAGAGAACACTGTCGGCAATCTAAGGAGGAATTACGGATGCTTTTTAAAAGAAAAATAGAAATTTGTGCACCGGCAACAGGCCGACTGCTACCGATCGAAGAAGTACCAGATGAGGTATTTTCGTCTAAAATGATGGGAAATGGATTTGCCGTTTCTCATCATCACGGAAAAATCTATGCACCAGCAGCCGGGACGGTTCGAACGATTTTTCCAACACAGCATGCCTTAGCCGTTGAGTTGGTGGATGGCCGTTCCCTTTTGATCCATATGGGAATTGAAACAGTGGCGTTAGCAGGGGAGCCCTTCACGATCGCGGTCCAAGAAAACCAGTCAGTCACGACAGGTGAGCTGCTGGCAGAAATGGATGTAGCAGCAGTTGAGGAAATGGGCAAAGAGACCATGGTGATCGTTGTCTTCATGGAGGAACAAGGCGGGAAGTGCCTGCGAACTGACGGCGATATTCAGCAAGGAGAGGCTGTTTTTCACTTGAAATAACCGAATAAAAAAGGAGCGCATTCTCTTAGTTTCAAAGAGAGGCGCTCCTTTTTATTTACGAACCCGTAGAAATATAGTTCTTCAAACCTACTCGCCAAAAGAAGAAGGCGGGAAAGGCAAAGAGTAGACAAACCAAGGGTGATAAGATCCACCAAGGATTAGTTACGCGACCAATGACATACAGAAACGGATAATACTGAAACCAAGCCATCGGCACGACGTAGGTCAATAAACGCAAGACGTGTTTTCCGTAGATACTGAAGGGGTAGCGGCCGAACTCGCGGGCACCATCGGTAAAAATATTCATAAATTCAAGTCCTTGGATCGTAAAGAAGGAAATGGCGGCATACACTAAGAACAATAGGGCGAAAAAGAGGGCGCCGCAGACGATCATTAGAAAAAGAGTCAGGACATTTCCAAAATGCCAAGCAATTCCACTATTGGGAATCGCATAAGCAAACAACAGCAAGGCTTGAATAAAACGGCCGAGACGCGAGAATTCCATTTTGGAAGCTAAGACTTGAAAAATCAAGGAGCGAGGGCGCACGAGTGCTCGATCGAACTCGCCATTACTGATCATTTGCGGAAAAAGATCGAACCCGCGAAAGAAGCATTCCGCAATCGAAAAGGCAAACAAAACCGTCGCAAAGGAAAGCAGGACTTCCTCAAAGGTGAAGCCATTCACTTGATGAAAACGGGTAAACATAAACCAAATGCCTAAAAAAGCAGTAAAGGAACCTAAAAATTGTCCCAAAGCGGTTAACACAAAGGAAACTTTATACTGCATCTGACTTTTGAGATGAATACAAAAATAATGCCAATAAACCATATTCCTTAACCTCCTTGCACAACGACGCGTTTGAGCGCCTGCTGCAGCCAAATTTTTCCGATCACGATCAAAAGTACGAGCCAAAACGCTTGTAAGAGCAATGCGGAAACAAGCGCAAAGCCAGTCAGATCCCCGTTGTAAATTCGCAGCGGGACGTTTTGCATGGAAGCAAAAGGCAATAGTTCCACGAATTGGCGAAAAGGCTGCGGAAAGAAAGGCAGAGGAATGACCCCGCCAGCTAAAAATTCACCGATGGAGCTGATGACGATCCGCACCCCGATGGAGGATAATGTATAAAAAGTTGAGATGTAGACCAGCTGCGACATAGCGATCACTACACCTAAACTCAGCGCCATAGACAAGAGAAACAAGAACAAGGCAACGATGTTTGCTGGCAGAATTAAACGATAAGGTGCTGGCAGTAAAAAGGCAATCACAAAAATCGGTCCGCAACGCAAGACGGCTTTTGCTAAGCGATTGGCAGCCGATTGGCAAAACCAGCGATTGTATAGATTCATCGGCCGCACAAGTTCATAGGCGATCGACCCTGTGGTGATGGTATTGAAAATTTCTGCCTCAAAGAACCACAACATAAATAAGGATAAGAAGGCTTGCTGGAGCCAAACATAGGAGACGGTTTGTTGAAAGGTCATGGGAAAGGCACTAGGATCTGCTTGGTAAAAGGCGTGGAATGCCAGAATTTCCATCAAGCCCCAAGCTAGTTGCGTAGCCATCCCGGCAATCGCCGCCGAGCGGTATTGCAAGGTATTGATAAAGCGGATGCGGAAAAATGCCTGATACTTCCTCATATTTGATACTCCTGATACAGCTTAGCGACCATTTCTTCGGCGGTGATACTGGCAACGGCCAAATCAGTGATCTCGACTTGATTGCTGAGCAGACTGAGCAGCTGAGCGACCGACACTTCTTTGGGATCAAGCTTCAGAACAAGGCGACCGACGTCTTTTTGAAGCAGCTGGACGTTTTCTGGCAGATGGGGCTCATTCCCTTGATAGTCGACCTCCAGCGTTTTGACATCAGAAAAACGGTGCTTTAGTTCATCGAGGCGACCATCTAGCAAAATTTGCCCTTTGCCGATCAACAGAATTCGTTGTGTCAGCGCCTCTATATCTTGCATATCGTGGGTCGTCAGGATGACTGTGGTACCTTTTTCTTGGTTTCTTTTTTTGATGAACTGACGCACGGCGATTTTTGATACAGCATCTAAACCGATGGTGGGTTCATCAAGAAATAAGATTTTGGGGTCATGGAGTAAGGAGGCTGCGATCTCACAGCGCATACGCTGACCGAGACTCAAGGAACGAGCAGGGGTTTTTAAGATCTCACCTAAATCTAGTAAGGTGACTAATTCTTCTAGGTTGCGTTGATAACTAGCAGCGTCGACTTTGTAGATATCACGAATCAAATCAAAGCTGTCATTGACGGGGACATCCCACCAGAGTTGACTGCGCTGCCCGAAGACGACGCCGATGTCTTTGACATGTTGGATACGTTCTTGCCAAGGCGTACGACCATTGATGTGACAAACGCCTTGATCAGGGGTCAAAATCCCGCACATGATTTTGATGGTGGTACTTTTTCCAGCACCATTAGGGCCGATGTAGCCAACCATTTCGCCTTCATTGATGGTAAAGCTGATGTCTTGCAACGCATGGACGGTGGTGGTTTCACGAGAAAGAAAGGCTTTGGCTGCTTGGCGAAAGCCGCTTTTTCGCTTGGATACTTGGAAGGTCTTGCTGAGGTGTTCTACTTGGATCATTTGGATTCACTCACTTTCTTTTGACAAACGCGACAAAAAGAGCATTCGAAATCGAATACTCGCAACGAGTTGGTCCAAACGAACATGGTTGGGGCAGCGGTTCGTCAGCCAAACAAAAGTAGGAACAGTGTAGCATAAGAGAGCGTTTTTTTCAAACATTACTTATATTTTTTTTGAAAAGAATGGGAATGAAAAAGCGAGGTTTATTCGATAAAATGAGCAAAATAACTATTTTTATTTTTTATTAGTTGTAAATAATGAGGAAACTAAGTATCATTATAAGCAGCCGATAGTGGCTAAGCATTTTCTGGAAACATGGGGAACCAAATGATGGGCTGTGTCATGATCTGTCGTAACCCGATCCTGAAAAATGCAATGAGCAAACAATGGAGGAGAGCATGAAAGCAGTAAAGAATGTCTTTATTTTGATTGGCTTATTCTTACTTAGTCAAGTAGGGATGACCGCATTTAGCGTGGTAAAAATCTATTATTTGGAAGCAGGAGAACCGACGATTCCTGCGATGATCAGCTATGGGTTGATTGCCTTGCTTTTGGCAAACATTGGTCTACTGATGTTTTTGGCTAAAAAGTTAGGACTTGCCACCTTTGACTTTGGCTGGTCAACGAAGAAAAATTGGCTATGGATCGTCGGAGGGTTTGTTTTAGGTCGAGTCGTTGCAGTTGGCGGAACGCTCTATCTGCAGCATATATCCGATCAAGAGGCGACCGCCAATGATGCATTGTTAGGGGAACTGTTTACAGGCGAAAATCCGCTTTTGATCTTTTTATTGATCGCTGTTGCTGCGCCAATTATGGAAGAGATCGTTTTTCGTGGTGGGTTTATTGGCCTTTTATTCGAGAAATACCCAATAGTCGGGATCATTTCAAGTGTAGCGGTTTTTAGTATCATCCATTCCGTCACCAATCTGGTCGAGTTTTTGATTTATGGTGCTATGGGATTGATCATGGCGTTGATTTATGTTAAAACTAAGCGTCTAGAAACAGCCATCGCCATGCATTTTCTCAACAACGCCTTGGCGGCGATCGCAATGATCTTGCTAGGATAAGAAAGTCAGCAAAAACCACCAAATCAAAACGATTCGGTGGTTTTTGTTTACTCTGGCAGCTGTCCTTGTTCAAAGGGCAATTGCGCCAGTTCTTCTGCAGTAAAGAGGAGGTCGCCTTCGTCTTCGATAGAAAATGCGACACCAGCTGCAGATTTTTGATAGACGCGCGCTTTATTCATATTACGAAGATAAAGATCCTTGCCTGCATTTAATTCTGGTGCAGCTAAATTGTCTTCGCGATTGCTGCGAATGACGATTTTGCTTGTTTGCGCGCCAAAATGAAAACCGCGATGACCCAAAGCCGTTAATTGGCTGGCATTTTCGCTGCTGTATTCTTTATAACCCGACAGACGATCCGTTTTTACCAGCGGCCGATCGATCGTATAAGTGATCAAGTATTCCGTATCTTCAGGCAGTTGAATCACTTGTCCGGTTGCCTCATTCGTTATCTCAGTGGCAGGCAAGCGATACTTTTTTATAGAAGTGATCGTTAGGTCTTCTTTTGTAAAAAAGACTGGATCGATCCAAAATGCTGCCAACAAAATCGTACTTAAGCTAATACTGAGAATAGTCAAAAGGGCGATCAATACGAGGCCAATTCGTTTGCGGTGGGTGGTCAAATTAAGTTCTTGGACCATCTGCTGATCTTCTTTTAATAAATAGTCCAAGGTCAATTCAAAATAGTTGCTCAGTTTGACTACTTGGTCTAGATCAGGATAGCTCTTGCCGTTTTCCCATTTTGAAATCAGTTGCCGAGTGACAAAAAATTCCTGTGCCAATTGTTCTTGTGTGAGATTTCGTTTGGTGCGTTCTTCTTTGATAATTTTCCCAATATCCATGTGTCTGTTTTGCCTCCATCATTCTTCTTATATTATAGCAAACTCTTTTCTATGCGAACGAGGATCTATGAAATTAGCGATGCAACAAAGGGTAACATCCTTTATTTATCAATGTTTCTACTTGTTGCGCTGCCTTTCTATCTTGGAAGCTTTCCGTGCTGGTCACAAAAAGAAAGGACCAGTAGAGTGAAGTATGTTTGAGCAAATTTGACGGAGAAAGGAGAAACGATCGAATGAAGACAAAACAACCTATGGTTCCAATTGGCTACATCCAATTCATCGCTTCCTTATTGGTGATTCTCGTTCATTGTGGCCGACTGGCAGAAAACAGTGGCCTTCATTTCCTATTAAAGAGTCTCCTATGTCGTTTGGCGGTTCCTTTTTTTCTGCTGCTGAATGGCTATTTTTTTCAAAAGAGTACCCGTTCATGGCAGCAATGGTGCAAACGACAACTCAAGCTTTATTTGCGTTGGTCGATCGTGTATCTTCCCTTAGGCTGGTTTTATTTAGGGCAGCAAAATCTTGCTGATTCATTACGGGTCATCGGTTTGGCTACTGGCTTTTTTACAGTAGGGGTCTGGTACCATCTTTGGTATTTTCCAGCGTTGCTCTTTGGCATGTGGTTAGTACGAAAAACTCGCTTTCTTGGCTATCGGCGGCAGTTTTTACTGGCGATCAGTTTGTATGTGATTGGCTGTCTTGAAACGTACAGCAGTTATTTAAGTGGACCTTTATTGGTATGCTATCAAAGCTATCGGACACTATTTTTTACAACGAGAAACGGACTCTTTTATGGGTTTTTATTTTTACTGTGTGGGGTTTGTTTAAGAGAACACCAAAAACACCCTTTTTTTACGAAGCATCTTGGTAGAAAACTCGCGGTCTCTCTTTGCTTATTAGGCATTGAAGGTCGACTGGTGTATCTCAATCAGGGGGACGATAAGAATTTCATGCTGTTTTTTGTGCCGACGACTCTTTTTTTCCTTGCTTGGCTGATCAAGCAGCAACCCCCAAAGCGGACTTGGCAAGCAAAACAAGCAGCTGAGGCTAGTCGATTGATCTTTCTGAGTCACCCGCTGTTTCTAGAAACCGGGAAGGTCTTTTTTTCACTCGCAGGGTTTCCGTTGTTCTTTTATACGATAGCTTTAACGGGAGCCTTTCTTGGTTTGAGGAAAGTGGGCAGCCGTTTGAAATCCTATACTGTTGGTTTTGCTAAAAAAACAGTTGATGAAAAGAAAAGCGTCTAAAGTATTGCTGTACCAAGGATAATACCAAATTACGCCTTTTTTAAATAGCACCAGAGTTCTAAGTTTTTCTTCATTTCAGACCCTAGACGTAGGCTTTGCAAGAAAACCTATAGTACAATAACAGCAGTAAGAGGGAAAAATCCCTGAAAAAGAGATCAACACTTGGAGGATATAGTGATGAAAAAACAGACTCGAAAACCAGCGATGATTTTAGCGACTCTCTTGGTATCTAGCCAAGTTTTATTAGCAGCACCACAAGTTTTTGCTGACGAAACCAATTCAACGACCAGCAGTTCCACTGCAACAAGCAGTTCTACCGCAACGACAGCCACTACCGACAGTCAAACAAATACCTCTGACAGCAGTTCAGATCGTTTGCAAGTCAATGCCGTGGCGATCGGAAATGCCTTGACGAAAGCACAAGAAGACTACACACTTGAACGCCTGGGCATTCAAGGCGAAACACCGATTTATACGACAAACGGTACTGACTTGATGAAATACATTCCCGATGGTGGCTTTACCGCAGATTGGGCGGTCTATAGCTCGGTCAGAATGCAGACGCTAGAAAGCGGAGCAGGAATCACTGTCGATATCGCGACACCAGATAACATTACCCGCATCACCGCAGCCCAATATCAAAATGCAGCGCTGACGGCAGGGATCACTGATGCGAAGCTAACGGTCGCTTCTGCTGTACCGATCGACGGTTCCGGTGCTTTAGCTGGGGTATACAAAATCGTTGAAGAATCAGGCGGCGTCATCAATCAGAATCGAGTAGCTGTAGCTCAAGATGAGATGGATGTGCTTTCGACGATCACCGAAGAGAACAAAGACAAAGAAGGCTATTCCGATGAAGCATTGAATGCAGCACAAGAACAAGCGAAAACCGATTTGGCTGCTCAAACCGCAGATGGTACGGAATTAACCCAAGCAGATATTCAAGAGACAGTAGAAAAAGCCTTGAAGGACAATGGACTGGAAGGAATCGTTACGGAAAATCAAATTTCTGAATTGACCTCTTTAATGAGCGACATGCGAGACAACAATATCTTCGATGACTTCATCAAAGAATTGGATCTATCAGAAGCCCGCAAGCAAATCGAAGAAACCTCTAAGGGACTTTGGGAAAATATCAAGAGCTTCTTTAGCGGCATCTGGTCTTCGATCACCGGTGTCTTCGGAAATGACTCAAATGAGTCCAACAATAGCAGCGAATCAACCGTTGATTCTGGGCAATAAGCATTTTACAAAATAACACATTTCGCTTGTATTAAGAAAAAAGAGAAGCGCGCAGGGGAAGGAGCATCAGACGATAGCGCATGTCTGAGTGCTAACGATGTCCTCTGCTTTCTTTGCTAAAACAGGAGCAGTCTTTATTAAAAAAAGAAGGAGGGCAATCAGATGAATTTTTTAGGCAACGTGATTTGGTTTGTCTTTGGCGGCTTGATCGGTGCGATCTCATGGTTTTTGGCTGGGTGTTTATGGTGTATCACCATCATCGGCATTCCCATTGGTTTGCAATGTTTTAAGTTTGCGACGTTGTCACTCGCACCATTTGGGAAAGACATCGCTTACCGTGGCGGTGGCGTGTCCGTGATTCTAAATATTTTATGGTTGATTTTTTCTGGTATACCACTGGCTTTAGGACATTTAGCTAGCGCAGTCATTCTAGCCATCACGATCATCGGCATTCCATTTGCGGCGCAATCATTGAAGATGGCGCGCTTAGCGTTGATGCCCTTTGGAGCAGAGATTGTGTCTAGTCGTTATTGATTTACCTAAAAAAAGATAGTCTTAAAAAACCACATTACAGAGCGGATAGCTTTGTGATGTGGTTTTTTTGCGAACATTAGCAAGAGTAAGGGACAAGATTTTTGGCAGGCTCAGCGCATTTGAGATTCAGAACTGAAAAAGTTGATAAGAAACCAACGAAGAGTACAGAAAAAACGCACAAGTTTTTTTGCATATCAACTGTGATTCACAAAAGAATTAGCGAAACGCAGAAAAATGTAAGTTTTTTCTTCCCTTCTCAGGGTTCTTTGATTTTTGAAATGGAGCGTCGAATTTTGGCAATCGATTGTTGCGCTTTGTCTCGATTAATAAACATTAAGATGACATAGAGGGAATCCATGATGCTCAGTTGAGCGATTCTGGATGCCAATGCCTCTGAGCGAAACTCAGTTTCTTCGGAAATAGAGATGAAAACCACGTCGCCGAGTTTGGCTAAAGGGGAAGCAGCATGGCTAGTAATGACGATAATTTTGGCCCCATTGTTTTTGGCAACTTGAGCTAGTTCAATGGTTTCTCTTGATTTTCCAGTATGAGAGATAAAAATGCCGCAATCATCTGGCGTCAACAATGAAGCCTCCATCAGTTGGATGTGATAATCACTGCTGTGAAAAACAGTGATCGGCGAGCGCAAAAATTTGTGATAGGCATCGGTTGCCACGATCTCTGAACCACCAACGCCGAAGAAAAAAAGTCGTTTAGATTGATTGATCATTGCAGCAGCAAGCTTTAAATCTTCTTCTTTCAAAAGATTTTTGGTATCAGTCAATGTGGTCATATTGGAATCAAATACTTTTTGAGCCATAGTCAATTCATTATCAGACTTCTGGATATTTTCATGGATCGAAATGGCAGAAAAATCATTTTCCTGCATCAGCATTGCCATTTTGAAGTCTTTAAATCCGTTGTAACCGAGTTTTTTTGTGAATTGAAAAAAGGTCGAATCAGCGATGCCTAATTCATTGGATAAATCACTGATTGAACTGTGGCTGACTTTACTAGGATTTTCCAAAATGTAGTCGGCAATCGCTTGTTCTTTGAGACTTAAGTCTTTATAAAGCGTTTTTATTTGCAGGCGAATCGAAACAGTCAAAGACGGTTACCTCCTTTATATGAACATTATTATCTTTGTATTGTTACGTTACCTCTTTTAAAGAAAAAAAGCAAATAAAAATTATTTTTATTTTTTATGTTTACAAAAAAATATTTTTTTGTATAATGAAAGTATGAAATGGAGGCGCTGTCATGGAGATAGGAATTATCGGACTTGGAAAAATGGGATTGAACTTGGCCCTCAATTTAAAAGATCAAGGTTATCAAGTAAAAGGGCTGGATCTTTCGATACATGCGCAGAAAACAGCGCAAGAAGCTGGAATTACACTCTACCAAACGCTAGCTGATTTGACGAATTCTTTTAGCGGCCGACGGGTTTTATGGTTGATGCTTCCTGCGGGAACTGTGACTGAGGGGATTCTTGAAGAACTATGGCCCCTTGTATCAGCGAAAGACATCGTGATTGAAGGCGGAAATTCTAATTACAAAGATTCGATTCGCCGAGCAGCCTGGTTTAAAGAAAAAGAGGTGCATTACTTTGATTGTGGGACTTCTGGTGGGGTTTCCGGAGCTAGAAAAGATGCATGTTTGATGATTGGCGGGAATGAAGTCGCTTTTTCAGAGGTGGAATCTTTGTTTGCAGATGTGGCTGTTTTAGGAGGCTACCTTTATGCAGGGGAATCAGGAAGCGGTCATTTTCTAAAGATGGTCCATAACGGTATCGAATACGGAATGATGCAAGCCATCGGTGAAGGCTTTCAATTGATTGAACAAAGTGCCTATGACTTTGATTTGGCTTCCGTCGCAGAGGTATGGAATCATGGATCGGTTATTCGCAGCTGGCTGATGGAAATCGCAGCGGCCCAATTTAATGAGAGCCCTAAGTTGGAGGAATATCGCGGGGTTGTTGCAGCTTCTGGTGAAGCTAGGTGGACAGTGGAAACGGCTTTGGAGATGAATGTTGCTGTACCGACGATCGCTATGAGTTTGTTTATGAGAAATTTGTCCCAAGAAGAAGACAGTTTCTCAGCAAAAGTCGTCTCTGCGCTAAGGAATGGTTTTGGTGGTCACGAGATTGTTGCAAAAGAGTAAGGAGGAAGAACATGGAACAGTTTAAGATCGCTATAGTGAATTCCAGCAGCTTTGGAAAAATCTTTCCGCAACATATCGAGCGGTTGAAAGCAATCGGAACTGTCAGTCATTTCACGTTCGATAGCGAAATCAATGGGAAAGAATTGGCAGAAAAGCTTAAGGGATACAACATCATTATAGCAAGTGTTACCCCATTTTTTACCAAAGAGTTTTTTGAGTACAAAGATGAATTGCTACTGATCACACGCCACGGGATCGGCTATAACAATATTGATTTAGAAGCAGCGAAGGACCACCAAACGATTGTTTCGATCATTCCAGCTTTGGTCGAGCGAGATGCAGTAGCAGAAAATAATGTGACCAATCTATTGGCGCTTCTGCGCTGTACAGTTGAATCGAATACAAAGGTCCGCGAAGATCAATGGGAAAAACGAGCGGACTTTGTCGGACGCGCATTATTTAACAAGACGGTAGGGGTGATCGGTGTCGGCAATACTGGAAGTTGTGTAGTAGAAATATTGAGAAATGGTTTCCGCTGCGAGGTTTTGGCATACGATCCATATAAGTCCGCTTTGCATATTCAAAGCTATGGCGGAAAAAAAGTCGAGCTAGACGAGCTGCTAGCAAAATCAGATATTATTTGTCTATGTGCTAACTTGACGGAGGAAAATTATCATATGATTTCCTTTGAAGAAATTTCAAAAATGAAAGATCAAGTATATCTCTCCAATAGTGCCCGTGGCGCGCTTTTGAATGAAGAGGCAATTGTAAGCGGATTAAAAAATGGGAAAATCGCTGGTCTTGCCACCGATGTCTTAGAGGAAGAGCCTGGTCATAAAGATCATCCGTATTTAGCTTTTGAAAATGTAGTTATGACACCGCATACATCGGCTTATACTATGGAATGCTTAGAAGAGATGGGAAACAAATGTGTAACGGATATTGAACGAATCGTTAAGGGGCTGCTGCCAGACCGTGCTGTTCAAGCGGAAAGTCGGTTTTTGGCTGTATAAAGGAGAGTGAAACTCGTGCTAACGGATTTAAAAGTAAAGGTTGGACCGCAAGTTTATCGTTACCATGAAGGCGCGATCGACTATGTGCCGGAAGTATTAAAAGAGTACAAAGTAAAACGACTGCTGCTCGTACATGGAACGGTTTCATGGGAAAAAGCGAAACCAAAATTACTCTTTTTAGAAGATGCGTATTTGGAAATTTTTTATCATCGCTACACGGGAGAATGCAGCTATTATGGCGCTGGGCTGATTGCTGATCTTGTTGAAGAACTGGCGATCGATTTTATTCTGGGGGTTGGCGGCGGGAAGTTAGCCGACTTAGTGGGATATGCAGCACATGTAGTCAATCGACCCTTTGGACTGATCCCAACATTGGCCAGTAATTGTGCACCATGGACACCCTTGTCTGTCATGTATAAAGAGTCGGGAGAATCTGAAGGAAAGTCGGAACACTATTTAAGACAGGCTGCTTTTTTGATTACCGATCCGACTTTAGTGATCGATGCACCAGTCTCCTACTTCATCGCCGGTTTAGCAGATACGTTGGCAAAGTGGATTGAATCGGAAGCAATCTTAGCCCAACCACATTTGAAAAATGAGCCCTTCTTGCAAATGGCAGGCTATACAGCAAAATTATGCGAAACAGCTATTTTGACACAATCGAAACAAGCGATTGAAGATATGAAGCGGCAGGAAGTGACAGACGCCTTTTGTCACTTGTCGGAGATCGTTATTGCAGTTGCTGGAATGGTAGGCGGGCTAGGCGATAAATATGCCCGCAATGCAGCAGCGCATGCGATGCATGATGCCATCAGTAAATATCTGCCTGAAAGTCATCGTTTTCTTCACGGGGAAAAGGTTGCCTATGGGATGTTTTATCAATTAGCCCTTGAAGAAAAATGGACGGTCATCGATCAGTTGATCCCCTTTTATCAAGAATTGCACTTACCAATGAGTTTACATCAAATGGGTATTTTTCCTGAAGATGCACAAGTCATCGATCAGTTGGTGCAGTTCATAGATTCGAAAGAAAAAGTACACTTGATTCCAGTCTTAATCACCAAAGAACGCTTGAAAGAAGCTGTTCTTGATTTAGAAAACTATTTGAAAGAAGTTTAGGAGGAGGAAAAATGGATACATTAAGTGTTACACAAAGTTTACTGATTGCGCTATGGGTTGCAGCAGTCATGTCTCGTTGGCTCGGCGGAGGCGCCACACTGACTTTACGTTTTTCACCATTGATGACGGGATTAGTTGTCGGACTGGTGATGGGAAATGTGGCTCAAGCCATGATCGTTACTGCCGCTTTACAAATGATTTACATGGGGGTATTTTCTCCTGGCGGATCCATGCCGGCGGAACCTTCGATTGCTGCGGCGATTGCCGTACCGGTAGCTTTGCTAGGAAATCTGCAACCAGAAGCAGCGATTGCTGTTGCCGTTCCTGTTGGGTTGCTAGGGAGTTATTTGTATCAGTTCCGTTTCTTTATCAATACCTTCTTAGGAAAGTATACGGATAAAGCAGTAGAAGATCTTAATGCCAAGGCAATGACGCGTTCAATTATTTTATACCCAACGCTGGCTTCATTTATTTTATTTGTTCCGCTGGTATTTATTGCACTTTATTTAGGCGCTCCACTGATTGCTGATGTCATCAATGCTCTTGAGGGGACAGTCGTTATTCATATTTTAGAAGTAGTCGGAGGAGGATTGGCAGCGATCGGGATTGCAACTACCGTCTATGTGATCGGTCGAAAAGATTATATGGTCTTTTTCTTCTTGGCCTATTTCATGAGTGTAGTTTTCAGTTCGCTGGAAATTACCATGGTCACCTATGCGATTTTTGGCATTTTGATCGCGTTGATTTTTGTTCAGTCACAAAAAGGAAAATTGGTCCCAGCCCCAGAAACGAATACAGCATCACCATCCTTTGATGATGACGATGACTATGATGACGGGTTCTAATCGATAAGGAGGAGCAGTAATGACCGAAATAATTCAAAAAGCGCAAGGCGCACCAGAAGAAATCACGAAGAAAGATGTCACAAAAGCATACCTAAGATGGCATTTCGCCAATGAGATCCCGCATTCATTTGAACGGTATTTATCACCCTCGCTTTTATACGCCATGATGCCGATTTTGCGCAAACTTTACAAAGACGATGAGGCACTGAAAGCTGCCTACAAACGCCAACTGCTGTTTTTCAATACCCAGCTGAGTTGGGGGGGCGGAGTCATCACTGGGCTGATGTCGTCAATGGAACAACAGCGGGCCGAGGAAGAGCATGAGAAAAAAGAGATTTTGATGCAAGATGATCTAATGTACAACACGAAAGCTGGTTTGATGGGTGCTTTAGCAGGAATCGGGGATGCCATCGACTCAGGAACCGTTCAATATATCTTTATTGCGATTGCTGTTCCTTGGGCACAGCAAGGAAGTCCACTAGGTGCGTTGTTCCCATTCATTTGCTTTGCACTGTATCAAGTTTCTCTAGGAATGTTTTTCGCCCGTCAAGCATTTTCGATGGGGCGCAATGCAACTGGTTTGATGCAGAGTACAGGCGTCCAAACCGCCATTGAAACACTGTCGGTTCTCGGTTTGTTTATGATGGGGGTTCTGGCTGGAAACTATGTCAAAGTCAGTTCTTCGCTGCAGTTTGATATCTCTGGACGAGAATTTATTATCCAAGATATCCTTGATCAGATTGTACCAGGGATCTTGCCGTTAGCAGTTGTAATGGGCGTCTACTGGTTCTATACAAAGAAAGGATTAAAAGTCACGCAAGCATTACTATGGCTGACCTTGATTCTGATTATTTTAGCCGGTGTCGGTATTTTATAAGAAAAGGAAGTGGAAAAAATGGGTGTAGTAAATTTAGCACGAGTAGATGAACGATTGATCCATGGGCAGGTCATGATGACCTTGTCACAAAAAAGCGGAGTCAACTCGATTTTTGTAGTGGATGAGGTAGTAGCTAAGGATAAGTTCATGCGGGAATTATACAAAAATGCCGGTAGCCGCACAGGGCAAAAAACGATCGTCGTTACACCAGAAAAAGCCAAATTTTACTGGGATGAATACAACTTCAAAGATTACAACTGTATTTTGATCGCTAAAACTGTTAGTGTGATGTACGACTTAGTCAAACACGGCGTGCCAATGAAAGAATTGAACATAGGCGGTATCGCCCAAAAAGATCCCGAGAAAGATCTCTTAGTAACGAAATCTGTTTATTTAAATCAAGCTGATGCGCAAAAACTCAAAGAAATGAACGAAGCGTACGGTGTGGAATCAATCTATTTTCAAGCAACACCTTCTGCACCGAAATCAACGCTTAAAGATGTGTTGAAGCAGTTCAATTTGTAATCATTGAGCGAGTTCGTCATCTGTTGAAGAGGAAGG
This sequence comes from Enterococcus sp. 3G6_DIV0642, assembly GCF_002140635.1. Classification (NCBI taxonomy): domain Bacteria; kingdom Bacillati; phylum Bacillota; class Bacilli; order Lactobacillales; family Enterococcaceae; genus Enterococcus; species Enterococcus sp. 3G6_DIV0642. Next base: position 2,866,783 of record NZ_NGLH01000001.1, on the reverse strand, counting down.
CGGAGGATTTTATAAAAATAGAGTTCCTCCTTCCTTGTCAGTAATTTGTGAATAGGAGAATTCGCCATGAATCAAACAGAAACATTTCGTGATTGGCTTTTTCGTTATCGGTATGTCTACCGATCGCGTTCCACGGATAAAAGCAAACAAATATTTTTGAAGGCACTCATCGCGGATATCATTCCATTTCGCAAAGACCTTCAGGTGATCGAGTATGATCACACGAAAAAAAACGCCTCACGCAATTTGTATGTTGGTGATCTGACCAAAGCAAAACGGATCATCTGCACATATTATGATACACCGCCAGAGCATTTCGGCGATTACCATTTTTTTGATCGGCAGGAGCAAGGTCGTAAAACAAATCAATTTATTCTGACTGCTTCAGCAGTGATGATTCTTTTAGGGTTGTTGGGGACTTGGCTTTATATCCACTTTGCCTCAGGGAGATTTCCCTTATTGTCTTGGCAAACAGCGCTTTTTGCTTCAGGGGTCGGTATTTATTTTCTGCTATTAAATCGCGTAAGCCGCGGGGCAGGATTTCAGCAAAATCTAACCCGCAATACCTCCTCTATCTTAGCGCTGCTGTCCCTAATCAGTCAAAACAGTCAAACAACGACGGCCTTCGCATTTCTTGATGAAGGAAGTTACGGAGAACGCGGGTTGGAAGTGTTACGTGATTCAGTAGGGCCGAATGCGAAGATTTATTATTTAGATTCTATCGGCGCCGATGCTCCGGTTCGAGCTATCGGCAAGCAATTCAATGAAGGGCAACTGCAGCAGCTGGCGATCGAACACAGTAGTGAAGCGATGGGCAGCATCAACTATCTGTTTTGTGCAGAAAAGCAGCAGGATCAGACGTATGTGTTGCCTAGAAAACAATTAAAGCAAAAAGAGCTGAATAGTAGGAATATGCAAAAAGTCCTTGCGTTATTTGGTTAGGAAGCGAAAAAGGAGGAACAACATTTGTTAGGAATCGTATTGGCAACTCACGGACAGCTGAGTACTGGTTTTAAAGATGCTGCAGAGGTGATCATGGGCAGTGTCGAAAATATTGCGGTCGTTAATTTGAACCACGGAGAGGATATTCAACTTCTGGGAAACAAAATCCATGAAGCGATCCACGAAACAGATCAAGGGGACGGTGTAGTGGTGTTTGCTGATCTATTGAGTGCGAGTCCCTACAATCAGTCGGTTGTAACGATCAATCAATTAGAAGAACCTCTTCAGGAAAAGACGTATGTGATCGGCGGAGTGAATCTGCCGATGGTATTAGAAGCGATCAATCACCAATTTTTGGCAACACCGATTGAACAGGCGGTGGCAGCAGTGATCCAGCAAGGAGAAAATAGTGTAGCGCTTTGGCACAATTCTTCAGCAGGTGATAGTAGCGAAGAAACTGATGAGGACGATGATTTTTAAAAACGAAAGGATGACAGCAAATGCAATGGGGGTTTCGATGGTACGGGGAAGGGGATACGATCCCGTTAACGAATATTCGACAAATTCCAGGAATGCACGGCATTGTAGGAACACTTCTGAATAAAATGCCCGGAGATGTCTGGGAGATTTCCGAAATCAACGCACTAAAAGCATCAATTGAAAAAGAGCATCTTTCGCTATTAGGGATTGAGAGTGTGGCGATCCACGATGCGATCAAAGCTGGAACAGAGGAACGGGATCACTACATCGATCAATATATTCAAACGATTCGGAATTTAGCAGCTTGTGATGTACATATGATCTGCTATAGCTTCAAACCAATCTTCGGCTGGGCCAAAACAAATCTATTTTATCAAAACGAGGATGGCAGCTTCTCCTTGCTCTATGATCAAGCCGTTGTGGATGATATGGAACCTAGTGAGATGTATACGCTGATCCATAGCCAATCAAAAGGCTTTCAATTGCCAGGTTGGGAAGAAGAACGACTGAAAAAGTTCCAGCGTTTGATGGCAACTTATGAAGGGGTCACTCAAGAGATCCTCTTTGATAACTTAAGCTATTTCTTAAAGCGGATCATTCCTGTGTGTGAAGAAGTAGATGTGAAAATGGCGATCCATCCCGACGATCCACCTTGGGAAATTTTTGGCTTGCCACGAATCACCAAAAATTTAGAGGACTTGAAAAAAATCATGGCCATCGTGGATTCGCCATATAATGGGGTAACGTTGTGCACCGGTTCGTTAGGTGCCGATCCAGAAAACGACATGGTGAAGATCGTTCATGCCTTAAAAGGACGCATCAACTTTGTTCATTTCCGCAATGTGTTGTTTATGGGGGAACGTAAATTTAAAGAGTCCGCCCATCTGTCCACCGAAGGATCATTAGATATGTATGCCATCATGAAAGCCTTGGTTGAGGTCGGTTTTGATGGCGTCATCCGTCCAGATCACGGGCGGACGATCTGGGGGGAAGTGGCGATGCCAGGCTATGGTCTATATGATCGCGCGATTGGGATCAGTTATCTTCAAGGGCTTCATGAAGCCGTCTTGAAAGAGCAAATGCAATCGAAGGAAACGAAGGGAGGAAAGAGTGTATGACACTCGATGAACAATTGGCAAAAACAAGGGTATTGCCTCTTTACACTGCAACGGATCTTACCTATTTGCCAGTAGTAGAATCACTGTTGATCGAACATGAACTACCCTTTATTGAAGTGACCTTCCGCAGTGACCTTGCTTTAGCAGCGATTGAAAAACTCTCTCAATCAGGTAAATTGATCGTAGGCGCAGGCACGGTGCGCACCTTAGAACAAGCGAAAGCAGCAGTTGAGAAAGGGGCGCGCTTTATTGTTTCCCCTGCTCTTGTACCAGATGTGGTGGAATTTTGTCTTGCCAAAAACATTCCAGTGTTTCCAGGAACAGCTACCCCAAATGACATTCAACGAGCAGCGGCTTATGGCTTATCAGTTGTGAAATTTTTCCCCGCGGATATCTACGGGGGCTTGCCGGCGATCAAAGCCCTCAGCGGTCCATTTTATGATATTCGATTTGTCCCAACTGGCGGAATCAACCTCGAAAATATGCAAGACTATTTATCTGATCCGCAAGTGCTAGCAGTTGGCGGCTCCTTCATTCTTTCAGAATCATTAGTAAAAGAAGGTCGGGAAAAGGCTGACAGCCATTTGGCGCATGTAAAATCATTGCTAAGTTGAGCAGTCAGCTGTAAATAAACAAGGTGAAGCAATGGGGGCCAAAGGATTTTGGTACCATTGCTTTTTTATTCGCAGAAAAGTAAAGGAGGCTATAGGATGAAAAAGATAAAACTGGTGATTTTTGATATGGACGGTTTGATGTTTGAAACAGGTCGTCTAGCTTACCGCGCTTATTTAAGAGCCGCGGAGGAATATGATTTTGAAGTTTGCCAAGAAGTTTATTATTACCTGACTGGCAGAACGGAAGCAGATATTCGTAAAGGGATGCAGGAACTTTATGGCAGTACGGTACCAACGAATCGGTGGCGAGCAGCGATGAATCGTCAGAAAGAAGTGATTTTAGCTGAAGAAAAACGGGTATTTAAAAAGCCCGGCCTTCTTGAACTGTTGGAAGCATTAAAAAAACAAGATTGCTTGATAGCCGTGGCATCCTCTTCATCGAAAGAAAAAATCAAGGCGTACTTTGAAATGGAACAGATGCCAGATTGGTTTGATACGGTGGTTTCTGGGGATCAAGTGCGAAAGGGCAAACCTGATCCAGAAATCTTTCTAACAGCCTGCCAACAATTAGGCGTAAAGCCTGAAGAAGCCTTGGTATTAGAAGATTCTCTAGCTGGCATAAAAGCCGCAAAACAAGCCGAGATCCCAGCTTTTCTGATTGCGGATGATTTGAGTACTTTGCCAGTCAAGAAAAATGGGAAGTATCCTTTGCTTAAACAGCCAAAACTTGAGCAAGAAGTAGCTGCACAGGTGAAAACATTTTCTGATCTGACGAAAGTCAAAGACTGGCTCGTCGTGAATCATTTTTCTTGGGATTGATCGATATTCCAAGAAGTATCAACAAAGCAAAAGGGTATGAAGCAAGAAAGTACGGTGTTTTAAAACAGGCATAGTTTTGTGGAATCAGTAAAACAACAAAGGTTCATTTTTGCAATTGGTTTTTTCCTGCTCATTTCTCTATGAAGAAGGGGAAGTTAGAGCGTTTTTCACTAGTTTCTAGGAATGAGGCAAAAGGCTGACTAGAAAAACGAGTAAGATTGTAGCAGCTCACTTTACAGCTAAGTGAAGCTGCTTTTTTTACGCTATTCCTTCAGCAACGAAAAATGAGCATTGTGTTTTAAACGGTATTCTTTTGGCGTCAGTGAGGTCAATGCTTTGAAATTTCGATTGAAGGTTCGCACATTTTGAAAGCCTGCTTGTTCTGCTACTTCCGTAATCGGCAAGAGACTATGGGTCAGCAAAAAAGAGGCATGGCGTATTCTTGCTTGATTCAAAAGCCGAGGAAAGGTGCTTTTCAATTTATCGGTGATCATTCTGGAAACGTAGACGCTGCTATAACCGATACTGCTGCTTAGTTTTTCGAGCGTCAGTTCTTCTTTGAAATGGGATTCGATGTAAACAAGTAGCTGGATAAGGATATCCTCTTGATTTTTGGCTGGTAATAAAGTCGTTTGGTGTTCAAAAAGGTAAAGGACTTGATACAGTGCCGATTTTCGTAAATAGAGGGAATCCGTTTCAAATAAAGGATAGTAGAGCTGCTTGGCAACAGATGAATCAATGGTGATCACCGGATCTGACAAAGCGAAATCTTTCGTTTTGGCGTAAAAATCTGGAATATACTCAGGTGAAAACACAAGAATATGCAATTGTGATTCCTTAGGGGTTTCAATGGCATGAGTCTGATAAGGCATGACTAATAACACTTGGCCTGTCGTAAGGACATAGGGACTTTCTTCGATTTTGACAACCGCTTCGCCATCACTACAAAAAAGCAATTCAAAGGAACGATGAAAATGTTCCATGTAATTAAGCGAGTAGGGATGGTAACTGGAAACGCCTAGGTATTCGCCGAAATGGTATTCTTCTAAAATGGTCACGCGATCTATCCTCCATTTTTTGTCTATCGATGTGTGGAAATCGTCCTGTGAATGATAGCGATTTCATTCTATAATTATGACAGTTCAGCTGAAGAAAGTAAATAGAACAATGATTAGTGAATATTTTTAAAATGAGCTGCAGCAGCAAGTTTCTTTTTTTTGTTAGGTATATTAGTAAAGAAAACTTACTAACTGGATGAAGCTCATTCTTACTGACACTCAGTTGAATCACAAAATGCCAAAAAGGGAAAGAGGAGGAAATTTTTTTGATTACCAATCCAATACTAACAGGCTTTCATCCAGACCCGAGTATTTGTCGTGCAGGAGAAGATTATTACATTGCTACGTCGACCTTTGAATGGTTTCCAGGTGTGCGCATCTTCCATTCGAAGGATTTGAAGAACTGGCGCTTGATCAGTACACCAGTCAATCGTGTCAGTCAGTTGAATATGCTAGGAAACCCTGATTCCGGGGGCGTTTGGGCGCCAAACTTAAGTTATAGTGATGGTCGTTTTTGGTTGATTTATTCAGATGTCAAAACACAATCTAATAGTTGGAAAGATGTGAACAATTATTTGATCACCTGTGAAACCATTGATGGGGATTGGTCAGAACCAATTTATATGAATTCTTCTGGTTTCGATCCCTCGTTATTTCATGACGACGACGGCAAAAAATATTTTCTGAACATGGTTTGGGATTATCGCCCGACAAACCATTCCTTTTACGGGATCGCTCTCCAAGAGTTTGATTGGCAAGCCAAGAAATTGGTGGGGCAGCCCAAAATAATCTTCAAAGGAACAGAGCGCAAATTGACGGAAGCACCGGTTATGTATAAAGTGAACGGCTATTATTATTTATTGACGGCAGAAGGCGGCACCAAGTTTGAACATGCAAGTACCATCGCTCGTGGGACACACATCGAAGGGCCTTATGAAGTTCATCCTCAAAACCCTCTGATCAGTTCATGGAGACAGCCAGAGATCCCGCTACAAAAAGCTGGTCATGGTTCATTTGTGAAAACGCAGACTGATGAATGGTATTTTGTTCACTTAACAGGGCGAGCGCTGAAGTATCCAGAAACGCCCCTCTTAGAAAATCGCGGCTATTGCCCGCTCGGACGAGAAACAGCGATCCAGTCTGTTTATTGGGAAAATGATTGGCCGTATATCACAGGCGGAAACTTTCCAAAAGAGGAAGTCCCACAGCCACAGCTGCCCGAACATCCGTGGGAAACAGAATCAGGCTTTGATGATTTTGAAGAGGCGTCGTTGGCACCAGTGTTTCAAACCTTGCGGATTCCTTTTTCTGAGGAAATCGGTAGTTTGACCGCACGACCAGGGTACTTGCGCTTGTATGGGCGAGAGTCGTTCAATTCCTTGTTCCATCAAGCACTGGTGGCAAGAAGATGGAGCGATTTTCGTTTCGAAGCAACGACTGCCGTCGAATTTTCACCGACCTCGTTTCTACAGTTAGCAGGCATGACGAATTACTACAATACACAAAACTGGTCGGCAATCTACATCACTCATGATGAGACGAAAGGCAGAATCATCACTGTATTGACAAGCGAAAAGGGCCAACTGAAGAGTCAAAAAGCACCAGAAGTTGTGATACCAGCCGATGTACAAACAGTCTACTTCAAAACGATCGTTAATTATGCCCACTATCAATACGCGTACTCGTTTGATCAAAAAGAGTGGCAGGTCATCGATCAGCTATTTGACAGCTTGCAATTGTCTGACGACTATGTAGCAGAACATTACGGTGGGTTCTTTACAGGGGCTTTTGTAGGGATGTTTGCGATCGATACGACCGGCAATCGTTTGGCGGCTGATTTTGATTCATTTGACTATCAAAAAATCGAGGAGGAAGAAAGATGAAAAATTGGAAACGGGTCTTACAAACAGTGTCATTGGCGGGCTTAGCAGCTTTTATGCTTAGTGGCTGCGGGAATGGTTCTGGAAACAGCAGCTCAGATAATAGCGCAACGGGAAGTAGTGGCAAGGATGAACTTGTGGTTTGGACCTTTACTTCAGAATTATCAACGATGATCAATGATTACTATTTGCCGGCGCATGACGACTTGGCCTATGACATTCGGATCGTGGAGATTCCTTCTGACCAATTCGAGACCAAGCTCGATCCGATTATCGGTTCCAAAGATGCACCAGATGTGATTGCTTTAGAATCTGCCTTTGTCAAAAAATATGTGGAATCAGGCATGATGGCAGACCTTGGTTCACTGGGGCTTGATGAAGCCGCGGCAGATACGTATCAATATGTCAAAGACGTAGGGACTTCAAAAGACGGGGTTCTTCATGCCTTGGCTTGGCAAGCTGCTCCTGGCGGGTTTTATTACCGAGCATCGATGGCAGAAGAGCTGCTAGGAATCGATGATCCAGCGGCTGCGCAAGCGGCATTGTCAGACTACGACAAGTTCTATGAGCAAGCCAAAGCAGTCAAAGAAAAAAGTGGTGGAACCACCTATATGATCTCTAGTGTCCAAGATTTGGCAAAGCCTTTTTATGGTCAACGCGAACATGGCTGGGTTGAAGACGGCAAATTAGTGATCGACGACAGTTTGTATGACTTGTTGGATGTATCACGAAAATTTGTAGAAGAAGGCCTGACACAAGATACAGAAGGACAATCAGAAGCTTGGTTTGCTGGAATGAATGGCGACAATGTATTCGGTTATAGTTTGCCGACATGGGGACTGCACTATTGGTTAAAACCAAATGCGACAGCTGCCGATAACTCCAGCTCAACAGAAGGCGACTGGCGCATGATCCAAGGACCTTCGTCGTGGTTCTGGGGCGGCACATGGATCGGTGCTACGGCAAATTCTGAGATGCAAGAAGAAGCTGCGCAATTGGTGGCTTACTTGACCACAGATCAAGCATTTTTAAAACAATGGGCCGAAGATACCGGTGATTTTGTATCGAATGAGCGAGTCGTTGAAGAAATTAAAGGCGAATATCAAGAGGAATTTTTAGGCGGTCAAAACCACTATGCAGAATTTGCCGATATGGTTCAAGACATCAACGCGAAAATTCTGACCGAGTATGACCAGACGATTGAAACCCTCTTTACGGATAGTTGTTTGACACCATATTCAAAAGGTGAAGTGGATCAGGAAACGGCGATCCAAAACTTTAAAGATGCGGTCGTCAATGCTTATCCAGATGTTCAAGTAGATTAGGTGTTGTTGAAACCGACACCGAAGACGGGGTCGGTTTCAACCTTTTCTAGGTACTATGCGCTGCTCAAATGGCTTGTCTTTACAGGCAGAAGTTGGCAGTAGAAGAAATAAATATCAGGGGGATTACGATGCAGAATAAGAGAAGATTTGAACAGTATCATCGCTATGGGCTATTATTTATCGCACCATTTTTTCTAGCATTCTTGGTTTTTCAGCTTTATCCAATTCTCTATACGATTTACCTAAGCTTTACGGATCTAAAAGGGTGGAATCCAGCTGCCAATCTTGTCGGACTGGATAACTATTTTGCGATTTTTCGCAACCCGTTATTTTTAAAATCAATCAGCAATACATTTATTTTGTGGGGCGTAAACTTTGTCCCTCAAATTGGCATGGCTCTGTTGCTGGCGGCATGGTTTACCAATATCAAGTTGCGCTTGCGGGGGAAAGGCTTCTTCAAAGTCGTTTTTTACTTACCCAACATCATTACTGCCGCTTCAGTAGCAATCTTATTTTTCGTTTTGTTCAGTTTTCCGTTAGGTCCGATCAACCTAGTCTTGCAGCATTTCGGTGTTTTGGACCAGCCCTATGACTTTTTCCGTAGTGAAACGGGCACTCGGCTGATCGTTTCCTTTATCCAATTTTGGATGTGGTATGGTCAGACAACGATCGTTTTGGTTTCGGGCATTTTGAGCATTGATGATGCTCTTTTTGAATCAGCAATGGTCGATGGAGCCAATGATGGTCAAATTTTCCGCAAGATCACGCTGCCTTTGTTAAAACCAATCTTGCTTTATACATTGGTGACGTCTTTGATTGGCGGCTTGCAAATGTTCGACATTCCTTTTTTGCTGACAAACGGCAATCCCAACAATAGTGTCTTAACGATCACGATGTTTATCTACAACCAAGCCTTTACCGGGAGTCGGAATTTCAACGTTGCCGCAACCGCGTCGGTGCTATTATTGGTACTTTCGATCGTATTAAGCACGTTATTGTTTCAATTTTTCAAAGAAAACAGCAAAGTGGGGCGAAAATAAATGGAAAATAGCTATCGAGCAAAACGATTGTTGATCTATGTCTTTTTGGTGTTGCTGACCATCTTAAGTATTCTGCCGTTTTGGGTCGTCTTAGTCAATGCGACCCGTTCAGCAGAACAGATCCAGCAAGGGCTGTCCTTGTGGCCTGGCGGTAATCTCCAATACAACTGGTCCGTCTTAATGGGCAGAGGCTTCAATGTTTTCAATGGATTTAAAAATAGTTTCTTGATTGCGGCTGGCGCTACCGTTCTCAATGTATATTTTTCGGCATTGACAGCTTATGGCGTGATCGCCTATGAGTTTCGTGGCAAGAAAGTCCTGTTTGCTGTCATTCTTGGGCTGATCATGATTCCTCAGCAAATTAGCATGATCGGTTTTTATCAATTTATGAATCGCTTAGGGCTCTTAAATAATTTTCTGCCATTGATTTTACCAGCGATCGCATCACCTGCTACCGTTTTTTTCTTAAAGCAATACTTAGAAACGATCTATCATCCTGATTTGGCAGATTCTGCTCGTTTGGACGGAGCCGGCGAAATCAAAATTTTCCATCGCATCATGTTGCCCTTGATGAAACCGGGCTTAGCCACCATGGCGATTTTCTCGTTCGTGACCTCGTGGAATAATTTCTTAATGCCCTTGATCTTGATCAACGATACGGAAAAGTATACGTTGCCGATGCTGGTCCAATTGCTGAAAACTGATGTTTACCGTACTGAATTTGGCAGTATGTATCTAGGGATTTCATTAAGTATTATTCCTTTGCTACTGATTTACCTGTTTCTATCGAAATACATCGTGGGCGGTGTGACGGCTGGCGGAATCAAAGGATAGCGATACCCTTTTACCAAAAGAAAACGCTGGACTGAGTTTTCAGTCCAGCGTTCATTTAACGGATCGCACGGGAGAGATCAAGTGCCGCAAAGCGCAAATCGTTGATATTCAAGAAATGTTTCGCGACTAAAACGTTACCGCCAAACAGCGGGGCTTGATCGCCTAATCGGCTGTTTTTGATCTTCGTGTTTTTGGTGAACTGGCTGGTCAATTTTTGTTGCAGCGCCAGTAATAAATCAGGAATTTTGCGATAGACCGAGCTGTTGATATAGACTTCTTCGGGATCAGAAAAAGTGATGACATTGTTTAGCCCAATACTAAGAAACTCAACATTTTGTTGCGCCAATTCGACTGCTGATTTTTCTCCGGCATGATAGGCTTGTGCAAAGGTATCCGAATTAACGAACGCTGTTTTTGTATAGTGACTGTAGGTGTCAAACAAGACTTTGTTCGACGCATATTGCTCTAAGCAGCCTCGATTGCCGCAAGGGCACAAGTTGCCGTGAGGAAAGAGCGTAGAATGGCCAACTTCCCCCGCCATGCCGTGAGTACCGGTTTGTAGCTGCCCATCAACGATGATTCCGACACCGATCCCACTATGGACGCTGACGCTCAGTAAATTCGTGGAATCAGAAGAAAAACAGTACTCGCCTAAAGCCGTCAGATTGGCTTCGTTTTCTATATAGACCGCCGTATTGTATTTTTGGCTCAAAGGGGCGATCAAATCAAAGTGTTCCAAGTCGTAGTAGGGGGCAAAGGTGACCGTCTGATTATGAACGATGCCGTGGATCGCCAAACAGATTCCTACTAATCCATGAGTGGTTTGCGGCATTTGCGGCCAAAACTCTATCATCATGGAATCGATCGTCGCTAGTACATTTTCTTTGGTGATCAATTCATGGGAATGGTCGGCAGAGGCGATCATCTCGCCATTGATATAAGAGAGCATCCCTCTAACATAGTTATAGCCGATGTCAAAGGTAACAGCTAAGCTGCTACGGTGATTGAATTGCAATTGAATCGGTTTGCGACCACCGATCGAAGTGGAATCACCAATGCCGACTTCGCGCACGAAGTCCGTGTCGATCAGTTTTTTGGTTATTTGAGAAACAGACGCTTTATTGAGATGGGTCAAATTTGACACTTCCGCTCGTGACACATTTTCATTGTCAATGATCGTCTTCAATACAGCCGCTTCATTTTGTTCGCGTATGCCCATTTTATTGATAATCATGTGTACTCCTCTTCGTAGATGTGATTAGTGTTAGTTTACCGTGCAAATTAATATTGTGCAAGCTGAAGAATAAAGAAAAGACGAAGAATGTAGGAGCAGCAGTTTGAGAAGGAAAAACCATGAAAGATTCGTTGAAAGCGCTTGACAGGAATGCGAGAATCGTTTACTATTCGATTAGTTAGTTTTGAATGCTAATTAACCGTTTGAGAGTCAATGGTTAACTGCTTCAAACAGAGGAAGGAGAGAAGAGATGGCTTATTTTTTAGGGTTGGATCTGGGAACAAGTGCGTTAAAAGGCTTAGTTTTTGATCAAACCGGGGAACTCCAAGGAACAGCAAGTGCTGACTATCCATTGTCATCCCCTAGACCGGGGTTCAGTGAGCAAGAGCCGGTGCATTGGCAAGAGGCGGCAGATAAGGTGATCAAAACCTTGATCCAGCAGCTTCCAACGCTGCAAAAGGAATTGATCGGCGTCAGCTTTTCTGGGCAAATGCATAGTCTTGTTTTATTGGATGAAGAAAACCGAGTCATTCGTCCGGCAATATTATGGAATGACGTTCGGACCACCAAACAATGCCAAGCGATCATGGCATCCTTTGGAGAGGAAATAAAAGCAATCACCAAGAATGTTGCTTTGGAAGGGTTCACTTTACCAAAAATTTTATGGGTCCAAGAACACGAGCCTGAACATTGGCAACAAGTTCGTCACATGATGCTGCCAAAAGACTACTTGGCTTTTTGGCTGACTGGGAACTATTCGATGGATTATTCCGATGCAGCGGGTACGTTACTGCTGGATATCGAAAAGAAGTGCTGGTCTGAAGCCATTCTAGAAAAATTCGCAATCGCATCGGATTTACTGCCGCCGCTTTTTGAATCAGCAGCGCCTGTGGGGCAAATGCGAAAAGAGCTGCAAGAAGCCTTTGGGTTTGAACAAGAGGTGACGATCTATGCAGGTGGCGCAGACAATGCCTGTGCTGCATTAGGTTCAGGGATCATCGCCGAAGGTGTCGGCATGGTGTCGATTGGCACGAGCGGTGTGTTCTTATCCTTTGAAGAAGCGCAAGAGGTTGATTATCAAGGAGATCTACACCTTTTCCGACATGCGATCAAAGACAAGTTGTATTCAATGGGGGTCACGTTAGCCGCTGGAAATTCCTTAAGCTGGTATCGTGATACGTTTGCCCCCAACCAATCGTTTCAGGAATTGCTTTCAGCGATCAGTGAGGTAAACCCAGGGGCAGAAGGCCTGCTGTTTACGCCTTATATCGTGGGTGAACGCACCCCGCATACCGACAGCCAAATCAGGGGTAGTTTTATCGGCATCGACACACGGCATCGCGAAAAGCATTTCAGTCGTGCGGTCTTAGAAGGGATCACCTTCTCTTTGAAAGATTCCCAAATGATCATGGAAGAACGGGCACAGCGGAAATTCACCCAGATCGTTTCTGTGGGGGGCGGTGCGAAAAATGCCGAATGGCTGCAAATGCAAGCCGATATTTTTAATGCAGAAATGCTGAGTTTGTCTACTGAGCAAGGTCCAGGTATGGGTGCAGCAATGCTAGCAGCAATCGGCAGCGGCATTTATCCAGATGCAACTGCTTGTGTTAACGCCTTTGTCAAATACGGCAAGGCCATTGCACCAATTCCTGAAAATGTCGCCAAATACCAAGAAATTTATGCGATCTACCGGACCGTCTACCAACAAACCGCACCTATCTGCCATGCATTGGCGCAAATCGAGTAGCGTAATGGCAGCAGGCAATCTACCTGATCAAAGCGAGGAATCGTTTTTGGTTCTAAATGATTGGAAACAAGTAAGTTAGTTTATTACACTAAAAAACATAAAATGGAGGCAACAACAATGACTTATTTCCCAGAGATCGAAAAAATCCGCTACGAAGGTCCTAAAACAGACAATATGTTTGCATTTCGCCACTACGATGCCGAAGAAGTTGTTTTAGGCAAGAAAATGAAAGATCATCTACGTTTTGCAATCGCCTATTGGCATACGATGACGCAAGACGGCTCTGATCCTTTCGGCGCACCCGTCAACAAACGGACGTGGATTGGTGACACCGAAATGGAAACGGCGAAAAATCGAGTAGAAGCCTTCTTCGAGATTTGCGAAAAATTAGGGGCAGAGTTCTTCTGTTTCCATGATGTTGACGTGGCACCTGCAGGAGAAACGTTAGAAGAATTTTTCCAAAACTTAGACGAAATCACCGATTTAATCAAAGAAAAAATGGAACAAACGGGAATCAAACTATTATGGAACACAGCAAATATGTTCTCACATCCTCGTTTCAATAACGGCGCTGCTTCCACCAATAATGCGGAAGTTTATGCGTATGCGGCAGCCCAAGTCAAAAAAGGCTTAGACATCTCGAAAAAATTAGGCGGCGAAAACTATGTCTTCTGGGGTGGTCGTGAAGGCTATGAAACCTTGTTGAACACAGACATGAAATTTGAACAAGACAACATCGCCCGTCTATTCAAAATGGCGATCGCTTATGGCGAAAAAATCGGTCATAAACCGCAGTTCTTATTAGAGCCGAAACCAAAAGAACCATCAAAACATCAATATGATTTTGATGCAGCGACAACGATGGCCTTCATTCAGCACTACGGCTTAGAAGGAGATTTCAAATTAAACCTAGAAGCCAATCATGCAACATTAGCTGGCCATACCTTTGAACATGAAATCGCCGTTGCCCGTAGCTATAACGCATTAGGCTCACTGGATGCCAACCAAGGAGATATGCTGTTAGGGTGGGATACGGATGAATTCCCAACCAACGTCTTTGACTCCACACTCGCTTTATACGAAGTCTTAGAAAACGGCGGCATCGCACCGGGAGGAATCAATTTCGATTCTAAAGTCCGTCGTTCGTCATTTGAAATGGAAGATCTGTTGTTAGCCCACATCGCTGGTATGGATACGTATGCCCGAGCGTTGAAAGCAGCAGCGAAACTAAAAGAAGACCGCTTCTTAGACGAGTTGAAGGAAAAACGGTATGCCTCTTTCCAAGAAGGCATCGGAGCGAAGATCGTTGCTGATGAGGAAAACTTAGAAACACTGACAGATTACGCATTGGCGCATGATCAAATCGAATTAGAATCCAGCCACATTGAATATGTGAAATCTCGTTTGAATGATTACCTGTTTTAATAAGAAACGACTGTCGTTCTGAGGAGCGGCAGTTTTTTCACCTAAAAAATATCTTTTGGCAATTGTTACGAATCAACCAAATTATGATACGATAAAATGTAACCGATTTATTTCGGTTTAGGAAATGAAGGAGGCAACTTGATGTTTCACACAAACTTAGATCCTTTCCCAGAAAACTTCTTATGGGGGGCAGCTTCGGCGGCCTATCAAATTGAAGGAGCATGGGCAGAAGACGGCAAAGGTCCGTCGATTTGGGACACCTATGCCCAAATTCCTGGCAATACTTTTGAGGAAACCAACGGCAAAGTGGCGATCGATCACTACCATCGGTACAAAGAAGATGTTGCCTTGATGAAGCAAATGGGCTTGAAAGCCTATCGCTTCAGCGTGGCGTGGTCGCGAATCTTGCCTGATGGCGAAGGCGCGGTCAATGAAGCGGGTGTGGCGTTTTACGAAAAGCTGGTGGATGAATTGCTTCGGCAAGGAGTAGAGCCGATTTTGACGCTGTATCATTGGGACCTTCCCCAGGCTTTGCAAGACAAATACCAAGGATGGGAAGGCCGAGAAACAGCAGAAGCATTTGAACGGTATTGCCGGATCCTTTTTGAACGCCTAGGAAAGAAAGTCACCTATTGGGTCACCATGAATGAACAAAATGTCTTCACTTCTCTTGGGTACCGTTGGGCGGCACATCCGCCGGGCTTGAAGGACTTAAAACGGATGTATGCAGCCAATCATATCATCAACCTTGCTAATGCTAAGGCGATCAATTTGTTCCATGAGCTGGTTCCTCAGGGCAAGATCGGTCCAAGTTTTGGCTATGGACCGATGTATCCGTTTAGCTGTGACCCAGAAGATGTGCTAGCAGCAGAAAATGGCGAAGCCTTCAACAACGCATGGTTTTTAGATGTCTATTGCAAAGGCGAATACCCGAAATTTGTGTACAAGCAATTAGCCAAAGTTGGCTTGGCTCCTGAAGTCACTCCAGAAGATCAAGCACTATTAAAACAGGCAAAACCTGATTTCTTAGGAATCAATTACTATCACGGTGGGACGGCCCAGCAAAACAATTTGCAAAAGCAGTCAGCTGAAAAGAAAGAATTTTCTAAAGTCGATCCGTATTTGATGCAAGCGGCAGCTGGTGAGTTCTCACCCGAAGAAACCATGTTTGCGACAGCAGAAAATCCTCACTTGAAAAAAACAGATTGGGGCTGGGAGATCGATCCCGTTGGTTTCCGTGTAGCCTTGCGGCGCATCCAAGCCAATTATGACTTGCCGATTTTTATTACTGAAAATGGGTTAGGCGCTATCGATCAATTGACAGAAGACAAACAGATCCATGACCCATACCGCATCACCTATTTGCAGGAACATCTGGTGGAACTGCAAAAGGCCATCACGGATGGGGTTGAGCTGATCGGCTATTGTGCTTGGTCCTTTACAGATCTACTGAGTTGGTTGAATGGATACAAAAAACGCTATGGGTTTGTTTATGTCGATCGCGACAATCAAAGCGAACGTCAGTTGGCGCGCATCCCGAAAGATAGTTTTTATTGGTATCAAGAGGTGATTCGCACCAACGGGGCAAGTTTGACAAGTGAAACATGATGTAACGAAGGAGTAGCTGAAAATGGAGGTTGGAAAATGCGTAAAGTGTTGATCGTTGACGATGAAGCATCGATCCGAAATGGACTGCCTCTGATCATCGATTGGGAACGTCTGGGGTATCAAATCGTCGGGTCGGCGGAAAACGGCGAAGCTGGCTTGGCAATGATCCACGAATTGAAGCCAGACGTTGTGATCGCTGATATCCGTATGCCGGGAAAAAATGGTCTTGAGATGGTGCAAGCAGCATCGGAGGAAGGGCTTTTGTTTTTTGCCATTATTTTATCCGGCTACTCAGATTTTGATTATGCCAAACAAGCGTTGCAACTGGGCGCTGTGACCTATTTGCTGAAACCAGTTGACGAAGAAGAGCTGATCGGTATTTTGACGAAAATCGATCAAAAAGCCAAGACCGATCAGCAGAAAAATCAGAAGAGTCAGTTGATGGAGAAATTGTTTGGCGGGGATCAAACGGGAATCAAAGACGCACAAGCCATCAAGCTATTGCGTCTTTCCGAGGAGGCAGATGCCCAAAAGCTGGTTGAGAAATTGCAGGAGCAAGTGGCGCAAGTCGTCACCTTGATCCATCGACATCATCGGTATTTGGTTCTGTTAAACGAGGAGCGCTTTCCCGACGAGGCGATCGATGCGTGGTGCCGTAAAAAAATGGCTCACCAAGAAATCTTGATCTCCCGCTGGTTTGCGGCGCAAGATAACTTGAAGCCATTGATGATCGATATCCAGACATTAAGTAAATTGATTTTCTTATTTCCCAATCAAGTCATTTCTCACCATGTTTTGGATACGACGCAAGAAGCAGAAGAACGAAGTGATTTGCGTGAAGAATTAGTTAAGGCGATTTTGGCAAACGATCCGTTAGAACAGCCGTTATCCCGCTATTATCAAACCTTTTATCATTCATTGGCATTGGAAGAAGAGATCAAATGGCAAATCAATGGTGACATCGAATGGCTGCAGCATCAAATCAGTGAAAAAGTAGCCTTAGCAATCGAATGGTCGACAGACGAAGTGCATCAGCAGATTTTTCTCGCCCAGACGTTTCCAATGCTGCAAGACGTGATCACCGCAAAACTAACAGACTTGCAAGCAACCGTCGCCAGCAGTTTGAACCAAATCGATATCATTGCAGAATTGATCCAATACACGAAAAAGCATTATCAAGAAGATTTGACCTTGAAAAAAATCGGGGAACGTTTCAATTACAATAGTGCCTATCTAGGCAAGAAGTTTCGCAAAGAAACTGGGAAAAATTATTTGGCGTTCTTGGATGAAGTACGAATGGAAAAAGCGGTGGAAATCTTGCGTCATTCCAATCTAATGGTCTACGAAGTTGCTGAATTGGTGGGCTACAGCAATGTTGATTATTTCTACAAAAAGTTCAAACAATACCATCAGGTTTCACCGAATGAGTTTCGGAAAACATAAGAAAATTCGCTGATACATGAGCAGCTATTTTTCAGGAAAACAGTCCATCGCATAGGCAATGAAAAGAGAAATTTGTGAAAAGAAAAAGCGGCATTACAGGTTCGCATGGCGGCAGCAAGAGACAACACGTCTTTTTTGTCGCCATTTTTTTGAATAATCTCGTCAGAAGCTCATACAAGAAAATGCTTTAAAAAAGCTATTGACGTCGTTTTCATTTTGAAGTATAGTAAGTGCATCGGATCGTTACTGATAATGCAGGCGTGACCACAGGTATGAGATTTTCTCCATTCGTTTATTTTGGAAAAAGATCATAGCTAGTTGGTGACGTTATTTTTTTGTTTTATTTTAGGAGGTGTTGACCATGGAAATCGTCAAAGTATTTAATAATAATGCTTCATTAGTCCTGAACGACAATCACCAAGAAGAAGTTGTGATGGGGAGTGGCATCGGCTTTGGTTTGAAGCCAGGCGACACTGTCGATCAAAAGAAAATAGAAAAGCGATTCATCATTAACGACCAAAAAAGCATTGCAGATTTGGAACAGCTGCTTAAACGGATTGAATATCGTGATCTGCAACTGGCCAGCGATATTTTAAAATTGTTTGAGGAAGCGTTTCAATGCGAAAGCAATCCTGCACTGCTAGTGGCACTTGCAGACCATATCGGTTTTGCTCTGACGAGAGCAAGAGAAGGGATGAAAATTCAAACACCCCTAGAATGGGAATTAAAGCAGGTGTACCCGAAAGAATATGAAATTGGTCTTCAAGCGGTTGAGCTGATGCAAAAGCGAACACATCTGAATATTCCGCAAGATGAGGCTGCTTTTATTACGCTGCATTTCGTGAATTTTTTAGGCGATAACAACGGAATGGAAGAAACAATGCTGATTTCCAAAGTCATGAAAGATATTTTGACGATCATCAATTATCATTATGGCAAAGAATTCAGACAAGACTCTATTTATTTTTCCCGATTCATCACTCACATTCGCTACTTTGTTAAACGACAGATGAGCAATGAGCTACCAGCTCAACCAGCGTCTAGTTTATTAGATGTGATTCAACTGAAATATCCGTTGGATTATGAGTGTGCTATGAAAATCAAGCAATTTCTGGAAAATAGGTATCAGTGGGAAATCACTGAAGATGAAGTGTTGTATTTAACCTTACATTTAAATCGATTGGCATCTTAACGGATCGTTACTGATAAAGCAGGCGTGACCTAGAGTGAGCACTCAAACGAGTCTTTTGTTTGAGGTGTCTTCTAGATCACGCTTTTTATTATACGCAAAAGGAGAATAACTATGAAATTTGAAAACGAAAGTGCCGCGATCATTCGCTTGATCGGTGGTGAAAAAAATATCGACAGCTTGGTTCATTGTGCAACGAGATTGCGTTTTGGCTTGAAGGATGACGCCAAGGCCAATAAAGGGGAACTTCAAAAACTGCCCTATGTGATGTCTGTTGTACAAAGCGGAGGACAATATCAAGTCGTAATCGGCAGCAATGTATCAGATTACTATGCGACGATCTCAGCTATGGCTGGGTTATCAGATCAAGAAACAGGTTCTTCGAAAAAAACAGGTTTTAATTTGAACGCCGTATTTGAAATTATCTCAGGTGCTTTTTCTCCTTTAATTCCTGCTCTAGCAGGTTCGGGGATGCTAAAAGCACTGCTGACGGTTTTGACCCAATTTAATTGGTTATCAGCAGAATCTTCTACTTATGTCATTTTGAGTGCTGCGAGTAATGCAATATTTTATTTTTTACCGATTTTCTTAGGGATCACGTTGTCGAAAAGATTAGGTGCCAACATGTACGTTGGCGGCGTGATTGGTGCAGCATTGTTGGAACCTCAGTTTACTGGGTTGATTGGCGTGGAAAATACAAATTTCTTGGGGATACCAGTTCAAGCCGTGGACTATGCCACAACCCTATTTCCGATTTTTGCGGCTATTTTTATTTATCAATTTGTAGATAAATTTTTGAAAAAGATTATTTATAAAGACATTCAATTGTTTGCCGTACCAATGCTTAGTTTGATGATCATGATTCCATTGACCGTTATCCTTTTTGGTCCATTCGGCACCTTTTTCGGGGATCTTTTATCAGGAAGTGTAATGTGGTTATTTGAAAAAAGCCGGATCCTTTCAGGCATCGTTTTAGGCGGCGGGATGACCTTCATGGTTATGTTTGGTTTGCACTGGGGCTTTACACCTGTAACGTTAGATAATCTGACAAGATTAGGTGGAGACCCTATTGAAGGAATGGCATTGGCCGCTGTTTTTGCTCAAATCGGGATTGCAGTTGGCTTCTTCTTACGAGCGAAAAAACATTCGAAAATGCGGGCTTTGGCAGGCCCAGTTGCCTTGACTGGCTTCTTTGCCGGCGTGACAGAGCCCATCGTCTATGGGATTATTCTTCGTTACAAAAGACTTTTGCCGATCGTAGCTATTTCCGGTGGTTTAGGCGGAGCAGTGTTAGGCGCTTTTGGTGTGACGATGAATGCGTATGTTTTCCATAATATTTTTTCCTTGCCTGTTTACAGTCCTTTGGTGGGTTATCTGATCGGAATCACCGTTTCATTGTTGTCAGGAGCTTTACTGGCTTATTTCTTCGGCGTGAAGGAAAGTGAACTAACAGAATTTGAAGCAGAGCCTGAATCAGAGGTAGAAAGTATCTTAACCAATGCAGCAACTCCGATTTATTCACCGGTAAAAGGACAAGTGATGCCTTTAGCAGAAGTGGAAGACGATGTCTTCGCCAGCGGAATCGCTGGACAAGGAATTGCGGTCATCCCCGATGAAGGAATCATTCGGGCACCTTTTGCAGGTACTGTTGTTGCTGTTTTCCCTTCTAAGCATGCGATTGGTATTAAATCTGATCAAGGGGTTGAATTATTGATCCACGTCGGATTGAATACCGTGAATCTAAATGGTGAGTTTTTTGATGTTAACGTCGAAAATGGTGCGACAATTGCACGAGGAGATCGTTTGTTGACCTTTGACCGGCAGGCGATTCTGGATAAAGGCTATCAATTATCGACACCCGTGATCGTTACAAATTGTGGGCCAGATACAGTAATCGAGTACGAAACAACGGCCGGAACAATTGAAGCAGAAGGGATTCTGTTTACCGTAAACAACGAAGGATAGGAGTTTGAAAATGAAAGAAAACTTTTTATGGGGCGGTGCGATCTCCGCTCATCAAGTGGAAGGTGCTTGGCAAGAAGGCGGGAAAGGGATCAGTATTGCCGATGTGATGACAGCAGGAACGAAAGATCGGCCTCGGAAAATTACCAACACAATCTTGCCTGAGGAATATTACCCGAATCATGAAGGCATTGATTTTTACCATCGTTACCCGGAAGATATCAAACTTTTTGCGGAAATGGGTTTCAAAGCTTTGCGAATCAGTATCGCATGGACACGAATTTTTCCTTTAGGAGATGAACAACTACCGAACGAAGAAGGGCTGTATTTTTACGATCAGGTCTTTGACGAGATGCAAAAATATGGAATAGAACCTGTTGTGACGTTGTCTCATTTCGAGATGCCCTATCATTTAGTTGAAACCTATGGGGCTTGGCGCAACAGAAAGATGATCGGATTTTTTGAACGTTTTGCGCAAACTGTAATGGAACGCTACAAAGAAAAAGTGCGGTATTGGCTAACATTTAACGAGATCAACAATCAGCGGATCATCGATAATCCAATTTACAGTTTTACCAATTCTGGTGTGATCTTTGACGAGGATGAGGAGAAACTAGCAGGCATGTACCAAGCCGCTCACTATCAGTTTGTTGCTTCAGCTCGGGTCGTCACAGCTGCGAAAAAAATCAATCCTGAGTTTCAAATTGGCTGCTGTTTAGCTGCCACACCTAATTACCCGCTGACTTCTGATCCTCGTGATCAATTGTTAGCACAACAAGAAGATAATAATCAACTCTATTTCACAGATGTACATGTCCGTGGACACTACCCAAAAAGAATACTCAATGAATGGCAGAAAAAAGGGTACACGATCGATGTGACAGAAGCCGATCTTGATGATTTGGCAAACGGCACCGTTGATTATATCGGTATTACTTATTATTTAAGCAATACAGTATCTACCCGCTCAGATGCAAACTATCTACATGATCCTTTGTTGGGCAGCAGTGTGCTAACAACGAATCCTTATGCAACGATGACGGAATGGGGCTGGACGATTGACCACATGGGATTGCGCTATATGCTGAATCTCTTGCAGGACCGTTATGAACTGCCGATTTTTATTGTGGAAAATGGCTTTGGTTTTAATGACCAAATGACAGAAACCGGCATTCATGATCCCGAACGGATTGACTATTTAGCTGAACACATCAAACAAATGATGCTTGCCATCGAGGAAGACGGCATTGATGTGATTGGGTATACAGCATGGGGCTGTATTGATCTCATCTCATTTACTACAGGTGAAATGCGAAAAAGATATGGGTTCATCTATGTAGACCGTGACAATGAAGGGAATGGTTCGTTTGATCGAATCAAGAAAGATTCTTTTGATTGGTATAAGGAAGTCATTGCTTCAAATGGAGCAATGCTGAAATAAAAAAGAAGTATCCTATTGCCTATCGGAGACAGAAAAAAGCTAATTTTTATAGTAAGAAAGTCTATTCTAAGAAGTAGGCTTTCTTTTTTTTCTTTTATATAATTTAAATGAAACTGTAAGCGCTTTTCGAACGGAGGAGGAGAAATGACAGATGTACGCCTGTGCTTTGATGTAGGGGGGACCTATATCAAATTCGGGGTTTTTACCGAGAAGAATCAATGGCTGGACCGAGGCAAAATCAAAACCCCGAGTAATACGCGGGATGAATTTTTTGCTGCCTTAGCTGCCAAAATAAAAGAAGTCGAGCAAGTGCATATCATCGAAGGGATCGGGCTGAGTTTTCCTGGTTTCATTGATTCAGTCAATGGCCGAGCGATCATGGCGGGGGCGTTGGCTCCTTTACACGGCTGTGCTGTCGTACAAGAGCTGCAGCAGCGTTTAACCAAGTCTTATCCGATCTGGATCGAAAATGATGCGAAATGTGCTGCTTTAGCAGAACTTTCTACCGGCAATGCTGCTGACGTACAAGATTTTGTCATGATCACATTAGGCACCGGTATTGGTGGCGCGCTCGTTCATCAGCGCCAGTTGATTCACGGCAATGGGTTTCGGGCAGGAGAATTCGGAATGATGATCACTGATTTTCAAGCATCTTCTTTTGCGACCCTCCATGATCTAGCTTCAACGAGAGGACTGATTGCTGCCTATCGGCGGGCAAAAGCGATTCCTGAATCAGAGGAGATTTTAGGTGAAACCATCATGCAGCAGTGGTCGAGTGATCCTGAAACGCAGGAGATCCTGAAACAGTGGGCACGTTATGTCGCACTTGCGATTTACAACCTAGCTGTCACGATGAATCCCGAAAAAATACTGATCGGCGGCGGCATCAGCCAACACCCTGATCTATTAGCTATAATCAAACAAGCAATCAATGAGAACCCCCATTGGCCAGATTTCCAAGTGCCGATCGAGACTTGTCGTTACTATAATGATTCTGGTCTGTTAGGGGCGTTGACATTGATCCAACAAGGAGGAAAAAAATGAAATTTTCAGATGGCGGTTGGTTATTTCGTGAAGGATTTGATGTGAAATTTGCGGTGCATGTCTACGATGCCCGTAAAGAAGAAAACAAATTGGTTTTATATCTGCCTTATAGCTATGTCGGACATAAAGGGGCAACGCTGGATGGCGGATTGTTAACGATGGAAGTCACTACCCCTAGAAGCAATATCATTGGGATCACCCTCTATAACTATAAAGGGGTCCAAGCCAAAGCCCCCGATTTTGAATTGATGACAGAAGCGATCACTCCTGATATTTCAGAAGACGAGCAATCATATGTTTTTCGCTCGGGAGACTTGCAAGTCGTAATCACCAAAGAGGAAAATGTGACAGCTTCGTTTTATTACAAAGAACAGCTGATTACCCAAAGCAAGCCTCGCAGCAAAGCTTTAGTGATCGATCCGCAAGCAAATACCCATATCAGCGAGCAGTTGACTCTGGATGTGGGAGAAACGATCTATGGTTTAGGGGAACGCTTTACTAATTTCGTGAAGAATGGCCAAAGTGTTGATATTTGGAATGCCGATGGGGGGACTGGTACAGAGCAAGCTTATAAAAATATTCCTTTTTATGTAAGTAATAAAGGGTATGGCGTCTTTGTCAATTCACCAGATCGGGTGCAATTCGAAGTGGGGAGTGAAAAAGTTTCGCGTGTTCAATTCAGCAATCCAGGACAATCGCTACAATACTTTGTGATTGCCGGCGATGAGCTGAAACAAGTGATCCAGCGCTACACTGATTTGACGGGAAAACCGTCGCTGCCGCCTGCATGGTCCTTTGGGTTATGGCTAAGTACCTCGTTCTTGACGGATTATGATGAACAAACCGTGACGTCTTTTGTAGACGGTATGGCAGAACGTGATATCCCTCTTGAGGTCTTTCATTTTGACTGCTTATGGATGAAAGAATACGAGTGGTGCAACTTCACGTGGGATGAACGAACTTTCCCAGAACCTGAAAAAATGCTGCAGCGCTTGAAAGCCAAAGGATTGAAAATCTGTGTCTGGATCAATCCTTACATTGGGCAAAAATCACCCTTGTTTGATGAAGGAATGACGAATGGCTACTTTTTGAAACGTGCCAATGGAGATGTCTGGCAATGGGACAAATGGCAAGCAGGTTTGGCGATCGTCGACTTCACCAACCCTGAAGCGGTCGCTTGGTACAACAGCAAGCTGCGTACCTTATTAGACATGGGGGTGGATTGCTTCAAAACGGATTTTGGTGAACGGATTCCCACCGATGCGGTGTACTATGATGGCTCTGATCCAGAAAAAATGCACAATTATTACGCCTATCTATACAATAAGGTCGTCTTTGACTTGCTGAAAGAAGTCAAGGGAGCAGAAGAAGCCATCGTTTTTGCGCGGGCAGCTTCGGTTGGTTCGCAACGTTTGCCTGTACACTGGGGCGGCGACAGTACCTCGGATTATCCATCGATGGCAGAGTCGCTGCGAGCCGGTCTATCCTTTGGATTAGGCGGCTTTGGGTATTGGAGCCACGATATCTCAGGGTTTGAAGCTGGCTCAACTCCAGACCTCTACAAGCGCTGGACACAATTTGGTCTGCTGTCTTCCCATAGCCGTTACCATGGCAGCTGGGAATACAAAGTGCCATGGGTCTATGACGACGAAGCCGTGGCGGTAGCTAAAGCCTTTACCAAGTTAAAACTGTCCTTGATGCCTTACTTGCAAGCCCAATCGGTGCTAACCGCTCAAACGGGGATTCCGATGATGCGGGCAATGGTCTTAGAGTTTCCTGAAGACGAGATGACCCATCATTTGGATCGCCAATACATGCTGGGGGAACACCTTTTAGTGGCGCCCATTTTTAATGATCAAGGAACAGTCTCCTTTTACGTACCGAAAACGAAGGGGCATTGGATCGACTATTTATCTGGCAAAGCATACGAGGGCGGACGCTGGTACCAAGAAACCTATGACTATTTCCACTTGCCACTGTTAGTCCGACCAAATCAAGTCATTATCGAAGGCCATGAACAAACCAAAGCAGTCTATGACTATGCCCAACATCCAACGATCCATCTTTTTGATCCGCAAGACAAGACCGCTGCCGCTATCTATGATCACCACGGTGAGTGGCTTGGCGAGGTGGCTGTCGAAAGAGTCGATCAAGAACTGATCGTCAAGCTGACTGGCATCCAGCAAGCATTCTTGCAGATACACACGACTGCTGGAAAAACGAGCCATGAGCTGACGGCTGACCAAACCACGATAAAGGAGTTTTAGATGCCCATGCGAACCATCACGAATCCAATTTTACCTGGATTTCATCCAGATCCCAGTATTTGCCGTGTCGGTGAAGACTTTTATCTGGTGACGAGTACTTTTGAATATTTTCCTGGATTACCAATCTATCACAGTAAAAACTTGGCAGACTGGCAGCTGATTGGCCATGGACTTTCGCGACCTGAGCAGTTGCAGCTACCGACGAAAAACCCCAATGCTTTTGGTCTGTATGCCCCAACCTTGCGTTTCATCAAGGACCGCTTTTACCTCGTTTGCACCAATGTTGGTGCAAACGAAGGAGGAGAAGGCAATTTTCTGATTTGGACGGATGACATCGCTGGTGAATGGTCTGACCCGATTTGGCTGGACACCCCTGGGATCGACCCAACAATTTTCGCAGATGACGATGGACAGACCTATTACTTAGGCACCCATAAGGAGATCTATCTGCGGACGATCGATTTGGCTTCTGGAGATCTAGGCCCGCGGCAAAATATTTGGACGGGCAGCGGAGCGGCTGATCCAGAAGGCCCCCACTTGTATAAAAAAGACGGTTATTACTACCTGTTGATCTCCGAAGGCGGAACGTCCTATGGGCATATGCTGACCATGGCCCGCAGCCGTTCCTTGACGGGACCCTATGAAGCATGCCCCAACAATCCAGTGATGACCAATCGCAGTACGAATCTGCCACTGCAAGCCGCAGGGCATGCGGATCTCGTGCAAGATACTAAAGGCAACTGGTGGGCAGTCTGTCTAGCAGTACGCCCCATCAGCTATCCTTTGAGGCATTTGTTAGGGCGGGAAACATGCCTACTGCCAGTAGACTGGTCAAACCCATGGCCGGTGTTTGGCGAAGAAGGTCATTTACCAGAAACCATTCAGGTAGACACAGCGGCGGCACCAAAGGAAACACAAAAGAAGAGCAGCAAGCCTGATTACGTGACTTTATTCGAATGGGACCCGACGTTGATTGAAGAAGAGCCGTATGGCTTCTTGCTGCATCCTAATCAGACGGGTCTGTCTGATCAAGGCAAACTTGCGGCTGTGTTCCAACGGCAAACCGCCTTTGATCAACAATTTCAAGCAACCTTTGATTGTCGGCAACTAACGGATGGACAAGCGGGATTGACGGTTTTCTTAAATACCACCCATCATTATGAGGGATACCTGGAAAAAACGGCGTCCAGTCAGCAGCTAGTTTTCCGCCGACAAATCGGCTCCCTATGGAAAGTGGAAAAGAAACTGCCTTATGCAGCAGATACGGTCACCTTGCAGCTGAGCGCCGATAAAGAAACTTATCGTTTTTCTGTTGTTGATGAGCAAGGACAAGCACAACCTTTAGGCAGTGGAGAAACAAAATATCTGACTACTGAAGTTGGCGGTGTCTTTACTGGGATCATGGTAGGCTGCTATGCTAGCGCCTCTTCATCACAACAAACCGTTCATGTGCGGGATTTCTAATCAATCAAAAGCCCCCCTTCGATTCCTGAAACAGGAATCGAAGGGGGGCTTTGCTGTTTTAGTGAGGAGAAGATGAATCTTGGCTTAGATCGTGGATCCGCAAGGTGACTTGTGTGCCGCTGCCCAACACACTCTCGATCGTCAAGCCGTATTCAGGTCCATAAAACATTTTGACCCGATGATTGACGTTGGCTAGCCCAATGTTCTTTTTGGCATGGGTGGAGGGCGTCTTGATTTTTTGCTGCAAGTGTTCGAGTTTTTCTGGCGGTATCCCGCTGCCGTTGTCTTGTACCACGATCACCAGATCATGGCCGTCTTTGGTGATCGTCAAACGGACAAACCCTGGATAGGTGATGCCTTCCAAACCATGGGAGATGGCATTTTCCACCAATGGTTGAATCAGGAGGGGCAATATTTGGACTTCTTTTTGGTCGATCTCATTGGAGACTGAATAGGAAAAGTTGACTCGATCGCCAAAGCGCATCCGCTGGATCTTGACATACACGTGAACCGCATCTAAGGACTCTTCTAAGCTCGTTCGCTTGGTTCCGTGGGCTTCTAGCGTATAGCGCATCGATTTTGCCAGTAACTTGATGGCATAAACGACGTCAGAATTGCCAGAAGTCAGCGCCATCATACGAATCGTTTCTAATGTATTGAACAAGAAGTGGGGGTTGATCTGCCCCGCTAAGATATTAAATTCCATTTGCTGCTGCTGAGTCAACAGCTCTTGCTGTGCCAAACGTGAACGGTAGATCTCTTCTTCTTTTTTCTTGATTCGTTGAATGATCTTGTGGAAATCAAGAGAGATCTGTGAAATCTCGTCTTCGCCGCTGATATTTTGAAAGAAATCATAATCCTCGATCGAGGCAAAGTAGACCGCCTGCTGCAGTTGAGAGATTCGTTTGGTAAAGAATCGAGCAAAGAGAAAGACGATGATGAAAGTAGTGATCAAAATCACCAAAACGATCGTGCTCCACCGGATCAGATTGGCGCGTAGATTGCTGTAGGCATTGGTATCCGCACTATAAATCGTGATGATGTCTTCTTTGTTACTCATGGGTAAGGTGCTTTTGGTGAGCATCACCTTGGTCCCATCATTTTTTAAAAAGGCAGCACTCGTTTGCGGCTCAGAAAGAGCTGTCAGCTGTCCCGGTTCCCCAACTTGATTGATTTTGTCGCTATAAAAGATGACATCATCATTTAACTGTAATTCCAATTCATAGGATGAATTACGAAGTCGGTTACTGAGATAATTGTAATCGACTTGGATCTCCAAAACTGCTGTTTCTTTTGATAAAGGCAAAGGCAACGTTTTATAAAGACTCAAACGATTTGCTTTGTAATCCTCTGGCATCGTCATCAAAAAAGCATCGGGTTGCTTGAGCGCTCGTTGGTACCAGGCGGTCGCTTGAATCGTGTCATCTGCCTGTTGAAAATATTTATAGTTCGGAATGGTTTGATTCGTTGTATAGATGGTTAATTTCGCAATCGAGGTTTGAAGATTTCTGATCTCATCTAGCTGATCATAGCTATTGATGTCCACGATCGCTTCTTGATCGTCAAGGTAATTGGCAGTTAAAAGTTGACGTAGATGGGTATCGTTTGATAAGGAACTCGCCGTGTTTGTCAGTGTGTTTGTTGTATCAAAAAGAACAGATTTGACACGCTGCGCATTCAACTCTGCCAAGTGCTGGTAATTGCCTGTCAGCTGTTTGGTTGAATCGTAGACCAATAAGAGACCTATAGTCACTGTGGATAAAAAAACAACAGGTAGATAAAGAATGAACAATTGTCGCCGAATGGAAAACTGACTCAGACGACGAAAAAGTGAGAGATGACTGATTCTTTTCATGCTTGTTGATTACGAAAGATAGAAAGCAACAGGAACGAACTACAATAAATAACAAAAGAAAAGCCAAAAATCAACAAGAGAAATTTAAACAACGGAAATAAAACAACAAAACAAAACGCAGCGATAGGAATAAGTGCGAGAGCTAACGAACGGATAGGGTCCGCGATCGGTAACAGAAACGCATTTTTTAGTGTTTGCCTAAAGCTGTTTTCATAACGTCCAATTAAGGCAAGGCAATAGACTAATACAATAAACAGATAAATAGCTGTAACAATTAGAACGAAAGCAAAAATACTGGCAAGAATGGTTTTTGAGGAAAACCAAAACAAGCTACTATACAGTAGTGCTACCATGGGGAGCCCAAGAAGGAGAAAACTACCGGTGGCTTTCATAAAGTTTGCTCGTAGCGCTCGCACATAGCCTACAATCAATTCACCACGCTCCTCATCCGCATAACGAATCGTCACTTCATAAAGGGCAGCTGTCGCAGCACCAATCGTAATAATTGGCAAACAGCTAATGATATATAGTAAATTTAACAATGTGAATTGTGAAAAAACGGTGGTTATTTTGTACAGTTGACCATCAGGATTGTACTTCATTTTTATACCTCCAAAATTGATATATTCCTATAGTACTCGCAAAAAACAAATTTTGAAAGCCTTACCATTTGAGCGGTTTCTAGCGAAAACATTGATAGATCAACGTTCTTTATAAATAAAAGAAAAATGAAGTCTAAAATGTACGGATTGACCTCTATTTTTCACAGGTGGCAAATAAGCATTCAGGTGCTAGTATTAAAAATGTAAAAGCGGTTACAAAAAAAGGGGGAGGAAAATGGAAAGTAAACTAAGCAGTGTCCCAAGAAAAAATAAGCGGGTGACACGAGAAGGGAAGATTTTGTTTTTATGCATCGTTCCCTTTCTGATTCTCGTGTTTTTGTTCTCTTATTTTCCTTTGCACGGATGGATTTATTCACTTTATGATTACAAACCAGCATTAGGTTTAGCGCGCAGCGAGTTCGTAGGCTTCAAATGGTTTCGACTTCTTGTCTCTAGTCCAACACAAGTGGATCAGATCGTACAAGTAATGAAAAACACCTTTGCCATGAGTTTTTTAGGGATCGCCACTTCGATCCTACCAGTAGGCTTCGCCATTTTACTGAACGAAATCAAGTGCAAATGGTTTAAAAATTTGGTCCAAACGCTGACCACGCTGCCGAATTTTATCAGTTGGGTTTTGGTGTATACGATTGCCTTTAGCTTGTTTTCTTCAACAGGGCTGGTAAACACGTTGCTGCAAGAATGGGGCTTCGTTACCGATCCAGTCAAATTTTTGGATAGCGGCAATCATACGTGGCTGATGATGTGTCTTTGGAATATTTGGAAAGGCTTGGGCTGGGGTGCCATCATGTATCTTGCAGGCATTTCAGGAATTGACCCCGAATTGTATGAATCGGCACGAATCGATGGGGCGAATCGTTTCCACCTGATGCGTCATATCACACTACCTGCCTTGATGCCGACGTTCCTTGTGATGTTGATGCTGTCTATCGCCAACTTGCTGAACAACGGAATGGATCAGTACTTTGTCTTCCAAAATGCATTCAATCGAAATACGATCCAAGTCCTCGATTTGTATGTCTACAATTTAGGGATGGGCGGAAATAGTCTATCGCTAGCGACCGCGATCAGTATGCTAAAAAGTGTCATTTCTGTTGCCTTGTTAGCCATCGTCAATATTGCTTCGAAAAAAATTCGGGGGACTTCCATTATTTAGGAGAGGAGGATATCTATGGAACTATCGATTAGTGAAAAGAAAAAGGCGAAAAAAGTACCCAAACGTGAAAACCTGACGTTTAGTATCCTCAATTATACCTTTTTCTTTTTGATTACGTTGATTTGCGCGTATCCCTTTTATTACTTGATCATTAATTCAATCAGTAATAATGAGTTGAGTGCGTTAGGCCAAATTCGCTTTTTTCCACAAGAGATCCATTTTGAAAACTATAGTCAAGTGTTACAGCTAAAAGGATTGCCTCTAGCCGCAACGGTTTCGGTGGCTAGAACGGTGATTGGTACCGCCGCGACTGTCTTAGCTTCAGCCTTCTTAGGCTTCATGTTTACCCAAGAAAAAATGTGGAAACGAAAATTTTGGTATCGCTTTGTCGTGATTACAATGTATTTCAATGCAGGGTTGATTCCATTATTCATCACGATGAAGACATTAGGTTTAACGAATAACTTTTGGGTCTATATTTTGCCGGCTGTCGTTCAGCCCTTTAATATCATCTTGGTGAAAACCTATATTGAGTCGATCCCCAAATCATTGCAAGAAGCAGCTGAAATGGATGGAGCTGGCATCATTCAAGTATTCTTTCGGGTAATTTTACCCAACTGTACACCGATTTTAGCAACAGTAGCGATTTTCTCGGCAGTGGGTCAATGGAATTCCTTCCAGGATACACTGATTTACATTACGGATCAAAGTCTCTACTCCTTGCAATACCTTCTTTATACGTATATCAATCAAGCCAATTCGTTGGCACAAATGGTCAAAAATACCTCGGGATCACTTTCCAGCATCGCTTCAGCAGCAACAACGCAGACGCCGACGTCGATCCGCATGACCGTTTCAGTCATTGTTGTTTTACCAATCATGTTCATTTATCCGCTATTCCAGAAGTATTTTGTTAAAGGAATTATGTTGGGTGCGGTGAAAGGCTAATAAAAAGAAAGAGGGAAGAAAATGAAAAAAATGTCCAAATATGTAGCAACAGGTTTGTTAGGCATGACATTGCTAGGTAGTTTAGCCGGCTGTGGAGGAGCGGCTGAATCTGACACAGACGCTGCTTCCAGCGAAAGTGGCTACGATGAAACGATCACGATCGATGTCTATAATGGGCTAGCCAACTATATGGGGATGCAAGAAGGTTGGTTTGCCAAAATCGTGCGGGATAAATTCAATATGGAATTGAACATCATCGCACCAAACGTTGCTGGAAACGGTGATACCCTTTATCAAACGAGAACAGCAGCAGGCGATTTGGGTGATTTGATCATTGTTGATAATGGCCAACAATACAACGAATTGGTTGAAGCAGGTTTGTTGACCGATGCGAGCGAGTATTATGAAACTATGGAAAACGTTCAGCGCTTCGATGCGGCTGTTCAAAATCTAAACAAAGATGCCGATGGGTTGTATGGCTTTCCAACTTCTGTTTCTACCTTAAAGGCCACCGATCCTTCAGAAGGATTAGACCCTACATTTGGTGCTTACGTGCGTTGGGATCTTTATGGGGAGCAAGGATACCCAGAAATCGGGACATTGGAAGACCTGCTTCCTGTGATTCAAAAAATGCAAGAAGACAATCCAACAACAGATTCTGGCAAAAAAGTGTATGGGTTTTCTCTATTCAGCGATTGGGACGGCAACATGATGAATGCAGGCAAACAGCTTGTCACTTACTATGGGTACGATGAATCAGGATTTGTCTTGGCAAAAGCCGATGGATCTGATTATCAAAGCATTCTCGATAGTGACTCTGAATATATT
The DNA here is from genome assembly GCF_002140635.1 of Enterococcus sp. 3G6_DIV0642. Classification (NCBI taxonomy): domain Bacteria; kingdom Bacillati; phylum Bacillota; class Bacilli; order Lactobacillales; family Enterococcaceae; genus Enterococcus; species Enterococcus sp. 3G6_DIV0642. The sequence goes on along the minus strand of NZ_NGLH01000001.1, from coordinate 2,834,439 downwards.
CGTGCACTTAAGTTTTACTTCGAAGCCAATCAAATGGGCTTAGTTGACCCAGAATCAACGACGCAAAATTACGATACACTTTTTGCAAAATTCCAAGAAGGACAAGTGTTATTCTCATGGTGGCCTTGGTTAGGTCAAGCGGCCTTTAATACGACCACGAACTTGACTGAAGGAAAAGGCTTTATGTTGGCACCGATCCAAGATCAAAAAATCTTCTCTTATGGTGCGGAAGTATACGGTGGCAAACAATTTATCGGGATCGGTTCTAATGCCGAAGACCCAGAGCGAATCGCAGCCTTCATTGACTGGCTCTACTCATCAGAAGGTGTGTTAGCAAATTCTTCTCAAACAAGCGGCAGTAGTGGTCCAGAAGGGTTGACTTGGGAAATGAAAGACGGCGAGCCTGTCTTAACTGAGTTCGGAAAACAAGCATTGCTAGATGGTGATGGGGATGTGCCAGAAGAATACGGTGGCGGAAGTTACAAAGATGGCGTATCTGCACTCAACGTCAATACGGTATTACCGATCGATATCAATCCTGATACAGGCTTCCCTTATGCTTATACGATGTGGGAAAGCTATCAAAATGAAACAACCGATCCTGTAAAAGAAGATTGGTCAAAAAATATGGGTGGTGCAGAATCCACCATTGGCTATTTAGAGGAGAACGACCAATTGTTAGTTGCCCCTGGTGCCAGCTATGTAGCGCCAGAAGATAGTTCAGAGATCTCTACGTTGCGGAACCAAGCCAAAGCGACAATCATCGAGTACTCTTGGCGAATGGTTTTTGCCAAAGATGAAGCAGAATTTGACCAATTGCTAAAAGAAATGCAAGAAACAGCAGATGGTCTTGGCTATCAAACCGTTTTGGAATTTGACATGAACAATGCAAAAGATCAAAACGAAAAACGGATAGAAGTAGCGAAAGAATTTGGGGACTAATCAAAAACAAACAAAGAATCGCTCGAGTGATTTGCCAACGGTTCCTTGGCAAAAGTGAGTATACAGCCTTTGGATAAGCAATCACTTAAGAAGATTGATCCAGCACCAGCGGATCAGTCTTCTTTCTTTAAGGAGGAAAACAATGATAGTGGATAAAAAAGATCGTTTGCTTTTTATGGGGGATTCGATCACAGATAGCAATCGAAATTATCAAGCGATACCCGCAGGTTGGTCTTCATGGGGGGACGGCTATGTTCATCTGATCAACGCCTATACCACAGCATTACTCCCGCAAATGGAATTAATGATCGTCAACCGGGGTGTCAGTGGGGATACGGTTGTCGATTTGAAGAAGCGCTGGAAGGATGATGTGTTGGCATTTCATCCAGATTGGGTAACGATCATGATCGGTGTGAATGATGTGTGGCGGCATTTTGATGGAACCTTTGCTCAAACGGAACTAGTGGGGATCGAGAGATTTGAATCAGAGCTGCGTGATTTGATCGAGCAGACCTTGCCAAATGTCAAAGGGATGATTCTTTTGAGCCCGTTTATGGTTGAAGCCAACAAAGAAGATCCATTAAGAAAAATGCTTGCCAATTACCAACAAGTGCTTGCCAAAGTAGCGCAAGAGTATGGTATCCTTTTAGGGGATACGCAGGAAAAGTTTGATGATTTTTTGCTTTATCAATCATCCTATGTCTTAAGCAGTGATCGCGTGCACCCCTCGACTGCAGGACATGTGTTGATTGCAAAAACATGGCTGGAAACAGTCGGTATTTTGGAGGAAAAACAATGATCACAGTAGAAACGATCCAGCAAGTCGCACATCAAGGCCCCTTTTTTCCAAATTGGCAGTCATTGGGCGCTTTTGTTCTACCGGAATGGTTCCGCAAAGCAAAATTTGGGGTCTTCATTCATTGGGGACTGTACAGTGTTCCAGCCTTTCACAATGAATGGTATTCAAGAAATATGTACATCAAAGGCCATCCAGAATATGATCACCATATTGAAACCTATGGTCCACAAAAAAACTTTGGCTACAAAGACTTTATTCCGATGTTTACCGCAGATAAATTTGATGCAAATGAATGGATTCGCTTGATCAAACAAGCCGGTGCCAATTATCTTTTTCCCGTTGCAGAACATCATGACGGGTTTCAGATGTATAAAAGCGAACTGTCTGAATGGAATGCGTCAGTTATGGGGCCGAAAAAAGATATTCTTGGGGAACTAAAAGAAGCCGCAGAGGAGCAAGGCCTGCATTTTTGTACCTCATCTCATCGTGCCGAACATTGGTTTTTTATGGGACACGGTAAGGATTTTGACAGTGATATCAAGGAGCCGTTGGCAAAAGGCGACTTTTACTGGCCAGCGATGCCAGAGCCAGACCATGAAAGTCTCTTTAGCGAGCCATACCCGTCAAAAGAATTTTTAGATGATTGGCTGCTTAGAACCTGTGAACTCGTCGACAACTATCAACCAGAGCTGCTGTATTTTGATTGGTGGATCCAACATGAAGCCTTCAAGGAGCATTTGCAACTTTTCGCTGCTTACTATTACAATCGTGGGGCTGAATGGGGCAAACAAGTTGGTATTTGCTACAAGCACGATGCCATGATGTTTGGTAGCGGTATCGTGGAGATTGAACGGGGGAAATTTGCCGAACCACAACCTTTTTACTGGCAAACAGACACAGCAATCGCTCGTAATTCATGGTGCTATACCACGACATTGGATTATAAAACAACACGTGAGATTTTACAGGATTTGATCGAAGTCGTCAGTAAAAACGGCAATCTCCTTTTGAATATCGGGCCGAAAGGGGATGGTTCGATCCCAGAAAAAGATCAAGCGATCTTAAAAGAAATCGGTGCGTGGCTGGATGTAAATGGTGAAGCCATTTATGAAGCGAAACCATGGCGCAAAGCAGGGGAAGGGCCCACGACCGTAGTTTCGGGCCAATTTCAAGAAGCACAGGCGACGACATACACGAGCCAGGATTTCCGCTTTACGGTTCAGGGGGATGCGTTGTATGCGATTGGCATGGCAAGTCCTGAGAATGGACACGCAAGGATCCAAGCACTGGCACAATCCAAAGACCAAAATTTGCCAGAATTTCACGGCATCATCCAAACCGTGACGATTCTAGGACACGAAGAACAGCCTATTGATTGGCAAGTGACCGATGAAGGCTTGCAACTAACTTTTGAACCAATTGAAACCGACCAACCAATCGTCTATAAAATTACAATGAAATGAGGCGCAATCCGTGATACATGAAAAAAGAACCGCACTTTTACCAGAAAGCCAAGCCAGTTTAACCACGTATGTCATGGAAAATTCTCCTGAAATGGAACCAGATCGTGTCCGACCAGCTGTCATCATCTGTCCTGGCGGCGGCTATGAAATGTTGTCGGATCGTGAAGCGGAACCCATCGCCATCAAAATGATGAGCTTTGGTTTCCAAGCCTTTGTGTTGCATTATAGTATCAAACCGGCTGTCTATCCGTTAGCCTTAAAGGAATTGGCGGCTGCCGTTCGTCTTGTGCGCACCAATCATGAGGTCTGGCACGTCGATCCTGAAAAAATCATTGTTGCCGGTTTTTCAGCTGGCGGTCACTTAGCTGCTAATCTGGGTGTGTCTTGGCAGCAACCTTTTCTAGCAGAGGCTTTACAAGGAGCCAATGAAGAATGGCGACCTAACGGGTTACTGTTGAGTTATCCGGTCTTATCTAGTGGTGAACTTGGGCACCAAGATTCCTTCCGTTCATTATTAGCAGATCGTTACGAAACAGAAAAAGCCGCCTTGTCTTTAGAGACTTTAGTCAATGAACAGACACCACCAACGTTTCTTTGGCATACGTTAGAAGATGGATTAGTCTTGGCGGAAAACAGCCTCCTTTTTGCCGAACAGCTGCGCAAATTTAATATACCTTATGAGCTACACATTTTCCCTCGGGGCGGTCACGGGTTAAGTTTAGGAACGCCAGAAACCGCCAACAGCGATCAACATGGGACGGAAGCGTCGGTTGTCCGTTGGCCAGAATTATTTGCTGATTGGGTAAAATGGAATTTTTGAGAAACGTTTAATGATCGAAAGAAATAAGCCATTGTCTGCTGAGTTCAGACAATGGCTTTTCTTTTCGTTGTTATCAGATAGTTTAATCAGCTGAAAAGACAACCGTTCCTTGATAAAAACTTTTGCTGACGAAGCCTTTGCGGGCAACGAATTCTGCCGTACAAGCAGCTGGTGTCAGCAAGAAATCAGCCGAATCACCAACCTTAGGCCATTGCTGCGCACCGTTTTTATCTAAGGGCACTTTGCCATCAGTAACCAGACCTAGGGCTTGCGTCAAGTCTTCCTGACTTTTGACGGCAAAAATCTCTAAATAGCGGGCCAGTTTTTCTTGTAAAGAACCGTCGCCAAGAGAAGACCAAGAATCATAGACATTGTCGCAACCGATATGAACAGCCACGCCATAGCTTTGCAATTCCTTCAGTGGCGGGATCGTTCCTGGGCTGATGGGAATACTTGAAATGATATGGATCTCTAAGTCTGCTAAGGCTTGAAAGACTTCTTTGCGTTCTTCTCCCTCAAAGTCATTTAGACCAAAGGCGTGACTAATCGCTACTTTTCCTTGCATATTGAATTCCTTCGTCAAACGAATCATTTCTTTGACGGTCGCTCTGCCAGCTTCTTGCCGATCATGAAGATGGAGGTCAATACCGACATGCCCTTTTTGAGCAAGTTCAAAAGTTGTCCGTAAGGAAGTTTTATAATCTTGATCGAGTGTATAAGGATCAACACCGCCAATATAAGAAGCTTTGCCCGTTGCTAAGGCTTCTTCAATCAAAGAAGCTGCATTTGAGCGCAATAAGCCATGTTGTGGGAATAAGACCAACTCCGAGCCAAAAGGTTGTTCGGCGACTAATTCAGTGATCGCATCAAAATAACGCAGCTGAGTCATTGGTTCAATATCGATATGTGAGCGGAACATCACCGCACCGTGAGGTAGTTCTAAATCAATCAGCGCTTGTCCGCGTTCTTTGATTGATAACGGTAAGGCATCTAATTGGGGAATCTCAGTTTCAAATCGTTCCACCAAGCTAGCTGCGGGCGTTACTGGACGCCAAGGAGTACCTAATTTACTTTTGTCCAAATGACAATGTTTTTCGATCAATCCTGGCAACAATAACTGATTTTCCCCATCAATGATCGTCGCTTCGCTTGATGCCTGCCATTCGGTCATCGGTACGATCTCCGCTATTTTTTCATCATTGATCCCGATTGCTGTATTTTCTGTTTTGGTTCCATAAGACCAATCGCCTTCTTTTAAATAACTCGTCTCAAGTTGTACATTTGTAAGCCATAAATCCAAGAAATCGCCTTCTTTCGTATTTGCTTCATGGTATCATACATTCGCTGCTCGGCTCTAAAGAGATGCTTGTGGCAAAAAGACGAAGTGCTGAGCCTTGCAATCATTGGCTAGAAGTGTAGGATAGAAACTAAGTGAAGATAACGAGGAATAAACCAAAAGACTTGGAGGATAAAGGATGAAGAAAAACGACTTTCTATTGACAGCTGATGAGCTTTCTCATCAGAAAATGGAGTATCTAGAAACATTGTTCGCTTTAGGAAATGGGCAAATCGGCGTCCGTGCAGGACATCCTTTGAAGGTCAATCAATTGTACCCAGGAAATCCTGGGGCGTTTGTCAACGGCTTTTTTGACAGCGAGCCGATTCAGTATGGCGAATGGGCTTATGGGTATGCAAAAGAACATCAAACGATTTGCAAACTGCCCAACTTGCGTGGAGTTATTTTGAAAATCGGCGAGGAGGATTCTTCGGTTGAGGAATGGCAAGTCGAACGAACCCAAATGAGTCTTAAATTAGCTGATGGGGTTCTAACGGAAAGTTATCAGATCACTACTCCGACTGGAAAGTCTTTTGAGTTGGGGTTAACTTCGTTTGCGTCAATGACGCGCAGTGAACTCTATGTTTGCCGCTATGAAGTGATAACAGCCGATTTTTCAGAACCGATCGAACTATCCCACACATTAAATCAGCAATTCTCTGTCAATAAAACAGATGATCCTCGAGTTGCCAGTAAGAATCATCAATTGGAAAAAGAACAAATGGGCGCATACCAAGTATGGACAGCACCAAATAGTCAAAAGAAAATCGCTATTCAGCTACATCAAGAAAAGCAGCATTTGACTGTTGGAGAACCGTCAACTTCGATTTTTCAGGTCAAATTGTTGCAAAGGATTGGTGAGACACCATTTCAGCAGAGCGTCGATGAGTTTTCTGTCTTATTAAAAGAACAAGCGGATTACTATCAATCTTTCTGGCAAGCCAGCGATATTCAAATCGTGGGGGATGACTATTTGCAAAAAGGGATCCGTTTCAATTTGTTTCATTTGAACCAAGGTGCAGGGCGTGATGGAAAAACGAATTTTGCCGCAAAAGGGCTTACAGGTGAAGGATATGAAGGACATTATTTTTGGGATACAGAAATGTATCTACTGCCTTTCTTCATTTATACGAACCCCGAGATAGCCAAAAGCTTGCTTTCCTATCGTGCAAGTATTTTGCCGCAAGCCAAAAAACGAGCAAAAGAATTGAATCAAGCTGGGGCATTGTTCGCTTGGCGTACGATTGACGGTAATGAAACGAGTGCCTATTATCCAGCAGGTACAGCACAGCTGCATATCAATGCCGATATCGTTTATGGCTTTCAATTATATGAACGTATCACGGGTGATCAACCCTTTATTGAAGAAATTGGTAAAGAAGTCGTTTTTGAAACAGCGAAATTCTGGTTTCATTATGGCACGTTTGCTGTAAAAGAAGGACAAGAGCGGTTTTGTATTCATGGAGTGACAGGACCAGACGAATACAGCGCTTTGGTAAACAACAATTTTTATACAAACAAAATGGTACAAAATAACTTACGCTATGCGGTCGAATTGGCCAAACGATACCATGTCTATCAAGAATTGATTGCCGATTGGGAAAAAGCGGCTGACTTGATGTACTTCGGTTACGATGAAGAGCGGCAGCTAACGAAACAAGATGATTCCTTCTTAGATCAAGCGCTGTGGCCATTTGAGGAAACACCTGCTGAGAATTATCCGCTTCTACTTCACTATCATCCAATGATCATTTATAAGTATCAAGTATGCAAGCAAGCAGATACGGTTTTAGCAGAGATGCTGTTTACCCATGAATTTTCAGCAGATCAATTAACAAGAGACTATGACTATTACGAGCAGGTGACGACCCATGACTCCTCGTTGTCTCGTTCCATCTTTAGTGTGATGGCTAGCCGAATCGGCGACACTGAAAAAGCGTATCGCTACTTCATGGATACCGCACTGATGGATCTCAATGATTTGCAAAAGAATGTTGTAGACGGTGTTCATGCTGCCAATATGGGCGGCAGCTGGTTGAGTTTGATTTATGGTTTTGCTGGTCTGACCTATGATCGCGGACTTCACTTGGCGAATCATTTGCCACAGAAAATCGAATCACTGACCTTTACGATCACTTATCAGCAAGAAGCAATCAGAGTGAAGCTTCAAGGGGGAGAAATCGAATGCCAGTTACAGCCGAATAGTAAATTAAAGGTGGTGGAGGATAGGAATGGCCTTTGGATTAAATAGAGGACTTGCTTATAATGACTACCTACTATCAAGAATAGAAAAAATAATAAGACTACAATCAATAGTAGAGGAATTTAGATGATATACAAAAAATCCCATACCGCACTTTTGATCATCAGCAATACGATCACGATCATCCCGTATCTTTATTTCTTATCTTTGAGCAAAGAGCAGTCGCTAAGTGCAGCATTAGCCTTTGCGCTCTTTTATACCTTTCGCATGACAGGGGTCTTTTTCTTACAGACGCTTACGGCGCTTTTCGCACCATCGCTGTTAGCAGCCAGTGTCTTGATCGGCGGTGCTGGCGCATTGGTGGGTATCTTGAGCACTTGGTGGAGCGTGGCACTCTTGCCAGCTGCTGGTTTGTTGGGGGTCAGTGCTTCTTGGCTGCCGCCAGCTGACCTGATGGTACGCCAAAAAGCCAAGCTCACTGAACAGCCGCTGAAAAATGATTGGAAGGAGGCGCTGTTCTTTCTTTTCGTTTTATTGTTTGCCTTACGGTTGCCTGATGACCTTCAGGGCATTGGTCTATTTGGCAGTTATCTTGCACTCTTTGTGCTGGCGGCTAAGAGTAGTCAAACCTTCAAAAACCTACCGAAAAGACCGCTGATGCAGCGCAACCAGTTATTCAACAAGCAATTTTTGTTGTATTTCTTTTTCTTTCTCTTACTGTTTGGCTTGCGAGCAGCCAGGCTGATCAAGTCGAATGCCCTCTTTGAGTGGGCGATCACTGGTTTCTTGTTTCTCTTTGCTTTGCTGCTGATCACTTTAACGAAACGCAGCCGATCGTGGAAACAGCCACTTCATCTAAATGTGCTCACCTTCATTCGTGGGGTGATCGGAAACTTTCTTTTTCTTTTCGGCTCGGTGTATGTTACCGGTCGATTTGGAGCACAAGCGCTAAGCACGCACGTTTACTTACCATATGCACTGGGCCTTTTTGGTGCCATGTTTCTCGGAGGAAAACTCGCACGCTTGCTAGAAAAACAGTTAGTACCGGCGTATTTGCTTGGATTGATGGTTGGTGTTCTTCTATTTAGCAGCGATCTTTTGATCCCAATAAGTTTATTTGTCATTAGTTTCTTTAATGCGGGATTGAATCAATGGCTCACGAAACAGTATTTGACGGCAAAACCCGAAGCAATCGAGCAGCGGAGTTTAGCCAAGTATGCCACACAAAGCAAAGGGAGTCTGGTACATCAATTTCTTTTGATGACACTCCTATTTGTCATTCTTCGTTTTGAACATCAGCCGCTGGCTTTCTTGTTTCAGCTATCAGGAACGACGGCAACGAATCAGACCTCAAGGATCCAAAGCTTTTTAGAGCCAGCAAAATGGGGCTCGATTGCAGGATTACTGTGTTTGCTAGTAGGTGGATTGGTGGTATTTCGTAGGAATCGTAAAGAAAAATAATGGAGAAATGATTTGGAGTTGATTCGGTTTCATCGACAAAGAGAATGTTAAGTAGTTTTGTATCAACTAGAAAAAAAGATGAAACCAATTATAGGGAATAAAGTCTAAGAAAGAATAATGAACGGTAACTTGAATCGACAAATGATGGCATATATGCTATCATTTGTATATGGACAAACCTAAGTTTGAGTTTTATGAGCGACCAAATGGACACAATGAATTTATTGAGTTTTTTGAACAGTTACCTGAGAAAGACCAGAAAAAAATGTTAGCAGTCATTGCGAATGTGGAAGAACATGGAATACTGATCGCTCAAAAAATGAAATGGGTGAAAAAACTGGGAGATAACCTATTTGAGCTGAGATCAGGAATTGGAGGAAACATTCAAAGAGCTTTATATTTTCATTGGCTAGGTTCTAAATTCATTATTACCCATGGTTTCACCAAGAAAACGCAGAAGACGCCAATTCAAGAAATAGCAAAAGCGATAGAGATCCGAAAAGAATTTGAGGAGGAGATCAAAGATGCCAACAGTTAAATTCAATGATTTTTTAAAAGAAAAAATGAAAGATACTGAATTCAAAGCTGAATATGAAGCTGAAAAAGCGAAACTTGCTAGTGCTGTAGCATTGATGAAAGCGCGAGAAAGTGCAGGACTCACACAAAGAGAACTTGCAGAGCTCGCCGCTGTTCCTCAGTCAACCATTGCACGTATTGAGAGAGGGGATAATACAAGTTTCGAAACATTATCCAAACTTGCTTCCGCCCTCGGAAAAACCCTGACCGTTAGTCTAGTTTAGGTAACGCCTTAGTTATAGATAAACCAAGCGAATATTCTCAAAAAGCAGACACTGTCTTATTTCTAGACGGTGTCTTTTTTTGAAATCGCATAAAAACCGAACGTTCAGCGTTTTATCTTCCTTTATGATAGTGAATTTTATTGCACTATTTTCGAATAGCGTTAAAATAAGAACATCGTGTTAGTGAAAAAGGAACATTAAATGAACGGCTTTTTCCTGACAATGTCTTAGAGAACGGGGGAAATCAAACAAATGGCAACCATTCGCTATTTTAAAGGAGATGTTTTCCATACGCCAAGTGATGGAAAATTGGAGTATATAGAAGAAGCTTTGATTCAAGTCGATGACGCAGGGATCATCACGAAAGTTACTGCCAAAACAGATCAAGGGTATGAGGCAGAGCTGGCAAAAGCATCAGAGAATCTTCAGGCTTTATCTGAAGGCCAGTGCTTTTTACCAGGGTTTGTCGATCTGCATGTCCACGCACCACAATGGCCGCAAGCAGGGATCGCGTTAGATGAACCGTTAAATGTCTGGTTAGATGAATGCACGTTTCCACTGGAGGCAAAATATGCCGATCCAGCATTTGCCAAAGCTGTCTATCAAGATTTGGTGGCGCAGCTATTGGCAAGAGGAACGACAACGGTTCTTTATTTTGCAACGATCCATCTAGAAGCGAGCCTTCAATTGGCGAAGACTTGTGCCGCTCTTGGTCAACGGGGATTAGTCGGAAAAGTCGTTATGGACGATCCCCAAGCCAATCCTGCTTTTTATCGAGACGCGTCAACAGAAGAGGCATTAGCGGATACAGAACGTTTTATTCAAGAAGTACAAGCAATCGCAAAGACCGCCCCACAAGGCGTTTATCCTGTGGTCACTCCGCGATTTGTCCCCAGCTGTACCGATGAAGGCTTGGCAGGGTTAGGCGCATTGGCTGAAAAATATGATGTTCATGTTCAGACCCACTGCAGTGAAGGGCAATGGGAACATGACTTTGTTCAAGAACGATTTGGTAAAACGGATACCGAAGTGCTGCAAGATTTTGGCTTGTTGCGTGAAAAAGCAGTGATGGCTCATGGCAATTTCATCAGCCCAGCTGACGGTGTTCGTTTTGTTGAAACCGGCGCCGCAGTTGCGCACTGTCCCATTTCAAATGCCTACTTTGCCAATGGCGTGATCCCAATCAAGCGCTTGAAAGAACAAGGAGTCACGATTGGTTTAGGAACAGATATCTCCGGCGGTTTTTCACCGAGTTTGTATGACAACATCAAACAAGCTGTGATGTCTTCGAGAATGTTAGAAGATGGCGTGGATGTCACGCTTCCTCAAAACACACGAGGAGTAGCTGATTCTCGTATATCCGTGATCGATGCGTTCTCATTGGCGACAAAAGGCGGCGGTGAGGCACTGAAATTACCAGTAGGTGTCATCAAAGAAGGGTATGCGTTTGATGTGCAAGTGATCGATACGCGACAAAAAGAAAATCCTTTGCCTGACTTCGGTGTGTTCACCTCACCCGAAGCAAGACTACAAAAAATCCTGTACTTAGCAACGATGCAAAATATTCGCCAAGTCTGGGTCCAAGGAAAAAAAGTACACGAAAAATGAGGAGAATGAGACAGTGGAATCAACGAAAAACAAACATTTAACGATCGGAATGAATGAAGACATTCCCTTTGGTCAAGCAGTACTTTTAGGATTACAGCATGTGTTGGCAATGGACGTGTATGTGCCGCCATTTATTATCGCAACCGCGGTGGCGATGTCCTCTTCAGACGCATCAGGTTTGATCCAATCGACCTTTTTAGGAGCAGGGATCGCTTCTTTGATCCAAGTCCTCTTTTTCTTGAAATTACCCGTATGTCAAGGACCATCCTTTGTACCCGTTGGAGCGATCATCGGTATTTATTTTGGTGCCAACGGTATGGACACGGTGTTAGGTGCCAGCATTGTTGGTGCTGCAGCAGTCATTTTACTAGGTTTTACTGGCATCTATAAGTATATCGTTCGTCATTTTATTCCTACGATCGTCAGTGGGACGATCATCATGATCGTTGGTTTGACGCTGCTGCCAACAGCATTTACCAGCAATATCTATCCTGCCACTGAAACACTAAGTGCCAATCAAAACATGTTGTTAGCTGCGATTACTGCGGCGATTTTGATCTTGTTTTCCATGTTAGGCGATTATTTTCCAGGAATGGGGAAATACTTCCGAATCAGTTCGGTCATTATTGCTTTGGTTATCGGTACCGTGATTGCTTCCTTTATGGGAGGCGTTGATTTTCAGTCGGTGGCAGATGCTTCTTTCTTTAGTCTGCCAAAACTGGTATTTCTAAACTATGGCCTGCATTTTGATGTTTCAGCGATCTTAACGATGCTAGTGATCTATATGGTTCTCCTAGCAGAAACAACAGGTACTTGGTATGCGGTCAGTTCTGTGACAGAAGAACCTGTTACGGATGAACGGATCAATAAAGGCGTGATCGGTGAAGGGTTAGGCTGCTTGGTTGCCGCCTTAGTTGGAACGACACCTGTAACTGGTTATTCTACCAATGCAGGGATTATTTCGATTACAGGGGTTGCTAGTAAAAAAGTCTTTGTGATGGCGTCCGTCTGGTTTATCCTATTGTCCTTCATGGGAAAACTTTCAGCCTTGATTCACGCAGTACCTTCTGCTGTCATCGGCGGCGTGTTCGCGGTCGTCTGCGTCATTATTTTGTTGAGCGGCTTTCGGGTCATTAAGAATGAAGAGTTTTCCGAGCGGGAGTTGTATATTATCGGGGTACCGTTGATTATTGCCATCGGCTTGTTGTTTATGCCAGCAGAAATCAAAGAATCTGCGCCTCAATTCTTACAATATTTATTAGATTCACCGATTGCTTTAAGCGCTATTGCGGCGATCATCATGAATAAATTGATCCCAGTGAAGAAAAAATAGAAAGTAAATGAGGAACGAGACCTTGTCTTGTTCCTTCTTTTGTTACAATCCTGTGTAAAAAGAGGGTTTTTTGTAATATAGGAAAGGTTTTCTAAGGTTAACTGGTTTACCTGAAAACAAAATAACTGTAATGTTAAAAATTACAGCAGAGTAAAGCTTGATATGATAGGATTCTCAAATTCTTACGAAACGTAAGGCAACTGTCGTTTTCGTAATCATCTGTAATGAATTCTTTACCTATGAAATATTCTTCGATGTTAGACTTGTTTATGCGCTTGAGTCATCTCAAATGACGCAAAATGAGTTTCAAAGAAGGAGATTTAATTATATGAAGTCTTTAAAAACTGTTTTACTTAGTACAGCTGTCCTTGCCGGTTTCGGCCTTTTCTTAGGTGGGAAAGACGCCTTTGCAGACGAACAATACACTGTTCAATCTGGTGATACATTATCAACAATCGCTACTAACTTTTATGGTTATAGCTCTGATGATACGATCAATGCGATCGTTGAAGCAAACGAGATTGCTGATAAAAACTTGATTTTTGTTGGGGAAGCATTGATCATCCCTACAGATGGCACTGCCACTTATACAGAATCTGCAAACACGACTGCTGCAGCAAGTGTACAACAACCAAGTGAACCAGCAGCTTCACAATCAAGCAACACACAATCTGCTGCAAGCACACAAAGCAGCTCAAGCTACAGCTCTTCAGCTAGCGGCTCAGAAGCTTCAGCAAAAGAATGGATCGCAAACAAAGAATCTGGTGGTTCTTACACAGCGACAAACGGACAATACTATGGCCGTTACCAATTAACCAACTCTTACTTAAATGGTGACTATTCAGCTGCTAACCAAGAAAAGGTTGCCGATGAATATGTTGCATCACGTTATGGTTCTTGGTCTGCTGCCAAAGCATTCTGGGAAGCAAATGGTTGGTACTAAGATTCTCAAATGAATCTTGTCCATGACATCTAGTAATCAATTGCCCTTATTGGCGAGTATAACTTACTCGCTGATGAGGGCTTTTTTGTGTCCTCTGAGAAAGGTGAATGAATGTAACGCCGCTTACAGCTGCATGTAACGTCATTATCAGTCGACATGCCACTGATAAAAAATCCCTTTTTCCACGACAACCATGTATAATAGTAGGAAATAGAGCAGCAAGCGATTCAATCTGTCAAAATTGAGGCAGAAAATGGCGATTTTGATAGCAGAAAGTGGGGGACACACAATGAGTACATCGATTGAAGAAAAAATTGCACAAAAAATGCAGCGATTTCAAGCTTTTGGGGAAGGCTTGCCGGGAGCCAAAGTCTATTATCGCAAAGATTGGGATGCAATCTACTTTGATTTAGTAGGAAAGCAGTTTGGGATCATGAGTCCACAACCAGAAGAAACAGCGTTTTTGACTTTGAAAAATCTGCCCGAGGTCAACGAAACGCTGCGAGAGCAATTTCCTGACGTCATCATTCCAGGGTATTATGCCAATAAGACCCATTGGAATACCATCAAGTTGGCATCTGATGCCTTGATGGAAGAAAACATCGAACAAATGATTTTGGTTTCCTACGATTTAGTCAAACAAAAGCTGACAAAAAAACAAAAAAGTGAGCTGGAAAACAGCGAATCGTAAGTCAAAGATTTAGCGACAAAAAATAATCAAACCAGTATCGAGGATCATCATAATCCCTTTACTATTCGTTATTTTCGACAACATTTATGTAATATTTTCAAAGAGCTTTCATGAAAGCTCTTTTTGTTTTATTTGTTCGCTTGTTTCCCGTCGTGATCCATGGTAAATTGTTGTGCAACCGAAATTTTTTGGCAGTCTTTTCTGCTAAACACAAAGGAGTGGTACGTATATGGATCTGGTCTTACGCCATGTCAAAAAGTACAAAGCGGCAACCGGCATTGCCTTATTATCGGTCATTTTAATGGTCGTTGCTGCATTATGGCAGCCGAAGCTCTTGCAGCAAGTGCTAGAATCAATTATTACCGAAAACAATGATGAAATGAAAAAAATTGGTGTGCAGCTGATTGGGCTAGCATTGCTAGGCCTTGTTGCAGGGATTATCAACACGATTTTTTCTGCGAAAGTGGCGCAAGGCGTTAGTGCCGATATTCGGGAAGAGATGTTTCGGAAAATCCAGACATTCTCATTTGGTAATATCGAAACCTTCTCGGCAGGAAACCTAGTGGTGCGCTTGACCAATGACATCACGCAAATTCAAAACTTAGTGATGATCTCGCTGCAATCGTTGTTTCGCATCCCGTTCTTATTTATCGGTGCCTTCATTTTGGCGATGACAACTATGCCGCAACTTTGGTGGATCATCGTCTTACTAATTATCGCTGTCCTAGTGATTACGGCACTCTCCTTTACACGGATGGGCAAACACTTTATGATCATCCAGAACTTGATCGACAAAATCAATGGGATTGCCAAAGAAAATTTGATGGGGATTCGTGTGGTGAAATCTTTTGTTCAAGAAGAAAACCAGCTACAAGGCTTTTCCAAAGTCAGTGAAACGTTAACGAAGCATAATATTATCGTAGGAACCCTGTTCTCTGTAATGATCCCCTCCTTTATGCTGGCAGCCAACTTAGCCGTCGTCGGCGCGATCTTCTTTGTCAGTGATCTAGCGAAAGATGATCCAACCTTGATTGGGGGAATTGCCTCATTCATGAATTATTTGATGCAAATTATGATGGCGATCATTATCGGCGGCATGATGATGATGATGACATCGCGGGCTGCAGTTTCGCTTAAACGGATCAAAGAGATTCTAGATACCGAACCGGATCTGCAATACCAAGATGTCCCAGAACAAGAGTTGTCTGGAAGTGTCGCTTTTGAAAACGTCAGCTTCCGTTACCCTGGGGATGAAAAAAATGCCCTAACGGCTATCAGTTTTACCATCAAACCTGGTGAAATGATTGGGATCGTAGGGGCGACTGGTGCCGGCAAATCAACACTGGCGCAGCTGATTCCTCGTTTGTTTGACCCAACGGAAGGTGTCGTGCGAGTTGGCGGCGTTGACTTGAAAGAAGTCAATGAACAAAGCTTGCGTAAAACGGTCGCTTTTGTCTTGCAAAAAGCGATCCTCTTTTCAGGAACGATTGCCCAAAACTTGCGGCAAGGGAAAAAAGACGCCTCAGAATCTGAGATGTCTCGCGCAACGGAAATCGCCCAAGCCAGTGAATTTATTCAAAAATTGACCGCTGGGTTTGAAGCGCCGGTCTCCGAGCGCAGCAGCAATTTTTCTGGAGGGCAAAAGCAACGCTTATCGATTTCTCGAGGAGTGATCGGTGAACCGAAAATTTTGATTTTGGATGATAGTACGAGTGCATTAGATGCTCGTTCGGAAAAATTGGTTCGCGAAGCGTTTGAAAAACAATTAAAAGACACGACAACGATCATCATCGCGCAAAAGATTGCCTCTGTTGTGAAAGGCGACCGCATCTTCGTTTTAGATAATGGACGTCTGGTTGGTGAAGGAAGCCATGAATTTTTAGCCAATAACAATGCCATCTATCAAGAAATCTTCGCAACACAGAAAGGAGAGGAGTAACCATGACAGATTTGTTCAAAGCGAGTAAATTTTTCTACCATTACTTAAAACAATACAAGTGGTCGTTTCTATTCATTTTTGTGACGGTGATTCTGGCAACGTATCTGCAAGTGCAAGCGCCAGTCTTTGTCGGAGAAGCGTTCCAAGAGTTGGCGAATTATGTTGGTGGTTTGATGCAAGGGGTCGATGATAAATCAGCTTTTCTATCGATCATTTGGAAATTGTTGATTTTTTATGTCTTAGCCAGTGCAGCCAATTTTGTTTATAGTATCTTGTTCACGCAAGTGGTGGGGAAATCAACCAACAGAATGCGGATCGGTTTATTTAATAAACTGGAAAAATTGACGATCAAATTCTTTGATTCTCATCAAGACGGTGATATTTTGAGCCGTTTTACCAGTGACTTGGATAACATCCAAAACAGTCTGAACCAAGCATTGTTGCAAGTGCTGACCAATGTAGTCTTAATGGTGGGAATCTTGATCATGATGTTCCGTCAAAACGTTGAATTGGCATGGGCAACGATTTCTTCTACCCCGATTGCGGTGTTGATTGCGGTGATCGTGATCCAAAAAGCCCGCAAATATGTCGATCTGCAACAAGATGAAGTCGGAAAATTAAACGGCTATATCGATGAAAAAATCAGTGGTCAACGAATCATCATCACCAATGGACTGCAAGAAGAAACCATCGACGGTTTCTTGGTCCACAACCAACAAGTCCGCGAAGCTACCTACAAAGGGCAAGTCTACTCTGGGCTGCTTTTCCCCTTGATGCAAGGGATGTCCTTGTTGAACACGGCAATCGTGATTTTCTTTGGTGGCTGGTTAGCATTAAACGGTGACTTAGAACGTTCCGTTGCTTTAGGATTAGTTGTGACCTTTGTCCAGTATTCGCAGCAGTATTATCAACCATTGATGCAGATCTCTTCTGGTTACAGCATGATTCAATTGGCGATCACCGGTGCGCGCAGAATCAATGAAATGTTTGATGAACCCGATGAGGTCAAACCAAAAGACGGGATCAAAGTGAAGGGCATCAAAGAGGCGGTTGCTTTGAATCATGTGGACTTTGGGTATGACAGTCAAAAATTGGTCCTAAAAGATGTCTCGATCACAGTCAACAAAGGCGAAATGGTCGCATTGGTCGGGCCGACGGGTTCAGGAAAAACGACCATCATGAACCTGTTGAATCGCTTCTATGATGTGAATGGTGGTTCTGTGACCTTTGACGGCATCGATATCCGGGAGCTAGATTTGGATCTGCTGCGTTCTCAAGTGGGAATCGTTTTGCAAGAATCCGTGTTGTTCTCAGGGACGATTCGCGAAAACATTGCTTTTGGGAAACCAGAAGCGACTGAAGCCGAAGTCATTGCAGCAGCGAAACAAGCCAATATCCATGAGTTTGTTATGACGTTGGAAAAAGGCTATGACACGGAGATCACCGAAGAGAACAATCTTTTCAGTACTGGTCAAAAACAATTGATGAGTATTGCCCGAACGATTTTGACCAATCCAGAATTGTTGATTTTGGATGAAGCCACCAGTAACGTTGATACCGTGACCGAAGCGAAAATTCAACGAGCAATGGATGAAGCGATCAAAGGACGAACCAGTTTTGTGATCGCCCATCGCTTGAAGACGATTTTGAATGCCGACCGCATCGTTGTCTTGAAGGACGGCGAAGTCATTGAAGAAGGCAATCACCATCAATTGGTGGCGGCTGACGGCTTTTATGCGGAACTGTATCACAATCAATTCGTTTTTGAATAAGCGCAAACCAACGTAAAATCATCAAGAAGACACTAGCAGGACAGCCCGCAATTTCGTCAACCAATCGACGAAACAGCGGGCTGTTTTTTTAGGTTACAGCAAGCGCTTCTTATGACGACAATGTTTATGAGCAGTTAGTGGTATAAGGGGTCCGTTGTTCTGATAACCAAAAAAGACCAGCCTTAAGCATGGTCTTCTTTGGTTTTTTAGTGATACGCAGCGGTTTGAGCCAACCACTCAATAAAATGGTCTGGCTGTTGCGTATCCTGTGCCACGATATTCCACTGCTGGTTTTTGCAGCGGGTGCATTCATGCAGCAGCTGATAGCCTTTTTTGGAATGTTGGCGATAGTCAATCGGTCGCATCAAGCCATGGCAAGTATTTTGACGATCACCCGGGCGAATATCCACGTGTAACGAGTAGAGACACTGGGGACAATGGTTGCGGTAAGAACCATTGGTCAAGGGTGCCACAGGCGTACTGCAGTTTTTACAAACAAAGGTCGTATTTTCATCTTTTCTCATTTTGCTTTCCTCCAAAAGAATGATTTCTTTTGAGAGAAAAGGGTTCCGTTCGTTCTTCATCAGGCTTCTTTGGCTAGGGACACATTCACCGTCCGTAACGATTACTTCTGCTTCCAGCTTCATGCGATTTCGCAATCCGTACCACGCTTAGTTTTTTCGTTTTGTGCTAAGCACTGTGTTGCGGCAGCCCACAACCCAGCAGTAAGTGTAGTCCAAAGTCACTGTCATTGGCCTCGTCCCCTAGAAAGCAATTGAGGAATGCTTTTTCATCGAGTACCTCCTATGTGTTTATGAGGGTATTATAGCAGAAATAAAGTTGGAATTCTAAGACAGATAAAACCAGATCGTAATTCATCCCTCTTTTTTATCGTTAAAAAAATAAAATGTAGATAATAATGCTATTTTGTGACAAAATATTTACATGTAGGTTTCGCTCGATTTTATTTTGGTCACTGAAGAAGAGACATAGAATCACAAAATGGAGGAAGGATGACCTAACGAAAGGAGAACAAAAATGTTTGGTACGAACAAGAAATCCGAAAATACGAATGGTACACAAGGCAAGAAACGAAAAAAGAGTTTGACTGTAGAAGACCTGATCAACCAATATCTTGAAGAAAAAGAGATCCATGAATTGAGTGATGGTCTGTCTGTTCAGATTTTTAATGACTTAGCTGCTCACCGCGGACTGTTCATGGAGATCCCCAAACTCAGTTACAAAGATCTCGGAGCAGCTATCCAAATCGATCAAAACTGGATTAAAATCAAGCAACAAGATACGATCATCAAACAGCAGGCAGAGATCATTCAGCTTTTGAAAGAAACACGAGAAATAAACTAATAAATGAAGCTTAACAATAGCATTTGTGTAAAAGAGAAGGGACAGGCAGGTGAAAACTCAAAATAATATTTGACTGGTTGGTACATAAATGATATTCTGTTTATGTACTGATCGGTAAAGAAAAGGAGCTGGAAAGATGCGAGGACGTCCTAAAAAACACAATAAGGAAGAAGCAGTGAAGATTGCTATGCATGAATTTTGGTCCCATGGCTATGAAGCCTGTTCAACCGAAAATCTATGTCGCGAAACAGGGTTGGGGAAAGGTAGCTTTTATAACACATTTGGTAGTAAGCACGATTTATACGTAGAAACACTGCGTGTATATCATGAGCGCTGGATTCAAGAGCAAAAGCAATTATTGGATCAGGAAAAAGGGCTTTTAGAAAAATTAACAGCATTATTGAATTGGGCAATTGAAGTAGATTTTCAAGAAGACAGCACTGGCTGTTATTTGATCAATGCAGCGATGGAAAGAGGCAGTATTGATCCAGCCGTGGTGTTATGGTCCGAACAACATGCAAAGGAACTTGAGGCAGAAGTTGAAAAGCATATAGAAAAAAGTCTGCTTAGTGGAGAGATCAAAACGACAAAGACAGCCAAAGAACTGTCCCTTTGTTACCTTAATGCCTATTATGGACTGCGAACCTTGAATGCTTCGATGAGAAACAAGCCGATGGCACAACAAATTGCTGAAATTACGATAAAGAATTTATTGTAGTGGTCCAATTTCTAAGCAACAATCCAGTAATTTCACAAGCTTTGCTAATGACAAAGACACACAAGTACGATGTGAAAATAAAGAATAGGTCGAGAGAAAATGTATCTATTCGAGAAAGAAGGGTATTATGAACGAAACAGTAAGCACGATTCTTAATCATGTATCAGTTCGCAAGTTTAGTGAGCAAAAACTTACACAGGAAGAAATCAAGACACTCGTTGCAGCGGCTCAAGCAGCTTCGACCGCAAGCTATCAACAATCTTATTCAATCATCGGTGTTGAAGATCCACGTCTGATGAAAGAGATTGCTGCAGTCGCTGGAAATCAGCCTTTTATTGCAGAGGGAGGGCACTTTTTTGTTTTTTGTGCTGATTTGTATCGCATAAAAAAGATGGCAGAGGCAAAAGGAATCGATTTGACAGAAACGTTGTCAGGAATTGATGCCTCAATAGTGGGTGCTGTTGATGCTTCTCTGGCAGCCCAAAATTTGGCGATAGCTGCGGAATCAATGGGGTTAGGTATTTGCTATATCGGCGGGGTGCGAGATGCAATCATCGAAATTACTGAGCTACTAGATTTACCTGATTATGTCTATCCTGTATTTGGAATCGCTGTAGGTCACCCTATTGAAACAAATGAAAAAAAACCACGGATACCATTTGAAGGAATTTATCATGAAAATACATATTCTCGTAATAAAGAAGACATCATTCATGCCTATGATGATGAAACAAAGTGCTATTATGCGAAGCGGACAAAAACCAATGCGGACCGCTCCTGGTCTACTACAGCAATAGGCAGCTTTTCCCGCTTGCCTCGACTATTTATGAAAGAGTATTTAAATCAAAGAGGATTGAGCAAACGATAAGGCTTTTTGTGGCTTGTTACACCGCTCTATTTTCGAACTAGGAAAACAGGAAAGTGATGATGCTGAGCGCATGATCACTTTTTTTGCAGCGATTTAAATTGATGTGACTTAATTCATTCGAGGTGAAAATAGGAAATTCATAGTAAAAAATCATGAAGCCGAGAAAGGAAGAAAATAAATGTTTGACAATCCCTGCAAACCATAAACACAGTAAAAAGAGAAAGAAAGCCCACACACAGTTGACAATAAATTGGCTCACGTTGACTCGAAGTAAGGAAGATAGCCACGAATTCTTAGAAGACCGCGAATATTTTTATGGAGGTTGCACATCTTTCTCACCAAAATCTTGTGAGCCCAACTCAAATCGAAATAAACTGAATCCTAATTAAGTAGCAGACACTTTTACTAAGCAATAGGTAGAAGTCATGAATTTTTTTTGAGAGTGTGCTTAGCCATTTTATGTCTACTCAAAACAGCAAGGACGATTATTCGTTGCTAAATGATACCTAAACGTTTTTGAATAATTGAACGTAATAAATCATGTCATTCCAGAAGAATAAAAGACCAGTTGGAAAGTTTCCGAACGGGTCTTTTATTCTTTGTTCTTTATCAATGCAGTTAGGGACAAACAGCGGATTATGTTTTATCCATTCATATAAGCAATCCAATTTCTGCGGATTTAAATGCGTAGAATTAATCAAAGTACTCATGAAACTCACCATAAACAGCTTCATAATTTTCATCAACGAGGTCTAAATGACGAGAAACTAAATTTGCGATAAGGTCTGCATCTTTGGCTTTCAGCGCTTCATAAATATCCCAATGCTGCTGCAGGATGTTCATCCAGTCAAAGTCTTTTACTTTTAAGGTCAAATGGCGGTAGCGATTCAAATGAACATTTAAATCCAGCAACCAAGTATAAACATGTGTTTTATCGGTCACCAGGTAAAAAAATTGGTGAAACTCTTCGTCCAATTCAAAGAATTTTTCCGAGTTGCCGTTTTTTAGGTAAATCTCTTGCATTTCGACGATTTGCCGAAGGGACTCAATTTGTGCATCATCAATAATCCCAATAGCTTCAACAACAATAGCAGATTCTAATTTTTCTCTTACAAATTTTGCTTCCCGAACTTGCTGCATATTGATTTTGGAGATAAATGTTCCGCTTTGAGGTCTTATGACTAACAACCCTTCTCTTTTCAGTTGAAGAATGGCCTCTCTAACGGGAGTATCACCGATATCCAGCATAGACACAAATTGTTTTCTTGAGATTTTTTCCCCAGGCAATAATTCCAATCGAATAATCTTTTCTTTAATGATGTGATAAGCTTCGTCTTTATAGCTTGCTATAGTCATTTGGCGTCTCCTATTTTTATTAATATATTAGTTTGTCTTTTCAGTATAACTAATAAAGATAAAAAAAACTATTGCAACCTTTGAAAGCGCATGCTAATATTCTAATATATTAGTTAACAAGTGCACATTTTAATTAATAGCAAAGGAAGAAGTTTATATTATAGAGAGAAGGAGAAACAGATGGAAAAAATAATGGCTACTTTTGATGGGGTCTTGGCAGGGGTCACGAAATTCAGTAATAATAAGTATATAAAATCGATTTCTGATGCAATGATGGCACTGATCGGTATTATGATTTTTGGTTCATTTGCAGTTATTTTTCGTGCATTCCCAATACCAAGTGTTGCGGAATTTTTTGTCACTATCGGACTTGATGTGTTTTTTGGCGCAATCAACAATTTGACGATTGGGGCAATTTCAATTTATCTTGTCTTTTTGATAGCAAAAAATTTGACGGCCAAATTTAACTTGGGAGAAGATGGTACAACTGTCGGATTGATTGCTATCATGAGCTTCTTGATCTTTACACCATTAGGCAGTTATACCGTCGACGAGGCTAATATCACTACGATTCCACTTACTTGGATTGGAACGAGCGGTATGTTTTCTGCAATAATAATTGGCCTTTTAGTTGGTCGAGGCTATGTATTTATTAAGGAACGGAAGTGGACAATCAAAATGCCTGCGAGTGTCCCACCCATGGTATCGCGTTCATTCGAAGCACTGATCCCAACTATTTTATTGGGTACACTTTCCGGTTTTGTCGCGTACTTGTTTAGTCTTACTTCCTTTGGCAATCTGCATCAGCTGATTTTTACGATCGTTCAAACGCCGTTGCAAGGAGTCGGAAGTTCTATCTGGGCGGTCATACTGATTATTGCTTTTCAACAATTTTTGTGGTTCTTGGGTATTCATGGAACGAATGTTATTGGACCAATCGTCACACCGATCTGGATGGCTTTGAATGTTGAGAATCTGACTGCCTATGAAGCAGGGCAGCCATTGCCGAATATTGTTACTCATGCATTTATCAATATCGTTTGCTGGGGAGGATCGGCATTGGGACTGGTCTTGCTGATGCTGTTTGTAAGCAAAAGCCAACGCTATAAAGAGATGGGAAAAATTTCGATCATCCCTGCATTATTTGGTATCACTGAACCGGTAATTTTTGGAACTCCATTAGTTCTAAACTTTAAAATGGCTGTACCTTTTATTTTCAATAATTCGATTTGTTTAGGAATCGCGTACTTCTTAACCAGTATCGGATTCATCGAACGAACGATTGGTGCACAAGCGATCTTTGGATTGCCAGTAGGGTTTCATGCTAGTATTGGCGGTAGTGTATCGATCATTATTCTGCAGCTTCTTTTGCAGTTGATTTTGTCGCCGATCCTTTGGTATCCATGGTTCAAATTGATCGATAAAGATGCATACTTAGAGGAACAAAAACATGCAGAAAGCAGGTAAATAAAATGTTGTATCCCGTGATGAATGAAACACGTTCGCTGATCGATTTAAGCGGCATCTGGCGTGTTCAAGTTGAAAAACAGAATGAAGCAATTGATCCAGCGAAACCTTTGAAAGATCCTTTCTTGATCGCGGTACCAGGGTCTATTGATGACCAAGTAATTGATGAAACAATTAGGAAACATGTTGGAAACTTCTGGTATGAAACAGAAATGATGATCCCAATTTCTCTAATGGATGAAAGAAAAGTGTTGCGCTTTGCCTCCGTGACTCATGAAGCAGTTGTTTATATCAATGGAATAAAAGCAGCTCACCATATTGGCGGATTTACTCCCTTTGAAATAGACATTGATTCTTTGGTTCATGCTGGGAAAAACGATTTAAAAGTGTGTGTTTCAAATATCTTGGATGAAAGTACACTGCCATGTGGATTTTATCAAGAAAAAAATGGCCGACCATCGGTAACACCTCGTTTTGATTTTTACAATTATTGTGGTATCCATCGTCCTGTGAAACTATACACAACGAAAAAAACATATATTGATGATATCGTGATCCATTATGAGTATCACGGTGGGGTAACAACGGTTCGGCCAGAAGTGTCTATTACTGGGAACTATGATACCATCAAGCTGAAAATTTGGGATGAAGACAATCAGTTGATCGCCCAAAGCAGTGATGTTGAACAACCGTTAGTAATCTCTGAAACTCGACTCTGGCAACCACTGGATGCTTATCTTTATCGATTGGAGGTATCGCTCTTTGATAAAGAACTTTTGATCGATACCTATACTGAAGAATTCGGTGTTCGAACGATTCAAATAAAACAGAATAAAGTCTATATCAATGATAAAGAGTTTTATTTTAAAGGTTTTGGCAAACACGAAGATTTCCCTGTATTAGGTAAGGGGTACAACGGCGCCGTTGCGAATCTGGATAAAAACCTTATGAAATGGCTGGGTGCGAATTCTTTTCGAACATCGCACTATCCTTATTCAGAAGAAGAAATGCGGCTTGCTGATCGTGAAGGAATCGTTGTTATTGACGAGGTTCCTGGTGTGGGACTGTTTACTAATTTTCACGTAGATGTCAATTTGAACAATAACAAGAAAAATACTTGGGAGACGCTGAGAACACATGAGAACCATCACAAGGTGATTCAAGAGTTGATTGAACGTGATAAGAACCATGCATGTGTGGTTGTATGGGCGATCGCGAATGAACCAGCTAGTCATCAAGAAGGTGCCGGAGCATATTTTAAACCGTTGGTTGAATTGGCTAAAGCATTAGACCATCAAAAACGGCCTATTGTGATACCAAACATCGTCAATGCATCGCCAGATTTAGATCAAGCAGCAGAACTCGTTGATATTCTTTGTTTGAATCGCTATTATGGCTGGTATATAGAGCACGGGGATCTTGACTCTGCAATGATAGGGCTTCGACAAGAAATTGAAAAGTGGCACGAAAAGTACCCTGATAAACCGATCATGTTTTCTGAATTCGGAGCGGACACGATTTCAGGCTTGCATTCACTCTATCGGACACCTTATTCAGAAGAATTCCAAATTGATTTTTACAAAGCCAATTTTGAAGTGCTGGATGCTTTAGATTACGTTGTTGGGGAACACTTATGGAATTTTGCTGATTTTGCAACAGCTGCGAATATTCGTCGGATCGATGGCAATAAGAAGGGGATATTTACTCGCGACCGCAGACCAAAATCGATTGCCTTTGAAATCAAAAAACGCTGGGAAGCACGATAAGAAAACATACCTTTACCCAACGGATGACTCAAACAGCAATCTATACAGCAGATAGACTAAACGATGTCCGATTTCTTAAACGTATGGTTGCTGGAGGTTCGAAAAATCAAGCGAAAGAATCAATGAAATTGCTGAAAAAAAGAGAGTGAAGACCCGCAAGGCGGTCTTCACTCTCTTTCGTTTGTTTCGATGGCAGTTTCCAACTGCTGTTGAATCTGACGAAATATAGCTGTACTGATTTAGAATAGAGGATCAACAAGCGTTTGTCTATTACAAAAAGACTTAATAGTACTCCCCGTGGCGATAGTCCCATGAGTTGAAGTGATCAGAAAGGTACATTTGGATTTTTTCAACATCGAGTCCTTTACGGATCAAGACAGGTGCGGGTGTGATGGAGCGTTGGTCTCCTTGCTCAGGAATCAAGTTGCCGTCTTTATCAACGAAAGAAACCATGACTCCTTGCTCATAGCGGGTTTCCAGCGTTTTGTCTGGTTGGATCGATGCAACATAGTCGTTGCCTTCAATGATTAGATCGGCTTCTTGCGCGATTTGTTCGCCGATCCCTTCAACAAGTCCGCGGTTTCCTTTGCCTGAAGGGTTCGCTGAGCTGGCGAAAAGCAATTTCTTTTTCTGATCCCAAAGTTCTTTTGAAATCTGCTCACCAGGGACACCGAATTTGATCACAAAACAGCTGGTTCCCCGAACGTCCGTCATCAATTCTTCTGAACCATCGTTTGGGATATAGGCTTTTCCTGATTCTTTCCAAGGCAAAATCGCACCGAATAACACGTCATTGTTCCAGCAAGTTTCGTAAACGGCGGCGGTTTCCGCATTTAATTCGGCTAATTCATGTAGCTGTTCCAATGAGCTGCAAAGAACGACGCCTGGTTTGTTACGCTTGCGATTCTTTGCTGAAAACTTGCGTTCCAGCCCTTTTTTATCAGAGACGGCAATGATATAGCCGACTTTGGTTGGGCAAACGATCACTTTGCTTTCTTCATTCAAATAGTTGATCGCACGTTGATTTGGTTCTCCTGTCCATGGGACTTGTTTTGTTTCTTTCACTCTCTTCATCCTCCCTGTCTTCCAATGAATCGCCGTCATGAAAAATATAACGGAATATTCTGAAAATTCTGATTGAATATGGTTACCCTTGATGATAAGGGAATCAATCTGTGTAGTCAAGGGGATTTACACCAGAATGTAAAAAGAGAGGAAGAGGAAAACCGTATATACGTTATTAGAGAATAGAGTGAATGATTGACAGCAACACTATTTTTTTCCGCTTTGTATGAAAAAATTGACTGTTTTTCATGTTATTTATATGGGAAGATAGGCTTATAGATAGAAGAACGCAATCAAAAGAATAGTTTTTTTGTGAAAGATGAGGAATATCATGAGTGAAAAGAAAAAAATACGCAAGCTTTTGTTGGCATCGATTGTCGCTGGGAGTATCTATGGTGGCGGTGCCTTGCTTTTTGGGTTGCTGGTCAGTTATAACGTCCTCTTGTTAGATGGGGTCTATACATTGATTGGTGCAGTGATGTCACTGATTGCTTTGTACGTGGCAAAATATATCCAAGCCCAAGATTTTGAACGTTTCCCATTCGGTAAAGAGGCATTGATGCCATTAGTGGTATTTATTCAATATAGTATCATCCTGCTGATCTCGATTTATGGGATCATTGAGTCTGCTTTTAGTTTATTACACGTCAGTGATGGCATGATTGATCCAATCGGTTTGTATTTCTCGCTGGTTGGTACGATCTACTGTTTCACTTTTTACTTGTACTTAAAAAAGAAACCACTGACCCATCCCTTTTATTGGGTGGAACTAGAACAATGGCGTTTCGGCTTTTTCTTTAGTCTGGGTGTCGTCGGTTCATTTCTTGTGTCCTGGCTGATCCAAGCCAGTCCCTATGGGGATTTTGCGATGTATGTCGACCCAATCATCTCCATCGGGATCACCTTGTTCTTTATCCAGCTTTCGATAAAAGAGTTGAAAGCAGCGATTTTAGAATTGACTTCTTCTACTCCAAAAGAAGAACTGCGGGAGACCATCATGACGATCGTTGAAAAAGAATTGCGCGCAGAAGAAGTGGTGGACTTTGTGTTACGTACCGCCAAAGTCGGTAATCAAGTCATTGTGGAATTAGATGTAGTGATTTTACCTGCAACTCCTCTCGATACAGTAGGTCAGCAAGATCCCTTGCGAGAACGATTGAATCAGGCAATCAGCCAACAGATTTCCGATTATTCCCTCTGGCTAAACATAAATTTTGTCGGTGACATCAAATGGGCGTATAGTGAGGAGTAAGAATGGCTGCAAAGCAGCTTGAATAAACCGTGAAAATAACAGGGAAAAGAGGAAACAAATGACAATTCTGAAAACCTATGGAAAAATCACCGCAGCACTTTTCTTGTTAGCGGCAAGCATCAATTTATTTTTGGGCCCGCATCATGTGGCAGCTGGCGGTGTCAGCGGAATCGGTATTTTATTAGAGTCAGCACTCGGTTGGGATCGAGCGGCTGTGATCATGGTCTTGAATATTCTCATGCTTATTCTTGCCTATGCCTTTTTAGGGAAGGGGCCTTTTTTGAAAGTCCTCTATGGTAGTTTTGCTTTTCCAGTAGCAATTGCTTTAGTCCCAGAATATATGGTGGCTGAAGACCGGTTGCTTTCCGTGATTTTTGGCAGTGCGATTTTTGCTTTAGGAGTAGCGATTTTGTACAAAAATCAGTCTTCCAGCGGCGGCACAACGATTCCACCGCTGATTTTCAAGAAATACTTTAATTTGAATCCAGCGATCGGCTTGCTGGCGACCGATGCGATCGTTGTTTCCATGAACTTGTTCGTTTTCGGGTTTGAAGAGTTCTTGTTTGCGATCTTATCGATCGTGATCACCTCTGGTGTGATGACCTACATTGAAACCGGCTTTAACCGAAAGAAATCTATCATGATCTTAAGTGAAAACCACGTGAATGAGATTCGAGAAGCGGTCTTTGATAAAACAGCTCGGGGTGCGACCCTGTTGGCTGCCCAAGGCGGTTACCAGCAAGCCGACAAGCAAGTGCTGCTGATCGTGGCCAGCGACCAAGAGTTTATGCAGATCAGACAAATCATTGAGACCATTGACCCCAAAGCGTTTGTGATCGTCAATAATGTCTCAGAAGTACTGGGGCAAGGTTTTAGTTATCATCCCATTGAGTGATGCGAAACACAGTCAAATTCTGCTATGCCTAATAAAAAACACAGCGAAGTGAACGCCACTTCACTGTGTTTTTTTGTCTTGTTCATTTAACGCAGTAAGGTCAAACCAGAAATGGAACAGTCTAGAGAAAATACTAGCCTTTGTTCGCAGGGAAGAATCATTCTTGCGAACAAAAAAATTGCAGGTTTCTCTCTTGAAAATGCTTGCATTTTTCTTTTGCGTAGATTAGAATACTAATATATCAGTTTGTGTAATTTAAGGAGGATATTCATGTTTGATCACAATGTCTTGAAAAAGGCGCACGTCATTTTTCCTGCTGAAAAAAAAGCAGCGATTGATGCTCAAACAGCAATACAGCCGAGATGGCTTCATTTTGGCGGAGGAAATTTATACCGAGCGTTTCATGCAGAAATCGCTCAATCCTTGATTGATCAGAACGAATTATCGAGCGGCATCGTTGTCTGCGAAACATTTGATGAACAGATAATCGATCAAGTATATACACCTTATGAGAATGATATTCTAGAAGTGATCATGCATGAGGATGGTCAATTAACGAAAAAACTTTTGCAATCGACAGCTGCCAGTTATTATTGTCATCCATCTTGCACCGATAGTTATCAAAAGGTACGTCAGTTGTTTAGCGATCCTTCTGTGCAGCTGGTCACCGTAACAATCACAGAAAAAGGCTATGGCTTAAAAGACAGTCAGGGGAATTTTTTGCCTGTCGTCCAAGCGGATCTCGCTGCGGGTCCTCATCAGGTCAACCATACAATGAGCATTTTGGCTAGCTTTTTATGGGATCGTTTTCAATCAGGGGCTCTTCCGATTGCTATGGTCTCCACCGATAATTTTTCGCAAAATGGGCTCCGTTTCCAAACGGCGATGGTCACCATCGCAAAAGAGTGGCAAAAGCTGGGGCATGTTTCAGAAGCGTTTGTCCGATACTTAGAAAACAACGCGCAAGTGACGTTTCCGTGGTCAATGATCGATCGGATTACGCCAAATCCTTCAACAGCAGTTGCAGAAGAATTAGCAGCAGCTGGCATTCAGCAGTTGCCAGTCATCCGGACCGATAAAGGAACGACGATCGCTCCGTTTGCTAACACAGAGGCGACTCATTACTTGGTGATTGAAGATGATTTCCCGAACGGTCGCCCGAATTTAGACAAAGCAGGGGTGATCTTGACGAGTCGAGAGATCGTAGACAAAACCGATAGTATGAAAGTCACAACTTGTTTGAATCCACTGCATACGGCAATGAGTTTGTTCGGCTGTTTACTCGGCTATACATCCATTGCTGCGGAAATGACCGATCCAGATATTGTCGCTTTGATCAAAGGAATCGGCTATCGTGAAGGCTTGCCGGTAGTGGAAGATCCTGAGATCATTCAGCCAAAGAAATTTATCGATGAGGTGGTCGGTCTTCGTTTACCGAATCCGCTGATTCCTGACACCCCACAGCGCATCGCCGCAGACACCTCACAGAAAATCGCCATCCGTTTTGGTGAAACCATCAAAAAGTATGTGGAGAAAGAAGGCTCGGCTTCTGAGCTGACTTTTATTCCTTTAGCGATTGCTGGCTGGTTGCGCTATCTCTTAGCGATCGATGATGAAGGCCATCCATTTGTCCCAAGTCCTGATCCCCTCTTAGCAGAATTGCAAGAGATTTTACATGAATGTCAGTTGGGGTCAGCCGCCGATGTTCAAGAGATCATTCGACCAATCTTAGCAAATCCGCAGATTTTCGGGTTGGATCTCTATCAAGCAAGAATCGCTGAAAACGTGGGTCATTTGTTCGCTAAGATGCTAGCAGGAACCGGCGCAGTCCGTAAAACATTACATGAAACAGTAGAAGGGATCGAATAAAAAATGGAAATGACATTTCGTTGGTATGGAAAAGAATACGATAAAATCAAGTTAGCAGATATCCGTCAAATTCCTGGGATGAAAGGCATCGTCGGTACACTCTTTGATTTGCCTGCTGGAGCAGTTTGGCCCAAAGAACGGATCAAGGCGCTCGTGGAAGAAGTCGAAGCAGCTGGACTTTCTCTGAAGGTGATCGAAAGTGTCAATATTCATGATGACATCAAGATTGGCTTGCCTTCGAGAGACCTGTATATCGAAAACTACAAAGAAACGATTCGTAATTTGGCAGCATACGGGATCGAAGTGATCTGCTATAATTTTATGCCGATTTTTGATTGGATCAAAACGGATCTCGATTATCGCTTAGCCGATGGTTCTTCTACGATGGCATTTGAAAAAGCAGGGATCGACAAAGACCCAGAAGAGATCGTCAAAGAAGTTGAGGAGTCAAGCTCTGGCTATACCTTGCCAGGCTGGGAACCAGAACGTTTGGCTCATGTCAAAGAATTGTTTGCTGCGTATAAGGATGTCGATGATGACAAATTAAGAGAAAACTTTGCTTATTTCCTAAAAGCCATCATTCCCACCTGCGAAGAGGTCGGCATCAAGATGGCTGTTCATCCAGATGATCCTCCCTATTCGATTTTTGGTCTGCCGCGTATCGTTAAAAACCGTGATGATCTGGATTGGGTCTGTAACGTGGTCGACAGTCCGTCAAATGGTATCACACTTTGTACTGGCAGTATCGCCGAAGACCCAGCCAATAATGTCTATGAGATTTTGGCTGAGTTTTGTCGCCGGGATCGAATTCCTTTTGCCCATGTTCGTAACATTCAATACTTGGGCAATGACAAAGACTTTTATGAAGCACCGCATCTCTCCTCTGAAGGCTCGTTAGACATGTATCAGATCCTAGAAGCGATGTACAAAAATGGCTTTGACGGCTATATTCGACCAGATCATGGGCGAATGATCTGGGGAGAAACGGGACGTCCAGGCTATGGCTTATATGATCGGGCGATCGGCGCTTCCTACTTATTAGGGTTGTGGGAAGCCATCGACAAGAGCGTGGGGCGTTAAGAAAAGGAGCGAAGAAATGTTTTTAACTGACGATTTTATTTTGAAAAACAGCTTTGCCAAAGAGTTATACCATGGGTATGCAAAAAAGCAGCCGATCATTGATTACCATTGTCATTTAGATCCGAAAGAGATTTTCGAAGACCAAAACTTCACCAATCTGACCCAAGCGTGGCTGGCGGGGGACCATTACAAATGGCGCTTAATGCGAGCCAATGGTGTTGCAGAATCTTTGATCACTGGCGATGCTGATGACTACGAAAAATTCTGTGCTTGGGCGCAGACCTTGGAGGCTTGCATTGGCAATCCATTATATGTCTGGACCAATTTGGAATTGAAGCGAATCTTTGGTATTGATGAGCGGTTGACACTAGCCAATGCAGCAAGCATTTGGGAAAAAGCCAATCAACAGTTGCAGACGAAGGAATTTTCACCACGAGGGCTGATCAAAAAGATGGCCGTTGAGGTGATCTGTACGACGGATGATCCCATTGATTCGTTGACGTATCATCAAAAGCTGGCAGAAGAATCCTTTGCTGTGTATCCTACCTTTCGTCCTGACAAAGCAATCAATCTGCAGAATTCAGAATTTCCAGCATACCTTAAGCAATTGGCTGCAGCTGCGAACAAAGAAATCACTAGCTATCAAACGCTGGTTGAAGCATTGGCCGTACGTATTTTTTACTTCCAGCAACGGGGCTGTCGTTTAGCAGATCACAGTCTATCACGTCTTGGAGAGGAAGCCTACGATACCGCTGCACTTGAAGCGATTTTTCAGAAGCGTTTGACCACTGGGACACTGACTAATGAAGAAATCAGACAGTTTCAAACCGGCTTGCTGATTGACTTGATGCGCGAATACGCGAAGCAAGGATGGACCGCGCAATTGCATCTGATGGCGACTCGCAACAACAGTCAAAAACTTTTCCAACAACTAGGACCTGATAGCGGCGGTGATGCGATGGGGGACGATCGTCTAGCGAGCGGCTTAAGTCGGACATTGGCGCAGCTTCAGGCGGAAAGCTTATTGCCGAAGACGATTTTGTATTCACTGAACCCCAAAGATTATCCAGTGTTGACTGCGCTGATGGGGGCGTTCCAAGAAGAGAGCAAAGGCAAGCTGCAATTAGGCTCTGCTTGGTGGTTCAATGATACGTATTCTGGTATGCGATATCAGTTGACGACCCTAGCAGAAGGCGGGATTCTTGGAAACTTCGTCGGCATGCTGACGGATTCTCGCAGCTTTTTGTCTTATCCACGCCACGAGTATTTCCGGCGGATTTTGTGTCAGGTGATCAGTGAATGGGTAGAAGACGGACAACTGCCAGCAGATGAAATATATTTAGGGCAGATCGTCGCAGATATCTCTTATCACAATGCGAAAACCTACTTTGATTTTCCAAACTAATGACTACTCGATTCGTACTTGGCTTGCTAGAGAAGGAATCGAGTGTTTGTATGGCTATTGCTAAAGTTGCGTCTGTTCATTTACTATTGGCAGGGAATCCAGTACTATGATAGAAAGAATCAAAGAAGGAGCGAACAGTATGAATCCATTCTATGAAGAAGTCTATGCGCTGGCGCGGCAGATCCCTTTTGGTAAAGTCGTCTCCTATAGTCAGATTGCGTGGAAATTGGGACAAATCAACGGCGCGCGAGCAGTCGGTCGAGCGATGCGCTTGAGCCCTCAGGATGTCCCTGCCCATCGAGTCGTGCGGGCAGATGGCGTCTTAGTTGGTCTCACCGCCAATGTGCGAAAAGCAGCACTCGTCGATGAAGGGGTGGTCTTCAAAGCCAGTGGTCGTATCGATATGAAGGCTTGCAGTTGGTCCATGAGCGAGATCGCTCCCGCTCAAATGAAGGAGCCATTATGAAAAAACGTGAATTTATCGTGCAAGATCTGTTGAGTAAAATCTATCAGGAAGAATTTTCTGCCGGCAAATTACCCAACCAAAGAACCCTTGCGCAAACCTATGGCGTTTCTCGGTTTACGATCCAGCAAGCAATCAAAAACCTTGAAGAGATCGGGATCGTCAAAGTAGTACAAGGTTCAGGGATTTTTATCCATGAAAAATGGGTCAAAAACCCAATGATCTTTAATTCCTTGACCCGCACCCCTTATGACCGCATCCATTCCAAAATGATTTCCTTGAATAAGGCGGCAGCAACGTTGGATGAACAGCAGATTTTCCAAATAGGCCCAGACGAGGAAGTCTGGACCTTTAAACGAGTGCGGATCGTCAATTATAAAATCGAACAGCTGGAAACCTCTAAATTGCCCGTCAGCCTATTTCCTGAATTGACACAAGAAATCGTGGAGCACTCGATCCAACGCTATGTCGAAAGCTGCGGATACCGCATTTCCCACTACATCACAAGCTATACCCCCATCACCACATCGACCGCGCAATCGGGTATTTTATTGTGCAAGCGGGGAACACCGGCAATGCAGATCAGCAATCGGGCGATTTTAGAAGACGGCCGCGTGTATGAGTTCAGCAATATCGTTGCCATTGATTATGCCGTGACCTACATCCGTCCCTTTGACCGTGAG
Organism: Enterococcus sp. 3G6_DIV0642; assembly: GCF_002140635.1. Classification (NCBI taxonomy): domain Bacteria; kingdom Bacillati; phylum Bacillota; class Bacilli; order Lactobacillales; family Enterococcaceae; genus Enterococcus; species Enterococcus sp. 3G6_DIV0642. Next base: position 2,800,077 of record NZ_NGLH01000001.1, on the reverse strand, counting down.
ATCCATCGCTCACGCATCGATTGATTTTGGGAAAGCAAAGGTGCCAGTTGCGTCGTCTTTACCCAGAGAGAAGAAAGACATCCCCTGTCGATTGGACAGGGGATGTCTTTTGTTGTGTTTAAGGAGTGATCAAAGTGCCGTCTGGTGTACGGCTCTGGGTCCATTCGTGAGGACGGTAAACCACGGGAAATTCCGCAGCTGCTGCTTCATCGAACGTGATTCCGATCCCACTTTTCTCGATGGGATAAAAATAGCCGTTTTCAGGTTGTGGACTACCACCAAAGACCGACTGGGTATTTGCTGGGATCGCAATCGTTTCTTGGATCGCGGCATTGTGGAGATGGATATTTAGATGGGTATTGACGGCTAAGCCGACAGGGCTGATATCAGACGGCGTATGCCAAGCGATCCGAATGCCCATCGCATCGCAGAAGTGAGCCAATTTCAATGCTGGCGTGATCCCACCGATTTGTGAGACATGGGCACGCATAAAGTCAATCTGTTGATTTTTGACTAGCTCTTGCCATTCCATCGGATTATTGAACAATTCGCCGGTCGCGATCGGGGTCGCCGACTGGCTGCGGAGTTGCTGCAACCACTTGTTTTGATCCGGCGGCAAAATATCTTCTAGGAAAAAGAGATTGAAAGGCTCAGCGGCTTTTGCAAATTGAATCGCTTGGTTTGGATGTAGCCGTTCATGCACGTCATGCAGCATTTGAAATTGATTGCCGTATCGTTCTTGGATCGCAGCAAACATTTTCAGTGTTGTGTCCATGTAGTCTGTTTGATCAAAATAGGAACCAGCGATGGGCTGATCGGGTGTTTGCAGTTGGCTAGGATTTCCACCATAAAAGCCTAATTGGCAACGGATATAGCGATACCCCTCAGCCAAGAAGCGATCGATTTCTTGATAAAGGTCTTCGAGATTATCTGCCACGGCATGGGTATAGGCGGGAATCGCCGTACGCGCTTTTCCACCTAACAGTTGATACAATGGCATATCGGCTAATTGTCCCTTGATGTCCCATAAAGCCATGTCGACTCCTGAGATGGCATTGTTGGTGATCGGACCATTCCGCCAGTAAGAATTGACATTCATCACTTGCCAAAGATCTTCGATTTGATTGGCATCGCGGCCAAGTAAGAGGGGGCGTAAATACTCGTCAACGACGGTTTTTACGGCTAGTGGGCGAAACTGGAAGGTTGCACAACCTAACCCAGATACGCCTTTGTTCGTTTCTACTTTAACGACAACAAGGTTATGACGATCAGGTTTGATCGCAAAGGCTTTGACGTCGGTGATGATTGTTGGTGTCATTTCATTCACTCCAATTTTTGTCTCTAGTTGCTATAGCCATTGAAACATGCTTGGCAACCGCTGTCAATTTGGTCTAATAAAAACTGGATATACACCATAAAACCAGTCCAATTTTCGCCTATTTTATAATAAAACGTTGATATATAGCGTTTTTATTCTGGTTTTATCAAAAAAGGACTGGTTTTACAAGTCTGTGTGAGCATGCTACTATGTGTGTGAAAACGGAAACACCTGAAAGGGCGCCCGTCAAAAGGATCAGGACCGTTAGCAAACAACAGGGGGAAAAAAAGATGACCAAAGAAGACATCGTAAAACAGATCATTAAAGATGTTGGCGGATCAGACAATATCAACAATGCATGGCACTGTATGACTCGCTTGCGTTTTGATTTAAAGGATGAGAAAAAAGTCGACTATGCGGCGTTAGAAAAAACACCCAAAGTCGTAGGAACAAAATATCAAAGCAATCAGCTGCAAGTAGTGATAGGAACGGATGTTGCTGATTATTATGCACCTTTAGCAAAAGAATTAGGACTTGATGAAGCGAACCAAGGGGAAACATCAGAGAAAAAAGGAGCCGTTTCCTTATTTATGGATACCGTTTCTGGCGTTTTTGGTCCGATCGTTCCAGCTATCGCTGGCGCAGGAATGATCAAAGGATTGATGGCTGGATTGGTGGCATTGAATGTCATCTCTAATCAAACAGATACCTATTTAGTGATCGACATGATTGCGAGCGGCGTATTCACATTCTTGCCATTTTTTGTTGCTGCTTCTGCCGCTCGGATTTTTAAAACCAATCAATATTTAGCGATCGCAATCGCGGCAACGCTGCAATTTCCAACGATGACCAATGCGGTAGCCGAAGGGACAATTTCCGCCTTTCGTTTGTTCGGCGTATTGCCAGTACCCGTCTTTAACTATGCAGGGACAGTGATTCCCATTATCTTTGCCGTGCTGGCGCTCAGTTATATTTACCGTTGGGTCGATAAACTCTTACCACAAGTGCTGCGTACCGTGTTTACACCGACGATTTCGTTGTTTGTCGCTGGTATCTTGACATTAACGGTCATTGGCCCAATCAGTATCCATCTAGGAAACTTATTGGCTGCTGGCGTGGCTGGATTATTCACTATCTCGCCTGTCTTAGCAGGAATCGTGGTAGGGGCGATTCGACCAATCGCAATCTTCACGGGACTGCATCATGCCATGACCCCGATCGCTTTGCAAAACTTTGCCAATCAAGGATATGATATGCTGATGCCAATGATGTTTATGGCAAATATGGCAATCACCGGCGCAACAGCAGCTATTTATTTCAAAGTCAAAACCAAAGAAGAAAAATCGATCATTCTATCGTCGGCGGTTTCAGGCTTGTTAGGGATCACAGAACCTGCGTTATTCGGGATTTTGTCGAAGTATAAAAAAGCCTTTATCGCAGCAACAGTTGGTAGTTCTGTGGCTTCTGCCTTCATCAGTTTCTTCGGTGTTCGTATTTATGGGTACATTCTTTCAAGTATTTTTAGTTTGCCAGCCTATATCGGGGAATACTTTATCTACGCCGTTCTAGGGATCATCTTGGCGATCGGCTTATCTTTTGCCATGAGCTGGTTCTTGGTACCAAATCAAGCAGCAGAAGGCGATCGTTACACCAACGAAGTGGATCTGCATGCCGTGACCCATGGTGAATACGTCCCATTAGAAGATGTACCAGATGAAGTTTTTTCAACGAAAATGATGGGAGAAGGCTATGCCATCGAGTCACAAGATGGCCAAATCTTTGCACCAGTCAGTGGCGAAGTCACCACTGTGTTCCCTTCAAAACATGCCGTCGGGATCAAAACCCAAAACGGCGTTGAAGTTCTTGTGCACATGGGGATCGATACAGTTTCCCTTGGCGGTCAAGGCTTTGAAGTCTTTGTCAAAGCTGGGGAGCAAGTAACTCCGCAAACCAAACTGGCACAAATGGATCTGCCGTTTATCAAGCAGCAAGGCAAAGAAACCATGGTGATCGTTTTGATCACCAACATGGATCGCGTGCAACAATTTTCTGGAAGTACTGATTTAGAAGGCAGACACCAAGCCGGTGCATTACTGGAAAAAGTCGTTTTGAATGCCTAATAAAAGAAAAAAGATGAGCTTCGTTAACGAAGTTCATCTTTTTTTCTTTGCAATTAACTACGCAGCCCGCGGCCTTTTTGGATCAAGTACCAGCATACGCTGTATAAGACGACAATGAACAAGACCAAAATACCGATGGAGAGGAAAATCGGGACATCGATGGTGCCCAAAAATCCGTAACGGAAACCAGAGATCATATACACGATCGGGTTGACTTTGGAGATCGTTTGCCAAATTGGCGGTAGCATGCTGATGGAGTAAAAGACGCCTCCAAGATAGGTCAATGGTTGTAAAACAAAGGTTGGCACGATGGAAACATCGTCAAAGGATTGGGCGAAGATCCCATTTAGCAACCCTGCTAATGAAAATAAGATGGCGGTCATGACAAGGGTTAAGACAACGATGACCCAAGAATAAACATGTAATGGGACGAAGAAAAGGGAAATGATGGTCACCAATGTGCCCACCAAGATACTACGGCCAAGTCCGCCAAAGACAAAGCCCCAAATGATGACGTGGGTAGGGACCGGCGCCACTAAGAGTTCCTCAATGTTTTTTTGAAACTTCTGTGAAAAGAAGGAAGATGACACGTTAGAGTAAGAACTAGTGATCGTCGACATCATGATCAGCCCAGGAACGATAAATTCCATATAAGAAAAGCCGCCCATTTCGCCGATGCGGCTGCCGATCATTTTCCCAAAGATAATAAAGTATAAGGAAGTAGTGATGACGGGTGGGACGAGGGTCTGCACCCAAATCCGTAAATAGCGGTTGGTCTCTTTGACCGCTAAACTTTTTAAGGCTGTAAAATAAAGACTAAACATGGTTTTCCTCCGCTTCGTGTGATTCTTCGGTGATTTTCAAAAATAGTTCTTCCAAGCGATTGGATTTGTTGCGCATGGAGAGGACATTGATCCCTTGCTGACTGAATTGGGCAAAAAGATCGTTGACGCCTTGATCTCGAGCGACTTCAACAGCGATGGTCTGTTCATCTTCCATTTGGATCGGATACCCAGTGATCGTTGGTGCTTGCTTGATCGGTGCGATATCAAAAAGAAAGGTTTCAAATTGCAGTTTTGCCAATAAGGACTTCATGCTGGTGTTTTCGATCAGTTCACCAGATTGGATGATCCCGATGTTGCGGCAAAGCATTTCCGCCTCTTCTAAATAATGGGTCGTCAAAATGATCGTTGTGCCCTTTTGGTTCAATTCCCGCAAAAAGCTCCACATTTCCCGCCGTAATTCGATATCGACACCTGCCGTCGGTTCATCCAAAATCAATAGCCGTGGTTCATGCATCAGGGCACGAGCAATCATCAAACGGCGTTTCATCCCGCCCGACAGCATCCGCGCACGAACATTGCGTTTTTCCCACAAATTCGACTGCTTCAAGTATTTTTCGCTGCGCTTGATGGCTTCGTTGCGAGGGACACCATAATACCCAGCTTGATTGACAACGATCTGCTGGACCGTTTCAAAGGGATTGAAATTGAATTCTTGGGGAACCAGACCAATCTGTTGTTTGACTTGGACCAATTCTTTGTCTAAATCGTAGCCGAAGACTTTGACGCTTCCCGAAGATTTATTGACAAGAGAGGTGATAATGCCGATGGTGGTGGACTTTCCAGCGCCGTTTGGGCCTAACAAGGCATAAAAGTCGCCTTCTTCCACCGTCAAATTTATGCCCCGCAACGCTTCAACGCCGGTAGCATAGACTTTGCGTAAATCGGTTAGTTCTAGTGCATAGGTCATGTTTGTTTGAACTCCTTCTATGTATGATGGTTTATTCTATCATTTTTTTTCAAGAAGAACCGCATGATTTGATTTTTTTCATTTGATTAGATAACAATTGTTGCTAATCGATGAAAAGTGGGAAAGAGGCAAAAGAAAAAACGACCATTTGATCGTTTTTTCGATAAAGTCGATTGTTAGCATAAATACCGTTCTGGTCGTTCTGTCTGTCCTAATAAGTAATCGACAGAAACATTATAGAGGGAAGCTGCGTGTAGCAGCGTCAATACATCGGGTAAGCGATCGCCTGCTTCGTATAAGGTGTAATCGGGGTAAGACACATCGAGATGCTGGCATACTTCTTTTGGGCTCAATCCGCGTTCTTCTCTTAAAAATTTGAAGCGGCAACGCAAGGTGTCTAATAAAAAAGCTTCTTCTAATGTCACTTTGCGGTCCTCCTTAAAAAATAGCGCTTTTTTTCGCACTGTTCTCTTTTTATTGTACCAAAAAAAGCAAAATATGCGAAGTGATTCACATGAAGGGCGATCGGTTTTTGTCAAAAAGCGAAACAAATGACTTGCTCTGAGACGCGTTTCATACAGTATGCTTGATTTATAAAAAGGAAGGCGGGATGGAAACATGAATACATACATGAAGAAAAATGGTGCGGAATGTTGTTATGTGACGTTGGCATTTGATGGACAACAACTGGTATTGACGAAGCCAAAAGGGTTCTTTCAAGAACGGTTAGTAGAAATTCCTGTGGATGAGATCAGTCACTTGACGTGTGATGAACACTTCGGGTCTCAGCGTATCGGATTTATCCATCACAACGATTACTATGAATTTTATACATGTGGGTTAAGTGTGATAGACTATATGAAAGAACAATTATTCGTTTAAGGAGCAGTGAGTCATGGCAAACATTCGGGATATTGCACGCTTGACCGGCTATTCGGTCTCAACGGTTTCACGAGTCATTAATAACAATCCTTATGTCAGTGAAGAAAAGCGTCGTAAGATCCTGGCTGTCATGGAAGAGGTCAACTATATTCCGAATTACACGGCGCGGGCATTAAGTGTCGGCAAAACCAAAAACATCGGCGTGATCCTGCCGTTTGTCAATCATCCCTATTTTGATCGATTATTGAGCGGCATCACGACAGCAGCGTTTGCTCGTGGCTATAAGGTGACTCTTTTAGCCACGAACTATGATCCGCAAGTAGAGGAAGCATATTTGCAAGAATTTGCGGCGAAAAGCTTTGATGCTTTGATCATTACCTCGCGGGCGAATCCGATCGAAACCTTATTGCCTTATCGTTCATACGGACGCATCGTCTTTTGTGAAAATATCTCGTATTTGACTGACGGCTGCACTTATATCGATCGAGAGGAATCGATCAAGGAGGTCTTCACGTATTTTAAGGAACAAGGCATCCAGAAAATCGGCGTGACATTGGGACGTAGCCGCAAGCTCAGCAGCAATTCAAAAATCACGGTCCGTTTGGCTCATGACTATTTTTCGACCTTTTCCGAAGACTTGATTTTTTGGGATTGTTTGACGGAAGAAGATGGCAAAGAAGCGGCTGCTTATTTTGCAGATAAAGGGGTCGAAGCGATTTTCACCAATGGGGATCATGTTGCTGCTGGGATCCAGTCGCAGGCGCCGGGAGAATGGCTCGTGATTGGACGGGACAATCTATACATCAGCGAGCTGCTGCAGCTTTCAACGATCGATCATCACTTGCAAGCTTGCGGGGAGACCGCCGTCCAATTGGCGGTAATGGAAAAAAGCGGCAACTATCGCATGCCCTATGAGTTCATCAAACGATAGCTACAGACGAAACGATGCGCAAACAGTGCCCCTGAGCGGGCAGTGCTTGCGCATCGTTTTTTTAATGGGATTTGGTGTAATGGTCAATGATCTGTTTCAACAGCTGCGCGCTGCCGAAGCCTGCTTTTTGATCGTAATAGGCGGTAAAACGCTCGTCTTGAACGTACATTTCCCCTAAAGATCGGTGATATTCTGCTGAGTAAAAGGGCGCTGCTTGTTTAAGCCATGCTTGATGCGCAGCAAAAGCCATTTGGGCTTTGTCAGAAGGGATTCGTTTCCCTTCCTTTTCAGTCAATAGCTCTTTTAACAGCTGCAATAAGCGGTTTTCGTTGTCGGTCAGTGCTTGATAATCGACTTGGGTCATCTGCTGCCACTTTTGGTTGCTTTGTTCGATGATTTCCTCACCGTAGGCTTCTCGTAATTCGGCACCGTAGTTCGCTTCGTTTTCACGAATTTTTTGTTCCTTAAAATAACGGAATTTCTCTTGATCGGTCATCGTCTTTTCTCCTTCATAATAATCAATTGTTTGCGCCAAGGTGGTCAAAAGACTGTCCAGGGCTGCTCGCTCTTGTAAAAGCTGTTGGTAATGTTGCAACAAGACCATTTGGATCGATTCTTGTGGCTCATCCAAGATTCCGCGGATTGTTTCTAATGACAGCCCAAAAGACTTAAAATATAAAATCTGCTGTAGGCGATCGACTTCCTGTCTCTCGTAGATACGGTAACCAGCTGAGTTGGTGCGTTGCGGTTGTAACAACTTGATCTGATCATAATACCGCAGGGTACGGCTGCTGACTCCTGACAGTTTAGCTAAGGCACTGATCGTATATTCCATCGGCTTTTCCCTCCTTACACCTGTATCCTAAAGGTTGACGTAACGACAAAGTCAAGAAAATTTTTTTGCGTTTTTTAAAATGTGCTATAATTATAACAAAGAAAGGAAGATAAGATGCAAATAGTTTTTTCTGATATTGATGGGACGTTCCAAGAAATGGGGCACCCGATTCATGAGATCAATAAAGAAGCCATCCGTTGTTTGCAAGCCCAAGGGGATCACTTTGTGTTTGTCACAGGGCGAGGATTTGAGCTTGTTCAAGATATGATGGCGGAAGAAGGCCTTTCCTGCGATGTGATTTTTGGAAACGGCGCTGGTCTGATGGTAAAAGGAGAAGCGCCTGTTTTGACGCATACCTTGCCCTATAAGACATTGGCGCAAGTGATTGGTATCTTAGAAACAGAAGAGGTTTTTTATTTCTTACATACTGACCATGGCATCATTTCCCCACAAGCGTATTTGTATGAAGCGCAGTTTCAAGAAAGCCGCAAGCAGTTACTCGCGGAGTTAGGGGAGCGAGGACAAATCATCGCTGACTACAAATATGAGTTCTTTTACAACGAATGTCTTCATAAAGACGACGTGCTGCAGTTTATGAAGGAACATCCAGAGATAAAGGTCATCAAAATCGAACTGATGGAAGCGTCAGACGAAAAAAGAGAACGGCTGCGGGCGATGATCCAATCAGAAACGGCTGCGATTTTTCAATCCTTTGTCCAAACACTGGAGATCGTTGATCCATTGGCGACCAAAGGTGCCGCGATCCGTTCCTTTTTAGAAGCTTTTCCCGCTGCCAAAAGCTACGGGATCGGTGATGGTGAAAATGACCTTGCGATGTTTGAAGCGGTGGATGTTTCTTTGGCTGTAGCAAATGCCAGCCCAGCGATCAAAGCAGTTTGTGATCGAACCATTGAGCGCGCGGAAGACGGCGGTGTTGGCCGCTTTATTTTAACAGAATTAGTTTCGAGAGAGGATGTTGTGCATGAAGTTGATTGAAACCCCAGTAAACCAAAATCTAAATATGGAAACTTTTTACCCGAACATCTCCAAGTATCTATTCGACAAAATAGCGATCAAATACTATAAATTGTACTCGCTTGATCGGACGCAGATTCTCTATGTGGATAGTTTTGATACGATTTCTTTAGTATTGATCAACAATAAAAAGAAAATCAGTCGGGAAGAAGTCGACACAGCGATTCATCGTTTGCTGAAGGTCGATCGCAAAGACGTGACCGTCAATGTTAATATTCGTAAAGAAATGGAAGCAAGAGGCATCACCTTTTCTAAACCGAGGAAAGATGTCATTCTTGTTCAATTGCCTGTGAAAGAATAGTAGTTGAAAGAAGTTGGGACATGCACGTTGCAAGAGCAATCAAACGTTGAACAAAGGGGCGACCTTATACGCGCGCAGGAATGATGCGCCAATAAGTAGGAGGCTGACCCATGCTTTTGAGCAATTTGTTCTCAGATGGATTGCCTTGTACTAGCAAAAACCCAACTTTTTTTTGAAAAAAACAAGATTTTCTGTCTTTTGTGTTTTTTTTGCTATAATGAGAAGAAGTAAGCTAGAGGGAGTAAGAACATGCAGAAATTATTTAAAGATGACAGCTTGACGCTGCACACCGATCTCTACCAAATCAACATGATGCAAACCTATTGGGAGTTAGGCAGAGCCGATCGTAATGCGGTGTTTGAATGCTATTTCCGTGACATGCCTTTTGAAAACGGCTATGCGATCTTTGCCGGTCTGGAACGATTGATCGACTATTTGAACGATTTATCCTTTTCAGAAACGGATATTGCCTACTTGCGAGAAATCGGCGGCTATCCAGAAGCCTTTTTAGAGTATCTAAAGGAGTTCAAGTTTGCTTGTACCGTTCGTTCTGCGTTAGAAGGCGATTTAGTCTTCAACAATGAACCGATCATTCAAGTAGAAGGGCCGTTGGCACAAGCACAGTTGATCGAAACGGCGTTACTGAATATGGTCAATTTCCAAACACTGATCGCCACGAAAGCGGCCCGCATCAAATCCGTGATCGGCACGGATCCCTTGTTGGAATTTGGTTCACGACGGGCACAAGAATTGGATGCAGCCATTTGGGGGACCCGAGCGGCTTATATTGGCGGAGCAGATGCGACGAGTAATGTGCGGGCAGGGAAGATTTTTGGCATCCCAGCCAGCGGAACCCACGCCCATTCCCTCGTGCAATCCTACGGCAATGACTATGATGCATTTATGGCATATGCCCAAACCCACAAAGATTGCGTATTCTTAGTCGATACCTATGATACATTGCGCTTAGGTGTGCCAAATGCGATTCGTGTGGCCAAAGAGATGGGGGATAAGATCAATTTCTTAGGTGTGCGGATCGACAGCGGCGATATGGCGTATATCTCGAAAAAAGTCCGTGAACAGCTGGATGAAGCGGGATTCACGGAAGCCAAAGTCTATGCTTCCAATGATCTAGACGAAAATACGATTCTAAGCTTGAAAATGCAAAAGGCGAAAATCGATGTGTGGGGTGTCGGCACCAAGCTGATCACCGCTTACGATCAACCGGCATTAGGCGCGGTTTATAAACTGGTGGCCATCGAAAATGAGCAGGGAGAAATGATCGACACCATAAAATTATCCAGCAATGCTGAAAAGGTTTCGACTCCTGGGAAAAAACAAGTTTGGCGGATCACCCGTAAATCTGACGGCAAGTCAGAAGGCGATTATGTCACGCTATGGGAAGAAAATCCACAAGCAGAAGACGAACTGTTCATGTTCCATCCTGTTCATACCTTTATCAACAAAACAGTGACGAACTTTGATGCGCGACCATTATTGCAAGACATCTTTGTGGATGGCCAGCAAGTGTATCAAGTGCCTGACTTAGAACACATCAAAGCCTATGCGACGAATTGCTTGGATTCCCTTTGGGACGAGTACAAACGTGACTTGAATCCACAGAAATACCCAGTCGATCTTTCGCAAGAATGCTGGGATCATAAAATGCGCACGATTGAAAAAGTACGTAAACAAACCAATGGCGCGATTTTGTAATCCGCAACTGCGCTGGTCCTAGGATCAGTCAGCTGCTTCAAAAAATAAGAGGAGGCGTTTCTATGACCATGCAACAAGAAATTATCAAAGAATTAGGAGTCTTACCGACCATCGACCCGAAAGAAGAAGTTCGTAAGAGTATTGATTTTTTAAAGGCGTATCTGCAAAAGAATCCGTTCTTGCATACGTTTGTCTTGGGGATCAGTGGTGGACAAGATTCGACGTTAGCTGGACGGCTTGCGCAATTGACGATGGAGGAAATGCGCAGCGAAACCGGGAATCCCAACTATCAGTTCATAGGGGTACGCTTACCTTATGGGGAACAAGCAGACGAAGAAGATGCCAAAAAAGCACTAGCGTTTATCCAACCAGACATTGAGCTGCGGGTAAACATCAAAGCCGCCGTCGATGCGCAAGTACAAGCGGTGGAAGAAGCAGGGTTAGCGGTTTCCGACTTTAACAAAGGCAATATCAAAGCCCGTCAACGGATGATCACGCAATATGCCATTGCAGGTGAAAAAGCAGGGGCTGTTCTGGGAACAGATCACGCTGCTGAAAATATCACCGGCTTCTTTACGAAATACGGCGATGGCGGTGCCGATATCTTACCACTGTTTCGTTTGAATAAACGCCAAGGACGTCAACTCTTGCAATACTTAGGCGCGCCAGAAGCGTTGTATACAAAAGTCCCAACTGCGGACTTGGAAGATGGCAAACCTTTAGTGGCAGATGAAGCAGCTTTAGGAGTGACCTACAACGACATCGATGACTATTTAGAAGGCAAGGAAATTTCGGCTGAAGCCCAACAAACCATTGAAAACTGGTGGAACAAAACGCGACACAAACGCCACTTGCCCGTCACGATTTTTGATGATTTTTGGAAATAAACGAAACCAGTGATTGAGTTCCATTCGGATAGAAAGAAGAGTCTAGGGGGCAAGAAACCTTAGACTCTTTTTTTATGAGACTTGCTTTCTTTAAAAATAACAAAAGCTTCTTACCTCGGCTTTACTTTCTTGCCTCGAAAGCATAAAATACGAGGGTACCTAGAACGTGTAGAAAAGGAGGAATGTTCCTTCGTGAAAATAAATATCCACCCTTATCTGAAGATCGCATTAAAAGGCATCGCCATCGTCCTGTTGATCATTTTCAGTAATTTATATTTGCAATGGTGTCAAAACAATCTTTCCGTTGAATTAGCTCTGAAATTTGCCTTTTCGTGGCATACAGCAAAGTTTTTCTTGGCTTGTGGGGTGCTACTGCTGGTGTATGGGGTGTTTGCCAGCTTGGCAGGTTCGGTACTGATCGGAGGCGTCTTTTATAGTGTCGTCATCGGAATCTTAGGGTATGCCAACCACACAAAGATGGTCTATCGCCAAGAACCAATCTATCCCGATGATTTAAAGATGGTCACTCAATTCGACCTTCTACGAACCATGATCGGCAATGGCGCCTTTTTCTTAGCCATCCTCTTCGCTCTGGCGGCGATCGGGGCGATCGGCTGGAGTATCTATCGCAGCCGCAAATTAAACCTGCGTTTGCAAGTGATGCGAGGAGCGGTGCTGGTCGTATGCTCGCTGGGCTTAGTCTATGTTTCTCACTTCAATGACAGCAACAACCTTTTACGCAAAGCCTACAATCAGACGGCGCTCTGGATTCCGTATTCACAAAAAATGAACTACTACAATACGGGATTTATTGGTGGGTTTTTGTACAACCTGCGGGTAGATGCCATGACGAAGCCTGAGGGGTATTCAAAAGAAGCGATCCAAGCGATTGCGGACACCTACAATGCACAGGCTGCGGAGATAAATCAAGACCGTGAAAGTGAAGCACCAAATATCGTCTATGTAATGAGCGAGAGCTTTTCCGACCCGAACCATTTAAATGGCTTGTCGATCACCGGCGATCCGTTGAAAGACTATTACCACGTCGCCGATCAAACCATCAGTGGAAAAATGCTTTCGCAAAATTATGGGGGCGGTACGGCAAACATCGAGTTTGAAGCGTTGACTGGTTTTGCCATGGGCCTATTGAATCCACAGATGACAACGCCTTACACGATGCTGGTGCCGAAATTGACGCAACTGCCATCCTTGGTTTCTTTCTTGGAACAGTCCGGGTATACGGCAACGGCGATCCATCCTTACGATACATCGATGTACAAACGCAAGGATGTCTATGGCGTGATGGGGTTTGAACAGTTTATCGATCAAGAGACGATGACCTATACCGACAAAATCGAAAATAATCCTTATATTTCTGATGAGGCGGCCTACAAAGAAGTGCTGGCATTGTTGGAAAACGATCAGCAACCGCAATTTGTCCATTTAGTAACGATGCAGACCCATATGCCGTATGCTGGTAAATACGATACCTTGAATTACCAAGCAAGCGGTCCGGGCAATATGGCTTCTTTGGAAAACTACCTGCAGGATATCTCCTACAGCAGTACAGCATTGAAAAACTTTGTAGCTGAATTAGAGCAGCTGGATCGGCGAACGCTGGTTGTCTTTTGGGGGGATCATTTACCAGGCATTTATGCCGATGAGATCAAGGAGCAAAATGAAACGGCTGCCCTGCATGAAACGGAGTTTTTGATGGTCGATTCGCAAGGAAATTTTGCCCCAGAAGATGTACCAGTAACAAGTCCCTTTTACTTTGCGCCGAACCTATTAGAAGCCAGTGACCAACCAACGAGCGGGTTTTACCAGTTGTTATTGGCCTTGCAAGATGAGCTGCCAGCTTTTGAAATGGGTCAATACTATCAAGGCGGGCAATGGCAGACGACCCTTGCGTTGGATCAAGAAGCCCAAGAAATCTATGATGCCTACAATTTGATCCAATACGATGTGTTACAAGGAGAGCAATACAGTTTAGCGACTGGTTTGTTTGACTAAATGAAACGTAAAATAGCGCCTTATCCCAGTGTTAGTCACAGGATAAGGCGCTTTTGTTTGTATGAAGTTATAAATCCTGCCATTTACGGTTTTGATCAAAATCATTGGCGGCGGCATAGGCGTCTTGAACGATCGTTTCAGGGTAGCCCATGACTTTTAAGAGGGCGATCGCGTTGCGGCTCAAGGCAGGACCGGATTTGATCTTGTAATCAAAGGAGATGCCGTCATCTTCTGTGACTTGTTCAGAAAAATGAATGTTGCGGCAATCATTTTTCAAAATTTCAGTCAGCTCAATATCATGAGTGGCGACAAATGCCAATGATGGGTAGGCTCGCAGCCAATGGATGATGCTGGCAGAAGCAGCGATCCGTTCCACCGTATTGGTTCCTTTTAAAATCTCATCAACAAAACAATAGCAGCGCTGGTTCGTGGCAACGGTGTCTAGCAGGCGTTTGATGGATTTGATTTCCGCGACGAAATAGCTGTCGCCTTCAAACAAGTCATCTTCGACAGCCATCGAGGTAATGACATGACCGGGAACCATCGTAAAGGCTTCGGCAACTGCTGTCTGGATCGTTTGTGCCAAAATGCAATTGATGGCGATGCTTTTGACATACGTCGATTTGCCCGAGGCATTGGAGCCAGTCACGAGGGTATTGTGGGTCCAAGCAACATCATTCATGACTGCTTCACTTAGAAGCGGGTGATACGTACCCGTTGCTTGTACACCTCCGCTTGTTTGGAAGGTCGGTAGGCAAGTGATGGGCATATACGTGCGAAAATTTAAAATGGCGGCTGCGACTTCCAATTTTCCCAGCAAATTCCACAGATCGATGGCTGCTTGTTGGTGCTTTGCCAGGGTAGTAGTGACCGTTTGATAGGAAATAAACGGCAGCATAAAAATGATATTGATGTATTCAAACAACATGTCTCCTTCGCTGCCGTTTTTGGCACGAAACGAAAAGGCGAAACGAGTGATCTTTTTTAATGGTGCCAAGGATTGTTTGATCTCATCTTGGAGGGGCGTGTTGATTTTAGCGATCTGACTGCCACAGGCAATCGTTTGAACCAAATAGCGCATGCTGTTCAGTTCTGTTTCCAGCTTGGCTTTTTTGATGGAGTAATAGATCGTATTGAAAACGACACTAACCAACGTCAACAGGATGCCTTGGACAAACCCCAGCAGGAGCAGCAAGATGCCGACTAACGGCAGCACACCTAAAAAGACAAAGAACGGCAGAGAGCCGATCGATTGCGCAGCTTCATTGGCCAAGTAGGCTTTCGAAAAATTATCATCTTGTTTTCCTAAACGAGCAAACGTATATTGGGATTGTTCGCGTGCGGCACTGTCAGCAGCAAAAAAGTCGATCAATTTGGTCAGCTGTTTGTCCGTCTTGAAGCGAAAATTGCGTAATTGCTGGTACAATGCTTCTGAACCAACACTGGAAAACGTCAGATTAATGGACTCAAACAACGAAAAGCCATCCAAGTCATACCAAGTGATGTCATCGACCTCGCTATCAAAATCGTGAAACTTCTTCTCAGTCAGCCAAGCCTTTTTCAAACTCGCTTCTTTATCAAAGCGGGGCTGACGGGGAAGCTTTCCCCAAGCAAGCCGAACGTAACGGCGTACTTTGTATCGATTCCAGATATCTAATGCGGTCAAGATGAGAATGCTGGCGAGTATGATTAAAATGACCATCGTTTGTGGTTCCATATGCAAAAGTCCTCCTAATGGCTAATGAATGCTGGCTAAAGTTAAGTGTTGCTGTGGGCAGGATCGCTTTCTTTCAAACAAGCATAGATCCGTTCAATATCTTGGGTCGTGCCTCGCAGCTCGAAATCCGCTAAGAACGGGATCGAAAATTGCTCCGCATATTGCTTTGCGGTCAAGCAATATTGATAATTGAAGTTTTTGTTGCCACTGCCGATCACGCCTAAGCAAAGAGCTGCGTTGTTTTCATAGTCAATGTATTCCCGCATGGTTTCTGTGAGAATCTCCTGATCGCCGTTATCGACGCCATTTCCACCTTCTAAATAGGTAGGGACAAAAACCACATAAGGTTCGTCTTCTTGTTCAAAGACACTATTGTCATGAATTTCTTTGGCTTCCCAAGTACTCGGAGTGTCTTGCTGATCCGCATAGGCCAACAAGCGGTTGACGAATGCACGGGTATTTCCAGAGATTGAAATATAAAGTAGTTTCATTTTTTTCATCACCTTCCGCTTTCTAGTATAACAGAAACCATTTATGAAAAGAGGAGAACTTCGGCAGTCTTTTCTAGTAAAATGCAGCCAAAGGCTTTAAACTGAGAGAGGAGTCCAATACAAAGGAGTGGCAATAATGTTTTCAAAAATGCATCATGTGGCGATCATCGCCAGTGATTATCAGCAGACCAAAGAATTTTATGTAGAGAAATTAGGCTTTGAAGTGATTCGTGAACATGCGCGCCCAGAAAAGAAAGATGTAAAAATCGACCTGCGCTTTGGGGAATCAGAAATAGAACTGTTTGTGGTGGAAAACCCACCAGCAAGACCAAGCTTTCCCGAAGCAGCTGGCTTACGGCATTTGGCATTTGCGGTAGAAAATATTGAAGCAGTCGTGGCAAAGTTAGCCGCCAAAGGAATTGCGTGTGAACCGATTCGTTTCGATACCTTTACGAATAAGAAAATGACCTTTTTCCAAGATCCAGACGGCTTGCCGTTGGAATTGCATGAATAAATAAGGAAAACTTTGTGTGGATCCTTTGTCGATTCAACTTGGTTTTTCTTGAAAGAATTGTTATTCTATGTATAGAAGCAAGGAGGAGAAAACGTGATAAGATTTGCAAAAAAAGAAGATCGCTTTGTCATGGCTGAACTTGTTTTAGTCATTTTAAAGGATATGGAATTGCCCTTTGTCAAAGAGATCGGTGAAGCAAAGACCTTAGAGATCTTGGCAGATGCCATGTTAGAACCCGACTATCGTTACGGCTTTCGCCGTGCGTTGGTCAATGAGATTGACGGGGAGGTTGCTGGGGTCGCCTTTGGATACCCAGACAAAGAAGAGGCGACGATCGATCAGCCTCTAGATAAAGTGCTGGAACAGTACGGTTTGAGTAAAGACATGAAGCTGTTTATCGATGAAGAAACCTTACCAAATGAATGGTACTTAGATACCATCTGTGTGGCTGAGAAATTTCGCGGTAAAGGTGTCGGCTCAGCCTTATTAGAAGCGTTGCCGAAAATTGCTTCTAGAGATGGCTATGAGGTGATCGGCTTGAGTGTTGATCGAGCAAATCCCCATGCGAAGCGGCTCTATGAAAAGCATGGCTTTGAAGTCGTGGCCCAAAGAGAGATCAGTGGCCACCTATACGACCATATGCAAAAAAGAACCAGCTGATTTTTCAGCTGGTTCCATTTGTTAGTCGTAGCTCAAGAGGATGGTCTTTCTTGCGGTGCCGATTGTACAGCCAGTAATCCATGACGGCAGCGATACAGATGCAGACTGGTGCATCCCGATCATCAACGACATCCAGTACATAATAATCCCCCGTCAATAAGGTCGCCTTATCCATTTCCATGATCTTTTTATTGAAATGATGGATCCCATAGCGATGATTGTAGATATCGCCGTGGACCGCCCAGTGAAGCTGCTGGATATAGTAGAAATCACCCGGCCAGTTAAAGATTTTCTGCAGTGTACCGACTTTCTCAAAGTCTTTGTAGATCTCAAAGCGCGTACCAAAAGTAAAACTGATTTGTTTGATACTAGCAACCATTTGCCCATTCAAGCGGTAAAGGGAAAGAGCATCACCCTTAGTTCCCCAACGGCCCACCATTAAAAACAGTGATTTGCCTGTTTCATCTTTGACAATGGTGCGTGTGACTCTGCTAAGTTGTCTGTCTTGGATGAAAAATTCTGACATACTTACGCCTCCTCATGTATCCCCAAAAAGCTGCGTGATTTAAAGATTTTCATCAATTGCCCGAACAATCGCTTTGCCGACACCAGACTCAATATTGGTGTCCGTCAAATACTTCGCGGCTTCTTTTACCTCTAACTCGCCATTTCCCATTGCAAAACTAACGCCTGCCAGTTGCAGCATACTTACGTCATTTAAGTTGTCACCGATCGTCATCACTTCCTCCAGTGAGATCATCCGATCTTTAGCGACATGCGCCACTGCGATTCCTTTTTGCGCGTTTCGGTGGTTGATCTCAATATTGTTTTGTCCAGAAGAAGTCACCACTAAATCGCCGTACCCATCGATGATTTTCGTGATAGGACCCAATACCCGCGCACCATCTTGATGGAAGCAGATCACTTTCAAAAATTCTAATTCTTCGATCGAAAACAACTCACTGAAATCATCGACATAATTGATCGGTAAAAATTCTAAACGGGCAGCTGTCATAGCGATCGCCATCTTATGGGTTAAATGGGGCATAGCTTCTGCCGTATGGATCGCAAAATTTTCGATCCGACGTGTCTGACTTTCCGAATAGATCCCATTGCTCGTTGAGATCTCAAAATAGATGTCGTTTTCTTTGAGTAGGTCGATCAACGAACGAGTTTGTTCATGGCTGATCGGCACAGTAAATAATGAATTGCCCGCTTCGTCGTAGACTTGGGCACCATTCAAGGTGATCATTGCACAGTCGATCCCGGCTTCTTGCAGCGGCGGCAAAGCCTCTTTGCGGTTACGGCCAGTTGCGACCATAAATTCGATTCCTTTGGATTGGGCATATTTGATTGCTTGGATATTTTCTTCTGAAATCTGCATACTAGCATTTAAAAGCGTACCATCCATATCAGAAGCAATTAATTTGATCATTGTCAGCGTCCTTTCTTAATCGTTTCTACAAATAGTGTACCATAAATCGCGCATTTTTTTTCTTTCGAAGAGTAATTCTTGTTTCTAAGGGGAGGGATTTGTTATCCTAGAAGAAAACAAAGGAGATTCGCCATGAAACGACTATTGGACAATGATTGGCAAGAGCAATTGCAAGAATCATTTGAGCAACCCTATTACCAACAACTACGGGCTTTCTTGAAACAAGAATATGCCCAGCAAAAGATCCATCCAGCGATGGATCATATTTATGAAGCACTTAAACTGACACCATACCATGACGTAAAAGTTGTCATCTTAGGTCAAGATCCTTATCATGGCCCTCACCAAGCCCACGGACTGTCGTTTTCCGTACAGCCGGGGGTCAAAATACCGCCTTCGTTGCGGAATATTTACAAAGAATTAGCTGATGACTTAGGGATTCCACCTGTGTCCCACGGTTATCTCGTACCTTGGGCGCAACAAGGGGTCTTATTGTTGAATACCGTGTTGACAGTACGTGAAGGGCAAGCCTATTCACATCACGGGCATGGCTGGGAGCAGCTGACTGATACGATCATCGAAAAATTGAATCAACGAGAAGAACCGGTCATTTTTGTGCTTTGGGGCAAACCCGCCCAAAAGAAAGCCGCTTTGCTAGATACTAGCAAACATATTATTATAACAGCGCCTCATCCAAGTCCGTTATCAGCGCATCGAGGATTCTTTGGTTCGAAGCCTTTTTCTAAGATCAATCAAGCATTGCTGGCGTTAGGGGAAGAACCGATTTCCTGGGCGTTGCCAGAAAAAATAACACAGTTGTAAAACTGTGTTATTTAGAATGAGTAAACTTGTGAAAAAGGTAACGATATTTAAAATAATCGACTAATACAGGATTTTTATCTGTTCTTTTTTTCGCAATTATTGTACAATGGAAGGGTATAAAAAAACTGGAGGTCTTTACCCGTGGAATTATTCGAAAGTTTAAAATTTAAAATCGTG
This sequence comes from Enterococcus sp. 3G6_DIV0642, assembly GCF_002140635.1. Classification (NCBI taxonomy): domain Bacteria; kingdom Bacillati; phylum Bacillota; class Bacilli; order Lactobacillales; family Enterococcaceae; genus Enterococcus; species Enterococcus sp. 3G6_DIV0642. The sequence goes on along the minus strand of NZ_NGLH01000001.1, from coordinate 2,780,471 downwards.
CGTCGTCATATCAAAATCGTTTTTCCTGAAGCAACAGATCCTCGTATCCTAGGTGCTGCTAGCCGTTTACGTTCAGAAGAATTAATTGAACCTGTTTTGATCGGTAACCCGGTTGAAATCGAAAAAGCAGCGGAAGCTCGCGGAATCAACGTATCAAACTTTGAAATTTTAGATCCTGAAAATTATGATCGTTGGGATGAAATGGTTGAAGCTTTTGTAGAACGCCGCAACGGCAAAGCAACGAAAGAGCAAGCAGAAGAAATCTTAAAAGATGTCAACTATTTCGGTACAATGTTGACTTACATGGGCATTACTGAAGGAATGGTTTCAGGAGCGATCCATTCTACGGGTGATACAGTAAGACCCGCTTTACAAATCATCAAAACAAAACCAGGTGTGAGCCGTACAAGTGGTGCTTTCTTAATGGTTCGTGGTCGTGACCAAGAAAAATACTTGTTCTCAGACTGTGCCATCAATGTAAACCCAACTGCACAAGAATTGGCAGAAATCGCTGTTGACTCAGCGAAAACCGCTGAATTATTTGAAATCGATCCAAAAGTTGCTATGTTAAGCTTCTCAACGAAAGGGTCTGCGAAAGCACCAGAAGTAGATAAAGTCGTTGAAGCAACAAAAATCGCCAAAGAATTGGCACCAGAATACCAAATCGATGGAGAATTGCAATTCGATGCTGCGTATATCTCAGCAGTTGCGCAATTGAAAGCTCCTGAATCTGAAGTAGCAGGTAAAGCAACCGTCTTTGTTTTCCCAGATTTACAATCAGGAAACATTGGTTACAAGATCGCCCAACGTTTCGGTAACTTTGAAGCGATTGGACCAATCTTACAAGGATTGAACAAACCAATCTCTGATTTGTCTCGTGGTTCAAATGAAGAAGATGTCTACAAATTATCAATCATTACTGCGGCACAAACACTAATGGAAAAATAAGCAGCCAATCGCTACACTGATGAAAAACTGATCCCTTGAGGGTCAGTTTTTTGTTTTGCTCTTGGAAAGTTGAGGGCAGCAAAGCAGGGGGCGTCGGCAAAAAGCAACGATCCAGTGATCGTCGGGGAATTTTCCCAAAGCTCCTTCTTTACAATTCCTTGAAAAACAAGCTATACTAGCAACTAGTAAATTAGATTGATCAAAGGATGGGGACTATGTTTACCATTAACGACTTAGAAGCAACCGCAGCATTTGCAAAAATCATTGGAGAGGCAGCCGAGCCAGGTGATAATCTGGTGTTGACGGGCGATTTAGGTGCTGGCAAAACAACATTGACGAAAGGCATCGCCTTGGGGCTAGGGATCGAGCAACTGATCAAAAGTCCGACCTATACGATCATTCGTGAATATACCAATGGGCGGCTACCGCTGTATCATATGGATGTCTATCGGGTGGAATATGGTGCAGATGATTTAGGACTGGATGATTATTTCGAAGGGGATGGCTTGTGTGTGATCGAATGGGGCAATCTCTTAGAAACCTCCCTGCCAGAGGATTATTTAGAACTGATTTTGGAAAAAGATGATACAGATGAACAGAAACGTCTTGTGAAATGTCATGCATATGGCACCAAAGCAACCGCCTTTTTGCAACGGATCACAACAAAATGGCAGGCAGTCCATGAGTGAGATCCAATTACAGATCAAAGAAGCCACGGGTGCTGATGCCAAAGCTGTGTTAGCAGTCAGTCAGCAGCTAGGAGAAGAAACGGATTTTCTCTTGATGGACGAAAGCGGCTTGGCGTTGCCAGAAGCCTTATTGGCAGAACAGCTGGACGCTATCTATGAACGGGACGACTATTTGCTGTTGTTGGCATTTGATCAAGAACAATTGATCGCCATGGCATCAGTCAAAGGCCATGAAGAGTGGCAATTAGCCCATGTCGGGGAGATCGGTATCTCGATTTTAAAAGACTATTGGGGCTTGGGCTTAGGTTCGCTCCTGATTGAAGAATTACTGGACTGGGTAGTAGAAGTTGGCGAATTGACCCGCATCGAGTTGACCGTCCAAGCGAGAAATCTACGGGCGATCCATCTGTATCAAAAATTTGGTTTTCTAACAGAAGGCTGTATGAAAGAAGCGGTGCAAACCCGCGAGGGGCAAAAAGTTGACGTCTTGATGATGGCACGTCTTTTTGAATCATAAAAAAGGAGTGAAGGAAATGGAGTTTCGGGAACCGACGATCGCAGACTGCGATCAAATCGAAGCGTATCGGCAAGCGTTCGAGAAGAATCAAGAAGTCATCCACGGTGGGGCAGGACTTGTAGAAAGTCCCACAGCCAAAGACTGGCTAGAGGGATTGGTGGATTTTAAAACAGCAGAAACGGTACCAGAAGGATTCGTTCCCGCCCGTACCTATCTGGCTATCCAAGATCAAAAAGTGGTCGGTCTCTTGAATCTGCGTCTGACACTTAATGCGTATTTGCGCCAAATTGGCGGACACATTGGGTATTCAGTGCACCCAGACCATCGAAAGCAAGGCATCGGCTCGGCAATGTTGGCACAGTCATTGGTAAAGGCCAAACAACTTGGCTTGAACAACGTGTTAGTAACCTGTGAAGAAGCCAATCGCGCCTCCGCCAAAGTCATTGAAAACAACGGTGGTAAACTAACTGAAAAAGTCATTGATCCTGAAGATGGCGCTATAATCTGTCATTATTGGATCGATCTGACCTAAAATGAATCCTTTCTTAAATGAAAACGTGCGTCCCAAAGGCTAGCGCAATGCTGACTTTAGGACGCACGTTCTTATTTATTTGACTAAAACCAATTTTTTTAATGGATCGATACCAAATTCTTCTTCTTGACGCAATAAGATTTGGGCACATGCCCGACTATCTTCTAGTGCATCATGGTGGTTTAGTAAAGGAATCTGTAATTGCTCACAAACCGTGTTTAATTTATGATTTGTAAACTCTGGATACAGTTTGCGGCTCGTTCGCACCGTACATAAGGAAAGATAATTTGGTTGTGACAACCCATAATAATCAAGACATCCCGCCAAAACCCCAGTATCAAAACCAGCGTTATGCGCAACGATCAAACTGTTCAATTGATAATATTGTTGGATTTGTTTCCATACGTCAGGAAACTTAGGCGCTTCTTGCACATCTTCTGGACGAATGCCATGAATTTGAATGTTTTTCCAAAAAAATTCCGTTTCCGGTTGGATCAATGTGTAATATTCGCCCACGATTTTGCTATCTTGTACCATGACTAGTGCAAGGGAACAGGCACTATGCTTTTGATAATTTGCTGTTTCAAAGTCCATTGCGATAAAATTCATCAGACTCACCTCATTGCCATTCTAGCACAAAATCAAAGAATGAAAAGCGAACAAACGTTAAGAAAAACTGAAGTTTTCTTACGGTTATTTGAGATCCAGTTCCACCGGGCAATGGTCACTGCCGATGATATCTGTATGGATCTTGGCATCTAGCAAGCGCTCATTTAAGTCATCCGAAACGACAAAGTAATCGATGCGCCAGCCGGCATTGTTTTTGCGAGCGTTGAAACGGTAGCTCCACCAAGAATAAATGCCTTCTGCATCTGGATAGAAATAACGGAACGTATCGGTAAAGCCAGCAGCCAAAAGAGTCGAAAACTTTTCCCGTTCTTCAGGTGTAAACCCAGCATTTTTTTGATTGGTTTTCCAGTTTTTGATATCGATATTCTTATGGGCAACATTCAAATCACCACAGAGAATCACTGGCTTTTGTTGTTTCAATTCAGTCAAGTAAGCCAAAAAGGCATCTTCCCAAGTCATGCGATAATCTAAGCGGCGCAATTCATTTTGAGAATTCGGTGTGTAGCAAGTAATCAAGAAAAATTCAGGATACTCTAGTGTGATGACGCGACCTTCCGTATCATGTTCTTCGATTCCTAATCCATAACGGACGGATAGCGCAGGTTCTTTTGCGAAAATCGCCGTGCCGGAATAGCCTTTCTTCTCCGCATAATTCCAGTATTGATGATAGCCTGGTAAATCCAATTCAATCTGACCTTCTTGCAGCTTTGTTTCTTGTAAACAAAAGAAATCAGCATCGAGGGCTTCAAACACTTCAGAAAAATTTTTTTTAACGATGGCCCGTAAACCATTCACATTCCAAGAAATAAATTTCATTGAGACTCCTCCTTATTTTCCACTACGCCTCCCATTTTACCTAAAAAAGCCAGAAGCGCAAAGCAAGTGAGCGGAATGAGGAAAATAAGGAGGAAGAATGAGGATTAAATTTGGATGCTAGAGAAAATTCGTTTGTGGTACGAAAAAGGATTAATAAATCCTTACTTTTCCTTACATTTTATGTTACAATCGTTTTGAAAAGGGGGCAGTTCACATGACGATCAAAGCGCAAGTTTCAGCGAAAATGACTTCGAAAAATCAAATAACTATTCCAAAAAGTGTGCGGCAAAAGTTAGGCTTAAAAGAGAATCAGCGGGTAATTTTTGAATTTACTCCAGAAGGCGAGATCAAGGTAACAGGCGAAAAAGCAGCACCTTCCTTTGAAGATTTTTGGAAACAAGAATTAGCGATCGTAGAAGAAACGGGGAAATTTGATACAGGTGAGATGTTTTTTGGAGAAGATTTAGGTGAGGAGAATATTGAATGGTAAGACAAGGAGATATTCTTTTTATTGACTTAAATCCCACCAAAGGAAATGAAATGGCAAAAAAAAGACTGTGTGTGGTGGTTAGTAATGATTATTATAACAAGAGTTTCAATACCGTCTTAGTGATGCCACTCAGTAGCTCAAAAAAATATGTAGAAGAAAAATTCGCTCGATCGAATGCGTTTCAAACAGTTACCGAAACACAAAAGAGTAAAGTTCAAGGGACGATTCTTTGTCAGCATATTCGCAGTGTGGACCTCTTGCATCGCAGCAACTTAGAAGTAGTCGATAAAGTCACTACGGAGATGAAAGAACGATTATCTGAAATAACAAAACACTTTTTTTGAAGTTTACTCTTTATTAATCAGGTCATTCGATTATTAAGCTTTTCTTTGATTCACCAGAGGTAGCAACTTTTCCTTGAACATGCTAAAATAAGTGAGATGTTTATTGTGAAAGGAAACCTTCTCGTGAATAAAGACTTGATGATTGCGCAATTCCCTGAAATTGCCTTATTAAAAGATGAACCCTTATTGAACTATACGTATACAAAAACTGGTGGACCGGCAGACATTTTGGCTTTTCCCAAAACAGCAGAAGAGGCTAAACAGCTGCTTGATTATTGCCGAGAACAAGCGATTCCTTGGATCGTCTTAGGAAACGCCAGCAACTTGATCGTCCGTGATGGTGGTATTCGCGGCGTGGTGATCATGCTGTCGGAAATGAACCAAATCGTGGTAGACGGCACTTCTTTGATCGTCGATGCTGGAGCAAAGTTGATCGATACCACCTATGTCGCTTTGCATGAATCCTTGACTGGTTTTGAATTTGCCTGCGGGATTCCCGGCAGTGTCGGCGGTGCCGTCTTTATGAATGCAGGCGCTTATGATGGCGAGATCCAAGATGTCTTTGCGTCCTGCGACGTTTTGCTGGCTAATGGTCAAATCGTGACATATACCAAGGAAGAAATGGAATTTGCTTATCGTCATAGCAAGTTGCAAGAGCAAAAGATGATCATTTTGAGCAGTCGCTTTGATTTAGCAAAAGGCGATCAAGAGCAAATTAAAAAGCGGATGGATGAACTGACAGAATTGCGGCAATTGAAGCAACCGCTAGAATACCCCTCTTGTGGGAGTGTCTTTAAACGTCCAGTCGGTCATTTTACCGGCAAGCTGATCCAAGATGCAGGCTTACAAGGATTGAAATGGGGCGGAGCCCAAATTTCGGAAAAACATGCGGGCTTTATCGTGAATGTCGATCAAGCCACTGCAACGGATTACGTCGAACTGATCGCTCATATCCAACAAGTCATCAAAGAAACCTTTGATGTCACCTTAGAAACAGAAGTCCGAATCATCGGCGAAGAATAGATTAGCGAGAAGATTGTCCCGAGGGGCAGTCTTTTTTTTATGAGAGCTGATAAAAAAGAGCTTAGGTTTGTAAGCTTTCTCAGTCTTCGGTACAATAAACGAAAAGGAGTGAGCAGGATGAAAAAGTGGGGACGCGTCATTTTGTTTGTTGGGTTCGCCTTTCTTTTCGGTGGTTGTACGAAATTACCGCAAGAACAGTTTGCCGAACAGTTGACGAATCAGCAAGCAGCGAATGCTGGTGAATTCCAAGCGACGATCGATACCTTTGAGATGGGCAGCAGCAGCGAATACGGTCAAGAAGCCGATAGGTATGCCTCCATGTTGATGTCACAGTTAGTCGGTTCGTCATTTAAAGGGGACTTCGTCCAGGACAAAGAAACCAAAGCGATTTTACTCAATCTGGCAGTCGCTTTTGGGGGGCAGGAGCTGCCGATCAAGCTGATCGTCGATCCAGAAAAACAAGAAGCGTATGTGTCAGCTGAAATCTATGAAACACTGCAAGGGTATATCAGCGCATTTGGTAGTGACAGTTATGGGCCAAAACCAGACGCTGCGGAATATGAAGGCAAATACCTGCGCATCGATCAAGAAACCTTAGATTCTTACTTTGGCGAAGGAACTTTTGCAGAGGACGGTGAGGGGACAACCGAAGCAGAAAAAGAGCCTGAAAACCTCTTTACCATGAACAGTCTTTTTCATAATGAGACGTTTGCTGACTATTTGAAAACCTTCGAACCGGATGCTTTCAAAAGAGATGGAGATACGATCAGCCATACGTTTACCAAAGAAGAATTGGCAGATTATGCAACCTATGCCCAAGAACACGGCGCCGATCAAAAGCAAGTCGCCGAATTAGAAACGATGTTGGAAGAAGTCGAGCAGTTTGACTTAACCATGACCATCAATACGAAAACAAATCAGCAGAAAATGGCTTTTCACTTCGTGCAAGCGGATGAGCTGCAAACCACTATCGGAGCCACGGTGACTTTTACAGGGAAGAAAAGTGATACTGCCGTTGCGATCCCCACAGCGGAAGAATTGATTGACCCAGAAGAATTGTTTTCTCCCTATGATTATGGCTGGGATGACAGCTATGATGATGGGTATGAGAATGATTATGATGATGAGTACTGGGATAGCTATGATGAAGCCGATGATTGGTCTTCTTATATGCTGACGGATGAGGAGTTTGAAGAACTGCTGCTGCAAATCAAACAAGAGCTGCCTTATTTGACCCAAGCAGATATCGATGATTATCTGACATTTTATGAAGAGTATTTAACCCAAGAGCAGTATCAAGAGCTTGTCGAAGCACTCCAAGTGACACAAAGTTTATAAGACACTCCAAAGGGAAGCGACCGCCTAAGTTAGCCAAAAAGCTAACTTTGGGCGGTCGCTATTTTTTTAGATACGATTTTTTTTGCGGTTCATGACTAAGCGCAAAAGGACGGTTCCAACTGCCATCGTGGCGATTCCCGCTACAATGGCTTCAGGTACACCTTGGGCGAAGATTACACCCAAAATCGCTGCATAGACAGCATTGCCAGCTTTCCCCACAATCTCCGCATATTCTTGCTGGAACAAGAAGTAGATCAAGTTCATTACCAGGATCGTATTCGTCAAGCCTCCAGCAACACCAGCAATCAGTAGCGAAAGACTTTGCTGTTTGTTTTTCCAGATTTTTTGACAGCCTTTGTACACAAAGTAAGGAACGACACCAATCAAAATACGAGGAATCAACGCTACGAGGATCGCTTTCCAGCTTCCTTGATCACTCCCATAAATCGGTACGAAAGGGGAGAAGACAAAAGAAAGCGGGGTGATGATCCAGGTCGAACGCACCATACTGATGATCCCAAAGGCGCCGCCTAAAAAGCCGCCGATCCGAGGTCCCAATACAATAGAAGCGATGATCACAGGAATATGCATCGTTGTCGCATTGATTGGTCCTAAGGGAATAAACCCAAGAAAGGGAACCGATGCTAAAAGAATCAAGATTCCTAAAAAGAAAGCTGTTAAGACAAGTTCAAAAGTTGATATTTTTTTCATTGTTAGACACTCCGTACTTCCAAAGCAGTCAATGCTTTTTCGAGAATCGTTTCTGTTGCTGCTAATGCGCCTCTGCCGAAATCACCGCAAGCCAGTAACGCTTCACGGGGTTCAATCTCTTGGAAGCCGACTTCTTTCAAAATCCCCAAATTTCTTTGAACAATCGGGTTTTCGTACATGACGGTATTCATGGCTGGCGCAATCAAGCGGGGCACGGATAACGGCAACGCTAAGGCAACTGTTGAGATCAAATCATCGGCTATCCCATGCGCCAGCTTGCCAATACTGTTGGCACTGGCTGGGGCGAGCAAGAAAAGATCGGCTTGTTTGGCTAGTTCAATATGATTGATGCGATCTGGTTGACGTTCTTGCATAACATCTACATGGATCGGGCGTTTGGATAATGACTGTAACGTCAAAGGCGTAATAAATTGTGTGCTGTTTTGAGTCATTAAGACATCCACTGCATAGCCCTTTTTGGTTAATTCATTGGTTAGGTCGGCTGCTTTGTATGCAGAGATACTGCCGCTGACGCCAAGCAGAACGTGTTTTTGTTTCATGTTTCTTTCTCCTTTTCTAAAAAACATCTAGCTAAGCACGCAGGTCATTGCGTAATGTGTCAACGATCAAGGTTGCGATCTCAGCTTTTGTGCGGCCAGTCCCGATTTGTCCTTCTTGTGTCAAAAGGTGTCCGACATGCTGGTTTCCAGAAATTTGCGTCAAGTCGTTGGCCAACACATAATCCGCTTGGCTAGCCAGCAGACTTTTTCGTGCGACCGCAAACAACTCGGCTTCCGCTACGTCTACTAATAATTTGAATCCGACTAATAAGGTTGTCGGCTGTAATGCTTTGATGGTTTGGATCACTTTCGGGGTTTTCTTCAACACTAAAAACAAATGATCAGTATTGGAAGAAACTTTGCCTGCCGTTGATTCAGATTGTGAGAGCACGTGTGCCATCAATGCCGGAGTGACCTGGTTGTCATAAGCTGGTAGGGCATCGTTGATTGCTTCATAAAACGCTGCTTCTGAAAAATGAGCAGCAGGGGTGAAATCACTGACTGCCATACTGTGGATCACAGCAGCATACGAATGGGTCGTCAATAAATCGGTCAACTGCGTCAACAAGTCCGTGGTCCCTTCAATGAAATGACAGGTAACGCATGGATCGGTCGGCGGTTGTTTGGCAGTTTTCGTCGTAACGTAATCGATGGCCACCTCAGGGTATTGCAGCCATTCCTTGGCAATGGCTTGACCAAGTGAGCCCGTGGAATGATTCGTGATTGCACGGACATCATCGATTTTTTCGGAAGTACCGCCAGCCGTAATCAAAATTCTCATTGCGCTTGTGACACCTCAACGATCGTCCGTCCTTGGTGCGTGCCTGCTAATAAAGCTGCCAACGTTTCTGGCAAGTCTTCCAAAGTGATGGCTTTCGTGTAAAGCTGATCGATCACATTCCACTCACCCGCTAATTTCTCCCATAATGCCGTGCGGATCTCATGGGAAACATTGACCGAATCGATCCCAATTACGCGAATCCCACGCAAAATAAATGGTAAGACAGTCGTTTCGATTTTGATTCCACCAGCATTGCCGCATAAGAAGGCACCGCCCCCATAAGCGATTTGCGGAAGCACTGCCGCAAGCAATGGACCGCCAACTGTATCGATGACCGCTGCAAACGTTTGTTTTGCTAATGGTTTGTCCTTTTCTGGTACCACGTCATCAGGACTGACGATTTTCGCTGCGCCTAGGTCCAACAACCATTGCGCATCGGTTTTCCGAGATAGCGCCACTATATTTGTATAGCCCAGTTTTTTCAATAAAGCAATGCTGACACTGCCGACGCCACCGCTAGCGCCTGTCACCAAAATAGCAGCGTCTTTTGCTAAGTGCAGCTGTTCTAATTCTTGCACCGCTAAAGCTGCTGTGAACCCAGCAGTGCCATAGGTCATACTGTCTTTTGCTGAAAAACCAGCAGAACGTTTCACGAGCCACTCGGCTGGGACCCGTTGAAATTGACTGTAACCGCCTGGGTGAGAAACCCCTAAGCCATAACCTGTCACTAAGACTTGGTCGCCTGGGGCAAAATCAGCAGACTGACTGTCCACGACTTCCCCTGCTAAATCGATTCCCGGCGTCATCGGATACGTGCGGATCACGCCGCCATTTTCTTTTGCTGCCAAGGCATCTTTGTAATTGACATCTGAGTAATCAACACGGACAAGCACATCGCCTGCTGGCAGCTCGTCAAGGGTTGCAGTTGTGAGTGAAGCAGTAAAATTTGGTTCATTCATGACACGAAAGGTAGAGAAATTCGTCATTTCAGACACTCCTTTGATGGTTTGTACTCATAATACCATAAGTTTTATTTTTTTAACCAGTGAAGCAAGAAAAGGCAGGTCTTCTTATCAAAAAATCAGCAAAAACAGATCATTATTAAATCTACCTTTTCTTCGTTAAAATAGAAGTTGTTCTTTTAAACCTTTAAAAAGCGAAAATGCCGGGACCACCAATCGTTTCCTTTATAACACAAGCGTTTAGCGTCACTCCTTTTTTTGATCAGGGAGAAAAGAATTCAAAAAAATGAAGAAAAAAGGCTTGTGTTTTTTGCAATTATTTGTATACTAGAAAAAGTGAAATTAAACATGAAGTTTACTTATAGCAAACTTTTTTATTTGAAGTTGTGTCAATCAAAGGGGGAATGAACATGGAGATTGGCGAGAAGCTGCGCAATTTGCGCGTTCAAAAGAATTTGACCCAAGAAGAATTAGGCGAGCGGACCGATTTGACGAAAGGCTATATCTCACAGTTGGAACGTGATTTGAGTTCGCCTTCTATGGAAACTTTTTTTACGATCTTAGAAGTTTTAGGCGTGACACCAGAGGAATTTTTCCGAGAAGAAAATGCGCAGCATCAAGTGGTTTATCGCGAAGAAGACAGCACGCTTTATTATGATGAAGAAAATGGCTATGAATTGAAGTGGCTGATTCCCGATTCCAATGAAAAAGAAATGGAGCCAGTCTTGCTGACCTTTGATAAAGCGGGCGAATACAAGACCTTTGAACCATCGTTAGCAGAAACATTTATCTATGTCTTAGAGGGCAGTGTGGCCTTGACACTAGGAGAAACGCAGTACAAGGCTCGTAAAGGCCAATCGATTTATTATCAGGCGACTGAGCCGCATCAATTAAAAAATATTGCGGGCAAAAAAAGCCGTGTGCTTGTAGTCGTGACAGATTCTTATTTATAGTACAGGAGGAAAGAGTGTGGGAAAAACAATAATTTCATTCAACAATGTGGTGAAGCGATTTGATGATGATGAAACAGTTTTGAAAAAAGTGAGTTTTGATATTGAAGAAGGTCGCTTTTATACATTGTTAGGTCCTTCAGGTTGTGGAAAAACAACCATCTTACGCATCATTGCGGGTTTTTCGGACGCAACAGAAGGCGACGTTTATTTTGATGGACAAAGAATCAATGACGTTCCTGCCAATCAACGGCAAGTGAATACTGTCTTTCAAGATTACGCCTTATTCCCACATATGAACGTTTTTGAAAATGTGGCATTTGGTCTGCGAATCAAAAAATTACCAAAAGATGAAGTGAATAAAAAAGTCTTAGAAGCGTTGCGGCTAGTACAACTTCCTGGTTATGAGAATCGTGAAATCAGCGAAATGTCAGGAGGCCAACGTCAACGGGTCGCAATCGCACGAGCGATCGTCAATGAGCCCAAAGTATTGCTTCTTGATGAACCATTGTCCGCATTGGACTTGAAATTGCGAACTGACATGCAATACGAGCTGCGGGAATTGCAGCAGCGACTAGGCATCACCTTTATTTTTGTCACCCATGACCAAGAAGAAGCGTTGGCGATGAGTGATGAGATTTTCGTTATGAACAAAGGGAAGATCGTCCAAAGCGGCACACCAGTGGATATTTACGATGAACCAATCAACCATTTCGTGGCGGATTTTGTCGGTGAAAGCAACATCGTCACAGGTACGATGATCGAAGACAACTTAGTGGAGTTTGTCGGCAAGCAATTTGAATGTGTCGATGGCGGGATGCGGCCGAATGAAGCCGTTGAGATCGTGATCCGTCCAGAAGATTTGAATTTGACGACCGTTGAAAAAGGCAAGCTGGTCGTTGAAGTAGACACGCAATTGTTCCGAGGCGTGCATTACGAAATCATTTGTTACGATGAACAAGGCAACGAATGGATGGTTCACTCTACAAGAAAAGCCACTGAAGGAAGCAAGATCGGTCTTTCCTTTGAACCAGAAGATATCCACGTCATGCGTTTCAATGAGTCCGAAGAAGATTTTGATGCTCGTTTAGAGAGCTACGAAGATTAGGAGGGAAAGCTAATGACGAAAATGCGTCGTTTTTATGCGATACCCTATGTCTTTTGGTTATTGCTATTTGTTATTGCACCAGTCCTATTGATCATCTACCAATCCTTTTTTGATATGAACGGCAACTTTTCGCTGGTCAATTATCAAAGCTACTTAGGTTCTGGCAAATATTTGATCATGACCTTAAACTCGGTTTGGTATGCCTTTTTGATCACCGTGATTACCTTAGTGATCAGCTACCCGACAGCCTATTTCTTAACTAAGCTGCGTCACAAAGATTTGTGGCTGCTGTTGATCATCTTACCAACGTGGGTCAACTTATTGTTAAAAGCCTATGCGTTTATTGGGATTTTCGGCATTCATGGCAGTGTCAACAACTTCCTAGAAATCATGGGTGTTGGACCAAAGCAGATTTTGTTTACCGACTTTAGCTTTTTGACGGTTGCCGTCTATATCGAACTGCCCTTTATGATCATGCCGATTTTTAATGCCTTAGAAGAAATGAATCCCTCTTTGATCAGTGCCAGTCGCGATTTAGGGGCAAACAGCTATGATACGTTTCGACGAGTGATTTTCCCTCTGTCGTTAAACGGGGTGAAAAGCGGCGTCCAAGCCGTCTTCATTCCGTCGCTCTCCCTCTTCATGTTGACCCGTTTGATTGGGGGCAATCGCGTGATCACGCTTGGTACGGCGATCGAGCAGCACTTTCTCGTTACCCAAAACTGGGGCATGGGTTCGACCATCGGCGTCATTTTGATCATCGCCATGTTCCTCGTGATGCTGTTTACGGGAGAAAAGAAAAAAGGAGGGCAACGTAAATGAAAAAATTTCGCTGGTCGAATCTTTATCTGATCGTCGTCTTTATTCTTTTGTACGTGCCGATCTTTTATTTGATTTTCTATTCCTTCAATGAAGGAGGCACCATGAATGCTTTTACGGGTTTCACTTTTGAACATTACCAATCCGTCTTTCAAGATACCCGCTTGATGATCATCGTGTTGAACACCTTTATGCTGGCATTTTTATCAGCATTACTGGCAACGATCATCGGCACATTTGGAGCGATGGGCATCTACTATACCCGCAAACGTCGAACGAGAACGGCATTGTTGAGTTTGAATAATATTTTGTTGGTTTCACCAGATGTCATCATTGGTGCCAGCTTCTTGATTTTCTTTACGATGATCGGCAACTTGTTCCGTGGGTTTAGCTTAGGCTTTTTCAGCGTATTGCTTTCGCATATCGCCTTTAGTATCCCGATCGTGGTCTTGATGGTCTTGCCGAAACTGCAAGAGATGAACGATTCAATGATCGATGCTGCCCGTGATTTAGGCGCGAATAATTTTCAAGTCATTAAAAATATCATTTTGCCTTTCTTGACACCGGGCATCATCGCCGGCTATTTCATGGCCTTTACTTATTCACTCGATGATTTTGCCGTGACATTCTTTGTGACAGGCAATGGCTTTAGTACCTTATCGGTAGAGATCTATTCTAGAGCACGTCAAGGAATCAGTTTAGAAATCAATGCATTAAGTACACTTGTCTTCTTATTCTCCATGATCCTGGTGGTAGGCTATTACTTTATCAGTAAAGAAAACGGCGCGAAGAAATTGCGTAAAAACCGCCGTGTGGAGGTGGCAAATCTGCGATGAAACGACTACAATCTCTGATTATCGGTATTGTTGCGATCGTCCTGATCTTGCTCTTTGGTGTCCGTGAATTGGAACGCTCCTCTGGTATGGCAGGCGCTGAGGTCGTCAACATCTACAACTGGGGCGACTACATCGACCCTGATTTGATCAGTAAGTTTGAAGAAGAGACAGGCTACAAAGTCAATTATGAAACCTTTGACTCAAATGAAGCGATGTTCACGAAGATCCAACAAGGCGGTACGTCCTATGACATCGCCATACCGAGTGAATACATGATTGAGAAAATGATGGAACAAAATCTTTTAAAACCATTGGATCACAGTAAAATCAAAGGGTTAGACAATATCGACCCTCGCTTTTTGGACTTGAGTTTTGATCCTGGCAATCAATATTCCATCCCTTATTTCTGGGGAACACTGGGGATCGTCTATAACGATAAATTCTTTGATGAAGGTGAGATCACCCAATGGGACGATCTTTGGAAACCCGAATTAGCAAATAGCATCATGCTGATCGATGGCGCGCGTGAAGTGATGGGATTAGGTTTGGACAGCTTAGGCTATTCTCTAAACAGTAAAGACGACGATCAGCTGCAAGAGGCATTCAATAAGCTACGGACCATGACCCCAAACATCAAAGCCATCGTCGCAGATGAAATCAAGATGTACATGGCAAATGAAGAAGCATCGGTTGCGGTCACATTTTCTGGGGAAGCAGCCGACATGATGTACGAAAACGAGCACATTCATTACGTGATCCCTTCGGAAGGCTCCAACCTGTGGTTTGATAATATGGTCATTCCTAAGACCTCACAAAACGAAGCCGGCGCCTACGCCTTCTTGAACTTTATGCTGGAACCCGAGAACGCTGCACAAAACGCAGAATACATCGGCTATTCCACACCTAACCAAGCAGCCATGGCATTACTGCCTGACGAGATCACCGAAGACGAACAATTCTATCCATCCGATGAATTAATGGAACACCTCGAAGTCTATGAAAACTTAGGTGCTGAGTATCTGGGCATCTATAATGATTTGTTCTTGGAATTGAAGATGTATCGGAAATAAGCAAACTGCCATTAAGCAGGGAATGGATCCTGTTTAATGGCAGTTTTTTTATAATTTACTATGACATATCAAATGAACCTCTAGGAATATGTATTAGAAAAGAAAATTTATAGAGAATAAACCTGCAATTGTTTCAATAATTAGAAAAAATCAACCTCGTTTTATTCAAAATGTTTCAAAAACCACTTGACCTAAAGTCAACTCTAGGTGGTATCTTTTTAGATAGAAGAAATGAGCAGCGATTGTTGAAACTCAGAAAAATTACGATTTCCCTTTAGGATAACTTGCTATTTCACGGTTTGACAGGAATTTAAAAAAGAGCGTCCAGCTCCGATTGCCGCTTTTTTCATTCCAGAAAACGATCCACTCATTTCGACTTCGTGTCTTTTTCCTTGTGAGTAAACACACGAACCATTCAAACATTTTTACAGGAGGTACGTACATGTTATTAGAAAAAATCAAAAGCCCCAAAGCGTTAAAAGAATTGACCAGTGGGCAACTTCAAGAACTGGTAGTAGAAGCACGAACTGCTTTATTGGAAAAAATCAGTCACCATGGGGGGCACAATGGCCCCAATCTGGGGATGGTCGAGATGACGATCGCGTTGCATAAAGTCTTTGATTCCCCCACCGATAAGCTGATTTTTGATGTGTCTCATCAGACCTATATCCACAAAATGCTGACGGGACGCGCCCATGCCTTTCTTGATGCTATGCAGTATGATGCGGTTTCTGGTTACACGAATCCGAAAGAAAGCGAGCACGATCTCTTTACGGTCGGTCATACCTCCACCTCAGTTTCGTTGGCAAATGGTGTGGCGAAAGCCCGTGACCTAAAAAATGAAACGTATAACGTCGTTGCCGTCATTGGCGATGGTTCTCTATCAGGTGGCTTAGCGTTTGAAGGCTTGAACAATATTGTGGAATTAGGCACCAATACTATCGTGATCCTCAACGACAATGACCAATCGATCGCGGAAAACCATGGAGGGATGTATCAGAATTTGCGGGCATTACGGGAAACCAAGGGGCAAGCAGCAGACAATCTGTTCAAAGCGATTGGTTTTGAGTACCACTATTTAGATGAAGGACATGACCTCGCTGCATTGATTGGTTTATTTGAAAAAGTGAAAGACATTGATCATCCTGTTTTATTACACATTCATACGATCAAAGGCAAAGGCTTCAAGTTTGCGGAAGAAAATCGTGAAAAGTTTCATGCAGGCGGTCCCTTTCATTTAGAAACAGGCGAATATATTTCTGCTGGGGGCAATCAAGTAACCTACAACAGCTTAACGACGGATTATTTATTAGAAAAAATGGCGACAGATCCTAAAGTCGTGGCAGTAAACGCTGGTACACCGATGCTGCTTTTTTCTCCAGAACAACGAGAAAAAGCAGGTAAACAATTTGTAGATGTGGGTATTGCAGAAGAACATGCGGTATCGATGGTTGCTGGGTTAGCAAAAAATGGAGCGAAACCTGTCTGGGCCGTTTTTTCTACCTTTATGCAACGTAGTTTTGATCAAATTTCCCATGATTTGGCCTTAAATCATCTGCCTGGAACGATTCTGGTATACGGTGCATCGATTCATGGAATGAATGACGAGAGCCATCTGGGAATTTTTGATATCCCCTTTTTGGCACATATTCCCAACCTTATTTATCTTGCGCCAACCTCTAAAGAAGAATATCTAGCAATGTTGGATTGGTCGTTGGAACAAACCAACGCTCCAGTTGCGATCCGGGTACCGGTTGGACCTGTCAACGAAACGGCAGTGGCAGCCTATACTGACTACAGCGATCAAAAAAATGAGGTGACTCAAGCTGGCACGCAGGTAGCCATCGTCGGTGTCGGAACCTTTTATGCGCTAGCGGAAGAGATCGCAGAACAATTGAAAATGCAACATGGAATTACCCCAACGGTGATCAATCCTAAGTTTATTTCAGGGGTCGACAAAGAGTTGCTGGATGCTGTGGCACGAGCGCATAAACTCGTTGTCACGTTGGAAGACGGCATACGAGAGGGCGGCTATGGACAAATGATTGCCAGCTATCTTGGTGATCGTGAGATTGCCGTCAAAAACTATGGCTTAGAAAAGAAATTTTATGATAACTACCGAGCAGCGGACGTTTTATCCGAACTTGGTATCACTGCTGAGGCAATTACGAAAGATATCATAGAACAGCTGCAGAAATAAGTTCTCTTAGGGTGTCTTGTGTAGCTGATAGGATTGTTAAAAAATGAATGATCGAAGGAAACCTTGCAGAAAAACAGACTGCAAGGTTTTTTCGCAGACAATCGGTGACGGTCTGCAGCAAATGCAGAAGACCAATGCTTTTCAAGCATAAAGCCTCAGCGTAGGAAGCATTGGTCAAATGCTGGCGATCCAGCAAATAATAAAGAGGTAGGGAAAAGATTGCTTTGTTGACTTATTCGGTTGAGCTCAGAGAAACAAAAAAGTATTTTGTAAAAAGAAAAGGGGGAACTATGAAATTTTTTTCAATGAAGTTGCTGGCACTACTGTCGGTGGCAATGGTCGTTTATTCTGCACCAGCGATTTCTGCCAATGTTCCCGCAATTGCGGCAAGCTTTCCAGAAGTAGATGCGGTCTACGTCGGGTTACTGACCACGATTCCGTCATTATTTCTTTTGCTGGGGATTTTTACTACCGGCATGATCGAAAAAAGGATCGGCAAGAAATATACGATGGTCACCGGCTTGGACATTGTGGCTATTTTTGGCACGCTGCCGGCATGGTATCAAGGGAGCTTTCCCGTCTTGTTTCTTTCGCGCGCGATTCTTGGCTTCGGGATCGGCTTATTCAATCGTTTGGCGATTCAAATGATTAGTTTGTTGTTTCAAAATGAGCCGCAAAAGAAAGCCAAGGCCCTTGGGTTAGAAAGTGCCGTCGGTGGTTTAGGTGGTATCTTTATGACTTTGCTGGTTGGGCAGCTAGTGAAAATCAGTTGGGAAATCTCTTTCTTCGTTTATGGCTTTGCCTTGATCAGTCTCTTTTTTGTTCAGGTATTTATTCCCAACGAAACAAAAACGACCACCGATGCGGCTCTGATAGCGAACGTCACGGTTTCAACAGAACGGAAACAAAAGTCATTTGTTTTGGGTGTGCTCTTGTTTCTAATCGTTGTCTTGTTTATCAACTACAATCTGCAGATCACCCCGTTGTTGTTGGAAAAAGGAATCGGTGATGCGACCGATGGCAGTAACATGATCGCCGCCATTGCGACGGGGGCATTTATCGCCGGCAATGCCTTTGGCTTGATATATAGCCGCCTACATCGCCGGTTGCTGCCCATTGCGGCATTGCTTGCAGGAAGCAGCATCTATTTGACCTATCCCTTGCAGACGGTGGGGCTGCTCTTGGGTTGTTCTTTACTACTAGGCTTTGCCTTTCGCAGCATCATGCCTTTTTTCACCCACTTACTGACGACTGGTGGTGAAGCGGAAGCTAAGTTTGGCACGATCGTCTCGATCGTTGCTTACAATTTAGGGGTCACGTTAGCACCTTATGCATCACGCTTGCTGATACTAGTCAGCGGCAATGAAACAGCAGGAATGCAGATGATCCTATCAGGGGGCTTGTTGTGCTTGATTGGTGTCCTAGCTTTTTTGGGAAATAAATACTTTCTGTATTTTGAACGAGGATAGGCGAAAGCTAGCTTGATCCTCGTTTTCCGTCTTCATTTCATCCTTCTCATCGCTTATAATAAAAAGAAACAATGATGAGTTGAGCGTACTAGACAAACTGCAGGCGTCAATCAGAGGGGAGAACCAGATGTATCTTTTTCAAAAAATTGAAGAAGCAGCGTTTGAACAAAATGATGCGAGACGAACGATCGGTGACTTTTTATTAAGCAATCGAGAAAAAGTTAGTGAGTATAGCATGGAAGAAATCGCAAAACTGACCCATACTTCCAAGCCGACGCTGGTCCGTTTTGCAAAATATTTTGGCTTTTCTGGTTGGAAAGAATTTGTATATACCTTCATGCACGAATTGGCTCATTTTGATGATGGGTCAGCAGCAATCGATGTGAACATTCCTTTTGATGAAGCTGCAGACACATTAGAAATCATTGAAAACTTGGCGAACTTGCGTATGCAAACGATTAAAGAAACAGCGGCACTTATGACCGTAAAAGACCTGAATCAAGCTGCGAGGCTCATCAATGGCGCTCAAACCATCGTCATCTATGGGCGTAGTCCAAATTCTTATTTCGGACAGCTGTTTAAACGCAACTTAAACACGATCCATAAAAAAGCCTTTCTTGCAGATGCGGATGAATCTGGCTTGATTTCTAATACGCTGACCCCACAGGATTGTGCCATTCTGATCTCTTATTCTGGTAATAATTCAGAAACGTATCCTATGAAAAATGTGAAAACATTGTTGAAAAATGGTGTGCCGATTATCAGTATTACGAGTGGTGGAGAGAACTATTTGCGGGACTATTCGACGATCGTCTTGACGATTGCTAGCCGAGAAAAACTGTATTCCAAAATTGGAAATTTTTCCACAGAAGAATCGATTCAGTTCCTTTTGACAGTTTTGTTTGCTAAGATTTTTTCCCTCGATTATCAGGAAAATATCCAGATGAAAATCACCAATGCTCGTTTTTTAGAGACGAGCCGAAAAACGACATTTAAAGAGATGGCAGAAGAATAAAAGGACCGCACCGAATATGGTGTGGTCCTTTTTCCCTATTGTACATTGTTAGGAGTGGTTGATTTCAATTCGATTGGCTCACCGGCAGCGACAAGACGAATCCGCTTTGGATTGACGATCCGATCGTACAAAGCTTCAGGATCCCCATTAAAGGCATCGATATGCGGAGCATCCACTGTTCCCCAATGGGAGAGGATCAATTCAGCATGCGGATAGGTGTTTGCCAGCTTGACGGCATTCTCAAAGCCGATGTGCCACGCGTTGTCGTTAAAGTCAAACAAGATAGCATCTGGCTGAGGCATCTCTAATTGCTCTGGTAAAAGACGAGAATCTCCAGGAATCCACAAGGAGCCATCAGGTGTATCGATCCAAAAGCCACAATAGTCCTCAATTTGGAAGACACGATCAAATTTTGTCGTTTCATTTTGCCAAAGGTGATACGCCTTTGTTAAAGAAATCTCCAAATTTTTAACGGTGAATGAATCATAGATTTCGTGACCTTGGGCAGCAACTTGAAAGTGCTCTTGCATAAGTTCGGCAACATATTTGGGTCCATGGAAGCTATCGGTAACCGGGACTAATTTTTCAATCGTTGGAATGCCGTAGTGATCATTATCTGAATGGGTGATCAATACCGCATCTAAGTGAGGGACTGCCGCCGGTTTGATTGGCAGATCGATCAGTAACGGCAGGTCAAATCCTTCTAAGACCGGATCGACCATGATACATGTATCACGGCTGTTTAGAAGAATACCGGAGTTTCCTAACCAGCGAATGATCGTTTGATCTGTTTTTTGAAAAGCTTCTTCATGAAAGAAAATCGTTTTTGGGGGTATTGCTTGTTTCGCGTTTGTCATGTTTCTTCGTTCCCTTCGCCTGTTTTTTATAAATCCAACGCAGCATCGCCGTTCGTAACAGGCTATGCTGAATCGTTGTTCCATTATGAGGTGCTTCAACGGTTTGGGGGAAAGAAGCTGCAGTTCCAGTAATTTTAAGAGAGTATTGTGCCGCCTTTTTTTACATGATTATTCTATGGCGTGCGCTCATCGATTGTTTTTGATTGCCACAATTCAAAAGTGTCGCATTCATAGAGTAAAATATACCATTGTTTCTCCTGGCTTCGTCAAGGCAATGCGGGGGCTTTTCGTGGAATAAATTTCGAAAAAAGAGCGGTATTTAATGAAAAGGTGAAATCCATTTCGACTTTAGGAAAATGTATTGGAACCGCTCTCTAAAAATGGTACATTGCTGGCAGAAAGAACAGTATGTTTTACCGGTGAGCACATACAACATAGATTTTCTTTGAAATTTATCTAGGGGTGGAATGTATGAGTGAAAATTATCAATCATTAGCAAAAAAAATCGTCCAGTATCTGGGGGGACAAGAAAATATCACGGATGCCTATCATTGTCAAACACGATTACGCTTTAAAGTCAAAGATGAAAAGCGTATAGATGAAGGAGAACTAGAGGCACTCGATGGGGTTGCCAAATTCATCAATAATGCAGGGGTACATCAAGTCGTGATTGGAACCCATGTCAAAGATGTCTATGAAGAAGTCACAAAATTGGTTTCGCTTCAATCATCAGGGACGTCAGATCCTGGGGAGAAAAAAGGACCGGCAGCTGCAGTGATCGATTTTGTGGCAGGAACGTTTCAACCAATTATTCCGGCATTGTCCGGTGCTGGAATGGTTAAGGCAGTTTTGGCTTTGTTGATCGTCTTTGATGTGATCACCGCTGATTCGCAAACCTATTACATGCTGAATCTTTTTGCAGATGGTGTTTTCTTCTTCTTACCAATGATCCTGGCCTTCACTGTGGCACAAAAATTGCGATGCAATCCGATTTTAGCGGCTTCAGTGGCTGCTATGATGATGCATCCTAATTGGGGTGCCTTGGTCACAGCAGGCGAACCCGTTCACTTTTTTGGGGTTATTCCTTTTACATTAGCAAACTATACGGGATCAGTTATTCCGATTCTGATCGTGATTTTTCTCCAATCGTATGTCGAAAAGTTTTTGAACAAAGTGATTCCAAAATCAGTAGAACTGGTTTTTGTTCCAATGCTAACATTCTTGATAATGGGTACATTAGCCTTCTCGCTATTTGGACCGATCGGTAGTATCTTGGGGGGCTATTTGGCAACTTTCTTTACCTTCTTAAGTGTCCATGCTAGCTGGGTTCCAGCGGTTTTGATTGGGGGCTTTTTACCAATCATGGTGATGTTTGGTTTGCACAATGGGATTGCTCCTTTAGGGGTGATGCAAATGGCAGAACTTGGGTATGACAGTATTTTTGGTCCAGGGGCATTAGTCTCAAACATTGCTCAAGCAACCGCAGTAGCAGTTGTCGCATTGCGTACGAAAGAGAAAAAGACTAAGCAGTTGGCGGTATCAGGGGCGATCACTGCCTACATGGGGATTACTGAACCTGCTTTATATGGCATCAATTTGCCAAAAAAATATCCGTTAGTTGCGGCAATGATCGGTGGGGCTTCTGGTGGTTTGTATGCTGGCTTGACCAATACGCATCGCTTTGCGACCGGTTCGTCTGGTCTCCCAGCAGTCTTACTATATATCGGTGATGATACGATGCGCTATTTTTGGAACATCATTATCGCATTGGTGATTGCAGCTGTGGTGAGTGCGGTCGTTACCTATGTCTTAAGTTTCAAATATGAAACAAAAGTGACAATTGATGTTCCAGATATGAAAGCAGTAGTCTTAGAAGATACCCTATTGATCAATCCTGTACCAGGAACCGTGATGCCACTGAATCAAGTCAAAGATGACGCATTTGCTTCTGAAGCACTCGGAAAAGGATTTGCGGTCGATGAACCCATCGGTGAAGTCATTGCGCCTTTTGATGGGAAAGTCGCTGCTGTTTTTCCTACCAAACACGCGATTGGCTTGGTTTCAGACACGGGAATTGAATTGTTGATCCATGTCGGTTTAGACACAGTGGAACTAAATGGTCAGTATTTTGATGCGTTAGTAGAAGCAGAGCAAAAAGTTACAAAAGGACAGCGACTGCTGACGTTCGATGTACAGCAGATAAAAGCTGCAGGATATGTCACACAAGTACCGATCATCGTTACCAATACACCACAATATACCGCAGTCGAACTTGTGAAGGAAGGATTGGTAGCTAAAGAAGAGGAAGTACTTGTAGTCAAAGTTTAGGAGGAAATAACATGGGATTATCAGATGATTTTTTATGGGGTGGTGCAACGGCTGCCAATCAAGCAGAAGGAGGCGTATTAGCAGGAGGACGTGGCTTATCAAATGTCGACCTCTTACCAACTGGTCCTGATCGCGCAAAGGTCGCTGCTGGTGAACTGGAAATGTTGGAATGGCAGGAAGATTCTTTTTATCCAGCCCAAACGGCCATTGATATGTACCACCATTATATGGAAGATATTGCCCTTTTTGCCGAAATGGGCTTTAACGTGTATCGGATGTAACTTTCTTGGTCACGGATTTTTCCGAATGGCAATGACGAAGCGCCCAACGAAGAAGGACTGCTTTTTTATGAGAAAATCTTCAAAGAATTGAGAAAACATCAAATCGAGCCATTAGTTACGATTGCCCACTTCGATGTTCCGCTGCGTTTGATCAAGGAATTTGGTGGCTGGAAAAATCGCCGACTCATTGATTTCTATGTGACTTATGCGGAAACCGTCTTCCAACGCTATCGCGGGTTGGTCAAATATTGGCTGACGATCAATGAAATCAATATTTTGCTACATCAGCCCTTTGTAGGTGGCGGGATCGTCTTTAAAGAAGGGGACAATCGTCAAGAAATCAAATACCAAGCAGCGCATCATCAGTTAGTCGCCAGTGCCTTAGCAACCCAAAAGGCTCATGAAATCGATCCGACCAATCAAGTTGGTTGTATGCTGGCTGGTGGCAGTCATTATCCTTATACTTGCCGACCTGAAGATTACCAAGAAGCAATCAATCGTGATCGCGAAGGCTATTTCTTTATCGATGTGCAAGCCCGAGGCAAATACCCCAATTATGCCTTGAAAAAATTTGAGCGAGAAGGCTTAACAATCAAAATAACACCTGAGGACGAGGCAATTTTAGCGGCTTCTCCTGTTGATTTTGTCAGTTTTTCTTATTACTGTTCTCGAACGGTCAGTGCCCACCCAGAAGACTATGCGCAAGCGACAGGGAATCTCTTTCCATCAATTAAAAATGAACATCTATCATCGACTGAGTGGGGGTGGCAGATTGATCCGTTAGGACTGAGAAATTCATTGAATCAATTGTATGATCGCTATCAAAAACCGTTGTTTATCGTAGAAAATGGGTTAGGGGCGATCGATACCCCTGATGAGAATGGGTTTGTCGCAGACGATTATCGGATCGACTATTTAAAAAAACATATTCAAGCCTTCAAAGATGCAGTGATGATCGATGGCGTGGAACTACTTGGTTATACTACTTGGGGTTGTATTGATCTTGTAGCAGCCAGCACCGGTCAAATGAGTAAACGCTACGGCTTTATCTACGTGGATCAAGACGATCAAGGCAACGGCACCTTGAAACGAACCAAGAAAAAATCCTTTGAGTGGTATAAAAAAGTGATCGCTTCAAATGGGGAAGTTTTATAATATACAAAAAGAATGACACGTTTCCTCGTGTCATTCTTTTTGTATTGTGTCATCTAACATCAGGAAAGGGAAGCAGCAACTCTTTTTTCACGAGCCAATGATTGGCGCTTTGCAACGGCTTGCTATTTCTTCCCTGCAAAATGCGTAAAACGGACAAACTGATTTTGGGCTTCTTCTTGTAAAAATTCTTTTGGTGTCAGCTGAAATTCTTGTTTGAAGCAGCGTAAAAAATGGGTATAGGAGTTGAAGCCGCAAGCTTCAAAGGTGGCGGTGGCGCTTCTGGTTTTACGTAAAATTTCTTTGCTCTTTAAGAGTCGTTTCTTGACGACATAGGCATGAAAGGCGACGCCAGTTTCTTTTTTGAAGGTCCTTGAAAGCGAGTATGGGCTCATGAAAAGGGCTCTGGCGACGGTCTCTAAGGAGAGATCAGCGGTCAAATGCTGATTGATATAGGTAATGGCAGCCAAAATGTCTTTATTTTTGTAAAGTGAGTCGGATAAAAACAGCGGTTCTTTTTCCTGATAGGCAATCGTATTGATGGAAATCAAAAACGCGATCAAATGATTTTGATAAAGTAAGTCGGTGCCATAATTGCTATCCGTTTTTTTGCGCAAAGGACGCAACAGCTGGTCTAGTTGGTCGGCATCGATCGATAAAATACGACTGTTGATGCCGCCGTTGCTACGAAAACAGGCAGTGAGATCTGTTTGGGTAGTGGAGAGGGCAGCGAGATAACTAGGATTGATATACAGGTAGGTTCGCTCGAAAAAATCAGAAGTTTGATGGACGATTCGATGCAAGACATTCGGAGGAATCAAGATGATCGTACCAGGTTCTAGAGGGAATTCTCCGCCATCGATAAAGAAGACCGCTGATCCTTTTAAGGTACAGTGAATCTCATAAAAACTATGGTAATGATAAAGGGTATTGTTTTCTTCTACGATGTCTTTGATATGAAAGGCCTCAAAACGATCGTTGATCATCGTGTCCGCACTTTGCTTCTCCATGATTGGCTCCTTTCGTGCTCGTTTGATTTTATCATACAAGAATAGATAGTAAAGTGTCAATAACTGCTATTTTTGTGTAAATGTAAGCGTGTTACGATCAATCTATCAAAGAGAAATGAGAGGATGAACCAATGGTGATTTTAGAACAGTTATTTGTGGAAAAACGTGTCGTGGAAGAAAAAATTGATCGCATGATCGAAAATTTAACGACGATCAAGGATGATAATGGTGAATTTCTATTAGACTTTGACGGCTTGATCGTTGATGATAAAAGCTGGGGGATTTGGAACTGGCCGCAAGGGGTGGGACTATACGGCATTTATAAAAACTACCAAATCACCAAAAATCCCAAAGCGCTCCAAGTTGTGGAAGAATGGTTTGAGCAGCGGATGTTAGAAGGCGCGCCGCCTAAAAATGTCAACACGATGGCGCCGCTTTTGGCAATGGCGTATCTTTATGAAGACACCAAAGATTCTCGTTACTTGCCTTACCTTGAACAATGGGCGGAATGGGTCATGCATGATATGCCACGAACCGATGAAAATGGTCTGCAGCATGCGACCTATGGACCAGAAAATCGCAACCAGCTTTGGGACGATACCTTGATGATGACCGCTTTGCCTTTGGCGAAAATTGGCATGTTGCTGAATCGTCCGGCTTATATCGAAGAAGCAAAACAACAATTTATGATCCATATCAAATACTTAGTGGATAAAAAAACTGGGCTTTGGTTCCACGGCTGGACCTTTGAAGAACGCCACAATTATGCGCAAGCGCTTTGGGCTAGAGGCAACTGCTGGATCACCATTGCGATTCCTGAGATCATTGAAATTCTCGACTTGCAAGAAGGAGATGCGTTATGTGGCTTCTTGATCAATACCCTCTTAGACCAACTAACTGCCTTGCAAGAAATGCAAGATGAAAGTGGCCTGTGGCACACCTTGTTAGACGATCCTAGCTCGTATGTGGAGGCTTCCGCGACGGCTGGTTTTGCCTATGGGATTTTAAAAGCCGTTCATAAGCGTTACATTGACAAAGCTTGGGAAGATGTTGCCTATAAAGCTTTAGCCGGTTTGATCGAACAAGTCGCAGAAGATGGAGAAGTCCAAAATGTTTCCATCGGTACTGGAATGGGAGAAGACTTGGCGTACTACAAAAACATTGCGATTACGGCGATGCCTTATGGGCAATCACTGACAGTCTTAGCATTTACTGAACTATTGGTTTCATTTTGTTAAGTTAAACACCTTACGCAATAAAGAGAGGAGCAGACAAAGATGATCAAAAAAGCGATTCGGATGAAGCTACATCCTGGTTATGAAGCAGAATATGAAAAACGGCATCGTGAACTATGGCCAGAACTAAAAGAGCAGCTCATAGCACACGGGGCGAAAAGCTACCAGATTTTCTTAGATCCAGAAACCCTTGCGTTGTTTGGCTACCTTGAGATTGAAGATGAAACCCGCTGGCAGCAGTTAGCGGCAACCGAGATCAACCAAAAATGGTGGCATTACATGGCAGAACTCATGGAAACAAATCCTGATGATTCGCCAGTGACACAGGAGTTAAAGGAAGTCTTTACGCTGTAAGCTAGACAAAAATGTTCATTTCTTAAAACGAACACGGACGCATCAGTTGTTTGAAATCAATCACTCGTTAGTCAAAGAGGTAGTTCGCTCACATTCGTGAGCGGACTACCTCTTTTGTTGAAATAGCAAAACAATGCTTTCGTTATAGAAGAAACGTTAAGAGAGAAGGGCTTTTTCTTGCTGCTTCAAAAATTTCTTTGGTGTCATACCAGTAATCTTTTTGAACGTTTGAACAAAATATTCGGGCGCATTGCTAAAGCCCGTCATCGCTGCCACTTCGTAGACTTTGTAGTTTTTCTTCAGCAGTTCTTGTGCTTTTTGGATGCGGTATTCGGCTAATTTTTGATTGAAGCGAATCCCGGTTTCTTTGTAATAGGTTTTTCCTAAGTATTCAGGATTTAAGTACAAAAGATGGGCTGCGATCCATTTCAATGACAATGCTTCATGGTCATAATATTCTTCGATGATCAGGTTGACTTTTTGGGACAGCTGCATGTTCTCGCTATCATCTAAGCTGCCCCGCATCAAATCGATACAGTGAAGCAGCATAAACTGGAGTTCGTGCCAATTATTCAAGAGCATGATCTTTGGGGAATAGTCATCAAAGTAAATGTCTTTTTTGATGCGATGGTTTTCAAAAATTGCCGATAACAAATCGTTGACCTGCAGCCGCAATAGTTGGACAGGGTAAAGCTCCATGCGACAGGTAGAAAAAAAGTTTTCCGTAAGAACTTGGGCTAAAGTCAGTTCGCCTTTGTCGATCAATGCCAAAAGTTTTTCACGGTATTCCATATAGAGACTATTTTCATAGACATTTTCTTGTGAGATTTGGGCTTCTTGGATGACTTCAAAGGTATCAAAATAAAACTCCTTATCCAAGTTCCGCTTGCCTAAATGATAACTGAGTAAAAATTTTTCGGGAGTTTCGACCCAGCAATTGATGGCGATCCCTTTTCCTAGATGCGCAGCCTGTACCTTCGTTTTAAAAAAGAGATTAAAGGTATTTTCCGTACTGAAGTTCAGGATATAGCCAACTTTGTTTTGATGACCGATCACCAACTCGTGATGGTTCTCATAGCTTTCGATCCGCTTAGCGATGGCGTGATAGAATTTCGAATCAAATAAGTACATACAAAATGGAAAAACGAACGATTCAGGCAGCGGTTCTTCTCCGCAGCTATTGATGTATTGTTCAATTTGTTGTTTTAAATAGAGGGTAGATTCCATTTGGCGACGTTCAGAGCGTTCGATCGTCTCAGCCAACGCTTCTGAAAGCTTGCTCGGAAAAACAGGTTTTTCAAGGAAAAATTTGACCCCTAAAGCCATCGCTTCTTTGGCAAAGGAGAAGCTGCCAAAGCCTGTCAAAATAATGATTTGAATCGCAGGATTGATGGCTTTTAATTTTTTGATCAAGGCAAGTCCATTGACTTTAGGCATATTGATGTCGGTAATCACGATGTCGATGGTGTTTTGCTGACAAAATGCCAAGGCTTCTTCACTGTCTGTGTAAATTCCTTTGACCACTAATGGGAAATCAAAAGAAGCAACGAGGTTAGCGACACCATTTGCTATCAAGGGTTCATCGTCAACAACGAGGATATTTTTCATGTTTCACTCACTCCTTTTAAGGGGATCACAAAGCGCACCGTCGTCTTTTTGAAGGGAATCGAGGAGACGATGGCTAACGACGCTTGATCACCATAATGCAGTTGCAATCGTTTTTGAATATTGGTCAATCCGATGCCGCCTTCTTTTTCAATCGAGAAGTTGGCTTTAAAACCAGGGCCATTGTCAGCGACACTGACTTGGAGAAAGGTTGCTTGTTGTTCAATTGTAAGGACGAGGCGACACGTCTCCTTCATATCATTGACGGCGTATTTAAAGACATTTTCAATCAATGGTTGAATCAGTAACTTAGGAATCTTAAAGGACAAGTCATTCACCAAAATTACTTCGATATACTCGATCCGTTTCCCGAAGCGAACGTTTTGAATATTGATATAAGCATGCACGATATCTAACTCATCTTGCAGCGTCGTGAAGTCAGACTTGGTATCGATTTTTTTACGAAACAAATAGGCAAGGGAGGTGACCATCTCTGAGATCTGCCACTGCTGATTTTCAATGGCGATCCAGTTGATCGAGTCTAACGTGTTGTAGAGAAAATGTGGATCTAATTGTGCTTGCAATCCCTTAAATTCGATTTCTTGGGACAAAATACGCATTTCATAATTGTCCTTGATCAAGGCATTTAATTCATCGATCATCGTATTGTAGCTTTCGTAAAGGACCATGATCTCTTCTTGACTATTTTCTGGGACAGCGAGGGTTTTTAAAGAGGCCAGTTTTTTCGTTTTCCGCAGAACGGCCATTTGCGAAGCCAAGTCAGCTAAAGGACGGGTCAGCTGATTGCTTATTTTCCGAATCACAACAATAATCAAACATAAAAAAGGCAAACTCACAGCGATGGAAAGGCCTTGTAGTTTATAAAGATCCGCTAAGACTTGGTTTTCAGGCAGTAAATAAATGAAGGTCATATTCGGCATCGTCTTCCGATCCATTGCATAGTAGTACTGGCGATTATCAAACGTCATGGAGCCGATCGATCGCTGGAAGGTTCCCATTTTCTGCTGCAAGGTATTTTGATCCGCAGCGAGGGTTTGCTCGTCATTTGCGGTACTATAAAATTGGTTCTGATACGCCATGAAAAATTGGTTTTGTTCAGAGACAATGGGAAGACTTTCGATCTCGTTACGAAAGAAGGACGTATTGACTAGAAATATCACCGTACCAATATAGGTTAAAGAAAGATCGGCTGTTGAATAGATTTTTCGCAGGTAGACACCTTGAGAAAGGTCCTTTGCAAAAAACCAACTCCCTTTGGCAGGCTTATCGGGCAAAGTCTCGATCATATCTTTGATGGTTTGGCCATTAAAGATATGGTCGGTCTCGGCTAGAAAGTTGA
Source organism: Enterococcus sp. 3G6_DIV0642 (assembly GCF_002140635.1). NCBI lineage: Bacteria > Bacillati > Bacillota > Bacilli > Lactobacillales > Enterococcaceae > Enterococcus > Enterococcus sp. 3G6_DIV0642. Next base: position 2,750,481 of record NZ_NGLH01000001.1, on the reverse strand, counting down.
TCATGTTTTCGTTCGTTGGGGTAAAGAGATAGACGTTTTGAATCGTTGATTCATTGCGTACGAGGGCGTTGATTTCTGCACTTAAGGCATTCTTTTGGTCGATCGCCTCTAAGGATTGCAAGGAATCTTGTGCCAAGATCCTTTGTAGGCCATTTTGGATCGGTGCACTATCGATAATGCGAAAAGAGAGGGTTTCGACGGCAGTTAAACGTTTGGCGATATTTGTTGAAATGATCGAGACATCTTTATACGCGGCTTCTTTCAGCTGCGCCATGTAGACTTGTCGCCAAACTAAGGTCAGGAGAACAGCCAATGAGACGATAATTGCCACCGTCGCAAAAAAGACAAAATGTAACTGTCGCTCAAAAGGCTGCTTTTTAAAGTGATTGATCAGCTTCTGGGACTTCATGGACACTGCCTCGCTTTGCTTGCAATTGTTTGGTTTTTTCAATCATCTGACCATGAAAAAATTCAGCGAAAAACAAGAAAATCACCAGTCCAAAGACGAGTAACAAGGAGGTTTTGGCAGTCAATAAGAGAAACAATAAATACCAGGTAAACAACAAGGCAAGGGCTTGCAGTGGGTAGCGAAAGACTAGAAAGATACTGACGTACAAGGTCTGTTTCCAAGCGTGTTGTTCGGCTTTGGCATAGGTCATAAAGCTGATGAATGCAGTGTAAAGGAGGAGAATCGTTAAAAGTAAATAGACAGGACGCAGCCAAGCCATTTCAGTCGGGAAAAAATGAGTAATCCGTAAGTTAAACAACAACAGAAGTACTGTACTTAATAGTCCAATGCCAAAAAGGGAAAAGGTGCGAAAGGCTTGCTTGTAGGCTTGCCAGAAGGCAACAGCTGAATAGTCATGGCCAGTTTTACGAAAATCATGTAAACATTTGATCGTGACAGCGGTGGCAGGACCGAAGCCAAAAATCCCCAACCCTAAAAGGGTAAAGAAAAGCCATAAAAGGTTTAATTTAGCAAAATAAGCTGTTACCGTAAAAAGACGAAACAGTCCGGTTTGTATTTTTTTCATTGTTTCCACCTACCTTGTTTTTTGAAAAGTAAGCCTTTTCAACGCTAGTATAGCATAGTATATTGGAAAAAATAGAGCATGTCTGTTTTTTTACATTTTTCATCTGTTTTTCTATTTTTTTCTAGCTATTGCCGGTGAAGGCTTAGCCTTCAGCAAAAACGGCAGTCTAGTTTTTCACATATTTGCTCTTGTTTTTTCATTTTTATTAACGAGGATTTCCATTACAATCACCTTGTAAGCGCAAACAAAAAGGAGTGTAGAAGAATGAAGAAAACTTTTTTAAAAGCAGCGAGCTTGTTGTTTCTTGGTGCGACCTTAGCAGCTTGTGGCAACAACGGCAATAGTAGCGGAAGCTCAGAAGCTGATGCAGATGGGAAAACGACGATTTCCTTTACCTGGTGGGGCTCAGAAGTCAGACACGAGAAGTATATCGAATCGATCAAAGAATTTGAGAAGCAAAATCCTGACATCAAAGTTGAATATGAGTATGGTTCTTGGGATGACCATTGGAAAAAACTAGCAACAAAAGCGGCTTCTGGAGAATTACCTGATGTGATCCAGATGGATGTGCAGTACATTGCGCAATATGGAACGAAAAATCAATTAGCAGATATGTCGGAATTTATCGGCAATGAGATTCAAACCGATGATATCAAAGAATCAATTTTAGCAACTGGCGAGTTAGATGGAAAAGTTTTTGGCATACCAACTTCTGTCAATACTATGGCGATGCTCTACAATCCATCATTGGTAGAACAAGGGGGCACTGGGATCGACTTTAGCAATTATACCTTCGATGACCTTGTAGAAAGTACGGCAGCGATCGCTGAAGCAACCGGTGATTATGGTTGGAATGATAACAATGACAACAGTACGATTTTGCAATACTTTTTACGTACTAAAGGCGAAGATCTATACCAATACGATGCAGACGGCAAACCAGAGATCGGTTTTTCCAAAGAAAACTGGGTTGAATTTATGGGGGCTATCGCGGACCTTACGGAAGCCAAAGCAATGCCAACCGCAGAAGTGACTAGCAATGCCAACAGTATGGATCAATATCCGTTTTCACAAGGAAAAGCAGCCTATATGATGACTTGGTCCAATCAATACTTGACCTATAAGGCCTCCGCCGCAGAAGATGTCGAAATCAACTTGGCTCGTCCATTCGACTCAGAAAACGGGGCGATGGCGTATCGACCAGGGTTCTTTTATTCGATCGCGAATGCTTCTGAATCAAAAGAAGCAGCTGCGAAGTTTGTTGACTTTTTAGTAAATAGTGAAGAAGCCAATAAGATCATCGGTACTGAGCGGGGGATTCCTTCCAATGATGCCATCAAAGAATTGCTTTATGCCGACATGACACCAGAAGAACAAGAGTCCTCTGATTTCTTAGATGATATTGCAGACATCGTTGGTGATCCATCCCCAATCCCACCAATTGGGTTTGCTGAAATCAACACGTACTTTAAAGAGCTGTACGCAGAGATCACTTATGGCACGATGACACCAGAAGAAACTTATGATGCCTTTACGCAACGCTGCGAAGAAATTTTTGCAGAAAACTATCAATAAGCATAGCTGCGGCGCCTTTACTGACTTTTTCAGTAAAGGCGTTTTTTTAGGAGAAACAATGGAGGCAAAAAATATAGGTCCTCTAGTTTTTCACATTTCTGTGCTTTTTTTTCTATTCATTCTTAAGAAGCACTTCGTTAAAATCAACTTGTAAGCGTAATCAACTATAGGAGGTAGGAAGTGAAAATTATGGAACTACAATCAAAATCACCCACGGCAAAAGAGCCTGGGAAACTCAAAAGCTGGTTTAATCGATTACCAGAATCAAAACAGAATATGGTTACAGGCTACTTATTTATCTCACCCTTCATCATTGGCTTTTTTGCTTTTATTATCGTCCCGATGGGGATTTCTCTTTTTATGTCTTTTCATGACTATGATCTATTGACAGAGGCGCAATTTGTTGGCTGGAATAACTTTAAGACGATTTTTACGAATGATCCCAAGTTTGTTCAGTCACTGACTGTTACGCTGAAATATGTTGTGTTGGCAGTCCCTTTACGGCTGATCGTCGCATTAGCAGTGGCGATGCTGATCAATCGCCCATCGAAATTAAGCGGTGCTTATCGGGTATTATTTTATATCCCTTCGATTTTAGGTGGGAGCGTGGCGGTCTCGATCATGTGGCGGAATCTTTTTGGCGATTCAGGGTTGATCAATGGCGTGCTAGCGGCGATCGGCTTAGACCCGATCTACTTCTTTAAAAGTCCTGGCTTAGCGTTGATGACCTTGATTTTATTAGCAGCGTGGCAATTTGGCTCGTCGATGTTGATTTTCTTATCCGGTTTGAAAAATATTCCGAAAGATTATTACGAAGCTGCGGAAATTGATGGGGCAGGAAAAATCAGACAGTTTTTCAATATCACGGTTCCAGTCCTGACGCCAATCATCTTTTTCAATCTGATCTATCAAACGATCATGGCCTTTTTGACGTTTACACCTGCGTTTATCATTTCGAATGGGACGGGTTCACCTCGTAACGGCACGTTAGTCTATTCCTTGTACATGTATCAACGAGCCTTTACCGATTTCAAAATGGGCTATGCTTCAGCCTTAGCGTGGATTTTACTGGTCATCGTTGGGTTGATTACGATTCTGTTGTTCGCAACATCGAAATTTTGGGTGTTTAAAGAAAACGAGGAGGTTTGATTGATGCGTGAACAAAAACAAAATTATTTTTTTGATGCCGTGATCTTAGTTGCTGCATTACTGATGCTTTATCCGATTTTCTGGCTGCTGTTTAGTGCCTTTAAACCTAGTAGTGACATTTTTCGAACGGCAACGGAGTTGATCCCCCGAAGCTGGACGTTAGAAAATTTTACCAAGGGGTTTGAAGGGATCGCAGGGATTCCCTTCATTCGCTATATTTTCAACTCGTTGCAAATCGCGTTGATTTCAATGGTAGGGGCGGTCTGTTCTTCGGCTGTCATTTCTTATGGATTTGGTCGAATTCCTTTCAAAGGAAAAGGCTTTTGGTTTGCTTGTATCTTGGTCACGATGATGCTGCCGCAAGAGATCATCATGGTGCCTCAGTATCTTTGGTTCAATCAATTAGGCTGGCTTAACTCGATTCGTCCGGTAACCGTTCCTTCATACTTCGGACAAGCTTTCTTTATTTTCATGATGGTTCAATTCGTCTCTGCGATCCCGACAGATTTAGATGAAGCAGCAAAAATGGACGGCTGTGGACGGGTCGGTATTTTCTTCCGTGTGATTCTACCGTTGATGAAGCCTTCCTTGGCAAACGCTGCGATCTTCTCTTTCTATTGGAAATGGGAAGAACTGATCGGGCCGATGCTGTACCTTACACGTCCGCAAAACTACACGGTATCGATTGCCTTAAAGCAGTTCCTAGATGCTAGCAGCACCTCCAATTGGGGAGCGATGTTCGCGATGTCTGTCGTCTCCTTGCTGCCTGTGTTGATCATCTTCTTTATTTTCCAAAAATACATTGTTGAAGGCATCAGCACGACTGGTCTTAAATAAGTGTGGAAAAAGATATTCGCTGTTTTGGAATATCTTTTTTCTATTGAATGAATTCGTTGAAGAAAGGACAAACCGATGCAACCATTTCAAGTAATTGATTTTCATGTCGTACCAAGCACGATCGGCGATCATCAAGCGACCCTTATTTGGGAGAAGCCGCTGCACGCCCAAGCTATTTTGGGTTATCAATTGTTTTTAGACAACGATTTGATCCAAACCAGACCAACAAACAAGACGCATTGGACATTGACAAACTTATCTGCCGATCAAACGTATCAAGTAACGATCATCTGCCTCGATCATCAGGGGTGCCTGCTTACAAATACCGCAGTCACGACGACCTTTCGTACAAAGAAAAAAAGTGTTGTGTTAGATGTTACGCAAGCACCCTACCATGCTGATAGCGCAGGCAAAGAAGATAGTACCGCCATTCTCCAGCAAGCGATCAACGATTGCCCTAGCAATGGCACTGTCTGGATCCCAACAGGGGCGGTGATTCTTTCTGGTGCTTTGGAGCTAAAAAGCAATATGATTTTTCAGGTAGATGGCACATTGCAAGCAAGCCTCGACATAGAAACGTATCGGGTTGCCCCTCACGAGTATTTAGGAAGCGTGAATCAAGAGGGCTTACCATTAAGCCGTTATGAAGGCTGGGAATTGTTTTGCTTCCGTTCATTGATCAACATTGGGTATATCGATCGGGGCGATCGAGGGCGTATCGTTTGTGAAAATGTCCGTCTTTGTGGCAAAGGGACGATCATTGGTGGCGGGAATCCATTAGGACTAGCGATGCGAAACTCTTATGCAGACCGTGAACAGTATCCAGAATATGTTTCTGATGGAAAACCTGGAAGACGAGTAAGGGGACGTTTGATCTGTATGATGCAGGCCAAAAACATCCATTTGACAGAGCTGACGTTGATTGATCCACCATGCTGGACTATCCATATGATTTACTGTGACACCGTTGTGACCCATGGGGTGACTATTCAGTCCAAAGGCATCGACAATGGCGATGGATGGGATCCAGATTCTTCGCAAAACTTGCTGATTTTTGACACCGTTTTTGATACGGGTGATGATTGTATCGCAATCAAATCTGGCAAAAATCCAGAAGGAAATCAGATCAATAGACCAGCGAAAAATATTCGGCTGTTTGATTTGGCTATTCGTGGGGGACATGGCATCGCGATTGGTAGTGAGCAATCTGGTGGTGTCGAAAATATCACTTTTCGAGATTGTCAACTGACCAATACGCTTTATGGGCTAGAATTGAAAGCGCAGAATGATCGTGGTGGCTATATTCGTCAAGTGACGATCATCGATTGCCTGTTGGATCGTTTCATGGCTCATCCTGTTGCTTACAATGCCGATGGTCAGGCAGCCCAACAGTTACCAATCATTTCGGATATTTTGGTCAAGAATACCTGTATCGTAGGGCAGAACCCTTTGGTCGAGCTAAAAGGGTTTGTCGATGAACAAGCACAGCAGGTTTCACCGATCCAACGCGTTACTTTTGAGTCAGTTGCCTTTGAATCAGCTAAAGGGCAAAAGAAAATGATTTTTGAACAGTGTCAGGAGGTCAGTTTTAAAGAAGCAGTGATCATTGATCGAGCGGCCATAAGTGACGCAATAAGTTGCCAAGAAACCGTCGAACTATCCATGGTGGGGCAAAAGAAACTCACGTAGAACAAGCTTTTGAAAATGACATGCGTTGTTTCTCCCAATGAGAAACAGTTAGTTAAGCACCTTATTTCCTCCCTTGACAGGTTGCGCCTTTTTGCTTTTGTAGACAAAAAGGCGCATTTTTCTAACAAGAAAGGACGATGCAAAAAAAGACGATCCCCAGAAAACAAAAAGGACTTTCTTTTCCCGCTAAGGGGACTATAGTAAAGAATGTAGGAAAAAAGGACGCCAGAAAGCACATGGGAAAGGACAACGAGATGTGCCACGAGGATCACTTTACTTGATGGCCAGCGCCAGTAAGCACCACTCAGTTCTATCCAACGAAATGATAGATGAAAAAAAGGTTGGCAATGCGCAAAGTTTAAAAGTCATGGGTATCGACAAACCTATTTGCAGCTTAAAACAAAAACATAGGAGGCAAGCAAGAATGGAAGACATCACGCAATTATTGCAACGAGAAATTGACCAAGCATCAACTGTGCAGGGAACAGTGATTACACCACCCGGCGCCTATCAAATCGGCGCATTGTTTTTAAAAAGCAATGTGCACTTGATTGTCTCAGAGGATACGATTCTGTATGGTAGTCAAGAACTGGCCGATTATCCCGAAGTAGATAATCGGGTCGCAGGGATCAATATGAAGTGGCCTGCAGCGATGATCAATGTTTTTCACGCAGAAAATGTCATGATCTCTGGAAAAGGAAAACTTGATGGTCGTGGAGAAACATGGTGGCAAACGTTTTGGGGAACAGATGAAGCCAGCGGGATGATGGCGGATTATGCAAAGAAAGGCTTACGCTGGGCAGCAGATTATGATTGCAAGCGCCCACGAAATATCCTTGTTTATGAAAGTCAGCAAGTAACCATCAAAGATATTTCGTCTGTACAGTCGGGTTTTTGGAATACCCAAATCACGTATTCTCACCACATATTGATCGACGGCATCACGATAGACAATGGAAAAGGGCCTAGTACTGATGGCATCGATATTGATTCCTGTGAAGAAGTCACGATTCAAAATGCCCACATTTCCTGCAACGATGACAATATCTCGATCAAGGCGGGACGTGGGGCAGAAGCCATAGCCCAGCAAAGAAGCTGTCGGAAAATCACGATCAAAGACTGTCAGTTAGGGTATGGTTCAGGAATTGCTATTGGTAGTGAAACTTCGGGTGGGATCGAAGAGATCAAAATCCAAAAAGTCGTCTTTGAGCAAACTGGCGCAGGGTTTCGGATCAAATCCGCCAACAATCGAGGTGGATTTATACGCAAGGTCACTGCTTCGGATTTAACGATGAAGGATGTTGGCTTTCCTTTTCTCTTACAAACAAATTGGTACCCAGATTATAGTTACCCAGAACTGCCAGCTGATTATGAGGAAGAGATTCCCGACTATTGGCACAAATTGATGGCACAACCAGCTATTCCAGTAGGTCCAGCAAAGGTCTGCGACATTACTATTGAAAATGTGCAAGCCACCAAAACAGGACAACAAAGCGTGCGTGCTTTTTTCATCGAGGCCAGCCCAGCAGAACCGATCCGCAATCTAACATTAAAAAATCTTTCCATCCATGCCGACGAGTTCGGCAAGATTGCAGGGGTTGAGAACTTAAAGATGGTGGAAACGATCGTCACTGCGTTAGCGCCAACATTGGATCAAAATGATGTGTATGAGCGGTAGTACTCTTTCTGTCAAATATGAATGAGTGTTGATCCGCTTAGTACTAAAAAACTGATGAATTATCAAAGAAGACCAATGAGTTGGTCTTTTTTTCATGATAAGATGTTCCCAAAGCTCTAACGAATAAGAACTTCAGTACGTAGGCTATGCTTTCTATAACTAGAATTTAAGAATGATAGGAATCAGAAAAACTGCGATAATAAGATTGATTGAGCGAACTAAGAACACGAAGAACTATTTATTCTTTTTCCTATAATTTACGATACCTGCAAATGTAAAGCAAAACTCCCTATCTAGCCATATATCAACGATTAACAAAAAATGTCAATTGCTGGAAATCCTGCTTTTCGTTATGCTTTTGGTATTGAAAGCGGTTTATTTAATCGGGCTCAACAACAAAATCTAAGGAGGAAAAGTAGTGAAAAAATTAAGTACGATTCTTGGTTTGGGGTTACTATCAGTCGCCTTTTTGTCGGCATGCGGGAAGGAGGAAGCAGGCTCCACAACAGATTATGATACGATTTCGATTTTATCGCCGTACATTGAAACTGAACCACCTGCAAGTGACAACGAGATTTTGAAGCAATTAGAAGCTTACACTGGCAAAAACATTGATATTACCTGGGCACCCAATACATCCTACGAGGATAAAATGAATATTACGTTAGCTTCAGATGATATTCCAGAAGTGATGGTCATTCAAGGAAAATCAGGAGGGTTTATCAAGTCAGCAGAAAATGGCGCTTTTTGGGATTTGACCGACTATTTAGCTGATTATCCTAATCTCTCTCAATCTAACGAGGATGTTTTGCGTAATTCTTCTGTGAATGGCAAAGTGTACGGAATTTATCGGAAACGTGATGCGATGCGGACGGCGGTGATCATCCGAAAAGATTGGTTAGAAAACTTAAACTTAGATGTACCAGAAACGATCGATGATCTCTATGAGGTTGCCAAAGCATTTACTGAGAACGATCCCGATGGGAATGGTGAAAATGATACGTTTGGTTTGATTATTCCCCAATGGCCTGGCTCGATCAATTCAAATAGTCCTTACGATGTGTTAGCTACTTGGTTTGGGGCAGGAAATGCTTGGAAAGAAATAGACGGCACTTTAGAGCCATCCTTTATGCAACCAGAATACCTAGAATCAATGCAATTTGTTAAAGATATGGTGGAACAAGGCTATGTCAATCGTGATTTTGCAACCATGGCAGCAGATAAATGGGATGAGCCGTTTATCAATGGACGTGGTGGGATCATTATTGATACGTATTCACGAGCAGCACAAATCAGTAATAAATTATTGCAAGCTGGAGAAGAAGACCTCGTCGTCTTTACAGGGAATTTAAAAGATAATAGCGGTACGATGAATGCGTTACCGACAGATGGCTATTCTGGTTTCTTGGCGATTCCTAAGTCGAGTGTCCAGACAGAGGAACATCTAAAAGAGGTGTTGACGTTCCTTGATAAATTAAATGATAAAGAAGTACAGGTATTGCTGAACAACGGAATCGAAGGAATCAATTTTGAAGTAGTGGATGGAATGTCCGTCGCATTAGAAGGATCAGAAGCTGAAGCGTTAGCCAATGCGGTCAAAGGGTACTCACAAATTGGGATGAATGTAACGGAAGATACCCTGTACTATATTGCTAAGCCTGATACAGAAGCGGCTACTGAAAGCTATGAAAAACGATTGTCATTGATGGAAGCTGATTTAGAGCACGCTGTTTTTAACCCAGCAGCCTCCTATAATACAGATACGTATGTAACAAAAGGGGCACAGCTTGATCAGATCATTAGTGACGCGCGGGTTCAATTTATTGCAGGACAAATCGATGAAGGGGGTTGGGAAGCTGCGATCGAACTTTGGAAGAATCAAGGAGGCACGCAGCTGATGGAAGAAACGAATGCCCTTCATCAAGCACAATAACGACAGTCGAAGAAGGTTGAGTGGATCTTGCTCTCAACCTTTTTCTTTTTCAATGATTTTTTTCAGCTAATAAAATGGAGTACTATTCAGGTGAGACGAGACAGGTAGTAAGAAATCAGAAAAGAAAAAATGGAAAAAGACAAGTGAAAAACCTAATCTAACGCTTGATATCAAGGAATTCAAAAAAAGTCAATTGTTAGAAATGTAGGTCAAGTTTACTATGAAAAGAGAAAAGTAGCTCATATACGCATAAAAGGAGAAGAAGAAATGGTAGCGAAATTGATCTATGAAAATCCGCTGAATCAAGCAGCAGATATTCAACACTTTATTGCTGAAGGAGAGCCCAAAATTACTTTCCAAGACGGGATGATTCTGGCGAATACGTATTCTGAAGAATCAAACAAACAACCACATTTTGTTTTATGGCTGCCTCAACAATTTCCAGCGGACCTACGAATCACCTGGCAGTTTCAACCACTGGCTGAACCAGGCTTATGTATGCTCTTTTTTGCAGCAACCAATCGCAAGGGTGGCTCGATCTTCGATTCTGGAGTACCCAAACGAACCGGAGCATATCCCGAGTATCATTCTGGAGGGATCGATGCTTACCACCTTTCTTATTTTCGAAGAAAGTATGAGGAGGAACGGGCGTTTGAAACGTGTAATTTGCGCAAAAGCCATGGGTTTCATCTGGTCGCCCAAGGCGCAGATCCACTTCCGAGTGTAGCAGATGCCCGAGGGTTTTATCACCTAAGAATCGATAAGGTAGGTGCAACGATTTCCTTTTGGATCAACGACTTATTGGTGTTAAGGTACCTTGATGAGGAACAGTTTGGTCCCGTATTAACCAAAGGAGCGATCGGATTTCGGCAAATGGCGCCACTGAAGGCCCGCTATAAAGACTTAAAGGTATATTCCTTAGAGGAGGAACGGTGATGAATTGGCAGAAAGCATATCAAGCAGCAGATTTTGTCTTTTATTGTTTGCTGATAAATGTAACCGTTATTATAGGTGCACTAGTAGGTGGGATCATCTTTGGACTGGCGCCTAGCGTACAAGCAGGATTCCACGTAGCAAAGAAAACCCTTAAACAGGAATCGCCGCCTTTTTTTCAAACGTTCTTTGGGTATTACCGCAGGAACTTTTGGCGATCGAATCGCTTGGGCTTACCGATCATTCTCTTTTATTTGTGCCCCATGGTGGTGATCCAGCAAGGATTTTTAGCGGCATTGACTCAAACAGGCTTGATCCTATTGATCGTTAGCCAATGCGTCGCGATCGCTGTGATCAATACATTGCATAGCATGTACGAATATTATGTGCTCCCAACGAAGAAGTACCTAGGCGCTTCGCTACGCTTTCTTTTTTTTCAACCTATTGGCACCTTTTTAGGCGTCCTTTGGTTTGGGATTTGTAGTACGATCAGCTTTTTTCTCCCCGGTCTCCTTCCTTTTTTAAGTATTGGGATGTGGATCATTGGCACAATGGGGATTTACTTGAAATTATTTGATGAAAATGAACAAAAGCTAAAGCAACAAAACGATGCAGTTCAACCTGCAGAGAGGGAAGAGGAGGAGATCGAACATGGCATTGAAATGGCTCAAAAATAAACCTAAGGGAAAACGTGGGCTGAGTTTTGGGTATCCATGGGAAAAAGGGGCTTTACAACCTGAGGTTCTAAGGGAGGAACTGTTTTTGCTGGGGGAGGAGCCGCTGCAAACGAAAGTACTGGCTTACTGGCCAGATGGCAGTGTGAAATGGACAGGACACAGTGGTCTGGTGGCAGAAACGACGCAGTTACTTTTTCAAAGAAAACAGCGTGTCCAGAAGAAACAGGCGATTGCTAGGGAAGCTTACAACGGTATTTATTTTGACAACGGTACGATCAAAGGCTTCTTCCCGAAACATGGGGAAGGGAAAAATGTATTGGACTGGGTAGCGGTCAATGGGCAGAAAAAATTGCAAGATCTTCACGCAATCCTGCAATACCAAAACAAAAAGGTGCAGTCCAAAGTAACGGACTTGATGTTGGAAGAAAATGGTTCCGAGAAAGCCGTTATCAAAGTATCGGGCGTCATTGAGATCAATCAAGAAGTGGTGCAAGAGTTTATTTTACGGTTCCGTATCTTTCGCGAAATCAGCAAATTGGAAATCATTCATACGGTCATTATCATCAAACCACTTGTTTATGAAGGCATGGGGATAGCATTTGATTATGCGTTCACAGGTGAAAATTGGAATCGACAAGTCAAATTTATTGCAGATGCTGTGTATCATGAAGCGGCGCAATTGTTACTTTCACGGCGACACTATCAGCAAAACATTCCCTATCAAGAACAAGCCAGTGGCCAGCTCGTTTCATTGACCCCAGCGGACGAGCCGATGCTGTCTCATGCGGTGGAAAATGCTATTTGGGACAATTTTCGGGTCAATCAAATCAATCATCGGTCATTTGAATTAGAAAAACAGACCGAAGCTGGGTACTGTTGGTTGCCCATTGGGGATGGCGAGCATTATTCAGGTACCTTTTACGCTGGGGGAGAAACCGGCGGCGTTGCTTGCAGCATGGAGAAATTTTGGGAAAAAGCACCATCTGCGATCGAGGTGACAGGCATCACCCAAAAAGAAACCCAAATCACGATGTGGCAGTGGTCACCGAATGCCAAGCCAATGGATTTTCAGCACTATTCCAAACGGGATCATATGCTTAGCGGATACGAAGGAATGGAAGAGATTCGTTCGACCGCAGTTGGTGTAGCAAATACGACGCGTTGTTGGTTGGATCTATATGAAGAAGCCCCGTCAGAAGAAGTGTTGCTGGGCTTAGCTCAAGAAAACCAAGAACCTGCCCAGATCGTTTCATTGCCAGAGCGTTATCAAGAGACGAAGGTTTTTGGCAGGATCAGTTTACCAGATGAATCAACGAAAACGAAACAGTTGCTGGAGCAACAATTGGCTGAGATGCGTCAATTCTATTTAGCAGAAGTCCAACAAAGAAGTTGGTATGGCTATTGGAACTATGGTGATGTCATGCATACCTATGATCAGTTTCGACACCAATGGCGCTACGATCTTGGTGGGTACGCTTGGCAAAACACTGAATTGGTCCCTAACATGTGGCTTTGGCTAGATTTCTTACGGACTGGTGATCCAAGCGTCTACTATCTGGCTGAAAGCATGACGAGACATACTTCAGAAGTCGATCAGTATCATGCTGGTGAATACAAAGGATTAGGGTCACGGCATAATGTCGTTCATTGGGGCTGCCAAGCAAAAGAAGTTCGAATTTCAATGGCGGGTCTCCATCGCTACTACTACTATTTGACAGCGGATGAACGCATTGGGGAGATTATGGAACAAGTCAAAGACAATGAAACCTATGCTTTTGATGCGTTACCACCGATGCGCGAGTTTTATGAACGAGAAACGAAGCGGATACCGATTCGCATCGGACCAGATTGGGCTGCGCTAGTCTCGAACTGGTTTACCCAGTGGGAACGGACGAATGATCCTGTTTACCTTGAAAAAATTCGCACGGGCATCACCTGCATCAAAGCCATGCCCCAGCGCCTATTGTCTGGTCCCACAGTGTTATTTGATCCACAAGACAAAACCTTATCTTATATGGGAACTGGGAATTTTGGCGGCTATCACATGGTCATCTCCTTTGGGGCGCCGCAAGTTTGGTTAGAACTTGCTCAAGTGCTGGAAGACCCCGAGTGGACAGAGATGTTAGGGGAGTTTGGCTGGTTTTATAGCTTGAGTCCTGAGAGAAAAGCAGAAGAATCAAACGGGGGACTGACGGAACCTCATTTTGCCTGGCCAATGTTTGCGTCGACGATGATGGCCTTTGCTGGGCGAGTGCGTAACGATCAAGCAATCAGTCAAAGGGCTTGGCAGTTATTGCTTGATAATGACAAATCGGGTGTTCCATTGCCGATCGAAGCGACCATTGAAGCAGCGACAACGTGGAAAAAAATAAAAGAAATGCCGTGGGTATCGACCAATGTGTTGTCACAGTGGGGTCTAAATACGATTTGTTGTTTAGCACTGATCGGAGCGGAGTTAGAGGAGGAGAATGAATGGAAACAACAATAAAAAAAGTGCCGAAAACGAAAGAGCAATGGGGGAGTTTTCTCAACCATTTTAAACAAAATAAATGGCTCTATATTTTGACGATTCCCGGGATCATCTATTTTGCAGTATTTCGTTATGCACCGATGTATGGGTTGATCATTGCTTTCAAAGATTATGTGCCTTTTTTAGGAATCGCAGATAGTCCATGGGTCGGAACACAAAATTTTATGGATTTCTTCAATAATCCTGATTTCTTTCGGATCTTGTGGAACACGTTGATGATTGCCTTTTTAAACATCTTCTTTTCGTTTCCAGCACCCATCTTTTTGGCACTGTTACTGAATGAATTGCGCAACAAGCTGTTTCAGCGGACCATTCAAACCTTCGTCTATGTACCACATTTTCTTTCATGGACGATCGTCGTTAGTCTTTGGCATATCTTATTCAACATCGATCATGGAGCGATCACTCAATTTATCGCTTCGTTGACAGGCGTTGAAATCGACTTTCTCTCAGACCCGCAATGGTTCCGCCCCATGATCGTAATGCAATCGATTTGGAAAGAGATCGGTTGGGGGACCATTATTTATTTAGCTGCCTTATCAGGTGTGGATCAGGAACAATACGAAGCCGCGATCATGGATGGTGCAGGACGTTTTCGTCGTGTGTGGCACATCACTTTGCCTGCGATTCGTTCGACGATCATCATTATGCTGATCATGCGGATCGGGTCGATTTTGTCTACTGGGTTTGATCAGATTTTCTTGATGACCAATCAGTTGAACCGAACAGTAGCAGATGTTTTTGATACGTATGTGTATATGATGGGGATCACCAATGGCGCTTACAGTTACTCAACAGCCGTCGGATTATTTAAATCGATCGTTGGGATCATCCTCGTACTTTGTACCAATAAATTAGCGAAACGCTTTGGCGAAAGCGGCTTATACTAAGGAGGAAAAAGATGGATACTTTACACAATACGAAGGCAGGGAAAATATTTGACATTTTTAATGCGCTATTTTTGGCATTGATTGGGTTATTCATGGTGATTCCTTTTATTTATGTGATCGCCGGTTCATTTGCTACGGAGTTAGAATTGACCACACGTTCGTTTTTCTTATGGCCAAATGAGATCAGTCTCGACTCCTATCGCTTTATTTTTTCAACCAACACCTTTATCCGTAGTTTGCTTGTAACGGTCGGCGTTACCATCGTTGGCACGCTGGTGCAGCTTTTCTGTACCTTCACCTTTGCCTATCCTTTATCACGCAAGCACCTAAAAGGACGGAACACCTTGTTGAATCTCGTGATTTTTGCAATGCTCTTTTCAGGTGGGATGATCCCAACGTTTATCGTGGTGAAAAATTTAGGACTGATCAATTCTTATTGGGCATTGATTTTGCCAATCGCGATCAATCCGTTCAACTTAATGATCATCAAAAACTTTTTCCAAGAAATGCCGATCGAGTTGGAAGAATCCGCCAAGATGGACGGCTGTACGGAACTAGGGATCTTATGGAAAATCATTTTGCCTTTATCAAAACCAGTGATCGCGACCTTCACCCTTTTTTACGCCGTTGGTATCTGGAACGACTTCATGAGTGGATTGCTCTATATCAACGATTCAGCAAAATGGCCGATTCAGTTATTGTTAAGACAGATCACGATGGCCTCCAGTGGTGCCAATGCGTTAGCAAGTATGGACCCAAACTATGTGCCGCCTGAACAAGGAATCAAATTTGCAGTCATCATTGTGGCGACTTTGCCAATTTTGATCTTCTATCCGTTTTTGCAAAAACATTTTGCCAAAGGA
The DNA here is from genome assembly GCF_002140635.1 of Enterococcus sp. 3G6_DIV0642. NCBI lineage: Bacteria > Bacillati > Bacillota > Bacilli > Lactobacillales > Enterococcaceae > Enterococcus > Enterococcus sp. 3G6_DIV0642. The sequence goes on along the minus strand of NZ_NGLH01000001.1, from coordinate 2,734,693 downwards.
ATGCTGATTGGATCCGTCAAAGGATGATACACTTCAATAGTTGTGGATAGGTTGTCATGCGTTTTTTCGCATGACAATTTGTTACATAAAATCTATTACAAGGGTGTTTGGGAATGAAGTACTTTAAAACAGGCGGTTTTCATCGAAAACTGCAGCTAGCCAGTCTATGGATCGTCGTGCCGCTATTAGCCGTTGCAATCTTTTTGCATGCCTATTTGATCGGACCATTACAACGATCGTATCAAGAACTAAATAATCGCCAAGTCGAAGGAATCGTTAGTAACATCAACCAACAGTTCTCGCAGCTGGAAGTGACTTTAAGCGTTTGGGGGCAATCGTTTCAAAGGCGCTACCAAGAAGATTTATTGGAAACGACAAATTATCAGACGCTGATCCAGCTGTCGGAAGAATTGTTTTATTTAACAAATAGCTCCAATTATGTCAATCGAATCGGTATTTATTCACTAGGCGAGACGCCTTTTGGGATTGAAAGTGGCGGCACGTATGAATTAACGCTCGAGCAAACCAAAACAGCATTTGAACGCTATCGGATCGATAATGGTAGGCAGTACCAGTGGAAGATCATTGAAGAAGAGGATGAATTGATTTTTGTACAAAACATTGATAGCCAAGGCGAAGATCAGCCTAAAATTTTTTTAGTTGCAACGATCGACGAGCAATCATTATTAAAGTATTTTTATGATACCCAAATTGAAAATGGACTCGCAGCGATTTCCTTTAATCATGAGAGTTTTCGTTTTATTGGCGATCAGAACTTAGCAAATGTTATCCAACCACTGAGTGAAGAGCATCAAGGAACCTGGGTCGAATCGATCAATGGCAATGATTATAGCATGATCGCCGTAAACAGTACGCGGCTCAACCAAATATGGACCTTTTATACCGTTGTTCCCTTAGCATTGATTACCGAGCCAGTCACTCATTTGGCTAGAGTGCTGATCGTCGTAAGTATTCTTTTTATTGCTTGTGTGGCAGTCATGAGTCTCTTTTTAGCCAAAAAACAATACCAACCTTTTGAAAAAACAATGGATCAGCTCTTTGGTAATACCCAATGGAAAAAAGAAAACGATCTGGAGTTTTTGGTGGACCGTTGGCAACAATTAAGTCGTGAAAAAGGATTGTTACAAAATCAGGCGGAACGCTTTCAAGATTCGCTGAAGCGACAAGTGATCCAACATTTGATGGAAGGGTATTATGGCTATTTGTCAGAGGAAGAATCGCAACAATTACTGCAGCAAAAAAACTGGCGCTTAAGTGACCCAGGGTATCGCTTGTTTTATTTCCAACTCAATGATCTATTAAGCAATCAAGCAAATTCCCAAGATGAAACCCATATTTTGTTTGCGCTAGAAAACATTATAACGGATGTCACAGCCATGTTTTTCCCTGAATCAACCATCGTTTCTTCAAATGAAGGACGGATTTTGGTTTTTGTGGTCAATCAAGAGCAACAACTGACAGATTACTTCACGATGGTCACCAAGCAAATCAATTTGATCGTCTGCCGTTATGTCACCATCGTTAGTTCGCAACAAGAAACAGAGATTCGCAAGTTGCCTGAAGTTGCCCAACGTCTCAAAAAGCAAATCCATCTGCAACGGTTGATTTCCGAAAATCAAGTGCTTCAAGGAGAGAAAATGCGCCCACTGCCGAAGTATTCTCTTTCGCAAGAAAATTTGATTTTAACAGCGCTGAAAAGTGGCTATCATGAAGAATTGCAACGAAGTCTCCAGCGGTTTTTAGAACAGGTCGTGGCAGAAAACAATCAACAGGCTGCGGTGATCTATGTGGTCAATCGACTGTACGATCAAGTCGATTACCTTTTAAATGAAAATGGGGTCTCACGAACGGATTATGTATCGAAAACGGTTGTGTTAGAGCGAATCGAACGACTTTTAGCCATCAATCAGATCCAAGCCTTTTTGTACCATCATTTCTTAAAACCCGTCTCCATCCTCTGGCAAGAAAATGTCGCTAATTCTTATAGTGAAATGATCCAAAAAGTAGCGGAGTACATCCATTCTGATTTTCGCAATGAACAAATTTCGTTAGAATACGTTGCGGATCGTTTCGAAGTAGACCCAATCTTTTTGAGTAAGGAGTTCAAGCGTGCCAAGCAGGTCAACTTTATTGATTATTTAACCAATGTTCGCATCGTAGAAGCAAAACGGCAGTTGCTCGAAACTGATCACCAAATCAATGAAATTGCAGAAAACCTTGGGTATAATCCCAGTTACTTCAATCGTTTATTTAAAAAGTGCACGGGAATGACCCCAGGACAATATCGAAAAGGTCAGAGCTGATCACTGTTGGTTGCTGCGGAAAAGCTCGTATTTTCGCAGCTTTTGCTCTGATTTTTCCATGTTTTCGTCAGCAAATGTTTTGTATAATAGAAAAGAAAGCGATTTCCAATGCAGCTTATGTTCAGCAAGAAAACCAGTGGACTTGTCGAAGCTGTTGGAAATCTGATAGTAAATAGATGGAGGAAGAAAAGAAATGAAAATCGTTCTAGGCGGAGATTCAACCGTGGCGGATTATCCCCTTGATCAACAGCCAATGATGGGCTGGGGACAAGCTTTACCAAGCTATCTGTCCCCAGAAGTAGACGTACACAATTTTGCGAAAAACGGCAGTACGACTCGTTCGTTTATCGAAGAAGGGTTGTTTAAGCAGCTCCTGCAAGAAGTCGAACCGAATACAGTCGTCCTACTGCAATTTGGACATAATGACCAAAAAGAGAAAAATCATGTCACGATGGAGGCGTACATTGCTCATTTGACAGACATGATCCGTCAAATCAAAGAAAAAGCAGGAATCCCGATCCTGTGTACACCTGTTGAACGACGTGTAGGGGAAGAGGGACGACTGGCGCATACGTTGTCAGCGTTTTTATCGGTCTTAAGAGAACTTAGTCGAACGGAAGAAGTGGATTTGTTTGATTTAAATCGCTATACCTATCATTATTATGACACATTAGGACTAGAAGCTTCCAAAGCGCTCTTTGTTTGGTTAGCACCGGATGAGCACCCCAATTATCCTGCAGGTCTCGCAGATGATACCCACTTTTCAAAGGTCGGGGCGCATATGATCGCTCGCTATGTAGCGATTCGTTTACAGGCGTTTTTCCATGAGCAACCACTGTTTCCTGATATTTATTACGGCGCCTGCATGTATCCAGAAGTCTGGTCGGAAGAAATCATGCAAAGTGATAGTCAAACGATGAAAACGTTGGGCATGAATTTTGCTAGAATTGGGGAATTCATGTGGCGTGACTTGGAGCCTCAACCTGGAGAATATGATTTTGCGTTGTTGGAACGTGCGCTAGAACAGTACCAAGCAAATGGCATCGATGTTTGCTTATGTATTCCAACGCCAACTCCGCCCCGCTGGTTTACAAAACAGTACCCAGAAGCTTTAATCACTAATCAAGATGGGACGAAGATGCATCATGGCTCAAGACAGCATGTCTGTACCAACAACGAGGACTTTCGCCGCTATGCCTATCGTTTGACGAGAAAAATCGCTGAGATTGCCGAAAAACATGAAAATGTCGTTATGTTGCAATTGGACAATGAGTTTAAATGTCATGTCGATCTATGTTACTGTACGACGTGCCAAACGCGTTGGCATACGTATTTAAAAGACAACTATCAATCCGTGACCAACCTCAACGAGTGTTGGGGCACGAAGGTGTGGAGTGAGTGGTATGACGCATTTGAGGATGTCGTCTTGCCACTAACGACCCCGTTTTTGCATAATTCTTCCCTGATGAATGCCTTTCGCCGCTTTACCACCGATACGTTGAATGAGTTTGCGCATGATCTTTGTCATTTTATCCGAATGGAGACCGCGTTACCCATTACCCATAACTCCGCTTTTGGTTTTAACTTGCAAAATGATGAGCTATTTGCTGATTTAGATATTGCCGGTTTTGATACGTATGCACCGGCAGACAACTACCCAGCGTATACGATGAACTTGGATCGTTGGCGGAATGTCAAACCGCGCAACAAAGAAATGTTATTGTTAGAAACTTGTACTGCCAATGCTGGTCATATTGAAAATTATGCGACTCCTCGTCCTCATGGGTTTGTCACAAGTGAAGCGTTCATTGGCTATGCTGGTCATTTGAAATCCTTCTGCTTTTGGCATTTTCGTGGACATCGCTATGGTGTGGAGCAACCCCATAGTGCCGTGTTAACTGCTTGGGGAGAGCCAGATTGTGGGTATGAAGAGGTAGTTCGGATTGGCGAACTAAGACAACAGATCGCACCACTTTTAGCGGAAACGAAGTATGTATCGGCAAAAATAGCCATTATCTACTCGGATTACTCGAAACGTTTTTACACGATCGATCATGGGGGTGTTTATGATTATCGCAGCCTGTTTACCGAATTTTACGGCAGTCTGATTCGCCAAGGGATTCGTGTAGAAATCATTCAAGAAAATAGTCCGTTAGAAGAGTATGATGTTGTTCTTGCCCCATTTGTTCGTTGGATCAGTCCTACCTTGTTGAAAAAATTTGCCGCCTTTACTGAAGCAGGAGGTAAGCTGATTTTAGGCCCGATGACGGGGGATCGGACCAAAGAGCTGGCGTGGCCAGCGACAAATGGCTTAGATCGTTTAGGAGAATGGCTCGGGTTTGACGAAATCCAGCAATTTACGGTGAAAGGACTGACTTATCAGCTAACCTATGACGGCCTAAAAGAACCTTTGGATCATTTGGTCACAGTTTTTCATTGCCCAGAAGATTGGGAAACGATCGGACGAGGGAATGACCAAACGCTACTAGCTAAGAAACAACTGGCTCAAGGAGAGATCATCTATTTAGGTGCGCTACCTAGCAATTTAACAGACAGTTTGATATGGCAGTCGTTTTGTCACAAAGAACTTTTCCCTTATGAATCAGAGCGCCTGTTGATCAAATGTTCGGAAGGTGTGATGAAGTATCGCCGAGAGTCAGCGACCCATGTCCAACTCTGGATCAGTAACTTAGGGATGACGACAGCTGACTTTACCTTACATCTCCCCGGTTTCGAACGCTTATCAGGTGAAGCGCTGGCGCGGGGTAACCATAGGTTAGAACCTTATGAAAATTTGATTATTGAATGGGAAAAAACAGTAGAAAGCGAGGAGTCAGATGATTCATTTAGCCATCCGAGGGCATGACCTCTCAGGAGAATATACACCCAAGCAGCTAGCACAAGCGGTAGGAGCAAAGAAAATAAGAAACGTTCAGTTTGCCTTGAATGCGTCTTTTCCAGACCTAAGTGCTCCTGAAAAAATGAGTCCAGGTATGGGGACCTTCTTCAAGAATGAATTCCAAGAACAAGGCGTTCAAATCGCTTTGTTAAGTTGTTATAGTAACTTGATTCATCCCGAACCAGAGGAACGAGAGAAAATCTTACAGAAATTTGAGCGCTACTTATTCCATGCCCGTTATTTTGGTGCCAGCATGGTGGCTTCAGAAACAGGCTCAGTCATTGCCGCGCTGGGATATAGCGAAGAGAATTTTTCGGATGAGGTTTTTGAAGACTTGATCCATGTGATCCAGCGACTCGTTCGAGTAGGAGAAAAACATAAAACCATGGTAGGGATCGAAGCAGGAATGAATCATCCGTTGTATTCGAATCAGCGCATCGCCGAGCTGATTGAACGTGTTCCTTCTGATTATCTAGGGATCATTTACGATCCAACGAATTTGATCACCGCAAAAACGGCTGCTGATCAAGTTGCATTGGTAGAAGAAGCGTTTACTCTTTTTGGCGAGAAAATCGTCTGCTTGCACCTAAAGGATTTTCAACTCTCGAGAGAAGAAGTGATCCCTGTCCCGTTAGGTGAAGGACAAATACGGTATCCAGAAATTTTACAGCTTCTGATCAAACACAAGCCATACTGTTACGTGGTGTTAGAAGAAACAAAAGACGCTGGGATCGATCGTGCGGTGGCGTTGATTGAAGGCTTAGATTTAAAAAATTAGCTGGGTGCTTTTGTAAATGATTGTTTAAGAGAACACGGGAGTGATTTTCTTGTTTTCTTCAAAGACGCTGACATTAATGCAAACTTTTATCGAGCATAGAAAAGTTGTTTATGGTGAGATTTCATCTAAACAGCTTTTTTATTTTCATAAAAACAGAAAATATGATGCAAGGTTTGTTATTATAGAATAAAAAGAAAGCATTTTAGAGTGTTGCATTCGGATAATAGATCAAATGGAAAAGGATTTAACAATTACGAGACATGAAAAAGAGAGAAAGGAGGGACCAATGGCAAACATGCAAGATGGGGTAATTTTATGTACCAACCTTTGTACGCAAGGTCCGTTGTTGCAAAAGGTTCTCAAATTACCTCTAGTGAGTGTGGGTAGAGTCCTTAGCGATGAAGTATCCTCCGTTTCTGCGGATAATACCTCAGGTGGACAGTTGGCAGCACAGATCTTAATCCAAAATCGTTGTCGCGAGATCCTCTTCGTTAATGGACCAAAGACATTACATTCCGTTCAAGAAAAATCAGCTGGTTTTTATCAAGTGATGGACCAATACCCAGAGATCCATGTTCACGAGGTCATACTCGATTTTGTAAATGTCACGCAAACATCCTTTGATCAACTTTTTCGTCAATGGCCTTCTATCGATGGCATTTTTGAGGCAAGCGATTTTTTGGCAGCCTGCGCTTTAAGTTCCCTTCATTCAGTGGATAAAAAGGTTGGTGAAGCGATTCAAGTGATTGGTTATGAAAACACCAATGTTTGTCTTTGTACTAGCCCTTTGCTTTCGTCCATCGCACGACCTTTAGAGGAGATGGTGGATTGGACGACCCAGCTACTTTTTCAAGAGGTACAAGGAGACAAAACCGCACCAAGACACGTCCTCTTGAAAAATTCATTTGTCCCAAGAGAAACGACTCAATGGAAGTGATGGGAAAAGAAGCAACCGTTTGCAGCTTTCTTTTGATTGTCTTGGGATAGCCGCAATTCTATAATGAAATGGACTGGAATAAATCCAGATTGATGAAGTTGCTAAGTGATAGGTGTTGATAGCTAGGAATATTTTTAAAAAAATGGTTCCGCTTACAAAATGTTCTGTAAAATAGCGAACGGCTTGAAGGATAACGCCTCAAGAAGAGCGTACCTAAAATGCGATCACAAGAACAAATTAACCTAAATGTAATATGAAGGAGTGATTAACCATGTGGAAAGCAAACTATCATACCCACACAACTCGATGCAAACATGCACGGGATTCTGATGAAGACTATGTAATCAAAGCCATCCAAGCTGGCTTTAAGGAAATTGGCTTCGCTGATCATTGTCCCTGGCCCTTTGAGGCTGGGTATGTCTCCCTCATGCGGATGGATGTTGCGCAATTGGAAGATTACGTTTCATCGGTGAGAAGCTTACAGGAAAAGTACCAAGGACAAATCGATGTGAAATTAGGATTAGAGTGTGAATATTTTGAAACAATGATCCCTTGGCTAGTTGCAGAGAAAGAAAGGCTGTCGATCGACTATTTGATTTTTGGCAATCACTTTCCTGAAATCGAAAGCAATCACTATTACGACCATACACCCGGGGATTCGGTAAAAGCGATCAAAGATTATCTCCGTGTTTCTTTACAGGGAATTGAATCAGAAATTTTTGCTTATATGGCACACCCAGATGTGTTCATGCGGGGCTATAAAACCTTCGATTCTCATTGTGAAGAAGTTGCCTACCGCCTATGTGAAAAAGCCAAAGAGTATCAGCTGCCGTTGGAGTATAATTTGGCAGGCTATACGAACGGTGGCTATCCGCATCCTGAATTTTGGAAGATCGCCAAGGAAGTCGGCTGCTCTTGTATTATTGGGATCGATGCCCACGAGAGTGCTGCTTTAACGAATACAGAAATTTACGAAAGAGCTCTTTTAGAAATCGATGCCTTGGGGTTAACACGGATCGATCGGCTCTTCTTTGCGTGAAGGAAAGAAAGTTGATCGTTTTGGAAATAAAACATGGACGCCAGTGGGGATCACTAGCGTCCATGTTTATTAGAATTGCCATTCTTGAATTTTTTTCAAGAGTACCGCTTTGTCGGCAGCTTCCGCAAAGGAATGCTGAACGGCAGTTTCGTTTAAGAAGCGCATCTCTGATTCGGACATGTCGCAATGATGAGCCATTTGCAGGTATTCATTGGTCAATGTCGTGTTTGAGACCGTTCGGTTATCGGTGTTCAAACAAAAAGGGACCTTGGCTTTCAGCCATTCTCTTAATGGGTATGCCGAGTATGTGGGAATCGCACGCGTATGAACATTGCTGGTAGGGCAGCCTTCGATACAGCGATTTTGTTCTCGAACAAACGCTTGAGCAGTAGGATCTCCTTTTAAGGCGATGCCGTGGCCAATCCGCTGCGCACCGCTTTCGATGGCTTGATAAATGTTTTGCACACAGCCGCATTCGCCTGCGTGTAAGGTCAGCTGGACACTTTGGTCCTTGAGGAACACTTGATAGCTGGCAGCTAAATCAGGGACGTACCCGTCTTCTTCTGGACCTGCCAGATCAATGCCGACGACTTTTTCATCGGTAAGAGCGATCGCTTCATCAAAAATCGCCGTAATAGCTGGTAGGTCTTCTTGACGCATCCCAATGACCAAAACATTGCCTTTGATTGGGTAGCGTTCTTCTGCTCGTGCGATGCCTTCGATCACGGCTTGGATGGTCTGGCTGCAAGTGAGTCCTTTGTCCATCGATAAGCTGGGAGCAAAGCGGATCTCAATATAAGCGACCCCATCTTGAGCGGCTTGTTCCATCACGTCATAGGCGGCAGCTGCTAACGCTTCTTGTGTTTGCAAATACGGCCGAACGAAATCAAAGCAGCGAAGATAATCCCTCAGGTCATGACAATCTTTGGGGGCTTGCATCTGTGCTTTCACAGCTTCTATGTCTTGCTCGATCGGTAGTTCTTGCTGATTGGCGATGGCGATCAATGTTTCTGGACGAATGGAACCGTCGAGGTGGCAGTGAAGTTCTACTTTGGGAAATGCTTGGATTTGTTGTTGAGTAAGCACAGTGTTCCTCCTGTCTAGGTCGAATTTTTTTAAGTATGAATATAGCATACTTCCAAAGCCCATGCTACCCAAAAAAGGAAATTCTCATAGAAAGCAAAACAGCAGCCGCGAATTACTTGTGCGGCTGCTGGTTTTATTGTGGGAGAGTGGCTCAAATCAATTCCGATAGATCGGTAAAAGGCAATGACAGATCGTGAGCGGCTTCTTTTGAAGTAAATGCGCCCTCATAGGCGATGACCCCTTTGGCAAGTGCCTGATTTTCTCGCAACGCTGCTAAAGGATCGTTCGCTAGCTGCTGGGCATACGGCAAGGTGGCAATGCTCAATGCGATGGTTGCCGTTTGCGGCACAGCACCTGGCATATTCGCGACTGCATAGTGAATAACTTCTTCCCGGATATAGGTTGGCTCGTCGTGGGTAGTGACTTTGTCTTCGGTCTCAAAAATTCCGCCTTGGTCAATGGCAATATCGACGATCACGGATTTTTCAGGCATCTGTTTCACCATGTCGCGGGTCACTAAGCACGGGGCTTTTTGTCCTGGCAATAAGACGGCTCCTACCACCAAGTCTGCGGATTGGATCGTTCGTTCGATATTCAAGCGATTGGAATACAAGGTTTGAACTTGACCAGAAAACTGTCGATCCAGCTCTTGTAAGCGTGGGATCGAAACGTCTAAAATCGTCACTTGTGCGCCTAAACCTACAGCGACTCTCGCGGCATTCTCACCGGCAACGCCACCACCAATGATCGTTACCCGACCTTGACGGACGCCGGGAACACCTGAAAGCAGGATCCCTTTTCCGCCATATATTTTTTCGAGAAATTGTGCGCCGATTTGAACAGACATTCTTCCAGCGATCTCACTCATAGGCGATAGCAGAGGCAGGGTGCCGTTCGCCAGCTGGACGTTTTCATAAGCAACAGCGATCACTTTGCTGTCGATCAATGCTTGAGCAAGCTGTTGATTGGCGGCTACGTGGAAATAGGTGAATAAAACCAGTCCCTCATGCAAAAAGGGGTATTCTTCTGGTAAAGGTTCTTTGACTTTCATAACCAATTCAGAGGCCCAAACCTCTTCAACGGTAGCAATCGTAGCACCGACTTCCTGATACGCTTGATCAGAAAAGGTTGATCCTGCACCAGCGCCTTGTTCAACGAAGACTTCGTGTCCGTCTTGGACTAACTCATAGACTCCCGAGGGCGGCAATGCCACACGATTTTCATTGTTCTTGATTTCTTTTGGGATACCGATTTTCATAGACTTCACACCTTTCTTTCTTCCATTATAATAGAAAGCGGATTCCTAAGGGGAGAAAGAATGGTTTTTTTATTAAAAAAGTAAGATCCAGTTGCTGCCTACGCCACGACAAAGAAAAAAGCCCCGAAAGGGGACTTTTTTCGATCAATCAGCTGAAGGTCCAAAAGCGTAAGCTTTGATCAGCGATTTCATCTAGTGTGTAATAGATAGCGTAATGGGATTTTTCTGGATCATCATTTGGATCTAAGACAAACACTTGATCGTCCATCATTCCACCTAAGACCATAATATGGCCGCCATCTGTAAATTCCCCTGGAGTCACAGAAACGATGACCGGATGATTTTGTTGCAAGTAAGCTTCAACACTGGCTAGATCTGTGCCAAGATCATAGTAGTTGTAGCCGTTTGCATCGGCAAAATCAGAAAAAATCCGCCAGTCCGTTCCTTGGCCGTCAACGTAATAATGATCTCCTGCCCAATTGAGGACTTCCAGTGGCGAAATGGGATAGCCTTCAAGATAGGATTGAACCATCGCAAGAGAAGCAATCGCACAGCCGTTTTCTGCTAAGGTTTGGCTGCCGTCATTGCCATAGGATCTATCGGCCCAATCTTCGTTCGTCTGCAAGAAAATCGGTGTCGTGATGTCCATTTCCCATAAATAAGCATTGATGTCATCACTAAAGATAGCCTGAGAATAAATATATTCGTCGTCATAACTCTCATCATAGGCAACGACGGTATGCACGTGTTCAGACAACTCTCCGTACAACACGTGATGAGAGATTCGATTGAACCCTATCCAAATCAACACCAATCCTGCCAAAACAACCATTGGCCGACGCTTTCGATAAACATCTGTCTGTTTTTGCATTTTTCCCTCCTTGTTTTACGAATCGTACGTATTCATCCTGTTCTTTTAAGTAAAACAAAGGAGAGGGCGCTTGTCATCGGCCTACAGACCGATTCCTCGATCAACTGTCAAATGCTTCTAGTTCTAAGCTAGTATTTTCCCATGCTTCTAGTAGAGCTTCTTGTTCAGTGCGGGCTTGTTCTAACGCTTGATTCAACGCGGTCAATTTGACATGATCATTCAACGCATCTGGTGCGGTCATGTCTTGTTCCAGTTGTTGGATCGTTTCTTCTATTGCGGCAAGTTCTTCTTCGATTTGGGTGACTTTTCGCTGTAAGGTTCTAACGGCTTTTTGCTGTTCCTTGCTTTGGACAAAGTTTTGCTTGCCCGCTGAGAGGGTGGTTTCGGTTGTTTTTGCTTCCAACATCGCTGCGATCTCAGCTTCTTCTTGTTTCTTTTCTAAATAATAATCGTAATCGCCGAGATAGAGCTTGCTGCCGTTTTCAGACAGTTCCACGACCTTGGTGGCGATTCGATTGATAAAGTAGCGGTCATGAGATACGAAGAACAAAGTGCCTTCATAATCGATCAGGGCATTTTCTAAGACTTCTTTGCTGTCGATGTCTAAATGGTTGGTTGGCTCATCCAAAATCAAGAAATTGTCATGGTCCATGGCTAATTTTGCCAAAGCGACACGGGCTTTTTCGCCGCCGCTTAACAGCGTGATCGGCTTTTCAACATCTTCTCCCGAAAATAAGAAGCTGCCTAATATATTGCGAATCTCGACTTCAGGTGTGGTACTGTGGTCATCCCAAAGCTCATGGAGGATCGTTTTGGTTGAGTGCAGATCGGATTGGGTTTGGTCATAGTACCCGATTGAGACATTGGCGCCAAAATGCACCTTTCCTTGAATAAAGGGGATTTTATGAATCAGCGATTTCAATAAGGTTGATTTGCCGATCCCATTCGGTCCCACTAAAGCGATCGCATCTTTGCGCCGAACATCTAAGTCGATGGGCGCCGATAAAACTTCTTCTTCAGAATAACCGATAGCGGCATTTTCTACTTGCATCACAACATTTCCTGAAGGCTTTTCAATAGAAAAAAGGAAGTGGGCGGATTTTTCATCTCCTTGCGGGCGATCCAGCCGGTCCATTTTCTCTAATTGCTTACGGCGGCTTTGCGCGCGTTTGGTGGTAGACGCACGGACAAGGTTGCGGGCAACAAAGTCTTCCAGTTTATTGATTTCTTCTTGCTGTTTTTCAAAGGCTTTCCATTCACTTTGCAACTGCTCCGCTTTCAGGGTCAAATAGCGGCTGTAATTGCCTTTGTAATGGCGCATTTTTTGACGACTCAGTTCGTAGACTTCGTTGACGACTTTGTCTAGGAAGTAACGGTCATGGGAAACGATCAGCAACGCACCGGCATATCCTTGCAGATAGTTTTCCAACCAAGATAACGTTTCGATGTCTAAATGGTTGGTCGGTTCATCGAGGATCAAGATATCAGGTTTTTGCAGCAGCATTTTTGCTAATGCCAAGCGGGTTTTTTGACCACCAGAAAGGGTGTTGATAGCTTGCGTGTAAAAAGAAGGATCAAACTGAAAACCGTGCAAGACGGAGCGAATCTCATTTTCATAGCCATAACCGTTTTTTTCTGCAAATTCATGTTGCAACTGGTCGTATTCTTTCAGGAGATTGCCAGAGTCAGCAGCAGGATCTGCTTCGGAGATGGCGATCTCTAAGGTACGCATGCGCTGCTCCATCTGCCGAACCGTTGCAAAAGCTCCTAGCATTTCTTCCCAAACGGTGGCCTCACTAGCAAGTCCGGTATCTTGAGCTAAGTAGCCCATCGTAGCGGTCTTGTTTTTAGCGATCGTTCCTTTATCAGGACTTTCGAGTCCAGCAATAATTTTCAGTAGCGTTGATTTACCAGCACCGTTGCGCCCAACAAGCGCGATTCGGGAATTGCTGGCAATCTCTAATTGGATATTTTCAAATAAAACCTCGGCTCCGAAAAGACGGGCGATTTGGTTGGCTTGTAATAAAATCATGTATATGTCATTCCTATCTTTAAGAAACTTGTCTGTATCAAGGTTGCAATACTACAAGTCTATCATATTTTAAGGGAAACGGCGATTGGGAAAAAGTTTGATTTTACCATTATAAAATTTATATTTCAAATTATGAGCATTCAAATTGATTTTTGAACAATGTATTTGTTATGATAGCTTCATCACAAGTGAATTTTTCACAATGGGGGAGTATTCTTTGAAAGATCATCAAATTCCAAAGGCAACAGCGAAGCGATTGCCTTTATATTATCGTTACTTGCGTATTTTGCACCAAGCTGGCAAATTAAAAGTTTCTTCGACCGAACTAAGTGAAGCTGTTCAAGTTGATAGTGCGACGATCCGCCGCGACTTTTCCTACTTTGGTGAATTAGGAAAACGCGGCTATGGCTATGATGTTGAAAGCTTGATGCAGTTCTTTGCGAAGACATTGAACGAAGACCACATGACGAATGTAGCTTTAGTCGGTGTCGGAAACTTGGGGAGCGCCTTGTTGAAATACAAATTTCACCAAAGCAACAGCATTCGGATCAGTGCCGCATTTGATGTCAACGAAGATCTAGTTGGTCGAATCGTAGATGGTGTGCCGGTCTATCCAATGGATGACATGAAGGAACAAGTGAAGATCCAGCAGATCGATGTGGCTATTTTGACGGTTCCCGCACAACATTCACAAGATTTAGTGAACGAGCTTGTGAAAGCTGGCATTAAAGGAATCTTGAACTTTACACCTGCACGGATCACTGCACCAAAAGGCGTGCTGATTCAAAACGTTGACTTAACCAATGAATTGCAAACGTTGATTTATTTCTTGCATTCAGGCAACGTCTTGTCCCATGAAGAACCAGTAGAAGAACCATCACTAAGCGAATAATCGCATCACATAAATAGGAACCAACAAAACAGCTGCCAGATCGTAGTATATACAACGATCTGACAGCTGTTTTTTGCTTTTTCACCACTGATCTTACTCGTCTAACTGGTCAAAAAGTGATTCGTAGGAATCTTGCTCTTCAACGCTTGTGAGCGCTTCTTGATATCGCAAGATTTGTTGAGTCAAACGTGTGAAATCGATGATGCGGGCTTCACGATGCACTTCTTTCCCATTCGCGAACAAGAGGACGACAGGAACCGTCAAGACCAAAAATAAAGTGGCTGCTTCTGGCTCTGCCAGCGTGTTGATGGTAAATAGGGGGAGTTGCTGGGATTGTGCCAGTTTTTGGATGCGTGGTTTGTCTGCAACACAAATACTGCAATTCGGTTGAGAGAGATAGAGTAGTGCCAACGGTTGTTGGGCGAGCTGCTCTTGGATCGGTTGATTTTTTTGCATAAGTCATTCCTCCATGGAAAATGTACGCTGTTCTTGAGGAAAAGTCAAAATATCTGCTAGCAGCTGATCGCTTAGGTGAGTAAGAAGGATTCAAAGATAAGGGAAATCTAAAGCAACGATTAAAAAAATAGGCTGCTTTAAAAAAAACGTTGTATAAAAAAAGGAAAAAACGTATAGTAATTCCAGCGTTTCGAATTTATTGATAAAGAAGGTTAAAGTTATGTTTCAGGCATTACCGAATTCTGTCCTGCAAATGAGTGTTATTTTTTTATCTATCGTCATTGAAGCCTTGCCGTTTGTCCTATTGGGCTGCTTGATCTCAGGTGCCTTACAAGTCTTCTTGACACCAGAAAGAGTCACGAGACTCTTACCAAAAAACAAATTGGCATCGATCACAGTTGGTTGTGGTCTGGGGGTCTTTTTTCCTTCCTGCGAATGTGGGATCGTACCGATCGTTAATCAGTTCGTAAAAAAAGAGGTGCCAGTGTATACGGCGTTTGCCTTTATGCTGACTGCACCGATCATCAATCCAATCGTGATTTTTTCTACATTCATTGCCTTTGGAAATTCCGCGAAGTTCGCCTTTTTGCGTGTACTGGGCAGCTTATTGGTCGCAATGGTCGTGGGGATCTGGCTGGCGTATTTTAACAAACAAGAGGTCTTAAAAACACGGCTTGCCAATCAATTAAGTGGCGGGAATGAGCAGGCAGCTCACCCACACCATCAGGGGCATGATCACGCCCACCATCAAACGGAAAAGAGCAGTCATCCGCTCCTTCGGCAGATTCGTCATTTGCTGCAGCATAGTTTGGATGAGTTTTTCGATACTGGGCGTTATTTGATCATTGGTGCGTTGATCGCCTCAGCGATGCAGACCTATCTGCCAACTGGTTTGATGCTGACATTAGGCTCCACGAAGCTGTTAGCGGTCTTCGTCATGCTGCTGTTAGCATTAACGTTATCCCTATGTTCCGAAGCAGATGCCTTTATCGGCTCTTCGTTGTTGAGTTTATTCGGCACTGGACCAGTCGTCGGTTTCCTGGTTTTTGGTCCAATGGTAGATATTAAAAACCTGTTGATGATGAAGCGGTACTTTTCGGGGCGTTTTATCGCTTCTTTAGTTGGATTAGTCGCAATCGTCGTTTCAATTTATGCATGGGTGGTGTAAAGAATGGTTCGTTTTTTGATCTTATCAGGCTATTTTGAATTGATGATGTACTTGCAAGTGACGGGCAAACTCAATCAGTTTATCAACATTCATTATCGCTATCTCGCTATTTTATCCATGATCATTTCTTTATTATTGGCTTTGGTCCAGCTGTATTTTTGGGTCAAACAAGAGCCTGAGCATCATCATGACGATGAGCATCAGCATGGATTGGAGAAAAAACACCAACGAGTGATTGCGTATTTTCTATTAGCCTTACCGATCATCGTGGGTCTCTTTTTCCCCACCGTTAGCTTGGATACGACGATCGTTGAAGCAAAAGGGTTTAATTTCCCCCTAAGTGAAGAATCTGTGGGGGATCCAGAAATGACGACCCAATATCTGAAACCCGATACAAGTCTTTATTTTAACAAAGAAGATTATGACACTCAGATGGATGCAGCGTTGGTACGTTACGCCAAAGATGAGACGATTGCGGTAACGGAAGAAAATTACTTGGAAGTCATGGAGTTGATCTATACGTACCCGAGCGAATTTATTGGCAAGAAAATCACCTATGATGGATTTGTGTACCATGCAGATCAAGATGATGCCAATGAAATCTTTTTGTTTCGTTTTGGCATTATCCATTGTGTGGCTGATTCAGGCGTTTTTGGCTTGCGAGTGGAATTACCGCAACAAACAACGGCAGAAAATAACCAGTGGCTCCATGTAGAAGGGACGATCCAATCGAAGTACTATCAACCCTTTAAACGAGACTTACCGATGGTGGTAGCAGACCAAGAGAAGACGATTGAAGCACCAGAAAACCAGTATGTCTACCGCGCTTTCTAGCTTTTTTTAAGAAAGTTCATAAAAACATCATAAACCTTTGTTATAATGGAGAAAATCTAAGCATATGTTTGTAGTTTTATCAAACGTTTAGTACAATATAGTAGGAACATATGCTAAAATCTATACAAAAGAGAGGTGTCGTGAAATGGGTTTTACAGATGAAACAGTTCGCTTTGATTTTGATGATAGCCGTAAAAAAGAAGTCAGCGAAACATTAGCTATCGTCTACCGAGCATTAGAGGAAAAAGGATACAATCCGATCAATCAAATCGTCGGTTATCTCCTTTCTGGCGACCCGGCTTACATTCCTCGTTATCGGGATGCCCGGAATTTGATTCGTCGTCACGAACGGGATGAGATCATGGAAGTTCTGATCCGTTATTATTTAGGCAATCACGGGATCAACCTATAATGAGAATCATGGGATTGGATGTTGGTTCGCGGACAGTCGGCGTGGCGGTCAGTGACCCAATGGGCTGGACAGCACAAGGGATCGAGATCATTCGCATCAATGAAGATGAAGGCAATTTCGGTTATGATCGACTTGCTGAATTGGTGAAAGAATATGAAGTCTCACGTTTTGTGGTAGGACTACCTAAAAATATGAATAATACGATCGGACCTAGAGCGGAAGCTTCTATGGCTTACGGCGCAGCGATCGAACAGCAATTCGGTTTGCCGGTCGTTTACCAAGACGAACGTCTGACGACCGTTCAAGCAGAACGAATGCTGGTAGAACAGGCGAATACATCGCGTGCCAAACGAAAAAAAGTGATTGATAAATTAGCAGCAGTCATGATTTTGCAGAATTATTTAGATGGTGCTGGGAAACAGCTGTTTTAATTTACAGAAAAGAGGAAAATAAATGTCAGAACATACACACGATCATAACCACGATCACGATCATGAAGGACATGAACACATTACTTTAATCGATGATCAAGGAAATGAAACCTTATACGAAATTCTATTAACGGTTGACGGTACGGAAGAATTCGGCCGCAACTACGTCTTGCTTTATCCAGCAGGCGTACCAGAAGAAGAAGACGTTGAATTACAAGCGTACGCTTATATTGAAAACGAAGACGGTTCTGAAGGTGAATTAGAACAGATCGAAACAGAAGCAGAATGGGATATGATTGAAGAAGTCTTCAACACATTCATGGCGGAAGAAGAAGAGTAATAAGTTGCAAGTGCTGACCCTTTCCATAAGGGATCAGCACTTTTTTTGATTTAACGACTGTTTATTTTAGAAGCATGTCTGCTTTTTTGAAAGGAATGAGAAAAATGAGTAACGTAACGATATTCGAGCTTGAAAAGATCGCAGAAGAGCAGCTAGTTTTTGCCGTGATCATCAGCAAGTACCAAGAAAAGTTCGTCTATGTCAAACACAAAGAACGAGACACCTTGGAGATTCCTGGAGGCAAGCGAGAACTAGGAGAAAGCATCACAGAGTGTGCTGCCCGTGAATTAAAAGAAGAAACAGGCGCCAAGCACTTTACCCTAGAACCGTTATTTATCTATGGTTTAGAAAAAAACGGGGAGGCCGATTACGGCTTGGTGTTTGAAGCCCAGATCACGGACTTGCAGGATGAATTGACCTCAGAGATCGAAGCAATCTATGTAATGGCAGAGCCGCCTGCCAACTGGACATATCCAACGATTCAGCCGTTGTTATTGGCAGAATATTTCGTACGAACAAAAAAATAATTCAGCCCACTCAAATGGAGGGCTGTCTTGAGTGGGAAAGTAAAAGAAGCCTATTTGACAGGAGTGAGCGAATGAGTTGCGTGATCCTGCAATCAGGGGTAGGATGAAAATGTAAACGTTATCTTATTGGAGAGTAGGGAAAGGCATGGAAAAAATTTATCAAGCAAGTACCGCAGAAGGAGCAATCGATTTTATCAATATGCGCGATTTGGAGATCGCGGCAGAGGAAGTGATTCCTAAAGGTGGGTATGGCTATATCAGCAGTGGTGCGGGGGATATTTTTACCTATCAAGAAAATGAACGCGCCTTCAATCACAAATTGATCATTCCTCATGTCTTAAAGGACATTGAATTACCGGACACAACGTTGTCCTTTGGCGGCGATACGTTGTCAGCGCCAATCATTATGGCGCCTGTTGCCGCCCACGGCTTAGCAAATGTTGCGGCAGAACAAGCGTCAGCCAAAGGTGTTTCACGTTTTGGCACGATCTATACGGCGAGTTCGTATGCCTCTTGTACGTTGGAAGAAATCCGAGCAGCTGGTGGTCAAGAAGCGCCGCAGTGGTTCCAATTTTATATGAGTAAAGACGATGGCATCAATAAAGACATCTTGGCGATGGCAAAACGCAATGGCGCCAAAGCGATCGTTTTGACCGCAGATGCAACTGTTGGGGGCAATCGAGAAACGGATCGCCGCAATGGCTTCACCTTTCCGTTGGCAATGCCGATCGTTCAGGCCTATCAATCAGGGATCGGACAAACGATGGATGCCGTTTACGGCTCCTCAAAACAAAAATTAAGTCCCCAGGATGTCGCTTTTATCGCCAAAGAATCTGACTTGCCAGTTTATGTCAAAGGGGTGCAATCAGAAGAAGATGTGGAACGAGCTTTAGGGGCAGGTGCACAAGGGATTTGGGTCTCAAATCACGGGGGACGCCAATTGGATGGTGGTCCAGCTTCCTTTGATTCCTTACAGATCGTGGCTGAAGCAGTGGCAGGTCGGGCGCCGATCGTCTTTGATAGCGGGGTACGGCGAGGACAGCATGTCTTTAAAGCGATTGCTTGCGGAGCAGATCTAGTGGCGATCGGCCGCCCAGTGATCTATGGGTTGGCTCTAGGTGGTGCTACCGGTGTTCAACAAGTCTTTGATTTCTTCAAAAAAGAATTGGAGATGGTCATGCAGCTTGCGGGGACGCAAACGGTGGCAGATATTAAAAAAGCCGTTTTACGGGACAATCGCTATTTATAAGTAATCCCTCAAAAAGGCGCTAGAATCGCTGATTCTGGTGCTTTTTTTAATGGATTTTTCTAATCATGCCCAGGAGCAGGAGCAACTGCTTTCGCTGAAAAAAGTGTATATGATTTTGAAACAATTGCAAAATCAGCTACACTTAAAAGAGACCAATAAACTAAAGGAGAGAGATTGATGATTCCAAAAATTATTCATTATTGCTGGTTTGGCGGCAATCCATTAGGTGAACAAGAAAAGAAATACATGGATACCTGGAAAAAATATTGTCCGGATTATGAGATCAAACGTTGGGATGAATCAACGATCGACCTTTCAAAATTCGGTCCTTATCTAAAAGAGGCCTATGACCAAGAAGAATGGGCCTTTGTGTCAGATGTGGTTCGTTTGTATGCGTTAGTGACAGAAGGCGGTATTTATATGGATACCGATATCGAGGTGGTCAAACCTTTAGATGAGCTCTTGACACTGGAGGCATTTATGGGCTTTGAGATCGAAACCAAGATTTCTACTGGGATCATTGGAGCGGTGCCGCATCATCCCTTTATGGAAGAATGGTACCACGATTACGATGACCGAAAATTTGTCCGGGCAGAAAAAACGGAAGATGTCGTCACCAATGTGATCCGAGTGACGGAACTGTTGCAAAACCACGGATTAGAATTGAATAATCAACGACAAACCGTTAAGGGTGTAGAAATCTTCCCGCAAATGACGTTTTCACCAAAAAGCTATATCACTGGTGAGGTCGAGGAAGATCCGAGTACGATGGTGATCCATCAGTTTTCTGGCTCTTGGTTATAAAAGAGTAAGTCTATGAAAGGACGGACAGTGGGGAAAGCTGTCTGTCCTTTTTGCTTTTGCAAGGGATGATGGAGATGTGATAGAATAGCTTGAAAAAATGAGGAGGCGTTTTGATGGCTATCAAACGATGTACTTTGGCAGATTTAGAAGAATTGGGAGAAATCAGCGTATCCACCTATTACGATACATTTGCTCCTTTCAATACGGAGGAAAATACTCGTATCTATCTAGAAGAAGCCTACAATCTGCCGAAACTGACCCGAGAGTTAGAAAATCCGCAGTCGGCGTTTTATTTTTTACAAGATAATGATCAAACCGTAGGATATATCAAACTTAACTGGGGTGAGGCGCAAACGGAAGCAATCGCCCCAGAGGGGTTGGAAATTGAACGAATCTATATTAAAAAAGAACATAAGCGCAGAGGCTATGGCAAAACACTGCTGCTGTTTGCCCAAGAGACCGCTAAAGAGCTGCAGAAAAAGTCGATCTGGTTAGGCGTTTGGGAATTTAACGACAATGCGTTGGCTTTTTATCATACGATGGGCTTTGAAAGAGTTGGCAGTCACTCCTTTTTTATGGGGGATGATGAGCAGACGGATTTCTTGATGCTGAAAGAACTTTGAATTCTGCCTTTGTATGAGGAATTAGAAATTACTTTCCATTTTTTTGGCAATCAAGTATAGTTAAAGGGATTGATGAAAAAAGAACGATTGGTGAAAACCATCGCTAAGGAGAGCAATTGTAAATGGAAAAACAGAGAAACGAAAGTATTTTGTCACGTTTTCTTAAAGGCGTGGTGATTGCCTTGGGCTTTATCTTGCCTGGTGTTTCAGGTGGCGTATTGGCAGCCATCTTAGGCATTTATGAGCGGATGCTGCGCTTTATGGCACATCTGACGAAGAATTTTAAAGAGAATCTCCTCTTTTTCCTGCCAGTAGGGATCGGGGGAATCGTAGGGATCGGGCTTTTATCAAAGCCATTAGAGTGGCTGCTGCAAAACTATCAAATCATCGTTTTGTGGGGCTTTGCGGGGGCAATTATTGGGACATTACCGGCACTTGCCAAAGAATCTACTTTAAAAAGCAAACGAACAACCGGTGATTTGATTTGGTTCTTCGGCAGTATGGTCATCGGCTTCTTGTTCCTCTATTTTATGGGTGATATCTTAGGAACGATCCCTGCCAATTTCATAGGTTTTGTGATCGCCGGCGGTCTGATCGCGTTAGGTGTTTTGGTTCCTGGCTTGAGTCCTTCAAACCTTTTGCTCGTTTTGGGACTTTATGATCCGATGTTGAAAGGCTTTAAGAGCTTTGACATCATGGGGGTCTTTCTACCGATCGCCATTGGCGGCTTGGCAGTGATGCTGCTGTTTTCGAAATTGATGGAGTGGCTATTGACCCATTATCATTCAAAAGTCTATCACTTCATTTTAGGGATCGTTATTGCCTCAACGATATTGATCGTGATTCCTCCGGTGGCAAACTATAGCGGCTTTACTTGGGTAACGGCTGTCATCGGAATTATTTTGTTTGTCTTGGGGGCTTGGTTAGGTCTTTGGATGAGCAAGCTGGAAGAAAAATATAAGTAAATCAAAACGGCACATCGTTTGGCGATGTGCCGTTTTTGTTAGGTAATGATGGGGACAGCTAAGAAGAAGCGTTGGTCGACAACTGGTAGTAAAAAGATGGGAACGTTTGATAACGATATGATACAGGTTTAAAAACTGTTCTATTTTTGTTGAAAGATTTCCTAGTGTTTGGTATATTGTAGTCTATATAAAGAAGAATTTTTCATGTGTTACAGTTTAGATAATTGTTTGAGGGTTTGAGGAAAAGGAGGGGCAAGCATGCAAGATGCGACCTATTGGGCGGAACAATTGCGGCAAGGAAAAATCAGTTTTGCAGAGCGGGTGGCGATGATCGAAGAAAAAGTCAATCAACAAAATCCGCTTTTGAATGCGCTTGTAACATTTGATCCGCAAGCAGCGATCCAGCATTACGAGCAGCATCTTCAAAAAACGGTTTTTGGGGGACAACCCATGCCGTTAAAAATACTCGGCCAAACCAAAGCAGGGTGGCCAGCAACGTCAGGAGCCAAACTGTTTGCTAAAGCACGAGCCAGCCGCACGGCACATTTTGTCTCTCGTTTAGAAGAGGCAGGCTTTGTGCCGTTAGGGCAAACCAATGCACCAGAATTTGGATTCAAAAATATCACTGATCCAACATTGTATGGGCCTACACGTAATCCGTGGAATCCTGCCTATTCAGCTGGTGGTTCCAGTGGTGGTGCGGCAGCGGCAGTGGCTTCGGGGATGTTTCCGATTGCGGGTGCCAGTGATGGCGGCGGATCGATCCGCATTCCAGCATCCTTTAGCGGATTGATCGGTTTGAAGCCAACCCGTGGCACGATGCCAGTGGGTCCTAGTGAATGGCGCAGCTGGCAAGGCGCTTCTATCAACTTTGCGTTGACGCTTTCCATGCGTGATACGGAACAGTTGTTTTATGCGTTGCGGACGTCACAGCCGACTGCCCCTTATCAGGCACCGCAAGTAGAATGGCATCATCAGCAAGCGAGTCAAAAAACGCGGTTGAAGGTTGCTTTTACTATCGCATCGCCGACCGGTGGCCAAGTGTCTGAAACCGCCATCCAAGCAGTCCGAAGTGCAGCCGCATTTTTAGAAAAGCAGGGGCATGAAGTCGTTGAAGTGGGCTATCCAGTGGCTGGTCAGCAAATGATGACCACCTATTACGCCATGAATGGCGGCGAAACAGCTGCGATGTTTGCTGAGATCAATGCTGCTCGTCAAGTACCGGTCAGACGGGAAGAGATGGAATTGATGACCTGGGCACTTTACCAATATGGCAAAAAACTGCCTGCCGCCGATTACGTTCTTGCCTTGCAGTGGTGGGATCAATTGGCAGAAAAAATGGAAGAAGTCTTTTCAACCTATGATCTCTTTTTGACCCCGACGACGGCTTATCCAGCCCCTTTGATTGAGGAAGCCTTACAAAGCGATAGCATTCGCCAAAGACTGCATGAGATCGAATCGCTTGGAAAAAGTGCTGCGGGTGAGTTGATCGAAGAAATGTTTGCCAAGAGCTATGCTCTGACACCTTACACTCAATTAGCCAATTTAACGGGGCAGCCAGCCATCAGCTTGCCAACTGCTCTTAGCGAGGAAGGGTTGCCGCTAGGGATCCAATTTATGGCGTCTAAAGGCAGAGAAGATCTACTTTTCCAAGTCGGCTATTTATTTGAAACACAGCAACGATTTCTGTTGCCAAAACAAGGAGACTAAGAGGAGGATATTATGAAACAAGTTAGAAAAGGGAAAATCGTTGCAATGGTTGGCTTTTTAGGTTTATTTGCGGGAGTCTTGTTAAGTGCCTGCAGCAAACCAACGGAAGAAGACACCAGTCTAAGCAAGGTGGAAGAAGCCAAAACATTGGTTGTTGCTACTTCGGGAACCTTGTATCCATCGTCTTACTATAACGATGAAAATGAATTAGTGGGCTATGATGTCGATGTGGCAAAAGAAGTCGCCAAGCGATTAGGCGTAGAGATCACATTTAAAGAGTACAATGTCGATGGACAAGTTTCTTCTTTAACACGTGGAGAAACTGATTTTGCTGCCAACGATTTTGGTTTGACGGATGAACGGGCGGAAAAATTCAGTCTCTCAACGCCTATCAAATACTCGTTCGATAGTATGATCGTGCGAAAAAGTGATGACTCTGGGATTGCTTCTTTAGAAGATTTGGATGGAAAAAAAGCTGCTGGTGAACCGAATACCAGCTACATGCGCTTAGCGGAATCCTATGGGGCAGAATTAGTGACTTACGACAACGCAACGAATGATCAGTATTTGACAGATGTTGCGAATGGTCGAACGGATGTGATCTTGAATGATTACTATTTGCAAAAAATGGCAGTCGCTGCTTTGCCAGATATCCCTGTAAAAATTTTGGAAGATGTCTACTTTAATCCGAATGAAACGGGCTTCTTATTCGTGAAAGATCATCAAGCATTACAGGAAAAAGTGGATGCTGTTTTAGCAGAAATGAAAGAAGACGGCCGTTTAAAAGAACTTGCGGAAACGTATTTTCAAACCGATATTTCAGTAAAATCTGATCAAGCGATCCAAACGGTTGAAACAGACTAATGTATATTCCAACCCTTGATTTGCCGTTGATGTGGGAGTCATTGCCCTATTTGCTGTCGGGCTTGTCCTATACGGTCGGCATTGCTGTCGTTTCGTTTCTAGGAGGCAACGTATTAGGGATCACACTCACCTTCTTAGGGATGTTGGAAAATCCATTCATTAGAGGGTT
The DNA here is from genome assembly GCF_002140635.1 of Enterococcus sp. 3G6_DIV0642. Classification (NCBI taxonomy): domain Bacteria; kingdom Bacillati; phylum Bacillota; class Bacilli; order Lactobacillales; family Enterococcaceae; genus Enterococcus; species Enterococcus sp. 3G6_DIV0642. The sequence goes on along the minus strand of NZ_NGLH01000001.1, from coordinate 2,710,025 downwards.
CGTGCGGGGCTACCTCTCATTTCTAAGAGGCGTCCCAGCGTTGGTCTTGTTGTTCCTACTGTATTTTGGCTTGCCTTATCAATTGTCGGCGCTCAGTGCTGCGATCATCTGTTTTACATTGACCAGCAGCGCATTTATCGGGGAAATCTACCGAGGATCAATTGCTGGTGTGGATCGTGGGCAATTTGATGCTGCCTATGCGTTAGGGTTATCCTTTACGAAAACGATGCGTCTGATTATTTTGCCGCAAGCCTTTCGTATTTCTGTACCGGCATTGAGTAATGTGGCAATGGATTTGTTGAAAGGAACCTCCTTGGCAGCAATGATCACGATTCCTGATATTTTTCAAAAAGCTAAGATCGTTGGCGGACGAACCTTTGATTATATGTCCATGTATGTGCTAGTTGCCATCATCTATTGGCTGTTGTGCATTTTGATTGAAGCCGGGCAAAAGCGATTAGAACAACATTTTTCAAAACGCTTTGCCGCTAATGAGGCTGTAAGACAATAAAAAAAGAGCCGAGGCTCGATCACTGCAGAAATCACTCTCTTCTTGAATTGATTTCTGCAGTTTTTGTATTTGAAAAGATAGAAGAAAGGAGATTGCCATAGTAAAACAATGAGCAAAGGCAAGGAAGATAGAGAAATTTCTGTAATGTCAAACTAGTTTCAGTATGAAAATGGTGCTGACCAAGTTATTTTCCTTCACTTAAACACCCTATATTTCATTCGGTCGGCTCAAGTGATTCATGGTAAAATAAAGAAAAGCAAATCGAGGAGGGTCCTTATGAAGTATGAATGGCGCAAACTAGAAAAAGAGCTCTATCTTCCCAAAAAACCAACAGTGATCGAGGTGCCAACGTATCAATTTATCAGTTTAAGCGGCAGCGGCAATCCGAATCGACCTGAATTCAGCGAAGAGATCGCCGCTTTATATACGATTTCTTATTCACTCAGGATGGGGTTAAAAAAAGGGGCTTTTGGCAATGAACCCTTTGAATACACGGTCTTTCCTTTAGAAGGTGTGTGGACCTCTCTGAAAAAGCCAGACGGTGCCGTCAACAAAGAAGAATTGATCTACAAAATCATGATTCGCCAACCAGAACCAGTCACGGAAACACTGTTTCAAGAACAGCTCTTGGCCGTCAAAGAGAAGAAAGACAATCCAAATCTAGAGAAGCTCATCTTTGAACGTTATGAAGAAGGACTGTGTCTGCAAGCAATGCATACAGGCTCTTTTGATACTGAAGCGGAAACATTTGCGCAAATGAAGGAGCTGTTAAAACAAGAACAGTTAGTGATCCGTCCAACGATGGACACGTTCCAGCATCGAGAAATCTATTTGTCTGATCCGCGAAAAGTCTCACCAGATAAAGCCAAAACCGTCCTGCGATGGGCAGTAGAAGTAGAAGGTGGGATTCAGTGAATAAAAACTATTTAAGCATCGACATCGGTGGCACGAAAATCAAATCGGCTGTCATTGATCGTTCGGGGAATATTCTGACGCGAGGACGGATGGATACGCCGAAAAGTCTTGCGGAATTTTTGACGGGGATTGAAACGATCGTTGAGGACGTTCATGGAAGCATTCGGGGCATTGCGGTTAGTACCCCGGGAAAAGTCAACCCAGAGACAGGGACAATCTCGTTTGGCGGGGCATTGCCTTTTTTAGATGGGGTCTCCTTAAAACAGCTGCTGGCAAAGTATCAAATGCCGCTGGCTGTGACCAACGATGGCAAAGCAGCCGCATTAGCTGAATGGTGGCTAGGAAACCTTAAAGGGATTCAAAACGGAGCTGCCATAACATTAGGTACTGGTTTGGGCGGTGGCGTAATCGTTGAGGGAAAACTGATCCAAGGTGCACATTTTCAAGCCGGGGAATTAAGTTTTCTACTAAATGCCACTAAGAGAAGTGACACTCAAGAAAACGCTGAGCAACCAGTCAATCAGGGATTGACCCTGCAGCAATTGGCAGGTTTTAGCGGTTCAGCGGTCGCCATGATTCGTCGCAGCGCCCAACTGCTAGGCTTAGCTGATCTTGCGGATGGTGAAGCAGTTTTTGACGCCATCAATCAGAAACAACCACAGGTCTGGGCGCTGTTTACAGCGTATTGCCGAGAAATCGCGTGTGTCATGCTCAATGTTCAAGCCGTGATCGACTTAGAGCGCTTCGTGATTGGCGGGGGCATCAGTGCCCAAGCGATCGTGGTGGAAGAAATCGACCGTCAGTATCAGCAACTGCTAGCTAGTTTACCGATTTTGCAGCAGACTTTGACGAAGCCGGAGATCCAAGCGTGCAAATTTCAAAACGATGCCAACTTATTAGGGGCGCTCTATCATTTCTTTTTGGAACATGAGATGAAATAAAATAGACCAAAAAACTGCCGCGAACCAACGATTCGCGACAGTTTTTTTAAGCTTTTTTCTTGGTGTCTTTGTCTTCGTCACCTAGGTAATCTTTGCTAGTGAAGGCACTGTGGAAGTATTTGCCTTCTTGACCGTAATAGCGGTTATAGCGCTGCTTGAATTTGCGGAACACGTAAACGACAAGAACTTTTAGCAGACAATAAATTGGGATCCCGAAAATCACCCCAACGATCCCCATCAAATCACCCATCACTAATAAAACAACCAGAATCGTAATAGGATGAATTTTCAATCGGTCACCCATCACACGGGGCACGACTAAATCCCCATGAAGCAACTGTACAGCAAACCAAGCAATCAAAAATTTAACCAACATCCCGGTGGAGTCTTGTGCGGCAATGAAAAGTCCCGGGAAAAAGACGATAAAAGGACCAATATAGGGGATGATGCAAAGCAGACCAGCGGCGATCGCCAGAATACTGGCATACTCTAAGCCGATTAAGAGGAAAACGACCCAATAGATCGCCCCTAAAATCAAGGAAGAAATGATTTGTCCTTTCAAAAAGGCACCGACTTGTATGTCAGAGATCTTGACGATTTCATTAAAGTCTTTGCGAAAACGTGGTGGCACTAATGAGAGGACCGAAAAATAAAACTTGTTGGGGTTGCGCAATAAGAAAAAGGCAATGATCGGTCCCGTAAACAAAGCGATGAACAAGGTCGAAATCGTTGAAAACAAACTGCTGAGCCCAGCAGCACCAGTTTCCCAATAGTCCCCAATAAAACTCATGATGTTGTTGGTGATATTTTGCAATGTGTCTGTAATTTGTGCCATCTCATCTTGAAACGGGGTATTTTCTAAAAAGGCGGTCGCGTTTTTCTCAAAGTCACTGACCAAACTTGGTAAGCTGTTGATCAGATCGGTGGTTTGCTGCTCCAAAATCGGGTAAAGCTGGAAACCAGCAAAGACGATCAACAAAAGAATCAAAAGATAGATCCCAGCAATCGAAACACTGCGGGGAATTTTTTTCGATTCCAATTTATCGACCACCGGGTTAAACAGATAGTAAAGGATCAGCCCAAATAAAAAGGGGGGGATAATAGCTGTAAGTATGGCTGAAAAGGGTGTAAATAAAAAAGAAATCTGATTTAGCAAAAAGACAGCAACTGCCGACAAGATAATCAGTCCTAAGACATAATAGCTTGTTTTGCCGCCTAAAAAGTGGATCAATCGGTTATTTTTCATAATAAGCCTCGCTTTCTTAGCTACATTATAACGAAAGACCCCTATTCTGTAAAAAAACAACGTACCTTTTGAAAAAACTACGCTCATATTCTCAATATCTTTATAATGAAAGAATACCTTTGATAAGGGGTTAACTGGTGGCACCTTTCTTCAAAGCAGGCCAAAAATGCTCCCGTGTTTACAACACAGGAGCGAAAAGAATTATTTGCGCACTGTCGTCAAGGTACAGCGACCAACGGCAGTTTTTAACCCGCTAGCTAACCAAATAGTGGCTTGCCAAGTTTGGATACGAGCGCCGATACGATCAGGACTAGCTTCTACGATCAGGGTTCCTTCTTGAGCGGCGGCTAGATGGTTGACTTGTAGGTCAATGCCGGCGGCGAAGGCTTCTTCTTGAGCCAAAGCTTGATTGGCGCCGATGCTGCAGGCAGTCTCGATCAAAACGCCGTTAATGCCACCGTGAACGAGACCAAAAGGCTGTTTGTGCTGTTCTTTGATTGGCATCCGTAAACGAACAAAATCGGCTGTTGCTGCTTCTACTTCGATTTCTAAGGCTTCTAGTAAGTTCATTTTTTGCTCCTTTTTCTAAGAAAGTTACCATGATTATAGCACGAGTTTTGGTAGAAATAGCCGAAGTTCTCAGAAAGTCGGCAACAGGGGGAGAAGTCTTAAGAAATTCCCTTAACCAAAGCAATTTCTAACGAAAAGCGACTAGATATGTGTATAATAGAGCTATGTGAATTGAGGAGGAACAAGTAATGAGAGAATGGAAAACCTTAAAAGAGTACGATGAAATTTTGTTTGAACAACATGGAAAAGTGGCGAAAATCACGATTAACCGCCCAGAAGTCCACAATGCGTTTACACCAAAAACGGTGTTTGAAATGATTGATGCATTTTCGATCAGTCGCGATGAACCAGGCATCGGCGTGATTATTTTGACAGGCGCCGGCGATAAAGCCTTTTGTTCAGGCGGAGACCAAAAAGTCCGTGGTCACGGTGGCTATGTTGGGGAAGATCAGGTTCCTCGCTTAAATGTATTGGATCTGCAGCGCTTGATTCGCACGTTACCAAAACCGGTGATCGCCATGGTCAAAGGCTGGTCGATCGGCGGCGGAAATGTTTTACAATTGGTTTGTGATTTAACGATCGCCGCTGATAACGCTAAATTTGGTCAAACAGGACCAAATGTCGGTAGTTTTGATGGTGGCTATGGTTCGGGCTATCTTGCACGGACAATCGGTCATAAAAAAGCCAAGGAAGTTTGGTTCATGACAAAACAATATACCGCCGAAGAAGCATTGGCGATGAACTGGATCAATACAGTCGTTCCTCTTGATCGAGTAGAAGATGAAACGATGGAATGGGCAGAAACGATGCTGCAAAAGAGCCCGTTGGCGTTACGCATGATCAAAGCATCAATGAACGCCGATACGGACGGATTAGCTGGTATTCAGCAATTAGCTGGCGATGCGACCTTATTGTATTACACGATGGATGAAGCCAAAGAAGGTCGTGACGCGTTTAAAGAAAAACGTCAACCAGACTTCGACCAATTCCCTAAATTCCCATAATGACTGGGAGTTGGCTGCAAAGGCAAGCACAACTTCATCCAGAACGACCAGCTTTTTATTGGCATGAAAAAAGCTGGTCGTTTGCTGCCTTGCAAAAAGAGGTTTATGCTTACGCTGCTTATTATCAAGCCCAATTCGTTGATCAGCCAAACCGGGTAGCTCTTTTTAGCAATAACGCCCCTGAAATGGTCTTTACGATCCTTGCGTTATGGGAGTTGGGGATCGAAGTCCAGCTGCTGAATACGCGATTGACAGCCGCTGAAATCTCCTTCCAATTGCAAGATGCCCACTGCGACTGGGTGATCACGGCGGATCAGGCTGCGGTTTCGGATGTTCGCAGCTTGACCTTTGGACAAGCGATCAAACAGGCGGAGGCTTTTATCGGTTCTGTTGTTCCTTCGTTTGTTCCTAATAAAGCAATCTATCAAGCAGAGCAAGTGGCTTCAATTATGTATACCTCTGGTACGACTGGCAATCCCAAGGGTGTGCCCCAAACCTTTGGGAATCATCTAGCAAGTGCCGAAGCGACTCAAAAAAACTTAGCCATCACTAGCGAGGATTGTTGGCTTTGTGCAGTTCCGCTGTATCATATCAGTGGGTTATCAATTCTCTTACGGTCCTTGCGACTTGGGATGAGTGTTCGTTTGTATGAGCGCTTTGATGCTGGAGAAATGGCAAAAGACCTTGAAGCAGGGAAAGGGACGATCGTTTCTCTGGTGGCAAAAATGTTGACAGATTTGCTGCCCTTGGTGCCCCAACAAGGCTTTGATTCGTTGCGTTATATCCTGCTAGGCGGCGGTCCGATTGCCAAAAGTGTATTGGAAAAATGCCAGCAAAATCAGCTTTCTGTGATTCAATCCTATGGGATGACAGAAACCTGTTCACAAGTGGTGGCATTGCCGCCAGAAAAAGCTTCTGAAAAAATCGGCGCCTCTGGGGTTCCCCTGCAAGGTGTCCATTTACGAATTGCGACTGATGGGAAAATGGCAGACCACCAGACTGCTGAAAATACCCAGCCGATCGGAGAAATCCAACTGCAAGGACCTGCGATCACGACTCGTTACTTGAACGATCGCAGTCCACAGCAGTGGGACCAAGAGGGCTGGTTTGCCACAGGAGATCTAGGTTATCTTGATCAAGAGGGCTTTTTGTATGTAGTCAGTCGTGCAAGCGAACTGATCATATCTGGTGGAGAAAACATCTATCCCGCAGAAGTGGAGCAAGCCTTGTTGCAGCATCCAGCGGTCAAAGAGGCAGCTGTGGTGGGGGAACCAGACGAGGAGTGGGGACAATCTGTCGCGGCTTATTTAACGTTAAATGAACCGATCCACTTCCAAGCTTTATTGGATACGTTAGAAGGGCAGATCGCCCACTATAAATTTCCGCGCCGTTTTTATCACGTGCGAGAAATGCCGCGCACAGCAAGCGGTAAAGTTTTAAAAAGGCTATTGCTGAGTGAAGAAAGAGTGAACTACATTGAACAGCAAATCAACAAGTAATTATGAGGCAGCGATCGCTGCCGGGAAAACCTATTTGAGTGAGTATCAACCTATAGAAAGGTGTGACTTACTGGCTCTTTATGCAGCGGCACAAGAATATCGAGGGGAACGCTATTTCTGGCGTACTCCTGATGAAACGACTAGTATGGTAGGGTTGGGTTGGTTAGCCACTTTTTCGCAACCCAAACTTGCAGACTTTTCAGAAGTCCGCTCTCTCTTAAAGCAAGCCCACTATCAACCAGAGGCACCTTTTCAGGCGCAGTTAGTTGGCGGTTTTGCTTTTGATGAACAGGCAGAAGTCAGTCAGGATTGGGCTGAGCTAGGTGCTGGTCTCTTTGCGTTGCCAGAAATACTGGTCAGCAAAACTGGAGATCAGTGTGGCGTCGTTTATACAGTAGCCGCTTCTTCCGAGGAACAACGACAACAAAAAGTCGCTGCCTTACAGGAAAAAGTCGCAAGCTGGTTGCAGGCCAATTCGGACAAGAGTCTTGTAGCAGAAACGCCTGCTTTTCAGGCACAAGAGGAACTAGATGTGCCCCAATGGCTGCAAGCGGTCGAAGAGACAGTGGCAGCCATTCGCTCAACTGAAACACCGTTGAAAAAAGTGGTTCTGGCAAGACGAATGAAGGTAGAAACGAAGCAGTCGATCATTAGTGCTGCGGTGTTGCAACGGTTGGCGCAACAGCAGCCGAATACCTATCTTTTTGCCATCGAACATGGGGGCCATGTTTTTGCTGGTGCGACGCCAGAACGCTTGCTAAAAGCGACTGTCGATCAATTTGAAACGGTAAGTATCGCAGGTTCCGCACCAAGAGGCAAAACCAAAGAAGAAGATGAGGCACTGGCACAAGCCCTCTTAGCGGACGCAAAAAATACCCATGAACATCAAGTAGTTGTCGATCGCTTAGAAAAAGCATTGGCCACTTTGTTAGCTGACGGCTTTCAATCAGAAGCCCGTTCCGTGATCAAAAATCGTGACATTCAGCATTTGTTTGTTCCTTTAGCAGGGCAAAGAAAGGCAGGAGTCAACTTTCTGAACGCCGTACAAAAACTACACCCGACCCCAGCATTGGGGGGAGAACCGAAAGAAGCAGCCGTCTCATGGATTCGTACCCATGAACCAGCCAGCAGAGGGATGTACGGTGGACCGATCGGTTGGTTGGGTATTCAAGAAGATATTGGCGAGTTTGCTGTGGCGATCCGCTCAGGATTCTTTAGCGGCAATCAAGCAACGCTGTATGCGGGCTGTGGGATCGTTGCCGATTCAGATGCGGAATCCGAACGTCAAGAAACACGGTTAAAATTTCAACCGATGAGGAGAGGGATCTTAGGAGATGAATAACCAGACAGTCATGACAGACTATTTACTAGCGGCGATCCAAGGACTAAAAGCAGCGGGTGCGAAGCGAGCAGTCATTAGTCCCGGTTCACGCTCCACGCCATTGGCGCTACTATTGCATCGTGATCCTGAGATCACCTGTACGGTGGCTGTCGATGAACGTTCGGCTGCTTTTTTTGCTTTAGGGATGTCCAAAGTTGATCTCCAGCCAACGATCTTACTGTGTACTTCTGGAACTGCAGCAGCCAATTATTATCCAGCTGTTTGTGAAGCAGAAGCTACCAACTTGCCACTGATCGTCTTAACGGCTGATCGCCCACCAGAACTGCGGGGCGTTGGGGCGCCACAGGCAATGGATCAACAGAATTTGTATGCCTCTCATGTCAAAAAGATGGTAGAGATGACGGTGCCAGAAAACGATCCTGCTTTGTTGCGTTATAGTTTTTGGCAAGCTGCAACTTGCACGATCGAAGCGCAAAAACAGCCGAAAGGCCCTGTCCAAATCAACTTTCCATTACGGGAGCCGCTGTTGCCTGACTTTAGTCGCCAATGCAGTATGCAGCAAGACGTGAGCTATCTGGCACCACAACAAGAGCTGTCAGCAGAGATGATCACCCAGCTAGCCCCTTACTTTGAGAAAAAAGGTATTCTGATTGCTGGAGAAAGCCTTACGATCGAAGAAGCGCAGCAGTTGCTGGCTTTTTCGGAGAAATTAGGCTGGCCGATCGTCGGCGATCCATTGACCAATCTGGCGACAGCCGGTACCAAAGTAGGAACATTTATCAGTCAAGCCGATCTTGTTTTCCTACAATTGACTTCTGCCTTCCAACCAGAAGTGGTCGTGCGTTTTGGTCGCTTACCAGTCACCAAAAATGTCCTATTATGGTTGAACAAAGCAGCCGATACGACGACGTGGCTCTTTGTTGATCCATCAGGGCAGTGGCAAGATCAGCTGCATCGGGCAAACTATTTGATCGAAGCAGCGATCAGCGCCTTCGTGGCGGCCATCACCCAGTTGCCGATCGTCAAACATACGGCGTGGCAACAACAATGGCAAGCACTTCAAGCGCGGGCAGATCAGGTGATTGCTGCAAGTCCCCAGTTGCAACAATGGGATGAGAGCAGCGCTGTGCGCATGCTCCAACAATGTCTACCTGAAGAAGCGCAAATTCTTTTGGCAAACAGCAATGCGATCCGTTTCTTTGATCGCTACGGCAGCAAAACTTCCTCCACTTATCGAGTGTATGGAAATCGGGGCGTCAATGGGATCGACGGCCTTGTCTCGACCGTAGCTGGGATTGCTTCCGCCAGTCAAAAGCCTACCTACTTGTTGATTGGTGATTTAGCGTTGTACCATGATATGAACGGCCTACAACTACTGCGCCAGTATCAATTGCCAGTAACGATCATTTTACTGAATAATAACGGTGGTGGGATCTTTTCCTTTCTGTCACAAAACACCTTAGAACCAAACGACTTTGTCCCGCTCTTTGGTACTCCGTTAGATCTTGAGTTTCAAAAAGTGGCGGCCTTATATGAGGCAGATTGGCACACACCGACCTCTTTGCTAGAGTTTCAAACGATTTTAGCGGAAACAAGTCAACAGCCGCGCTTTCAAATAATCGAAGTGAAGGGTGAGCAAAAAGATCCGGTCAACACTTGGCAAGCACTCCAACAGCAGTTTAGCGAGGCAGGAGCGCAGCAATGAAGGACACGATAAATGGCGTCAGTTATTTTTATCAGTGGCTGCAGCCGTATCGATCATCCTTACCAACCCTTGTGGCATTGCATGGCTTCACGGGTTCTTCGGAAAGCTTTCGACCGGTTTTTGCAGAGGAAGGTTCTTACAATGTATTGGCAATCGATTTGATTGGACATGGACGCTCATCGATTTATGTCCATCCCATGCGTTATGAACATCCTTTACTGGTGGAGGATCTCGCACACCTTTTAGCGAAGTTAGGGATTGAACGTTATGGCCTGTATGGCTACTCGATGGGGGCGCGAATCGCACTTGTCTGGGCGGTCATGGAACCAACGGCAGTGACCCATCTTTTGCTTGAGAGTGGTTCACCTGGGTTAGCTGATCCAGCGGAACGACTCGCTCGTCAGCGGCACGATCGTCGCTTAGCGTTGCGCTTACTAAGGGAGCCTTTGGTCGATTTTGTCGATTACTGGCAAGAACTGCCGTTGTTTGCTAGTCAAAAGGAGCTACCTTTAGCGCAGCAGGCTGCTGTACGGCAAGGACGCTTGCAGCAAAACAAATTTGGCTTGGCAGTAAGCTTGGTTTACGGTGGTACTGGCAAACAGCCAAGCTGTTGGTCGGCACTTCCGCAGCTAGCTTGTGAAATTCTTTATTTAGCGGGGGAAAAAGATTTAAAGTTTCGTAAAATCGCCCACCAAATGAAGCAGCTGCAACCAGAGATGACCATCAAAGTCGTTGCTAATGCTGGACATTGTATCCATTTAGAACAGCCGACACAGGTTCGTCATGAAATCGATCAATGGTTTGTAAAAGGATCGGGGCCACAGTCAGCTGATTGACAAGGAGAGAACGCAATGAAGATTGAAAAAATTGAACGCATCGCCTGTCGCTTGCCCCTCAAACAACCCTTTGTGACAAGTTATGGACAATTAACAGAAAAAGCTTTTGATCTTTATTTGGTGACGACAGAGGATAAAACGATGGGCATCGGTGAATTGGTCGCTTTTGAGCAGCCAGATTACATTGAAGAAACCCTCTTTTCTGCTCGACAAGTGATTGAAACAGCACTGATCCCATTATTGATTGACCAAGAGATCGAGCATCCGCAAGAAGTTTGGCAGCTGTTTCAAACGGTCCAAGGAAACTACATGGCAAAATCGGCTTTGGAAACAGCGATTTGGGATCTATATGGCAAGCAAACGCATCAAAGTGTGAAAGAGCTTTATACCGCAACCCGACCGAGTGTCGCTGTTGGCGTTAGTCTTGGCATACAAGACTCTGTCGAAAAACTAGTGGCTCTTGTTGCCGATTATGTCGCCCAAGGGTATCAACGAATCAAATTAAAAATCAAGCCTGGGCAAGATCTGGTACCCTTGCGAGCGATTCGACAAGCCTTTCCAGAATTGCTTTTGATGGCAGATGCAAACGGAGCCTATCAGAGTGAGCCAGAACGCATTTTGGCACTTGATGACTTAGGCTTGGTGATGATCGAGCAACCACTTAAGGTACGAGATCTGGTGGGGCACAGTCAGCTACAGCGGCAGATGAAGACGCCTCTATGTTTGGATGAAGATATTCGAACGGCAGAAGACGTCGATACCGTCGCAGCCCTGGACAGCTGCCGTGCGATCAACCTGAAAATCCCCCGTGTCGGTGGGATCACCGAAGCCTTGCGAATCCTTGATCGATGTCAAACCCATGGACTACTCGTTTGGTTAGGCGGCATGTTTGAGTCTGGTGTGGGACGAGCCATGAATTTGCAATTTGCGAGTCAAGATATTTTCCATTTTCCCGGGGACCTTTCCGCTTCTGACCGTTACTTTTATGATGATGTCATTACACAGCCTGCAACTTTGCATAAAGGAAAGCTGCTGGTACCTGATGGAGAGGGCTTTGGTATCACGTTAGCTGAAACAAAGCTAAGTCAATATGGGCAACCTAAAGAACGTATCTACTCAAGAAAACGATCAGCGAAAGAATAACAGCAGCCAAAGAAAAACAGCGAAAGCAAAAGAAACGGCCAACAGGGAAATCTGCTGGCCGTTTCTTTTGTTTTATTCTGCGTTTTTGAATTCTTTTTCAATTTGTAGTCGTTGGACTTTCATGGTTGCTGTTCGTGGGATATCTTCGTAGTCGCGTAAAATTGGCTGATTGAGGTGAGGGAGATCTTCCACCATTTTCCACCAAGCATCCCAATCCATTTCACGATTTGGCGCTAAAGCAATGATTGGTTGTGGTGAGTTTTCTTTGTCGCGAACGATCACAACTTCGGCAAGGAAGTCTAAATGATCCAGCAAAAGGTCTTCCAAAGCAAGATTGCTTTCAATATTTTTGATCAAGTCCACTTGACGGTCTTTTAAGTAAAGATGTCCCTGATCATCCATCATGCCGTAGTCACCACTGTCCCACCAAGCGCCATAGACATTGTCAGCAAAACGCTGATCTTCTTTATAATAGGTCAACGCGCGTCCTTTTGAAAGGAAATGGATGTGCCCATCGGTATTGGCTGGCAGCTCGTTGCCCTCTGCATCGGCGATCCGTGCTCTCGTTAAGTCCTCTAGACCAACACCCATATCACGGGCATCGTTGGTAGCGATGCTTTCTAAGGTATGTGCTTTTAGGATCATTGGCCCGCATTCACTTTGACCATAGACTTGCAAAAAGATTGCTTCTTTTGTTGCTGAAGTATTTAAAAAAGTGGCCATTGTTTGATTGTTGATGGCATCAAAGGTTGAGTGATAGTAACGAATATTGGCGAAAGCATCTGGTTGTTCTTTTGCCACGAAGCTCCATTGGACAAAATTGTTTGGATGAGTTTCCAAAGCGATTGGTGGATATTCTTTTAACATGCTTACGACATGAGCGCCGTTGGCATTGGCTAATGGCATCATCGGAAAGCCCATCGCCATCAAGGATGAGATGCCGATATTGAAGCGGGAGTGCACCGGTGAAATATGGAACGCAATTAAATCAGAGTCTGCCTTGGTGCGATCAATCTTGGTGAAGATCGTTTTTTGCCATTTTGTCCGCCAGCCCATGGAGTTTGCCGAATGACAAATCAATTTTGGAATACCCGTTGTTCCAGAAGTGTGGGTCATATAGGAAATTTGATCCGCCGGTAACTCAGTTTGTGCCACGGGTTCCGCTGGTTGTTGCAGCAGATGACGAACAGAAATCTGTTTATCAGTACTGCTATTTTTCACTTGTGCGACGCGGCCTTCGGTTTCTTCATCAAATAAGATGAATGGATCTTCTAAGCGATCCACAAACACTTCGATGGTTTCAGCAGGGAAATGGTAAGAGATCATAGCAGGCACTGCGCCAAGGTAAGAAGCAGCCGTTACTAACAAATACGTATCGAATTTTGAAGATTTATACAGAATGATTTTATCTCCTGCTTGCACGCCAAGTGAGGCAAGTTGATAAGCACGCTTTAAAATCATTTCATGGCTCGAACGGTAGGTACTACGATAGCCAAGCTCAGGAAATGCTGGCAACACTTCATCATGGATGATGGGGGTGTCAGGAAACGTCTCAGCAGCTTCGCGATAATTGGTGTATAGATTCAATGGACGATAGTCTAAAATGGACAAATAGAACACTCCTTTAAAAGTTCGTGAAAAACTTCATTTGATTTCTCCATTTTAGCACAGGAATTCCTCGATACAATAGATATTTTGTGTTTTTTATTTATTTCTAAAAAATCATCCGGGCAAAGACTTTCGAAGAATGAATGACTGTGATGTGTTATCATTCATTCCTCGTACTAAGCGGAAAAAGTGCATAATCAACGGGTGTATTTTGCTACAAAATCTTCGATTGGGAGGCGAAAGTCTAAATAGCGTGCTTTTAATTCTGCACGATTCCAATTCCACCAAGCGATTTCTTGCAAAGCAGTGATCGTTTCTGGATCAAAGCGGTATTTGATCACTTTTGCTGGAACCCCGCCGACGATCGCATAAGGCGGCACATCTTTGGTTACGACTGCGTTTGAGGCGATCACGGCACCATCACCGACGGTCAAACCAGATTGGATCACGGCACCGTGGCCGATCCAGACATCATTGCCAATGACGGTCGTTTTTGCTTTGCGTTTTTCTAAGAAGGACTCGTCCTTTGGCGCAAATCCATAGCCTTCGCCATTATAGGCAAAAAGATGCTGACTAGGGCGTTCATAGGGATGATTGGTAGGGCCGATGCGGACCATCGCTGCGATACTGATAAAACGTCCTAATTGGCTGTTCTGAATAAAGCAATATTGCCCCGTATAGGTATAATTGCCGATGGAAGAATGATCAATGTGATTGGCTTCGCCAATTTCGACATAGTCTCCTAAAGTTGTGTCTTGAAGCTGCGAGTCTTTGCCAACGATCGGCTGTTCATCTGGAAAATTTGTGATCGACAGGTGCATAGAAATCATCCTCTCTTGCGTATTGCTATCATTTTACCGCACTTTTTTGTACTATTTGACTAATACGCACTAAAGACAAAAGGAGGTCTGCTTTATGGAGACGATTTATCAGTTAGATAAGATGACCGAAACGATAGCTAAGCGAGCAATCAAAAAAGGATACTCGTTAAAAAATCAAGCGGCCCCAGAGGCGCTGTTTGTGCGCAGTTCAACGGTTCCTAACGAATGGATCACACCAGAATTAGCTGTGATCGCTCGCTCAGGAACAGGCACCAATACGATCGATTTGGCACGGTGTACTCAAAATGGCACAGTAGTTTTCAATAGTCCTGGTGTCAATGCCAATGCAGTCAAAGAGTTGGTGCTATCCAATTTATTTCTCAGCGTTCGCCCCTTATTCAAAGCGATCCAGACGGTAGCCGATTTACAAGAAGAACTAGCGTCCGGTCAAATTGAAGCAGAAGAGGTGTTGAAGGTAGCTGAAGAACGGCGAAAAGAAGTGATTGGCGAAGAATTAGCTGGAAAAACCATCGGTATTTTAGGGTTAGGAGAGATCGGTGAACGGGTGGCAAAAGCCTGTCATCAGCTAGGGATGGAGGTTTTGGGCTATGCCCGAACGAAGAAAGCAGCACACGATTACGAGCAAGTCAGTGACCTGCAAATGCTGTTGACCGAATCAGATTTTGTGGTGGTCTTGCTCCCTTTAAGTCAAGAGACCAAAGGCATGCTGAATCGACAAACGATTCAGCAGATGAAAAAAAATGCAGTGTTGATGAATTTTGGTCGCGGGGAAATCGTGGAAGAAGCAGCCGTCTTAGAAGCATTAGCCAAAAATCAGCTCAAACAATACATCACTGATTTTCCTAGTGCGGGCTTGATCGGACAACCGAAAGTGTTGTGTTATCCGCATATCGGCGGCAGTACTACCAATGCCTTGGAAAAGGGGGATCACGTAGTTTTTGATCGCATGCATGCCTATTTACGCGCTGGGACGATTCAAGAATCGGTCAATTTCCCCCATGCAGAGTTGCCTTTTTTGGCACCGTATCGCTTAGCGCTGTTTTATCACGACAAGCCTGGTGCTTTTGCCCCATTATTGCGGATCATTTCTGAAGCAGGCGTGGATATCGATAATTTGGCGAGTGAGAGAAAAGCCGGAGTTGCCTATACTTTGATTGATCTTGATGAGACAAATGAAACACTGCTGCAAGATCTACAGCAGCAGATACAGCAAGAAACAGCGATCATTCGTGCCCGCTTGATCAAAAATTCGCGAACCAGTGAATAGTTGCCACCAACAATGTTTCTTGTTATGATGAAAAAAAAGTAAAGGAAGTTCATCATGACGAATAAGTTTCAAGATAAAAAGAAGGTCGCTTTGCCTCGTTATCAGCAGATTGCCGTAGCGATCGCGGAACGAATCGTTGAAAATCGCTACCAAGTTGGGCAAAAGATCCATGCACGCTCAACATTAGCCAGCAATTTCAATGTCTCTCCTGAAACAGCCCGCAAAGCGATCAATGTATTAGTTGATTTAGAAATCATGGACGTCCGTCATGGCAGCGGCGCCTATATTGCTTCAAAGGAAAAAGCACAGGCCTTTGTGGAACAATACCAAGATGTGCAGTCGATCCAAGAAATCAGACAAGACATTTTAGACAGTGTGGAGCGGCAGCAGCAAGAGCTGGATAATTTTTCTGACTTGTTGAACATGTTAGTGCAGCAGACCAAAAAGGTACACCATATGAGTCCGTTTGTGCCCTTTGAACTTCAGTTGACGGAACAAGCGCAGCATTTGGAAAAAAGTATCAATGAATTGAATATTTGGCAAGCCACAGGGGCGACGATTATCGCAATCCAAACAACCGAAGAATTGTTGTTGTCACCAGGACCTTATGCGAAATTCAGTGCAGGCAATACGATTTATTTTGTCGGAAATGAACTGGCGTTGCAGCGCATGACCAATTTCTTCTATCCAACGGACCATTCAGCGTAATTCTTTTTCCTGATTCCCATGCTTTTTTTGCAAAAGAAAAAGCATTGGGAAATTTTTTTTGACAAAGTGACCACATCTTGTTAAGATAGTATGGTCACTTTCGTGAAATTTTTCAGAAAAAGGAGTATTAATCATTTGAGTAAAGTTAAAGTGGAACACTTAACCAAAATCTTCGGTAAGAAAAAGCAGCAAGCTCTTGCCATGGTCAAAGAACAACGCAGCAAAAACGAGATTTTAGAAAAAACGGCTGCCACCGTCGGGGTCTATGATGTGAACTTTGAAGTCAACGAAGGCGAGATTTTCGTCATCATGGGCCTTTCTGGAAGCGGGAAGTCAACATTGATTCGACTATTGAATCGATTGATCGAGCCGTCTGGCGGAGATATTTACATAGATGGCGTGGATGTTGCCAAAATGAGTAAAGAGGAACTACGAGAAGTTCGCCGTCACAAAATCAACATGGTTTTCCAAAGCTTTGGCCTTTTCCCTCATCGGACAATTTTAGAGAACACAGAATACGGACTAGAAGTCCGTGGGGTCTCGAAAGAAGAACGAACAGCGAAAGCGGAAAAAGCGTTAGAAAACTCAGGATTGCTTTCTTTTAAAGACCAATACCCTGACCAGCTGTCTGGAGGGATGCAACAGCGTGTGGGACTTGCCCGTGCGTTAGCCAATGATCCAGAGATCCTCTTGATGGATGAGGCCTTTTCAGCATTAGATCCGCTGATTCGCCGTGAAATGCAAGATGAACTTTTAGAATTGCAAGCCAATGTTCAAAAAACGATTATCTTTATCACCCATGATTTGAACGAGGCCTTGCGGATCGGTGACCGGATCGCTTTAATGAAAGATGGTCAGATCATGCAGATC
The DNA here is from genome assembly GCF_002140635.1 of Enterococcus sp. 3G6_DIV0642. NCBI lineage: Bacteria > Bacillati > Bacillota > Bacilli > Lactobacillales > Enterococcaceae > Enterococcus > Enterococcus sp. 3G6_DIV0642. The sequence goes on along the minus strand of NZ_NGLH01000001.1, from coordinate 2,693,018 downwards.
GGTACAGGAGAAGATATTTTGACGAATCCTGCCAACCAATACGTGCGTGATTTCGTGGAAGATGTCGATCGTTCCAAAGTCTTGACTGCGCAAAACATCATGGTCCCAGCATTGACGACGAACATCGAGATCGATGGACCAAGCGTAGCATTGAACCGGATGCGGAAAGAAGAAGTCAGCATGCTGTTAGCCGTCGACAAACGTCGTCACCTAAAAGGAAGCCTGACAGCCGAGTCTGCTCGTGAGGCACGGAAAAACAATCTGACCTTGAAGGAAGTTATTGATAAAAATGTTAAAAAGATCGATAAAGATATGCTGGTAACGGATATCTTCAATTTGATCTATGATTCGCCTACACCTTTAGCTGTGGTAGAAAACGATCGTTTGATCGGAGTCGTGATCCGCGGAAGTGTGATTGAAGCATTGGCTGAGACTGATTCAGCCGCTCAAGCAGAGGAAGGGGTAGTGACAAATGGATAATTTCTTACAACATACGATTCCGGTGGCTGATTGGGTCGAAAACTTTACTGATTGGCTAACAGGAACTTTCAGTGGATTGTTTTCAGCCTTACAGTCTTTCGGACAATTTATCATGGACGCTATTACAAATGTATTACTGTTTGTACCACCGTTATTAATGATCGTCTTATTGACGGCTGCTGCCTTTTTCGTTTCACGCAAAAAATTTGGCTTGCCAGCTTTTACTTTTGTCGGGTTGCTGTTCATCTATAACCAAGGGTTATGGACAGACTTGATGAACACCGTCACGTTGGTCTTATTGTCGAGTTTGGTTTCGATCATCATTGGGATTCCACTAGGAATCTTAATGGCGAAAAGCGAAAAAGCGCAAAGTATCGTGACGCCGATCTTAGACTTTATGCAAACGATGCCTGGTTTCGTTTATTTGATTCCTGCGGTTGCTTTCTTTGGGATCGGAATGGTTCCTGGGGTCTTTGCCTCAGTGATCTTTGCTCTACCACCAACCGTTCGGATGACGAACTTAGGGATTCGCCAAATTTCTCGTGAATTGGTAGAAGCCTCTGATTCCTTCGGTGGGACTGGCTGGCAAAAACTGATCAAATTAGAATTGCCACTAGCCAAAAGTACTATTTTGGCTGGGGTCAACCAAACCACGATGCTGGCATTATCAATGGTCGTGATCGCGTCAATGATCGGTGCTCCTGGGTTAGGGCGCGGCGTCTTGTCCGCCCTACAACGAGCACAAGTCGGTAACGGATTTGTCAGTGGGGTATCCTTAGTTATTTTGGCGATCATCATGGATCGCTTTACCCAGAATTTGAATCGTTCGGCACATCAAAAAGCAGCGAGCAAGACAAGTCGCAAACAAAAACGTCTTTTTGGCGGGATTGCTGCAGCGGCAGTCGTTGCTTTGATTGGAGCATCGTTTGCCTTTGGAAATGTTTCTGACAGCAAAGGCACGGTGAACTTGGCGTATGTCGAATGGGATACGGAAGTTGCATCTACCCATGTGGTGGCAGAAGTTTTGTCGCAAATGGGCTACGAAGTCAATACGACGCCTTTGGATAATGCCATCATGTGGGAATCGGTGGCAAAAGGGGAAGTTGACGGGATGGTTGCTGCTTGGCTGCCATCTACCCATCAATCCCAGTATGAACAGTACCAAGACCAAGTTGAAAACTTAGGTCCTAACTTAGAGGGGGCAAAACTGGGGATCGTTGTCCCAAGCTATATGGATGTAGATTCCATCGCCGACCTTTCTGACGAAGCTGGAAAAACCATCACTGGTATCGAACCAGGCGCTGGTGTCGTAAATGCAGCGGAAAATACGGTTGCAACGTATGACAACCTTTCCGATTGGAATGTCGCTACCTCTTCTTCAGGAGCAATGACAGTGGCATTAGGCCAAGCCATCAAGAACCAAGATGAGATCGTTATTACTGGCTGGTCTCCACATTGGATGTTTGCGAAATATGATCTGAAATATCTGGATGATCCAGAAGGAACAATGGGTGAAGCAGAAAGCATCAACACTGTTGTACGCCAAGGATTAGCAGATGACATGCCAGAAGTCTACGAAGTACTTGATCGTTTCAACTGGACACAAGAAGACATGGAAGAAGTCATGTTAGCAATCAATGACGGAACGTCAGCCGAAGATGCAGCCAAAGATTGGGTAGCCAATCACCCAGAAGAAGTTGCTGCATGGACGAACTAATGTCTAAAAAAAGAACGACCGCAGATTAAAGCGGTCGTTCTTTTTGTTGTTTAAAATACTTAGGTTCATAACGAAAGACGAGGGGATGATTTTTGCAAAAGACGGAGCTTTTGTGCAGGTTAAGCAAAACGATGAAAAATCGGCTGCATCTGTTCAAACGTACAGAGTTCAGTAAATCCTAATGATCGTAAAAGATCTTGTCCCTCTTTGATTTGAAACCCGAGCTGCTCTGGTTTATGACTGTCGCTGCCGATGGTTATCACGCTTCCCCCCAAGTCACGATAAAGCTTGAGGATCTCGATCGATGGCGTATACCCATTGATTCCGTAACGGTGGGAAGAGGTATTCAGTTCAATGCCTTTGCCCTCTTTGATCACGACTTTCAAGATCTCTGCGATTTGTTCTTTCGTTTGTTCAAAGGCATCCTTCTCTTTATCTAAATAACGACGAATCAAATCCATATGAGCTAAGACGGAATACTCTTTATATGTCGTGACCAGCTGATACATTTCATCATAATAGCGCTCGTAGCATTCCTGTTGGCTGCGTCCTTTTTGAAATTCTCCAGTCCAAAATTCTTGATCGTCTACCTGATGAACGGAAAGTAAAATGAAGTCAAAGGGATGCGAATGATAAAGACGGGTAAATTGTGGGATCGTGTGCATTTGCATCCCAAATTCCAGCCCAGTTTTTAGCTTGATTTGGTCACTGTATGTTTCCTTTAAGCGTGCCAGTTCGGTAAAATACAAGTCGTAGTAGACATTTTTTACGACTTTATTGGCTCCGACGAGGTACGCATTCGTCGCTTGCCAGTCTTCTTTGATCCCATAATCCACATGATCGGTAAAGCAGATTTCTGCTAAGCCTAGGTTAATGGCGTCTTTGACTACATCTTCCATCAAATACCAAGAATCATCGCTGTAATCACTATGAACGTGATAGTCTGTAAAAATCATGGCGTCTCCTTTTGTTTCGTTATTTTTGCTGCTTCTGCCAGTCTGCTCGTTTTTGATAATAAAGCTGGGCGGCCGTTTCCCAATGCTCTTTGTCAGTCGGCTGAATCTCACGGATCAGACGGGCTGGATTGCCGCCGACGATCGTATTCGGCGGCACATCTTTTGTGACGACGGAACCAGCAGCGACGATGGCATGTTTGCCGATCGTGACACCTGGTAAAATCGTACTATTGCCTCCGATCCAAACGTAATCTTCGACGGTGATCGGTAGGCCAAATTCCAAATCTTGACTGCGGATCACAGAATCGATCGGATGGCCGGCTGTATAGAAGCTGACCCGTGGTCCCACCATCACATGATCACCAATCAGAATCTTATTGACATCTAAAAAAATGCAATCCATATTGGCATAAAAGTGATCACCAATCTCAACATGGCGACCATAGTCGACAAAAAGGGGTGGTTGGACAAAGCAATGCTGCCCAAATTTGCCAAAGAGTGCTTTTTCTTTGGCGATGATTCCTTCTCGGTCATCGACTGGTAAAAGGTTGATTTCCTGGGCACGTTTTTTCCCCTCCACTGAGCCATTCTCAGGGAGAATACCGGCAGCTTGATACAGTTGACCAGCCAACATCGCTTGATAATCAAAATCTTCTTTCATTGCAAAATCCTTTCTAAGACGGTAAATCGTCGGTGGTTAATTCAATCAAATTGCCTTCGGGGTCTTGGACAACTGCTTCATAATAGCCATCGCCTGTCATACGAGGACCATTTAAAAGAGGGTAGCCATCTTCAACAAACCGTTGAGCGTATCGATCAACGTCAGCTTGATCACCTACTTCAATCGCAAGGTGAGTGTAGCCTAAGCTCTCACTGACACGAGGACTTAAAAATTTCTTGGTCGTTAATTCTAACCGACTTCCAGAATCAAAGGTCAAAAAATAGGACTGAAAGCCTGTTTTCGGATTATGATATTTTTGGTTGCTGACCGCCTGAAAGTAGGTTTCATAAAATGTTCTCATTTTTTCTAAATCATTGACATATAGTGCGATGTGTTCAATTTTCATTATTGACAACTCCTTTAATAAGCAACATGCGTCGTTCTTTCTTCGTTCCTTTTTGAACTTAGTAAACTTTGTTTAATAAGTTGCTTCTATTTATACCTTTGTTAACAAAATTAATAAAGGTGTATTCCCAGCTTTTTATCTGTTAAAATAGGAGCGTTGAGGGGGAGAAAAATGAAAGCTTATCAGCCAACGACCATTAAATTACATAATCAGGCAGTATTGCTGGATTTGCTAAAACAGCAGCAAGCGCCTGTGACCAAGCGCCAACTGGCAGATGCCTCTCAATTAAGCGTGGTAACAATCAACAAGCTGCTTCCTGAATTGATTGAAAAGCAGTTGCTTTTGACGACGGATCAACCGCAACGAACGGGAGGACGTCAAGCTGCGGCTTACCAGTACAATGCGCAACGGACACTGTTGTTGATCATTCAGTTTATCGAAGAAGACCAGCAGATCGTGATTCGTTTTTCAGTCGTCGATCTCGTCGGGAACATTTTGCATCATGAGCAGTCAGCAGAGGGCCGATTGCCGCAGTTCTTGCAAGTGATTCGTCAGATAAAACAGGAATACCCGAAAATCAGCTTGGCAGTCGTGGGAATTCCTGGTGTGGAAATTGCTGGAAGACTGAAGATCATGGATGCTCCAGCATTTAAGGACATGGCGCTAGGGGAATTGATTGAAAAGGAGATCGCTGTAAAAACGCTTATTGAGAATGACGTGAATGCTGCGGTATTTCATTTCAAAGAAGAGAAAAAAATCGTGGCTGGCATTTATTTTCCGAAAAATTATCCGCCAGGTGCGGGACTGGTCATCGACCAACAGCTCTTTAAAGGAGCCAACCATTTAAGTGGCGAAATCAAGCATTTGCCGCATCTCTACACGGCTTCTTACCCTTTGGCAACAGAGGCGATCCCAGAACAAGTGACTGCCACTCTTCAAGCGATCGTGGCAGTGACGGACCCGCATCAAGTCATTTTGTTTTTGCCCTCTGAATGGCAGGCGCTCGTGTCGCGCTCCTTTTTGGAAAAGCAGCTGGCAGCAGTGTTTCAATATGGCGTCTTGCCAAAATTACACTTTTCCGATCGGTTTTCAGAAAATTATTTGGATGGGTTGATCACGATGGGAATCGAAGCAGCTGGCTTAGGGCTTTGATTCCCAGCATTCAACTGGTACTGAGGAGAAAAACTGCCGCTGCTTCCTTTATTCATAAGTAGCGGCAGTTTTTTTGAAAATACGAGAACTCACAGCTTGGCGAGTTTCTGTGCTTTTTCGGTATTCGCAAAATGCAGTTTGGCATATTGGCCTAATAGTGCTATGCCACCTTGCTGCAGTAATTTTGCTGCAACTTGATCAGCAGCTGCGTGGGCGCCAGAAGGCAAGCGCAAACCGACTTCTTTAGAGGCTGCATCTAATTCATCCAAAAAGACTGTACGACATAAAATAGAGGCTGCCGCTACTGCTAAATGATATTGTTCACCTTTCGTCGCAAAATAGAGCTTTTCAGTGACCGCTCCTTGTTCCGACTTTAAATAGGTGCGATAATTTTTTTCGCTCGTGAACTGATCGATCAAAATGGCATCTGGTGTCTCAGGAGTAATCTTTTGCAAAAGCAAACGAATGGCTTGATTATGCAAAGCAACTTTCATTCGGACTGTGTTGTATTTTGGTTGGATCTCGTTGTATTTGCTGGGCGTGACGGTGAGCAATTGGTAAGGAACCAATTCTTTGATTTTCGGCGCCATCTTACGGATCTCTGGATCTGTCAGCATTTTTGAGTCCTTGACTCCTAAAGCTTTCAGCTGTGGTAATTGCTCTTTTTTTGCATAGACGGCACAGACCACCAAAGGACCGAAATAACTGCCATTACCGACCTCGTCACTGCCGACGACGCTTTTTTCTCTAAATCCTGCTGGCAACGCAGTGGATGAAACAGTCGCTTTTTTCTTATCTGGTACAGCACTTGCCGTATCGCCCCATAAGGAAGCTTCTTTTTCAGCAGTCGCTCCTTGGAACATGACTTTTCCTGACGTATAAGCAGTGATCGTCGTTGGCCCTTTTTTGGCGACAAACACTGTATAAGGAACTTTCTTAGCTAGCAAATCTCGTTGGTAAAATTGCTGCATCTTTTGGATAGTTGAAGTTGGTACTTTGATAACGATCGTACTCATTTGATTCCTCCTGATTTTTTGTCTTTTTTTAGGTAGACAAAAGGATACTTTAAGATTTTACCATACTTCTTATTCTTTTTTACTAAGACGATCAGCAAACAAACGATTGGCATGGAAATTCATAAGAAAATCACGTATAATAGTTAAGAGTTTGCGACACATGTTCAATAAGTGATAGAATAGAGCAGAATGTAAGCAATGGGAGGAAATATTCCTATGACGGAGCAAAAGAAACGTTATAAAGCAGTTATCGCGAATCAAAGTTACACGATTATTGGACGCGAAAGCAAAGAACACATGGATATGGTGACAAGATTGGTCAATGACCAACTGCTTGAGATCATGCAATTATCGCCACAAACCGATCAAGAACAAGCGTCGATCTTATTAGCGATCAACGCTGTTTCCGACCAGCTGAAAAAACAAGAACAGCTTTTGGTCCTACAAAAAAAGGTGGACGAGCTGCGAGGACAAGCCATTAAAGCAACGGAGCTTGAGAATCGCATTAAGCGGATCGAAGCGATTGAATCCGAAGCACGGAAAGTTCTCGATGAGACAGGTCGCAGTGATGTGGAGATCCATAATCATGTGGAAGCACAACAGATCTTAAATGAACAAAGGAAACGAAAAATTCAAGAAAAGACAGCCCATGGGTAGTGCGGCGTAGAAAGGATACCTAAATGATTGGATTATTTGTCTTGGTTTTGTTGTTGGCAGCCTTTTACGGCGGCGCACGGCGCGGAACCAGTTTACAATTGGTCTCAGTTTTGGGCTATTTGATCTCTTTTTTCTTTGCAGTAGCAAATTACCAAGAAATTGCGAAGAAAATTGAGCTCTATGTTCCTTATATGTCAGTAACGGCGGACTCAAAGTTAAAATACTACGATATGGAACTGGCTTTAGATTTAGACAAAGCCTATTATGCAGCCATCGCTTTTGTGATGGTGCTCTTTGCTGGATGGCTGATCACAAAACTAGTGGTGATTTTTGCAGACAGTTTGCGTTACAAACGCCTACGTTTTTTAGGTGGTTATGACTGGGCAGTTGCGGGTGTTTTGAATGTTATCTTGATGTATATCAATTTGTACATGTTTTTCATGATTCTCTCAATGATCCCGTTTGCCACGATTCAAAATCTGTTTGAAACGAGCGGAACTGCGAATTTCATCGTTGATCGGTCGCCGATTCTCTCAGATTACTTCTATCGATTGTGGATCACAGATGTGATTGGGTAAAAAGCAGGCAGATGGTTGCAGAGCCATTCTGCCTTTTTCTTAGGAACAAAAAGTTAAAACAAAGCAGGTGAGAAAAGAATGAATACTAAGATCCTTGATGTTTTAGGATTTGAACAAGTAAAGAGTCAAATCGGTCAGTATATTGTAACAGCCCAAGGAAAAGAAGCCTTAGCAAAGCTTGCGCCATCAAGTGATGCGCAAGTCATTTCCTCTTGGCTAGCAGAAACAGAAGACGCGATCAAGATCCAACGTTTAAGAGGCGGAATCCCTGTACCAAAGATTGAGAATATTCGTCCCCAAATGAAACGGATCGAAATTGGCGCCGATTTAAATGGCATTGAGTTGGCACAAGTTGCCCGTGTCTTATCAACTACGCAGGAATTGAAACGCTTTTTTGCTGATTTGTCTGAAAGCGAGATTGAATTTTCCCGCTTGTATCACTGGGAAGAGCAGTTGGTGTCTTTGCCAACCTTGAATCGACGCTTGAAAGAAGCTATCGATGAGGATGGCCGAGTCACAGATGATGCCTCTCCAGCACTACGTGGAATTCGCCAATCGATCCGACGAGCAGAACGGACGATTCGCGAGACATTGGATGGCATCGTCCGAGGTGGCAATGCAAAGTATCTAAGTGATACGATCGTAACCATGCGAAATGAGCGTTATGTGATTCCAGTCAAACAAGAGTACCGAGGTGTTTTCGGCGGGGTAGTCCACGACCAAAGTTCCTCTGGTCAAACCTTGTTTATCGAACCGAAACAAGTAGTGGAACAAAATAACCGTTTGCGCCAGCATCAAATTGCGGAACGGGATGAAATTACACGTATTCTAGCAGAATTGTCAGCAGAGTTAGCCCCATATCAAAGAGAGATTCTCCATAATGCGTATGTGATCGGGATCATGGATTTCATGAATGCCAAGGCTCGTTTTGGAAAAGAGATGAAGGCAATCGTACCAGCGATCAATCAAGACAACCATGTCTTTTTTAAGCAAGCACGTCATCCATTGATCGATCAAGAAAAAGTCGTTCCTAACGATATTACGATTGGAAAAGACTATCAAGCCGTTGTCATTACTGGGCCGAATACCGGTGGGAAAACCATCACCTTAAAAACATTAGGGCTATTGCAGATCATGGGCCAAGCTGGTTTACCAATTTTGGCAGAAGAAGAAAGCCAAATGGGTGTCTTCAATGAGATTTTTGCGGACATTGGGGATGAACAATCCATTGAGCAAAGTCTATCGACTTTTTCTTCTCATATGACAACGATCGTTGAAGTGTTGAAAAAAGTCGACGAGACAAGCTTAGTTCTCTTTGATGAATTAGGCGCAGGAACCGATCCTCAAGAAGGGGCGGCACTAGCGATTGCGATTTTGGACGAACTTGGGGCTAAGTCGGCTTATGTCATGGCGACGACCCATTATCCTGAATTGAAGGTTTATGGCTATAACCGATCCAATACGATCAATGCCTCTATGGAATTTGATGTTGATACCTTAAGTCCGACCTATCGCTTGTTGATCGGGGTTCCAGGACGAAGCAATGCGTTTGAAATTTCGAAAAGACTTGGCTTGCCAGAGACGATCATTGATCAAGCCAAAGAGATCATGGATGGAGAAAGCCAAGACCTGAATGAAATGATCGCTGATTTAGAAAATCGAAGAAAAATGACGGAAACCGAGTATCTTGAAGTCCGTCATCATGTAAAAGAAGCGGCCCGCTTGCACCAAGAGCTAGAAGCAGCCTATAGTTATTTCTTTGAAGAACGTGAAAAAGAATTGGCGAAAGCTCGTCAAAAAGCCAATCAGATCGTTGAAGAAGCCAAAGAAGAATCTGAAAAAATCATTGCCGATATTCGTAAAATGCAGTTAGCCGGCGGTCAAACGAAGGTCAAAGAACACGAGCTGATCGACGCGCGCACCAAATTATCAGGTCTACAGCAAGAAGAACATCTGCAAAAAAACAAGGTTCTGCAAAAAGCCAAGGCAGCCAAGACGCTGAAAGAAGGAGACGAAGTGCTCGTAACTTCTTATGGGCAGCGAGGAGTCTTGTTGAAAAAAGCAGGCAAAAATCAATGGCAAGTCCAAATCGGTATTTTGAAAATGAATTTGCCAGAAACAGATCTCCAACCAGCAGCGCCAGTGAAGGAGCCTACACAGCGTATCGTCAATACGATTCGTTCTGCTGACAGCAGTCCAGTGGTCAATCAGTTGGATTTACGAGGCAAGCGGTACGAAGAAGCCCTCAATGAAGTGGATCAATATTTGGATGCGGCGATTTTGGCAGGTTATCCGCAAGTGACGATCGTCCACGGAAAAGGAACCGGTGCGCTGCGTCAAGGGATTACCGATTATTTGAAAAACCATCGCTCGGTGAAAAGTTTTGAATTTGCGCCAGCAAATCAAGGGGGCAATGGGGCGACCATTGTGAAGTTTAACTAACCTTTAAGAACCCTTACCTTTTGTAAGCAGACGATTTTAAAAAACTTCCGATACGTGGTATACTTTTTTTAGTTTTAAAAATGGAGGGGAAGTACGATGGCAAAAGAAATTACTGATAAAACTTTTTCAGAAGAAACCGATAAAGGCTTAGTCCTTATTGATTTTTGGGCAACTTGGTGTGGTCCATGTCGGATGCAAGCGCCGATCTTGGAACAATTAGCGAATGAATATGAGGAAGACGAATTGAAGATCGTGAAAATGGATGTGGATGAAAATCCTGAAACACCAGCTTCATTCGGGATCATGTCTATTCCAACTTTGTTGTTGAAAAAAGACGGCCAAGTCGTTGATAAAGCAATTGGGGTGCATACAAAAGATCAATTGAAAGCTTTAGTTGCGGAACATATGTAATAGAAGAAACGTTTTTGAAGCAATAGCCGAAAGTGGCTATTGCTTTTTTTATTTTGGGGACAAAGTCTTTGAAGAATGCCTTTGACGTTTCTAACTTCTACTCTTTGTTCCATGCACTGCTGTTGGGGTTCACTCAATTGCTAACGAGAAAAGTGAGAATGAACATTAAGAAAGCAGTCATTCTCCAGCAATGTTAGCAGATCAGAAAAAAAAGATTGACGCTGGTTATATCATTCGATAATATATCATTAAGTGATATAGCTAGTGGGACGGAGGAATCAAATGGATGAGGCATTGACAGATTCAACCTATTTGATTTTATTAGCGCTTTTAAAGCCGAAACATGGGTATCTCATCATGAAACAGATCCATGAGCTAAGCCAAGGGACGTTTGAGATTGGTCCCGCAACGATGTATACGATTTTAAAGAAGCTGACGAAAAAGGGGTGGATCGATTTAGAGGAGAGCGTTGACCGAAAAAAAATCTATCAGATTACACCAGAAGGAAGACAAGTTCTGGAGAAAGATATTCAACGGCGCAAATTATTTTACCAAATCGGAGAACAGGTTTTCGAAGCGTTAGGGGGAGAGCAAGATGGGCATCAATAAGAAATACCTTCTTTCACTTGGTGTAGCCTATTACCCAGAAAAGGAAATGGTTCGTCTGCAAAAACAAGCGTCGTCAGGGTGGCACTTTGTGAAGATGAATCGGTTAGGGTTTTTGAAGTTTATCAAAGGAGACCCAGAAACGACCAAATATGCAGTAGACTTTTTCGAAGGAGAGCCCTCTGAGATCGTTGATTACTTAGCGATGTATCAAGCAGGAGGCTGGACTTATATCAGCAACTATAAAGATCGCTATTTTTATTTTAAAGCGTCTCCTGACACACCTGCGATTTTCAGTGACCAAGAAAGCTATCAAGAACGGATCGATAATGAAACTCGGTATTTAATGAAAAAATCGATTCTACTTTCGGTGATCAGTTTAGTGATATTAGCAGCAATTTATTTTCTAATCCGTTATTTCAATATTCGCACAAATCCATTTTGGTCCTTTGGACTAGGTTTGATTACGGGGCTGGTGTTTATCCCGATTGGGGTAGGATTAACCACGATCCTGATGAAATTCTTATATAAAAATCGAGCAAGTTATTACAATGAACCAGAGAAACTGGCGAAGCGTCAACGAGTGATCCGCGATACCGTCATCTTGATGTTTGTCGGAGCGATCATTGGCGCCGGTATCGGCTTTTTCTTTAGTGATATATTTTATTAGACAGGGAAGGTGAGCATGTGTTAGAAGCAAAACAATTAGTAAAAACATTTGGCGATTATACAGCAGTCGATCAATTGTCCTTTACCATCAATGATGGACAGATCATGGGCTTGATTGGTCAAAATGGTGCTGGTAAAACGACGACATTCCGATTGATCTTGGATTTCTTGAAAGCTGATCAAGGGGAAGTATTGTGGGATGGCCACAAAATTAGTGAAAAAGAATACAATCTTATTGGTTATCTGCCAGAAGAACGCGGCTTGTTTCCAAAAGTAACGATTGAAGATCAATTGATCTATTTCGCGCGGTTACGAGGCAAGAAGAAAGAAGACATCGTACCAAAAATCGACTATTGGATGGACAAATTTAAAGTCAAAGGCAAGAAAACTGATAAAGTCAAATCGCTATCAAAAGGAAATCAGCAAAAAGTTCAGCTGATCTCAACGTTGATCCATGAACCAAAATTGGTGATTTTAGATGAACCATTTAGTGGGTTAGACCCCGTCAATGCAGAACTGTTGAAAAATGGGATCATTGAACTGAAAAAAAATGGCTCATGTGTCATTTTCTCCAGTCATAATATGGATAATGTGGAAAAAATCTGCGATCACTTGATTATGCTGCGGGATGGTCAAACCGTCTTAAACGGAAAAGTTCATGAAATTCGTGAATCCTTTGGGCGGACGAAAGTCTATTTAGAATCCAACTTGACGAAAGAACAGCTCTTGGCAGTGGCAGGTGTCGAGGAAGTTCTTGCCAGAGAAGATGGCAGCTATGATATTACGATTGCTGATCCTGCAGTAGGAAAAACCTTATTTGATTTAGCAACGGCGGATGGTTATATCCCTATGTTCAATCAACAACCGCCAACGTTAGAAGAAATCTTTAAGCGGAAGGCGGGAAAAATAAATGAGTAAGTTTTGGGTAATCGCATTAGATGTTTATAAAAAAAATATCAAATCAATTTCGTTTTTGATTATGATTCTCGTGCCATTTATTGCAACGGGGGCATTTTATCTCATTGGTTATTTTGCTGATGGTATGAACAGTGTCGACAAAATTGCCGTTTATGCGAATGAACCAGCCATTGCGCAGACCTTTGTGGACCAAAGCGGCGATGATTTTGAATTTGAAATTGTTGACAGCGAAGAACAAGGGCAGCAACAGATGGCAGACAAAGATGCTGATGCTTTGTTACTTATTACTGCTTCAGGGGATACGCTCCAAGGGGAATTACTAAGCGAGTCCTCAATGGGGCAAGCATTAGAGCTGACGATCCAACAGTTATTGACGGGGTTGCAGTCTTCCTATAGAGCTAGTGAGCTTGGCTTGACTGCTGAGCAAGTGGCAGTCCTTAGTGAAGTCGCACCGCTTGATCGTCAAAAAGTTTCCTTCGGTGAAGATGGCGAAATGACTTATGGGGAAGACAATACCGCGATGCAATCACTAGTAAGTATGATCGCAACAATCATCCTCTTTTTCTTTATCATTACTTACGCACAGATCATTGCACAAGAGATCGCTTCTGAAAAAGGAACACGCATCATGGAAGTCATTTTGTCTAGTACACGGGCGCAAATCCATTACTATGCCAAATTGACTGGTGTAATCATGGTTGCAGCGACCCAGCTAGTTGCTTATGTTGCGATTTTTGGCGGGAGCTATTTCTGGATCAAGGATAACCCAATGGTAAAAGACTTGTTGGCAAACTTTTCGACAGATGGCATTTTTGGTCCCTTCCTGGTGTTTGCGATCGTTTTCGTCTTCTTAGGAATTTTGATCTACTCGGTCTTGTCAGCCCTTTGCGGGTCGTTAGTGAACAAAGCAGAAGATACGGCGAAAGCCATCATTCCAGTAACGTATCTTTCATTAGGCGGGTATATGCTTGGAATCGTGCTAGGCGGTATGGATCCTCATAACGTGGTCTTGCGAGTAACTTCCTATGTACCATTTTTATCTTCCTTCATTATGCCAGTACGGCTTGCTAATGATACAGTGGGTATCGGCGGTGCATTGATTTCAGTAGGGATTCTTGCTGTTACCACAATTGTCCTGATGCTGGTTTCTGCAAAAATGTACAAATCAAATGTCTTGATCTATAACGACAATGGCATTTTAGCAACGTTGAAACAATCACTAGTGTTAATGAAAAACGAGAAATAAGCAAAACGCCCGATCCTTTTCGTGATCGGGCGTTTTTTATTCGCTAAAATCTAGAAACAAGGGGCAAGACTTTAGAATTCCTGCACTAAAAAGTTGAAGATCGATTGCTCAGAAGGCAGCTTGTGAGCGGCTAGCTCAGGATGCCACTGAATGCCTAAAATCGGTGCGCCATAGGCAGTGGATTCAATGGCTTCAACGACACCATCAGGAGCGGTGGCAATCACGTTGAAATCATCCGCAACTGTTTTGACCGCTTGGTGATGAAAAGAATTGACGTGATAGGTTGTGCCTAAAAGAGCAGCCAAACGACTGTCTGCCTTGATTTTTACCCGATGTGTAGGGAATTGAAAGAACGTCGGCAATTGCACGTGTTTGATCGTTGGGTGATCGATCAAAGAGAGATCTTGGTACAAACTCCCGCCAAATGCGACATTGAGTAACTGCATGCCGCGGCAGATTCCAAAGATCGGTTTGTTTTGAGCCACTGCTTCTTTGATCAATGCCAATTCAAAGACATCACGATCAGGATGAATACCTTGAATCAAGGGATGAGGATCTTCGCCATAGTGAACAGGGGAGACATCGTGACCACCGGCTAACAAGAGTTTATCGATTTTGCTGATGTAAGTCGCAGCATCTTCCACGACACCCATTGGTAATAATAGGGGAATGCCTTGAGCTTGTTGGATATGGGTCACAAAATTTTTGGGTGTATAGGACAACCAATGTTCTGCTTCTTCAATCATTGGTCGTTCATTGGCAGCGATGCCGATAATGGGTTTCATTTGATCAAACCTTTCTACTAGTAAATGAATCGAAATGAATCGAAAAAGAAAAAAGGACACGAGGTCCTTTTTTCGATCACCTTCGCTTTATTTTTCGCGAATAACTTCGATTTTGTAGCCATCAGGATCTTTCACAAAATAGTAAGATGGAGAAGTCCCTGGTAGTCCTTTCAAGTCAGTGACGTCAAATCCGGCAGCTTGGTGCTTCTCATGAAGCGCTTCTAGATCATCGGTACTGATGGCGATGTGGCCATAGCCGTCGCCTAACTCATAGCCAGGATGGTCATAGTTATACGTCAACTCTAGCTCGTAATCATCACCAGGCAAAGTTAAGTAAACCAAAGTAAATTTATGTTCAGGAAAATCACGACGGCGAGATTCTTCAAAACCAAAGGCAGTTTGATAAAAATCTAGAGAAGCCGTTAAGTCTTTGACGCGGACACATGTGTGAGCCATTTTCATGGGTAAATCATCCTTTCGATCTTGATAGTTGTATGATAACATATTTTCTCTTTTTGTAACGAATAAAAGACAACCGAGCGTTATTTCCAGCTTGTCCAGACTATTGGCATAGGGTAAAATGGAAAGAAAGTGTTGGTGGAGGGAATCATGCCAGAAAAGGAAATTGTGTTCGGGGAAAAAGAAGCGGGAAAACCATACAAATCACGCTACGGGGCGTATGTCGTTCTTCCAAATGAAAAAAATGAAGTGATCTTGGTGCAAGCACCCAACGGCGCCTATTTTTTACCAGGCGGTGAAATTGAACCAAATGAAAGCAAAGAAGAAGCGATCCAGCGAGAATTAATAGAAGAACTTGGATTTGAAGGAGAGATCGCTGAGTATCTAGGGGAGGCAGTTGAATACTTCTATTCGCGCCATCGCGACACGTTTTACCATCACCCCGGCTATTTCTATTTAATGACCAAATGGAAAAAAGTCTGTGAACCGACAGAAGAAACCAATCAGTTGTCATGGCACACGCCAGAAGAAGCGATCCAACGATTGAAACGCGGCAGCCATAAATGGGCAGTTGAACAGTGGTTGGCAAAATAAAAAAGTCAGGCTTCCGATAAAATGGAAACCTGACTTTTTTTACACTTAGTTATTTGCTAAAACATACTTGTTGATTACTTCTGCCACACCATCTTCTTCGTTTGAAGCAGTTAGGACATCTGCGGCATTTTTCACGTTTTCAGTAGCATTGGCCATCGCCACACCGATACCAGCATATTCCACCATGGTTAAATCATTTTCATTATCGCCGATCGCCATGACTTCTTCTTGTTTGATGCCTAAGTGCTCCGCCAATTTTTTGACAGCAGCTCCTTTATGGGCTTGTTTATTTAGGACTTCCAAGAAGTAAGGAGCACTTTTAACCACATTGTAGTTGTCGGTCAAACTACTCGGCAATTGTGGGATGATCTGATCCAGTATTTCGGAATCATCGATCATCATCATTTTGATGATATTCAAGTCAGCAGTCATTTCTTCTGGTGTCCGATATTTCAATGGCATGTTGACTAAGAAGGCTTCATAAATCGTGTAAGGACTGATATCGCGGTTAGCGGTATACATGGTATCCTCAGTTTCTACATGAAGGTGAACCCCTAATTTTCTCGCAGTCATCTCAACAAAGAGATAGTCATCTTGGGACAAGCCGAATTCAGAGATGATCTCTTGATTTTTGGTTTTTTGAACCAAAGAGCCGTTGTAGGTAATCACGAAATCATTGTCCGTAAATAAGTCTAGTTCCTTCAATAAATCTTGGACACCAGTTAAGGGGCGTCCCGTACACAAAACGATGCGCACGCCTTGTGCTTCTGCGTCTTTTAATGCTTTGTAAACTGCTGGAGTGATCTTGCGGTCGTTGTTCAGCAGGGTGCCATCGATATCGATGGCGATCAGTTTGACACTCATAAGTTCCTCCTAGTGGCTTGGTTTGATCAAAGCACCATTGCGAATGTGCTTGGCAAACTCTTGATACGTCTCTCCAAATAAATCATAGTGATTTTGGATGTTGGGGTCAATCATTTCTTTTGGAAAATAAAAGCGTTGGTCACCTTGGGTTTGTCCTGCTAAGGCTGCAACAAGTTGACTGGCTTGGGATAATTCTACAAGGGAACCATCTTTTTCCTGTAATTCGATCTGTGTCCGATGCTTACCAGAAGTTGGTCGATAAAAATCATAAGGCAGATCGAAGCTTGAATTGATGGCAGTATAGTAGCGGGGATTGAAGCCGACTTTTTCCACCAGTCCCTGCATTTCTTCAATCATCGGCAACTGCGTCTCATCGTCAAAGCGAGCGGATTTTAGCGGTTTACGATTTAAGAACCGCTTGGCTAAATCGCTGAGGATCGGATCATTCTCTTCCGTCCATTGGGTAAAGTAGGTATTCAACACGCCATCGTCGAGTTTCAAGTATTCATCTAAAGTGAATTCTTGTTTTAAAAATGGGAGAAGCAGTTGCGAATGGCTTTGAAACATTTCCTGATCCACTTGATAAAGTTCTGCAGCACGATCCAGCAAGTGGGCTAAGATCACTTCCATCCCTCGAGAACTCGCATGGAAATAAACTTGCACATACATTTGGTAACGACTGACGATGTAGTCCTCCACAGCGTGCATGCCATTCATAGAAAAAGCAATACCGCCTTCGTACGGACGAATCACTCGTAAAATTCTGGTCAGATCAAACGTGCCGTATTCAGTGCCGGTAAAATAAGCATCGCGCAGCAAGTAGTCCATCCGATCAGCATCGATTTGACTGGAAATCATTTGAACGACTTGGGGATTTGGATAGGTTTTAGTGATGACACTTGCCACTTTCTCAGGAAATCCAGCCTCCACTCGGTTCAATATCTGATGAACTTCCGTTTCAGGAGAAGTGATGATCGCCACTGTGATGGCTTCATGGTCTGTATGGAAAATATGCTCAAAGGTGTGGGAGTATGGACCATGGCCCACATCATGAAGCAATGCTGCACACAAGGTCACTAAACGCTCCTTATCATCCCAGCCGTTCGGTCCAACTTTTTCAATCGAATAATTGCGTTGGAAAATATCGCAAATGCGGCGGCTGATTTCATAAACCCCCAAGGAGTGAGAAAAGCGGCTGTGTTCTGCTCCGTGAAAGGTGAAAGAAGCAGTCCCTAGTTGTTTGATTCGTCGCAAACGCTGCACTTCTTTGGAATTGATCAAGTCTAAAATCACTTGGTGCTGCACATGGACATAGTTGTGAACAGGGTCACGAAACACTTTTTCTATCGCTAAGGTTTGATATTTATATGGTAGGCTCATCGCTAAACTCCTTTATTGGTTGGTTTCGCTTTTCCATGCCAGCTAAGCGTTGCTGCATTTGTTCGCTAAGGTTATTTTCTGAAAGCCATTGATCCAGTGATTTAAGCGGATATAGAGATTGGTCTGTGATCAAGGAAAGCAGGGCTTTTTGCAAGCGGTCAATCACCTCTTGTGTGGTAAACTTACGGCCGAGGGCTGCTTCTAAAGTGGTCATGCTCGCAGGATTGACGGCTGGATAGCCATCTTTACCAAAGCGCTCTTTCAAACCTGCTTGGTAAAAACGACGAACGAGAGAACCGCGGGCTGGTTGGTCGCCATTGATGCTCAGATACATCATGACAGCCACGCCATCTTTGATCCGTCGTTGTGCTGTACCAGCAATTTTTTTTCCATCAATACTCAGGTCATAGGTGCCTGGGCAATACGAGTCAGCAATTTCATAAGCCAAAATCGTCCGCTCAGGAAAGGCGGTTTGCAACAATGTCGCCATCATTTCATAGGCTGCATCCGTAGTGGCAGCCAAATGTTTAGGGAAAATGAGGGAGACATTCAAAATACCGGCATCATTGATGACCCCAAGCCCGCCTGAGTTGCGGATGATCGAGGCATAGCCAGCTTCTTTCAAAACCTGCAGACCAGCTGTCAAAAAAGGCAACCTGGTATCTTTCATTCCTAAAATCATCGTATCGGACAACTGCCAAAAATGACAATAAACTTGTTCCTGTTTGCCAGCAGCTTCGGTGGCAACATCGGTGAAGGCAAATGGCTCATAAGGATTGTGGATACGTGGTAAGGTTTGATCCATTATATAGATAGTCAAATCGGTTAAACTCCTTTAAAAATACCTGTTATCCTTATTATATACGATTCTTGGAAAATTACTTGGAGAAAAGAATGAAAACTTGCTTTTGTTTTCGCTTTTTTATTTTCAATGAAGAAATAGACCAAGGAGAATCAACTGAAATGATTGACAAACGAATGAAAAAAAGCAAGAATGAAACTGAAATCTTCAAAGGAGGCACACGTACATGCAAGAATTATCAAAAGGAATCCCAATCTCGATTCATTTAACAACCAATGTACGACAAGCAGGGGAAACAGAGAACTTTCTGTTTGATCTGCAAGGACAAGCAGTCAAGATCGGTGATACCTTATATATCCGTTACAAAGAGATCCAGCCAGACGGTACCGACGTTCCCGTCACGATGAAAATCATGCCAGACGGATTGATTCAATTGATTCGCTCAGGGGAAATGCGCATGCGCTTGAAATTTTCTTATAAGGAACGTTTAGAGACGAGCTACCAAACCCCGTATGGCTTGATGATGTTCCACACCTTCACCAATCATTTGCACGTTAGCTTGAAAGACCGTCCATATTCGGGAAAGATCGATATCGATTATGACTTGTTCATGGCTGCTGACAAAGTCGGCGAATACAAACTATCTTTAGAATTTACCGCTTGATCAAAGGGAAATTGAAAGAAAAAATTGCAATTTGAGGCGTAATTTTGTATGATTAGGAGTAGACTGTGAAAGGACGTGTCCCGTTTGGAAATTAATGTATTTGAAGGTGTAAATAAAAACGAATTGTCGATGATTGAAGTTGCCCATGCGATTTTAGAGCAGCGCGGTGACGTGATGGATTTTTCTGATTTGGTCAACCAAATTCAAAACTATCTTGAAACTTCAGACAGCGAGATTCGTGATTCATTGGCGCAGTTTTATACAGACTTGAATATCGACGGTAGTTTTATTTCTTTAGGCGACAATCGTTGGGGCTTACGTTCATGGTACGCCATTGATTCGATCGATGAAGAAGTCAACCATGGCATCGAAGACGAGGATGAAGATACACCACGTCGTCGCAAACGTAAAAAAGTCAATGCCTTTATCAACGATGATGAAGACGCAATCGATTATAACGATGATGATCCTGAGGATACTGATTTGTCAGATGACGAAGAAGATGATCTCTTTGATGATGATGATGACGAGGATGAAGAAATCTCGGCATACAATTCAGACTTGCAAGAAATCGGCGCCGACAATAGCACCGATGATGAAGAAGAATTACCTGACAGCATTGAGGAAGATCTAACCATTATCGATGACGATGATGAAGATGATTTTGCGGATGAAGAGGAAGAAGAGGAGTAATCCTCTTCTTTTTTTCGCCTTTGGGCTGCAAGCAGCTTTTAATCGCTGAAGGACGATTTCGTCTTCTTACATAGATACAAATAAAAAAAGGAACCGCATCAGCGGTCCCTAAGTGCTTTTGAATTATTGATTTGAATCGAGTATACTTGTAACGAAAAGAAAAAACGCGCCTTGAGGGAATCGAACCCCCGTCTCAAGAACCGGAATCTTACGTGATATCCACTACACTAAAGGCGCGAAGCACAAATATTAGTTTAACCAATTTCAGTGAAAAAAACAAGAGGTAGAATGATGAAATTTCAACAGCAATTTTCACAACAACAAAAACAGACGCAAAAGCTTGCTATGACGCAGAAATTACAGCAATCAATCCTAGTGCTGCAATTTTCTGCAGACGAATTATTGTCCTTCATAGATAACCAAGCATTAGAAAATCCATTGATTGATCTGGGGGAATATGATTCGCCCATCACACCAAGCAAGAGCAGCGGCTCATCAGAACAATTGATGGATTATTTAAGCCAGATCCCTGACCAGCATACGTCTTTATTCGAATACCTCATCGATCAAGTGCATTTAAACTACCGAGATACCTTCTTGCGGACGATCGTTTTATTTTTAGTCGAGTACATTGATTTAAACGGCTTTTTGACGATTGACTTGGAAGAATCTGGAAAGCTTGTTGGTGGGACCCCGATCCAAATGCTCGATGCCTTGACCTTGATCCAGCAGCTAGATCCAGCAGGCGTCGGTGCCCGTGATCTAAGAGAGTGTTTGATGCTGCAAACGGAAAGAGATGACTATGCGCCGCCAATGGCCTATCTCATTTTAGAAGAATTTTTTACGGAAATGGCAGAGCGCAAGTGGGACAAAATCAGCAAAGCGCTGCAGATTCCCTTAACTGAGATCCAAAAGGTCTTTGATTATGTTCAAACATTGACCCCCACACCAGGGGCTGCGTTTGGGTCAACGGATGGGCTTTACATCGTTCCTGACCTGCGAGTGACGGTTGAAAAAGGACAACCGATCGTGAAATCAAACAAACGCGCCTTACCAGAGGTTCGCTTTCAGCAGCAGTACTTTGACCAATTGAAGCAAAGCGGTGATCCGGAGGTCTTAAGTTATTTAGACAATAAAGCCCAAGAGTTCGAGTGGCTAAAGAAGACCTTGCAACAACGAGGCGATACCATCTATCGTGTAGGCGTGCAGATCGTTGCACGGCAAAAGGAGTTTTTCACTCAACCAGATCGTCCATTAAAGCCATTGGTTTTAAGAGAAGTTGCCGAAGAGTTAGGGATTCATGAATCAACGGTCAGCCGGGCAGTCAATGGGAAATACTTGGAGACCTCCTTTGGGGTGTTTGAATTAAAACTATTCTTTGGACAGAAAGTTTCGACGCAAGAAAGCGGTGATGACCTGACGACGGCATCGATCAAACAGCAGCTAAAAGCACTGATCGATGAAGAAAATAAAAACAAACCATTGTCAGACCAAAAGTTGACAGATGCCCTCAAAGCCCAAGGCATCGATATTTCTAGACGAACGGTGGCAAAGTATCGTGAAGCCATGAATATCCCTGGTTCTTCCAAGCGGAAACGATTCGAGTAAAGCAAAACTTACTATTAACGATGAGTAGGGAAGGCAGCAAAGCCTTTCCTTTTTTTATCGATCCTTTCCTCATTTTCATTTTTGACGATTTTATGAAAAGCAAGATTTTGTGACTGAAATAGTTGCGTATCAAGGCGATAAGTGCTACTATTATTGGTGTAGGAAACAGATTTAAATTTTTTTTGCAATCGATGGGTCATTTTAAGTCATTGTAGGACGAAAATTGTCCAACGGGAGGATATAAAATGCTCGATGAATTAAAATTGATTGAGGCAATCACCCCGGATATTCTCGCTGTACTCCAAGAACGTTACCGTATCTTAAGAAATATTTATTGGATGCAGCCCGTTGGCCGCCGGACACTTTCGGAAAGTTTATCAATGACGGAACGCGTGTTGAGGACGGAAACAGATATCCTTAAAAAGCTAAAACTGATCGACTCTTCAAAAAGCGGCATGCAATTGACCGCCTATGGAGAAGAAGTGTACACAAAGATCGGTGCACTGATGGATCAGCTGTTCGGAATGCACCAAATCGAAAAACGATTATCAGAGACCTTTGGCATCGAACGTTGTTTGATTGCGAGCGGCGATGGTGATCGACAACCGAAAGTGATTGCTGAATTTGGTCAGTTGCTGAATGAATCGTTGGATCTCTTATTGCCAGAAGGCAAAAACACCATCGCAGTGATGGGAGGGACGACAATGGCGAAAGTTGCCGAGGAATTGGGCAATTTGGAAACCGCCAAACGTCATAACTTGTTTGTTCCAGCCCGTGGCGGTATCGGAGAATCAGTCAACGTGCAAGCAAATTCAGTCAGCTCAGTAATGGCGATGCAGACAAATGGCGATTATCGCTCCTTGTTTGTACCAGAACAATTAAGCATGAACACCTACGAGTTTCTCTTGAAAGAACCCGCCATCGTTGATGTCTTAAACTTGATAAGTCAAGCAAATTGTGTTATTCATAGTATTGGACGGGCGTTGCATATGGCGGCTCGAAGAAAAATGTCAGAACAAGAAATTCTGATGTTGAAACAAAAAAATGCAGTTGCAGAATCCTTTGGGTATTTCTTTAACGAAGCAGGTGAGGTCGTTTACAAAGTTCCTCGCATCGGACTTCAATTAAAAGATTTGCAAAAAGTCCCAATCATTTTTGCGGTCGCTGGCGGACAATCAAAAGCCAAAGCGGTCAATGCATACATGAAAAATGCACCAAAACAAACCTGGCTCATCACCGATGAAGCTTGCGCAAATGAGATTTTAAAAGGGGCAACCCTTTAAAATAAATATTTTTATGATTTTCATAAGGAGGAAATCTTAAATGACAGTTAAAGTAGGTATTAATGGATTTGGACGTATCGGACGCTTAGCATTTCGTCGTATCCAAGAAGTAGAAGGAATCGAAGTTGTGGCTATCAATGACTTAACAGACGCTAAAATGTTAGCTCACTTGTTAAAATATGATACAACACAAGGACGTTTCAACGGTACAGTTGAAGTTCACGAAGGTTCATTCAATGTGAACGGAAACGAAATCAAAGTTTTAGCTAACCGCAACCCTGAAGAATTGCCTTGGGGCGAATTAGGTGTTGAAATCGTGTTAGAATGTACTGGATTCTTCACTTCTAAAGCAGCTGCTGAAAAACATTTAACAGCTGGTGCAAAACGTGTAGTTATCTCAGCTCCTGGTGGAAACGATGTTCCAACAATCGTTTACAACACAAACCATGAAACTTTAACAGGTGAAGAAACAGTTATCTCTGGTGCTTCATGTACAACAAACTGTTTAGCTCCTATGGCGAAAACATTGAACGACAAATTTGGTGTGATTGAAGGATTAATGACTACAATCCACGCTTACACAGGTGACCAAATGACTCTAGACGGACCACACCCTAAAGGTGACTTCCGCCGTGCCCGTGCTGCTGCTGCAAACATCGTGCCTAACTCAACTGGTGCTGCTAAAGCGATCGGCTTAGTAATCCCAGAATTGAACGGCAAATTAGATGGTGCTGCTCAACGTGTTCCTGTTGCAACTGGTTCATTAACTGAATTAGTTACTGTTCTTGACAAAGAAGTAACTGTTGATGAAATCAATGCAGCAATGAAAGAAGCTTCAAACGAATCTTACGGTTACAACACAGACGAAATCGTTTCTTCTGATATCGTTGGTATGACTTACGGTTCATTATTTGATGCAACTCAAACAAAAGTTATGACTGTTGGCGACAAACAATTAGTTAAAACTGTTGCTTGGTACGACAATGAAATGTCATACACTGCACAATTAGTACGTACTTTAGAATACTTCGCTAACCTATAAGAGTTGCGAACGACTTTAATTTAAACCATCGCAAGAGAAAGCGGGGAAGCATCGCGCTTCTCCGCTTTTTTTAACAATTATGCTAGGAGGAATCTGTTCATGGCGAAAATGACAGTTCAAGATATCGATTTAAAAGATAAAAAAGTTCTTGTACGTGTGGACTTCAACGTTCCATTGAAAGATGGAGTGATCGGAGACGATACACGGATCAAAGCAGCATTACCAACAATCAATTATGTTATCGAAAACGGCGGAAAAGCAATTCTTTTCTCACACTTAGGTCGTGTGAAAGAAGAAGCAGATAAAGCTGGAAAATCTTTAGCGCCAGTTGCGAAACGTCTAGGCGAATTGTTAGGCAAAGAAGTAACTTTCGTGGATGAAACCCGTGGCGAAAAATTAGAAGCAGCGATCAACAACATGCAAGATGGCGATGTCGTTGTTTTTGAAAACACTCGTTTCGAAGACATCGATGGCAAAAAAGAAAGCAAAAACGATCCTGAACTAGGTAAATACTGGGCTTCTTTAGGCGATGTTTTTGTAAATGATGCCTTTGGTACCGCACACCGCGCACACGCTTCAAACGTAGGGATCGCTTCAACAGGTATCCCAACAGTTGCTGGTTTCTTAATGGAAAAAGAAATCAAATTCATCGGTGAAGCAGTCGAAGAACCAAAACGTCCAATGATCGCGATTCTTGGTGGAGCAAAAGTATCTGACAAAATCGGCGTAATCGAAAACTTGATTCCTAAAGCAGACAAAATCTTGATCGGCGGCGGAATGACGTATACGTTCTACAAAGCAAAAGGTATGGAAATCGGTAATTCTCTTGTGGAAGCAGACAAAGTAGAATTAGCAAAAGAATTGATCGAAAAAGCTGGCGATAAATTAGTATTACCAGTTGATTCAATCACTGCTGCTGAATTTTCAAATGATGTCCCAACAGAAGAACATACTGGTGATGTTCCTGAAGGACAAATGGGCTTAGATATCGGACCTGAAACTATCGCTTTGTTTGCTGAAACATTAAAAGGCGCAAAAACAGTTGTTTGGAACGGACCTATGGGTGTGTTTGAAATGTCTAACTTCGCAAACGGTACGATCGGTGTTTGTGAAGCAATTGCCAACCTTGAAGATGCAACAACGATCATCGGTGGCGGTGACTCTGCAGCTGCAGCAGAACAATTAGGTTTTGCTGACAAATTTACCCACATCTCAACAGGTGGCGGTGCCAGCCTTGAATTGCTAGAAGGAAAAACACTTCCTGGCCTAGCTGCGATCAACGATAAATAATCAATGACAAGCCGTGCAAAGGATCTCCTTTGCACGCTTGATAACGAAAAGGAGTGCCAGAACATGCGCAAACCAATTATTGCCGGAAACTGGAAAATGAACAAAACTGCGAAAGAAGCAAAAGAATTTGCTGAAGCAGTCAAAACAAAAATTCCTAGCAACGATACAGTTGACTCTGTGATCGGTTCGCCAGCTTTATTCTTAGAAACATTAGTGAATGCTGCTGAAGGAACAGAATTAAAAATTGCTGCTCAAAACAGTTACTGGGAAAATGAAGGTGCCTTTACTGGCGAAACTTCACCAGCAGCTTTAGCAGATCTAGGTGTTGACTATGTCATCATTGGCCATTCAGAACGTCGTGAATACTTCCATGAGACAGATGAAGACATCAACAAAAAAGCCAAAGCAATCTTTGCAAACGGCATGATCCCAATCCTATGCTGTGGTGAATCTTTAGAAACCTATGAAGCTGGCAAAACAGCGAAGTGGATCGAAGGACAAATCACTGCTGGCTTAGACGGTTTAACAGACGGTCAAGTAAGTAATCTTGTGATTGCTTACGAACCAATCTGGGCGATCGGTACTGGTAAATCAGCGGATGCAAACATCGCAGACGAAATTTGTGGCGTTGTCCGCAAAACCGTTGAAAAATTATACGGCAAAGAAGTTTCAGACAGCGTACGTATCCAATACGGCGGCTCTGTAAAACCTGAAAACATTGCTGAATATATGGCAAAAGAAAATGTTGACGGAGCATTAGTTGGCGGCGCAAGCTTGCAAGCTGATTCATTCCTAGCATTATTAGATGCTGTAAAATAATTTCATTTTCATGAAAATAACATTTGCAGAATCGTCATTTTTTCACTACAATTAAGTTGTTCGCAAGGGGCATTCCCCTTAAGATAAAACAAACTCAAAGGAGAGACAAAACATGTCAATTATTACTGATGTTTACGCACGCGAAGTCTTAGACTCACGTGGTAACCCAACTATCGAAGTAGAAGTCTACACAGAATCAGGTGCTTTCGGCCGCGGAATGGTTCCTTCAGGAGCTTCAACAGGTGAACACGAAGCAGTTGAATTACGTGATGGCGACAAAGCTCGTTATGGCGGTAAAGGTGTAACGAAAGCAGTTGACAATGTAAATAACATCATTGCAGAAGCTATCATCGGCTACGATGTACGTGACCAAATGGCTATCGATAAAGCAATGATCGCTTTAGACGGAACTCCTAACAAAGGCAAATTAGGCGCAAACGCGATTCTTGGTGTTTCTATCGCTGTTGCTCGTGCAGCTGCTGATTACCTAGAAGTACCTTTATACCACTACTTAGGCGGATTCAATACAAAAGTATTGCCAACTCCTATGATGAACATCATCAACGGTGGTTCTCACTCTGACGCACCAATCGCTTTCCAAGAATTCATGATCTTGCCTGTAGGCGCACCTACATTCAAAGAAGGCTTACGTTGGGGTACTGAAGTATTCCACGCTTTGAAATCAATCTTGTCTAAACGTGGTTTAGAAACTTCAGTAGGTGACGAAGGTGGTTTCGCTCCTCGTTTTGAAGGAACTGAAGACGGTGTTGAAACAATCTTAGAAGCAATCAAAGCTGCTGGTTTAGAACCAGGTAAAGACGTATACCTAGGATTTGACTGTGCATCATCAGAATTCTACGAAAACGGTGTTTACGACTACTCTAAATTTGAAGGCGAAAACGGCGTAAAACGTACTGCTGCTGAACAAGTTGACTACTTAGAAGAATTAGTTAACAAATACCCAATCATCACTATCGAAGACGGTATGGATGAAAACGACTGGGATGGTTGGAAACTATTAACTGAACGCTTAGGCGACAAAGTTCAATTAGTAGGGGATGACTTGTTCGTTACAAATACTGAAATCCTTGAAAAAGGAATCAAAAACGGTATCGGTAACTCAATCCTTATCAAAGTTAACCAAATCGGTACATTGACTGAAACATTCAATGCTATCGAAATGGCGAAAGAAGCTGGTTACACTGCAGTCGTTTCTCACCGTTCAGGTGAAACAGAAGATTCAACAATCTCTGATATCGCAGTTGCAACAAACGCTGGCCAAATCAAAACTGGTTCTCTTTCACGTACTGACCGTATTGCAAAATACAACCAATTACTACGTATCGAAGACCAACTTGGTGAAGTTGCTGAATACAAAGGCTTGCAAGCTTTCTACAACTTAAAAAATAAATAATCAATTTCATTGATTTGCTCTGATGTTCTGTGGGCGGCTGATTCTTATCAGCTGCCACGACATCAGAGTTTTTTGTTTAATAAAAGTTAAGAGATCTTATAAATAGACAGAAAATAACCATAAGGTTTTAAAGAATCTGCTAAAATTTTTTTAATATAAAATGAAAATAAATGGATGTTTTATGAAAGCTTTCATCGGTATTTTCAAAATGATATTTTCTAACAAGTGAAATTTTGTTGAAGGAGCGGCAAAGGCTTTGGTTAGTTGAGTTGAAACAAAAAGACTTTGGTCACGATCAAAAGAATCTTTATCGATTTTGACTATTTTTTATGAAAATATTATTCTTTTACATTTTGATTTTAAAGAAATCCTATTTCATCTTCACGAATTCGCTTGGAATCAAAAGACAGGTATCAATGGTTTCTCTCACTTTTTTCACAGAATCGAAATTTCATTAGCTTTGCTTTTTTTCTTCTTTCCGATTAGGATAATCACCTGAGTAAAATTTGTTGTTTGGAGGAAGAGAAATGTGTACTTATGTGAAAAAAATAGCTTACCCAATGTTCATGCTGTCCTTACTTATGTTATCCTATTTGGCGCCTTTATTATCAGTCATCACAGCCAATGCGGACACCGAGGAGAATCCCAAAACAATCCTATTTCAAAACGAAAAGGGCACTGCGCAAGTGACCTCATTACCAGATCCTACCACAGGAGAAATCACTTGGACGATCGAGGTAGAAAAGAATCAGCAGTCTGCTGCTAATCAACTAGCATTCAGTTTGAGTGAAGGAGAACAAACGGTTCTGCCAGAATCAATCCAAAGCAACGGCACGCCATTTACATATGATCCGCAAAGACAGCAGCTGATGGAAGAAAGTACTAGCAGCTCCTTTAGCCAAATGACGCTAACGTTTCAAACAAAAGCTCTTGAAACATTGACAATCAAATCCGCCTTTCTTCAAACAGAGGAAGAAAATGGACAAGTGAAAGAAGACATCATCAATTCAACAGATGTAGCAGTTGTTCTACCTGAAAATGAATCCACAGAAGCAACGAGTGCCGAAGCAGTGCTTGCTGACAGTCAGGAACAAACAGGGGCTTCCGAAAAACAGCCTGCAACAAAAAGCAGCGAGTCACAACCACAAGCAGAGTCAACTACCGCATCAACAGCCATAGAATCACCACTTAATACACAAGCAAGTGCACCAGCAGCTTCAAAACTGTCAAGTGGCGGCAGCTTTAAAAATGATGTGCCAGAAGTTGATGACGTACTTCTAGGAGAAGCCCAGTTTTTTCATATTTTTGCTAACCATGCGACGCTAAATACCCACACGAACGGAAACTTAGCAGTGGGAGAACTAAATGGAAATGTCAATTTTGGAACCAGTATTCAGGATGGTTCGTTGGCAACAGAAATCAATTATATTCAAAAGGTCAATACGATCGCAAATTCTTCCTTTGTGTCAGGAACTGATAGCAGAAAAAACAAAGTTGTTTTTGGCCCATCAGTCACAGTAGATTTAGCAGATCAAAATCAACAACCTGCCGTTTTTGTAAATGGACAGAGAATGGATCACTTGAAAACTTCCGAAGTTTTCCAAGATCAATCTGCAAGTGAACCGTATATAGATTTTAAATAGGTATTTTCAACGTTACAGGCGACGTCAGAAAGGCTAGGAGCCTATCCGCAAACACCCGGTGTAACCAAAGACTTTACTGATAATAATCAGCGGGTCATCAATACCGCCCGTGCTGAAAATGATACGCAAGAGGTTGTGTTGACCTTAACGGATGAACAAGGAAACCCGCTTGATGACGGTGTTTACGAACTTCAAAATAAAAAGACACATAAAGAGGTTGATGAAGAGGTCACAAATGATGATGGACAAGTAATCGAAACGGATCTTCCAGAAGGGGACTATTCCTTTGTTGAAACAGAAGCGCCAGATGGTTATCTAATCGACAAGAAACCAATTTCCTTTTCGGCAGATACTATTGATGAAGAAGATCAAAAGGTAGTCGTTACTCTTTCAAAAACAGAATTAGAAAAAGATACACCCATTACCATCAAAGGGCTAACAAAAGGCACGTCTCCTGTACTCATCAATGTGGATACTGAAGGAGCAAGTACCGTTAATATCAAGTCGCAAATCAAACTAGAATATACAGATGGCACGATGCGCAATAGTCATGAAACAGAAGCGTTTGATGATGCCGTTATCCTGTGGAATTTTATTAATCAGCCAGAAAATCAAATGATTTCGATCAATAGTCCCTTCCAAGGAACGATTTTGGCTGTTGGTGATACAGTTGATGTCCACCAAAATGTTGACGGCAGTATCATTGCTGATACGGTATTGGTCAATGCGGAAACCCACCGCTGGGATCTTCAAGC
Organism: Enterococcus sp. 3G6_DIV0642; assembly: GCF_002140635.1. Lineage (NCBI taxonomy): Bacteria > Bacillati > Bacillota > Bacilli > Lactobacillales > Enterococcaceae > Enterococcus > Enterococcus sp. 3G6_DIV0642. The sequence continues at coordinate 2,663,008 of NZ_NGLH01000001.1, read as the reverse complement.
CAATGAAACGGTTGTACCGATAATCAAATTAGCTGCAATGAATCACCTGCTGTCTCTTGATACAACGACAGTCAGCGGAACCAAAACGTGGGACGATTATGACAACAAATTTAATACCCGTCCGACAAGCATTACGGTTCAATTACTGCAAAATGGTGAAGTGTTCCAAACAAAAACGGTTACCCAAAATAAAGAGGGAGAATGGCATTATGAATTTACTGATCTACCGACAACCGACGAATCTGGTCAGACCTATGACTACGCAATTCAAGAAACACCCGTTGAAGGATACACCACCAAAGTAAATGGCTATGACCTAGTCAACACCTACCGTAATACTGAAACGACAAAAGTATCAGGAACGAAAACATGGAATGACTACGAAAACAAGTTCAACACACGTCCAGAAAGTATCACTGTCGACTTAATGCAAAACGGTAAAGAGATTGACAAACAAATCGTAAAAGCAGTTAACCAAGGCGACTGGACCTATCGATTTGACAATTTGCCTAAGTATGATGCCGAAGGAAAAGCCTACACTTACACGATTCAAGAAGCAGACGTTTCTGGATATATCAGTGAAGTAAACGGCTATGACCTAGTCAATACGGAAACAACCACAGTTTCAGGCAGAAAAACTTGGAATGACAACGACAACCAATTCAACACCCGCCCTGAAAATATCACTGTCAAGCTGATGCGAAACGGCGAAAAATACGCAGAAAAAAATGTAAAGTCAGATAACCACGGCAACTGGACCTATCGCTTTGACAATCTGCCTAAGTACGATGCCAAAGGAAAAGCCTACACTTACACGATTCAAGAAGAAAATGTTCCAGGATATATCAGTGAAGTAAACGGCTATGACCTAGTCAATACGGAAACAACCACAGTTTCAGGCAGAAAAACTTGGAATGACAACGACAATCAATTCAACACACGCCCAGAAAGCATCACTGTCAAGCTGATGCGAAACGGCGAAAAATACGCAGAAAAAAATGTAAAGTCAGATAACCACGGCAACTGGACCTATCGCTTTGATAAGCTGCCAAAATACGATGCCGAAGGAAAAGCCTACACTTACACGATCCAAGAAGAAAAAGTTTCAGGATACACCACCAAAGTAAACGGCTATGACTTAGTCAACACCTACCGTAACACCGAAACGACAGAAGTATCAGGAACAAAGACATGGAATGACTACGACAACAAGTTCAATACCCGCCCTGAAAGCATCACTGTCAAGCTGATGCAAAACGGCGAAAAATACGCAGAAAAAATCGTAAAAGCCGATAAAAAAGGCAACTGGACCTATCGCTTTGACGATCTGCCAAAATACGATGCCGAAGGAAAAGCCTATACCTACAGGATCCAAGAAGGAAAAGTTCCAGATTACACCACCAAAATAAATGGCTATAACTTAGTCAACACTTATACAGGGCCAGAGACACCGAAAACCCCGAGTGATCCTAAAAAGCCGCAGGTCCCGTTGTCACCTAAAAAGCCAGATACATCTAAACAACCGGAAGATGACAACAAGAATGACGCAAACCATGCGACTACTGAAAAACGATTGCCTAAGACAAACGAGCGCTCTTCTTATGTGTGGAGTATCCTTGGAAGTATTTTACTCGTTACAAGCGTTGGCATGCTTTATCGACGAAAACATAGTTAACCAATCAAAACTTTGCCCTGACTTCTAACAGATAAGCAGGGCAAAGTTTTTTTTAAAAGTATAGGACTTATTTAAGACCTGCGACAAAACTTTGGCTGAAATCCATTGTAAATGGTAAACTAAAATGAAGGGGGGATCCTATGGTTTGGCTATTGCTACTACTGCTTATTTTTGGTTTTTTGGTGTACTATGTTTATCGCACGTCTGTTTTGAAAAAGGGCGTACGCTATTTTGTTTCGGCGATCATTATGCGAAACAATGAATGGTATGAAAAAGAAGGCAGAAAGAAACTGGGGATTCCATACAAAGAGCGGATCGCAACAAAGAGTTCAGCTTTTTGGGCACAAGGTTCGGATTGTACGGTAACGACCGCCGATGATCTGATCCTAACAGCGGAAGTCTTTGATCAGTGTGCAAAAACGTGGGTGATCTGCTTGCACGGGTATCGCAGTGATGGACAAGCAGATTGTCAAGAGGCAGCCGAGAAATTCTGGTCTGCCGGTTACAATGTTTTAGTTCCTGATTTACGTGGACATGGCCGCAGTGAAGGCAAAGAGATCGGTTTAGGGTGGCTAGATCGGATGGATCTGCTTTTGTGGATCGATAAGATTTTGGAAAAAGACCCACAAACACAAATCTTCCTCTATGGTTTAGGAATGGGGGCTGCGACTTTGCTGCTGGCTAGTGGAGAAGTCATGCCTGTGCAAGTGGCTGGGTTGATCTCAGACAGCAGCTATACGTCCGTTTACAGTGCGATCCGATCAAGCTTGCCGCAATTTTCTCGGTTACCGATCAAACGCTTTTTGCGCTTAGCGAATCGCTATAGCAAACAATTAGTCGGTTATCCCTTCTTGCAGATCTCGGTGACCCGACAAGTCGGCAGCAACCATTTACCTGTGCTGTTTTTACAAGGAGAAAAAGATTCGTTTCTTTCGGAAAAAGAGATCAATACCTTAATGGAAGCAACGGCTGGACCGAAACAAAAAGTCCTCTTTGCGAATATGGGACATTTACAGGCAGTGAAAGATGCACCAGAATATTGGCCAACCGTTTTGCAATTCATTGAGAATATCAAACAAAATACAGACATCGTCTGATAGAAAGGAAGAAAGCAATGGAAATCAAAGAAGAAAATAAACGTTTTGCTTTGTATGATGGAGAAAAAGAGGTGGGAGAAATCACATGGCAAGAAACGCCAGATAATGTTCTAGAAGTAGACCACACCTTCGTCAACCCTGATTATCGCGGCCAGCAATTGGCGCAAAAATTACTCAAAGCGGTTGTTGAAAAAGCAAGACGGGAAGAGAAAAAAATTATGCCTGTCTGCTCCTTTGCGGTCAAAGAGTTCAAAGAAAAACCAGAATACGATGACGTACTCGTTCGCTGATTTGAACGAAAGTGATCTATGAGAAAAAGGCTGTCAGAAAGGACAGTCTTTTTTTAAACCGTCCTGCAACGGGCAATGACAAAAAGAGAGTAGTAATTTCCAGCGGAAAATGCTAAAATGGAAAGGACGACTTTAGCAAGCAAGGAGGAGCTAACGTGTATAACATCTTATTAACTGCTGTGATCGTTATTTCGATTTTAATGGTCATTACGATCATGATGCAGCCTAGCAAGCAAAATAGTGCAGCTAGTGCCTTTACCGGCGGTGCAGATCAATTGTTTGGTAAGCAAAAAGCCCGTGGATTTGAAGCGGTGATGCAGCGTTCAACGGCCATTTTAGGTTTTGTTTGGATGGTCTTGCTCTTTATTTTGGCTTTTCTTTCATCAAACTAATCACTTTGTTAGCGAACCTCTCGTAAAGAGAGGTTTTTTTCTTTTTAACGGGAAGATTTTGATCGCATTTGTCGAAGTATTCTTGCTAACTATGGTAGAATTGGACGTGAGGTGAAAGGAAACATGAAAACATTTAATCAACCAAAACCGGTTTTTGCTGAACACGGCAAACGAGCGGTCATTTTGTTCCATGCCTATTCAGGCAGTCCTAACGATGTGCGCATGCTTTGTCGTTCGTTAGAACAAAAAGACTACACGGTTTATACACCGATGTTTACTGGACATGGTACACCGAATCCAGATGATATCTTAAATCAAGGAATGACTGTTTGGCAGCAGGATGCTGCGGATGCAGTTGCTTATGTGAAAGAAAAAGGCTATGAGGAAGTTGCCGTTCTTGGACTTTCGATGGGTGGGATTTTAGCGATGGATCGTTTGACGCAAGACCCAACATTGATGGGGGGCGGACTGTTTTGTTCTCCATTATTTGAAACCAAGAATGAAGTGCCAGTCAATTTTGAAAAGTATGCGGAAATGGTCATACCCTACGCTGATTTAGATGAGGCGACCCAAAAAGAAATATTGGCAGAAGTCCCTCGTAAGGTCAGAGAACAACTGCAAGGAATCGAAACAGTCGGACAAACCACAGCTGAGCATTTAGGAAAAATCGAGCGCCCAGTCTTCTTGGCGCAAGCAGGAAGGGACCAAATGATCGATCCACAGACGGTTTTCAAAACCGCAGCGGCATTGTCCCATGTTCCCTATACGCTTCAATGGTATCCCGAAAGCGGTCATGTGGTGACCGTGGGACCAGAACGGAAAAAATTAGAGCAGGATGTGTTTGCTTTCTTAGAAACACTTGCTTGGAAAGAGTGAGTTATGACAGAAACGATTAAAACAAAAATCATTCAGTTTCTCGAAGAAAGCCGTAAAAAAAGTTTTTCAATGGAAGAAATTGCTGAAGGTCTAGGACTTCAAAAAAGTACAGACTTTAAGAATCTTGTCCAGACAGTAGCGGCGATGGAACGAGAAGGCAGTGTGATTTTTAACAAAAAAGGCAAAGTGAAATTACCCATGAAACGTGTGTTTGTGGAAGGAACCTTCCGTGCCAATGAGCGAGGCTTCGGCTTTGTCACGTTGGATGAAGAAGAAGACGATATTTATATACCTAAAGAAGCAACAGGCTATGCCATGGACGGCGATACCGTTGCTGTAGACATCGTGCATGTTGCCGATCCTTTTTCAGATCGCGGCGCAGAGGGAAAGGTCGTAGAAATCAAACAACGCGCCATCAGTCAGTTGGTCGGCGAGTTTACATTATTTGACGAAAAAGAGATCGAAGAATCGGATCTATATGGCGTTGTTCAACCTAAAGATAAAAAACTAAGCGATTTAAAGGTGTTTATCGGCGCCCAAGGAATTCGTCCAGTAGACGGCAGCATCGTGATCGTTGAGATCAGCCATTATCCAGAAAAAGGCTATTCGAAAAGCTTAGAGGGGTTGATCACAAAAGTTGTGGGGCATAAAAACGATCCTGGAATGGATATTTTATCGATCGTCGTGGCGAATGGGATTCCCACAAAATTTGAGGAAGAAACCTTGGCAGCGGCAGATGCAGTACCCGATACGATCGATCCTGCTGACTTTCCAGAACGACGGGATTTGCGAGATCAACAGATCGTAACGATCGATGGAGCGGATGCCAAAGATTTGGATGATGCGGTGACGGTAAAAGCATTGCCTGACGGCAGCTTCTATTTGGGCGTGCATATCGCCGATGTTTCTTATTATGTGACAGAAAACAGTGCGTTGGACAAAGAAGCTTTTGAGCGGGGAACGAGTGTCTATCTAACGGATCGAGTGATCCCGATGATCCCACAACGTTTATCAAACGGGATCTGTTCGTTGAATCCGAATGTGCCAAGGTTGGCCATGAGCTGTGAAATGTGGATCAACCAAGAGGGGATCGTCACGGATTACAATATTTTCCAAAGTATTATTCAAACAAGTGCCCGCATGACTTATCAGGCAGTCAATCAAATTATTGAAGACAATGATCCAGAAACCAGCAAAGAATATGCGAAACTAGTACCGATGTTCCATGATATGGCCGCCTTGCACCACGTGTTAGAAACGATGCGCATCAAACGTGGGGCGGTTTCTTTTGAAGACCGAGAAGCAAAAGTCTTGGTCGATGGAGAAGGACACCCGCAAGAAATCGTTCTGAGAGAACGTGGCGTCGGCGAACGATTGATCGAGTCCTTCATGTTGGCAGCCAATGAAACCGTGGCGCGCCATTTCAATCGGAAGCATTTACCATTTATTTATCGGATCCATGAGGAACCAAAAGAAGAGAAAATGCGCCGCTTCTTTGATTTTGCATCTGCTTTAGGGATCGTAGTCAAACAAACCAACGGCTCGATCTCACCAAAACAACTGCAAAAAGTGGTTGAAGATGTCGCGGATAAGCCAGAGGCAATGGTTGTCAATACGATGCTGCTCAGAAGTATGCAGCAAGCGAAGTATTCAGAAGAAAACGTCGGCCACTATGGTTTGGCAGCGGAAGATTATACCCACTTCACGTCACCGATCCGTCGGTACCCCGACTTGATCGTGCATCGCTTGATTCGTTCTTACAGTGAAGATGTCTCTGAAGCCAACCAAAACAAATGGGCGGAAATCTTGCCTGACATCGCCATGCACAGCTCCCAAATGGAACGACGAGCAGTCGATGCAGAAAGAGAAGTCGATGCGCTTAAAAAAGCTGAGTATATGGCCGATAAAGTAGGAGAAGAGTTTGAGGGTATCATCAGTTCCGTCGTTAAGTTTGGCTTGTTTATTGAATTGCCTAACACGATTGAAGGGCTGATCCATATCAATAATCTGAAGCAAGATTACTTCCATTATTTGGAAAACCATCTGGCACTTGTAGGGGAACGGACAGGCTTGACCTTTAAAATTGGTCAAAAAGTTCGTATCAAAGTCGTGAAAGCTGATCCTGAAACAAGAGAGATCGATTTTGAATTGGTAGCAGCAGAAGAAGTCGAAAAACTGCAAGCACCAAAAGCTAACAAACGAAACAACCATCAAAAAAATGAAGCGAACCGTCGCGGGAAAAAGCAACGCAACCCTGAGAAAAACCAAGGGAAACGCTTTGAACAAACCGGTAAAGGCAAATCAAAGAAAGCTGGCAAAGTGAAAAAGAAAAAACCTTTTTATAAAGGAATCAAGAAAAAATAATTGGAGGGATGGCCCGTGCCTAAAGGAGAAGGGAAATTAATCGCCCAAAACAAAAAGGCCCGCCATGATTACACGATCCTCGATACGATCGAAGCGGGGATCGTCTTACAGGGAACAGAGATCAAAGCGATCCGTAACAGTCGGATCAATTTGAAAGACGGCTTTGTACGCATTCGCAATGGTGAGGCATTCTTAGTCAATGTGCATATCAGCCCTTACGAGCAAGGAAACATTTTTAATCATGATCCACTACGGACAAGAAAACTGTTACTGCATAAAAAGCAGATTGCTCGTCTGATTGGCGAAACAAAAAATACCGGCATGACGATCGTTCCATTAAAGGTGTATATCAAGGATGGTTATGCCAAAGTTTTGATTGGTTTAGCGAAAGGAAAACGCGAATATGACAAGCGGGAATCCTTGAAACGCAAAGATCAAGAAAGACAAATTGACCGAGTTCTTAGAAATTTCTAATTTTCTAAGAACTTCTTTTAGAATCCGATAGAGGTTATTGCTTTGAAAATCGCGCTAAATTTGGTAGCATTTAAGGGAAAGCTGTTGATATAACAGGCTTTTTCTTCCACATAGCGACACGGGGATTTTTCATTTAATTTAGGATTTTTAGCATTGTGAGTTTTTTGTCTAATTTTCTTGAAAATGCTTTGAAATTTTCCATTCGTGGTGGTATGATACCGATTGTTATGAGAGGAAACGCATTGTAACACCAGATTTTTTTCTGGAGATGACAGGAAAAGAGGTGAGAAAGATTGGAAGATAAATCGCTTATGTTTCATATCGGTCCTATATGGTTTGATGGAACTGTAGCTATGATGACAATCATTTCTTGTATTATTGTTTTTTTGGTGGTCTTTATTTGTACACGTAATCTGCAAATGAAACCGAAAGGGAAGCAGAACTTCATTGAATGGGTCATTGACTTTGTTCGCGGTATCGTAGCGGACAATCTACCAGGATCTCAAGTGAACAACTTTCATTTGCTCGGTGTAACAATGTTTCTTTTTGTGTTTGTGGCAAATGAGATCGGGTTAGTCACAAAAATCGTGACGACAGATGACATTACCTTATGGAAAAGTCCGACAGCAGACCCGTTTGTTACACTGACACTCGCACTTATGGTTATTTCCTTGACACATTTCTTTGGGATCAAGTCGTTGGGCTTCAAAAATTACTTGATCAATTCGTACTTGAAACCGGTGGGGTTCTTATTGCCGCTAAAAATCATCGAAGAATTTACGAATGTCATCACGTTAGGCTTGCGTTTATATGGAAATATATTCGCAGGGGAAGTGTTATTAGGATTGATTGCCAACATGTTTATTAGTCTTGGTTGGTGGTCATTACCGATCGTGATGCCGCTAGAAATGATCTGGATTGGCTTCTCACTCTTTATTGGAGCGATCCAAGCTTATGTATTTGTTACATTGACCATGGTATTTATGAGCCACAAAATCGTGGCAGAACATTAATCGAATCGACATACAATTAGGAGGAAAAAAGAATGAACTTTATTGGAGCAGGACTAGCAATTATCGGAGCAGCAATTGGTGCAGGATATGGTAACGGACAAGTAATCGCAAAAACGATCGAATCAATGGCACGCCAACCTGAAATGTCAGGTCAACTACGTTCAACAATGTTTATCGGGGTAGCGTTAGTCGAAGCTGTACCGATTCTAGGGGTAGTTATCGCGCTGTTATTAGTCTTCCGATAAGACAAGCACGAAAAGGCAGAAACGAACAATTGCACTCGTTTTTGCTTTTTTCTAATGAAACAATGACTTTCAGAAAGGAAGAATCGTTATGCTAAATCAGTTGGTTATAGCGGAAGTTCAAAATCCAATGCTTGGCAATATTATCGTTGTCAGCGGATCAATTCTTCTTTTGCTATTCTTATTGAAACATTTTGCATGGGATGCCATCAGCAGCATGATGCAAAAACGGGAAGATAAAATCGCCAATGATTTGGATTCAGCGGAACAATCACGCTTGAATGCAGCAAAATTAGAAAAAGAACGCCAAGAAAAATTGGCACGTTCTCATTCTGAAGCTGCGGAGATCATCAAGAGCGCCAAAGATAGCGGGGAATTGAGTCGGCAAAATATTTTGAGCGAGACCAAAGAAGAAGTGGCTCGTTTGAAAGAAAAAGCAAACTCAGATATCACCCTTGAAAAAGAAACTGCGTTAAAAGAAGTGAAAGATGATGTTGCAGAACTTTCGCTTCAAATCGCAGAAAAAATCTTAGGCCGCGAATTGACTCCCGAAAATCATGAATCCCTAATCAATCAATATATCGAAGGATTGGGTTCAGTTAATGAAACTCGATAAATTCACAGTGGGAAAACGCTATGGAAAAGCCTTGTTCGAATTGGCGATGGAAGAACAGCGCTTGACAGAAGTTTACCAAGAATTAATGACCTTGCGTCAGATTTATCAGGAGATTCCAACATTCGGTCAGATCGTGACGGATAACCGCTTGGATCTCCATGAAAAAAGACAATTAGTCGATCAATTGCTGAAGGGCTTTGAAGGCTTGGTCAGAAATTTCTTAGAGATCGTTTATGAATATGATCGCATGGATGATCTATTGCTGATCATTGATGAATACGAACGTCGTTACGATGAATATCAAGGTCTTGTTCTCGGAACGATCACAACGGCTGTTGCTTTGTCAGCAGAACAAAAAAGCAAAATCGAAAAGCAAATCGCCGATAAGCTTGGGTACAAGCAGGCACAATTGAAAGAAACGGTCGATCCAACGATTTTAGGCGGAGTCATCGTTGAAGCAAATCATCAAGTGATCGACGGTAGTATTAAGAGCCAACTGGATTATCTGCGACAAAAAATCGGCAGATAAACAAGAGATAAGAGGTGAATCGGATGGCCATCAAAGCAGAAGAAATTAGTGCCTTGATCAAAGAGCAAATTAAAAATTATCAGAACGAACTTTCTGTAGAAGAAATCGGTACTGTCACATATGTTGGGGACGGGATCGCCCGCGCCCACGGTTTAGAAAATGCCATGAGTGGAGAACTGCTTGAGTTTTCAAACGGTTCTTATGGGATGGCACAAAACTTAGAATCAAACGATGTCGGTATCATCATCCTAGGTGATTTTGAAACCATTCGTGAAGGAGACAAAGTAAAACGAACCGGTAAAATCATGGAAGTTCCTGTCGGCGATGCATTAATTGGCCGGGTAGTGAACCCATTAGGGCAACCGATCGATGGCTTAGGTCCGATCGAAACAGACAAATCACGCCCAGTTGAAGCAGCTGCACCAGGTGTAATGCAACGGAAATCCGTATCGGAACCAATGCAAACAGGGTTGAAAGCTATTGATGCTTTAGTACCAATCGGTCGTGGCCAACGGGAATTAGTCATCGGTGACCGGAAAACCGGGAAAACAACGATTGCGATCGATGCGATCATTAACCAAAAAGGGCAAGACATGATCTGTATCTATGTCGCTATTGGTCAAAAAGACTCAACGGTTCGTGCACAAGTAGAAACATTACGCCGTTACGGTGCACTTGATTACACGATCGTTGTTTCAGCAGGTGCTTCACAACCAGCACCATTGCTTTACATCGCACCTTATGCCGGGGCAGCAATGGGAGAAGAATTCATGTATAACGGCAAACATGTTTTGATCGTCTTTGATGACTTATCAAAACAAGCAGTCGCTTACCGTGAACTTTCTCTCCTTCTACGCCGTCCGCCAGGTCGTGAAGCATACCCAGGGGATGTCTTCTACTTGCACTCTCGTTTATTGGAACGTGCAGCGAAATTAAGTGATGAACTAGGTGGCGGATCAATGACGGCACTGCCGTTCGTTGAAACGCAAGCGGGGGATATCTCAGCCTATATCCCAACCAACGTGATTTCTATCACAGATGGACAAATTTTCTTAGAAAATGACCTATTCTATTCAGGTGTGCGTCCTGCCGTAGCGGCTGGATTGTCCGTTTCACGGGTTGGTGGTTCTGCACAGATCAAAGCGATGAAGAAAGTTGCTGGAACCTTGCGTTTGGACTTGGCAAGTTACCGCGAGCTAGAAGCCTTCACACAATTTGGGTCTGATCTAGATGCTGCGACACAAGCCAAATTAAACCGCGGTCGTCGTACCGTTGAAATCTTAAAGCAAAAACTACATGAACCATTGGCAGTCGAAAAACAAGTCGTGATTCTTTATGCGTTGACGCATGGATTCATTGATAGTGTACCTGTCAATAAACTATTGGACTTTGAAGCAGAATTATTTGAGTATATCGAAGCAAACGCAGCAACGATTTTTGAAACCATTCGGACAACGAAAGACTTGCCAGAAGAAAGCTTGTTAGATGACACCATTAAAGCATTCAAAGATATTTTCATGGCATCCAACAGTTCTCGGGTGACACCGCAAGATAAAATATCGACAATGCAAAACGCATAAAAGAGGTGAGAGAAAATGGCTGCTTCATTAAATGAAATCAAGCAACGAATTGCCTCAACAAAGAAAACCAGCCAAATCACAAAGGCCATGCAAATGGTTTCAGCTGCAAAATTAACAAAATCTGAAGCTCATTCGAAACAGTTTCAAGTGTATGCCAACAAAGTACGTGAAATCGTTACGCATTTGACTGCGCAGCAGCTTTCCGATCTTGCAGGTTCTGGTCCTAAAGATGGTGTGAACTATAACAGTATGTTGGTTAGTCGTCCGGTCAAACGCACAGGCTATATCGTCATCACTTCTGATGGCGGTCTAGTGGGCGGCTATAATAGTTCCATCTTAAAACAAATGATGACCATGCTGGATGAAGACCATGCAAAAGAAGAAGAGTATGTCATGATTACCATTGGTGCAACTGGCGCTGACTTTTTCAAAGCACGGGGCATCAATTTGGCGTACGAGTTAAGAAACCTTTCGGATCAACCAAGCTTTGATGAGGTACGTAAAATCGTAACATTGGCAACCACGATGTACCAAAACGAGGTCTTCGATGAATTATATGTGTGTTATAACCATCACATCAATTCATTGACTAGCCAATTTCGTGTGGAGAAAATGTTGCCGATATCCGATTTAGATCCTGAAGAAGCCGAAAGTTATGAACAAGAATACTTGTTTGAACCTTCCAGAGAAGCGATTTTGAATCAATTACTGCCTCAATACGCTGAAAGCTTGATTTATGGTGCGATTGTTGACGCAAAAACAGCCGAGCATGCTGCCGGAATGACAGCGATGAAAACAGCAACAGATAATGCCAAAAATATTATTGGGGACTTGACGATCTCATACAACCGAGCGCGCCAAGGAGCGATCACCCAAGAAATTACTGAAATTGTGGCGGGGGCATCCGCGTTAGAATAGTTTCAAGAACGAATGGAGGAATACGAATGAGTTCAGGCAAGATTGTTCAAGTCATTGGTCCCGTTGTTGACGTGGAATTCTCTCTAGACCAATCATTACCAGATATCAACAATGCGTTGATTGTTTACAAAAAAGATGAGCAGAAAACAAAAGTTGTGTTAGAAGCTGCCTTAGAACTTGGCGACGGCGTTATCCGTACGATTGCCATGGAATCAACAGATGGCTTACAACGAGGAATGGAAGTAATCGATACAGGCGCCTCCATTTCTGTTCCAGTTGGGACAGAAACCTTAGGACGGGTGTTTAATGTCTTAGGGGACACCATCGATTTAGAAGCGCCGTTCCCTGAAGAAGCACCCCGCAGTGGGATTCACAAAAAAGCACCTGACTTTGATGAATTGTCAACAAGTACGGAGATCCTTGAAACTGGGATCAAAGTTATCGATTTGTTAGCCCCTTATTTAAAAGGGGGGAAAGTTGGACTTTTCGGTGGTGCCGGTGTTGGTAAAACCGTCTTGATCCAAGAATTGATCCACAACATCGCCCAAGAGCATGGTGGGATCTCTGTCTTCACAGGTGTTGGTGAACGGACACGTGAAGGAAATGACCTTTATAATGAAATGAAAGAATCTGGCGTTATCGAAAAAACAGCCATGGTGTTTGGACAAATGAACGAACCACCAGGTGCTCGGATGCGGGTAGCCTTGACTGGTTTGACATTAGCCGAGTACTTCCGTGATGTGGAAGGACAAGACGTGCTCTTGTTTATCGATAATATCTTCCGCTTCACTCAAGCAGGTTCTGAAGTATCTGCCTTACTAGGTCGGATGCCGTCTGCCGTTGGGTATCAGCCAACATTAGCAACTGAGATGGGGCAATTACAAGAACGGATCACATCGACGAAGAAAGGTTCCGTTACGTCTATTCAAGCCATCTATGTCCCTGCCGATGACTACACTGACCCAGCACCTGCGACTGCTTTTGCCCATTTGGATGCAACAACCAACTTGGAACGTAAATTGACCGAACAAGGGATCTATCCTGCCGTTGATCCACTGGCGTCTTCTTCTAGTGCGTTAGCACCTGAAATCGTTGGTGAAAAACATTATGAAGTAGCGACTGAAGTACAGCATGCGTTACAACGTTATCGGGAATTACAAGACATCATCGCCATCTTAGGGATGGATGAACTGTCTGATGATGAAAAAACCTTAGTTGCCCGCGCACGCCGCATTCAATTCTTCTTGTCACAAAACTTCCACGTAGCGGAACAGTTTACGGGACAACCTGGTTCTTATGTGCCAGTTGAAGAAACCATCAAAGGATTTGCAGAGATTCTTGAAGGAAAATATGATGATCTTCCAGAAGAAGCCTTCCGCAGTGTTGGACGAATTGAAGATGTCATTGAAAAAGCGAAAAAAATTGGCTATTAATTAACCAGCCTTGAAGAAAGAGGGGAACCTCATGGATCAATTTTTAACAGTCAATGTGGTGACACCTGCTGGTTTGGTTTACGATCATCACGCGAAAATCGTGGTTGCACGTACGACAGATGGTGAGATCGGTATTTTGCCGCATCATGCCCCAATCATCGTTCCATTGACGATTGATGAAGTCCGGGTCAAACGGATTGATTCAGATACCCATGTCGACTGGGTCGCTGTCAACGGCGGTATATTAGAAGTGCGAGACAATGTTGTCTCGATCGTAGCCGATAGTGCGGAACGTGATCGTGACATCGACGTTTCACGTGCAGAAAGAGCAAAACAGCGTGCAGAACGCCAAATCGAAGAAGCCAAACAAGTCGAAGATATCGACCAGCTTCGGCGCGCAACGGTTGCTTTGCACCGCGCCATCAATCGAATCAACGTGTCAAAACATTCCTAAAAAACAAGGGCTTCTTGCCTTTGTTTTTTTGTTTCTCCAAGAAAACGTTTTAAAAACTTTTTAAAGTCTTTTCATGAAGGTTTCAAGAAAGATTATTTTTTATCTTGACATCTTTGTGGTATGATAGGAATGTTCAATTATGAAAAAAGGAGCAGAAAGTATGCAAGTGTATGGAATTGATGCAATCATTCGAATCGTGAGTCATTTAGCGTTCATCTATTTAGCATTTTGGGCATTGCAATCTGTGCGGATCGATGCTTTTTTTAAAGCCTTACGAACGACTCAGATACGAATGGTCATGGTGTTTCTTGCGATTGCATTAGGCTACACCGCCAGTACTTTTTTCCTTGAGTTGATTGCGTTATGTCGTAATTTATTTTTAACAGGTTTTTAAGAATTTCATTAATATATGCAAAAACACCGAATATTATGCTATAATTGGCAAGATTTGTGTGAGTCACTGCATTATTTGGAGGGAACATAAATGGAAGAGATGATCGTTCAAGGTGGTAATCGATTAACTGGAACAGTGAAGATCGAAGGGGCAAAAAATGCTGTTCTACCTATCTTAGCGGCAAGCTTATTAGCGGAAGAAGGAACAACGACATTAACAAATGTACCGATCCTTTCCGATGTATTAACAATGAAAGAAGTGATTCGGCATTTAAATGTCGCAATCGATTTTGAAGAAGAAAACAACACAATGACGATCGATGCGTCACAAGAATTAGCAATCGAAGCACCGTATGAGTATGTGAGCCAAATGCGCGCTTCAATCGTAGTCATGGGGCCTTTGTTAGCCCGTAATGGACATGCCAAAGTGGCAATGCCTGGCGGCTGTGCAATCGGCAAACGACCAATTGATTTACATTTGAAGGGATTTCAAGCACTAGGCGCGCAAATCATCCAAAAAGATGGATACATAGAAGCGATCGCCGATGAGTTAAAAGGCAATAGCATTTACTTGGATTTCCCAAGTGTCGGCGCAACGCAAAATATCATGATGGCTGCCGTAAAAGCTAAAGGCATCACCATCATCGAAAACGTCGCTCGTGAGCCAGAAATCGTTGATTTAGCAAACATTTTGAATAAAATGGGTGCCAAGGTCTTTGGTGCAGGAACCGAAACGATGCGTATTGAAGGTGTCGAACACCTGCATGCAGTAGATCATTCGATCGTGCAAGACCGTATCGAAGCAGGAACCTTTATGGTTGCAGCAGCGATGACTCAAGGAGACGTTATTATTAAAGATGCGATCTCAGAGCACAATCGTCCATTGATTTCAAAATTGATCGAAATGGGTGCAGAAGTGACTGAAGTCGCTGAAGGGATTCGTGTGGTCGGACCAGAACGCTTGAAAGCGACTGATGTAAAAACGATGCCACATCCAGGTTTTCCTACGGACATGCAAGCGCAAATGTCTGCTATTCAATTATTAGCGCAAGGAACGAGTGTTGTGAATGAAACGGTATTTGAGAATCGTTTCCAACATTTAGAAGAAATGCGTCGCATGAATGCCCATGTAAAAATTGACGGCAACGTTGCAGTGATCGAAGGCGGTCATGAATTACAAGGTGCGCTGGTCTATGCGACAGATTTACGTGCCGCAGCAGCGTTGATTTTATTAGGTTTGCGTTCAACGGGACGGACGCGTGTTCGCAATCTAAAATATTTGGATCGCGGCTACTACAAATTCCACGAAAAATTGCAACAATTAGGGGCATCTGTTGAACGAGTTTCTGACGCAGTAGAAGAAGTCGTACCAGTTAACGCCTAATAGGAGTAGGAGAGAAAAAAAGTGAAGTTGAACCGTTATATTTTAACTAGCTTGATAAAAATTTTAATCGTCATTTTATTAGCTATTTTATTGTTCCTAGCAGGAACGATGATTGGTTATGGAGTGATCGGTGACGGCAGTCCTTTTAAAGTATTCTCTCCAAGTCTTTGGAATCATATCTTTGAGTTTATGAAATAAACCATAACTAGGACTTACGCCACGTGCTGAGTCCTAGTTTTTTCTATCTATCTTTACTGAATCGTACGCTAAAAAGAAAGGCTGGCAAGGAATGAGTAAACTTTTGATCGGCTTTGTTCGTTTCTATCAACGTTTTATTTCCCCATTATTTCCTCCTAGCTGTCGTTATTATCCGACTTGCTCAGGATACATGATCCAAGCCATCCAAGTCCATGGAGCAGCCAAAGGAGGCTTGATGGGGGTAGCTCGTATCTTACGCTGCCATCCCTTTGTAAAAGGCGGAATAGATTACGTACCCCAGACGTTTACTTTAAAACGAAATACGAAAGACAAAGTCAAACCAACGTACCGTTATCGGAAAAGTTAAAAGGAATCAACAGAAATATAAAAAAGGAGCCAAAAAGCCATGATTCGTCCAATCGCCCCTAATGAAGCGTATCCTTGGGCGTTGCTGCTGGATGCAGATCCTGATAAAGCAGTCGTAGAAAGCTATCTATATAATAGCCAAACACTTGTTTATGAAGAAGCTGGAGAAATGATTGGTGTGCTAGTTTATCAAAATCAAGGCAAGAACTGGGAGATTATGAATGTGGCCGTTTCGCCAGAAAAGCAAGGAATGGGCATCGGTCGTCAATTGCTGCAAGCTGCCGAAGAAGCGATCCTCAGTCAGCGCCTCGGGGCAAAACGGCCGATCGTAGTGATCAAAACTGGTAGTCTGCCCTCTGCAGCCTTGACTTTGTACCAAAAGCAAGGCTATGTTGAAAAAGAGCGGGTGAAGAATTATTTCACCACCCACTATGTCGAACCGATTTTTGAGAATGGGCAGCAGCTGTTCGATCAAGTGATTTTGGAAAAACAACTCTAATGGATGAAGAGACAGTCTAAGTGAATGAGACTGTTTTTTTCGGCTCTTTGTCAATAAGGACTGATGAGTTGTGCAAAATCAAATCTGGGTCAGAATGAACCTCATTCTGGCTCAGATTTTTTGTTATCTCACTTTGATTAATTGATTGATCAAAAAGATTCTAATTCTCATGTTCTCGAATGATTTAAATCCGTAGGATACTCGTTTCATTGTCTTTATGTGGGTATTCTTCGCTTCTATTTTTCCATTGGAATAAGGATAGATCATTGCGTTGGTGATGCCTTCTTCATGGGTAAGAAGGTTTTGAAGCTTTTCCCGAAAGCTGTCATCTAACGTTTCGGGAAGTTCTGCCAATAAGGAGAAAAATAAGTCAGGGTCTTTGTCTCGAAAGGCTTCAACTAATTCATGAAAAAAGGGATACGCCTCCTTTAGGGGCGGAGAAAACTCAAGCAATCGATCAATCATCATTGCTTCAGTAAGAAATGGGTATTTTGGTGCTCGGAAACTTTTCCATGTTTTGTATTCATAATGGTTGATGTTTGCACGATTTTTTAGCAAAAAGCGCCAGTTCTTTTTCAGTTTTTCTGCCTGGCTTTTCTGTCCGGCTTTACGAAGTTCATTCATTTCACGGATACGCAACTCATTGAACGCTTGATTCATGTGTTTGACAATATGAAACCGATCAATCACTACTTTCGCATTTGGCAGAACACGTTTGGTGAGCTGAAAGTAGGCGGCGTTCATGTCTGTCACCAAGAATTCTACTTCTTCCGGATTGGTACAACCTAAGAAATAGCTTGTTAATCGGGGTAATTTACGCGTAGGCAAAACATCTATTAATTTTCCTGTTTCGCCATCTGCGCAAATAAAGCTCATTTTATCTTCTATGGAAGCATGCGAACGAAATTTATCAACCATCAATACTCTTGGGAGAATCTTCTTAGATTGCTTTGGTAAATAGCTTTTAAACTCTTTCAATGTACGAATAACGGTGGTCAAAGATACCTGACAGCTTTTCGCAATAAAAGATAAAGATACTTTTTCAGTCAGTAAAGAAGCAATTTTATATCTAACATGATTTGCGATTGAATGTCTGGGTTGGACAAAATAACTTTGAGCAGTCCAATGGGTGCGACAGTTTTTACAGGTATAGCGCTGCTTTTTTAGGCGCATAACCAAAGGCATATGATTGTATTGTTCAAAACGGACAATCGTTTCCTTCTTCCCATTTTTCACTATAATTGCTTTCCCGTTTCCATCTACCACAGTAGAACCACAACTTCTACAAGCACGAGGAGTAGGCGAGAGAACAGCATCGACGACCAACGTCTTTTTCTTCTGAAGGGTCTCGTAAGAGACCTCTGTAATCATCAAATCTTTCTCTATTATTCTCAGCATTTTTTTGATAGAATCATTCATATAGCATATCGTCCTCTCAGTTGTTTATTTTGTGGTGATTTAATCATACTAGAGAACGATATGTTTTTTAATACCTAAAATGAAAATGGGGCTGAAGAATCAATTCTGATTCATCAGTCCCATAAATTATAGAGCCTTTTTTTCTTGTCATCGGAAATCGCTTTCTTCAAGCGCTGACTTGCGGTAAAATAGACAGTATCAGAATAATAAAGGATTGAGGGAAAAAAATGGCGATTTTAGTCTTTGATATGGGTGGTTCAGCAGTAAAATATGGCGTCTGGGCACAAGATTCTTTGGTGAGTAAAGGGAAGTTCACTACTCCAAATACTTGGGAGGAAATGAAAGCACAGCTGCAGCAAGTGAGGGCAAGCGTAGATGAAGAGATTGAAGGCGTTGGAATCAGTGCGCCAGGTGCGGTCAATGCCCAAGAACGGCGGATCGACGGCATTAGTGCGATCCCTTATATCCATGGGTTTGATATTTACTCAGAACTCGAAGCAGCGTTTGGGGTACCCGTAACCATCGAAAATGATGCCAATTGCGCTGGGATGGCTGAATTTTATCAAGGAGCGGGCAAAGAGTATCAGCAAGCAGCCTTCGTTGTGATCGGAACAGGCGTTGGCGGTACCCTGTTTCAAAATGGTGAGCTAGTCCGTGGGGCACATTTATACGGTGGCGAATTTGGGTTGATGATCCTAGATCAAGGCAAAACATTTTCGCAACTAGGGACAGCGGTTCAGATGGCCTGGCGGTATTGTGATCGGATCGGAGTGGATCGAACGACGATTACCGGTGAAGAGGTCTTTCAACGTGCAGAAGATGGCGATGCCATTGCGATCGAGGAAGTCAATAAATTTTACAACTATTTAGCACAAGGACTGTTCAGTATTCAGTTTGCTTTTGATCCTGAAGTGATCATTATCGGCGGTGGTGTCAGTGCCAAAAAAGGCTTGTTAGAAGAAGTTGACCAGCGCTTGAAAAAAATGTTGGCGAATCAAGCATTAAATGATTTCGTCCCACTGATCAAGCTATGTGACTATCGCAATGATGCCAATTTAGTTGGGGCGGCGGCAAATTTTCAAGCATTGTATCCACGAAATAGCCGCTAACATGAGGATGTAATGTTTTCAAACGTCCGTTTGAAAAAAAAAGTATCAAATCAAAGCGTATCGGCAGCAAGCAAAGGGGAAAAACCTTTGCTTGCTTTTCTTTTTATCCGAAAATTAGAAAAGCGATTCCATTGTTGCTGGATCAATGTTTTAAAAGCACCATTTTTTATCGGCGAAAAAAATAAATTCTGAATAGGTGAAATATTCTGATAATTCGTTGACATTTCCTAGATTTTTCAGTATATTGGATAACATATTCAGGGGAAGTAAAGGAGAGGAAAATTATGAAAAAGAAATTTGCATTTTTGTTTGCGAGTTTGTTTTTATTGACAGCTTGTAGTGCAGGACCAACAGGTGGACCAACGGATAGCAGTGGTGCTGCTGAAGGTGGCAATAAACAAGAGGGAGATACCATTAAGATTGGTGCCAACTTAGAGTTGTCTGGAGCAGTTGCTGCTTATGGGACGGCTGAAAAAGAGGGGATCGACTTAGCAGTCGAAGAAATCAATGCTGCCGGCGGCGTTCTTGGAAAACAAATTGAAATCATTTCGAAAGATAACAAATCAGATAACAATGAAGCTGCGACAGTAGCAGCCAACTTAGCAACCAATGATAAAGTCGTTGCCATTATTGGACCAGCAACTTCAGGTGCCACAAAGGCGGCTTTACCGAATGTGACGAGAGCCCAAGTACCGATGGTCACTCCTTCAGGTACCGATGATGCGATTACTTACACCAGTGGAAAAGTCCAAGAATTTGCGTTCCGTTCTTGTTTCCAAGATAGCTTCCAAGGAACAATCTTGGCAAAATATGCAGCAGAAAATTTGGATGCTTCAAAAGCCGTAATCTTGGGTGATAACTCAAGTGACTACGCAATTGGTTTGACGGAAGCATTTAAAGAAAGCTACCCAGGCGAAATCGTCTTAGAGGATAACTTTACTGAAGGCGACAAAGATTTCCAAGCAGTTCTTACAAGAATCAAAGATGTCGACTTCGATGTCTTGTTCATTCCAGGCTACTACACAGAAGCTGGTTTGATCATCAAGCAAGCGCGAGAATTAGGAATTGATCAAGCAATCATTGGTGCGGATGGATTCGGTGATGAAAAAATGGTTCAAACAGCTGGTGCAGAAAATGTCAGCAATGTTTACTATACAGGTCACTTCTCTACCAAAGCACCAGCAAACGACAAAGTTGAGCCGTTTGTGGCAGCTTTCAATGAAAAATATGGCAAAGAGCCTTCTGCTTTTAATGCATTAGCCTATGATGCTGTTTATATGATCAAACAAGCGATCGAAGATCAAAACTCAGCAGATTCATTGGCGATCGCAGCTGGTTTGTCTGAACTGAAAGACTTTGTCGGTGTGACCGGTGAAATCACGATGGATGAAAATCATAACCCTGAAAAATCAGCAGTTGTTTTAGGATTGACTGACGGGAAAGAAACCTCAGCAGACACTGTGGAACCTTAAAAAACCCGCAGTTGTTTGGCAGTGAAAACTGGGACAGACCTGATGTGTTTGTCTCAGTTTCTTTTCTCTAAAAGAATGACCATAATAAATGATATTGGAAGTGAGTATATGGAAATGATGATCCAACAATTGATCAACGGCTTGTTTCTAGGCAGTATCTATGCCTTGTTAGCGTTGGGTTATACGATGGTGTATGGCATCATCAAGTTGATCAACTTCGCCCACGGAGAAGTTTACATGATCGGTAGTTTTATCGGTTACTTTTTGATCAATCAATGGCAATTAGGGTTTTTCCCCGCGTTGTTCATTTCAATGATCGCCAGTGCAGCTCTTGGGGTAACGATCGAATTTTTAGCGTATCGTCCCTTACGCAATTCCACGCGAATTTCGGCACTGATCACGGCAATCGGGGTTTCTTATTTTTTGCAAAATGTCATGATCTTTTTCTTTTCAGCCAATGTGCGCCCCTTTCCGCAAGCGATTGAACGACAAACTTATTCCATCGGGTTTGTTCAAGTAAGTAATGTCCAGTTATTGATCTTGGCTGTTTCGGTTACCTTAATGATTCTCTTGCAATTGATCGTGAAAAAGACCCGTATGGGAAAAGCGATGCGGGCAGTAAGTGTTGATGCAGATGCAGCGCGTTTGATGGGGATCAATGTCAATCGAACGATTTCCTTTACCTTTGCCTTAGGCTCGGCTTTGGCTGCAGCTGGCGGGATGCTGATCGGTTTGTATTATAATTCCATTGATCCATCAATGGGCGTCGTTCCTGGTCTGAAATCTTTTGTTGCAGCGGTTCTTGGCGGGATCGGGATCATTCCTGGAGCAGCCTTAGGTGGCTTTGTGATCGGTTTGGTGGAAACAGCAGCGACAGCGCTTGGTTTTTCTGATTATAAGGATGCTTTAGTGTATGTCATTTTAATAATTATATTGTTGGTTCGTCCAGCTGGGATCCTCGGCAAAAATATCAAAGAGAAAGTGTAGGTGGCAGAAATGAAAAAGAATTTACGTTACAACTTAATCTGGCTCGCTCTGGCAGCTATTCTTTATTTTGGATTATTTGCAGCCTACAATGGCGGAATGATCAATTTGTTCTCTGATGCCATCATCGTCAATATCGGAATCAATATCATCTTGGCAGTCAGTTTGAATCTGATCATCGGCTTTTCAGGGCAATTCTCCTTAGGACATGCTGGATTTATGGCAATCGGTGCTTATGCTGGCGCGATCCTGTCGGCAAGCAATCCAACCTTTGGCGGCTTTTTAACTGGTTTACTGGTGGGGATGCTGGTTTCAGGTGCAGTCGCATTAGTGGTTGGGATTCCGACCCTCCGTTTAAAAGGCGACTATCTAGCGATCGCTACCTTAGGTGTGGCAGAGATCATTCGGATCTTGTTGGTGAACCTACGAGGCTTGACCAATGGTCCTGCAGGAATTTTCGGATTGCCCCAATTCAGTAATTGGCAGATCGTCTTTCTCTTTGCCGTTTTATCGATTCTTGTCGTGTCAAACTTTATCCATAGCGGACCAGGTCGGGCGACTTTAGCGATTCGGGAAGATGAGATCGCTGCAGAATCAATGGGGGTCAACACAACGAAATACAAGGTAATTGCGTTTGTAATGGGGGCAGTGATGGCAAGCATTGCTGGTACCCTTTATGCCAGCTATCAGCAGTCGGTTTTCCCACGAGATTACGGTTTTATGAAATCGATCGATGTATTGATCATCGTCGTTTTTGGAGGGCTTGGGAGTACCACAGGAGCAGTTGTCTCGGCAGTAGTGCTAGGAATCTTAAATATGTACTTGCAAGGCTTCTCTGATTTGCGCATGATCATTTATGCATTGGCTTTGATCATCATCATGATCTTTAAACCAAGCGGACTTTTAGGGACATGGGAATTCTCCGTAAAAGGACTGCTGGATAAATTTAGAAAAAAGGGGGATGACAACGATGCCTCTATTAGAAGTTAAAAGCTTAACGAAAAACTTTGGCGGTTTAGCTGCTGTTTCTCATGTAGACCTCCATTTAGATACCAATGAACTGGTCGGATTGATTGGACCAAACGGTGCTGGCAAGACAACGCTCTTTAATCTCCTGACAGGTGTGTATGAACCTAGTGAAGGGGAAGTGCTTTTTGAGACCCAAGGGAAGCCAAAACGTTTAAATGGCGTGAAGCCCTATAAAATTGCAGATTTAGGTCTTTCAAGAACCTTCCAAAACATTCGCTTGTTTAAAAATTTGACTGTGATGGACAACGTCTTGATTGCTATGAACAGTAAGCATAAAGAAGGACTGCTGACTAGCATCCTGCGTTTGCCAAAGTACTACAAAAACGAAGCGTCCATGAAGAAAAAAGCCTTAGAGCTGTTACGGATCTTTGATATGGATGGCAAAAGTCAAACGTTAGCGAAAAATTTGCCTTATGGCGAGCAGCGTCGGTTAGAGATCGTACGCGCATTGGCTACAGAACCAAAAATTCTGTTTCTTGACGAGCCGGCTGCGGGGATGAATCCTCAAGAAACAACAGAACTGACAAAGCTGATCTATAAGATCCAAAAAGATTTTCAATTGACGATCCTCTTGATTGAGCATGATATGAGTTTGGTCATGGAAGTGTGCGAACGGATTTATGTGCTGGAATACGGCCAAGTCATCGCCCACGGTGAACCAGAAGAGATCAAAAACAATCCGCGGGTGATCGAAGCTTATCTAGGAGGGGAAATCTGATGCTGGAAATTCAAAATTTAAGTGTACACTACGGCATGATCCAAGCGGTCCATGATGTTTCCTTCCACGTCAATCAAGGGGAGATCGTTTCACTGATTGGTGCCAATGGTGCAGGGAAAACCACGATTTTACGGACGATTTCTGGATTGATCCGCCCCTCAAATGGCTCAGTCACTTTTGAAGGAAAACGAATTGAGAAAGAAGCACCGCAAAAAATCGTCGCAAACGGCTTGTCGCAAGTGCCAGAAGGGCGGCACGTCTTTTCAGGATTGACGGTTCAAGAAAACTTAGAGATGGGCGCCTTCTTGCGTAAAGACAGTGGTGTCAAAGAAGACTATGAACAAGTTTACCGCAAGTTTCCTGTATTGAAAGAACGCCTCTCGCAAGATGCGTCGACATTATCTGGCGGTGAGCAGCAGATGTTGGCAATGGGGCGGGCATTGATGTCAAAACCGCGCTTGCTTTTGCTGGATGAGCCCTCGATGGGCTTGGCACCGATTTTTATCAAAGAAATTTTTTCAATCATTCAAGAAATCAAGCAGCAAGGAACGACTGTGCTGCTGATTGAACAAAATGCAAAAATGGCTTTATCGATTGCCGATCGCGGCTATGTATTAGAAACCGGGAAAATCGTTTTAGAAGGTACTGGAGAAGAATTACTAGCAAGTGATGAAGTAAGAAAAGCGTATCTAGGAGGCTAAACAATGAGTGTAAGTGATTTTATGACGAAGACGGTCGTCACCGTCGATTCGCAGACACCGATCTTTGATGCAGTAGATTTAATGAAGCAGCACGATATCCACCGTCTGCCCGTCGTTGACGATGATAAATTAGTAGGGTTGATCACAGAAGGAACGATCGCTGAAGCAACTCCCTCAAAAGCGACAAGCTTAAGCGTTTATGAAATGAACTATCTCTTAAATAAAACGACTGTCGCTGATATCATGTTGAAAAAAGTGACCACGATTGAACCAGATGCACTATTAGAGGACGCCATTTCCGTCATGCGTAGTGAAAACGTGGGGGTTTTACCAGTCATGGATGATGATACCCTAGTGGGAATCATTACCAACAATGATATTTTCGATGCCTTTTTGAAAATCACTGGCTACCATGATGGTGGAACCCGAGTGTCCATCGAGATCACGGATGACCATGTAGGCGTGTTAGCAGACGTGACCAAGCTGCTTGCCGATCATCAGATGAGTATTTTGACCATCGTAGTCAATCGGATGGCGCTAAAAACGATTGTTGAGATCCAAGTAGAGTCGCGCCAAGTCGCAGCGATTGAGAAAATCTTAAGCGATGCGGGGTATACCGTAACCAGTGCTGTCTTGACGAACCAGAAATGAGACAAAGCAGCAAAAGTAGTCGATCGTAACGATTGACTACTTTTTTTCGTTCCAGATGAGATTTTCTTTTTCTTTTGCTGGTTTTCTGTTAAAATAGGAAGGTGCTGTAAAGAAAGAGGTGCAATCATGTCTAAGAAAAATAAAGATATCGAAGTCCGTATTGAAGAAACAACGAAAGCCATTCATGGCAAAGACTATACCGTCAATGAATTATTTATTGGTAAAAAACGTATCGGTGAGATTTTAACGACTGGACCGAAAGAATTTCAAAGCTTTTTAGGGGATGAAGATCTAGGTTCAAGCAGAAGTTTAGAAGCTGCGATCGAGATGATTATTCGCCAATGGAATTTACATGAATAATTTCTAGAAAAATTTACTTTTTGCTCTTGCAATTTGTTATCTTTTTCGGTATTATAACTATTGTCAGGTTTGAGAAAAACCTTTTGGAGGAGTAGCGAAGTGGCTAAACGCGACGGACTGTAAATCCGTTCCTTAGGGTTCAGTGGTTCGAATCCACTCTCCTCCACCATTATTGGGGTATAGCCAAGCGGTAAGGCAACGGACTTTGACTCCGTCATGCGTTGGTTCGAATCCAGCTACCCCAGTCAGATGAATACGCAGAAAAAAACAGCAAGTAGTTTTGCTGTTTTTTTTCGTTATTTAACCATTATTTTTTTTGGTTTGAGGAAGGGCTATAAGTTGAAGATTTTTTTTATTTGCGATACGCTAGTAGTAAAGCATTCGGGAGATGAAAACACATGAAATTTAAACTGAATCTAAAAGAAAAAGTAACGGAAGTTGCAGAGCATGTCTATGACGTTGTCAAAAAGGAAGACTATGCGATTCGTGTGGCTTCAAAAGGAATCAAAGTAACTAAACAGCGTAAGACAAAAGACACGATCAAATGGCGCGCAAAAAATCATTGATTAAAGGGCAATTAGCATAAGAGAAACTGCATATAGGCAGTTTCTTTTTTTATTCCTCAATTTCAATCCCCAAGACAGTTAGATGACCGTTTGCCACTAGTTTGATGACGAGTTTTGCTAAATGGTCGGCGTGCATCGTTGTTTCTGCCGTTAGCCACCAATGCAGCGTGCCAACAAATATTGAGGTCATATAATCAATGATGAAGTCTAAGGGCACTTCAAGATCGCCTTCTGTAATCTTCAAGGTTGAAAAGATCTCTTGATACCGTTCCGTTAAAATCAGCCCCAGTTTTTTACGAATGATCTCAATGGCAGAGGCATCCATGATCGTCAAATAAAAAGAGCGATTCTTTTGAATGTGTAAAAAAAGTTCGGTCATGGCCGCTTCGATTTTACGGATCTTGATTCGATTGCCTTGAACGAAATCTTCAAAGTCAAGGATCGAGGTAAAAGATTCGACGGCCAAGTCAAATATTTTTTCATACAAGTCTTGCTTGTCTTTGTAATGGGCATAGAAGGTCGCGCGGTTGATCATGGCTTCGTCTGCGATATTTTGGACAGTCACTTGCTCGAAGCCTTTTTCTTCAACTAAGCGAATAAAGGCTTCAATAATGTACTTATTGGTTCGTTTGACACGTAAATCCAATTTTTTCATATTGTGAATTTCCTTTCAAAATAAACGACAAAAAACGTCTAATTGTTGTTTATCCCACACCTTCGTTGGAATTGTTTGTTGAATTATCAATTAAAAGAATTACAATGAACATAAGTATTATAACAAACGGCTTGTTAGATAATCAACAAAGTGTTGTTTAGATGGAGGCAACAAATGAAAAAATATAAGGCGGGCATCGATGTCGGTTCAACAACGGTCAAGATGGTTCTGTTAGATGAACGCAATCAAACGTGTTTTTCAAGGTATGAACGACACTATGCAGACATCCAAAAGGCAGCGGAAAAAATTATTAAAGAAGCGCAAGCAGTAATCCAAGATCAGCCAGTTGCGCTGGCGATTACCGGATCAGGCGGAATGGGGCTGGCAGAAGTTTTGCGGATCCCTTTTGTCCAAGAGGTCATCGCTTGTACCAAAACAGTCGAGACAGTGATCCCAGAAACGGATGTGGCGATCGAATTAGGCGGTGAAGATGCGAAGATCACCTTTTTTGAAGGTGCGTTGGAGCAGCGGATGAATGGCAGTTGTGCCGGTGGGACCGGTGCGTTTATTGATCAGATGGCGGTTTTATTGAAAACGGATGCCAATGGGGTCAATGAGCTAGCCAAGGGATACCAAACCCTTTATCCGATTGCCTCACGCTGCGGGGTCTTTGCCAAAACTGATGTGCAGCCGCTGATCAATGAAGGAGCGGCAAAAGCGGACATTGCTGCGAGTATTTTTCAAGCGGTGGTCAATCAAACGATTGCTGGCTTAGCTGCTGGTCGTAAAATCAAAGGCAAGGTAGCCTTCTTAGGCGGTCCACTGACGTTTATGTCGGAATTGCGTCAACGATTTATCGATACGTTGAACTTGCAAGAAGCAGATATCATTTTTCCCGAGAATCCAGAACTGTTTGTGGCGATGGGGGCTGCACTGTATGCAGAAGAAGCGCAGCAGCTTTCTGTACTATGCGACCGCTTAGCCAATGAAGAAGACGGCACACTTGCGCCAACAGATACGCTAGATCCTTTATTCAAAGACGAAGCAGAACTGGCTGCTTTTCGTGCCCGCCATGCCCAAGCGGTTGCTACAGAAAAACCTTTGTCGGAGCATAAAGGTGCTGCTTATTTGGGTATCGATGCTGGATCAACGACAACGAAAGTCGTCTTGATCAATGATGCAGGGGATTTGTTGTTTTCT
Organism: Enterococcus sp. 3G6_DIV0642; assembly: GCF_002140635.1. Classification (NCBI taxonomy): domain Bacteria; kingdom Bacillati; phylum Bacillota; class Bacilli; order Lactobacillales; family Enterococcaceae; genus Enterococcus; species Enterococcus sp. 3G6_DIV0642. Next base: position 2,635,351 of record NZ_NGLH01000001.1, on the reverse strand, counting down.
TTTTATGGCAACAATGAAGGCGAGCCGTTAGCGACAACGATGGCGGTTTTACAAGAGCTTTATCGTCAGATGCCTTCTGACGTTTACATCGCAAAGTCAACGATCACAGGGTACGGTGAGCATCTGATCAAACATGCACTGAAGGTCGATATCGGTGAAGTCGAAACGATGGCCCATTACAAAGCTGCTGAACATTTCCAGCCAGGGGTTGATTTTATCTTGGACATTGGTGGGCAAGACATGAAGGCGATGACAGTCAAAGACGGTGCACTTTCTTCGATTCAGCTAAATGAAGCCTGTTCGTCAGGATGCGGCTCGTTCATTGAGACCTTTGCCAAATCTATGAATCAGGATGTCAAAGAATTTGCGCTGGCAGCGACAAAAGCCCAAGCGCCGGTTGACCTGGGTTCGCGTTGTACCGTCTTTATGAACTCAAAAGTCAAACAGGTCCAAAAAGAAGGAGCGTCTGTTGGCGACATTTCGGCTGGCTTGTCTTACTCGGTCATAAAGAATGCTATCTATAAAGTGATCAAGGTTCGGCGCCCCGAAGATCTTGGCGAGAAAATCGTCTGCCAAGGAGGGACTTTCTATAATGAAGCGGTTCTACGCGCCTTTGAATTGATCAGCGGCCGTGAAGTCGTACGACCATCGATCGCTGGCTTGATGGGCGCTTATGGGGCGGCGTTGATCGCGTTAGAAGAAGCGGCGATCGACGATGTCAGTACGTTGTTGTCTCCTGCAGAAATGGCCGATTTTCAAGCAGAAAAAGAATTTACAAATTGCGGGCTTTGCGAAAACAATTGTTTATTAACCGTGACCCTCTTTTCGGATGGTCGAAAATTCATTACGGGGAATCGCTGCGAACGTGGTGCGCGGATCAAAATCAAAAAAGAAGACCGCAAAGTCAATCTCGTGGATGAAAAATACCGCCGCTTGTTCAAGTACCGTTCTTTGCGTAAAAAAGATGCCCTCCATGGGGAAATCGGCTTACCAAGAGTGTTGAATCTTTATGAAAATTATCCGCTATGGCATACCTTTTTCACCCAGTTAGGGTTTCGGGTAACCTTGTCGCCGCGTTCTAATAAAGAACTATATGAGCAAGGGATCGAAACGATTCCTAGCGATACCGTTTGTTACCCAGCCAAACTAGCCCATGGACACATCCAAGCACTGATCGATCAAAACATACCGTTGATCTTTTATCCAGGAGTCATTTTTGAGCGAGTAGAGAACACTGCCGCTGAAAATCATTTTAACTGTCCAATCGTACAAAGCTATCCAGAAGTGATTCGTAACAACGTCGATGCGATTCGTGAAGGGGCGGTTGACTACCGCTGTCCATTTTTAAATCTGGCAGATGAAGCCTCAATGGTCAAAACCTTAATGGGGACGTTTCAAGATTTTGGTTTTTCTGAAGACGAAATTGCCCAAGCGCTGCGCAGCGGCTTCGAGGAACTAGATCAGTTCAAAGCAGATATTGCGCAACGGGGAGAAGAAACGCTGCGAATGCTGATGACGACCAACCAAAAAGGGATCGTTTTATCTGGAAGACCGTATCATTTGGACCCTGAAATCAACCATGGGATAGCGGAAGTCATTACCCAAGAAGGCTTTCATGTACTGACCGAGGACAGTATTGCTCATTTAGCAAATGTCGGCGATCTGCGGGTCGTGGATCAATGGGTCTATCATTCACGGTTGTATGCGGCTGCACGAGTGGTGGCGAAAAACAAGCAGTTAGAATTGGTTCAATTAAACTCCTTCGGCTGCGGGATCGATGCAGTGACCACCGATCAAGTCGAAGAGATTATGGCGCAATATGGCAAGCTGTATACGGTGTTGAAAATCGATGAGGGTGCAAACCTTGGGGCGATTCGGATTCGGTTGCGTTCCTTGAAAGCAGCAGTCAACGAACGGGACAAACAGCACTTTGTTCCTAAAAAGCAATACGAGGAACCAGCAAAGATTATTTTTACCAAAGAAATGCGCAAGCAGCACACGCTCTTATTGCCGATGTTGAGTCCCATCCATCAAAGCGGATTAGTAGATGTCGCTTTGCAGGCTTCTGGGTATCAAGTGGTCTGTCTGCCCAGTGAAGATCGAGAAGCAGTCAATGTCGGTTTGCGCTTTGTCAATAACGATGCCTGCTACCCGGCCATCATTTCCATTGGACAGCTGGTAGAAGCGCTACAAAGCGGGCAATATGACGTCGAAAACACCAGCGTATTGATGACCCAGACGGGCGGTGGGTGTCGCGCAACGAACTATATTCCCTTGTTACGTAAAGCATTGAACGATGCAGGATTTCCGCAAGTACCGGTGGTATCTATTTCGATGGGCAATACTGGTGTTGAATCAAATCCGGGCTTTCGCTTTACCTTGCCGATGATGAAACGCTTGGCGGTGGCATTTTTATACGGGGATCTCTTTGAACGAGTCGTTTATCGCACCCGTCCATATGAGCAAGAAGCAGGGGCTGTCGATCGGCTCCACCAAGAATGGCTGGAAAAAATTGCCAAAAATGTCCGCAATGGCTCCTTCAGTCTCTTTAATCGCAATATGAAGAAAATCATTCAAGACTTTGATCAAGTGCCGTTAAATGCTATCAAGAAGCCACGTGTCGGTGTCGTGGGAGAGATTTTAGTGAAGTATTCACCGACTGCCAATAATGATGTCGTTCGCCTGTTAGAAGCAGAAGGAGCGGAAGCGGTCGTACCAGATATTGTCGGCTTCATGAATTATTCCCTCTACAATCAGATTTGGCGCTACGAGCATTTGGGGATGGCGAAGAAAAGCAAAATGATCGCTGATTTTGCGATCATGGCGATTGAACGGCTCCAAAAACCAATGGATAAAGCGTTGCGGGCGTCAACGCGCTTTGAGGGCATTCATTCGATCCATCAGCTTGCCGAGCAAGCGAGCGAGATTGTTTCCATCGGCAATCATACGGGAGAAGGCTGGTTCTTGACCGGTGAGATGATTGATCTGTTGGAAAATAATGTCAACAATATCATTTGTCTGCAACCATTTGGCTGTCTGCCCAATCATGTGGTAGGAAAAGGTGTTATGAAAGAATTACGTCGTCAATACCCGCAGGCGAACATTGCAGCGATTGATTACGATCCAGGTGTCTCGATCGTCAATCAATTGAATCGCATTCGCTTGCTCATGGCAACTGCCAATAAAGCGTTGGCTGAATAAATTCTCAAGCCAGCGACCGAACCAATTTAAAAGCAAAGAGACTGCTCTTGTTTGGACAATTTGTGATAACTTCTTTTTCTGCCTATAAAATGGGGAAAGAGTTCGCACAAATTGAGAAAAACTGAGCAGTTTTTGCTTTTTTTATTAGCTATTTAGGTATATACCAGTTATAATAGGAGGGGAACGGAGGAATGTGTAGTGGTGGAAAAATTACCTGTTTATATCCAGATTCATGATCAAATCAAAGCCAATATCGAAAACAATACATACAAAATCGGGGATCGTCTACCTTCAGAACGGGAGTTGTCAAAACAATTCGGCGTGAGTCGCATGACGTTGCGGCAAGCGATCCAAACCTTAGCGGATGAGGGGATTCTTGAGCGCAAAATCGGTTCTGGCACTTATGTGGCTCGCCAAAAAGTACAGGAGAAAATGACGGGCACGACGAGTTTTACCGAAATTATGAATTCTCTTGGTCGTAAGCCTTCCAGCAAAGCGGTCGCTTATTTCTTGACTGCACCTAGCTCCAGTGAGATGGAAAAGCTGCAATTAGAAGGACACGAAACGATTTTACGGATGGAGCGGATTCGGTATGCGGATGATATGCCGATCTGTTTTGAAGTAGCGAGTATCCCTGAAAAGTTTATTCATGACTTTAGCAAGGAGGAGATCATCTCTTCCCTCTATAAAGTGTTGGAAGAAAAAGGACAGCGGAAAATTGGCGGCGCTTCGCAAACGATCTCAGCTATGGTCGCTTCCGAGCAAATTGCTGATTATTTACAAATCAAACGCGGCGATGCGATTTTACGTATGCGGCAAATCACTTCATTTGAAGATGGGCAACCATTTGAATATGTGCGCACCCAATATGTCGGCAATCGTTTCGAATTTTATATGGAAAAATAAGCTGCCTGAGACGGCTGGAAACAAAAAAGACGCGAAAAAGCCGAAAGGACACTGCGAGCATACGTGCTGTTGCTCCGCATCGGTCAATTCGGTTTTTCAACGATTGGGCGTTCCTGCATTCGCTGCAGCAAGCGGCATTAGAGTCCGTGCTTTGAGGAAAAGAGCAAACCTGACAGGTGCTTGTCCTGCATAGTTACTCGGTTGGCTCCTCGATGAGGCGCTCTACATATTCGGTCTTGCCTTTGTTTAGCTGCACTTGCCCTTGCAGCAAATCAATCAAAGCGACTTCTTGGTCGGCAAGCGTTGCTTCGGGAATCATTAAGGTAACAACGATTTTCTCGGTATAAGCAATGTCTTTTACGTAGATGTTCTGCAGTTCTAAATAGTTTTGCAGCTTACCTAAAAGGGGATAATCAATGGTCAATGCAAGCTCTTGATGCAAAACGCCTTCGACGATTCCCACCGCTTTGATGCCAGCGGAAGCTGAACTGGAATAAGCGCGGATCAATCCGCCAGCGCCAAGTTTCGTTCCACCGAAGTAGCGGGTAACGACAGCGACCATATTGATCAAGTCATTTTTCTTCAATACTTCTAAAATCGGTACTCCAGCGGTGCCGCTAGGTTCACCATCATCACTGCTGCGTTGGATCTCATGGTTTTCGCCCAATACATAGGCGCTGCAATGATGATTCGCCTTCCAATGTTCTTTTTTGAGGGCTTGTATAAACGCTTTGGCTTCATCTTCTGATTGGATTCGTTTTAACGAACAGATGAAACGCGATTTTTTGATTTCTATTTCCGTTTCTCCATCTTGTCGGATCGTTCGATAAGTCACGCGTACGATCGCCTCCTTTATGTTTCTAGTATAGGCAATCGGAAGGAAAGTTACAAATAGAAGAAAGAAAAAGGCACCAACACAGACCTGAAAAAGAGGAGGCAGTTGCTTTGGGTAGACGCAAAAAGTACGATACGATCACGCACTATTTAAAAAACAACGGCGGTTCACAAATTACGTTAACCTTTACCCAGTTTGATGAATTTCTTTTCCCAGCATCCGGTTTGCCCAAAAGTGCCCGCACGAGTACGGATTGGTGGGCAAATGATTACCGACATCCTGAAAACGGGGCTTATGCGTGGCTGAATGCCGGCTATGAGGTAGTCCTCGTCAATTTAAAAAAAGAATATGTCGTTTTTAACCGTTTAGTAAAATCAAACTGGCTGCTGGATAGAAAGCGTTGACAAATTTCAAACTTGTTCTATACTAGAGATAGGAAATGTTATCTTATTCTTAAAATTCAAGGAGTGTTCGATATGGCGAAAAAAACAATTATGTTAGTTTGTTCTGCAGGAATGAGTACAAGCTTATTAGTAACAAAAATGCAAAAAGCAGCTGAAGCAAAAGGATTAGAAGCAGATATTTTTGCAGTTTCCGCTTCAGAAGCAGATCAACATTTAGAAAGCAAAGACGTAAATGTTTTATTATTAGGACCACAAGTTCGTTTCATGAAAGGCGATTTTGAGAAACGTCTAGCGCCAAAAGGAATTCCTTTAGAAGTAATCAACATGGCAGACTACGGCATGATGAACGGCGAAAAAGTCTTAGATCAAGCTTTGACATTGATCGGCGAATAAGCAAGACCTGCTGTTGAAGCAAACAAGAAACCTGTAATCGGTTCAAGTACTTTTCAAAAAGTACTTGAACCGATTTTTTTGCGTACTTAAAACTGAGGTGTATGTTATGACCAATCAAAAAGGAAGACAATTTTTTGTTTTAGATGAAACAATGAATCTAGGAAAACCCTTTGATTCTCGACCGGCAATGCTCGAGCAGGGGCAGAGAATCGTTTGTCAGCGATGCGGTTCTTCCCACCGCAAGCCGTCGGTGCAATTACCGATAGGCAGCTATTACTGTCCAACCTGTATTCGCTATGGTCGGATCACATCAAATGGGCGACTGGTGATTCAACCTACGGAAAGTCCAGCCATTGATCACCACATCGTCTGGCCAGGAGCATTGACGCCGTTTCAGCAAAAAATTTCCCAGCAATTGGTGTCTAATTGTCGACAAAAGCGATCCTCGCTTGTTTGGTCGGTCACGGGTTCAGGGAAGACCGAAATGATCTTTGAAACGATCCGCTACGTTCGGCAAGAAGGTGGTCGAGTGGCGATCGTCTCACCTCGGATCGATGTTTGTCGTGAATTGTTTCCGCGGATTCAGCAAGCATTTCCACAAGAGGAAAGCTTGCTCCTTTATGGAAAATCAGAAGAGCCATATCGCTACACAAACATCCTTATTGCCACCACCCATCAGCTATTGCATTTTTATCGGAGCTTTCAACTGATCGTGGTGGATGAGGTAGATGCATTTCCCTACGAGGGCGATGCGCAGCTGCGTTACGGATTATACAATGCCTTAGCCAAAAACGGGTGTCTGATCTATTTAAGTGCGACGCCTTCAGAACGACTGCTGCAAGAAATTCGTGGGAAATTCGCTGTCTTGAAAATGCCGCTGCGGTTTCATCAGCGTCCATTGATCGTTCCAAAACCTGTTCATTATAGTCACTGGGCGCAGGCTTATCGCAGAAAACGTTGGCTGCGACCATTGCTGCTGCAGTTGCAGCGGCTGCTTCAAAAAAACTTTGTCTTGGTGTTTTGTCCAAGCATTGCGCTGATGAAGGAAGTAGAAGCGGCTGTCCGCCGACAAGGCACGTCATGGTCTTTGACTAGCGTTTCGTCGCAAGATCAAAAACGGAGCGAAAAAGTAGCGTCTGCTCGTCGACAGATTTACAAGGTGTTGTTTACAACGATGATTTTAGAGCGTGGGGTGACGTTTGAAAACGTCTCAGTCATCGTATTGGGTGCTAATCATCCAGTCTTTACAAAATCGGTGCTCGTGCAAATTGCTGGTCGTGTCGATCGTAAAGGGGCCTATACGGAAGGGGAGGTCATTTTTTTCTACGACCAAATGACGGAAGCGATCCGAAAAGCACTCAACGAAATCAAGGAAATGAACCAATTGGCAAAAAGCTGGCTGACCGATGGTGTGTAGTTGGTGTAAAAGGACTTTTCCTAGAGAACGAACGATCATTGAGGTGTTGGCTCCTTGGCGTATCCCAGAAAATGAATTGTGCCCGCAATGTGCCCAACAGTTTTCAGTGATCGATTGGCGAACCTGCTGCCCTTCGTGTGGAAAAAAAGAAACTGAGTTTTGCAGCGATTGTCTCTATTGGGAAGAAACGTGTCCCATGATACAATTGCAGCACCGAGCGCTATTTGCTTACGATCAAGGAATGAAGGATTGGCTTCACGAATACAAACTGATGGGAAACTATCAGTTGCGGGGGACGTTTGCGCCTGTGATCAAACAGAAACTCAACAGGTTTGACTATGAGTGTTTGATTCCCATCCCACTATCGGCAGAGCGTTACCAACAGCGAGGGTTTAATCAAGTCACCGCTGTGCTGGAAGCCGCCGGAGTCAGATTTCAAGAGTTACTGGAGAAAGTTGTTGATACCGCACCACAGGCACAACGTTCTCGCAGGCAACGATTACTAGAGGCGCAACCCTTTGCAGTGAAGCCAGATGTAGCGTGTGAAATCAAAGGGAAAAAATTATTGTTGATGGATGATGTTTATACTACCGGTAGAACGTTATATCATGCAGCTGAAGCATTGCAGTCCTTTTGCCCCCAGTCGATTCGTTCATTTTCTATTGCTCGTTGAAACGTTATTTTGAAAACGCTTAAAGAAAATTGTTCGATTTACTAGGCAAATGACCAAGAGTTCGATATAATAGAGTTAAGAAGAAGAAAAGAGTGGTCCTTTTCCTTCTTTACTGGTAGACGAAAGGGGTAATTTTTATGTTTAGATATAATGTGCGTGGCGAAAATATCGAGGTAACAGAAGCGATCCGTGATTACGTCGAGAAAAAAGTAGGTAAATTAGAACGTTATTTTAATGATGTGCCAGAAGCAACAGCACACGTTAATTTGAAAGTTTATACAGAAAAAACTGCAAAAGTAGAAGTAACGATTCCTTTACCATTCCTAGTTCTACGTGCGGAAGAAACTTCACCTGATCTATATGCTAGTATCGATTTGGTTGTTGACAAATTGGAACGCCAAATCCGCAAATTCAAAACAAAAATCAATCGCAAATCTCGTGAGACAGCGTTGGTTCCGCCAACAGATGGTGATTTGTTCACAACTGAAGCAAACGATGAAGAAACCAATGGTTCTGATTTAGACATCGTACGTACAAAACGTTTGTCTTTAAAACCAATGGATAGTGAAGAAGCTGTTTTACAAATGAACATGCTTGGACACAACTTCTTTATCTTTGAAGATGCGGAAACGAATGGAACGAGCATTGTGTATCGTCGGAAAGATGGTAAATACGGGTTGATCGAAACGGATTAACACGTGTGGGATCCTTTTCTCGACACCCCCAAAAAAGTCTTTTTTGACAGAGTAGCTGAGAAGCTGCTCTGTTTTTTTATCTTTTGGAATGAAGCAAGAAATCTTTCTATATAAAAGTTGGCTTTGTTTCTCTTTCGTTTTATTGTGTTATACTATAGATGAAATCATACAGGGAGAGTGAATCATGACTACGTTAGCAGATGTCGCCAAAAAAGCAAATGTTTCCGCAATGACCGTTTCTCGAGTGATCAACCATCCAGATAAAGTGACCGAAGAGCTAAAGCAGCTCGTTCATCAAGCAATGCTGGAACTGGATTATCAACCGAATATTGCTGCCAAATCATTAGTTTCCAAGCGTTCTCATATCATCAAAGTGTATATCTTAGAGGAGATGGACACGACGGAGCCATACTATATGAATTTATTAGTGGGGATCGCTCGTTCCATCGGCAAAGCGCATTATTCGTTGCAGCTGGTTACGACGGATGGGGTGGATCGTGGCCCAGCAGATGGTTGTATCATTACGGGATTTCGCCAAAAGGATATGGACTGGATAAAAAATTTGAAGAAACCCGTCGTTCTATTTGGTGAAAATGAAGCTGGATTCAGCTTTGTTGACAGTGACAACTACCAAGGGATCGTTTCTGCTTGTAAACACGCCCTCGATACTGGCTATCAACACTTGGTCTATATTGGTTTAGAGTTGGAAGAAGCATTTACGAAAAGTCGAGAAAAAGGGTACATAGATACAGTCACAAAAACAGGACAAGCACCAAAAATCCATCGTTTTGAGAACCGTTCTTCCGCAGCCCGCACCTTTATCACAGCACAGAAGGAGCAATTTGCGGAAAATACTTGTTTTATTTGTGCGACGGATCGTTTGGCACTAGGCATCAATCAAGGCTTGCAGTCGATTGGCGCGCAGATACCAAAGGATTTTGGGATTGTCGGCTACGACGGGGTATTCCTGGATCAGGTCAGCTCGCCCAAGTTGACGACTATGAAGCAAGCCATCGTTGAGATGGGCGAAGCTTGTGGTGAATTACTGATTCAAAAAATTGAACAGAACGATACGAGCCTGCGACAACAGCGCTTTTTACCGCAACTCGTGGTTCGTGAATCCACAAGGTGAAAAATTAAGCAAATGGTTGCGCAAATTCATTTCAATTCCTCAATATCTTAATTTAAAGGCTTTTTCAATTTTTGTTATCGCTAACATTTAGAAAATGTTTGCCATTTTAAGAAACCGGTTGCATAATAGAGTTACAAATTGCAGGAGGTAAACAGGATGAAAGTGAATTGGAAAAAGGCAGCTCTAGGATTAGTTTCAGGAAGTGCGTTGTTAACGCTTGCGGCGTGTGGCGGCAACGGCGGTAGTACCGATGGTAGTAATGCAGATGCAGGTTCAGGTAGCGATGAAAAAACGATCACGGTCTCTGTAGGCGCAGACTATATTGATTATATCAATGAAGTGAAAGCTGACTTTGAATCTGAAAATGATGTCACCATCAACGTTGTAGAAATGGACATGTTCGATCAAATGGATGCGCTTCAACTAGACGGTCCTGCTGGGAAAGGTCCAGATGTTACGATGTCTCCTTATGACCGTGTGGGTCAAGTAGGCTCCCAAGGGCATTTGGCAGAAATGACTTTACCAGATGATGGACGTTACAGCGATACCGACAAGCAACAGGTAACGATCGATGATAAGATCTATGGCGCACCAGCAATGATTGAAGCAGTTGTCATGTTCTATAACAAAGATTTGATCGATGAAGCGCCAGCAACTTTTTCTGATTTAGAAGAACTAGCAAAAGATGATCGTTTTGCAGAAGGCGATGACAATGTTGGTTTCTTAGCTCGTTGGACGGACTTTTATTATACGTATGGTCTATTAGCGGGGCATGGCGGGTATGTCTTTGGTGATGAAGGAACAGATCCATCTGATCTAGGGCTGAACAACGAAGGTTCTGTTGAAGCAATCACGTATGCAACTGATTGGTTCCAAAATGTCTGGCCGCAAGGAATGCTTGATGTATCAGCCAACGAAAACTTGATGTTGGATTACTTCAATCAAGGCAAAACAGCAGCTATCATTTATGGACCATGGGGCGTGAACGGCTTTGAAGAAGCAGGCATCAACTATGGTGTAGCGAAAATCCCAACGCTAAACAACGGCAACGACTATGAAACATTTGGCGGCGGAAAAGCGTGGGTGGTATCTAACTACTCACAAAACAAAGACGTTTCTCAACAATTTGTCGAGTATTTGACCAACGAAGCCAATCAAGAGAAATTGTATGACATGCGTCATGATATTCCAGCGAACATTATGGCTCAAGAAACAGTCGCTGCTTCTGATGATCCAGTAGCAAAAGCAGTGATCGAGCAATACAGTGTTTCACAACCAATGCCAAATATCCCTGAAATGTCTGAGGTTTGGGTAGGGGCTGAAAACATGCTGTTTGATGCAGGTTCAGGCAATATGACTCCTCAAGAAGCAGCGGATAATGCTGCCAAAACAATCGAAGAAGCGATTGAGCAGAAATACTAATAATTAGCCGATTACGGTCTGTCATTCATGTCGACGATTCTATAGAGGATGTTTGTCAAAAGGATTCCTTGCAACGTAGCACGCAAGAAATTGCTTGACGAGAGTGTTTTCTATCGATCGTCGGCCGCTTGGCAGACTTTCGATTTTAAGGAGGATACATATGAGGACGAATTCACAAGCCATGCAGACAGCGCTTCTTTCAATCATCCCTGGTGGGGGACAATTCAAAAATGGTCAGAAATTCAAAGCGGGTCTCTTTTTTGCAGCCTTTCTGATTTTTCTGGTCGAAATGTTTTTGTTTGGTGGACAAGCACTTTATAACTTTGTCACACTCGGATCAGTACCGATGGAAGACAACTCTTTGTTCTTGTTGATTGAAGGAACATTGCAGGTCATCGTTACCGTTATTTTCATTATCTTTTGGGTTTTAAATATCAAAGATGCTTATCAGGTTCGGCAAAGCATTGAAAAAGGCTTCCCGGTAGCTGTTACGAGAAAAGAATTTTTCAAAAAATTATACGAAGATGGGTTCGCGTACTTACTGACGATCCCTGCCTACTTGGTAATGATCGTAGCAATTATTTTTCCAGTAATGGTGACGCTCTTTATGGCATTTACCAACTATGATTTTCGACACATTCCGCCAGCAAACTTAATCGACTGGATCGGTTTTTCGAATTTCACGAATATCTTCACCTTAAGTTCTTACCGCGACACCTTTGTAAAAGTATTCAGTTGGACGGTGATTTGGACCGTTTTAGCAACCACCTTGCAAATTACACTCGGCATACTGACAGCAGTTGTTGCCAACCAAAAATTTGTGAAGTTTCGTCGCGTCTTTGGGGTGATTTTCTTGCTTCCTTGGGCGGTGCCAGCGTTTATCACAATCATGAGTTTTTCAAATATGTTTAATGATACCGCAGGAGCGATCAATACGCAGGTGATCCCGCTATTGAACAATCTGCCTTTTGTGGATATTGGGAACATTGCTTGGAAGACTGATCCGTTTTGGACGAAAACGGCGATTATTTTGATTCAGGGTTGGTTAGGGTTCCCCTACATCTATGTAATGGTTTCAGGGATTTTACAATCCATTTCCGAAGATTTGTATGAAGCAGCAAAAATGGATGGGGCCAATGCGTTGCAGCGTTTTCGGAACATTACGCTGCCGGCAATCTTTTTGGTAGCAGCCCCAACCTTCGTTACGCAATATACAGGGAACTTTAATAACTTCTCGATGATCTATCTATTTAACGAAGGTGGACCAGGAAGTTTAGGCGGAAATGCTGGATCGACAGATATTTTGATTTCATGGATCTACAAACTGACGACCGGCGGCTCACCACAATATTCGATTGCTTCTGCATTGACCTTGATCATTTCCTTTGTGGTGATCTCCATTTCATTACTGGTGTTTAAAAAGACGAATGCATTTAATATGGAGGATTGAGGATGAAAAAGAAGAAGTTTTCTTTCAGCAAATTATTTACCTACTTGTTTATGATCGCGTTATCGATCATTATCATCTATCCCTTGTTGATTACCGCAACCTCAGCCTTCAAGGCAGGGAACATGATCGCTTTTCGCTTAGATTTTGATGCGGATTGGACATTGAACAACTTTCGACGTTTATTCAATGAAACCCCGTATTTGACATGGTATAAAAACACCTTGATCGTGGCCGTTTCGACGATGATCATTCAAGTAATGATCGTAACGTTAGCAGGGTATACTTACAGTCGTTACCGTTTTGCTGGTCGTAAAAGTAGTCTGATGGTGTTCTTGATCGTTCAAATGGTACCGACAATGTCGGCGTTGACCGCTTTTTATGTCATGGGCTTATTAGCAAACGGTCTAGATAGCTTCTGGTTCTTGACACTGATTTATATCGGTGGTGGGATTCCGATGAATACTTGGCTGATGAAGGGGTACTTTGATACAGTACCCATCGACTTGGATGAATCAGCAAAACTTGATGGTGCAGGGCATTTTCGCATCTTTTGGCAAATCGTTTTGCCCCTCGTAAAACCAATGGTTGCCGTCCAAGCATTGTGGGCCTTTATGGGACCATTCGGCGAATTCTTGCTGGCGCGATTCTTGCTTCGCTCACAAGAGCGTTTGACCGTCGCAGTCGGGCTACAAACCTTTATCAATGATGCCCGTAACCAACGGGTCGCACTCTTTGCGGCAGGGGCGATTTTGATCGCCGTACCGATCGCTGCACTGTTTTTCTTCTTACAAAAATACTTTGTTTCAGGTTTGACCTCTGGCGGAACAAAAGGATAGGAATGATAGGATGTCTGAACAACGATTTCCCTTAACGTACTTTGGGGCCATTTTTTCTCCAACAAAAGTCTATGCATGGCGTAAAAAATTAAATCGCCGGCAGCAAGTGTTCGTCTATGTTTTCTTGATGTCCTTGCTGATGATCCCGTTGACCTTAATGATCAGCAAGCAAACGGATCAAGCCTTTGCGGCATTTTTTCCCCATGCAAAAACACTCGTGACGGCAGAAACGGCAGCAAAATACAATGAGCTGCAGGTGGAAGATGGCAAACTTTTAGCGGATGAGTCACAAGTCTTTTCCCAAACAGAAGCGGGGATCATAGGCGTTGCGCTTTCAGAAGCGGCTCTTGAAAAAGCGAAATACGCCATCAATTTTCGGGAAACAGACTGGACCATCAAAGAAGAAATCGATGGACAAACCTATCACTATGAAATGCGGTACACGGCGGAAATGGCACCTGATCAAGTAGATGATGCGGCTTCGTTTCAAAAAGCAATCGAAGACGGCTTCTATCGCAACAACGAGACGGCGATTTTCTTCAGTCAGACGATCACAGTGGCATTTTTATTGGTGGCAATGAATAGTATTCTAGTCATAGGCGCAGCGTTTTTCCTCTGGTTGACGAAAAAATCACGACTATCGACAATCGGCAGCTTCAAAGAAAGCACGAACGTGATTTTAAATGCACTGGGGGCAGGCTCTCTCGTTGCGATGTTGGCAGGATTTATTGGCGCTGATATCGTCTTGATGATCGGGATTCAGTCTTTAGGCATGCTACTGATGCTCTTCTTAGCTTTCTTAAAAACCCGTTTTAAAACGGCATAATTTGCAAACCTTCGCAACAAGACGTTTGGGCGTGTGCTGGACTTTCAGCGCCGATCAATGGCTTGTTGCGTGTTTTTTTTCCTGCGTTTCTTTAAAATCTGTGAAAAAAGGTTAAGAATCCGTTTATCACGCAAGATTGATGCGATAGTTCTATCGAAAAATATTTCATTTATGGTGAACTAGTGCTAAAATAGTTAGGAGAGTTTCCAGCTAGGATAATGCAGAAGTAAAAGGAGAATTATTAAGGTATGGCCAATTTTTTTAGAAAATTAATCGAAAACGACAAAAAAGAATTAAAACGTCTTGACCATATTGCGAATCAAGTTGAATCACATGCGGATGAAATGGCCGCTTTATCTGATGAACAATTACGCGGGAAAACCGATGAATTTCGTCGTCGTTTCCAAGAGGGAGAGACTTTGGATAAATTATTACCTGAAGCCTTTGCAGTAGTACGTGAAGCTGCAAAACGCGTTTTGGGCCTTTATCCTTACCACGTCCAATTAATGGGTGGGATCGTCTTGCATGATGGGAATATCCCAGAGATGCGTACTGGTGAAGGGAAAACCTTGACGGCGACATTACCTGTTTATTTGAATGCTTTGAGCGGTCAAGGTGTCCACGTCGTAACTGTCAATGAATACTTGGCAACTCGTGACTCGACTGAGATGGGGGAGCTGTACAACTTTTTAGGGTTGACGGTCGGCTTGAACATTAACTCAAAATCAGCAGAAGAAAAACGTGCGGCATATGCTTGTGATATCACTTATAGTACAAACAATGAATTAGGGTTTGACTATTTGCGGGACAACATGGTGGTTTACCGTCATCAAATGGTACAGCGTCCATTAAACTATGCCATCGTCGATGAGGTCGATTCGATCTTGATCGATGAAGCGAGAACACCGTTGATCATTTCAGGACAAGCAGAAAAATCAACTGCGCTATACAATCGGGTCGACAATTTTGTCAAACGCTTGACGGAAGAAGAAGACTACAAAATCGATATCCAATCAAAAACGATCGGTTTAACAGAACGTGGGATCGAAAAAGCGGAAGAGACCTTCGGCTTAGAAAACTTGTATGATATTGAAAACACGGCATTGACCCATCACTTGGACCAAGCACTACGGGCGAATTACATTATGATTCGTGACATTGATTACGTGGTGCAAGATGGGAAAGTAATGATCGTTGACCAATTTACAGGTCGGATCATGGATGGTCGCCGCTATTCTGATGGGCTCCATCAAGCGATCGAAGCGAAAGAAAGTGTCGAAATCGAAGATGAAACCAAAACGATGGCGACGATCACATTCCAGAACTACTTCCGGATGTACAAAAAACTGTCTGGGATGACCGGTACAGCGAAAACGGAAGAAGAAGAGTTCCGAGAAATCTATAACATGCAAGTCATTCAGATTCCTACGAACAAACCAATCTTACGGGATGATCGTGCGGACTTGCTTTATCCAACGCTTACGAGCAAATTCCAAGCAGTCGTTCAAGACATCAAAGAGCGTCACCGCAAAGGACAACCCGTGCTTGTAGGGACGGTCGCTGTTGAGACTTCTGAATTACTGTCATCAATGCTTGATCGTGAGAAAGTTCCTCATGAAGTATTGAATGCCAAGAATCACTTTAAAGAAGCAGAAATCATTTTGAATGCTGGACAAAAAGGCGCTGTAACGATCGCGACCAATATGGCTGGTCGGGGAACGGATATCAAGTTAGGTCTTGGTGTTGCAGAACTTGGCGGCTTGGCAGTTATCGGTACTGAGCGTCATGAATCGCGACGGATCGATAATCAGTTACGGGGACGTGCGGGACGTCAAGGAGATCCAGGGATGTCGCAATTTTACTTATCGCTAGAAGATGATTTAATGAAGCGTTTTGGTTCTGAACGAATCAAAGTGTTCTTGGATCGGATGAAGATCGATGAAGGCGACGCCGTGATCCAAAGCAAGATGCTTTCAAAACAAGTAGAATCTGCCCAACGACGAGTGGAAGGCAATAACTACGATACTCGGAAAAACGTCTTGCAATACGATGACGTAATGCGAGAACAGCGGGAAGTTATTTACGGACAACGTCAAGAAGTGATCATGGAAGAAACGGATCTTTCACCACAATTAATGAATATGGTGAAACGTTCCATCAGCCGGGTCGTCGACAGTCATACGCAATTAGAAGAAAGCAATTGGAATTATGAAGGAATCGTTGATTTTGCTGCGAATGCACTTGTTCATGAAGATACCATCAGTATCGAGGACATCAAGGGCAAATCAGCTCAAGAGATCAAAGACTACCTAAACCAACGGGCAGAAGAAGTCTTTGAACAAAAGAAAGCACAACTTAATAGTCCAGAACAATTACTGGAATTTGAAAAAGTAGTCATCCTACGAGTTGTCGATACGAAGTGGACCGACCACATCGATGCTATGGATCAGCTGCGTCAATCGGTTGGGTTGCGGGCTTATGGACAAAACAATCCATTAGTTGAGTACCAAACAGAAGGATTCAATATGTTTGAGAACATGGTTGGAGCGATCGAATATGAAGTAACTCGTCTCTTTATGAAGGCAGAGATTCGCCAAAACGTTCAACGGGAACAAGTTGCTCAAGGGGAAGCACAAGGGGTAGAAGAAGCACCGGCTGCCCAAGCACCAAGTTTCAAAAACG
This sequence comes from Enterococcus sp. 3G6_DIV0642, assembly GCF_002140635.1. Lineage (NCBI taxonomy): Bacteria > Bacillati > Bacillota > Bacilli > Lactobacillales > Enterococcaceae > Enterococcus > Enterococcus sp. 3G6_DIV0642. The sequence goes on along the minus strand of NZ_NGLH01000001.1, from coordinate 2,618,479 downwards.
TTGGTCGTAACGATCCTTGTCCATGCGGCAGCGGGAAAAAATTCAAGAATTGCCACGGGAAAAATATGTAACACGTTTTGAAAAAGTTGAGAGTAGGCTGGCAGACGTTTTTGTCCAGTCTACTTTCGTTTGTAAGAAAAAAAGAAAGAAGGAATTTTAATGGAAATCGCAGATATTCGGAATCAATTGACCCAGATGAATGAAAAAATAATCAGTTTTAGGGGGTCTCTTTGACTTAGATCAGTTAGAAGAGGACATTGCGGAAGCGGAACACCAAATGGCAGATCCCACCTTTTGGGATGACTCGGAAAAAGCCCAACAAGTCATTAACGCAAACAATGCCAACAAAGAGACCTACGATCAGTTCAATCAGTTAGCAGAAGAATTGGAAGAACTGGAAGTGATGTTGGAAATGATTCAAGAAGAAGCAGACCCAGAAATGGAAGCAGAACTTGAAGCACGGATCACGAAGCTAAACGAGAAAATGGCGTCTTATGAATTGTCGATGCTGTTAGATGAACCTTATGATCGAAATAACGCCATCATCGAGCTTCATCCTGGTGCAGGCGGTACCGAATCACAAGACTGGGGCAGCATGCTGTTACGGATGTATACTCGTTTTTGCGAACAACATGGGTATCAAGTAGAGACCCTCGACTATCAAGCTGGTGATGAAGCGGGGATCAAAAGTGTCACTTTACTTGTAAAAGGCCACAATGCCTATGGGTATTTGAAATCGGAAAAAGGCGTTCATCGTTTAGTTCGGATCTCACCTTTTGATTCAGCCAAGAGACGGCACACGTCATTTTGCTCGGTGGATGTGATGCCAGAATTAGATGGGGCGATCGATGTGGAAATCAACTCAGATGATTTGAAAATCGATACGTACCGCGCAAGTGGTGCAGGCGGACAGCACATCAACAAAACCGAATCTGCTGTGCGGATCACCCATATTCCGACAGGAACGGTCGTTGCTAGCCAAGCCCAGCGCTCACAATTGAAAAACCGTGAGCAAGCGATGGGGATGTTGAAAGCCAAGCTGTATCAATTAGAAGTGGAAAAGAAAGAGCAAGAGGCAGCAGCCTTGCGAGGCGAGCAGTTAGAAATTGGTTGGGGCTCGCAAATCCGTTCTTATGTCTTCCATCCCTATTCGATGGTCAAAGATCACCGAACGAATTTCGAAACTGGGAATGTACAGGCAGTCATGGATGGCGATTTGGATGGCTTTATCGACGCGTATTTGAAGCTGAAACTGAATCAAAAATAACCTTGTGTGACTTAAACAGATTGAAACATAATTGTAATCTGTTGCAAGCAAGGTGAAATATATTCATGCTATAATAAGCCAGAATGAAAATTTGAGATGGAGAGATAGCTGTATGATAGAAATGAAAGATATAATGAAAAAGTACTCTAATGGTACGACTGCTATCCGTAACCTTTCGATTTCAATTGATCAAGGAGAGTTTGTCTATGTCGTTGGACCATCAGGCGCCGGCAAATCAACCTTTATCAAATTGATGTATCGGGAAGAAAGAGCAACCAAAGGCGTTTTGAATGTCGCAGGATATGATTTGGTCGGCATGAAAAACCGCGAGATCCCTTTGATGCGTCGGGAAATCGGCGTGGTCTTTCAGGATTATAAACTTTTACCACGGAAAACGGTCTTTGAAAATGTTGCTTATGCAATGCAAGTTATCGGCCGCAAGCCTCGTGATATCAAAAAACGGGTGATGGAAGTTTTGGATTTGGTCGGACTGAAACATAAAGTTCGGGTCTTTCCAAGTGAGCTTTCCGGTGGGGAACAACAACGGGTGTCGATCGCTCGTGCCATCGTAAATACGCCGAAAGTATTGATTGCGGATGAACCAACGGGGAATCTAGATCCTGAAAACTCATGGGAAATCATGAAGTTGCTTGATCGGATCAATGCCCAAGGAACAACGGTCGTTATGGCGACCCATAATAGTACGATCGTAAATACGATTCGTCATCGCGTGATCGCGATTGAAAATGGCCGCATTATTCGCGACCAAGCGGAAGGAGAATATGGTTACGATGATTAGAACATTTTTCCGTCATCTCCTGGAGAGTATCAAAAGTTTAAAGCGTAACGGCTGGATGACTATTGCGTCATTGAGTGCGGTGACGATCACACTGACATTAGTCGGTATTTTTCTAGGTGTAATCTTAAATGCAACAAAACTAGCCGAAGACATTCGCGAGAATGTGGACGTTTCGGTTTTCGTTGATATTGGTACGGAACAAGAAGACATGGATGCTTTGGAACAGTCCTTAAATGATCTGCCGAACGTTTCAGAAGTGAAATTTTCTAGCCGAGACGAAGAATTGCAGAAGATCCAAGATGCAATGGGGGATTCATGGAACTTGTTCGAAGGCGACAGTAATCCGCTGTATAACGTGTTTGTCGTCAGTGCAACAGATCCAGAGTATACGACAGAGATCGCTGAGCAAGCTGGCGAATTGCCAAATGTTTTCAAAGCCGATTACGGCGGAGATTCTTCTGACCGAATCTTTGAATTGTCTGCTGCTGTGCGGACTTGGGGCTTAGCGGCTGCTGTCTTATTGATTTTTGTGGCAATGTTCCTGATCTCTAATACGATTCGGATCACGATTTTGTCTCGTCAAAGAGAAATTCAGATCATGCGTCTGGTGGGGGCGAAAAACGGCTACATTCGTTGGCCATTCTTCCTTGAAGGCGGCTGGATCGGACTCTTAGGTTCGATCGTTCCGATTGCATTAATGTACTTCGGCTACCACCAAGTTTATGCAATGGTCAATCCATCCTTACTGCGTTCAAATTACAGTTTAATTGCACCAAATATGTTTCTATTACAAGTTTGCGGTGTGATGGCACTGATTGGGATCGTGATCGGTTCACTTGGTTCTGTCTTATCAATGCGCCGTTTCTTAAAATTCTAAACCGATGTTTTCTTAAAGTCGATCGTCAAGATCGGCTTTTTTTGTTTCATCACAGTGTTTCTTTACTTTAGGTACTATTTTTTGATATGCTTTAGTAGCGGGAAATCGGGGAAGAGGTGGAGAAATGGTTGTAATGGATAATTTGGTAACCATTTTATTTATAGTCAATATTTTGTTATCAATCATTATCATTTTCAGAGAAAGGCGGCAGACTGCTCAAACGTGGGCCTGGCTTTTGGTCTTGATGTTCATTCCAATCGTTGGCTTTGTGCTTTACTTTTTCTTTGGTAGAGGGATCTCTAAGGAAAAGATCTTTGATATGCGCTCACAGGCAAAGGTGGGGCTGAATGTTGAATTAGAAGAACAAAAACAAGCGCTCGCTCGTCAGCTGTTTCCGCATCCGCCGACCGCGCAGGTAGAAGTGCAGCAGCTGGTCTACCTGTTGACAGTCTTTGGGCAATCCCTGTATACGACAGCGAATAGTATGACGCTTTATACCGACGGACGGCAGAAATTTGATGCCTTGATCGCGGATATCGAACAGGCAAAAAATCACATTCATATGGAATATTACATTTATCGCAGTGATACATTGGGAAATGAAGTCAAAGAGGCACTGGTGCGCGCGGCGAAGCGGGGCGTAAAAGTAAGAGTCTTATTAGATGCTTGGGGCAGCACCCAAGTATCATTGAAGTTTTTTGATGAGTTGCGTCTACATGGCGGTCAAATTGCCTTCTTCTTTCCTTTATTCGTTCCTTATGTCAATCCGCGAATCAATTATCGAAATCATCGGAAAATCGTGGTGATCGATGGAGAAATTGGCTATACAGGCGGTTTTAATGTGGGAGATGAATATCTAGGGCAAGTGGAAAAATTCGGTTATTGGCGAGACAATCACTTGCGAATTGCCGGTTCAGCTGTCTATTCGCTGCAAAATCGGTTTTTGATGGATTGGAATTCACAACATGCGTTGGAGATCAAATATGATCCTTCCTTGTTTCCTGAAATTAAACAAGTCGGGACAGTTGCAGCCCAAGTCATCACGAGTGGTCCTGATACGGAACATGAAGAAATCAAAATGACCTATCTGAAAATGATCAACTTAGCCAAAAAGGAAATCTTGATCCAAACACCTTATTATATTCCGGATGAAGCCATTCACAATGCCTTGAAGTTGGCACTGCTTTCTGGGGTGAAAGTTCATATACAAATCCCTAACAAACCGGATCATCCCTTGGTATATTGGGCGACCTATTCCTTTGCGGCTGAGCTACTGCATTTTGGGGCAGTCATCGAAACCTATGAGAAAGGGTTTATGCATGCAAAAACGATGATCATTGACAGTGGGCTCGTTTCGATTGGTTCAGCAAATATCGATGTCCGATCGTTTCGTTTAGACTTTGAGGTCAATACGATCATCTACGATGCACAACTCGCGACGCAAACGAAAGAAGCGTTTCTGGCGGATTCGATCGATTCTAAGCACTTAACGATCGAAGCGTATCAGCAAAGAAAGCTGACGATCAAAATCAAAGAAGGCTTGGCACGCCTTGTGTCACCCTTGCTGTAAAAAAAGTGCCCTTTTCCAAAAGATGGAAGCCATCATTTTGGAAAAGGGCACTTTTTTAATAGGATTAACCCATAATACTTGTGTATGCTGCTAAGAAAATCGAGCCAACAGTGAGAATAAGCATGGTCCAGATCACGACTTGCGTGATTTTTGCAAAGGTACTTTTTGGTTTTTTCTCGTTCATTCTAATCCACCTTTTAGAGTTATTCTAGTGACAGTTTACCCTCAAATACACAAGAACTCAAGTTGGACCAAGGAGAAATTAAGAAAATTTCAATTTCAGGATAAAAAAAATCACTAGAATGGCAAGATAGACTTGTTGAAGATACGCCCTTCTGTTTTAATAGGTAAAGAAATGCATTCTTCAAGACTTTCAAAAGTCAGCTGATGAACAAAGAGGCTCCTTAAAAAATTTCATGGCTGTCTTATTCCAGCTCAGATTTTTAAAAGAACTGAAACACGGATGTAAAGAAAATAAAGTATAGTGACACTAGTTGTTAGAAAGGATTTTGCTGTATGTCTGGATTTAATCCAATCGTTTTGTTTTGGTATATCTTTCCTGTGCTCGTCTATTTCGCCTGTCGGTTTATTGTTTCCGCGTTGTCCTTGAATGATCGTTACCACGTGAAGGCACCGGATTTAGCGGTACCATTTTTGATGGTCGGGATTCATCAATTATCAAAGTATACTTTTGATCAAGCAATCACATTGTACTATTTGATCTCCATTTTTTTATTGGGGATTCTGCTGGCAGTCTTTCAAGCGTATTACTATGAGGAGATCCAATATGGTCGCTATTTAAAGATGTATTGGCGTAGTATTTTTCTATTTACGATCATTTTTCATGTCGTTTTGATCATTCTAAATATTGTTAGTTACTTATAGTGTTTTGACTCTTGATAAACGCCCATTTTTTCACTTAAAGTTTTTTTAAAAACTTTAAGTAGTCGGTTTTCCTCTTTTTCCTCATTTGGTAAAGAAAAGTCAAACAACTTCCCTTTCAAATTTCATATAATTTGTGGTAGAAAGTGGGGGATTGTGGTAGACTGTGAATATCAGGTGGAGATCGGGGGTTATTTATCGATGTTTATGGGTGAATTTCAACATTCGATAGATGCAAAAGGCCGACTAATCGTCCCTTCAAAACTACGAGAAAAACTCGGAGAAAAATTTGTTGTGACACGTGGATTAGATGGCTGTTTATTTGGCTACCCCTTATCTGAATGGGAAAAACTTGAAGAAAAACTAAACGAAATGCCTTTAGCGAAAAAGGACGCTCGGACATTTGTCCGCTTCTTTTATTCTGCTGCAACAGAGTGCGAAATCGATAAACAAGGACGAATCAATATCCCTGTTACATTGAGAAATCATGCAGACCTTACCAAAAGCTGTGTGATCATCGGCGTTTCAAACCGAATCGAGATTTGGGATGAAACGCGTTGGCAAGCATTCTCTGAAGAAGCAGAAGAAAACTTTGATGAAATTGCTGAAACAATGATTGATTTTGGCTTATAGGCTTGATAGGAAGAGGAAAAAACACATGGCAGATTTTCAACACTACACCGTTATGCTACAGGAGACCGTTGATGGGTTAAAGATTCGTCCAGAAGGCGTCTATGTCGATTGTACATTAGGTGGAGCCGGTCATAGTGAATATTTATTGTCGCAACTGTCTGAAGAGGGACATCTCTTTGCTTTTGATCAAGACCAAACTGCTATCGATCATGCGAAAGAACGTTTAGCACCATATGTTGCTAAAGGAATGGTTACGTTCATTAAAGGTAATTTCCGCTATTTAAAGGAAGCATTGCATCAACATGGTGTGAGCCGAGTTGATGGGATTTTGTACGATTTAGGTGTTTCCTCACCCCAATTAGATGAAGCCGAACGCGGCTTTAGCTACCACCAAGATGCACCGCTGGATATGCGGATGGATCAAACTGCAGCGTTGACTGCCTATGAAGTAGTCAATCAATTCGACTACCACCAATTAGTCAAAATCTTCTTCCGTTATGGAGAAGAAAAATTCTCGAAACAAATCGCTCGTGAAATCGAGCGGGTGCGACAAGATCATCCAATCGAAACAACGGGTGAGTTGGTCGATATCATCAAAACAGCCATTCCTGCGCCAGCAAGAAGAAAAGGCGGACACCCTGCAAAACGGGTTTTCCAAGCCATTCGCATTGCAGTCAATGATGAGCTAGGTGTGATTGAAGAATCACTTGAACAAGCGATTCATCTTTTAGCAGTCAACGGACGTGTGAGTGTCATCACGTTTCACTCTTTAGAAGATCGCATCGTGAAATCGATGTTCAAGGAATACAGCACACCGAAGGATATGCCGCCAGGTTTGCCGATGATACCAGAAGAATTCCAACCAACACTTAAACTTATAACAAGAAAACCACTTCTTCCAACTGAGGAAGAAGTAGCTGAAAATAATCGTTCTCGCAGTGCGAAACTGCGAATCGCGGAAAAAATCAAGGAAAGCGAAGGGTAACAACTATGGCAGAACTAAAAGTTCATGACTATGAATTCAGAGAACCACTTGAATCACAACCTATGGAACACTCTGAACCGACAACTGAAAAACTGCCTACTGATCCCCAGCGTCCTGAGGTCATCCGCGTACCAGCATCTCCGGCTCGTCGGTTAAAAAGCATTTCTACTCTGGAAAAACTGATCGCTGCCTTTGTGATCATCTCTGTATTGACGTTGGCGATCTTGACCATCAATATTCGAACCAATATCAGTCAAGTCGAACACGATATTTCTTTGATCCAATCGGATATCAATGAAAAAACAACACAAGCAGAACAGTTGGAACAAGAGAAAAATGAACTTTCTAAAACCGAGCGCATCCAAAAGATTGCTGAGGATAATGGATTGTCGATCGATGACGGCAATTTAAGGAAAGTGGACTAAATGAAGTTAACAGATAAATTCAAGCAATACTTAAAAAAGAACAATCAAACTACAACGAACAATCGCAAAAAAGTAGGTATTATTCTCTTTGCTACGAGTATTGGATTGTTCTTTTTGTTTGTCACGCGTTTGAGCTACATCGTCATTGTCGGAGATGTCGCTGGGACTTCCTTAGCTGAAAAAACGAAAAATCTTTATGAAGGCAGTGAAGTCATCAAAGCGAAACGTGGAACGATCTATGACCGCAATGGGATTCCAATTGCTGAAGATGTGACTTCCTATTCAATTTACGCTGTTTTGAACCAAAATTACAAAGATGGCAAAAAGAATCTTTTTGCAGAAAAAGCAAACTTCAACAAATTGGGCAAAATCTTGTCGGATGTATTGTCCATCGACCAAGAAACAGCAGTCAATACATTAGAAGAAGGGCTTGAGCAACAATTATGGCGTGTTTCTTTTGGAAGCAAAGGGAACAATATTACATTAGAACAAAAGAATGCGATTGAAGATGCAATGGAAAAAGAAGGGATTGCTGGCTTTCATTTTGACAGTCATCCAGCTCGTCTTTATCCGAATGGTGTCTTTTCTTCTCACTTTATCGGGTATGCTGTTGCCAATGATGACGATACTGGTCTAGTTGGGAAAACCGGGCTAGAAGCTGCGTACAATGACGTGCTTTCAGGGACCGATGGCGAGATCGTTTATCAAAAAGACAACAATCAAAATCCGTTGCCAGGAACCGTAGCCGAAACTGTTGCAGCGGTGGATGGGAAAGACGTCTATACGACCATCGATAGTCGGATCCAAAGCTACTTGGAAACGCTGATGGACAGTGTCTTTAAAGAAAACAAACCAGAAAACTTAACAGCGAACTTAATGGATGCAAAAACGGGTGAAATCGTGGCGATGGCGCAACGACCAACCTATAATCCAGAAAATTTGGATTCCATCAATGATTGGCAAAACCTATTAGTTGAGGACAACTACGAGCCAGGATCAACCATGAAGATCTTGACGACGGCAGCAGCGATCGATCAAGGGATCTTTAATGAAAACGAAACTTTTACCCCAAGCCCTGATGGAATGAAACTTTATGATGCAACCATCAACGACTGGGACTTCGGTCAAAAAGGAACACTGACGATGCGCCAAGCACTTTCATGGTCGAGTAATATTGGAATGGTGACCTTGGAACAGCGAATGGCAGATCGTTGGCAACAATACTTAAAAGAATTTGGTTTTGGTCGCAGTACCTATTCAGGATTGCCTAACGAAAATACTGGGATCACACCAGAGGATAACCCTGTCAGCCAAGCGATGACGTCATTTGGTCAAGCGATTGGTGTGACGAATTTCCAAATGATGCAGGCCTTTACGTCGGTGGCAAATAACGGAACGATGTTAAAACCACAATTTATTAGTAAAATCGTTGATGGCAATACAGGAGAAGAAACGGTCACACAACCAGAAGAAGTTGGCCATCCCATCACAGCAGAAGCGGCAACAAAAGTACGGGAATATATGCGTGATGTTGTCGAAAGTGAAAATTACGGAAGTGCTTATGGTGTCTATGAACTACCAGGCTACAATATTTCCGCGAAAACGGGGACAGCCCAAGTAGCCGATCCAACGACCGGTAAGTATTTGTTTGGTGGTACCAATTATCTGTATTCTGTTGTTTTGATGTTTCCTTCAGAAGAACCTGAATATATTTTGTATTTGACGATCAAATTGCCAGAGAAGCACGAAAGCACCGTGTTGGGTGAAATTGCCAATCCATTGATGAAACGAGTCATGGATCTAAAAAATTCTGCATTAGAAGATAGTACAACCTCTGGTAGTGAAACGACTGTAGGGGATTATCGTAATCTTGATACAGAATCAGCGGCAACTGACGTTCAAAAAGCTGGGTTGACCCCTGTTGTCATCGGTGATGGCGAGAAGGTCATCGCACAGTCCGTTGACAGCGGCACTTCGATCATGCCTGGCGGACGGGTACTGCTGATTACGGATAGCGACAAGTATTACATGCCTGATACGACCTCCTGGTCCAAAGCAGATTTGATCAAATTTGGCAGTCTGTTGAATGTGGACGTCAGTTTTGAAGGGGACGGCTATTGTACCAAACAGAGCGTGGAGCCTTATACTGAGTTATCGGGACAATCGATCAAGTTTACACTAAGCGAAAACGAATAGAATAATAGGAGAGAACGATATGGAATGGACAGAGATGATATTACCTTTGGCAAGCGGCTTTGCGATCGTAACAGCCGCGATGCCTTTGTTTATCGGCTATTTTCAAATGAAGAAATACGGACAGGAAATACGTGGTGACGGCCCTAAATGGCATAACGTAAAGGCTGGTACACCAACGATGGGTGGGTTTGTATTTTTGATTTCTGCAATGATCACTGCAATTTGGGTAGGGGCATGGCAAAATCAACTGACTGCTTCATTGTTCATTCTTTTGTTCATTACCTTGGTTTATGGTGCATTAGGATTTCTTGACGATTTCATCAAGATTTTCCGCAAAAGAAATATGGGCTTAAACTCGCTGCAAAAATTGATTGGACAAATTTTAGGCGGACTCGTCTTTTACTTTGTTTTTCGAGCGGAAGGCAATGCAGACGTGTTAAATTTCTTTGGGATCGATGTGCCACTGTCGATCTTTTACGGAGTGTTCGTCATCTTTTGGCTGGTCGGTTTTTCAAATGCAGTCAACTTGACCGACGGTATCGATGGTCTGGTCGCAGGACTGGGCACGATTTCTTTTTCAACTTACGCACTGATTGCTTGGCGGCAAGATCAAATTGATGTGTTGATCGTTTGTCTAGCAATCATTGGCGGATTGATCGGCTTCTTTCCGTACAATCGCAAACCGGCTAAAATTTTTATGGGGGATGTCGGTTCGCTGGCTTTAGGCGGTCTGCTGGCAGCAATTTCGATTCTTTTACACCAAGAATGGACCCTCTTGCTTGTCGGACTGGTCTATGTTTGTGAAACAGCAAGCGTGATGCTGCAAGTTGCCTCATTCAAATTAACGGGCAAACGAATCTTCAAGATGTCACCCATCCACCATCATTTTGAAATGAGCGGATGGTCTGAGTGGAAGATCGACACTGTATTTTGGTGTATTGCGTTAGGTTGCTCGTTGCTCACAATAGCCCTTGTATGGTAGGAGATGAAGAAAATGAAAAAAATTAAAACATATCAAAATAAAAAAGTTCTTGTGCTAGGATTAGCGCGTAGTGGATTCAGTGCGGCCAAATTGTTACATGATTTGGGCGCACTTGTGACCGTTAATGACGGCAAGCCATTTGCTGAAAATCCCGAAGCACAAGATCTTTTGGCGTTAGGGGTCAAAGTGATCACTGGCAGCCACCCAATCGAATTATTGGATGAAGGCTTTTCGTTAGTTATGAAAAATCCAGGAATCCCTTATTCACAGCCACTTGTTCAAAAAGCTTTAGAGAAAAAAATTCCTGTAATCACGGAAGTGGAGCTAGCGTATCAAATCTCTGAGGCACCGATTATCGGCATTACTGGTACGAACGGAAAAACCACCACAACGACCATGATCGCCAATGTCTTAAACGCCGGGATGCAAAAAGGGCAGGCACTGCTTTCTGGGAACATTGGGTTTCCTGCAAGTTCCGTTGCTCAAACGGCCAAGCCTGAAGATCGCTTGGTGATGGAGCTTTCAAGTTTCCAATTGATGGGAATCGATACCTTACGGCCGAAAATCGCCGTGATCACCAATATTTATGAAGCCCATATCGATTACCATGGCAGTCGTCCAGAGTATGTCCTAGCAAAGTGGCGGTTGCAACAGCGAATGACTGCAGATGATTATTTGGTGATCAACTGGAACCAGCCAGAACTAGAAGCACTGTCGGCAAAATCAAAAGCGCAAATCATTCCTTTTTCCACCAAGGAAAAAGTAGCAGGCGCGTACATGCTTGACGGTATCCTCTATTATAAAGAAGAAGTGATCATGGCAGCTGATGAACTGGGCGTGCCAGGAGATCATAATATTGAAAATGCATTAGCAGCGATTGCTGTCGGTAAACTTTGCGATATGCCAAACGAAGCCATTAAGCAAGCGTTACAAACCTTTACAGGCGTGCCCCATCGGACTCAGTATGTCACCACCATCAATCAGGTGAAATTTTTCAATGACTCCAAAGCAACAAACATTCTAGCCACAGAAATGGCATTAGGCGGCTTTGACAATGAGAAACTGATTTTATTGGCAGGTGGTCTGGATCGGGGGAACAGCTTTGATGACTTAGTTCCCGCACTAAAAGGGCTAAAAGCCATCGTGTTGTTTGGTGAAACAAAGGAAAAATTAGCCGCTGCTGCTCAATCAGCAGGGGTAAAAACAATTGAAATGACAGACAATGTTGAAACAGCCGTCCCATTAGCCTTTTCTTTAAGTGCTGCTGGAGATACGATTTTATTGTCACCTGCGAATGCAAGTTGGGATCAATACCCTAATTTTGAAGTTCGCGGCGACAAATTTATGGCGGCAGTAGCAGAACTTAAATAGAAATGAGTGACGGATATGAAAATACTTGTGACTGGCGGCGGTACTGGCGGACATATTTATCCAGCGTTGTCTTTTGTCGATTATGTAAAAGAGATTGACCCGACAGCCGAATTTTTATACATTGGTGCAACAAGGGGCTTGGAAAATAAAATCGTCCCTCCAACAGGTATTCCTTTTAAAACATTAGAAATCCAAGGCTTTAAGCGTAAGTTGTCCTTCGATAATGTAAAAACGATCCAACTTTTCATGAAAAGTTATTACGCAGCCAAAAAAATCATCAAGGAGTTTCAACCGGATGTGGTGATCGGCACCGGCGGCTACGTTTCTGGCGCGGTGGTCTTTGCCGCAGCGAAGTTGAAAATACCTACCATTATTCATGAACAAAATAGTGTTCCTGGAATCACCAATAAGTTTCTAACAAAGTATGTGGATAAAATCGCCATTGCCTTTCACGATGCTTCTCAATACTTTCCAGCAAAGAAAACGGTGCTGGTGGGGAATCCTCGAGGTCAAGAAGTACGGAATAGTCAAAAGTCGACGATTTTGTCTTCTTACGATTTAAATCCGGCGAAAAAAACGGTTTTGGTTTTTGGTGGGAGTCAAGGAGCACTGAAAATCAATCAAGCGATCATTGATGCGCTGCCGCTGTTTGCTCAAAAAGAGTATCAGTTACTTTATGCATCTGGCGAAAGGTATTACAAAGAGATCGAAGAAAAAATCGGCATGTCAAAAGATGCCTTTCCTAATATCAGTATTCGCCCTTACATTGATCAGATGGCGGAAGTGATGGCAAATAGTGATTTGTTGATTGGACGAGCAGGAGCCACATCGATCGCAGAATTCACTGCATTAGGGATTCCAGCGATTTTGATTCCTAGTCCTTATGTGACCAATGACCACCAAACGAAGAACGCCCAAAGTTTAGCCAATGCAGGAGCAGTCAAAATGATTGCCGATCATGAACTAAACAGTCAAAACCTCGTGGAAGCAGTAGACAGTATCATGCAAGATGAAGCCCTTCGTAGTAAGATGGCAAAAGCCTCAAAAGAACAAGGGATCAGCGATGCCTCAGAACGATTATTTCGACTTGTGCAAGAGGTAATCAAATAGTACAATGTGTGGGATAGAAAGGAGCGATTATCATTAGTAAAGACAAAACACCTCATGATGATCAAACCCCCTCGTCAACGGAAGAGTTGACCCCTTGGCAAAAAGAAAATCTAAAGTATTTGCAAGAAAAAGGCAATCAGCCAGCTTGGTCTTCTCCTGCTCCTGAAGAAACAGAAGATACGTTAGAAGACCATGAAGACGAGCAAGAAGAAGCGTTTTTTGAAGCAGATCAAGCGATGGAAGAGTCCGTTGATGAGAAAGAAGCATTGCCAGAGCCAGAAAAAAAGGCCCGCTCCTTTGCTGATCGGCTGCCTAACCTAAAGGCGTACCGCAACCAAGTGTTGATTCGCCGTTTAGCCTTGATTATTGGATTGTTGATGATTCCTTTATTGATTGTTTTGTATTTCGTTTCGCCCCTTAGTCGTTTGGCGAATGTGGTCGTCAAAGGCAATCATGAAGTATCCGCAGAAGCAATTCTCGAAAATTCGGACCTAACCGTCAATGAAGAGATGTGGCCGCAATTTTTCGAACGTAATCAAAGCGTGTCTGCCATCAAAAAAGAATTGCCACGTATAAAAAATGCCTCAATTTCTCTATCTGGTATCAATCGCTTCGATATCACTGTCACTGAATTTCAAGAAGTTGCTTTACTAGCCCAAGATGGTGGCTATGCGCCGGTTTTAGAAAATGGCGTTGTGTTAGATGAAATCAGTGAGCAGCCAGTGGAAGGATTGCCGGTTTTAGAAAATTTTTCGGCTGAAGATAAAATCAAAGCAACACTTAGTGCCTATCAAGAATTAAGTTCAGAAATTCGCGATGGCGTTTCTCAAATCAAATATACCCCCCGTGACAGCAATGATGAGCTGCTGACTCTCTTTATGAATGATGGCAATCAAGTGATCGTTAACATTTCGAATATGGTGAGTCAAATGCAGTATTATCCGCAAATTGCCAAAGATTTGACCGAGGACAGTATTGTGGATATGGAAGTTGGAATCTTTACTTACCCAATTTCAAATACACAAGAAGACGATGCAGACGAAAATCAAACAGCTGATAGTGATTCTTAGGAAAAATTCAAGAGTTTTTTTCATTAACTTGTTTCTAAAAAGCGCCATTATATGGTAGAATTGGTAACAGTGAACAAATTATTCGAATGAACTCTAAAAACGGACTGTGATGGTTCGCTATATATCCAATTTAAGTAGGAGGGAACCCCATCCATGGCAAAAACGGGAATGTATGTTGGCCTTGATATCGGTACGACATCTGTAAAAGTTGTAGTAGCCGAATACGTTGACAGCCAAATGAATATCATTGGTGTAGGTAATGCAAAATCAGAAGGAATCAACCGTGGGATCATTGTAGATATCGATAAAACGGTACAAGCCATTCAAAGAGCAGTAAGACAAGCAGAAGAAAAAGCAGGAATTCAAATTCGCAGTGTAAGTGTTGGTGTACCAGCCAATCTTCTTGAAGTGGAAAATTGTCAAGGAATGATCGCTGTCAATAGTGAATCAAAAGAGATCACCGACGAAGACGTGCGTAATGTTGCCTCCGCAGCACTCGTTCGTTCTACCCCTCCTGAAAGACAGATCATTGCTATTTTACCGCAGGAATTTACCGTTGATGGTTTTGAAGGAATCAAAGATCCTCGTGGCATGATCGGGGTTCGCCTAGAAATGTTTGGTGTTGTATATACAGGACCAAAAACCATCATTCACAACATTCGCAAATGTGTTGAAAAATCTGGTCTGATCGTTAATGAAGTAGTCATTACGCCATTAGCACTAACAGAATCGATTTTATCAGATGGTGAAAAAGATTTTGGCACGATCGTCATCGACATTGGTGGCGGCCAAACAACCACCGCAGCGATGCACGACAAGCAATTGAAATTCACCCATGTGAACCAAGAGGGCGGCGAATTTGTCACAAAAGACATTTCGACGGTTTTAAATACCTCTTTCAACAATGCAGAAGCATTGAAGATCAATTATGGGGATGCGTATCCTGAACGCACTTCAGCCAGCGAAGAATTTCCGGTTGATGTGATCGGGAAATCAGAACCAGTGAAAATCGATGAACGCTATTTATCAGAAATCATTGAAGCCCGTATGGAACAAATCTTCACCAAATCAAAAGAAGTTTTAGACGAAATCGATGGGCTTGATTTACCGGGTGGCGTGATCTTGACTGGTGGCGCTGCAAGTCTTCCTGGTGTCGTAGATCTTGCTCAAGAAGTATTCGAAACAAACGTCAAGCTTTACGTTCCTAATCATATGGGACTTAGAAATCCTGTTTTCACGAATGTGATCAGTATCGTTGACTATTCGGCAAACTTAAGCGAAGTGTATCAGCTTGCCAAAAGTGCAATCACTGGTGAAAAAACAGTGGCGCAACAGCCCGTTGCTATTCAACAACAAGAAGTGCATTACGAACAATATGAAGCGCCAGAAGAAACTTATGAAGAAGCAGAAGAAGAGAAAAAAGGTGAGTCGATCACAAACCGAGTAAAAGATTTCTTCTCAAATATCTTTGAATAATCTAAAACGATTCTCAGGAGGAAGATAAATTATGGAATTTTCAATTGATAATAACATCAATGACGGCGCTGTGATCAAAGTCATCGGAGTCGGTGGCGGTGGCGGCAACGCAGTCAATCGTATGATCGAAGAAAATGTCAAGGGCGTAGAATTTATTGCAGCCAACACTGACGTTCAAGCATTAAAAAACTCAAAAGCAGAAACAGTCATTCAATTAGGCCCTAAATATACCCGCGGACTTGGCGCTGGCTCTCAACCAGAAGTTGGTCAAAAAGCAGCGGAAGAAAGTGAAGATTCTATTCGCGAATCATTAGAAGGCGCAGACATGATTTTCATTACCGCTGGTATGGGTGGCGGAACCGGAACAGGTGCTGCACCGATCGTAGCGAAAATCGCTAAAGAAATCGGCGCGTTGACAGTCGGTGTCGTTACTCGTCCGTTTACATTTGAAGGACCAAAACGTGGCCGTTTTGCGGCTGAAGGCATCGCTAAATTAAAAGAGAATGTCGATACCTTATTGATCATCTCAAACAACCGTTTATTAGAAGTTGTTGACAAGAAAACGCCAATGCTTGAAGCATTCCGTGAAGCAGACAATGTCTTGCGTCAAGGGGTTCAAGGGATCTCAGACTTGATCACTGCACCTGGCTATGTCAACTTAGACTTCGCTGATGTGAAAACAGTAATGGAAAATCAAGGCACAGCCTTGATGGGAATCGGTGTTGCTAGCGGGGAAGAACGTGTGATCGAAGCAACGAAAAAAGCGATCTCTTCACCATTACTAGAAACGTCGATCGATGGCGCAGAACAAGTGCTATTGAACATCACTGGCGGATTGGATATGACTTTATTTGAAGCGCAAGATGCTTCTGATATCGTCGCTCATGCGGCAACAGGCGACGTAAACATTATCTTAGGTACATCAATCAATGAAGACTTAGGCGATGAGATCCGTGTGACAGTCATTGCAACCGGCATTGACCCTTCAAAAAAAGAACGGGGTTCTCGCTCTAGCAGACAAAGCCAAGGTCAAATTCATTCTATCCCTCAAAAACCAACATTAGATATGGATCAAGCACGCCCTGCGCAAGCAGAAGAAAGCAATGGCTTTGGTGATTGGGATATCCGCAAAGAACAAAATGTACGACCTAAAGTAGAAGAAAACACATTTGAAAATGTAGAAAAGAAAGAATTCGATACCTTCAGCCGTGATGAAGTACGTTCGAATGATGACGACGAATTAAGCACACCACCATTTTTCCGTCGTAAACGCTAGGGGGCAGAGCACATGATTTCTGAGAACTTGCACAAGATTCAGCAAGAGATACAGGATTCCTGTGCTCTTGTTTCTAGAAATGCCAGTGAGGTCTGTTTGACAGCTGTGACAAAATCCGTCGATACAGAAACAACAAGAGTCCTTTTAGAAAATGGTGTGCGGGATTGTGCAGAAAATCGAGTAGAAAAACTACTTGAAAAGAAGGCAGCACTAAAGGATTATCCAGATGTCCGTTGGCATTTTATTGGCAATTTGCAACGCAGAAAGGTAAAATCAATTATAAATGAGATTGATTTTTTCCATGCGTTAGATTCAATCAAACTGGCACAAGAAATTCAAAAACGAGCAGAGCATCCGATCAACTGCTTTGTGGAAGTGAATGTTTCGCAGGAAGCAACGAAACAAGGGATTTTTGTTGAAGAGGTAATGGCTTTTATTGAAGCACTCGCTTCGTTCGACAAAATTCGTGTTGTTGGATTGATGACGATGGCCCCGCTCACTGCTTCCAAAGACGAGCAGCATCAGATTTTTAAAGAATTAAAAAGGATTCAACAACAGATCGCTGACCTGCATCTTACACATGCCCCTTGCTTAGAAACGAGTATGGGAATGAGTAATGATTTTCCCATTGCGATTCAAGAAGGTGCAACATTTATTCGTGTAGGAACAGCATTATTTCAATAAAAAAGGAGGTTGACCGATGTCGCTCAAAGAGAAACTGACCAATTTTTTTGGATTGACTGACGAAGAAGATTACTACGAAGAAACATTTGCCACGGAAGAACCGGCACGCACAGCGTCTAAACAAGCTGTGAACCAAGGAGGAGCTTTTACAGCCCCCAGAGCAACCACGAATACGTATGCATCTGGCCAAGCGGCAACACGTACAACAAGTCAACCACAAAATCAAGCCTATCAATACAGACAGCAACCACAAGCTGCTGTCTATCAACAAGCCTCAGCTGCGGCTGAACGGGTAAGACCGGTGACGAAGACGGAAGAAAAAGTCGTTCCGATGGCACAACAAAGAAGCAATACGAGAGTCAAAGAAACAAAAGCAAAAGAAACACCCGCACAAGCAGCTGGTAAAATAACGATCGTCGAGCCACGCGTTTATTCCGAAGCGATGGGGATTGCCAAGCAGGTCATCAATGGAGATGCTGTACTTGTTAATTTTCATTTAATTGAAGAGTACCAAGCTCGTCGAATAGTTGATTTTTTAACAGGAACAGTGTACGCTGAAGATGGTGATATCAAGCGTGTTGGCGATGAAATTTTTCTTTGCACGCCTAAGGGTATGGAAATTGAAGGCACTGCCCAAACATTAGCAGATACCAATTTTTTTGATATCTAAAGTGAGGAGGAACGCCAATTTTATTTTTGAGATTCGTTAAATTACTAAGTGATGCTGTTTATCTGTATACCATTTTATTAGTGATCTATGCACTTTTGTCTTGGTTTCCAGGAGGGTATCAATCCGCTTTTGGCCGTTTCTTAGCAAAAGTGTGTGAACCGTATTTGAGTTTATTTGATCGATTGAAATTAAGTTTTGCTGGTATTGATTTTACGATTGCGTTTGCAATTATCGTCTTACAGCTAGCATCACAAGCATTGATATTGATCTTACAATCAATTTTATTTTAACGTAAGGGGTGGTTATCGGTGAACGCAAATGTCTATCAACATTTTCGAAACGATGAACGCCCTTTTATTGATTCCGCTCAAGGATGGATCGAACAAGTGCAAATGCAGTATGCGCCTTACTTAACTGATTTTTTAGATCCGAGACAAGCGTATATTTTAGAAAGCTTGATTCGTCAATCAACGGATTTAAGCTTCCGCTTTTTTGGTGGTTACGAAGCTGCTGAAAGACGACGTTGTTTGATTTATCCCGATTATTATGAGCCCACCACCGATGAGTTTGACATGACTTTGTTTACGATTCAATACCCGAAAAAATTTACGGTGTTGAGTCATGGAAAAGTTTTAGGCACGTTAATGGGGACTGGAGTCAAGAGGGAATACTTTGGAGACATTCTTTCCGATGGTGAAATATGGCAAGTATTCGTTGCCGCTGAAGTCAGTCATTTTATCCAACTCCAAGTGGATAAAATCGGAAACGTATCGGTGCGCTTGGAAGAAACAAAATACACCGAGTTGATCGTTCCTAAAGATGGCTGGACCGAGGAAAGAGAAACGGTTAGTTCATTGCGTCTTGATACAGTGATCTCTGCCGTATACAACATCTCACGTCAGCGTTCGAAACAGTTGATCGAATCAGGAAAAGTAAAAGTAAACTGGACAGAAGCACTACGACCAGATTTTGTTCTGGATTTACTGGATATCGTTTCAGTAAGAGGATTTGGTCGGATTCAAATACAGGGGTTAGAAGGAACCACGAAAAAAGAAAAAGTTAGATTGTTATTAGGTGTATTACGTAAATAAATCAAAGAGGTGTATAGAATATGGCATTAACTCCATTAGACATTCAAAATAAAAACTTTTCAGTAAAAATGAGAGGATACAACCAAGACGAAGTCGATGACTTTTTGGATATGATCGTCCGCGATTATGAAGAAGCGGTTCAACGCAATCGCGAGTTAGAGAAATCATTGAAACACGCCGAAGAAAAACTAGAGTATTTCAATGAACTGAAAGACGCCTTGAACCAATCCATCATCGTGGCTCAAGATACCGCGGATAAAGTAAAAACAAGCGCAAGCAAAGAATCAGAAGTGATCGTTACGTCTGCCCAAAACCGTGCGGATGAAATGGTTGCTACTGCAGAAAAACATGCCCATGCCTTGATGACCTCAGCGGAAGAAAAAGCTAAAGAGATTTTGACGGATGCAACAGACAATGCCCGTCAATTGGCAACAGAAACAAATGACTTGAAGAAGAAAACCAGAGTCTTCCACAACAACTTATTGGTTATGTTACAAACCCAATTAGAACAAGTGAAGAGCCCTGAGTGGGAAGAAATTTTGGCGCCATTTTCAAGCTACGTGCAAGATTCCCATCAAGTAATCAGAGAAGTTTTATCAAAAGAACTTGACAGTGAAAATGGTTCTGGAGTAAACTCAGAAGCAGTGGACACATTTGATGTGGACGTTGTTGAATCAGATGAAAAAATCGTTGATGTAAGCGAAAGCCCTGAAGTGAAAACATTAGATGATGCGAGAAACTTATTAGACGAATTGAACAAAACAGATAACAACTAAGACACAGAACAGAAAAATTTCTTATAATTTTCAAGCGAGTTTGGGAGAGTGGAAGCCAAATAAAACCCTGTAAGAAATCAGATCATCTGTGAGTTGCGTTCTTTAAAGAGCCGATTATCCAAAGACTCAAGTAGAGAACGACGCCTGATCCCGTTACCGATCATCAAAGAATTGTCTAACGACAATAAAAATTTGGGTGGTACCACGAACACGTTCGTCCCTTGCCAGGGACGGACGTGTTTTTTGCTGTGAATCACTATGATTGGCTTGCGAAGCAAGACAGAATAGATGATGAACAGTACTAGGCGAC
>NZ_NGLH01000001.1:2450546-2597506 GCF_002140635.1 Enterococcus sp. 3G6_DIV0642 | reverse complement strand
GAATCACTATGATTGGCTTGCGAAGCAAGACAGAATAGATGATGAACAGTACTAGGCGACAGTAGGGAGCGTAGTAACCTTACTAGGAATCACTATGATTGGCTTGTGGAAGCAAGACAGAATAGATGATGAACAGTACTAGGCGACTGCCGAGAGCGTAGTAACCAAACGAGGAATCACTAGGATTGATTTTTAAAATCAGTGAGACCTAAACACAAGAAAGTCATGGCAACCAATCCATTTTGATACGTTCAATTGAAGCAATTGATTGGTCGAGTCAATGGATTTAGAAATTATACGGAAACGTAGTGAGACGAAAAGGAGCGAAACAAGAATGAAAATGAAAGAAACACTGCATCTTGGAAAAACCGCTTTTCCAATGCGAGGCAACTTGCCGAACCGAGAAGTGGATTGGCAAAAAGAATGGGAAGAAAATCGATTGTATCAACGCCGTCAAGAATTAAATGAAGGCAAGCCAACCTTTGTCTTACACGATGGTCCTCCTTATGCAAATGGGAACATCCATATCGGACACTCATTGAACAAAATCAGTAAAGACATTATCGTACGTTCCAAATCAATGTCAGGTTTCCGTTCCCCTTATGTACCTGGTTGGGATACCCATGGTTTGCCGATCGAGCAAGTGTTGACAAATAAAGGAATCAAGCGCAAAGAAATGAGCTTGGCAGAATACCGCAAAAAATGTGAAGAATATGCTTTGACACAAGTGGATACACAAAGAGCTGACTTCAAACGTTTAGGGGTTTCTGGTGATTGGGAGCACCCATACATCACACTGACGCCCGATTATGAAGCTGCAGAAATTCGCGTTTTCGGAAAAATGGCAGAAAAAGGCTATATCTACAAAGGATTAAAACCAATCTACTGGTCACCATCTAGTGAATCATCACTAGCAGAAGCCGAGATCGAATACAAAGATGTGAAATCACCATCGATCTATGTTGCTTTCCCAGTCGCAGATGGCAAAGATTTGCTTGATTCAGATACATCTTTTGTTATCTGGACGACGACGCCATGGACCTTGCCAGCGAATCTAGGAATCTCTGTGAATCCAACCTTTGCCTATGTTCAAATCTTGGCTGATGGTCGTAAGTTTGTCGTGGCAAAAGATTTATTAGAAACCGTGACGAATGAGATTGGTTGGGAATCTGTCGAAGTATTGCAAGAATTGGCAGGCGATCAATTAGAAAAAATGACGGCGCAACATCCTTTCTATGACCGTACATCTCTGTTGATGTTAGGGGATCATGTGACATTGGATGCCGGTACAGGTTTGGTCCACACTGCACCAGGACACGGGGAAGATGACTACATCGTCAGCAAAAAATATGGGCTGGATGTCTTATCACCAGTCGATAGCCGTGGGGTCTTCACAGAAGAAGCACCAGGATTTGAAGGGGTCTTTTATGACAAAGCCAATCCAATGATCACTGAGCTTTTAGAAGAAAAAGGGGCGCTATTAAAACTAAACTTCTTTACTCACAGCTATCCACATGATTGGCGGACGAAAAAACCAGTCATCTATCGGGCAACGCCACAATGGTTTGCTTCAATTGATAAGTTCCGTCAAAACATTTTGGATGAGATCGAAAAAGTAGATTGGATCATTCCATGGGGCAAAACCCGTTTATACAATATGATTCGCGATCGCGGCGACTGGGTGATCTCTCGTCAACGTGCGTGGGGTGTACCATTGCCAATCTTTTATGCAGAAAACGGCGAAGCCATCATCACGCCTGAAACGATCGAGCATGTGGCAACCTTGTTTGCTGAACATGGTTCAACGATTTGGTTTGAAAAAGAAGCCGAAGAATTGCTGCCGGCTGGCTTCACGCATCCAGGCTCACCAAACGGTAAATTCTCGAAAGAAACTGACATCATGGATGTTTGGTTTGATTCAGGTTCTTCTCACGAAGCCGTGTTACGTCAACGTCCAGAATTGACGTTCCCAGCTGACATGTACTTGGAAGGTTCTGATCAATATCGCGGGTGGTTCAACTCAAGTATCACAACTAGTGTGGCGATCAATGAAGTCGCACCATACAAAGCCGTCTTGTCTCAAGGCTTCACCTTAGATGGCGAAGGCCGTAAGATGAGTAAATCTCTTGGTAATACCATTGCACCAGAAAAAGTGATCAACCAAATGGGTGCGGATATTTTGCGCCTTTGGGTCAGCAGTGTTGACTACGAAGCGGATGTCCGAGTGTCTATGGATATCTTGAATCAAGTATCAGAAGTCTATCGGAAAATTCGCAATACCATGCGTTTCCTATTAGCGAACACGAGTGATTTTGATCCAGCAAAAGACAGCGTACCATTTGAAAACTTGCGTTCTGTCGATAAATACATGATGGTTCGTTTGAATCAAACGATCAAAACGATCCGAGAAGATGGTTATGAAAAATACAACTTCTTGCATATTTACCGAACAGTCATTAACTTCTTGACAGTCGATATGTCATCCTTCTATTTGGATTTTGCGAAAGATGTTGTTTATATCGAAGCTGAAAATGATTTCCAACGTCGCGCCATGCAAACCGTCTTCTATCAAACAGCGGTTGCGTTGACGAAATTACTGACGCCGATCATTCCGCATACGGCAGAAGAAATCTGGTCACATTTGAAAGAAGAAGAGGAATATGTCCAATTAGCGGAGTTCCCTGGCTATGATACATTTGCTAACCAAGAAGAGCTGCTTGATTTATGGCGTGCTTTCCTTGATTTCCGTGACAATGTCTTAAAAGCATTGGAAGAAGCACGTAATGCAAAATTGATCGGGAAATCGTTTGAAGCGAAAGTCACTGTTTATCCAACTGAGCCAGTTGCGGCATTACTAAAAGCTATCGATTCAGATATCGCTCAATTGCTTATCATTTCACCGGACTTCTTAACGATCAAAGAAGCAGGTGAAGCAGCACCAGAAGCGGCCTATCAATTTGAAGACGTGGCGATCTTAGTGGAAAAAGCCGAAGGTGAAGTCTGCGAACGTTGTCGTCAAGTCCGTGTGGATGTCGGTGTAGAAGAGCAGCTACCAACACTTTGCGGCCATTGCGCAGCTATTGTCAAAGAAAACTATCCTGAAGCGGTTGCAGAAGGCTTTGAAAAATAAAAAAACGGAAAAAGATGATCCCATTGCGGGTCATCTTTTTTTTGAAATCAGTCAAGCTTGTTCCTTGAAAATGGGACATAAGCAGCTGTTTGTGACATCCAAATGAGAAAATTCGCGTTAATTGATAACGATTCTCATTTGTTTGCAATAATTTTCCGACAGTTTATTGTATAATAAAAAAACCTTATTAGACGAAGATTCCTGCCTGTGATTTACAAGTCACTATTTGTTCTGTGGATGTAAGTAACCCTTGAAGGAAGAAATCAACTAAATTGGATCAAGTAAAAAAAACTTGCCAGATAGAAAATCAGGTTGTAAACTGTTAAAAATCGGAATATTCAGAATATTGAAAGAAAGTGTGATTCCATGAGTGATTTAGAGATGATGAAAACAACGAACCAAACGATGTACGATGCCGCTTTTGAAAAAGATGCTTGTGGGATGGGGTTCATTGCTCAGAAAAATGGTCATTATTCCCGAGAGCTCGTCCAAAATGCCTTAACGATGTTAGAACGGATGAATCATCGAGGGGGAACTGGCGCTGAACCTGACACGGGGGACGGAGCAGGAATCTTGATGGCGATGCCAGATCCTTTTTTTCAGCAGCAGGCAAAAGAGGCAGGAATCCCATTGCCTGAAAAAGGCGCCTATGCTGTTGGGATGTTTTTTTTACCGAAAGAAAAGCTCCGAGCAGCACAGGTCCAAGAAGAAGTAGCTAAAGATATTCAACAAACGGGTTTTACGGTTTTATGGCAGCGCGACGTTCCATATGATTATTATCAGTGTGGGCCGGGGGCGCAAAAAGTCATGCCATCTTTTGTGCAAGTCTTTATTGAAAAGCCTGTCGATGTAGCAGCTGGCCGTCCCTTTGAAGATCAGCTTTACCGGCTACGGCGTAAACTGGAAAAAACGTATCATACCGATGAGTTGTCTATCTGCAGCTTGTCCAGTAAGACAGTTGTTTATAAAGGGATGCTGCATGCCTATCAAGTTGGCTTGTTTTTCAAAGATCTTCAAAGCCCAGAAATGACTTCGAGTATTGCTTTGACCCATTCTCGTTTTTCAACGAATACCTTTCCAAGCTGGAGTCGGGCGCAACCTTTTCGTTTCTTAGCCCATAATGGCGAAATCAACACGTTACGCGGGGCGGAAAATTGGATGCATGGACATCAGATCGAAGTCTACGATGACGAAAACTCCGATTCGGCAAAGCTGGAAAACTGTATGGAATACTTGTATCGTCAAGGTCGAGACATTCCCCAAGCACTGTTGATGATGGTGCCAGAAGCATGGTCTAAAGAAGCTGGCTTGACGCCAGAACTGACGGCTTTTAATGAATACAATGCAAGCTTTATGGCCCCTTGGGATGGACCAGCAGCTTTATGCTTTACCGATGGGGAGATGGTGGGAGCTGCCCTTGATCGTAATGGATTGCGACCATCTCGCTACTCGATCACGAAAGCTGGTTTTGTTGTCGTGGCCTCTGAGTCAGGAGTTGTGGATCTGCCAGCATCGGAAGTGATTGAAAAAGGGGTGCTTGGACCAGCAAATATGTTTTTGGTGGATACCAAAAAAGGGGTGATTTTACGAAATCAAGAAATCAAAGCGCATTATGCGAATGCCCACCCTTACCAGGAGTGGCTAGCGGAACACCTATTGACACCAGAGCTGCTTCCCGACACTGAGAAGCAGGAGGAAACAGCAGACGATGCGATTCAGACCCTTTGGAAACGAAATGGCTACACGGATGAGATCATACGCACGTTGATTTTACCTATGGCTCAAACGGGAGAAGAACCAGTGATCTCCATGGGGTTTGATTCACCCTTAGCTATTTTGAGCGAACGTCCCCAATCCTTGTTTACGTACTTCAAGCAACAATTCGCCCAAGTGACCAATCCACCCATTGATGCGATTCGCGAAAAATTAGTGATCGGTACCGAGCTGTTTTTAGGTCGAGATGGGGATGTTTCAAAGGACATCCGAATCAATTGTAATAAGCTGAAGATTGCTAGTCCTGTGTTAAAAACGAGTGAATATGAAAAGATCAAACAGTTAAATCAAAATGGTCAAAAAGCGGTTTTACAGTCGATTCTTTATGATTATGTACCAGAAAACGGGGTAGCTTTGCAACAAGCGTTAGAAGCGCTTTTTAAAGAAACGGAGCAAAAAATCGATGCTGGGGCAACGATCGTCATTTTAAGTGATCGGGAAGTCATCCAATCGCAAGAAGGAAAAGTGGCGATTCCGATTCTCTTGGCGGTATCAGGCCTGCACAATTATTTGGTGCGAAAAGGCAAACGTTCCTTGGCATCGATCGTTGCGGATACTGCGGAAGTCTGTGAGGTCCATCATTATGCCATGTTAGTCGGCTACGGAGCAAGTGGGGTCCATCCTTATGGGGCTTACCAGACATTGGCGCATTTTGAGCTTTCAGAGAAGATCGAGAGTTACCGCAAGGCATGTGAAAAGGGCATTGTCAAAATCATGTCACGAATGGGGATCTCAACGATCGCCGGTTACCACGGGGCACAATTGTTTGAAGCGGTTGGTATCTCTGAGAAAGTCATCGCTGAATATTTTACCGGCACGGTTACCCGTATCGGTGGTCTCTCGTTAGCGCAAATCGAGCAAGAATATCTGACGCGTTATGAGGCAGCATATGGTGAAAAACGAATGGATTATCTTGATTCTGGCGGTAGTTTCCAGTACAAAGCCGATGGGGAGCATCATTTGTTCAATCCAAAAACGATCTATGGGTTCCAAAAAGCCGTTCGCACAGGCAGTTATGAGCTTTATAAAGAATATGCGGCGGAAATGAATCAAGAGGCATTGGACAATCCAACGACGTTACGGTCTATGTGGACCTTTGCGAACACAAGACGCAGTATTCCGTTAGCTGAGGTGGAGCCTGTCGAAACGATCGTCAAACGATTTAAAGTCGGGGCGATGTCCTACGGCTCACTAAGTGAAGAAGCGCATCGCTGTATTGCTGAAGGAATGAATGCGATCGGGGCAAAATCCAACAGTGGAGAAGGTGGCGAAAACCGAAATCGTTTCAAACCAGTAGAGGGCATTAATTATAATAGTCGCATCAAACAAGTAGCTTCTGGCCGTTTTGGTGTCAACGCCGAATATTTAATGAGTGCAGATGAACTTCAGATCAAAATGGCGCAAGGAGCGAAACCTGGAGAAGGCGGCCAATTACCAGGCAATAAAGTCTTCCCGTGGGTCGCCGAGATTCGAGGGTCTACGCCTGGTGTTCGATTGATTTCACCGCCACCACATCACGACATTTATTCGATTGAAGATCTAGCCCAGCTGATCTATGACTTAAAAGCCATCAATCCGTATGCACGGATCAATGTCAAATTGGTTTCTAGTACGGGCGTGGGTACGATCGCTACCGGTGTCGTCAAAGCTGGCGCAGACGTAGTCGTGATCTCAGGCTATGACGGTGGGACCGGTGCTTCTCCGAGAAATTCGATCCGTGATGCCGGCTTGCCTTGGGAGATGGGGCTCGCAGAAGCCCATCAAACGTTAGCTATGAATCATTTGCGGCAGCGAATGACCTTAGAGACAGATGGAAAATTGATGACGGGTCGGGACATCGCTATTGCTGCTCTTTTAGGAGCAGAAGAATATAGCTTTGCCTCTTTAGCGCTAGTTGCGATTGGTTGTGTCATGATGCGGGTATGCAGTATCAATACATGTCCTGTCGGCATTGCTACACAGAACCCAGCGTTGCGAAAATTTTTTGCTGGAAAACCTGAGCACATCATCAATACGATGTACTTTTTAGCAGAAGATCTACGGGAAACGATGGCTGAGTTAGGCTTTCGTACCATCGATGAGATGGTAGGACATGCGGAATTGTTGACACCACGCTTCGTTGCTAAAGGCAAAGCAAAATCATTAGACTTTTCGAAAATGATTGGGACGACAATCCCAATCGAACGCAAAGTGACCGATCCATTCCTTGAGAAACGTCAATGGCCAGAATTAGATGCTTTTGCACAAGCTGCTATCGACAACAATCAAGAAATCGTGACGAATCATACGATCAATAATGTTCAACGCTCAGTCGGCGCGCGTTTAGGAGGCTGGATCGCGGAACGTTTTGGCAATTATGAAGTTACGCCAGGTCTGTTACAGTTTACGTATCGAGGTATTGCTGGACAAAGCTTTGGGGCTTTTGCCACCCAGGGCATCCAGTTGAAACTGATCGGTGAGGCCAACGATTATGTAGCCAAAGGGTTAAGCGGTGCCCGCTTGATCATTGTGCCACCTGAAGATGCCGCTTATGACGCAGAGCATTCACCAATTGTTGGTAATGTAGCGTGCTTCGGGGCAAATCGAGGCGAAGGCTATTTCCGAGGCATTGCTGGCGAACGCTTTTGTGTTCGTAACAGTGGAGCCAATGTCGTTGTCGAAGGTGTTGGCGATCATGGCTGTGAGTACATGACTGGCGGTGTCGTGGTGATATTAGGAAAAACCGGCCGCAACTTCGGTGCTGGAATGTCCGGTGGCGTGGCGTATGTTTACGACCCCGATCAAACCTTTGCCGATAAATGCAATCGGGAAATGGTCGATTTATATCGGATTGGCGAAAGTGGCGATGACCACCAACTAAAAGAGATGATCCAGCAGCATTTCGCCTATACAGATTCATTGAAGGCGGCTGAGATCCTAGAAGATTGGGAAAATCAGCAGCACCATTTCATCAAAGTCTATCCGACAGAATACCATCAGATGATCCAAGCGACGGAGACCCTGGCGGACCAAGGGTTTGTCGGAGATGAACTTGTGACGAAAGCCTTCGAAGCTGTCGTCGGTCCACAATTGACCATCCTAGGAAAGGAGCGTGACTAATATGGCAGATCCATTTGGTTTTTTAAAGTACCCAAGAGTAGAAAATCCTACCCGACCAGTGGCAGAACGAATCGAAGACTGGCAAGAATTACAG
This sequence comes from Enterococcus sp. 3G6_DIV0642, assembly GCF_002140635.1. NCBI lineage: Bacteria > Bacillati > Bacillota > Bacilli > Lactobacillales > Enterococcaceae > Enterococcus > Enterococcus sp. 3G6_DIV0642. Next base: position 2,589,410 of record NZ_NGLH01000001.1, on the reverse strand, counting down.
ACGCCATTGCCTGAAAATGAGCGTCAAGAGCAAGCAGCACGCTGTATGAACTGCGGGATTCCTTTTTGTCATACCGGTTCTTTTTACGGGGGGCAACGAGCGGTTTCAGGTTGTCCCAATGACAACCTGATTCCTGAATGGAATGACTTGGTTTATCAAGGGCGTTTCCAAGCCGCTTTTGAGCGTCTTGCCAAAACCAACCCATTACCTGAAATGACTGGTCGTGTTTGTCCAGCTCCTTGTGAAAAAGGCTGTACCGAAGCACTGAATGGCTCGGGTGTCACGATCCACGACAATGAACGCTTTATTATCGATACTGCTTTTGAAAATGATTGGGTCAAAGCCTCGGGATTGCCTCAAGAAGCGACTGGGTTCAAAGTTGCCATCGTCGGCAGCGGACCAGCTGGTTTATCCGCTGCATGGCGCTTGAATCAACTAGGGCATCAAGTGACGGTCTATGAACGCAGTGATCGCTTTGGCGGTTTACTGATGTACGGTATTCCAAATATGAAATTAGATAAAGACGTCGTTCAGCGACGGATTGACTTGATGGCAGAGCTAGGCGTGACCTTTGTCGCTAATACGGAGATCGGTCGTGACTTGTCGGCAGAAGAATTGGCCGCTCAGTATGATCGGGTCATCTTGGCAACAGGAGCTAGTGTTCCTCGTGACTTGAAGATTCCAGGGCGTGAATTGACTGGGGTGCAATTTGCAGTCGATTATCTGACGGAAGCAACCAAAGATGTGTTAAAGCATGGCAAAGCGGCAACAAGTAAAAAACTTGCTGGCAAGCATGTTATCGTGATTGGTGGCGGCGACACTGGAAATGACTGTATTGGTTCAGCGATTCGGCAAGGAGCCGCTTCTGTGCGTCAATTGGAGATCACGCCCCAACTGCCATTGACACGGACCGACAGCAATCCTTGGCCAGAATACCCAATGACAGCCCGCACAGGATATGGGCAAGAAGAAGCGGCTGAAGTGCTACAAACACAAGTGACGTATCATGGGGTGTCCACAACGGCCTTTATCGGCGCCGAACGCGGCCAGTTGATCGCCATCGAAACGGTCTCAGTGGATCAACAGTTTCAGCCGATCCCTGGCACAGAGCAAGTGATCAAGGCGGATTTGGTCTTGCTGGCAATGGGCTTTGTTGGTGCAGAGACCCAACTCTTCGATGCCTTTGGTGTGCGAGAAGTGTACGATGATTACACGACGAACAATGAACGAGTGTTAGTCGCAGGAGATGCCAAAAGAGGACCGAGTTTAGTCATCTGGGCGATTCGTGAAGGACGCTTAGCGGCAGAAAAAGTCGATCAAGCGTTACGATCTTTGGTGTATCAATAAGCAATCAATAAAAAACAACCTGAGCAGCTATTCCTCCTTCTGAATTAGAAGGGGAGCAGCGAAATGCTCAGGTTGTTTGCCTGTTAAGCGGTTGGTTCAGATGGATGGGGCTTTGACAGCTGTTCATTTTTTTCCATTGCTGCCTTCGGTAGGCGAATCGAAAAGACGATGGTTTCATCACGGCTTTCCGCCCAAATCTTTCCACCTAATGCTTCAACGATTTCTTTGGCGATCGGCAAACCAAGACCCGTCCCACCCGTCGCTGTTGCTCGGGAAGCATCCATGCGGTAGAAAGGCTCAAAAATCAAGCCGATCTTTTCAGCTGGGATCGTTTTTCCTTGATTGGTCAAACGAATCAGGATATCATCAGACTCGCTGATGGCTAATCGCAAAGGGGAGTTAGGATAGCTATAATTGATGGCATTGCGGATCAAGTTGTCAAAAACGCGTTCCATTTTCTCCGTATCAACGGTCGCAAAGACTTTTTTCTGTAGCTGAAGTTGCCAATGGAGATTTTTTTCTTCTAACAGCGGCAAAAATTCAAACGTCAACTGTTCCAGCATCAAGCTCAGATCCGTGGTTTCAGTTTGCAAGGCGATCGTTGTAAGATTAAAGCGGGTGATTTCGAAAAATTCGCTGATCAATAGTTCCAGCCGTTGGGCTTTTTGCAAGGCGATCTTCGTATAGCGTGCGCGTAGTTCGGTAGAAAGCTGCGGTTCCTCTTCTAAAAGCGTCAAATAGCCGATCACACTGGTCAAAGGCGTTCGTAAATCATGTGCGAGATAGACGATCAAATCATTTTTTCGTTGTTCCGCTTCTTTGGCGGCTCGTTGATCCTGTAAGTTTTTCTCTCGCAACTGGTTCATTTCTTCTTGCACATCAATCATATTGCTGGAAAGAACGATTCGCTTCGTGGGTTCGGCAATCAGTTGGTTTGTGGCTTGGATCGTTTCATTCAAATAACTGATAGCTTTACTCATATAATAAATCGTTGTGCTCACCCAAATCAGTAAGGCCCCGATGGCTAAGCAAAGAAGCCAATAGTCAGCAAAAAGTCGTAAAATTTGATAAATGGGTTCATAGCCATACCAGACCCTCATTCCAGCAACGAAGCGTACTGCGAAAGGAATGATGATCAAGATCGCCATCAAGATGCCCGTGGTGATAAAGTATTGGGTCAAGAGCTTGCGGATCAATGGACTTCTATTTTTCAATGATATAGCCGACCCCCCATACGGTTTTGATTAATTTCGGTTTGCGGGGTTGTTCGTTCAGTTTTTCCCGCAAACGGGCGATATGTGCCATCACTGTGTTATTGTTGTCTAAATACTTTTCTTTCCAAACTGCTTCAAAAAGGGTTTCCGAGGCAACGACCGATCCTTGGTGTTCAAATAAGTAAAGCAAGATTTTAAATTCGATGGGGGTCAAGAAAACCTCTTTGCCATAAAGAAAACATTGGTGGCTATTGATTTTCAACAGTAAGCCTTCCTTTTCGTATTCTTCAATCTTCTGGGGATTCGCTGACTGGTTGTAACGCTGGTATCGCCGCAGCTGCGTTTTGACCCGAGCAACGACTTCTAAAGGATTGAAGGGCTTGGTCACATAATCATCTGCCCCAAGGCTTAGACCGGTGATTTTATCCAAGTCTTCCCCTTTTGCCGTGAGCATCAGTACTGGGAAAAAGTGGGTCTTACGAATTTGCTGCAACAGCTGGAAGCCGTCGATATCCGGCAGCATCACATCTAAAACCGCCACGTCGACCGTTTCTTTTTCAAGATAGGCCAAAGCGCTCGTTCCATCATAAAAAGGTTCTACTTGGAAGCCTTCATTCCTTAGAAACGTCGTGACTAACTCCGCGATTTCTTTTTCATCATCAACAACAATTATTTTTTCTGCCATCCTTGATTCACTCCAACTATCTACGATCATTTTTCATTTACACTACCATTTACTCTACACCCATCATACCGTAATCGGTAAGCGAATGCATTCGTTTTCTACTTTGAACTAGAGGTGATGCGGGAACCTAGGCGGCTGATCAATTCATTGGTAATGGTTTGTGCTTGATCAGCGGTAGTCGTCCAATCGCTGATTACTTCGAGCGAACTTTCGACCGCCAGTTCTGGATAGTCCGTTAAATCGATCAAGAGCATATCCATACAAACCAACCCAATCTGCGGGAGTAAAGCACCTTGATAAGAAAGTTGGAACCCTTGGTTTGATAGGGCACGTGGAACCCCGTCGCAGTAGCCGATGCTAACGATCCCGATCGTGGCTGGTCGATCAAAAATAGTGCCTAATCCATAGCCGATCGCTTCACCAGCGGCAACTGTTTTTTTGTCTACCAGTAAGGCTTTGAGTGTCAAAATCGGTTGTACGTTTATCTTCTGCTTCGTTGGTTCGTTCGGGACGCTCAATGAACCAGTTAGAAGAATACCTGGACGTACATAATCATAGTGTTTCTCTGGGTAATTCAATATTCCGTAGCTGCTTTGCAGATGTGTCAGTCCATAGACGATATTTCTAGCGGATAAGCCAGCCAACAGATCATCAAAACAAGTGATTTGGGCTTGTGTCCGCAAGATACTTGCCGTATCCAGCTGATCTGAAGAGCCTAGATGGGAAAAAATGCCTGTGATCTTGAGAGATGGCAAGGCGTAAAGTCCAGTAACTGTCTCAAGATCAGGTGCAACGCCTAAGCGGTGCATACCAGTATCTACTGCTAAATGGCATTCGATCGGTATGCTTGTTTGGGCTAAAGCATGCCCATGGGCCTCACTAACGATGGTTTGAATCAAGGAATAATGTTTCAGCTCTTTGGCATGTTGGGCAGAAGTGTACCCTAAAATCAGTAAGCGACTTTTGATGCCTGCTCGCCGTAATTCAATGGCTTCTTCAAGGGTAGCAACGGCAAAGAAATCGACGCCGGCTCTTTCTAGGGTACCGGCAACCGTCTTCGCATCACAACCATAAGCATCCGCTTTAACCACCGCCATCACTTTTGTTGTTGCTGGGATCAATCGCTTGATTTCCTGCAAGTTGTGCAACAAAGCGGGGGCGGAAAATTCTTTGGCTGCTCGCTGCAAGTGAAGCGGCGTTTTTTTCGAAAACGGGAACAGCTTTTGCAAAGCAAAGAGACCATGCACCACCCCAATGGTCAGTCCTAAGACCACCAAGAAATTGATCAGATTGTTTTGCAGCAAGGGTAGCTTTTGACTAAGAAAATGGGTCACTGCAATGGTATAAGGATGGAGCAAATAGAGCCAAAGGGACAGTCGACCCGCTTGTTTCCAGATTATGGGTGCTTGCCATTGCTGGATGATCGGAAATAAAAACAACAGGACGAAGGGCAAAAAAACATACATGCTGTCATGTTTCGGCGTGGTAAAGTGATGCAAAAGGTAACTTTCCAAAAGCAAGCAAATCAGACTGATCAGCAGATAACTATAGCGATGGGGAGAAGCTGGTTTCTTGGCAAATCTTCTGGCTAGTACCCCTAAGATCAAAAACAAAGGAGCAAAGAAAATGCCGTTGCGAGTTCCATCCAATAGTTGAAAAATCAGTGAATAGAGTGGCGTAATGGGTGTTTGTGCAGCCAGGCCAGACCAACTGTCCCCACCTAAACCAACCACATACAAACCGACAGCAATGAAAAACACCTGCTTGAAAGAAAGCCGTGTCAAGAGGCCCATCACTAGTAGACTGCCGGTAATGATCGCAGGAAAATACCAAAGATGGTAAAGAATGCCAGTGACCAACAATGTTTGGATAAAGGTGCCCAGCGGCATGTTCAACCCAAGCATGCCGCTGTACCAAGCAAGCGGCAAAAAGAGCAGTGTGGCTATGAGGTAGACTTGCAGCTGCTTTTTAATAAACTGCCAGACACGCTGTCTGGCAGGATAGCTGTTTTGGGTGGCTAAGTCGCTGAACACGTAATATCCGCTGATCATAAAAAAGAAGGGGACGGCAATTCTGAAGAGCGTCAACGTGATCAGGATATCACCGTCAGGCCATAAGCGGTGAAGAGGCAGACAGTGGATCGCCACCACCATCATCGCCAAAATCACCCGGAATTGCTCGATTCCTTGATTCTTCTTCATGCGAACTGCCTCGCAGTTTGTTCAAGGTATTGATGGTATTCTTCCAAGGTCCACTGTTGACTGGCGATGATTTGACTATGAGGCAGACCGACATAACGAAAATGCCATGGTTCATAGCCAATCCCTGTAATCTCCTGTTTGTCTGCGGGATAGCGTAAAATAAACCCATAGTTCATCATTTCCTGGGTAAATAAATCAGCGGCTGCGCTGTCACGAAATCGTGGGCAGATCAAATCATCCTGGCTGCCCTTTAAACCAACATCGATCGCTAAGCCTAACTGATGTTCACTGCAACCGGGCAATGCCACAAATTGTTTCGTATAGGCTAGCCCATTTTCTTTCAAGGAATATTCCCATAAATACCGTTGCTGCTTTTCGGTTCGGTAGCCATCTAACAAGCAGATCTCGTTTTCAAGCTTTAAGGCTTTGACGAGCCGTTCCCATTGTTTGGCTGCTTCTGGCTGCAAGTAAACCTCGTCTTCGCTGAAGGCAGCAAGGACTAAATGAGGGGGTTCTTGGTTTTTTTCTAACGGAAATTCTTTGCTAACTAACTGTAGATAGGGATTCATTTGACTTCCTCCTTTGCTAAGACAAGCAGTTTTTGTAGTAGTTCTTGATAGGATAAGCCGACCGCTGCCATCATGGCAGGATAGCGGGAGTGACTCGTAAAGCCCGGCATAGTATTGATTTCATTCAAGTATAGTTCTCCTCGCTCCGTGACAAAAAAGTCGATGCGAGCAAGACCTTTAAGACCAAGACTACGATAGAGCAGCTGAGCTTGTTCTTTGACCTTGGTTTCAATCGTTTCAGGCAATGGCGCAGGGACGGTGATTTTGGCGCTGATCAGCTGGTACTTTTCTTCAAAATCGAAAAAGCCGTCTACTAATGAAATGGCGTCACAAGCACCGACAGTCAAAGAGTCGTTGCCCAAAATACCGCAACCGATCTCAACACCGGCAATATTTTTTTGTAGGAGCACTGCGGAACAATAAGTAAAGGCTTCTTTTAAGGCAGAAGCGATTTCTTCAACGCAGGTGACTTTAGTGATCCCTTTTGAGGAGCCCGCTTCATTAGGCTTAAAGAAAACTGGGAAGCCATGGGTCTGGATAAAAGCTTCGATTTGTTCTTGCTGGTTGGCTTGATTTGTCAAGAGAATCGTAGGAGCACTTTGTACGCCAATGGCTGCTGCAGCTTGATGCAGCAGCCATTTGTTCATACATAAGGCAGAACCTGCCACCCCGCAGCCTACATAAGGCAGCTTCATCAATTCAAACAATCCTTGGATACTGCCATCTTCCCCGTATTTGCCATGCATAATGGGAAATAAAACATCAGGTACCAACGTTTGCTGCTCTTCACTTAGCCAAAAGCCGTTTCCTTCGAATAGCGGCTGTATTTTCTGTTTATGTTTCGTATCCAACAACCACGTGTCTTGTCGGATGTTTTCCAGTTCTCCTGTATACAAGTACCAATCCATAGCATCTGGGGCGATCCCGATCAAAGAGAGGTCGTAGTCATAGGGAGATGATTGGAGTGCTTCGATTGCGCTAGTTGCTGAAGCTAAAGAAACGGTGTATTCCGGTGAATTGCCTCCAAAAATAATGGCGATTTTTTTCATGTTTTTCTTCCTTCCGCTTTTCGATTCTTACTACATTCAGTCTATCAAGGAAAGAAAAAAGAAATTTGCGGGCTTACTGGTATCTTTCTTTTCTTTTTGTGATGAAATTCTGACGAATTTATGACAAAAGGAAGGCGACAGCTGCCGCTCTTTTTACACCAGAAAGAAACTAGCCTTTGAAGTAGAAAAAGCTGCCATAAGATGGAGTGGAAAAAATAGTGAAAAAAGAGCACTCTGAAGGAAAGGGGGAGGCAATAGCAGGAACGTTGACACAAAAAAAGCACGCCGAAGCATGCTTTTTCTTTTTGATGAGGGCTTTTCGATTATTATACGATTCGCTTATTGTGCGTAATGCGCACGAGGACCACCAATATATTTGGGCCGTGATCCCAGAGCTGTGACATGGGCAGCGCCGAGGGACTTGATAGAGGGACGGATCGGGATTTGAACATGTTTGACATGCATGCCGATTGCTGTGTCGCCAATATCGATGCCAGCTTTTGCTACTATGTGCTCCACTTCAATAGGCTCATCGAACAGCTGGAAAGCGGCAACTGAGCAAGCACCGCCTGCATGCAACTGGGGCACTACTGCGACTTCTTCTAATTGATATAGTCGAGCCGTTTCACGCTCAACAGCTAAAGCCCGATTGAGATGTTCACAGCCTTGAACGGCTAAATGAATATTTTTGGGACGCAAGATCGCTCGTAGTGTTTCAACGATAACCATGCCTACTTCTTTACTGGAATTTTTGCCAATCAAGCCGCCTACGACTTCACTTGTTGAACAACCAAGGACAAAAAGATCATTTTCACCAACATTCGCTGTCGTAATGACTTCTTCAACGATCGTAGTTAAATCCGTTTTTAATTGATTGATATCTGTCATAAGAATCACCTTTCATTTAAAGAAAACTTTTTCGTGCGGCGTAAGGCATGCGTCAGGGGTAAAGCAACGATGCTGCCAAAGACCGTTTGGATCAAATTACTTGGGATCGAGGCGATCCCAGCGCCTAAACCGAATAGCAAAACTGTTGCTGCTGCATAGCCGGCGATCATGATTAAGCTGCCGACAATGACTGCTGCTAGTGGCCGATGGCTCATTCTACCTACGATCCAGCCTTGCACACCATGGATCACGATGGAAAAGAAAGCCCATTCAGGGTAACCTGATAGAAAATCAATGATGCCGCCGCTCATTCCACCGACGAAGGCACCGGCGCTAGGTCCGAACAAAAGGGCCGAGATATAGATCCCTGCTTCACATAAGGTCACAAAGCCCTTCGTTTGCGGAACAGGAATGATAAAGGTCAAAGAAAGTGCACACGTGAGTGCCGTCAGCATAGCGATCGTCGTTAGGTTTCTTACTTTCATAGGTGTTCCTCCTTTTTAAAATAGGCGAGCTGATTGACGTTGCCAGAGGTACCTAAAGGCAAACCGTCTTCAATCCCTGCCCAAACAAATGCTTTTGCGGTTTGGATAGCTGCTTCCAACGAAGTGCCTTTAGCAAGCATTGCGGCAATCGCTGATGAGAGGGTACAGCCAGCACCGTTGGTTGTGGTTCGCGTACTTTTTTCTGCCTCAAAAACGGTAAATTGTCCTTCTTGATACAAAACATCATAGGCTGTTTCCCCAGTTAGTCGACTGCCACCTTTGATCAGAACATTTGGGGCACCAAGCGCATGGATTTTTTTTGCCGCCGTTTTCATCTCTGCTAAAGAGGTAATGCTTTGTCCAGATAAGTGTTGTGCTTCGAGCAGATTAGGTGTCACTAATGCTGTGTAAGGAAACAATGAGATCAATCCTGCTTGATAGGAGTGGTTAAAGGCAGTATCTCCTTCTTTGAAGGCGAGAACGGGATCGAGCACGATCGGTCCGGTAAATGTTTGTAAAAAAACTCGCAGCAATTCAATGATGGCCGTTTGATGAAGCAGCCCGATTTTGATTGCATCTAGGGATACGACCGAGCGCAGTGAATCCAGCTGTGCTTGGATCACAGGCTCAGGGAGATCATGGAACATAAGATCATCCTTGATGGCGACCACACATGTTAATAGGGCATGGCCAAACACCCCGAATTCCTCAAATGTTTTCAAATCAGCCGTCATGCCGCCACCTGCCAAACTGTCGAGACCGGCGATCGATAAGACTTGTTTCATGTCTGCTGCTCCTTTCATTTCTCATTTCTTTCTATTATAAACAGTCGGTAAAAAAGAAAAACGGCCAATTGGATGTTTTTTCCTCATCCAATTGACCATTTGCTTATTTCTCATTTAGTAAATCTCGCTCACGATACCATTCATCGGGACGCCAGATCCATTCAAAGCCATCGGCAGCTAAGAGATCATAGGCTGCTTGGGGGCCCATCGTTCCTGCGGCATAGTTTGGAAAATCAGGTGTTTCTTGGTCCCAAGCGTGACGGATCACATCAACGATGCGCCAAGATTGGGCAACTTCATCCCAGTGGGTAAAGTTAGTGCCATCACCGTTCAAGGCATCTAGAATCAGTTTTTCGTAAGCTTCAGGGGTGTTTTCGACGATTTCAGTACTATTTCGGTAATCGAGCTTCACTGGCAATGTCTCAAACCCTTGGCCAATTTCTTTTCCGTTCAAGGAAAGAGAGAAGCCTTCCGTCGGTTGAATGTAAATCGTCAGCACATTCGGTGCCAAACTCTCGATTTGCTTTTGTTCATTTAGGTCTTGCTTAAAGACATTGACTGGGACTTGTTTAAAGACAATGTTGATGCGAGTGCCTTTTTCCGTCAACCGTTTCCCAGTGCGCACATAAAATGGTACGCCGGACCAGCGGAAGTTATCGATCAAAAATTTCCCAGCAACGAAGGTTTCCGTTGCCGATTCTTCATCCACATTGGCTTCTTCACGGTAGCCAACAAATTTCTTGTCTTCTAATTGTCCTTTATCGTATTGCCCACGAACGAAGTGTTGTTTCACTTCTTCTTCGGAGTAGATACGGATCGCATTTAAGGCTTTGATTTTTTCTGTCCGTAATTCTTTTTCAGAAAAAGCCACTGGCGGTTCCATGGCTAATAAGGAAAGAATCTGCAGAATATGATTTTGGACCATATCCTTCAAGGCACCGCTCTTATCATAATAGCCGCCGCGTTCTTCTACGCCTAAGTTTTCTGCGATATTGATCTGAACATTGTCAATGTAACGATTGTTCCACATTGACTCAAAAATGTTATTGGCAAAACGAATCGCAGAAATATTTTGGATCATTTCTTTTCCTAAATAGTGATCGATTCGGTAGATTTCTTGTTCCGTAAAGACTTGATTGATCTCTTCATTCAATTCTTTTGCTGAATTATAGTCGCTTCCAAACGGTTTCTCGATGATCACCCGATGGTAGCCGTCAGTATCCAGCATTCCTTGGGATTTCAAGTGAGAAACGATCGTCCCAAAGAAATTAGGGGACATTGCTAAGTAAAAAATCTGATTGCCTTCTAAATGGTATTTCTGATCTAAGGTTTCCGCCAAATCCTTTAATGAATCATAATGGCTCGTATCTGTTACATCATGTGATTGGTAGTAGAAATGAGAAGCGAATGTCTCTGCTTGTTCTTGTGAGTCACTCAACTCTTTGATTGTACCCATCACCACTTCACGATAGTGTTCATCCGACCAAGGACGGCGTGCAGTACCAATGACTGCAAAATCTTCTTTCAAATCGCCTTTTTTGTACAACCGAAACAAAGAAGGATATAGTTTGCGTTGGGCAAGGTCGCCCGTACCGCCAAAAATCGTAAAAAGGACCTTTTTTTCCATCATCTTCACTCCTTACAGTTTATCGACAAAAATCGTGCTGGCGGCTTTGTAGCTGACAGCAATTTCTTTTGTGTCATTTTTGATCGTAATCGGACCCTCGTATGCTGCCGCATCGATGATCTCGTATTCTTCATGAATATTCAATTTGATCGAAACGAGATAATCCAGCAGTTCTCGTTCGTCAAGGACACGGGCGATACGAATCTTGGTTCCTACCGGATAAGAACTCATGGTGTTTTTTTCGCCTTCGTGAATGAGTTCTCCTTGTTCAGGAATCATTCCCCCATGTGGGCAATACCGAGGATGATCAAGGTAGGCTTCTAAGCGGCTCGCCAACGTTTCTGAGGTGACATGTTCTAAAACTTCTGCGTCATCATGAACTTCATTCCATGAATAATGCAGGTGCTCCACAAGAAAGACTTCCCATAAACGATGCTTACGAATGAGGGCACTTGCAGAAGCTAAACCAGTTTCAGTCAACTGTACCCCTTGATAAGGTGAATGTTCGACTAAGCCTTCTTTTAATAATTTTGAAATCATTTCACTTACTGAAGCTGCTGAGACGTCCAGACCTGACACGATTTGTTTGTTATTGATCTTCTTTTGGTCACCACCAAGCTCTAAGATGAGCTTTAAATAATCTTCACGATTTGGTGTCATCGGATCCATCCTCTCTTATCAAAGACTATCAAAGTAGATTTTATCAAAAAAGCCAGCTGATTACTATGAAAAAAGCCGCCGGTTCTCAATATTCTATGTAAAAAGAAGACCGAGGGGAGCTACTCCACCTCAGCCTTTTTTTATTAAGCCCAATCACCATTGCGGAAGACAGGAACTGTGGTGCCATCTTCTTTGATGCCATCGATGGACATTTGGTCAGAGCCGACCATGAAGTCTACGTGGGTTTGGCTGCGGTTTAAACCAGCCGCTGCCAGTTCTTCTTCACTCATCTCAGTGCCGCCTTGTAAGCTGAAGGCATAAGCAGAGCCTAAAGCCAAGTGGTTTGAGGCATTTTCATCAAACAACGTATTGAAGAAGATGATGCCAGATTGTGAGATAGGGGAAGGGTCAGGGACTAAAGCGACTTCACCTAAAGATTTCGCTCCTTCATCGATCGCTAGCAATTTGCCTAACACTTCTTCGCCTTGTTCTGCAGAAAAGTCCACGACTTTACCGTCTTTGAAGGTGAATTTCATGCCAGAAATAATCGTTCCTGCGTAGCTCAATGGTTTCGTACTTGAAATATAGCCATCGATGCGACGATTATCTGGGGCAGTAAAGACTTCTTCTGTCGGCATGTTCGCCATGAATTTTTCATTGCGGGTGTTGTAGCTGCCAGCACCTTCCCACAAGTGATTTTTTGGTAGGCCGATGATCAAATCGGTACCCGGTGCTGTATAGTGTAATGCGCTGAATTGTTCTTTGTTCAATTCTTCTGCCTTGACTTGCAGTGTTTCATCATGTTTTTTCCAAGCAGCAACAGGATCTTCTTCGTAGATACGCGTCGTTTTGAAAATTTGATCCCATAGCTTGTCTTGTGCTTCTTCTGGGGAAGCATCAGGGAACACTTTTTGTGCCCAATCTTGACCTGCAGCAGCAACAACGGTCCAGCTGACTTTGTTGGCTTGTGTTGCTTGACGCAGTTTCATCATCGCCTTACCAGAAGCTGCTTGGAAAGCGGCGACCCGATCTGAGTCAACGCCCGCTAACGCATCGGGATTGGCAGAAACGACACTGATGCGGCTCGCACCTTTTTCGACCCAATCTTCTGTTTGATCAATTTTGTGTTGAGGGATCGTAGACAAGCGATCCTCAGCTGCATGCGCAAGAAATTCTTTTTGAACCACATCGTCGGTCCATTGAACGATTACTTCATCAGCGCCTAGCTCATACGCTTTTTTTGTCAATAGTCGAGCTAACGGTGCTTGGTCCACGGCGATTTGGATGACGATGGTGTGCCCTTTTTGGACATTTACACCAACTTCTGTGATCAGTTGGGCATATTTTTCAAGGTTCTGATTAAAGTTTGGTAAAACCATTAAAATTCCTCCATTTATTCTAAAATTATAACTGTCTTCATGATAGCACTAAGTATTTTTGAAAACAAACGAAAAAGAGAGCAAAAAAACAGAGGTCTTCAAATTGAAAAACTGAAAACACTAGGGGCAATAATTTTAAAAGTTTTTTTGCAAACTTAAAAAAACATGATACAATAAGTAAAAGGTATTTCTGAAAGCGATGTATAGCAGAATTAAGGAGATTAAAAAATTATGGCAAGAAAGAAAACTATTACTAGAGACCAGATTTTAAAAGCTGCCTATGAAGTTGTCGCAACCGAAGGATTTACACGTTTTACCGCACGCAATATCGCAGCGAAGATGAAATGTTCAACGCAACCGATCTACTTAGAATTTAAAAATATGGATGACTTAAAAAATGCATTGATCAATCAGATTTACGACTACTTAGCGACAGAAGTTTTTCCAGTTGAAAGACGGGGAGATGTCATCGTTGACTTAACGTTAAATTATATTGGCTTTGCAAATAAAGAAAAACGATTATACCGAGCGCTATACTTAGAAGAGCATGGTGGTGGGGATTCCATGCAGCAGTTTTCATTTGACCTTTTTGTGAAATCAGTGAAAAAAGAACCAAAGTATCAAGATCTATCGGACGTGAAATTACAGTCCTTGCATACTGGTGTCTGGATCGTCGCTACTGGCTTAGCGGCATTGATGTCTTCGGGGATCATTCATCCCACAGAAGATCAGATTGCTAAGCTGATGACGGAAACCACCGATAATATTTTAGCAAGAGAAACACCCATCGATATCAGTTATCATTAAGCAAACAAGAAAACCTCCGACAGAATCAAGTGATTTTGTCAGAGGTTTTCTTGTTTTATTCTGCAAATGCTTCCGCTAGCTTTTTGGCAAAGGCTTCTAAGTTTTGAATATCGTCTTCTTCCGCAGCCAAGTCGACCTTGACGCTATCTGCCCCTTTTGTTGCACCTGTCTTACTAAAGACGGCTTCAAAGTCATCGACGGACTTACAAAAGTCATCATAAAAGGTATCGCCAGAGCCGCAGACCCCAAAGATTTTGCCACTTAAATCAAGTTCTTGCAAATCTTCGTAAAAATCGACGATCTCATCAGGCAATTCACCGTCACCGTATGTATAGGTTGCGACGATACAGATATCGGCGTCTTCAAACTCATCGGCATCCACTTGGGTACACTCATTCATTTCAACTTCCATGTCAAGATTTTCAAGGGCTTCAGAAACGATATCTGCAATTTCTTCCGTATTCCCCGTCATGCTTGCATAGACGATTTTTGCTAAAGCCATGGGCTTTTTCCTCCAATCTCATTCCTATTCTCAAGGAAAACTCTCTTACAGATTATAGCAAATGCATGAAAGATTGAAAACAAAACTTGAAAAACTCTTTACAATGTCTGTGAATTTTGTAAAATAAGGGATTTCTATGGTAAAATAAGAGGAATTTAATTAAGGGAGACGAGAACATGATTACATTAAAATCTGCCAGAGAAATTGACCGCATGGCCGAATCCGGCGCGCTGTTAGCAGATGTCCACAAACAATTACGCAGTTTCATCAAACCAGGTATCACGAGTTGGGATATCGAAGTGTTTGTCAGAGATTATATTGAAAGCCACGGCGGCATCGCTGCCCAAATTGGTTTTGAAGATTACAAATATGCCACTTGCTGCAGTATCAATGATGAGATTTGTCACGGGTTTCCTCGAAAAAAACCATTGAAAGACGGCGATCTGATCAAAGTCGACATGTGTATTGATTTAAAAGGCGCCATTTCTGATTCTTGTTGGAGTTATGTCGTAGGGAACTCGACGCCTGAGATCGATCGTTTAATGGAAGTAACCAAAAAAGCATTGTATCTAGGAATCGAACAAGCGCAAGTGGGTAACCGAATCGGTGACATCGGTCATGCCATTCAAACCTATGCGGAAAAAGAAGGCTACGGTGTTGTGCGCGATTTCGTAGGACACGGCATTGGTCCAACGATCCATGAAAGTCCGATGATTCCTCACTACGGAGAAGCCGGCAAAGGGTTACGTTTAAAAGAAGGAATGGTTATTACCATCGAACCTATGATCAATACAGGGACGTGGAAAATGAAAATGGATCCTAACGGCTGGACCGCCTATACTCTAGATGGTGGCTTAAGTTGCCAATATGAACATAGTTTGGCGATCACCAAAGAAGGGCCACGCATTTTGACTTCTCAAGGAGAAGAAGGAACCTACTAAATTTTGGCGGTAGGAGACTTCTGATTGTTACGTATGACAAAGAAAAAAAGGCAGATGATTCGCTGGCGGAGGAAGAAACATGAAAATCGTTGATAAAGTAAAAAGCAATCAAAAGCTGATGCGTTTCATTGAAACAACGCAAAATAGAATAACCGATTCAGAGATGGGGACCACATCGGTCGTCGTCGCCTACTATTTATTGCTTTCACTTTTCCCGTTAATGATTGCGCTGGGAAATCTGTTGCCTTATTTATCGATTGATCCGAACACGGTTTTATCTTATGTACAAGAATTGATCCCTAGTCAAATCTATGACTTTATCGGACCAGCGATCGAAAACCTCCTCACCACAAGCTCTGGCGGGTTATTATCGATCTCCGCCTTGGCTGCGTTGTGGTCTGCGAGTCAAAGTATCAATGCCTTGCAAATTGCGATGAACAAAGCCTTCGGTGTGGACCAGCGTTCCAATTTTGTCGTGGTGCGCGCAGTATCATTTGTGATCATCCTGCTCTTTATGATTGCGATCGTTGGTGTTACGATGGTATTTGGGCTTGGAAAAATCATTCTTGATTTTTTGCAGCCGATTTTTAAGTTTCAAGACAATCTGATCGATACGTTCCAAACAGTCAAATGGCCAGTCACGATCGTTGCTTTGCTGTTTATCATGATGCTGATCTATTGGTTAGTGCCGAATGCAAAGGTCAAGTTGCGTTCGACTTTGCCAGGGGCGATCTTTGCAACGATTGGCTGGATGTTGCTGTCACAAGTGTTTGGCTTATACGCCCGTTACTTTGCTGCGAAAATCATTGGCTATCAAATTATTGGAAGTTTTATTGTTTTAATGATCTGGTTGAATCTTGCTGCGACGATTATTATCTTGGGTGGAATCATCAACGCAGTGGTAGAAGAGTATGTGTCGGGACAAGAGATCAAAGAACGAACAGATCCTGTTCAGCGGATTTCTTCGAAAATCGAAGATACATTTACCAATAAAGAGAAATAACGGAAAGCGAGAATAAACGATGGATTTTGCATTCAAATTTGTAATGCGCTTATTTATAACAATGATCGTGTCTTTATTATTGACACCAGTCATCAAATTGATATCTTGCAAGATTGGTGCAGTTGATCGTCCAGGAGAGCGTCGGATCAATACGAAGACCATGCCTTCAGCTGGGGGATTAAGTATTTTTTTAGCCTTTTCCTTTGCGCTGCTTTGGGAATTTCGAACAATGATCCCTTTCGACTTCGTTTGGCCGATTCTTTTAGGTGCAACAATAGTGGTGATTACAGGATTGTTGGATGATATATTTGAACTGTCGCCAATGCAGAAATTAATAGGTCTGACATTCGCAGCGCTGGAAATTTATTTCGTTGCTGGAATAAAAATCAGCACAGTCACGATTCCTTATTTTGGCTTTATTGATCTGGGATGGTTTGCCTTGCCTATGACTTTGATTTGGATACTGGCAATTACCAATGCGGTGAACTTAATCGATGGTCTCGATGGGTTGGCGAGCGGCGTCTCTATTATCAGTTTGACGACGATAGGGATTATCAGCTATTTCTTTCTGCCGAATTTTGTGGAAGTACCAATGGTCATTTTTACTTTGATCGCAGCAATCATCGGTTTCTTTCCATATAATTTTTATCCAGCAACCATTTTTCTAGGAGATACTGGAGCATTGTTTTTAGGATTTATGATCTCTGTGCTCTCACTACAAGGATTGAAAAACGCAACTTTTATTTCTGTTCTGACGCCCATGTTTATTCTCGGTGTACCGATCACGGATACCGTTTATGCGATGATCCGAAGAAAGTTTAATAAACAGAAGATTTCCTCTGCCGATAAAATGCACTTGCATCATCGATTGTTGTCGTTAGGGTTTTCTCATCGCGGCACAGTGCTAACGATCTATGCCTTAGCATTAGTCTTTTCTTTTATTGCTTTACTAATGAATTACGCGAGCAATACAGCGATTGTTTTATTAATCATTAGCACAGGATTTGGAATTGAGCTGTTTATTGAGCTGATTGGATTAGTCGGTGAAAATCGTCAACCACTCATGTGTGCGTTAAAGTTTCTGGGAAATCGGCGATTCAGACAAAGTGTACTAACTGAACGTGCTGAAAGAAGAAATGCTGATCAAGAAAAAGAAAACAAAGATTTGGCTGCTAATGTTTCTCAGACTAAAGAAAAGCGGCGAAAGAGAAAACATTACCAAGCAAAACACAAAAAATAAACGATGACAGTTGCGGCAAAAGAACCCAACGGATGAAATGGATATTGATAGAAACCAAACGGTAAAAAATCAGGCCGGGAATCCTGATTTTTGCCGAGCAGCTGCGTATCAATGATTCTTAAAAAACAGTGGGGTGCTCTTGCCGCTTTTTTGAAGTGGCAGAAGCAAAGCCGTTTCCTGTCGAATTCTTCCGTCTTGAATTGACGGATCTAGCCCTAAACGTCTATACTTAAAAAGAGCAGCAGACTAATCAAAGAAAGAAGGATATGAACGAATGCCAAATGTGAAACAACTGACGTCAGAAAGAATGGGAACAATTTATGAGCTTTCCAATGATAGCGGTACCATCGTAAGGCTAAGTCCTGAAGGCGCACGCTTATTGGATTGGGTCGTTCCAGTAGAAGAAGGTCGCGACATTGTGGTCGGTTATGACACGATCGAAGGACATCGCCAAGCACGTTATTATGGCGCAACGATCGGCCCTGTGGCGGGAAGGATCGCAGGTACTCGCTTTGAGATCGACGGACAAGAATACCAAACGGAAGACAATGATGGCGGCAATACGCTTCATGGCGGTTCAAAGGGGCTGGATACTGATACATGGATCACTGAAACCTTTGAAGAAGCAGACAAAGCTGGGGTGATTTTTACTACCACACGGCAAGATGGCGATGGCGGGTTTCCTGGGAATGTTCGTTATCAAGTCACCTATACGTTGACGAATGACAATGAACTATTGCTTGCTTATGATGCCAACACTGACAAAGCGACTTTATTTAACCCAACGAACCACGGTTATTTCAATTTGACAGGTGATACCCAACAGCCGATCGATGACCACTTGGTTCAAATCAATGCCGAACATGTGGCTGAAACGAATGACGATGTGACGACGACCGGTGAAAAAACGCCTGTCGCAGGCACAAAGTTTGATTTTAGACAAGAACGCCCGATGGGAACGACGATGTTGGATGATCCGTTCTTATTAGACCATACGCAAGAGTGGGATCTAAAAGTAACCAGTCCCGATCAAAAAGTGCAGCTGACTGTAACTACTGACCGTCCTGCCGTTGTTATTTACACAACGGGTGAGGGAGAAGCTGGTGCATCAATGAAGACTGGTCCTTTTGCCAATCATGGCGGGATGGCGATCGAAACACAAGGTGTTCCTGGTTCTGAGAAATTTACCCACTTTGGTGAGATCGTGTTGCGTCCAGAAGAACCCTTCCACTCTGTGACGACGTATCAGGTCCACTTTTAAGCATAGGAACCAAATCATTTTTAATGAAATAGAAAAAAGCATTGTCAAAACGCAGAAAGTTTGGCGATGCTTTTTTTTGACAAAATACGATTACAAATGTAAACTTAAAAATGTGAATCACTTATGAAAGGAAGTGGACAAATGCAACCTGTGGTCGAACCAATCAAAATCAGCGATTCTGAATGGGAAGTCATGCGTGTGATCTGGACATTAGGACAATCCGACGCGAAAGAGATCACCGCTTTATTGAGCGAAAATAAAAATTGGAAAGCAGCAACGGTCAAGACGCTTTTAGGACGACTCGTCAAAAAAGGCGTATTGAAAACAGAAAGCCAAGGGAAAAAATTTGTTTATTCGCCGCTTGTTTCCGAAGAAGCAACCGTTCGCAGCGCAGCTGAGAATCTTTTTTCTCATATTTGTGCCAAAAAAGTTGGGCAGACATTAGCAGAAATGATCCAAGAAGCAGCATTGACGGCAGAAGATTTGGCGATGCTCCAAGCAGCAGTCGACCAAAAAGTGCCAGTAGCAGCGATCTCATGTAATTGTATTCCTGGTCAGTGCCAATGCAAAACCCATGCAACAAAATAAGTAGCCAACGAACTGTTAAAAGAAATGAGGAATCGTAATGAAAAAAAACATGCAAATCAGCGGAATGAATTGTGCCCATTGTGCCGCAAAAGTTGAAAAAGCGCTTAGTGAAGTACCGGGTGTGAAAAAAGCCAAAGTGGACTTGAAAAAAGCTCGCGGAACAGTCAAGTTTGACGAGTCGCAAGTGACAGAAACAGCCTTAGTCAATGCGGTCTCCGAAGCGGGTTATCAAGGGGTATTTGAGTAAGCAATGGAATTGCTAAAGTGAAAATGAAAAATCAAAACAAATGAAAAGTGTCCAGCCGCTTGAAGCTTTTGTATGAAGGAGCAAGACTGTACGCACATTCAGTGAAATAGGAAGGGGAATACTAGGATGAATCAGAAAAAAACGTCTTCCGCAAGTAATAGACAGACGTCAAGCCATCATAGGCATGAACCTGCTTTGAATGAGCGGGATAATGGTACACAGGGAAAAGAGCAACATGCGCAATCACAAGTGACAGAAGTCCCTGAGCCTAGCCATGAGATGAATGGGATGGATCATCTCATGGCGACATCAAAACAGCCGGAGCATGAAAGCTCCGATAGTAACCATGGTCTTATGGATCATGAAGTGTCCAGCATGGACTATAGCCATAAGGGCCATGAGATATCTGGCATGGATCACGGCCATAAGGACCATGAGATGTCTGGTATGAATCATAGTCACATGAATCATGAGATGTCTGGTATGGATCATAGTCATATGGATCATGGAATGGGTGGCATGGATCATAGTATGCATATGGGAAATTTTAAGCAAAAGTTTTGGCTATCCTTGGTTTTGGCGATTCCAATCGTCATTTTATCACCAATGATGGGCATCGAATTGCCCTTTCAGTTCACGTTTCCTGGCTCAGATTGGGTCGTATTGCTTTTAGGAACGATCCTGTTTTTCTATGGAGGGCAGCCGTTTTTAAGTGGTGCGAAAATGGAATTGAAACAAAAAAGCCCAGCCATGATGACGTTGATTGCTATGGGGATCACGGTTTCTTATTTTTATAGTCTTTACGCATTTATCGCCAATCATTTTCTTGCTGTTCCTCATGTAATGGATTTCTTCTGGGAACTAGCGACTTTGATCGTGATCATGTTGTTGGGCCATTGGATCGAGATGAATGCCGTTTCTAATGCTGGCAATGCATTACAGAAATTAGCAGAACTATTGCCAAAAGAAGTGATTCGGAAAAATGCGGATGGATCAGAAGAACAGATTCCATTAGAAGAAGTGACCAACAAAACACAGTTGATCGTTCACTCAGGAGATAAGATTCCTACCGACGGAACGATCCTTGAAGGAGAAACAACAATCGATGAGTCGGCAGTGACTGGTGAATCCAGACGGGTACCTAAAACCGTCGGCAGTACTGTCATTGGAGGATCTGTCAACGGCAATGGTACCATCACGATGGAAGTCACAGGAACTGGGGAAGACAGCTACTTAGCGAAAGTCATGGAAATGGTGCGAAAAGCCCAAGCAGATAAATCCCGCTTAGAAGCACTTTCGGACAAAGTGGCAAAATGGCTGTTTTATATTGCGTTAGTTGCTGGTGTCTTGGCATTTGCTGTATGGCTGTTTGTTGCTGACCTACCGACTGCTCTTGATCGAATGGTCACGGTGTTCGTCATTGCCTGTCCCCATGCGTTAGGGCTAGCGATTCCCCTCGTAGTTGCTCGTTCGACATCGATCGCTGCCAAAAATGGCTTGCTCTTAAAAAATCGCAACGCACTGGAGAATGCGCATCATGTTGATTATCTGATCCTCGATAAGACCGGTACGTTAACAGAAGGAACGTTTACCGTAACTGGCATCGAGGCGACAGGCAGTCTTTCTGCATCAGAAGTACTAGCTTACCTAGCAGGTCTTGAGAAAACCGCCAATCATCCGATCGCAGAAGGTATTTTAGCCCAAGCTGAAAAGGAAAACATCACAGCCAAAAAGGCGACTGATGTTCAAACAAGGACAGGGATTGGTCTGGAAGGCGTGATCGATGGACAGAAGTGGGTGATCGTCAATCAAAAAGGATTGGAGCAATTAGCCATTCAGTATCAAGGGAACTCCTTGGAAAATTATCAAGAACAGGGCAATACCATCAGCTATTTGGTTCATGACGGAAAAGTGGAAGGAATCGTCGCATTAGGGGATAAGGTGAAACCAGAAGCGAGTCAATTTATTCAAAAAGTGAAAGACTTAGGCATCACACCAGTTATGGCTACTGGAGACAACCAAGAAGCGGCGCAAGCCGTAGCCGGTTACCTAGGAATCGAAGCCTTCCATGCGGCAATGTTGCCAGACGATAAAGAACGTCTAGTCAGTGACTATGTCAAAGAGGGCAAGCACGTCGTAATGGTAGGCGATGGAATCAATGACGCCCCAAGTCTTGCAAGAGCGACGATCGGGATTGCGATCGGAGCGGGTACCGATGTAGCGATCGATTCAGCCGATGTCGTTTTGACGAATAGCGAACCTCAAGACATCTTGCACTTCTTGACTTTGGCGAAAAAAACAAGACGCAAGATGATTCAAAATCTCTGGTGGGGCGCAGGATATAATATTTTTGCCATTCCTTTGGCAGCTGGCGTCCTCGCACCGATCGGGATCATTTTGAACCCAGCAGTCGGAGCTGTCTTGATGTCTATGAGCACGATCATCGTTGCCATCAATGCAATGACCTTATCAATCGAAAAAAGCGGCGATTAGCCGCTTTTTTGTTTCTTTTCCTAGGAGCAGTGAAATACCTCTATAATCTGCTTCTGGATTTATGCTATAATGTGTTCGTTGAGACAAGGAGGACGTTGATTATGGAACTGAAGAAATTGGATGTTCCCACTACTTCAATTACTGAAGTAAAAAAATCTCCGATGGATGTATTTAATCAAGCGCGAGAAGCAGGAACAGCAGTATATGTATTCAATCGTGAAAAAGTGGCGGGGGTCATGTTGACACAAGAACAGTATGAAACGTTATTGCAGGAATTAGATTATTTGCGTCAGCGACCGATGATGGAAGAAGAACCCGAACAGCCGCCAGTGGCAGGGCTAGAGGAATTCTTACAAATCATGCGGCAAGCGCTGATCACCGGTGCGAGCATCTCGGCAAAAAATTTAGATGAGCGAATGGTGGCGTTAGGGTTCATCACTCGTAAAACTGGTTTTGGCGGTGTCGTTGACATGGTGAACGAATTGAAAGAAACAGGCAAGATCGTTTACCAGCTACGTAAAAAACAAGATGGTAAATCGGTGACCGCTGAAGTCATTGGAGAACAAGACAATCAAACGCAATTATTTGATAAATTGATCATCAAAAAAATCTTTCTAAAAGAAAAATAAACGCTGGAACTTGTCCCAGCGTTTCAGACGGTAGACAAAGTACGGATGTGTTCGTACTTTGTCTTTTTTTCTATAAAATACTGGAGCTTGTTAATTTTTTTAAAACTGTGAAAGATATTGCTCATCCAACCAACAAAAGTTCCAGCCAGTTACAGACTAGGTTTTAAGTCAGCCAGTAAGTTTTCCCGTCTTTCGTCCGTTGCATAAATCCGTATTCGATCAAATAACGTCGGACAGTGACGTAATCGGTGATCGCTTGCTTTAATACATCGTTTACGGCAGCTTCTGAATAATTTTTCTTCGGATCAAATTTTTGTGCCAGTACACTCAAGACAACGATCTTGCGCTTTTCTTTGCTGGGAAACTGTTTGATAAACCCCGTTTCATCAAAATAAGTAGCAATGATCTTTTCTCTTTCACTAGCCGTAATGGCATAGCGATCATCAAGCATCGTCGCCCCTTTGTGAGGCGGCAGCAACGGGGTATCTTGCAACAAGGACATGATACTTAAAAAAACAGTCGCTTGTCGCTGTTTTTCTTTTAGTTTAAAGCGATGATTCCTGACGGTCGAAGAAGAGATACCTAAGCGCTGGGCAATCACAGTATCGCTAACATCTTGGGCAAACAGTTGTAAAATCTCCTGTTGGCTTTCTGATAGGCCTGTTTGTTCTTTGGGTAAAGCCAACAATGCGGATAAAACGGTTCCGTGATGCTCAGTGATATGCTGCATCATTCGTTTTTTTGCTGTAAAAAAGGCGCCATCAACGGGATAGATTTCTTCTTTGTCGAAGGTCTCCTGACAAAAGACGCAACAATAATCCGTTGGTGTTGCGACATATCCTTGCTGATAATCAGAAATGGTAAACTCTTGATAAGGTTTCATTTTGGGTTCTCCTTTTATTGTTTATATATATACTAACATAAGTTGAACTTGTTTGTAAATAGACAAACGAATTTATCGTTATTAGATTAATTTCATCCGTTGCTTAAAATCGTCGCCTTTTTGTGTTAGGATTAACAACAATAGCGAATGAATTTGCTTAATTCAAAGGAGTGATACTATGGCAGACGTAAGCCAACGCTTCAATCACGAAGTGTACAATATAGCTGTTTCATTGATTCGTAAATTTGATGAACGGGTTTCTTCAATTCCTGATATTTTAAAGTTAACGTTAGGCGAGCCGGATTTCAACACACCGGAGCACGTGAAAAAATCGGGTGTCCAAGCAATCGAACAAAATTTCAGCCACTATTCTGGAATGGCAGGCTTAGCAGATGTTCGGCAAGCAGCCAGTCTCTTTTTGAAAAATAAATATCAGCTTGATTACGACTTTCAATCAGAAGTATTAGTGACGATCGGTGCAACGGAAGCAATCTCAGCTTCTTTATTAGCCACGTTAGAACCTGGTGATAAAGTGATTCTACCAGCACCAATTTATCCAGGCTATGAACCAGTCATCCATTTAGCTCATGCCAAACCGATTTATCTTGATACGACGGATAATGAGTTTGTTTTAGCGCCAGAAGTTTTGGAAGCAGCCTTAAAAGAACATGGGGAGCAAGTCAAGGCAGTCATTTTAAATTATCCTAGCAATCCAACAGGGGTCGTTTATACCCGAGAACAAGTCAAAGCATTGGCAGAAGTTTTAGAAAAATACCCCGTTTTTGTTATTAGCGATGAAATTTATAGTGAGTTGACTTATGATGAAACCCACGTATCCATTGCTGAATACTTGCGGGATCAAACGATTGTAATCAACGGCTTGTCGAAATCACACGCGATGACTGGTTGGCGCGTCGGCTTCATTTTTGCACCAGCAGCGTTGACTGCTCAGATCATTAAGGTCCACCAATACTTAGTGACCGCGGCATCAACGATTTCTCAAAAAGCCGCAGTGCGGGCATTGATCGAAGGCATCAACGATGCAGAAGTCATGAAAGCCGATTACCGTGAACGCAGAGATTACTTGTTTGAAAAGATGACTGCCCTTGGTTTTGAAATGGCGAAGCCATCTGGTGCATTCTACATTTTTGCCAAAATACCAGCAGGTTTCAACCAAGATTCCATGGCTTTTTGTGTCGACTTAGCCGAAAAGAATCAATTAGCAATCATTCCAGGGATCGCCTTTGGTCCCGAAGCAGAAGGCTATGTTCGTTTAAGCTATGCGGCAAGTATGGAAAACTTGGTGGAAGCGATGGATCGCTTGACACGCTATATGCAAAGCAATTGATTCTACAAACGTTTCTTTAGTTCATAAGTGGTTAGATAAAGTAAGCCCCCTCTGATGGATGCAGCGGGGGCTTTTTTAGGCAATCGACGAACTTTACAAAAGATTTACATCACTTTATCGATTCTTTACATGAAATCCATCAAGGGTTTACACCGCCTTGCTAAACTAAGCATATAACGAAAGGAGATTTACTAAATGAAAAAATTGGGACTTTTATTTTTTGCAACTGGATTATTATTAGCTGGCTGTGGGAGCGGTGGCGCAAGCACTGAGAGCAGTCAAGCATCAGGCGGATCTTCATCAGGTGCCGCATCAAATGAAAATGTAGAAATTTTAGCTGTGGGCTCAACGGCATTGCAACCATTAGTTGAAGCAGCAGGTGAAAGCTTCTCAGCAGACAATCCCAATTATACAATTACGGTTCAAGGTGGCGGTAGCGGAACTGGCTTAAGTCAAGTAGAAGCAGGCGCGGTGACGATCGGCAATTCCGATGTGTTTGCGGATGAAAAAGATGGTGTGGATGCCAGCAAATTAGTTGACCATAAAGTAGCCGTAGTTGGTATGGCACCAGTGGTAAATAAAGACGCAGGCGTTACGGACCTTAGCCAACAAGAATTGATCGATATCTTTACAGGCAAAGTGAAGAATTGGTCTGAACTAGGCGGAGCAGATCAAGAAATCTCTGTAATCAACCGCGCATCAGGCAGTGGTACGAGAGCGACCTTTGAAAAATGGGGCTTAGATGGTGCAGAGACGATCCAAACACAAGAGCAAGATTCTTCTGGAACAGTCCGTAAAATCGTTGCTGAAACACCAGGAGCAATCAGCTACCTTGCTTTATCCTATTTGGACGATTCGATCCAAGCGCTGTCTCTTGATGGGGTAGAAGCGACTCCTGAAAATATTGCAGATAACAAATGGCCAATCTGGTCTTACGAGCATATGTACACGAACGGCGAGCCAGATGCAAACGTCAAAGCCTTTCTTGATTACATCATGACAGACGATGTCCAACAAGGAATCGTTATCGAATTAGGTTACTTGCCAATCACTGATATGAAAGTAGAACGCAGTGTAGACGGCGAAGTAACGAATGTTGAATAGTGAAATGACCGAAGAAGGAGAATGCTCCTTCTTTTTTTGTGTTTAAAGCATCAAGAAGATGGTATTGGCTGGTGCTTCATTTGGTAATGAAAAACAACTACAAAAACAGCCGATAACAATTATTCACCTGTTATCGGCTGTTTTTTATCAATATTCATCTTTTTCATGAAGTGGCAAAGTCACCGTAAAGGTAGAACCAATTTTGGGGAAACTGTCAACCTTGATGCTGCCATCTAATAATTTGGTATAGTCTTTAACGATAGCCAGCCCAAGTCCAGTGCCGCCAGAATTGCGAGCGCGGGCTTTGTCCACCCGATAAAACCGCTCAAAAATCCGTTCTTGATCTTCTTCATCGATGCCGATGCCTTGATCCTGCACTTGAAATAGCAGCTGGCCGTCTTGCTCTGAATAGGATAATGTGATGACCCCACCAGGTTTTGAATAGGTGACAGCATTTTCTACCAGATTTTTTACGATGGGCTGCAGCAGCTCTTTTTTGGTAGATAAAATGAAGTGTTCGGGTCCTTCAAATTGAAAGGTCAATTGCTTCTTAGCAGCTGCGGGACCATAGGTTTGAACGACTTGTTGCAGCAGCTCAGAAAAGTTGATCGGTTGGTCGACATACTGGAAAGAATCACTGTCTTGAGACAGTTGGATGATATCTTGTATTAGATTTTTCAAGCGATAAGCATCTTTTTGAATGATCTCTAAAAAGGTCTGCAACGTTTCTGGGTCTTCTTTGGCGCCGTCCAGCAGTGTTTCGGTAAACCCAATCAAGGAAGTTACCGGCGTTTTTAATTCATGGGAAACATTGCCGACAAAATCTTTTTGCATTTTTTCTAATTGTCGAATGCGCGTCAAGTCATAAGAAATACCAATCAACTGGTTTTCTTGGAAGCTTCGCAAGGTAACATCCAAGACTTTTGAACGTTCCCCGCTAAGGGTGGTTTCCGCATGGAAAATAGGGGTCTCGTCGTTAAATTGATAGATCAATTGGATCAGTTGTGTGTCATGAATCACTTCAGTGAAGGGCTGCGGCAAGGTTGGCGCAGTTTCCATCCCCAACTGTTCTTGCATCGTCGGATTCAACAGCAGCAGTTGATTTTCTTCATTAATGATAAAGACACCGATCATCAGTTCACTGAGCAGTCCATACAACTGTTGTTCAGATGCCGCATAGGCCCGGTAGGTCTGGCTCATTTGTTCGCTCAGCTGATTGATCAGTTGATACAACTCGTCATGTTCAGGGGTTTCTTGCATAATGATTGCTTGTTGATCGGGCGAGGTGATCATTTTTTTTACGACGGGCAGAATCGTTTGGATTGGACGATTCCGCTGACGCAGCGTGTGAAAAATCAGCAGGCTGATCAAGAAACAAAAGACAAGATAGACAATCAAGATCGATTGCTTGATTCCTTGGTTTTTCGTAAAAAAAGCAGCAGTCGGTTCTGCGATCCGCAAGATTTGAGTTAAGTTTCCATCTTCTTTGACAGGAATCGCCACATAAAGCAATTCTTCATGCAAGGTGTCGCTTTCCCGCAACGATTGACCAACGGCGCTTCCGCGCAAAACGGCTTGAACCTCTGGACGATCGGAGCGGTTTTCATGGAGGGTATGATCATAAGTATCGAAAATGATTTGGCCTTGATCATCTAACAAAGTGATGCGGCTATTGCTGTCTTGAACATAGGCATCGGCAAATTGTTCGAGCGCTGCGGTTTGGTTATCTGAGAGATTCAAAAACACAGCGGCTTTCTCTTGCAGAAAATCCACTTGCTGGGCGATGACTTGCTGACGGTAAAAACTGCTTAGAACTTGCCAACACAGGAAAAAAATCAGCAATAGACCGATTGACCATAAACCATAGCCATAGCGTTTTTTCATTGGGTCGGCTCCTGAAATTTATACCCAAATCCTCGAACGGTCACCAAGTATTCTGGACGCTTGGGATCAGCTTCCAATTTTTCTCTTAAATGACTGATGTGAACATCCACGATGCGACTTTGTCCATCAAAGTCAAAATTCCAAATACGATTGAGTAAGGTATCGCGATCGATCACGCGGCCTTTACGTTTCATAAAGTAAACCAGCAGCTCGAACTCTTTCGGTGTCAGGAAGATTTTCTCCCCATTCACACTGACCTGGAAATTGGTCAGATCGGCTTGAATTCCGCCGATTTGCAAGATTTCTGCAGGTTGATCTTCTTCTCGTGCTTGTTGACGAGGTTCTAAGCGACGGAAGATGGCCTTCATTCGAGCCAATACTTCTCGAGGGCTGAAGGGTTTCGTCAAGTAGTCGTCAGCCCCGATCTCTAAGCCCAAGATCCGGTCGATCGGATCATCTTTTGCGGTCAAGACGAGGATCGGTGTCTCGATTTTTTCTTGACGTAATTTCTTTGTGATTTCGATACCGTCCAAATTCGGCAGCATGACATCCAAGATGATAAAGTCAAAAGGTTTTGACAACGCCAAGTCGAAGGCTTTTTGACCATCTGAGGCGGAAACGACTTGGTAGCCCTCTTTTTCTAAATTAAAGGTTAAAAGTGTGACGATTGAAGGTTCATCATCGACAACGAGTATTTTTTTCATGATAGACTCCTTTCGTTTCTTTTTTTCAAGAAACGATTAAATTTCAACGAACAAGTCCTATTTTAGCATGAATAGACAATTGGTACTATTGCAACCACTAAATAAATGCTATAATAAAGGACGATTTCATAGGAAAGCTGAGGGTGCTAAATGATTGGAATCAGTGCGTGTCTAGGCGGTGCCCTTTGCCGCTACGATGGAAAACATCAAGCAGTACCACAATTGATCGAACTTGTTCGTGCGGGTCAAGCAATGATGGTCTGTCCAGAAGTTCTTGGCGGCTTGCCGATTCCACGCGAACCGGCCGAAATCGTCGGTGGCGATGGGGTGGATGTTTGGGCGCAACGAGCGAAGGTCGTCACCATTTCAGGAGAAGACGTGACGGAACAATTTACTAAAGGCGCGAAAATTGCTTATCAAAAATTACAAGAGCAAGGCATCACCCAACTGATCTTAAAAGAGAAAAGTCCCTCTTGTGGCAGTCAGACGATTTATGATGGCAATTTTTCTGGAATCAAAAAAACAGGGGTCGGTGTCGCTTGTGCCTATTTTCGACAACAAGGCATGACTGTTTTGTCCGATGTCGAATGGCTTGCAAAACAGGAGGAAGCAAATGGAAATTGAAAAGACCAATCGCATGAATGCGTTGTTTGAGTTTTATTCCACGTTATTGACGGAAAAACAGATGAATTACATGGAATTGTATTACGCAGATGATTTTTCTCTAGGAGAAATCGCTGAAGAGTATCAAGTTAGCCGTCAAGCAGTCTATGACAACATCAAACGCACCGAACGTATTTTAGAAGACTATGAAAAAAAACTACATATGTTTTCGGATTATATCATGCGGGAAGACTTGCTGGACCAGCTAAGCGAGTATACGAAAACCCACTATCCAAAAGACGAAACCTTACAGGGGTTTATTCAACAGCTCCAAGAAATTGAAGAATAAAGGAATGAAAAAAAATGGCATTTGAAAGTTTAACTGAACGCCTCCAGCAGGCAATGAGCAAACTGCGCAGAAAAGGAAAAGTATCTGAAGCAGATGTAAAAGAAATGATGCGTGAGATTCGTCTAGCTTTATTAGAAGCCGACGTCAATCTACAAGTTGTAAAAGAGTTTACCAAAAATGTCCGTGAACGGGCAGTGGGGGTAGAAGTATTAGAAAGCCTATCTCCAGCGCAACAAATCGTTAAGATCGTTGATGAAGAATTAACCAAAACATTAGGATCAGAAACAGTTGGGATCGAAAAATCACCGAAGATCCCAACGATCATCATGATGGCTGGTTTGCAAGGGGCAGGGAAAACCACCTTTGCTGGGAAATTAGCCAACCATTTGATCAAAACCGAAAACGCACGTCCATTAATGATCGCTGGTGACGTGTACCGACCAGCTGCGATCGACCAGTTGAAAGTATTAGGGCAACAATTGGATGTACCTGTTTTTGATATGGGAACTGATGTCAGTCCAGTTGAAATCGTCCGCCAAGGATTGGCTTTGGCTCGGGAAAAGAAAAATGACTACGTTTTGATCGATACGGCGGGTCGTTTGCATATCGACGAAAACTTGATGGAAGAGCTAAAACAAATCAAGGACTTGGCACAGCCAAATGAAATTTTACTGGTAGTGGATGCGATGACAGGACAAGATGCTGTCAACGTGGCGGAAAGCTTCAATCAACAACTGGGGATCACAGGGGTAGTCATCACCAAGCTAGATGGCGATACTCGTGGCGGGGCGGCATTGTCGATTCGTCAAGTTACGGGCGCTCCAATCAAGTTCACTGGTACCGGTGAAAAATTGACTGACCTTGAAGTATTCCATCCAGATCGGATGTCTAGTCGGATTCTCGGTATGGGTGATATGCTGACTTTGATCGAAAAAGCACAGCAAGATTACGACGAGAAAAAAGCAGAAGAACTTGCTCAAAAAATGAAGGAAAACTCCTTCGACTTCAATGACTTTGTTGAACAGATCGATCAAGTCATGGGCATGGGCCCAATTGAAGATCTTTTGAAAATGATTCCGGGAATGAGCCAAATGCCTGGCATCGAGAACGTCAAAGTTGATCCAAAACAAATTGCCCGTCAGAAAGCCATGGTTTATTCTATGACACCAGCTGAACGGGAAAATCCTGATTTGTTGAATCCAAGCCGTCGCCGCCGTATTGCTGCTGGTTCTGGAAACAGTGTCGTCGAAGTCAACCGTATGATCAAACAATTCAAAGAATCTCGCAAAATGATGCAGCAAATGAGTAAAGGGAATATGAACATTCCTGGCATGGATCAAATGTTTGGCGGTGGGGTCAAAGGGAAACTTGGAAAAATGGCCATGAACCGCATGGTCAAGAAACAAAAGAAGAAAAAGAAAAAACGCAAATAATCGTTTAACACTGATAGGAACTGAGAACTGAACCTTATCTTTGTGTAATTAAAAAACATGATCTGAAAAGGCACCAAATCGAGAAGCTGTACCTGCTGATTCTAGCAACTGCAGCTCCTCAGATTGCCTTCTTCAGGTCATGTTTTTTTATGCTCACAGCGTCCTCTTTAAATGAACTCCTTCAAAGAACATCAAATAAAACATCTAGAGAACATCCTTTTTTATAGAGAAAGCCAGCTTTCTACCGAATATCTCAAATCGTCCAAGAGTCAAAAATAGCGATCAACTATCGTTGCGGACAACTCTAATAATAGGATAGAAGCAGAACATTCGTGCTTTTTGTTAAATGGTGCTACTATTAATTTATAGCAAGTATGAAAGGAGTTTTTTACGATGACAAACAAAGATCGCATTGAAGGAAAAGTAACCGAAACAAAAGGGAAACTTACAGGAGATGACTCCGAAGAATTAAAAGGCAAAACCCAAAATAAATATGGGAAAGCCAAAGATAAGGTTGAAGATTTTGCGGATGATGTTTCTCGTAAAGTAAATGACTTCTTTGACAAAAAAGACGACGACAAACCTAAACATTAAACTTAAAAGCATCCCTGCAACAAGAACATGTTGCAGGGATGCTTTTTTATATTCCACTGATTTGTTTGTTTTTTCGTTTGTACCACCAATTCATCAGCGCTTTAGGATAGACAAGCAGCAAACTGATGAATAAGCAGGCAACCAGTAATAAACCGAGCCGAAGAGCGATGTTCCAGAGACTGACATCATACCCCTCATAGAGATTACGGTAAAAAATTTCTAGTGGGTAATAAGAAATCATGGATAAATAGAACCAGGTTCCCAAAGAAAGCAGCCAATAAACTGGTGCGCGCAATTTAGGGATCGTTAAATAATCACCGTCATTTTCTAAAGAGATTTTCGAGAACACTTTTTCGGCAGCAAGAATCAGCAAGCCGCTCAAGCCGAGGTAAAGGAGCAGCAGCCACCAAGGGTAGACATATCCTTGCGGCCAATCGATCCACGTTTGAAAAGGAATCAGAAAATCCCCATGACTAAGAAACACAAAACTAAAAAACTCGCGGGTACATTGGAAAAAGCTATACCCCATTGATCCTAGAGAAATAGTGAAGAAGACCGAGAGCATGCCAGTAAACAGATTCCCCAGCAAAACGCCTAACAAGAGACCTGCAGCAAATACTAGCAGATTCGTTGCCAAGGTACTAAGGGCAGAAAGCAGCACGTCTTGAAGCGGCACAGCGAGATAGCGAGCTGGGATCATCGTGTATTCGATCAGGATATGACCTAACAGACCCAAGACTAAACAAGCGGTCAAGGGTAAGCCGATAAAAAGCAGTTTCTTGTGAAAGACGTGCTTTCTGCTAAAGGGTAAAGCAAATAAAAAGCGATTGAAATTGGTGCGGCCATCGACAAAAAAGGACAAGAAGCCCCAAATAAACAGGAAGACAATCACAAATTGATTCATGGTGGTCATATAAGGGCGATTGTAATAAATCTCATCAGGGGACTCATTGCTGATCGTCAATACCGCATCGCGGTACTCTGTTGCCGAATCAAAGTAAACCGGGGTTTCACCCTTGTAGCTTTTGACATAGTACTCTCGATTTTCGTTGAAATCTTTGATAAATTCTTCAGATGTCAAATAGCGTTCTTGCTGATGCCAGGCTTTTTGTGATTGACAGCCATCACCAAGGTACATTAAGAGTAAGACAAAACAAAAGCCGATCAGCAGCTTGCCGTAGCGTTCTTTAAATATATTGCTTAACATCGTTTTCCACCTCTATCCTTCCACTAATGCCTCTTGTCGTAAATTTGCTTCAAACAGATCTTCCAAGGTCAATGGCAATTCTTCGAAAACCAAAGGATCAAGTTGCTGGATCTCAGCCGCCAGCTCCTCTGTGTAATTGTCAAACAAAGCGGTCAGAACCCGTCCTTGTTTTTGAATCAGCTTGGTGCGCTGCTTGATAAGGGGAGGAATCTGTTTGCTGCGAAAGACAAGTTGGAGTTTGCGAGATTGTTCGCGAATCGTTTCCAAACGGTAGTCTCCTTCAATCGTTTTCCCTTTGATCAACAAGGCACGATCAATAATATGCTCTAATTCATTTAGATTATGGGAAGCGATCAATGCGGTACGATTCGACTCACTGAGGCTTTCCAGCAATAGTCCGATCACTTTTTTACGGACGATCACATCAAGCCCATCAAAAGGTTCGTCTAACAGTAAGAACGTCGCATTTGAAGCGATCGCTAGAATCATCTTATAAAGACCTTGCATTCCTTTTGACATTCGCCGGTAAGAAAGCGTTAGCGGCAGACCATGGCTTTGCATCAATTCTAAATAAAGATTTTGATCAAAATTCGGATAAGCAAGCCGATAAAATTGATTGATTTTTTTTAACGAGTAGGCAGCCAGAAAGTTTTCTTTTTCATCGATATAAAAAAGCTGTTCTTTTAATTCCGGGTGCTGATCCAGGCGTTGGTTATCGATTGAAATCTCGCCATCATCTAGTAAATAATGTCCAGCGACCGTCCGAAACAACGTGGTTTTCCCAGAACCATTGCGGCCGATCAATCCTACGAGTTCTCCTTTTTCCAAAGAGAAGTTCACGTTTTCTAAGATAGTTGTTTGTTCCATTTTCTTGGTCACATGTTCGATCTTCACTGTGGATCGCCTCCTAACTCTTGTTCAAAGCCATTCATCCAATCGCTCAGCTCACGCATGCTGATCTGTAAATGGCGTGCTTCGATCACCAATTCTTTCAAACGTTCTTTCACTTGTAAGATCCGAATCTCATCGCGTGGCAGATCCTCAGTAACTTTCACAAAGGTGCCTTTTCCTTTGATGGTGACAAGCACTTGCTCATTTTCCAATACTTTGTAGGCTTTGCTGACGGTATTTGGATTCATCAACAGGTGCTTGGCCATTTCACGAACCGAAGGCACTTGATCTCCGGCGGTTAGAACACCGTTCAGAATATCTTCTTTGATACTTAAAACCAATTGCTCATAGTAAGGTTTGCTGCTGGCTTTGTTAATACGAACCACAAAATCAGCTCCTTTCATTTATGTGTACTAGTATACGTAGTACACTAGTGGAAGTAAAGTCTTTTATGATAAAATAAGCAAAAAGGAGCTGATGAGGACAATGGAACGATGTGAGTGGGCCAACAGTACACCAGCAATGCAGGAGTATCATGATACAATCTGGGGGAAACCTGAATACGAGGATCAGCAGTTGTTTCGAAAACTGGTGTTAGATATGAATCAAGCAGGATTGAGCTGGCAAACGATTTTAAACAAGATGACGAATTTCGATGCAGCATACGATCAGTTTAATATCATAAAAGTAGCGAACTATACGGAAGAAAAAGTGGAAGAACTGATGATGAATCCCGGAATCATTCGCAATCGACGAAAGATTGAAGCAGCGATCATCAATGCCCAAGAAGTTTTAAAAATCCAGCAAGAATACGGCAGTTTCTCCGCATTCTTGTGGCGATATGTCGATCATCAGCCAATCATTAATGAATTTCAGCAGCAATCCGATGTACCGACCCATTCGGAAATCTCTGATCAGCTAGCGAAAGATTTGAAAAAGCGAGGGTTTAAATTTGTCGGAACGACCATTATTTACGCCTTTATGGAAGCTGTCGGCATGGTCAACGATCATTTAGTCACTTGTGTTTGTCGAACATCAGCAGCAAACAAAGAATAAAGGAGCGAGCATAATGGGAAAAGTGATATTCTATGGTGCGATCAGCCTCGATGGCTATTTAGCAGGTCTGAAGGATCAACTGGACTGGCTGTTTCAAACTGATACCGGTGTCGCCACGACTTATGAAGCATTTTTTGCAACCATCGATGCGACAGTGATGGGGAGAAAGACCTATCAAGAAGCAAAAAAACTTATGGATGGAGGACTGTTGTATCCCGAAACGACAAATTATGTTTTTTCCCGTACACAAAAAGAACCGTTGCCGGATGCAATCCTAGTGGAATCGGATCCAGTGGCATTTGTTTCAGCATTGAAACAAGAGAAAAACGTATGGGTAGTGGGTGGGGGTTCCCTATTAAAACCCTTACTAGAAGCGGATCTGATTGATGAATGGTTTATTCAAATTGCGCCGGTTCTTTTAGGAGACGGCAAACGATTGTTTGAAGCAGGGGATTATGCGAGGCGCTTGACGTTTGTTGAAACAAAACAGATGGGGGAACTGACAGAACTTCATTATGTTCGAAAAGCTGAGCAAGTAAGCAAGTAAAAAATACAAACTATTTTTCTACGCAAAAAAGACCAAGAAACTCAACGCTGAGTTCCTTGGTCTTTTGATACAGATTCATGGATTAGTTGAATCGTTGAAAGAATTCAATATATTTTGCAAGGATCGTTTCGAAGAAGCTCACTGTATCTGGGTTGATCTCATTGTTTTCATCGATCAAGTTGGTGATTCCACCGATATAGGCTTCTGGTTGTTGCAGAGTAGGCATATCCAAAAAGACTAATGATTGACGTAGGTGATGGTTTGCACCAAAGCCGGCGATCGCTCCTGGAGAAACGCTGACGACTAAGGCTGGTTTGCCACCCCAACTGCTCGCACCGTAAGGACGAGAACCAACATCTAAAGCATTTTTCAAGGCTGCAGGAACAGAGCGGTTGTATTCTGGTGTAAAGAAGAAGACACCATCAACGGCGCTTAATGCTTCACGAAATGCTGTCCATTCAGCAGGAACTTTTCCTTCAACTTCCAAATCTTCATTGTAAAAAGGCAAGTTGCCGATCTCGATGAAAGATGCTTCAAAACCTTCTGGTAATAGTGATGCGAATTTTTTCGCTACGAGTTTATTGTAAGAACCTTCCCGCAAGCTGCCGACGATAAAACCGATTTTTTTTGTCATGTAAAATTCCTCCTTGTTGTTTTCTACTCATTTAGCTTACCAAAAGTAAGTGGATGGTGCAAATAAAACGATTTGACCTTAAAAAGGTTTCTCTAGTATTTATGATACGCGTCCAGATTCATTCTGGCAAAAGATAACCATGCCGAAAAAACAGGAAAGAAAAACTTTTTTCAGCT
This sequence comes from Enterococcus sp. 3G6_DIV0642, assembly GCF_002140635.1. Classification (NCBI taxonomy): domain Bacteria; kingdom Bacillati; phylum Bacillota; class Bacilli; order Lactobacillales; family Enterococcaceae; genus Enterococcus; species Enterococcus sp. 3G6_DIV0642. Next base: position 2,553,397 of record NZ_NGLH01000001.1, on the reverse strand, counting down.
GTAAAGAAAAAACTCTTTACACCATCAGAAAAACCTGTTAAACTAGCTCTTGTGATTAAATCAATGGAGGTGTAAATAATGGCAGTAAAAATTCGTTTAAAACGCATGGGTTCTAAAAAGAAACCTTTTTACCGTATCGTCGTAGCAGATTCACGTTCTCCTCGTGACGGACGTTTCATCGAAACAGTTGGTACTTACAATCCTTTACTAGACCCAGCTGAAGTAACAATCAAAGAAGATCTAGTTCTTGATTGGTTATCTAAAGGTGCGCAACCTTCAGATACAGTTCGTAACATCCTTTCTAAAGAAGGCGTTATGAAAAAACACCACGAAGCAAAATTCACTAAGAAATAAGGTGACTTTGGATGAAAGATTTGCAAGAATTAGTCTTAACGATCGTTTCACCACTTGTTACCAAACCTGAGGATATCAAGCTTGAGCTGGTAGAGTCAGATGATTTCTTGGAATATAATCTTACTGTGGCACCAGAAGATATTGGCCGTATCATCGGTAAACAAGGTCGGGTTGCCAAAGCAATTCGAACGATCGTTTACAGTGTACGGACAAATGGACCGAAAAAAGTTCGTTTGAATATCATTGATGGTAAATAAGCAAGAGTGTAAAGCATTTCTCAAAGAGAAATGCTTTTTTTGTAAAATTCATGCTTAAGATGGAGGACAAAAAAGGATGGTTTTGAGATAATCAAAAATGAGGAGGTGCTTGTATGTCTCAACTAATCGCATGGATCGTCGTTCTTTTGATTCTCGTCTTTATTTATAAAATCGGTTCTTTTCTTTGGCGAACGCTAGGGATCTTGTTGTTGCTCTTTTTAATTTGGGTCTATCGTGAGGAGATCATGACGCAATTGAACCAATGGACACAAAACTTTCGTTGGGGCGACCTATCGACGATCGCCAATCAAGTTTGGCAATGGATCAAGGACGGCTTCCAATCACTGCAAAATTGGGTCACTAATCTTTAAAAAATCGACAAAAAAAATGACAGACAATCTGACTTGTTTGTCATTTTTTTTATTGAGGGGTACCCTTTGTATAAGGAGGGGAACATCATGAAAAAAGAACTAGGATTATTTGTTACGCTGCTAGCGATCGGAACCTTGGCTGGCTGTACTAATCAAAAAGACCAAGAAACCAGTCAAGCCAGTACAGCTGAAACAACAGCAACGACTATGGTGGAAAGTACCCAAACACAAAAAAGTAGTCAGTCAGAAACCAGTCAATCAACTGCATCGACTAGTCAGGCGGTTTCTGAGGATTCTTCAAATACGAGTAGCACCACAGACATCTATAGCCAAATACAAGCGGTATTCCCTGATCTTGCCTTGCCAAAGGACGTTCCGCTTGCTTCGGGTAAAGTGTTGAATGCTGCCACAGCTGGCAGTCAATCCGATGCCTCGATTCTTTATTATGGACTTGATCAGCAATTGTCTCTCAATGACAAGGCGTTGAACGAAGAAACACCGCTTGCTGCTTTTCAATCAAAAGAGTATCAATCAGCGGCTGCAGCGGTCAATGTAACAGCGGATGATGGCGGACAAGCCGTTGATCTCGGATATGGGATTACTGGGCATATGCAAGGAGCTGCTGGCTCCAGTTATTTAAGTTGGCAAGAAGGAAATTGGTCATTGACTGTTCGAGCAGTCAACCAAGAGGAACAAGATCCTGTGCCGGTTGCCAAAGAAGTGGTAGCGTATCTAGAAGAAGCCATGCTTCCAGCACCTGAGGTCGGTCAAATCACTATCGATGTGGGAAAAAATGACCATACAGCAACTACCGTGGTCTGGCAACAAGAAAAGATGCTTCGAACGGTGCAACATCAAGATGCACGTTCAGCATTGGAAATGGCCGTTTCAATGAATCAATAAGTTTCAGATTAGGACATTGCCCCTTTGATCAAGCGTCGAAGGGGCGTTTTTCGCGCGATGATTTTGAGGAAAACAGGGGGTGCTAGGAAACGGCTAGAATTCGCTACTTTGCTATGCTAAAATAGAACAGAAGTTAGAAGAAATGGGGAACGAACGTGACAGAATATTTAAACGTAGGGAAAATCGTCAATACACATGGGATCCGTGGAGAAGTACGAGTGATATCGCAAACGGATTTTCCAGAAGAACGCTACCGTAAAGGGGCTGAATTGACACTTTTTCGTGAAAATAAAGAGCCATTACCATTGATTGTTTCAGGTCATCGCAAACATAAAAATTTTGATTTGTTAACGTTTGAGGGCTATCCTAACATCAACGACGTTGAACCGTTTCGTAACGGCATTTTAAAAGTTACCAAGGATGATTTGGTGGATCTAGCAGAAAATGAGTTTTACTACCATGAAATTATTGGTCTGGAAGTCGTCGAAGAAGATGGTACAGTCATTGGCAAAGTCAAAGAGATCCTTTCACCAGGCGCCAATGATGTTTGGGTCGTTCAACGAAAAGGGAAGAAGGATGCCTTGATTCCTTATATCGAGTCGGTTGTCCACACGATCGATCTTGAAAATGGTCAGGTCACTGTGGAAATCCCAGAGGGGTTGTTAGACGATGAGAATTGATGTATTGACACTATTTCCACGAATGTTCGAAGGTCCTCTAGGAGAGTCGATCATCGGCAAAGCACGGGAAAAGGGATTGTTAGAAATCAATGTCTCTAATTTCCGTGATTATTCTGACAACAAGCATCAAACAGTGGATGACTATCCTTATGGTGGTGGAGCAGGAATGTTATTAAAAGTCCAACCTGTCTATGACAATATCAAAGCGATCGAAGAAGCGACACCAGAAACGAAAAAGCGGGTGATCCTATTAGACCCAGCGGGAAAACCCTTTGATCAAAAGATGGCGGAAGAATTCTCTACCGAAGAGCACCTTGTTTTTATTTGCGGTCACTATGAAGGCTATGATGAACGAATCCGTTCATTGGTCACTGATGAAGTGTCACTGGGCGATTACGTCTTGACTGGCGGCGAATTGGGGGCAATGGTTATGATCGATGCGACGGTCAGGCTATTACCAGAAGTTTTGGGCAATCAAACCTCCGCACAAACTGATTCTCATTCCACTGGTTTATTAGAGCATCCGCAATATACACGCCCAGCAGAGTTCAAAGGCATGAAAGTGCCGGAAGTTTTGATGAATGGCAATCATAAATTGATCGAGCAGTGGCAATTAAAAGAATCCTTGCGCCGAACGTATCAGCGACGTCCAGATATGCTGGAAACTTATCCGCTGACCGCTGAAATGCAGAAGCTTTTAAAAGAAATTGAAGACGAAGCGAAGACTGGCAACTAAAATAGTGCCAGTTTTTTTGATATTCTGCGCCATGACAAGAAAATTCTCTTTACAGCCTATGGTCGACTGTGGTAAGATATTTCAGTGAGTGTAAACTCAACTATTACGATGTTCCGCTGGAGCTTTCATGCTTTAAGAATGTTTGGGAATAAGGAGAATGATAAACATGAATCCATTGATTCAAGAACTAACTCAAGAACAATTACGTACTGACATCCCAGCTTTCCGTCCTGGGGACACTGTTCGCGTTCACGCGAAAGTTGTCGAAGGAACTCGCGAACGTATCCAGTTATTTGAAGGTGTTGTCATCAAACGCCGCGGTGCTGGTATCAGCGAAACTTATACAGTTCGTAAAGTATCAAACGGTGTAGGTGTTGAACGTACCTTCCCATTGCACACACCACGTGTTGCACAAATCGAAGTTGTTCGTTACGGTAAAGTACGTCGTGCAAAATTGTACTACTTGCGTGCATTACACGGAAAAGCAGCTCGTATCAAAGAAATTCGTCGTTAATCATTTATTATCAGATGAAGCAAAAGCCCTTGATTTCAAGGGCTTTTTTCTTTTGTTCGGCGTTATGTTCTATCATTTTAAAGTTCTAGAATTGATTAATTGTGGAAAAAGGGGAGGCTGTTACAGTGTTTTCTTTCTTCATAGATAAAAAGACAAAGTACTGGTTATAGTACTTTGTCTATCGAGAGGCTGTCCATTGTTCGGACGAGCGTTTTTTAATTAGCTTTGTCTATTCATCCCTTGAAACAACAACCATAGATTTGATCGTTTTTCGTTCCTGCATATCGGCATAGGCTTGGTTGATATCATCTAAATCATAGGTTTGGGTGAAAACGCGGCCTGGATTGATAGTACCATCAAGCACCGCTTTTAACAGGATTTCCTTATCATATGTTGTGACCGATGCAGATCCTCCCGCAATGGAAATGTTTTGAGCAAAAGTGGAACCGATTGGTCGATCGTCATAGTGAGGGACGCCGACATAACCTACACGACCACCATTATGCAATACACCAAGGGCTTGTGTAATGGCAGCTTCTGTACCAACACATTCAAGAGCGGCATCCGCGCCTCCGCCAAGGATCTCGCGTACCTTCGCGATTCCCTCTTCACCACGCTCAGCCACAACAGCTGTAGCACCTGATTGAAGAGCCATTTCTTGTCGATCTTTATGACGGCTCATTAAAATAATTTGGGAAGCCCCACGCATTTTTGCCGCGATGACAGCACATTGTCCTACGGCACCATCGCCAATCACGACGACTTTATCCCCTTTTTCTACATGTGCACAACGTGCCGCATGATATCCTGTGGGCATAACATCTGCCAAAGTTAAAAGAGACTTGATCATACCTTCCGTATAATCAGCTGGCTGACCTGGAACTTTTACAAGGGCCCAGTTGCCGTAATGGAAGTTGATATACTCAGATTGGAAACCGTTAGACCAATTCTTTGTACCTTGATGACGGTCGCATGTGCCATCAAAGCCGGCACGGCAAGCATCACATTCACCACAACCATGGGTGAAGGGGACGATGACAAAATCTCCAGGTTTCACAGTCGTAATGTCTGGACCGATTTCTTCAACGATGCCTAATGCCTCATGACCATCATTAACTGAATGAGGTTCTTTACTATCGCCATGGGCATACGACCAAAGATCAGAACCGCAAACACATGCTCGGACAACTTTAATAATAACATCATCGGCTGCTTGCAAAGTTGGCTTTTTTACTTCTTCCACTTTAACTAATCCTGCTTTTTCAAAAATTGCTGCTCTCATATAAATCCTTCTTTCTTAAGTTAGTATTGTTAGTATAAATGCTGAAGTTAACTTTAGGTCAAGAAAAAGACACATCAAGAAATGACGTTCTCTAAAAAATTCCATTCAGGTTTTCCTTCAAGAGCAAACGTAGTGCTAACAAAAATAATTATTTCTATTCGTTAGCCGTTTCTTACGATGTTTTAAGTGGAGCATGCGCAAATGACGCCTGGAGACGGTTTGTCATTCAAACCGCCTGCCGTTTCTGAAACTTCTATCCAACTTCCCTCAATGCTTCATTTGGCGCAACAAAAATTACATGTACGTCAGAGTAACTTTTTTCATAAATGATTTTAGCTTATCTAGCAGAGGATACCATGAAATGATCGTCTAAAGTTTTGCGAAGACAGAATACTTTCTTCAGATTCAAGTTTATTTCCCTCTCAACAACTGTTACTGATCAGCAGTTTTTTATAAAAAAGGCAAAGAGGCAATAAACGGAGATTTTAATTAAACGTTCACTACACATTTAGGCTATAGAAGTTCATTTTGAGTGATTAGGTAGTTGCTGATTGATTACTATGTTTTTCCGTATTATGTGCCGATCGTAGTTGGGGAGCCTTTTGGGCTTTTTGATTTTGACACAGTAAGGCCATGAAGCAGGTTACGGGATGTTTCTTATGCTGCGTACCGCTGGGTACCCTTGTATTTTGATGGGAACAGTCGTCTGAGTGAAACACAATGCCATCGATTGAAACTTTTTGTGGATACTTATCGGCTGTCCAATAATGACAGAGTACAGATTGTCGATTGTTTGATCGACCGCCTTTGTGCACTAGTTGCTTTTGTGAGTAGAAAAGGAGAAGAAGGGAATGGAAATTTTCAGAAAAACATTGACGAGGGATATCTTGCTAAATACCAATAGGACATTCAGCGCCTGAAAGAAAATAAATCGCAAGTCATCGAAGGGATAAAAATAGAAGAATAGAAGAACAGTGAGTACAAATCATCCTACAGTCTTCTATCAGATCGTCTTGGTGTTTTTTATTGAAACGATTGTTATTTATAGAGATGAATTATCTCTATCTTTTTACTTTTTAATTTTATGTAATCTGGAAATAAAGAAAAAATTTTGAATGATTTCATTATTGTTTTCTAATAAATGATTACAGAAAAAAAGCAATAAATTCCCCTTTTTTTGATGATTTCTATGGTAATCTTCTCGATAGAGAACTTTCTTTTATCTAGCTATTGCTGACCTCTATGCGTTAGTTAACTACTTCACAAATAAAAGGAAGTTCTTTATTTAATCGAATTGAAAGAGGTGTCTTTGTGAAAGCAGCTGTAGTATCAAAAGATAAGGTTGTAAAAATCGAGGAAAAAGAATTAAGAGCGCTTCGTCCGAATGAAGCATTACTGAAAATGGAGTGTTGCGGTGTCTGCCATACTGACTTGCATGTAAAAGATGGCGACTTTGGAGATGCATCTGGGATCGTACTCGGACACGAGGGAATCGGTAAAGTGGTTGCAATCGGTGATGATGTTACTTCTCTAGCAATCGGTGACCGTGCAAGTGTCGCTTGGTTGTATGAAAGCTGTGGATCATGCGAATATTGTGTGAACGGGAATGAATCATTATGCCGTTCGGTTAGAAATGCCGGCTATTCTGTAGATGGTGGTATGGCTGAAGAATGTATCGTTGTAGCTGACTATGCAGTGAAAGTTCCAGAGGATTTAGGTTCTGCTGAAGCCAGCAGCATTACTTGTGCAGGTGTAACCACATATAAAGCGGTAAAAGTTTCTGACATTAAACCAGGTCAATGGATCGCCATCTATGGTTTAGGGGGACTAGGAAACCTAGCCTTACAATATGCTAAAAATGTCTTTAATGCAAAAGTGATTGGAATCGATATCAACGACAAACAGTTGGACTTCGCAAAAGATCATGGCGCTGATCTTGTAATCAATCCTGCGAAAGAAGATGCGGCAAAAATCATTCAAGAAGCAACCGGCGGCGCACATGCAGCTGTAGTAACAGCTGTTTCAAAAGCAGCCTTCAATTCTGCTGTTGATGCTGTTCGTGCGGGCGGTACGATTGTAGCGGTCGGTCTCCCACCAGAAAGCATGGACTTGAACATTCCTCGACTTGTATTGGATGGGATTAAGATTGTCGGTTCCCTTGTTGGAACACGAACTGATTTAGCAGAAGCTTTCCAATTTGCAGCGGAAGGGAAAGTCGTTCCTAAAGTAGTCATGCGTCAGTTAGAAGAGATCAACGATATTTTTGATGAAATGCTTTCAGGAAAAATCAAAGGACGGATGGTCATTGATTTTCAAGAAAAATAAACGAAAATAGAGAAACCGACTATGAATTTTTAGCGAAGGAGAAAATTTCGTGTGTAATTTATTGATCATTGACAGCGAAGAGCGAAGAGCAGTTAGCGAGATGGTTCGTTTGATTGATCGTCATTTCCCAAATGTCATCTTGCTTCCAATGGTTGATTCGAAAAAAGCACTTCAGCGTACCTGTCTTGAGCAGATGGTTGAGATTGCAGTGATCAATGCGGATGGCGAAGAGGACTGTTTTGAATTATACAAAGAGTTGCTTTCTTTTTATCCGAATGCAAAAGCAATTTTGTATTCTGCAGTAGAAAGTTTTGCTATCGCTCAAAAAGCGTTGCGTTACGACTTGATCGATTATTTGGTCGAACCGATCACCAATGATTTTGTTTATGCATTGGACCGAGGGATTCAATCCATCAATCAGATTTCCTTGCTGCACGTCGAGAAAAACAATGAAGCTTCTCCTTCGCTTTCTTTAAGACATAAGATATTGCGCTATATTCATGAAAATTATAGAGAACATATTACGTTAGACACTTTAGCAGATCACCTGCATTTAAGTCGGTATCACACCAGCCGTTTGATCAAGAATACATTAGGAATGACCTTTTCATTGTACTTGATGATTTATCGTATTGAAGTTGCCAAAAAAGAACTCTCAACAAGTGATCGATCAATCAGTGAAATTTCTGTTAGAGTAGGATTCAATGATCCAAATTATTTTAGTAAGAAATTTAAAAAAGCAACTTCTTATACGCCCAAAGAGTATCGAAAAATTTATCGTGGGAAAGTAACCGTGATCGACTCAAGACTTGAGCTTTGAGTATTAAATAAAGTAGTTTGGGCTGATTGTATTAGCGAAAACATGATTCTTTGCTAATGCTTATCAAGTTACTTTTTCATAGATGAGAAAAGCTAAAAGGCCTATGTGTGCAAGGCCTTTTTTTACTTGAAAAAAATTTTGGATCAAGTTATTCAGACTAGCAGCAGAGGACAAAGACTGATGTTTTTGTGAATGAACCGATAGGTGCTATAATGAGAACGGATTCAGCAGTGCAGCTTACCAAAGAAAGGGAGCAAGAAAATGGCGAACAAAATGGTGTTTATTAACTTGCCTGTCACTGATATCAAACGTGCAACATCCTTTTATGAAGCGCTGGGGTTTGTAAAAAATGAAGAGTTCTCAAACGAGACCAGCAGTGGAATGGTTTGGAGTGAATCGATTTGGTTAATGCTGTTAGAACATGCGTTTTACCAACAATTTCTAAATGGTAGAAGTATTGCAGATACAAAGAAGACGAGTGGCGCATTGATCGCGTTTAGTTTTGACACACCAGAAGAAGCAAAGAATTTTGCAAAAATCGCTGAAGAAAATGGTGGACAGTCGTTCCAAGTTGATATGGGGATTCCAGAGGACATGATGGTCGGTTATGAAATCGTTGATCCTGACGGCAATCAGATTGAGTCTGCTTGGATGAAGGGCTATTAGCAAAGTGCTCGTTTAAATAAAAAGGAAAAAAATGGTTCAGTATGCAGTTCCCTCAAGAAGTTAGGCTTTTGTGCTAACTTTTTGAGGGCTGCTTTTTCTTGATGGGATCCTCGAGTTTTGTAAGATTGGTCAGTACCCTTTGTCTAAATCTGAAAAAAGAGGTATGATACAAGAAAAAGGAGTGGAGACGAAGTGAAATATTCAACGAAATACAGCGACGCCATTCACATCCTCGCTTACATCCACCTCTTTAAAGGAACTGATCTATCAAGTGATCGGATCGCCCAGAGTGTTGAAACGAATCCTGCTTATGTTCGCCGGATTATGAGTGATCTGCGTATTGCCGGATTGATCGAAAGCCAAAGAGGAAAACCAAACCCTAAACTAACGAAGGAACCAAATGAGATTTCTTTGTTGGACATCTATGCGAGTGTTGAAAAAGATCAGCATCTTTTACATGCGGACAAAAAGACCAATCCCAATTGCTTGATTGGGGGGAATATCCAAACGGTATTAGAGGAAACTTACGATGTGCTGCAAAAGAAAATTGAGCAGGAAATGAGCGCTATCTCGCTACAATCCATCATTGACGGCATTCAAGTAGAAGCCAATCATTAAAAGTGTCACATAAAAGGCTGTAAAAAAAGAACTTTCACCTGCTAGGCAAATTCTTGACAGGGAAGAAAGTTTCTTTTATACTCTAGTTGTAACTTAATTAGTAACAACTGATTTTGAAAAAAACAAAAGTAGGAAGGATGATCATTATGAAAATCGGTATTATTGGCGCAACAGGGAATGCAGGTTCAGCAATTTATCAAGAAGCAGTACAGAGAGGACACGAAGTGACTGCTATCGTGAGAAATGAAGCGAAGGCCAAAGAACAACTTGGTGAGACGGTCAAAACACTTACAAAGGATGCTTTTTCTCTCACAGAAGAAGAGCTCAGTGACTTTGATGTGCTTGTTGACGCGTTTGCGACAAGTCCTGACAAAGCTTACTTGCATGTGGATCTGGCAGCAAAATTAGTGCACCTGTTTCGAGAAAAAAACACTCGTTTGTTCTTCATCTTAGGAGCCGGCAGTTTATTCAATGAAGCGGGGGAACGTAATCTCTCTGAGTTGAAAAAAGCACCAGGAAGCGAAAGTTGGATTGCGATTCCAGAAAATCAGCTAGACGAATATCTCTTTTTAGAAACAGTCAAAAATGTCCCTTGGGTGGGGATTTCTCCTGGGAATGTCTTTCAAGAAGGACCAGCTAAACCAGCGATTTTAGGGAAAGATCACTTACTATTCAACGAACAAAAGCAATCGGTGACATCTAGCGGTACGTTAGCTAAGGCAATTATCGATGAGATCGAAACAGTACAACATGAAAACACTCGCTTTACTGTGATTGATGCCTAGTAAGTTTTCAAAGACGACTGAGAAGGAAATGCCATGAGTAGCGTTGACTATTGGTACGAGTGGATGGATAGGCTATTTTAGGCAACAGTTCTTTTTTCACATTATTGTTTCCCATACTCAGTAATTTAGACAAGACAAATCCTCTGTCTTTGCTTATAATCAAGGACAGAGGTGAGAAAATGAATAAAAAAATCGAAGCGTATGAATTGATGCTTCTGCAATTAAAAGGATTATTAGAAGCAGAGAGTAATTGGATCGCTAATCTAGCAAACTCTTCTGCTTTATTAAATGAAACATTGGAAGATACGGTGTTTGCCGGCTACTATTTGTTTGAAGAAGGCGAACTGATCTTAGGCCCGTTCCAAGGAAGAGTATCTTGCACCAGAATCACTATGGGCAAAGGGGTTTGTGGGGAGTCAGCGGCAAAACAAACGACATTGATCGTCCCAAATGTCAAAGAACATGAGAACTATATCTCTTGTGACTCGGCAGCTATGTCTGAAATCGTTGTTCCTATGGTAGCTGATGATCAATTGATTGGTGTTTTGGATATCGATAGTGGCAAAACGAACAGCTATGATGAGATCGATCAGAAATATCTTGAAGAATTTGCGGCGATCCTAGTAGCTAGTCGTAAATAAATCGTCATTTCTTAATAATTAGCAAAAAACAATATAACGTTTACAAAGCAAGTGTTCATTGAATAATGGGCACTTTTTTCATTTTCGTTTTAAATGGACATGCATATCGCTTTATTTTATTAGAATTAGATGATAAGATGATAATACAATTAGAGAAACGAGTAGTAAGGAGCGCATTATGGAAGCAGAAACAATTGTATTAGGTAAAGCATATGAATGTAAACCAGTCGGTTTAGAAAGCCGCGTTATCGGAGAAGTGGTCAGAAAAATGGAACGTTGTGCGGTTTTGCATGTGATCCGTTATGAAGAGACTGATCATGACGAGCTTGAAGAACGTTGTGGACGAGTTGTGGCAAAATACAACGAGATCTATCAACCAGCATTGGTTGAATGCTTTTCTAGCTAAGGGTTAATCCCAATCAAACGAAGCCATGCACGTAAACCAATTCCCTTAACAAAGGGGCTGTTTCTTGGAAGCAGCCTCTTTTTTTGATTCTTGGACACCGCTGCGTAGAAAAATACATGCTATAATGGGCGAGAAACTAGCAGAAAGCAGGGAGCGAAATGGAATTAGAAAAAACGGTCATTGATGACAAACAGATGCTTTTTGAATTGCCGAAGGAAGCAGGGCAACTGCAAATTGTTAAAGGAAAACTTATTGAAACAAAAGACAATACCGTCCTCTTAGCCATAAAAGAAGGCCAATTACTATCAGTAGCAGATGAGAAAACATTTGATGACAAGCAAGAATATGATCGCTTAATGATCCTTACACCACCTTGGGAGATCATGGCGCCATACTTAGCAGCCTATTATCAAGAGAAATATCAACTGTCCAATGCTTCCAACGCACCTATCGTGATTCCACAGGAACTGCAACAAGGGGTCGCTGTTTGTGCGGAACCATTTGATTGCTTGATCGATTTTCTGGGTTATGTATCTACCAGCAAAAAGGAAACGAAAGCGGTGAAAAAAGGGGGTAAGCCTCGTCATAAATGGTCAAAAGAATTACAAGATGAACCCTTTATGGTGGATTATCAAGGAAGTACAGCAACGGTCTATTGGCAGAAACGCAACGAGGTTCGAATTGAAAAAGGCGCTACTTTGCGTCAAGAGGTTCCTTTGAACAAAGACGGCTCGGTGGGCTTTTCAGCTCGATTAGCAGAAAAGATACGGCAAGAGAATCAATCAGCGATCAAAGAGGGACGAACGATTGCAGACGTCGTATTAAAAAGTGTCAATGAGGTCGGCATGTTTCTTTACTATGGGGGGACCAATGGCTGGCTTCAATTAAAAGATCAGCAAGGAAGAACCCTGAACGAGCGAACGGTGGAATAGAAAAGAGAGATACTGAACAAGAAAGCGATCCACCAAAGCGAACGGAATCAGCTTTGGTGGATCGCTTGTATCGTTTAACTAGGAGTAGGCTCTTCATCGATCAAGACAAATTCTTGACCTGTTTTGGACAAAACAAGGCTCGGTTTTGCAGTTCCTTCCTTTTCTGCTCGATACGCCTCTCGGTGCTTTTGCAGATGTTCGGGGCGTTTTAACCAAGCTTGAAATGCTTTTTTCTCAGTCCATTTTGACACCAACTGGAAAACGAGGCGGTCTTTTGATTCTGAAAACCAAGCTTCAGCAGAGTGACAGCCAGCAAATGTTTTCATTGAGGCGGTATCTTTTTTCATTTTAGCAAGAAAGATGTCTTTGCCTTCTGGAATGACTTCAAATGCGACGGTACGGATATACATGAAATTCCTCCTTTGACTGTGAGTGATTTCATTTAGTATAGCGCTAATTGAGAATCATTGTCAATTAGCGTAAGGAATTTGTACATTTTTATCGATTTTCATTTTTTGATTAAATCATTCAAAAGCCTTGAACAAATGAAAAAAGTACGTATAATTAATATACGTACTGAAGAGTCCGAAGAGTATTGGAGAAAATGGATACTTGGGGAAGTCTTTCTTTTCTCACGTGCAATACTCTTCGTTTGTTTAGTGTACCACTCCCATTTTAAAATAGATACGTTTTTTTTACTTTCTGAGGAGATTTCTTTTATTCCTTGAGTTGAAAGGCAAAAAAGTGGGAAGGCTCTGAGAAAGCGCTATGAAGACGAAATTTATGTCTTCTTTTTTTGTGTGAAAGGGAAGGAAAATTAAGAAAGTTTTTTTATCCATTTTACCTGCGAAATGATGTATAAGAAAGTATCAAAAGTTCTGATTACTAGAAGATCAGGACTTTTTTGTATGCTTTCTTGGCACGACTCCTTTCAACGATATTCAGTATAAAGTCGCTCTTTTCTACTTTTTACATTCAGAAGAGCGCTTCTGACACAACTATGTAACCTCTTACATTTTTTGGTCGTGTTAAATTGACAGGCTGCATAAACATGCGGTAAACTCGGTACAACAAACAGAATTTTTTGAATTATCTGAATGTTAGAAGGGGATGAGTAAAAATGGGGAAACGTAGCAAATATGCAGTATCGCTTGTGTTACTAGGCAGCTTATTTTTAGCAGCTTGTCAAAATGGCAATGAAGATAACGAGACGGATTCATCAGCCGCTTCTTCTGCAGAGCAAGTGATCAATGTGCAATTTTCGGCAGAGATGGGCAGTGCAGATATTTCTTTAGCAACCGACTCTTACAGCTTTATCACGTTAAACAACGCCTATGAAGGTCTTTATCGCTTAGATGAAAACAATGTTCCTGTGATCGCTGGTGCAAGCGAAGACGCTGAAGTTAGTGAAGATGGGCTTTCTTACACCATTTCACTGCGGGAAGAGGCAAAATGGTCCAATGGCGATCCAGTTACTGCAGCTGATTATGTTTTTAGCTGGCAACGCACCGTTGATCCAGCCACTGCTTCCAATTATGCTTATATGCTGGCACCCGTTAAAAACGCTGCCGCTATTTCAGATGGTACGCTAGATAAAAGCGAGTTAGGGATCGAAGCAGTCAATGATCATGAATTAAAAATCACGTTAGAAAAACCGACGCCTTACTTTTTATCTTTACTGGCTTTTCCAACTTTCTTCCCACAAAACGAGCGTGTCGTGGAAGAGTTCGGTGACCAATATGCCTTAACCAGTGAAAACGCGGCGTACAATGGACCATTCCTATTGACCAATTATGCTGGACCAGGCACCGACATCCAATGGACATTGGCGAAAAATCCCGATTATTGGGATGCCGATTCGGTCAAACTTGAAACAATTAACTTTGATGTCGTGAAAGACTCATCGACCGCTTATAACTTGTACGAAAGCGGACAAGCCGATGACATTATTTTAAGCGGTGAATTGGCGATGCAGAATGTGAATCATCCTGATTACATTGTTCAGCCTAGTGCAACCACTCAGTATTTAGAAATGAATCAAGCACCAGAAGATTCGCCTTTTCGAAATGCAAATCTGCGCCAAGCCATTTCGTATAGTATGAATCGACAACAAATCGTTGACAATATTTTAGGCAACGGCTCCTTACCGGCGGTCGGTTTTGTTCCTTCTGACCTAGCGTTTAATCCAGAGACAAAGGCTGATTTTGTCGAGGATGCGGCAACCACGTTAGCCTTTGACGAAGAAAAAGCCCAAGAATATTGGGAAAAGGCAAAAGCTGAACTGGGGATCGATACATTGTCTTTTGAACTGTTGACATCAGATACCGATCAATCGAAAAAAATGGCAGAATACATTCAAGGCACCTTGCAGCAAACACTGGATGGGCTGACTGTCGAAGTCACAAACGTTCCATTTTCTGTGCGCTTGGATCGTTCAAATAGCGGCGATTTTGAGATGGTCATGAACAACTGGATCGGGGATTATGCAGATCCAATCAACTTTTTGGAATTGTTCAAAAAAGACAGTTCCTATAATCGTGGAAAATGGCTAAATGATGACTACAATCAATTGATCGAACAAGCCTCCAATGAAAATGCTAACGATCCAGAAGCCCGTTGGGAAAATATGGTAGCAGCAGAAAAAATCTTAAACGACGACTTAGGCGTTATTCCACTCTTCCAAAGTGCTGAAGCACATCTACGGTCGCCAAAAATCAAAGGCCTCATCGTTCATAGTGTTGGCGCGGCCTATGATTATAAAAATGTCTTTGTCGAAGAATAAGGAGAAAAAAGCTCCTTTTGTCTATTCATTGTCTGACTTCGCCAAAGAGGGCAGCAGACGAGAAAAACGTTACTAGAATGTTTAGCAACTTGATAACAAGGAATAAAGCAGTTCTTTTTCTAGCAGCGAACAATGACGTATTCATTTTAGCTAGATAAGAACTGCTTTTCTTTTTGGGAGGAACACCAATGAAAATCACAGCAGTTGAAACCAAAAGAATTCCGATCCAGCTGAATGCACCCTTTAAAACGGCGCTCAGAGAAGTGCACGCCGTCGAAGTGATTCGAGTGCTGCTTTTTTTTGATAATGGGATCGTTGGCATCGGAGAAGCAGCACCTACCGAAGTGATCACCGGTGATACAAAAGAAAGTATTTTAAAAGATATCGAAACGGTCTTTGCCCCGTTCCTGTTAGGCAGAAAGGTAGATGCCCAATTGCTAGTAATGGATGAGCTTCATGCGTTGATCCAGCATCATACGAGCCCTAAAGCGGCGATTGATATCGCGTTGCATGATGCACTGGCAAAAGCGGCCAACTTGCCTCTTTACCGCTATTTAGGTGGTTCTGCCAATACACTGACAACCGACTATACGATCAGTGTTGGCTCACAGGAGCAGATGCTGCATGATGCCCAAGCGAAAGTCCAGGCGGGATTTCGCTCCTTGAAAATCAAACTAGGGGCAGGAACGATCGAAGAGGAAGTTGCGAAAATTCGCCGCATCAATGAACGCTTGGCAGGAAAGATTCCCTTTCGAATTGATGCGAATCAAGGCTGGACCAAAGAAGAAGCGGTGCAGATTTTAGACCAATGGCAAGACATTCCGATCGAGTTTGTTGAACAGCCAGTAAAAGCCCATGATTTTGCTGGACTCAGCTATGTGACTGCTCGTACGACGATTCCAATCATGGCTGATGAAAGTCTTTTTTCCTATGAGGATGCCAAACGTTTGATTGCTGAAAACTGCTGCAATTATTTGAACATTAAATTGATGAAAAGCGGCGGGATCAAAGAGGGACAAAAAATTTATCACTTGGCAAAAGAGCATCAAATGCCAGTGATGGTCGGTTCGATGATTGAAGGGTATGGGGGAATGGCGGCAGCCGCCCATTTTGCCTTGGGGATGGCCGACGTCCAATTTTATGATCTGGACGTTCCTTTTATGTGGGAGACCCAAACGACTTCCCCTGAAATGCAAGGGATTCTTCAGCGTCCAGGAAGCTTGAGGGTCACCGAACGCATCGGTCTAGGAATCAACGAATAAATAGTTATGAGAGGAGCAAAGATGAAACAAATTGTTCAGGCTGGCTCTTCCTTCTTATGGAAGGAACCCAAAGAAAACAAAGTACTAGCAAAAATCAAAGCATTTCCTTTAGAAGCGCTGCACACTTTTTTGACTGATGAAGATACGATGCGGCTTTATCAGGAAAGCTTAGTGGACTCCGAAGTATTATATGGGACGATAGTAGAAGTCATCACCCAAACGGATGGTTGGTCCCATGTGATCGTCTTGGATCAAAAAAGCAATAAACACCCACTCGGGTATCCCGGTTATCTGCCGAACGAGGTATTGAAGCCATTGCCACCAGATTATGCACCAGCTAAAAGAAGGATTGGGGTGATTGCAAAAGAAGCCGTGCTTGTTTTTGACTCGACCACACGACTTGTTTCTTTTGGAACAGTTTTACCACTTGTTGGGGAAACCGCAGATTCCTATCAAGTGGCTACGCCTAATGGATCAGCAACGATCGCTAAAGCTTTTGCTCACGTCCTATCGGACACATGGGCAAAGCTCCCAGAAAAAATAATAGCATTGGCAGAACAATTTATAAACCAGCCCTATGTCTGGGCAGGCATTAGCGGCAGTGGCTTTGATTGTTCTGGATTCATGTATTCGCTGCATCGACTTCATGGTATTTTAATCCCCCGAGATACGATCGAGCAAGCACAACAAGCAAACATCGTACCTTACAGTCAGGCACAACCAGGGGATCTGCTGTTGTTTGCTTATGAAGAAGGAAAAGGCGAAGTCCATCATGTCGGTCTATATTTGGGGGATGACGAAATGATTCATTCAAGAACACCTGGGTCACGGGTCATGAAAACCAAAATCACTGGCTCTAATTATGAACCAGAACTCGCAGTTGTGGCGCGTTATTGGCAAAACCAGCCGAATGCATCACAGGAATGCTCATGAACATTCTTTTCATGATCGTAAGGAAAGGGGCATTTGATGGGAAAAGATGACTTGCGTGTAGCAATTAAGCCTATTCTAGAAAACTATCAGACAACCTTGGAAATGGGTTTATGGATCGGTACGCCAACGGAATGTCTCATTGACTATCAGAGTCAAAAGTCGTTTTCGGCAGCGAGTATCAGTAAGCTTGTTTTGTATGCCTATTATCTTGAACAGATTATCGAAGAAAAAATCGATCCGCAACAGCTGATCGGTGTGAACGCCGTTGATCTGACAGGGGGTGCTGGGGTGATCCGTCTTTTTCCTCAGAAGAAAGGTTGGACCATCAGTGAACTTCTCACGGCGATGATCGCCGTATCTGATAATACTGCGACCAATGTACTATTGGACTTAGTAGGGTTGCCCACGCTTCAGGCCTGGATTCAGGAGCCAGAGATTCAATTTGAACGGTATATGATGCGACCGATCAAAGACAAAGAGAACCGCTTGACCCCCTCGGCGGCTGCTAAACTACTACTAAGGTGTGTTAAACGAGAAGAAGCTGCACTAGGGTTTTCACCCTTAAATCAGCAGCAATTTCAAGAAGGATTAGCGGGAAATTTTGCGGAAACTGCGCAGCCCGCTTGCCGCATTTTTAATAAGACAGGCCGTCTTGACCGCATCGAACACGATGTAGCGTATTTACAAGCCAATGAAACGACGATCATCATTGCGGCATTTTCCTATGATAAAACCGGTAGTGGTCAAGGGATCAGTTGGCTAAGAGAAATTGGTCAAACAGTCTATCAGCAATATTTTTAAGTAAAATGCGCTGCGTATCGCTCCTCACTTAGAGGCACTTGATCCGCAGCGTATTAATTATTTACAACAATAAAATCCCCCATATCATAGCGGTGCCTTGATTGGGAAAATTCAAAAGGCGTCCCATCGCCGAGGTAAACCGTTTGCTCAACTTCTAAAATGGGATCGGTGGCGGCACAAGCTAAGTATTGCTGGTCATAGGTGTCTGCACGATCCGCTTTGATACGACGGACAGATGTTCCAATCGAAGAGTGGAGTTGGTTCGTGATGTAGCTATAGACGGAAGAGGATAAGACTTCTTCGGTAATGCCAGGAATGACATGAAGCGGCATGATGGTATACTCTAAAACAACGGGTACATCGTCAAATAGACGCAGACGAACGATATCATAAATTTGCTGGTCACTGCGAATTTTTAGTTTTTCTTGTTCTTTCTCATCGGGAAAAAGAATGGCAAAAGAAATGATCTTGCTGGTGATTTTTCCTGTCTCTCCAAGGCGCTTCGTCAGCCCGCGATTGATCTTGGCGTTGTAATCGAAGGTTGAATAGGAATCACTGATAAACGTACCCGTGCCTTTTTTACCGTAAATAATGCCTTCCATTTGTAAAATATTCAATGCTTTTTGAATCGTCACGCGGCTCGTTTGATAATCCGCAGCCAGTTCGGATTGCTTCGGCAATTTTTTCTCTTCTTCGTAAAACCCGTGATTGATTTTGCTCCGTAAATCGGCAGCGATGTCATGGTAGTTCGCCATTTGCTTCACCTCAAAATAATAATAAGTGATAAAACGAAGTATGTAAACTTGGAGCTTTACATACCCTGTTTTGAAGGATTTTCCTGCGTTTACATTCTTCAGGAAATGAATTACATTTGTAATGTAATCGTTTTCTAACAATTGAAGAATAGGGGTATAGGAGGGAGTTTTATGCAAGGATTTATGGATCGACTCGCTGACGTTTTAGGAAAGTTTGCCAATAGGATCAATAATTTACGCTACATCATGGTCATTAAAAATGCCTTTGCTGCTTTGATTCCAGTAATCATTACAGGGGCGTTTGGTACATTGTTTTCAGCAATGGTTTTTGATGCTGAAAATGGATTGGCACAAATCGAGGCACTGCGCTTTTTAGAAAGTTTAAAACCGATCTCATCTGCGGTCAGTTATGTGACGTTGAGTTTCTTAACGATCTATGCAGTGTTTCTGATTGGGATTGAGCTAGCAAAATTAAATAAGATTTCTGGGGTCTTTCCAGGAATCATCGCAGTAATGTCTTATCTTTCTGTTAATCCAATGATCTTTGAATTTTTGCACGAAGATGCGACGGTGGTTGCCGAAAACGTGCTGGCTAAGCAATATACTGACACGAAAGGCCTATTTTTAGGCATGTTCGTTGCGATCGTTTCCATCGAGCTTTATGCGTGGTTAGGAAGACAAAAACGGCTGCAGATCACGATGCCTGATAGTGTTCCTGGGAATGTTTCGGCAAGTTTTTCGGCATTGTTTCCAACGATTTTCACCGTGACCATCATCGCCACCGCTGGTTTTGCTATCAAAGCACTCACAGGGATGTATGCTTACGATATCATCTACAATGTCGTCCAACGACCACTGGAAGGGATCGTCCAAGGATTGCCAGGTATCTTGTTGTTGATGTTTATCGCACAAGTTTTTTGGGTCATCGGGATTCATGGGAACCAGATGGTCAAACCCATTCGCGAACCATTGTTGCTGGCAGCGATCGCTGTCAATACGGAAGCTTTTGAAGCTGGAAAAGAAGTACCCAATATTATTACGATGCCGTTTTGGGATATGTATATGAGTATGGGCGGCTCTGGGGTTACGATTGGGTTGCTGATTGCGATTTTGATCGTCGGCAAGCGGGAGGACATGCGCCAAATCACTAAATTGTCATTAGCACCTGGGATTTTCAATATCAATGAGCCAGTGATCTTCGGAATGCCAATTATGCTGAATCCCATTTTGGCGATTCCCTTTATCCTGACACCGTTAGTAACAGGAACGATTGGGTACGTGGCGACAAGTCTAGGCTTTGCCGCTAAAGCCGTGGTAATGGTCCCATGGCCGATGCCACCGATCGTCAATGCTTATCTAGCTACTGCTGGGGATATCGGGGCTGTGATCACGCAAGTTATCTGTATTGTCGTGGCAATTTTGATCTATCTACCTTTTGTTTTGGTAATGAATCGTACGACCAATGAAGTTGCATAAAGGAGTTTTAAAAAAATGGTAAAAATACCTGAAACATTTATTTTAGGGGCTGCTTCGTCTGCTTGGCAGACAGAAGGCTGGCAAGGAAAGAAAGAAGGGCAAGATTCGTATCTCGACCGCTGGTACAAAGAAGAACGCTTTGTCTGGCATAATGGCTACGGGCCGTCTGTTGCGACGAATTTTATGGAAAAGTTTTCAGAGGATGTTCAACTGATGCAGGAGGTTCATTTGACCCATTACCGAACATCGATCAACTGGGCGCGCTTCTTTACCGACCATGAACAGCTGATCGTTGATGAAGATTATGCTGCTCATATCGATCAGCTTATCGACCAATTGCTTGCTGCTGGGGTCGAACCGATGCTTTGTTTGGAACATTATGAACTGCCAGCTAGTTTGATGGATGCCTATGATGGCTGGAGCTCGCGGAAAGTGGTCGATCTATATACCCGTTATGCCGAAATCGCCTTCGAGCGTTACGGTGATCGAGTCAAACAGTGGTTTACCTTCAATGAGCCGATCGTTATTCAGACTCGTTGCTATCTCGATGCGATCCGCTGGCCCCATGAGCAAAACACAAAAAAATGGATGCTTTGGAACTATCACAAAGTATTGGCGTCCGCCCAAGCGGTGGCTGTCTATCATGAAAAGGGCTACGAGGGGCGCATCGGTTGTGTGCTAAATCCAGAAATGGTTTACGCACGCTCTTCCTCACCAGAGGATCAAAACGCGCAAAAAATGTACGATCTTTTTTTCAACCGAATCTTTTTTGATCCAATGGTTAAGGGGCATTATCCAGATGAACTTATCACGCTTTGCCAAACCTATGACATCTACTTTGATCCGACAGAAGAAGATTTGGAAACGATCCGCACCCATACGGTGGATTTCTTAGGTGTCAATCAGTACTACCCGAAACGCGTGCGGGCACCACGATATCAATGGCATTCGGATACACCATTTCATCCAGAAATGTTTTATGAGACCTTTGATTTGCCAGGAAAACAAATGAATAACTCCCGTGGCTGGGAAATCTATCCGAAGGTCATGTACGATATGGCTAATTATCTTAAAGAAAATTATGGCAATATTCCATGGCTGATCACTGAAAATGGTATGGGGCGGGAAAATGAAGAACAGTATATGGATGCCACAGGTCAAGTCCAAGATGATTATCGGATTCAGTTTATTACCGAACATCTTTACTGGCTGCTAAAAGCCGTCGAGGAAGGCGCCAACTGCGAAGGCTATATGCTTTGGGCATTTACCGATTGTGTTTCACCTATGAATGCGTTCAAAAATCGCTATGGTCTCGTACGAATCGAGCTAAATGAAGAACGGACTCGGTCATTAAAAAAATCAGCCGCTTGGTATCGTTCCCTGATTGATGAACGGTGGCTTCCATTTGAAGAAAAACCATTGATTCTGTAATAAAAACCCACGATGATTTCCTCATCCTAAAGGAAATCAGCGTGGGTTTTCAGTTAAAAGGGTTGTTTATGAGGAGCAAGTTTCTCCCAGTCAAAGGTGACGCCAATCCCTGATTCTTCTGGGGCAATCGCACAGCCATCGGATGGATCGATCACTAACGGTCTCGTGGTGTATTGATCGATTGGGAAACTGTGCATTTCGAGATACCCAGCATTAGGCATCGCTGCTAGTAGACTAACGTGCAATTCTTGCATGCCATGTGTAGAAACAGATAAGTTACTTGTTTGTGTTAAGGCAGCAATTTTCAACCAGCCGGTAATCCCACCGCAATTGGAAGCGTCGGGTTGCGGAAAATCGACATTGCCATATTTGATCATATGAGCAAATTCGATAGGGGTGCGCAAGTTTTCTCCGCCTGCCACCGCAATTTGCCCTTCTTTAGCGATACGAGCGTAGCCTTCGTAATCTTCGGGGATCGTTGGTTCTTCAAGGAACAAAATGTCATAAGGCGCCATCAGTTTGGCGGCTTTGATCGCTTTTTCAACAGACCAGCTCATGTTGGCATCCACCATAAAGACAACATCGGGACCAATCAATTCTCTGACCGCTTTTATTCGAGCAATATCTTCGGCAAGTGTTTTTTGTCCCAATTTGATTTTGACCGCTTTTAATCCCATGTCTAAATATTTTTGATTATTGGCTAAGAGTTTTTCAAGAGGAAAGTTTAGATCAATCGCACCACCATAGCATTTTACTTTGTTGCTTGCGCCGCCTAAAAGTTTGTAGAGGGGTTCTTGTGCTTTTTTCGCACGTAAGTCCCACAAGGCGATATCACAAGCCGCAATGGCAAAACTTGCTAAACCGCCTCTGGCAACATAGTGGATTCCCCAGTTCATCTGATCCCACAAGGCTTCCACACATGCTGGATCTTTCGCTAAAAGGATCGCTTTTAGTTCTTTATCGATCAGTTTGGCGATCGATTCGCCACCGAAGCCACCAGTATACGTATAGCCGACCCCTTCACGTCCATCATCAGTAACGATCTTGACGATAGGCACTTCAAAGTGGGTGTGTAAGCCATGCTTCGCATCTTCCATGATTTCTGGAAGAGGTATCCGATAATACGCTGTTTGTACATCTGTAATTTTTGCCATTAAAAATCCTCCTCAAATTAATGTTCACGTGTGCATTTTAATGTTAACGTTTGCATAACCATGGTAGCATGGGAAGGCGAGATTGACAAGGCTGAATTTCCTCAAATTCAAAACTTTAAAAGAAGGAGGATCACTAACGAAGGGATCGCATCTCTTCAACTGATGCTTCACGGAACCATTTAGAATATAAACAGATATAGGGAATATTAGCTAGAAATGAAGTGAAACCCCTATAAATTGTCACAAAATAGCATTTTGTTTATTTTTAAAGCATAGTTATTGAATAAAAATCAGTTTTGTATTATGATTATCTTAACAACGAGCAATGAAGAGTACTGGGGCAAATGAAAGCTTGGGGAAGTCTTTTATTTGGGATACCTAGTACTCTTATCTTTGTTAAACGACAAGTGAAATACAAAAGAACGACTGAACTTCTTTGGTTCAGTCGTTCTTTTGTATTTCAAAAAGCGAGCGAGAGTAACTTGTCGTAAGGAAGAAAAAGTTTTTTCTCAATTGACAAAGGAATAATCATTGGCGGTTAAAACAGTACGAGCTTGTTTTACCTGATGCTCCTTGATTAAAATATAATCAGTATTGAAGGTAGAAACAGCAAAAATACTGATTGACTCCTCGGCTAGAAGGGAAGAGATTTTTGCAATAATGCCAATTAAGCTAAAATCCAGCACACCAATTATTTTCATCGCTTTCCATCCATCTTCTCTGTTTAGTGTTTCAGCTGGAACGTTTGCCGTTGGTAACACCAAAGAAAGTTCTTCTGACGTATGGGCAAAAAATAGAGGAACGATCTTCAGTATCGAAGGATCAATACGCTCTACTTGGATGACAGAAAAAGAGGGTGCCAATAAGGTTAGTTTCATCTAATCACGTCCTTCGTTTGATGCAATCATCATATCAAAGGATAAGAAAAGAAAGAAGGGAAGGCGATTATCATTTGATCACGTATGATTCTAAGCATTGTGTCGTTTCTGCGAGACGTAACAGAAGGGTAGATTCTATACAGAAGAAAATAAGCGGTTAAAACTGATGGGTATACCTCTGTTTCTGGAGAAGAAGAAATATCAATTGGATCCGCAATCTATGCTGAATCAGATTTGAAATCAATCGAGTTAATAGAAGATAAATAGCACTCAATCATAAATCAATGGTTGAGTACTATTATTGTACATAAAATTATGGTGGACAGAGGAATGGAATATAAATCACTAATTGTTTGATTGGAAGAAAAATTGATACTGAGGATCATAAAGAGAAGAAGGAACATGCTAAATTTTACGAAGACCTTACAAGATTCAAGGAGAAGGTAAAGAACGCTCTGTAATATTTTGATAAACTTTAGTCAAGGAGGTGTGATAAATGGATAAATTTTTCAACTTTATTGAAAAAGGACTTTCCGAAGAAATTAATTTTTTTATGTTTTCCATAGATTTGGAACATTATTTAGTCGATCACTACGAGGAAATGTATACCGAAAACAAAGAAGCTACATTGTACCTGAATGATTTACTTCCTGATGAGGCTGAGAAAATGGAACCTGGAATGAATCCAGATAGTTTTTGTGAACGAGTAAAGGAAATTGTAGAGAAATCGAAAACACTTTAATTAGCACTTTTTTTGCTGAGGCAGAGTCAGATCAAGCCAGCAACGAACTATCATAGATTGTTGATGATCAAGCAGATTATGAAACTTACATCAAGCTTTGATGATAAGAAACATCTTCAAAAAATTTCATGCGATGAGGCAGGGAAAATAACTATTGTAGAAGCAAAGAAAGCCGTTGCGGACGCAAAACAGGAGTGAAAAAAAGTGTATCTAAAGATACTAAGGAGTAAAAAGCCTTAAATCAAACATAGAGTAAAAAAATCAGCCCAAGAAAAACTCGCAAAAAAGAGATTCGTATACAATTTGGTGAAAAGGTACGCCATTGAAGAGCATTGATTGCTTAAAAAAAGCATCTGACTTCACTTGAACAATTAATGTAGGATAAGAAATACAATCTAAGAAAAGCGAGGAATAGCACATCGGTTTAAAGCTGATAATTAACCACCATTTGACTACCAAACAAGAAAACTACGAAAAACATTGTGGAACTGAAAATACAAAAAAGTGTTCAAAACCTCTTTAAATCAAGGCTTTGAACACTTAGGAAAAACTACGAAAATCTAATCGATTTTTCTTTATGGAGATGGCGGGAGTCGAACCCGCGTCCAAACATATTGCTACCTAAAAATCTACGCTCATAGTCAACTCATTTGAAGGTTCGCTTTACAGCTTGCCGAGTGACAGGCAGTCTGTATCGCTAGTCTGATGCTCTCTTTTTTATCTTACAGACGGAAAGATAAAACGTATCCCACTTAGAATAGGACCCTTACTCGAGCACATGGGCGATGCCGAGAGGATCTACGCTAACTGTTTTTAGGCAGCTAAAGCGTAAGAGTTTTCGTTTTTAGCAGTTATATTTAACTGTAACGTTTTAACGTAGACGTAACCTACGAAGCGCAATTCAGGCTCAACTATGCCTGTCGAATCCGTAACATCCCCTTGATAAAAGGGGTATCGCTACCATTCATTAGTATACCATAGTTTTGCCTGTATGCAAAGAATCAGATTAAGTCAAAGTGTTTCAGGGCGTGCACGATCCCGCCTTCGGTATTTTTCAGGGTCACGAAGTCTGCCAACTCTTTCAACTCTTGAATTCCATTTCCCATTGCAATTTTGTGGTCGCAGGCTTCTAAAAGAGCGAAGTCGTTGCTGCCGTCACCAAAGCCGAAGGTAGGTACATCTTCTAGACCCAACAATTCTACCAAGGTTTTTACGCCCGTCCCTTTAGAGGTGCCAGATTTTACGACATCGATGGAAAAGGGGGTATTACGATAAAAAGTTAATTCTGGAAAACGCTCATGATAATAAGCATCGTTGCCGACACCTAAAACCAACAACATATTGGTCCGATCTGTTTCATAATGCAGAGGATCGATTTCTGGTAAAGGGCTGCGGACATAGTTGTACGCACCAATCATTTCCTCGGTATGTCCAGTCGCCCAATAGCCTTTCTCATTGTAATAGCACAGTTCATCACCATTGTCTTTGACTGCTTGGAACATCCGTGCGCAAAGTTCAGGTTCAAGGGTATCGGAAAAAACTTCTTTGCCGTCAATACGGATAAAGGCGCCGTTCATGACGATGTTCGAGGTGATCCCAGCTGCTTCACGAATGGCGGTAACTTCAGGTTCGGTTCTTCCTGTTGCAATGATCGGCAGTACTTGGTTTTTTCGCAACATCGCCATCGCTTCAGCGATTTCGGATGTGATTTGCGAGTGTTCATCTAAAAGCGTACCGTCAAGATCAAAAAAAGTTAATGCTTTATAGGTCATGTATCTTACTCCTAAGGTTTATAGTCATAGTCCACTCACAATCTTATCAAAGATTGAAAAAAAGGCAAACCTTTATGAATAATCGGTGAAGTTGTTGGTAGAAGAAAGAAATTCGAGTATACTATAGGAAGAATGGAGTGAAACGATGATTTTTTTAGTAATTGGCATCATTTTTTTCTTGATTGGTCTCACTTTTTTTCTTTTTCCATCAAAAAAAATGAACCTTATTTATGGCTACCGTTCCTATTTAGCAAAACAAAATGAACGCAACTGGCGGCATGCTCAGAAACTATGCGCCCGTTATTTTCTGCTTTTTGGCGGAATCATGGCGGTCATTGGGTTTGTCTTGAAATGGCAAGAATGGACCAATTTTTTCCTAGTTGAAATGATCGCGATCCCTTGGTTCATCGTGCCGATCTTTGGCCTGATCGAAGAGAATCTGCAACGATTTGATAAAGAACATAGAGGTGAAGAAAATGAATATATTAATGATTGAAGACAACGAATCTGTTTCTGAAATGATGCAAATGTTTTTCTTGAATGAAGGATGGGAAGCGGCTTTTAAGTACGACGGCAAAGAAGGACTGGAAGCCTTTGCTGCTGAACCAGACAAATGGGACATGATCACCCTTGACTTGAACCTTCCTTCCATGGATGGCATGATGGTGGCGCGCGAAATTCGCAAAATCTCCAGTACAGTACCTATTATTATGTTGACGGCCCGTGATTCAGAAAGCGATCAAGTCATCGGGTTGGAGATGGGGGCAGATGACTATGTGACGAAACCTTTTAGTCCACTGACCTTGATCGCGCGGATCAAAGCCTTACACCGCCGCAGTGAGTTGGTTGAAAAAACAACGCCTGAAGCTTCCGATGCAACTTTTGATGTTGTGACCGATCATTTCAAAATGAACACAAAAACACGGGAAGCCTATTTAAATGGCAAACCCATCGATGGGTTGACGCCGAAGGAATTTGATTTGCTTTATACGTTAGCGAAAAAACCGCGGCAAGTCTTTTCACGAGAGCAATTGTTAGAACTAGTTTGGGATTACCAATATTTTGGTGACGAACGGACGGTTGATGCGCATATCAAAAAACTAAGACAAAAAATAGAAAAAGTGGGACCTCAGATCATTCAAACCGTCTGGGGTGTGGGGTATAAATTTGACGATGCAGGTGCTGCTTAATGCGCTACTTGTATCAACAGCTGATTGCGTTTTTTGTTGTGATCTTCGTGATTTTGATGACGATTGGTATTGCGTTTACACAAATGACGCGCCAAACATTACAAGAACGAAATTATGAGCAGTTAATGGGGTATGCTTCGTCGGTCGCGACGATTTCGCAAATCAGCGATTCAGAATATTTGCAGCAAAATATGACGCGAGATGGCTATCTGCAATATTCTCTGCATTTGGCTGAAAATATTTTGAGCAACCAAGACATTTCTTTTGCTTTCTTTAAAAGCCCCGATGACATTATTTATCCATTAGATACGACTCGTGCGGTGGATTTTCCAATTTCTGAAAAAGACTGGCAATCCTTAGAAAACGGGGCGCGTCTGCAATTGACATCACCCACGAATCTATATGGGGAAAAAGAACTGACTTCCTATGTTTTGATTCCTTTTTCTGTCAATCGAACGGATTTTTACGGGGTGATGGTGGTTTCACAATCGGCAAGCAGCATCTTGAATCTTGTCAGTGCTTTTAACCAAAACTTGTTTAAAGTATGTTTGATCTCGATCGTCGTTTCCTTATTGATCAGTTACCTATTTGCTACGTTCCAAGTAAGGCGGATCAATCGCATGAAACGAGCAACCAAGGAGATCACCAATGGCAATTTTGATATCTTCTTGCCAGTGCATAATCGGGATGAATTTGATGAGTTAGCCGAAGATTTTAATTTAATGACGAAATCCTTAAAAGAGTCGCAAGAGGAAATTGAACGACAAGAAGAACGTCGTCGGCAATTTATGGCAGACGCTTCTCATGAGATGCGCACGCCTTTGACGACCATCAATGGCTTATTGGAAGGGTTAGAGTACAACGCGATTCCTGAAAATCAAAAGGACAATGCGATCCGCTTGATGAAAAATGAAACCAATCGCTTGATTCGGTTAGTCAACGAAAACCTTGACTACGAGAAAATCCGAACCAATCAAATCTCGATGGTCATCAAAAAATTCGATGCAACGCAAACCATCAAAAATCTGCTGACGCAACTTGAGAGCAAGGCAGAAATCGCCAAAGATGTGTTGATTTTAGAAACAACAGAGCCAATTGACGTCTATGCCGACTACGATCGTTTCGTCCAAATCATGGTCAATATTTTACAAAATGCGATCCAGTTTACGGAAGATGGAGAAATTCGGGTTCGAATCGAAAAAGGCTACTTGGAAACGATCATTGAGATCAGTGATACGGGAATCGGCATGTCTGAAGAACAAGTCAAGAATATTTGGGATCGTTACTACAAAGTCGATCCTTCCCGTAAAAACCGTCAATTTGGTGAATCAGGTTTGGGCCTATCGATTGTTGAACAGCTCGTACGCCTGCACAAAGGAAAGATCAGTGTAGAAAGTGAACTTGGCAAGGGCACGACGTTTAAAATCTCTTTTCCTGATATCGACTTAAATGAAGAATAGCAATCGACCGGCAGCAATTCGCTTAGCCGGTCGATTTTTTTTGCGGTTCAGTGGCAGCAGCCCAAACAAAAAGACCTGCTTTTGCAAGCAAGCCTTCTTGTTTGGGGGCTATGTAAACTATAGATAAGTAGTATAAGGGGTATGGGCAAAGCATTCGTCTTCATGAATCAAATAGATGGCAACAGCAAATTGTTCGGCGATTTCTTGACACAAGGGCAACAGGGTTTGAACCTCTTTCGTTGTTAATGTGCTCAAGACATTTTCGATTAAAAGGGTTTGTCTTTCTGAAAGCAAAGCTAAGAGCAGTTGAATTTTGAGCTCCTCAAAGGGTGTTAACTCTGTTCGATCTTTTTTCAAAGCCGATAAGGGAAGCTGTACATAAGGCAGCACATCCTCTAAATCGCCCCCCTTTTTATTTGCAAGAGATACATTGTCCATGACCGATAAAAAGGGGACGGAGGGCCACTGTGCGCGAATCAAGATTGCTTTTTTTTGTGAAAGCAGCAAACTTAATTCAGATGTTTTTGTTTCATTGTCTTTCGCAACATAAAAGAAACCAATTGATTTCGTTAGCTGAGTTGGTTTTTCCATTGTTTTTTCCTCCAATACAGACTATGTCCGCTAGCAATCAGACCAGTAAAGCTGGTAACCGCGGCAAGCAATACGATAAGTGTGTGGCGCGTACTTTCAAATAAAATAGCCAGCCAAGTGGTGCTGTTCAAGTCAACATTTTGGACCATAATTTGACTGTTTTGCGGGATCGTAATGGCGAATTCTTGACCGGGAAGACTTTGAACAGCCTCCCAAAAGTGATCCGAAGCACGCTCACGATCAAGAGCGATGATATGCCCGCTAAGCAATTCTCGCTGGAAATAAGGCTGGAAGAGCAGCAATAACACAAAGGCGATCACGGCAGCTGCTAAAAGCGGCAAGAGCATTTCAAGCAACTGCATCGCCACCCATTGTCTGGTGGTGGCACCGCTTGCTAACCAGGCAGTGTATTCTGAGCGTTTCGATAATTGGTAATAAACTTGAAAGCCGATAAAGACCAGTGTAAAGGCACTAAAAATCAAATAGAACAGTTGATGATAGATCGTCGTGACTGGTTGGATCTCTTCCGCTACTTTCGTTTGCAAATCTTCTGTTGTTAAGAGATCTCTGGTTTGAGCGATTACTTGATCCATTGAGTAGATCAAAGCGAAGGTCACGATCAAGCCAATCACGGCAAAGAAGGATACAAGCGTATAAAGGACCATGGCTTTTTTATGATAAAATATGCTGGCAATCGCAAAATGTATAGTTTTCATCTAGTTCACCTCATCCTATTTCATAGTATAAAAGGGGAGTTTGAATAAAGTATGAAGTTCTTGTAGTAAAATATCGAAGCTAAAAAAGCAATAGAAAAAATCGGGTTTTTACGAACAAAACAGCCGAAAAAAATCCAGCAAAGCATCCGCCTTGCTGGATCGATCTTGTAGTACTTATAGGTTATTCTCCGCTATCTTGTTCCGTCATCTGCTGGTATTCTTGGAAGGTTTTTGTTTGATACAGATCGACGGTCGATTGATTGCCATTTTGAGAAAAGGCACTAGTTGAATCACTGCCTAGATTCTTTTCAATGTCCATCATTTGCTGAAGGGCGTCTTTGTAGTTATAGGTCGAAGGATCAACTTCTTCTAGACCGCTTTTCGCGTAGAATCGTAAAAGGTCACCATTATTGATCTGATCAGAAACCGAAAGCTGCTTGTCGACTTTGGCTTTCCATTCATCGACTTTGGCTTGCAATTCATCGGATGGATCGTTGATCGGCATGCCGGTACGATTGTCATACAATGTACTGCTGTAGTAGGTGTAGTCTGGTGTCACAAAGTCGCCATCGCGGAAAGCAACCAGTTGTTCGTTTTGATCAGAGAATAAATCTTGTCCTAATTGGATATAGTTTGATGTATCCACACCCAGTAAGTGCAATAGGGTTGGCAAGGCATCGACTTGGCCACCATACGTATGATTGATGCCGCCGTTTGATTGTCCTGGAATATGAATCATATAAGGCACACGTTGTAACGAGGCATTGTCAAAGTTTGTCCATGTAGAACTTGTTTTTCCAAGCAATTCTGCTAAGTTACGGTTACGAGAATTGGAAATTCCGTAATGGTCACCATATAAAACGATGACTGAATTTTCGTATAAGCCACTTTCTTTCAAGTAATTGAAGAACTCTTCCACGGCTTTATCCAAATAATTCGCGGTTGCGAAATAGCCATTGATCGTTTGATCAGAAGTGTTCGCTAGCGGGAAGCCGCCTTCTTCATTGGTAAATTCAGAATATGGGTAGTGGTTAGAAACCGCAATGAATTTTGAATAGAACGGTTGTTGCAGACGTTCTAAGTATTGTACGGATTGTTCAAAGAATGGTTTGTCATGTAGGCCGTATTGGAATGAATTTTCATCATTGACATCATAATAAGATGCGTCGAAGAAATAATCATAGCCAAACCGTTTGTAGGTTTCATTTCGGTTCCAGAAGGTACCGGTATTTCCGTGGAAAACCGCACTGGTATAGCCTTGCGTTTGACCTAAAATATCTGGAGCTGCCTCAAAGGTATTTTTCCCACCCAGTTGAGTGAATAACGCTCCTTGATTCAATCCAAACAGGGAATTTTCGAATAATGTTTCGGCATCACTGGTCTTCCCAGCTTTTACTTGGTGGAAGAAATTATCAAAACTAAAGGTACTATCGCTATGGTATAAACTATTGATAAACGGCATGACTTCATGTTCCACGCCATCTTCATCTTTCAATTTATAATCGATCAAGAATTGCTGAACACTTTCTAAGTGAATATAAATGACATTCTTGCCTTTTGCGATACCGAACAGATCATCATTTGGTTCTGCGTAATGTTCTTTAACATAGCTCTCTACTTCGTTCATGTCGTTGGGACTCGCTTCGGCACGTACTTGCGAAGCTTGATAAGTTTGTACCCCATCATAAACCGTAAAGGCGTTGATCCCAAGGTATTTCACTAAATAGTCACGAGAAAACGTTCGAGTAAGCAGTTCAGGACGATCCGCTTCTGCTAAGAAAAGATTGGCAGAAAAGACCATGACAGCTAAGGTTGAGATCGCAAAAGCCATCCGTGCCCGCACAGGACGAGTGTCCATTTTGATTTTTTTCATTGAAAAGGCTGCAATCAGCACGATAAAGTCAATGAAGTACAACACATCGTAGGGACGGAACAAGCGAATTGCGCTTTCTCCTAAACCACTTGCTACTTTTCCTACACCGAGCATCGTGTTGATGGTGATAAAGTCAGTGAATTCTCGATAGTACGAAACATTAGAGAACAACAGCAGAGTCATCAAGAAATAGATCACAAGCATCGTGATATAAGCTGCTTTGGTTCTTCTTACGTACAATGCGATCGACAGCAACAACAAAGTCGTTGCGATCGGATTGATGAATAAGATGAAGTATTGAATGCTGCTTTCAATACCTAGGTGGAAGTCCACCATATAGGCAAAGATATTTTTTAGCCAAAATAATAGGGCTAATAGGAAAAAAAAGCCCATTCTTGTATTCACAAAGGTGGATACTTTATTTTTTTTCAAAGGAATCGTCCTCTCTTTTTCCAGTATAACCGGTAAATTACGATTTTACATCACAGTACATTTTACTAGGCTGTGAAAGACGTGTCAAATGAATTCCTTGTCATGACGCGGAATTAAGTATTTCTTTACTTTCAAGGATACAGACAATACAGTCGCTTTTTGCTATACTAAAAAGGAGAATGAATGGAGCAGATGAACATGAAAATAAAACTAACGAAGCAAGGATCAGCGAAGCTTCGCAAAAAGAATCCGTTGATCCAACGAGAAGATCTTCAACAAGCAATCGAGACGAAGGAGTGGGTCACCTTTATTGATCAGGCCAACCATTTCTTAGGTGTCGGCTATCTTGGGGAACAAAATAAAGGGATCGGATGGGTCGTATCCTTTGAAGAAACAGTGATCGACCAAGCATTCTTTGCGCAACGCTTTGCGAAAGCAAAAGGCAAGCGTAGTGCTTACTATCAAGATGACCTGACAGATGCCTTTCGTCTGTTTAATGGCGAGGGGGATCAATTGGGGGGACTTACCGTAGATTTGTATGGCGAGTATGTCGTTTTTTCTTGGTACAATGCCACCCTTTATCAACATAAAAAAGCGATCGTGGCGGCTTTTCGTCAAATATTTCCCGAGATCAAAGGGGCTTATGAAAAAATCCGCTTTACGTCTGAACTGCCTGAATCAGCATGGGTCTATGGAAAAACGGCACCTGAACCCTTACTGGTGAAGGAAAATGGCGTCACGTATGCGACGTATTTGAACGAAGGACTAATGACGGGCATCTTTTTGGATCAAAAAGAAGTTCGTGGGCAACTTGTTGATGGCTTGGCAGCTGGCAAGACGGTTTTAAATATGTTCAGTTATACGGGGGCGTTTTCTGTCGCTGCTGCTGTCGGTGGCGCTGCTCAAACAACGAGTGTCGATTTGGCAAAACGCAGTCTAGAAAAGACCCGCGAACAATTTGCAGTCAACGGCATTGATCCAGATACCCAGCGTATCCATGTCATGGATGTTTTTAATTACTTCAATTATGCCAGCAAAAAAGACTTGCGCTTTGATGTGATCGTTTTAGATCCGCCGAGTTTTGCCCGCAACAAGAAAAAGGTCTTCTCGGTTGCGAAAAATTATGGCGACTTAGTCACTGATAGTTTGGCGATTTTAGCGCCGGATGGCTTGTTGATCGCCTCAACGAATGCGGCCAATCTTTCACCGAGGAAGTTTCAAGAAATGATCGAAGCATCCTTAGAGAAAGCACACGTTGCTTATGAATGTATTCAAAGTTATCGTCTACCAGCTGATTTTGCGGTAGATAAGCATTTTTCCGAAGGGAACTATCTGAAAGTATTCTTTTATCAAATGAAAAAGGAGTGAAGTAGATGAGCCGATCAAAACCAGTAACGTTAGACGGGAAAACACCGTTGATTTGTGTGCCATTGATTGGGAAAACCAATGAAGAGATCTTGAAACAAGCCATTGCTGCTGAGGAATCAGAGGCACAGATCGTCGAATGGCGTGTTGATCATTACAAACATGTCGAAGACCAGCAAGCGGTCTTAGATGCGTTATCACATATTCGCACGACATTAAAGCACAAAGAGCTGCTCTTCACTTTTCGAACCTTGGAAGAAGGGGGCGAGCGGCCGTTCACATTGACCCAGTACAAAGAATTGTGTTTAGCTGCTGCTGATTCAGGCTTGATCGATTGGATCGATGTCGAATTAGAGAAAGCTGAATTTTTAGGTCGAGCCTTTATTCAAGAAATCAAAAAGGCACAGGTAAAGCTGATATTGAGCAATCATGATTTTGAGAAAACGCCAGAAGATGCTGTGTTGATTTTAAAGATCGGCGTAATGAATCAATTTGGTGCCGATGTTGGCAAGTTAGCGATGATGCCCAAGCAAGTCCAAGATGTTTTACGTTTGATGGGGATCATTACTAAAGCTCGTGGCTTCAACCAACTGCCGTTGGCGATCATGTCGATGGGGGAGCTGGGGAAAATCAGCCGGGTTAGTGGGGCATTGACTGGTTCGGTCTTTACTTTTGCTTCGTTGCAAGGTGCTTCAGCACCTGGACAAATACCGATCGAACGAATGACCAACTACTTACAAGAATTTTCACTCAATGAGTAAGACCAGCCAAGGCCTTCTCTTAAAAGAAACCAAAACAAAAGAGGGATAAAATGGCGAAGAAGAAACAAAAAACCAATGCGATCCGTCAAGTAGAACAACAGAAAATCGCTTATAACGAATACACCTATGAGTGGTCGGAAGACCATCTCGATGCGCAATCCGTCGCTGCGCAACTAGCACGCCCGCAAGCCATCTACAAAACGCTGGTGGCAGTGGGCAACAAAACAGGTCCGCTGGTGGCTGTGATTCCTGGAAACAGAGAAGTGGATCTGAAAAAGTTAGCCAAAGTCAGTGGAAACAAAAAAGTAGAGATGCTGCATCTGAGAGATTTAGAAGAAACGACTGGCTATATTCGCGGCGGCTGTTCGCCGATCGGGATGAAAAAGCTCTTTCCTACTTATATTGATCGTGGGGCGCAGACACTGGAAGAAATCGTGGTTTCTGCAGGAAAGCGCGGGTTGCAGATGGGGCTTGCCCCACAAGCGTTGCAACAATTGACTAGGGCGGTCTTTGCCGATTTGTTGGCACCTGAACACGAATAAAAAATCCCCGTGAACCATCTTGAAATGCCGTTCACGGGGATTATTTTGTACTATTTTATTCCATTACTTCAATATCGAAAACCTCAATATTTTCTAAACCACCATAAAAGTCAAACCACGGAGTGGCATATTGTTTTAGAATGGCGTTTAATTCTTCAACATTTTCTTTCCCTTGGGTGTCCAGCCATTCCAGTAATGCTTTGGCGCCTTGCTTCCCATAGATTTCCACACTATCGCGCCAAGTTGCTCGTCCACCTAAGATCCCTGAGAATTTAGCACCGTGTTGACCAGCAAAGGTCAATTCATCGCGAAAGACATTCGCTGGGACACCCGCACTCAAATAGATAAATGGTCGCGTCGCAGCATCACTAGCTTCTTTGAAGTAATTGGCGGCTTCTTCTTGCGTATAGACGGCCTCTAAGCCTTCTTTTTGGAAACCTTCAACTAAGTCGAACTGAACCGGTACTTCGACTTTCAAAATATCGATATGGTAGTGATCTTTCGTCAGTTCCTGAATGGTTCGGATGACCTTGCTCGGTTTGATCTTGGCAAAAGCAGGTGATTTGTCATCTGTGATCTCATCGTCGTAAACGATTGGCTCTACAAATAACGGAATATCGGCCGCTTGTGCCTCCGTACCTAAACGTTCTAAAAACGCATGTTTGGTATCTAAAATCTCTTGCGGTTCATCTGGATTATAATAAACCAAGACTTTTGCAGCATCTGCCCCTTTTTTCACTAAGCGCTGCAGCGATTCATTGGGTAGAATTTCTGGCAAACGACCCGGCGTATTGACATCATACCCTGTTTTTTCATAGGAAAGGATCAAGCCAGCATTGGGATTCTTTGCTTCGATCCCTAAGAAGCCATATTCCTCATCTAACAAAATACTGCTGACATATTTGGTCAATTCTTGGGAAACCAACTGCTTGAATTCATAAATGTGTTCCATCGTAAAGTCATCCGGTCCAGTTGCCGCCTTCATCATTTTTTTCATGGAACCACGTTGGTCGATCGCTAGTGCGGCAATCACACCATCCTCATTTGAAAGTTTTTGCATTCGTTCAAATTTACCTCTTGAAATTCGTTTCATTAAAAACCCTCCCTCGATCTTGCTATCTTTAGTCTACGCCTACTTTGAGAAAAACCCAACTAATAAGCAAAAAGAGAGGAGACCCAGGTGTTGGTAGCAACGGCAAGGATATTGCTGCAAACACCTGAGTCATCGATCAATAACTGAAATAACTAGCTGTTTCTGCTGCGTTTTTCCCTGAAACATGTCCAGTACAAAACGCTGCTGTAATGTTGAAACCACCTGTATACCCATTGATATCCAATAATTCACCAGCAAAATACAAGCCGTTGATTTTCTTGCTCTCCATGGTTTTTGGATTGATTTCTTTCAGATGGACCCCGCCACCAGTCACGAAAGACTTTTCTAACGGGAACGTGCGAACGATAGTGACTGAAAAGCCTTTGATCAAGGAAGCGAGCGCCGCCAACTGTTCTGGTGAGGCTTTTTCAGCAACCAGCTCATGCAGGTCTAGCTGCTGCAAAAAGAAGGTCATCAAGCGCTCAGGCAAAAAGCCAGCTAAAGCATTCGGCAATTGTTTCTTCGAAGCTGCAGACTGAATCAATTCCTGGGTCAAGGCTTCATGGGATTTTGCTGGCAGACAATCCAGAACAACCGTCACGGGTTGTTGCTTTTTCAATTCTTGATTTACAAAAGAGGAACAGCGTAAAGCAGCTGGACCAGATAACCCAAAGTGGGTAAACAAAAGATCCATGGTATGGGCGACGATGGGCTTTCCTTTTTGATCCAAGACACTCAACGTGATGTCTTGCAAGGAAATGCCTTGCAACGTCCGCTCTTGAATAAAGGAGTCTTCTGAAACAAGCGGCGATTCGGTTGGATAAAGTGGCGTAATGGTATGGCCGACTTTTTTTGCCATCTTATAGCCGTCCCCCGTTGCGCCCGTGGAAGGATAGGTGCGGCCACCTGTCGTCAAAATCACACTAGGGGCAGAGAACTCATCGGTTTCGGTTCGCACGCCGCGAATTTGAATACCGTCATGGATCAGCTTTGTGACGACCGTGTTCGTCAATAGGGTGACGTGATGATCGTTGATTGCTTGAAGCAACGCTTCGACGATGGTTTTTGATTTGTTCGTCACAGGGAACATCCGTCCGTGATCTTCTTCTTTTAAGACGACACCTAAGTCTGCGAAAAACGCCATTACATCATAATTATTGAATTGAGAAAACGTGCTATACAAAAACTTGCCGTTTCCTGGAATATGAGCAACTAAATCATCTACCGGCCGATTATTGGTTACATTGCAGCGTCCGCCGCCAGTCATCAATAATTTCTTGCCGATTTTTTTGTTTTTTTCGATTAATAACACCCGCGCACCTTGTTTGGCAGCAGTGATCGCAGCCATCATGCCGCTCGTACCTGCACCAACAACAATGACATCATAGGTTTTTTCCATTCTTTTCACCTCTTTGGGATTGTAACACATCGGCTATGAGTGCTGAAAGGATTGGTCGATTTTTTTCGAATAATAAAAAATTCTGACAATTCTAAAAAAAAGCGTGCAATTTCAGAAAATTTCTTTAAAATAGAAAATATCTTAAAGGAGGTAATGCACTATGACCAAAGCTTCAGCTTACGTGAAAGAAATTCAAGCGAAGATTCATGAGAAAGACCAACACCAACCGGAATTTCTTCAAGCAATTGATGAATTTTTGCCTACGATCGTTCCCTTTTTAGAGGAGCATCCAGAATATATTGAATCAAATATCCTTGCACTCTTAACTGAACCAGAACGTTTTATCCAATTCAGAGTCCCGTGGCAAGATGATCAAGGCAACTGGCAAGTAAACCGTGGCTATCGGATTCAATTCAACTCGGCAATGGGGCCTTACAAAGGCGGCTTGCGTTTTCACCCAAGTGTAAACTTGAGTATCTTGAAGTTTTTGGCGTTTGAGCAAATCTTCAAAAACAGCTTGACAGGTCTGCCGATCGGCGGCGGCAAAGGCGGAAGTGATTTTGATCCAAAAGGAAAATCAGATGCCGAAGTGATGCGTTTTTGCCAAAGCTTTATGACGGAGCTGTCAAAACATATCGGACCTGACTTAGATGTTCCTGCTGGCGACATTGGTGTCGGAGGCCGAGAAATCGGCTATTTGTTTGGTGCCTACAAACGATTGAAACAATACGATGCTGGTATTTTAACTGGTAAGCCATTAGACTTCTGGGGCAGTAAAAACCGCACAGAAGCAACGGGTTATGGCGCCGTTTATTTCGTTAAGCATTTATTGACAGACCTAGGTGAAACCTTTGCAGGCAAAAAAGCGATCGTTTCTGGAAGCGGCAATGTTGCGATCTATGCAATTGAGAAATTGCAAGAATTAGGTGCGATCCCTGTCACGTGTTCTGATTCCTCTGGTTTTATCTATGATAAAGACGGCATTGATCTGGCCTTGTTAAAAGAGATCAAAGAAGTGAAGCGTGAACGGTTGACGGCTTACGCCAAGGAACGTCCATCAGCCGAATATCATGAAGGGGCATCTGTCTGGGATTTTGATACACCAGCGGAATTAGCCTTTCCTTGCGCGACACAAAACGAGATTGATCTCTCACAAGCCAAACGTGCAAAAGCCAATGGTGTCCGGGTCGTTTCTGAAGGCGCGAATATGCCTAGCTCATTAGAAGCAGCAGAATATTTTATTGAAGAAGGAATTTTCTACTGCCCAGGAAAAGCAGCCAATGCTGGCGGCGTAGCCGTTTCTGCGTTAGAAATGAGTCAAAACTCCCAACGACTGCAATGGGAAAAAGCTGAAGTCGATGCCAAATTGGACGATATCATGAAGTCGATCTATGAAGCATGCCGTGATACTGCTGAAACCTTCGAACAAAAAAATAATTTTATGTTAGGTGCGAACGTCGCAGGCTTTGAAAAAGTTGCTAAAGCAATGTTTGCTCAAGGACTTGTCTAAAATCACCCAACAGGCTACCTATCAGGAATTACTTGAAAAAAGTTGAAAAAAAACGTAAAGTAGGTAGTGTATGAAAAACTATTTTTTCAAGGAGGACAAATCATGTCACACATCAAGTTTGACTATTCGAAAGTAGCACCATTCGTGAACGAATACGAATTGAGCTACATGCAAAGTCAAGTTACAGCAGCAGACAAACAATTACGCGAAGGAACAGGTGCTGGTAGCGACTTTTTAGGTTGGATCGACCTTCCTAAAAACTATGACAAAGATGAATTTGCGCGCATCAAAAAAGCGGCTGAAAAAATTCAATCTGATTCTGAAGTATTAGTCGTGATCGGGATCGGCGGATCTTATTTAGGAGCGAAAGCAGCGATTGATTTCTTAAATCATTCTTTCTTTAACTTGCTACCAAATGAAGAACGCAAAGCACCACAAATCTTTTTTGCAGGTAATTCGATTTCTTCAACATACTTAGCAGATTTGATCGAAATCATCGGTGACCGTGACTTCTCTGTGAATGTGATCTCAAAATCAGGAACAACTACTGAGCCAGCGATCGCTTTTCGTGTTTTCAAAGAACGTTTGATTGAAAAATACGGCAAAGAAGAAGCCAACAAACGCATCTACGCAACAACGGATAAAGCGAAAGGTGCAGTAAAAGTTGAAGCAGATGCTGAAAACTGGGAAACCTTTGTGATTCCAGATGACGTCGGCGGCCGTTTCTCTGTATTGACTGCTGTTGGTTTATTACCAATCGCTGCCAGCGGAGCGGATATCGATGCCTTGATGCAAGGGGCAGCAGATGCTAGCGATGCTTACGCAAGTGACAACCTTGAAAAAAATGAAGCGTATCAATATGCAGCAATGCGTAACATCCTTTATCGTAAAGGCAAAGTAACCGAATTGCTGATCAACTACGAACCAGGCATGCAATACTTCTCAGAATGGTGGAAACAATTATTCGGCGAGTCTGAAGGAAAAGACCAAAAAGGGATCTATCCTTCAAGTGCAAACTTCTCGACAGACTTGCATTCTCTTGGTCAATACATCCAAGAAGGCCGTCGCAATATCTTTGAAACAGTTGTTAAAGTTGAAAAACCACGCAAATCAATTGCGATCCCTACACAAGAAGCAGATCTTGATGGTCTTGGCTACTTAGAAGGAAAAGAAGTTGATTTTGTTAATACGAAAGCCTTTGAAGGAACATTACTTGCACATACAGATGGGGATGTACCAAATCTGTTAGTAAAAATTCCTACAATGGATGCATACACGTTAGGTTACACCATGTACTTCTTTGAGATCGCTGTGGGTATTTCTGGCTACTTAAATGGCGTGAACCCATTTGACCAACCAGGAGTTGAAGCGTACAAAAAAAATATGTTCGCCTTACTTGGCAAACCAGGTTTTGAAGATCTTGCAAAAGAATTGAACGAACGTCTATAATTCGATAAAGAAACGCCTTGAGCCAGTCTGATTGGCTCAAGGCGTTGTTTTATTTTCGCATTTGTTGTGTTACTAGATCGTTGGGCCAATAAATCAGCGGTCTTCTTTTAATCCCCAAAGCAACGCAGCAGACAATAGTCCAAAGATACAGGTTTGAATAATTGGCATTTGACTCATCTCCTTTTGATTTCCTTTAGTATAAAATGCTTTTTAAGAAGTCGCACGAACAAAGCAGTGGGTTTCAACGAACGAAACTGTCATTTCTTGGTGACAAATGCGTGATGAATTGAAATAAAACGTTTTCAATTTGATGCTTTTTTGTTATTATATCTTTAAGAAAGAAAACGGTTGAGGTGAGGATATGGAGAATATTACGATCGGTGAAAAATATGTCTGCCAACCTGTCGGGGCGAGCAAGCCTGTGATTGGTGTGGTGGAAAAACTATACGTAAATACGGCGTTGATCGTCGTTTCAAGTTATGAAGAAGAAGATCAAGCACAAGTAGAAGCTTGTAATCGTCGAATGATCGTCAGTTTCAATAAAATTTGTACGCAAACGAACGTTGCCTAACCAACTAGCAAAAAATGCTGCTCAACGGAACACCGTGAGCAGCATTTTTCTTCGTGTGAAATCAGCCAACGCCGATCACAAAATTCAATAGTTTGTCTGAATAAGTCATATCTTCTTCCGTCACACTCAACTCTTCATTTAAGATCTCCATCTGGTCAGTAATGATCCCGTCCACCCCGTAAAAACGCATCCGGCTGATAGTATCCGCATCATTGGGGGTCCAAACGAACACTTCCTTGCCATCGGTTCGGGCAGAAGCGATGAAGTTGCGGTTGATCGTACTGTATTCCATCGTCAGAAAATCAGCACTGGTCAGTGGTGGTCCCACGACATTGAAGGGCATGATGTACCCTGAAATCAATTGAGGCGCCTGAGCCTTTAATTCCTCAACAACTGTATAGGAGAGACTTTGCATAATATGCCCATTTGCAAGGAGGTCCTCTTGATATCTTGCTAAAAAGGCATTTACAAGTTCCGCGGTATCTTTTCGCTGCGTTTTGATCTCCACCAGCAGTTTTTG
This sequence comes from Enterococcus sp. 3G6_DIV0642, assembly GCF_002140635.1. Classification (NCBI taxonomy): domain Bacteria; kingdom Bacillati; phylum Bacillota; class Bacilli; order Lactobacillales; family Enterococcaceae; genus Enterococcus; species Enterococcus sp. 3G6_DIV0642. Next base: position 2,511,649 of record NZ_NGLH01000001.1, on the reverse strand, counting down.
GTCCAATTGGTTGGCAAGTGCCAAGTATTCATCAAAGGTTGGAATACGTGCTGTCTGGTTGTTTTCCGAAACCGTCAGTGATTCGGCGTAACTCAAAGGCAATTGCTCTGGTTTTCCCTGACCACCTGTCAACGGACGGTAAGAAAAATCATGATAAACAATAAAATGACCATCGCTTGTTTGTTGGACGTCCATTTCAACGTAATCCGGTTGATACTTCTCGCTAGTAAAGCGTAGTGCTTCAAGAGAATTTTGGACCCCTTGTCCGTCGCTGACCCCTCGATGGGAGATCGTTACCGGATGGATCGAAGCAGCTGAAGTCAGATAGTTCATATTATATAGACTAACACCGACACCGAAAAGCACCGTTACCAAGGTAAACAACGAACTTTTTAGACCTAAGAAATGACGCTGGTTCAATGGCTCTTGGTGGAACCATGAAGGAATCTCCGGTAAAAAGCCTTCATCATCCATGAAATCAACGATGATGTAAAAAATGGCTACCGTCGATAAAATGACATTCAGTAACAAGATAAACTGCAAGAAAGTCATAATAAAAACAGCACTATACAACGCATAGTCCGGTGTAACAACTTCAATCACCGCCTGAATGGTAATCAGCAAAGTGAAGCCTAGTGTCGAAATCAACAAAATGCTACCGCCGATAAAGACAAATTGTCCAACGATGGCAAAAAAACGGCGTTTTGTTACTTGGAGGCTTTCTTTGATGGCTTTTCGAAAGGGCAGATCACGTAATATCATTTCTGGCAAGGCAAAGATCACGCGAATCCCCAAGTAAATCAACAAAACATAAACCAACAGCACTGCCCCGATGATCAAGACACGGTTGGCAAAAATGAAATCCATGATAAATGCGGGAATTTTGATTTTTGCGAGTAAATCAGAATTAAAACTCAACCCACCGATCGGTAAAATCAGTAAGAAGTAAAACAGGAAAAATAAAAAGGTCATCGGCCGTAATTTACGCAACTGCAAAACAGTCATCCGTAACAATTGCCGCAAGCTGATCGGCTGTTTCTTTTTAATAAAATAGACACTTAGCAGCAAAAAAGTAAACTCAAAAAAGACAGCTAATAAAATCAAAAGTAAAATCAGTGTTAATGAGAGCAGCACGACTGGGTGGTCGGTAAAGATACTGCCGATATTATCAAAAGAAAGGTAAGGCAAGCCCCCGCGTTTTAAGACGAACTTGGTGGAAGCCGATAAGATTGGGATCACTAAGAACAATAAAGCACCGTGCATCAGTAACACATCACGGAAGTAGGCGTTGCTGTCTTTCAAAAAATCCCAAGTGTTGACTAAGCTGTTTTTTAAATAATTCATGGTCGTCATCCTAACAAAAGTAAGTATTTTAGTTCCTATTTATTCTAGAAAGGCGGAAAAAAAAGAGTCGAACAGTTTCAGAAGCACATTCGCCACAGGTATAGATCCCTGTATGAAAAGCAGCTCCTTCATGTTCGGCTCAATGAATTGATCGTTTTTCTTACCTATTTTTCTTATCCGCCTAACAAACCAGTTAAGAATGTTCCACCATAAATCAAAGCCATGCTGTACAAGAAAATTGAAGCAGGTTTTGCCAACAAAATAATCAGCGTAAATTTCTTCACTGTCATGTTGGTCAAGCCAGCCATTAGACAAAGGGCATCATCTGGGGCGACTGGTAGAAAGATTGCAAGGGCGAAAAGTTTTTCAAATCGGCTTTGGTTATCTAACCAGCCAATATATTTATCGTAAGTTTTGTCACTGATCATACTTAAAATGAATGGTTTACCGTATCGTCGGCCTAGCAGGAAAATAATGACAGAACCAATACTGATTCCTACATAGTTATAAACGAATCCTAGATAAGGACCGAAAATCAAGACACCTGCAGCGCTGGAGACACCACCGGGAATGATCGGGATCACTACTTGCAAGATCTGCAAAAGGATAAAGACGATTGGTCCTAAGATAACGGAATTTCCAACTAGACCTCGCAGTGCATTAATGTCTTTGAAAACACCTAGATTGATAAAATAGATCGTTAATGCGATAGATAAACCTAAGCCAATAATAGAAATCGTATTAATGATACGACGAGAAGTTGCTATGCTCACAGGACTTCATCTCCTTTATGTTTCATAATCCCACTATACGGGGTGAGACCAGAAAAATCCAGTAAAACAAATGACAAACGTCAAACAGTTTTGTAAGGTATGCCTTTATTATAAAAGAAGTCCGAAAAGAAAACATTGTACTAAAGTCTGAAATAAGAAAAATTTATAGTTTCTGCGCACCAATAGTTTCAGGAGATTTTTTTATCTGAGGGATGTTTTTTCGTTCGCTTGATTTGCCAACGATTCACGATCTTTTCAACCACACTCGTCATCATGAAGCCTCCAGCGATCGCCCCAGCGGTGATGACAACGATCATCAGATTTTCAAAGCCGACAAAGTTGTCGCCCAAAGCGAATTCTCGAACGGCTTTGTAGGCAGGACCACCCGGTACGAGAGGAACGAGGCTAGGAATGTTAAAAATGATCATGGGCATTTTTTTTCTGCGGGAAAAAAAGATGCTGACGCAACCGACGGCAAATGCGGCTAAGAAGTTGGCGCTGCCTAGACCGTAGCCAATCGTTTTCAATGACCAATAGATCATCCAGCCAACCGTTCCAGCGATGCCTGTTGCAACTAAGGCTCTTTTAGGAATATTGGTCAAGATACCAAAGGTCACGGTGCTTAAAAAGCTAAAGGAAAGGTGAATAAAAATCGTCATGAGATCCCTCCAAATAAGGTGAAGACCGTGGCGATGCCAACACCGATCGCGGCAGCTGTGAAAATAGCTTCAGTTCCCCGAGCAGTCCCACTGATGAGATGGCCTGCCAAAATATCCCGAAAGGAATTGGTGATCGCTACACCAGGAACTAAGGGCATGACGGCACCGATAATCAAATTATCGACGTTTTGTGCGACATGAAGAGAGACCGCCAGAAGAGACAAAGTACCGATCAGTAAAGAGGCGCAAAACATATCCAAAAAGCGGATATCGATGACTTTTTTGACCCAATAGGCGCATAAAAATCCTAGACAGCCAATGACAAACGTTGCTAGAAAATCAAACCAAGCACCGCCGAAAATAATCATTAAAGTACTGCTGACCACGCCCGCACTAAACACCTGCAGCCAATAAGGAAAACTTGGTGTCGTTGGATTGACCTTTTTTAATGCCTCGTGCAGTTCCACTAACGAGATTTTTTTTTCAGCATAGGCACGAGACAATCCGTTGACGGCAACAATTTTTTCGAGATTGATGACTCGATCATGAACATTTTCTACTTGTGCATAGTGGCTACTGCGTAAGCCCATAAAAAGTCCAGTTGCTGTTACATAACTAATGCTGCCTTGCTCTCCGGCATTTGCTGCAATTCGATTCATTGTATCTTCCACTCGATAGACTTCCGAGCCGTTTTCCATCATGATTTTTCCTGCCAACAAACAGGTCTCCAATAATAGCTCTTTTGATTCAGCCATTTCCAAACTCCTTTTTCAATCGAATTTGCGCACTACATTCTTAGTGTACAATTTCAGCGAGTTTTCAACAAGGAAGAAAAGTAGATTTGAAAAATAACTAGCAGCCAATGCGTAGGATTTTTTGTGATAAATGAAAGGAGAAGCACTTCTTTTAATTAGTAAACATTCGTTTTTAATGAACAAAGTGAATAGAAATAAGATAACGGATGGAGTGTTTTATTTTAAAAAAATGAATATCTCGGTTACAATTAAATAAATATAAAAAGGGGGATTTATTGATGCGAAGGAAGGTCTATACAAGAGAACACATTTTGAAGGCCGCTTATGAACTGATCAATAGAGAAGGTTTTGGCAATTTTACGGCCCGGAATATCGCTAAGCACATGGGAATTTCTACTCAACCGATTTATCTTGAGTTCGAAAATATGCAGGACTTAAAAAATACCTTGGTGGAGGCTGTTTTCAAAGATTTATCGGAAAATGTTTTTCCAGTTGTTCGAACAGGAGACAAACTTGTTGATTTAGGCCTGAATTATATACGCTTCGCTCAAGAGCAGCACAATCTCTACATCGCCCTTTTTATCGACGACTATGGCGGTGGGAAATTGATGCATGATTTTTCATCGACCTATTTCAAATCCTTGATCAAATCAGAAGAAAAATATGCGGATCTTTCAGAAGATGCGGTAAATGCACTACATAATGGCGCATGGATCGTTGTGACTGGTTTGGCTTCCTTAATGTCGGCGGGTATCATCACACCCACCGATGACCAGATCATCAAAATCATCAACGAGACCATTGAAGGCGTAATCGAAAAGAAAGATAGCTACATCTTCGATTAAAGAACAAAAAATCTGCATCCCATTACTTATTGGGTGCAGATTTTTCTTGACATTTTTAATAAAACTAGCGAAAATAACTGTTATGGAGAGTTGGCAGAGTGGTAATGCAGCGGACTCGAAATCCGCCGACCCGGTTCATCCCGGCGCGCAGGTTCAAATCCTGTACTCTCCTTATGAAGAAACCAGAAGAACCCTTGATTATATAAGGAATACTTATATATCAAGGGTTCTTGCATTTTTTTAAATGTAAGAAAGTGGAAGAAAACTAGAGAAAATAGAATGATTTTGCACCAATTTTGCACGAGAATATGGATTCATGCAAACAGCTCACCCATTGTCGTGCTAACGATTTGAGACTCTTTTTGTTCCATTTCATCAAGAATATGCTGATAAATACCTAATGTCGTTTCAATTTTTTTATGGCCCAAACGTCTGGAAACGTATTTTAGATTAACACCTTGATAGATAAGTATTGATGCATGTGTATGTCGAAGTCCATGAAAGTTTATCGGTTGATCTATTCCAATTTTCTTTTGATGTTTCTTCAACGTTTTGTTTACTGCAGAGTTTGATATCAACTCCATATCGTCATTTAGGAAAACTAGATTTTTCTCATTCTTTAGTATCCTACCAAAATAATATTCACGTTGATGTTTCTTTAATTGTTTTAAAAGGTCAAGAGTGAAGTCGTCAACAGTAATAAGGCGCATTGATTGGTAATTCTTTGTATTTGAAAAGTCTTGTTTGTATACATAGTCCCATGTTTTCTCAACTCTAACAGTTTTATCTTCAAAATCTATACAGTTCCAAGTCAATCCAAGTATCTCCGCATATCGCATTCCTGTAGCAATACCTAAAAGAATCATATATCTAGATACGTAGGTTGGCTTGATGCCATCAATCAAAGAATTTGTGAGTTTTTTGGTTTCATTGTAGTTTAGGAATTTATCTCTATCTGATTTATCTGAAATACCACCACGAGATGAAACCTTATAAGTAGGGTCTTTAAAAATAATTCCTTCTTGCAGTGCATCTTGGATCGCTGCTTTCATATAGATGTGAATTTTTGAGACAGTGGAGGATCGTCTTGTTTTAGCAAATTCATTCAACTTCTGTTGATAAATTTTCCTATTCAAATCTTTAAGTTTTATTCCTTTGAAATTTACTTCCGCAAATTTTATAGACTTTTCTATATCAGCATCATTTGCTTTTGAAAATTTTCCTTTTCTATAAACTTCATACCATTCTCGAAAATAGACAGGAAATTCTTGATCAGCATCAGAAATTTTAAACCCCTCAGTTAGTTTTTTTTCAATAGCAGCTGCGGCTAAATGAGCTTCTTTTTTTGTAGCGAATTTCCCTTTAGTTTTTGTTTTGTATTTACCATCAGTATCTTTATAAGAAACACGATACTGCCATCCATTATCTTTCTTTTGAATACTAGCCATATTGATTCAACTCCTTAGTTTTGCTACAATAGGCTTGACTAAATAAGCTTTGTGTTTATTTTGTTTTACGCGCTCTCGCTTTGGTCGGTGGAGCGCTTTTTTTTATTGTGCAGAAGTCATATATGCATCGGTAATTAATTCTGCTTGTTCCATATAGACATCAGTTAGTTTTGTAGCCCAATCTTCGTAATCTTCATAATTTCCAGATCCGCTAGTTAAATGAACATTTGCCATTTCCTGTATTCCTTCATTAGATATTTCAGCCAACTTACTTATTTTATCATTGGATAGTTCTGCTAATCCTTCTACTCCGTTTTGATTATTTGGATATTCAGCATTGTATTCATCAACTAACTTTGGTGCTGCATCTTTAATTTTCTGTGTGTATTCGTCTAAAATAGCTTGATACTGTTCATCAGCACTTTTATTATCTTCTACAGGAGCTTGGCTTTCTGATGAAGCTATATCTGATGTTTTTTCTGATGTTGCAGTTACTTCTTTTGAGCTAGTCGTTGTGTTTGCAGAAGAGGCTTTATCTTTAGAATTACCTCCAATAGATCCCCCAACTGCAGCAACTAGAATTACCACTAAAATCCAGAACCAAACCCTTTTGTAGAATGGTTTCTTAACCTTGTACATTTTACCATCTTCGCCTCTAACTCTTTTTGCCATTTTTCTTTCCTCATTTCTTTGATATAATATATTTGTACAGTCTCAGAAATGAGCAGATCTTTTGGGAGCGGGAACTTCCAAAAGATTTTTTGTTTATCCAAAAATTTTAATAGGTTCCACGAATATAAACTCATTGTCGAATGTAAATTTATAGTTGCGATGATAATGGTATTTACCGTATTTATTGAAATAGTGAATGAGAGTATCTTCAAAAAATTCGGGAGTTACGTTTAGGTGTTCGCTGCATTCATAAATGTTGTTGCATCCATTCAAAGCACAGTCTAAGAGATCATCAAGTGTGATCAGAATTTCAATACCAAATCTTCTAGCTTTCCATTCTTCTTTCCAAGCCTCGGGATCTTTATAATTAAGAATATTTCCAATAGTTCTTTTATGGTGACCAAATTATTCAGCCAAAACAACCTTCTTTTTTCTACTTGATTTATTTTTATCTAAGTATATCCGATTGTTTCTATAAAGACCTGTATATCCAGTGTCCTGTTCTAAAGGTAATTCTATAACTGGAATTTCAGTCGTAACCTTGTTTAAAAGATTTTCAAAATCATCCATCTGCAACCCTACTTATCATCAAATTTTTTATCTGCCTCATCTAAATATAGATTTAGATCTTCAAATTCTTTTTTAGATAACTTCCTATTAGGATCGTCAGAGTGAGCTGCGATTGTGAATAATTCTTTTTTCTGTTCTTTGAGTTCATTTTGAGCAAAATCATATACTCTTTTTTGGCGATCCATATTCAACTGGCTGTAAATAGAATCTATTGAAGACTTGCTTTCTTTGTAAGTAGTGTCAATATCACTTTTCATAATCCCAAAATAATCAGCGATTTTTTGAATAACTCCATGAGATGGATTAGAGCGCAAATTCATATAGTCACTCATAGTTGATGGAGAAATCCCAATTTCTTTAGCTAACTGTTTTTGGGTTATATTATTTTTTCTAATAAAACTTTTTATATTTGCTGCAATAATGATATTCCTTTGTTTGTCATCCATGTTCTCACCTCTTTATATTTCATATTATACGAAAAAATCGAATCAAAGTAAATATATAAGTACGAAAATTACGAATTTATTTGTTGACAATACGAAAAAATCGTATTATATTTGACTCATCAAATACAGAACTATGAGGAGGAAGTTGGATGAAGACCCTAAAAGAGTTGCGAGTGATGCATAGTTTGACTCAGGAAGAGCTAGCTGAACTTTTTGATGTTACTTCAAGAACTATTCAAAATATGGAAAAAGACTCTTTAAAAATAAAAGATAGTTTGCTTAGGAAATATATTGATGCTTTCGGTGTCAAGTATGATGAAATTTTTTTAGGTAACGAATACGAAAATTTCGTACATAAGCAAGATAAAAAGAAATCAATCATTTTGACCTTCAAAAGCAAACAAAGAAATTAGGGAGGGAGAAACACTATGTCTCAAACCATTGAAATCAATACACCGATTCAAATCTTAATACCTTCACATTTAAAAGTTGTGGAAATTGAAGAATATGAATCATTAAAGAAAAAAGATTTGATGGGTCAAACATGGACAATGGATGATCTTAAGGAACGGCTGCAAACTACTGACGAAGATTGGATAAAGGAAAAAATTCTTTATCCAAACAGAGAAATACTAGATGTCAGGAACGGCGGTTTTGTTCGTTACTCAAAAGGCAAAGGGAATCCTTGGAAATTCAATGCTTTAGAAATGGCGAAGTATTTGCAAGAAAACTGGGCAAATATCATGTCAGATTGAAAGGATAATTCAAATGAAATACACACTATCCCAAGAACTATTGATACATAATCTTATCAAAGAAAAAATCAGAAGCTTACACGATCAACTTAATGATCGGAAAGTACAACTAACTGAAACACAACGAGATTTATCGATTCGGGAACTCCGAAGTTTTCAAGAGTTGATTTATCAGAATCGATTGAATCGGCAAATAGATTTGAGGTGAGAGGACAATGAATGAGGAAAATAATTTAAATGTACCAACTCTGGAAGAATACACGAAAATTGTTGTTGAAACAGGTGAAAATAACCCGAAAACAATCGCGGTTATCACGGCAAATGATATTGAACCAAGCGAGGGTTTTCGAGTTCGCATTACTCCTAAATATGATTAATGTTCTGTATCACGTGGAGGTATAGGATCATTTCCAAAACTATCTTTTGACTGAATTTGGCCATTCTTTTTTTGGACAATGAATTCAGATTGCTGATTCTTAGAAATATTTTTACCATACTCAACAGCATCCGATTTTTTATCAAAAATTTTAGTATCTTTGGAATTGCCTTCACCATGTACAGCCCATTTTCCGTCTCTAGGAGATACCCATTGATTTTTACCCACAAATCTCACCCCCTCATCAATTATTTCAGCCGACCACTGACTGATAAGGAAATTATACAACAGAAAGGAAAGATTATATGAATAAAAAATGGTTAGCTACGCTCCATGACAATCCTTTGTATAAAGCACGTCAATTACAAGGGATTGCTTATGCCAGCTTATTGTTAAACGGTATTTTGTTAGCTATTTGTTTCCTATTAATGATTGGAGGGTAACTAGATGTTTAAAGAAAGAGAAATTATTTTCACTACAAATCGAATGTATGTTAAGCCATACACTCAAAAAATTAAGTCGATTATCTGGAATAAGTTTGAATCGACATGTGAAGTAGAGGATCGTTCATTTGATAGCGATGAGACACCTGCGATTGCTTTATATTTTGTTGTTTCAGATGATCAGTTTCAAAAGTTACAAATGGCCATCCCTAAGTTGCTACCGGATTTAGTAAGTAAAGGAGGAATTCAATATGAATAACGACAAGTTAGCCCTAACGTTAGCCGATAAGTTGATGGCAAAAGTCAACAGTTTGCTAGATGCAGAAGTTCGAACAATTACTGCCGATTTACAGGATACTCAAAAGGACATTGAAGCAAAACGCACGATTTCAATAAAGGTTGGAATCAAAGTCACTAGTGATCATCGAGGAATTACCATCGATGCAGAATCAAATCATGGATTACCGAAACGAGAATTGGAACCAGTTGTTTATCCAATTGATGTCAATAATTCTGGACAGATAAATTTGTTCGAAGATGAGTGAAAGCTGCAGGTGATGTAGATGTTATCAAAGGCGATCGATTACTTGGAAAAAATGCCTGCAATTGTCATGCAAGTTCGTATGAGGAAACGTGGAAAGAATTATGTATACAGTATTGAAGCGAAAACTGAGCGAGGCAGAGTAGAGACGTTTCAGCTGCGTGGAAGGACATTGTATCATCATATTTTTCATCTGGGAAAACCAACCGAAGAAAAGGTTCTTTTCCAGTTTTCAGAACAATAAAAAAAGCCGCCAAATTGGCGACTTCTGAGAATGGTATTTCTTATCTCCGACAAGATAAGTATACCATCCTCAGACTATTTTTGCAAAAAACGCTACTATTTCGGCGTTTTATCGTCCTTGTATTAGATACTAACTTAACGGACGTAGAAAATTCTGGGGTGTTTGTCATGAAGAAATCATTTGTTAGAGAACGCAGAGTGGAAGCAGGACCATATAAAGAAATCCGACTTTACAGTAGGACGATCGAGCAGGAACGAAAATGCAGAGAACCCAGAGGTAGGAAAAAAAAAGTCACTGGTTTATCTCAAGCAAGATGGAATCAAGCCCAAAGTAAAAGAAAGGCTGCTTTGTTTCTATATGCAAACTTTGGAGAAAAAGATTACTATGCAACCTTCACTTATTCTGATCAATTTCTACCTGAAAAGCCTGCTGATGCCAAGCGTGATCAAGAAAACACTTTGAAAAAACTAAAAAGACTCTATGAGAAAGAAGGGGTCGAACTCAAGTACATGTGGTTTACCTCGTATCAATACGATGAGGAAGTAGGCTATATCACTCGAATCCATCACCATATCGTTTTAAACAATGGTCCATCAAGGGATGCAATCGAGAGTGTTTGGTCTAAAGGGCGAGGTAAGAAGAAGCAGCCTCTTGGTCGAAGGCAAGTGCAAAACATTCAATACGATTCAGATGGAATGCAAGGCTTGGTCAATTATTTAACTGGTCAAGAGAAATGGGAAAATCGCCAGTGGAAGAAAGGTCAAAAGCGATGGTCCAAGAGTCGAAACCTTAAAGAACCACACGAAACAACGAATGATGATTATTGGTCATTTAGAAAACTAAATAAATTAGGTATGTCCAATGATGATGGAGCAGAGGAAATTCTTAAGAGGTTTCCTCAATACCGAATTTTAGGAGATATATTGAAAATTTACGATGAGGATCGTGGATGGTATTTCAAAATCGAACTGTTCAGAAATGATGATGGATAGAGAAAGAGGTAGAAATGGAAAGTAAACAAACGTATCTCGTCGCCTGCTTTGATAAATCAGATTGTATCGACATGATGCAGGAAGTTTTTTTGATATTAAACATTGATGATCAAAACAAAGGGAAATTTTCTCCATGTATTAAAACATTGGAAATCAAATCAGAAGAAAAGGAAATCCGATTTCTTCAAAATCAGCAAATTTGCGATGCTGCATCAAACAAGTTAAATGATCAGTCAGCATATACAGGAATAGTTAAGAGTGATCGGTATTCACAATTCGTTTGCTTTGAAGATAAAGCAAACTATGAGCGCATTTACCGCAGAACATTAGATACATTTGGACAAAACGACAAAGAAGGATTTATTACTGAACTAATGCAGAAAGTAGGTAGAAATGATGTCTTCAAGAAATTTCCAAAATAGAGTCAACAATGATTTGGGCGATATCTTTGAAAAAATGATTGATCAAGGATGCTGGTACTACAGAACAAAAGAAATAGCTTTAATTGAAAAAACGCCTGAACCGTTTCGTGTGAAGCAGATACTCGGCGATGGCAGAATGATCGTTTATCCAATCGGGAAAGCTCAACCAGATTACAAAGGAACTCTATGGGATGGGCGTGCCATTGTTTTTGAAGCAAAGATGACCACAACGGATCGATTAAAAAAATCAGTGATCACACAAAATCAGGCGGCCTTGTTGGATCTCCATCAAAAATTAGGAGCGATGGCAGGTGTTTGTTGCATGATCAAAAAGACCGTTGGGTTTATCCCATGGAGTGATTGGCAGAATATGAAAGCAAAATATGACCGTCAGTACATTCTTGAAGAAGAGTTGGAAGAATATCAGGTTGCTACGCCTGGCTACATTGATTTTCTAAATAAGACAAATTGGTGATCCTGTGGATGAAAGAATAACCAGTTTCAAAGTAGCACGTGTCGAGTTCACCATGTTTTGCGAGATACGAGGATGGACGGTTGAGTATTTTTCTAACAATCCCAAGAATTACCGTCAATACTATGCAAGATGTTACGTTCCGGAAAAGGCGGATACCTATCATTTTATTATTACACTTGCAGGGAAGTACTATCGCCTTCTCGGAAATAAGAAGTGGGAGCCTTATGAATATGTGTATAAGCCAGCAGATGCAGGAGGTGATCAACATGAAACAGAATCAACAGGCGATGAAGCAGAAAGAACATGAGAAAAAGAAACGCCACAGAGAACGGGCTTTAAAACTACAACGATTGCTTTACCTTTCTAACCTTGATGATCGAGAGATTGATCCATTAATTGAGGACGAGCGAGAAGCATTGCGTGTTGAACTTTGGAGAGGGGAGCAATCCCATTTGCGAATTGTTGAAGTTCTATACAAAGGCGAAGTGATTTTCACAGGTACTCGAAAAGACGTATGTCGGAAGTGCAAAAAAGCAAATCGAACGATGAGCGATTTATTACGTTATGGTCATGAAGATAAACAAGGAAGGACTTACCGTTATAAGGATTGGAGTGGAACCATTGACGATGGGGTTGATTACGATTAATCAAAATAATTGGAGGGAAATTCATGAATGAGTTAGTTGAATTAGTAGAACAATGGTCAAAAGAAAAAGGATTGGATAAAGATTCTAGCAAACAAATGTTGAAAGTTGTCGAAGAAACTGGTGAAGTTGCAGCTGCATTAGCAAGAAACGATCAAGATGCATTACGTGATGGTATTGGCGATGTAGTAGTAACCCTGATCATCTTGGCAATGCAAAATGATATGGATTTATACGAGTGCTTGAATTTTGCTTATGACGAAATCAAAGGACGGACTGGAAAGATGGTCAATGGTGTTTTCGTTAAGTCCAGTGACCTGTAATAATTCCAGAATCGGAAGATATTACCAACTAGGAGGACAGAGAATGATTGATGCAAACCAAATGCAAAAACAAAAAAGATGAAATGTTCAGGCTTGAAGTTCAAGTAATCCCATTTCTTAATCAGTTTGAAGTTTTGGAATGTTCAGCCAGCAGAGAAGAATTAGAGTGTGTTCTAATTCCTGAAACAGCAGAAAACATTCAGAAGCTAAATGAATTTCTTTGCTTTATGAATTATTGGGCTATAGTACCAGAACACTATGCTCCAGCAATTTGTGAATTCTTAGAATATTGTCATGCTGAAGGGGCTGGAACATTAGATTTAGCTTATCTGGTATACAACTATCTAAACATCAACACAGATTGGCTATGGTTCGGTACTGCTGAAAGAAAATGGGTAGTCCGTTAATGACAGATACTACTAACTTTAGGAAAAGAAAAATGAAACGGGTATTGTTAATTACGTGTTCTCAAAAAAAAAAGGTGCAAATGCACCCGTCAAAGTCATTGATAGATTTCCCCAGTTGAATCAGCATCATACACTTCTCCATCTGGAGCAACACGATAGAATCCTAATGTGCCAGTACCTCCGTTTGCAATGGCGGCTTCACTTTGTGCTTTAAATAGATAGTCACTGCCTATCATTTCCCAAAATGTTAGTCTCGTGTCCGCATCGGAAAATCCGTATTTCTGCTTAATAGCTTCTTTTGCATCCTCTTCATTTGAGATCAGGGATACTTGGCTTGATGAAGACGTTGTATGATTTGAGTTGCTTGTTGAAGAACTCGTATCTGTTGTAGAAGGTCTAGTAATTGAAGAACTTGAAACTGTTGTCGAAGGCTTAATAATTGTGGAGCTCACGGAGCTACCAGAAGAATCTTTATAACTTTCATGCGTTGAAGAATTTTTTGTATCGTTATTACTTGCCGAGCATCCGGAAAGAAATCCAATAGCAATAAGGGATAGGAAAATTTTTTTCATAATATGTCTCCTTTGAGTTTATAAATGAATTATAGCACAGAATAATTATTGAATATGTATTTTTATAGGATAATCCGATTTTTTTGAATAGTCAGTTATCCACCAAAATAAACAACTTAAGGAGTGAAGCCAGTGCTACAAATTTTAGAGCTTTTCGGCGGCATTGGCAGCCCTCGAATTGCATTAAGAAATTTAGGAATACCGACAAAGTCAATTGATTATGTGGAGATAGATCAAAAGGCCGTTGATAGTTACAACGCTATCTTTGCAAACGAGTTACCGTTTAAGACTCAATCAGTTGTTAATTGGAATCTCAAACCAGATATTTTGATCCACGGATCGCCTTGCCAGGATATATCTATAGCAGGACATCAAAAAGGTGCTGATGAAGGATCAGAAACTAGGTCTAGCTTGATGTGGGAAACCATTAAAATCATACGTGATATGGGAAGGTGGAAGCCAAAAATTGTGATTTGGGAAAACGTCAAAGGCGTGCTGCATAAGCATATGAGAAAGAATTTTAATCGCTATCTTGATGAAATGGAGAAACTTGGATACTCAAATAGTTTTGAATTATTGGACGCAAGAGATTTTGGTCTACCACAAGCAAGGCAGCGTGTATTCACGATATCGATTCTTAATCAAGGGCCTTTCAACTTTCGAATTCTGAAACGCAAGCAAATGCAGGACATCAAAAAGTTCTTGCTTAATAACGATCAGGTCGATCCAATCTACAACGTAACGCAGCCTAGTGTCTTGTCTGTAATCGGAAAGACAGGTATCAAACGAGCAACGGTGATTCAAGAATACGCCTACACAATTACAACTCGACAGGATCGTACACCAGCACAAGTCATTGACTGTGGCAACGATCGATATAGATATCTAACTGAATTGGAATGTTGGAGATTGCAAGGATATTCAGATGATGATTAATTTGCAGCGGCTTCAACAGTTGAAAGAAACGGAAGATTTAGGATGCCAATGTATAAGCAATCTGGCAATAGTATACAAGTTGGGATCTTCGAGAGTCTTTTCGAAGTATTGATTTAAAGAAGGAGTGGTCCAATGGCAATTTACGTAGTATATGAGCAAGATCAATTCGTTTTTGAAGGAACACCGCAAGAAGTGGCAAAACGGCTAGGTATCAAGATTGATACTGTTTTGTGGTATAGCACGCCGACTGGTATTGCGAGAATGAGCAAACTTAAGAAGAGACGGCGTGAAATTGTGAAGTTGGAGGATTAGTCAGTTATCCTCCAAAATAAACAAAAAGAAGACAAAATTAATTGTCCTCTGAATTAGAATCAATAAATTGATTAATTTCTCTTTTTGCATTTTCAAACTCATAATTTTGGAATATGTGGTCGTCAATCAAAAGTAAATTGTCAACTGAATGGGTTGCTATGTGCATCTTGCACGACGTAGCAAAAACATTACAAGAAACATTCGGGGTAAAGAAAGGAAGGATCTCAAAGTCATTTTGCAGTCCTTTCTGAAATTCTTCGAGATAAACTTCGAATCCATCTATGTTGGATGGGGATAGGGTTAATGTTATTTGCTTTTTCAAGATAATTATCTCCTTTTATTAATAATTATACCACAAATTGCCTTAATACCTTTTCCCAGCTTATGGATATTAAATTGTTAAATTTAATGAAATCAACCGTGTGAAGGACATAAGTCTTTGAAAATAGTGGATTAGTCAGCTATCCGACGAAATAAAAAAACTAGTTCGAAAACTAGTTTAAGTTTCATAAGGATTATTTACAACGTTATTGATCATCTACAACTTTTTTCAAAGCGTTCATAATAATTGTTTCATCTGATGGATTATTCATTACTAATTCAGTTGCTTTGGCATTAGCAGCAGCAAAAGGAGTTTGTAAAGATTGTTTTACTTTTGGGTCAGTGACAGAGTCTATATAATCTTTCTCTTTTTGCCAAGCATCTTTAATTTGTTGATAGTATTCATCTTCTATATTTGTCATAGGGACTGAAGTTTCTTGGTTGCTAGAGTTT
This sequence comes from Enterococcus sp. 3G6_DIV0642, assembly GCF_002140635.1. Classification (NCBI taxonomy): domain Bacteria; kingdom Bacillati; phylum Bacillota; class Bacilli; order Lactobacillales; family Enterococcaceae; genus Enterococcus; species Enterococcus sp. 3G6_DIV0642. The sequence continues at coordinate 2,495,921 of NZ_NGLH01000001.1, read as the reverse complement.
TCAATAAAACTACTTGCTGGGGTGTTATCTTGTGATTCCGATGTAGATTGATATTTATCGAGAGAATCTTCAGTAGTATTTTCGTGTGATTCTGTTGCAGAAGAAACCATTGTTGTCGAAGATGTTTGTAAAGTATCAGACGAATCGGAAGCAGTGCTGACGGACGTTTTGTTAGAACATCCAGATAGTACCAGAACACAGCCTAAAATAAAAAATGACTTTTTCATAAGTTTATTCTCCTCATATAAAAGCTTTTATGTTGAATTAAGGATAGCATAATGAAATAACTTGGTAAATAATTAGCGCTAGAAACGGTAAATGAAGTGAATTGTCATTTCATTAAACACAGTAAAGAATAGTCAGCGATAGCAAACGGGAGGGATAAGATGAATACGCAAGATCCAATACCGAAAAAAGGAACTTTAAACGACTCTCAACATTGGCATCTAGGTTTATTAGTAACACTCTATCATAATCATAAAGTGGATCAAGGCTATCCTTATTATCTAGCTTTACAAGATTATTTTGCACGGGATGACGGCCCTGAGATTGAAGACGAAGAGTTTGCTCAAGTAATAAAAGTATTTAGCAACTATGTGTTGAGTGAATTGGAGCAAGCCAATGAAAGTTAATCAGTATACAGTAATAGCTATTGTATCAATACTGCTAACAATCACAGGCTTGAGTTGGCTATCCTATACAATTGTGGATCAACAGAAGCAGATTGAGCAGTTACAAGAACAACTGCAGCATGAGCAAATGAAGTACAAGATTATTATCAATGATCCACTGGTACGAGATGCGATGGAAAGTGGAGGTTGATTATGACAGTTGCAGTTTTAGGTTTCACAAGATTCGTAATGATAATGGTCGTTGCAGTAATTGTTGGAAAAAAGATGGACGAGAGGGAAGGTAAATAAAAAAAGCCACTTCCTTTTTGGAAAGTGACTAACGCAAGATTATTTTACCATAAAAGGAGTGGCGTTTGTGAGATTTCAGTGGCTTAAAAATTATCAAGATTTAGAAGAGCAGATTCTCTTCATGAAATGGAATCTTAACAAGAGTAGGTTGGAATTGGAACGATGGGTCAGTGGTGATTTAGCAAACGTCCGTCTTGAAAAAAACTCAAGGTCAGCTTCTTTAGAAGAGAATTTTCAAATAATTGAAGAAGAGATTGAATTACTAGAAGATCAACTAAATGAAATGGTTCTACTGATAAAGTCGTTTAAGGGATTAGACAATCAAATAATGTATTTGAAATATGTTGAAGGGATGACTTTAGAAAAAATTGCCGAAGATCTTAACTACAGTACATCGTATATTCAAAAGAAACATACTGAATTAAGAAAAGCAATTGATTTTGTCGATGAGTATATTTTAAACAAAAATAAGTTGAAGATGAAGATATCATTGCAAGATCATCGAGAAAAGTTGCACAAAAGTTGCACTACTAATTCTAGTTTTAAACTTGATTAATATGGAATATATTAATAGCGTAGAAGAAACGAGAGACGGTCTATGGCTACTCACATAATCATAAACCGAATGGAGGAAAGCTCCTTATCGCAAAACTTCTTTGAATAAATAGAAAGACAGCCCATTGTTTTGAAACGAGGTGAATCACTTCAAATCAAATTTCGCTAGTGCTGTCTTTTTGTTATGAGTATTAAATGTACTCCACCACTAAGAAAGGACCCCTTTATAATGGCTTTAAGAGCGGACAGACAAGGACCCCACCGGGTAGCCTTTGAGAAGAACAAAAAGGTATTGCTTAAAACTCACAACACTTGCGGCATTTGCGGTAAGCCTATTGACAAAACACTAAAAGCACCACATCCTATGAGTCCAGTAGTGGATCACATTGTACCAATCAATAAAGGTGGTCATCCATCAAGCATCGAAAACTTGCAGCTGGCTCACTGGACCTGCAACAGACAGAAGTCTGACAAACTTTACTCGGTTAAAGATGAAGCGCCTAAAGTTGTAGGTAACAGAAACCTTCCACAAAGCACTGAATGGGCGTCTTATGGCGGTTAAAAAATTTAGATACAATCATACCAAAAAGAAATTAAAAACTGATACAAGCGAAAAGAGAAGGGGGGATAGGTACCCCTCCACCTTGGCGGCCGAGCTTCACGCCGTCACTGTACATTTTTTCTCACGCGACTTTTTGAAAGGAGTGAAATAATGGAAATTTATGGCATTGAGTACCTAAGAAATAAGCTAGCTCCTCATAAAATTCGTGTTGATTTAAGGTATAGACAATACGATATGAAGAAGAATGAATCAAGCTTCGGAATCACAATTCCACCTGAAATAAGAAAAAGATATCGATCAGTTTTAGGATGGTGTGCCAAAGGGGTGGATTCTTTGGCTGATCGTTTAGTTTTTCGTGAATTTGAACATGATGACTTTGAGGTAAACGAAATTTTTGAAGCAAATAATCCGGATGTATTTTTTGATAGCTTGGTTTTGTCATCTTTGATTGCTTCTTGTTCTTTCGTTTATATTTCAAGGGGTGAAGGAGAAATACCTAGATTACAAATAATTGAAGCAAGCAATGCAACGGGGATTATTGATCCAATTACAGGACTTCTAACGGAAGGGTATGCAGTTCTCGAAAGAGATAAAGATGGAAATCCATCTATTGAAGCATATTTTCTGCCTGGTATAACTCATTACTATTATGCTGATGAAAATATACCGGATGAACCTATCGAACATAGTTTTGATTATCCATTATTAGTGCCGGTAATTCATCGGCCAGATGCAGTTCGGCCATTTGGTCGTTCTCGTATTACACGATCAGGTATGTATTACCAGTCATACGCAAAACGTACACTAGAACGTGCAGATATCACCGCAGAATTTTACTCATTTCCGCAAAAATATGTTTTAGGAACAGATCAAGATTCAGAACCATTGGATACTTGGAAGGCAACCATTTCAGCGATGCTCGAATTTACAGTTGGAGAAGGTGGTAATGCTCCAACAGTGGGACAGTTCACGACTTCTAGTATGACTCCATTTACAGAACAATTAAAAACTGCAGCTGCTGGATTCGCTGGTGAAACAGGACTTACATTGGATGACTTGGGATTTGTTTCCGATAATCCCTCATCGGTTGAAGCGATTCGGGCAAGTCATGAAAATTTAAGGCTAGCTGGACGTAAAGCACAACGATCGTTAGGATCTGGAATATTGAACGTAGCATTTATTGCTGCTTGTTTACGTGATGACTACCCGTATTTTAGATATCAGTTTGCAAAAACAATTCCTAAGTGGGAACCATTATTTGAAGCTGATGCCAATTCATTAACATTAATTGGAGATGGTGCGATTAAATTGAATCAAGCGATTCCAGGATATATCAATAGTGAAATAATCAGAGATTTAACTGGAATAAAAGGTGGCGATAGTAATGGATAACGACATTGTTCCCGCATTACTTGAAAAAATTAAAAATGAATTTAGTGAGCAGACAATCAATAGTCAGAAGTTGAAGTCTGCTTTTTCTTTGCTCAAAAATCGTAAGGCCACATACAAAAATGTAAATGAGTTTGCTATTGAAATTGGAGAAATATTAGCAAATGTATTAGGCAGCAATATCAACATTGACATTCTTCCTGACGGGAAAATGTATTTTAATATTGCTGATCGGTTGCTTAATGAAACGCTGAAAAACAATTACGATTTGATTTCAAATTTTTCTGTTGATGTTCAAGAGCAGTTAAACAAAGAAGCTGCAATTAAAATTAAAGGACAGAAACCTGACTTCAACCAAGACAGGGTGAATGGCCTTGTAAACAAGATATCAGCAGCAGAAGATTTCGATACTGTTAAGTGGGTATTAGGAGAACCGATCGTAAATTTTAGTCAAAGTGTTGTTGATGATGTTATTAAAGCAAATGTAGATTTTCATGCGAAATCTGGGTTAAGGCCAAGAGTCAACAGAACCTTAGTCGGACATGCTTGTGATTGGTGTAAAAGTTTAGCTGGCTCATTTGATTATTATGATTTACCAGATGATATTTATCGAAGGCATGAAAGGTGTAAATGTATAGTTGAATATAAAACGGGTGATGGTCGAAAACAAAATGTATGGTTAAAAGCTTGGACTGATCCACAAAAGGAACAGAAAATTCAAGCTAGAAAAAATATAAATTTGAGAAAGGATGCGTGATCCAATATCTCCCAGCGACAGGGTTATCATGCATGATCGAGATTGAAAGGGGATAGTTTATGACTACTAAAGTGAAATTTGGTAATCAACATCCTACTCAATCGGTAATTATTCCATATGATAGATCTGTATCTCAAAGAGCGATTGAAAGATATCAAAGAACTGGTCGCAATTGTTATGATTGGCAAATTAGTATGCTTGAACCTATCTTGGCTATTGATGAAGATAATTTATGGGTTCATCAAAAGTTTGGTTTCTCAATTCCACGAAGAAACGGTAAAACCGAGGTTATTTACATTATTGAGTTAGATGCTTTAGAAGAAGGATTAAGTATTTTGCATACGGCTCACAGAATCAGTACGTCTCACGCTTCATATGAACAAGTAAAAAAATTACTTGAAGACACGGGATATATTGAGGGCGAGGACTTCAATTCAATCAAAGCTAAAGGTCAAGAACGATTGGAGCTATACTCAACTGGCGGCGTGATTCAATTCCGAACAAGAACATCTAGTGGTGGGCTTGGGGAAGGATTTGACTTGCTTGTGATCGATGAAGCTCAAGAATACACTACTGAGCAAGAATCAGCTTTGAAGTATACCGTGACAGACAGTCAAAACCCTATGACGATTATGTGTGGTACGCCACCAACTCCTGTATCTAGTGGTACCGTTTTTACAGGTTATCGAGATACTACGCTATTCGGTAAATCGAAGTATTCTGGATGGGCCGAATGGTCAGTTGAGGATATGAAAGATATCCATGATGTCGAGGCTTGGTATAATTCCAATCCTTCATTGGGATATCATTTGACGGAACGAAAGATTGAAGCGGAACTTGGTGATGACAAACTCGATCACAACGTACAGCGTTTAGGATACTGGCCTAAGTACAATCAAAAATCTGCTATTTCTGCTAAGGATTGGACAAGGTTGAAAGTAGTAGCTCTGCCTGTACTGAAAGGACCGTTGTATGTTGGTATCAAGTATGGGAATGATGGACAGAATGTTGCAATGAGTATTGCAGTTAAAACTTTATCCGGAAAAGTATTCGTTGAAGCAATTGATTGTGTGTCTGTAAGAAATGGCAATCAATGGATCATTAATTTCTTGAAAAAAGCTAACGTAAATGCAGTGGTCATTGACGGTGCTGGAGGTCAAAATATCCTAACTAAAGAAATGGAAGAGTTTAAAATTAAAGCGCCAATCCTTCCAAAAGTATCAGAAATCATTACTGCCAATTCATTATGGGAACAAGGGATATTTCAACAAACAATTTGCCACAAAGATCAGCCATCTCTAAGTTCAGTAGTTACGAACAGTGAGAAGCGCAATATCGGTAGCAACGGTGGATTTGGTTATAAATCGCAATTTGAAGATAGAGATATCTGTTTAATGGACAGTGCACTATTAGCACATTGGGCTTGTAGTATTAAAAAGCCCAAGAAAAAACAACAAAAAAGGTATTAGACGACTATTTAGCGGTAGTCGTTTTTTAATACACAAAATTACCGAACTGTCGGGCAAGCAGGAGAAAGGAAGTTTGTATTATGACATTCAAAGCAATTGAAACACAAGAGGAACTGGACCGTATTATCCAGGAGAGATTGAGTCATGAAAAAGGGGAGTTCGCTGATTACGATGAGATCAAAACGCGTAATGCTGCATTAGAAGCAGAACTAGATGATTTGAAATCAACAATCGAAGATTCAAGCAATGCCGCTAAGACTCATGAGCAAACAATAGCTGATCTAAATAAACAAATCGCTGAGAAAGAAACAGTGAATTTGCGCACTAGAATTGCGTTGCAAAACGGATTGCCAATTGATTTAGCAGATCGCTTGGTTGGAGATGATGAAGAAAGTATCAAAGCTGATGCAGAACGGTTAGCGAGTTTTGTAAGTAAGAAACAAACGCCGCCACCTTTGAAAAATACTGAAAATAATTTAGGTGAAGGAAAAGATGGCGCTTATAAAAATCTAATTGAAAATCTTAATTTAGAAGGAGAGTAATATTATGTCAACATTATCAAAAGGAAGTTTATTTGATCCAGAATTAGTTACAGACCTTATTAACAAAGTGAAAGGAAAAAGTTCTTTAGTAGCTTTATCTCAACAAAAGCCGATTCCATTTAACGGTCAAAAAGAATTCACTTTCACTATGGATTCCGAAATCGATATCGTTGCTGAAAACGGTAAAAAAACACATGGAGGAGTTTCTATTGCGCCGTTGACTATCGTGCCAATCAAGGTCGAATATGGCGCTCGTATTTCTGATGAATTCTTGTATGCTTCAGATGAAGAAAAAATTGATATTGTAAAAGCATTCAATGAAGGTTACGCTCGCAAACTTGCTCGTGGTTTAGATTTAATGGCATTCCATGGAATCAATCCACGTACTGGTACAGCGTCAGCAATTATCGGAACGAATCACTTTGACGGGAAAGTAACGCAAACAGTTGACTTTAATGAAGCAGATCCAGATGTAAACATTGAAACGGCTGCTTCAATGGTACAAGGTGCGGAAGGTGTAATTTCGGGTATGGCGATGGATCCGCAGTTTTCAGCTGCCTTAGCATCTTACAAAGTAAATGGTATCAAACAATTTCCAGAGTTAGCATGGGGAGCGAATCCGGGAGCTGTTCGTGGAATCCCAACTGATATCAATCGCACAGTATCTAACGGCGGGAATGACTTGGTTATAATTGGTGACTTTGCTTCCATGTTCAAATGGGGATATGCGAAAGAAATCCCATTGGAAGTTATCAAGTATGGTGATCCTGATAATAGCGGACAAGATTTGAAAGGTTACAATCAAGTTTATTTACGTTCAGAAACATACCTGGGTTGGGGAATTATGGATGGCAATAGCTTTGCTCGTGTGATTAAACCAGCAGGAGGCGGACAATAATGCAATATAAAAATACAAAAACAGGGGTTACTTTTAGTAGCCCTTGCGTTGTTTCTGGCGGTGATTGGGTCTTGTTGAAAGATGAGCCAAAAACTGATGAAGAACCAAAAGCACTGAATGAAGTAGAAATTGAAAATACTGACGATGAAGCTGAAACACCAGTTGCTGTTCCAGAACAACAAGCTGATGAAAAAGATGAACAAGTGGCTGGATTAGAAGGCATTACTAAAAAGCAAATCATGCAGGAATTAGATGCATTTGGCATCAAGTATAACCCTAGCTCTAAAAAGCAAGAATTGTACGATTTGATGATGCAAGGGAAGTGATTTCATGGCAGCCTTTGCAACTATTGATGATTTGTCAAACCTATGGCGTGCCCTTAAGCCAGAAGAAATCACGCGAGCTACTGAATTGCTTAATATTGTTTCTGATTCTTTGCGAATGGAAGCCGATAAGGTGGGAAAAGATTTAGATAACATGATAAGCATGAAGCCTGATTACTTTTTGAATGTTGTCAAATCGGTAACTGTTGATGTTGTAGCTAGAACACTAATGACATCAACTAATCAGGAGCCAATGACCCAGTATGCAGAAGGAGCATTGGGTTATTCCGTTTCTGGATCGTACCTTGTGCCAGGTGGCGGATTATTTATTAAAAACAGCGAATTGAGCCGTCTTGGTTTAAGACGGCAACGGATGGGAGTGATTGAATCTTATGGCACTTTTGAAAGGAATAACAATTCAATTGGTGGGTTTGACCAAAACGGGAACTGATCCATTCGGGAATCCAATCTACGAAGAAGCAGATATTGATGTTGAAAATGTCTTAGTCACTCCTACTTCCACTGATGATATTGTCAACCAACTTACTTTAACTGGAAAAAAAGCTGTATATACGTTAGCAATCCCGAAAGGAGATACTAATGATTGGGAAGACAAAGAAGTAAAATTCTTTGGTAAACGATGGCGCACCTTTGGCTTTCCTACAGAGGGTATCGAAGACTTAATCCCACTTGATTGGAATAAGAAAGTGATGGTGGAACGTTATGGCTAAGATGAAATTCAAGTTGAACCGGAGTGGAGTAGCAGCTCTAATGAAGTCCAATCAGATGCAAGGTGTATTAGAAGAGAAAGCAACTGGTGTGAGAAATAGAGCTGGCGAAGGTTACAAACAAGATATTTATGAAGGTAAAACGAGAGCAAATGCGATGGTATATGCGGATACATACCAAGCAAAAAAAGACAATATGAAAAATAATACCCTCTTAAAGGCGGTGCGATAAATGATTGAAATTGTGATCAAGAATTTTCTCGATAGTCATTTATCTGTAACTTCCTTTTTAGAAAAACAAGGGAAAATGCCAGAAAGCTATGTTCTTTTCGAAAAGACTTGTAGCGGTGAAAACAATCTTATTTCGTCTTCAACATATGCTTTTCAAAGCTATGCACCTACTTTGTATAAAGCTGCATTGCTAAATGCTGAGTTGAAAGAAGTTTTAAAAGATCTGATCAAACTGTATGAGATCAGTAAGATTAAGTTGAATAGTGATTATAACTACACGAACACAACAACAAAAGAGTACAGATATCAAGCAGTATTTGATATCACTCATTATTAGGAGGTTAACAAAATGTCAGATGCAAAAAATGTATCAACAGCTAAGCCCAAGGTAGGTGGAGCTATTTATTCGGCACCATTGGGAACTACATTGCCCCAAAATGCAACAACTGAGTTAAACGCTGCATTCAAAAGCTTAGGGTATATTTCAGAAGATGGTATGACGAACTCAAACACACCGTCTTCTGAGAATATTAAAGCATGGGGTGGGGATACTGTTGCAAGTCCTCAAACAGAGAAAGAAGATACCTTTACTTACACTTTGATTGAAGCGTTAAATCCAGAAGTCTTGAAAGAAGTCTATGGATCGACAAACGTAACGGGCACAATTGATACTGGTATTGAAATTAAAGCAAACGCAAAAGAACTTGAAGAACACGTCTTAGTTGCAGACATGATTCTAAAAGGCGGGATTCTTAAAAGAATTGTTATCCCAAACGGAAAAGTAACGGAAATCGGAGAAATTAGTTACACTGATGCTGATGCAGTAGGTTATGAAACAACTATTACTGCTATTCCGTCTGATGATGAAGGAAATACTCACTTCGAATACATTCAGAAACCAGCAGCTAGCACAGGAGGTTCAGGACAATGATTAAAGGAGAAACAAATTCAGGATTCAAGTATTCTATCGAAGAAAAACGATTAGATAATTATGAACTCTTAGAAGTTATTGGTGAAATAGATGAAAATCCTGTGGTTGCGCCGAAAGCTTTAAATCTTCTTTTAGGAAAAGAACAGGCAGCAGCTTTGAAAGAACACGTTCGAGATGAAGATGGAATTGTTCCTGCTGCTAAAATGGTTGAAGAACTTGGAAATATTTTTCAAAATCAAGATCAAACAAAAAACTCCTAATCCTCGCCGGAATGATCAATATCGATGAGAGTTCATTGATATGCGATCTAGCCGAAACCTATAAAATATATGACTACAAACAGCTGCCAGCTTCTAAGGTAGCTGTTTTTTCATGTGGACTTAGAGATGAATCTAGAATAAAGCAAAAGCTTAGTGGGCAAAAAATTCCGCTGAATACTCTTTTATTAGCGGGAATAAACGATAACTTAAGGCTTTTGGTTTGGGCAAAAACAAAAGATGGCCAAAAAGGAAAAAACCAGCCTGAATCGATTCTTTCTAAATTAGTCGGAAATAACATGAACGAAAGAGAGGAAGTTGTATTTGATTCTGGTGAGGATTTTACTCGTATGAGAAAACAACTGATTGGAGATTCAACGAATGGGGGTGATGAATAATGGCAACAGAATTAGGACAAGCTTTTGTACAAATCATGCCCTCTGCCAAGGGAATTAGTGGATCCATAACAAAACAATTGTCTGGTGAAGCTGATGCAGCAGGAACAAGTGCTGGAAATTTAATTGGCGGTAAGCTAGTTACGGCGATTGGTGGAATTATTGCAGCGGCTAAAATTGGTGAACTTATAACTAAAGGCATTTCTGCTTCTTTGTCAGAGGGTGCCGCATTGCAACAGTCATTAGGAGGGATTGAGACTCTTTTCAAGGGCAGTGCTGATAAGGTAAAGCAGTACGCCAATGAAGCATATAAAACGGCTGGATTATCGGCGAACGATTATATGGAGAATGTTACTAGTTTCAGTGCAAGTTTGTTGCAATCTATGGGCGGAGATACTGAAAAGGCTGCCGATAAAGCGAACATGGCAATGGTTGATATGTCCGACAATGCTAATAAAATGGGCACAAATATGGGTGATATTCAAAATGCCTATCAGGGATTTGCGAAACAAAACTATACTATGCTTGACAACTTAAAACTTGGTTACGGCGGAACTAAAACAGAAATGGAAAGACTTTTAGCAGATGCTACAAAATTAACCGGTGTTAAATATGATATTAACAATTTGAGTGATGTGTACACTGCGATTCATGCTGTTCAAGAAGAATTAGGAATTACTGGAACTACAGCTAAAGAAGCTGCAGAAACATTCAGCGGGTCTTTCACTTCAATGAAATCAGCGTTTTCTAATGTGCTTGGAAATCTTTCATTGGGACGTGATATAGTTCCTTCTCTTCAAGCATTAGCACAAACCACTTCAACGTTTTTATTCGACAACTTCATTCCAATGGTCGGTAATATATTGAAAGGTCTGCCGGTAGTGTTTTCTACACTATTTCAAGAAGCTGGTCCAAGGTTTCTCGAAGGTGGAGAAGCATTGTTGTCACAGTTAGGAATTGGGATCGATGGAGGTTTATCAACGTTGTTAGGAAACGTTCGAAGCGCAATCGATCCAATAATTCAAGCATTTAAAACAGCCTTTGGTCAACTTCCACAGCTATTTCAAACAGTGGTATCTACACTTACGCCAATAATTAACACAATTGCTACTGCCTTTACTAAGCTTGATTTTAGTGGGCTTCAAGCAGTAATCTCTGCAATCATTCCTGCTATAACGAATGCTTTCAGCACGATGATGACAATTGTTAGTCCTGCTATTGATATGGTCGTCAATTCTTTTGTAAAAATGTGGAATGCAGCTCAGCCTATCGTCACTGTGTTGGCTAGTGCGCTGATGCCTGTTTTACAAGTTGTAGGTGCATTTTTAGGAGGAGTTTTCAAAGGAATTCTAATGGGTGTTTCTGCGACATTCGACATGATCACAAGTGCAATCGGATTTTTAACGCCAGTTATTACGTGGCTAGTTGAAGCGTTCAAAGCCTGTGTACCTGCATTAACAACTGTTGCTGAGTGGGTTGGAACTGTTATTGGGTACTTTACAAATTTAGGCAGTGCAGGAGGATCGTTAAGTGGCATACTAAGCAGCGCTTGGAGCAATATTAAAACTGCGGTATCAACAGCTGGAAGTTTAATATCAGGTGCAATTAGTGGCATTCGTGTCGTATTTAGTAGCTTAGGAAGCGCTGGTAGTGCTTTAAGTGGTGTTATGTCTAGTATATGGGGAGCAATTCGATCAGTCATTTCAGCTGCAGGAAGTATTATCAAAACTGTGATATCAACTGTTAGTAGCGGATTTAGTGCAATGGGAAGTATTTTTTCAAGTGTTGGATCTCAAGTAACAGGTATTATCAATAATGTAAAAAATGTTATTAGTGGTCTTGCTAATATTGATATCAGTGGTGCTGGTGCAGCTATAATGAATGGATTTTTAGGAGGATTGCAATCAGCTTGGGAAGGTGTAAAAAATTTTGTTGGAGGAATCGCAGATTGGATCAAAGAACACAAAGGACCGATTTCTTATGACCGAAAATTATTAGTACCAGCTGGTAAAGCAATAATGGGAGGGTTTAACGAGACTTTAAAAGATAAGTTTAAAGATGTACAGGCAACAGTAAAAGGTATGGCTGCAGGTATTTCTAGTAGTTTTATTGATGATGAAATAGATGCATTTTCTAATAAAACACTTCAAATGGATGTATCTAAAACTATATCTGATGGAAACTATACCGCTAAAAGAGTTATTGCTGATGGCGCACTCGCTCAAAAGAAAAATGAACCTATGTATATCACTATAGAGGGTACAGTGTTATTAGATGGTCAAAAGACTGGAACTATCTTAGCACCAATGGTAAAAATTGAAAATGATCGTATAGAAGTTATGGAAAACAAAGTTTATAGAAATAGGGGGTAAGTTATGAAAATACCGGTGTTCTTTGGTGAGGTTGACTTATCTTCTTTTATAGACGAGATTACCTCATTAGACAGAGGGATTGGACCTTCAACCACAATTGAATCAAAATCTTTTGGTGAGGCTGGTAACGCTTTTGTTTCCAGTACAAATGAGGAAGCCTTAATCAAGATGTCCTTTTTTATAAAAAGTAATGTGATAGAGAAGAGAAGAGGATTAGCGGGTCTTTTGAATACTAAAGTACCTCGGAAATTAGTATTTGGTGATGAACCGAATCTCTTTTATTATGCTATACCTCAAGGTGATAAAAGTTTTGATGATAAAAAAACTTATGGAACAGGAACTATAACTTTCCAAATTACTGATGGAGTTGCTCATAATAATTCACTGGATAGTGTAGTCGCGAAAGTTGATTCCAATGGAATTCTTGCGATGGATATTGATTATAAAGGAACAGATAAAACCCCGCTAACACTTACGATCCATAATAATGCCGAAACTGGATTTTTAGGTGCTATTGGCATGCATGGTGATGAAAATACCTTTCTAACACAACTTGGTTATGTTGATGAAGCAGATGGCGAGATCCGAGAAAAAGCGCAGATCATTATCGGAAAGGATGGCGGCGTATTTAGCAATTGGACGGATGCGACAACATTTTATGAGAACCAAGAGAAGGCGATTGTTGCCAAGATGCCGGTAACGACTGCGTATGGTGGATGGATGGGTGGTATCCCAGCGGATGCCAAGAAATCAGGTACAAAAAAATGGTATGGAACAGCCAAGGAACTGATTCTTCCAAATCCAATTGAAAGTGCGTACTTGTGGGGAAGGGCATGGTTTGAAACAGGAAAAATGGGGCAAACTGGTCAATGGACATTAGCCTATGTTGACGAGAATAATCTATTTGTGGCAGGGATGGCAATTTCCAAAGGAGACAAGAACGGAAATAGTGCTACTGTGTATTTTCTGATTAATGAAGGAGCCGGCACAAAGATTTATAAAAGTATCCCACTGACTCCATCTTATTGGTTGCCTCCAAACCCGTATGGATCGCAAGCAAGAAATGACAATCGAAATATGTTTGATCTGAGAAAAGAAGGCGAGAAAATCACGTTTTTCTGGAATGGCGGCTATCATTCTGTCAATGTTCCCTTCTTAAAAGGAAAAAAAGTGAAACGAGTCCAGTTCTATACTGGTCAATATGCAGATCGTACACCGCAACAAGCTGTTCCTAATATGGGACTTAGGGATGTGTTGGTTGCAGATTTGAAATCACAGTATTGGCAAGATCTTCCCAATCGCTTTTCAGCTGGATCAGATGTGATTATCACCAAAGAAAATGGCATGAACATGATCTATCGGGACGGAATCCAAACACTTGAAGATTTTATCACGGGAAGTAATTTTCCATATCTTGTACCTGGCAAAAATCATATTGAATTCCCTTATTCTCCATTTACTACCGTTCCGCCTAAAATAACTGGGACGTATGAAAAGAGGTTTGTTTAGAATGGAACGACCATTAATCGCAATCTTAGATAATAAAGACCAATTACTCTGTGTGACTGATGAATATGAAGGTGGGAATTTACATACCTATTTGTTAGGTACTGCTGCATTCTTTCGATGTTCCATCTTACAAAAATCTGCTATGTCACCTTATTTTAAAGTTGGAAACAAGATCTGCTTTATTTATAAAAACACTGCCTATCATTTTGATATTACGGATATGGTTAAAAATGAGAAGTATGTTACCGTACAAGCTGACAGCCTGACTTTGGAATTGCGAAATGAAGATGCTTCTGAATATAAAGCCGCAAAAGCGATGACCTTTGAGGAATACCTCAAGGTCTTTTTGTTTGCTGGTGACAATCCATTGGTTATGGGGATCAATGAAGTAGCGGACAAAAAACTGCAATTAGAATGGGAAGGCAGCGAAGATGATCTTCTTGCTCGCTTGTTTAGTTTAGCAACGAGGTTTGATGCAGAGATTGAGTTTGTTACGCAATTGAATCAGCACTGGGGCCTATCTCAAATTGTTTTGAATGTGTACAAAGCGAATGATGATAAAAACCAAGGTGTAGGAAATAATCGACAGGATGTTCTTCTTGAGTGGGGGAACAATGTTGAAACAATCGAAGTGAAAGATAACATTGATAACCTAAAAACTGCCATTAAGCCGATCGGAACAGATGGTTTAACAATAGCGGGTATTGAAATCGATGAACGAGATAAGGATGGCAATCAACTTTTTTACAGTCCTAAAGCTTCCGCGATAATTTATGCTGTTCAAGCAAGAAACATTTTTATGGCAAAAATGAATGGCGAAGGGTATATCAAAAAGAATTGGTCCTATGAAACTAAAAACCAAAACACCTTAGCAGGCCAAGCATTAGCACAGTTGAAAAAACTATCACAGGTGGAAGTTACAGTAACAATAAAGTCGTATGAATATCTTGGAATCGGCGATACAGTCAGGGCTTTGAATACAGAGTATCAGCCGGCGTTGAATTTATCTGTTCGAGTAAGTGAACAAGATATTTATTTTGATGAGCCGAATAGAAACCAAACAAAATTTACTAATGCTCAGATTCTACAATCAGAAGTGGATACTACTCTACTTGCTCGTGTTCAAGCATTGATAGAATCAAATAAAGTCTTCACGTATGAAATCATCACTAGTGATGGGGTGACTTTTAAGAATGGATTCGGCAGTACCACATTAACTGCTCGTGTTAGAGATGGTATCAAGGATGTAACAGATACCTTTAGTCTGAAATGGTATAAAGATGGCACTTTGTTTTCAAATACCAAGACAGTGACAATCAATGCTGCAGATATCGAAGAAAAGGCAGTCTTTCGTTTTGAAGTAGCAGACGATTCGGGGAACGTGCGTGGTGGCGCTGAGGTGACAGTTACCAATATCGATGATGGTAAGAAAGGAGAACCAGGCGAAACATACTACCCACATCGTGGATATTTGATGGCAGACGGTACCTTTACCAAGGTTTATCCGAATGATAATTTGTTTAGAAATTCGGAATCACCTAATGCTATTGCTTATGCTGGAGCGACCTCAACTAAGACTGCCAACTTATCAGTTCCAGAATGGAATGCCGCGACAGCTGTAAAATATGCAATCAGTGGTGGTACTTCGACTATAGCCTGTACGATGCCAGCTGGAAGTATGACCACTGCTGGGGTAAAAGAGAATTACGATATTTCTATTTATATTAAGAATACAGGTACAGTAGATTTTAATATAGGTGGCAATATCACTACTTCAACAAGAATTGAAGCAGGTGAAGCTAAATGGGTTACTTTCTTATCTAAAGACTACTCGCACCCTACTGGGGCAGCTAGGCAATTTTCCATTACAAGATTGTCAGTAGGAGCTGCTATTGAATTTATTGTATGGAGAGCTAAGTTTGCATATGGAACCTACAACTCTATTTGGACCCCAAGACCAGATGAAGACTACGAAAATGCCTATCCAAAATACGAAGGATTCTATTCAGATACGAATCAAGTTGGGTCTGATAATCCTGACGATTACAAACCATGGATACCATTCATGGGACCGCAAGGAAAAGACGGCTATACACCGGTAAAAAATGTTGATTATTTTGACGGACAACCCGGTCAAAATGGGAAGAGTGCTTATCTATGGATAAGATACTCTCAGAATGCCGATGGATCAGGAATGACTACAGATCCAGCAAATGCTAAATATACTGGTTATGCTACAACGGAAACGAACGTTGCACCTACCAGTCCAAGCGTTTATAAGTGGCAACAAACGAAAGGCGATCCTGGTATTGGTATTCCCGGAGAACCAGGACCAGACGGAAAGACGTCATATCTGCATATCAAATATTCGAATGATGGCGGATTGACTTTTACGGGAAATGGCGGAGAAGACGGTGGGGATTATATTGGGCAGTATGTTGATTTTACGGAAGCAGATAGTAAAAAGCCAAGTGATTATACGTGGTCATTGACGAAAGGTTCCAAAGGGGACAAAGGTGATCCTGCACCACTCATTTCTTTGTCAGGAACAACACAAGCGATCACAGTTGATAAAGATGGAAAGATCACTCCAGCTTCTAGTTTTTCTGTGACCGGAACTGCAGTGAATACCGCTATATCAAATTGGACGTATAGTCTAAACGGTGGTAATTTTGGTTCAGCTGTTCCTACAGGAGTTACTCGAGCAGGCAACACTGTTACGATCGATCCTACAAAAGCTGTATTTGATACATTCACCATCAAGGCGGCTGATGCGACTGTGAGCGATGTATTCACTATTTCTAGAATCAAAGACGGTGGAGAAGGACCTCCTGGATCAGATGCTTATACTGTGTTTCTTACGAACGAATCCTACACCTTTGCTGGATCAACAACTGCAGCATTGGCTGGATCAACAACAACAGAAGTGATCGTATATAAAGGCATCAATAAAATTACACCTACTAGCATTACTGTAGGAACTAAGCCGACAGGACTCTCCTCTAGTGTGAGTGGATCAGTAATAACATTAATAGCTACAACTGCATTAGTATCGAAGAGTGGTACTGTACCGATCACAATCACAGCTGATGGCAAGACTTTTACGAAGCAGTTTGCCTATTCAATTTCTTTTCAAGGTGGAAAAGGGGACAAAGGAGACAAGGGAAACACAGGGGATAAAGGCGATACAGGAGATACTGGTAAAGGGGTTACTGCAGAGGAAATCAGCTATGCTATTTCTCAAGATGGAACAACTCCGCCAACGTCTGGATGGTCAGGGACAAGTCCCACACCTAAAGCGGGCTGGTATATGTGGACAAGAACAAGGTTCAAATATACGGATAATACCTACAGTGCTTATTTCTATCTTGTCGCTCAACAAGGGAAAGATGCGATTGTTATCTCTGATACAGCACCTGCCAATCCAACAAAAGGAACTTTATGGCAAGACAGCAGCGTCACTCCTCAAATCATTAAAGTGTTTAACGGAACTGTTTGGAGTATGTGGGGGATGCCTATTGATAACTTACTTGCTACCAACATTCTTTCTGAGAATGGGGTGTTCAAAAGGTTAGAAGGAGCAGAGATTGTAAATACATTTTCCTATACAGATTCTGGTGTAACTTATACTGGAACTACTACTATGAGAGATGGGAATGTGACTATTGCACGAACCGGTTCGGACGGGTCAACATGGACGACCACAATGGATCGTGTCCAAGGATTTGTTGATACCTACAAAGCTAGTTCTTCTGCACCGGCTAGAACAACACAGTTAGGACAAGGGAAGTTATACATGGTTGAAAGTGGAGTCGGTGGTTACTTGCCAGCAGCCGCTTTAAATCCGGCACCTTGGGTAAATATTCCATTAGCAAGTGGATTTGTCACAATAGAAGGGGCCACTCCTCAATATCGGAGAATTAGACTTATAGATGGTAGTTATGAAGTCCAGTTGAGAGGTCGTGTGGGACCGTCCAGTGGGAATTTCGATTTAACCGGACGAAGAATCGGGTCGATTCCTTATGCTGCTTCAATGCTTGAACTTTTTTTATGTGGGGCAAATTCTGGTCGATCTGGTCGTATACAAGTAGAATTAAATGGTGATTTGATGGTAGCTTCCGCAGACAGTGGTGTGACTTATATCTCACTATCAGGGATTAGATTTGTTAGTATATAGGGGAGGTGAAACGATGAATATTGCAAGTATTACATTTAATTATGACGCGCAAAAACAAGTAAAGGGATATACTGTTTATGTCGACGGAAAGGTAGGAGATGTACAGTCTTTTTCTGGTCAAGTGAATATTGGTAAAGATGAATTGGATCTATCTTTCATTCTGAATCTAGTTCAGGAAAAAATCGGAGAAACATTTACGAAAGAGCAACCAGAATAGGTTGCTCTTTTAATTTATTGGAAAGTAGGTGGCATATGTTCAGTTGGGGGAAAACAGAATGAAAGAGTTTTTGGAACGCGGACTTTGTTTAAATAATAGAAAAGGTGGTATATATGGTGATTATTGATAATGGTGTGTTACTGAATGAATTTCGGGGGTTGCTGACAAATGGATATGTGCAGTTGTTCTTGTGGGTAGTGGTAGGAGATATCGTGACAGGACTTTGCAAAGGAGTATTTATCAAAGACGCTAATAGTACAAAAGGATTACTCGGCATTGTTAAGCATATGCTAGTTGTGTGCTTAGTGATCATTGCTTATCCGTACCTAAAGATTATGAATCTCGAGACGTTTGCGACCGCATTCGTCTTTTTCTATATCGCAGTTTATGGAATCTCAATTATTGAAAATCTTGGACAACTGGGGATTCCAATTCCAAACTGGGTAAAAGAAAGACTAACTAAATTACAAGATAGTAATGAAAATCCAAAACCTAAAGTAACAGAAATAAAAATCGATTATGGTGATGGTCAATCTGAAACCCAAGCTCTGGATAGTAAAAATGTTCCAGACTATGGCGATGGCCAAGAATTTACAGAAAAGAAGGAGTAGCCGATCGGCTGCTTCTTTTTTAGAGAGGATGATTGATATGAGTTTCATCAAATACGAGTATATCAATATTAATGAGTACTCAAGACCAGTAATCAGGAATAACGGTATTGATGGTATCGTTATGCACTACACCGCCAACAATGGTGGCACCGCACGCAATCACAAGAACTATTTTAATAATCTTAAAGGAACCTATGCTTCTGCTCAACTGTTTATAGATGATATTGAAGCACTCTGTATCATTCCCTTGAATGAAGTTGCATATCACGCTAACGAAATCAGCAAATACAATGCAGATGGTTCACGCTATCGTCCACTGTATTCTAAGATAGGCAACGCCAACTATTCAACGATCGGTGTTGAAATGTGCTTAGACAAGAATGGAAACATTACGGAAAAGACATTCCAAAATGCTGTGAAGGCTGTCAAAGAATTGATCGCCATTTATCCTCATATTACGAGAGAGAAGATTTGGCGCCACTTTGACGTAACAGGCAAAAACTGTCCAGCTCCTTGGGTGGCAAAACCAAGTGAATTCGAACGATTCAAGAACGCAGTTTTCAGCAATACAAGCAACAACACACAAGCAAACACACCACAAATTCAACCAAAGAAAGTAGGAGAAACCATGTTACTATTTAGAAATCAAAATGATCCGAAAGTTTACTTTTTGACAGGAAACAAATTTACTCATGTGAAAACAGAAGGCGACTTGAAGAAAATCCAAGCGATGATGGAAAAAGCAGGCTATGAAACTTGGATTCACACAGATCCAGTTCAAGTTGCGTATCTCCGCAAAGTAGCAACAGAAGCATAAAAAATCGCCCACTCAAAATAAAAAAGTGGGCGATTTTTTTATTAATAGGACAAAGAAAGCTTTCAATTAAATTGTTTGTTTTGATTTGCAGCCGATAGTTCCTTTACAATAAAACTTAGAAAAAAGAGGAATTAGATGCGATTTTTCGAGTGATCGAAAAGCGAAAACTATTAATCTGTTTTTTATTCCCTCTCCTTTTAGTTCATTAGATAAAGGGTTGAGTGTACTATCAAATTTCCTGTCAGAAATCCATTTTTTAATTCGTTTATGTTCAATTAGAAAATCATTTCTATGAGCCTGTCTTCCTGAGAACAGAAGGAACCAAACATAGTAACGCTTAATAAAGTATTTTAAGTAGGCATCTGATTGACCATGTGCAGCTTCAATTAACTTATCTAATAAGAAAAGAATATCAATATCTTTATTAAAACCTTTTTGACAAGTATTTGAGATACTGTGGCCATTAAAATACCAATTATATCCGACATAATCAATTGACACTATTTTTTTGGTGTTGCTGAATACTTTTAAATTAAAGTAAACATCTTCACCAATTGGATAATCTAAGAATAAGATATTGTTGTCTATCAAAATCTGGCGATTATAAATTTTTGCCCACGGCGCAAGAATAACATATTTTCCCCAATCACAATCCCGTGGAAAATCAGAAAACATGATTTTGCTTTTGTTCACACGCTTATAACCACCGATTACCAAATCAGCATCGTTCTTGATACAATTATCAATAAATGTCTGAATGTAATCCTTCTCAATATAATCGTCGTTATCTATAAACATTATGAATTTCCCGGTCGCTACTTTTATTCCAAGATTTCTAGTTTTAGATACACCTTCATTGATTTTTGTAATAACTTTTATTCTTGAATCTTCCATTTCTTTTTCTTTTAGGATCTCTAAGCTGTTGTCAGTTGACCCATCGTTAATTAACAGTAACTCAAAGTTTCTAAACGTATTTGCAGTTATTGAATCAATGCATCGAGTCAAATGTTCTGCAGCATTATAAATAGGGACAACAATTGTGAGTGCGGTTACGGTCGACATTTTTTCACCTTTTATTCTGAAATAAGTTTCTTTTAATAAAAAATAGCACTCAGAGTAAAAAAATACAACTTACAGAATTGTCACATAACGATCAGGCAAAGGGTGAGGTAATTTAATTGATTTTAGAATTGCTCATGCAAAGAGTTGATTTTTTTATCAACAAAAATAGCCTGCTTCGGCGGGCTTGTACATAGAATCATAAAAAATAAGGAGTAGATTGATGGGACTGTTAAAGAATTAAAAGCATTGTGGAAAATGCTACTAACATTCTTACTGAAATTGAAAAATGCTCTCATACTTTAAATGAGTATGAGTTTTTTTATATTTTTAGTTTAATAATAGAATTGAACTGTGTTAATTTTACTGATATTATGTGTTAGGGAATATTCATGTACCAATATGATAAAAGGAGTACTACTATTGAAAAAAATTAACAAGTCACGTATGAGGTATTATGATATTATTGTGTATACAATTTTGTTTGTTATGATAATTCTTATAGGATACTATCCTCTGTGGAGTCAAAACTTATCTTTGGTTTGGAATATAGATGGTTTAGGACAGTATTATCCAGCTTTCATCTATACTGGAAAATACCTCCAAGAAATATTTATAGGGATTTTTAATGGACAATTAAAGTTTCCAAGTTTTGATCTTGCAATTGGTATGGGAGAAGACATAATTGGCTCCTTAAACTACTATGGTTTTGGTGATCCATTAAACATATTTGCAATTTTAGTAAATGATAGAAATGCCCCATATTTATTTTCTTTTATGATTGTATTTAGGATGTGGTTGTCAGGTTTATCACTTATAAAGTATCTATCGAACTTTAACCTTGATAAAGTAGCTGTTAATATAAGTGCTTTGGCTTATGTATTTTGTGGCTTTTCCGTAATGGGTGGAACAAGGTACGTTGAGTGGTTGTCCGTATTAATTTTTTCTCCGATGATTTTGTTAGGTGTTGAAAAGATTATTTATAATAAAAATTTTACTCTTTTTATTGTATCGGTAATGTACGCTGCCCTATGTGGTTTTTATTTTTTATTCATGATTTCAGTTGTTCTAGCTTTTTACCTCCCTATAAGACTTTTGTTTCAGAAAAAGAGTTTTAGAATAATGATTTTAGAAATAGTAAAATCTATTTTTGCTTATACTGTTGGTATACTTTTAGCGGCACCATTTTTCTTTCCGACTCTTCAAAGTTATTTTTTAAGTGAAAGAAAAAGCGAGCCAATTCAAAATATAGTTTTTAATTCAAATAATTATATTCCTAATGTTTCAATAAAATTTGATAAATTAATTAGTCTACAAGCAGTAGAACCACCAAATTTTTTGTCCGGAATTATCATACTGGAATTATTGGCAGTTGTATTATTGTTGTTTTTACCTAACAATAGAAGAAAATTACAATGTTTGATTTTCTTTGTAATTACTTTTGTCGCTTATTCATTACCAATTACTGGGTATCTATTTAATGGTTTTGGTCAGACAAATGATAGGTGGGTGTTTATTGTTCATTTATTATTGTCAGGAATTTTAGCATATGTATTGACCGAATACAGAAAGATTTTGGAGAAAGAGTTTGCTCAACATAAAAGTAAGGGCAAAAAAATAAATATTATTTTTTCTCTAACAGGATTGATGGTTTTTTTGAATATTATTATCAATTTATGGGGTGTTTATAGTAGCTATGGTTATGACTGGACAAAAGAATTTATTGCATATGAAAATTCTGAAGTTTATACCAACTCACCCGTAAACTTTTCAACTAAAGTACAAAAAGATTCTGAGTTGTATAGAGTATCAAATGATATTCTTACGGGTATAAATGGACGACCTGAAAATGTAGCAATGATTAACGATTACTATGGATTGTCTTATTGGTTTAGCGTTATTAATAATCGTTCGCAAGAAATTGTTGATCAATATAGTCAATCATCATTAAAGTGGCGCTCCTATGGTTTTGCCAGCCATAATACGATGAATACATTAAGTGGCGTCAAATACTATTTTTCAAAAGAACCTCTAGTTGATCCTACAGGGTACCAACTTATCGAAAATGTTTCTTTTAATAATCAGAACTGGTTTGTTTATAAAAATGTAAACTTTCAGAGCATTGCGTTTGTTTTAAGTGAGGGAGAACAGGGAAGATTTGCAATAAACAATCCAGAAGACAGGGAATTACTCATCAAATCAAGAAATGACGCAGATGGAAAATTGGAAGATATAGTTTATAGTGGAAACACATTTGAAATAAAAGCATCTGCTTCTTTAGGAGAAAAACTTTTGCTACTAGTTCCATATCATGAAAACTGGAATGCTTATGTAAATGGTAAAAAAGTTGATCCCAGAATTGGACCTATGAATTACATGTATGTGATCTTAGATAATGGAGAAAATAGTGTACGATTTGTTTATTCAAACCCATTTATCAAATTAGGTCTGATATCGTCAATTTTAGCTTTGGTCATGTGTATTATATTTTATATTTATTTTAAAAGAAGTTTCTAAAAAATTAATGTATAAATTTCTATGAAATTAATAATAGAGACGTCTAATTCATCTATAAATCGTAAAGTAGATAATGAAGAAAAATAAAATAGTCCGCTACGCGGGCGTTTGCATAAATCCTATTCATTTTACTTGCAGTAACTAAGTTTATCCTATAGATTAGTAGGTACGTGCAATACTCTACGAGGAGTATTAGGCGGTAATGCTTGGGGAAGTGTGCCTAGTACTCTTCGATTTTTTTATTTTAGCATTATTTCAATGTAATAGATATTATTGATTAGAAAACCGTCATAAATTGGTTGAGTTTGATTAATAAAAGATGTATCTTATACTCATACCCAAAATGTTTATTTTTCGTTTACTCTTTCGAGATCCACTCTATCATAACTAGGGTGGATTTTTTGTTGAAATAAAAACTATGTTCTTGTAGAATGGAATCATAGCCTTGACCGGGGCTATTTCATTTTATATCTTTTTTCAGGCCACTCTCCTTGAGGGTGGGTTATTTTTGAGCATAAGGTTTGAATAAATTTTAGATTGCTCATAAAATTAATTTACCATATAAAAAAACTTTTTTATCTAATTGAGCCACTCCTCCCCGAGAGTGGTTATTTTTTGTAAAAAAAGCACAGCATATTCTCATATGCCGTGAAAGAGTGACAAATAAAAATGTGAAAAAACAGTTCTCACTAAGAAAATTTATTTTGCATCAATTTTGCATTAACTCTGAAAATTGGCTTCTAAATCAATGTTTATAATGGGGGTTTTAGGCTTGTACTCTCCTTATATCAACGCTTTGGAGCGTTTAGCCTATCTTTCGAGATAGGCTTTTTTGTTTGTTGTGGGCAGAAGCGTGGGCAGAGAAGCTAACTGACTGCCGAGCTTGATCAATAACTATCTGAAAAAACCTCAGCCTATCCTCGATTTGGAAATCAACAGAAACATACGCCAATTTGCTGAACCCTTTTTTTGCTTGTGGTCCTGCAACAAACGAAAAGAATCAATCGGGCAAACGTGCTAAGGCATATTCAATTTGTTCAGAAGTAAAGCCTTCATAGGAAAGTTGGTTCGCCACACGCTCATCTGATAAGGATAAATTTTGCGAGTAGCGAATCGCTTTTTTCAATGCTTGCTCGTTCCAATCGGCATCTACCGTAGCTACGGCAAAGTCTGCGGCGCTCTCAGAAAAATCCTCATAGAGTAGTTGGCGTTTTAAGCTCGACTGAGAAAACGCATTGCTGGATAAGTATCTTTCTGCACGATTCAGTGCATTTCTTTCTTCGCGGGAAAGTTGAGGTGTATGTTGCTCGTTGTTTGCGGGTTCTTCTTGTTGCGCGCTACTTGCTTCGTTGTTGCCAGCTGTTTGTTCTCCTTGTGGTTGTTCCACGGGAGCAGCGGCATCGCCAAAGGATTCATTTTTCCCTGATTCGTTACGTAAAGAAAGGCTTAATTGCGCAGTGATGCTATCGAAAGACGCCACATCTTGGTAGAAGGACAAGCCACCATACGAAAACAAGACAATAAAAGCGGAAGCGACAATGAGAAAAACATTTCGATCTCGTTTGTTTTTTTGAGTTATCAACCCAATATAAAATAAGATAATGCCAAAAATGAAACCAATCAAACCGATAAAAAACAAACCAGCGAAAAATGTAGCCATAAGCATCCCCCCTAAGAAAACAGTTTCCTAAAGTTAATAGTACTATGTCTGGAATCAGAAAACAGATTTGTCTTTTCATGAATAGAGGAAAAGGATGATTTGACAAATGTAACGTCTATGCTATTAACAGATCATTCATATGTATTAAAGAAGTGACGCTCAAGAATTACTGGTGAAATCGCTGGTAAACGAAATGAAAGTACAGTTGTATCAGTAGGAGGGAAGAAGATGGATTTTGAAGAAAAAGATTACTTCATGCGTTACACAAAAATTGCGGCACAGGGATTGAGCAAATTTATTACGCAAGGATCTGTTGATGAAATCTTACAGCTGGATGAACAGCAAAGTGGACAGAAGCAAGAAGCGGATACTGCAAAAGACAAAAGCGAGCAAAAAAAACAAGAAAGCACCTAGCTAATTTTTTCCTTAGCGAGGTGCTTTCAGTACGAATCGGTATCCTTCATTTGGATAAACTCCTTATGCAGTTTTTTTCAATTCTTGTACAGCTTGCTCGATCGTAATTCCAGTCGCAAAATGATTCGCATCTTTTTTATCGAAAACGATAAATAAATTCAATTTGGTATCCAGAGTTACACGATATTGTAGATCTGTGTTATAGAATGTCATAGTCATTCTCCTTTCTTAAATCTTGTCATTGAAAGGCAACGGTTAGTTGATAACGAAATTCCATAGTTAGAATAACACTTTTTTTCACAATAGTCCAATAAAACTATCAAGCGAACAAATCTGACTGATCCTTTTCAGGAAATCAATGCCTGAGAATGGCAGCAAAAGAAGTTTCCTGGAGTCAGTAAATTCGGGAAAAGTATCTTTGTATATTTTCAGAAAAATAGAATTCATAAAAAATTTCTTAAGAATTTTGAGGATAGCTATTTTCTTAGATAACAAATTTGTAAGATTGAGAGTATGAGATGATTGGAAACCTTGATATCATAAGGTTTGTCTCCAAATTATGTTTTGTGCAAAAATATATTGATTGTATTTTTTTGAAAAAGAGATCGTATCTCTTGAATTCTATGGTATGATTTACTTTAGAAAAATGAAAATGGATTATGAAAACGGATGTGAAAATATGTGCGGAATTGTCGGCTTTGTCAATTCGAAAGACCAAAAAGAAATCATTATTGAACGCATGATGGACCGGATCGTTCATCGCGGACCAAACAGTTCAGGAAAATTTACCGACGACCAAGTAGCGTTAGGGTTTCGTCGTTTATCGATCATCGACTTAGAAGGTGGCTCACAACCGATTTTTAACGAGGATCGAACAAAAGTCATTATTTTTAATGGGGAAATCTATAACTTTCAAGTGTTGCGGGAAGAATTGATCCAAGCGGGTCATGTTTTTTCTACCCATGCGGATACCGAAGTAGTCTTACATGGCTATGAGGAGTGGGGCATTGATGTTTTGCAGCGCCTGCGGGGAATGTTTGCTTTTGCCATCTGGGATACTCAAAAACAAGAGCTTTTCGGCGCACGAGATCACTTTGGCATCAAACCATATTACTATGCGCAAATGAATGGCAGTTTTATGTTTGGTTCTGAAATCAAGAGCTTTTTGCCTCATCCAGATTTCAAGAAAGAGTTGAACCAAGAGGCGTTGAAACCTTATTTGACGTTTCAATACTCGCCTTTGAACGGAGAAACCTTCTTTAAAGGCGTTCATCGTTTGCAAGAAGGGCATTATTATTTGTTTAATGAACAGGGATTGACGATCAAGCAGTATTGGGATGCAGATTTTTCAGTGAAAGAAAATCATTCAAGAGAAGAATGGGTCGACAAAATCGATCAAGCAGTCCAAGAATCAATTGCCGCTCATCAAATCAGTGATGTTGAAGTCGGCTCATTTTTATCCAGTGGTGTCGATTCAAGTTACGTAGCTTCTGTCTTGCGACCAGATCGCTCGTTTTCAATCGGGTTCGATGACAAAACCTACAACGAAGCGATCGAAGCCCGCAAATTGACGGAAAAACTCGGTTTGAACAACACAGCAGCGGTCATCGATGGTGAAATGTCCTTTGAGGCATTCCCGTTGATTCAGTATCACTTGGACGAACCAGATTCTAACCCTAGCTGTGTCCCTTTGTACTTTTTAGCCAATCTGGCAGCACAGCAAGTGCGAGTCGTTCAATCTGGGGAAGGGGCAGATGAATTATTTGCCGGTTATGCTGCTTATGGCTTCCACACAAACTCTAAAGCGGTGCGCGTTTTTGCCCAAGGATTGAAAAAATTGCCACAAAACATCCGCTTTCGTTTGGGACGTCAAATCGGCAAAATGAAAAACTTCCATGGTCGAATCCATCTTTATGAAGCAACGGCACCTGCCCAAGACTTCTTTATCGGGCAAGCACTGGTCTTTGAAGAAGAGGAAGCACTGCAGCTTTTAAAACCAACGTATCAAAAAGGACCCTCTGTTGCTGAAATCGTTGCGCCTCATTACGAGAAAGTCAATGGTCTCAAAGACGAGGTCAATAAGATGCAATATTTAGATCTTCATCAGTGGATGCCGAAGGATATCTTGTTAAAAGCAGACAAAATGTCCATGGCGAGTTCCTTGGAATTACGTGTTCCTTTATTGGATATCGAGATGCAGAAGTTGTCGCAAACGATCCCGACGAAATATTTGATCAATCAAAACAACACCAAAGATGTGTTTCGACAAGCGTCAAACCGTCATTTGCCAAAAGAGTGGGCAAACCGTGAAAAACTCGGCTTTCCTGTACCTATCAAGGCATGGCTGAAAGAAGGAACAGGGTATGAAGCAGTCAAGAGCCTTTTTGAGTCAGACTTTGCGGCAACCTTCTTCGATCAAACAGCAATTTTACAAATGCTTGAAGACCATCGCCAAGGAAAACCGAATCTTCAGCGAAAAATCTGGACGATCTTTACGTTCTTGACCTGGTATAAAGTATTCTTTATTGATGAATCGATTCCAGAAGCCAAAGAAATCGTTTATGAAACACTTTGATTTGAATATGGAAGCAAAAAAAAAGCTGATGCGGACATCCCGCATCGGCTTTTTTTATAGACCTAAATATTTTTCCAAGTAATCGACCATGCCATCTTCCGCATTGGTTTTGTCGGTAACATCATTGGCGATCGATTTTAATTGTTGCGTGCCATTCGCCATAGCAACGCCCCAACCCGCATAATCCAGCATCTCCAAATCGTTGTGTTCATCACCAAAAGCGATGATATCTTGTCGATCCAAAGACAAAGAATCCGCGATCACCGAAAGACCAAGTGCTTTATGGACCCCTTTTGGTACGATCTCTAAGATAGCTTGAGGTCCGCCCCATGTTCGAACATCGACCGCATCGTCGAATTGATCCTTGATACGTAAAGAAACAGATTCTGCTAATTCATTTTCGGTTTTCACCAGTAATGAAGTGGGGTCCGTTTTTAAATTTGCTAATAGATTTTTTTCGGAAGCATTGCCCGAAAAGAAAAAGTGCTGATCAAATCCACTTAGGTCATCAATAAAAAAGGTTTCGCGATTTTCTGCTGCCACAAACGTCAGCCCCAACTGCTCTTTTTGCGCTATGAGCTCAAACGCAATTTCTCGAGAGATCGAGTGCTCCATTTCATTTGCCCAGACTTGTCGAGGTTTATGGACCAACCCGCCGTTAAAATTGACCATTGGTGTTGTGAGCGCCAATTCTTTATAGAACTGATCGCTCATACGAAAAGGTCTTCCTGTAGCGATGGTAACAAAGTGTCCCGCTTTGGTGGCGCGAACCAGTACCTCACGTGTGCGAGGGGAAAGTTGGGATTCAGTATTTAAGGTTGTGCCATCTAAATCAATGGCGATGATTTTTGGTTTCAAAAGACTCGCTCCATTCTCTTATGGTAGTGGCTTAAGTGTAACATATTTCTGTCATTTCACAATACAAGTAAGTTTTCGATAAGTTTTCATAATATTTACAAAGCAAAACACGAACATTAAACGTTTTTGGTTCGTTTTATTCGGAAAAAGGTTTGAAAAGCGAAAATTATTCCCTTATAATTTGTAATTGTTCGATGAAAAGCGCAATTATTCATTTTTTCTTTTCATAGAAACGATTAAAGTTCAGGAGTGAAACATAACATGGAAAAGTTTTTCAAATTAAAGGAGAATAAAACGACGGTTTCAACAGAAGTGATGGCCGGGGTCACCACCTTCTTCGCGATGAGTTATATTTTGTTTGTAAATCCGACGATTTTATCTGCTGCAGGCATGCCGTTTCAAGCTGTTTTCTTAGCAACGATCATCGCTTCAGTGATTGGGACCCTGATCATGGGCTTATTTGCAAATGTACCTTATGCGCAAGCGCCTGGAATGGGACTTAATGCATTCTTCACCTTTACCGTTGTTTTTGGTTTGGGCTATACGTGGCAGCAAGGATTAGCAATGGTTTTCATCTGCGGCCTGATCAACATTTTTATCACGGTCACTCGAATCAGAAAACTGATCATTCACGCCATTCCTGAAAGCATGCAGCATGCAATCGGCGGCGGAATCGGGATCTTTGTGGCTTATGTAGGGATCAAAAATGCCAACTTGCTAAACTTCAGTGCAGACACTGCCGCAGTGACTGGTTCAGTTGTCGACGGTGAGACGATCGTGAGTGCCAATTTTAATGGTGGGATCGTCCCAGCTTTGGCGAATTTCAATAATGCACCTGTTTTGTTAGCAGTGATTGGTTTAGTAGTGACTACTTTATTAGTGGTGAAAAATGTTAGTGGGGCAATTATTTTTGGTATTTTAGGAACGACGATCATCGGTATTTTGATGGGTGTAGTGGATTTAAGTGCCATTGATTGGCACGGGAATTCATTAGGAAGTTCCATCAGCGAACTAGGCATCACATTTGGCGCTGCGTTTGGCCCTGAAGGAATGGGCTCACTATTCAGTGATTCTGCCAAAATCCCTCAAGTAATCATGACGATTTTAGCGTTTAGTTTATCAGATGTCTTTGATACGATCGGTACCTTTATCGGAACAGGACGTCGTACAGGGATCTTTTCGAAAAAAGATGAAGAAGCGGTTGAAAACAGTAATGGGTTGAACACAAAGATGGATAAGGCTCTTTTTGCAGATGCCGTAGCCACTTCTGTAGGTGCCATCGTAGGGACCTCAAATACAACGACTTATGTGGAATCAGCAGCTGGTATCGGTGCTGGTGGACGCACGGGCTTGACTTCTGTTGTAGTGGCAGCACTCTTTGCAATCAGCAGTATCTTTTCTCCACTGATCTCAATCGTTCCCGCACAAGCGACAGCACCAGCGTTGATCTTAGTTGGGGTAATGATGATGGCTTCGTTTGCAGACATCAAGTGGACCGATCTAGAAGAAGCAGTTCCCGCTTTCTTCGCGTCTATTTTTATGGGCTTGTCTTACAGTATTTCCAACGGGATCGCTGTTGGTTTCATTTTCTACGCATTAGTGAAAGTAGTGAAAGGAAAAGCCAACGAAGTGTCTCCGATCATCTGGGTCGTCAATGCGTTGTTTATCCTAAACTTTGTCATTTTGGCTTTGATCAGTTAAGTTTAATGAAGAAAATCTTTCTGTATTTTAGATGCAGAAAGATTTTTTATTTGATTATTACTCACGATACGGTATAGTATTTGTGAAAGAAGGTTTGTAAATGAAGATTGATTGGAAACGAAATCTACTGATTTCATGGGTAGGTTGTTTTTTTACGGGTGCCAGTTTTAGTCTTGTCATGCCATTCATTCCCTTATATATAGAAGAGTTAGGCGCTCCAGAGAGTCAAATTGAGTTGTTTTCTGGATTAGCAATCTCAGTAACGGCGTTTGCGGCGGCTATCATTGCTCCAGTATGGGGAAATCTAGCAGATCAAAAAGGTCGTCGTTTAATGATGATTCGCGCGGCTGCGGGGATGACAGTGACGATGGGTTCATTGGCTTTTGTACCGAATGTCTATTGGTTGTTGATCATGCGATTCTTTACCGGAATTTTATCGGGGTATATTCCCAATGCGACTGCATTGATTGCTTCGCAGGCGCCTCGAGAAAAAAGCGGTTGGGCGCTTGGGACATTGGCTACAGGAGCCATCGCAGGGAATTTGATCGGTCCATCGATGGGTGGAGCGTTGGCGCAATGGTTCGGTATGAAAAATGTTTTTATCATTACTGGTGTTGTGCTGCTGATCACGCTCTTGCTTACGATTTTTCTCGTTCAAGAAGATTTTGAGCCGGTTGAAAAGGGCGATTTGCTGTCCATCAAAGAAATTTTTGGTCAAATCAAAAATATGCAGCTGCTCGTCGGTTTGTTTATTACGTCACTGATTTTACAGCTAGGTGTAACGAGTATTAGTCCGATCCTTACGTTGTATATTCGTGATCTAAGCGGGAATAGCGGCAATATTTTGTTTGTCAGCGGATTGATCGTCTCTGTTGCCGGTGTTTCAGCAATCATCTCTTCGCCATTTTTAGGCAAAATCGGTGATCGTTACGGCAATCACAAGGTATTGTTAGGCGGTTTATTGCTGTCATTTTTCTGTTTCATTCCGATGGGCTTTGTCTCCACACCGTTTCAGTTGGGCGTGCTGCGCTTCTTGCTTGGTTTTTCTACTGGTGCGTTGATGCCGTCGATCAATACACTGATCAGCAAGATCACCCCGATGGAAGGGGTCAGCCGCATCTACAGCTACAACCAAATGTTCTCTAACTTTGGGCAAGTGTTAGGTCCGATGGTCGGCTCAACGGTGGCAGCCGGTTTTGGTTATCCCGCCGTCTTTTGGGTAACTAGCGGGTTTGTACTGATCAATATTTTTATCTCAGGATTTAATTTCCGTAAAAGCTTGCGTAAAACGGACATCAGTGAATAGTTGAAAAGAAAAAAAAACCAGTTACAATAAAGGTAACTGGTTTTTTTTTAATGGCTTGTCTTTTCAGGCGCTGGTGCGATAATACCAACAAGAATGATCACCACACCTGTGACCAAAGAGATGATTGAAGTTAATTGAAAATCATAAGTTGCTCCAGCAAGTGAGCTGCCTAGATAGCCAACGACTTGACCTAATACAAAAGTCCAAAATAAAGTGACTAGGTAACGCATGACGACACCTCTTTTCTGCGTATCTTCCATTTCGACTTTAGTTTATCACAAAAATATTTATTGTAAAGATTTTCACTTTTTCATTTTGTTTTTCAAATCTAATTACTAGCAGAAAGAAAGAGAATTTTCATTTTTGGAGGGATTTCAATGTATTCACAGCTCACCACCTTAAGCGCCTATTCGTTGCTGCAAAGTACGATCAAAATTCCTCACTATATAGAGCAAGCCAAAAAGATGGGCTATCAGACGTTGGGGCTGACCGATCATAATGTTCTCTATGGCGCGGTCGAGTTTTATCAGCAATGCCTAGCACAGGGCATCAAGCCGATTTTTGGCGCTTTGTTCGACTGTACCTTCGGGGAGGGATCAATGTCCTTTCCATTGTACGTATTTGCAAAAAACCTCAAGGGCTATCAAACCTTGATGCGTTTATCAAGTGAAAAAATGATCACCGAGCAGTTGAATTTGGCTGCTTGTGATTCTTTGCAGGACCTCTTTGGTTTGCTGCCTGAAGGCGAGGGATTTCTGCCTTCTCAGCACGATGATCTAGAAGCCAATCAAGAAGCACTGCGAGCAATCAGCCATAAATTTGATTCTGAGAGCTTGTTTTTAGGTATTACTAGCAAAGGGGTAGATCCAGAAACGATCGCTTGGTTTAACGAGCAAAACATTGCACCATGTGCGTATCAACCAATCGCGGCTTTAGCACAAGAAGAAGCCTTTGCAGTCAAAGTGATGACCCATATCAAAGAGGGCTCGCAAATTGAAGACTTTCGTCAGGCAAAAGAGCAAGGGACTGCGCAGCTTTTTCTACAACCGGCAGACCAACTGACCGCGGCATTTGGTGAAGCGTCGCAGGCATTGATGAATAATCAGCGGATTGCAGCTGAATGCGCCGTCGAGCTGCCACTGCATCAGCGGCTATTGCCTCATTACCCGCTACCAGCCGAAGAAAGCGCTGCGGACTATTTGCGGAAAATTTGTTTTGAGCGTCTGCCTCAGCGTGTTGATCACGTTACATCGGCGTACGAACAGCGTTTGGATTATGAGTTGTCTGTCATCCATAAGATGGGCTTTGATGATTACTTCTTGATTATTTGGGACGTCATGGACTTTGCCCACCAACAAGAAATTGTTACCGGAGCTGGACGGGGATCGGCTGCCGGAGCATTGGTGGCGTATGTTTTATCAATCACCGACGTGGATCCCATCAAATATGATCTTTTGTTTGAACGATTCTTGAATCCAGAACGTTACACGATGCCTGATATTGATTTAGACATTCCTGACAATCGCAGAGACGAGATTTTACAGTATGTGCGCCAAAAATACGGACAAGAATATATGGCACAGATCGCCACGTTTGGCACCATGGCGGCCAAAATGGTTCTGCGAGATGTTTCTCGTGTCTTTGGTCTTTCGCAAAGTGAAGCCAATCGCTGGTCAAAAGCCATCCCCAATGCCTTGAAAATGACCTTAGATCTTGCTTATGAGCAATCCAATCAGCTGCGAGAGTTGGTGTCGTTTAATGAGCGAAACCAAGTAATGTTTCAAGTCGCCAAAATTTTAGAAGGCTTGCCACGTCACGTATCGACTCATGCCGCTGGTGTGGTGATCAGTGACAAGAATTTGCTTGATCTGGTTCCCTTACAAGAAGGCAGCGATGGGATCTGGTTGACCCAATTTACCATGAATGACGTAGAAGCCATCGGCCTATTGAAGATGGACTTTTTAGGCTTGAGAAACTTATCGATCATTGATAATACCTTGAAAGGCATTAAACGAATCAGCCAACAAATTGTTACCCAAAAGGAGGTTCCTCTTGATGATCCAGCAACATTGCGCTTGTTTCAAAAAGGTGAGACCGCAGGGATCTTCCAATTTGAATCAGCGGGGATACGCAATGTGCTGCGTAAGTTAGGACCAGAAAGCA
Source organism: Enterococcus sp. 3G6_DIV0642 (assembly GCF_002140635.1). Lineage (NCBI taxonomy): Bacteria > Bacillati > Bacillota > Bacilli > Lactobacillales > Enterococcaceae > Enterococcus > Enterococcus sp. 3G6_DIV0642. Next base: position 2,462,008 of record NZ_NGLH01000001.1, on the reverse strand, counting down.
TCGAGGATATTGCCGCAGTCAATGCCTTGTATCGTCCAGGACCGATGCAAAATATCGATACCTTTATTAAGCGGAAAAAAGGACAAGAGCGTGTCTCTTATCCAGATGACAGTTTGATTCCGATTTTGCAAAACACTTACGGAATCATTGTCTACCAAGAGCAGATCATGCAGGTAGCTTCCAAAATGGCTGGTTTCAGCTTAGGACAAGCAGATATTTTGCGTCGAGCAATCAGTAAAAAGAAAAAAGACGTCTTGGATGAGGAACGTCGTCATTTTGTGCAAGGAGCCTTAGCCAATCAGTACGATGAAAAGACCGCCAATTTGGTCTATGACTATATCGAGCGGTTCGCCAATTATGGGTTTAATCGATCCCATGCGTTTGCCTATTCCTTTATCGGCTTTCAAATGGCCTATCTGAAGGTACACTATCCCGCACCATTTTTTGCTTCGATCCTACACTCGGTACGCAACACCGCCAGCAAAATGAAAGAATATTTAAATGAAGCCGCACGTTATGGCGTAGAAGTACTGCCGCCTTCGATCAATGCCAGTGGGTTTAGTTTTCAACTGCAAAATGAAAAACAAATTCGTTTTGGTTTCAGCAGTATCAAAGGAATCCGACGCGACATGATCCAAGACATTTTGGCAGAAAGAAAAGAGCATGGTAATTTCACGTCTATGGATCAATTTTTGCTTCGCTTAAATCAGCGTAACAGCAAATGGTTAAAATTGGATTATTTATTACCGCTTTTGAGCATCGGCGTATTCGATGTGATCGCCCCCAATCGAAAACAAGCATTGATCCAGCTAGAAGGAAAGATCCAAAACATTACTTATAGTGGCGGCAGTTTGGATCTCTTAGAAACTATGGCACTAAAAGAAGAAGCCGTTGCTGATTACAAACTGGAAGAAAAACTGGCTTTGGAAGAAGAATACTTAGGTGTTTATTTGTCTGGCCATCCCGTGGAACAGTTTCATAAATTGCACCAGTTAAAACAAATCACCGACATTGCCGATCTGGTTCCGAATGAACGGGTGCGTATCCTTTTATATGTGCGCAAGATTCGAGAGATTCGAACGAAAAAGGGCGAACAAATGGCGTTTGTCGAAGGAACGGATGCCAGCAAAGAAGTGTCAGTAACGATTTTTCCCATCGTTTATCGACAAGTACGTTTCTTGATTGAAGAAAATGCTGTTCTTTATATCGAAGGAAAGGTCGAGGTAAGTCGTTACAATGGTGAAATCCAACTCATTGCTGATAAAATAGACTTAGCAGAAAACGTTCAAAATAAAATTGCGTCACAAACTTGTTACTTAAAGATTTCTGCTGAAGCTGAAACGTCGCACCTGCAAGCATTGTCGAAGGAAATGAAGCAGCATCACGGAAATATTCCAGTGGTGATGTTCTATGAAAGCAGTGGCAAAAAAGTGTTATTAGCAGAAGAAAACTGGGTGACGGATGAGCCGAACTTTGTCAAACAACTGATCGCATTATTAGGAAATGGAAATGTAATTTTCAAGTAATTTTCCGAAAACGGTAATTCAACTTACACTTTTTTCAACTTTTTCCCACTATTTCAAGACATTTTCATGGAATAATGGTAGAATATGTCTCGTGGTTATTACTTGAAAACTAGCAAACAGGGGCTTCCCTAAACAAAATCTTTTGATGAGGTGAAAGAATAATGAAACGCATTGGAATTCTAACCAGTGGCGGCGATGCACCAGGAATGAACGCAGCGATTCGCGCAGTTGTCAGAAAGGGTATTTTTGACGGACTTGAAGTATACGGAATCAACTATGGCTATGCCGGACTAGTCGCAGGCGACATTCGTCGCTTAGATGTTGCTGATGTTGGTGACAAAATTCAACGTGGTGGAACATTCTTATATTCAGCACGTTATCCAGAATTTGCGACACAAGAAGGACAATTAAAAGGAATCGAACAATTAAAGAAATTTGGCATCGAAGGGCTAGTCGTGATTGGGGGAGATGGATCTTATCATGGTGCGATGGCACTTACTCGTCACGGTTTCCCAGCGATCGGGATTCCAGGAACGATCGATAATGACATTCCAGGAACAGATTTCACGATTGGTTTTGATACAGCCATCAATACTGTCTTGGAATCGATTGACCGGATCCGTGATACAGCGACATCACATGTCCGCACATTCGTGATCGAAGTAATGGGTCGTGGTGCTGGCGATATCGCTTTATGGTCAGGTGTGGCCGGTGGTGCGGATGAAATCATCATCCCAGAACATGATTTTGACATGCAAGTTGTTGCTGATCGTATCCGTGAAGGACGCGACCGCGGGAAAAAACATTGCTTGATCGTTTTAGCCGAAGGTGTGATGGGCGGAAATGATTTTGCTGACAAACTTTCTGAATACGGCGATTTCCATACCCGTGTATCAATTCTAGGACATGTTGTCCGTGGTGGTTCACCAAGCGCTCGTGACCGTGTGTTAGCAAGTAAATTTGGTTCATATGCCGTTGAATTATTGCAACAAGGCAAAGGCGGTCTATGTATCGGTATCGAAAACAATGAAATGATTGCTTCTGATATCATCGATACCCTTGAAAACAATCGTCACAAACCAGATCTTAGCTTGTATAACTTGAACAAAGAAATCTCATTCTAAAGAGATTTTTAAAGCAACGCAACAGTAATTTTGTAAAAAAAGCTTATTAGCTATTTTAAATAAATGAATAGGAGCGTTTAGTAATGAAAAAAACAAAGATCGTAAGTACATTAGGACCAGCAAGTAACAGTGTGGAAATTATTTCTCAACTGATTGAAGCCGGTGCGAATGTCTTCCGCTTTAACTTCTCTCATGGAGATCATGAAGAACAATTAGCGCGTATGACAATGGTTCGTGAAGCCGTAAAGAAAACTGGTAAAGATGTCGGTATCCTTTTAGATACAAAAGGTGCTGAAATCCGTACAACTGTACAAAATACGACAGAAGCAGACTTTGGTCGTGCTGGATACATCCAATTCAACGTTGGCGATGAAACACGTATTTCAATGGATCCAGAACACAAAGGAACAAAAGAAAAAATTGCTGTAACTTATCCTGGTTTATTTGAAGATGTTCATGTGGGCGGACACATCTTGTTTGATGATGGCTTGATCGACATGGAAATCAAAGAAAAAGACGAAGCAACCCGTGAATTAGTGGTTGTCGTTAAAAATGCTGGAATGTTAGGATCACGTAAAGGGGTCAATGCTCCTGGCGTATCAATCAGCTTACCTGGTATTACTGAAAAAGATGCAGAAGATATCCGTTTTGGTCTTGATAACGATATCGACTTCATTGCCGCTTCATTTGTACGTAAAGCGCAAGACGTTTTAGAAATTCGTGAAATTTTAGAAGAAAAAGACATGACTCACGTGCAAATCTTCTCTAAAATCGAATCACAAGAAGGTATCGATAATATCGATGAAATCATCAAAGTTTCTGATGGTATCATGGTTGCCCGTGGTGACATGGGTGTTGAGATCCCTGCTGAAGAAGTACCAATGGTTCAAAAGAGCATCATCAAAAAATGTAACGCTGCTGGTAAATCAGTTATCACAGCAACACAAATGTTAGAATCAATGCAACAAAACCCACGTCCAACTCGTGCAGAAGCTTCTGACGTTGCCAATGCTGTCTTTGACGGTACTGATGCAACAATGCTTTCTGGTGAGTCAGCAAACGGTGACTACCCTGTTGAAGCAGTAGCAACAATGGCACGTATCGACGTGGAAGCAGAAAAAGCTTTATCAGAAAACAGCACTTTCCAAATCAACCAATTTGATAAAACAGATGTAACGGAAACAATCGGTTTATCTGTTGCTCGTGCAGCGAAAAACTTAGGGGTTAAAACAATCGTTGCTGCCACTGAATCTGGCTACACTGCAAAAATGATCTCTAAATATCGTCCAGATGCTGACATTTTAGCTGTCACATTTGACGAACGCACAAAACGCGGCTTGATGCTTAACTGGGGTGTGTACCCAACCGTTGCTGAAAAACCATCAACAACTGATGAAATGTTTGAATTAGCAGCAAAACAAGCAGTTGATTTAGGCTTTGCTAAAGAAGGCGATCTAATCTTGATCACAGCCGGTGTTCCTGTTGGTGAACGCGGAACAACCAACGTAATGAAGATCCAATTGATCGGATCAAAATTGCTTGAAGCGCAAGGAATTGGTGAAAAATCAGTTGTTGCCAATGCCGTGATCGCTCACAGTGCCGAAGAAGCAATTGCGAAAGCAAAAGATGGCATGATTTTAGTTGTACCAACAACAGATAAAGAATATATGCCAGCAATCGAAAAAGCAGCAGCTTTAGTTGTTGAAGATGGCGGCTTGACTTCTCATGCAGCAGTTGTCGGAATCGCGAAAGATCTACCAGTGATCGTTGGTGCCAAAGACGCAACAACAACCATCAAAGATGGCGAATTGGTTACTCTTGATTCTCGTCGCGGTATCGTTTATCGTGGAGAAACAACAGCGATCTAATGATTTTTAACGATTGATCAAGCAACAGGCAAGTGCACGTTGTGCGCTTCCTGTTGTTTTTTTGAGAGTGTCGAAATCCCTTGAGAAAAGGCATTAAAATGACACGATCAAAAATGAAAAAGGTGTCAAGAAAATTTCATTGACAAAGCCTCAGAAGCCCTGTATAATTGCTTTTGTTGCTTAGGGGTGATAAAAATGAAATGGTCTTTATTGGAATTAAAAAAATACCAAGAGACACCGCTGATGTTTGAAGAAACACTTGACCTAAAAAGTCAACTGATAAAACGCGATGGACAGATCATTGATTTGTCTCCTGTAAAAGTAAAAGGGCTGATGAGTGTTGATAAGCAAGGATACTTGCTGCACTATCAAGTGGAAACGACGATGACATTACCATCTACTCGTTCTTTGACACCTGTAGCGATTCCTTTTGATTTTTCAGTGGATGAACAATTCATGACACCAGAGCAATTTCAGCGTCGCGATGAAACGATCGTCGAAGAAGAGGTTTTGATCATTGAAGGTCAAACCATCAGCTTAGATGAATCAGTCGCTGATAACCTATTACTTGCGATTCCATTGCAAGTCCTGACAGAAGAAGAAAAGCAAGGTTCAGCAATGCCATCTGGCAACGATTGGGCTGTTTTGTCAGAAGAAGACTTTGCAAATCAAAAAGAAGCGCAAGCTCAACAAGTTGATCCTCGTCTTGCAAAATTATCCGAATTATTCAATGAATCAGATGACGATAACGCGTAGGATTGGAATAAATTGCAGCCTCAAGGTTGCGTTCATTAACAAGGAGGTGTAGCAAAATGGCAGTACCAGCTAGAAAAACTTCGAAAGCGAAGAAAGCAAAACGTCGTACACATTACAAATTGACAATCAACGGTTTGAACGAATGTGCAAACTGTGGTGAAATGAAAAAAAGCCACCATGTCTGCTCTAACTGTGGTCATTACGATGGCAAAGACGTAGCAACAAAAGAAGCATAATTCCTTTTTTTCAGAAAGAGGATTCTAAAACCTTAGGCTAACCATGGAGCCTGAGGTTTTTTTGTTTTTTTTGGAAAAGATGGAACTTTTCAGAAATATTTTTTGTCCATCGAAAGAGAATAGTTCAAAAGCAGGTACATTTGCGCTATAATGAAAAAGATAATTGAATCTTAGGAGGATGAAAGATGACAAAACAACAAATCGGCGTTGTCGGTATGGCTGTTATGGGCAAAAACTTAGCGTTGAACATCGAAAGTCGCGGTTATTCAGTTGCCTTATTTAACCGTACTGGTTCAAAGACAGAAGAAGTAGTAAAAGAACATCCAGATAAAAATTTTAAAGCAACTTATACGATAGAAGAATTTGTCCAATCAATTGAAAAACCACGTCGTATTTTATTAATGGTAAAAGCAGGATTTGCGACGGATGCTACGATCCAAGAACTATTGCCTCATCTAGACAAAGGCGATATTTTGATCGATGGCGGAAATACCTTCTTTAAAGATACCGTTCGTCGTAACGAAGAGTTGGCAAACTCAGGAATCAACTTTATCGGTACGGGTGTTTCTGGTGGGGAAGAAGGCGCCTTGAAAGGTCCTTCGATCATGCCTGGTGGTCAAAAAGAAGCATATGAATTGGTTGCACCGATCTTGGAACAAATTTCAGCAAAAGCTGAAGATGGTACACCTTGTGTAACTTATATTGGACCAAATGGTGCAGGCCATTACGTAAAAATGGTTCATAACGGGATCGAGTATGGCGACATGCAGCTGATTGCGGAGTCTTATGACTTGATGCAAAACATTTTAGGTCTATCTGTTGATGAAATGGCTGATATCTTTGCCGAATGGAACAAAGGTGAATTGGATAGCTACCTAATTGAGATCACAGCGGATATCTTGACACGTAAAGATGATCAAGGAACAGGCAAACCGATCGTTGATGTGATCTTAGATGCTGCAGGCAATAAAGGAACTGGAAAATGGACAAGCCAAAGTGCCTTAGACCTAGGTGTTCCATTGCCATTGATCACTGAATCTGTTTTTGCTCGCTATATCTCAGCATACAAAGAAGAACGGGTCAATGCCAGCAAAGTATTACCGAAACCAGAAGCGGTTGCTTTTGAAGGAAATAAAGAAGAATTTATCAATAAGATCCGTGAAGCCTTATACTTCAGTAAAATCATGAGCTATGCACAAGGTTTCGCGCAATTACGTACAGCATCAAAAGAGTACGATTGGGATCTTCCTTTTGGTGAGATTGCCAAAATTTGGCGTGCAGGCTGTATCATCCGTGCGCAATTTTTACAAAAAATCACGGATGCTTATGACAAGAACGCTGACATCGAAAACTTATTATTAGATGATTACTTCAAAGACATCACCAAACGCTATCAATCTTCTGTACGTGAAGTAGTTGCGCTAGCTGTCCAAGCGGGTGTCCCTGTGCCGACGTTCTCTTCTGCGATCGCGTACTTTGATTCGTATCGTTCTGATCGTTTGCCAGCGAACTTGATCCAAGCACAACGGGATTACTTCGGCGCGCATACGTATGAACGGACAGATAAAGAGGGAATTTTCCATTATTCATGGTATGACGAAGCGTAAGCTTCAAGAGAATTCAAAAGAGAAAGGCCGAAAGTGAGAACTTTCGGTCAATCTCTTTTTTATTTTTTAGATACATGATAAAATAAGACAGATAATGTCTATTTTAAAGGCAGAATAATCAATAAAGGGGCTATCAATAATGAGTAATATTCTAATCATTGAAGATGAAAAGAACTTAGCTCGATTTGTGGAATTAGAATTGAAGCATGAAGGGTATAATACCGAAGTTCATTACAACGGACGGACGGGACTGGATGCTGCGCTGAATAATGAATGGGATGCAATCTTATTGGATCTAATGCTTCCAGAGCTAAATGGGTTAGAAGTTTGCCGCCGTGTGCGTCAATCGAAGAACACCCCGATCATCATGATGACCGCGAGAGATTCTGTGATTGATCGAGTATCAGGTTTGGATCATGGTGCTGATGATTATATTGTGAAGCCTTTTGCAATTGAAGAATTGCTGGCACGCTTACGTGCGTTGCTTCGCCGTATCGATATCGAAGGGGACAAAAACGTCGCAAAACAAACCACGATCACTTACCGCGATCTAACGATTGAAAAAGAAAACCGTGTCGTTCGACGTGGAACAGATGTCATTGAACTAACAAAACGCGAATATGAGCTATTGTTGACTTTAATGGAAAACGTCAATGTCGTTTTAGCCAGAGATGTTTTATTAAACAAAGTCTGGGGCTATGAGACAGAAGTTGAAACCAACGTTGTCGATGTTTACATCCGCTACTTACGGAATAAAATTGATGTACCAGGGGAGGAAAGCTATATCCAAACCGTTCGTGGTACAGGTTATGTGATGCGGTCGTGAACCTTAAAAAAAGAATGAAAAAATTAAAAGAACTGAAGGGGCCTTCTTTAACTGTAAAGTGGGCCTTCGCAAGTTCTTTCTTTATATTCGTCGTATTTACGATCTTTGCTGTGATCACCTATAAAACATCGGTGAATTTGATCGTCGCTAAAGAAGAAAACAATGTGGAGCGGACGATGTCAGAGGTCGCTTCTCGTTTAGCCAATTCGGATCAAGAACTAACATTGGTTCGAACATATCGTAATTTAACCAAAAATGATGCGGGGACGACGAGCATTTATGATCGCACTTCAACGATCGATGGCAACTTAATGAAAATCGATTCCTTTATTTCGGAATTAGGCCAAGCGCCGTTGAGCTTGTTTGTTTATAATTTGAATGAGGATCTTGTGTTTAAAACCCATGAAAATGATTTAGCACTGATCGACACGCAGCGCAAGGCGCCAACCATCGTAACGCTGGATGGTATCACAGGTTTTCTCTCGATCCAGCCCATCTATTCAAAAGGCACCAGAGAGCGGATTGGCTATGCACAAACATTTTATGAATTGACTTCTTTTTACGAAATACGCAGCAAACTGCTGCTGACTTTGATTATCTTAGAAGTCGTTTCTCTGATTCTTAGTAGTGTGCTTGGGTTCTTTTTATCAGCGTATTTCCTTCAGCCGTTAAAGGTCTTGCGAGATACGATGGAAACTGTTCGGAAAAACCCACAGTCAACGGTGCATATGCCAGAATTAAATACGAACGATGAACTGTCTGATTTAGCAGATATATTTAATGAGATGTTGGATCGCATGCGCCTGTACATTGAGCAGCAAGAGCGATTCGTCGAAGACGTTTCTCATGAGTTGCGAACACCTGTGGCGATCATTGAAGGACATATGAATCTGTTGCAGCGTTGGGGAAAAGACGATCCAGAAATTTTGGATGAGTCTCTGGCAGCCAGTATGCAAGAGATCAGTCGGATGAAGACGCTAGTACAGGAAATGTTGGATCTCTCAAGAGCGGAACAAGTGGATGTTCATTATGCAAATGAAACAACCAATGCAAAAGAAGTTGTCTATCAAGTCTTCAATAACTTTAAAATACTGTATCCAGATTTTGTTTTTACATTGGATGATGATTTATATCATGAGTTGAAGCTGAAAATCTATCGCAATCATTTTGAACAGATCATTATTATTGTCTTGGATAACGCAGTGAAATATTCCACTGATCGAAAAGAAGTGCATCTATCCATTTCGTTGGATCGGCAATCCTTTGAAATTGCCATTCAAGACTTTGGTGAGGGAATCTCCAAAGAAGACCTCGACAAGATCTTTAATCGTTTCTATCGGGTAGATAAAGCCCGTGCTAGAACCAAAGGCGGAAATGGGCTAGGGCTATCTATTGCGAAACAGTTATTGGAAAGCTATAAAGGAAAAATTTCAGCAGAGAGTGTCATCGGTCAAGGAACGATCTTTCGAATCTATATACCGATCGTCCAATCAGAAGATCGGACGAAAAGAGAACGTTAGGCGAAAAGCTTAAGTTCTCTTTTTTTATCCATTAATGATAGATTTAGCCGCAAAATACTTCTTATAAACGAACGTTCGAATCGTTTGACAATGAATAATTCGCTTATAAAAATAGTTGCCCAAAAGCCTATTTTTTTAGTTGATTTTTCCTTTAAGAATTGCTATATTATTACTTGTCCTTGTTAAGACATTTGTAACAAACACTGATTGATCTTTTTTGAAATTAGTTGTTGACGAAACATTTTACAAGTGTTATTATAACAAAGTCGAAAAAATATCATCTCTGAAAAACCTAATAAATCAAAAAAAACTTTTCAAAAAAGTGTTTGACATATAACGGTTGAGATGGTAAGATAAAAAAGTCGCTGAGGTTAAGAAAGAAGTTAAATAACAACTTCTTGAAAAAACTTTTAAAAAAGAGTTGACAAACAAACGTCGCTCTGATATGATATAAAAGTTGCTAACACAGCACGGTAGACCTTTGAAAACTGAACAAAGCAAGCAAACGAACCAATGTGTAGGACGTTTCAATTTATTGAAACAAATACATGCAAGCAATAGCTAGCAAAGTTAATTTTTATGAGCTTAATGACCGTATGGTCATTCAAACAAATCATTATGAGAGTTTGATCCTGGCTCAGGACGAACGCTGGCGGCGTGCCTAATACATGCAAGTCGAACGCTTTTTCTTTCACCGGAGCTTGCTCCACCGAAAGAAAAAGAGTGGCGAACGGGTGAGTAACACGTGGGTAACCTGCCCATCAGAAGGGGATAACACTTGGAAACAGGTGCTAATACCGTATAACACTATTTTCCGCATGGAAGAAAGTTGAAAGGCGCTTTTGCGTCACTGATGGATGGACCCGCGGTGCATTAGCTAGTTGGTGAGGTAACGGCTCACCAAGGCAACGATGCATAGCCGACCTGAGAGGGTGATCGGCCACACTGGGACTGAGACACGGCCCAGACTCCTACGGGAGGCAGCAGTAGGGAATCTTCGGCAATGGACGAAAGTCTGACCGAGCAACGCCGCGTGAGTGAAGAAGGTTTTCGGATCGTAAAACTCTGTTGTTAGAGAAGAACAAGGATGAGAGTAAAATGTTCATCCCTTGACGGTATCTAACCAGAAAGCCACGGCTAACTACGTGCCAGCAGCCGCGGTAATACGTAGGTGGCAAGCGTTGTCCGGATTTATTGGGCGTAAAGCGAGCGCAGGCGGTTTCTTAAGTCTGATGTGAAAGCCCCCGGCTCAACCGGGGAGGGTCATTGGAAACTGGGAGACTTGAGTGCAGAAGAGGAGAGTGGAATTCCATGTGTAGCGGTGAAATGCGTAGATATATGGAGGAACACCAGTGGCGAAGGCGGCTCTCTGGTCTGTAACTGACGCTGAGGCTCGAAAGCGTGGGGAGCGAACAGGATTAGATACCCTGGTAGTCCACGCCGTAAACGATGAGTGCTAAGTGTTGGAGGGTTTCCGCCCTTCAGTGCTGCAGCAAACGCATTAAGCACTCCGCCTGGGGAGTACGACCGCAAGGTTGAAACTCAAAGGAATTGACGGGGGCCCGCACAAGCGGTGGAGCATGTGGTTTAATTCGAAGCAACGCGAAGAACCTTACCAGGTCTTGACATCCTTTGACCACTCTAGAGATAGAGCTTCCCCTTCGGGGGCAAAGTGACAGGTGGTGCATGGTTGTCGTCAGCTCGTGTCGTGAGATGTTGGGTTAAGTCCCGCAACGAGCGCAACCCTTATTGTTAGTTGCCATCATTTAGTTGGGCACTCTAGCGAGACTGCCGGTGACAAACCGGAGGAAGGTGGGGATGACGTCAAATCATCATGCCCCTTATGACCTGGGCTACACACGTGCTACAATGGGAAGTACAACGAGTTGCGAAGTCGCGAGGCTAAGCTAATCTCTTAAAGCTTCTCTCAGTTCGGATTGTAGGCTGCAACTCGCCTACATGAAGCCGGAATCGCTAGTAATCGCGGATCAGCACGCCG
>NZ_NGLH01000001.1:1930546-2445546 GCF_002140635.1 Enterococcus sp. 3G6_DIV0642 | reverse complement strand
GACAAATCCAATGGTGATCAAAGAATTGTCTGGCAGTTTTGCTGTTTATGGCGATGTCCAATTTCTTCCCGGATACTGTGTATTATTACCTAAAAGAGAGGTGGCTTCTTTAAATGATCTAGATTTAAGCGAGCGACAGATTTTCTTAACTGATATGACTCTTTTAGGAGATGCTATAATACAAGCTTGTTCTCCATTGAGAATCAATTATGAACTATTGGGAAATACTGATAACTTTCTTCATGCACATTTGTTTCCCCGTTATGAATGGGAAACCGACGAAGCGAAAAAAATGCCTGTTTGGTTGTACGACAAATCCCATTGGACTAATCCAGAGTATCACTATTCAGAAAAAAGAGATGGAGAGCGAAGACAAAAGATAGCCTCTTATTTAGAAAATGCCTATCGCTAGTCTAATGACTCTCCCTGAATCTAGTAACGTCTATTAAAGAACCTCCATGAAGCGATCGCTTCATGGAGGTTCTTTTTCCTTAGATCAATCAACATACTTAAGAACTGCGACTTCTTTTGGTTTCAGAACTACCAACTGTCTGGTTTCTTTGGTTAGAAGGTCTGCTCCAGGGGCTTTCAGCTTCACTTTGGTTGTCTGCTCCGTATGGTTTAAGAGAAAGACGAGTGTATAGCCAGCACCTTTGCGACAGGTAACGGAGACCTCAGTAGGAGCAGCCAAGAAGTGCTGGGCATGAGTCGCTAATTTATGATTTTCCAGAATGGTCGCTAAAAATGTAGTTAGCCCTTCAAGAGACAATTCTGTTCCCACGTAATACGCATACCCATCGTCGATCTGATTCATAGTAATGGCTGGCTTATCGGACAAATAACCGGATTGGAAGGTTGCCAAAGCTTTCGCACCATTTAGATGAATGACTTCCTCCCATAGAGAATTGTCGTACCGACGACCTTGGAAGTCAATTTGGTGATGGGTAGCTGCTTTCATTGGGTAAAACTCTTCTACAATGATCCCTAAGGTGTCCCTAAACAGTCCTGGATAGCCCCCAAGATAGACTTGGTCATATTCATTGACGATCCCACTAAAGAAATTCGTCAAGAAGATGCCGCCTTGTCGCACGTAATCATTGATTTTCTTACCGAAGGCTTCTGGTGCTGAATAGAGATTTGGGGCAATCACTAAAGGATAGCCGTCTAGGGATTCGGAAGGATGGACAAAGTCTACGCTCAGATTTAACGCCCTTAGCGCGGCATACAGGCTGCGTAACTGATGAATGTACTTTAAGGTGCTTGGTTTGGCATCCAATTCCAGCGCCCACCAATTTTCCCAGTCAAAGACAACCACGACATCAGCCAAGAAGCGCGTCCCAACGATATCCGACAGTTGCGAAAATTCGTTGCCTAATTGCGCACATTCACGAAAGATACGGCTTGAATGAGGATCTCCATGAGGCACCATCGCACTATGAAATTTTTCCGCACCGCCACGAGACTGCCGCCATTGGAAGAACATGATGCCATCAGCGCCATGAGCGAGCGCTTCATAACTCCAAAGACGCAGCTGGTTGGGTGTCTTGGCACCATTGATTTGCCGCCAATTAACGGCGCTGGTGGCTTGTTCCATGATCAAAAAAGGTTTTTTCTTTAAACTACGAGTTAGATCGTTAGCAAGAAATTGCGGGTAAGGGATCTTTTCAAAGGGATTCGGGTACGAATTCCAGCTGACTACATCCATTTCGGGTGCCCATTTAAACCCATCCACGTATTTGTGCAAGCCCATAAGATTGGTCATGTAAGGGATGCCTTGTGAATATTTTGCGATCGCCGCCTTTTCGAGTTGATAGAGCTCCAGATTCATGTCGGAAAGAAAACGGCGATAGTCTAACTGCTGCGCAGGATTTTTGAAGGTCGGCATCGCTTCAGGTAGAAAAATTTCGTCCCAGCTACCATAGGATTGACTCCAAAACTTGGTTGACCAAGCATCATTCAATCCAGCGATGGTCTGATATTTCTCTGCTAACCATGTCTGAAATCTTTTCCGACAATGATCGCAATAACACTCGTGGATGTGACAGGTATATTCGTTATTGATATGCCACATGACTAGCCCTGGATGATTGGCATAACGGTTTGCGACTGCTTCTGACAAATCGGTGGCATATTGACGATAGATAGGGGAAGTCGGACAGTAGTGCTGGCGCGACCCATGAACCAGTCGATTGCCATGAATGGTCACAGGCAGCATCTCAGGGTGTTTTTGAACAAGCCAAGCGGGAGGCGAAGCCGTTCCATTGGCTAGGTCGATCATGATATTGTTTTCATATAAAAGATCCATCAACCAGTCCAGAAAGTCAAAATCATAGGTGGATTCATCTGGCTGCAGATTGACCCAGCCAAAAATATTGATGCTTACATAGTTCACACCTGCTTCTTTCATTAAGCGCATATCTTCAAGAATGACTTCTTTAGACCATTGTTCAGGATTGTAGTCGGCACCATAGTAAAGTTGACGTTGCGTTTTCATGAAATCGCTCCTTTATAGACGTTTCTTTATCATCAAGATACTTGAATCATAGCAAATATTTATCTATTTGATAGCGGTATCATTTGAAAATCATGAAATGATCCAAAAAAACAAAGATAGTTCAATCTGGTTTCGCAGCTAGGTCTATCGTCCATCAGTTCTTTTGCCTTGCTGTTTTTTTAACAAAAATATACAATTGAAAAAGGCGGTAAATTAAAGTATCTAGAATTTATATTCTTAGATAGTTGTTTTTTTAACGGAGGTTTCTTTTTGCTGAAATGCATATTTATAACTATATGATCCAAAAAAACTTTGAGTCACGAGTAGAAAAAACACGATGAGTTAGAGAAATGAATAATTATGTGATGAGGAATCATAAAAAATGAATGACATAAGTTATTCAACAAAATTGCCAAGAAGGAGAGACAAGTTCATGAACCAGCCAATTCAGATTTTTTCTGAGATTGCCCCTTTAAAACGGGTGCTGCTGCATCGTCCAGGCGCAGAATTAGAAAACTTGATGCCGGATTATCTTGATCGATTGTTGTTTGATGATATTCCTTTTTTAACCCAAGCGCAAAAAGAACATGATTTTTTTGCGGATACGTTAAGAAGCAAAGGGGTGGAAGTCCTTTATTTGGAGGATCTAGCTGCTGAAACATTGACAACAACTGGTGCCAAAGAGGCCTTTTTAGAAGACTATTTAAATGAAACAACGATCCTTGATGAAGAGATTCGCAACGAAGTGCGCAACTTTTTCCTGTCGATTAAAGACAATCGCGCCTTTATCGATCATACGATGGCGGGCTTGAAAAAAAGTGAGGTAGAAATTTCAAAAGCCAGTAACTTAACTTCAATCGTTGAAACAGAATATCCTTTCTTGATCGATCCAATGCCAAACTTGTATTTCACGCGAGATCCGTTTGCGACGATTGGTCACAGTGTTTCCTTGAATCGAATGTATTCTGCAACGAGAAGACGGGAAACCCTCTACGGAAAACAAATTTTTACGCACCATCCGATGTTTGCCCGCAATGAGACGAACTTTTTGTATCATCGGGACGAAACGACGCGGATGGAAGGCGGGGATCAGCTGATTTTATCAGATAAAATCGTGGCGATCGGGATCTCTCAACGAACAGAAGTTGCCTCAATTGAAAAAATTGCCGAAACGATTTTTGCCACAGAACCGAGTTTCGAACATATCTTGGCATTTAATATCGGCGAGGAACGAAAATTTATGCATTTAGATACGGTCTTCACGATGGTGGATCATGATAAGTTCACGATCCATCCAGAAATCGAGGGAGAACTTTCGCTGTATTCAATCACTAAACACAAGGACGGTGTGCGAGTATATGAGGAAAAAGATACGTTGGAAAACATTCTTTGCCGTTATTTAGATTTGCCTGAAGTACACTTGATCCGCTGTGGTGGTGACGATTTAGCAGCGGCAGCTAGAGAGCAATGGAATGATGGGTCTAATACCTTGGCGATTGCACCTGGAGAAGTTGTGGTCTATGACCGCAACACCATTACCAATGGGCTGTTAAAAGAGGCAGGAGTCATTTTGAATGAAATCTCGGGCAGCGAATTGGTTCGCGGACGCGGGGGCCCCCGCTGTATGAGTATGCCGTTTATACGTGAGTAGGTCGATGCTTTGTTATTTTAAATACTTGTCTTTTCTTTAGAAGCATTTAAGTTAAGAAAAAGACGAGAAAAAACTAAAAGAAAGATTTGAAACATCATTTTGTTTCTAATCTTTCTTTTTTGTCATCATTTAACCCCCTAATAAAATGAAAAGGATTTCTTTTTGTGAAAATGTGTAATTTTTGTGACTTTTATATGTAAAGACTATAAAAAAACGCTAGGAACCTTGTTCTATCGCAAAATTTATGTTACGGTTATATTAGAAAACGGAAATAGGTGAAGGTATTTGCCACTTATTGATTTTTGACACCCTACGATCAGCGAATGCCATATGCTTGATTTGTAGTGGTTTTTTTTGCGGAAAAAAAGTGAAAGCAGGTGAGAAAATGACAGTAGATGCCATTCGATTATTACAAGAAGCAGAGCAATTTGCGGAAAATAAAAATAAAGAAGCAGAAGCAGAAAAAAAACAATTGGCACAAGCAAGAGAAGAACGGTTGAAGGCGTTTAAAAAAGAGTTGGCAGAAAAAGAAGCCCAACAAAAAGAAGCAATCAACCAAAAAATCGCAGCTGAGTTGGTACAGTCTAAGGAACCACTCTTGGCTAAGACCAAAGCAGAAGTGGAAACACTGCGAACGATCCCTAATGAATTGAAAGAAGAAGCATTAGCAATAATAATAAATAAGGTTGTGACATAAATGGCAATTGCAAAAATGCAAAAGTTCAGTCTGTTGACCTTTTACGATCAGAAAGAAGCTGTTTTAGAGCAGCTGCAAGACTTTCAAGGCGTAGAACTGCTTTCTTCGGAAAAATATTATGATTCTGAAGAAACGACGGGTGTTTTGACACCGGTTCGCGAGGAACAGTCTGAAGAAGAAATGGAGAACCAGTTTGGTCAAGTCAACTGGAGCTTAAATTTTTTAGAAGAATATGTACCCAAAAAAGGAATGCTGGCACAACTGCGGCAACCAATCAAAAAATATACCCTTCAAGAATTGGCTGAAACAGCCCACACCTATCCTTGGCAAGAATTATGCCAAACCCTTCGTAAACAAGACAAACGTCTTCGCTTGATTGATCAAGAAAAACGCGATGTATTAGCACAAGAAGCAGAACTGTCGATCTGGAAGTATTTCAAAGAACGACCAGCTGTTTTAAAAGAATTAAAAAAATCAGGTGGCTTGTTAGGATCGATTCCTACTTCTGAAATGGCTGACTTTACGACCAACAGTGAAAAGCTGCCGCTTGTCTATGTCGAAACCATTTATCAATCACAAACGACAACTTACTTATTAGTACTTTTCCATAAAGATGTAAAAGAAAAAGTAACTACTCTTCTAAAGAAAGCAGCCTTCGAGCAATACATCTACCCTTATGAGGGCATTCCAGAAGAAGATCTGCAAACGATGAAAGAAAAATCCCAGCGTCTAATTGATGAAGAAAAAGAAATCAAAGCTTCTCTTGGTGCGATGACAAAAGAGCAAGAAACCTTGCGGATCGTTGCCGAGTATTTAGATGGAGCGATCACCCGCTTAAAAAGCAGTAAAATGCTTTTGCGTTCGACTCATGCGGTCTCGATTTCTGGCTGGGTTCCTGTTGATGGGGCGGCCGAATTAGAAAAACGTATCAAAAAAGGGACCACGGATAACTATTACCTCGAATACCAAGAAGTGACGGAAAAAGAGCTGGCTGATGTGCCGATTTTATTAGAAAACGCACGTTGGATCAAGCCTTTTGAAGGACTTGTTCGGATGTACAGCTTGCCGCAATATGACGAGTTAGATCCGACACCATTTATGGCGCCTTTTTACATGGTGGCATTCGGGATGATGGTTGCCGATTTTGGCTATGGATTGCTCTTGTTTCTGGCGACATTTCTGGGGAAAAAGCTGTTCCACCTCAGCAAAGGGCTGGAACAAAATTTGACCCTCTTTCAGTTGTGCTCGATCCCTACGATTATTTGGGGCTTGATCTATGGCAACTTCTTCGGATTTGAATTCTCCTTCCAGCTGTTGTCTGCCCAGGATGATGTCAATCAGATCTTAGTCTTATCCGTGATCTTTGGGTACATTCAGATCATGTTTGGCTTGGCGCTGAAATTCTATATTTTATGGAAGAAAAAAGATCAGAAACTGGCTGCGATGTTCCAAGCCGGTTCGTGGATCGTCTTTTTGATCAGTGTCGTTTTTGTCGCTGCAGGAATGCTGCTTTTCCCTGACACCCCGTTACAAACGATTGGGATCGTAATGATCGCTGCCAGTCTTTTAGCAGTGGCAATCGGAGGCAGTTTAGAAGGAAAAACGTTGGCAGGAAAAATCGGTTCTGGATTGTACGGATTGATGGATGTGACCAATTATGTTGGTGACTTGATCAGTTACACCCGTCTGATGGCGTTAGGGGTTGCCGGCGGAAGTATCGCCTCAGCCTTCAACTTGATCATTAGCTACTTGCCGCCAGCAGCCCGGTTCACCGTCGGTATCTTATTATTTGTGGCGCTACATGGCCTGAATATTTTCTTAAGTTACCTTAGTGCGTATGTTCATGGTATCCGCTTGCAGTATTTAGAGTATTTCGGAAAATTCTTTACGGGGGGCGGACGTGCCTTTGACCCGTTCAAATCAAATGAAAATTATGTAGAGATCATCTCAGAAGAAAAGTTACAGGAGGATAATAATGGAAAATTGGATTAGTTTCTTTTACGAAAATGGTGGAATTGTTTTTGCAGCTTTAGGTGTAGCGACCGCAACGATTTGTGGTGGTATCGGATCAACGATCGGTGTGGGGATGACCAGTGAAGCAGCATCAGGCTTGATCTCAGAGCAACCAGAGAAATTCGGGCAAGCGTTGATTTTGGAATTGCTTTCTAGTACCCAGGGGCTATACGGCTTTGTAATCTCCTTTATGATTTTTGGTCAGATCAGTGGTTCGATCTCATTCGATCGCGGGTTGTATTTGTTTATCGCTTCATTGCCGATCGCGTTAACAGCAATTATCGCCGGTAAGTGGCAAGGACGTGCCGCAAGTGCTGCGATGCAGATTTTAGCAAAAAAACCAGAACATGTGACCAAAGGAATTATCTTGGTAGCGATGATGGAAACGTATTGTATTTTAGGGTTCGTGATTTCCTTCTTGCTTGTCTTGAATTAAGAGGAGGGAAAAGTGAATGTCTGATATTACACGTTTAACTGACAAGATAACCGCTGATGCGGAAAAGAAATACCAGCTTCAAATCAAAGAAGCACAAAAAGAAAGTGAAAACCAAGAAAATTTAAAACGAGCACAGTTAGAAAAAGAGCTTAATGAACGGTTAGCTTTTTATGAAAAAGAAAAACGTGCGGCGATGTATTTGGAAATCTCAGATGTGCATATCCAATCAAGAAACAAGGTCTTGGCAGCAAAGCAGTCCGTCTTAGATGAGCTGTTTTCTGAGGCTCTGACCCGTTTGAACACGATGGATCAGGCAGCATTTTATACGTTTATCGCGAAAGGCTTGGCGAATGCACGGTTAACTGGTGAGGTCGAGTTGCTTTTAGGCGAGAAGTCCCGTCATTTCGTTGATGAGGAATTCCTTACTAAGTTGCAAGCATCGGTCCCAGAGGTTCAGCTGAAACTGGTAAATAAAACGATCCCTCGCAAGGGTGGCTTTTTGTTGCGACAAGAAGCAATTGAGTTGAATTTTACCTTTGATGCGCTACTAGAAGCCAACAAAGAAGAGTTAAGCAATACGTTACTGCAATTGATTTTTGAACAGTAAGCAGGTGCAAACAGATGAATGACATCAAATATAATACGTTGAATACGAGAATTCGGACGTATGAATCGCAATTATTCGATCGTAGTCGCTATGAGCGAATGCTCTCAGCTGCCAGCGCAGAGGAAATCTATGGGATGCTGCAAGAAACGGTTTATGGTGACTTCATCAATGAAGATGATCGTGTACACGATTTTGAACAAGTCCTGATGGCTGAGTTGAAACGGGTATACGAAACGATGTATCAGTTGACACCAGAAAAAGCGATCGTTGATTTCTTTGCTTTGAAATATGACTATCAAAATCTGAAAGTTTTAGTAAAAGCGGCATATATGCAAGAAGATTTTTCGGCGTATCTCGTCCCAATCGGCACCCAGCCACTTTCCGTCCTTAAAGATCTGGTCAAGACCAGAAAAAGTACTCAGGTCGCGCAAGAGATGGTTGCCTGTGTGGAAGAAGTCTTTTCTTATATTGAGAACTATCATGAAGTCCAGTCCATCGATATCATCTTTGACAACCATTATTGGGAGCAATTATGGACGATCGGTAAAGAATACCAAGACGAGTTGCTGCAAAGCTTGATTCGCCGTCAAATCGATATCTTCAATATTTCAACAACGTTGCGCAGTTACGCGATGAAACGCAAGCGCGGCTTTATCAGCGCAGTTTTAGCCGACCATGGGAATTTACCTGCAAGTGAGTTGTTAGCAGAGATCACGACTTCTCTTGAGGCGTTTGTGGCATACTTGCAAGGAACCCCTTATAAAGAGCTGATCAATCATAGTTATGAAGAGTTGGTAGAAAAGAAGACCTTGAATACCTTTGATATACGCAAAGACAATTTTCTAATGGCGAAGCTCAAAGAACAAAAAATCGTGCCTTTTGGGCCGTCAGCATTGGCAGGGTATCTGTATGCCAAGGAAATTGAAAGCAAGAACTTGCGTATTCTCTTGATTGGTAAAATCAATAAGGTGCCAGAAGAGATTTTAAGAAGTCGGGTGCGTGATAGTTATGCATAAAAAAATAGCAATGATGGGTGGTAAGAACTCGATCTTGCCTTTCAAAGGGCTGGGGATCGATATCTTTCCAGTCAGCGATTTGGATGAAGCCGCCCAACAATTAGAAGAGATGGCTGAAGCGTATGGTGTGATCTTTTTGACCGAGCGGTTGATCGAACAATTAGAACCGATCGTTCGTCGTTACGAAGAAGTACCGACACCAGCGATCATTCCGATTCCAAGTAGTACGGGTAGTTTAGGGATCGGTATGGCACGCATTCAGCAAAATGTGGAAAAAGCGGTAGGAATGAATATATTAGATTCATAACAGACAAGTCAGCCAGCTAGGAGGAATAAATGTGGCATTTGGCACAATTGAAAAAGTATCGGGACCACTGGTCACCGCCTCAGGATTAAGTGGCGCAAAAATCCACGAAATCTGCAAAGTCAGTGACAAGGGCCTTATCGGTGAGATCATTGAGATCAAAAAAGGGCTGGTTTCGATCCAAGTATACGAAGAAACAGCGGGAATCGGACCAGGCGAGCCCGTGGAAACGACAGGCGCACCATTGTCTGTCGAACTAGCACCAGGTTTGTTGACTCAGATGTTTGATGGGATCCAACGACCATTAGATACATTTATGTCGCAAACAGAGAGTGATTTTTTGGAGCGGGGGGTCACCATCGATCCACTGAATCGCCAAAAGAAATGGACCTTCGTCCCACAAGTACAAGTCGGCGATACTGTACAAGCCGGTGATATTTTAGGTTCAGTACAAGAAACGTCGGTGATCGAGCATAAGATCATGGTGCCACCAAACTATGAAGGAACCGTCAAAGAAATCATGGTGGGAAATTTTGCGATTACTGAAGTCATCTGTGTTCTAGAAACCATCGATGGGGAAAAATCCTTGACGATGGTACAGAAATGGCCGGTTCGTCAACCACGTCCCGTTACTGCTAAATTAAATCCAGGCGAACCGCTAGTCACTGGACAGCGAGTTATCGACACCTATTTTCCAGTGGCAAAAGGCGGCTCAGCTGCTGTTCCTGGACCTTTTGGTGCTGGAAAAACAGTCGTTCAGCATCAGATCGCTAAATGGTCAGATGTGGATATCGTGGTCTATGTCGGTTGCGGTGAGCGGGGCAACGAAATGCGGGATGTCATGAACGAATTTCCTGAGTTGATCGATCCGAATACCGGCAAGTCGATCATGGAACGTACGGTATTGATCGCCAATACGTCGAATATGCCAGTTGCTGCTCGGGAAGCCTCGATCTATACAGGAATCACGATCGCGGAATATTACCGTGACATGGGCTATAGTGTTGCCATCATGGCAGATTCAACTTCTCGTTGGGCAGAAGCGCTGCGGGAAATGAGTGGACGCTTGCAAGAGATCCCAGGAGATGAAGGCTATCCGGCTTACCTTGGAAGTCGAATTGCGGAATACTATGAGCGAGCAGGGCGTTTCCATTCATTAGGCACGCAGCCTCGGGAAGGAAGCATTACCGCAATTGGTGCGGTTTCACCTGCTGGTGGAGACATCTCAGAACCAGTCACACAAAATACCTTACGAATCGTGAAAGTCTTCTGGGCATTGGATAGCATGCTGGCGCAAAAACGTCATTTTCCCTCCATCAACTGGATGAATTCCTATTCCCTTTACGAAGATCAAATCAATTCTTATTTGGATCAATTATTAGGCGATCGCTGGTCGGAGCTAGTCAATGAATCAATGGCGATTCTCCAAGAGGAAAGCCGTTTAGAAGAAATCGTTCAGCTGGTAGGGATGGATTCTCTTTCCCAGAAAGACCGCTTGACGATGATGACTGCCCGTTCTTTAAGACAAGACTACTTGCAGCAAAACGCCTTTGATGACGTTGACACGTATACATCTCGTAATAAGCAGTTCAAAATGTTGGAGAATATTCTTTACTTTAATGAACAAGCCCAACGTGCACTGCAGCTAGGTGCTTACTTAGATGAGATCACCAAAGGAACGGTTGATCTGCGTGAGCGCATCGCCCGCAGCAAATACATTCCTGAAGAAGAATTGACCCGCTTGGATACGATCAAGCATGACATCAAAGAAATGTTACAACGAATCATTGAAACTGGAGGTGTTCATTGATGTTAAAAGAATATCGTACAGTTTCCGAAATCGCCGGCCCCTTAATGGTGGTCGAAAATGTTCGAGGCGTGAAATTCGACGAACTCGTTGAGGTCCGCATGGACACAGGCGAGATCCGTCAAGGACAAGTACTGGAAGTCAGTGATGACAATGCTGTTGTCCAAGTCTTTGAAGGTACCAGTAATTTGAGTGCAGAAGAAAGCAAAGCAAGGTTTCTAGGGACTGGTTTGACCCTAGGGGTTTCTCTAGATATGATGGGTCGGGTGTTTGACGGTTTAGGAAAACCAAAAGATAATGGCCCGAGAATCTTGCCAGAAAAACGCATCGATGTAAACGGTGAAGCCATCAATCCGATGGCGCGGGACTTCCCAGATGAATTTATCCAAACGGGGATCTCAACCATCGATCATTTAAATACATTAGTTCGTGGACAAAAACTACCAATCTTTTCTGCGTCTGGTTTGCCTCATAAAGAGATCGCTGCTCAAATCGCACGACAAGCAACAGTACCTAGCCAAGAAGGCAATTTCGCGATCGTCTTCGCAGCAATTGGGATCCCTTTTGAAGAAGCTGAATTTTTCGTGGATGAATTCCGCAAAACCGGTGCGTTAGATCGTTCTGTTTTATTTATGAACCTTGCCAATGATCCAGCAATCGAACGGATCGCTACCCCTAAGATGGCATTGACCGCAGCAGAATATTTGGCTTTTGAAAAAGGCATGCACGTCTTAGTGATCATGACCGATATGACGAACTATTGCGAGGCATTGCGAGAAATCTCCGCTGCCCGCCGAGAAGTTCCAGGACGTCGCGGCTATCCAGGGTATCTATACACCAATTTAGCGACGCTGTATGAACGGGCAGGACGTTTGATGGGCAAAGAAGGCTCGGTCACACAGATTCCAATTTTAACGATGCCAGATGGCGATAAAACCCACCCGATTCCTGATTTGACCGGCTATATTACGGAAGGACAAATCATTTTGTCGCGGGACCTTTACAAGCGCAATATCAACCCGCCAGTGGATATTTTACCAAGTCTTTCGCGGTTGAAGGACAAAGGAACGGGAGAAGGTAAGACCCGTGCCGATCATGCGGCAACGATGAATCAAATCTATGCCGCCTATTCTGATGGGAAAGCTGCCAAAGAGCTATCGATCGTTTTAGGGGAGTCTGCCTTATCTGACCTTGATAAAAAGTACGCGCGCTTTGCTGATCTTTTCGAAAAAGAGTACGTCAATCAAGGATTTGAAACCAATCGGACGATTGAAGAAACGTTAGATTTAGGCTGGAAGCTATTAGCTACCTTGCCAAAACAAGAGTTGAGCCGTATCAAAGAAGAATTTATCGACGCCTATTACCCAACGGACGAGGATGTGAGTTCTTAATGGCGATCTTAAATGTCAATCCGACGCGGATGGAACTAAGTCGTTTGAAAAAACGGCTGACGACGGCAACCCGTGGTCACAAATTATTGAAAGACAAGCAAGATGAGCTGGTGCGCCAGTTCATTCAGCTAGTAAAGAAAAATCAGGAACTTCGTAAAAAGATGGAGACCGCATTGCAAGCAGGAATGGAAGAGTATGTGCTAGCTTCTAGTAGTATTCCCGATGTCGTTTTGCAAGAAGCCTTTATGATCCCTTTGAATAAAGTGACCTTAGATGTGCAAAGCCGAACCATCATGAATATGGATGTGCCAGTGTTGAACCCTGTTTACGAAGAAGAAAGCTCGGATGATGATTTTTCCTACGGTTTTGTGAGTACCACCAGTGAGCTGGATCTCTCGTTGTCCCATCTGGATCAAATGCTGCCAGTGATGCTGCAGTTGGCCGAGATCGAGAAAACCTGTCAACTGATGGCCAATGAGATCGAACGGACGAGGCGAAGAGTCAATGCGTTAGAGTATATGACGATTCCCAAGCTGACAGAAACCATTCAATACATCGAAAGCAATCTGGCAGAAGACGAACGAGCAACATTGACTCGCTTGATGAAGGTAACGGACATCATTGCAGAAAACGAAGCGAAGTAAGGCTTTTGCAAGCAGTGTGATTACAGCAAAAGGCACGTAGAAAGGAGATTCTTTCTACGTGCCTTTTTTGCTTGTTAAGAGCGTAAGAGCAGTTGGTCATCTTTCAACTCAGCACCACTATTTTGATGGAACATTTCCATCAATTCAGGGACCGTCAAATGCTGCTTTTGCTCACCGGCAATGTCTACGACGATCTTGCCTTGATGAAGCATGATCAGGCGATTGCCATAACGAATGGCATCTTCCATGTCATGAGTGACCATGAAAGCCGTCAACTGTTGGGACCGAATCAACTGATCGGTCAATGCCATGACCGTCAATGAGGTCTTAGGATCAAGGGCCGCGGTATGTTCATCTAATAAAATCAATTTAGGCTGCTGCAACGTCGCCATCAAGAGGGTGATAGCTTGCCGCTGTCCGCCTGATAGCAAACCGATCTCAGCAGAAAGGCGATTTTCTAAGCCTAAGTTTAAGCTGGCTAACTTTTCTTGGAAAAACGCGCGGTTTTTCGCTTTGACGCCTGTCGCAACTCCGCGGACTTGGCCGCGTTTGTAAGCCAATGCTAAATTTTCTTCGACGGTCAAACGAACCGCGGTCCCCATACGTGGATCTTGAAAGACTCGACTAATATCTTTTGACCGTTTGGTCACGGATAAACGGGTAATGTCTTTCCCATCTAAGGTGATTTTTCCTTGTTCTGTTGGGATCGTTCCTGCGATACTGTTTAAGAGGGTCGATTTTCCAGCACCATTCCCACCGATGATCGTAATAAAATCAGCGGCATTCATCGTCAGGTCAATGCCTCGCAAGACATGGTTTTCATTGATCGTTCCTTTTTCGAAGGTTTGGTGTAGATTCTCGATTGTTAAGACTGAAGTCATTAGGATTGGCCTCCTTTGGTTTTTGGCAGCATCTTTTTAAGTCCTAGTTTTGAACGAAGCTGCGGTAAGGAGAGGCAGATGACTAAGACGATTGCAGATGCCAATTTGATATCGTTGGCCTCGACATTGAATTCGAATACGACGGCCAAGATAAAGCGATAAACGATTGCCCCGATCACGATGGTGATCAATCGCAAAAGCAAAGATTTATTGGCAAATAAAACTTCTGCAATAATGATCGATGCTAAACCGATCACGATCGTACCGATCCCTGAGTTCAAATCAGCGAAGCCATTGTTTTGGGCTAAGAGGGCACCAGAGAGGGCGATACAGCCGTTAGAGATCATATAGCCGATAATCTTCATGTTATCAGTGTTGATGCCGTTGGCCTCGCTCATAGCTAAATTGTCGCCCGTCGCTCGCAACGCTAAGCCGATCTCTGTACGGAAAAAGAGGAACAAGCACAAAATGACGATTGCCGCGAAGAGAAAGCCTGCAAGAATCACGGCATTGTTTTTGGTCAGTCCCATGGCTTGAAATTGGGTGAAGACCGTGTCTTGTCCCAGCAAGGCGATGTTGGGAGCACCCATCACACGATTTGTGATGGAATACAGTCCAGTCATCGTGATGATCCCCGCCAATAAGGCAGGGATTTTTAGTTTTGTGTGGAGCAGACCAGATACTAAGCCGGCTACCATGCCGCCGCCAAAGCCCATCAGACTCGCTAAAATAGGCGAGAGACCATTCGTAATACTGATTGCTGCGATCCCAGCGCCTAAGGGGAAACTCCCTTCTGCAGTTAAATCAGCGATATCTAAAATACGGAAGGTTAAAAATACACCAATCGCCAGCAATGCCCAAAGGATCCCTTGAGAGGTGGCAGATTGTAGTAAGAGCAAGAATGTGTCGACTAAATTCATATGATTTCCTCAAATCTAAGTTAGTATGGTTATTCTGGTGCAGTGATGCTGGCAGGATCAATCCCTAAAGCAGCAGCCATCTCTTCATTGACGACTAACTCTAAATTATCCGCTGTTTCAACGGGCGTCGTTGCTGGCTCTGCATCGCCATCCAAAATTTTCGCTGCTAGTTTCCCTGTTTGAATGCCAAGGGATTTATAATCAATACCGTAAGTTGCTAGGGCACCATCATCGACTTGTTCTACGGAACCAGCGACGATCGGTGTTTTGGTTTCTTTGGCGACTTCGCCGACGATTGCAGCAGCAGAGGCAAAGGTATTATCTGTTGGGACATAAATGCCGTCAACATCTTTTGCAAGGCTGGTGGTTACTTGTTGCACATCATTGGTTGTATTGGCGGTCAATACTTTTACATCAACGCCCGCAGCTTTTAAGGCTTCTTCTGCCAAGTCAGCTTGGATTTTTGAATTGGCTTCACCTGCGTTATACATAATGCCGATCGTTTTGGCATCAGGCACGATGCTTAACAGCAAGTTGATCTGTTGCTCAATCGGTACCATGTCTGAAGTACCGGTGATGTTGCGACCAGGTTCTTCATTTGAATCGGCCAATTTCGCTCCAACTAAGTCAGTGACTGCGGTAACTACGATTGGGGTATCGGTCGTTTCATTTGCTAAAGATACAGCAGCAGGGGTGGCAATGCCTAATAAAAGATCTGGTGAGGCATTCACTAGGCGTTCGCTCATACTTTTTAAATTGTCTTGACTGTTTTGCGCATTTTGGTATTCGATCGTTAGGTTTTCACCTTCCGTGTAGCCCGCTTCTGCTAAGCCTTCTTTGAATCCTTCGTAGGCTGCATTCAAGGAGCCGTGTTCCACGAGTTGTAAAACACCGACTGTTTTTGTTCCATCGTTTTCCTCCGAAGCATTGTTTGATTCGCCACAAGCTGCTAATGCCAGCAAGGAAGCCGTAAGTAACCCAGTTGTGATCCATTTTTTCATTTTCATTGTAACTCCTCCTATAAACGTTTCTTTTTTAATTGGGGTTTACCTGAACAAAAAAATCCATTCAGACAATCGTCTAAATGGATTCGATCCTATACCAAGCGTAAACGTATATTGGCAACCATTTAGAAGATTTTCTACATGGCTGCAAGTTCAAGTTAAAATGCTTTAGCCATCATAGATACAAACAAAACTCGTTTTTGGTTTGCATCCATAATGTGATATGAATACAAACTATCTAAAGTAGCTAAAGTAAAAGGTATTCAGTTGTGGGGATACGGTCGTGTTTAACATAAAAAGTTCCTCCAAACTTGAATTGATTTTAGTATAGACAAAAAAAAGCGGACTGTCAAATGTTTTTCCTGAATTATCTGAAAATTTTTGAATAACACGCAGAAAATGTTTGGAAAACAACTTTTGTTTCAATTATTTTCAAAGAAAGAAAAAAACTTTGTTCCTTCAAGCTTTTTAGCTAAAAAAGAAGCAAAGTTTTTTTCAGGGTCATTCGTTTTCTTCTTTATAATAACGAATGGTATTTTTGATTTCACGAATACTATAAAGCAGATCATCTTCGAAGGATTGATCTTGATCGATATCGATCGTCTCGTTGAACATCGCTTCGTATTCAGGGATCGTTAGCTTTTGACGGTCATCGAGCAACGCTTGGTGTGCCGCTTGCGCCAACTGTTTTTCATAGCCAGGTACCAACAAGCCGCTGAAAAATTCAGCAACCGCTCCTGATCCGTAGCTAAATAATCCGATTCGATCATTTGCTTGCAGGCTAGAGGAATTTTCCAATAAAGAGATCAAGCCCAGATACAGTGAACCAGTATACAAGTTGCCGGTACGACGGCTGTAAACGATCGATTCTTCATAGCGGGCCATCAGGCGTTTTTGTTCTGTTTCTTCTTCTTCGGCAAAAACAGCCAACAAGGCTTTTTTACCCATTTTTGTATAAGGGATATGGAAGCTCAAAGCCGCATAATCTTTTGCTGTCCGCTGATTTTTTTCGCAATGGGCTTGCCAAACTTGTTTGAAAGAATCGATATAAACGGCATTTGACAAATGACCATCTACCATTGGATATTGATGTCCTACTGGACGCCAAAAATCATAAATATCTTGCGTCAACATCAAATTATCATTTTCAAGCTGCAAAATTGCTGGATCCGCCGAGATCAACATAGCAACAGCTCCCACACCTTGAGTCGGCTCGCCACCAGAAGCTAAGCCATAACGGGCGATATCTGAAGCCACGACCAAAACTTTGCTTTGTGGATTGGCTTGTACATGGGCTTTGGCAAATTGTAAGCCCGCCGTTGCGCCGTAACACGCCTCTTTGATTTCAAAGGACCGTGCAAATGGCTGGATACCTAATAGGCGATGCAAAACCACTGCCGAAGCTTTTGATTCATCGATGCCAGATTCTGTTCCGACGATCACCATATCAATTGCTTGTAAATCTTCTTTCGTAAGGATATCTTTTGCCGCGTGCATGGCAAAGGTGACGATATCTTGTGTTTTTTTATTGACCGCCATTTGATCTTGACCGATCCCGATCGTAAATTTATTCGGGTCTACCTCTCGGGCGTGAGCTAGATCAACCATATCTATAAAATAGGGGGGGACAAAGAAATTTATTTTATCAATACCAACGTTCATTCCGTCGCTCCTTTATGTTCTACATACTTAGTAGGCTACACGTTCTAAGGTATCATATTTTTTGAAAAAAATGAAAAAGAATTGATTAGAATTTAAACTTTATTAAAGAAAGTAGAAAAGGGTGCGACAACCGAATGTGGGGTATTCTTTTTTGGAGGATTTAATGATATATTTCAAGAGGAGGTGACGTACGTGGAAGAAGTTGTCATTATCGACGCACTAAGAACGCCAATTGGCAAATACCATGGGTCATTAAAAGAATATTCAGCAGTAGAATTAGGAACAGTTGCTGCAAAAGCCTTGTTGGCAAGAAACCAACAAGCAAAAGAACATATCGCACAAGTGATTATCGGAAATGTGCTACAAGCAGGCAGTGGTCAAAATCCAGGACGCCAAGTTTCCTTGCAAAGTGGGCTTTCCTCAGATATTCCAGCCTCAACGATCAACGAAGTATGTGGTTCGGGAATGAAAGCGATTCTAATGGGGATGGAGCAAATTCAATTGAACAAGGCATCCGTCGTATTGACTGGTGGGATTGAAAGTATGACGAATGCGCCGCTCTTTAGTTATTATAACAAGGCGGAAGATCAGTATTCAGCTCCGGTGTCAACAATGATGCATGACGGATTAACAGATGCATTCAGTAGCAA
Source organism: Enterococcus sp. 3G6_DIV0642 (assembly GCF_002140635.1). Classification (NCBI taxonomy): domain Bacteria; kingdom Bacillati; phylum Bacillota; class Bacilli; order Lactobacillales; family Enterococcaceae; genus Enterococcus; species Enterococcus sp. 3G6_DIV0642. Next base: position 2,427,369 of record NZ_NGLH01000001.1, on the reverse strand, counting down.
GCCAATGGGACTGACGGCTGAGACGGTAGCAGAAAGATACGGGATCACTCGCAAAGAGCAAGATGAGTTTGCCTACCACTCACAAATGAAAGCTGCCAAAGCGCAAGCAGCAAAGAAATTTGATCAAGAGATCGTGCCGTTGACTGAAAAATCAGGAACCGTTTTACAGGACGAAGGCATTCGCGCCGCTACGACAGTCGAAAAATTAGCTGAATTAAAAACAGTTTTCAAAAAAGACGGTACGGTGACTGCTGGGAACGCCTCAACCATCAATGATGGGGCGGCCATGGTCTTGATCGCGTCAAAAAGCTATTGTGAAGAGCATCAGATTCCTTATCTGGCAGTGATCAAAGAGATCGTCGAAGTTGGCTTTGCCCCAGAGATCATGGGAATCTCACCGATCAAAGCAATCGATACGTTACTGAAAAAGCAAGCACTGACGATTGAAGATATCGGTATTTTTGAGATCAATGAAGCCTTTGCAGCTTCTTCGATCGTAGTAGAACGTGAACTTGGTTTGGATCCGAAGAAAGTCAACCGTTACGGCGGGGGCATTTCACTGGGACATGCCATTGGAGCGACCGGCGCTCGGATCGCAACGACCGTCGCTTATCAGCTAAAAAACACCCAAGAGCGCTACGGAATCGCCTCTTTGTGTGTCGGCGGCGGATTAGGGCTAGCGATGCTGTTAGAAAATCCTTCGGCGACAGCAAGTCAAACGAATTTTGATGAAGAGTCGGCATCACAAAAAACAGAAAAAAAAAAGTTCTACGCCCTCGCGCCTAATGAACGATTAGCCTTTCTTGAAGCACAAGGAGCGATCACAGCAGCAGAATCCTTGGTTTTTCAAGAAATGACACTAAACAAGGAAACTGCTAATCACTTGATCGAAAACCAAATCAGTGAAGTAGAGATCCCGTTAGGCGTAGGGCTGAACCTGCAAGTGAATGGCAAAGCATACAATGTCCCGTTAGCCACAGAAGAACCCTCGGTGATCGCAGCGATGAGCAATGGAGCAAAAATGGCTGGGCCCATTACGACGACCAGTCAAGAACGTTTGCTTCGAGGCCAGATCGTCTTTATGGATGTTCAGGATCCGGAAGCGATTTTGGCAAAAGTTGAATCCGAGCAAGCAACGATCTTTGCAGTGGCGAATGAGACGTATCCTTCCATCGTGAAACGCGGCGGTGGATTGCGAAGAGTGATCGGTCGGAACTTCTCGCCAGCAGAATCTGACTTAGCAACCGCTTATGTGTCGATCGATTTAATGGTTGATGTCAAAGATGCGATGGGCGCCAATATCATCAATTCGATTTTAGAAGGAGTGGCAGAGCTTTTTCGCAAATGGTTCCCAGAAGTAGAAATTCTCTTTAGTATTTTAAGCAATCTCGCTACGGAATCGTTAGTAACAGCCACTTGCTCGGTGCCTTTTGACAAATTGAGCAAGAACGGGAATGGCAGACAAGTTGCCGAAAAAATTGTTCATGCAGCTGATTTTGCCAAGATCGATCCATATCGTGCCGCTACCCATAACAAAGGGATCATGAATGGCGTTGAAGCGCTGATTTTGGCTACCGGAAACGACACTCGCGCCGTTTCTGCCGCTTGTCATGGCTATGCTGCCCGTAATGGCCGCATGCAAGGGTTGACTTCCTGGGCAATCGTAGAAGACCGTTTGATTGGTAGTATCACACTGCCGTTGGCGATCGCCACAGTCGGGGGTGCCACAAAAGTATTGCCAAAAGCCCAAGCGGCGTTGGCATTGACTGGTGTTGAAACGGCGAGTGAGTTAGCTTCGCTGGCGGCAAGTGTCGGGTTGGTTCAGAATCTGGCAGCGTTGCGGGCATTGGTTTCAGAAGGTATCCAGCAAGGCCATATGAGCATGCAAGCTCGTTCATTAGCTATTTCAGTTGGGGCAAAAGGAACCGAGATTGAACAGCTGGCAGCTAAGCTACGAGCTGCGACTCAAATGAACCAAGAGCAAGCCCGTAAATTTTTAACCGAAATACGCAATTAAAAAAGGTTCTCTAGTTTTTAAAACTTTTTATCCTAAACAATAAATGGAAAGGTCGAATCCCCTTATTAAAGGGAGTTCGTCCTTTTTTTGTTTTGGAGATAATAATGCAATAGATAAAAAATCTTGCTGTACTTTTGCTGATAGAGGACTTTTTTTATTTGTCGGTTCCAAGCAGCGATTTATCAAACATAGTTTTACTAGGACAAAAAGAAAAAACAACTATGACAAAAAACGCTTTCAATTATACATCTTTTTACGAAGAATCAAAGCTATAATGATTTCATCAGGAGGGAATCAAATGAATGAACGGATCCGAAGAATTCTCACACGATTGGTAAAAAAACCCGAGACAAAGATGGCAGAGTTAACCACATCACTTTCTTTAACAAGAAGACAGATTAATTATTCCATTAAGCAATTTAATGAGGAGTTACTTGAAAACGGTTTGCCTCAAATCAGGCGTAACCATATGGGAGATTTTATTATTCCTTTAGAAGTGTTACGAATGATTTCTCTTGAACAAAATAAAGAAGATTCTTCTGCCATGGTTACTATTTTCTCTGAATATGAGCGGATTGCCATCATGTTAAGTTATTTATGTACTAATACCGATTACATTGGTATGGATCATTTTACACAGCTCTTATCGGTAAGTCGCAATACGATTCAAGAAGATTTAAAGAAAGCGAAGCAGTTTGTTAGCAAATACGCCCTGTCCATTCACTATGATCGTCAAAGCGGTTATCAACTGCAAGGATTGGAAAGGAGAATCTTACAACTGCTCTCTGATTTAATTAAGCAGCATTCATTATTTCGTCTTGATGATATTAAAGGAAAATTGGCACCGACTATTCCCGAAGAAGAGGTTGTTCATTTGATACACAACATGGAGCAATTGCTTCATTTAAGGTACTCAGATGAATCTGTTGATTATCTGCAATCAGCTGTAAGAATGACCTTGCAACGTGCAACTTCACCGATTGCTTCAAAAGATGAAATGGTACAAATAGAGATTCGAAAAACTCCAGAATATAAAGTTCTGACTATTTTGCTTCAAGATACACCTTGGTCCAGCATGTCTCCTAACTATCTTTCTTGGCTAGCTCTGCTATTTTTAACATCTAATATTTTTGAACGTAAGACGACTCAAGTATTTGATTCAGATAGTGAATTAAGATGTTTGATCAGTGAAATGGTTACAAGTTTTCAAAACCAAACACTAATTATGATTGAAGATAGAGAGGCATTTGAACGTCGGATTTTGGGCCATCTGCGTCCAGCGTGTTTTCGTATAAAATACAATTTGAGCTTGGGCATGTACTCCCTTGATAGCTTAGTTCAAGATAGCAACCATGCAATTTTGAAGGATCTTATGAAGGAGCTGATTGTTCCCACAGAAAACTGGTTAGGCCGAGCGTTTCCAAATGATGAGTTGGCACTTCTATCTTATTACTTTGGTTTTCAATTAATGAGTCCTCGTCAAATAGCAGCGCAATTACCAAGGGCAGTAGTTGTCTGTGCAAATGGGGTTATGGTTTCAAAACTGATGCGAGAAAATTTAAAAAAACTATTTCCCGAGTTACATTTTTTAGCTTCATTTTCAGTAAGAGATTTTTATAAATTTGGAACGGATTATGACTTGGTTTTTACAACTACTGCATTAAACAGTGAATTACCGCAATTTATTATTGATCCTATCATGACTTATAAGCAGCAGATCAGTTTGCGATACCGTGTGTTAAAAGAGTTAGGATTAAATGAAGTAGACCGCTCAGTTGATGAGTTGTTTTCGGTGATTCGCACATATGCTCAAGTAAATGATACGAAGCAACTAAGGGAAGAGTTAGAGTACTTTTTATTGAAGCAAAAGCAAGATTCACCTTTAGAAAATTTTAAAGCGTTACCATCATTGACTGATTATTTAAAACCCGATTTTATAAGAAGAACGTCAGAGAAGCTAACTTGGCAACAAGCAGTGAAATTTGCTTGCCATCCTTTGTTAGAAAATCAGATGATTACAGAGCTGTTTATTCAAGATTGTTTGGATCAAATCGAAGAACAAGGATACGCTGGGTATTTAGGGAGTCAAACGTGTATCCCGCATACAGCACCACAAAATGGCGTGTTAAAAGATGGGATAAGTCTATTGATTGCTGCTGAGCCAATCGCTTTTCCAAACGGTAAAAAAATCCATTTTATTTATCCATTATCGTTTTATGATTTGACGAAACATTTGAAAGCTGTGAATCAGTTAGCAGATATTAGTAATGATTCTACGTTTTTAAATCGTTTGAAGGAAAGCTCAGATACGAAAACAGCTTATCAGCTAATTAGACAAGTGACTTAGGAGGAAAACGATGAAAGTAGAAGATTACCCACGCTTTACAATTATTATGAGGGGTTACACATATGAACAAGCTTATGCAGTTTTAACGGCAATGAGTGGGCTTGAGAAAGAGTTTGCAGTTGAAATCACATTAAATACTTTAGGGGCTCTAGAACATATCAACAAGTTAAGCAAATTATTTGGTGAAACTATTCTCATTGGGGCAGGAACAGTAAGAACGTTACCTGACGCCCAAAAAGCCGTCGCAGCTGGGGCTCGTTTTTTATTAGGTCCCCATCGTTTTACGAAGCAAATAATGGATTTTGCAAGGAAAGAGCAAGTGCTCTCAGTACCGGCGGCAATGAGCCCTTCTGAGATCAATGAGATGTTTACAGATGGAGCGGATATCGTTAAAGTTTTCCCCGCTGCAGTTGTGACACCACGCTTTTTCACAGATGTGCAAGCTCCATTGGGCAAGCTACCTTTGATGGGTGTTGGTGGAATTTCGATTTCTAACGCCAAGGAATATTTTGACCATGGAGCGAGTTATCTTGGTTTAGGTTCCAATCTTTTTCAATCGCAAGACTTGCAAGCTGCTGACCCAGCAAAACTAGCGCTATCACTACAGAAATTAGCGACAGAGATTTAAGGAGGAAAACAAATGGAATTGCAACTGAACGAAGAACTAGTATTTCGAAATATAAAAGCAGGCAGTGATAAAGAAGTCCTTGCTTTTTTAGCGAATGAACTATACCAACGAGGCTATGTCAAAGAAGATTATATCGAAGCAATACAGTTACGCGAGTCCGAATATCCAACCGGTTTACCTTCGACACAGCCCGGCGTAGCAATTCCTCATGCAAATTTTGATTTGGTCAATCAAACAACTTTGGCGATTGCAACCTTAGAAACAGCTGTAGGGTTTCGCAATATGGAAGATAATCAAGTCATTTTACCTACTAAAATCGTTATCATGATGGCCATCGGTGAACCGCACGGACAAGTGGAGATGTTACAAAAGATTGTCAGTATTATTCAAGATGAGCCACTTCGTGAACAAATGACGGCGGCGAATTCGGATCTAAAATTGCTAACATTATTAAAAAAGGCGATAGCCTAAAAAATAGGAGGAAATGAAAATGAAAAGAATTTTAATTGCTTGTGGGAATGGGATTGCGACTTCAACCGTAGTAGCATCAAAAGTGAAGGATTATCTGAATGAACATGGAGTTGAGGCTTCCACAACCCAAACCAAACTGATGGAAGTACCTAGTAAAGTTCAAGACTATGACTTGTTAGTGACAACTGGTCAATTTGAAGGTCAGACTGGTGAAGTTCCTGTGGTAAAGGGAATGCCTATTTTAACGGGAATTGGTTCTGAACAAACTATGGAAGAAATTTTGAATTATTTAAAATAAAAAATTTAAGGAGAAAAAAGAATGAATTATGTAATGAATGTATTCAATTTCTTTATTGACGCTGGTCCTACAGTGATGCTTCCTGTCATTATTACAATTATCGGCATGATTTTCGGTTTGAAAATCTCAAGAGCATTTAAGTCTGGGCTAACACTAGGAATCGGATTTGCAGGGATTCGTCTGATTCTGGATTTTATGACAACCAATGTCGGACCAGCAGCCCGTGCAATGGTAGAGCGGACCGGCGTACAGCTGGATGCCTTGGACGTAGGATGGGGCTCAATCGCGGCGGTTACTTGGGCATCTCCAATTATTGCACTGCTTATATTTGCTATATTGATCGTTAATATCATCTTGTTGGTTCTCAAAAGAACTCAAACGTTGGATGTTGATATTTGGAATTATCATCATATGGCTATTGTTGGTGTAATGGTTTATTTTGTGACTAAGAACGTAGCGTTAGGTGTGGGCGCATCAGTTGTAATGGCAATTGTCACATTTAAAATGTCTGATTGGTCACAGCCTTTGGTTGAAGATTTTTTTGGAATTCCAGGGGTTTCATTACCCACGGTTTCAGCCTTATCTTCTTTAGTAATTGCATGGCCGTTAAACTGGCTTTTAGACCGCATTCCTCTTTTTCGAAATTCCAAGTTTACCATTAAGGATGCACAAAAATATTTGGGCTTCTTTGGGGACTCTATGATTATGGGTGGTGTCATAGGTATCGCAATCGGCTTTTTAGCTGGCTATGATATCACTCAGATTCTTCAATTAGGGGTTAGTATGTCTGCTGTCCTTGTTCTGATACCAAAAATGACCTCTCTTTTTATGGAAGGATTAATGCCTATTTCAGACGCAGCGCAAAAATGGTCTCAAAAGAAATTTAAAGGTCGCCGTTTATTTATTGGACTAGATGCAGCGGTTGTTGTGGGCAATCCAGATGTTATAACAACTGCACTGATTATTATTCCTTTAACAATTGCTATGGCTTTGGTCTTACCCGGAAATCGTGTGTTACCATTTGCCGATTTAGCTGTAGTTCCATTTCGAGTAGCAATGGTTGTTGCATTGACTAGAGGAAACTTGCTGAAAAACATTATTATCGGTTTAGTTGTCACAGCCTCTTTGCTTTGGTGTGGAACAGTCACTTCACCTATTCTAACCGAAATAGCCAAACAGGTAGGGATTGATCTTGGGTCCAGTGCCATGCTTATTTCTTCTTTTGCAGCAACTTCAATGATTCAAAGTTACCTGGTTTTCATTGCATTCACCTATGAACCGATGATTGGTATTCCAGTTCTTCTTCTAGGATTTGGCGGTGTATGGTATTTCTTTGAAGGAATCAAAAAAATTAATCGTGAAGCAGCAATTGAATAAAATATTGTCGAAAAAGAGGAGTAGATTGTTTTGAAAATTTCTAAAATTACAGTATATAAAGTAAAACCCCGCTGGATTTTTGTAAAATTGTCAACAGATGAAGGAATCGATGGCTGGGGAGAGATGATTTCTGGAACAAAAACCGAAACAGTTGTTGCAGGAGCTTATGAGGTAGGGGAAAGATTTCTGTTAGGACAAAACCCGTTTGAGATTGAGCGATTGTTCCAAGAAATGCACCGATCTTTCTTTCGTGGCGGTCCCATACATGGAACAATCGTTTCTGGTCTAGAGATGGCTTTGTGGGATATTAAAGGAAAAGCATTGAATGTTCCTATCTACGAACTATTAGGCGGTGCTGCTCGTGACAGAATCAAAGTATATTCTTGGATCGGCGGTGATCGTCCGGATGATGTCGCAGAGCAAGCACAAGATCGTGTTGACCGTGGGTTTACTGCAGTTAAAATGAACGCAACAGAGGAACTGCACTATATTGACTCTTATGTAAAGATAGAGGAAGTGGTGGAACGTGTCGCTTCGATTAGGGAACGCTTTGGTAATAAATTGGATATTGGAATTGATTTTCATGGGAGAGTCCACAAGCCGATGGCAAAAGTTTTAGCGAAGGCATTAGAACCTTATCATCCAATGTTTTTAGAAGAAGTTGTTCTTCCTGAGAATGAGGAACATTTTAAAGAAGTTGCCCAGCTTGTGGCAACGCCTTTAGCCACTGGTGAGAGACTGTATACTCGCTGGCAGTTTAAAACACTTTTTCAGCAAGGAGCAATAGATGTGATCCAGCCTGATGTGGCATTATGTGGAGGGATCATGGAAATGCGAAAAATAGCTGCCATGGCTGAAGCTTATGACGTGGCTGTTGCCCCGCACGCACCATATGGTCCCGTTGCTTTAGCAGCAACACTGCAAGTTGATTCTTGTACCCCAAATGTTTTTATTCAAGAGCAAAGCTTAGGAATCCATTACAATAAAGGCTTTGATCTGTTAGATTTTGTGAAAAACAAAGAAGTATTTCAGTATAAGGATGGCTATGTAGAATTACCAAGTAAGCCCGGTTTAGGGTTGGAGATGGATGAAGATAGAGTTAGAGATATTTCACAAGAAGGGTTGGTTTGGACCAATCCTAAATGGAAGAACTATGATGGCACTATTGCAGAATGGTAGTCTGAAAGGAAGTTATTCATGGCGGAAGCAATTATGATCAACTTATTTTTACTCGTTCTGTTAGTGATGCAACTCAAAGAGCAGCGCAAAATTCTTTTGCAGGCAAAAGCGAGCTCTATAAAAAAGGCAACTGCTTTCATTCTGTCTGCGCTTCTTTTCGTCATTTTTTGGCCAGATCAGTTGAGTGACCAGTTGAAATTGTTTGCACTGATCGGCTTAGTCTGTTTAGTTGGTTTTTCAAAAGAAGGCTTAGGAGCAGATCAGCTGATCAAACTGGGTGTTTTAAAAGGTGAATATGATCAATATACCGCAATAGAGATTGAACAAACAGTAAATAATCAAACTTTTGTAACCTTTTATAAAAGCAAAAATAGCCGCTTCTCGCTTTTATTTTCAGAGGCACCGCAAATCTTGGCAGAGTACTTCAGTTTATTGAAGAAGGAAGAGAAGCTAGTGTTTAAGGAAGAAGGATTGACGCAAAAGAAGCAAAGGAATACTAAAGTATCCCATTAATTTCGTTTGTGGAGAAGGACAAATTTAATAAATTGTGGTAATCCTTACTGATTTTAAGCAAAGAGTAAAAATCAATCAGCTATATTTTTATTCACATCGTCGGGTTATAAAAAAACTGGGAGAATGAACCATTCTCCCAGTTTTTTATCGTTTCGAAATCGCCGTGTGGGCATACGCCTCGATCAATGGAATGACTTCTAATTTTACTTTGTATTTGCGTTCTAGCGCAGTTTCAATGGTAAAAGTATCACTTTCTGTTTCAGAAATCGTTGCTAGAACACGATCTTCTTTCGGGGAAGCTTCGATCACGATCGTTTCTCCTGAAGATTGTTTGGCAGAAAATTTAGGGAATGCTGCGATTTTTTCAGCAAATGCTGAAAAAGTCATTGTTTCATCAGCAGTATCAGCCATTGTTTCAGTTGCTTTTTCTACTTCTTTAGTTGATGCAGAGGTAGTCGGTGCAGCCGCTTCAGCTGGTGCTGATTCTTCCTTCACTTTCGCTGGTTCTTTTGCAGGAGCGGGTGCCGTACTTTCTTGCGGATTGGTCGGCAACCAGTAAGCAGCGATCTCATCGACTAAGTTATCGCTGAAACGATCAAGCAAACCAGCTTCTAAGCGTTGGATTCGTTTCACGACGATCTTGAAGTTCTCATCTAAAGGAACAGCGATTTTTTGTTCTTTTGGCGTTTCCTTCAACAATTCAATCAATAATTCCTCTTGGTTTTTAGGATTGATATACACAGTCGTCGGAAGGTCAAACTTATCTGCTGTTTTGCGCTCGATCGCTGTAAACAACTGTTGTCGAGCTGTTTCATAAGACGGGCGGAATTGTTGTTTCAATTTTGCTAATTGTTTCTTTTTCATAATCTTCTCCTCTCGATCACTATCGATTATAAGGAAAATTTGCAGAAAAGAACAGTGATTCTCATGAAAAAATACAAAAAAATTTATATACTTCCTGAAAAAAACACCAACGCTGCTAAAAAAGCGGCGCTGGTGTTTCTACTAGATCATTGATTTGATGGTACTTGGGCATCAGGACCAAAAGGTCATTTTCTCCAGTGGCGACTAAGTAGTTTTCCCAAAGAAAAAAGCGTGGTTCCCCAATAAGTTTCTCGGTCAGCATCTGCTGATAGTCGCTGGTCGTCCATTGACGTGCTGGAAAGTGTTGGACTTTGTCTGGCCAAACGAGAAAAACAAAATCAGCATGTAAGGCTTTTTGAACAGCAGGGGAGAGATGATTCAAATCAGTTTTTTTCATAGGCTTCTCCTTTATAGAGAGTGAAATTAAAACCCTGTCGTATCTGGATTGGTCGCTTTCCCAACCACACCATCTAATTGATCGATCGTTTTCATGTCCTCTTCAGATAGCTCAAAATCAAAGACGTGAATGTTTTCTTCGATCCGACTTGGTGTGACTGATTTTGGTAATGGCAAGAAACCATGTTGTAAAGACCAGCGTAATGCAACTTGAGCGATTGATTTTTGATGCTTTTCAGCTAATGCTTTCATTTCTGGTACATCAAAGATCTTCCCAGTACCTAATGGGCTGTATGCTTCAAGCAATACATCGTGTTCTTGGCAATAAGTCACGACTTCTTCTTGTAACTCGCCAGGTGCAAGGAAAATTTGATTGACCATTGGGAAGATAGTCGCTGTTTTTTTCAATTCTTCAAAATGATGTGGTAAGAAGTTGCTGACGCCGATCGCTTTGATTTTGCCTGCTTGATACAACTCTTCAAAAGCACGCCATGTTTCTGCGTTCGCTGTTTGCCAATTGTCGCGAAAAGCCACTGGATTTGGCCAATGGATCAAGAAAAGATCGATATAGTCTGTTTGTAATTTTTCTAAAGATTCTTCAAAAGAGGACATCACAAGATCATAAGAATGGTTCGCATTCCATAATTTTGTAGTCAAGAAAAGCTCTTCGCGGGGAATGCCGCTTTCTTTGATCGCTTGACCAACACTGGCTTCGTTTTTATAGCCTTGTGCTGTATCAATATGGCGGTAACCTACTTCTAGTGCTTTTTTGACTGATGCTACGGCAACGTCGCCGTCTGGTGTTTGCCATGTGCCAAAGCCTAGCTCAGGGATGGTCACATTGTTTGATAACGTATAGCTGTTCATGTTCATTCCTCCGTTTTCTGTGATACTTCTAGTTTAGCAGACGAGGCAGGAATTTCCAATGATTGCACCTTTTTAAAGGAAAGCGAATGTTGAAGGAAAATGCCGATTCGCTCTTGTCAGTTCGCCTATTTATTTTGTACACTAGACAAATGGATAAGGAGCGTAACCAATGGATATTTATTTGAAACATGCGATTTTACACATTGTGGACCGTCAAACAGGCGATCCAGTTTTTTCTCAAGTTGAACTTGATTTAACAACGGAATACATTCGTGATTATTTGACGAAGAAAATACAGAAACTTGCTACACCGCAAACCAAAACAGGTCGTTTACTCGAAACTTCAACGATCGCTCAATTGGTCAAACAAGCACCAGACGACTTTATCGCAGCCAGTGAAGCGATCGTGCAACGCTGGTATGAAGCGTACAAGGAAAGTGAAGATGCGCCAAGTGCGGATGCGTTTGTCGTCTTATATGAATTAGATACAAGAATGCAGCTGGCTTTTTTGAAGGTCAATTATCAAGATGGCTATACGCATTTTATTGATAATGGGGAGGCTGGGATCGAAAATAATTTGATTTTGCATCGTGCCTTACTAGCAGGTAAAACCCAAAAGGCAGATGAAGGGATCACGATCGATGTGGAGAGCTTAGACTTTGAACTGATTGAAAAGAAATATAGCTTTTCAGGTGAAAAATACGCCTACTTTTCAACAAAAGTCATTGATGCCGAACCGATCCCATCTTTAGAAGAAAATGTCAAAGTCATCAAAAAAGTAGCCGAAAAAATTGGTCAGAAATTTGAAACACCCACCTATAACGTTGTTGCCGATTTGAAAGAAGCGGTCTACGACACGATCGAAGAGTCTGGTCATATCGATGTGAGTGAAGTGGCGCAAAAAGTCTTTAAAGACAATATTACTGCTCAGCTTTCATTTCAAGAAGAAGTGGTTGAAAAAGGATTCGTCAATCAAGCACCGATGATGCGGGATGTTCGTGAGATCTCGGAGAAAAAATTTGGTAAGCAAAAACTAAAATTATCGAATGGAATCGAATTGATCGTTCCTTTGGATGTTTACCGAGATCCGAATTTGATCGAATTTATCAATAATCCCGATGGCACGATTTCCGTAACGATCAAAAATGTAGAAGAAGTGATTAATCGGATGTAACAAGAGCTGTTTCTAAGCAGACGATGGCAGAACAAGTACAAAAAAGCGGCTCTTTGTCAATAATGAAAATGGAGCTGAAGAATCAATTCTGATTCATCAGGCCCATAAATTATAGAGCACAAAAAGCAGGGCGTCCTCATTTAGAAAGAGGACGGCCTGCTTTTTTACAGACGCTTGCTTGATCGACAGCAGCAATTATTGAGGGGTCAACTTTTCAAGAGCTGCTTGAGGAACGTCTTCTTCAGAAACTTCTTCCCAGCTTATAACGCCTTTGTTTGGATTGACCAGTAGTTTCAAATAGGCACCTTCTTTCAAAGGAGCGGAACGGTGTTCATTCATTTTGACCGTTTTGACGTCACCAGAGGCGCTGTAGGCTGTTTGTGTATAACGATAGATGTTTTCAACGACCCCCTCGTCACTGACTTCGGTATCGTGTTCGCCTTCACCGTTGATAACTGTATAGTAGTCACTTCCACCATAGTAATAGTCATAAGTAAGGAAGCAGCCGCCAAGGAAAATTGCTGTAAAAACCAGCGCTGCAATGATTTTCTTCACATTTCTCACCTCATCTTCTATTATTCATAAAAACTAGGCTTGCGTCCAATGGATCACAAAAAGCAAAGAAATTCTTAGGGATTAGCTGCCGAGACCTCTTGCTTGACTTTGACTAATTTTGACCTATAATAAGGGTAGATTTAAACTTACAAAAAATAAGTTAATCCTTATCTCTTTGGAAGCGTAAATCGCAAAAATATGATTCGAGTCAACCAACGACTCAACTTTCTCTAGGAGGGAAACAATATGGCAAAACAACATTATGATCGTAGCAAACCCCATGTCAACATCGGAACGATTGGACACGTCGACCATGGGAAAACCACCTTGACTGCTGCAATTACCACAGTTCTTGGGAAAAAAGGGCTTGCCAATCCGCAAGATTACGCAAGTATCGACGCGGCTCCTGAGGAACGCGAACGTGGTATCACAATCAATACTGCTCATGTGGAATATGAAACGGAAAAACGGCACTATGCCCATATCGATGCACCTGGACACGCGGATTATGTGAAAAATATGATTACAGGGGCTGCTCAAATGGACGGTGCAATCTTGGTCGTATCAGCGACAGATGGCCCAATGCCACAAACACGGGAGCATATTTTGCTTTCTCGTCAAGTGGGTGTGAAACATTTGATCGTCTTTTTGAATAAGACGGACCTTGTCGATGATGACGAGTTGATCGATTTAGTTGAAATGGAAGTCAGAGAATTGCTGACTGAATATGATTTTCCTGGCGACGACATTCCTGTGATCAAGGGCTCTGCGTTAAAAGCCTTGGAAGGGGACCCAGATGCTGAAGCAGCGATCTTAACGCTGATGGATACAGTAGATGAATATATCCCAACGCCAGAACGTGATACTGACAAACCATTGTTGTTACCGATCGAAGATGTCTTTTCGATCACAGGACGGGGGACCGTTGCTTCTGGTCGGATCGATCGCGGCATGGTAAAAGTCGGGGATGAAGTAGAAATCGTCGGAATCAAACCTGAAACACAAAAAGCAGTCGTGACAGGGGTAGAAATGTTCCGCAAAACGATGGACTTCGGAGAAGCTGGCGATAACGTAGGGGTATTGTTACGGGGCATCACCCGTGATGAAATTGAACGTGGCCAAGTGTTAGCAAAACCAGGTTCTATCACACCGCATACGAAATTCCAAGCGGAAGTCTATGTGTTGACAAAAGAAGAAGGCGGTCGCCATACCCCATTCTTTAATAATTATCGCCCACAATTTTACTTCCGTACAACGGACGTAACTGGGAATATCGTTTTACCAGAAGGAACGGAAATGGTGATGCCTGGTGACAACGTAACGATCGATGTGGAATTGATCCATCCGATCGCTGTAGAAAATGGAACGACCTTCTCGATTCGTGAAGGTGGACGAACAGTCGGTTCTGGTATTGTCACCACGATCGAAAAATAATGATGAGTGAAACAGTGCTTCCTTTTGAAGAAGCGCTATTTCCTTTTTCTTGTCAAAAGATCGCCAATCCCTCAGTCAGCTTAGGATTGCTTGTTTTTTTCTAAATAATCTTGTGATTTTATTAAGGATTTTTTAGGAGAGAAAAAATTCTAGTCAGCCCGTTCATTTCATAGTACGATAGATTCTGACTTAGAAAAGATGGGATGTATTTGATGAGAAAAATTCGACGTTTCCTAGGATTTATACTGAAGCTGGCCCTCGTGCTGCTACTGATCGGGGCAGGGGTTTGGGTCTATCGAAACTACACGGCATTGAAAGCTGTCTATGCGTATGAAGAAGCAATCGCGCAACAGACGCAAGCCCACGACATCTCTGAATATCAGTCATTAGCCATGAGCATCATGCTGACGGAGTCAAAAGGACAAGGCAACGACCCGATGCAAAGTTCTGAAAGTGTTTATGGAAAACAAAATCAGTTCGATACGCCAGAACAAAGCATCGAACAAGGTGTTTCCTATTTAGCAGAGTTGATTGAAAAAGCCGAGCAAATGAACTGTGATCTTTGGACCGCCGTACAGGCGTATAATTTTGGTACAGATTATATTGATTATGTCGCTGCCCGAGGGGGAGTAAACACCTTAGAGTTAGCAGAAACATATTCCAGAGAGGTTTTATCTCCATTGTTAGGCAATGATACTGAACAAACCTATCGTTACTGGGGCATCCAATCCGTTTTTTATAATGGTGGTCACCTGTATCATAACGGCGGCAATTTATTCTACGCTGATTTAATAAAAATGAATCAATGGAAGATCAATGTTACGGCGCGTTTCTTTTCATAAGCGTTGTAAAATAAGTGAAACAAAAAAGCTTGAAATACAAATAAAATATGGTAAAATCATTATGAGTGATTCTGTCTAATTATTCTTCGCACTGATATCTATTAGTGCGTTTTTTTACCTAGTAAACCGATGAATACTTACCAAATGGAGGTGAGTGGATGGCACGAATTCCTCAAACGGTCATTGACGACATTCGCGAACGTAGCAATATCGTCGATATCGTAGGACAGTATGTCCAGTTAAAGAAGTCTGGAAAAAATTATTTTGGTTTGTGTCCGTTCCATAATGAAAAATCACCTTCTTTTTCCGTTGCAGAGGACAAACAAATTTTTCATTGCTTTGGTTGTGGTCGTGGTGGAAATGTGTATGGTTTCTTACAGGAGCTTGAAGGGATCAGTTTTCCAGAAGCAGTCGTCAAAGTAGCAGAAATGAATGATATTCCTCTTGATCCGCAATATCAGCAGTCTGAAGGCATCAATGAAGCGACCTCACAAACGAGTCAATTGATTGCGTTACATGAAAAAGCCGCCGAAGTCTATCATCACATGTTGGTGAATACGGCTGCTGGACAAGAAGCACTTGATTATTTATTAGATCGTGGATTGACGATGGCACTGATCGAAGAGTTCAATATTGGCTTTGCACCGAATGAACGCTCGTTTTTGGAGAAAGTTTTTTTGAATGAAAAAGCCAAAGCAGAGTTTTTTCCTGATACAGGACTCTTTGTTCAGCGCAACGATGGCTCACTGGCGGATCGCTTTTACCAGAGAATCATGTTTCCGATCCGCAATCCTCAGGGGAAAACGATTGGTTTTTCTGGTCGGTGGTTAGCAAGCGAAAAAGTCGGTGATCAAGACCAACCAAAATATTTAAATAGTCCTGAAACGATTCTTTTCAATAAACGCGAGGTTCTTTTCAACTTTGACAAAGCGCGACGAGCGATGCGTAAAGATGGTCAAGTGTATTTATTTGAAGGATTTATGGACGTGATCGCCGCTTGGCAAGCAGGGATCGAAAATGGGATCGCCTCGATGGGGACCAGCCTGACCAATCAGCAGATCGCTCACATCGAGCGAGTGGCACAAGAAGTGATTCTTTGTTACGATGGAGATAGTGCAGGGGTTGAAGCCACGAACCGTGGGATCGATCTTTTGCAAAACAATAGCCGCTTGAAATTATCTGTGGTTCGAGTGCCGGAACGGATGGACCCAGATGACTATTTGCGCAAATATGGGACAGAAGCTTTTTATAAATTAGCTGTACATGGGAAAGAAACCGTCTTTGCTTTCAAAATGGATTACCATCGAGCAAATCGAAATTTGGCCAATGAGAAAGAGCAGCTAGATTATGTCCAAGTCGTTTTAAAGGAATTACAGCGGGTGGATTCTTTGCTGGAGCAAGACCGTTATTTGACTCAGTTGTCCACAGAGTTCAACTTGAGCCGTGAGACCTTGCAACAGCAGCTCAAGCAAAACCGGCAAGAGCAGCAGCCGCGGCAAGATGCACCGCCGCCAGCGCCAACAACCAATCCTATGGTCTTTACGCCGCCAACGCGGCAGCAGCCCAAAACACAGGTAGAAAAAGCACAAGAATTATTATTGTACCGTTTGTTTCATGACAGTACGTTAAACCATCGCTTTCGAGCGAGTGGCATATCCTTTATCCATGATCGTTACCAACAGCTTTATCTGCTGTTTGATGCGTATATGGAAACAGAAGAACACTTTGTTTTAGCAAAGTTCTTAGATTTTTTAAAAGAAGATTCAATGAAAAAAATGGTGATCGATATTGCAGATCTTAAAGCTTCTGAGGAAGGGACTGAACAAGAATTTCAGGACATTCTGCAGGTATTTCAAAAGTCGGGCATTGCTGAAGAAATCAATCAAAAACGAATCCAGCAGCAAGAAGCAAGACAAAAAGGAAACCAGCAATTAGAACTTGAACTTGCGATCGAAATCATTGATTTGACCAAACGGTTGAAACAAGCTAAATAGCGAACTGAAAGGGGCTTTCTTTCATGGCAGAAGAAACAAAAAAAACGTATGACAAAGCAGTTGCCGAATACATCCGAGAAAACAAAACAAAGGGGCAAGTTGTTTACGATGACATTACGAATCGTTTAGCAACGCCGTATACTTTGGATGCTGATGCAATGGACAAATTAATTCAAAAACTGGAGGATTCAGGCATCAGTGTCGTGGATGAAAATGGAGAGCCTTCAGTCCATAGTCTAAAGAGCAATGAAAAACGACAAGAAACACAACCTCAAGAAGATCTGTCTGCACCAACTGGTGTGAAAATCAATGACCCCGTTCGGATGTACTTGAAAGAAATCGGTCGTGTGCCGTTATTGACCGCAGAAGAAGAAGTGGCGCTCGCACTGAAAATCGAAGAAGGCGATCAAGAGGCAAAACAGCGTTTGGCAGAAGCCAACCTACGTTTGGTCGTTAGTATTGCCAAACGTTATGTGGGTCGAGGAATGCAATTCCTTGATTTGATCCAAGAAGGAAACATGGGCTTGATGAAAGCCGTTGAGAAATTCGACTACCGCAAAGGGTTCAAATTCTCGACGTATGCGACCTGGTGGATCCGTCAAGCGATCACCCGTGCGATCGCTGACCAAGCGCGAACCATTCGTATTCCTGTGCATATGGTGGAAACCATCAACAAATTGATCCGTATTCAACGGCAATTGCTGCAAGACTTAGGGCGCGAACCGACACCAGAAGAAATCGGCGCAGAAATGGATCTGCCGACGGAAAAAGTTCGTGAAATCTTGAAGATCGCTCAAGAACCTGTTTCATTAGAAACACCGATCGGTGAAGAAGACGATTCTCATCTAGGTGATTTTATTGAAGACCAAGATGCCACAAGTCCAGCAGAGCATGCGGCTTATGAGCTGTTGAAAGAGCAGCTAGAAGATGTACTGGATACGTTGACTGACCGTGAAGAAAACGTGCTGCGCTTGCGTTTCGGAATCGATGATGGTCGTACTCGGACATTAGAAGAAGTCGGCAAAGTCTTTGGGGTAACGAGAGAACGGATTCGTCAGATCGAAGCAAAAGCATTACGGAAACTACGCCATCCATCTCGTTCAAAACAATTGAAAGATTTCTTAGAATAATCAAGGTTTATCGACTTTCCAAAGGAACCCTTTGGAAAGTCTTTTTTATTCAGTTTCTGTCCTCTCGACACAAGATTGGTAAAGAACTTAATAAAAACGTAACCAAGCAAGTGTTGGCTAATTGCCAAGAATGTGATAAATTTAATTTTGTGCATCTGCATCAAAACGTAACAAACAACGAAGTGTCAAAAAAGACCCATTATTTGCTGGTCTAAAAAAAGAAGCAGTAGGTACAGCAAGCGTCTGATGAAAGAGGCGACTGCTTCATAAAAGGAAATGCAAAAAACAAAAGGAGTCAGTTTGAATCAATGAAGAAGACATGTCCTGAATGTGGATTTCAAGCAATAGAAGAAACACCCGTTTGTCCCAATTGCGGGTTCCAATGGAACCAGGCAAAGGAGAATGAACTGGAACCAACATCTGACTCTTCCGTTACGCCAGAAGAGCCACAGAATAAAAATGATGATATTCGCTGGTCAGACTTTAAAAACGTCCCGATCGGAAAAATGGAGGAGCACTTAGGTGATCGGCCATCCTCAAATGAAGAAACGATCGACCTCGCGCAGCAAGGGACTTTTTCCGATGAGCAACATGTAACCCCCACATCAGCCTCTAAGAAAGAAGCTGAGGAAAAAACGGAAGTAGAAAGTTCTAGCGCAACGCAAGAGCATGCGACATCAGCCAGTGAGGAAGCAAGTGAAACCGATGCATTAAGTACGGAGGAACAGCATGACGCTGATATTTTGGCTGCTTATATCCGCCAACACAAACTTGATGAAGAAGAAAAAGCCGCTGCTCTAGAAGCAGAAGCCGCCACTGATGATTTGTCTGCTACTGAAGAAGAAAGTCAGGAACAAGCCAGTGAGGAACCTCTACTGATAAGCGAAGATGAACCAGTGACGGATCCGGTCATTGAAGAAGTGAAGAAGCAGCCAGAACCAGTGATCGATCCAATTCCTGAGCCGATCACCGCAGCGGATGAAGCACCGAAAAAGGCGACTACTGAAGAAAAAACGTCGACGCCTAGCGAAAAAAAGAAGCGTCCTCGCAAAGCACTCTATATTACAGCGGCTTGTTTATTAGTGGCAGCTGGTGGCGGTTGGGCGTACTACTATCAACAGCAGCAACAAGAAACTGCCCGCCAAACGCAACTGGCGCAAGAAAACCGTACACTCGATCAAATTGAAAATGAGCTGAATGATTTTTATACAAATGATGAACGAGTGTTCATTAAAAACGACAAAACATCAGAACAGCTGACGGCTGTGACGAATCAGTTGGCAGAGTTTCAAGACCATGAACGGTACGATGCCTTGTCACAAGAAGCAGCGACAATTGCTGACAAATTAGCAGCTTTGACCGAGATCAACAGCTATTTTAGCAGTCCTGCCGTTGTGGAGGATCAGTTGGAAGAAGTTTCATTGAAAGAAGCAGCTGCTGTCACAATGGCGAAGCGTGAGAACGGGGATGCCTTTGATGAGTTGATCAATCAAGCCATCGACATGGGACAAAAAGAGTTCAGCGCGATCGAGGAAGTTCAAAATGCAGTGAAGAGCATGGTGGCTTTAAGTGGTGATGGTGAAGCACCTGCAAGTGTCACCCGCGAGAACTACAATGCCTTGATGAAAAAAGTCCAAGCTTTACCAATTGATTCATTGGTGGAAAGTCTTACGACTGAATTGCGTAAAGTCGATACTGCGTTGACGAAGCGTGAAACCGCTACGCAAGAAGCAGCGGCGCAACAACAAGCTGCCCAAGAAGCAGCACAAGCGGCGGCTTCCGAGAACAACGCTTCAGGTTCGAGCGGCGGTTCTACAAGCGCTGCGACGCCAGCACAAAGTACGTCTGAAGAAGAGTATGTGCTTTCGCCAAATACGCCGACAAACACCAATAATCAGCCAATCATTCCAGCCCGTCAAAGTGATTTGAATGATGTAAACAATAGCGCTTGGGTATGGGCAGATGGTGTCCAAGAAAAAATCATCGCCACAGCGATTGCCCGTGGTTACGTGGTTGAAGGTGGGTATACTTTTGAACGCGTGCGGATCGTCAACGGCGAAGGCTATTACAATTTTTATGCGACAAATGCCCAAGGCAGCTTGCTTAAAGGAACGGATGATTCAGCGTTCCCGCTATACTTATTTACGGTAAACGCCAAAACTGGCTATTTCAGAGGCAATGGGAACGATCACACCGTTCGCTAAGTCTCCTGAGTCACTAGAAAACTTTCAGAGTTATTACATGTACATGTGAAAAACACTTGTTTCCCTTCCCTGTTTTCGATATGATGAAAGATAATCGTTCAAACAGGGAGGGTTTTTTGTGCAGAAAATAGAAAGATATGATCGCTTTGAAGATGGGGTCATTGCTTGTGTACCAACGATTCTTGGGTACTTAGGGATTGGTTTTGCGATGGGGGTCGTGGGAAAAGGCGTTGGGTTGTCGATTCTTGAAATTATTATAATGTCTATTATTGTCTATGCAGGCAGTGCTCAATTTATTATTTGTGCATTACTCGCGATTCAAGCACCTTTCATGACGATCGTCGCAACCGTCTTTTTAGTGAATTTACGACATTTCTTAATGAGCTTATCAGTGGCTTCCTATTTTAAAAAGACTCCTTTGCTTTCTGCTATTGGGATTGGGACGCTTTTGACTGATGAGTCCTATGGCGTTTTGACGACGTCACTGCAACAAGACAAACCAGTCACAGCGAAATGGACCCATGGGTTGAACGTGATGGCGTATTTGAGTTGGATCTTCGCAACCTTTTTGGGCGGACTATTAGGCTCGTTTATTCCAGATCCAGAAGCGTTAGGCTTAGATTTTGCCTTGGTAGCCATGTTTGTTGGTCTTTTTTTATTTCAAGTAGAGCGACCACTCAAGAAGAAAACTCAGCAAACGCTCTTAGTACTCGGGGCAGTTGTGGGGACATTGATTTTATTTATGCGTTTTTCTACTGCTGAGATCGCGGTAATTGCTGCGACCTTGGCAGGATGTTTGGTTGGGACGGTGACACATCATGACTAATTTTGTTATACTAATGCTAGCATGTGGGTTGGTTACTTGGATTCCGCGGATCGTTCCTTTTTTATTTTCTAAAAAGCTCGTATTTCCAAAACCTTTCACCATCTTTTTGAGTTACTTGCCGTTGTGTATTTTGGCGGCATTGTTGGTTCAAAATTTGCTGATCTTTCGAGAAGGGCAATTTCCCATCTTGAAAGTCAAAGAAACTATTGCCTGTATCCCAGCATTGTTGGTGGGGTATTATACAAAAGATTTGATGAAGATCGTTATCACAGGTGTTATTGCTATGGCACTGCTGCGTTTCTTTTTCTAGCAACGGGCAGTTTTTATGAAGAAGGAGAGAATAGATGAAAGACTTATTAGCATCCGTATTTAGCGGATTGATCATTGATGAAAATGAACAGAATTATTTTGTTCAAAAAGGCGGGGTTACCTTCCGACTAGCCAAGGAAGAAGGCGAACATCATTTAGGTGAAGCCGTCGAAGGGTTTGGCTATCAAAACCAAAAGCAAGAAAATGTACTCACTACGAATATTCCGAAAAGCCGCAAAGGGCATTATGCCTTTGGTACAGTCACAGGAAGCCGTCGCGACTTAGGCGTTTTCGTCGATATCGGTTTAAAAGACAAGGACATGGTGGTTTCATTAGATGAATTGCCAACAATGCGGGAACTTTGGCCCAAAAAAGGCGATCGTTTGATGGTCAGCTTGCGCGTCGACGACAAAGAGCGTATATGGGCTTCGTTAGCAGATGAGAAAATCTTCAAGGCACTGAGTAAGAATGGTACGGAACAGATGAAGAATCAAGATGTTACAGGTACCGTGTATCGCTTAAAACTAGCGGGAACCTACTTATTGACGGATGATTTTTATATTGGCTTCGTCCACCCATCAGAGCGCTATCAAGAGCCGCGTCTTGGGGAAGTTGTCAAAGGACGAGTGATTGGGGTTCGTCCAGATGGCGTCTTGAACCTTTCGTTGAAACCAAGAGCCCACGAGGCGATTTCAAATGATGCCGCCATGGTCCTAACCTTTTTAGAACGAGCATCAGAAAATAAAATTCCTTTTACCGATAAATCAGCACCAGAAGAGATTTTACAAACTTTTGGTATTAGTAAAGGCCAATTTAAACGGGCGTTAGGAACCTTGATGAAACAGCGTTTGATTGAGCAAAAAGATGGCTTTACGATTCTTGTTAAAAAACCTAATTGAGAATACTTGTTTCTTTTGCTGTTCTAATTTATAATGATTACAATGTTTGTCTTGAGTGATTCTCACTCAAATTAGAATCGTTATAAATTAGCGGCATACGGAGGCAACTATGAACACAACAGCAGCGTTAAAAAAGACCAAGAAACAATTGCACGAGTCGGGGTTCAAATTAACTCCTCAGCGAGAAGCGACGTTGTTGGTCTTATTAGAAAATGAGAAAGATCATTTATCCGCCGAAGAGATTTTCTTCTTTGTGCGCAAAAAAAATTCTGAGATTGGCTTAGCAACCGTCTATCGAACATTGGAGATTTTGACGGATTTGAAAATCGTCGATAAAGTCAGTTTTAATGACGGTGTCGCTCGTTATGACCTACGTAAAGAAGGCGCCAAACATTTCCATCATCACTTGTTGTGTTTGGAATGCGGCAATATCGAAGAGGTTGAAGAGGATCTGTTGGGCAGTGTCGAAGAGATCGTCGAACAAAAGTACCATTTTTTAGTAAAGGATCATCGGTTGACATTTCATGGTGTCTGCCAAAAATGCCAAAACAAAGCCTAGTGTCTGTAGCTGGGCAATTTGAAAAAATTTTGTTATCACCCGAATGATAGTCAGATGGTTTCAATAGGAAGAGTGCTCTTTTTTCCAATTTGAAAGAAACCAAAAAATCTGCTATGATTCGGGTGTTTCCTTGGGCAAAAGATACGGGTAGATGCCTCTTTTTTTGTTGGCAAGCTACTATCTAAACGAGCCAGAATTTGATATGATAAAAAAGCTGAAAGTAGAGGAAGCCCCATGAACGAACAAATTATTGATTATCTTCATTATTTGACCATTGAGCGCGGGCTATCCCAAAATACCCGTGCCAGCTACCAGCGGGATCTGCAACAGTATCTTGCGTTTTTACAAAAAAAACAAGTGACGCAGTGGCAACAGATCGACCGAGTGATCGTTTTGTCTTTTTTGCAAAGTCTGCAAGAGGCGGGAAAATCCTCGGCAACCGTGATTCGGATGGTTTCCAGTTTGCGAAGATTCCATCAATATTTGCGTCAAGAACGGTTGACAGATCATGATCCGATGCAGCATATTGATTCGCCGAAAAAACAGCAGAAGCTACCTGATACTTTGAGTTTGCAGGAAGTGGAGCGCTTGATCGAAACACCAGATACGCGAGCGGTGTTGGGTATTCGTGATCGAGCGATTTTGGAAGTGATGTATGCGACAGGCTTGCGCGTCAGCGAGTTGATCGGTTTGAAATTGAATGATTTGCATTTAAGTATGGGCTTGTTGCAAACAACCGGGAAAGGCGACAAAGAACGGATCGTCCCACTAGGGGATTTAGCGATTCAATGGATCGAAACATATCTCAGCGATGCACGTCCGTATTTGACGAGAAAAACACCGGATGAAAGCCACCTGTTTGTAAACAACCACGGTACGCAGCTGTCTCGTCAAGGGATCTGGAAAAATTTAAAAGCCTTGGTTCGACAAGCTGGGATCACCAAAAATGTGACTCCCCATACGCTGCGCCATAGTTTTGCGACTCATCTATTAGAAAACGGCGCAGATCTGCGAACGGTTCAAGAGCTGTTAGGACACGCAGATATCTCGACCACTCAGATTTACACGCATATAACGAAGAAACGGATGACGGAAGTGTACAAGCAGCACTTTCCGCGCGCCTAGAAATCGAGGATGGAATGGAAGAAATCAAAATAAAATTAGCTGTCTTTGAAGGACCGTTGGATTTGCTGCTTCATTTGATCAAAAAACTGGAAATCGATGTTTATGACATTCCAGTTGCAACCATCACCGAACAATACATGCAGTATATCCATGCCATGAAAATTTTAGAATTAGAAGTCGCTGGTGAATATTTAGTCATGGCGGCAACTCTGATGGCGATCAAAAGCCAGATGCTGTTACCGAAACAAGAGCTGATTGCTGAAGTGGAAGAGTACGAAGAAGATCCACGGGATATGCTGGTGGCACAGCTGCTAGAATACCGCAAATTTAAGTATGCAGCCGAGCAGCTTTCCGAAAAAGCGGAAGAGCGCAGTTTGTATTATACGAAAGATCCGATGGATGTCGATGAATACAAAGAGGAAGAAGATCAGTTAAGAGCCAATCAATTCAATACGATCGATCTCTTTTTGGCTTTTCAAAAAATGATCGAGAAAAAGAAAAATCGCCAAGTACTAGAAACCAAAATTTCTCCTGATGAAAGCACCATCGATGAAAAGATGGCGGCGATTCAGCTGGAGATGCAACATGTCAGTGCTAAAAAAGGCCGCAGCTTTGATTCGTTTTTTACGACCTACAATAAAACAGAAGTTGTGGTGACCTTTATGGCACTGTTAGAATTAATGAAAAAAGGAACGATTCGAGTAGAGCAATCAGACAATTATGCGTCGATTCTGCTCTATCCAACAGGTAAAGAAGATGAGTAAATATAGTGAATTAGAAGCGATCTTATTCGTCGTCGGTGATGAGGGGATCGGACTTGAAGAATTGAGTTACTTAGTCAAAAGCAATACTGCCAGTGTCTATCAGCATTTGCAGGAACTAAATCAGCAATATGAAGAAAATGAACATACTGCGTTGCATATTCTTGAAGTGGGCAATCATTTTATTTTGACCACCAAGAAACAATTTGCCCCTTTATTGAAGAAATATGCTGAATCACCGATGGGCAGCTCGTTGTCTCAGGCCGCTTTAGAAACGTTGTCGATCATTGCTTACAAGCAGCCGATCACTCGGATGGAAGTAGAAGAGATCCGCGGCGTCCAATCTAGCGGATCGGTTCAAAAATTGGTGGCAAAACGACTGATTGAAGAAAAAGGCCGCGTTGACGGACCAGGACGAGCGATCCTATATGGTACGACGGAATACTTTATGGATTATTTTGGCTTAAAAAGTTTGGCTGAATTACCCGATATCCAATCCATGGAAGATGAACTTGAAGAAGATGCACCGTTTGATCTTTTTTACGACCGCTACAAACAAGCAGAAACAGAAGGAGAATGAAGATGGAACGTTTGCAAAAAGTGATTGCCCATGCTGGCATCACCTCAAGAAGAAAAGCTGAAGGATTGATAACTGAAGGCCGAGTGCGTGTCAACGGGCAAGTGATCAAAGAATTAGGGGTCCAAGTTAGCTCAAAAGATGTTGTTGAAGTCGATGGTGTACCAATCGAACAAGAACAACACGTCTATTATCTATTCTACAAACCTCGTGGTGTGATCTCAGCTGTAACGGATGATAAAAAGCGCAAAGTCGTTTTGGATTATTTTGCTGAAGTTCCTGAACGGGTGTATCCCGTCGGGCGCTTGGACTATGATACCTCTGGTTTGTTATTGCTGACAAATGATGGGGAATTGTCACAGACACTGATGCATCCGAAACACGAAGTCGACAAAGTGTACGTTGCCAAAGTCAAAGGGATTGCGGATAAAAAGCAGCTGCTTCCATTGACAAAAGGGATTCGGATCGAAGGTCGTAAGACGGCACCTGCTCGCTTTGAGATCTTGTCGACAGACCAAACAGCGCAATCTAGTATTGTGCAATTGACGATCCACGAAGGACGCAACCATCAAGTCAAAAATATGTTAAAAGCAGTTGGTTTGCCTGTGCAAAAATTAAAACGGGAAAATTATGGTCCGTTAGATTTGAAAGGTCTTCGTCCAGGGGAATATCGAGAATTGTCGAAGAAGGAAGTCAGTCAGCTGAAAAATAGTGCAAAATAGTTGAAAAGTATCTGAAAACGTAACTATTGTTAATTTTTAGATTTTGTGTATAATAGAACATGTAATAAATAGAATAAAGGTTCGTCTTCAGGGGCAGGGTGCAATTCCCGACCGGTGGTTATAGTCCACGACCTATTTCTTCGGAAATAGCTGAATCGGTGAAATTCCGATA
Source organism: Enterococcus sp. 3G6_DIV0642 (assembly GCF_002140635.1). Taxonomy (NCBI): domain Bacteria; kingdom Bacillati; phylum Bacillota; class Bacilli; order Lactobacillales; family Enterococcaceae; genus Enterococcus; species Enterococcus sp. 3G6_DIV0642. The sequence goes on along the minus strand of NZ_NGLH01000001.1, from coordinate 2,401,129 downwards.
CCGACAGTACAGTCTGGATAAAGAAGATAGAGCGTATTTGATTTGCTTATGGCTATTTCGAATGCCCTCTTTTTTCCCTGTGGAAAAAAGAGGGCATTTTTTGTCTGGCGCCGACAAGAAAGCCGAGGAAATTTAATAGGTTCGTTTGAAGAGGAATCCTGAACTTAGGAGGATTTATACTGATGAACAACAAAACAAGAAAAATGGTGACGATCGCCATGTGTGCTGCTATGGGAACAATTTTGCAATTTATCGCTTTTCCGATTTTCCCAGCATTCAGCTTTTTAAAGATCGATTTTAGTGATATTCCCGTGATGATCATGATGTTTTTATTTGGTCCTTGGAGCGGGGTATTGACTGCTTTCATTCGTTCGGTGCTGCATTTGTTCTTATCTGGTTTTTCACCTGCTGATATGGTGGGGGATACGGCAAGCTTTTTAGCATCATGTGCCTTTACTTTGCCAATGTACTACTTTTTCCGCAAAGGTATTCACACCAAAAACAAAATGGTTGGTGTCATCAGCGGTATCTTGTCGGTAACGATTTTTATGAGTGTGGCGAACCTATTTGTGATCACACCGCTTTACCTGCGCTTTTTCGGGGTCACAGCCGATCAATTTTTAGGAATGTCTTTGCCGCAATATGTGGCGATCGGGATCTTACCTTTCAATTTGGTCAAAGGCGCAATCGTCAGTGCTGTCTTTTTAGCACTTCACGCCAAACTGCTGCCATGGTTGGCTCGTAAGCAGCCCCATCATTCTGCTATAGGAAAATAAAAAAATGAGCCGACTTGCTGTTGCAGACGAAAGGTCTGTCAATGGCAGGTCGGCTTTTTTTATTTTTCCATGATAATCGCACGGGTAGGGCATTTACGATAAGCAGTTTTGACTTTTTCTTGTTGGTCTTCTATGATAAACTGTTGCCGAGCATTCGGTTCTTGGGCAAATAAAACGATCCCGTCTTCATCATAATCGAAGATCTCGGGGGCATAGATCGCACATAGGCCACAAGCAATGCAGCGCTCAGGAATAATTTTACAGCGTTGTGACATTTTTTAGTCCTTTCTGGAGGGGAAATATGGATTCTTTTATTTTAGCGCTGTTTTCTGATACTGACAAGCTGCGCCCATCAACACTTTATCAAATTCTCATTGGTAAGCGTACTAGCTCTGTCTTGAGTTATGCCTTTTTTTATGATCGCTTAGGTCTCTTTCAATCGTTGCCCCAGTTGAATGAGAAAGCGTATCAACAGACGCTCGCTGACTTGATCCAACGAGGGGCTCTAAGTCGAGATTCAGATGGTCTGCTGCTCAAAACGACCGCTATAAACAGCCAGCAGCCAGGTGAACGATTGTTGCGGTATGCGAATTACTTTCGTTATGGACGAACGACGGAGGAGGCTTGGCGTTTTGTTCGGCTGCTGGTTCAAGCAGCTGCGTATCAAGGCGTGACCAATCAGTATATTCCCGTTGAAAACACGCCACTCTATACAGAACCTGTCCGTCAGCTGATCCGTCACGATCCTGACATCAAAAAGTGCCTGTATCAAGAGCTATCAGCAATTTTTGACCAGCTTCCCGCAGAAGTGGCAGATTTTTTAGCGGGCACCTTATCGGGTCCAGATATTCTAGGGCAGGCGTTTTTTCAGCTTTTACCAGAAAATGTTCAAAGTAAGCCTTGGGACACTCTTTATGTAGGAGCTTCGATCCATCAATTTTTAACCTTGATCGAAAAAACGCCCCTGACGATCCTGTTTCGAGGATTGTCGCCTTTTCTAAAGAGAAATTTAAACCAAAGCATGGTGGAAAGCCGATCATTGTTTTTGCGAGGCGATTCTGTCGAGCAGATTATGGAAAAAAGAAGGATCAAACGAGGAACTGTTAATGATCATTTGATTGAGTGGGCATTGCTTGATCCAACGTTTCCTTTTCAGCGCTTTGATACAGCGTTGTTGAAAAAGCTGCCAGAAGCTTCTTGGAAAAATAGCTATCAAGAATTACAGGCGCTTCTTACGACTGATTTTTTGACGATTCGTTTGTTACAGATTGCTCAGAAGCGGGGGATTCGATGTTAGAAGATGCACTGAATCAGTATTTTGGTTTCAAAACATTCCGCCAAGGACAAAAAGAAGTCATCGAAAGTGTTTTAGCACAGCAAGATACGTTAGCGATTCTGCCTACTGGGAATGGCAAAAGTCTGTGCTATCAGCTGCCAGGGTACCTAGTAGACGGGATCGTGATCATTATCTCGCCGTTAGTCTCTTTGATGGAAGATCAAGTCTACGGCTTACAAAAGCAAGGGGAAAAACGCGCGATTGCGTTTAATAGTCAATTGGACCTTGCTGATCGCCAGTATGTGATGCAGCATTTGCAGAAGTACAAGTTTTTGTTTTTAAGTCCAGAAATGATCGTACAAGAAGCTGTTTTGCATCAATTGGAACAGGTTAAGATCGCCATGCTCGTGGTGGATGAAGCCCATTGTGTTTCGCAATGGGGCATTGATTTTCGACCAGAGTACTTGCAGCTTGGTGAAGTAAAGAAACGCTTGAAGGCACCCGTTACGTTAGCATTGACGGCTACAGCAACAGCACAAGTGGAAGCAGACATACGGCAAGTATTATTAGCAAAGAACGCCAATGTCTACCGTTATTCGATGAACCGCAGCAATATCGGCTTGTTCGTAGAGCAAACGACAGACAAAGATGCGGCATTAGCAGACTATCTCAGCCGCTTAGGCGGGGCTGGGATCATCTACTGTTCCACAAGAAGCAAAGTCGAAGAAGTCTATAACAAACTGCGTCAGCGCTATTTGGTAGGCTATTATCATGGTGGTCTCGCGAGTGATCAAAGAAAAACGTTGCAGCAGCAGTTTTCTCAGAATAAATTAAAATTACTCGTTGCTACCAATGCGTTTGGGATGGGGATCAATAAGGAAGATATTCGCTTTGTGATCCATTATGATCTACCTGATTCATTAGAGAATTACAGTCAAGAAATCGGGCGAGCTGGTCGTGACGGCAAACAAAGCAATGCGATTTTGCTTTATCAGGAACATGATGAGCAGATCCATTACTTCTTTCAGCGAGAAAACAAAGAAGAACGCCTTGCTTTAGAACGAATGGTTCAGGAGAAGAGGAAAGAACCCTTGACACCGTTGCAAGAAAAGTGGCAGCAAAAAATGAAAGAGTTGGGAACTTCCTTTTGGCTGGAAACATTAAAACGCAATGAACAGCAAAAACAAGAACAATTACAGAAAATGTTGGCTTATATTCATTTTACAGGTTGTCGCCGACAATTTTTACTGGCGCATTTCGGAGAGGAAGCCCAGGAGAATCCTTATTGTTGCGACAATGACGGGATCGAAATAGCGGGTGAAGAACAGCTGCCCGAGAAAAAGGAAGCCCATCATTGGCAGGAACGTTTAATAAAAATTTTTAAAGATATAAATTGAATCGTATTTTGTAGGACAGTTTTTATTTACCTATGGTATAATACATCGGAAGGAAACTAGGAGGGAATACGAGTGAGCAAGAAAGACAATGACTACAATTCAGAAAATCAAGAACCGTGGGAACAACCAATCTATGATACAGAATACGATGATTCTGCATCAAGATCCCAACAAAGAAAACAAAAGCGTGGGAATTCACTCTTTTTGACGATCGTTTTAGTTTTGCTTTTCTTGATCGTGGCAATTCCGGTTGGTGCCGGTATTTGGGTATTGAACCATAACAATGATGCCCCAACCACAGCAAGTTCGAGCAGTACTGTAGAAAGTACGACAGAGTCTTCAACAACCGAATCATCAACGACGGAATCATCCACTACGGAATCGACAAGTGAAACGAGTTCGTCAACAAGTGAATCAAGTTCTTCTAGCAGTTTTTCTGCGCCAGCTTCATCAACACCTTCAAGCAGTGAGCCGGCACAAGAACAAAACAATGCTGGACAAGATACTACCCAAAATAACCAAGGGCAAGGCGCTGCTGGTAATGAACAGTATACCACTGTGCAAGCAGGTGAAGGTCCTGAACAAGTGGCAGCTCGTACAGGTATCTCAGTTGAAACCCTATATCAATTAAATGGGATTGATCCGAACAACTACATGCTTTACCCTGGCGACACGTTAAGAGTTAAATAAAAAACCGCTTTGGCGGTTTTTTTTCTTGAAAGAGAGAAGCCAAGGTGGACGATAAGCAGAAACGATGAAGGAATACACATCGTTGGGAAACGAGGAGTAAGAAAAATGAAAAAAATCAACATCGCTATTGATGGTCCTGCGTCATCTGGGAAAAGCACAGTGGCAAAAATCATCGCGAATGACCTGGGATTTATTTATACGGATACCGGTGCCATGTATCGAAGCATCACGTATTTAGCTTTAAAAACGGGCTGTTCACTTGAAGATGAAGCGGCGATCGCTGCTTTGATCGATCAATACCCCATCACTTTTGAACCGACTGAACACGGTCAAGAGGTCTTTGCGGGAGGAGAGCAAGTCACAGAAGCGATCCGTCAGCCAGAAGTAACCAACGCAGTTTCGAAGGTGTCGGCATACCCTGCGATCCGCGAAAAACTCGTCCAACAACAGCAGATGATCGCTAAAGATGGCGGTGTCGTGATGGATGGCCGCGATATTGGTACGGCGGTTTTACCACAAGCAGAAGTCAAAATTTTTCTGGTAGCAAGTGTGGAAGAACGCGCACAGCGCCGTTTTAAAGAAAATCAGCAAAAAGGGATCAAAACCGATTATGAGACGTTGAAAGAAGAGATCCAGCAAAGAGATTATCTGGATTCTCACAGAGAAGTCTCCCCTTTGAAACAAGCGGAGGATGCGGTTCGAATCGATACGTCTGGTTTAACGATCGAGCAAGTCGTCGAAGCAATCAAAAAAACCATCAAAGAAAAAATTGATTAACAAAAACAATGGGTGTTCCCCATTGTTTTTTTATTTTTCGAAACCAAAAGATGAAAGTGAGTAAGAAAACAGAGGTGAAAAGACTTTTTTAACGAAAAAACCGTAGTTTTTTAGGAAAATAAGAGAAATCGCTTTATTTTTTTTTCATTCTATTTTAAACTAAAAGATGTAGTGCAATTATTGCAGAATTGTTGGTTAGGAGGACATGAGAGATGACAGAATTTGAAAATAATCAGGTTGAGAGTGGAAATGAATCAATGGAAGCCGCTTTAGACAATTTCCAAGAAGTAAAAGTTGGAGATATCGTTAAAGGTGAGGTATTGGCCATTGAGGATAAACAAGCGATCGTAGGGATCGAAGGCGCCGGCGTTGAAGGCGTTGTTCCTGCAAAAGAATTATCAACTTTACCTGTTGAAGACATCAACGAAGCAGTCAAAGTTGGGGATGTCTTAGAATTGGTTGTGATTTCAGCAATTGGTAAAGACAAAGAAAACGGCAGCTATCTCCTTTCTAAACGTCGCTTAGACGCGAAAAAAGTTTGGGAAGATATCGAAAAAGATTTCCAAGAAGGAAAAATCATTGAAGCACCAGTCACCAACGTCGTTAAGGGCGGGTTAGTGGTTGATGTAGGTGTTCGTGGGTTTGTCCCAGCATCAATGGTCGAAGACCATTTTGTTGCGGATTTCGAAGATTACAAAGGGAAAACATTGACCTTCAAAATCGTTGAGATCGAGCCTTCAGAAAACCGTTTGATCCTTTCTCATAAAGCAGTTGTCGAAGCAGAAAAAGCAAAACAAAAAGAAGCTTTATTAGCTGATTTATATGAAGGACAAGAAGTAGAAGGAAAAGTAGCGCGTTTGACCGACTTTGGTGCCTTCGTAGACCTTGGCGGCATCGATGGACTTGTCCATGTCTCTGAAATTTCTCATGGACATGTTGGCAAACCGAGTGATGTTTTATCTGTTGGCGATACCGTCAATGTGCGTATCTTATCTGTTGATGCAGACAAAGAACGTGTGTCACTTTCGATCAAAGACACATTGCCTGGACCTTGGACCAATATTGAAGAGCAAGCGGCTGTTGGCAGTGTCTTGACGGGGACTGTTAAACGCTTGACAAGCTTCGGTGCGTTTGTGGAAGTCTTCCCAGGTGTTGAAGGGCTGATCCATATTTCACAAATCTCCCATAAACACATTGCGACACCACATGAAGTCTTACAAGAAGGTGATGAAGTGCAAGTGAAAGTGCTTGAAGTGAACCCTTCAGAACACCGAATCGCATTAAGTATCAAAGCATTAGAAAAAGCCGAAAACACCAATGAAACACAAGAGGTTTCAGAGGATGATTATCAATTGCCAGAAGAATCAACTGGTTTTACTATGGGTGATATCTTAGGCGATGCCTTAAAAGACAGCGACGAAGAGTAATTGTATGCCATCAGCTTATAACGATTCGATGTTTGAATTTGTTATAAGCTGGTTTTTTGTTTGTCAGGAAAGCTTGCAACTTTCCATGGCTTTAGGTAAACTAAGTAAGATTGAATACAAGAAGCAGCGTACAAGGACTGCTTTTTTAAATGGAGGGTAAAAAATGTCAAATCCAACAATAGCGATCGTTGGACGTCCGAATGTGGGGAAATCGACCATTTTCAACCGGATAGCTGGAGAACGAATTTCGATCGTTGAGGATACTCCAGGAGTGACCAGAGATCGTATTTATGCCACTGGTGAATGGCTAGGCCGTGAGTTTAGCGTGATCGATACAGGTGGGATCGATTTAAGTGATGAGCCGTTTATGGATCAAATCAAGCATCAAGCAGAAATCGCCATCGATGAAGCAGATGTCATTGTTTTTATTACGAGTGCTCGTGAAGGAGTAACCGATGCTGATGAGCTTGTGGCTCGTTTGCTGTACAAAAGCAATAAACCCGTGATTTTAGCCGTCAACAAAGTTGATAATCCCGAGATGCGTACCGACATCTATGAATTTTATGGTTTGGGTCTAGGCGATCCATACCCAATCTCAGGAAGTCATGGATTAGGGATCGGGGATGTCCTTGATGAAGCTGTCAAACACTTCACCAATGAAGCAGAAGAAGAAGATGATTCCATCATCAAGTTTAGTTTGATTGGTCGACCAAATGTCGGTAAATCCTCTTTGATCAATGCAATTCTTGGGGAAGAGCGAGTGATCGTTTCTGATATCGAAGGAACGACTCGTGATGCGATCGATACCCATTTTACCAGCGAAAGCGGTCAAGAATTTACCATGATTGATACGGCAGGGATGCGTAAAAAAGGGAAGGTCTACGAGTCTACTGAAAAATACAGTGTGATGCGGGCGATGCGGGCCATTGAACGCTCAGACGTCGTCTTGATGGTCTTGAACGCCGAAGAAGGGATTCGCGAGCAAGACAAACGGATCGCTGGCTATGCCCATGAAGCAGGCCGTGGAATCATTATTGTTGTCAATAAATGGGATACATTGAAAAAAGAAACGAATACGATGCGTGATTTTGAAGAAGAAATCAGAGATGAATTCCAATATTTGGATTACGCGCCAATCATTTTTGTTTCCGCAGTGACGAAACAGCGCTTGAATAAGCTGCCGCAATTGATTGAAGAAGTCAGCATGAATCAAAACATGCGTATTCCATCTGCGTTGTTGAATGACGTCATTATGGACGCTGTGGCGATCAACCCAACCCCAACAGACAAAGGCAAACGTTTGAAGATTTTTTATGCGACGCAAGTAGCTGTCAAACCGCCAACTTTTGTTATTTTTGTCAACGAAGAAGAACTGATGCATTTCTCTTATGCACGTTTCTTAGAAAATCAAATCCGCAAGGCATTCACTTTTGAAGGAACGCCGATTCGGATCATTCCTCGCAGAAGAAAATAGAGATTTTATCATACTTTGTTTCTTTTTACAAAGAAATCTGTCCTTTTCTAGAAAAATGGGAAAAAACCAAAAAAAAAACCCCCTAAAAACGTTAAAATCCTTGATATTACAAGGTTCTTATGATAACGTTATATCAGAATATTGATGGTAATCAATATTTGACAAAAACCTTGGACCACTCAAGATTTTTGTTGATGCATGACATCAAAAAAAATATCAGGAGGTGAAACCATCCATGGCAAATAAAGCAGAATTAATCGAAAAAGTTGCAGCAGCTACTGACTTAACTAAGAAAGACGCAACTGCAGCAGTAGACGCTGTATTCTCAACAATTCAAGACGCTTTAGCTAACGGTGAAAAAGTTCAATTGATCGGCTTTGGTAACTTTGAAGTTCGTTCTCGTGCAGAACGCAAAGGACGCAACCCACAAACTGGTGAAGAAATCAAGATCCCTGCTAGCAAAGTACCTGCATTCAAACCAGGTAAAGCTCTTAAAGACGCAGTGAAATAATTGAGTCTTGTAGAAACCCTTGAGTAATCAAGGGTTTTTTCTTTTGTCTAACTAGGAACTGCCACCATGCAGGCGGATCGAATGGGAAAAGAAACGGTTATTATTGTCAGAAAATTCAAAAATATTTTTTGTTTTTCTTTTGATCTAAAAAAAACAAGGGTTGCGGGCACACCCTAAATTCTCAAGCAAGAATAAAGGTGATTTAAAAGTCATTTTTATCAAAAGAAGCAAGCGATTAAATGACATCTAATGTGAGGAAGGGTTCCTTGAAATTGTCATTATTGAAAAAAAATTCAGAAAATTCGTTGACAAGTGTTTTTGCAAAGGGTATATTGGTAAACAATTACAAGAACGTTACTATTTCTAATGAAGGAGCCATTTTCTATGCGCAATTTTAATCAATATTTATTAGTCATTATTATTGATACCAGGACTTAGAACACGGAAGCAAAAATTATCCGTTTGTTTGAGTCCTATTTGCGTAAGTAAAATGGGATTCTGGCAAAGCATCCCAGTTTTTTATAACCGGGATGCTTTTTTTTATTCCAAAATGCAGGAGATGATGAGTGTGAGAAGTGATCAGATTAAAAAAGGGATCGATGCAGCGCCAGCTAGGAGTCTGCTCTATGCCACAGGACAAGTAAAAAATATCCATGACATGAACAAGCCATTTATTGCGATATGTAATTCCTATATCGATATTGTGCCTGGACATGTGCATTTACGGGAGTTAGCAGATATCGCTAAGGAAGCGATTCGTGAAGCTGGCGGCATCCCTTTTGAGTTCAATACGATCGGTGTGGATGATGGCATTGCGATGGGCCATATTGGCATGCGTTATTCGCTACCCAGCCGAGAATTGATCGCTGATTCCGCAGAAACCGTGATCAATGCTCACTGGTTTGACGGCGTATTTTATATCCCGAATTGCGACAAGATCACTCCTGGCATGATTTTAGCAGCGATGCGGACGAACGTACCGGGGATCTTTTGTTCTGGCGGTCCGATGAAAGCCGGTATTGATCCACGGGGCCACCAGATAACCTTGTCTTCCATGTTTGAAGCCGTGGGGACTTACAAGACTGGCAACATGACGAAAGAAGACTTTGAATTTATGGAGCAAAATGCCTGTCCGACTTGCGGTTCCTGTGCAGGGATGTTTACTGCCAATTCAATGAACTGTCTCTTAGAGATCTTAGGATTGGCAATGCCAGGCAATGGTACGATTCTTGCCGTGTCTGAAGAACGACGAGAACTAGTTAGACAAGCCGCCTTTAAGTTGATGGATCTTGTTGAAAAACAAGTGAAACCTCGAGACATCGTGACCAAAGAAGCTATTGATGATGCCTTCGCTTTAGACATGGCGATGGGGGGTTCCACCAACACAGTGCTGCATACCTTAGCGATCGCCAATGAAGCTGAGATCGATTATGACTTAAGACGGGTCAATGAAATCGCTAAAAGAGTGCCTTATCTCTCAAAAATCGCGCCATCATCAGCCTATTCGATGCACGATGTTCATGAAGCTGGCGGCGTTTCGGCAATCATAAGGGAGCTTTGTGATATCGAGGGAGCGATTCATCCTGATCGACCGACTGTCACAGGCAAGACGTTACGAGAAAATGTCGCTGAAGCGAAGATCCACAACGAAGAAGTTATTCATCCCAAAGAAAACCCGTATAGTCCTGTGGGTGGTCTATCGATCTTGTACGGTAATATCGCCCCAGAAGGCAGTGTCATCAAGGTCGGTGGGGTCGATCCAAGTGTCCAAGTGTTCAAAGGCAAAGCGATCTGTTTTGATTCACATGATGAAGCAGTTGCTGCCATCGACAATCATACCGTACAAAAAGGACATGTTGTAGTGATCCGCTATGAGGGACCAAAAGGAGGACCAGGTATGCCAGAAATGTTGGCGCCTACCTCAAGTATCGTTGGACGTGGGTTAGGCAAAGATGTCGCCTTGATCACCGATGGCCGCTTTTCAGGAGCGACCCGAGGAATCGCCGTGGGGCATATTTCGCCAGAAGCCGCTGCAGGGGGTCCATTAGGCCTTGTCAACGATGGCGATGAAATCATTATAGATTTACCAAATCGAACGCTGAATCTGCAAGTATCCGATGAAGAGCTTGCCGAGCGTGCGCAAGAACGACCGAAGTTTCGTTCAAAAGTGAAAAAAGGATGGCTTGCACGTTATACCGCTTTAGTGACTTCTGCCAATACGGGCGGGATTATGCGAGTACCTGATGAGGAGGAGTAGCAATGGAAAATATCGAGTATCAAGCATCGCATCTAAGGACTGGCGCACAAGTATTAGTGGACAGCTTACAAGAGCAAGGCGTCGAAATGATCTTTGGCTATCCGGGCGGCGCCGTCCTGCCGTTATATGATCAATTATATGATGCAGCGATTCCGAATATTTTGACGCGTCACGAGCAAGGCGCGATCCACGCCGCTGAAGGCTATGCCAAAGCTACTGGCAATGTTGGGGTCGTTTTAGTGACGAGCGGACCAGGTGCTACAAATGTCGTCACGGGCATTGCCGATGCTATGAGTGATTCCGTACCATTGGTAGTTATCACGGGACAAGTGGCGGTACCAGGAATTGGCAAAGATGCCTTCCAAGAGGCGGATATTCTGGGTATCACGTTGCCGATCACGAAGCACAACTACCAAGTCCGCTGTGTCGATGAGCTGCCAAAAGTGATCGCTGAAGCCTTTCATATCGCTTCCACAGGGCGAAAAGGACCGGTTGTCATCGACCTTCCGAAAGATATTACCTTACAAGAAACCGCTGAAACCTGCTCGTTGCCAATCACAAGGAAAAGCTATCAACCAACGGCAGAGCCTTCCCGTCTGCAAATCGAAAAACTGATGCAAGTCTTGGAAAAAGCTCAGCGACCAGTGGTATTGGCGGGTGCAGGCGTGATCGCTGCCGAAGCTGCGGCTGAACTAAATGCATTTATTGCCAAGTACAAGTTGCCGACAGTGACAACGTTGCTTGGCTTAGGCTTACTGCCAAGTGATCATCAATTTTTCTTAGGCATGGGCGGTATGCATGGCACCTATGCGGCGAACATGGCTTTATCAGAAGCCGATTTGATTATCAATATCGGCTCTCGCTTCGATGATCGCTTAGCAACGGCCGGCAGTCAGTTCGGCAAGCAGGCCATCGTTGCTCATATCGATATTGACCCAGTGGAGATCGGCAAGATCGTAGAAACAAAGATCCCAATCGTCGGCGATGCCAAGGCTGCTTTGCAGCAAATGCTGCGGTACCCACCAACAAGAGGAACCTGGACGACTTGGTTGGATCTATGCCAAAAACGGAAAAAGGAAAAACCTTATCGCTATGATCGCACTCAGACACAAGAAATCAAACCACAAAAAGTCATCGAAGAAGTAGGGCGTTTGACCAAAGGAGAGGCTTACGTCATCACCGATGTTGGTCAGCATCAAATGTGGGTCGCGCAGTATTATCCTTTTCGCTTTCCCAAACAATTGATCACCAGTGGCGGACTAGGGACGATGGGCTATGGCATCCCTGCAGGAATCGGCGTTCAATTTGCTCATCCAGAAAAAATGGTCGTGGTGTTCGTTGGCGATGGTGGATTTCAAATGACGAACCAAGAATTTGCGATTTTGAATGAGTATGGCTTGAATGTCAAATTTGTGTTATTGAACAACTGCTCTTTAGGAATGGTTCGCCAATGGCAAGAAACATTCCATGGCAAGCGGCGCTCTGCCTCCGTTTTTGCGCAGCAGCCTGATTTTGTCAAACTGGCACAGGCTTATGGCATTGAAGGCTGTCGGATCGATGCCCCAGAGCAACTGGCTGATCAATTGGCAGCAGCTTTTTCTCAAGCAGGGCCGCAGCTGATCGAAGTAATGGTCTCGCCATCTGAGCATGTGCTACCGATGATCCCACCGGGGAAAGCCAATCATGAAATGATGGGGGTCTAAGGGGATGAAACGGGTATTAGCAGCAATCGTCCATAATGAAGCAGGTGTTTTGAGCCGTATCACGAGTGTCTTAAACCGCCGGCAGGTCAATATCGAGAGTATCTCTGTCGGCACAACGGAACGGCCAGAATTTTCACGAATGACGATCATTGTCAACGTGAACGATTTGGCAGAAACAGAACAAGTGACTAAGCATTTGAACAAGCAGATCGATGTCTTGAAGGTTTCTGATATTACAGAAGTTCCTCATATCGAACGGGAGCTGGTGCTGATCAAAGTCAATGCGCCAACCACAAGCCGTTCGGAGATCCAAGCAGTGATCGATCCATTTCGAGCACACATTGTCGATGTGGCACTGAAAACGATCGTTGTGCAAGTTGCCGGCGATACGAAAAAGGTAGAAGCATGCATCGAAGTTTTACGTCCATACGGCATCAAACAATTGGCACGGACGGGTGTCACTGGCTTTACAAGAGGGTAAGTGCAATTTTGAATTGCTTAAAATAAAGAAAGAATTCGGAGGAAACAAGTATGGTAAAAGTATATTACAACGAGGAAGTTACAGATAATCTAGGAGACAAGAAGATTGCGATCGTCGGCTACGGCTCTCAAGGGCACGCTCATGCGCAAAATTTACGGGACACAGGTCATGAAGTCTTTATCGGCATTCGTGAAGGAAAATCAGCGGAAGCCGCAAGAAACGATGGATTTGAGGTTTTCCCAGTAGCCGAAGCCGTTCAAAAAGCGGATGTAGTCATGATCTTGGCACCCGATGAGATCCAAGGATCGTTGTATAAAAATGAGATCGAACCGAATCTTTCTGCGGGCAATGCATTAGCATTTGCTCATGGTTTCAATATTCATTTTGATGTGATCGCGCCACCAAAAGAGGTGGATGTTTTTCTAGTTGCGCCAAAAGGACCAGGTCATTTGGTGCGTCGAACCTTTACCGAAGGGTTTGCGGTACCAGCCTTGTTTGCAGTTTATCAAGATGCGACTGGTAACGCACAAGCAACGGCTTTATCCTATGCAAAAGGCATTGGTGCCACAAGGGTCGGCGTTTTGGAAACGACCTTTAAAGAAGAGACCGAAACCGATCTTTTCGGTGAGCAAGCCGTACTTTGTGGCGGTTTGACCAGTATGATCGAAGCGGGCTTTGAAACATTGGTAGAAGCGGGGTACCAACCGGAATTGGCTTATTTTGAAGTTTGTCATGAATTGAAACTGATCGTTGACTTGATTTATGAAGGAGGCTTCAAAAAAATGCGCCATTCGATCTCGAATACGGCTGAGTATGGTGACTACGTTTCTGGTGCTCGGGTGATCACTGCACAAGCCAAAGAAAACATGAAAGCCGTATTGACAGACATCCAAAACGGCCAATTTGCGAAAGGATTCATTGAAGACAATCAAAACGGCTTCCCTGAATTCCATAAAATGCGTGAGGAAAACGGCAATCATCAAATTGAAAAAGTCGGCAGCGAGTTACGGAAAATGATGCCGTTTGTTGCGAAAGATTAGGAGGGACGCGTTTGTTGGTGACAGTTTCTGCAATCGAACAAGCCTACGAGCGACTGCGGGGAGCAGTTAGTCATACGCCGCTGCAGTATGATCGCTTTTTATCTGAGAAGTATCAAGCGACGGTCTTGTTGAAGCGAGAGGACTTGCAAAAAGTCCGCTCCTTCAAATTACGCGGTGCCTACTATGCGATCACCCAGGCAGATCCTGAACTGACTCGTCGTGGCGTCGTCTGTGCCAGTGCCGGAAACCATGCGCAAGGTGTTGCTTATACCTGTCAAGAACAGCAGATCCGAGCGGTTATTTTCATGCCGACAACGACGCCACAGCAAAAAATCGCGCAAGTCCTCTTTTTCGGTGGAGATTATGTCAAAATCGAATTGGTGGGAGATACGTTTGATGCGGCAGCCCAAGCGGCTAAACACTTTGCAAAAGAACAGCAAATGGCCTTCATTGCTCCCTTTGACGATCCTAATATTATCGCAGGACAAGGAACCGTTGCTGTGGAGATGCTGGCGGATGCTGAAAAAAAACAAGTAACGATCGATCTGGTCGTGGCAGCGATTGGCGGGGGCGGCTTGATCAGCGGAACCGCAGCCTATTTGAAAGAAAAGCAACCGAAGATAAAAGTTGTTGGAGCAGAACCTGTAGGGGCCGCCTCGATGCAAGCCGCCTTTGATCATCAAGGACCAGTGGCGCTGGAGCATATTGAAACCTTTGTGGATGGTGCAGCGGTCAAACAAGTCGGAGCTCAAACCTATGCCCATGCCAAACGCTACGTGGATCAATTGGTAGCTGTGGAAGAAGGCGCAATCTGTCAAACGATTCTGGAATTGTACAGCAAGCAAGCGATCGTCGCTGAACCAGCTGGTGCCTTGAGTGTGGCAGCTTTGGATCTGATCAAAGAGCAAATCAAAGGCAAAACAGTCGTCTGTATTGTGAGTGGTGGTAACAATGATAGTTCCCGTATGGCAGAGATCGAAGAGAAATCACTGATCTATCAAGGATTGAAACATTATTTTATCGTCAATTTCCCACAACGTCCCGGTGCGTTGAAGGAATTTGTTAGCCATGTATTAGGTCCCGATGATGATATCACTAGGTTTGAATATACAAAAAAAATCAATCGTGGAACAGGACCAGTAATGCTGGGAATCTTGTTGAAACACAAAAAAGATCTCCCCGCATTACTGTCACGAATTGAACAGTTTGACCAAAACTATATCAACCTTCAGCAAAATCAATCACTCTACTCACTTTTGGTTTAAGAAAAAACATGATTTTCCTTTGGAAGAAGAGGAAATCATGTTTTTTGCTTTTTATCGGATCGTTGAACCAATCACAGGAAAATACTTCCTAATCATTAGCGATTTAGTAGGTGTTTAAGCGGCTTCTTGTTATAATAGAAAGTAGTAGCAAAGGAGTGAGCCGATGGAAGCTGTTTTTTTCCGAAATGAACAAGAAACCCAAATTTCTTATGGTGAAACACTAGCATCGGTCATGAGAGAACAGTCGATCGAGCCGCAGCAGGTGATCATTTTGACGAATCAGCGCTATTATGACCGCTTTTCAGAAAAATTGACCCGCCTGTTTTTGCCACGAGAGGTCAATTGGTATATTTGTACCAATCAAATGTATTGCAACAACTTTAGCGAGTTTAAAGCTGCAATGGATTTCTTCGGTCGCTTTTCAAAACAAGAGCCGCTGTTGATCGTCGGTTTTGGGAATGAAGGCGTGTTGGCATTGAGCAGTTTTATCCACGCGACGTCGGTTCTGACGACACAGCTTTGGCTGATTCCCGTTTCCTTGCGGGCCTTAGCTAAAAGTGTGAAAGAAACAGCGATCGTTGTGAAAAAGCCAGATATCCCGATGCTGGAAAATCCTAATACACCCGAATTTGTTATTTACGATCAGACGATCGCAGAAAAACAGATCGATGGGAAATTGGTCGATTTTTTGACTCTGATTCGTTGTGGCGTGCTTGCCGATAGTGAGTTTTTAAAAGAGCTTTATCGAACCTATCCCAGTCATCAGGCGTTGATGAGACATTCGTTGGCTGCGTATACCGATCGGTTGATCCAACTATACCAGCAATCAGGCAGCGAATTGGAAGAGTTTGGCCAACTCTTTGCCGATGCTGCTTATCGAACGGAAAATGGGCACTTGTTGTCTGATGCGATGAAATTATTCTTTGGCTTTTTGTTTCATTTTATGTGGACCGTCCAGCAGCAGCAATTGACTGTCGATCTGCCCGTGTTCTGCCAATGGCTTGCCCGATTGGGTTTTCCTATCGAATTGCCCGAGTCTTTTTCATTAAGCGAATATTTCAGTCATGTACTGGAATTGCAGCAAAAAGAAAAAAAACTGTTATTTTTGGCAAAAGTTGGTACAATAGGGGGCAGAACGAAAATCGAGGAAAAAGATCTCGTCCAGACGATGGAGACTTATCAGCGATTAATCAATGAGATTCGAGGGGTTTAAATGGAAACATATAGTGAAAAAATGTTAAAAGCATTAGCCGCGGAAGAACTGGCTGAAGCACAATTAAATTTTACCGAAGCTCTGCAAAAAGATGATGATGAGACATTAGGCGCTTTAGGTGATGAACTATTGCAGATCGGCTTTTTGGAAGAGGCGAAAACGTTGTTTGAAACCTTGCAGCAACGACATCCTGATAATGAAGCTTTGCTGCTTCCTTTAGCAGAAATTGCGATGGAAGAAGACCAGATCGAAACGGCTTTTGCCTATATTGATCAAATACCACCGACCAGTGAAGCGTATTTGCAAGCCTTGCTATTGAGTGCGGATCTTTACCAATTGATCGGTATCCCTGAAGTTAGTGAAGCCAAACTAAAAGAAGCGCAAAGCATTGTGCCAGATGAACCTTTGATACGGTTTGCCTTAGCTGAGTTAGCCTTTTCGACTGATCGCTATCAAGAAGCCGTTGACCTTTATCAAGGATTGCTGGAAGAAGAAATCACGGATATTTCGGGGATCTCGATCGTTGAACGGACTGGTACATCATTGAGTATGGCGGGCAAGTTTGAAGAGGCATTGGAATATTTTGAAGCAAGCCTAGAAGACGAACAGACCGATGAGCGTCTCTTTCAAACAGCTTTAGTCTATTTGCAGCTAAAAGAAAATGAACAAGCGATTCGCTACTTGCAGCAGTTGCGGGTCATGAATCCGCAATACCGTGCCTTGTATCTTTATCTTGCAGAAGCATTGCAAGAAGAAGAGCAGCTGGAAGAAGCGCAGCGTGTGATCGAAGAAGGGATTCATGAAGATCCATATCAAGTGGATTTCTATCATTTTGCTGCCGAGAATGCTTACCGACTTCATGACAGTGAAGCAGCAGAATCATTTTTACTGAAAGCACTGGAGACTGGTGACAAAGAAGATGATACGTTACTGACC
Source organism: Enterococcus sp. 3G6_DIV0642 (assembly GCF_002140635.1). Lineage (NCBI taxonomy): Bacteria > Bacillati > Bacillota > Bacilli > Lactobacillales > Enterococcaceae > Enterococcus > Enterococcus sp. 3G6_DIV0642. Next base: position 2,383,906 of record NZ_NGLH01000001.1, on the reverse strand, counting down.
TTAAGTAATTTATACTTGAATGAAGAGCGTTGGCAAGAAGCGATCTGGACCATCGAACGAATGGAAGACAATGAACAGCCGCATGCCCTTTGGAATTTGGCGCAAGCGTATAATGCGCTGGAAGATTTTGACAAAGCAGCAAACTATTACGAAGAAGCCAATGCTGATTTGCACCATGAGCCAGCATTTATGAAAGAATATGGCATTTTCTTACGTGAAGAAGGGCGTTTGCCTGAAGCACTTCATTTGCTGCAGCATTATTTGGCGCATGAGCCAGGTGATTTAGAAGTACAGTCGATCGTGGAGGACTTATTAGAAAGATAGGTGAGAGAAATGAACATCAATGTACAAGAAAAGAAAAAGTTTCTTAATTGGTTAGTTTCGACCGTTTCCTTCAGCCGCCGAGAAGTCTCTTGGGTGTTAAACTATCTGGCGAACCATGAAGCGATCTTGACCAATGTTCATTTTGTAGAAGGGGCAGCCGCAGCCAAACGGGGCTTGAGTGTCCGCAGTACAGAAATTGGGGGCGAACCGTTTGTCTTGAGCATCGAAGGGCAGACCTTTTATGACATTGATCAGATTTTTCATGAGATTCGCATGAATTGGAAACAACCTTTGTATCTTGAATGTCTCTTCCCAGATTCTTGGTCGCAATCCTTTTATTTAGCAGTTTTAGAAGACAATCCTTATGAACGTTGGAACGACCACTTGGATCAAGAAATGACCCAACATGTTACCCAGTATCTTGAAAAAGAAGAAACAAAAACCAAAATCGATACCTTGTATCGGCAAATCGATCTAGCCTTGGAAAATGGGGATCGTGATGCCTTCTTAGAACTTTCGGATGAAGTAAATAGACACTTGCTCCAGCAAAAGGAAGAAAGCCGTTAACAAGCAAAAAGCAGCCCTTTAACCGGGGCTGCTTTTTTCAGTCTCTATTTTGTTTTAGAAACAGCGGTTTTGCGCTGTAAGAACCGCGACTTAGGTCTTAAGTAGGTAAAGCCTTCACCTTCGACTTCATGGACATTAATGACAGAAACAAACGCTTGCGGATCAAAGTCATGAACGATGCGCTTGACTTCAGAAATCTCCCGCCCGCTGACCACCATATAAATGATTTGTTTCGACACTCTTGAGTAAGCCCCTTCGCCCTGTAAAAACGTGACGCCTCGTTCTAATTCATCCATTAAAACAGGAGCCATCTCTTCGCTGTGATTGCTGATCACTAAGATCCCTTTGGCTGAATAGCCGCCATCTAGGATCGAATCGATCACGCGCGTGAAGACATAAGAAAAAATCAAGGTATACATCATGCGGTTCAAATCTATATAAGTCAAAGAAAGCAACAGGACGAACACATCAAAGATCAAAAGGGAACGACCGATTGTCACCCCAAAGTTTTTCTCTAAAATACGTGCCAATACATCGACTCCACCAGTCGTTCCCCCGACTTTGTAGACGATCCCACTACCGATCCCTGCAATCAAACCAGCCAAGAGCGCAACGATCAGCAGATCGTGCTGCAGATCGATCAACAGGGGAACACTCTGCCAAAATGCCAACCAAAAAGACAAACCAAAAGTTCCTAAAATCGTATACACTAATGAGCGTCGACCAAGAATTTTGCCACCGATCAAAATGATCGGAATATTTAAGATCAGTGTACTGATGGCAGGATTGATTCCCCATAAGGCTCGCATGATCAAGGTGATCCCCGTCACACCGCCTTCTGCTAAGTCATTTGGGATATTTAGATAGACTAGACCGAAGCCATAGATACTTGTACCAAAAATAATCAAAACAATATCGCGAATCGTTCGCCATGAAAAAAATGCCCGCATCCTGTTTCCTCCGTTATTCAACTTCCACAAGTATCAATGTAGCACGAAATCATTGAATGCACAACAAATCCTGAAGGGGGATCTATCTAGGCAGGCAGCCATTCTTTTGGTAAGATAAACGAGAAAGGGTGGAGAAAATGACAGAAAAACGTTCTTTGGCATCGATGCAAGAAGAAGTCGATGCGTATATTCAGCAATTCAAAACTGGCTATTTCAGCCCCCTCGCCCAAATGGCTCGTTTGACCGAAGAAGTCGGCGAATTGGCGCGAGAAGTGAATCACTATTACGGGGAAAAAAATAAAAAAAGCGATGAAGTTGAAAAAACAGTGGCAGAAGAGCTCGGTGATGTACTCTTTGTGACGATGATCATGGCCAATTCACTAGACATCGACCTGACTGAAGTGTTTGAGGAAAATATGGCAAAATTCAATCAGCGGGATGCGTATCGTTTTGAAAGAAAAGATGGGAAAGTAAATGAAACTGACTAAACTACCAAAAGAATTTGCAGAAGCTGCACCGCTTTTAAAAAAAATCGAAGCCGCAGGCTATGAAGCATACTTTGTCGGCGGCAGCGTGCGAGACACGATCTTAGGCCAGCCGATTCATGATGTCGATATTGCTACCAGTGCATTTCCAGCCGAAATCAAGGCGCTTTTTCCTCGAACCATTGACATTGGCATCGAGCATGGAACGGTGTTGGTTTTGTGGGAGCAGGCGCAGTATGAGATCACTACGTTTCGAACGGAAGCAGCCTATCAAGATTACCGCAGACCCGACAAAGTGGATTTTGTCCGTTCCCTGAAAGAAGATCTAAAACGGCGGGACTTTACCATCAATGCGTTGGCACTTCAAGAAGATGGTGTCATCATTGATCTTTTCGATGGTCTGGCAGATATCGATAATCAAATCTTACGAGCAGTGGGTCACCCCCAGGAACGTTTCCATGAGGACGCCCTACGAATGATGCGGGGGCTGCGTTTTGTCAGTCAATTGGGCTTTGTTTTAGAAACAGAAACATTGGCTGCTATCCATGCGAATCATGCCTTGTTGGGAAAAATCTCTGTTGAACGGATCATGATTGAATTCGTGAAATTGCTGTTAGGCAATCATCGGAACCAAGCACTACGGGCGCTAGTAGAAACCGAATGCTATATCTATTGCCCAGGCTTGCGGGAATACGGTGAGGCGTTACTGCGGATGGCAGACCTGCCAGCGATCCCATTAGAAAACGAAACGGCGGCCTGGGTTTTGCTCATTGACCAAATGGGTTTAGCGCCAGAGGCAGTCCGCAGCTTTTTAAAAGCTTGGAAATGTTCCAATGACTGCATCCGCCAAGTACACACGGCTTATCAAGCACTGCTCGCGCGTCGAAATGGCGAATGGAATGACCTAGTGTTGTATCAGTTCGGTCTAGAAGCAACCTGTTTAGCCGAAGGATTATTGCGTTATGACAATCAGCCCAACGATCCAGCAAAAATCAGTCAGCGCTATCAGCAGCTGCCGATCCATTCACTGAAGGAGTTGGCGATCAATGGACGTGATTTACTACAAACGATCGATCGTTCTTCTGGTCCGTGGCTCAAAGAAGTCTTGACCGCTGCCGAAGCTGCAGTCATCACACGAAAAATCCCTAATGAAAAAGAAGCACTATTAGCGTTTGTCCAAGCGTATTTAGCAAAGGAGGGATAACTGAAAAATGGAAAGCAAAAAAGAATTTATCGTGGGACAGCAAGACACTGCGGCTGTTTTGGGTTCTGGGGGATTAGACGTTTTAGCAACCCCACGATTGGTAGCAATGGTGGAAAACACCTGTTGGGAAGCCCTTGAGCCTACTTTAGATAAAGGGTTTACTACCGTCGGTACAAAGTTTTCGATCAATCATTTGAAGCCTTCACCAGTTGGAGCGACAATCACAGTTCTTGTGCAGTGGGAAAAAGAACAGGGGCTCCAATTTCATTATCAGGTAATAGACGCGAAACAACAGATCATTGCCAATGGGACGCATCAACGAGCAGCAGTGGAAATCTCTCGGTTCATGAAAAAAGTCAACGAAAAACAAAGTTAATTTGTGTCCCGATGGCGACTATGTGTTAGAATTAAAGTGTATTACTAATAAAAAGGAGCGTTTTGTCATGGCTAGAGAAATGAAAGCTTTAAAATTTTATTTCCGTAATGGAGAAACATGGACGATTGAGCGCCGTTACATCGGTGACTTGTGGATCAAACAAATCACGACCAGTTTTGGCCGCATCCACGGAAGCGAATTTGTTGAGATTCATCCATGTGCTGGGTTCAAAATTGAAATCTTCCAAGAAGGCGATCATGTGGCAACGCATGACATCAACTTAGGTGGGCTTGAATTAGGGATGTTTGCCCGTGCGTTGAAATATGAAGATATCGAACGGATGGAAATTCTTTACCGTAACGGTACACCGGATCTTGTGTATTTCCCATATAAGGACAAAGATACGGAAGGATTGGATAACGTATACCAATCAACAAAAATCAGTGAGAAAACGAAGAGCCTTTATATCGTGATCGACCCGAACCAGACAGTCGATGATGTTTATAAAGAACATTTCGAAGAATAAGAAAAACGCAGAACCAGTTGGTTCTGCGTTTTTTTTTAGAATGATTCTTGGAACATATCCGTATACTTTTTTAATAAAAGATAATCTTCGGCATATTCATCTTTTAAAACGATCGTATCGCCAAAGAAACTCTTACGCGCATGTTGGATGATACGATGCTGAATATCTTTTTCTAAAAGGTAATCGATCTCAGACTGTTTCAGGTTTTGTGCAGCAGTCGCCCGATTCTTTTCTAAATATTGCAGCAAATCGTACTCAAGGTGTCCCGCACCGTTGATGACTCGTTTGTATTCGATTTTGTCAATTTTCATCTGCTCACACTCCTTGCTATTAAAGTACCTTAGAAAAGAACAAAGGGGGAGGTGGGCGAATCGAAATTACATAAATCTTTAAAAAATGGACCGTTTGTTAATGTTATCTTAAGATTTGTCAGCAAAAAGGAAAGAAAAACGAATCAAGTGCCAGTATTTTTCGAACCATCAGCAAACGGTTCTTTTTCCTTTTGCTGATGGACGGGTCCTATATTAGCGATCCCATCTAGACCACCGGCATGTCCGCCGACTAATTTGCTGCGAGCAATGGCGCGAGCGCCTTCCATTCGGCTTGTGGCATGAACGATCGAAGTGAAGCCATATTTCTCACGAATCTTATCGATGATCAAATCTAATTTACGCTGGCGCAACTGCGTTTCTGCTTGCTCAAAAAGATCCAACTGGACATTTTCTGTATAGAACAATTTTGAATAGGTAATACCAATGTGGCGAACGACTTGCCCCGTATAAAATTTTCGAAAGAGAAACAGGCAATGAGCCACAAGTTTGCGGGTATTGTCAGTTGGCGGGATCTTCATTTGTCGGGAAAAACCAGAGGCAGTTTCACCAAAGGCTACGCCGATGTAAACATTGATACAAGCGGTCTGACAATGATGACGGCGAATCCGAGCGGCAACTTGCTCCGCCATTTCCTTGATGACGATCTCGATTTCTTCTTGTAAATAATAATTGCGATGTAGGACTTGGCTATTGCCGTAGCTTTTTTCCATCACTTGTGGTGTCGGTTCAGATAAAATCGTGCGATCAATGCCATGGGCGTGATGATAGAGCTGCTCGCCAATGATCCCCATGCGACTGCGTAAAAGATCAGGACTGGCGTGAGCCAATTGCTCGATCGTTTCAATCCCCATCAAGTGAAGTCGTTTTTCTGTGCGCCGACCGATCCCCCAAAACTCTGTCATAGGGGCGATCTGCCAAACTTTTGTCGGTACATCGTCATAGGTCCATTCAGCGATCAAGGAACGATTGTGTTTGGATTCGTTATCTAAAGCTAGTTTTGCTAACAATGGATTGTCGCCAATGCCGATGGTGACATACAATTTCGTTGTTTCGTAAATGTCTTTTTGAATTTGCTGGGCAATCAACCAACGTTTTTCTTCGCGAGAGATCGTTTTATCGGGAATGAAAAGATCCAATGTACGGGTCAGATCCATCATCGTTTCGTCGATCGAATAGAGCAGCAAGTCGTCTTGTCCAACATATTTGCGAAAGACATTATTGACTTTGGTGTTTTCTTTGATATAAAAACTCATACGCGGCGATGCTTTGTACAAATCGGGATGTGTCGGCAGGTTGTCATTGCGAGTCACATTTGAAATCCCCAATACCGATTTTGCCTTTGGGGAAGCTGCTAAGACTAAGCCGTTACCAGTATTGTCAGAATGTGACATGACGACCAGCATCGCTTGGATAGGATCTAATCCACGAGAGATGCATTCGACAGAAGCATAAAAACTTTTGACATCAATAAATAAGATATCGCGTTTTGGCTCGAGCGCATAATTAAAACCACCCATTTTTATCACTCCTTACCGAAATTATACGAACGTTTGTTCTTTTTTGTCAAGCGAACAGGAGCGGATGAGGGGGATTTGTTTTTTTATAGAGAAGTTATTTTTGTTTTATAATGATGGGAAACGTTGGTTTATAAGGAATACATTCATTTCAGATTATCAGAATTCGATTGGACATAAATACGGGGTTTTGTCTTTTTACCCGAAAAACGGATAAAAAAACAGCCGCTCCATTGGACCGACTGTCGTAGCTTAAATCAATTTTCGGCAGGTAGGGTTGCAAACAAACTTAAGAGATTGCCGTCTATGTCTTTGACAATGGCATAGCGTTGCCCCCAAAAGGCAGACCAAGGTTCTTTGAAAGACTGATACCCAGCAGCAACGACTTTTGCATGAAGGGCATCAACTTCTTCAGGAGAATCATATAAAAAGGCTAATTCAATCGTATCACCCACAGTCATTGGTGCATGTCCGTAGATCCCAGCAACCATCTGGCGGCTATTCAAGGAGATACGAACCCCGTCGTTTGCTAATTCCATATAATCTTCTGAGTGCTGACCTAATGGCGTGAAGCCAAGTACTTGATAAAAAGCCAGTGCCTGTTCCATGTTTTTTGTGATAATACCGACCATATCTAGTTTCATTGTTTACTTCCTTTCATGTGGGCGTTCTTTACATAACAGTCAATGCAGCTGCTCGCAATGAAGATCACCTCGTTTCTGTCAGACGGTAATGGTGCAACCGTTCAGCCAACGTACCAGTATGCAATTCAAATAAATGGTTGTCATCGTCATAAAAATAAATAGAAGCACCTTCGCCTTTGATGCGGGAACGATCTTTTTCGATCTTCAATCCTAGTCCTTGGATGCGCGTAATCAAGGAATCGATTTGAGCTTGATCGATTTTAAAGGCAATATGGTTATACGTTTTCGGCAGCTTCTGGGAGGCATCCTCCATGACAGCAAGCCATAAGCCATCGATCAAAAAGAATTTTTCTGGGAAGTAAGAATGGGCCTGGTCTTGACTATCATAAACTTCCTCTGCATCAAACAATGTTTCCAGCATCGTTGTTGTCTTTGCTAAATTCTGTACGATCAACGTGATATGGGAAATCTCCATCGCATCAACACTCCTTTGTTATGACGAAATAGGGGAAAGAGAAACAATCAGTATCAAAAGAAGCATTATGTTAGTGATTGTGAAATACCAATAGGAAGAGCAGAACATAAAACAGTGCATCTGTTGCGCAAGGAATAAGTTTCTTCGTGTATTTTGTCCAAAAGAAGACATTTATTAAGAAGAGGACAATCACCGTCGGTAGGCTAAAGGTCCAAGCAGGGTGTTTGATGAAAATGAAAAGCATATTTCCAATAAGTGCAAAAAGAAAAGCGCCATAAAACAGACGATAGTTACTAGGTAGATACGCAAAATTGCCAAGCATGGGTTCACCTCCTATAGGCAGTATAGCATGAAAGGGTCGATCGGAGATCAAAGTATACAGAAAAGGTGGCAACGGGAGAGAGCGGCTTCATATTATGGTTATTGCCAAAATCATCTCGCGCATAATCGCGGGAGAGATACTGCAAAAAATTTCGGAAAATAAAGCTGCCGCTTAATCGCCCCTGAAATCTTTGTTGCTGCTCATGCGTTCTCCTGATGCTTATTCAAAAAAGCAGCAATACATTCACTAAGTGAATTTGGCTACTGCCTGCTCTTTTTTATGATGGACAAAGAGAGACAATAAAACGATGAAAAGAATAGTTACTCGAGGTGTTCCAGGAGAAGCTTTTCTGAGCAATTTAGGCAAAGGATCGGCGCGTTTATCAGTGCTAATTCTTTTCTGGGTTTTAGTTGGTAAGCAGAAGCTTTCGGCGGAAACGGCCATTTTGTCCAAACGACTTCCCCTGTGTCGATCACTTTTTTGCAATGGTTGCAACGAAACTCATTTCCTTCTTTGTTAAACATTTAATTTCTCCTTTTTTCTATACATTATACATTAAAATTTATTTTTGTGACTTTACAAAGAATTGGCTTAAAAGTCCAAAGAAGAGAAGTCAAGAAGCAGCTAAAACAAAGAGTAATCAAGGAGACGATGCAATTACTATCTAAGTTTGAAAGAACAAGGGCTAATAGAAGGGGAGTTCCATTCAAAACCATCACCTCAAAGCTAGTTTTTACAAAAAAAGAAGTTCGCAAACGCCTTGGTTATCAGCGTTTGCGAACTTCTTAAATAGCATTATTTTGTTTCGCGGTGTAAAGTAACTTTTCTTTCGCGTGGGCAATATTTTTTCTTTTCCAAACGATCAGGATTGTTACGTTTGTTTTTGTTTGATAAGTAGTTGCGTTCTTTACAAGAAGTGCACTCTAATGTGATGTTTACGCGCATGATTTTCCCCCCTAACGATACAAGAATCCTCTAAGAAATCTCTCAGACTAAAATATAATAGCATGTTTCGTGAGGGAATGCTAGCTTTTTCCTGAAATTTGTTAAGTAGTTTTACTTGACGAATTTCTTGAAACGCATTAGTCCAATTTGCTCTGGATATCTTCGATCATTTTGGTGTAGGCGATCGGACCGTTGTAGAGCCAGCTTGATTCAGGGCCGAATTCCCATAAATGATTGTTTTTGACTGCATCAAGATTTTGCCAGACTTGTTCACTGAAAAAATCAGCGCCTTTATCACTATTCACTAAAATCAGGTAATCGGCATCCAATTCTGCTAATTTTTCCAGAGAAACGGCAGACCAATCAGCAGTGGCACTTTCACTGATTTCCGAAACCAGTGCGGGAACTTCAAACCCGAGTTCGTGATACAGCAGCTGACCGCTTGATTTTGTTTCTGAAACCATGAAGACAGAGTTATTGACCACCCATAAAGCAGCGATCGACTTGCCTTGGATTTGATCAGCGTACGTTTCCTTGGTAGCAGCGACTAAGTCATCATAATCAGCTTCTACTTGGGCAGCTTGCTCTTCTTTGTGTAACACCTTTGCAATATCTGTCAGACGTTCCCGCCAGGTCACGTCTTCGCCATTTGTGACCACATAGGTCGGCGCGATTTTACTGTATTGATCATATTTGTCACCTTCCACCATGGAATTGCTATCCATCAGTAGCAGGTCTGGCTCAAAGCTCAAGACATCTTCAAAGGGCAGATCGTAGTTGATCCTTGGAACCTCCGCCAGTTTGTCTTGCAAGTATGCTTGATCACTGTCATTGCCGACGGTCCATTGAGCAACCGGTGTTACCTCTAAAGCGACCAAATAATCTTCCAAATAACTACCAATCACCCGCTGTGGGTTTTCGGGAACAGTGACTTCATTTCCCATCGCATCGGTAAAGGTTGTTGCTATTTCTGAAGAAGTAGTGGCTGATCCACTGCTATCCGTTGAGTCATTATTCGTGCTGCAAGCACCCAGTAGGGTAAGGGAGCAGGCAGCTAGCAGGGTAAGCCAAGTACTTCTTTTTGACCATTGTTTCATAAAAACACTTCCTCCTTTGTTACATGTTGAGCACTTATTGTTTTAATTGAGAATAGTTCTCATTTGCTGATAGCTATTATCACGAAGAAACGCTTCTTTGTCAATCTTATTTTTTTATTTCCTTTTTTTAGAACTATTGACGAATAGTAGGATTACATTCATAATTGATAAGCATTATCAATCATTTATTTTGGGGACGAATATGGCGAAATTACGAACAGTTGACTTGAGTGTCGGCTATCAAAAACAAAAAATTGTGCAAAATCTAACAATTGAGATGCCAGAAGGGAAAATCATCGGCTTGATTGGTCCGAACGGCAGTGGGAAATCGACGTTTTTAAAGGCACTTGCCCGAATTTTACAGCCATTGTCTGGTGAGGTCCTCTTAGATGCACAAAACCTGCAAAACATCAAAACCAAAGAAGTGGCGAAAAAGATTGCGCTGCTCTCACAAGTTAGCGATTCATCGATTGGCTTGACGATTCGCGAAATTGTTTCTTATGGTCGTTTTCCCTATCAAAAAGGACTAAATAGTTTATCGGAACAAGATCTTGCGGCGATCGAATGGTCTTTGCAGGCAACGGGTTTGACGGCACTAGCAGATGAAACGATCAGCACGCTGTCAGGGGGACAAAAACAGCGCGTTTGGATCGCCATGGCACTTGCGCAAGATACGGATATCGTGATTTTAGATGAACCAACGACCTTTTTAGATCCAGCGCATCAATTAGAAATTTTGCTCTTATTACAGCAAATCAATAAAACCTACGGAAAAACGATCATTATGTCGATTCATGACCTGAATCATGCCTCTCGTTTTTCTGATTATATTTATGCATTAAAAGGTGGAGAACTGTTGGTCTCTGGTACACCAGAAACAGTGCTGACCAAAGAGTGGCTACAGCGTTTGTTTGAGATCGACGCCATGTTAGGAACCTTTCCTAATAGCACAAAGCCATTGGTCTTGACCTATGAGTTAGGAGCCCAAGCATGAAAAAGTTTTCTTGGTTGCTGCTGCTTTTTAGCGGCTGCTTTATTATCTGTTTCTTTTTGGCGATCACCCAAGGCGCTGCAGACCTTTCCTTTGAAACGATCTGGAATGCTATCTTTGCTTTTGATTATGAGAATCAGCTGCATCAAGTCTTGCGCAATATTCGATTGCCCCGTGTGTTGGCTGCTTTTCTAGTAGGAAGTTGTTTTGCTGTTACGGGAGCTATCATGCAGGGAATTACGAAAAACGCTCTGGCAGATGGCGGTCTTTTAGGTGTCAACAGTGGGGCTGCGATGGGATTAGCGATCGCATTTATCCTATTTCCTAGTATTCAACCGAGTCAAGCGGCGCTATTTTCGTTTTTTGGTGCCTTTGCGGCAACTGCGCTGCTTTTTTTATTGACTCGCTATGCCAAATTGGGTATGTCACCTACAGGTTTGATTTTGGCTGGTGTGGCACTAAGTTCTTTTTTCTCAGCCATCAGTCAGACCCTGTCACTGCAATTTGATTTAAATCAAGAGTTAGCCTTTTGGTTTATCGGTGGTGCCGCAAATGTGACTTGGCAGCAACTGCGTTTTGTGGGCCCCATCTATCTGATTGCCATCGTTTTTGTGCTACGTCTAGGAAAAGCGTTGAATCTGTTAGCGCTAGGAGATGACACCGTCATTTCATTAGGCAAGCACCCGCATCTGATTCGGGCATCTGCCTTACTGTTAGTCGTAGTTTTGGCGGGAATGGCAGTTTCGCTTGTTGGACCGGTCAGTTTTGTCGGCTTAATGGTTCCTCATGTCGTGCGGGGAATGGTGGGCAAAAACTATCAACTGATTTTGCCTTTGACGATCCTTGGAGGGGGAACACTGGTGATGGCCGCTGATCTGGCTGGCCGCCTGATCAATCCGCCCTTTGAGACACCCTTTGGGATACTGATGGCATTGATTGGTGTGCCTTTTCTATTGATCAAGATACGGAGGGAAGGCTGATGAAAAAAACACTCTCTGTTTTTTTCCTACTGCTGATGGTCGCTTTTTTAGGAAGTGTCATGGTGGGAAAAACAATTTTATCCTTTCAGACATTAGGGGCAATCTTTCAAGGAACGGCATCTTCGAGTCAAGTACTGACTTTTACTGAGTTTCGACTACCACGGGCTTGTCTAGCGCTGATCGCTGGTGGTGCCTTTGGTTTTTCTGGGTTTGTCTTGCAAGGAGTAACGAGAAATGAGTTGGCTGATGCAAGTATCGTAGGAATCAACAATGGGGCAGGGCTCTTTGTGTTGATCTACTTAGGTTTTTATACCCAAGGATCGCAGCTTTTGCCTGTCGTTGGGATCATCGGTGGTTTATTAGCTGCTGTACTGGTCTATTTGATTGCCTATAAGCACCGCCAATTGTTATCGATGGAGCGAGTACTGCTGGCGGGAATCGCCGTCAATGCAGGGCTGGCGGCGGCTACCTTACTCTTTACGGTGGAATTATCAAAAGACCGCTATCGCTTTGTAACAGCGTGGCTTTCTGGTTCGATTTGGGGAACTTCTTGGCAGCAAATCACCAGTCTGCTTCCTTGGGTCATCGTATTGTCTGCCGCAGCTTTCTGGACCGTACCAAGGTTTAACTTACTTGGCTTTGGCGAGGAGCAGGCAATTAGCTTAGGGGTTTCTTTGACCCGTTTGCGGACGTGGTTTTTAGTGATCGCGGTTGGTTTGGCTGCCAGTACGGTTGGCTATACTGGTAATTTAGCCTTTGTGGGCTTATTGGCGCCTCATATCGCTAAGGGACTCATCGGCAGAGAATCTCGCAGTGCCTTTTTCTTAGCGGGAATGATCGGCAGTCTGCTAGTCTTAGTCAGTGATACGATCGGTCGTTTGCTATTGACAAGCGGCGAGATCCCAGCTGGTATCATCATTTCTATCGTGGGGGCACCGTACTTTGTCTTTTTGCTGATCCGACGTAAAGAAGAATGAGCAACTAGTCATGATCTTGCCAAGAAATCTGCGATTCTAGTTTGCTATTTGGACACAGTTTTTGGTACTATTTCTGAGAGGAGTGATCCAATGGAAAAACCAGTCATTAGAGAGCACATGATCCAAACATTAAAACAAATGCCAATCAAACAAAAGCAGCAGAAAGAAACGCTGATTTTGCAGTTGCTGTTTTCTTCTCAGATTTGGCAAACAGCTGAGTCAGTAGGTGTGATCCGTTCGTTGCCATTTGAATTTGATACAGCGGCTATTTTTGCTAAAGGATTTGAACAAAACAAACGAATCGCAGTGCCGAAAGCACAACAGAAAAAATTGCAGTTTTATCATGTGGAGCCGACAACGCGTTATGAAGCGTCGGCATTTGGAGTTGAAGAGCCGATCAGTGAGCAAGAAGCCCATCACTTGGATTTGCTGATTGTTCCCGGTTTGGCGTTTTCTAAAAACGGCTATCGCATCGGCTTTGGCGGTGGCTATTATGATCGTTTCTTGTCAGCTTTCGATGGCAAGACCGTTTCTTTGGTCTTCGGAGAGCAATTCAACGATCAATGGACACCAGATGTATTCGACATTCCAATCGATAAAATCTATACGGATTCGCTTATTCGCACGTAAAGGAGCACGTCAATGAATTCTCAAATGAAAAGATGGCTGAATCAGCCGGTCTTCACGTATCTGTTTTTAGCTATCCAAACAATTGTGTTTATCTTAGGTTATTTTAGTCCCTCTATTCAATCAGGCGGGGTGATGTTTGGTCCGTTTGTCGTTTATTTAAATGAATATTGGCGTTTCGTTACCCCGATCTTTCTACATTTCGGTTTGGCTCATTTTGCGATCAATTCTGTGATTCTGTATTATATGGGGCAGCAAGTAGAAGCCATCTATGGTCATAGCCGTTTTTTTGCCTTGTATTTGCTAAGCGGCATCATGGGCAATACCATGAGTTTTGCCTTCAACCAAATAGGGGTTCAATCAGCAGGCGCTAGTACTTCTTTATTCGGACTTTTCGGGGCATTTTTGATTTTAGGTTGGCATTTTAGAAATGATTACCGCATCCAAGCAATGGTACGGCAATTTTCCCTATTCGTTGGATTGAACCTGGTTTTTGGGGTGTTTGATCAAACGATCGATATGTGGGGACACATTGGCGGGATCCTCGGTGGTTTATTGCTAGGGAATCTTTTGGCATTGCCAAAGAACTATGGAAAATATTCGATCCACACCAGAATCCTCTCTGGCGTACTCTTTGTTTTCTTATTGGCTATTTTTGTGATATATGGTTTTAAAAAATATTAATTACTTGTATAATAAGCAGGAAGTGGTTAAATGGAAACGTTATATGACGTACAACAATTACTGAAACAATTTGGTGTTTACGTATATGTCGGCAAGCGGATCTACGATATAGAACTGATGCAAATCGAGCTGAAAAACTTTTATGACAGTCGCTTGATAGATCGGGATGTATATCTGACTGCCCGGCGAATTCTTACGCGGGAGCATCGAATTGAAGAAAGCCGGGAGGAAAACAAGTGATGGACAAAAAAATCATCGGAATTGATTTAGGCGGAACAACGGTGAAATTCGCTATTTTAACGAGCGAAGGCGAGATTCAGCAAAAATGGAGTATTGACACCAATATTCTTGATGAAGGCTCACATATTGTGCCAGAAATCGTGGCATCGATCAATCATCGCCTAGAATTATATGGCTTACAGCCAGAAGCATTTATCGGTATTGGTATGGGGACACCAGGAAGTGTCGATCGTGACAAAGGAACCGTCATCGGTGCCTACAATCTGAACTGGAAAACACTTCAGCCAGTCAAAGAACTGATTGAAAAAGGCACAAAAATCCCCTTTGCCATCGATAACGATGCCAATGTAGCAGCTTTAGGTGAGCGCTGGAAAGGGGCAGGGGATAACAATCCTGATGTCATCTTTATCACACTAGGTACAGGTGTTGGCGGCGGTATCATCATGGAAGGGCAATTGCTTCATGGGGTTGCTGGTTGTGCTGGAGAAATCGGTCATATCACTGTTGATCCTGAAGGGTTTGAATGTACTTGCGGCAAACGTGGTTGTTTAGAAACGGTTTCTAGTGCGACGGGTGTTGTGCGAGTTGCTCGACAGTTGGCAGAAGAATATGCTGGCGATTCGGCATTGAAACAGCAGCTGGACAATGGGGAAGATGTTTCAAGTAAAGATATTTTTGAAGCGGCTCAAGCAAACGATCCATTTGGCTTGATGGTCGTTGATAAAGTGTGCTTCTACCTTGGGTTGGCATGCGGAAATTTAGGAAACACATTAAATCCATCAAGTATCGTTTTAGGTGGAGGCGTATCAGCAGCCGGTGAATTTTTACGTGAACGGGTTGCTGCCTACTTTGCTCAGTTTACCTTCCCACAGGTAACGGAAAGTACCGAAATCAAATTGGCAGAACTTGGGAATGATGCCGGTGTGATCGGGGCAGCATCATTAGCTTTGCAATTTGCAGCAAAAGCTTAGATGCCAAGCTGCTAGGCAATGATACATTCAAGCAGCATAAATCAAAAAAAGAATGATTGTTACAATAGAGAGGAATAGAAGAAATGACACCAATTATGTGGCTAAACTTGGTTTTGGGATTAATCATCTTAGCAATCGCTTTGAACTGGGCGTATTTTCAAATCATGGGACGCCGTTCAGCAACGATCATCTCAGAAGATGAATTCAAAGCAGGAATGAAGAAAGCCCAAGTGATCGATGTTCGGGAAAAAAATGAGTTTGACAGTGGACATATTTTAGGGGCGCGTAATATTCCTTTTACTGTTTTAACCAATTCCTTCAGCGCATTTCGTAAAGATCAACCGATCTACTTATATGACACGCGTAAATCGTTGAGTATTCGCGCAGCGAATAAATTACGTAAAGAAGGCTTTACCAATGTCTATATCCTAAAAGAAGGATATGAAGGCTGGAGCGGCAAGACGAAAAAGAAAAATAGTTTATAAAACAGAGAACTCAAGGCAAAAGAACACAAGCAAATTTGAATGAGTGACGAAACACCAAACGGAGTGTTTCAAGTAAGTCATTGTTCAATTTACATTGTGGGCTTTTGCCTTTATTTGAACTTAGGTCTATCAATAAGGAGAGTGTGCGTTGATCAAGCGAAAAAGAATTTATGAAGCGGCGGAAACGACAGATGGCTATCGGGTATTGGTGGATCGCATCTGGCCTAGAGGGATGAAAAAGGAAACAGCTCAGATCGATCTATGGCTCAAAGCAGTCGCACCAAGTACTGAATTGCGCAAATGGTTTGGGCATGATCCTGAACGTTTTGATGCGTTTAAAGACCGCTATCTACAAGAATTAGAGAAAGCGCCCGCAAAAGTTGCCTTGGCACAGTTAAACGCGTTGGTTGCTGAACAAGAGACCGTGACCTTACTATACGGAGCGAAAAATGAAGAACAAAATCAAGCCGTGATTTTGCAGGACTTACTGGAGAAGGAAGAATGATACCTAAAAGAGCCGCCAGCCTATTGAAGGCTGACGGCTCTTTTGTAGCAAATGATTAACGGGCAACGCTTTTACGCATCGCACGTTTCCGTTTTTCATCATGATCCGCTTGTTGTTCATCAATTGGATCAATCACTTGTTTCTTGACCGTCATAACAACACTTGCAGCTGCAGCAACCGTTGCGACTGTTCCTACTAAAAATCCTGAAAGAAATCGTTTCATCATTAAACACCTCGCCTTTAGTTATAGGTTCATTATGAATGAAAACGGAAAAAATATCAAAAAAAATCACTTTTGGGATTGAAAACGCTTGAAATTATTTAGTAAATATTTTACAATAAGTTTACTAAAAAGAAAGTGGGAGTGAGAGAAATGGAGCAATTGCAACAGATATTTATTGATAAATTTGGAACAGAAGGCACAGGCATGTATTTTGCACCAGGGAGAATCAACTTGATCGGTGAACACACGGATTACAATGGCGGTTATGTTTTCCCGGCGGCGATCACATTAGGGACGTATGCAGTAGCACGAAAACGTGAAGACCAGTTGATCCAACTCTATTCAGAGAACTTTCCAGAAAAAGGCGTGATCTCCTTTTCGTTAGATGAGCTGGATTACCGAAAAGAAGATGATTGGACAAACTATCCGAAAGGAGTCGTTCGTTTCCTAAAAGAAGCGGGGCAAGTGATCGATCGAGGCTTTGACATCGCTTTTTATGGCAACATTCCGAATGGCGCAGGTCTTTCTTCTTCGGCATCGATTGAATTGCTGACGGGGGTTTGTCTAAAAGATCTCTTTGATTTAACCCTGACGACCTTGGACTTAGTTAAAATCGGCAAGAAAGTCGAAAATGAGTTTATTGGCGTTAACTCAGGGATCATGGATCAATTTGCGATCGGAATGGGTCAAAAAGACCATGCATTGCTTTTAGATACGAACACGTTAAATTATGAAGTCGTACCAGCGGCATTTGGCGATTATGTCGTAGCGATCATGAATACCAATAAGCGCCGCGAATTGGCTGATTCTAAGTACAATGAACGACGTGCAGAATGTGAAGAAGCATTGGCTCGTTTGCAAAAATCATTAGCCATTGATTCATTGGGCGCATTAGACGAAGCAACCTTTTTTGCAAATACAGCATTGATCGATGATCCACGCTTGATCAAACGGGCGAAACATGCGGTGACGGAAAACCAACGGACATTGAAAGCAAAAGCTGCTTTGACTGCTGGTGATCTTGAAGAATTCGGCCAGTTATTAAATGCCTCCCATGCTTCATTGCGAGATGATTATGAAGTGACAGGGCATGAACTAGATACACTAGTCGCAGCCGCTCAAGCGCACCCTGCTGTTCTAGGTGCGCGGATGACTGGTGCGGGCTTTGGCGGTTGCGGGATCGCATTGGTCAAAGCAAGTGAATGGGCTGATTTCGAAGCGTCAGTCAAAGCAGCCTATTTAGCAGAAATCGGCTACGCAACCGACATTTATCAAGCAAGTATTGATGATGGTGCACGAAAACTGTAGAATAAGAAACGATGAAGGAATGAAGAAAGAAGGCTGAAAATATGGCGATTTTAGTATTAGGAGGAGCCGGCTATATCGGTTCTCATGCAGTCGATCAATTGATCGAACAAGGAAAACAAGTCGTTGTCGTTGACAATTTGCTGACAGGACATCGCCAAGCGATCCATCCAGCAGCAACCTTTTATGAAGGAGATATTCGCGACAAAGCATTTTTACAATCGGTATTTGAAAAAGAAACGATCGATGGCGTGATTCACTTTGCTGCCAGCTCTTTGGTGGGAGAATCTGTGGAAAAACCATTGAAGTATTTCAACAATAATGTGTATGGGATGCAGGTCCTCTTAGAAGTGATGAAGGAACATCAAGTGAAACATATCGTCTTTTCCTCTACAGCAGCAACTTATGGGGAACCTGACCATAGTCCAATCACAGAAGAAACCCCAACAAATCCTAAAAATCCATATGGCGAAAGCAAGTTGATCATGGAAAAAATGATGCGTTGGTGCGATGAAGCTTATGGAATGAAGTATGTCGCATTGCGTTATTTCAATGTGGCTGGCGCGAAGTCGGATGCTTCGATCGGTGAAGACCATGATCCAGAAACACACTTAGTACCGATCATCTTGCAAGCTGCTTTAGGACAACGTAAAGAGGTAGCGATTTTTGGGGAGGATTACGATACTCCAGATGGTACTTGTGTTCGCGATTATGTCCATGTCGAAGATCTGATCGCTGCTCACCTGTTGGCATTAGAATATTTACAAAAAGGCAATGAGAGCAATGTCTTCAATCTAGGCAGCAATCATGGGTACTCTGTGAAAGAAATGGTGGAAGCTGCTCGCAATGTAACGAAAAAAGAGATCCCAGCCAGAGTGGCGCCTCGCCGTGCCGGTGATCCAAGTACCTTAGTGGCATCGAGTGAAAAAGCACGAAAGGTTTTAGGCTGGAAACCAGTCTATACCGACGTCGAAGCAATCATCGAGACTGCTTGGAATTGGCATGTCAGCCATCCAAATGGGTATCAAGGGCAGGAGGAATAACCAATGACGATCAGCCAAACAATCAGCGATTTCGTCACTTTAGCAATCAAGGCTGGCGGCTGGATGGAAATGGATCGTATTTATTTGCAAAACCGAGTACTAGCCATGATCGGGGAAGCTGTTTTTGAGCCCAGCGAAATTCGTTCTGTCGATCGGTCCTCCATTGATTTGATGGACGAGCTGGTGGCATGCGCTTTAAGCAATCAGCAAATTGGCGATTCTCACGCAGAAAGAGAAATCTTTGAAGCACAGATGATGGACTTTTTGACGCCACCGCCTTCAGTAGTCAATGCTTTTTTTGCGCAGCATTATGCCAATGATCCTAAAGAAGCGACGGATTATTTCTTTGAGCTGTGCCGTCAAAATGATTACATCAAGACTCGGGCCATCGCAAAGAATATCGTGTTCCCAGTTGATACCGAATATGGGGAGATCGAGATCACGATCAATTTATCAAAACCTGAAAAAGATCCCAAGCAAATAGCGAAAGAAGGAGCTGCTGCTTCTGTAGATTATCCGAAATGTCTGTTGTGTTTGGAAAATGAAGGCTACCAAGGACGAGTCAATTATCCAGCGCGGACCAACCATCGGATCATCCGTATGAATTTGGATAATGAAGCATGGGGCTTTCAATATTCGCCCTATGCCTACTACAATGAGCATTCGATTTTTCTCTCTTTAGACCATCGTCCTATGAAAATCAATTTGCAAACCTTCGCTCGCTTGTTGCAGATCATTGAAGTGATGCCGCATTATTTTGTCGGGTCCAATGCCGATCTGCCGATCGTTGGGGGTTCGATCTTGTCTCATGACCATTATCAAGGGGGACGGCACACGTTTGCCATGGCAAAAGCGCCGATCGAGCAACGCTTTTCTTTAACTGGTTTTCCTGATGTCGCTGCGGGGATCGTGAAGTGGCCAATGTCGGTGATACGACTACAAGCGAAAAACAAACAAAAATTAGCCGCCGCTTGCCAATATGTGTTCGCCCAATGGCAACAGTACTCAGATCCAAGTGTTTCGATCAATGCCTTTTCAGAAGATGGAACGCCTCATCATACGGTGACACCGATCGCACGCAAGCAAGGAGAGCTGTTTGAAATGGACTTAGTCTTGCGGGATAATAATGTTTCCAAAGAACATCCTGACGGCATTTTTCATCCGCATCAAGAAGTGCAGCATATCAAAAAAGAAAATATCGGATTGATTGAAGTCATGGGCTTGGCAGTTCTCCCGCCGCGTTTAGCTCCGGAACTAGAAGAAGTGACTGCTTATCTATTGAATCAGCCCAATCAGATCGCGGCATACCATATTCCTTGGGCAGATGCGATCAAAGCCCAGCACCCAGAATGCAATGCCGAAAACGTGTCGCAGATTTTACGTAATGCATTAGGGGAAGTCTTTACACAAGTATTGACGCATGCAGGCGTCTTCAAGCGAGACCAGACAGGGCAAGCGGCCTTTGCTCGCTTTATAGCTACTTTATAAAAAAGTTCCCCGCAAAAAAAGGAGGCTGGAAGATGGCAACGATTAAAGATATTGCACAACAGGCTGGCGTCTCGCCAGCCACTGTATCACGGGTGCTGAATTACGATTCAGAATTATCGGTCAGTTCTGAAACCAAAGAGAAAATTTTTAAAGCCGCAGAAGCACTCAATTACACAAAACATAAAAAAAAGAGTCAGCCAGAAACCAGTAGTATGCGCTTGATCCAATGGTTTGATACCGAGGAAGAATTAGCGGATCTTTACTATTTAGCGATCCGTATCGGGATTGAAAACAAAACCGAAGAATTAGGGATTCGTTTGCTGAAAGAACCCTACGAAGGATTGACTGATACCGCAGTCGATGGAACGATTGCACTAGGGAAATTTGATGATCACCAGATTCGACAATTGAAAAAAAGCCAATCCAATTTGTTGATGGTCGATTTTGACGCATTGGCTCAGGGCGTCAATTCTCTGGTGGTGGACTTTCAACAAGCGGTGGATTTAGTGATCGATGACTTTATTGCAAAAGGCCACCAAAGGATCGGCCTGTTATCAGGCGTTGAGTTTACCAAGGATCATCACCAAGAAATCGAAGACCCTCGGCGCCGAATTTTTGAGGAACGGCTCCGTCGGTTGAAGCTGCACCACCCACAATATCATCTCAGCGCACCGTTTACAGTAGAGGGCGGTTATGAGGCGATGAAAGAGTATTTGCAGCAAAACAAAGAGTTGCCAAGTGCTTTATTTGCTTCCAGTGATGCCTTAGCGATTGGCGCTATGCGTGCTTTGCAAGAAAAAAACATCAAGATTCCTGAGGAGATCGCAATTATCGGCTTCAACGATGTCAGTGTTGCAAAGTACGTCTTTCCGACGCTGTCAACCATCAAAGTTCATACGGAATGGTTGGGGGAGCTGGCAGTGACGACCTTGCTGGATATCATTACGAATGCAGCACCCGTTCCTCGCAAAGTTACGATCGCAACGGAACTGATTACGCGCCAATCCTCTTAGCAACCAGTTGAATCACCGAAGGATGTCGTTACACACGTCAACTGAGTTTTAATGGAATAACAAAAAAATGACTATCGTCTTACCCGAACCTTTAAACAGCCTCGTCGGTTTGCAGCTGCAGCCGTGCTTGCTTTTTTCAAAGGTTCGGGTATTGTTGTCCTATTGTTTTTTTCTAAACGCAGGCATCTTTTTGGAGACTTGGTTGGGCATTTGATTAGAATATGGTAGAATATGAGAGAGTTTTTTGAATGGGGAGAAGATAGATGAAAACATTAGCGATTGATACCTCAAACCAGACACTGGCGGTTGCGGTGGTCGATGGTCAAGAAGTGTTGGGACAAAGCCAGACGATGGCGATCAAAAACCACAGCACAGCATTGATGCCTGCCATTGATGGATTGATGCAAGCGGTGGGGATGGCACCTAAAGAGCTGGAGCAAATCGTTGTTGCGAAAGGTCCTGGTTCGTATACAGGTTTGCGAATCGGCGTCACAACAGCAAAAACGCTGGCGCAAACATTGAACATCCCGCTGATTGGTGTTTCTAGTTTGAAAGCAGTCGCTGCCAATTGTGTGGGCGTATCGCAAGTGGTCGTGCCGTTGTTTGACGCTCGCCGTCAAAATGTCTACGCAGGTGCCTACCAATGGCATAATGGGACCTTAGAAACAAGGATCAAAGATCAGCATATCTCACTGTCTGAGTTATTGGCCCAGCTAAAAGCAGTCGATGGTCAAGAAGTGCTATTTGTCGGCGCCGATACCGTCAAATTTAAAGACATGATCGAGGCGGAACTGCCGACAGCCCGTATCAATCAAGTGTCGTTATGGAATTACCCCAATGGCGTTGTTTTAGCTGCTATTGCGAAAGAAGAAGCGCCGGTCGCTTCGATCCATGATTTTGTACCAGACTATTTAAAATTAGTTGAAGCCGAAGAAAAATGGTTAGCCTCGCATGAACCGGGAGTGGATGCCTATGTTGAAAAAATTTAAAACGATGACGGGAAAGCTGGCTCTTTTCCGTCAGATTCAATACCCAGAGCGTAAAAAAGAGATACGAGGGGAAACGTACGTTGTTCGTGAATTAGTCGGTGATGACATTAAAGAGCTGCTGCAGGTGGAGCGTCTCGTGTATGCGGGGGAACTGCCTTGGACCAAGAGCGCCTTTTTGTCAGAGCTTTATTCACGGGTCAAACATCTTTATTTGGGCATCTTGCATAATGAGCGGATGATCGGGTTTATCGGGGTGCGGATTTTAGGCGCTGATGCCCATATCACCAATATCGCGATCATTCCTGATTATCAAGGAAAAGGGATCGGTTCTTTCTTGCTAGGAGAAATCGAACGTTATGCACGGAAAAACAAATGCGACCGTTTGACATTAGAAGTTCGCCTGGGCAATCGTGATGCGCAACGTTTGTATCGGACCCTCGGGTTTGTTTCACAGGCGATCAAAACGGCGTACTACACCGAAGGCAATGAAGACGCATTGGATATGGTGAAATTTTTAAATGACTAACGAACAAGCAGATCAAACGATCCCGACACCGCAAATGCTCTGGTCATTGGCAGATCAGAGCTATCCCTTTGGCTCGCCTTGGAATGTGCAGCAATTTCAACAAGATTTGCAAAACAGCAACAGTCGCTATTTGTTCCGTTATGGAAAAACCAATCAAGAGCTGATTGGGTTTCTCTGTTTTCAGCAAGTGCTGGATGAAGCAGAGCTGTTTAATGTAGCGGTTTTACCAGCGTATCAAGGTCGTGGTTTGGCGAAAGAATTGTTGAAACAAATGGAATCGCTCGTGGAACAAACCGATGGTCGGCGGATCTATCTTGAAGTGCGTGTATCGAATTTGCAAGCACAAGCTCTTTATTTACGTATGGGCTATACAGTCATCGGTCGTAGAAAAAAATATTACAGTCATCCAGAAGAGGATGCGTTGATTATGGAAAAGAAAGTAGGCGGACAAAAATCAAATGAATGAATTGATTTTAGCCATTGAAAGCAGTTGTGATGAAACCAGTGTGGCAGTGATTAAAAACGGCGACACCATTTTAAGTAACATTGTTGCTTCGCAGATCAAGAGCCACCAGCGCTTCGGCGGTGTCGTACCAGAAGTCGCTAGTCGTCACCATGTCGAACAGATTACTTTATGCATCGAGGAAGCATTGACACAGGCCGACACCCAACCTGAAGAGTTGTCAGCTGTTGCTGTTACCTATGGTCCAGGGTTGGTTGGGGCACTGTTGATTGGGCTTTCTGCAGCAAAAGCCTTTGCCTGGGCCCACAGCTTACCGCTGATTCCGGTCAATCACATGGCAGGACATATTTATGCAGCTCGCCTAGTGAAGCCATTGGTTTTTCCTTTAATGGCATTATTGGTCAGCGGTGGCCACACCGAATTGGTGTATATGGCAGAAGATGGCTCTTTTGAGATCATCGGTGAAACGAGAGATGATGCCGCTGGTGAAGCCTATGACAAAGTCGGTCGTGTTCTGGGGTTGCCTTATCCTAGTGGGAAAGAAATTGATCGCCTTGCGCATCTAGGCAGTGATACGTATCACTTTCCTCGAGCAATGATACAAGAAGATAATTTTGATTTTAGTTTCAGCGGCTTAAAGAGTTCCTTTATCAATTTTGTGCATAATGCACAGCAAAGAGAGGAAGCTTTGTCAGTAGAAAATCTAGCAGCTAGTTTCCAAGCCAGCGTTGTCGAAGTATTGGTTCACAAAACGTTGCGGGCATGCCAAGCTTATCCTGTAAACCAGCTGATCGTTGCTGGGGGAGTCGCGGCGAATCAAGGCTTGCGTGACGCTTTACAAAAAGCGATGCAGGAATTGCCGGAAGTGGAATTGTTGATTCCACCGTTGCGTCTTTGCGGAGATAATGCGGCCATGATTGGAGCTTATGCCCATGTTGCGTTGAAAAAGCAGCGCTTAGCAGATCTTTCATTGAATGCTGATCCAAGTGTCAGCTTTGCCCATACGATTTCTTAAGATGATTGCACCTAAGATCCGTTCTTAGGTGTTTTTTTTGGTTTCTTTATGAGCAAATAGAAGATCTTGTTGTATTTTATTTCATAATTTGATATTATCGTGTATAATTATTAGTTAATTGAAGGGCGGGTATGCAATGACATCGGTTTTTAAAGGACGCAGTTTTTTAGCAGAAAAGGATTTTACAAAAGAAGAACTACAATATTTGATTGATTTTTCCCAGCACTTGAAAGAGATGAAGGCCAACAATCAACCACATCGCTACTTAGAAGGAAAAAATATTGCACTTTTGTTTGAAAAGAATTCGACACGGACGCGAGCAGCCTTTACGGTTGCAGCGGTGGATCTGGGGGCACATCCGGAATTTTTAGGGGCCAATGATATTCAGTTGGGGTCTAAAGAATCCGTTGAAGATACCGCCAAAGTATTCGGCCGTATGTTTGACGGGATCGAGTTTCGCGGCTTTAGCCAACAGGTTGTCGAAGATCTGGCCAACTATTCAGGCGTACCTGTTTGGAATGGTTTAACGGATGAATGGCATCCAACGCAAATGATCGCTGACTTTTTAACCATTCAAGAAAACTTCGGTGAGCTGACTGGCTTGACCATCGCATACTGTGGGGATGGGCGCAACAATGTCGCTAATTCTTTATTAGTGACCAGTGCGATTTTAGGGGTCAATATTCATGTCGTCACTCCGAAAGTCTTGCAGCCAGAAGCAACCATCATCGCACAGGCACAAGCCTATGCCAAGCAATCGGGCGCAAAGATTTTGGTGACTGATGATGTGGATCAAGGTGTTCTAGGCGCTGATGTCGTGTATACCGATGTTTGGGTATCAATGGGTGAAGAAGAAAAATTCCAAGAGCGGATTGAACAGCTGCTGCCGTATCAAGTCAACCAATCGTTGATGAAAAAAACACAAAACGATCAAGTGATTTTTATGCATTGTTTGCCAGCATTTCATGATGATCAGACCACGTATGGCAAAAAAGCAGCGCAGGCGTATGGAATTTCTGAGATGGAAGTCACTGGTGAGGTCTTTCGTAGCAAGTATGCCCGTCAATTTGATCAAGCCGAAAATCGTTTGCACTCAATCAAAGCGATCATGGCAGTGACTGCTGGAGATCTATTTATTCCTAAAGTATAAAATAATTTTTTTTTGAAAATGCCAAAATCTCGCTAGCCAAACAAACATTTCTTTGCTATACTTTCTGGGAAGTAAATAGCCTTGATTTGATGAAACAAGAGAAGTAGCGATTCGAGTATCAGTTAGCGAGTTCGGGGTGGTGGAAGCCGAATTGATCAGATTGTGAAACGCACTTGTGAGAATTTGCCAAGCAAACGGAATTCTGCCGTTATCAGAAAAAAGTAGGTCCGAAAAGGACAATCAGAGTGGTACCGCGGGAAATCTCGTCTCTAGTGCATGTTATGCGCTAGAGGCTTTTTTGTTTTTATCAATCATTTCTTGCATGAAAAACATACAACTGTTTGCTTGCTTCAAACAACGTTTCATCAAAAAATGGGTTCAGTCATTATAGGAGGGATACTATGAATAACAAAGAAATCGTCGCACAAGCGATCCATCAAGTAGTAAAAGAAGATCTATCGATCGAACAAGTTCAGCAATTACTGGAAAATCCAAAGTCAGCCGACCATGGGGATGTGGCATTCCCAGCCTTCTCGCTAGCAAAAGTCTATCGGAAAGCGCCGCAGCAAATTGCCGCAGACTTAGCAGAAAAAATCGATCAAGCGTCTTTTGAAAAAATTGAAGTGGTGGGTCCATATTTAAACTTCTTTATGGATAAAAAAGCAATCTCTGCCCACGTCTTAGAGATGGTTCTCAAAGAAAAAAATCATTTTGGCGATCAAACCATCGGCAATCAGCAAGCAGTACCCATCGATATGTCTTCACCCAATATTGCCAAACCCATCTCAATGGGGCATTTGCGTTCCACTGTGATCGGTAACTCGATCGGCTTTATTTTAGAAAAAATCGGTTACCAGCCAATTCGCATCAACCATTTAGGCGACTGGGGCACACAATTTGGGAAATTGATCGTGGCCTATAAAAAATGGGGGTCAGAAGAAGCGGTCAAAGCGGAACCAATCAACGAACTGTTGCGTTTGTATGTTGATTTTCATGAAGCTGCCGAGACAGATAAACAATTAGAAGATGATGCGAGAGCTTGGTTCAAGAAACTAGAAGATGGTGACCAAGAAGCAATGGATTTATGGCAATGGTTCCGTGATGAATCATTAAAAGAATTCAATAAAATCTATGATATGTTGGAAGTTTCCTTTGATTCATTGAATGGCGAAGCTTTCTATAATGATAAAATGACAGAAGTCGTGGAATTATTAGAGGAAAAACACTTGCTGAAAGAAGACCAAGGGGCAGAAATCGTTGATTTGGCTGCGTATGACTTAAATCCAGCCTTGATCCGCAAATCCGATGGTGCGACCCTTTACATCACCCGGGACATGGCTGCTGCATTGTACCGCAAACGGACCTACAATTTTGCTAAATCATTGTACGTGGTAGGAAATGAGCAAAGTTATCACTTCAAGCAATTAAAAGCTGTTTTGAAGGAAATGGGCTTTGAGTGGGCAGATGATATGACCCACGTACCATTTGGATTGATCACCAAAGATGGGAAAAAATTATCTACGAGAAAAGGGAAGATCGTTCTTTTAGAAGAAGTATTGAATGAAGCGATCGATTCAGCGAAAGAACAAATCACTGAAAAGAACCCAACGCTTGAAAACAAAGAAGAAGTTGCAAAACAAGTCGGTGTCGGGGCAGTCGTTTTCCACGACTTGAAAAATGACCGTTTGAATAATTTCGACTTTACGCTAGAAGAAGTTGTCCGTTTTGAAGGAGAGACCGGACCCTATGTGCAATATTCTCATGCCCGTGCCATGAGCATTCTTGAAAAAGCCGACTTTGATCCTGCTGCTGTCAGCAGTTTGTCATTGGCAGATACTGAGAGCTGGGAAGTCATCAAATTGATTCAGCGCTACCCAGAAACCGTGCTGCAAGCAGCAGAAAAATATGAACCATCCGTCATTGCTAAACATGCCATCAAATTGGCACAGGCCTTTAATAAGTATTACGCCAATGTGAAAATCTTGGCTGAAGATGCGGAAAAAGACGCACGTCTGGCTCTAGTTTATGCAGTAACGACCTTATTAAAAGAAGATTTACGGTTGCTTGGTTTACATGCACCCGACAAAATGTAACAAAAAAAGCTGTGTCCTTGTTTCGACAAGGACACAGCTTTTTTGTAGTAAAAATACAGATAGGTCATGTTCGGTGTCTTATAAGACCGCGTGGTTTCTGATAAATTGATAAAAAATTTCGGCATCTTCGTCGCTGCGGGAAATCACCGCTACTGTATCAAAGCCCGCCAACGAGCAAACTTTTTCTGGCATAGTCACTTCATCGATCGCAGCCGAAAGCAAAGGCGCATTGTCCGCAACGGTATGGATCAACGTCATGAATTGCACACGATCTACTTTAGTGACAACGTCTTCGATCATCTGTATCAAACGCTGCTCTTCTTCTTTTTCATCTTCTGACGATTGCATTCCTTGAAAAATGACAAACTTCGTCTGACCTGTTTCATCGGGCACTTTCACGATTTTCAAATCACGAATATCGCGAGAGATGGTCGCTTGCGTGGCGGAGACGCCTTGGGCTTCCAATTGCTGCAATAATTCTTCTTGCGTGCGTACAGTATGTTCAGTAATGATTTGTCTAATAAGTAAATGGCGATCAGCTTTTCGCATAGGTAAACTCCTTTAAGCATGATTGATTAAGTCAGCCTTATCATAGCAGATAAAGCCGAAAAAACCTAGATATAATAAGAAAAGAATTAGAACGTTAAAAAAAAGCTGGACCACGAATCGTAGTTTTTCATTTGAATCAGTTGCATTTCTTTTTTAGCTACTGTATACTGTTTAAGGCGTGAGTTTTTCACGTCAATCCCACATCTTGTTCCATCTGCGAAGCGGTGCTGATCGATTCAGTTCTTCAAGGAGTAAAAGAGCAAGAGAGGAAAACAAAAAAACCAAATTGGAGGAAACACAACATGGCAGTAATCTCAATGAAACAATTATTAGAAGCCGGCGTACACTTTGGTCACCAAACTCGTCGCTGGAACCCAAAAATGAAGAAATATATCTTCACAGAAAGAAACGGCATCTACATCATTGATTTGCAAAAAACAGTGAAATTAGTAGACGCAGCTTACGACTACATGAAAAATGTTGCTGAAGAAGGCGGCGTTGCATTGTTCGTAGGTACTAAAAAACAAGCACAAGAAGCAATCAAAGAAGAAGCAATCCGTTCAGGTCAATACTATGTTAACCATCGTTGGTTAGGTGGAACTTTGACAAACTGGGAAACAATCCAAAAACGTGTTGCTCGTTTGAAACAAATCAACAAAATGGAAGAAGATGGCACATTTGCTGTTCTTCCTAAAAAAGAAGTCGTTGGCTTGAACAAAGAGCGCGAACGTCTTGAAAAATTCTTAGGCGGTATCGCTGATATGCCAAGAATTCCAGATGTAATGTACGTTGTTGACCCACGTAAAGAACGTATCGCGATCCAAGAAGCACGCAAATTAAATATCCCGATCGTAGCGATGGTCGATACAAACTGTGATCCAGACGAAATCGATGTTGTTATCCCATCAAATGATGACGCTATTCGTGCCGTTAAATTGATCACTGCGAAAATGGCAGATGCTTTCATCGAAGGTAACCAAGGCGAAGACCAAGTAGCAGAAGAAGATTTTGCTGCTGAATCAACAGAAAACGCAACTTCAATCGAAGAAATCGTTGATGTTGTCGAAGGCGACAACGCATCAGCTGAATAATAAATGATGGAGCTGTTTCAAAGGCTAGGCGCCAAGCCTCACTCTCCTTTGAAACAGCTTTTTTTAAAGACAAGCAATCTTGTTTAAAAACATTTAGGAGGAAACAAAAAATGGCAGAAGTAACAGCTAAATTAGTAAAAGAATTACGCGATATGACTGGTGTAGGAATGATGGACGCAAAACGTGCATTAGTTGAAGTAGAAGGCGACATCGAAAAAGCCGTAGACTTATTACGTGAAAAAGGTATGGCAAAAGCTGCGAAGAAAAACGACCGTATTGCTGCTGAAGGTTTAGCATCTGTAGCGATCAACGGCAACACAGCAGCAATCGTTGAAGTGAACTCAGAAACTGACTTCGTTTCTAAAAACGAAATGTTCCAAGACTTAGTAAAAGAAATCGCTGAAGTAATCGCAGCAAACAAACCAGCTGATATGGATGCTGCTTTAAAATTAGAAACTTCTAAAGGCACAATGGATGCTGCGTTGATCGAAGCAACACAAGTAATCGGAGAAAAAATCAGCTTCCGTCGTTTTGAAGTTGTTGAAAAAGATGACAATGCTGCTTTCGGCGGTTACCTACACATGGGCGGACGTATTGCTGTATTGACTGTTCTTGAAGGAACAACTGACGAATCAGTTGCGAAAGATGTTGCAATGCACGTTGCAGCGATCAACCCTCGCTACGTGAACGAAGCACAAATCTCTCAAGAAGAATTGGATCATGAAAAACAAGTCTTGACAGAACAAGCATTGAACGAAGGCAAACCAGCGAACATCGTTGAAAAAATGGTTGAAGGACGCTTGAAGAAATTTAAAGCAGAAATCGCTTTGGTTGACCAACCATTCGTTAAAGACCCAGATATGACGGTTGAAAAATATGTTGCATCAAAAGGCGCAACTGTGAAATCTTTTGTCCGCTTTGAAGTCGGCGAAGGTATCGAAAAACGCGAAGACAACTTCGTTGAAGAAGTAATGAGCCAAGTGAAAAAATAATTCTGTTCCTCGAACAGATGGGAACGCATGGAAGTGCGCTCCCTTTTTTTAAGCAAAAACGGTTTTTAAAGAAATAGTGTAGATAATTTTCAACGAAAGAGCACCAATATGCTACAATAGTATTGGAGAATGTACGGAGGAATCATGATGGGCAAACCAAAATATCAACGTGTTGTATTAAAATTAAGTGGTGAAGCATTAGCGGGTGACGAAGGCTTTGGGATCAAACCACCGACGATCCAAGAGATCGTTAAAGAGATCAAGGAAGTCCACGAATTAGGCGTACAGATGGCGATCGTGGTCGGCGGCGGAAACATTTGGCGTGGACAAATCGGCGCGCAAATGGGGATGGAAAGAGCACAAGCTGATTACATGGGCATGTTAGCGACTGTGATGAATGCTTTAGCATTACAAGACACGCTAGAAAATGCTGGTGTACCAACGCGTGTCCAAACTTCGATCGAAATGCGTCAAATCGCAGAGCCTTATATTCGTCGCAGAGCAGAACGTCACTTAGAAAAAGGGCGGGTCGTCATTTTTGCAGGCGGAACCGGAAACCCTTATTTCTCAACTGATACGACCGCAGCCTTACGGGCAGCTGAAATCAACGCTGATGTCATTTTGATGGCGAAAAACAATGTTGATGGCGTCTACTCAGCAGATCCTAAAACGGACCAAAGTGCTGTGAAATTTGAAGAATTGACCCATTTAGAAGTCATTTCTAAAGGATTGCAAGTAATGGATTCAACCGCAAGTTCATTAAGTATGGACAACGATATTCCATTAGTCGTATTCAACTTGAATGAGCATGGAAACATTCGCCGCGCCATTTTAGGTGAACATATTGGAACGACAGTAAGGGGGAAATAACATGGCTGACAAAATTTTAACAGAAGCAAAAGACAAAATGAAAAAAGCAGCAGAAAACTTGCAGCGGGAATTAGGACAAATCCGTGCTGGCCGCGCGAACGCGAGCATCTTAGACCGCGTAATGGTTACTTACTATGGTGTACCAACACCCTTGAACCAAATGGCTTCAATTACGATTCCAGAAGCAAGAATTTTGATGATCACACCTTTTGACAAAACAATGATCCAAGAAGTAGAAAAAGCTATCATGCAAAGTGATATTGGTATCACGCCTGCCAATGACGGAACCGTCATTCGTTTGGTGATTCCTCAATTAACGGAAGAACGTCGTAAAGAATTAGCCAAAGACGTGAAAAAAGAAGCTGAAAATGCGAAAATCGCGGTCCGTAACATTCGCCGTGATGCGATGGAAGCTTACAAGAAACAAGAAAAAGCTGGCGATATTACAGAAGATGATTTGCGTGAATCTGAAAAAGAAGTGCAAACTGCTACAGATAACAGCATCAAAGAAATCGATGCGATCGCAGCTGAAAAAGAGCAAGAGCTACTTGAGGTTTAAAAGGAATGACGAAGAGTCGCTTCAGCGGCTCTTTTTTTATGGTCGAAAGTGCCGTATGTACTTGAATATCACGACTGTTTTTTTGTTTTTTCTTAATATGGAAATCTTTTCTTGGTTTTCATAGGCAAGAAATCTGATTATTGTTATAATGTAAAAGATGAATTTCAAGAATTGGAAGAGGAGCGAATACGATGCTGCGTTTTTTTCCACAAAAAGACAAATATATCAAAGAAGCGGCTGAACATGAATTTGATCCATCACTGCCGATTCCCCAACACATCGCGATCATTATGGATGGCAATGGCAGATGGGCGCAAAACCGGCGCTTGCCAAGAGTAGCTGGTCACAAAGAAGGCATGGAGACGGTAAAAAAGATCACGAAACATGCTTCACACCTTGGTGTGAAAGTATTGACTCTTTATGCGTTTTCAACAGAGAATTGGAAACGGCCAAACGAAGAAGTGGACTTTTTGATGCAACTGCCCGTCGACTTTTTCGACACGTTTGTTCCTGAGCTGATCAAAGAAAATGTTCAAGTCAAAGTGATGGGGTTCACGGAATCTTTACCCGAACACACACAAGAAGCGGTCAAGCGAGCGATTGACCAAACCAAAGATAATACTGGGATGATCTTGAATTTTGCTTTAAATTACGGCAGCCGCGCAGAAATTTTGACTGCGGTCCAAGCCCTTTATGAAGAGCTTGCAGCTTCGGAGGAAGCCCTGCCCAAGCTCACGGAAGACATGCTGGCGACACATTTGATGACTGGTTTTTTGCCAAACGCGTTACGTGATCCTGAATTGGTGATTCGCACGAGTGGCGAAGAACGTATCAGCAACTTCTTGTTATGGCAGATTGCTTACAGCGAATTATTCTTTACGAAAGCGCTCTGGCCTGATTTCGATGCTGCTTTACTAGAAGATGCGATCGGGAGCTTTCAACAACGAAACCGGCGTTTTGGCGGTTTGAAAACGAAGGAGGAAGAAGAGTGAGACAACGTGTAATCACTGCGGTCGTCGCATTAGCCTTTTTCCTGCCAATTATTTACGTTGGCGGCATTGCCGTCGAATTGCTGGCAGCAGCGATGGCAGGGATTGGTGTTTATGAATTATTTCGGATGAAAGGACTAGCTGTTTTCAGTTTTGAAGGAATTCTTTCAATCATCGGTGCGGTGATTTTAGTTTTACCTCAAGAACGCTGGTTTTTCTTTTTGCCAGAGGGCACAGATAAAAGTGCCTTGTATTATGTAATCGTCCTTTTATTACTAGGGATCGCGGTTATTTCTAAAAATACGTATACTATCGATGAAGCTGGTTTTCCAGTGATCGTCAGCTTATATACGGGTGTCGGGTTTGAACGTTTCTTGACGGCACGTTCAGCAACAGATGGCTTAGTCGTTTTAGTTTTCGGTCTGTTTATCGTGTGGGCAACAGATATTGGGGCTTACATGGTGGGACGGCGTTACGGTCAACGAAAATTATGGCCAGAGATTTCCCCTAATAAAACGATCGAAGGTGCGCTAGGTGGGATTGCTGCTGCGGTGGTCGTAGCCGGTCTGTATCTGCTAGCATTTCCAGGGAAAGATTATTTTGGACATGGTAGTGCCATCATGATCTTATTGACGGTCCTCTTTTCGATCGCTGGTCAATTCGGGGATTTAGTGGAATCGGCAATCAAACGTCATTATGGCGTGAAGGATTCAGGCAATCTTTTGCCAGGACATGGCGGGATCTTGGATCGCTTCGATAGCATGCTGTTTGTGTTTCCAATCATGTATTTATTCGGTGTTTTTTAGAAATTATTTAGAAGTGCAGGCTTGGCTTGCGCTTCTTTTTTTAAATTCTTGTTACAACGGGAATGTGAGTTCCTCAACGGGAATCGGTGTGATAAAATAAGGAAAGGCTGCCCTGAATGAGAGGGATGCTGTGAAAGAGAGGAACGAGCATGAAAACGATACTTGTATTTATCATTATCTTTTCCGTAGTGGTAGTGATTCACGAGTTTGGACACTACTTCTTTGCAAAACGGGCAGGTATTTTAGTAAGAGAGTTTGCCATCGGTATGGGGCCTAAATTGTTCGCGCATCAAGCGAAAGATGGGACGACCTACACGATTCGGATGCTTCCATTAGGCGGGTATGTCCAAATGGCGGGCTGGGGTGAAGATGAAACAGAATTAACACCAGGTATGCCAGTCTCCTTGGTTCAAGATGCAACTGGCAAAGTTATCAAAATCAATACGAGCAAAAAGATCCAATTGCCGCAAGCGATCCCTATGGAAGTGACCGACTTTGACTTGGAGGAGAAGTTGACGATCACAGGGTTCATCAATGGCAATGAACAAGAAGCGATGACGTACGCTGTGGATCATGATGCAACGATCATCCATGAAGATGGCGTTGAAGTTCGGATCGCACCTAAAGACGTTCAATTCCAGTCCGCAAAGCTTTGGCAGCGAATGCTGACGAATTTTGCTGGACCGATGAACAACTTTATTTTATCCTTGGTCTTATTCACTGGGTTGGTGTTTGCACAAGGTGGTGTTGCGAATCAAGATGCAACCATCGTGACAGGAATCGAAGCAGGAACACCGGCAGCTGAAGCAGGGCTGCAAAATGGCGATGAAATCTTAGCTGTCGAAGGTGTCGATGTTTCTAACTGGTCAGAATTAACGACTGAGATCCAAAAGTACCCGGATACTCAGATTGCTCTAGCAGTCAAACGAGGATCAGAAACACTTGATTTGACGGCAACTCCTGCGAGTCAAGAATCAGGGGAGACCACGATTGGTTTCTTAGGGATCACCGCTTCCTTAAAAACTGGGATCGGAGATATCTTACTGGGCGGCTTGCAAACGACCATTGACAATTCACTGGTGATTTTTAGAGCAGTCGGCAACTTGATTGCCCAACCAGATATCAATAAATTGGGTGGACCGGTAGCGATTTTCCAACTGTCTTCTCAAGCTGCATCGCAAGGGGTAACAACGGTGATCGCGATGATGGCGATGATTTCTATCAACTTGGGGATCTTTAATTTATTACCGATTCCTGGATTGGATGGCGGTAAGCTGGTTTTAAATATTTTAGAAGGTTTGCGAGGCAAGCCAATCAGCCAAGAAAAAGAAGGCATCATTACTCTGATTGGGTTTGGGTTTTTGATGCTGCTGATGGTTCTCGTTACCTGGAATGATATCCAACGTTTCTTCTTTTAAAAATAAGACGCACAAGCAAATCAATTGTTGATCGGGTGAACATGATTTTTTGTAGCAAAGGAGAAAAAAATGAAACAGTCAAAATGTTTGATTCCGACATTGCGGGAAACCCCCAGCGATGCGGAGACGTTAAGTCATCAACTGTTAGTTAGGGCAGGGTATATTCGACAAGTGGCGGCAGGCATTTATGTTTACTTGCCGCTAGCACAAAGGGTGTTAGAAAAGATCAAGCGGGTCATCCGTGAAGAATTGGCACAAATCGATGCCGTAGAGATGGCGATGCCTTCTTTGCTTCCGTATGAGCCATGGAAGGAGTCAGGACGTGCCTCATTGTATGGTGAATCCTTGTATCGATTAACAGATCGAAACGAACGAGAGATCGTTTTAGGACCTACTCATGAAGAGCCGTTTACGACATTGATCAAAAACGAGATCACGTCTTATAAACGGCTGCCATTGAGCTTGTATCAGATCCAAACGAAATATCGGGACGAACAGCGGCCGCGCTTTGGATTGATCCGCAGCCGCGAATTTATCATGCAAGATGGCTATTCCTTTCATGCCGATGAAGCCAGCTTAGATCAAACCTATAATCGTTACGAAATGGCTTATCATGCAATATTGAAACGCTGTGGTATCGAGTATCGGGCAGTGGTCGGGGACAATGGCTTGATGGGTGGCAGAGATTCGAAAGAATTTTTGGCATTGTCGGGGATCGGCGAAGAGCTGATCTGCTACTCGACCGAAAGCGATTATGTCGCCAATTGGAAATTAGCAACCAGTCAATACATCGCCAAAAAATCTCACGAGACCTATTTAGAATTACAAAAAGTCGTTCAGGATGAGCCTTTAACGTTAGAGGAGCTGGCGCAGGCATACGAAACAGACTTGCAAAAAATCGTTCAAGTATCTTTATTACTCGTTGACGAGCAAGTCATTATGGTGTTATTACGAGGCGATCACAGCCTCAATGAAACAAAGGTCAAGCATTACTTAGCCGCTGATCAAGTGAAGGTGCTGACTGTTGAGGAAGCGGAGTCTTATCTGACGAGTGAGACGCAGCTGCGCAGTCCCATTGCGCTTGCTGATTCGATCCAGTTGTACGCCGATCAGC
The DNA here is from genome assembly GCF_002140635.1 of Enterococcus sp. 3G6_DIV0642. Lineage (NCBI taxonomy): Bacteria > Bacillati > Bacillota > Bacilli > Lactobacillales > Enterococcaceae > Enterococcus > Enterococcus sp. 3G6_DIV0642. The sequence goes on along the minus strand of NZ_NGLH01000001.1, from coordinate 2,347,989 downwards.
ATGTCCAAGATATGGCGAATCTGATCGTTCCAGCGGCAGAAAAACAAAGCTATTATCTCAATGCGAATGTGGGGCGTGATTTTCAACCATTAGCCTTTGCCGATTTTCGCTTGGTTCAAGAAGGTGATCCTTCCCCAGATGGAAAAGGAACCTTAACCTTTACGCGAGGAATCGAAGTTGGCCATATCTTCAAGTTAGGAACCAAGTACAGTGAGGCGCAAGAAGCGACGGTTGTCGATGAAAACGGCGATGAGCAACCAATCATCATGGGCTGTTATGGGCTGGGGGTTTCTCGGCTGCTTTCAACGATCGTCGAACAATACGGCAATGAATTTGGGATCGATTGGCCCCAAGAAATTGCCCCATTTGATGTGCATATCATTCAAACGTCGATTGAAGATAGCTATCAAAATGCCTTAAGTGAAGAAGTAGAAGAAATGATGAACCAAGTCGGCTATCAAGTGCTGGTAGATGACCGCAATGAACGTGCAGGGGTCAAATTTGCAGATGCCGATTTGATTGGCTGTCCGATTCGCTTGACTATCGGTAAAAAAGCCGTAGAAGGCATCGTAGAGATCAAAATCAAGCATACTGGTGCGACCGTTGAAGTGAGAAAAGAAGAAGTCGCTTCGACCCTGACGATTTTGTTAGCCAATCAGGAATAAACAGGAACGAACAAGAATGAATAGCAGATCGAGAGAGGAAATCCTTTCTCGATTTTTTAATGAAAATGAGGGCAAAAAGAGGTATACTAGTGAGTACTGAGAAAAGGAGGATCTTCAATTGTCAAAAGAAAGAGAGACCTTTGAGATATTATTAGACCAAATTGCAGCTGCCCCAAATCTTCGGCAGCATCCGTTGATGCAGACTGCCCAAATCAAACAAGTGACCGTGCATCGACAATCAAAAGCGTGGACGTTTTATTTCCAATTTGAACGTTTATTACCGGTGATGGTGTATCAGTCCTTTAAACAACATATTGAATTGGCGTTTAAAGAGATTGCGGAAGTTCGTATCATCATTGAAGCTCAAGATGGTTCCTTTGATGAGCAATTCATTCAAGAATATTGGCCATTAGCGTTAGCCAATCAAAATTGTGATCGACCATTGGTTCATCAAGTGATCAAAAACCAAATGCCTGTGCTGCAAGAGAACAAAGTGATTTTGCCAGTCAACAATGATGCGGTCATCACGATTTTGCAGCAGCAGTACTTGCCGATCATTGAGGAAAATTATAGTACCTTCGGCTTTCAAAAATTTCGGATCTTGCCGCAGCTAGACCAAGAGCAAGCGGAGGCGGCCTTAAAAGAACTTGAAGCACGCAAGGAAGAGCAAACAGCAGCGTTCCAACAACAAGCTGCTGAGAACTTAATGGCGCACGAGCAACGCAAAAAAGAAGTCAAAACAGTCGAATTTGACGGACCAATCGCCTTGGGACGTAATATTCCTGCCGATGAACCTGTGACACCGATGATCAATATCATCGAGGAAGAACGCCGAGTTACGATCCAAGGGTATGTCTTTGATAAAGAAGTCCGCGAATTGCGTTCAAAACGGAAGATTTTGATCTTGAAAATCACCGACTATACGTCATCGTTTAGTGTGAAAAAATTCTCCAACAATGAAAAAGATGAACAAGTTTTTGATGCCATCGCCAAAGGTAGTTGGGTCAAAGTACGCGGTAGCGTCCAAGAAGATACCTTCATGCGAGATCTCGTTATGAATGCGCAAGATTTGCTGGAAGTCAAACACGAAGCCCGCAAAGACTATGCACCTGAAGGCGAGAAACGGGTCGAACTCCACCTGCATTCCAATATGAGTACGATGGATGCCACCAACAACGTGGCGGATTTTGTCGCTCAAGCAGGCAAATGGGGCCATAAGGCGATTGCGATCACCGATCATGGTGGAGCGCAAGGGTTCCCTGATGCCCATCATGCAGGAGAAAAGGCTGGTGTTAAAATTCTTTACGGTGTGGAAGCCAATATCGTGGATGACGGCGTAGCGGTTGCCTACAATCCTCAGCCTGTTCCACTGACCGATGCTACTTATATCGTGTTTGACGTGGAGACCACTGGGTTGTCTGCAGTATACGACACCATCATTGAGTTGGCTGCTGTGCGGATGCATAAAGGCAACGTGGAGGCATCCTTTGATGAATTTATCGATCCAGGTCATCCCTTATCGCGAACGACCGTAGAACTGACGGGAATCACCGATGAAATGGTTCGCGGGTCAAAATCAGAAGAAGAAGTCTTACGTTTGTTCCGTGAGTTTTCTGAAGGAGCCATTTTAGTTGCCCACAATGCGTCATTTGATATGGGCTTCTTAAATACTAGTTATCGAAAATACGGTATTCCAGAAGCGGAAAATCCCGTCATTGATACATTGGAACTCGCTCGTTATTTGTATCCAGAGTTTAAGCGATTCGGTTTAGGTGTCCTTTCCAAAAAATTCGGTGTCAGCTTAGAACAACATCACCGAGCGATCTACGATGCGGAGGCAACCGGTCATTTAGCATGGATCTTTGTCAAAGAAGCAATGGAAAAACATGAGATGTTGCTGCACGAAGAGTTGAACCGACACGTGGGGGGCGAGAACTCCTACAAAGCAGCTCGACCTTTCCATGCCACGATCTTGGCTCGAACACAGGCAGGATTGAAGAATTTATTCAAGCTGATCTCGATGTCGAATGTGAAGTACTTCCATGATAAAGTCCCACGAATCCCACGTTCAGAATTGGTGAAATTGCGGGAAGGATTGTTAGTCGGAACCGCCTGTGATAAAGGAGAAGTCTTTGTCGCAATGATGCAAAAAGGGGTCGATGCAGCACGAGAACTTGCCAAGTTTTATGACTACATCGAAGTCATGCCCAAAGCAGTTTATGCCCATCTTTTGGAAACGGAACTCGTGAAAAGTGAAAAAGACCTAGAAGACATCATTCGGAATCTGGTAAAAATGGGGGAAGAGTTAGGGAAAATCGTTGTGGCTACTGGGAATGCCCATTACCTAAACGAAGAAGACGCCATTTATCGCAAGGTCTTGATCAATTCAATGGGAGGCGCCAATCCGTTGAATCGTCATAGCCTACCAGACGTGCACTTCCGTACTACGGATGAGATGCTGACTGCTTTTCAATTTTTAGGTCCGGAAGCGGCGAAAGAAATCGTGGTGACGAACCCGAATAAAATCGCCGATCTTTGTGAAAAAGTCATTCCGGTAAAAGATGATCTGTATACACCAAAGATTCCCGGATCAGAACAAGAGATCACCGACTTAAGTTACAACCGTGCCAAAGAGTTATACGGCGATCCATTACCAGAGATCGTGGAAAAACGTTTGAAAAAAGAGCTTGATTCGATCATTGGGAACGGCTTTTCCGTGATCTATTTGATCTCACAAAAACTCGTTCATAAAAGCAATGAAGACGGCTATCTAGTAGGGTCACGGGGATCAGTCGGTTCTAGTTTCGTGGCAACCATGACGGGGATCACTGAGGTCAATCCATTAGCTCCTCATTATTATTGTCCCGATTGCCAGTATTCGGAGTTTTACGAAGACGGTTCGTATGGTTCTGGTTATGATATGCCAGAGAAAAAATGTCCAAAATGCGGCACCCGTCTGAACAAAGATGGCCACGATATTCCCTTTGAAACGTTCCTTGGTTTCCACGGCGATAAAGTACCCGATATCGATTTGAACTTCTCAGGGGAATATCAGCCAGAAGCCCATAACTATACGAAAGTACTCTTCGGTGAAGAATACGTCTATCGTGCAGGAACGATCGGTACCGTAGCCGATAAAACAGCCTTTGGTTTCGTAAAAGGCTTTGAGCGCGATCATAATCTTCATTATCGAGCAGCCGAAGTCGATCGCCTGGCAAAAGGTGCCACAGGCGTCAAACGGACGACTGGTCAGCACCCGGGGGGGATTATCGTTATTCCCGACTATATGGATGTTTATGATTTCACCCCGATCCAATACCCAGCGGATGATCAAAATGCGGAGTGGAAAACGACCCACTTTGATTTCCATTCGATTCATGACAATATCTTGAAACTGGATATCCTCGGACACGATGATCCGACAGTCATTCGGATGCTGCAGGATCTATCAGGCATCGATCCAAAAACGATCCCCACCGATGATCCAGAAGTGATGCGTATTTTTGGCGGCACGGATGTGTTAGGTGTGACCGAAGAGCAGATCTATTCGAAAACCGGTACATTAGGCATCCCGGAATTTGGTACCCGATTTGTGCGAGGGATGCTGGATCAAACCCATCCATCGACCTTTGCTGAACTCTTGCAGATCTCTGGTCTTTCCCATGGTACCGATGTATGGTTGGGCAATGCGGAAGAATTGATCCGTCGCGGAGATGCCAGCCTAGCGGAAGTAATCGGCTGTCGGGATGATATCATGGTGTATTTGATCCACGCCGGTTTAGATGACGGGATGGCCTTTAAAATCATGGAGACGGTCCGTAAAGGACAATGGAACAAGATCCCTGACGACTTGCGAGATACTTACTTGCAAGCGATGCGGGAGAACAATGTCCCAGAATGGTATATCGATTCTTGTTCGAAGATCAAGTACATGTTCCCGAAAGCCCATGCGGCGGCGTATGTCTTGATGGCGTTGCGGGTGGCTTACTTTAAAGTGTACTTCCCAATTCTCTATTACTGTGCTTATTTCTCTGTCCGAGCAGACGACTTTGATTTGATTGCCATGTCAAAAGGAAAAGACGCCGTAAAAGAACGGATGCAAGAAATCAATGACAAAGGAATGGATGCATCAACGAAAGAAAAAAATCTGTTGACGGTTCTCGAATTAGCCAATGAAATGCTGGAGCGCGGCTATGAATTCGGGATGATCGATCTGTATAAATCCGATGCAGAAAATTTCGTGATCGATGGGAAAAAATTGATCGCACCGTTCCGAGCAGTACCGAGTTTAGGGCTGAACGTAGCGAAACAAATCGTGGAAGCACGAAAAGATGGTCCCTTCTTATCGAAAGAAGACCTCGCCAATCGCGGGAAAGTTTCTAAGACATTGATTGAATACATGACGGACAACGGTGTTCTAAAAGATCTACCAGATGAAAATCAGTTGTCGTTGTTCGATATGTTGTAAGCCAACGGCTGTTCACTTAAAAAAATAAGCCCATCATCGCAGCATCTAGTATAGCTAGTTTCTGCATGATGGGCTTTTTTGTCTTGTTTATGAAGGTAACCTAAGCAGTCACAATCTGGCGAAAATCAGAAAAATCGTGATCTATAGTGACAAATCATAAGGGGAGTTGCCGTTCGGACAGCGAATCAAAAAAAACATTACCATACAAAGAGAAGAAAAATACTCGTTACCGAAAGAAGCGAATGCCTTTGGTAACGAGTATTTTTCGACAAAGTTCGTTAACTAGCTAAAAAAAGAAAAAAAGCAAAACAGGCAGATACACCATGTACAGTAAGACGGAATAGCCTAGACATGAAGTTGCAAATTCTTCATCCCCTTGGTAGTTTCGTACAAGGATCGGGACAGAGTTTTGGACGGGCATAGAGGCTTGAATAATAAACACAGAAAGCATCAATTCAGGAACAGGGATGATTCTGCTTAATAGCCATACAACGAGAGGCGAAAGAACGAAGCGACCAAACAGGACACCAGCAATGTCTTTGGTCATTCGCAAGTTCTTGAGCCCGCCAAAGTACACGATGATCCCGATAATAAACATTGATAGAGGCGTCGTTAAATCTGCTAGGTAGCTTCCAAGCCCATCAACAAAGGATGGCAGTGGGAATGTGAACAGCATCCAGATCAAGCCGATAATGAAACCAATCAAGGCTGGCGAAAAAATCTTTTTTAGCATGACCAATGGATGAAAGGAAATGCGGGCTTCGCCGAAATCGGGGTTATCTTTTGCTAACTCAAAAATACCGATGGTCCAAAATAATGTCGTATTTACGATGTAGTACAACAATACATAGGGAACGGCTTTTTCACCAAAAATGGCTAAATTGATCGGTAAGCCGATGAAAATCGTATTGGAAAAGGTAAACATGGCGGAAAATGCCCCTTGGTGTTTGGTTTCAACTTGCGCGAAACGGCGCCATAAATAACCGGCGAAGTAAGTGATCATCATGGAAAGAAAAGGGATGATCATCCCGGAAACTAATGAGAGAAACTCGTCTTTCGTAAAGTTTTTAATGATCGTCAAAAACATATTGGCGGGTAATGAGACATTTAACACCAGTTTTGAAAACGTGTCGGCGGTTCGATTAGAAAACCATTGTTTGTAAGACAACCAATAACCGATAAACATGAGACTGAAAATGACAAAAATATTGATATATGCTTGAAACATGCGCTCACCTCTCATTTACTATAGCGAAAGGCAATAGAAGAAGCAACTGATTCCCATTTGAAAACAACAAAAAACCAAACCGCCCAATGAGCGATTTGGTCAAGAATTACTTCCGTTGCTGCTTGCCAGCGTTACGGCCTTTTCCGTTAGGCTTTGTCGTGTTCAACGCTTTTTTGACAGCTTCTGTTTTTTCAGGCGTTACGTCTTTACGAGGCGTAACTACCGTTTTAGGCGGATTTGCTTTCATTTCCGCTTCGACTTGGGCACGAATTTTTGGTTTCATGATGACATTCGTGATAAACGTTTGGATACAACTGAAGACCCCACCAACTACCCAGTAAAGTGTCACACCAGCTGGTGCACTCATGGACATGAAAACGATCATCAATGGAGAAACGATCAACATGGTTTTCATCGTTTTTTTCTGTTCCTCAGGAATCCCGATGGTTGAGATATATCCTTGTGCCAAGTAGGAAAGACCAGCAATCGCCACAAAGAGGATGCTGGGGTCGCCTAATGATACGCCAAAGAATTCAGAGTTTTGGATTCCTTGTGTGTAACGAGCGGTGAAATAAAGAGCAGAGAAGATCGGCATCTGAATCAGCAAAGGGAGACATCCGATACCGCCAAACATACTGACGTTGTTTTCAGAGTAAATTTTTTGCATCTCCGCTTGCGCTTGCATTTGTTCTTCCCGAGTGGTTGCTTTTTTCAAGTTGGCTTGCGCAATATCCACTTGAGGTTTCAGAAACTGCATTTTTTCACTTTGAACCATCGTTTTGCGAGACTGATGGATCCCTAACGGTAAGATAATGACACGGACAACGATCGTTACCGCGATGATCGCCCAGCCGTAAGACCAGTTGAAGTTTTCAACGAGCATCGTGATCATATCCCCTAATGGTTTCACCAAAAAGCGATAAATCATTCCTGTTTCTTTCGGCGTACCATCAGCATTGGTACTGACACAGCCTGATAATGCTAATAACAGGCCAAATAATCCTGATGAAAGCAGCCATTTATTCATTTTAGACATTCTATTCTTCCTCTTCACAATAAATTTAGACAAAAATAACTATACTAAAAAAGACCGACTATTTCAATGTACAAAGAGAAATTCATTGAAAAATCAATCTTTCGACTTAGAAAACATTCAATTGTTAATAGTACACTACATCAAAACTCCTACGCTCTTTGATAGCATCGTCTGGTTGGATGTCGATCTGATTTACTTTCCCAGCGGGTGAAGGAGAATCCTTAACCCCAGCAACAAAGGCATCGATGGCTTTGTCATCGCCAATTGCCTCAATCGAAACAGAGCCATCCGCCTCGTTTTTTACAGATCCTGTGACGCCCAACTGATCAGCAAGCATTTTTGTGGTATAACGAAAGCCGACGCCTTGGACACGTCCTTGCACATGGATTCGTAGTTTCTTCATGGACAATCCCTCCTCTGCTTTATATGATAGCGTTTTTTCAGTAAAAGAACAAGTTAGATCGATGGACTCATGCTATAATGAATCGAGGTGACAAGATGAAAGAAATTCAATCGAAAAAAAATACCTTTATCAAGGAAATCAAAAAACTAACACAAAAAAAACATCGGACACAAACCAATACCTATTTGATCGATGGCTGGCATTTGGTGCAAGAAGCATTGCATGCACAAGTACCCATCAAAGCATTGTTGGTGACCCCGCGAGGATTAAGTGAAGCCAACGGGCAACTCGATGATTATCAGGAAGAAAGCTATTTGATCACAGAGGAGATTGCAGCGATGCTTTCTGATTTGCCAACACCACAAGGGATTTTTGCCGTGGTGGAAAAGCAAGAACAAGACTTACAGACACTGACGGGCAATTGGCTGATTTTAGATAATGTGCAAGATCCTGGGAACGTTGGCACCATGATTCGAACAGCGGATGCTGCTGGGTTCAGCGGGGTTTTTCTCGGCGAAGGAACAGCCGATCTTTACAGCACCAAAGTCTTGCGCAGTATGCAAGGTAGCAACTATCATCTGCCGATCGTAGAAGGAGCGATCCCGCCATTTCTAAAGCAGCTGCAGGCAGCTGGTGTGGCGATTTATGGTACCGAGTTAAACAAAGAAGCAGTCCCTTATACCGAGCTTCCTAAAGAACAAGCGGCTGCCTTCATTTTAGGCAACGAGGGGCAAGGGGTCAATCAGGAACTGTTGGCATTGACCGATAAAAATCTATATATTCCTATCTATGGTCAGGCGGAATCATTGAACGTCGCCATTGCGGCAGGTATTTTGATGTATTTTGCTGTCAGCTAGATTTTTAAGGAACTGTTAAACTATTTGAATCTATTGCACCTCACCTAGAAACTTGCAGGAATAGGTGCTATACTTTGTCTTGTAACAATCAAGCAGATCAAAAAAGGTGGCAGACAAAAATTTATGACAGAAAAATGGCAAGAAGATAGCGAATATATGTCTTACGTGGCTGACCTGTTAGAAACAGAAGCTGTAAAAAAATTAGCCAATTTTGTGCAGCATATGAACTCCACACGTTTGGAACATTCGATCAGCGTCTCTTATTATAGTTACAAATTGGCCAAGAAATGGGGCGGCGATGCTCGTGCAACAGCTCGTGCAGGACTCCTTCATGATTTATTTTATTACGATTGGCGTACTACAAAGTTTGACGAAGGTACCCATGCGTACATGCATCCACGAATCGCAGTAAAAAATGCCGAAAAAATCACTGAACTTAGTGATCTTGAAAAAGATATCATCTTGAAACATATGTGGGGAGCAACGATTGCACCGCCACGCTATAAAGAAAGCTATATCGTCACGATGGTGGACAAATATTGTGCGATCAAAGAAGCATCAGAACCGCTTACAGACAGCATGAAAGAAAAATGGCAACAACGCTTCTGGAAGAAACATCGTACGATTCAATAAGAAAAAAAGTTCTTCGAACCAACTGGTTCAAAGAACTTTTTTGTTTGTTTAGCCAAAAATAAGTTGGAGGATCGCTGCACCTGCATAGAGAATCAGTAAGGTGATCAATACCGTTAAATGTCGTCTTTTGTGCATAAAAAGGATTGCCACGAATTCTCTTAAAAAGGCATTCGGTAAATAGTAAAAGGCAGTAGGTGCTCCGATACCGTCCGCTTTAAGTTGGGCTTGATCTGCATAGAGACCAGCACGAAAAATATGGTAATTGTTTGAGGCAAAGATTGCTTTGTAGCCCTTTGGCTTAAGCGAATCCATGATTTCTTTCGAAAATTTCATGTTTTCATAAGTAGTCGTGGAATTTGTTTCCACTAAAATCTCACCTTCTGGTACGCCTTGGGCAATCGCATATTCTTTCATAGCAACAGCTTCCGGCAGCTGCTCATCGCTTCCTTGTCCGCCTGACATCAGTAATCGAGGAGCGGTTTTTTTTGCTTTAAATTGCGCTTCGTAGAACGAGATCGCTGTATTGATGCGTTTTGCCAATAAAGGGGAGACCGTGGTGCCATTCAAAAGACCTGCTCCTAAGACGATGATAAAGTCCTGATTATAGCGAGGATGGTTGAACTGATAAATGACTGAAATCGATAAAAAGTTCAAAAAGACTACAAACAGATACAAAAGACTTAGGGGAACAATGCCGAATAAGGTTCGGATCCAATCTGGGAAAAAGTGCAAAAGGGTATCTGAAAATAGTAATACGGTCAAAACCACCGCTAAGATCAGGGTCAATAGATTGGCGATCGATCGCGATTCTCTTCGTAGAACAATAATGGAATTCCAGTAAAGAAAGACCACGAGCGTTGCCAAACCGAATAATAGTACAGCAAAGAAAATCGCTAGTAAAACAGCCAATAGGCCACCTACAAGAATATCTTGGGTTCGGTATAAATTAATGACTAAATAGCCGCCAAAAGCCAACACGAACAAATTAAAGAGTAAGCCATTTACGAGTTGATGCTTGTTGCGCCGATAAGAAAATAAAAAAAGGCCGGCGAAGGCGACGGGTATCAGAATAAAGAAACTACCTGTCCGTAATTCTGAGACAGCTAAATAAATCAGCAGGCCTAAGATCGTCCAACAACATTCAAAAAAGAAAATATCCGGATCATCTTTTTTCTTGCGCCATTTTTGAACGACGATCACGCCCGACACATAGCTGATGGCAAAAATCAGCAATTGCGTAAAATCCATGTTTTTCACTCCTTTAACGATACACTTAGTATACCGAAAAATGACAGAAATTGCTTGTTGCTAAGGTCAAAGTTGCTGAATTTCTTGCAATTCGCTAAAATGAAGGAAAGAAGGAGGAAGGAACATGCAATTAGGTGAAGTGATTCGCGTCGAACGACCCGCTTTTTATGTGATTGGAAAAGAGGGCAAGGGGTTAGCAGAAGAAGGTGCTTCTTGGGTACCAGCGCTCTGGGAACTTGCAACAAAGGATTTTGAAGAGATCGAATTTCTCGTAAGTGATCAAAAGGCAGAAGAACTGGAATTTTGGGGCTTGATGAGTGATGGCACCAATTGGTTAGAGCCTTGGCAAGAAACCGGTCGCTACTTGGCAGGCGTTCAAGTCCAGACAGAAAATTATCCTCCTGTCGGTTGGGTCCGGTGGGAAATGCCCGCAATGACCTATCTCGTTGTAAAAACGGATGAAAAAAACTTAACGATGATGACTGAAAAAATGCTGATGGAAGTTTTACCAGAAAACAACGTCCAATTGTCTGCAGCCATCCAAGAAAGGTATCTTCCTCATTTTAAGGAAGGGGAAGTTGAATTGTTTTTCCCTGTGGAGCCATTGGCAACAGCAACGGTGGAAACGATAGAATAAAAAAAATCTGTCCGAGAAGCAGTCTTTGCTTCGGACAGATTTTTTCGTTTAGGTTAAAAAAGATTACTGAAAAAGTTGGACACGCCGCGCCAAGCACGAACAAAAATGTTGGCTTTTTCCACCGTTTGTGTTGTGATCAATCCTGCAGTCTCGTCATGATCGGAATCATCAATATAACCAAGCGTATCAGCTGGAATCGAAGCACTTACGGTACCGACTTCTGTGCCCTCAGCCAATGGCGCTTGCAGGGCAGAATCACGATAATGCTCATTAAAGTCAATAGTTGTTTCAAAGGCTGTGGCATCCATGTCTTCACGTACCCATAAGGTCAAGCCTTGATTTAAGGCAACGGGCACACTCAATTCTTTCCCATCTTTGACTGCAACCGTCTGGGTATCTTCTAATTGCGCATTTTCTGGTAAAATCTCTACTTGTTCCCAAGCATCAAACGAGTAATCCATCAAACGGCCTGTTTCAATAAAACGAACACTTGGATTTTCTGCATGACCATTGACGTTTAGCACCACGGTGATGATTCGTTGGCCATCTTTGACGGCAGTTCCGACAAAACAGGCACCTGCCATATCTGTCGTACCAGTCTTCAGACCGTCAACACCATCTTTCGTATTCGTAAAACCTGGAAGCATCCAGTTCCAATTGACCATCTCGACAGGCGAATAGGAACCTTCACCAAATTGTTTGGTGGAAAGGCTGGTTACTTCTAAAACGTCTGGAAAGTCTTGCAGCAAATGACGGGCAATCAATGCCACATCTTTTGCGGATAGTTCGTTTTCATCAGTGGAAGTTGATCCTGGGTAAATATTTTCCCCTAGATAAGCATTGTTTAAGCCAGAAGCATTGACGATTTTTGCATCGGTAATGCCCCATGATTGCACTTTTTCTTGCATTTGATCAACAAAGGCACTTTCAGACCCAGCAATCAGCTCCGCCAGCGCGACGATTGCTGCATTTGCAGATTGGATATAACTGGCATCATACAAATCTTTTACTGTATAGGTAACGTCTTGATGCAAAGGGACATTCGATAAGTTTGGCGACACGCTGAGATTTGCGGCATAATCGGAAATCGGCACAGGATCATCCCAAGCGATCGTTCCTTGTTCTACTTGCTCAGCGACAAGGTAGAGGCTGATGATCTTGGTGATGGAGGCAATACCCATGGCTGTCTCGCCGTCTTGATCATACAACACTTTCCCTGTGTCAAAATCAATGGAGTAGGCGGCTTTGGCGTCAATCGAAAAATCTTGGATCTCTTCGATGCTCATTGCTGTATCATCAGCATATGAAACGAGGGGGATGCCGACAGCAGCAAAGAGGATTGCCAAAGCAGCAACGAAGGAATACCCGAACTTGGTTATTTTCTGCATATATGTAGTAGCTCCTTTAAAGTTGTATCTAAGCAAAAATTTTAACAAAGAGTATCCACCGTTGCAATACTCTAAGAGAAAACTTAGCATTTAATTGCGAGAAGACCGCTCAAAGGGGGAATGGGCGGTGTTAAACCATTTCAAACTAAAAGGCGTATGGGCAACAGACCGCAAAAAAACTTGCCTTCCTATTTAATAAAGAAGACAAGTTTTTCAGAATTGACATCGGGTCAAACGATTTCACTTAGCGACGATTGGAATGGATTCTCGGGTTTTGGTTTTGGGCACTGACGGGAACTTTCACTGCTCTCGTTTCTTGTTGCATGGCCAATTTTGCTAAAAAGAATGTCCCAGCTAGTAACGCAGCTAAAGCAAAGATGGAAAAGAGTGAAATAAAGGTCGTTAACATAAAAATCCCTTCTTTCTGTTTAAAATAAATGTGGAAGGTAGGAATCGAACCTACACCTTAATCTATGAACGATCAAACATCACTCAACGGAACACCTTGTTCAACCACTTGTTAAGTTAATGATAGCATGGATTGCCAGGAAATGCTGATAAAAAGTCTGAGAATTGACCGAAGAAAATGTGAAGAAAACATGAACCCGATCTTCTCACGTCCCTTACGTGATTTTTGTCAAAGAATAGTGGCAATCTTCTGCTTCATCATATAAAGTAATAACGGAGCCTTTTTGTTCCAGAACTAAATGATAGCCAAATGTGTCCAGTAACACTAATCGCGTCGGAGTCAGTTCAACAATGGAAACAGGCAACGGTTTGCCTTCGATGGTCAATGAATAATCATTGGCAATTTCTAAAATGATATCTTCTTTTGTCTTTGAAGTAAAACGCCAATTTCCAATGAAATTTTGGCGGTTTTCATTTTTTTGTTTTTCCTTTCGCAACAGTAAGGAGCTGACCACGCCCGTTGCTAGAGATAAACCAATCAATAGAGACCTTTTCTTCATTTATACACGTCCTATCACTTACGATTCATCTAGTTGTACCTTGTGAACAAGATGCCCGCTTCTGCACACTAGAAAATAATTGCCATAAGTATACCATGAGAAGGTAAAAAAGCATGGTACTTTAGTTTGAAGTTTAGAAGTTTTTATCAAAATATGCTATGATTCAAAAGAGCAGGTGAGAAAATGAATTATCCGAATACCCTCTTAGCCACGTTTCTCGTTCGCGACAACCGATTCATTGCCCGATGTCTAGTCGATGGGCAAGAAGTGATCGTCCATGTGAAAAATACTGGACGAGGAAAAGAACTATTGCACAAAGGGGCACTCGTGACCCTCCAATATTGGGACAATCCGAAACGTAAAACCAATTACGATTTGATCTCAGTCAAGAAAGAAGACCAATGGATCAATATTGATAGTCAAGTACCCAATCGGTTAGGCTACGAAGGCCTTTTGGATGGCACGATCCAGTTGCCAAATATCAAAGGGAAAATTGCCCTCTTACGGCGTGAAGTCGTCTATGGGATGTCTAAGTTTGATCTTTATTTTGAAACAGACGAACAAGAAAAAGGGTTTATAGAAATTAAAGGGATGACACTTGAAAACAAGCAAATCGGCGCTTTCCCAGATGCGCCAACGATTCGCGGCTTGAAACACGTCAATGAATTGATCCATGCCAAAGAAGTAGGCTATTATGCGGCGGTTTTGTTCATGATCCAATTTGAAGTGGTGCAAAGCGCCACGATCCATCGACAGATGCAGCCGGATCTGGCCGATAAGATCGCTGAAGCGCAAAGCAAAGGTGTCGAAGTGTTTGCTTATAATTGCCAGGTAAACCAAGGGATGATCGCGGTCAAAGAACCGATCCCTTTTGATTTGAACGTCGAATTTGACGACCCCAATCTATAGAAGAAAGAAGGAAAACACATGATTCATTTAGGGATTATCGGCACAAATTGGATCACCGATCAATTTGTACAAGCAGCCCACGAAACCAAACGGTATCAATTGGTAGCCGTATACTCAAGGAAATTAGCCACAGCGCAACGCTTTGGGGAAACATACGGGGACATCGAATATGCGACCGATTTGGCCACTTTTTTTGGCTTAGCTCATATGGACACGGTCTATATCGCTTCTCCGAACAGTTTGCACTTTGAACAAGCCAAGCAAGGTATTCTGGCAGGAAAAAATGTCATTGTGGAAAAGCCAGCCTTTTCAACGCCTGAGGAAATGGCGGAGATCATTGACCTAGCAAACCAACAACAGGTTTTATTCTTTGAAGCAGCTCGCAACATTCATGAAGCGAGTTTTTCAACCGTAGCCGAATTCTTACCGACACGCGGTGCCATTCTTGGGGCGAACTTTTCTTATATGAAATACTCGTCTCGTTATGACGCTGTACTAGCTGGGGAGGAACCAAATATCTTTTCTCCACATTTTTCTGGCGGAGCTTTAGCCGACTTGGGTGTGTATCCAGTATATGCGGCGGTCGCTTGGTTTGGTAAACCGCAGGACGTTCATTATTTTGCCCGTAAATTACCGACCGGTGTAGATGGTATCGGGACTGCTGTGCTACGCTATGCTGATTTTGATGTCACGATCCAAACAGGCAAAATCGCTGACTCAGAGTTACGATCAGAAATTTATTTTGAAGACGGGACATTAGATTTGAATGCCGTCAATGCTATTGAAGAAGCAGCATTTTATGAACGCCAAACAAAACAAACGCATCCATTAGCAGTCGCTGCTTTAGACAATCCGATGATCGAAGAAGCGCAAGACTTTGCAGACATCATTGAAAACAAAGATGATCCGAAACAAGGACAACGCTATGAGGAATGGGTGGAACTTGCCCGCAGTGTCAATGAAACCGTCTCTTTGATGCGTAAGCAGGCCGACATCATTTTTGATGCAGATAAAAAATAAGGAATGGAACATTTATGACAGTATTTGAATTGACACAATTGCCAGACGTCTGGCAGGAAAAATGGCAAGCGGCTGGGTATCACGCACCGTCCTTGATCCAAGAAAAAACCTTTGGTCCTTTAAAAGACGGCGCGTCTGTCATAGGAATCTCACCGACCGGTTCAGGTAAAACGTTGGCGTATCTCTTGCCATTGTTAACGAAGGTTGAAAAAAAGCAAGGCAATCAGCTGTTGATTTTGACTTCTTCACAAGAATTAGCGATGCAAGTCACAGAAGTAGCACGGGAATGGGCCCAAGCCATTGGTTTGACCGTTCTGCCACTAATTGGCGGCGCAAGTACAAAACGCCAAGTGGAAAAACTAAAAGACAAACCCGAGGTCTTGATCGGTACCCCAGGCCGTGTGTTAGAGTTGATCAAAGCCAAAAAAATCAAGACCCAGCAGCTGCAATCGTTGGTATTGGATGAGGTTGACCAATTATTGAAAGAGGGTGCCTTCACCCTGGCAGCCAAGATCAATCAAACATTACCAAAACAAATCCAGCGTAGTTTCTTTTCAGCAACCGCGAACGAAGTGATCGATGAGATTCGACCATTCGTGTCAAAAGAGCCGCTGATCATTGATGTTACCCAAGAAGATCAGAGCAAAGGCGTCATCCATCATTACTATTTGAACTATCCGCAACGACGAATCGTGGATGCTTTAAGACGCTTTGCTCATTTAGCAAACTTTCAAGCCTTGGTTTTCTTCAATGAATTAAGCACTATGGGGAATGCGGAAGAAAAGCTATTGTTTCATGGCTTGCCGGTGGCATCTCTGGCATCTGATCAAAACAAACTTGCACGAAAAGGTGCATTAGAGAGCTTTCGTCAAGGAAAACTAGTGGAACTATTGACGACCGATGTCGCCTCTCGCGGCTTAGATGTCGTGGATCTGCCTTACGTGATCAATACAGAAGTCCCTTTAGAAAAAGAATCCTATTTACACCGGGCAGGACGCGTTGGGAGAATGGGCAAAGAAGGAACCGTCGTCACGATCGTTCAAGACCATTCCTTGAAGGATTTGAAAAAAATCGCGAATCAGTTGTCCATTGAACTCAAGGAAGTCTATCTGCATGGGGGACAGTTACACACAGAAGCTCCTGTTGTCGAAAAAGAAAGCAAGAAAGAAACGAAAACAGCAAGTGTGCAGAAAATTTCCAAGAAAACGCCTGAAAAATTACACACTCCTGTCAAAAAGAGCAAGAAAAAGACGAAAAAGCAAAAAGACAAAGGAAAAAGACGCCATTGAGCGTCTTTTTGTGTTACCATTAACGTTGTTTATTATTAGTGTGTAAAAAAATGAGGAGGCTATCGAATGAATTCGCGAAAAGAAGAGATTTTTCAAACGATCGAACTGCATAAGCAAGGGTTGACCGCAGTTGATGTCGCTAAAATCTTACAAATCGATCGCAGCAATGCAAGCCGTTATCTCAGTGAGCTTTATAAAGAAAAGAAAATCGGCAAACGTTCCGGCCGTCCGGTTGTTTATGAGCCTTTAGAAGAAACGGTCCATGTGGATGTTTCCTCTGAAGTGAGTTTTGAAAGTCTGGTTGGAGTCCAAGCTTCCTTGAAAGTAAGTATCCAGCAAGCCAAAGCGGCGATCTTATATCCACCTAGAGGACTCCATACCATTATTTTTGGTGAGACAGGCACGGGTAAATCCTTATTTGCCGAATGTATGTACCATTTTGCGGTTGAATCAAATATGTTAGAAAAAGATGCCCCATTCGTATCCTTTAACTGTGCGGATTATGCACAAAATCCGCAATTGTTGTTTGGTCACATCTTTGGCATCAAAAAAGGCGCCTACACAGGTGCTGCAGAAGATAGTCCAGGACTTATGGCAAAAGCCGATGGCGGCATCCTGTTCTTAGATGAGATCCATCGACTGCCGCCAGAAGGCCAAGAAATGCTCTTTACCTTCATTGATAAAGGGATCTACCGTCCTTTAGGGGAAAGTAATCAAGTTCATGAAGCCGCCGTGCAGATCATCGGTGCCACCACGGAATCATCAGAAACCTTTTTAACGACCTTCAATCGGCGAATTCCCATGGCTATTACTTTGCCAAATGTGGAAAGTCGTTCCTTAGATGAACGGTATGAAATCATTTCGTTGTTTATCAAGCAAGAGGCGACCCGTCTGAATCAACGAATCGATGTCGAACGAGATGCGATATTGGCCTTTATGCTCTATGATGCAGAAGGCAACATTGGTCAAATCAAGCGCGACCTTAAACTCGTTTGTGCCAAAGCATTTTTGCATTATCGAACCTATGGAAAAAAACACTTGCTGATTCGAAAAGGCGACTGCTCCTTGCAAGTTCAAAAAGGCTTGCTGAAGATCAAAGAAATGTCGGAACGCTTGGATCGGTTTTTGGATGGCAAAGGCGACTTTCTAAGTTTTGAACCTGGCGACCCAGATGTCGTCTGGTCTCGTGATCCACAACGGAATATGCAAGTGTATAACGAGATCGAAGAAAAAGTCAGCTCGCTGATTGAAACGGGCGTAGCCAATGTCGATCTGGAAAATTTGATCTCTAAAGATGTCGATGCGTACTTTGAAAAGTATGTCGAAGAATTGATTCAAAATCCCGTTCATAAAGAACTGATTCCAGAAGACATTTGGAAACTGACAAATGTTCTTTATGATCTAGCTGGGCAAAGATTGTCTCGAACCTATAGTGAAAAAGCCCGCTTTGCCTTTGCACTGCATCTGCAAAGTACACTGGAACGTGTCAAGGAAGGACATATGATCGTTCACCCAGATTTGAATACAGTCAGAAAAAACTTGAAATCCGAGTTCCAGGTGGCAATGGATCTATCGACCATTATCGAAGAAGAACGCCATGTCGAGATCCCCTTCGATGAGATCGGCTTTATCAGTATGTTTTTAGCGATTCAAGTCAAACAACCCTCGCAACTGCCCCTTGAAAAAGTCGAGATCATTGTCTTGATGCACGGCAAGGCGACTGCCAGCAGTATGTTGGAAACGGCACAAGAGCTGCTAGAAACCGACCATGGCAAAGCGATGAATATGTCTTTAGATATGGAAGTTGGTCAAATGTATGAGCAGCTATTGAACTATGTCACTGACAATAAGGAAAAGATGAGCAACGGCTTATTGCTTTTAACTGATATGGGTTCCCTCAATTCATTTGCGAATTTGATTTCTGAAGAGACCGGGATTCGTACGAAAGCCATCTCGATGGTCAGTACGATGATCGTCTTAGAGGCTTTGCGAATGGCGGAAAGTGGCCGAAGTTTAGAAGACATTTATCAAAACATTCAGCGTTCTTTTGAAACCATCGTGCAAGAACAGTTCCGCACAGTTCGCGAAGCGAAGGGGAATAAAAAAGCAGTCATCGTCACTTGCTTTACTGGAGAAGGTGTCGCTGCCAAACTTTATCAACGAATTTATCCCGTCGTCGATCAATCAAAAGTCGAGATCATCCAAATGCAATTTATTGAAAAAGAAACCTTCAAGAAACATATTGATGGCTTGCTAGAAGAATATGAGATCAAAGCCATTGCGGGCACCGTCGAGATCGATTATCAAAATATCCCGTTCTTTTCCGCCTATGATGTCTTTGATGACAATCGGTTGAATGTGCTGAAGCGGATCGTTTCAGATGAAGTGCCGATCGAAAAAATCGTACGTTCATTAGAAAATACTTTAACGCATGTGGGGTCCGTCTATCATCTGATCGAAAGTCTACAACGAATCGTTCATCAAATTCAAAATCAATTGCATGTGATTGTGGAACCTACCGTTGATGCGGGCTTAGTGATTCATTTAGCCTTTCTAGTGGAAAGTTTATTGAAGAAGGAACATTCTCGTACCTTCCCCAATTTGGCGGCCTTCCAAAAACGCTATCGTATCGAAACAGATGTGTTACGAACTCATTTATTGCAGATAGAGAAAAACTATCAAATCAAAATCTCTGAAGATGAGATCGCCTATTTAACACAAATGTTCTTAGAAAATGAAATAAAAAGTTATGATGAATCCGCACACAATATTAGTGTGTAATGAAAAATCCGTGAGTGTGCAAAAGAAAAATTGGTTCAGACCATTGATATATAAAGGTCTGGACTTATTTTTTTTTGGCACGCTTTTTGCTTTATAGTAAAGTGTAACTTACAACAGAAAGGAGCGGATACGCGATGGCGAAAAAAACGATTATGCTTGTTTGTTCAGCAGGAATGAGTACCAGTCTATTGGTGACGAAAATGCAAAAAGCAGCCGAAGCAAAAGGAATGGAAGCAGATATCTTTGCTGTTTCAGCTTCAGAAGCCGACCAACATTTGGAGTCGAAACCAGTCGATGTTCTATTATTAGGACCACAAGTACGATTCATGAAATCACAATTTGAACAAAAACTAGCACCAAAAGGCATTCCTTTGGACGTGATCAACATGGCAGACTATGGCATGATGAACGGCGAAAAAGTATTGCAACAAGCAGAAACATTAATGAACTAAGATTTTTAGGATCGAAGTGTAAGGAGGATTTTTAAAGATGGATGAGCAAAATTTGGAAGCCATTATGGGATTGATCATGTATGGTGGTAATGCAAAAAGTGACGCAATGGAAGCAATCGCGGCAGCAAAAGAAGGGGACTTCGAATTAGCTGACCAAAAAATCAAAGATGCTGAAGCATCTCTTGTGGAAGCGCATCATTCGCAAACAGGATTATTGACACAAGAAGCGCAAGGCAATCATATGACCGTGACATTGTTGACAGTGCATTCACAAGATCACCTAATGACGTCAATCGCATTTACCGATTTAGCGAAAGAAATCATTGATGTCTATCGACGTCTAAATAACGAATAATCTTTGAACGGATAGAAGTAGTTATTGTCGATGAATCAAAAAATCTTCTTTGACGAATAGAACTTATAGGAGGAATTAAGAATGGATGGATTAACAAGTTGGATGGAGAAGTACATTCTCCCTGTAGCTGCAAAAATTGGAGCCCAGAAGCACTTAGTTGCATTACGTGATGCCTTTATTGGAACAATGCCCGCTACTATGGCTGGTTCGATCGCAGTAATGATCAACGCGATCATTCGTGACTTACCACCGCAATTCTGGCCGAGTTATGATGCCAGTACCATTCCAGTTATTCGTGAAATTATTAGTATCAATGGCTTCGTATGGAATGGTACATTGGCTGTTGCTGGTTTAGTATTTGCCTTTTCTTGGGGATATAATCTGGCTCGTGCTTATCGAGTGAATGATCTCGCAGGTGGGATCGTTGGGGTAGCGACATTGATTCAAGGGATTGCTTTTTCATACAGCACTTCTGTGGCGACAGCTGTTCCAACAGCTTTGATGGATGAAATCAATGCTGGGTCAGCAACTTCCGGATGGTCTGCAACAGCAGATGCAATTACAGCAGGTGGATGGGGTTGGTTGAAACTCGATCATCTAAACGGAAACGCTTATTTTACCGTAATGATCATGGGGGCTATTTCAGTTATTATTTTCTGTAAATTGATGTTAGCTGATATCACTATCAAAATGCCTGATTCAGTACCGCCAGCAGTATCGAAAGCGTTCGCTGCGATTTTGCCAGCAACAATCGCCTTATATGTCATTGCTATTATTAACTTTATTGTCGGTAAACTAACTGATGGACAATTAATTATTGATCTTGTCCAAAAATATATTGCAGAACCATTCCTGGGCTTGTCTCAAGGACTTGGCGCAGTATTGATCGTAACTGTTTTTGTTCAAATTTTCTGGTTCTTCGGAATCCATGGTCCAAACGTACTGGCTCCAGTTTTAGAAGGTATCTGGGGACAAGCGCAGTTGATCAATATCGATATCTTCCAAAAAGGATATGAAGGACAAACTGGGACAAACGCGGTTCTTGCCGCAATCGAAGACGGCAAGGCATATATGTGGGTACGCGGATCCTTTGACTCATTTGCTTGGTTTGGCGGTTCAGGCGGTACAATTGTATTGCTGATTGCTATTTTGATCCTATCAAAACGTGCGGATTATCTAACTGTTGCAAAATTGTCAATCGGACCTGGTGTATTCAATATCAATGAACCGGTAATGTTCGGTCTGCCAATCGTATTGAATGCGATCATGTTTATTCCGTTCATTATTGCTCCGCTAGTAGCCACTTCAATCGGCTGGTTAGCAACGTACTTTGGTTTAGTAGCACCTGTTTCACAACAAGTAACGTGGGTCGTTCCACCAATGTTGCTATCATTCTTGGCAACAGGAGCTGACTGGCGTGCCCCAATCGTAACGTTGGTATGTATGGTCGTTACATTCTTCATTTGGGCGCCATTCGTTATTTCAGCAAATAAAATTGATCCAAAACTAGGCGAATAGACCTGTAGATTGTGAGGAACTGCTATGGCTTCGCTTGAAGTAAAGCAGCTCCTCCTTTTATTATTGATTATTTAGGAGGAAAAGAATATGATTTCAATAGCAAGTGCAATGCAGCAAGATGCCATCAAAGAATTACTTGAAGGATATAACGAAGATGGAATTTCTTTTACATTCAAAGAAAAACAAGGGATTAAACTTATTTTTACTACCACAGCTTCCGATTCAGAAGCGGCGGCAAAAAAAGCAAAAGAATTGATCAAAGCACAGCCTTGGGGTTCTGTTTTATACTTTCAAGCTGTTGGTGTTTGAGTAGGTTCTCTATGGATCAACGAATAGATAGGATGATTGAAAATGATAAAAAACGGCTTGTTTATATGTAGTATCGGTCTACTCGTAGTCCTATACAGTATGAATCCAAGTAATCAGCAGTTAGATATATTCAGTTTTACAACAGGTATTTTCTTGCTTATTTCTGGCAGTCTTTTGTTCATGAAAGGAAAGAAGAAAGCCGAAGAGTCAGATAGGAGGAAGTCTTAATGAGAATTGAAAAAGATTTATCGATTCCAGCAAATGACTTTTACGATCAAATTATGGATTCTGTTATCTTTGACGTACGAAAAGCAACTGGAAAAACACTTTCTAGAAAGCAACTGGCAGGATTTCAATATGTAAAGGAATTTTCTACTACGAGTCGTGCGAAGATAGAGATCGAAGAAATCATTGAAAATCAAGTTTATCAATTCAAAACAGAAACGACGAAAAATGAATTTGTCGCTCGCTATGAAGTAGCGCCGCTTGATGAAAAGAGCAGTAAAGTCATTTATACGGAAACCATGAAATCACATGGCTTCATGCAGCAATTGAATGACATGCTCTTAGGCACCATTCTAGGATATTTCAAACGCAAGCAATTTAAAAAAATGTTGAGTATGATGGAAGAAGCATATTAAGGGGTCGACTGACGCCTTTTTTGCGTTTCTTGCGTGTTTTCAAGTAGAGGAGATGAAGGAATGACAGATGTCAAAAAAATGACCGAATTCGGTTCGCAAGAAGTACTGGAATTGGTTTCTTATGCCTTTCAGTGGGAGTTGAATGAAACAAATATCAAGCGCTATCGCAAGCTTGCGGAGAATTCATGGAATTATGGTTCCTACGACGAGGACGGAAAACTAGCGAGCCAAATCATGGCAACGATTTTTGATGTGAACTTTCATGGAACGAGTTATCCGATGGCAGGGATCGGTTTTGTGGCTTCGTATCCAGAGTATCGCAGCCAAGGTCGGATCGATCAGATCATGAAACAAATCATTAAGGATTGCTATGAACAAAAAATCGTTCTTTCCTATCTGGCACCTTTCTCCTTTGCGTTTTATCGCAGATATGGGTATGAATATACCTTTGAACGCACCGTTTATGAAGTCGATGCGCATCAATGGCCCGATGGCAAGAAAGTGAATGGAACGATTCAACGCATGAATTGGGAGGAAGCACAGCCGATCATTCACGAGATTTATCATCAATTGCCGCGCCATCAAAAGGGCGGACTGATTCGCCAACCCTGGTGGGAAGAAATCAAGTTTGTTTTGCGCAGACCGTATACGTTTGCGATTTATCGCAATGAAGCGGGCGTTCCTGAAGGGTACTTGATCTACTTTATTGAAGGAGGACGCTTTGATATTCAAGAGTGGGGCTATTTGACCGCTGACGCGTATCAAGGATTCAATCGGTTTATCGTTTCCCATGCAGATTCAGTAGCGCAGATCCATTATCGACCAGGGTTTGATGGGGAAGTCCTGCAAGTAAATGCAGCCAAACCATTGGCTCACTACCAAGTGCGCCCGGACATGATGGCACGAGTCGTCGATGTGGAAGGGTTTCTAAAAAGCTATCCATTTACGTTGAAAAAAGCTGGTCGTTTTGCCATAGAAATTCAAGGGGACGAATATGCCCCATGGAATAATGGGTGTTATGAAGTGACGATCGAAAACGCTCAGCATCATGTCACGAAAACGACCGCCACCCAGCTGCCAAAAGCAACCTTGTCGATTCAGCGTTTTGTGCAACTGTTCTTGCAGGCGCAATCCCTTGATTCCTTGGTCTTTTTCCAGCAAATGGAAACGGAGAAGGAAGCTGCAGTGATGATTCAGGAAAACTTACCAGACGGAAAGCCGATTCTGGAAGATTATTTCTAAGCAAATCGAGGCAGAGGTATTTGCTTTCCAACAAAAAAAGATTCCTTAAAAATAAGGAATCTTTTTCTTCAAAAAACGTTCCCTGCCGGAATCGAACCAGCAACTAATCCTTAGGAGGGACTTGTTATATCCATTTAACTAAGGGAACACAATAGCTATATTTTACCTGTTATTCGTGTTTCCCGCAAGATGAGAAGGAAAAGAAAGGAAGAAAAACATGGTCAAACGATTGATAAGTGCAAACTATAGTGAAATCAAAGAAATGTCGGCGCAAGAATTGAAACAATCCATTAAAGCGAGCGAAGGACGAGTGATAATCTGTGAAACGGTGGTTCAAACCATGCCGCAAGCTGGCGACATCACCAACGCAGAAGTCGCCAGCTTTTGGGGCTGACTTGATTTTGTTGAATGGCTTTGATTGTTATCGTCCAGCTATTTTTGGGATGCCTGGTATCACATTGGAGCAGCAGCTTGATCCTACACAGCCCATTGAAAATCCGATTCCTCAACTAAAACAACTGATTGGACGACCTGTCGGCATCAATCTTGAGCCGATCCCAGCTACGACGGAAATGATGAGTGAAAAGATCAGCATCAGTCAAGGCCGAACAAGTTCGGTTGACACCATCAAAAAAGCCCAAGAACTCGGGGTGGACTTTCTCTGCTTTACAGGCAATCCTGGAACGGGTGTGACCAACCGAGAAATCGCTAAAGCAGTAAAATTGGCAAAAGAACATTTCTCTGGGTTGATCATCGCTGGAAAAATGCACAGTGCCGGATCAGATGAACCTGTGGTTGATCGAGAAGCCATCATTTCTTACGCTGAAGCTGGGGCAGATATTTTGTTACTGCCTTCCGTGGGCTCGATTCAAGGCTTTCTAGAAAAGGATCTGATCGAAGCTGTTCAAATTGCCAAACAATATGACTTATTGACGATGTCAGCGATCGGAACGAGTCAAGAAAGCGCGCGTCCAGAAACGTTGCGGCAATTAGCCATTATCAACAAAACTTGTGGGGTCGATCTGCAGCATATCGGTGATGCTGGCTATGGCGGCATGGCACCGACCGAAAATATTTTCGAAACATCAGTTGCAATTAGAGGCATGCGCCATACGATCAATCGTGTCGGGCGTTCAATCAATCGTTAAATCAGAAAAAATTACTAGCGAAGGACAACGAAGAATCGTTCTGCTTCGCTTTTTGCGTTTTTTTCGCTAAGTTAGAAAGAAAGGAGGGAACACAAAATGAAACAAGCATTGATCATTTACGGAGGTTGGGAAGGACACGCCCCAAAAGAGACCAGTCAGTTTTACCAAACGCTACTGGAGTCAGAAGGATATCAGGTGACACTCGCCTCAGATTTTGAACCTCTCTATCATAAAGAAGAATTAAAAAGGCTGGATCTGTTGATCATGAATTGGACGCGAGGAGAATTGCCTGATGAGCCGCTGCAAAATGTCACTCAGGCTGTAGCAGAAGGGTTAGGATTAGCAGGCGTTCATGGCGGCTTTGCCTCGGCTTTTCAAGCCAGTAAAGGCTGGTTGTTTTTGACTGGCGGCTGTTTTTTGGCACATCCTGGTGGATTGGAAACGACCTATAGCATCGATCTTACGACAAATCACTATATTACGGCAAATACTCAATCGATCCCTCAGTTGACAACGGAGCAATACTATTGCCTAGTTGATCCAGCCGTCACTGTGTTAGCTACCTCAACATTTGCCGCCAACGATCATCCGAATGCAGCTAACGAGGAAGTCATTCTACCGATGATGTGGGTCAAAAAATGGGGCAAGGGCCGAGTTTTCTTCCAATCTGTTGGACACAGTCTAAAAGAGCTGAAAGAGCCCACCATTCAGACTTGGACCAAACGAGGCTTTCTATGGGCCACCAGAAATACCTTGACAGATCCGTTGAAGAATAGTCGGTATAGTGAGTAATCAGAAAAACGAATGAGGAAATAAACGCGTGCAATCGTTTTACTTTATGGAAGAAAATAAGCATGGTACACTTTATTTGTATTTGATTAAGCAGGAGGTAATGTGGAATGGGAAAATTTGGAAAAAGTTTTTTATCGCAGGTAATATCTGACGGAATCAAAGGACCATTTGTCACGATCATGCTCAATACGCATGTCGGCCACCAGAATGTCGAAAAGGATCAAATCAAATTTAAGAACTTTGCCAAAGATGCGAAGCGCCGCTTTGAAAAGAAATACCCAGAACATTCTTGGGATCTTTTTCAAACGAAAATTGATGAACTGCTTGCAGATCAATCATTTTGGCGTAACAGTACAACGAGTGTGGCGGTGATTATCACACCAGAAGATGTACTAGTTCATCGGTTAAGTATTCGTGTGGATGATCAATATTACGTAGGGGAAACCCCGTATGTATTAGCTGTCATCAAAAACGCACAATTTAATTACCCATTTTATCTCTTAGCGTTGAATCGCGATTCAATGCAAGTCTATCAAGTTGAAAACAATCAAGTGCGTGAAGTCGAGTTGCCAGAAGAGGCACCGACAACGATCGAAAAAGCGCTGGGGGAAAAAATCACTGGCGGCGGCAACTTTAATTACAGTGCCCAAGGTGGCCCTAACTCAGGAGGAGAAGGCGTCGCTTATCACGGCTTTAGTGCCAAAGATGAAGAAGTCGAGATCGATCACGTCAACTACTACCAAGCAGTTGATGCATTTTTCAAGAATGACTTTTCAAACGAAGAGCATTTACCAATGTATCTTTTTGCTTTACCAGAAAATCAAACGCTGTTTAAAAAAGTGGCAAAAACGAACTTTTTCAAAGCAGAACCAAGCATTTCCTCTTCACCAGCATCGTTATCTTTGAAAGAGATCCAAACGTGTACGCAAAAGCTGATTGCGGAGTTGACACAAAAAGAAGTTGGGGAATACGGCAAGCTGTTGGATCGGAAATTTATTGACCAATTGGTTGATATCGTACCTGCAGCTAAAGAAGGCAGGATCGCCAATCTGTTTGTAGCGACTTCCAATCTCGCCGATGGGTTTGGAGAAGATCCTGACACGGAATACGATCGTCGCCAAGTGTTAAATACGCTGGCAATCGATGTTTTAGAAAACGGCGGCGAGGTATCTATTTTGGAACAAAAAGATGCCCTAGGTGAAAAAAGTTTGACTGCGATTTTGCGCTACTAAACGCAGTTGCGTCCTTCGTAAATAAATCGTTTCCAAAAAAGAAAAGACTGTTGCAGATCTTTAGTGCAGCAGTCTTTTTGCGAATCATAAAAAAATAAAGGCGTTTTCATTTTTTTTGATTTTCTATTAGTCATAAAGAAGATAATGTGCTATAATACAAAGTGTAGTTTTTGTTACGGTAAATTATGGTAGCTTGTTTCATCTTAAACATCTTCCACATTTTCACCTTATACAAGTAATTGCAAAATATGTGTATAAACACAAGGAGGATTTTTATTATGGAAACAGGTACAGTTAAATGGTTTAACTCAGACAAAGGTTTTGGATTCATCACTGCAGAAAACGGTAACGATGTATTCGTTCATTTCTCAGCTATCCAAGGCGAAGGCTTCAAAACTTTAGAAGAAGGTCAAGCAGTGACTTTCGATATCGAAGACGGACAACGTGGCCCTCAAGCGACTAACGTTAACAAAGCGTAATTTGTGAATGCCTTTTAAGAGCAGCTTAGCTGCTCTTTTTTTGTGCGCGTGATATTTGCTTGCGGAGAAAGTAGTTGTTATACTCTTAGAAAAAAAGGAGGCAGACTGATGGGATTGAATGAATTTATTCTTGGATTGGCTAATTTAGAAAAAATCCAACGCGCACCTGGATTTTTTAAGTTTACCGAGCACAGCGTGGCCGCTCATTCGTTTCGAGTAACCATGATTGCCCAGACCTTAGCCGATATCGAAGAACAAGCGGGAAATCAAGTCGATTGGCAAATTCTTTATGAAAAATCCTTGAACCATGATTACACGGAACGTTTCATTGGCGACATCAAAACGCCAGTCAAATATGCAAACAAAGAATTGCGGGCGATGTTATCAACCGTTGAAGAAAAAATGACCGATGCCTTCATCGAAGAAGAAATCCCCCAAAGCTTTCAAGCGACGTATCGCAGACGCTTGGCGGATGGCAAAGACAACAGCCTTGAAGGTCAGCTTTTGGCAATTGCGGATAAGATCGATCTTTTATATGAATCTTTTGAAGAGATCTCAAAAAGCAACCCCGACAAAGTGTTCAAAGAAATGTTTCGTGAAGCGGTTTTGACAGTCAAAGCGTTTCAGCATCGTCCATGTGTGACCTATTTCTTTGAAGCCATTTTTCCCGAGTTATTGAATGCAGATTTTTATGGCAAGACTGCTTTTCTAGAAGAAATCGCAGCTTTGGTGGAAAAATAAACAAAAAGAAAAAACGAAAAATCAAGAAATGATCCATCTCACAGGTTTCACTTGAAACAAGTGAGGGGATCAGGTTTGATTTTTCGTTTTTTGTTGTATTAAAGCAAAGATTCCGCTCCATCAATATAGACTTCCGTTCCAGAAATATTGCCCGCAGCCTCTGAAGATAGAAAAAGCACAAGGTTGGCGACTTGTTCTGGCACGCCTGTTTCTTGTTTTAATGGTCGAGAACGTTCTGGATATTTGACGGGGATCTCAACGCGAGCAACCTCTTCTTCAATTTCTGTGCTGGCATCGATATTCGTTGCGATCGCCCCAGGGCAGATAGCATTGACCCGAATATTATAACCAGAAAGTTCCAGCGCAGCCATTTTTGTAAAGGCGACTTGACCTGCCTTAGATGTACTGTAAGCAGTCGCACCAAAATTGCTGAAGATGCGGTTTCCATTGACCGAACTCGTAATGACAATGCTGCCGCCATTTGCTTTCATAAATGGGATCGCAGCTTTGACGGTAATAAAGGTACTGCGTAAATTTGTGTTGATCGTCTGGTCCCATTCTGCCACCGTCAATTCTTCGATCGGTGTCCAAGTACCGTTGATGCCGGCATTGACGTGGAGTACATCGAGACCGCCTAGTTCTTCCACAAGACCACTCATCGCTTCTTGCAGCTTCTCTGCTTCAGTGACGTCAACGGCACGATAGTGGGCTTGTGCGTCATAGTCAGCAAGAAACTCCTGCAGCTCCTCCTCGTTGCGATCAATCAACCCAACAAGAGCACCCTGGGCTAGAAATTGTTCTGCCACCGCTTTTCCAATCCCAGAAGCAGCCCCCGTTACAATCACTCGTTTGTTTTTGAAATCATTCATTTTTTTCGCCTCCTTATAGTAAATTATAAAAAAGATCCCTTTTTTTGTCGAAAAAAGCGATCAGCGACGAGTGACAAATTCCTTTAGCTGATAAATACGGATACTGGATAGTAAGGTTCTTCTTCCTGTGAACCCTCATATCCGATGGGAAAACAGATGTAATCGCCATTGATTTTGTAGTATAATGCAGACAGTGTGCAAGGAGGAATACAATGAAACCCATATACGCTGTGGTGGATCTTGAAACAACAGGAACCGATTCGACGATTGATCGAATTATTCAATTTGGCTGCGTCTTAGTCCAAGATGGCAAGATCATTAATCGTTTTGCCGCAGATATCAACCCTGACCGCAGAATTTCTAAGCAAATTCAACGATTGACACACATCACAAATCAGCAAGTAAGCAAAGCGCCTTATTTCGAAGACATAGCTGACACGATCTACAACTTACTCAGCAATACGATTTTTGTGGCGCATAACATTTATTTTGACTATCATTTTTTAAGCAATGAATTTGTTCGTTGCGGTCTGCCGCCTTTATCGATTCCAGGGATCGATACGGTGGAATTGGCGCAAGTGTTTTTACCGACAGAAAGCAGCTTTCGCTTAGGTGATCTGGCAGACAGCATCGGCTTTCGTCATGACAACCCGCATCAAGCCGATAGTGATGCAGAAGTGACCGCAGCATTATTTTTATACATTGAAGCAATCATGCGACAGCTACCACGGACGACTCTTAAACAGATTGCGCTTTTAAGCGGTCAGATGGGGATGCAAACGAGTGAGTATATTCACGGAATTTTGAAAGAAAAAGGACCAGAATTGGCGGAAGATTTCGAAGTGATCGACGGCGTCGTCCTGCGAAAAAAAACTGTTCCGCTTTTTGAAGCCACGCATTTTCAAGAAACGTATCCGAAAGTAAAAACGGAAAAAGAACAGCGCTTTGGCGAGCACTTGATCTATCGGAAACAACAAGCACGTTTGATGAATGCGGTGTATACCCATTACACCCAACCAGAGAAAAATTTGATTATTGAAGCAGAAACGGGGATGGGAAAAACCATCGGTTACTTGTTTCCAGCCGCTTATTTAGCGACGCCAGAAAATCCATTGATCGTTAGCACCTCATCGATTCTTTTACAAAATCAGATCATTAGCAAAGACATTCCATTGGTGAACCAAGTACTGCAGCAGCCTTTGCAAGCGGTCTTGGTCAAAAGCCATCGTCATTACATTGATTTGCAGCGCTTTAAAGCGACGCTGGATCAACCGGTAGAACAAAAGCAATACGCCCAATATCAGATGGGGATCTTAGTCTGGCTGACCAAAACAGAAACAGGTGACTTTGATGAATTGAATTTAGTTCGTCTTGATCATCCTTTATTTACCGACATTCGCCATCGCGGGGTCGACTTTTTAGCCAAAGATCAACCCTTCTATGAACAAGATTTTGTTCGACATTTATATCGGCGGATGTCGCAAAGCAATGTTTTGATCGTCAATCATGCCTTTTTAATGCAGGAAAACCGACGGGCGCAGCCACTGTTGCCAACGAGTGATTATTTGTTGATCGATGAAGCCCAACAGTTGCCGCAGCAAGCAGAAGGCTTTAGTCAACATGTCTTTGACTCTGCTCATTTCAAGCGGCAGTTTTTACAGCTGAATGAAGAAGGACTATTTGAAGAAATTGCCCAGATCATTACCGAGGACGATTTTTTGCAACGCATGTTCTCGTTGTATCGAAATGCATTGTCGGTTTTGGTCGAAACACAAGAACAGTATTTTCGCAGTTTGTCGATCGATGCGCCAGAGCTGCAAGTCGTGCACCATGACGACCTCTATGATGGCACGTTAGAACAAGACAAGCTGCATCAGAAATGGAGCCTTTACTATCAAGAAATCAATGAGATCCAACAACAGTTACGTCAGCGATTCGAGTTGACCAATGATCGGTGGTATGCAAGACAACGGATCGTGATTGCCCGTTTGTTTGATTTCTTTAGTCAAATGGACGCACAGGAACAAACAGTGACCGCGTGGTTGACTTGGTGGCATCCTCGTTACGTTCATTGGCTGAAAAAGCATCCCCAGTCAGGAAATGCTGTGATTGAGTTAGCTGATCTAGAAGGACATTCGATTGTGGAGAGCACATGGTACCAACGCTATCAGCACATCATTTATCTAGGGGGGACATTGAAGATCCCAGGCAACAAAGAATATTTTGCCCATCAGATCGGCTTGACGGATGTGCCAGTCAAAACGATTCCTGCCTTTTATGATTACAGCAAGCAAACGCGACTGTATGTAATCAAAAAAGGTCTCTCGATCCAACAAGCATCAGCTGCCGAATACGCGGATTATTTAGTCGAAGCGTTGGTCCCGATTTTGTTTGACAATCCGCAACCAGCGCTTGTGTTGTTTACGGCACACGAGACTTTGAAAAATGTCTATGATCGATTGAATAAAAAAGCCCTGCATTATGGCAGAGAAATCGTTGCTCAAGGGACTGGCGGAACCCGTGAGAAAATCTTAAAGAAATTTTTATTAGCGGAAAATGGTATCTTATTAGGGACTAGCAGTTTTTGGGAAGGGGTCGATTTACCAGGACAGGCACTGAAGATCGCTGTGGTGACCCGATTGCCTTTTGAGAACCCTAAACAACCCATGGTCCAAGCACGGCACGCCTTTTTGGAAGCAGAAGGCATTGATTCTTTTAAAGAAGATGCCTTACCTAAAGCGATTTTACGGCTGCGCCAAGCATTGGGGCGTTTGATCCGTTCCGAGGAGGATACCGGCGTGATGGTCGTCCTTGATCGACGCTTGCTATCGACAAAATATGGCAAACGAATGGTCAAAGGCTTACCCAAAAACTTACCTCTGATTGAAGCAAGTTCAACCGAGATCGCCGAAGACATCCAACATTTTTTTGCGCAAGAGGAAAAAGCAGCAGCCGATTTTGAAAAATGAGTTGAACATCTGATATAATGAATTTTATTTAAGATTGGAGTACGAAGTGTGAAAACAAAAGACAAAGAACATCGGCGTGTGGTTATTTTGCTGAGTGCGATCACAGTCTTACTGGTCGTTATTCTCTTCGCTTCTATTTTCTATCTCCGTTCTTCTCGTCCAATGCGACAAGCAAGAAACGAAGCAATCGAAATAGCAGAAAGATACACCGATTTAGCAGAGGTCGAACAATTTTATTGGTTTACCCGTGAGGAAACCTCCTTTAGCATTGTTGGAAAGGATACGAATAACAATGAGATCGTTGTGATCATCCCAAAAAGCGGTGAGAAGGTTTCTGTTTTTAATCAAGCGGATGGGCTGACGGAAGCACAAGCTAAGGCATTTGTTCGCGACAATCATCAAGGTCAGGAAATCCAAAAGGCCGCATTGGGTATTTTTGAAGGCGAGCCAACTTGGGAAGTCATGACGAAAGATGGCGATGGTCGTTTGAACTATTATTTGATTGGTTTCAAAGATGGCGAAGAAATCAAAGCGATCACTGAACTATAGGAAGACGCTTATGATAGAATGAATTTTGGATCGTAGAAAGGATGATAAACATGGTACTTTCAAAAAGAGCAGAAAAATTGGAACCCTCCGCAACGTTAGCGGCATCTGCTAAGGCAAAAGCGTTAGCGGACCAAGGTGTAGACGTATTAAGTCTAACTGTCGGTGAACCCGACTTTATTACCCCGAAAAACATTCGCCAAGCAGCGATCGCAGCGATTGAGAGCGGCAAGGCCAGTTTTTACACAGCAACTGCGGGGATTCCTGAATTAAAACAGGCGATTCTTGCTTATATGAAAGAGTTTTATGGTGCTGACTATGATTCAAACCAAGTGATCGTGACAGATGGCGCAAAATTTGCCCTTTATACGCTGTTTCAAGCGCTCCTTGATGAAGAGGATGAAGTACTCATTCCAGTGCCTTATTGGGTCAGCTATGCGGAACAAGTCCGTTTAGCGCAAGGGACACCTGTGTTTGTTGAAGCCAAGCAAGAAGCCGATTTTAAAGTTTCTGTGGCTCAATTAGAAGCTGCTCGTACAGAGAAAACGAAAGCCATCATTTTAAACTCGCCTGCCAACCCTACAGGGGCGATTTACTCAAAAGAAGAGTTAACGGCAATCGGCAACTGGGCAGTGGAAAATAATATTTGGATCATTGCCGATGATATCTATGGTCGTTTGGTTTATAACGGCAATACCTTTACATCGATCGCAAGCTTATCAGAAGAGATACGCAAACAAACCATCGTGATCAATGGCGTTTCTAAAACCTATTCTATGACTGGGTGGCGGATCGGATTTGCTGTCGGCGATGCAAAAATCATCAAAGCGATGATCGATATCGCTTCCCAAGCTACTAGCAACCCGCCGGCTGCTAGCCAATACGCAGCAGTTGAGGCACTGACTGGGAATCAAGAATCGATCGAAGTGATGCGTCAGGCCTTCGAAGAGCGCTTGAACAAACTATATCCGCTAATTGCCGCTATTCCTGGTTTTCAGGTGACGAAACCCCAAGGCGCGTTTTACTTGTTTCCAAATGTCAAAGAAGCCATGACGATGTGCGGCTATCAAACCATTGATGCCTTCGTGGAGGCCTTGCTGATGGAAGCCCACGTAGCAGTAGTGACTGGTGCTGGTTTTGGTACACCAGATTATTTACGCATCAGCTATGCAACTGATTGGGACACGTTAGCGGAAGCTACCAAACGAATCCATGATTTTGTTGAAAAGAAACGCCAAAAAGCTTAAAATGCTCTATGGTGCCTTTATTAATTAGATAGGAGAGAATCAAGTGGAATCTATTCAAATTTTAGATGCAAAAAAACACGTTGGCGAAACCGTTCAAATCGGAGCATGGGTTGCTAACAAACGTTCCAGCGGCAAGATCGCCTTCTTACAACTTCGCGACGGAACAGCGTATTTTCAAGGGATCGTTGTAAAAAGTGAAGTAGGTGAGGAAGTTTTCCAATTAGCAAAAAATTTAAATCAGGAAACTGCCGTACTGGTCACTGGGGAAATCAGAGAAGACAGCCGCTCAAAATTTGGCTATGAAATTGGTATTTCTGGTTTAGAAGTTGTTGGGGAAAGCCATGATTACCCAATCACACCAAAAGAACACGGAACAGATTTCTTGATGGACCATCGTCATTTATGGTTGCGTTCCTCAAAACAACACGCCATCATGCAAATCCGAAACGAAATCATCCGGGCAACGTATGAATTCTTCAACAAAAATGGCTTCATCAAAATCGATCCACCAATCCTAACCGGATCAGCACCAGAAGGAACGACTGATTTATTCGAAACCAACTATTTCGATCAAAAAGCATATTTGTCTCAGTCTGGTCAATTGTACATGGAAGCTGCCGCTATGGCGTTTGGCAAAGTCTTTTCTTTTGGTCCAACTTTCCGTGCCGAAAAATCAAAGACACGTCGTCACTTGATTGAATTTTGGATGATTGAACCAGAAATGGCCTTTATGCACCAGGAAGAAAGCTTGGAAGTCCAAGAGCAGTACGTGGCATTCTTAGTGCAAAATGTGCTCGATAACTGTGACTATGCACTAGATGTCTTAGGTCGTGACCGTGAAGTCTTGAAAAAATACACCAAATTACCATTCCCACGAATCTCTTACGATGATGCAGTGGCATTATTACAAAAGAACGGCTTCGATGATATTCAATGGGGCGATGACTTTGGCTCACCACATGAGACCTTTATTGCCAATTCATTCGATCAGCCCGTCTTTATCTTAAACTATCCAAAAGCCATCAAACCTTTCTATATGAAGCCACATCCAACGAGAGAAGATGTCGTGATCTGTGCCGATATGATCGCACCAGAAGGCTATGGCGAGATCATTGGAGGTTCTGAACGTGCCATTGATCATGAATACCTGCTAGAGCAAATCCGCGCCCACGGCTTGGACGAAAACGAATACTCATGGTATTTAGACCTACGCAAGTACGGCTCAGTTCCTCACACCGGCTTTGGTCTTGGATTAGAACGGACCGTTACCTGGTTATCAGGAATCGAGCACGTAAGAGAATCCATTCCGTTTCCACGGTTGTTGAATCGGATTTATCCTTAATTTAAAAAGATTTTGTGCGAAAGCGTAAACGATTCACTCATCACACCATCCCTTGCTAGAAAGTCTCTAGCGGGGCTGGTGTTTTTATCTGCTCTTGATGATGAGGGATTACTTCAGAAAAGAAGCAAGCAGCAATCCAACGGGCGGCTGGGACTGAATAGAAGAAATCGCTTTGCTTGCTCGAGTGTGCTTTTTTTACGCGCGGGGATGTGATATAATAACAAATTGACTAGTATCTCTCATTTTATAACATTAAGGACAATACACTATGGATAATAGAAAAACGAATAAAATAATCATCAGTATTGTGACACATAATAGTCGTGATATATTCAAAACATTGGATCATCTGGAGAAAGAGATAGGAGAGGATCCACGCTTTGAAGTGAAAATATTTGATAATAATTCGAAAGCAGAATACATTGCTAAAATGCAAGATTATCCATTTGTCACTGTCATCTCAGCCAATGAAAATCTTGGATTTGGTCATGGACACAATCAATTATTAATGAATGCAACGCAAGAATACGGATTTATTTGCAATCCTGATATTCTTGTCACGAAAGAATCAATTGAAGGATTATTAAAAAGAATTCAAGAGAATGAAGCAGCTGTCGTAGTTCCTCAGGTTTTGAACGAAGATGGCTCTATTCAGTATTTAGTAAGAAAACGATTAGCTGTATTCGATTATTTCTTGCGATTTATTCCGTTTCATTGGGTAAAAAAAGTATTTAAAAAAAGACTGTCTGCTTATGAGTGCCGTGACCTTCCACAAGATCAAACCAGTTATATCCGAATGGGCTCTGGTTGTTTTATGTTGGTAGAAATCGCTCGCTTTAAAGAAATCGGCGGCTTTGACGAACAGTTCTTTATGTATTTTGAAGACAATGATTTGTGTTTGAGATATGAAAAAGCGGGGTACCGCATTTTGTATACGCCCTTTGAAAAAGTCGTGCACTTATACGGTAAAGGAGCTCATAGAAGTGCAAAACTCTTTTTGGTGTTTATGCATTCGATGATGAAATTTTTTAATAAATGGGGTTGGAGGCTGTTTTGATGAACCGTTTATTTGTGACGATCGTAATGTATGAAAGAAGCTGGCAAGAAGCGTCGGCTTCACCGCTTTTGGAAAAAGCGGTGAAGAACCAGCAAATCCAATTGCTGGTTTATGATAACAGTCCACAAAGTCATGATGAGCCTTTTTTTCAGCATCCATTAGTGACCTATTTCCATGATCCAGCCAATCCCGGCCTCTCCAAAGCATACAATAAAGGGTTTAAGTCTGCGTCTAGCGGCGATTTTGATTTGCTGCTTCTCTTGGATCAAGATACGGAGCTGACAAAAGCCTACCTAAACTTTCTTATGACTGAGACGATCGGAACTGAAATAGGTGCTGTTGTGCCGCTGATTTACAGTGGCACAACACAGGTATCACCGGTCTTAGCTGATCGTTACATCAATCGAAATCTGGCATATCCTGCTATCGGTGAGCAAAAACAGCGGATTATGGCAATCAATTCCGGCACCGCAGTCACTCTCGCGGCTATAAAAAAAATCGGCGGATTCAATGATGCTTTTCCGCTGGATTTTTTAGATCATTGGCTTTTTCTTCGCTTACATCAAGAAGGCTTTCGGTTTTTGATCGCAAACCAAAAGTTGAATCATGATCTTTCAGTCATGCATTATAAAACGATGACTAGGGAAAGATATGAGCAGATTCTTACCAGTGAATCGAAATTCTATAGGGATTTCGATAAAGAAAAGAAAAAGGAACATGAAAAACAGCTTTTTTTTCGAACAATAAAACAAGCACTTTCACCCAAAATGTGCCGATTCAGTCGAAGAACATGGAAAGAATACTTGTCATTTAGGAAGGATCATTTATGATATCAGTATGTGTAGCCACTTATAACGGAGAAAAGTATCTTCAAGAACAGCTGGACAGCATTCTAATTCAACTTGCACCTGATGATGAGCTGAT
This sequence comes from Enterococcus sp. 3G6_DIV0642, assembly GCF_002140635.1. Lineage (NCBI taxonomy): Bacteria > Bacillati > Bacillota > Bacilli > Lactobacillales > Enterococcaceae > Enterococcus > Enterococcus sp. 3G6_DIV0642. The sequence goes on along the minus strand of NZ_NGLH01000001.1, from coordinate 2,310,596 downwards.
TATTTCGGATGACTTCTCTACTGACAAGACAAGAAATATCCTCGATTCTTATCGCGCAGATCCCCGAATCAAACTTTTGGAAGGACCGCAAAAAGGCATTATCAAGAATTTTGAACACGCAATTAAGCAGGCTTCAGGCGATCTGATTTTTTTGGCCGACCAAGACGATGTGTGGCTTCCCGATAAAGTTGCTGATACAAAAGCAAAATTTGATGAAAAAAAAGAGACACAGGTAGTCATTTCTGATTTGAGAATTGTCGATGAGCAGCTTGAAGTGATTGAACCCTCCTATTTTGCCTATCGGAATGTAAAAGTCGGATTTTTACGAAATGTGCTTAAAAATAAATACATCGGAGCAGGCATGGCTTTTCGAAGAGAGTTGAAGCCAGCTATTCTTCCGTTTCCGCAAGCAATTCCAATGCATGATATGTGGATCGGTGCAATGGCAGGCAACCGTATCGAACTTATTGATAAGCAGTTAACGTTGTATCGAAGACATGAAAAAAATGCCAGTGAAATCAAAACATCCGCTTCATTTGGCCAGCAATTCGTGTGGCGCTGGGGTTTAATAAGAAGCCTGTTCATGAGAAAAGTATTTGATAAATAAAAGTTACATTTTCATTTCAAAACTTTGAATTGAATGACAAAGCTTTCTAGAAATGAGATAATGCTGTGGTGAGAAATACAAGTAAATTATTTAAGGAGCGTAATGAATGAAAGGGATTATTTTAGCAGGCGGTTCAGGAACACGCCTTTATCCATTAACAAAAGCAACTTCTAAACAATTGATGCCTATTTATGACAAACCAATGATTTTTTACCCAATGTCTACATTGATGTTGGCGGGGATCAAAGAAATTTTAATTATTTCCACTCCTCAAGATACTCCTCGCTTTCAAGAGTTATTCGGCGATGGCAAAGACTTAGGACTGCAAATTGACTATGCAGTACAGCCAAGTCCTGACGGCCTCGCTCAAGCATTCATTATTGGGGAAAAGTTTATCGGCACTGATAGTGTTTGTTTAGTCTTAGGAGACAATATTTATTATGGCGGCGGTCTATCGAAAATGCTTCAACGAGCTGCTGCAAAAGAATCAGGTGCAACTGTTTTTGGCTATCATGTAAATGATCCTGAACGATTTGGTGTAGTGGAGTTTGATGACGATATGCACGCCTTGTCTATTGAAGAAAAACCTGAGAAGCCGAAATCAAATTATGCTGTAACAGGTCTGTATTTCTATGATAACGAAGTAGTCGAAATAGCCAAGAATATCAAACCGTCTGCGCGTGGAGAATTAGAAATTACCGATATCAATAAAGTTTATCTAGAAAAAAATAAACTTTCTGTTGAAGTCATGGGAAGAGGTTTCGCTTGGCTTGATACAGGAACACATGAAACATTGCTTGAGGCATCTACTTTTATTGAAACGATTGAAAAACGGCAAAACTTGAAAGTTGCGTGTTTGGAAGAAATATCATTCCGAATGGGCTATATCACAAGAGAGCAGTTGGTTGCTTTAGCTGAGCCATTGAAAAAAAATCAGTATGGTCAATATTTATTACGACTAGCTGCTGAATAAAGAGGAGACGCTTTGATGAAAGTTATAGAAACAAAATTGACAGATGTAAAATTAATAGAGATGGACGTTTACGGCGATCATCGAGGTTTTTTTACTGAAAGCTATTCAAAAGAAAAATTTTCAGCACAAGGAATTGACTTTGATTTTGTTCAAGATAACCACTCATTATCTGCTGAAGCAGGTGTGTTAAGAGGCCTGCATTTTCAAAAAGGTGAAGCAGCACAGACAAAATTGATTCGTGTGGTGACTGGTGCGGTACTTGATGTTATCGTAGATATTCGTAAAGGCAGCCCGACCTATGGAGAGTGGGAAGGGTACTTGTTAACCGAACACAACCATCGTCAGTTATTAGTACCTCGCGGATTTGCTCACGGGTTTATGACACTGACCCCAAATGTGAACTTCTTGTATAAGTGTGACAACTATTATAATGCTGAAGCTGATGGCGGCATTGCATTTGATGATCCCGATTTGGCAATTACTTGGCCTATAGATGTGAAAAAAGCGATTCTATCAGAAAAAGATAAAAAACATCCAACACTGAAAGAATTTGAAATAGAAAATACATTTGTCTATGGTGAAGTATAAGGAGTGAAAGTGATGAAAAAAATTATTGTAACCGGTGGAGCAGGATTTATCGGCTCTAACTTTGTTCATTATGTGATCAATAATCATCCTGATGTTTTTGTAACAGTTTTAGATAAGCTGACCTATGCGGGAAATAAGAACAATCTTAATGGTCTTCCAAAGAATCGCTTCGAATTAGTTGTCGGCGACATTGCTGATCAGGAGCTGGTAGATAGATTGGTTCAGGATACAGACGCTGTCGTTCATTATGCTGCAGAATCTCATAATGACAACTCGTTGAAAGATCCTTTTCCGTTTGTTCAAACCAACATTATTGGAACGTATACGCTGATAGAAGCATGCCGAAAGTATAATGTAAGATACCATCATGTTTCAACCGATGAAGTATATGGCGATCTTCCTTTGAGAGAAGATCTTCCGGGACATGGCGAAGGAGCGGGAGAAAAATTCACGGACAAAACGCCGTATAACCCATCAAGTCCTTACTCTTCAACAAAAGCTGGTTCCGATCTTTTGGTAAAAGCTTGGGTACGCTCATTCGGTCTCCAAGCGACGATCTCCAATTGTTCTAATAATTATGGACCTTATCAACACATTGAGAAATTTATTCCTCGACAAATTACCAATATTTTGAGCGGCATCAAGCCGAAATTGTACGGTGACGGGAAAAATGTCCGTGACTGGATTCATACAAATGATCATTCATCAGCTGTGTGGACGATTTTAACAAAGGGACAAATGGGTGAAACGTATCTCATCGGTGCCGATGGTGAAGAGGATAATAAAGCAGTAATTGAACTGATTTTAGAACTAATGGATCAGCCCAAAGACGCGTATGAGCACGTAAATGATCGACCAGGTCATGATTTACGCTATGCAATTGATTCGACAAAATTGAAAGAAGAATTGGGCTGGCAACCGGAATTCACCAATTTCCGAGATGGCTTAGCCGATACGATTGAGTGGTATCGCAACAACGAAGAATGGTGGAAGACAGAAAAAGAAGCGGTAGAGAAAAATTATGCTGCGAATGGACAATAAATAAAAGCAGGGAAACCTGCTTTTTTTGAAGGGATGAGAAATATGATTTTACTGACAGGCGGAAATGGGCAGCTGGGCACGGAGCTGCGACATCTATTAGATGAAAAAGGATTAAAATATGTCTCAACGGATGCCCAGGAAATGGATATTACGGACGAACAAGCAACTCTTGCGTTTATTCAAGAATTAAAACCGACCGTTATTTATCATTGTGCTGCATACACAGCAGTAGATAAGGCGGAAGATGAAGGCAAGGAACTTGATGAGAAAATCAATGTCAACGGGACGGAAAACGTGGCGAAAGCGGCGAAAGCGGTAGGAGCAAAGTTTGTTTACATCAGTACTGATTATGTGTTCGATGGAACGAAAAAAGAGGGGGTCTACAAAGAAACAGATAAGCCGAATCCTCAAAATGAATACGGTCGTACAAAATTGTTGGGTGAACAAGCAGTGAAAGATCTTTTAGATGAATACTTCATTATCCGAACTTCATGGGTTTTTGGTAAATATGGACATAATTTTGTATATACAATGAAACGTTTAGCGCAAACGCACCCGCGCTTAACCGTCGTTGATGATCAATATGGCCGTCCAACATGGACCCGAACATTAGCTGAATTTATGGTTTATATTATCGAAAACAATGCAGACTATGGGATCTACCATCTATCAAATGACAATAGCTGTTCATGGTACGAATTTGCCAAAGAAATTCTGAAAGAAACGGATGTTGAGGTTGCACCTGTCACTTCAGCAGAATATCCGCAAAAAGCAAAACGACCACAATACTCGGTGTTGGATCTTACAAAAGCAAAGAATACCGGTTTTGTTATTCCTACTTGGGAAGAAGCATTGGCTGATATGACTGCATCTTTAGAGAAAGAAGAAAACTAGAAAAAGAGGGATCATGATGAAAGTTTCCGTTTTTGGTTTAGGTTATGTAGGATTAGCAAACGCTTTGTTATTGGCGCAAAAAGAAGAAGTACTTGCTTATGATATTGTGGATGAAAAAATCGATCAATTGCAAAAGAAAATCTCACCTCTTGAAGACAAAGAAATTCACCAATTTTTGGAGCGGACAGACTTGTCCGTTCATTTCACCAAAGCTTTTGATGAAGCTGTTGACTTTGGGGATGTATTAATTATTGCGACGCCTACAGATTACGATGAGCATAAAAACTATTTTGATACGTCGACTGTAGAATCGGTGATTGAAAAAGCGCTGGAGTTGCGTCCAGATGCTGTGTTTATTATTAAATCAACAGTTCCTGTAGGGTATACATTAGATCTTAAAGCACGTTTTAACACAGAGAACATTTTATTTTCACCTGAATTTTTGCGTGAGGGAAAAGCTTTATACGACAATTTGCATCCTTCGAGAATTGTTGTTGGAGAATGCAGTGAGCGAGCGAAAGAGATCGCCGAGATGTTCAAGCGAAATGCATGGGAAAATGAAATTCCCGTGCTTTTAACAAATCCGACTGAAGCTGAAGCAATAAAACTGTTTTCTAACACGTATCTGGCGCTGCGCGTGGCATATTTCAACGAATTAGATACCTATGCGGAAGTGAGGGGACTTGATTCACGACAAATCATTGAAGGCGTCGGGCTGGATCCTAGAATCGGCTCCCACTACAACAATCCGTCTTTTGGATACGGTGGCTACTGTCTGCCCAAAGATACCAAGCAGCTCCTAGCTAACTATGATAAGGTTCCGAATAATATCATTCAAGCGATCGTCGAAGCAAATACGACCCGCAAAGATTTCATCGCGGAGCAGATCCTTGATCGACAACCGAAAGTTGTGGGCATCTATCGATTGACTATGAAAGCTCATTCTGATAATTTCCGCTATTCTTCCATTCAAGGAATTATGAAGCGGATCAAAGCCCATGGAATCAACGTAGTAGTATACGAGCCTTCTTTAAAAGAGAAATCCTTCTATAACTCTGAAGTTATTGATGACTTTGAGACGTTTAAAAAGATCTCTGATGTTATTGTAGCAAATCGTATGGAAGATGTACTGCATGACGTAGAAGACAAAGTATACACAAGAGATTTGTTTGAAAGAGACTAAAAACTTTGAGAAAAAGGAGGCCAAATTTCGTTCGTTGAATGCGGCTTTCTTTTTTTCGTTTAATCTGTCAATGAAACATTAATTTTTTTTCTCAATTTTTGAAATGATCTGGTAAAGGTTGAGAAAGAGGGGAATGTCGAGTATACTTTTTAAGGATAGCTTTAAAAAGTTTTACCGTAAAAAAGATTAGTGGAACCTTAAAGGAGAAAATGATGTTCGAGCGTAAAAATAGAATTTTATTGAAAGAATTAGTAAAAACCGATTTTAAACTAAGATATCAAGGAAGTATTATGGGCTATGTTTGGTCTGTTTTAAAGCCCTTGATGCTGTTTACTGTCATGTATGTGGTCTTTGTACGTTTTCTTAAATTTGGACAAGATGTTCCTCACTTTGAAGTGGCGTTACTTTTGGGAACCGTTCTATGGAGCTTTTTTAGCGAAACGACAAATTTAGGTATGTCATCAATCGTCACACGAGGCGATCTGCTTAGAAAACTAAGCTTTCCTACACATATCATTGTTATTGCTGTATCGATCAACGCCTTAATCAATCTAGTAATCAGCCTTGTGATCGTTCTTTTATTTGCGATGATCAATGGAGCGGATATTTCAATCTATGCTTTTTTAGCACCGCTGCTTCTGATTGAACTCTATGCCTTTTCATTGGGCGTGTCTTTTATTTTGGCAACAATCTATGTTAGGTTTCGGGACATTGGACCGATCTGGGAGGTTGTCCTTCAAGCGGGTTTTTACCTTACACCGTTAATTTACCCATTGACACTTGTAATGAATATGGACGTGAACATTGCCAAACTTTTGATGATGAATCCAATGGCTCAAATTATTCAAGATATGCGGCATATCTTAACAAGTACAAGCAATATTACGGTATGGCAATTAATAAATACGAATTGGATCGTCGCAATTCCATATGTTTTGCCATGGATCGTATTAGTTGCTGGCTACATGATTTTTAATAAAAATTCGAAAAAATTTGCGGAGATTATTTAATATGAATAATGAAATAGCAGTGAAAGTTGATCATATAGGAAAATCGTTTCGTCTTCCTACAGAAAGTACAACGAGTTTAAAAAGAACCATCGTTAATTATTTTAAAGGAATCAAAGGATATAATGAGCAAAAAGTCCTAAGAGATATTTCGTTTGAAGTGAATAAAGGAGATTTCTTTGGAATTGTCGGAAGAAATGGGAGTGGAAAATCAACCTTATTAAAGATTATCTCCCAAATTTATACACCTGAAAAAGGGTCTGTAGAAGTGAACGGAAAATTGGTTTCCTTCATCGAGTTAGGTGTTGGATTCAATCCAGAATTAACTGGGAGAGAGAATGTCTATTTGAATGGCGCTATGCTTGGTTTTTCCGAAAAAGAAGTGGATGGAATGTATTCCGATATCGTTGAGTTTGCGGAATTAACTGAATTTATGAATCAAAAATTAAAGAATTATTCAAGCGGCATGCAGGTTCGACTTGCGTTTTCTGTAGCGATTCAAGCGAAAAGCGATATTTTAGTCTTAGATGAAGTATTGGCTGTCGGGGATGAAGCGTTCCAAAGAAAATGCAATGACTATTTCATGAAGGCCAAAGATGAGAACAAGACCATTATCCTCGTGACTCACTCAATGGAATCTGTTCGTAAATACTGTAATAAAGCACTGATGATCGATAAAGGGGAAGTAAAAATCATCGGGACCCCAGATGATGTAGCAAATCAATATTCTTTAGACAATGTTACACAGACGGGGACCTCCACCGTTATTGAAAAAACAGACGATATCGATGTAAAGAAAGAAGAAGAGAACGATTACATTAAAGACTTCAAAGTACGGTTGCTATCAGATGAACTAATAGAGAAAGATCAAAAAAGAATAGCGTTTGAAGTTTCGTATGAAGTTTTAGAGGAAATGAAAACATATATAGCTTTTTCTTTAACGGATATTGATCGAAATATTTGGGTATATAATGACAATTCATTAGATCATATGACCACAGGCTTAGGGAAAAAAACTTTGCGTTATACATGTAATTTGAACGAAATGAATGGTTGCAAACTTCGGTTAGGTGTTTCAGTCAGAAATGAATCAGACCAACCATTCGCGTTCTCTGATAAGGAGAATTCACCTATTATAATTATTTCTCCAAAAAAAGAAATGTCTAAAAGCGAGAGAATTTCTTCTAGCGGATTAGTTAGACGAAATGGATCTTGGGAAGAAATCGAAATATAGTCTGGTAATGAGGTGGGCAAAACTTTATGGGGTTAGTATCTGTTATTGTGACATGTTACAATCACGAAAAATATATTGAACAATGTTTAAAAAGTGTACTTTCTCAAACATATCCTGAGATTGAACTGCTTGTTATAAATGATGGTTCAACTGATAAATCAGAAGAAATAATTCTTAAAACTCTTGAACTTTCTAACACAAAATATGAGTATATTTATCAAGAGAACAGTGGTGTTTGCGTAACAAGAAACCGTGGGTTAGATTGGATAAAGGGCAAATATGTTCTTTTTATTGACAGTGATAACTATCTCGATCCTGAGTTTATTGAAAAATTAGTTTCTTTGGCTGAAAGCGAAGAGGTCGATATAGTATATACCGACTTAATCAATGCTTCATCAAAAGAACTTTTCATGAAAGCCAGACCGTTCGAGCTTCAAGCCTATCTAACAAATAATTTTATTGATAATTGTTCACTAATACGAGCATCCATCATTAAAGATGTTCGTTATGACTTGAATTTAAACCGAAAAAAATTAGTTGATTATGATTTTATCATGAATTTAATTTTAGTTAATAAAGCAAAACCAAAAAAATGTGAAGAAGCTAAGCTGAATTATCGAGTACTAGCAAATTCGATTTCTAGGACCGGAGAGCATTCTTCTGATAAATTTTATTATGAAGTTTATTTTTATATATTAAGAAAACATATTGAAGACTATCCCAATGAAATTCTTAATGCAGTTTCACACAATACTATGATATTGGAAAATAGATTAAGCAATCTCACAAAACATTTGACTGAGTTAACAGAACATGTAAAGAATCAAGATCACGAAATTATCGTGAAAAACGATGAAAAAAAACTTTTAGAATTGGATAAGCAAAATCTGCTTGTTGAAAGAAAAGAGTTGGGTGAACATTTCTCTTATGAAATTGAAAAATATGAAAAAGAACAATTTACAATGAAACAAATTATTGCAACTTTGGAAAATGAGAAAAATGAAATTCGAAATTCAAATTCATATAAATTAGGGAATCTTTTCATCAAGCCGATACATTATGGATATCGCTTTATTAAAAATCCAGCTCTTGCTTTAAAAGTGTGGAGTAAATTAAAAGAGAACACAAGAAAATACTCAACAAAAGTTGTAAAACCCTCTACACTCCTGATGAGGGTTAAAAGGAGTGTAGAGAGAAAGAATAATAACTATGTTGCTCCATCAAGAATTTTGATTTTTGTTATTTATGAAGACAAAGAGAAATTACAAGAATATAAACTTCTTTTCTTGAAAGCATTTAAAGCTCTATGTACAGATCTCTTAATTATAGTAAATGGTGATTTACCAAGCTCGGATATTGAGCAGTTGGAACAATTAGGCCGTGTAGAAACCAGAGAAAATAAAGGATACGATACGGCAGCATTTAGACATGGAATTTTGTTTTTGGGTAAAGAGAAGCTTTTGGAATATGATGAGTTACTGTTAGTAAATGATACCAACATTGGACCTGTTGGTGAATTATCATCTATTTTTAAAAAAATGGCAGATAAAAAACTGGATTTTTGGGGTTTGACTTATGGAGAAGAATATAACGATTTTACTAATTTAAACAAATACGGCTATATTCCTAAACACTTACAGTCTTACTTCTTAGTAATAGAAAAGACATTGCTTTCTTATTCAGGGTTTTATTCTTATTGGGAAAAAATGAATGATACAAATTCAAGAGATAAAGCAATTGGTATGCACGAAACGGTATTCACAAAGCATTTTTCAGATTTAGGATTTAAGCATGGTGCGCTAACAGAAAAAAACGAGGATAGTGCAATGTATATCCATCCTCTTGAGATGCTTAAAGAGGGTATACCAGTAATCAAATATACTGCATTATCAAACTATACAAATGAGAAATTTATTTGGCAAGGCTTGAATAGGCAAACAGAAATCCCTAGTTTGGTAAAATATATAGAAGAAAAGACAGATTATCCTGTTAAAATCATCAAAGAGATCATAGAGGATATAAAGGAGAAAGATTCACAAAAGTATGTATTGATTATTGATGGTGTTGAAAATGTTATTCCACAACTGACAAAATATCGTGTTGAAAATAAAATTGAACAATTAAAAAATTTGAATTTTAGAGTGAAGTCTGTGGGACTTTCTGAGCTGAAAATTAGCGATGCAGAAAGAGCGAGCCATATTATAATTTATAGAGCGCCATATAATGAGATGCTGGTCAATTTGATTCAAGTGGCCAAAGAATTTAATAAGCCAGTTTTATATGATATTGATGATTTAGTGATTGATACGAAATACACTGACCAGCTTTCGTATGTTAAAGGATTATCTAAAATAGAGAAGCAAAATTATGATGCTGGCGTGACTAACTATGGAAAAATGCTGGTTCTATGTGATATTGCAATAGCTTCCACAGAAGATTTGAAAAAAGAGCTAAAAAAGTATAATACTAAAGTGTTGTTAAACCGTAACTTAGGCAGTGAGGAATTAATAAAGCTAAGCAATAATGCAGAAAAACTTAGTGATGCATCATGTGTTCATATTGGGTATTTTTCTGGATCAATTACTCATAACGAAAATTTTGAATTAATTATGCCGGCAATATTGAAAATTTTAGCTTCCTTTAATAACGTGAAATTACATTTAGCGGGTCATATCGATATTCCGAATGAGTTAAAAGAATATAGTGAACAAATTGTGATCCATCCATTTGTTGACTGGAGATTGCTGCCGCAACTTGTTAAAAATGTAGATATAAATCTTGCGCCGCTTGTCGACACTATATTTAACAGGGCAAAATCTGAAATTAAGTGGTTAGAAGCTGGGTTATTAAAAATTCCAACAATTGCCAGTAACATTGGATCATTCAAGGACATGATAATTGAAGGTGAAACTGGCATTTTAGTTGATTCATCTGAAGATTGGTTTGAAAAACTAGAGCTGCTTGTAACGAATGGAGAGTTGCGCAAAAAAATTGGACGTAACGCGTATAATTATGTTGTTAACAATTGTACGACAATTCAACATAACGATGAATTGACAGATTTTTTATCTGAAGAGGCAAAAAATAAAATAAACGATTAAATAAAATATTCTTTAGTATAGGTATGTTTTAAATGAAGGAGACAAGATGAAAACAATACTTTTCGTGTCACCAACGGGTACGCTCGATAATGGAGCAGAAATATCTATCGTCAACTTAATGAAGTTTTTAGCTGCAGAAGGATATCATGTAGTTAATGCAGCACCGATATATGGAGTTGCAACAGAAAATGATTATTCTAGATATTGTGAGTCCAATGGCATTGAATGCTATTTGATCAATAACCAACGTTGGTGGTGGGAAGATGCTCCCGCACATATATTTGGTTCAGAAGAAGAAAGAGTTGTTTCATATAGAGACACAATTAAGACATTAACCGAGATTATAAAAGAAAAACAAGTGGATGTGGTGATTACAAATACGGTAAATATGTTTCAAGGTGCTCTTGCTTCTTGTCTAGAATCTATTCCTCATATCTGGTTAATTCATGAATATCCAGAAAAAGAGTTTGCTTACTATAAGAATAAACTAGATTTTATTGATCAATTTTCCACGGATATATTTTCGGTCACAGGTGATTTAAACAATCATCTGAATAAATTATTTAATAGTAGAGAAATACTTCCTTTTGCGCCGTATACAGAACTAAAAAGTTCAAATATTCAAATAGGAAAGAAAAAAAGAATCGTTTCAGTTGGAAGAATAACCAAAAGAAAAAATCAATTGGAGCTAATTCGAGCATTCCATGAAATAAATAGAAAAGATATCGAACTAGTTTTTGTTGGCGGTTGGGATGAAGAGTATAAAAGAGAATGCGAACGATATATAAAGGAGCATACTATTGCATCAGTTTCTTTTACCGGGAATGTAGAGAATCCATGGGATATAGTTACAGATAAGGATATTTGTGTATTTACATCAAGTTTAGAGACATATGGATTAGTTTATGTAGAAGCTTTACTCAATGGTATTCCAGTGATCATTTCGGACAATCCAGGCCATTTATCTGCATATGAGATGTTTCAACATGGGAAAATATATCCATTAGGTAATATTGATTCGCTTGTAGAGGCTATTAATTATTTTATAGACAATTTTGAAGAAGTAAAAAGTAAATCAGAAATGTTCATTAAAACAGCGAAAGAAAAATATCAAATCAAGTCAGTTTATCATGTTTTAATAGAAAGAATAAATCAAGCAAAGACAAATGAACATGCTATAAGACACATAAAAAACTTATTAGTAATCAACGAAAAGAAAAGTAAATTAGCAAATCTAGAAATAAAAATAAGAACCTTTGTGCAGAGAGTGATGTATAAAATTAAAAATAAATAAATACTTAAGGGGTTAAAATAATGGTTCAAAACAAATTACGAGAACCGCAAGGGATTTTTCTCGTACTAGCAACTCTATTTATAGGGATTTCGGTATTTTTAATGCCTATTAATAGAGTGCCCGATGAGATGAACCATGCGAGAATGGCATGGAATTCAATATTTGTAAGAACTGACACGAGTTTTGATTGGATGAATAGTGTTAGTGCAGATACTGAAATTAACAAAAGTGAATATAAACAGTTGTTTACGGAAAAAATTGATTTATCCGAGGAAAAATTTCAACCAAGCTTTGAGTTGAAAAGAATTATGCATATTCCGCAAGTTTTAGGAATGATACTAGGAAGCATTGTTTATCCATCAATAGGCGTAATGGTAACATTGGGACGCTTATTTAACGCTGTATTTTATATAGCCAGTATGTATTTAATTATTACAAAGACTAGATACGGTAAATGGTCGATGGTGCTTTTATCTTTACTCCCTATAATGGTTCAACAAGCAGGATCATTATCTTATGATGCTGCAAACTTCGTAGCGATTCTTGGCTTTTTTGCCTTTTTAAGCTTAATGATTGAAAATCCTCAAATCAATTTAAAAAAGTTGTTTCAAATTTTGCTATTTGCTCTAGCACTATATATTACGAAAAGTAATAACTTTTTATTTCTATTGCTTCTGTTCCCAATCAATTTCATATTAGCAGGAAAACTTTCTCCTTTGGAGAAAGTTAATCAGCATATAAGAAAGTTGATCTTCAAATACAAATATATACTGATCGTCCTTTTGCTTGTTCTTGGGGGATTAGTAGGTATTAAAATGTTTGGTGGTATACAGGGAATTAAAGAATTACTGCTCGTTTTGGTGAGAACTCTATTTAATAATAATCTAAATGGACATTTAAACAGCATTTTAACCGTGGGTATGTTTGGTTATATTGGGTTGTTTTCGGTAGAAATCCCTTTGTGGATTATTTTTATAGATGTAGCTTTATTGGCTTTTATTTCTGCTCTGAATAGTGATTTTGAAATCAAGAAAATATTCGGATTTTCATCGTTAGCAATCATTGTAATTCAAATTTTGGCTATAATCGCTGGAATGTACTATGCTTGGACACCGCTAGTATTAGGAGAGAATGCAATAATTTCGGTAGGTGCACAAGGGAGATACTTTACTCCGTTTCTTATTTTTCTTGTTCCTTTTTTCATCTCATTAAAAGATAGCATAAAAGTCGAGATGAGTGAAAAGCTATTAAGGTTTGCTATAATATTAACTTTAGTATTCAATTTTATTGTTTCTACAGGCTTGGTTTTGGATACTTATTGGTTTTTATGATGGGAGAACTTATGAACAGGGTTGCTTATCTTTAGATTAGTTTTTTTTCTTTTCTAATTCATTTTCAGTATAGAAATTTGCTAATTCTGTTTTTTCAATAATAGATGAAATGAGTTGTGTAAAATCAAATCTGGGTCAGAATGAACCACATTCTGGCTCAGATTTTTTGTTATCTTACATTGATTAATTGATTGATCAAAAAGATTCTAATTCTCATGTTCTCGAATGATTTAAATCCGTAGGATACTCGTTTCATTGTCTTTATGTGGGTATTCTTCGCTTCAATTTTTCCATTGGAATAAGGATAGATCATTGCGTTGGTGATGCCTTCTTCATGGGTCAGAAGGTTTTGAAGCTTCTCCCGAAAGCCGTCATCTAACGTTTCGGGAAGTTCTGCCAATATGGAGAAAAATAAGTCAGGGTCTTTGTCTCGAAAGGCTTCAACTAATTCATGAAAAAAGGGATACGCCTCCTTCAGGGGCGTAGAAAACTCAAGCAAACGATCAATCATCATTGCTTCAGTAAGAAATGGGTATTTTGGTGCTCGGAAACTTTTCCATGTTTTGTATTCATAATGGTTGATGTTTGCACGATTTTTTAGCAAAAAGCGCCAGTTCTTTTTCAGTTTTTCTGCATGGCTTTTCTGCCCAGCTTTACGAAGTTCATTCATTTCACGGATACGCAACTCATTGAACGCTTGATTCATGTGTTTGACAATATGAAACCGATCAATCACTACTTTCGCATTTGGCAGAACACGTTTGGTGAGCTGGAAGTAGGCAGCGTTCATGTCTGTAACCAAGAATTCTACTTCTTCTGGATTGGTACAACCTAAGAAATAGCTTGTTAATCGGGGTAATTTACGCGTAGGCAAAACATCAATTAATTTTCCTGTTTCGCCATCTGCGCAAATAAAGCTCATCTTATCTTCTATGGAAGCGTGCGAACGAAATTCATCAACCATCAATACACTGGGGAGAATCATTTTAGATTGCTTTGGCAAATAGCTTTTAAACTCTTTCAACGTACGAATAACGGTGGTCAAAGATACCTGACAGCTTTTCGCAATAAAAGATAAAGATACTTTTTCAGTTAGTAAAGAAGCAATTTTATATCTAACATGATTTGCGATTGAATGTCTGGGTTGGACAAAATAACTTTGAGCCGTCCAATGGGTGCGACAGTTTTTACAGGTATAGCGTTGCTTTTTAGGCGCATAACCAAAGGCATATGATTGTATTGTTCAAAACGGACAATCGTTTCCTTTTTTCCATTTTTCACTATAATTGCTTTCCCGTTTCCATCTACCACAGTAGTACCACAACTTCTACAAGCACGAGGAGTAGGCGAGAGAACCGCATCGACGACCAACGTCTTTTTCTTCTGAAGGGTCTCGTAAGAGACCTCTGTAATCATCAAATCTTTCTCTATTATTCTCAGCATTTTTTTGATAGAATCATTCATATAGCATATCGTTCTCTCAGTTGTTTATTTTGTGGTGATTTAATCATACTAGAGAACGATATATTTTTTAATACCTAAAATGAAAATGGGACTGAAGAATCAATTCTGATTCATCAGTCCCATAAATTATAGAGTCAGATTTTTTGTTATCTCACATTGATTAATTGATTGATCAAAAAGATTCTAATTCTCATGTTCTCGAATGATTTAAATCCGTAGGATACTCGTTTCATTGTCTTTATGTGGGTATTCTTCGCTTCTATTTTTCCATTGGAATAAGGATAGATCATTGCGTTGGTGATGCCTTCTTCATAGGTAAGGAGGTTTTGAAACTTTTCCCGAAAGCTGTCATCTAACGTTTCGGGAAGTTCTGCCAATAAGGAGAAAAATAAGTCAGGGTCTTTGTCTCGAAAGGCTTCAACTAATTCATGAAAAAAGGGATACGCCTCCTTCCAGGGCGTAGAAAAGTCAAGCAATCGATCAATCATCATCGTTTCTGTCCCATAAAAATTATAGAGGCTGATTTTTTGAGGAGAATGATTAGGCGGTTGAGAAATAGAAAGCCTTATTCTCATTACATGATATAAATATCTTTTGATGTCATGTTGTAACAGGAAACTTGAAATGCTTTTAATTTTCACTTTATAGATAATGGGATTATAAGAAGTCTGTTAAAATAAAATTTCGCTTTTTTACCAAAAAAATATTCATATAATTATATTATGATTAAAATAAAAAAAGGTGATAAATCAAGCAGCATTCTTTTTTAATTTACCTCTACTCACAATATAGTTGATTTAATAAATATTAAGGTAATAATCGCTCCTTAAAGAATCGATGTAAAAAAGGTATTTTAAGAAAACTTTTTTATGTACAAAAGTAGTATAAACGAGAGGATATTATGATTGACTTGCAATTCTGTCATGCAGGTCACCTTAGAAAGTGTAATTTGGCTGATACATAAAAAGTGGTTGTGGACAATCAAGAAAAATCTCCCCTCTTCCAGTTGCTACTATATATTTTTTATTTTAAGAGCGGATGTGAAATATTGTTGTTATTTGAAAAAAGAGTTTATAGATTAGACCAGCAAAATATTTTTGGATTTTGAATCGTGTTTAAAAAAAATATTAGATTTCTATCAGAATATATTATTTCAAAAACTACTTAATCATATAGCTAACAAGAAAGTGATCTTTCTGACATGTTGCTTTGAGCAAGCGAAAAAAAAGACAAAAACATCACTTGGATGCTTTTGTCGGGGCGATTTATGAAGTATTCCATGCAGCAGCGATCGATATATTTTTCACTAATTATTACTATTTGTATTTATGGTAAGATCCGAACCTTTCATTATATACTTATTATAAAAACTTGAGTTTTTACTTAATTCAGAGGTAAATGTCTCGTATCCCAAGAATTCCATTAAAGTATTAGTATCAGAATATAAATTAGTACCTAGTCCTATTCGGTCGCCTTCTATTTGTACGCCTAGTGCGGCCAATGTTGTAGGGAAAAGATCGAGTGTGCTAAATTGACGCTCAGTGTTATTTAATGTAGTAATAGGAGAGTTGATGAATAAATTAAAAACCGTTCTCTGGTAAGTTTCTTCTATTGAAGCGAAGTAACCTTGGTCCATATTTAAATGGTCTCCAGCAATAACAATAGTTGTATTTTCATAAAATGGCTGTGCTTTTATCCAAGCAATAAAGTCGCCAATCATCTGATCCGAATAATAAATAACATTGCTAAGCTGTTCATCAAAAATCTCAGGTGTATTTTCATTTTTGTATCCATCTGGAAAATGAGTATCTGCCGTTAGCATAGTCAAATTAAATGGCTGGTCTAGTGATGCTTGTTCCAAAAGTGTGTTTTTCGCAAATTCAAAGAGTTTCTCATCCTCATATCCCCACCATACTTTTCTATCTTTTGGTATCCAACCATGGTCATTAGCATAATTATAATCCCGTATCTCGTAGTCTCCATGTTGCTCATAAAATTTCTTCCTACCGCCAAAATCGGCGTCTGACCCCAATAATAAAATTTGGTTATATCCGTTGTCATGTAATATGTCACCTATAGAGGTAATTCCTGGCATGAAATGTTCAGTATTGCCATAGTCGTTTTCACTATATCCGCCGGTCACACGTAAAGGCACGCCTGTGCTTTGTCCAACCATTCCTCCTACCGTAAATCCAACACCAGGAACTTGAATTGCCCCCCCTAACAGCTTTTGGTTGGAGAAATTTAGTCCATCTGAATATGAGAGTTCTGTGATATTAGGCATTAAATTTTCTTGTTGGGCGCCTCCAACAGCTGACGAAAGATAAGTTGTCTCTAAGGACTCAACAAAAATATAAATCAAGTTTCTCTTGTCCTCAGGAAAAGTTATAGAAATCGAATTTGGATCAACATAAAAATCTTCATATATAGTTGATTTTTCAAAAAAGTAAGCTTTCAATTCATTAAAACCAAGTTTATTAAGGCCTAATACTATATTTGCTAACAATAAAATTACTGTAAAAAAAATAGAAAGAAAGCATGATTTTTTTGAAAATTTGACTATTCTAGTGGTTTTCGAAGAACGAATCATAATCATGAAATAGAGTAGAATGATGATAATTTGTGTAATGACTATAGAGTTTAGTAAAGGACCTAAAAGATATGCGTAAATCTGTCCTTGATCAGTTCCAGTTAGCGGTTGAGAAAGTGTATAAAAAATTTCATCTATTCCAACGTTTCCGAAGTAGCTTTTAGTCCAATAGGCGCTATTAGAGGCCAAAAAACCTAAAAATGTCAACAATATCAGTAGTAGTGAAAGTGCAACATATTTTTTATCAATCTTTATAGGTTTCTCAAGCCAATAGTTTGAACCAAATCTAAAAATTGCATAGAAAATTATCGCAAGGACTAATGAGAGTATGGTCCTTACAACCGTACCATTTTCTGAAACCCTTTCTAAAAAAAGTACGACTCGAGTAAAATTGGATGAAATAAAAGTACTAAGGGTGAAATGAAAGCTAGCAATAAAAAAAGCGAAAAAAAGCCGCTTCAAAAAGGTAGAGCGACAGTAAAAAAACAAAATAAAAAAAAGACCCAGGCTTATAAGCATTTAAAAAATCCTCCCAGAAAAAACTGTTTTAGAAATAAGTGTCGTTAGCAAAAAGTTTAATATAAATCTTCGATTAAGTAAATTATTTCATTAAATACAATCTTAAAAAGATGAAGTATGATAAAGTAAGAAAAGGTTATATATTTTATTTGATTATTGAGATTTATTTAGAAGTCGAGTATAATTTTAAAGATTGAGTTTGTAGCGGCAGCTCTAGAATAGGAAAGGGGAAGAGAATGCATACCTTTGTAATTTGTGCATATAAGGAATCGCCATTTTTAATAAAATGTATTGAATCTTGTAAGAATCAGACGAGTGTTTTAAATAATAATTCCAAGATAATAATGTACACAAGCACGCCAAACGAATATATAAAGAAAATTTCTGGACAATATGGGATCCCTTTATTTATAAAAGAGGGAGGCAGTATTGGAAAGGATTGGAACAATGCTTTGTCTGTGGTAGAAACAAGATATGCGACAATTATTCATCAAGACGATCTCTACTTGTCAAACTATGGAGAAAAAATATTGAATTCTTTCGAAGAAAACAATAATCTTAATATAGTATTTTGTGATTATGAAGAAATTGATGAGCAAGACAACATAAGAGAACGGAATGTTAATTTGAAAATAAAGACCTTCGGATTGCATTTACTGAGTTTGTTGCCATACAAGAAATATCAGCGCAGAATATATGCTTTTGGTAATTTTATATGTTGCCCAGCTGTATCATATGATTTAGATCGGTTAAAAGATTTTTCTTTTAATGAATCTTTAAGAATGGCGGTTGATTGGGATGCTTGGGAACGCATAATGAAGCGCCATGGAGAAATATTATACATTCCTGAACGTTTGATGTATCATCGTATCCACTCAGAATCAGAAACAACGGTTAATACAGTTTCAAAGACAAGAGAAGCTGAGGAATACGAATTGTACCAACGTTACTGGGGAAAGACTATTGCGAAGTTATTGATGAAATATTATGTTAATAACCAAAAGAGCAATCAACTATGAAAATAAGGATGAGATAAAATTGAATCCCAAAATATTGTTAATCATTCCAGCCTATAATGAGGCGGACGGTATTGAAGATGTTATCCGCAAAGTAAATGATTATAGAAAAAATTATAAATATATCCTTGATTACATTGTAATAAACGACGGCTCAACTGACAATGAAGAAGAAATCCTTCGAAAAAATGATATCAACCATGTTGAACTTGTTAATAATCTTGGTATTGGTGGAGCAGTTCAGACCGGGTACATTTATGCTTTAGAAAATGATTACGACATCGCTGTTCAGTTTGATGGGGATGGACAGCATGATATTCAAAGTCTACCTAATTTGATAGAGCCTCTCATAAATGACGTAGCTGATTTTACTGTTGGTTCAAGATTTGTTTCTGATAGTAAATCTAGTTTTAAATCCACTGGTGCCAGGCAGGCAGGAATAAAAATTTTATCCAATTTAATTTATATGCTGACTGGTCTAAGAATAAAGGATGTTACAAGCGGTTATCGAGCGGGCAACAGAAAAGTTATAGAACAATTTGTTAGTAGATACCCAAGTCAATATCCAGAACCTGAGAGTTATATGCATTTAATTGCGAAAAACATTAGAGTAAAAGAAGTCGGCGTTAGAATGTTTGAGAGGACTAGTGGGAAATCAAGCATTCATTTGTTGGACTCAGTTGCCTATATGTTTAATGTTTCGATCTCTATATTGATTGCTTCTTTGATTGAGAGGGAGGATAAGTAATATGCCAATACAGCTCCAAATAATTGCTATTTTTTTAGCAATTGGTTTTTTATTGTTAACGATATTTTTAATTCGGAAAGATCATGCAGAAGTCAGACAAATGAATAAGTGGTTATTTTTAAGCGTAATCATGATTTTTGGCGCTTTGTTTCCCAGTTTAGGAACAAAAATTGCTCACTCATTTGGTATCACCACACTGACTTCATTAGCATTGTTTACATTAACTGCTTTTTTGTTATTTATTGCTTTAACAAGCAGTATTGCCTTGATAAATACCCAACGTCAAATTAAAACATTGACACAGCAATTGTCACTTTTAAAACATGAAATAAATAAATTAAAAAAGGAGAAACAATGAGAGGCGTATATCTATCGCAAGATTTATCGCATGCTGGTGGTATAGAGAAAAAAATCTATAAACAAATCGAAGAATTTGAAAAGAACAATTTTACTATATATAAGGCGATTAATCCCAAGAGAAATATATTTCACCTAATTCGCAATGTTATCCCATTTTTTTCTAAACAATATTTTATGTCTGATAATATTAATTGGATTGAATATGACTTTGTTTATATAAGAAAAGGCGCCGTCTTAGACAAAAGTGTTATTGACTTATTAACTAAAATAAAATTACAGAATCCGCAGATTCTTATTATTATGGAAATTCCGACATATCCTTACATAAATGAATTCAAGGGTTTGCTTAAATGGATTATAAAAAGCAAAGAAAAATTATGGGTTCCTAAGTTGAAATTGTATGTTGATTTGTTCGTTACTTATTCCGACGATAAAAAAATCTATGATATTCCATGCTTAAATATTTCAAATGCATACGACTTTCCGGAGCGTCCGCCATTAATTAAATGTTCGAGTGATTCAATACAACTCTTAGGCGTAGCTGCGCTATGCTTTTACCATGGTTATGATAGAGTCATCGAAGGGTTGAATAATTATTATCAATCAAGTAAATCACAACGCCAGATTCAGTTTCAACTAGTTGGTGATGGTCCTGTGCTTAAAGAATATGAACAATTGGTTAAAAAATATCAATTAGAAGACAAGGTTACGTTTCATGGTAGAATAGCATTTTCCGATTTAGATCGATTTTATCAGACAGCAGATATTGGAATTGACTCTTTGGCTCGTCATAGATCGGGTGTTTTTTATAATAGTAGTTTAAAAGGAAAGGAATATTTAGCAAAAGGTTTACCTATTATATCAGGGGTTAAAACAGAGCTGGATTCAGAAAATTTATCTTTTTATTACAAAATTCCCAATGACGATACACCGCTAGATATTGAAAAAGTCGTTGAATGGTATGATTCTTTGAGAAAAAACATGTCGAAGAAAGAACTGACAAACTTCATATACAAATATGGTAAGTCAAACTATACGTTTGAAAAAACGTTTCAGCCTGTGGTGGATTATTTAAAAGAACGAGAGACTAAAAGAAAATAAATTTTACTTTGTTGGTTTGCTATCCAATGGTTCAATCAGCGAGATATTGAGTAAAGAAAATAAAATTTATTTAGTTGAAAGGATTCTAATGGAAAATAATCAAACAAAAAACTTATTTAAGAACTCATTTATCACTGGAGTTATTTTTGTAATTCAGATGATTATGAGTTTTGTTACAAGAACTCTTTTTATTAAATTCTTAGGTGTTGAAATACTGGGATTCAATGGTGTAATAAGTAATATTTTGATGGTTCTATCTGTTGCTGAGCTAGGGATAGGACCTGCCTTGATTTTTTCGCTTTATAAACCTTTAGCGGAAAATGAAGTCGAACTAGTGAAAATTCTGATGAAATTTTATAAAAAAATATATACTTTGATTGGCTTAATAATTGCAGGACTAGGGCTCGTTCTAATCCCTTTTTTACCCTTTATCGTAGATAGTTCTGCTCAGATTGATCATCTGTATTTGTATTATTTATTGTTTTTATCAAATACAGTAGTGTCATATTTCTTCACTTATAAAAGAAGTATAATTATAGCAGATCAAAAGAACTATATAGTAGCTTCAAATGACTTTTTATATTGGATGATGTTTCAAATCTCAAGTTGTTTTGCTATAATGCTATATAGTAGCTTTACTGCGTATCTGATCTTTCAACTTTTAAGTACGATAGCTGCTAATCTAAGTATTTCTTTTATAGCGGATAAAAAGTTTCCTTATCTTAAGGATAAACCCAGTGATACACAGTTGCCGCAAAATTTAAAATCTGAAATAAAGAAAAACACAATTGGTCAATTTACCAATAAAATAGGAACTATGGTTGTTAACGGAACTGACAACATCCTTATTTCAATTTTTATAGGTTTATCTCAAGTAGGAATGTATGTGAACTACACGTTAATAGTTACTTCCGTTACAAATTTAATCAATCAGATTATTAATTCAATGACCGCTACAATTGGAAACGTCGGAATAACTGGTTCCCGTTCAGATTCAGTGCGTATGTTTGAGAATCATCTTTTTTTTGTTCATTCTATCGGCTACTTTTGTAGTTTCTATTTGATTGTGTTGTTTAACCCATTTATTATTCTTTGGCTTGGCAGTAAATTTACGTTTAGTTTTTTTACAGTAATATTAATTGTTTTAAATTTTTCTATAACAATTTCGAGGAAAAGTGCGCTTAGCTTTATTGATGCTTATGGATTGGCATGGTACCAGAAGTATAAACCGGTTTTCGAATCTATAGTGAATTTGGGACTTTCTATACTTTTCATCACAGTGTTCCATCTAGGCGTTGATGGGGTTTTGTTAGGAACCATCATATCCAGCATAACGATTTCATGTTGGTTTGAACCATATGTTTTATACAAACATGGTTTTTCTGAACCGTTTAAAAAGTTTGCAATATTAGCTGTTAAAAATTATGGCACAACAGTAATAGGCTTAATATTGGCAATTGTAACAGCTCTATTGACATCAGAGCTTAGAGGATTTCAAGGTTTTATTCTCCAAATTTTAATCACAAGTACAATATTAATATCTTCATTTATTGCTATTAATATTAAACGAAGAGAATTTCGTTGGTTCCTACACCTTGTTTTAAGAAAAAAACATAATTAATTTCTAAAACAGTTTCACTAGTGATATCATTTAATTAAGAAGAATTTAAGGAGGAGTTGTTTTGTCTAAACAACAGCATCCAGAAAAATCGTTTAAAGACGAAGTTTTAAAGTCTTTAGAGTCAAACCAAAACAAAGAACGGGATATAGGAAGCGAATTGAATTCTCAGCAAGAAGAGCGTCAATCAATCATTTCTCGGTCGAATAAAGAAAGCACAGAGAAAGAAAAAGGCTCTAGAAGCCAAAGTAAAGCTTTTGGTCACAATAATAAAATAGACCCAAATAATGACGATTTAACGGGGAAAAACCAACGCAGATTGCAGCGCAGCAAGGAAGACAAAATAGTTAATAAGATCGTGTTGATTGTTGTTCTTGTTTTCTTAGTAATCGGCGGAATATTAGGTTTCTCAGCTTATCGATATGTTACTTCAAGTTTGCAGCCATTAGATCCCGATGATACTGAGAAGGTGACGATTGTTATTCCAAGCGGTTCTTCGAATAAAGCAATTGGTGAAATCTTAGAGGATGAGAACATTATTAAAAGTGGAATGATTTTTAATTATTACACAAAATTTAATAATCTGACGGGCTTTCAAGCAGGAACATATCATTTTTCACCAAATATGACACTGGAAGCGATAAGTGAGCAGTTGCAAAATGGCGAAGGCTCGGTCACCTCTGATGCAAAAGTGACGATTCCAGAAGGATTTGATGTTGATCAAATCGGTGATGCTCTAGCGGAAGCAACGAATATCTCGAAAGACGATTTCTTAGCTTTGATGGAAAGCGATGAGTTCTTTGAAAAAATGAAAGAAACCTATCCTGAGCTTTTAGCAAGTGCCGGCGATGCGCAAGGTGTGCGTTACCGACTAGAAGGATACTTGTTCCCAGCGACGTATGACTACTATACAGGGAATACCCTAGAAGAAGTCGTTACCCAAATGGTGGATAAATCAAATTCAGTCTTGTCGAAATATTTCGATCAAATTGCTCAAAAAGAAATGACGGTTCAAGAAGTCCTTACTTTGGCTTCACTTGTTGAAAAAGAGGGTAGTAAGCTAGAAGATCGTAAAAATATCGCACAGGTATTCTTCAATCGCTTAGCGATTGATATGCCGCTGCAATCGGATATTTCGATTCTATACGCGTTAGGTGAGCACAAAGAGCTAGTTACTTATGAGGACACTCAAGTTGACTCTCCTTATAATCTATATGTGCATACTGGCTACGGACCTGGACCATTCAACAATCCAAGTGAAGCAGCGATCCAAGCGGTCTTAGATCCAACACCGAACAACTACTATTATTTCGTTGCTGACATTCAAACCCAAGAAGTTTACTTTGCGGAAACCTATGAACAGCATATGCAATTAGTGGAACAATATGTAAACAATACCTCAAATTAAATTTTCATAGGTTTATAGTTTACATTTAAAAAAAAGCATGGTAATCTTTTGTGGACTCATCGCAAAAGATTACCTTTTGCGATTTATTAGAAGTTACTAAAAGGAGAAAAGAACTATGGTAGAAAAAGTTTACCCAATGACACTTGAAGGAAAAGAAAAGCTAGAACAAGAATTAGAAGAATTGAAAACGGTAAAACGCGGCGAAATCATTGAACGTATCAAGGTAGCCCGCAGTTTTGGCGATTTATCCGAAAACTCAGAGTATGAGTCTGCTAAAGATGAACAAGCGTTTGTCGAAGGCCGAATCACTACTTTAGAAAATATGATTCGTTTTGCAGAGATCATTGATAATGAGGGTGTAGACTCTGATGAAGTTTCCATCGGAAAAACAGTTATTTTTGTTGAGTTGCCTGATGGTGACGAAGAAGAGTACATGATCGTCGGTAGTGCTGAAGCAGATCCATTTTCTGGTAAAATTTCCAATGATTCACCAATCGCTCGTGCCTTGATTGGGAAAAAAGTCAATGATGAAGTGACGATCTCAACGCCAGGCGGAGATATGCAAGTAAGAATCACAGAAGTAAAGAAAAGCTAATTGCTTGATCACTCGATCAATCTAGTTGACCCTGTTGTTCATTCTCCTTTAGGGAATTTGATCAAACAGGGTCTTTTTTCGGACCAGCGACGGATGGACAAACCATTTTTTTCAGGTATGATAGAGTAGAATTACTAGGAGGAGGAGCTTGAATGAAAAGTCCTTGGCGTTTTTTCTTTATTGTTGAAGCGCTCTTACTGCTTTTTGCGGTATGGCAAATTTTATCTAATCCGCCATTATTATTTTTATTAATACTTGGTGTGACGTGCTTGGTCCTTGTGAACCGAAGTGAGCGCAAGAGCAATTTTAAAAATTTCTTGATGGTCTCAAGTTCCATTGCTATTTTGATCAGTTTGTTAAATAGTCCAGCACTGTGGCTGATGCTGATTTTTGCGATTTTATTTATTGGTTTAAAAGGAGTCGAGATTACCGGAATCGACTTAACTAAAAATTCATTCTGGCGCAAAAAACAAATGATTATCGTTGAAACTGAAGAACCCAAAGCTGATCATCCACTGAAACAAAAGCAGCAATGGTTAGGTAATGAACGGATCGGCAGTCAAGTCTATGAATGGGACGATATCAATTTAGATATCTTGACGGGGGACACTTTTATCGATTTAGGCAACACTTTATTGCCTAAGAAAGAAAACGTCGTGATCGTACGAAAAGGCTTTGGCAGAACTCGTATTTTAGTGCCTGCTGGTATAGCGATCAAATTAGAGCACAGTACTTTTATTGGCTCCGTTATTTTTGAAGGCGAAGAAACGAGCTTGAAAAATGAAAAAGTGACGATCTACAGCCCGGATTATGGCGAAAATAGTCGGCGTTTGAAAATCTTGACGAATACCCTTGTTGGTGATGTTGAGGTGATTCGGGTATGATCGGGAAATTTTCAAGAGGCATGATTGCTTTTTATGCAGGATTAGCAAGTTTTTTCACCATGATTTTGATGCTGTTTTCCTATTTATATGCCAGTGGGAAAAATAATTGGCTGATAGAAGTCTTTCAAATCAAGCTCTTCTTTATCCCAATCGTCTTTCACTTACTTGTAATATCTGCATTGATTGCTTTAGCTGTCTTTTTACTGATTTCTTTTTTTCGCAACCGTCAATACGGTCCGGTGGAAGAAAAGTTAAGACTGTTAGCCAGCGGCTATATCGATAGCCCTTTATTGGAAACAAAAATCCCCCATGCGTCTGAAAACCATTTGATTGCGAATGTGGATCGTGATATTGCCAGTATCCAATCGAAGATGAAACAGATGTCGATGGAATTACAGCAATTGAATGCGAAACCGCAGTTTGTTGATGGTCAGACAAAAGAAGAGATTTTAGAAGCAGAAAGGCAGCGTCTGGCTCGTGAATTGCACGACTCTGTTTCTCAACAGCTGTTTGCCGCCATGATGATGATGTCTGCACTAAATGAGCAAGCGATTCGAACAGATGCTCCAGAAAGCCAAAAGAAACAGTTAGCTATGGTCACAGACATTATCAATGCTTCGCAATCTGAAATGCGGGCGCTCTTGCTTCATCTACGACCTGTTACTTTGGAAGGGAAGAGTCTAAAGCAAGGAATCGAGCAATTGTTAAAAGAATTAGAGACCAAAATCAAAATTCTATTGACTTGGGATATTGAAGACTTTACGATGCCTAGTTCGATTGAAGATCAACTCTTTCGTGTGATCCAAGAACTCTTATCTAATACACTGCGTCACGCCAAGGCCAATGAGTTGGAAGTTTACTTGCATCGCATTGATAATAACGTGTTGTTGCGGGTGATCGATGACGGTGTTGGCTTTGATCCACAAGATCAAAAGGCCGGCAGCTATGGCTTGATGAATATCCGAGAACGGGTAAGTGCCGTTGGCGGAACGTTGAAAATTATTAGTTTTAAAAATCAAGGAACCAGTATTGAAATTAAAGTTCCACTGTTGAAGGAGGTATAAGGTATGATTAAAGTGTTGTTAGTTGATGACCATGAAATGGTTCGTCTGGGGGTTTCTTCTTATCTATCGATTCAAGACGATATAGAAGTAATTGGGGAAGCGGAAAATGGTCGAGTCGGGTATGAAAAGGCATTGGAATTACGTCCAGATGTGATTTTGATGGATTTGGTGATGGATGAAATGGATGGGATCGAATCTACGAAATTGATTTTAAATGATTGGCCCGAAGCAAAAATCATTATTGTCACTAGTTTTATTGATGACGAGAAAGTCTATCCTGCTATTGAAGCGGGTGCGGCAGGTTACCTGTTAAAGACGTCTACTGCTCATGAGATTGCGGAAGCCATTCGTGCAACCCAGCGAGGAGAGCGGGTCTTAGAACCCGAAGTCACCACGAAAATGATGGATCGTTTGACGAATCGGACACCGATCCTACATGAAGATTTGACCAATCGGGAACAAGAAGTGTTACTGTTGATCGCCGAAGGAAAGAGCAATCAAGAGATTGCGGATGCACTCTTCATTACGCTGAAAACAGTGAAGACACATGTGTCAAATATCTTATCAAAATTAGAAGTAGAAGATCGTACACAAGCTACGATATATGCTTTTAAACATGGTTTGATAAAATAAAGTCTTAATAATCATACCTCCTCATGGCAAGCAGAGGAGGTTTTTGTTATACTAAATTATGATCTGGTAAAAAAGGAGCGTTTGTGGTGAAGCAAAATTATGCAATAATCGGTCTGGGCCGTTTTGGTGGCAGTATTTGTCGTACGTTGATTGAATCGGGGCAAGAAGTACTGGCGATCGATAGCAACGAAGATCGTGTCAATGAGTATATGAATATCGCCACCCATGCGGTGGTCGGCAACGCACAAGATGAGATGACGTTACGCTCATTGGGTATCCGTAACTTTGACCATGTCATTGTTGCGATTGGTGAGGATATTCAAGCTAGTATTTTGGTGACCTTGATGGTCAAAGAAATGGGTGTACCTAATATCTTAGCGAAAGCCCAAAACGAATACCATGCCCGTGTACTGGAAAAACTCGGCGCAGACCGTGTCGTTCATCCCGAACGTGACATGGGGATTCGCATCGCCCATAATCTAGTTTCCAAAAATATTTTAGATTATATTGAACTATCTGACGAATTTTCTCTAGCAGAGATTCGCGTGTCCAATCCACGCTTTTTCAATAAATCCCTGATTGAGCTGAATTTTCGACAAAAATATGGTCTGACAGTCGTTGCGATTCGTCGGGGACCAGGACAAGTGATCGTTTCGCCTGATGCAGAGGCGATCGTGCGTGAAAATGACAATTTACTCGTGATCGGCAATACAGATGATGTAGATATACTTGATGAACATATGAATGATTAGGAGTGAAGAAAATGAACTTAACAATAAGTCCTGAAGCAATGCAATGGTTTAAAAAAGAATTGGTGGTAGACCAAGGAAGCGGGATTCGTTTTTTCGGAAAAATTTATGGCAAAACACAAGTGCATGACGGATTTTCCGTGGGAATGTCAGTCGATAAACCAGAACGTCCGATCGTCGAACAAACCATTGATGGCTTGCTTTTTTTTATTGATGAAGCAGACGAATGGTTTTTCAAAGGCTATGATCTAACTGTGGACTATGATGAAACGTTAGATGAACCGAAATATGATTTTAGCGAAGATAAAAAATAATGTGGATTCGGTCCCAGCTGACCGATTTCCCACGATTGGCTCTAGGAGATGAAACCGATGTTATCAATTGTTGTACCTTGTTTTAATGAAGAGGCAAGCTTGCCGATTTTTTTTGAAGAAACAGAAAAAGTGAAGAAACACTTAAATATGCCTTTTGAATATATTTTTGTTAATGACGGGTCTTCAGATCAAACTCTGTCTGTTTTAAGAGACTTGTATCACGCCCACCCTGAAAGTGTTCGCTATCTATCTTTTTCGAGAAACTTTGGCAAAGAAGCTGCTCTTTATGCGGGGCTACAAGCTGCTAGAGGCGATTTTGTCACTGTAATGGATGCAGATTTACAAGATCCGCCGTCATTACTACCTGAAATGTTTTCTTTGCTAAGAAGTAAACCAGAGCTTGACTGTGTGGGTACGAGACGTGCCGATAGAAAAGGTGAGCCAAAGATTCGCAGTTTTTTTTCGAACTCGTTCTATAACATCATCAACAAAATTGCCGATACTGAAATGGTAAACGGTGCGCGAGATTTTCGCTTGATGCGCCGCAATATGGTTGATGCAGTTTTACAGCTGTCAGAGTACAATCGCTTTTCAAAAGGGATCTTCAGCTGGGTTGGGTTTGATACAGAATACATCGCCTATGAGAATCGAGAAAGAGTAGCGGGTGAGACGTCCTGGTCATTTTGGAAGTTATTCCAATATTCGATCGATGGCATCGTCAATTTTTCAGATACACCTTTGAATATCGCCTCGTTTATTGGTGCGCTTTCCTGTTTTGGTTCTCTGATTGCTTTGATCTTTATTGTGATAAGAACCTTTATTTTTGGAGATCCGACATCAGGGTGGCCTTCAATGGTCAGTATCTTCTTATTTGTTGGTGGATTGCAATTGCTTTGTTTAGGGATCATCGGCAAGTATATCGGAAAAATTTTCTTAGAGACTAAAAATAGACCCTTGTACTTCTTGAAAGAAACCGAAAAAGACCAAGAAAAACAATGATAAAATAAAAGTGTACAATTTGAAGGGGTTGCCTTCAACTGTACACTTTTTTTTTCGGAAAGAATTTGTTAGTATCCCTTATCCAAGTTTATCTCATTTTTAACAAGTTCTTGTTTTGTTAAAAATTGTTGGAAATTCGCTAAGAAAATATCCATAAATGCCTTTTGAAAATGGGGCGTGTGTCCTGAGATATGAGGAGTAATCAACAGGTTTTCGGTATGCCATAGCGGATCATTTTCTGGTAGAGGTTCCTCTTCAAAAACATCTAGTGCGGCAAATGCCAGCTGCTTTTTCTCTAAAGCCTCTGTTAATGCGGCAGTATCCACGCTAGGACCGCGACCGACATTATAAAATGAAGCGGAAGGCTTCATTTGTGCAAAGAAGGCTTCCTCATACAAATGTGTGGTTTCTTCTGTCAGTGGAAGAATATTGATGATGCAATCGGCGGTTTTTGCGCAAGCGCGTAAGTCAGATAACGCAAACGTTTTTTCAAAACCCGCCACCTCATGGCCGCTTGTATTAATGCCAATCGGATGTACACCAAAAAAGGTTAATGCTTTGGCTAATCTTTGGCCGATTTGTCCCGTACCAACGATCAAAATCTCTTGATCAGATAGCTTTGCATAAGGAATCGTATCCGGTGACCATTGCTGTTTTCTCTGTTGCTGAATTACTTGGAAAATCCCGCGGTTTTCCATAAATAGTAGAGCCAACAAATGGTCTGTGATCGATTCGGCATGGATGCCGCTGCCATTAGATAAGCGAATATTGTATTTCGCAAACTCTTTTAATGGTAAGGTGTCTACGCCAGCTGAAATCGCTTGGACCCATTTCAAATTTGTTTTCTCCGTTAGCAGGTAGTCCTTCCATTCCGACTTCCAACCAATGGTGATTTCTACTTGTGACCAATCAATTGCTTGGTCCTTTGTGTACACAAGAAATTGATAGTCTTTTTCGATTTGTTTCACATATGTGTCGCGAAACTCTCGAGTGGCTAAGATTATTTTTTTCATTGCCAAGCCTCCTTGTATCTTAAGTGTAGCAAAGAATGAGAAAAAAACCATGTTCAAGGAATTGAACATGGCCTAGATTAGGTTTTAAACTGAATTTTTGGAGAATGTTTGACCCCTTGTGTGAATAAGAATAAAGAACCAAACAAAATAAAGGTGGTTGCATCGAAGGAAGGCAATAGTAGTTGTACGATTACACTAATAAGCGTAGGCAATGCAGCACTTACGATCAGAATCTTTAAATTTTCAAAGAAAGTATAGGAGAATCGTTTTAATCTTGTATAGATCGTTGCAATAAAGGTCCCCATCACTAAGGTGATCAGCAAGCTGACAAATGATGGATACAATGCAACAAAAAAGACAATGAGTTTGATTAGCCATGGAATTGCTTGGTTTGATAGCGCTTCTCGAATCGCCTGACCGTTAAGATTGCGCAGCGCAGGCTCACTGTAATCAAATTCTAATTGATTAGAATCTAACATTGACGTCGATAAGCCAGAAGAGGGGATACGGATGACCAGCTGATCTTTTAACAAGCCAACAGCGATGACAGAGCCAGTAACATCAGATGCAATATCTGCTGGCGTACGGTTGCCATCTGGATCGAAAGTAAAGATGATCGAATCGGTTTGATAAATGAAACCTTGCGTATCCGGCGCTGTAGCAAGCTGCCCATTTTCGATCGTAAAATCTGGAATCGATTCTCCAATTTTTTGTCCGTCTGCTTGCACATCGCGAAAGACACCTAATACATTGATGGTCATCGGTACCGCGATAAGCACGGAGGCGCTTAATAGAAAAACGATTACTTTGGAAAATTCTGCTTTTTTGACAAATTTTAAATCAGGTATTCGGAAAAAAGCAATTTTAAATAGTTGGACGATAGTCATTTGCTGATGAACTCCTTTGTGGTATAACTAGAGTAATTGTAACGAAGGGTTCTTTGAATTACAAGGAATTCACAAAAAAAGAACCAATAATCGAATGAATGAATAAATAAAGAAATGAAAGTAGGCAAAAGAATGCAAAAGTACAACGAATACAAGCAGTTCTTGCAGCAAAAAAAGTTGTGGGAGCCGATTACGTATTTATTTTTTGGTGGATTAACGACTGTAGTCAACATTGTCGTCTATCTCATTTTTCGTGAAGGATTTGGTCTTTATTACCAGACAGCGAATGTGATTTCATGGATTGCTTCTGTTTTGTTCGCCTACTTTACAAATAAGTTATGGGTTTTTGAAGCAAAAACCGAGACAAAGCAAGAGTCATGGGCGGCATTTGGGAAGTTCATTTTCTTTCGTGTCTTATCATTAGGCTTAGATATGCTTTGTATGTATCTATTTATTTCAATTTTGGCAACCGGCGATCTTGTTGCCAAGCTGGTCACCCAAGTCGTTGTTGTTTTGGCAAATTATGTATTTAGTAAATTTTTGATTTTCAATACGAAAAAAAGTGAGAAAAAGTAAGCATATTTTTTGAACAAAGTCTGATAGTCTGATAATGTTACTTATGTAAACATTATCATTGAGGAGGATTTTTTTTATGACTTACACATTACCAGATTTACCTTACGCATACGATGCATTGGAACCATATATTGATGAAGAAACGATGCATTTGCATCATGATAAACACCACAACACTTATGTAACAAACTTAAATGCAGCGATTGAAAAACATCCTGAATTAGGTGAAAAAACAGTTGAAGAATTATTAGCAGACTTTTCTTCTGTACCTGAAGATATTCAAACAGCGGTTCGCAACAATGGCGGCGGCCATGCTAACCACACGTTCTTCTGGGAAATCTTAGGCCCAAATGCTGGTGGCGAACCTACTGGGGCAATCAAAGAGGCAATTGAAGAAACATTCGGCAGCTTTGAAGACTTTAAAGAAGAATTTAAAACTGCTGCAACTGGACGTTTTGGTTCAGGTTGGGCATGGTTAGTCGTTAAAGACGGTAAACTAGCAATCACTTCAACAGCGAATCAAGATTCACCATTGATGGATGGTCAAACACCTGTTTTAGGTTTAGATGTTTGGGAACATGCGTATTACTTAAAATATAAAAATGTTCGTCCAGAGTACATCAATGCTTTCTGGAGTGTTGTTAACTGGGATAAAGTGAACGAATATTTCGCAAAAGCTTAATCAAACTATTAGGAAGAAGCCTGTCTAAGGGCTTCTTTTTTGTTGATGGAAAGAAATTTCGTTATTGCTAACGCTTACATATTCCGCTATAATGAAATCGACGGAATCGTCGGATTATAATTATTGGAGGCTTTACACACTATGGAACATGGGAAAGTAAAATGGTTCAACAACGAAAAAGGGTTTGGTTTTATTACAGTTGATGGTGGCGATGATGTATTTGTTCACTTCTCTGCCATTCAAGGAGATGGTTTTAAATCGCTTGAAGAAGGACAAGAAGTTGAATTTACGATCGTTGAAGGTGCCCGCGGACCGCAGGCAGCGGAAGTAACCAAAGTCTAATTACTTAATTACAGAATCGACTGAAAACCTTGCAGCTAAGCAAGGTTTTTTTCGTCCTAGCTAGTTTCTGGCAAAACCATGAAGGAAAAGAATGAGAAAATTATTTCTTTCCTTCAAGTGAGGGATACTTTCGTTTTGTTTCATTTACATTACATTTTTATTAAAACAAAAGTTTTATAACAAATGAGATTGCTGTATGATATAAATTATGCGAAAATTTAGTCGATTGTTATTTTTATCGGACGAGGTGCAAGATGCGAAAATATCAAAGAATAGTAATAGGAACATTAGGGATTTTAGTCCTGGGAATTATCGGATTAACTGTGTACGGCTTGCAAGTTTATAAAGATACAAGTTCAACTTTTGAACATATTTCTAAACCAGTAGATCGAAAAACAAAAAGGCGTTCAGAAACTGTCAACATTGAAAAAAGAGAACCTTTTTCCATCTTGTTACTAGGAATTGATACCGGAGCTTTAGGAAGGACCGAACAAGGCCGTTCAGACAGCATGATGGTTGTTACAGTAAATCCAGAAAAAAAGCAATCTACGATTGTTAGCTTGGATAGGGATATATTTACTCAAATCGTCGGGTATGGAACGCTAGATAAGTTAAATCACGCATATGCTTTTGGCGGAGAAGCCATGGCAATGGATTCTGTGGAAAATCTTTTGGATATACCGATTGATCATTATGTGACAATCAACATGCAAGGCCTGAGAGATTTGATTGATGCAGTTGGTGGGATCAAAGTAACGAATGATATCGACTTTACGCTAGAGGGGGTTCATGTTCCAAAAGGAAAAATCACTTTAAATGGGAAAACTGGTCTAGCTTATGCACGCATGCGTAAAGAAGACCCAGAAGGAGATATTGGTCGGCAGAAAAGACAACGTGAGGTCGTAACAAAAATTCTAAAAAAAATAATGAGTTTGGACGGAGTCAATAATTATCAGAAAATATTAAAAGCAGTTGAGAAAAATTCAAAGACGGATCTGACATGGGACGATATGCTGGATATCGGAAAAAACTATTTACCGGCTTTTACGACGATTCATCAAGAGCAGCTGCAAGGGGAAGGGCAAATGTTGAATGATGTCTACTATCAGCTTTTAGGGGTCAATCAGCTCTTACACATGCAAAATACACTCAGAGAACAACTGGCCCTCCCTCCAAACAATCAGCTTTCACAAGGAGATGAACATACGCAAGGCTATGTGAACTATCAGTTCTATGATGACAGTGCAGTGTTTTCCGATGGTGAGGATGCGAGTGAATAAAACCATATAGCTGTCTTTCGATCATTTGAGGGTGTGTCGCTTTACACATCTCCTTCAACTGTTTGATAGGATAGCGGAATCGATACATGGGCAACTGCTTTTGTGTCGATTTTTCGTTTATATGAAAGATCCCATCGCTTCAATCGATCTAGTTTTCCACAAAAACTGAAATGTATATCTTGTTTCACGAAATCAACAAATGAAAAAACAGAAGAAAGCTTAAAAAAACAATTTTTTCATGAAAGAGTGAAAATGAAACAATCTATCTGTGAAACATTCAGGCAGATATCGTTGAGTTTTTATAGTTTTTTCTAAGGATTAATGGATATTTTTTGTTTTTTCTGTTTCAGATCGAATTTTTTGGTAAAATAGGACAGTAGTCATTATAGATTGGAAGGATAGATGAGATGAAGAATTTGAAAGATAAAGTTGTCCAAGGGATACGTAAGGGGCCAGAAGAACCAAAGGCCAAATCGTATCGCAAATCTCATGTTCCATTTCGATTGAACTTTTTGTTTTTTATTATATTTGCTTTGTTTGTATCATTGATTGTCCAATTAGGCTATCTACAGATCGTCAATGGCGAAAATATTGAGCAGCAATTGAAAGCTTCATCTGTAGTGGAAGTAAAAGGAAGTGCCCCTCGGGGTATGATTTACGATGCTTCTGGGAAAGCTTTAGTGGAAAATCAAGCCAATGCAGCAATCACTTTTACCCGTGGAAACAAAATGACCGCTCAAGATCTTTTAGAAACGGCCAAAAAATTGAGCGAGTTGATCGAAATGCCAGTCGACAAAAACTTGTCTGATCGAGATCTTAAGGACTTTTGGTTGGCAGATGAAGACAATCTTGAAAAAGCAACTGAACGATTGAGTGATGAAGAGCGTTCTTTAGGTACTTCTGAACAATATGCGGCAACCGTTGAGAAAGTGACTGAAGAAGAAATCAATTTTTCCGATGCCGAATTAGAAGCAGCCACGATTTTCAAGCGGATGAACAGCGCACAATCCTTGAGTACGGTCTTTATTAAGACGTCGGATGTGTCTGACCAAGAATTGGCAGTTGTTGCTGAAAACATGGTCGATTTACCAGGAATCTCCACCGGGACCGATTGGACACGAAAGATCGTTGAAGGAAGTTCTCTGGCTAGTTTGATCGGAACGGTGACTAGTGAAGAACAAGGAATACCTGAAGAAGTTCTAGACGAATTCTTAGAAAAAGGTTACGCACGTAATGATCGCGTTGGACGTAGTTATTTAGAACAGCAATATGAAGAAGTTTTACAAGGAACAAAATCCATCTCTGAAATATCGCTTGACAACAACAACAATATTGAAAGTCAAAAAGAAACCTTTGCAGGCGCAAAGGGGGATAATCTGGTTTTAACACTCGATGCTGAATTTCAAGCGAAAGTTGACAAGATTTTGCAAGACAATTTTCAAAAACTGATTGATTCTGGTGCTGCAGAGTATTCCCCAGGGGTATACGCAGTGGCGTTAAATCCGAAAACCGGCGGTGTCCTTTCCATGTCCGGGTATCATCATGACACGGGATCAAATGAAATGCAGGAAAATGCCATTGGTACCTTTATTAATTCCTTTGTACCAGGGTCCGTCGTCAAAGCAGGAACCTTGGCTGCCGGTTGGGAAAACGGCGTCTTAAACGGCAACGAAGTGCTGCTGGATCAACCAATCAGAATCGGCTCCGATGTAAAAGCTTCTATTTTCAACCCAACTGGGGCAAATAATCGCAATCTTTCTGCGGAGCAGTCATTGGAAGTTTCTTCTAACTCCTATATGATGCAAGTCGCTTTACGTTTGATGGGCATCAATTATCAGTCAGGCATCTCGATTCCAACAGTGGATCGTCAAGGGGATGTCTACGAAAAACTCCGTTCCTCTTTTGCCTCTTTTGGTATGGGAACTGAAACAGGTATCGATTTACCAGGAGAAGCAACTGGTATCAGCACATCTATTGAGAACATGGACCCTGTCAGTGATGGCGGAAAGATCCTCGACTTAGCATTCGGCCAGTTTGATACTTATACGACACTGCAACTGGCACAATATGCAGCAACTGTTGCTAATGGTGGCAAAAGATTGCAGCCTCACATCGTTGACGGAATCTACGACAATGATGAAACAGGCGGACTAGGTTCGCTGATTGAGGACATCGAACCAACGGTATTGAACGAGGTTGGTTTATCAGATGCGCAAATGCAAATTATCCAAAATGGTTTTTACGATGCGGTTCATGGAACGGATGCTTGGGCAACTGCCAAAGGCTTGGCTTCTGCGAAAATGGAAGTCTCTGCCAAAACAGGTACTGCCGAAACACCCATCGTGGATAGTAATGGCAATACCATCAGCTTAGTTAACTTAAACATCGTTGCCTACGGTCCAAGTAGTGATGCGGATATTGCGATTGCGATCGTGATGCCTCAATTAAAAGGAGACACCGATACGCATCCCAATATTCAAATCGCGAAAGAGATCATGGATGCTTATTACGACTTGTATATGAAATAAACAAAAAATCGCAGTGAAAGCTGCGGTTTTTTTAGTTTATAAGAATGCGGATAAAAAACCATCTTTTAGTGAGAAAGGCTTGCTATTTTTGAATGATTGGCTTAGAATACTAGCGGTCAAGAGATAATTTTGATTTATACGATAAATAAAAAGATAAACTGATAATAAAAGGGGCCCTAAGCACAATCATGAACAAGGAATGTTTAAGCAAACAAGAACTGATGAAACAGTTGGGACAATTTACACCAGCTGAAAAAAAAGAGATTCGTGAGTACTTGCAACGGAAAAATCCATTGCTTTTTCGTAAATTTGAGCGAATGAAACACGATCTTTACCGCTTGGAATCACGGCGTGTCCAATGCGAAATTGAAAATAACGAAAAGGAGTTAGATCTTTTAAACGATAAGATCCTTTTGAAAAAAGAAGATTTTCTTGAGCTGTTATTAGCTATTCGAAAGAAAAGAGGGTAATGGATGGAATTTATTGAACTCGTCATTATCATTGCAATTCTCGTCACGTTATCAAATGTGGCGAGCAAAATATTACCCTCGGTACCGATCTTTTTTATTCAAATCATCTTAGGGATTTTACTAGGTTTAACAGAAATGGGACAGGAAATCGCTTTTGAACCGGAAATGTTTTTAGTAATGATCATTGGACCATTGCTGTTTCGTGAAGGAGAACGAGCAGATGTACCTGAAATCCTCAAAAACAGCAAGATCGTATTGTTTTTGGCTTTTGGCGGCGTTTTAATGACACTGTTTGCTGTCGGCGGAACGCTCCATTGGTTGATGCCCACGATTCCTCTGGCTGCTTGTTTCGCTTTTGGTGCTGCGTTAGGACCAACTGATGCAGTGGCAGTCTCCTCATTAGCAAAACGTTTGAAAATTTCCAAAAACATTATGCACATTCTGGAAGGCGAGGGCTTACTGAACGATGCTTCAGGGGTTACCGCATTGCAGTTTGCTATCGTAGCTTTGACCACCGGGAGCTTTTCAGCAGCCAACGCAGGGTTCCAGCTCCTATTCTCTAGTATCGGCGGCGGGCTTGTCGGTTACTTGATCGTGTGGCTGAAACGCCGAATTTTGCGCTTTATTGAAAAAATCTCGGCACAAGATGTCACAGTATACTTATTGATTGAACTGCTCTTGCCATTTGCTGCCTATTTGCTGGCCGAAATGATTGGCGTCTCAGGGATTATCGCAGCAGTTGTGGCAGGTGTAGCCCAAGCCCAAAGAAAACGCCGGATCTCATTGTTTGATGCAGAGCTGGCGAACATTTCAGAAAGTACTTGGTCGACCATTGTCTTTACATTGAATGCATTGGTGTTTCTTTTTCTAGGAATCGAGTTGTCACAAGTATTTTCACCAATCTGGGAGAGCAATAATTATGCAAACTGGCATCTAGTGATTACGATTTTGGTGATCACGGCGGTGATCTTCCTTGTTCGTTTTCTCTTTTTGTTGTTTTACTATTGGTTTTTACAGTCAAAAAAACAAGTATCAATGAATCAAGTCGCCTTGTTGACTTTTGGCGGAGTCAAGGGAACAGTCAGTTTGGCAGCCATCTTTATTTTGCCTGTGATGGTGCATGATGCACCCTTTCATGAAAGAGGCTTGCTTCTGTTTTTGACCGCTTGTGTGATCTTACTGACATTGATCATCAGCGTGATGGTCTTGCCATACTTGGCAGATGGGGAAGCTGCCGAAAGCGTCGACTTCAATCACTTGCTGATCTTAGAAGACGTCATCGAACAATTGGAAGCAGAAGAAAAGCAAGAACTCTCGGATAAAGGCCGTTTAGCGATCGATGCTGTCATCAATTCCTATGAAAATCGGCGCTGGGAGTTGTATCGCAATAGTTTGACTGATTCAGAAAAACAAGAAATCCAAGAAATTCAAGGATTGATCCTATCGATCGAACAAGACGGCTTGGATGAAGCTTATCGAAATGGGAAAGTCAGCTTAAATGGCTACCGTTTTTATTCACGGTTTATTTCTCAGCAACAGCATTCCCTCGCAAAACAAATTCTCTCATTCTTTAGTTTTTGGCTCTTCTTTATTCAGCGATTTATCCGTATTTTGATTCATCCTCGCTTGTTTTTACAGCGACAGCAGCAGCTAAAAGCTGCCTTGAAGCAACGAGACATTTCTGAAGTACAAAAAATTTACTTAAAGAACAGTGAATATATTTTTCATAGTTTGAGCAATTTAGAAGATGTCTATGATTCCTCGCTGATCAATTTCTTTATTCGTCAACGAGAAATGAGCATCAAACGATTTGAACACAGCAATTTCATTGAAACGATCATGATCGAGCAAGACCCGATTTTTGTTAAGAAAGTCCTTTGGGGCTATTACCTTGAGCGCAAGACGATCGATGAATATGAAGTGGCGGAAAAAATCTCAACGATTTCTGCAAATGAATACCGACGCAATGTCAATCTGTTAGAATCGTATGCGATGTCTCGAGCAGAAGAACAGCCGAAGCAGCGAATGTTTCGCCGATAAAACGTCTCAAGAGGCGCACAACTTGAGGCACGTTTTATGGAGTGTCTTCGTCAGGTTATTCCTAAAAGATGATCAACAGCGATGATCAGAAGGAGTAGACTGACGAAGGCATTCTTTTTTTACAAAAATTGATTTTTTTCTCTCATCGTTTCCGCTGATGAAATGTGGTACAATGAGCGAAGAAAAAACTCAGGAGGGATTCTGTGAAAGAATTAAAAGTAAGTGAATTAACCAAAACATATGGTGAAAAAACACTGTTTGATCAGCTTTCTTTTCTGATACATGAAAAAGATCGAATCGGTTTGATCGGTGTCAATGGCACGGGTAAATCGAGTTTGTTACGGATCTTGGCCGGTTTGGATCGCGGTGATGGCGATCGCCAAACGGTATTTGCCGCCCAAGATTATCGCATCGGTTTCTTGACTCAAGACAATCAGTTACAAGAAGAATTATCTGTTGTAGATGCTGTTTTTCAAGGCACCAGTCCGCTGATTCGCGTTGTTCGTGACTATGAAAAAGCGCTGATTGCCTTAGAGAATAATGGCTTGGATCAACAAACGCAACGGAATTATCAGTTGGCAGAAGAAGCGATGAATAAAGCCGATGCTTGGAATACAGATACAACTGCCAAGATCATTTTACAAAAACTTGGGATCAATGAGTTAGAAAAAAAGGTCAGTGAATTATCTGGAGGTCAAAAGAAACGAGTGGCTATGGCTCAAGTATTGATCGATGAACCAGACTTGTTGTTATTGGATGAACCGACTAACCACTTAGATTATGATGCGATCCAATGGTTGGAAGGCTATCTAAAAAATTATCGGGGTGCATTATTGATGGTGACCCACGATCGCTACTTTTTGGATCGAGTCGTTAATCGGATCTTTGAATTGTCCTTTGGTAAGCTACATGAATATCAGGGCAATTACGAGACGTATCTTCATGCTCGAGCAGAAAGAGAACGTGTGGAGGAGACGCAAGAAGACAAGCGCAAGCAGTTGTACAAACATGAGTTGGCTTGGATTCGCACTGGAGCGAAGGCCCGTACAACGAAACAACAGGCACGGATCGATCGTTTCGATGATTTAAAAGAAAACCTACATCAAGTAAAACGAAACGGCGAAGTGGCCATTGATGTTGCTACGACACGCTTAGGCAAACAAGTCTTAGAGCTAAAAGATGCGAGTTATCAGATTGAAAACAAAACGATTTTGTCTCACTTTGATTTGTTGATTCAATCAAGAGAACGCTTAGGGATCACAGGAGAAAACGGAGCGGGTAAATCAACGTTGCTCAATATTTTAGCTGGACGCCTGCCTTTAGAAGAAGGAGAGCGTACGATGGGCGTGACTGTGAAAATGGCTTATTATACGCAAACGATTGAAGCGATGAACCCTGATCAGCGAATGATTGCGTATTTGCAAGAAGCAGCCGAGGAAGTGCAAAAAGTGGATGGCTCCCAAGTCAGTGTCGCAGAAATGCTGGAACAGTTTTTATTTCCGCGATCCATGCATGGCACCAAGATCGGCAAGCTGTCTGGCGGGGAAAAACGACGACTATTTTTACTCAAGCTATTGATTGGACAGCCAAATGTTCTCTTGTTAGATGAACCGACCAACGATTTGGATATTGATACCTTGACGATTTTGGAAAGTTATTTGGAAACATTTCCAGGTGCAGTCATCACTGTTTCCCATGACCGCTACTTTTTAGATAAAGTTGCCCAAAAATTGCTGATCTTCGAAGGAAATGGCAGGATTACGTCCTACTTTGGTTCCATCAATGAATATCTAGCAGCCAATACCAATAAAGCTAGTTCGAGTGTACTAGAGCCAAAAGAAACAAAAACCGATTCACTTTCTGCTGAAAGTGAGGCGTCTGCTGCAGCGCCTGTCAAAAAGAAACTGAGTTATATGGAACAAAAAGAGTGGGCGACGATTGAAGATGATATCGCGGCATTAGAAGAAAAAGCAGCCGCTTTGACCGAAGAAATGAATCATCAAGGCGCGGACTTTACTAAGCTGCAAAAATTACAGCAAGAAATCAGCGAGGTTGAAACGCAACTGGCAGAAAAAATGGATCGTTGGGAATATTTGAGCGAATTTGTGTAGAGTAAAGGAGAGAACGATGGAACAAGCATATTTAGATCTAGGAAGAAAAATATTAGCAGAAGGCAATGATAAAAGTGATCGTACAGGAACGGGAACACGCAGTGTCTTTGGTCATCAAATGCGTTTTGATCTGTCCCAAGGCTTTCCATTGCTGACAACAAAAAGAGTTCCTTTTGGCTTGATCAAGAGCGAATTATTGTGGTTTCTAAAGGGAGATACCAATATCCGCTACCTGCTGGAACATAATAACCACATTTGGGATGAATGGGCGTTTGAACGCTATATTAAAAGTGATGCTTATACAGGTCCTGATATGACAGACTTTGGTCGCCGTTCATTAGTGGATGAAGCTTTCAATGAACAGTATCAACATGAGTTGAAACTATTTTGTGAAAAAATCTTAGCCGATGATGCTTTCGCTGAAACTTTCGGCGATTTGGGCCATGTATATGGGTATCAATGGCGGCATTGGGAAAAAAGTACGGGCGGGTTTATCGATCAAATCAAAGAAGTGATCGACATGATCAAAACGACGCCGGATTCTCGCCGTCTGATCGTCTCCGCATGGAATCCTGAAGATGTACCGACGATGGCGTTGCCACCTTGTCACACAATGTTTCAATTTTATGTTCATGAGGGTCGCTTAAGCTGTCAGCTGTATCAACGCAGTGCCGATGTCTTTTTAGGCGTTCCCTTCAATATTGCTAGTTATGCGCTATTAACGCACCTGATTGCTCATGAAACTGGACTAGAAGTCGGGGATTTTGTCCATACATTAGGCGATGCTCATCTGTACAGCAATCATATGGAACAGATGAAGGAACAGTTGACTCGTTCGGTACGTCCTGCGCCAACCTTACAGTTAAATCCTGAAAAACAGTCGATTTTTGATTTTGAAATGGAAGATATTACCTTGGCAGGGTATGATCCGCATCCAACGATCAAAGCACCGATCGCAGTTTAAGTGGTTGTTTGGTTTCATTTCATAAAGAAAGGAATGAGGCGTAATGGTAAATACCCACAAGCGAGGCTTTGCGGCGACCTTTCATCAGAGACATGCTGGATCGATTACTGTAGCGCTCATTGAGCAAGTCATCGATTTCTTGCATCAGCACTATGCTGCAGTTTGGCTATCCGTATCCGAAGAAACAGTGCCAGAGCTAAAGGAAGCCATTCGATCAAATCAGCAGTGTACTGCCATTTTTATACCAGCAAAAGGAGCAGCGGATGCCCGCAGAAGGCTTGTTTTTGCTGCCCAGCACCACCTGCCAGCTCTGGATTCGCTGCATATTTGTGATTTTGATCGCGTGGTGACGTGGATTAAGACCTATCCAGAAGAACTAGTGGCAATAAGCAAAAAGCCTTTACCTGCGAATACGTATTGTATCCTTGGACGAACTGCAAGGGCATTTGCGAGTCATCCGCAAACGTGGCAAAGAACGGAGCGCCTGATCAACGAGATCGCTGCTGACTTCTTTCAAATAGAAGAAGTTGATGTCGCAGCTGGCAGTGCTCTCTTTCCAATTTCCCTGATACCGACCTTGCTGAAAAACAACAACGCGCATTTAAACGATGGGGAATGGCCGCGAAATGTCCAAAGAAGCGGCGGCACAATTGTTTACCAAGCC
Organism: Enterococcus sp. 3G6_DIV0642; assembly: GCF_002140635.1. Lineage (NCBI taxonomy): Bacteria > Bacillati > Bacillota > Bacilli > Lactobacillales > Enterococcaceae > Enterococcus > Enterococcus sp. 3G6_DIV0642. Next base: position 2,267,724 of record NZ_NGLH01000001.1, on the reverse strand, counting down.
TGTGATGGCTTGCGCTTTGAGGAGCGCAACAAAGATCCATTTGAGCATGAATCAGCTTTTCAGCTGATGCAGCGGCTGCAGGTTGCTGCTATTATTTCGGAATCATTTTATACAGAAGGGATGTAATTTTTATGTTGATCGCACTTTGGGCACAAGATCAAAAGGGGTTGATCGGAGCGGATGGTACACTGCCGTGGCATTTGCCGAATGATTTGAAATTTTTTAAAGAGCAAACTATCAATAATACGATTATAATGGGGCGCAAAACCTTTGAAGGCATGGGAAAAAGATTACTGCCACAGCGTACGACGATCGTTTTGACGAGTGATCGGGATTATCAAGCCAACGGCGCCTTAGTGATGCATGACCGTGAGGAAATTTTGGCGTATGTGAAGCAGCAAGAGCATCCCGTTTTTTTAACTGGTGGAGCAGGTGTTTTTGAAGCGATGATTGACGATTGCGATCAATTGTACCGTACAGTGATCGCTGCGGAATTTAACGGAGATGTGTATTTCCCAGAGATTGATTGGACGCAATGGAAACTTGATCATGTGATCGATGGGATTGTCGATGAAAAGAACCATTATCCCCATCAATTTGAATTTTATCGTAGAAAATAAAAGAACAGGAAGCTTTCTGCAGCGAAAGTTTCCTGTTCTTTTTTTGTAAGCAGGCTTCATTTTTAGGTATACAACAAGACGGAAAAGTACATCAGTCCAGCACCTAACATAACGAATAAGTGCCAAACCACATGCATGAACCGAACGGATTTTAAACTATAGAATAGCGCACCTACAGTATAAGAAACACCACCGCTTGCTAGTAAAAAGGTTCCCCAGTAGCCTAAATGTTCGATCAGAGGTTTAAAGGCAATAACACATAACCAGCCCATGATGATGTAGATCAGGGTGGAGATTTTTGAGACGGTCTCTTTTTTATGAAGAGTCAGTGACTTATAAACGATGCCGCTAATTGCTAGTAGCCAAATCAAGACAAAGAGTGACCAGCCAAGCCAGCCTTGGATACTAAGCAAGCAAAAAGGTGTATAACTTCCAGCGATCAGCAAGAAAATGGAGGCATGATCAAAGACTTGGAAGACCTTTTTTGCTTTGGTAAAAATCAAACTGTGAAATAAGGTAGAAAAGAGGAAGAGCAAAATCATCATCGACCCATAAATGGCATAGGAAACGATGTGGATAGGTGACCCTAGATTTGCCCCCTTGATTAAGAGGATGACCAGTCCTGCGATACTCAGTCCTAATCCGATCCCGTGGGTTACTGCATTTAATACTTCATTGACGATCAAATATCTGCGACTAAACTTCATGTGCTGCATTCGGCACCGTCCTTTCGAATCGAAATTAGATGAAAAAAAATTTTCTCTCTGTTATACTTAGTATAAATGGTCTATGGTTATTTTACCACGAAAAAAGACTTGATTTAAAGAGAGAGTGAATATATGATGGCAAATCTTAAAATTGTGACAGATTCTTCCAGTACGATGGAACCAAGTGTCCGTGATGCTTTGGCTATCCATGTCGTGCCTTTATCTGTAATGATCGATGGTGTCGTTTATCCAGATGATGAAACGCTGCCGGGAGAAAAATTTATGCAAATGATGGCGCAAGCCAAAGAATTACCTAAAACTAGCCAGCCGCCGATCGGTCATTTTGTAGAACTGTATGACGAATTAGGCAAAGATGGCAGTGAAATACTATCGATTCATATGACCAAAGGTCTTAGTGGAACTGTGGAAGCGGCTCGTCAAGCCAGTCATTTATCAAAAGCCAAAGTCACTGTGATCGATAGCGACACGACAGACCAAGCGTTGGCTTTTCAAGTGATTCGGGCAGCAGAATTGGCTAAAGCCGGTAAGACATTAGAAGAAGTTTTACCAGAAGTGGATCTGGTGCGTGAGCATACAAAATTATTTATCGGCGTTTCAACGTTAGAAAACTTAGTAAAAGGTGGGCGCATCAGTCGTGCCAAAGGTCTTTTATCGAGCTTACTGAACATGAAAGTGATCATGGATTTTGATCATTCAGAACTGATTCCAGTCGTCAAAGGACGCGGCGTCAAGACGTTCAATAAATGGTTTGAGGAATTAAAAGCAGAATTGAAGAATATGCCAAAAGTGACGAAAATTGGTATTTCTCATGCAGAAGGGTTAGAAATCACGGAACGTTTCCAAAAAGAACTAGCAGAATTGTTTCCTGACTTGGAGATCCCATTGCTTCACACAACACCGATCATCGCCACTCATACAGGTAGAGGTGCGTTTGCGATCACTTACAGTACGGAATAAAAAAGGTGCTTCCTTTCAGCGATTCGTTTGACGACGAATCGCTTTTTGGTGTATGAAAAGCTGAAAGAAAGAAAAAGCAGAATGAAGCTGCGATTCTTTGTCTATTCAGAGAGTAGGGAGCTGTTTTCTTTCTTAAGTTTGAAGGATTGCGACTAGGAATTTTATGAGAATTTTGTTAAAATAGCAAAGATTACAAAGGAGTTTGAATACCTGTGAAATGGAAGAAATTAGTAACTTATTTGATCGTTGTGGGACTGATAGCCGTTGGAACGGGTGTACTGTTTCATTTAGCTATTCCCAAAGCGCAACCACTGCTGACCCCTGTGGATAAGCTAGCAGCCAATGATTCGAAAAAATCCGCCATTGAATACCTCGCGCTTGGGGATTCATTGACAGAGGGTGTTGGAGATGAAACAGCTCGGGGCGGCTTTGTGCCTATTTTGGCAGGAGATCTAGAGGACCGCTATGATCTGAGCAATTTAGTAACCAAAAATTATGGGGTCGCTGGTGAACGAAGCGACCAGATTTTAAAACGAGTCAAAAATGATGAAGACTTGCGCCAAGACCTTAGTCAAGCGGACCTGATTACTTTGACCGTCGGCGGAAATGACGTCTTAAAAGTGATCCAAAGCAATTTCTTCGGTCTGAGTATCGAGACGTTTACGGAACCGATGGCAGAATATAATGAACGCTTAAAAGATTTATTCGCTCAAATCCGTGAACTAAATAGCGATGTCCCAATCTATGTTTTGGGTATTTACAATCCATTTTATCTGAACTTTCCAGAGATCACCGACATGCAGACGATCATTGATAACTGGAATAAACAGACGGAAACGTTCGTCAATCAGCAAGAAAATGCCTTTTTTATTCCTATCAACGATTTGCTCTATAAAGGGTTAAGTGATGAGGTCGGTATTGCGGATACAGAAGAAGACGCAACTGAGGAAACAACACAAACAACCGACACTGGAAGTTTACCTGAGTCATCGGCGCCAAATGCTGATGAGACACAAAGCAGCACGTCGGCGACTACCGACTCATCGCAAGCTGTCGGGAATAATATCACCAACAATGTTTTGTATGAAGGCGATCGCTTCCATCCCAATAATCTTGGGTATCAACTGATGGCGAATGCCGTTCGCGATGAAGTGATCAAAACACAAAACTATTGGTTGCTAGAGGAGGAAGCAAAATGAAACCAAGCGAATCAAAGAAGCAGCCGGAAAAAACAGCTGCAAGCACTAAAAAATCGATCAACTACTGGAAAATTGCTTTTCTAGTTCTGGTCGGCATCCTATTGGGGACAACGGTTTTCTTTGCTTCAAGAATTTTTCAGCAGCGAGAAACTGGCTTAAATGAAAGTGCTGAACTTGTTCAACGGGAGGGCAGTCCTGTTCTGACCGTTAACAGCAACAAAAGCCAAGTCAATCAATTGATTGATTTTTATCTATCTGATTTTCAAAAGGATCAAGAGGTAAAATATAATTTTGAGCTGAGAAACGAAGCACTCTTAACAGGCGAGTTTCAAGTATTAGGGTTTCCTATCACGTTTTATCTCTATTTTGATCCTTATGTGACAGAAGAAGGCAATGTCCAATTAAAAGCCAAAAGTTTATCGATTGGCACCTTGGATTTGCCCACCAGTGAAGTAATGAAAATGATCAAACGTAGTTTTAAATTTCCCGAATGGATCGATGTCAATGCCGATGAACAAATTATACTGATACGATTGGATCAATTCCGCATGCAAAACGGATTGTTCATCAAGGCAAACAAAATCAATCTTGTAGATGATGAAATTCAAATGAGCTTATATTTACCAGCTGAAACGGAGGATGAATAATGGAACGAGCAATTTTTGCAGGTGGGTGTTTCTGGTGTATGATCCAGCCCTTTGATGAACTCGAAGGGGTGCATTCGATTTTTTCTGGCTATACCGCAGGACATACCGAAAATCCAACCTATGAAGAAGTCAAAAGCCATCAAACAGGGCATACTGAAGCAGTAGAAATCATTTTCGACCCAGAAAAAATCAGTTATGAGGAGCTCTTGACGATTTATTGGCAGCAAACAGATCCAACCGATGCTTTTGGCCAATTTGAAGATCGCGGCGACAATTATCGTCCGGTTATCTTCTATTTTAACGAAGAGCAGCGAAAAAAAGCCGAAGCCAGCAAAGCAGCACTTCAGGCTTCCGGTCGCTTTATCGATCCGATCGTGACTACGATCGAACCAGCGCAACCCTTTTATTTAGCTGAAGAAGAACATCAAGAGTACTACAAAAAGAATCCTGAAAATTTTGCTCGCAATCATGCCCGTCGAGCAGCCTTTTTAGAAGATCATTGGGAGCAAGAACATGCGTAAAAGTTTTTATAGCTATTTAATGGCAGTCAAAGGTCCGAGTCATACAGATGAGGCTCAGGTCTTTGCCACTCATGCGAGTCATGATATTCAGTTTCCAAAGCACAGTGATGATTATGATGAAGTCTCTTCTTATCTGGAACTAAACGTTGATTATTTGCCATCCATGGATATTTTTGATCGTATCTGGGCAGAGTATCTCGAAAATAACAAATAAAAACGTCCTTCGTTTTGCCTGCACAAATGCTCAGAACGAAGTTGTTTTTTCTCAGAGAGGTGTTGTGAATGAAAAATGTAACGACAAGCCGATATATCGTTTCTCTTGTCTGTGTCGCGATTTTGTCGGGAGGCGGTGTCTACTTATGGCAAACAGCCCAGCAAAATCAGCAGACGACACAACCGGCGACAGAAACGACGACAGAAGCCAGCGGGATGGAGAAAATCCAGTCGTTGTATGACCAGATTCTTGCGAATTATTACCAAGAAGTCGATGAGGATGCATTGATTGAGGGTGCTCTTCAAGGGATGACCGATGCGCTTGACGATCCTTACACGACGTATCTGAACCAATCAGATGCGGATAACTTGGATCAGTCCCTCTCAGGAAGTTTTGAAGGGATCGGTGCTACTTTGTCGATCGTGGAAGACTATCCCGAGGTCGCACAAGCGCCAATCAAAAACACCCCTGCAGAAAAAAGTGGTCTGCGCATGAATGATCGAATCGTCAAAGTTGATGGGGAAGATACGCAAGGTCAGGAATTGTCTGAAGTCGTGAGTAAGATTCGAGGGGAAAAAGGCACGCAGGTGACGTTAACGATTCAGCGTGGAGCAGATACCTTTGATGTGGAAATCACTCGGGACGTGATCCCAATCGAAACGGTCCATGGTGAACTGGTTGAAAATGATGATACGATCGGTCGAATTGATATTACCTCCTTTGCCGAAAACACAGCAGCTGAGTTGAAAGAAACAATCACCGAGTTGCGGGAAGACGGTGCGAAGTCGTTTGTTCTTGATCTAAGACAAAATCCTGGTGGATTGCTGGATCAAGTCCAGATCATGGCAAGTATGTTTTTAGAAAACGGCCAAACGATCGTGAAGTTTGCCAACAATCAAGGGGTTGTCAGTGAGACCAAAGCGAGCGAAGCATTGGATGAAGGATTCAAAGTCACAGAGCCAGTCGTTGTTTTAGTCGACGGCGGCAGTGCCTCCGCAGCTGAGATTTTTGCCGCAGCCTTGCAAGAATCAGCGGATATCCCAGTCGTTGGTACGGAAACCTTTGGTAAGGGGACCGTTCAAAATGTGAAGGATTTGGGGGATAATAGTGAATTAAAAATGACGGTCATGAAATGGCTGACACCGAATGAAAATTGGGTCAACGATCAAGGTGTGATGCCAGACTATGAAGAGGATTATCCAGAATATGCGTATTTCCCGCCATTACCTCGTGATAATGCCTTAAAAGCTGGACAATCGTCAACGGCTGTCAACAATCTGAATCAATTTCTTGAAGCGTTAGGGTATGCCACGAGCGGCGATACCTTCAATGACGAGACGACTGCAGCTGTGAAAGCCTTCCAAGAAGCTCATGACCTAAAGGCAACTGGTGAAGTCGATGCCGACACTGCCCAAGCAATTGAAAAAGAAGTAGCAGAAAAACTCAAAGCAGAGGACCCAGCGTACTTAAAAGCACTGTCCTTGCTTTCAGAAAAATAAGTAAGGAATAAATCGGAGAGGAGGTAGATTTGTGAATGCCAAGAAACAGTGGATCGATCGTTTTTGGCTAGTCGTAAAATATGCCTTGATCGCCTTTGCAACAGCCTTCTTGATTCGGGCATTTTTACTGATTCCGGTTCCTGTTGAAGGGAACTCCATGGAAGGAACGTTGCAACAAGGAGATATGGTAGTCATCGAAAAGATTTCACCGATCCAGCGTTTTGATGTCGTTGTTTTCCAGCTGCCAGATGGTTCGACCTATATCAAGCGGGTGATTGGCTTGCCGGGTGAGTCGGTGAAATATGTCAATGATCAGCTTTACATTGATGATGAACCGGTAGATGAAGATTTTCTAGTGAAAAACCGCAGCAACGATCATGAGTCTGCCTCTTATACCAATGATTTTGATTTGGAATCTTTATTGGGCGTTGAGAAATTAGGCAAAGACAGTTATTTTGTCATTGGTGATAATCGACGTGCCTCTAAAGATAGCCGCTCCTTTGGTCCTATATCAGGCGATGCGATTTTAGGCAATGCCCGCTTTGTTTATTATCCATTGACTCATATTCGGCTGATTTAGACTGAGAAAAATAGAATGTTCCTAACTAAACATCCCCCCTTGGAATCATCTGTTGATTCCAAGGGGGGATTTTGTATAGCAATGATCCTTTTTCAAAAGGATGTGGTTTGTATCGAGAAAAGGGTGGACTTAGGCGCTATTGGCAGTTATTCTTTTTATTTTTTCATTAAAAGCAGCCAAAAGTTTCTGACACAAATTCGTTTCAAAATCACGGTAACGGCAAAAATCAATGATCGCCGTGTTTTCCTCAGTTGTAAAAGGAGGTAAAAGCTGTGGGGAACTCAGAATATAAAAGTCAAAAGGTTCCTCTGTTGGCAGCGTGATCCGTTCAATTTCAACATAGGGCAATCGTTCACATATATTAAACACTTCCATTGAGACCAAGTAATTGGATACATAGACAAAAGCAACTTTAAGCTTATATTTCTGTTCCTTTTCGATGTAAATGGGGTAAAGCAAACACGCTTGATAAAAAGCAAGATCCGTATAACAGGCTTTTAACCACTCGTAGCCTTTGCGGTTTGCTATTTTACGCCAAAAGCTCTGAATCGTATTTGTCAAAATCGTATGTAATGGGTACTTATCTTTGATTATAGTAGCTTCAAAAAAATTTAAAAGAGGAACTTTTTGCTTGAATATGCAGAACTTCAGCAATGTAAGATATGTATTCATATAAAGAAACGATTGTTGGTCGAAATCAAAATCACAGAGAAATTTTTGGCAGTGTGCTTCAAATTCAGCCATCAGTTCCTTTAACTCCGATTTTTCATGCTTGTAACAGTCTTGAATGATCGGAAGGCGCACGTCTGCCGCTGAAGTTAGCATTGGCCAGTAATAAAAAAGGAAAAACAAAGCATTGATCTCAAGAATATCTATAGCTGAATCAATGATTTCAAAAAACGCTGAAAAGAAATCAAGATTTTCACCACTGGGAATAAAGGACTGGTTCGTTAACTGATAAAGATTTGTCGCGTGGCCATTCTTGATACGAAATAGACAGATTTTGCAATGAAGCAAGGCTTCTTTTTTGCCAATCTCATACTTGCTTTTGTACTTCGTTCCTTCGTAAGTCACAAAAAGTTCTTCGATCTCTTGATCAAATGCCTTCGCCAAACTATCTCCTAAAGAAATGTGCCAGATAAAATTAAACAATAAGATGCGAATCACCATCTCCGAACCTGTAAGTGCCATAGCGGACTGATTTAACGTCACGTTGAATTCTTTCAAATGGTCTTGCAGCTTCTTTGTTTGCCGAAAGCAAGTCGAACGACTGATATAGTTTCTTTGGCAAAATGCCAGTAAACTTTCATCTTGATTGGTCAAGATGCTTAACAATAATTTGTAAGAAATACTTTCTTGCGCTAAAAATTGCTGATATTGGTTGTATTCAATCAAATTTTTAGGAAGATTCAGGGTGTTTTTATGTAATGAAAGATTCACTGGGGAGAGATTTTGCAAGTCGATTTGGATCGAGGAAAGTAAACTTTTCAATCGTGTTGCACTTAAGTGGGTCAGATTTTTCACGAACTCTAGGTTGTATTCACCCGGAGCAATTGATAATAGTTTTCCGTAGAGTCCGATTTTGTCTAACGCTCGGGTATCTAAGAGTATTTTTTCAATCAAATGATCACCTTCTTGTTTTATTAATAACGTATTTATATAACGGTGTAAAGACACGTCTCAAAACTTTTGCTTTTTTTTAGAAAAATTGAGACAAATTTTTCATAGAACTGTCTCATAAAGAACAAAAATAGAAATCGCAGGTGAAAAACGATAGTTTTTTTACATTATTAAATAACATATCGATAATGAATTAACTTTAAAATAACCAACTTTTTTTTCTTATGAATAACTACAGGTGTGCCAATTAGTTCTATTTTTCAGAAAATAAAAAAAAGAGGTGTCTTTTGCTTCTTTCTTGTATGATCAGCTTGTAATTTTTGATTCTTTGAAAGGAGGTCTTTTTATGTTTTTGACAAAGAGACACCACGGGTTCTCTTTCATTTTCTGTATGTTAGGGGGGATACTATTTTTCATTTATTCGAGTTTGCAAACAAACGGGACTGCAAGTGCACAAGAAGAACATACGATCACTATTGCTGAAACGAAGCAGATCAAACTGACTGGTCACCAAGAGGGCACTCAATTTTCTTTATGCTATCAGCTACCACAAAAAAACAAACAGCAGCGTCTCTGGGTACAACTATACGCGATCGATGAAACGAAGGAACAGTTGTTACTAAAAACAAGCAATGAAGAGATGACTCAAGTCAAGGATGATTCCGCACAGTCTTGGCTTACAACCCAAGATTTCTTGCAAACACCAACGGAACAAGAACTAATCTTTCAGCTGCCTGAAGAAACGAAAAAGCTAAAATTGATGATTCAGATCGAAGAATATGACAAGGAAGGTGAAGAATCGTACAACCTACTGTCTTCGAATGAATCAGTTTTTGAAATCCCACTTGCCACAAATTCTGCTTCTTCAGAAACATCAGAAGTCAATTCTGGCACTGGATCCTCTTCAGAAGCCGTGAGTGAGTCGACCTCGGAGCAAGCGGCGACTGAAAGTTCAAAAGAAGTTTCGAACGAAGAAACGAAGGAAGAGACAAACGAGACAGGAACGGCGACAAGTGCTTCTGAAGAGGAAACGCTCATTGAACCATTTAAACAAGAACGTCTTTATCAAAAAACGACTGTTTCACAAACTTTTGCTTCGATTGAACCAGATTATACGACAGACCAAAGCGGGACGTATCCTGCGGCGAACTGGAAAACTGATGAGAACAGTAACGTCTTAAATCATCAGGGGAACAAGGATGCAGGCGAAACGTGGGACGGCATAACTACATGGAATGGCGATCCAGCAAATTTGACCCATTCATATATTGAATATGGTGGTGTAGGAGACGAAGCAGATTTCGCGCTACGAAAATTTGCCAAAGAGACGAATACCCCAGGACTATTTGATGTCTACCTAAATGTACGAGGGAATGTTCAACGTCAAATTGATCCCATCGATGTCGTGTTGGTAGTGGATTGGTCAGGCAGTATGAATGAGATGGGACGGATCGCAGAAGTGAAAAAAGGCGTGGATCGCTTTTTGAATCAAATTGAAGGAAGCGGCATTCAGGATAGTGTCTACATGGGCTATGTCGGTTATTCCAGTGATGGCAGCAATTATCAAAACAAAACCTGCCAATTAGGAAAATTTTCTGAAGTCAAAGAGACGATCCGATCGATGACGCCAGAAACAGCAGCTGGGGGAACCTTTACACAAAGGGGGCTACGTCAAGCAGGGGATATGCTATCGACGCAAAATGGACATAAGAAAGTCATCGTTTTGCTAACGGATGGCGTTCCTACTTACAGTTATCATGTGTCTAAAGTGCATACCCAGGCAGACGGCAGTTATTATGGAACCGCCTTTTCTCTTACTCAAGACCAGCCGATGAATACATCGTTTCTCTACAATGGCTATTTTGCGTTTGATCAACAGAACAATTATAAATGGATCAACAATACCTTTATCGCCACGATTGGTGAAGCGATGGCGTTAAAAGAACGTGGTATCGAGATTCATGGGTTGGGGATTCAACTGCAAGGAGATCAAACCGCTGGGTATACAAAGGCCGATGTCGAGAAAAAAATGAGACAGATGGTTTCTGCTGATGAAGATGGCCATCTTTATTATGAGTCAGCCAATGAAGCAGCGGATATTGCCGACTATCTCGAGAAAAAAGCCCTTCACATTTCGGCAACAGTCACCGATGGCGAGATTACTGACCCCATTTTGCAGCCATTTGTCTACGAAGAAAATAGCTTGTCCGTCAAAAGTGTCGGGTCTGCTGCTCTAACGGTGCAGCCTGACATTTCGATGTCTGACAATACAATCCATGCTTCAGGTCTTTATTTAGGCGAAGGGCAAGAACTGCAAATTCATTATCAAGTGCGGATTCAAACAGAAGCAGCGGATTTTAAACCAGATACTTGGTATCAAATGAATGGCGAAACGGTATTTTATCCGAATCATCAGTCCGATCAAAAGGCATTGTTTGGTGTGCCATCCGCCAAAGCACCTGGGAAGGAGGTGACGATCAAAAAGCACTGGGAAGAATACGATGGCGATACCTCCAGTCGTCCTGAAACGATCTATATTGAAATAAGCAGGAGTCCTGTCAGCAATGAGAAAAGCTGGCAAACAGGGTATCTCAAACTTACTGAGACCGATGCCCAAGATCAGACAACTTGGGAACGAAGCAAAGTTTACGCGCTTTCTGAAAAGGATGGGACGGAGTACGAAGAAACCCGTCTACTGCCGCTGTATAACAATCAGGGAGAAACTTTTGATTATCAAGTCACAAATGAACGAGCAGTGGCAGGTTATGAAGCAACAAAAGTGGACGCTTATACTTGGAAAAATACAAAGGCGTTTATACCCCTGGCATTAAACCTGATCAAAAAATCCGCTGTAGGAGAGGTGAAGCTGACAGGTGCCGTTTTTGAATTGACGGGGGCAGGAGAGACAGTGACCCTTGTGGATCAAGGGGATGGAACGTATGGACTGCCAGCAGATACTGCGTTGCAAAAAGAGCAGACCTATCGTTTGGAGGAAGTCACTGCACCGGCGGGACACCATTTAGCTGAGCAAACCCAGTGGCTAATTCATATTGATACGCAAGGGAATACGACGATCGATGGGCAACCCGTCACAGTGGACGATCATACGATTACGCTGGAGATCACCAATCCGTTTACAGAAATTCCAGTTGCTATTCGAAAATATACGGTACAAAAAGAGCAGCAAGTACTGTTAGCTGGGGCTGTCTTTTCTCTGCAACAAAAAACAGCAGCGGGGGATTATCAAGAAATTGCCTCAGAAACATCGAATGACGTGGGGATGGCTGAATTTACGATCCTTGAGCCGGGCGCTTATCGCATCTCAGAAACAGCTGGTCCGCTTGGATACGATACGATTGTTGGTGATTATGAGTTTGTCGTTGGTTCAGACGGAAAGATCCAGTATCAAGGGGAAAACGTCGCTGCAGATGCCAACTGTTGGACTCTTACCCATGGCAATCAGTTAAAACCTTTTGATTTGGTGGTCAATAAACAGGATGAAGTGGGACAAGCGCTTGAGGGAGCCAAATTCCGCTTAAGCGGAAACGGTCAGACGATAGAATTACCAGAATCCCAAGAATCGCTAGCGGTATTTCATTTCCATGATCTAACACCGGGTAGCTATACCTTAGAAGAAATTGTTACGCCTGCAGGCTATGCTGGTTTAACAGCACCTGTGAAAATCAGGATCGAAGAGGATGGCAGTGTCTTGATTGACGAAAAATTGCAGCCGAATCTTCTTGTTTCTGGAGAAAAGAACAATCAAATAGAATTGATCGTCACCAATCAAGTAAAAGTGTCTCTTCCTGAAACAGGAGGGAATTGGCATGGGTGGCTGGCGATTCTTTCAGCAGGTCTACTAGTCCTTTTAACAGGTAGCTATCTGTACGTTACGCGCAAAGATAAGCCTTCATTAAAGTAATTTGACCATTCGTGAAAAAACGAAAATATCAAACATAGAAGAGAGGAAAGAACAATGAAAAAGATTTTTAATCATACGAAAATGGTTTGTCTCCTATTTTTACTTCTGCCATTTGTCTTTTTTGGAACGAAAAATCAGCAAGTATCCGCAGAGAGCAATTTGGCACAGGTCCATCTGCATAAAAAGAAAATGGTCAATTTGCCAGGTTCATTGATTCAAAATAGTGGGACTGAGATGGCAGAGTTTGATCAATACCAAGGCTTAGCCGATGTCACTTTTTCTGTCTATGATGTGACCACAGCATTTTATGAAAAACGATCTGCAGGGGCATCCGTTGAAGAAGCGAAGCGTCAAGTCCAAACCTTGACGCCTGGTTCCCCTGTAGCTAGCGGGAAAACAGATGCAGCCGGTGATTTGGTTTTTGAATTGCCGAAAAAACAAGCCGATCGGGATGCAGTTTACACCATTGTAGAAGACCCTAAAGCCGGTGTTACCACTGCTGAGAACATGGTGATCGCCTTTCCTGTTTACGAAATGATCCAACAAGCAGACGGGTCGTATGCTTACGGGGAAGAAGAATTAGACACGATTCATCTTTATCCTAAAAATACTGTCACAAATGAAGGAACGCTCCTTGTGAATAAACGAGGAACGGGGGAAAACGAACCACTGAATGATGCGGAATTTGTCATCTCAAAGCAAGAAGGAAACGCACAGACCAAGAAATATATTTTAAGTGCAGCCGATGGACTTTATACGTGGACGACTGACAAACAAGCAGCGTACCGCTTTTTAACAGGTAAACAATATGCTGCTGGAGAAACGACCATCGATGTTGATGAAAACCAAAAAGGACAGTTAAAAGTTGAGCAGTTAGAAACAGGCACCTATCAATTAGAGGAAACGAAAGCCCCAAGTCAAGCCGCTTTGATCGAACAAGAAACCATCAAGGATTTTTCGATCGCAGCAGGCAATGACGTCACGGTTGAGCTAAAAGTCAAGAATGACACGACAAATGTTACCAAAACAACACCACAATTAGACGGCAAAGACGTGGAAATCGGCGAAAGAATCCAATATCACCTAACGGTTAATATCCCATTAGGTATCCAAGACAAAGTAGGAGAAGAAAACAAATACAAACATTTCCAATTGATCGATGCCCATGATCCAGCATTGACTTTTGAAAATACAGCAGAAGGAGAAACGGGTTATGCGTTGTATGATGGAGAAAAGAAAATCGACGCGACGAATTACCAAGTAACGGAAAAAGAGCATGGCTTTACGGTAACCATCAATCCAGAATTTGTACCGCAATTAACGCCGGGAAATCAATTGCGCTTTGTGTATTATATGTATTTAAATGAACAGGCTATGCCTATCAATGGCTTTAAGAATGAAGCAAATGTAGAAACAGATTTCATGACGGATCAAACGCCGCCAAGCGTGGAAGTTTTGACAGGGGGCAAACGCTTCTTAAAAGTCGATGGGGCTGTGACCGCTACCGAAGAGCTGGCAGATGCAGTTTTTGTTGTACGAGATCAAGACCGTGATGATGCCAACTACTTGAAAATCGAAGAGGGAACCAAACAGGTATCTTGGGTACAAACAGCGGATGAAGCGACGAAATTTACCACAGGTACAGATGGATTGGTTGATATCATCGGGTTGAAATTTGGCGCGTACTATTTGGAAGAAGTAAAAGCACCGAAAAATTACGTGCTGCTAACAAATCGCATCGCTTTTGAAGTCCATGAAACGTCTTATGGAACGAAAGAGCAATTGGGAGAGCCCGAAAAAGTTCCTAACCGCCGCAAAGGAACCTTACCAGCAACTGGTGGTGTCGGCACGTATTTAATGGGCGCAATCGGAGTGGTGATCGTTGGTTTAGCAGGGGGTTATTTTGTAAAACGGAAAGGGTAAGTAAATGAGATGAAAAAGCATGATGAGTATCAGACGAAGAAATGGCGTAAAAGCACCAACTAGAAAAGTAACTTTATTGGATTTTTTGATGGGTGTTCTGCTGCTGCTAGGGGTTTTGATCATCAGTTATCCTTTTGTAAGTAATCAGCTCAACACGTTTTTGGATAAACAGTTGATCAGTTACTACCAAAGCCAAGCCAAAAAAATGAGTGAAATAGAAAAACAACAAAAAAGGAACCAGTTGGAACGAGCAAATCAAGAGCTGGCCCAGCAGCCCAGCAATCCTGGAATCAAAGAAACGCAAGATTCACCCGAAACAAGGGACTCAGAATCAGGCGATACACCTGATTACTATGAACGACATACGATCGGCGTTTTAAAGATCCCGGTGATTGGTGTCGTTCTCCCGATTTTTGATCAAACCACCGATACGCTGTTAAAAAGAGGCGCAACATTATTGGAGGGCGCTTCGTATCCAATTGGTGGTGAAGATACCCATGCAGTTCTGTGCGGACACCGTGGGTTAACGAGTGCAACGCTCTTTACTGATCTGCCTAAGCTGCAGATCGGTGATGAGTTTTATATTGAAACGTTTGATGATACATTGGCGTATCAAGTAGATCAGATAAAAACGGTCGACCCTGATGATACTCAGGCATTAAAAATTGTGAAAGGCAGCGATTACGTCACGCTGTTGACCTGTACCCCCTATATGGTCAATAGCCATCGTTTATTGGTACGGGGCAAAAGAATTCCTTATGTTGAAGAAAAAGAAACAGCCGCCGCCAAAAAAGCACAGCAGCAAAAAGTAGGATTGATGCTAGGCGTGATCACTGTTCTTATCCTCCTCTTGTTGATTAGTAACAGGATTCAGCGGAAAAAACGTCTTCATTCGAATACTTCCATTGATGAAAAGTAAGGATCGTTCGTTTTTCTCAATAAGTAGAAGAAAATGACTTTTTAACCTTAGTCAGAATGAAACATGTCGTGTGAAATATGGTACAATAACTAAGATAAAAGATAGCAAAAAAGCAGTCAGTCTATCGCGAGTGTGTTAGGAAAAACCAAAACAAAGCGGTAAGGATGCTTCATTCAACCACTTCCCCAAAATCAAAAAGTCAAGGTGCGTTGAAACAAACGCGCTCGAAGCTTTTCCTATGCATCAGGTTGGAAAAAGAACATTGATCCGCAAACAGTTCAGCTAGTTTGCTGCACTGATGGGTTTCTCTGACTCAAAAAAAGCAAGCGATCCTCGTTCTTGTCACCCATATATTACACGGATATCGAAACGACTGTCTTTTTTATCAATTCGAAGAAGTACCAAGGAGGAAAACGTTCAAATGACCATTCAATGGTTTCCAGGCCATATGGCGAAAGCCAGACGTGAAGTAAGTGAAAAATTAAAGTTCGTGGATATCGTTTTTGAACTCGTGGATGCACGCTTGCCGATTTCATCCCGCAATCCCATGTTAGATCAATTATTACAACAAAAACCACGATTGATCTTAATCAATAAAACGGATCTAGCAGATCCCGTTCAAACCAAAAAATGGGAGCAATATTTCCAAGCACAAGGCTATCTAGCACTGGCAATCAACGCCCAAGACAACCAAGGGGTCAAAGCCATTGTTCCTACAGCGAAACAAGTCTTGAAGGAAAAAATTGCTCGCGACAAAGCGAGAGGCTTGAAGCCTCGTGCGATTCGAGCAATGGTGATCGGCATCCCGAATGTCGGAAAATCGACCTTGATGAACCGCTTAGTAGGGAAGAAAATCGCTCAGACGGGCAATAAACCCGGCTTGACGAAAGGGCAGCAATGGCTGCGTTTTGGGACTGATCTAGAGCTTCTAGATACGCCTGGGATCTTATGGCCAAAATTTGAAGATCCTGAGATCGGCAAGAAGTTGGCATTGACCGGAGCGATCAAAGACCAGCTGATCCATTTGGATGATATCGCATTGTATGGTCTTGATTTTTTTGCCCGCTATTATCCTGAAAGAATCGCGAATCGTTACCAACTAAAAGCGGAAGAAGAGGCGTTGTTAGCGCCCGATCTGTTGATGAAAATCACGGAAAAACGTGGCTATAAAGACAATTACGATCGAGGAAGCGAACTCGTTGTCTTCGACATTCGGCAAGGGAAATTGGGCCGATATACACTAGATCGAGTGGAGGAAATGGAAAGCCAAGATGAAACAACCGATTAAGACAATCAAAGAGCGATTATTTGATCCAGCTTTCAATGACCAAGCGTATTTGCAGGCGCTGCAAGCAGATGAACGAGCGGGGGTCCAAAAGCTGCTGCAACAATATGAGAAACAGCGAGTGAAACACCAGCTATTGCAGGAAAAATACGAAGAAATGATGCGTTTTGAAAACGAAGCATTTCAGCAAGGCGCCCGTTTTATTGCTGGTTTAGATGAAGTGGGGCGCGGACCATTAGCAGGACCCGTTGTGTCAGCTGCGGTCATCTTGCCTAAGGAATGTCAGATCTTAGGTCTAAATGATTCCAAACAGCTTTCTGCCAAGAAAAGAGAAGAGCTGTTTATCGAAATTCAAAACAAAGCCGTTGCTGTCGGTATCGGCGTGGTCAGTCCAGAAGAGATCGATCGGATCAATATCTATCAAGCCAGTCGTCTAGCAATGAAAGAAGCCTTGATCGACTTAGCAGTCAAGCCCGAGTATTTACTGATCGATGCGATGACGATCGATACGGAAATCCCTCAACAAAGCTTGATCAAAGGAGATGCCCGTTCCATTTCCATTGCCGCAGCAAGTATCATCGCCAAGGTATATCGAGACAACTTAATGAAAGATTTTCATGAAGTCTATCCTTTTTATGGGTTTGATCAAAATGCTGGGTATGGAACCAAAGTCCATTTAGGAGGGCTAGCTGCCCGCGGAATCTGTCCTATTCATCGAAAAACATTTGCGCCAGTAAAACAATATCTATAAATTTCATCCATCCCTCTTTTTTTAGCGAATCTTATAAGTAAGATTACTAAGAAAAGAGGGCTTTGTTTATGAAGTATCAGCAAGCAACAGATTTTGAAAAACAGTTGATAAAACTGTACTACTGTCAGGGAATTGGTCTGCAAGGTTGTTGGAAGATCATTTGGCATTGGTTGGAAACAAAAGAGATGAATTGTTCGCTGGAAGAGATGATTGCCATCGGGGTCCTTCCACAGCACCGTGCGGTTTTTCGGCGATCATGGGAGCGATTGAAGGACGAACACATCGCACAAAAGATGGGCGCACAGAACTACCTCACTTTCTTCTCGGCGGAGTATCCGATGCTTTTACGACAAATCGCGGACCCGCCATTGATGCTTTTTTATGAAGGGAATCTGCAACTGCTACAAACGACCATGATTGGCTTTGTTGGTGCAAGAACGGCGTCCTTATACGCACGAAAAGTTTGCGAAAAGCTGATTCCACCTCTAGTGACGGAAAATTATACCATCGTTAGCGGATTGGCCAATGGTGTCGACAGCTTTGCCCATGAATCAGCCATCAGAAATCGTGGACAAACCATTGCTGTGATTGCTTCTGGGATGGACCATTGTTATCCGTCATCTTCCTACCGTTTGTTCCAGCAGATCCGTCAAGAACATCTGGTGCTAAGCGAATATCCGCACGATACCAAACCGCAAAGATACCACTTTCCGCTGCGCAATCGCATTATTGCGGGGATCTCAAAAGGGGTCTGCGTAATTGAAGCCAAGGAAAGAAGCGGTTCTTTGATTACGGCACAGTTAGCGATGGAAAATGGACGAGAAGTTTTTGCAGTGCCTGGTGAAATGATTTCGGATCAGTCAAAAGGTTGTCACCGCTTGATTCAAGATGGTGCAAAATGTACGATTAGCGTGTCGGATATTTTACAAGAGTTAGCCTTTTTTTGATTTTTCCAATCAACCTTCCTTGACAAACCTTTTCTTGAAAGCTATGATAAGCTACGATTTGTATGTTTCATCTGCATACGATAGGTTCACTGATTGATAGAATATAATAGTAGGAAAAATTCAGGAAGGAGCCATTCTTTATATGGCATATAAATATTTAGTAATCGTGGAATCGCCCGCAAAGGCGAAAACCATTGAAAAATACCTTGGACGAAATTACAAAGTCGTCGCAAGTGTCGGTCATATTCGTGATCTCCCTAAAAGTAAGATGGGGATCGATGTCGAAAATGATTATGAGCCTCATTACATTTCGATCCGTGGAAAAGGTGACGTGATCAAAAGTCTCCGTTCTGCTGCGAAAAAAGCTGAAAAAGTCTACCTCGCAAGTGACCCGGATAGAGAAGGAGAAGCTATTGCTTGGCATTTAGCTTTTCTACTTGGACTAGATTTAAAAGATAAAAATCGTGTCGTCTTTAATGAAATCACTAAAGATGCGGTCAAAGCAGCCTTCAAAGAGCCAAGAACGATCGATGTGGATCTCGTCGATGCTCAACAAGCACGGCGGATCTTAGACCGTTTAGTCGGGTATTCATTGAGTCCGATCCTTTGGCGCAAAGTCAAAAAAGGGTTAAGTGCTGGACGTGTTCAATCGGTGGCGCTTAAGATCATTATTGATCGTGAAAAAGAGATCCGTGATTTTGTTCCTGAAGAATATTGGAGCATTGATGGAAACTTTAAAAAAGCCACGAAGAAATTCAAAGCCAATTTTTGGGGCTTAGATGGCAAAAAGAAAAAATTACCGAATGCTGAAAGTATTAAAGAAGTCACCGATCGCCTTTCTGGTAAAGACTTTCAAGTGACAAAGGTTGAAAAGAAAGAACGCAAACGGAATCCATCTGCACCATTTACCACCAGTAGTTTGCAACAAGAAGCAGCCCGCAAACTGAATTTTCGAACACGGAAAACCATGATGGTCGCACAGCAGCTCTATGAAGGGATCGCCCTTGGCAAACAAGGGACTGTCGGTTTGATTACCTATATGCGTACCGACTCGACGCGAATCGCTGACACAGCCAAAGGGGAAGCAGCCGAATTTATCGAAAACACCTATGGTTCAGAGTTCTCCGCTCACGGTGGCAAAAAACGCGCCAATGCACAAGGGGCGCAGGATGCCCATGAAGCAGTAAGACCGACCAGTGTTTTGCGTACGCCAGAAGCCATGGAGAAATTCTTAGACAAAGACCAATTAAAATTGTATCGCTTGATCTGGTCTCGCTTTGTGGCTAGTCAAATGACGCCTGCCATTTTGGATACGATGAAAGTTACTTTGGATCAAAATGGTGTCATCTTTATTGCTAATGGTTCAAAGATCAAATTCAAAGGATTTATGCAGGTCTATGTGGAAGGACGCGATGATGGCAAAGAAGACAAAGAGAACATCTTGCCAGAGTTAGTCGAAGGAGATGTCGTTCAATCCGTATCGATCGAACCGAAACAGCATTTCACCCAACCACCTGCTCGTTATAGCGAAGCAACGTTGATCAAAACCCTTGAGGAAAACGGTGTGGGTCGTCCTTCAACCTATGCACCGACGTTAGAAACCATTCAGCGGCGTTATTATGTGAAATTGACGCAAAAACGTTTTGAGCCAACTGAACTTGGTGAGATCGTCAATTCGTTGATCGAGGAATTCTTCCCGCAAATTGTTGATATGCATTTTACTGCTGAAATGGAAAATAGCTTGGATAGCATTGAAGCTGGGAAAGAAGAATGGGTCAAAGTTGTCGATCAGTTTTATCGCCCATTTGAAAAAGAATTGACGACTGCAGAAGAAAGTATCGAAAAAATTCAAATCAAAGATGAACCTGCAGGCTTTGATTGCGATCTTTGTGGTCATCCGATGGTGATCAAATTAGGCCGCTACGGAAAGTTTTATGCTTGCAGTAATTTCCCAGATTGCCGCAACACAAAACCAATCGTGAAAGAAATCGGCGTTGAGTGCCCGGTCTGTCATCAAGGGCAAGTCGTTGAACGCAAATCGAAGAAAAACCGGTTGTTTTATGGTTGTACCCGCTACCCTGAATGTGACTTTACTTCTTGGGACAAACCAGTGGGGCGTAATTGTCCGAAGTGTGATAATTATTTAGTCGAAAAGAAAGTCAAAGGTGGGAAACAAGTCGTTTGTATCAAAGGCGACTATGAAGAAAATGTGCAAAAATAACTAGCAGGATATCCTGTTAAAAAAGAATCGGCGTATTCTCTTGAACGGTCAGCCTCATTATTGGCTGACAAAAGAAAGCGCCGGTCCTTTTGATTAATACAAGCTGTTTCTTATGAAAAGAGACGAGCTTTTGAAATAAAAGGAGAGCACTATGAAAGAAATCAATGTTATTGGTGCCGGTTTAGCCGGAAGCGAGGCTGCGTGGCAAGCAGCGCAAGCAGGTGTCGCAGTAAATCTTTATGAAATGCGTCCTAAGAAGTCGACAGAAGCCCATCACACAAATAATTTTGCCGAGCTTGTTTGTACCAATTCACTACGAGGCAACAATTTAACGAATGCGGTCGGTGTCTTGAAAGAAGAAATGCGTCGCTTGGATTCAGTGATTATCACTTCTGCAGACAAAACAGCGGTTCCAGCAGGTGGTGCCTTAGCTGTGGATCGCGATGATTTTTCAGAGTTGGTCACCAAACGTGTCAAGGAGCATCCTTTAGTTACAGTCATCGAAGAGGAGATCACTGAAATTCCAGAAGGCATCACTGTGATCGCAACAGGTCCATTGACTTCTGAACCGCTCTCAAAAGCGATCCAAGCGTTTAACGGATCTGAAGGATTTTATTTCTATGATGCCGCAGCTCCAATCGTTGACAAATCAACCATCAATATGGATAAAGTTTATTTGAAATCTCGTTACGATAAAGGTGAAGCAGCCTATCTGAACTGTCCGATGAATGAAGAGGAGTTTTATGCGTTTCGTGAGGCCTTGGTCAATGCAGAGGTGGCTCCTTTGAAAGAATTCGAAAAAGAAAAATTCTTTGAAGGGTGTATGCCGATCGAAGTCATGGCTGGTCGTGGTCCGAAAACCATGTTGTTTGGTCCGATGAAACCAGTTGGGTTAGAAGATCCGAAAACTGGCAAGCGTCCTTACGCAGTGATTCAGCTGCGTCAAGACAATGCGGCGGCTTCTCTTTACAACATCGTTGGCTTTCAAACACATTTGAAATGGGGCGAACAAAAACGGGTATTCCGGATGATCCCTGGCTTGGAAGAGGCTGAATTTGTGCGCTATGGCGTGATGCATCGGAATAGTTTTATGAATTCACCTGAGCTTTTGCAACAAACCTATCAATCGAAAAAACGTGAGGACCTCTTTTTTGCTGGACAAATGACAGGGGTCGAAGGGTATGTGGAAAGTGCAGCCAGCGGGTTGATGGCTGGCATCAACGCTGCCAAACTTGCAAAAGGCGAAGCACCGATCATTATGCCACAAGAAACGACGATTGGTAGTATGGCGTATTATATCACCCATGCTGAAGGCAAACACTTCCAACCAATGAATGCAAACTTTGGGTTGTTGCCAGAACTTCCAGAGCGAATCAGAGACAAGAAATCCCGTTATGAAGCATTGGCAAATCGAGCGTTAGCTGCTTTAGAAAAAGCCAAGGAACAATTATAAGCACGATGATCGAAAACTTTCTTACTGATAATTGGTGAGAGAGTTTTTTTTTAATTTGTCTTGAAACTTTAATCAAGGTGACTTATGATAGACAGTAACAATGACAGAAGGTGGTGAAGATGGTGATCGGAGAATGGATTCATTTGATTCAAAACTATTTACAACGTTTTCCTACAGTGATCCAATTTTTAGGTTTGCTGATCCTCTTGGTCGGGGGCATTTTCGTTGTCTTTGTTGCATTTAGTTTGCTGTTGGGCCCCTTTATGTGGCTCTACAATCGCATCACAGACAAAAACCGCAGCAATGTCATTAGCCGCAATGAGTTTGTGATCGGCGAACTGACGGAAAAGATTGTCGGAGACACAATCGGCGAAGTCATGGAAATAGGGAGTCAAGGTGCACGTTCTGTTTATCCTGCTCGTTTTTTTCGGGAAGAAGATCGTGAAAACAATGTTCGATTGCCAGTCGGCACCAAAGTCATCATTGTCGATTTTGATAAAAAAGGGATCGCGTTGGTGGTTGAAAGTAAAAATTTTATAGAATAGGAAGTGTTAGGTTATGGTGGATACAGGATCAGCAGTTGATTTTTTAAGTAATCCGATCTTATGGGGCGTCGTCCTCGTTGTTTTATTGATCGCCTTTTTGATGATACGCTACCGAATCGGAAAACCCGATGAAGCGTTGATCGTCACGGGGTCGTTTTTAGGAAAAGAAGGCATCAAGATTTTAAAAAACAGTGGGACGTTTGTGATTCCTATTGTTCAAAAGGCACATAAATTAAGTTTACTGACCCACAAGTTAGAGATTGGGACACCAGAAGTTTATACAGAACAAGGCGTACCGATCAAAGCCAGTGCCACGGTGTTAGTGAAAGTCGGCAACAGTACCGAGTCGATCAAGACAGCCGCTGAACAATACTTGGGTAAATCCACTGGTGAACTGGAAGATGAAGCGCAAGAAGTCTTAGAAGGTCACTTACGGGCAATTCTAGGAACGATGACGGTGGAAGCCATCTACAAAAATCGCGATGATTTTGCGGAACAAGTACAAGAAGTTGCCTCTACGGATTTGAAAAAAATGGGGCTGGAGATCGTATCATTTACGATCAAAGACGTTAGCGACAGCAATGGGTACCTGGATGCTTTAGGGCGTCCCCAGATTGCTGAAGTGAAGAAGAACGCTGAAGTAGCAGAATCCAATGCCTTAAGAGAAACGCGGATCAAGCAAGCTGAGAATGAGCAATTGGCACAGCATGAAGAGATCCGTCGCCAAACAGAAATCGCGGAAGCGACAAAAGATATGGCGTTGAAACAAGCGCAGTACAAACAAGAACGTGAAGTTGCGGATGCGAAAGCGGAGCAAATCGCGGTCGGTGAACAAATGAAAGTGCAATTGATCGAGCAAGAAAAAAATATTGAGATTCAAGAGAAACAAGCGGAATTGACAGAAAAAGAATTGAATGCAACTGTCCGTAAAAAAGCCGAAGCAGATAAATATGTCGTTGAACAAAACGCATTAGCAGACAAAGCCCGTGAAATCGCCCGAGCACAAGCCGAAGCGGAAAAAGTCAAATTGGCTGCACAAGCGGAAGCGGAACGAATTGAAAAATTAGGTAGTGCCGATGCGGAACGAATCGCAAAAGTCGGTCAAGCCGAAGCGGAAAGCCGTGAAAAGATGGCGATTGCTTTGACCAAACTGAACGAAGCTGGTATTTTGATGGAGTTCATCAAAGTGCTGCCTGAAATCGCAAAAGAAGTCAATGCGCCCCTTAGCAATATCGATAAAGTGGTCAGCTTTGGCGGCAACGATGGGCTTCAATCAATGGGGGAAGCTGGTTTAGCGCGAACCTTTGATACGATCAAAGAAACCACCGGATTAGACTTAGTGGCGTTGATCAATGACACGATGTCCACAAAACAAGGAAACAAAGAGCTAGTTCAAGCTGTTTCAAAAAGCAATGGTTCGCCTCAGCCAACAACTGGTCCAATCGAATAAAAGCAAATAAGTGGAAACGTATCAGTCCCTCTCTATTTTGAGAAAGGGATTGGTACGTTTTTATGGCTCTTTTGAGTGATCTTTCTGAAGAATGATAAGAATCTTACGAAGATTCTTAGAAAGTTTTCACAATTATGTCTAAACTTTGAAATATTGATTAAATTCTGACAATTCATTTGTTTTTTTTTGTGGTCTATGCTAAAGTTATTTCGAATCATGAAAAGGGGGGTTACTTTGCAAACGGATCAATTACAAGAAGAGTTTTTTCGTTATCTTATTGTTGAAAGAGGGTATTCGGAAAAGACAAAAAAAGCGTATCAAGAAGATATGAGCGATTTTTTTCACTTCTTGAAAGAGTCTGGCAATGAAGACCCGTTAGCGGTGGAGTATCGTGATGTTCGTGTCTATTTGAGCTATTTGACGGAACGAGGGTATAGCCGTAATTCCATCAGTCGGAAAATGGCTAGCTTGCGTTCATTCTACCAATTTCTAACCAAGCATGAGATCGTCAAAGAGAATCCCTTCGCCTACATTCATTTAAAAAAGAAAAACGCTAAATTGCCGCGTTTTTTTTATGAAAAGGAAATGGATGCTCTTTTTCAAAGTGTCGCTGGTGATGAGCCATTACAACAGCGCAATCAAGCATTGTTAGAAGTCCTTTACGGTTCAGGTCTGCGGGTCAGCGAGTGTAGCAGTCTGACGCTGGGCGCGATCGATTGGGAAAGCGGCGTTTTGCTGATCCACGGAAAAGGCAACAAAGATCGCTATGTTCCTTTCGGCAGTTACGCACAAGCGGCAGTCAAGCGCTATCTTACCTCAGGACGCAAGCAGCTGATGGCAAAGCAGAACAAGGAACACGAGGTTCTCTTCGTGAATCATCTTGGTGATGGGATCACTGCAACTGGGATCGAGTATGTATTGAATCAAATCATCCGAAAAAGCAGTTTAGACAGTAAAATCCATCCTCATATGCTGCGGCATACGTTTGCGACCCATCTATTAAACAACGGCGCCGATATGCGGACCGTTCAAGAATTGTTGGGGCATGCCAATCTATCGACGACACAGATTTATGCGCATGTCACCAAAGACAGTTTACAAAAAAATTATCGCCAATTTCATCCACGTGCGTAAAATTGGTACAGGAGGAACGTAAATGAAGTCAGAATTTCATTCAACCACCATCTGTGCGGTTGAAAAAGATGGCAAGTTTGCCATGGCCGGTGACGGACAAGTAACGATGGGAGAACAGGTCGTTATGAAAGGAACCGCTCGGAAAGTCCGTCGAATATACAACGGTGAAGTGATCGTTGGCTTTGCCGGTAGTGTGGCAGATGCCTTTACCTTGGAAGAAAAATTTGAAGGAAAACTAAATGAATACAACGGAAACTTGCAACGAGCTGCAGTAGAGTTGGCACAAGAATGGCGGACGCAGCAATCGATGCAAAAATTAGAGGCGATGCTGATCGTCATGAATGACAAGGAGATGCTCTTAGTCTCTGGGACAGGTGAGGTCATTTCGCCAGATGAAGGGATTTTAGCTATCGGTTCAGGTGGAAACTATGCCTTGGCGGCAGCCCGTGCGATGAAACGTTATGGCGGTGAACTATCTGCCAAAGAAATCGCTGAAGGTGCCTTGAATATCGCAGCAGACATTTGTGTCTTTACGAATCACAATATCATTGTAGAAGAGTTTTAAAGAGGGATGACGATATGACAAACCAAAACAAATCACCACGAGAGATCGTGAAAGAATTAGATGAATACATCGTTGGACAAACCAATGCCAAAAAATCAGTGGCGGTTGCTTTAAGAAATCGTTACCGCCGTCTGCAATTAGATGAAAAAATGCAGCAAGATGTCACACCAAAAAATATTTTGATGATTGGACCAACGGGCGTTGGGAAAACGGAAATTGCGCGACGGTTAGCGAAGATCGTTGATGCACCTTTTGTTAAGTTAGAAGCGACGAAATTCACGGAAGTCGGCTATGTCGGTCGAGACGTAGAATCGATGGTACGTGACCTCGTTGAAAATGCGATCCAAATCGTGAAAAAAGAACAATATAAAAACGTACGCATCCAAGCGGAGAAAAAAGCCAATCGTCGTTTAGTAAAAGTCTTAGTCCCTGGTATTAAAAAGGAACAGAAAAAGAACACCAATCCTTATGAACAAATGATGAATATGTTCAACGCCGCACAACAACCAGAAGAACCAAAAGAAGAATTGACAGATGAGATTCGCAGCAATCGCCAAGCGATTTTCGAACAATTAGAAAAAGGCCTTTTGGATAACCGAGAAGTGACGATCCAAGTCGATGAACCGAAAAATCAAACGCCAATGATGAACAATGGCTTAGAACAAATGGGCATTGATTTGAATGAAACATTAGGTGCATTGAAACCGCAAAAGAAAATTGAACGCACAGTAACCGTGAAAGAAGCGCGGGAATTGTTAATTCAAGAAGAATCCTCCAAACTGGTCAACGACGCGGATATTCATAGCGAAGCATTACGTTTGGCGGAATCTAGCGGCATCATTTTTCTTGATGAAATCGACAAAGTATCTTCGAAATCGCAGCAATCAGGAGAAGTTTCTCGTGAAGGGGTGCAAAGAGATATCTTGCCGATCGTTGAAGGCTCACAAGTCAATACGAAATATGGCACGTTACAAACCGACCATATTCTCTTTATCGCTTCAGGCGCATTCCATCTATCGAAACCAAGTGATTTGATCCCTGAGTTGCAAGGGCGTTTCCCGATCCGCGTGGAGCTGGATGACTTGACGAAGGAAGACTTTGTTAAAATTTTAACGGAACCAAACAATGCCTTAGTCAAACAATACGTTGCCTTGTTAGGAACCGAGAATGTCAAAGTGGTCTTTACGATGGAAGCCATCGAAAAAATTGCCGAAATCGCGTATCAAGTGAATCGCGATACCGACAATATCGGAGCCCGTCGTTTGCATACGATCCTAGAGAAACTACTTGAAGATCTATTGTTTGAAGCATCTGAGATGCAAATGGGTGAAATCACGATCACAGAAGCGTATGTGGAAGAAAAACTTGCGTCAATCGCAAAAGATGAAGACTTAAGCCGGTATATTTTATAAAGGGAGCGGACCAATGAAAACATTATTAGAAAAGACAAGACAAATCAACGAATTATTGCAGCAAAAAAACACCTTTAATTTAGCTTCTGATTTGCCTTACGACAAAATGGCTGTCATTTTAGGAAACATCCTAGACAGCAATGCGTATATTATTAGCGTCGACGGCAGCGTGTTAGGTTTTGTTGAGAACCATGATGTCAATAATGAGCGCATCAAAAAAATGTTTGTCGAAAAACAGTTTCCTAAAAATTATACAGATTTAGTCGATCACCTGACTTCCACAGAAGCCAATGTGCCGATCAGTGACGATATGACGGCTTTTCCTGTGGAAGGCCGAGAGCTGTATCCCAACGGACTAACAACCATCGTACCAATCTACGGTGCAGGAGAACGCTTAGGGACGATCATTCTTTCCAGAATCGATACATCCTTTGATGATGATGATTTGGTATTAGCGGAATATAGTGCGACAGTTGTTGGTATGCAATTCTTGTACCAAAAATCCCGTAGTATCGAAGAAGATGTTCGCAGTACCACAGCTGTTCAAATGGCGATCAACACGCTTTCTTATAGTGAGCTAAAAGCTGTTCAAGCTATTTTTGAGGCATTAGAAGGAGACGAAGGTCGTTTGACCGCATCAAGTATCGCTGACCGTATCGGCATCACCCGTTCGGTGATCGTGAACGCTTTGCGTAAATTAGAGTCTGCCGGTATTATTGAATCCCGCTCTTTGGGGATGAAAGGCACCTATTTAAAAGTGCTTAACAGCCGCTTTAAAGAGGAATTGACGAAACATCAATATTAGGAGATGAGACCATGACAGTTACCATCACGGCCGGTCATCTGCAAGCAAAAATTGCAGAAAAAGGGGCTGAGCTGCAAAGCTTAGTCGATACGAGCAATGACCTTGAATATATTTGGCAAGCTGATCCAAACCACTGGGGAAAGCATGCACCGATCTTATTTCCGATCGTGGGTGCGTTAAAAGAGGACACCTATCAACATGAGGGCAAGAGTTATCATTTGCCTCGTCATGGATTTGCCAGAGACATGTTATTTACTGTCGTTGAACAACGCACAGATTACGCTTTGTTTTTACTAGAAAGTTCGACTGAAACCAAAGCAAAGTATCCGTTTGATTTTCAGCTGTATGTCAGTTATGAATTAGGCGGTGATGGCTTAGTCGTCAAATACCAAGTGAAGAATAGCGGTCAAAAAGAACTCTATTTCTCCATTGGTGGACACCCTGCATTCAACGTCCCACTTGAAAAAGGGCTGACTTTTGAAGACTATTATCTTTCTTTTTCTCCAAAGAAATCACGGGTGAAATTGCCGTTAAAAGGCAATTATATTGATTATGAGCAACGCACACTCGGTCAAACGAATACGGATCTACGCTTGACCCATGACATGTTTGCAAATGATGCGTTAGTTTATGAAACGAAAGGATTACATTCCTACTCGATTCGCAGTGAAAAATCGCCTCATAGTGTCACGTTAAGCTACAATAATATGCCGTATGTCGGTTTTTGGTCCACGTATCCAGTGAAATCGCCATTTCTATGTATTGAACCATGGTGCGGCATCGCAGATACGCTAGAAGCCTCCGGTGAGCTGTCAGAAAAGCTGGGGATTCAAGCACTTCCACCTGACGAACTATTTGAAACAAAGTATTCCATTACAGTTAAATAAACGTATGAAAAAAGAAGCTGGGAAAAGCGCAATGACTTTTCTCAGCTTCTGCTTATTTGTTCGTTTGACCCTTATTCAGTCCAAAGGGTACCCGACTTTCGGTCCCATCTTTGATGCGGGTAATGTTTTCACGATGGCGAATAAAGATAAAAATCGTTACGCCGATCGCAATGAAGGTCAGCAGCCAATTTTGCTCAGGCAAGATCGCAGGTGCGATAAAAGGCAAGACGATCGTCGATAAGGTGATCAAACACGCCGCGATCATACTGGTCAGGCTCACCATACTTGTCACATAAAGACAGATAACGAAAATCAATGAAGAATAAATGAAAAAGAGCGGATTGTATCCTAAGAGCATCCCAGCACTTGTCGCCACTGCTTTGCCGCCTTTAAATTTGGCAAAGATCGGGAAGGTATGACCTAAGATCGCACAGACCCCAAACCAGAGCGGATTGACAGTATGGAGACCAAAGATGACTGGCAAGCTGGTCGCCAAAGTTCCTTTTAAGATATCCATCAATAAAACAACGATGCCGGCTTTTTTTCCTAAGACGCGAAATGTATTGGTCGTTCCCGTATTGCCGCTGCCGAATTGGCGAATATCTTTTTTGAAAAACAGTTGGCCAATCCAAACACCAGAGGGGATCGAACCTAAAAGGTAAGCAACAATAAATAAAAGAATCGTATTCATAATAACCAACTTTCTTTGCAAGGCTAGGGCAATTTTAGCATGAAAACGCCTTTCCAACAATAAGAAAATCTTTCGCTGGTCAGACAAAGAAGAAAAACAGCTTTTCTCAGAGCTGTGAAACACAAACAAGCCATTTTGCGACTCTAGCTTGTGCAAACAAAGGAAAAAGGATAAGATAGTTTAGAAAAATGTTCGCTTGAAAAAAGCGTATTTTGTGTTAAGATTTTTTTTGCAGTCCTTTCAGCATTAGAAAAGGACTGATCAAGATTAAAGGAGCGGTGGGTTTGGCAAAGAAAACCACAGAATATAATGATGCTTCCATTCAGGTCTTAGAGGGTCTGGAAGCAGTAAGAAAACGACCAGGAATGTATATCGGCTCGACCGATAGCCGCGGCTTGCACCACTTAGTGTATGAAATCGTCGATAATGCGGTTGATGAGGCACTCTCAGGATACGGCAATGAAATCGATGTTACGATCCATAAAGACAATAGTATCAGTGTTCGAGACAATGGTCGGGGAATGCCGGTCGGGACACATGCATCTGGAATCCCAACTGTTGAAGTGATCTTCACCGTGTTACATGCTGGCGGAAAGTTTGGCCAAGGCGGCTACAAAACTTCTGGCGGCCTTCATGGGGTTGGTGCCAGTGTTGTAAATGCCTTATCCAGCTGGCTAGAAGTGGTCATCGTTCGAGACGGTATCGAATACAAACAGAGCTTCAAAGACGGCGGGAAACCAGCAGGTACTTTGAAAAAAATCGGCAAAACCCGTAAACCAACGGGAACAACCGTTACGTTCAAACCAGACGATACAATCTTTTCTGCAACCAAATTCTCCTATGAGATTCTCGCTGAACGTTTGAGAGAATCAGCGTTCTTGTTGAAAGGGGTCAAAATCTCCCTGACGGACGAACGTGGGGAAGAACCGATTCATGAAGTCTTTTTATATGAGGAAGGCATCAAAGAATTTGTTGATTATTTAAATGAAGAAAAAGATACCTTGACCCAAGTGGTTTATTTTTCTGGCACGAAAGAAGCCATCGAAGTAGAGCTTGCCTTTCAATACAATGATGGGTATTCAGAAAACGTCTTGTCCTTTGTCAACAATGTACGTACCAAAGATGGCGGTACCCATGAAGTTGGGATGAAGACGTCAATGACCAAAGCCTTCAATGAGTATGCCCGCAAGGTCAATTTGTTGAAGGAAAAAGATAAGAACCTTGAAGGCAGTGATTTCCGTGAAGGGTTAGCGGCAGTTCTGTCGATCCGCGTGCCAGAAAATCTTTTGCAATTTGAAGGACAGACCAAAGGGAAATTAGGGACACCCTTAGCAAGAAATGCGGTAGACAATGTGATTGGTGAGCAGCTAGGCTATTATCTACAAGAAAACAGTGAAATGAGTCAAATGCTGGTTCGTAAAGCGATCAAGGCAAGAGAGGCCCGTGAAGCTGCCAGAAAGGCGAGAGAAGAAAGCCGTACTGGAAAGAAACGCAAAAAAGGCGAGTCACTGCTTTCTGGTAAATTAACACCTGCTCAGTCTCGTAATCCTAAGAAGAATGAATTGTATTTGGTGGAGGGGGATTCTGCGGGTGGTTCAGCAAAGCAAGGACGAGACCGCAAGTTCCAAGCCATCTTGCCATTGCGAGGCAAAGTCATCAATACTGAAAAAGCCAAGATGCAGGATATTTTGAAAAATGAAGAGATCAATACGATGATCTATACTATCGGTGCCGGTGTTGGCCCAGAGTTTTCAATTGAAGACTGCAACTATGATAAAGTGATCATCATGACCGATGCGGATACCGATGGGGCGCACATCCAAGTGCTGCTTTTAACCTTTTTCTACCGGTATATGAAACCTTTGATCGAAGCGGGGAAAGTATACATTGCTTTGCCGCCTCTGTACAAAGTGTCAAAAGGGTTAGGGAAAAAAGCAGTAGTCGAATACGCTTGGACCGATGATGAACTAAGCAAACTGACCCAAAAGATCGGCAAAGGCTATCTCCTACAGCGCTACAAAGGTTTAGGAGAAATGAATGCCGACCAATTGTGGGAAACGACCATGGACCCAGAAACGCGGACACTGATTCGGGTACGGATCGATGATGCTGCCCAAGCAGAACGTCGCGTCACCACTTTGATGGGGGACAAGGTAGAACCTCGTCGGAAGTGGATCGAAAGTCATGTTCAATTTAGTTTAGAAGAAGATGGCAGTATTTTGGATAAAAAAGAAGATACGGTACCTGAATTAGTTGATGAAAAATTAATGGATACCGAACAAGCAGACAGCAAACAGTTAGTTAAGGAATAGGAGGTGGTCTCTTGGAACACAAAAGCAATATACAAGAATTGACATTGGAAGAAGTGATGGGAGATCGCTTCGGTCGATATTCCAAATACATTATTCAAGAACGGGCATTGCCAGATATTCGTGATGGGTTAAAACCGGTTCAGCGGCGGATTTTATTTGCCATGAACCAAGACGGCAATACCTATGACAAAGGCTTCCGCAAATCAGCAAAATCTGTCGGAAATATCATGGGGAATTTTCACCCCCATGGCGACTCGAGTATCTATGAAGCAATGGTCCGCATGAGTCAAGACTGGAAGCTACGTCAGATTTTGATTGAAATGCACGGGAACAACGGGAGTATGGATGGTGATCCGCCAGCTGCCATGCGTTATACGGAAGCACGGCTTTCAGAATTAAGTGGTGAGCTATTAAAAGATATTGAAAAAAACACCGTCGAATTGGTTTGGAACTTTGATGATACTGAAAAAGAACCAACTGTTCTACCAGCAAAATACCCGAATCTGTTAGTCAATGGCTCAACTGGGATCTCAGCTGGCTATGCAACAGAGATCCCTACCCACAATTTAGGGGAAATCATCGATGGAACGATCTATTTGATCGACCATCCGCAAGCTTCTTTGGATCAGCTGATGAAGTACATTCCTGGCCCTGATTTTCCAACAGGGGGCATTTTACAAGGGAAAGAAGAAATCAAAAAAGCGTATGAAACAGGCAAGGGCAAAGTGATTCTGCGTTCGAAAACCAAGATCGAAGACATCAAAGGCGGCAAACAGCAAATCGTCATCAATGAGATCCCATATGAGGTCAATAAAGCCAACTTAGTCAAAAAAATGGATGAGATCCGTTTGAATAAACGCATTGATGGGATTGCTGAAGTACGAGATGAAACAGATCGTACTGGACTACAGATTGTTGTCGAGCTGAAAAAAGAAGCAAATGCGCAAGGGATTTTAAATTATTTATTTAAGAATACCGAATTGCAGATCAACTACAACTTCAACATGGTGGCTATCGACAATATGCGCCCCCAACAAGTCGGTTTGAAACGGATTTTAGAAAGCTACATCAAGCATCGGCGTGAAGTAATCGAAAAACGCAGTCGTTTTGAACTGCAAAAAGCCCAAAAGAGACAGCATATCGTCGATGGGTTAATCAAAGCTTTATCGATTCTTGATGAAGTGATCGCCACCATTCGCGGCAGTAAAGACAAAAAAGATGCCAAAAACAATCTGGTTGTTCAGCACGGTTTTACGGAAGAGCAAGCAGAAGCCATTGTGAACTTACAGTTGTACCGCTTGACCAATACGGACATTACTCAATTGCAAGCAGAAGCAAAAGAACTTGCAGAAACGATTGCTGAATTGACAACGATTCTGAATGAAGAAAATGAATTGCTGAAAGTGATCAAGAAAGAACTGCGAGAGATCAAGAAAAAATATACGACGCCTCGGTTGACTGAAATCGAAGCAGAAATTCAAGAAATCAAGATCGAAACCCAAGTCTTGGTCGCGCAAGAAGAAGTCGTCGTGACGGTCACAAGAGACGGCTATGTCAAACGCAGCAGCTTGCGTTCTTACGGTGCTTCAAAACCAGAAGAGATCGGCATGAAAGAAGGCGACTCTTTACTTTACAGTAACCAAATGAACACGTTGGATCACCTATTGTTGGTTACTAATAAAGGGAACACGATCTATCGACCGGTTCATGAATTACCTGATTTAAAATGGAAAGATTTAGGGGAACATATTTCGCAAACAGTCATGACACTGGCGCAAGATGAAATGATCATTGGGGTCTTTGCCTACAAAGAGATCGATCCATTGAAAAATTTCGTACTGATCAGTAAAAACGGTATGATCAAACAGACACGAATGACGGAATTTGAACCTTGGCGCACCTATAAAACACGGCCGATGACGATCATGAAGCTGAAAGATGAATCAGATGAATTGGTCAACGTCTTTTTGACGGATCAAACGGAAGAAATGGATGTATTCTTAGTCAGTCATCTTGCCTTTGGCTTACGCTACCCGCTTAATGAAGTGCCTGTTGTGGGACCAAAAGCAGCTGGGGTCAAAGCGATGAACCTTAAAGCGGATGATTATCTTATCAATGGGTTGCTCGTTTATTCAGAAGGGGATACACCGATCGTTTTGATCACCCAACGTGGCGCAGCAAAACGAATGTTGGCTCAAGAAATCAACCAATTAGGTCGGGCGAAGCGCGGATTGATGGTCTTGCGGGAATTGAAGAAAAATCCTCATCGCGTCGTCTATATGGGCAGTGGGGAAAATCAGCAACTGCTAGTGACGAATCAAAAAGGACAATCCTTTGAAGTGATCACCAACCAAATCCCGATCAATGATCGGACCTCCAACGGCTCATTTATCATGGATGAGAAAACAGGGGGACAAATCTACGAAGTGAAAACTCAAATCAGTCCTGCAATCGCAGAGGATTCTGTACTATAAATTATAACAAAGCAACCCTTCTGTACCAGTACAGAAGGGTTGCTTTTTTTCTTATAATTAATCTTTCACATTAACGAAAAAGGTACTTTAATAAAAGTTTCACATTTAATAAATACCTATAAATCAACATTTTTAGTAATTAATATCTTAAAAAAAAATAAATTGTTAAAAATAATTCTTGAAAATGCTTGCAATCATTAAGGTGTGTGTTATACTGTTCACGTAAAGCTGTTACATTAGTGAACAGAAAATTTAAGGAGGTCCATCAAATGGAACAATGGAATGGATTTAAAGGAAAAACTTGGAAAGAAGAAGTAAACGTACGCGACTTCATCCAAGAAAACTACACACCTTATGACGGAACAGATGAATTCCTAGCAGATGCTACTGAAGCAACGACGAAGCTATGGGATCAAGTCATGGAACTGAACAAGCAAGAGCGTGAAGCTGGCGGCGTATTGGATATGGATACAAAAGTCGTTTCAACGATCACTTCTCATGGACCTGGCTACTTAGACAAAGACTTAGAAACAGTTGTTGGTTTCCAAACGGAAAAACCATTTAAACGCAGCTTGCAACCATTTGGCGGCATCCGCATGTCAGAACAAGCAGCAGAATCTTACGGCTATGAAATTGATGCGGAAGTCTCACATATTTTCCGTGACTACCGTAAAACACATAACCAAGGAGTTTTTGATGCTTATACACCTGAAATCAGAGCAGCGCGCCGTTCTGGTGTAATCACAGGTCTTCCTGATGCTTATGGCCGTGGCCGAATCATTGGTGACTACCGTCGTGTGGCATTATACGGTGTGGACTTCTTGATCAAAGAAAAACAACAAGACCTATTGTATTGCGGAAACGGAACGATGTCTGAAGACATTATCCGCCAACGTGAAGAATTGAGTGAACAAATTCGTGCTTTAAGCGAATTGAAAGAATTAGGAAACATTTACGGATTTGATATCTCTAAACCTGCTCAAACGGCGAAAGAAGCATTCCAATGGTTATATCTTGGTTACTTAGCAGCTATCAAAGAGCAAAATGGTGCAGCAATGTCATTGGGACGTACGTCAACTTTCCTTGATATTTATGTTGAACGCGATTTGAAAAATGGCGTGATCACTGAAGAAGAAGCACAAGAAATCGTTGACCATTTCGTCATGAAACTACGTCTTGTGAAATTTGCTCGGACGCCTGATTACAACGCACTGTTCTCTGGTGACCCAACTTGGGTAACTGAATCAATCGCTGGTATGGGTGAAGACGGACGTCACATGGTAACGAAAAACAGCTTCCGTTTCTTACACACTTTAGCAAACTTAGGTCCAGCGCCAGAACCAAACTTGACTGTTTTATGGTCAACACGTTTGCCTCATAACTTCAAAACATTCTGTGCGAAAATGTCGATCCAAACATCAGCGATTCAATATGAAAATGATGATGTGATGCGTGGACATTGGGGCGACGACTACGGAATCGCTTGTTGTGTATCCGCAATGCGCATCGGGAAACAAATGCAATTCTTTGGTGCTCGTGCCAACTTAGCGAAAACATTGTTGTATGCAATCAACGGTGGGGTCGATGAAAAATCAAAAGCACAAGTTGGACCAAAATTCCAACCAATTACTTCTGAATACTTGGATTACAACGAAGTAATGGAAAAATATGACACAATGATGGACTGGATTTGTGATCTGTATGTGAACACATTGAACATCATTCATTACATGCACGACAAATATTCTTATGAACGCATTGAAATGGCGCTACAAGATACAGACATTTTACGTACGATGGCTACTGGTATCGCTGGTTTCTCTGTTGCAGTTGACTCATTATCAGCGATCAAATATGCCAAAGTTCGTACGATCCGTGATGAAAACGGCATTGTTGAAGATTACGAAATCGAAGGCGATTATCCGAAATACGGAAACAATGATGACCGCGTAGATGATATCGCAGTCAACTTGTTGAAAGCCTTCATGAAAAAAGTAAAACGCACGAAAACATACCGTGATTCAAAACACACAACGTCGATCCTTACTATCACTTCTAACGTGGTTTATGGTAAGAAAACAGGGAACACTCCTGATGGACGTCGTGCAGGCGCACCATTTGCTCCAGGTGCAAACCCAATGCATGGTCGCGATACGCATGGTGCTTTGGCAAGTCTTTCATCAGTTGCGAAATTACCATATGATTACTCATTAGATGGTATTTCAAACACCTTCTCAATCGTACCTAAAGCATTAGGACGTGACGACGAAACACAACAAGAAAACCTAGCAACAATGCTAGATGGCTATGCAGCAAAAGGTGGTCACCACTTAAATATCAACGTATTTAACCGTGACACATTGCTTGATGCGCAAGCTCACCCAGAAAAATACCCACAATTAACGATTCGGGTATCTGGCTATGCAGTAAACTTCATTAAATTAACAAAAGAACAACAAGATGACGTGATTGCTCGTACAATGCACGAAGCAATGTAATAAGCAACAACTTCAGGCGGCGGACGGGAAAATCCGCCGCCTCTTGTTTTGAAAGTATCAGACGGAGCGTGGTCATCCGTCGTTTCGAAGAAAGGAAGAGCATTATGGCAGTAACAGGACAAGTACATTCAACAGAAAGTTTTGGATCAGTAGATGGACCAGGTATCCGTTTTATTGTATTCATGCAAGGATGCCGCATGCGTTGCCAGTTTTGTCATAATCCAGATACATGGAAGATTGGCACCGGTGTCGAACGAACGACTGATGATGTCTTAGAAGAGGCATTGAAATATCGCGAATTCTGGGGACAAAAAGGTGGGATCACCGTCAGTGGTGGGGAACCATTGCTTCAGATGGACTTTCTGATCGATCTGTTTCGTAAAGCCAAAGCAGAAGGTGTCA
The DNA here is from genome assembly GCF_002140635.1 of Enterococcus sp. 3G6_DIV0642. NCBI lineage: Bacteria > Bacillati > Bacillota > Bacilli > Lactobacillales > Enterococcaceae > Enterococcus > Enterococcus sp. 3G6_DIV0642. Next base: position 2,230,543 of record NZ_NGLH01000001.1, on the reverse strand, counting down.
GCACGACATTAGATACTTGTGGAAAACCATTTACACGGGAAGAACCATTTTTTAGCAAGTTTCAAGAGCTGATGACCGTTACTGACTTGTTATTGTTTGATATCAAGCACATCGATAACAAAGCCCATAAAGAGCTAACTACTCAATCCAATGATAATATTTTGGATATGGCGAATTATCTTTCAGAGATCAATCAACCTGTCTGGATTCGTCACGTGCTGGTTCCTTTTAGAAGCGACTATGATGAATTTTTGATCCGTTTGGATGAGTTTATCAAAACACTGAAGAATGTCGACAAAGTAGAGATCTTGCCTTATCACACGATGGGGAAATACAAGTGGGATGAGCTTGGTTTGAAATATCCCCTTGAAGGGATCGAACCACCAACAGAAGATCGGGTGAAAAATGCCAAGCGTTTGCTTCATGTAGACAACTATAAAGGTTACTTAACCCGTTGATCAAAACAGGAAAGAAGAGATTGCTATTGCTTCTTTCCTGTTTTTTTACTATGATTAGAAAGTGAATATCAATTGAAATAGGAGCGATGAAGAAATGTCGAAAATATTAGTATTCGGTCATCAAAATCCTGATACCGACGCCATTGGTGCAGCAATTGCCTTTGCAAATTTACAAAATCAACTTGGAAAAGATTGTGAAGCAGTAGCGCTTGGTACACCGAATGAAGAGACACAATTTGCGTTAGATACCTTTGGCCTAACTGCCCCTCGGGTGATCGATTCAGTGGCAAAGGAAACCCAAGAAGTAATGTTAGTGGATCATAATGAATTTCAACAAAGTGCAGCGGATATTACGGATGTCACTGTATTGGCAGTAGTTGATCATCATCGTATCGCTAACTTTGAAACGGCAAATCCACTGTATTATCGTGCAGAGCCGGTCGGTTGTACAAGTACGATCGTGTTGAAATTATACAAAGAAAATCAAGTGGAAATTCCAAAAGCGATCGCAGGAATCATGCTCTCAGCGATCATCTCTGATACATTGTTGTTTAAATCACCAACATGTACCGACGAAGACGTAACAGCAGCCAAAGAACTAGCCGTTATAGCAGATGTAGAACTGGAAGTCTATGGATTAGATATGTTAAAAGCTGGTACGAATCTTGGAACGAAATCAGCAGCAGAATTGCTGGACCTAGATGCCAAAAGCTTCCCAATGGGTGCTAAAAACATCCGTATCGGACAAGTCAACACGGTTGATCTAAAAGAAGTCTTTGACCGTCAAGCAGAGTTGGAAGCGGCTATGAAGGATTCAATGGCAGCAAATGGCTATGATCTGTTCTTGCTGGTTGCCACTGATATCTTAGATAGTAATTCTGAGCTGCTAGTCGTTGGTGAACCAACTGCCCCGGTAGAAGCAGCCTTTAAAACGACATTAACCAACAATCGTGCGTTTTTACCTGGTGTCGTTTCTCGTAAAAAACAAATCGTACCTCAATTAACAGAGGTTTTTGAAGGATAATTAAGCTAACTGTCTGAATGCTGGTGAGATCTGTTTTGGTAGATCAAGCCAGCATTTTTCATGATTGTTTGGATAAGGAGTACACGCAGTGAAATTTTTTTATAGTCCCCACTTTCGCTCATTGCAACCGATACTGGAATCTTCGAAATTCCATGAATTGGTAGAGGAGCTATTAAATAGCCAAGAGCCGCCGACACTACGAGCGTTAAAAGCGAAGTTTACAGATGGTTCATTTGATAAAATTCTTGACCGCTTGATCGCAGAAAAGTTGATCATCCGTCAAGAACGACGCTATTATTTAGGCTTTCCCATCTATACTGAACATGATCAACAGCAGATACAAGTAAGTGATGATTTCTATCAAGCTGCGCGCAATTGGTCAACACAAGAAATCGCTGGGTTTATCAAAAGCTTTGCTTCGTCAAGTGTTGAAAATAAATACTTTTATGGTTGTCTGCAAGGGGTTGAACAAGGAGCGGTCTATGCATTGAGCCATGAACAGTTTCAGTTGATCTCTTACTCAGAAACACAGTGGCCACCGACACTGCCGGCTTTTTTTGAAGCGAATGAACAGTTGCGTACTCTTGCGATCTATGATGAATTAATGGATTTGATCGGTGATGTCGATCCAGTCTATTACTTAGACCAAGTGAGTGTGATCCTTGAACGCATTCGTAAAAACAAAAAAGTCCGTCCGAGTATTTTTCTGGAATCACTTCAACAGTTGAAAATCGTTAGTTCCGAGGTAGATTTCTTGCTGGAAGAAATAAATTGTGATAATCTAAAAAACGGTCGTTATCAGACTTCTGAAAAGGATCTGTTCGTCCAACGGCTTGTGATTGCTCACTTGGCAAAAAAATCAGGTTCATACAATACGCTTTATTTCAATAATAATTAGAATTTCTAATAATTATGTTATTTGTTTTAAATTTTCTAACTATTTAAAAGCTGCTAGATTCGATTCTAGCAGCTTTTTTTTTATTTCTTCAAATGATAATTTGATGAATAAAAATTAAAAACAACAATCGTTTTGTTTGGAGTTTTGATTTCTTGATGATATGATGATTCTAGAACTTTGAAAGGGGATATAAAAATGGAAGGATATAAAACGGTTGATTTTGAACAGTTGGAACAAAACAAAACGAAAGCAGAAATGATTACGTTCGTATCAATGTCAGAAATAGAAGCTGCTCGACAAGCAATTACAAAAGCGGGGATCGATGAAACGCGTTTTTCTGATGGCGATCTCATTCTTGCGTTAAAACAAAAGGAACGGTTTGGGGCAAATACGATCGTTTCCGTGATCATTGATTGGCTAGTCAAGCAAAACTATCTAGTGAATCCAGCTCATGCCATGCGTTACTTAGCAAAGAAAATGGCTGATGGTCCTGTAACGAGTTATAAACTATTGAGTGAGACTGAGTTTGACTGTGATGGGAATTATTACTTGATTGGTCACACTGGTAAATCATTTGCTGTAAATAAAGCCTATAAAGTTTACACTGACGGACAAGTAAAAGTGCTTTGGCAGGCAAAATAATAGAAGATGATTTCGGCTCTAGCGAAGAAAGAAAACGGCTGTTGAAGCAGTTGTTTTCATAAAAGGATCGAAGATTGAAGGTTGTGAAGGACGCGTGAAACTAAACATTCGAATCAGCTTAGCTGGCAGTCATCTTTTGATTGGTGCATTCAGTTTGATCGGTGCATTGCTGACGCTTTATAAAGTACCAACTAGTTTTGGTACGATCCAAGTCATGTTAGGTGAAATTTATTATACCGACACGGTATTTGACCGGTTTACTCAGTTTTTCTTACTGGGGATCATTAGTCTTTATACCGTAGTGACGAGTTTTTATGGGTTTCGATTCTGGTGTTTTTGCTCCGCCTCTTCTGCATTTGGGACACTGCTGGCATATGTTGAATTAACTGAGACACTTCCGGTGATGGTTGTTTTCATCCTGTTTTTGGCAAGTTTGTTTCAGTTAAGTGTAGTCACATACTTCATTTTCCAAAAGCTAAAAAGTAGAGCTGAAACAGGTTGAACAGATACGTTCAAGCTGTTTTTTTCTGTCAAAGATTATTTGTTGGCAACTAGGGTTATTGCGTTACTAGCGCAGTGTTTTATGCTATGCTAGATAGAGAGATGTAGTTGATTTGAAACGATTTCTAAAAGATGAAAGAGCGTAACAAGGTCGTTGGCATTTCAGTCAGCGATCAAAATGAATTTGAGGAGGACTGATGAGAGAGTGGTTACCAAACAACAGGTACTGACTGCGGAAAAAGACTTTCTGAGTGGTGAAAATTTTTATGTACAGCATTTCTTAGGCGCCCATCAAGTAGATGATGGCTACGTGTTTCGCGTTTGGGCACCAAATGCTCAGCAAGTTTGGCTTGTTGGCGACTTCAACCAATGGACGGACACCTTGCCGATGAACAAAAGGGCAGAATCCGGTGTTTGGGAAATTGAGACCAATCAAGTAAAAGAAGGACAGCTTTACAAATACAAAGTAAAACAAGCAAATGGACGAGAAGTATTGAAGATCGATCCTTTTGCTGTCCATTTCGAAGCTCGACCAGGAACTGCTGCCGTGTTGCATTCGATCCCACAAAAAAAATGGCGGGATGGGTTATGGCAAGGACGGAAAAAAAGACAAAAAACTTTTAATCGACCTCTTAATATTTATGAAGTTCATGCCAGCTCCTGGAAGCACCACGAAGATGGCACCCCTTATCGCTTCTCCAAATTAAAAGATGAACTTATTCCTTACGTGAAAAAAATGGGCTACACCCATATCGAATTTATGCCTTTGATGGAACATCCCTTAGGAACCTCCTGGGGCTATCAATTGACTGGTTACTTTGCACTTAGCTCCTATTATGGGACACCAGAAGAGTTTCAAGACTTTGTAGAGGCTTGTCATTTGGAAAATATAGGTGTCTTCGTTGATTGGGTGCCAGGACATTTTTGTGTCAATGATGACAGTCTTGCCTATTATGATGGCACGCCGACCTTTGAATACATGGATGAAAACCGTGCGAAAAATGTTCGCTGGGGTGCGATCAACTTTGATCTAGGCAAACCGCAAGTCCAAAGCTTTCTGATCTCAAGTGCATTGTTCTGGATCGAATTTTACCACATTGATGGTATTCGGGTAGATGCCGTTTCCAACATGATCTATCGCGATTATGATGAAGGTCCATGGGAACCGAATCACGAAGGGGGCAATCGGAATTTTGAAGGGTACTATTTCTTACAAAAGCTCAATTCAGTCATCAAGTTAGCCCATCCTGCAGTTGTCATGATTGCAGAGGAAAGTACTTCCGAGACCAAAATAACAGGAATGGTCGAAGGAGGCGCTCTCGGGTTTGACTACAAATGGAATATGGGCTGGATGAATGATGTCCTGCGTTTTTACGAAATGGACCCGATTTTCCGTAAAGATCATCTAAGTCTTTTATCTTTTTCTTTCATGTATCGGATGCAAGAAAATTATATCTTGCCACTCTCCCATGACGAAGTGGTTCATGGCAAAAAAAGTTTGATGGACAAAATGTGGGGAGACCGCTACAAACAGTTTTCACAACTACGAAATCTCTATACGTACATGATGATGCATCCAGGGAAAAAACTGTTATTCATGGGTAGTGAATGGGGACAGTTTTTAGAATGGAAATATGATCATGGTCTTGAATGGGTCGATTTAAACGACGCATTCAATGCAAAAATGCAGTTCTTCACCCAGACCTTGAATGAATTATACAAAGAAGAACGAGCCCTTTGGGAATTGGATGATCAAGAAGATTCATTGATGGTGATCGATGCAGACAACTTAGATGAAACGACATTGACTTTCTTACGACAAGGAAAAACGAAAAAAGACTTCTTGATCGTGGTTGTCAATCTGACACCAGTGGAGCGTCACGATTTTGCGATCGGCGTGCCATACGAAGGAACGTATCGCGAGATTTTAAACACGGAACGGGATGTATTTGGCGGAACTTGGGTGGCGAATAACCCAGACTGTCAGACCAGTAATACCCCTTTTAAGCAATACGACTATCAAATCAAAACAATTTTGCCTGCACTTGGGGCTTTAATCATCAAACCAGAAAAAATCAAAATGACTCGAAAAAAAGCAGTAAAGAAAGTACAAAAAAAAGAGTAGAGGGGGAACGGTGAGTAGATCACCAAACAAAATGAAAACAGAGATGTTAGCAATGATCCTCGCAGGGGGACAAGGGACTCGATTAGGAAAATTAACAAAGAATATTGCTAAACCAGCGGTTCCATTTGGTGGTAGATATCGGATCATCGATTTCACGTTGAGTAATTGTGTCAATTCAGGAATCAAAAATGTGGGTGTTGTCACTCAGTACCAGCCATTAGCACTAAACAACCATATCGGAAATGGTGCGAGCTGGGGATTGGATGGAATCAGTACCGGTGTGACGATCTTACAACCATATTCAAATTCAGAAGGCGAAAAATGGTTTGAAGGAACTGCCCATGCGATCTATCAAAACATCGCTTATATCGATGAGATGGACCCGCAATATGTCTTGATTTTATCAGGCGACCATATCTACAAAATGGATTATGAAGAAATGCTGGAAAAACACAAAGAAAATGATGCTTCATTGACGGTTGCAGTTCTCGAAGTACCGATGAAAGATGCCTCGCGTTTCGGAATCATGAACACCGATAAAAATGACCGTATCATCGAATTTGATGAAAAACCAGCCGAACCAAAGAGCAATCTCGCTTCAATGGGGATCTATATTTTCGATTGGAGTCGTCTGCGCAGTATGCTGTTGAGTAACTATACAAAAGACGGCGAAATGGTCGATTTTGGGAAACATGTCATTCCTTCTTATCTCGAAAGCGGCGACAACGTTTTTGCCTATCGCTTCTCTGGCTATTGGAAAGACGTAGGAACGATCGATTCATTGTGGGAAGCCAATATGGAATTTATTGATCCAGCAATGGAGTTGAATATTCGGGATAAAAGTTGGCAAGTATTTTCTAAAAACCCAATCGCACCACCACATTTTGTGACTGAGACTGGGGCTGCGAGAAACTCTCTCGTGATGGATGGCTGTTATGTTGCAGGGGAAATCGAGCACAGTATTTTATCAGAAAACGTACAGGTGAAAGAAGGATCGACGATCAAGGACAGCGTGATCATGCCTGGAGCGGTGATCGGTAGAAATGTTAAATTAAACCGAGTGATCGTTGGGGAAAATGCAGTGATCGGTGACGACGCAGAGATCGATGGAACAGACGAAATTGCCGTAGTCGGCTATTCTGAAATTTTAGGGGTGACGATTGATGAGAACTAATAAAATGTGTGCGATTTTAGGGAATCTGCAACGATACCAAGACTTGATGCCATTAACAGAAAACCGTCCGCTGTCGACCTTATTGTTTGACTGCAAGTATCGCTTGTTAGATTTCAATCTTTCAAGTATCGAAAATGCCAATATCAAACAAGTCTATATGATTTTCAATGAAGGAGAAACGCAGTCGGTCTTCGATCATATCGGTGGCGGAAAAGAGTGGAACTTGGACGGCGTACAAAACCGTTTCTTTATTCACCTGTTCCAAGACTCATTGAAAAAGCAAGCAGAAGGACAAGAGTATTACTATAATGTCATCGACTATTTGGAAAAATCCAAATCGGATCATACCGTATTTATGGGCAGCAAAGTCTTATGCAACATTGATTTACGTGCCTTGCTGAAAATCCATCAGCTACAAGGCAATGAAATGACCGTTGTGTACAAACGCATCAGCAGTGACAATATTTGCGAAAGTGATCTGTTGTTCAATGTAGACAGTGAAGGTCACTTAGAAGAAGCGATCCAAGCGAAAAAAGGTGAGGTCAGTGACCTTGTCAACTTATGTACGGATATTTTTATCATTCAAACAGATCGCCTGATCACGGCTCTTAAAGAGGGGCAAAAAGTTGGCGCAACGGCAGACCTCGGTCAATTTTTACGAGAAATGATCGCTGTTGAAAATACCGGTCTATATGAATACACTGGTTACTTAAGTAACATTTATGATATCTCTTCTTATTATCAAACAAATATGGACATGCTCGATGTGCATAAATTTACGTCGTTGCTTTATTCGAATCAAAAGATCTATACCAAACTGAAAAACGAAGTGCCAACGTATTATTCGGAAACATCTGACGTGAAAAATAGCCACTTTGCTTCTGGCTGCATCGTGGAAGGAACGGTCGAACAGTCACTGGTTGCCCGCCGCACGAAGATCCATCCCGAAGCAAAAGTCAAAGGAGCGATCATCTTCGGAAATAATGAGATCAAAGCAGGTGCCGAAGTCTCTTATGCGATCCTAGATAAAAATGTGACCATCGCAGAAGGTGTCAAAGTGCAAGGAACCAAAGAAACGCCAATCGTCATTAAGAAAAATTCTCATGTCACCCAAGACGTTATTGGAGGGGCAAGCGCATGAAGGTTCTGTTTACAGCAGCGGAATGCGCCCCATTTTTTAAAACAGGCGGATTAGGGGATGTTGCAGGGGCATTGCCAAAAGAGTTGGTCAAAAAAGGCGTCGAGACAGTGGTCGTCTTACCCTATTTCACGAAAATGCCTGCTGAATACCAAGAGCAAATGGAAGATTGTTTTTCCTTTGAAGTAGCGGTCGGCTGGCGCAAGCAATATTGTGGGATCAAAAAATTAGTTCTAGGCTCTGTGACCTATTATTTCATAGACAATCTCTATTATTTTGGTCGCGAACGGCTCTATGATTTTTATGATGATGGGGAACGCTTTGCTTTCTTCCAATTAGCCGTGATCGAAATGATGGAACGCATTGAATTTATTCCAGACATCGTGCATGTCAATGATTACCATACGGCGATGATTCCCTTCTTGATCAAAGAGAAATATCATTGGATTCAAGCGTATCAAAACATACGCACCGTTTTGACGATCCATAACATTGGGTTTCAAGGGTGGTATAGTCGCGATATTTTACCAGATCTTTTTGGGATGGGGACTGAGAGATACGATGATGGTACGCTACGTTTAAACGATTGTTTGAACTTTATGAAAGCTGGAATCTTGTATGCTGACCGTATCACGACGGTCAGTCCTTCCTATAGTGAAGAAATCAAAACCTCTGAGTTCGGCTGTGGGCTTGAAGTCATTTTACGCATGGAAAGCGGCAAACTCAGTGGCATCTTAAACGGAATTGATTATGAAATGAACGATCCAGAAACCGATCCTCATTTGGACTACTCTTTCAATCAAGAGGACTTGTCTGGTAAAGCGCAAAACAAGCGAGCGCTACAAGAACAGTTTGGTTTGCCTACCCGTAAAGATGTCCCATTGATTTCTGTTGTTAGCCGTTTGACCACTCAAAAAGGGTTCCATTTGGTCCTTGAAGAAATGGAAAATCTCTTGCAATTTGATGTTCAGTTCATCTTACTAGGGACTGGCGAACATGATTTTGAAGAAGGTTTTCGCTATTTTGCTCAGAAATATCCTGATAAATGTGCTGCTGCGATTTCTTTTGATATTGCATTGGCGCAAAAGTTATACGCAGCAGCGGATCTTTTCTTGATGCCTTCCGCCTTCGAACCATGCGGACTGTCACAGATGATCGCGATGCGTTATGGTACATTACCGGTCGTTCACGAAATCGGTGGCTTGAAAGATACGGTAGATTCCTATAATCCGATCACGAAACAAGGTACCGGCTTTGGCTTTCAAGAGTTTTCACCATTCTACTTGATGAATGCTTTGAAACAAGGGATCGAATTGTATCAATCCGATCAGGAAACGTGGACCGTATTGGTCAAGCAAGCAATGGAAAAAGATTTCAGCTGGAATCAAAGTTCAGATCTTTATATCCAGTTGTATAATACTATCAAAGTTTGATTGTTTTAAGACAGAAGAATCCTTGTCTGCAACAGAACTGCTAGTTGTATGACTAGCAATTTTGGCGGCAAGGATTCTTCTTTTTTATAAATTGAATGCAAAAAGGAGTGTAACCCTATGACAAAAGAACGATTGCGTGAACTGCTAGAAATCAGTGTTCATGAACTCTTTGCGATTGAAATGGATGAAGCTTCACCGCAGGAATTGTTTCAAGCACTAGCCAATGTGGTGAAGCAAATGTATTCAGAAGACTGGCGTCAAACCAGAAAAAATCTCTTGTTGGAGGATCAAAAACAAGCGTACTATTTTTCAATCGAATTTTTGCCTGGCAAAATGTTAAAAAGCAATTTGTTGAATATGCAGCTGTTGGAGCAGGCCAAAGCCGTTTTTGAAGAGTTAGGCGTTTCCCTTGATGACGTTGCGGATACAGAAAAAGACATGGCTTTAGGCAACGGGGGCCTCGGTCGTTTGGCATCTTGTTTTATGGATTCCCTGGCTTCATTAAGCTTGCCGGGAAATGGGAACGGGATTCGCTATCGCTATGGATTATTTAAACAAAAATTTATTGACGGCCATCAAGTAGAATTACAAGATGATTGGTTACGCTCTGGGAATGTCTGGGAAGTCCGCAAAGAAAGCAAAGCGGTGCCTATTCGATTTGGTGGGCAGGTCTATCTCGTTACGGGAGAGGACGGAAAACTAGCACCGGTCTATGAAGGTGGCTTTACCTGGCGGGCAGTTCCGTATGACACCGCGATGGTTGGCTATCAGAATCAACACATCAACACACTGCGCTTGTGGAGTGTCGAAGTACCTGCTGAAGATGAGGCGCATTATGCGACATTGGAATCACGGCAAGCTTTAGAAAATTTGACTGCTGTTTTATATCCAGATGACTCAAACGAGATCGGCAAACGCACACGATTGATGCAAGAATACTTTTTTGTTTCTGCAGGCATTCAAAGTATCATTCGCTATTATAAAAAATCGAATCTGCCTTTAGCAATGCTCAGTGAACGAGTAGCAATCCATATCAACGACACGCACCCAGCACTTTGTGTCCCAGAACTGATGCGTATTTTAGTTGATGAAGAAGGCCTTGCTTGGGAACAAGCGTGGGCGATCACCGTGAAAGTCATGAGTTATACGAACCATACGATCATGGCGGAAGCCTTAGAAAAATGGCCAGTTCGCATGATTGAAGAAGTTTTGCCGAGAATGGATCAGATCATTAAAGAAATTGATCGGCGCTTTGTCGAAGGAATGCAAGGGGTCCATCCGCAAGCCTTACTGGATCGGACGCGAATCATTATTGATGATCAAGTCCATATGGCACATCTCGCCATCATCGGCAGCCATAGTGTCAATGGGGTAGCCAAGCTCCATTCTGATTTACTAAAATCAGTGGTACTCCATGACTTCTATCTCATTTATCCTGCCCGTTTCAACAATAAGACCAACGGTATCGCACAACGGCGCTGGCTTCAGCTAGCCAATCAACCATTAGCCAAAGTGCTGGATCAGTCGATCGGCACGAGTTGGCGCAATGACCCCTTGGATCTGCAGTTGCTCAAAAATTATTATGAGGACGAAACCGTTCTGCAACAAATTGCCGACGCAAAAATGAGTAACAAGCGTGCACTGGCAAAGTACATTCAAAAAGCAACGGGCATTACAGTAGATCCAACGGCAATTTTTGATGTGCAGATCAAACGCCTGCATGCGTACAAACGACAACTGCTGAATCTAATGCATATCTTGAAGCTCTACTTTGAGGTTAAAGAAGATCCGACTGCAGCGTTTCATCCAAGAGTCTTTATTTTTGGTGCCAAAGCCGCACCAAGCTATCACTACGCAAAATCGATCATTAAAGTAATCAATGAAGTGGCGAATCTGATCAATCATGATGAAACCATCAATGATAAAATCAAGGTTGTATTTTTAGAAAATTACAACGTTTCATTAGCAGAAAAAATCATTCCAGCAGCGGATGTCAGTGAACAAATCTCATTGGCCTCTAAGGAAGCGTCAGGGACAAGCAATATGAAGTTGATGCTAAATGGGGCAGTAACGATTGCGACTTTAGATGGTGCCAATATTGAGATTCGAGATGCGATCGGTGATGAAAACATTGCGATCTTTGGGTTGACGGAAGAAGAAGTGTATCAGTATTACGCCCAGCATAATTATTCTGCTTACACCTACTATGAGTCAGATCCAGTCTTGCAACGGGTGGTCAATGCCTTTATTGATGGGACGATCCCCAATATTCAAGTAGAAGGTCGAGAAATCTTTGATTCCCTTTTGAAATACAATGATGAATACTTTTTATTAAAGGATTTTCATGCCTATTGTGACGCGCAGCATCGGGTAGATAGTGCCTATCAGGATACGCAGCGCTGGCGTAAAGTCAGCCTAATGAATATTGCGAATGCAGGCAAATTTTCGGCAGATGAAACGGTGCGAAATTATGCTGCAGATATTTGGCAGATCGATCCATTATTTGCCCATGTCAAAGAACCGAATGCAGCAAGCTTGACTGAGACGGTGCCTCCAGCCGAATTTAGCTGAAGTGTCCTCATCTGAAATGGTGTAGTCTTTCGTGAAATTCTCCTTAATTTATGGTATGATGAAAAAAATGCATGTAAGAGGATGAGTACAGTGGCAAATTATTTAGATGTGAAACGAAAACACTTCCGTTTTCCTGCTTATGATGATACAGATGGTGTGAAGCTGCAATCCGAGCATCGCCCCGCATTCAGTAAAGCAGATGATTGGATTTTAACCGAAATCAAAGATTCCGTGAGTCATTCTCACAAGGAAGAAAATCAATCTTTGCAGCGTAAAGTGCAGTCCAGCCAACGCGATCGGGGGCACAATGTTCGTCAAAAAGAAGAGCTTGCCAATCACCGTGCCAACTTGCCTCAGTACGGAAAACGTCCGGTGAAAGAACAGATGCCAACAGGAAAAACCAATTTTTTTGGCAAAGAGGCGAACCATTCTTCTTATCAAGTGACCAGTAAGAAGGAAAAAGCTGAGGTTCCTGTTTCTTCGAAAAAAGAATATTCGGGGCGCTCTTACTTCGTACCTAAATATATTCCTGCATCAATTATTCCAGATGAGCAAAAACCTGAAATTACGCCGAACGATTTGATGGATGCAATGGCAAAAAAACAAGAAAGTTATTTGTTGTTTGATACGGAACCAGCAGCTTATCAAGTCAAAGAAGAAAATGATCCAACCGTCAAAAAATTCAATCGCCATCCCTCTGTTGGGATGACGCGCAGTGAGTTTCGCGCCAATAACAAAAAAAATGGTGAGAAAAAACGTTCCGTTTTAGATCGATCATTAAAAGGAATGATTGAAGACGATCAACAAGAAGAATCTTCAAATGGCTATTTTCGTTCTAAATAGTAGTGACAGTTACTCTTAATAGAAGTGGTCCTTTGATCATAACGATGAATGATTTCAGCTAGATGGCTAACATCTAGCTGTTTTTTTTGTGTGCCGAAACTGCCGATTTCACAAAATGCTTAGTCGAATTACATTTTTCACCGGCTGAGGAATATTCTGATTTTACTAAGCGATAGCGTGGGCTATAGAATAAAGTGAAACGATCAAAACCATCGTTATTTATAATGTTTGTTATTTTAATTGGCGATTTCTTTTGTCATTTAAAATCGATGGCAGGTCAAACGGTAACAGGATTGTGGTTTTCTAATCAGCTGTAATTGAAAAAGGGAAGCAAGCGTCCTGATGGCTAAAGCTGCTCTTTGGGAAGGACTGATCCATGATCGATTTCAAGGGAAAGATACGCTGAAAGGTGGGGCATCAACAAATGAACAAGAAAAAGAGAAAGGTATATTTCACTATCATTATTGGCTTACTTGGAGGACTCTACTTTTTTTCAACCATGAGTGTGTTTTCTTCAAACATTTTCTTTGCTGCTCAGCTGGAGGAAGACACGGTTGCGAGTGAAGCATTTGAACCGATACGAGAGAAAGAAGCCGAGGAAAGAGTTGCCATTTATTTTGATGAATCAACGAAAGCTGGGACTGTAGGAGACATGTTGCTAGTCGCATTTCATACGGACCGTCCCATTAATGAAATAGCGATCCGATTGCCGCAATCTGCGGTTATTGCTGAAGAGGAGTTGCCAAAGGGAGTCAAAATTACACCAACCACTGAAGAGAATGGGTGGAAACTAACGACCGATACCCCTAGAAGTGATTTCTTGGTTCCAGTGGTAGTTGATACAGCAGGGTCGTTTCCATTTGAGGTAGCAGAATCAATGATAATACTTGAGATAAAAGAAGCACGGGAGACAAACCCTACGGATACACAAGAGGATGACCAAACTGATTCGAGTGACTCCACTGATCAATTGGATCAAGAGGATCAAGTAGCAGAAGAGAAGGAAATAGAAAGCCAGCTTCCTGAGGCATCAGATTCTGATCCTGGCAATCTGTATCTTTTAGGCGACGACGTAAAAAAGAGAGGGGTTGCTAACTGGGTCGAATTTATGGCTGCAATGGTCGATCCGACGGTCAATTATATTTATTTGACAGCCAGTTTTCAAACGAACGATAATCCTCGTTTAGGTATTACGGGAATTGACGGCTGGAGCAGCAGCGCCAATCCTAATGGCGGATTAGCCTATGTTTATATCAATGCCTCGAGAGTTTCAAGAACGTTAATCATTGATGGTCTCGACACCTATCAGATGGATCTTAGAGCCGTTGCGATCTGTTTCCGCGATTCGAGTGTCAATCCTGATTCCCCATGGGACATTACCTTGCAAAATTTGGAACTCTACCATGGAAACTTTTGGGGGGCAATTGAATACCATGATTTGAACATGACAAATCAGCAGCGTTCAATCATTCGGTACCACAATCTCAACCATACTGGCAATCAGTTGTTTTACGGTTTGCACTCTCGAGCAAGCTTTTCTGGACATTCGGTTTCACACCAAACGCCTAGATATACATCAGACTTCAATGCTTCTTGGATGATTCACTCGAACATCCAAGCGAATTTTGAAATCAACCAAATAGAACTTCGTGAGGGAGCAAACGTCGAAATGTCGACGATCAGCTCAGGAAATCTTGATTTTTATAATACGAATGCGCGTCTCGTACTAGGGGATAATGCCCGACTCTCATTAAATGCCAACGGTTCAGCTGGTGAAGCAGGTGGTGCCAATATTCGGTTTGTCGCTGGCAATGGACGCATTGAGTTAGGAAAAGGTGCGGAATTGGCATTAAATACACAAAACAACAGTCCGGCAGTCATCACATCAGGCACGCCTCATGATATTCGCTTAATGGAAAAAAGTCGCTTGTCGGTTACTGCTGCAAACCGAACATTGTATAGTCATATTTTCTGGTTGAGTGCCAATACTCATGTAACCTTAGAAGACAGCAGCACCTTAGAGGTTGAAGCAACAAATCAAAATACAACCGCAAATATCTTCCACTTCTCTGGCACGACTGGCAATCTCAATGTTGGCAAAGATGCTACCTTAGATATTCGTTCGGACAGCCCTCAACCTGTCCAACGCCTACTTTTCTTTAGTGGTGCCAACAATCCCGCAAGATTGACGATCGACGATGCCAAGCGTGTCAATTTGCAAAGAACCCGCCCAATAACGACCACAACAAATGGTCTAATTGAAGGGGGAGGAATCACTGCAAAGAACCAGGCGATTCGCCAGTGGCGGCATGGAAATACAGGAGACCCATCTGATTTTCAGTGGCAACCGATTCTGTCCATGACTGCGGCGATTTCAGGAACCAATACCAATGTGACCAATGTATCTTCACTGAATGAGGACACAAGTCGAGGGGTTGCCGCGCAGTTTGCTTCTCGTTCACAACGTCTATTATTTGAGAGAATACCAGACATCACGGTGACCATCGATCCTTTGACAGAAGATAGAACCTTACCTAATGCCTATACGATTTCGGGAACTGCCAATCCTGGTAGCTACCTTCGATTTCAAAGAGAGGGGCTGATGCCAGAACCGACGCTTGAAACGACAGTCGATAGTGCTGGCAATAGCGGGTATTTTCACACACAAGCGGATGAAAACGGGCACTATTTACTTGATCTATCTGATTTAGAACCTTTCCAGTATTTTACACAAGGTGAGGTGGTCACCGCACAGGCATTTCTTGATGGTAAATGGGCAGAAGCATCAACCACTGTGGAACCCATTGGTGACGTTGACCCAAAAGATCCCCTTGATCCTGATCAACCGATTCTTCCTGAAAATCCACCATTGATACCAGAAAATCGCGGGTTTGTCAGCATAGACTTTGTTTCACAATTCGATTTTGGTACAGTACCGATTCGCTCGTCGACAAGCCGCTATCCGGCGCGTTCGCAACGAATTTCTTCAGTGGATGATTATGAATCAACCGAACGACCAAACTATATTCAGGTTTCCGATCGTCGATTTCTCCCAAATGGCTGGACCTTGAGTGCCCGTTTATCTGAGGAAGGGTTCGTTAGCACGGATGCGTTTAAGCACAACTTAAAAGGAGCGAGTGTGCATTTGAATAATATTGAAATGGTTACCTCTAGAGAAAATCCCTCTGAAGCACCAGACTACTTTGAAGCAATTGAGCTGGGACCGCAGAACCAAGTGATTGCACGTGCCAATGAAAAGCAAGGGGCGGGAACTTGGATTCAACGCTATGGAAACGAGCATACCATGCAAAAAAGTGTCGAGCTGGAAATCCCTATTGGCGCGAGGCCACAAGCAACAAGTTATCAAGGAACCATCCATTGGGAGCTGAGTTTCGTACCTGGTGCTGACGAATAACCCCTTGGAAAACAAGTAAATATGTTCTGCAATCGTGAATATGATCGAACACTGTAAAAGTTGATCAGACAAAAAGAAGTCCATTTGCCATTGGGCTTCTTTTTTTGTCTGAAACAAACGAGTAGTGGTTTACACTACTTTTCCCACTTTGGTGGATACGCTTTTCAATCAATAGAAGTGAGTGAAACCACAGGCAATGGATCGATGAGCAAAATCATGACACGGTAGTCATCAACGAAATCACCTAAGCACTTTGCCTTCTGCAGAATAAATTTAATTTAGTTATTTTAGTAATTAAATCCTGCTCAAATATTTTAATTTTCGCTTGCGTTTTGATATGCTAAGAACAAGGGGGAATCAAAGATGGAAGTTGATCTACAAATGCTGGCGATGATTTTCTTTATCAATCTCGCCTATGTTACATTGAACACACTGCGATTTTTATTGACAATGAAAGGGTATCGCGTGATTGCCCCATTAGTGAGTATGATCGAAATCACGATCTATATTTTAGGCTTATCTATGGTATTGGATCGTTTGGATAACCCACTGAATCTCTTGTTCTATGCATTAGGTTATGCTGCAGGAGTCAGTATCGGGATCAAAATCGAAGATAAGCTGGCTCTGGGCTATACAATGGTCACAGTGATCCTACCTAGTAATACAGATGAAGAAAAGAGTTTGCCGAAGATTTTGCGACAAGAGGGCTATGGTGTGACACAAAGCTTTGGTGAAGGATTGGAAGGCCCGCGACTGATTTTAGAGATTCTTTCCCAAAGAAAAAGTGAGAAAAAGCTCTATCAAACGATCAAAGCGGTGGAAGAGCGAGCGTTTATCATCAGCTATGAACCCAAGTATATCTCGGGTGGTTTTTGGACCAAAAAAATCAGTCGTAGAGAGGCGAAGTTGAAAAAGCAAGCACCTGTTGATTGAGGAACTAGAGGCAGCTTGATTCATTCGTGAAGAATAGTTGCATAATAAGCAGGGAGTTTATTGATGAGAGGAAGCGTTAGGTGTGGAAAAGAAAGCAAATGGCATGATGGCGGTCATCGCTGCACTGATCTCAAACATTTTGGTGGCGATCAGTAAGTTTGTCGGTTATGCCTTGAGCGGTAGTGCGGCCATGCTGAATGAAAGCATTCATAGTGTCGTAGATTGCAGCAATCAGATCTTTTTATTGATCGGTGATAAACGGGCAACAAAGGGACAAAGTGAACTGCATCAGTTTGGTGAAGGTCGGGCGAAATATTTTTTCAGCACGATCGTTGCGATGATGCTCTTCTTTGGTGGGGGCGCACTAGGCGTGATGGAAGCAGTGGAAAAGCTGCTGCATCCCGCCCATGAAGTCGGCAATACCTGGTTAGTGATCGCTATCTTGATTTTCGGGATGATCGTTGAAGGAAGTTCGTTGTGGATCGCAATCAAGGAGATCCGCGAGCTAAACGTCGAACGTCAACCAATCTATCGTTTTTTGAAAGAAAGTCGGCATAGTGAGATTTTGATCATTTTCACAGAAGACTTTTGTGCGGTGATCGGTCTGATGATCGCACTGATCGGAACGGTTTTAACAATGATTACCGGGAACGCATTTTTTGATGCCTTCAGCGGCTTATTGATTGGTCTTTTATTGATGGTAGCAGCGATCTTCTTAGCCCGCGAATTTTACAGTCTACTGATTGGGGAAAGTGTTACCAAACGTGATTTAGCGGTGATCAAACAAGCGTTTGAACGTCCCGATGTTGATCGCTTGATCGATGTGAAAACAGTCCATTTAGGGCCAGCAGAAATTTTGATTGCAGCGAAAGTCGATATTGCCGCAAAACAAGAAGAGGTCGGCTATGAGATCATTAATGAGATCGAAGCCGAGATCCGACATCAAATGGCAGATAAAAAAGTCTATATTTATATTGAAACGGATGAGTACGATCCTCACTACATGGAGAAGCGGCGCAAACTTGTGCGACCTTCCCACTGATTTAGCTAGAATAAAGCTGTTTTTTTTGATACAATAGACAAGGATTATCACATAGTGAAGGAGATTTCAAAATTATGATCAATGCAAGTGACTTAAGAGCTGGAATGACGTTTGTTCAAGACGGCAAACTTATCAAAGTATTAGATGCCAGCCACCACAAACCAGGTAAAGGAAATACGGTTATGCGTATGAAATTACGTGACGTTCGGACTGGTTCGACTTACGATACAACCTTCCGTCCAGAAGAAAAATTTGAAAAAGCGCATATCGATACGAAAGCTGTACAATACCTATATACAATGGACGATACCGCATTCTTTATGGATCTGGAAACCTATGAACAATATGAAATTCCAGTTGAAGTGGTTGAAGAAGAAATGAAGTTCATTCTAGAAAACATGGAAGTAAAAATCCAATTCTTCGGCAGCGAAGTGATTGGCGTGCAATTACCTTCAAGCGTAATCTTGAAAGTTGTTGAAACACAGCCATCGATCAAAGGGGCAACTGTGACTGGTTCTGGTAAGCCAGCAACGATGGAAACGGGCTTAGTTGTCAATGTTCCTGACTTTGTTGAAGAAGGCGAAATGCTAGAAATCAATACAGCTGAAGGTACCTATTTAAAACGTGCAAAATAGCAAAAAACCGCGACTTGTTCGCGGTTTTTTCTTTGCTCTTGTTGTGTTCAGAAGTGGCTCATTGTCCCATTGCCGATGTTTTTTGTAAAGGATAGATACTATAAGGTTTACTGATAAAGTAGGCGACGGAGCAGACGATCACAAAGAAGGGTAGATTTTGAAAGCCAAAGACTTCTCCACCAATAAAGATCGGTGCAAATAAGGTGCTAGTGGCGCTGCCAAAAACACTGGCATAGCCTAGTGCTGCTACCAGTTCGATAGGCAGTCCGAACAGTGGCGCCAACACGACCCCCAAAGAAGAGCCAATCGCAAACAAAGGGGTGACTTCTCCACCCAAAAAACCAATGCTGATGGTCAATACGGTCAACACCAACTTAAGCAGCCAATCATAAGAATAGATCGGTTGATTCGTGAAACTCGCGCTGATCAAATTTGTTCCTAAGCCTGAATAACGCCCTTGATACAACAAAACAAAAAGCAAGACTAACGCCAATGCGCCAATCCCAATACGCCACAGTGGATTCGGGAAGCGCCGCTTCATGATGCGTTTCATCGTTTCTAAACAGCCCGCAAAGCTACCGCCAACCATACCAAAAATCAACCCAATCACAAGTAATTTCAGAAAAACAGGTATCGTCAAATCGACGGATTGAGGCAACATAAGACTAAATTTTTCTAAGCCTAACCATTGAGAAGTCGTACTAGCAGTGAAAGCAGCCAGCAAAGCAGGTAAGAGGGCATGATGACTGAATTTACCGATGACAAGCACTTCCAATGCAAAGAACGTCGCAGCGATGGGGGTTTCAAATAAACCAGCAAATCCCGCAGCCATCCCAATCATGATCAGGGTGCTGGCGTACTTTTCTATTCGCAGCCATTTTCCTAAACGATTGGCGATGGTGGCACCTAACTGAACCGCAACTCCTTCTCTGCCGGCGCTTCCTCCAAATAAATGCGTCAGCCAGGTTCCCACCATTACAAAAGGAATCAAACGCAGCGGAATATCTTTTTCTTCTTCCTGCCCGACTAAAAACACTAAGTTCATTCCTTGAGGACTCCGATCGCCATACTTTTGGAAAAGGTAAGTAAAGCAAATACCGATAATTGGTAAGAAGAGAATCAATGGCAAAAAATGACTTTCACGAAAGGCACTTAAGAACAGCAAAATTTTACCAAAGAAAGTGTCAACGGCTCCAGCAAGCACCCCAATCACCAGACTGAGCAAACCTAATGTAGTCAGTTCAAAATACGTTGTTTTTTGTTTCTTCATTTCTATCACGATCCTTTAAAAAATATAGGAATAATGCTCTTGCAACTATGACGAACGAGTGAAAATAAAAAATGACTACTACACACTAAAAAAGTGGTAGAAGTCATTAGCAAAATTGCGGTTTCAGTAAGAACTGAGGGAGACATTCATTCCCTATTAGCATCAATATTATCTGATAAAACCCTCGTTTTGTCAATGGATGCTGGTCGCGAAAAGCAGTCCATCTAATACTT
The DNA here is from genome assembly GCF_002140635.1 of Enterococcus sp. 3G6_DIV0642. NCBI lineage: Bacteria > Bacillati > Bacillota > Bacilli > Lactobacillales > Enterococcaceae > Enterococcus > Enterococcus sp. 3G6_DIV0642. Next base: position 2,210,208 of record NZ_NGLH01000001.1, on the reverse strand, counting down.
ATCTTTTATACATACTTATGGTAAAATTAATTTCATAAGAATTTACATGTGAATTGAGCGTCGGAAGAGTCAATGGCAAGAAAAGGGATGAAAGGACGATCCTTCTACTGGTTGACCAAGGGAAAAACAGTAGGTAGTGAGGAATCGAAGGGGAAGAAAGAATGGTTGCATTTATGACGATCGAAAAATGGCTGCAAAGTGAGCGTTTTTATTACGTGATCCTACCAATTCTCATGGTGGTTGGTCTAATTGCGTTATTAGGGTTCCTGATGGTTTTGCTTTATCGAGAAAACCGCAACCCAAAAGTGACGCTATTGCTTGGCGGCATAGTCGTTGCGTGTCTGCTAGGCTTTTTTATTGGAGATCAAGTGTATGGTGAATTCAAAACGTATAATGCGCTGATCACACCGAATATCCGTGACCGCGAAAAAATGTTTTTAGGCTATAAATATTACGAATCTGATACTACAGCAGTTTATCAGCGCATCCAAAGCAATGAAGCGATTGAAACTTTAGGGATCTATCAAGCAGTACCAGTGGAACGGGCGATTGAATTTCTTGGATCTGCTCATAACTCCGTATATTTTAAAATGGGCGCCCAGGTTTACTATGCTCGCTATCAACCGACATTTGTGGAAGAGGAAACAACCGCTAAACTGCAGGGGGTTCAATACCATTTGACTGATCCTTCCTTTGAAACGATCGGCTTCTATTCCGAAACCAACAACTATTTGACGGCAATTACGATTCCAAATACTCAAGAAACCCTCGAATATCAATCCGTCGATTCTGTGATCCCGCAAGAATTTGGGAAAAGTCAAACCCAATGGGCGTTACCGAATAGGAATGAATAACCATAAAAGAAAACTACCTAAGTAACGAAAGAAAGTTCTCTCAAGAGGGAATCTTCCGTGCGCAGGTAGTTTTTTTGTATGCTTAGTCAGATAACATTGCTTTTCCTATGACTGATTAGGTAGTCCTCTTTCTTTTTGCGAGACAATTTTTTGAAGGCGGCTTCTGCTTGAGTGGCTTCACTGCGAGTGGAAAAGCTTTCTGCATGAATCATTTGCAAAGGTCTGCGACTAGCAGGACGGGTATATTTTGCCCCAATCCCTTTGTTGTGCTCTAATAAGCGGCGACTCAAATCAGTGGTATAACCACCGTAGAAGGACTGATCGTTGCAACGCAAGACATAAAAATAATGATTCTCAGCAGCCATAGAGCATCGCCTTCACTTCTGAACTATAGGCACCTGTTTCATCATAGGTAATGAGAGGGGAATCAATTTTAAAGCCATCCGCCTTACCATCCTTGATTCCTTCAATCAATAAAATATTTGCCTCTTTGCCTACTTTCGGATAGACGAAGCGGACGCGTTTTGGGGCGATTCGATGGGCACGCATATGGTCCAAAATATCGAGAAAGCGATCCGGTCGATGAACCATCGCAAACCGTCCGTTCATTTTTAACGCTTTACTGGCGGTTTGGATCACTTCATCTAAATTTGTGGTGATCTCGTGACGGGCGATCGCTAAATAGGGATTCGGGTTTTTGATCGCCGTCGGTACATTTTTAAAATAAGGCGGATTGCAGACCAAAAGATCGACGGAATCAGGTTTGATTTTTTGAAAGAGGTTCTTCAAGTCCATAGGATAGACCGTCAGCTGGTCTTGCAAGTCGTTTAATTCGATACTGCGTTGCGCCATATCCGCTAGACGTTCCTGCAATTCGACCTGATAAATATGAGCGGTCGTTTTTCTGCTGATAAATAAACCGACTGCACCATTCCCTGCACAAAGGTCAACGACCACACCTCTTTTTGGCACTCTAGCGTAATTGGCTAATAAGACAGCATCTAATGAAAAAGAAAAAACTTCGGAACTTTGAATGATCTTGATGTCATCGGCATACAATTGGTCGATGCGTTCGTTCGGTTGCAACATGAAGCATACTCCTGTTCTAAATTCATTTCAATGTATTATACTACGATTAAGAATAATGGGAAACGCTAAAAAATGCTTGTCATTTAAACCGTTTTTTTGCATACTTGAATAGGAGAGAAATAGAAAGGAAAATGAGTATGTTTTTTCGCTTTATGCGCGGTGTGGTTCGCGTAGTATTATTTTTGATCAACGGCAATGCTCGTTATCAAAACAAAGAGGTTTTACCTAAAAATGAAAACTATATTTTAGTGGCTCCTCACCGAACCTGGTGGGATCCATTGTACCTAGCAGTGGCTGCTCGGCCAAAGAAATTTAGTTTTATGGCGAAAGAAGAGCTGTTCAAAAACCCGATTTTACGGTTCATTTTGATTCATGCCAATGCTTTTCCAGTCAAACGGGACAAACCAGGACCGAGTGCGGTAAAGACGCCAGTCAAAATTTTGAAGGAAACCGATCTTAGCTTGATCATGTTTCCAAGTGGTACGAGACACGCAACGGCTTTAAAAGGCGGCATGGCGTTGATCGCAAAAATGGCTAAGGTCAAGATCGTTCCCTCTGTTTATCAAGGACCGCTGACATTAAAGGATTTATTTAAACGCAAGCGAGTAACCGTCCGCTTTGGGGAGCCAATCGATATCAGTGACATCAAAAAGATGGACAAAGAGGGCTTGGCGGAAGTCGAACGGCGCATCCAGGGTGCATTTGACACACTGGATCAAGCGATTGATCCGTCATTTGTTTATCAAATCGATGAGTCCAAAAGAGAAGATTAATACCTAAGAAAAGCCGCTGATCCTTTTGTGATCAGCGGCTTTTTTCTAAAGAGTTAATCCAATAATTCGAAAGCAAATTTGGTCCATGGTTTCAAATATTCCAACAAAGGCAACTCCTCTTTGGGGATAGTGCCGACTTTGTTTTTTCGCACGTCTTGGTGAGGGGTCAAAACGATCTGCAATTCGTTTTTGTACTGACCAAAGGTATCATTGCCGATAACGATGTCCCCGTAAGCAAACGGTTCTTGGTTTGTATGAGGGAGGTTTTCGACGGGACGGTACTTCACCCGTGACTGTGTGGAACGAGCAACTAACGCATTACTATCACCGCGACGAAAATGATTGGTTTCAGCTAATATCCTCCGTTCGATTTCGCTGGCTTCTGCTTCTACGGAAACGCCAAATGTCAGTTTGTAGCGATCGATCGCCGCCAGAGCTTTCAGTTCTGCATCCGACGCATAGGCATTGCCAATAATCACCGTATCGATCAACCCAGAAGCAAAAAGCAGCTTCCCTTGCAGCGCCAATGGTAAATCTCGACAAGATTCTAAGGTCGGTAAGCCATCATTGACTTCCCAAGGGCCAATTTTGGCTGATTGACTAGTGATGAAGGCGGCTGTTTTCAACCCATATTTTTTAAAACGTTGACTGCAGCTGCGGAAAAAAGCCTCCGTTAAGCCTGTGCCTCGTTGGGGGTAAAAATTGTGGCAGCCATATAAAAAAGGTTCATTTGCTTGATAAGAAAGGATATTTTCTAAATAGTTCACATCATTACTCATATTCAATTCAATCGCCAAGCCAAATGGATTAAAGGTCAGCTGGGCTTCTTTATTGCCATCAAATCCTTGATCCAAGCGGATACCGTCCGCACCTAATTCTGCAAAGAAGCTCAGATCGTCATAAGAGATCGCCAAATCACTAAAAACAGCTGGCGAAATATCTAATATCGTTTCAAAGCCAAGGTTCTTGGCAAACCCGATAATCGAAGAGAATTTTTTTCTGACGGGCTCTTTGCCTTCACTGACTTCCAGCATACTCATAAATAAGCGCGAATAACCAAGGGCAGCAGCTTTTTTTAAATAGTCTTGATCCAGTAAAGGATCGCTATGGTCGGGGTAAATCGAAAGGCCAATTTCTCGTTTCAATGGTTTTCCTTCTTTCTAAAAAACCGCACGAAGCACCTCTTGGCATTGAAAAAGCTGCTGAGGAAGGCTTCTTCTGTTGTCTTGATGGGTACTTCGTACGACCATTATTTACACATTATTGTGCGACTGGTTGATTTTCTTTTTCTAATTCGTTTTTGTCATAGATTTTTACGAATGGGTAATAGATCAGAATCGATAAAAGAATCAAAAGAACATTCAGCACGATGGCACGCCAATCGCCGCCAGTCGCTAAGAAAGCACCAATTGGTCCAGGCAATGTCCAAGGGGCATTGACCGTGACGGCATTGACTAAACCTGCTGAGGTGGCGACCCATGCAATGACACCATTGATTAAAGGCGCAATGATGAATGGTGGGATCAAGATTGGATTCAAGACGATCGGTGTACCGAAAATCAGTGGTTCATTGATGTTGAAAATTGCTGGAATTAAGGCTGTTTTTCCTAGTTTTGAACCGAATTCTGATTTGGTGCGAAACGCTAGCAAAATCGCCAAACCAATCGTTGAACCAGCCCCACCAATCCAGATAAACCATTGATAAAATGGTTCGGCTGCGATATTGGGAATCATATCTCCTGAAGCAAGCGCAGTTGTATTCCCTTCTAACAACTGCAACCATAATGGTCGAGCCAATGATCCAACGATAGAAGCACCATGGATCCCGAATGACCAGAAGAAGGTCGTCAAGAAGGTGATCAATAGCACACTTGGCAAGGTGTCTGCGGCACTGACTAAAGGATCGACGACTTTTGCCACGATCGTGTGCCAGTCAAAGCCGATATAGTAAGTGATCGCGCCCATTCCTAAAATAATGACTAAGGTAGGGGTCAAGGCTTCGAAAGAGCGAGCGACTGCAGGTGGGACTTGTTCTGGCATCGTGATTTTAAATTTCGATTTGTCCGTTAACCGATAGATTTCAACGGCAAGAATCGAGGTGATGATCGCCACGAACATACCAGCACTCCCTAAGTTGGCCATTGGCAAGACAAAGCCGACCGTTCCAGCAGCATCCAAGGCTTCTGCTGGGATATTGACCGGGGTGAAGGTCAGTAAAAAGGCGGTCGTAGCTAGGATCCCGCCAGAAAGACCATCAAGCTTATAAGAGCGAGAAAGACTGTATCCAATCCCGAATGCCGCATACAAGCTCATAATGTACATCGTCATTCGATAAGGCAATAAGATCGTTGTGGCATTACTAGACAAGAATTGATAGATGCCCCAACTTTGAGGCAGCGGTGGAAAGGCTAAAATCATAAAGAACGAACTGACGATGATCAATGGCAAGGTTGAGACGATCCCGTCACGAACCGCCCGCAAGTGACGCTGGCTGCCAAGTTTTTCCATCGGTCCTGCCAAATGGCGCTCGATGAATTGAGTGAATTTATCTAACATGGTTTATCCTCCTAAGGTGTTTTACATTTTTGCTTCCCATGGATTCGGAATGATTTTCCCTAAGATCACGCCTTGGGATGCCCCGGTTGCTGCAGGGGCATTGTTGACACGGCTGTGAAGGGTTTCATTTCCTAATATGGCAAAAGCCACCGCTTCTTTGGCATCGTTGGAACCGCCAATGTCATCTTGTGTTCCAACGGCTACTGATTCTGGTAAATAGCCTTGGATCATCTCAATCAGCAGATGATTGTGGGCACCGCCGCCCGAGAGAATCACTTCCATATCGTTTGTTCCCAACTGAGGAAAAATGAACCGTTGGTAACTGTCAGCAATGGAAAAAGCGGTAAAATCGGTTAAAGTCCTCACCAAGTCTTCAGGTGCTGCTTCGGGATACTGGGTCAATAACTGCTGCACGAATTGTTTTCCAAAAAGCTCACGCCCGGTGCTTTTCGGCGGTTGCTGGGACAAATAAAAATGAGTTCTTAATTCCTTTTGCAAGGCTGGTATAATTGCTCCCGCACGGGCTGTTTCACCAAACGCATCATAAGGCTGACCGAATAGCTGAACCATTAATTCATCGATGACCATGTTTCCTGGACCTGTATCAAAGGCATACAGCTCGTTTAAGCTGCCACTTTTTGGTAGTACAGTAACATTGCCGATGCCGCCAATATTTTGCAGCAAACGATTTTTGGTGTCTGATTGATAGAGCAGATAGTCTGTATAAGGAACAAGAGGGGCGCCTTGACCGCCAGCAGCCATATCCATCACTCGAAAATCGGCGACGACTTTCGTTTGTAAGCCATAAGCGATAATTGAAGGTTCGCCAATTTGCAAGGTGCTGTTTTTCGCTGGGTCAGCATCGGGGGAGTGCCAGATCGTTTGTCCGTGGCTGGCAACAAAATCAATGCTTTTTTCTTCAATACCAGCTTTTTGGCAGAGGATTTGACACGCTTTCAAAAATTCATACCCTAATTCAGTATTTAATTGGCAGATGAGGGGAACATTTGATTCCACCGGATCACAAGCGGTTTTTATTCGCTCCTTCAATTCTTCACCAATGGGCAGCGTGATCATTTCCATCAGCTTTACGTCAGTTTCGGTGCCGCTGCCATTGATTTTTACTAAAGCAGCGTCGATCCCATCCAAACTGGTTCCTGACATGAGTCCTATTGCAAGCATATCGTTTCTCCTTTCTTTTAGAATAGTGATGAAAGCGATTGTTGAATTCGATTTCACACTCATTGTAAATGAAGTGTAATTATATTTCAAGATATAAATTTATAATTGAAAAAACATTTCAACATAATGATGTCAGGTGTTCGCTCTTTTTATCAAAAATGAGTGGTAAGTGAAATTTCGCTGGCAGAGAGATGTCTAACGATCAGGGAAAGTGGTATAATGGTTGGAAGGATATTTTTTAAGAAGGTGAAGAAATGCGCTTTATACATACAGCTGATTGGCACATCGGAAAAAAACTACATGGCTATGATTTGCTGGAGGACCAGCGAGCAATTATCGATCAAATCATTGCGATCGCTTTAGAAGAAAAAGTCGCTGCCATCGTCATTGCAGGTGATCTGTATGATCGTTCCGTTCCCGCTGTCGATGCAGTCAAATTATTGAATGAAAAAATCGCAGAAATCAATCTAACGAATGAACTGCCTTTATTGGCTATCTCAGGAAACCATGATAGCCCAACGCGGCTAGAAACCGGTAGTCAGTGGTTTCAACAAACACGCTTTTACCTGTCCACCAGCATCGAACAAAGTTTGCACCCGGTTGAGTTTGACGATACACAGTTCTTTTTACTGCCTTATTTTGAACCGATCGAGGCGCGCTTGTTTTTTGATGAACCATTAATGAAGATTTCTGATAGTGTCCAAAGAGTCATTGAGGAGATGACCAAGAACTTTGACTCGTCCAAAAAGCAAGTGCTAGTGACCCATTTTTTTGTGGCGGGTTCTAGCCAAACAGATTCAGAAACAAAAATTCAAGTTGGCGGATTGGACAGCGTACCGACCACCGCTTTTGCGCCATTTGATCGAGTCGTTTTGGGGCATTTACATGCCAATACCGCCCTGAAACATCCGAAAATCGGGTACAGTGGCTCTCCGCTGAAATTTTCCCTTTCTGAACGGACGAACCAAAAAGGGGTCTATCTTGTGGATACTGTAAAAGACACCAATGAATTTATTCCCCTCACACCAAAAAGGGATATCCAGCAACTGACGGCTTCCTTTGAGGAGTTGATCGATCCGGTTTTTTACCGTGATCTAAATCGTGAGGCGTTTTGGCATTTTCTGCTGACGGATCGTGCTGTGATTCCAAATATGATGAATCAGTTGCGAAAAATCTATCCATTTATTTTGTCTGTCGAACGGTTGAATGGACGAGAACAGACGAAAAAAAGACAGCTAACCACACGAGAAACCGACCCGCAGACCTTGATCAGTCATTTTTTTCAAGAAATGACGGGAGATTCATTGCTCGATGCACAAACCAAGTGGATCGAACAAGGATTAAATGAAGCATTTGTCGTGGAAAAGAGGGAATAGTCATGCAACCGAAGTCTTTACAAATGAAAAATTTTGGTCCATTCATTGATGAAAAATTGGATTTTAGTCAGCTGCAAGCTGGCGGTTTGTTTTTGATCAGCGGCAAAACGGGTGCAGGAAAAACGACGATTTTCGATGGCATGACGTTTGCCTTGTTCGGTGAAACATCGGGGAATCTGCGCTCAGGCAAAGAAATGCGCTCGATGTTTGCTTCACCAACCGAAGAGACCAGCGTCACCTTTACTTTTGAACATCAGCGTTTTACCTACCAGATCCAACGGAAACCGGAACAGACCTTAGCAAAAAAACGTGGTGACGGGGTCACCAACCAAACGGCAAAAGTCCAGCTGACGATTTTTGACGCCGAAGGCAAAGAGAAAAAGCAGATCAGTAAACGCACAGAAGTTGATGCATTTATCAAGGATCTGCTGCAGCTGGATGCCAAACAGTTTTTTCAAATCATGATGTTGCCGCAAGGAGAATTTCGTAATTTTCTGATTGCCAGCAGCAATGAGAAAGAACGCGTTTTACGGAATTTATTTGGCACGGAAATGTATCAACAATTTAATGAATGGTTGAAAGAGCAAGTCAAAGCACAAAGTAAAAAGCTTGAGCATCAGCAGCTGCTCGCCTCGCAAATCATGGAGCGCTTTGAATGGGAAGAAGCGCAGGAGGTTTTAACGGTTGCGGAAGGTCTGACTTTGTGGGCGCAGGATTTAGAAAAACAACAAGCGCAGCTTCAGCAATTATTGCACAAAAAAGACCAAGCGATCCAAGAAATGAAAGCTGCGCAAGATGCTTTTTACCGTGCAAAAGAAATTGAAAATGCACGGATCGAATGGCAAGGTCTACAAGAAAAAGCCCGAGAGCTGCATGCTAAAAAAACCGAGATTGCTCAGAAAAAAGCACAGTTGAACCAGTTGGTGTGGGCGCTTGAACATCAAGAAATCATGCAGCAAAAAGAAGAACGAGTGAAAGAAGCACAGCAAGCTGCTCAGCAAATCAACGAAACAAAGCAGCAGTTGCAAGAAATTCAGCAGCAACAAGTAAGCTGGCAAGACCAACGAGCGTTGATTGACGGCATCAAGAAAAAACAGGAAGCTGCTAGTCAAAAAGTTCAACGAATCCAGCAGCAGATCCCGCTAGCACAGCGTACACAAGCGCAGCAAGAAGAAGTGGCGCAACTTGAAAAAGCCGCACAGCAACAGACCACCGAATTAACGAAGATAAACCAAGCGCAAGCAAGTGCCAAAGCGCAAGCGCAGCATCTGGTAGAAGAAATCGAAACCTTGCGAGGGTTTCAAACAGAAGCGGTGAAATTGGTAGAAACGCAGGCTCTGGTCGAAAAATGGCAGCAAGCAAAAGCGCAGTTTCGTGAAGCCGAGCAAAAAGCAGGGGAACAGCAACAAATTCATTCGGAGTTAGTTCTTGAACAACAGCAATTAGCAGCATCCTTGCTGGAGCTGCAAAAAACGTTAAAACAAGAAACCAGTCAAAATGCTCGAATGCAAATTGCTCGGCTTCGTCTATTACTGGAAGAAAATGAACCCTGTCCGGTTTGCGGATCATTGGATCATCCGAATACACAGGAGCACACGACCTATCGCATCGAAGACATCATTGCCAGTGAACAAAGACTTGAGCAAACACAAGAAAAATTGACGAAGATCCAGCAGCAAGTATCGGCAAATCAAACGCTGCAGGAGCAAGCCACATTGCGAATCAGCGAATGGCAAGCCACCAGTGTTGCTGCGCAGAAGCAAGTGGCATTCGCTTGGACTGCAGTTCAACAGGCATTTGCTGCCTTGCAGCCGATAGAAAACCAAGAGACGATTACCGAGGAAACGACGGTAGCGGAACTAAAGAAACGGCAATCTTTCAATCAACAAAAAGCCGCTTCTTATGAAGACGCACAGAAGAAACATCAGGCAGTAAATGAGAAATTAGCAACGTTAAATGAGTCCTTTCAGCAAGTCAGTGAGCAAGCGAAAAAAGCCCAAGAAGCGCGTCAGCTTGCGGAGGGGAAATTGGCTTCTTTACAGGAACAACTTGCAGGCGCAACGTATGAACAATTACAAGCCGATTTAACAAAAACCAATGGTTTACTGAGGGAATATACGCAACAAATTGAGGCTGATGCCCGACAAGAAGCGCAGCTAAACGAGCAGCAAGCGATTCTTTCAGAGAAGCTGAAAAATCTGCAGCAATTTTTTGCAGAAAAGCAAGCGGCTAAGACAAAAGCAGAACAACGACTGACGCAGCGACTCCAAGAAGCTGGTATGACGGAAGAAACGATGCGGGAATTGATTGACCAAGCCGCTCAAACAACCGTTCTCTCAGAAGAAATCAAAACCTATGAGCAAGAAACGGTGTTTGTTCAGCAACGGCTAGCATTGTTAGATGCACAGTTAAAAGAGCAAGCTGCGATAGATTTAAACCATTTGGAAGCTGACTACCTTCAGTTGCAGACCGTGATGGAGGAACTACAGCAAGAAACAGTTCGCAAACAGGAGAAAGTCAACGTCAATCAACGGTTGTTTGACGAGCTGCAGGTCATTTATCAGCAAAATGTCGAAGAACTGGCCCAATTAGGCCAACTTCAGCAGTTGGCAGAAACCATCAACGGCGAAAACGTCAAAAAAACCAGCTTGGAACGGTATGTACTGCAGCAATTTCTGACAGAGATCTTAGAAGTCGCCAATGAACGCTTGGCTCGGTTGACTCGTGGCCGCTATCAATTTGAATTAGCGGATAAAGTCGGGAGCTATCGAAGCTCAACAGGCTTAGAAATTGACATATATGACGATAATGCGGGACAAGTCAGAAGAGCTCATACACTTTCAGGCGGCGAAAGCTTTATTGCTGCCTTAGCGTTGGCGATCTCTTTGGCGGATGTGATCCAGCAACGAGCTGGTGGGATCGAGATCGAAGCCCTCTTTATTGATGAGGGCTTTGGATCGCTTGATGAAGAATCATTGGAAATGGCGATGGAAGCATTAGAAATGATCGAAAATGAAGGGCGCATGATTGGGATCATCAGTCATGTTCGAGAACTGCGGGCAAGAATCCTGCAGCAAGTTTTCGTAGAAACTAACGGCAGCGGGCAAAGCCGGATCCGAATAAAAGAATAAGGAGAGGAGGGCTCTTATGAAGTGGAGTATTCCAGAAAAAGTAATTGAGCGTGGCAGAACGTATGTCAACGAAGATCGCGTCTTATCTGTCACACCAGACAAAGAAAAAAATGTGTGGCACGCAGAAGTATTGGGGACAGAATTGTATTTAGTGACCTTAGATGCTACAGCCAAAGAGGTAGATTATTGCCAATGTCCGTACTGGGAAGAGCATCATTATTGCAAACACACGGTGGCAGTCGAACTTTATCTACGCAAACAAGGGAAAACACGAAAAATCAATGAGCAAACCCCCATCAAAAAAGCCTTTTCTGCTTCAGAGATGTTTTCCAACGGCTTTGCCCGCTTAGGGAGCGAAAAAGAAACGAGCCAACCCTTACAGGTTGAATTTCGGATAGATACCATCGCCACCAATCCTTACCATCAAGAAATGGATATCTTAGGGATTTCCCTCAAAGTCGGCCATCGTGGCACCGCACGGACCTATGTCGTTAAAAACATTTATAAATTTTTGCAGATGTACCAAGAAAACAAGCAGTACGCAGCGAATAAGCAGCAGACCTTCTTTCTATCTGCGGATGCCTTTGATGAGAAAAATCGAGCCTTGTTGAATCGATTGGCAGGAATCGCGCAAACGCAACAGTTAATCGGGCAAGCAGGCATTCAGATCAGTGGTAAACTTGACAAAAAGTATTTGCTGCTACCAGTTGAGTTCGGCAAAGAATTGTTGTTACAGTTAAACGAAGTCTATACGCAAATAACCATTGGTGAAACAAAAGTCAATGAAGCCGATTTTCAAATCGGTGAACCTTTGTCGTTTTCAGTCACAAAACAAGAGGATCATTTTCCGCTGGAATTCGTGAAAGATTTTGACCATTTACTTAGCTATTATAATTGGGGTCTGCTGGATGGAACCTTTTATGAACTGACTGTCGAACAAAAGGAAATCTATGTCACGATGCAACAGTTGTTTAAACGATTTGAACAGCCAGTCATCGACTATCCGAAAGAAGAACTAGCGAATCTTTTTATGAAAGTATTGCCTTATTTGCGAAAAATCGGGCGTGTCCAAGTAGCACCTGAAGTTCAAAATGAAATCGAAGAGTCTGAATTGAAAGCTGTCTTTTCGTTACGGAAAATCAAAGGACAAGTCGATTTACAAGTAGACTTCACTTATGGAGAAGTCGTTTTTTCAAGTGATGAAAAACATCACTATATGCCAGAAAATCATCCCGAGATTTTACGTGATTTTCAACAAGAAGCACGAATTGAAGCGATTATTGAAACCTTTGGCTATCAAGCGAGCACTAAAAATTGGCAAAAAAGCTTACCTGCGGGGGAACAACTTTATACCTTTTTTACAAGGGAGATCCCTGTTTTAAGGCAATTAGGTGAAGTCCGTATCGGCAAGAAGCTGCGGGAACTTTACCTTGACGCCCAACACCATCGACCAGAAATCGTTATCGAAGAAAATGGTTCTTGGTTGGATATCAAGTTTGATGTCAGCGGCATTCAAGAGTCAGAGATCAATGAGGTCTTGCGCAGCCTGTTACAGTCTGCACAATTTTATACCACAGAAAATGGGCAAGTCCTTTCATTGGAATCGGAAGAGTTTCAAGAAGCAAGTGCTGCCCTGAAAAAATTGCGTCTTTCACTAGAAGCGAAGGATGGGGCGATCCAAGTTCCTTTGAATCAAGGGCTGCTCCTGCAAGAGCAGTTTGCTGATCAAGCCAGCTTTAGTGCCGGTTTTCAACAAATGACGGAAGACTTGATCCATCCAGAAAACTTTGAGGCGCAGCTGCCAGAAAACTTGCATGCTGAGTTGCGGCAATACCAAGAAGTTGGGTTCCGTTGGCTAAAAATGTTGAGCCACTATCAATTTGGCGGTATCCTTGCCGATGAAATGGGGTTAGGGAAGACCGTTCAGACGATCAGCTACTTACTTTCAGAAAAACAAGAGAAACAAAAATTGAATGTATTGATCGTGGCACCGGCGAGTCTAACATTCAACTGGCAACAAGAAATCAAACGGTTTGCGCCAACGATTTCTGCGTCTGTCATCAGCGGAACGAAAGAAGAGCGCGAAGGGCAGATGGCGCAGCCAGCGGACGTCCGCATCACTTCTTATGCAAGCTTGCGGCAAGACATTGATGCTTATCAAGCACTAGATCTGACTTGTTTGATTTTAGATGAAGCGCAAATGGTCAAAAACAGTGCGACCAAAACGGCACAGGCCTTGCGCTCCTTGGAAGTTCCACAGCGATTCGCCCTCAGCGGCACACCGATCGAGAATAATTTAGAAGAATTGTGGTCCTTGTTCCAAATGATCATGCCAGGATTTTTCCCGAACAAGCAGAAATTTAAAGAACTGTCTACACAAGAAATTGCGAAAATGATCAAACCCTTTATTTTGCGAAGAGACAAAAAATCCGTGCTGCATGATTTGCCGCAAAAATTGGAAACAAATTATTACAGTGTTTTAACAGAAGAACAAAAGAAAATCTATTTGGCGTACTTGCGGCAAATGCGGGAAGAAATCGCGCAAATGGATTCTACGTCTTTTCGTAAAAATCGAATCAGTATCTTAGCTGGTTTGACTCGACTGCGGCAAATCTGTTGTGACCCACGATTATTCGTGGAGGATTATGAAGGGTCTTCTGGGAAACTTGAACAGGTCAAAGATTTACTCTTAGCAGCCAAAGAAAATGGGCGTCGTGTGCTGTTATTTTCTCAGTTTACTAGCATGCTTTCGATCATTGAAGAAGAGCTAGCACAAGAAGGGTTTGAGTCCTTTTACTTGCGAGGCAGCACACCGCCGCAAGATCGTTTGACGATGGTTGATGCCTTCAATAGTGGAGAAAAGGACGTCTTCTTGATCTCGTTAAAAGCAGGAGGAACAGGACTGAATCTGACCGGCGCAGACACCGTGATCTTATACGATTTGTGGTGGAACCCGGCGGTGGAAGAACAAGCCGCTGGACGAGCCCATCGGATCGGTCAAAAAAATGTTGTCGAAGTCTGGCGAATGATTGCTGAAGGAACCATTGAAGAACGAATGGATGCGTTGCAACAAGAAAAACGTGAGCTTTTCCAAAAAGTGATCCAAGGCAATGAAACACAGCTTCAACAAATGACAGAAGAAGATATTCGCTTGATATTGAGTATCGGCGAAGAAAGTTAGCCAATCAAAAAGATGGACCTGCCGCAGGAGCGAAGGTCCATCTTTTTTTAGTTATACATGTATGCAGGCACTTGCATCAGTGTGTCAATACTGTCTTGCAGCTGTGAAAAAGCAGTGATCGATGCATCTGGTAAGTCTTCCAATCCACTAGGCGCTTGACGGAGACGATGATTGAACCACAAAGCTTGCCAACCGGCTTTCTTACAGCCAACCACGTCATTATCAAAATTATCACCAACGTACAGTGTGGTTTCCGGATCAAGAGCAAAGGCGGTTTCTGCCAATTGGAAAATTTCTAGTTGCGGCTTTTGATAACCAGTTGCTTGTGAAATGATCATATGCTCTGGTTTGATCCATCGAGTCAGTTGCAACTGATCCAATTTTTTTTGCTGGTGGTCAGTGGGACCATTGGTAATAATTCCTAGTTTGACTGGCAATGTGGACAAATAGTTCAAAGTTGACTCAACTTCAGGATGCAGTGTGATGGCATCTAGTTCTTGTTCATAACACAGCTGAAACTTACAGCTTTCTTCTATTGTAATAGGTAAGTACCCTAAATCCGTTAATGAATGGGTCAGTCGAAAATAACGAAAATGATCTAGCGTCCATTCATTTGCCAATACCCGTCCAAACTGCTCATCACTGTGCACCCGAAACCGTAAGTAAAGAGCAGTTAAATCTTTGTGGGCTATTTGTGGGAAACATGAGGTTACGGCATTACGAAATGGTTGTTGCTGGTCATATAAGGTATCATCGACATCAAAAAGAATACTAGTGATCAAAAAAGACACGCCTTTCAGAGTTAGTGAAAATTTTCAGTTTGTTTTCGAATCAATCATAAGCCATTATTTCTGTAAAAAAAAGAGGAAAATCCCTGCAAAATAAAGGTTTTATTTACTGTTTTTAGAAATCCGCGTCTTCATAGGTTTTCAAAATTATAGTGAATTTTACCCATTTTCACATGTTTCTCATTTTGCATTTCTACTGAGAGTTGCTTATAATGAAAGCTATTGAGGAGGGGGAAATGTGTTAAAAAGGTTTTTTCGTTATTATCGACCGTATCGGTCACTATTTATACTCGACTTTACTTGTGCGGTATTTGCTGGTTTATTGGAACTAGCCTTTCCAGTTGCCGTCAACCAAGTAATCGATAAGATCATGCCTCAGAACAACTTTCGCCTAATACTGTTGGCATGCTTAGGCTTGTTCTTGTTTTATGTGATCAATACTGTGTTGCAATATATCGTGGTTTTTTATGGTCATAAACTTGGGGTCAATATTGAAACTGATATGCGTCAAGAGTTATTTCGACATCTGCAAACGCAATCTTTTGAATATTATGATAATCAAAAGACTGGCAAGCTGATCAGTCGATTGACTACGGATCTCTTTGAGATTTCTGAAGTCGCTCACCATGGTCCAGAGGATGTTTTTATTACCATTATGACTTTGGTCGGTTCATTCCTATTGATGTTAAATATGCATGTTCAATTAGCTGTGGCAACATTTGCGTTGATTCCCTTGATTACGATCGCCTTGGTTTTTTTCAATAAGAAAATGACCAAAGTCAACACACAGATCTATGATAATCTCGGTGAGTTCAACGCCGGAGTGGAAGCATCTGTCAGTGGCATTCGAGTGACACAATCATTTGCCAATGAAACGTTTGAACATAAACGTTTTGACGGGTTAAGTGAGATTTATCGGCAGTCTAAAATCCTTTTTTATAAGGTAATGGCAATCAGTTCAGCGTACAATTATTTCTTGATTCGGTTGATCAACTTGTTTGCTCTGATCTTTGGTGCCTACTACGTGATTCGTGGTGAACTGACGAACGGTCAGTTCGTAGGGTTTATTTTATTGTCAAATGTCTTTGTTAGACCAATCGAGAAGGTTAATACGATGATCGAAAGCTATCCGAAAGGCATCGCTGGCTTCAAACGCTTGACCGAAGAGTTGGATAAAGAACCGACGATCAAAGACAAGCCAGGCGCACGGGCAGTAACTTCCTTAAAGGGAGACATCGTGTACCATGATGTTTCTTTTTCCTATGCGGATGCGACGAAAGTCTTGAATCACATCGACTTGTCGATCAAAGCGGGTGAGACGATCGCCTTCGTTGGGCAAAGTGGTTCAGGGAAAACAACGTTATGCAACTTGTTGCCGCGGTTTTATGAAGTCACGGAAGGCGCCATTACGATTGATGGCATCAATATTCAGGAGATGACCTTGGCATCTTTACGTCAGCAGATTGGTACGGTGCAGCAAGATGTTTTTCTTTTCCCAGGAACGATTCGAGAAAATATTGCTTATGGCAAACTTGATGCAACAGAAGAGGAGATTTTAAAGGCAGTCAAATTGGCACACTTAGAAAAAGTCATTGATCAAATGACGGATGGCTTGGATACGGTCATCGGTGAACGAGGCGTCAAATTATCCGGTGGCCAAAAGCAGCGAGTAGCGATTGCTCGGATGTTCTTGAAAAATCCGCCGATTCTGATTTTAGATGAAGCAACTTCAGCGTTAGATACCGAAACGGAACAAGTGATCCAAGAATCATTGAATTCTTTGGCAGATGGGCGTACAACCTTGATCATTGCCCATCGCCTCGCAACGATCAAACATGCGACACGAATCATTGTCGTTAGTGAGAAGGGCATCTTAGAAGAAGGAACCCATGAAGAGTTGATGGCGAGAAGAGGGCATTATCGTGCATTGCATGATGCTCAATTCGCTCGTGACCGAGAACCAACACTCGCTTAGAAGAAAGACATGGTAAACGATCAGTTCAAGAATAGTACAGTCTATTATGCTTTGTCAGTGACCAAGTAACAAATTGGCTGGCTTCTTGGATTGATCGTTTTTTACTGAGTTTTTTGTGAGAAACCCTTTTCATTTATAAGCAGATGTTCATTTCTGCTGCTGTTTTATAGCAGATTATGACAGAAATGCTTCTATGGTTTTCTGATTAAAAAGGAATGTGATACAATAAAACCAAGAAGAAAGAGAGTGGTTGCGATTACTAGCACAAAAAAATAACAATCATTTTCCTTGTAGCGCGATCGTTTCTCGGCAAAGGAAGGATCGTGAAAAAGTTCTTTTGAAAACGATTGAGCGACTGCCTTGGTTTTTCGCTCAGTTTTTGATTACATCTGTAATTTTCGGAGGAAAATTAAAAAACGTTGCCTTCTGTTAAAAGAATATTTTAATATTCTGACATCTTTTTGATACACCTTTGACACACTGTTGTATAAAAGGAGTAATATTAAAAAAAAATTTGAGTTTTCTCATTTAAAAATAAACTTTTTGAAGGAAACCTTTTGCCTTAAAGGTTTCGCTTTTAATATAACTTTCGAGTTTTATTAAAAAATATGAGATTTAGACTAGATTTTTTTTAGTTAAACCTGTATAATTGAAATCAAGCGAGGGAACAGGACTTGCTTGATTGAAAATTAAAAAGGAGAGATGCACGTTGTTGACACTATACACTTCCCCAAGTTGCACATCTTGTCGCAAAGCTCGTGCGTGGTTACAAGAGCACGAAATCCCTTTTGTTGAAAGAAATATTTTTTCAGAACCGTTAAATATTTCTGAGCTTAAGGCAATTCTACAAATGACAGAAGATGGCACAGAAGAAATTATTTCCACCAGATCCAAAGTATTCCAAAAGTTGAATATGGATCTAGATGACCTGCCCCTAAAAGATTTATTGACACTTGTTCAAGAAAACCCAGGATTATTGCGTCGTCCGATCATGATTGATGAAAAACGATTGCAAGTTGGGTTCAACGAAGATGAAATTCGTCGGTTCTTACCTAGGGATGTTCGCCAACTGGAACTAAGACAAGCGCAATTAATGGCAGGATTATAAATTTGACTTCATCGACTCGCTTTCTCTTTGAAAGTGAGTCTTTTTTTGAGTTTTTACGTTTTTCTTAAGAGGATATTCGTTTTCTCTTTACTTTTTATCAGGTTTCGATACAATGAACCTATAGTGAGTAGCAAAAGTGAGGTGTAGCTAATATGGAAATGGAACATATCAATGAGAACACCATTCGTGTATTGATCAAAAGTGAAGACTTAGCTGCGAGAGGCATCACTTTTCTTGACCTTCTAGGAAATCACAATGAAATTGAAAACTTCTTTTACAGTATTCTTGAAGAAGTTGATATTGACGAAGAATTTAAGGGCAGTGAAGCTGTAACTTTCCAAGTCTTGCCTAAAGGCGATGGGTTAGAATTGTTTATTAGCAAAAATCTTCCACCAGAAGGAATGGGAAATTTTGATGAGATGAACGATGAAGCGAATGAAGACATTACCGACATGTTGAAAAAGCATGTGGCGGCTCAATTACAAGAGTCGGAGCAAGCAGAAGACATCGGCAATCGTTTTGTATTCGAGTTGTTGCGATTCGAAGATATGATTCAATTGGCATCCGAAGTATATTTGGATTCCGTTGCAACCAATCTTTACCAAATGGGTAACCATTATTATATTGAAATTCGATTCATGGATGCAGAGGTTACTGATATTGAAGTGGAGAACGCACTTTCTTATTTGATGGAATTTGCCCAACGGACATCAGTGACGCCAGAGGTTTTATCTGAATATGGTCAGTTGATCATGGAAAACGATGCACTTGAATTGACTCGTTTCTACTTCAAGAATGATTAATGAATGAAATTCATTTCCAGCCAAGAACATGTTGCTAATGTTCTTGGCTTTTTCAATTGTGTTTGATGAAAATGGCGTATCTTTTATTGAGGTGAGTTAGATGCTGAAAGCATTGAACCAAAGAAAAGAAGTCATTGCAGCGAAAGGGAGAAAGAAAGCATCAGGTCCTTTTTATTGCCCAGGGTGTCACCAAGAAGTGACTTTGCGGCAAGGAACCAAGCGACAGCCCCACTTTGCCCATCAAGCAACTGCTGATTGTCAGACTTACAGCGAAGGGGAGACGAAGGAACACTTGGAAGCCAAACAACTATTGTTTGAATGGTTTCAAGATACAGGGATTGAGATCGAAGCTTTTTTGCCTAAACTCCAACAGCGTCCTGACCTTTGTTATAAGAATATCGCCATTGAAGTACAGTGTTCTTCCCTAAAGTTTTCACGATTTCTTGAAAGAACCAGCACGTATTTAGCAAACGGCTATCGACCATGGTGGATCTTAGGGGAGAAATTGCATCCGAAACGCCAATGGTCACTTTTGACAAGAGCCTGCTGTAGTTATCAGGCAACTGGTTTTTGTTTGTGGCTGATTGATACGCAAAATCAATCCTTAATGAAGTTAGAACAAATCAACTGGCACTATCAAGAAGGAGTCAGCAGTCAACAAAGCGATGCTCGAAAAGGGGCGCCTTACCATAAAGAAACACTTCGCCCTTTGTGCAAAGGACAAAGATCAAACCATCACCGTCCTCCTGAGTGGCTTGCTGCAGACTATCAGGTCTGGTTGATACAAAAACTGCGAAAGAACCTGCCAAAAATCCGTATGATCCAAGAAATATTGTATCCGTTAAAAGGCAATGTCTCCCAGCTGCCTATGTGGTGCTATTGTGCAAGCAGCTTTGGCATTTTATTTGAGCATCGAATATTGGTTTTTCGCTTTCTTTATTTAAGTGACTGTCCACTTCGTTTTGATCAATGGGTGGCACGGCTGCGGCAGCTGGATTGGCAATGGCAATTCCCGTTACTGGATCAACGGGAAATTTTGCGCGGACTCTTTCAAGAATGCCAATATTTAGAAAATTCGGTTTCTTTTTAAGCCAATGATTTGGTTTCACTGAAAAGTATGATAAGATAATTTTAACCAATGAACAAGGAGTGAAGGGAATGTCAGAAACAAAACAATTACCAGCACGTGAATCGATTCCAGTCGAAAAAACGTGGGACTTAACGAAAATCTATGCCGATGATGCGGCTTTTGACATAGAATTTCAAGAGATCCAAGCACAAGTCAAAGAAGCAAGTCGTTACCAAGGCACTTTAGCCGATGGGCCGCAAGCCTTCTTATCCGCATTAGAATTTGTTTTAGCGCTTTCTCGTCGTTTAGAGAAACTCTATGTATACAGTCATTTGAAAAACGACCAAGATACTGCCAATACGACGTATCAAGGCTTGTATGCAAAAGCAAGTAACTTGGTTGCGCAAGTAAGTGAAGCCGTTGCTTGGTTTGATCCTGAGCTATTGACAATGTCTGATGAAACGATTTGGGGCTATTTCGATCAAGAGCCGAAACTAGCTGTTTATCGTCATATGATCGAAAAAACCATCAACGAGCGTCCACATGTCTTGCCAGCGGAGCAAGAAGCGTTATTAGCTGGTGCTGGCGAAATTTTTGGGGCACCTGGCAACATTTTTTCTGTTTTAAACAATGCTGATTTGGATTTTCCAGTAGTTGAAGACGAAAACGGGGAAAAAGTACAGTTATCTCATGGTGTATACGGTGAGTTGATGGAAAGCACGGATCGATCTGTCCGTGAAGCAGCCTTTAAAGGTCTTTATGGTGTCTATGAGCAATTCCGCAATACCTTTGCCCAAACATTAAGCACCAATATCAAAGCTCATAACTTTAAAGCAAAAGCCCGCAAATTTGATTCGGCACGGCAAGCCGCTTTGAGTGCCAACCATATTCCTGAAAGTGTCTACGATACATTAGTGGACGTCGTCAATCAGCACCTGCCATTGTTGCATCGTTATATGGCATTAAGAAAACGCCTATTGGCTGTCGATACGTTGCATATGTATGATGTTTATACGCCAATTTTAGGGGAAGCGCCTATTCGTTATACCTATGAAGAAGCGGTCGAAAAAGCGAAAGAAGCGTTAAAACCATTAGGTGAAGAATACCTTGCAGTGGTTGAAGAAGCCTTCAGCAATCGGTGGATCGATGTCGTTGAAAACAAAGGCAAACGCAGTGGCGCGTATTCTTCTGGTGCCTAT
This sequence comes from Enterococcus sp. 3G6_DIV0642, assembly GCF_002140635.1. NCBI lineage: Bacteria > Bacillati > Bacillota > Bacilli > Lactobacillales > Enterococcaceae > Enterococcus > Enterococcus sp. 3G6_DIV0642. The sequence continues at coordinate 2,189,124 of NZ_NGLH01000001.1, read as the reverse complement.
GATACGCTGCCATATATCCTGATGAACTGGAATGATCGATTGGATCAACTCTTTACTCTTGTTCATGAAATGGGACACAGTGTGCATAGTTACTTTACACGTAATAACCAGCCTTACGCCTATGGGGATTATTCGATCTTTTTAGCGGAAATCGCTTCAACCACCAATGAAAATATTTTGACAGAGTATATGCTGCAGACTGAAACAGATCCACGGGTCAAAGCTTATGTCTTGAATCATTTTCTCGATGGCTTCAAAGGAACGATTTTCCGTCAAACGCAATTTGCCGAGTTTGAACACTTCATGCACGTGGAAGATGCGAAAGGAACGCCATTGACCAGTGAGTTCTTAAGCGAGAACTATGCCGAGTTAAATGCAAAATACTACGGACCTTCTGTTGAAAAAGATCCTGAGATTCGTCTTGAGTGGTCACGCATTCCGCATTTCTATTACAATTACTATGTTTACCAGTATTCAACCGGATTTTCGGCAGCTTCTGCTTTAGCGAAGAAAATCTTAGCAGGTGAACCAGATGCCTTAACCAACTATTTGAACTATTTGAAAGCTGGACGCAGTGATTATCCAATCGAAGTCATGAAAAAAGCGGGCGTCGATATGACAAAAGCAGATTATATTGAAGACGCGATGAAAGTATTTGAGCAACGCTTGAATGAATTGGAAGAACTCGTCAAAGAAATTGAAGCATAATTGAAAAGCGAACCAATCCGTAAAGGATTGGTTTGTTTTTTTGTTTGTCCACAATAAAAAACGCTGCGCAGCGAGCCAAACACAAGATCATCGTTTGGCTCGCTGCGCAGCGTCGCTATTGAATAGGGTTTCATAAAAGAATCAACCCGCGATCAATTTCATGAATAGTGGAAAGTTTTGGTGCTTTCAAAGACTGAGCTTTTTGCAAGAATGTATCGAGTTCTGTTGCTGTACCACAGACGAGCGGAAGACTTCTCAGTTCCTCTGATCCTTCTAAAAGGACCCCATATTCTTCTTCACTTGAAAAATCATACACCACAGCAGAGGGTGTGATCGTGATGCCCATATCTTTGGCTACACGCTGATCGGTGGCAAAGTTCTTTTTCACAAGCTCAGAGGATCGATCTTCTAGGAACATCTCTAAATCACCATTCGTTTCAGAAAATAATTCTTTCACTAAGGCATCGCTATATTCTTGTCTTTCGATCCCTATCCGTTGTTGCAGTTTCAACAAGAAATCCCGCGCAATTTTTTTCCCTTGCAACTGAGCGGCCTTATAGTCCAGTGATGCAGCATAGATTTGGTTGGTCTGTTCATTTCGCAAGACCAAATCCGTCTTATTCATGGACAAATAGTCCATTGAGACACCTACGGAAAACAAGTTAACGAAAGGTAGGATCTGCAAATGGATTTTTTTGCGGCTGGTGTTTAATTTATTGAGAATCTCTTTTTCGATATCATAACAAATAGGCCCAATCGGATTAATAAATAAAAACAGTTCGATCATTTGAATCTCTCCCCAATTAAGATTCTTTTGTACCTTGAAAAACAAAATAAGTATGTTTTATTAAATATAGCAAAAAAACGCGAAAAAAGTAAGCAAAAGGACAGCTTACTATGATTTTTCTTCAACGGCTCGGATGATCTTGTTTTTCGCTGGTCGGTAAGGAACGCCAAAGAGACGTAACAAGGAGTGAAAGGCATCTTTTCCTTTAATCGGCTCGTTGACTTCTAACTCCAACTCATAATCATGCTGTTGACCATACCAGCTTTCATCCAAAGCAAGTAATCCTTCATTGATTGGAAATTCCGCCCGTTTCGTTTTTAATGCTGCGATCATGTGTAATGAATCAGGTTCGATATCCGCTGCTTTTAAACGTTGAGCAACCACACCTGTTTTTAAAATTTTTTCTGACGCGATCAATGACGCTGCGGTTTCGATTGTCAAAGGATCAGTCGTTTCTAGCAGACCGTGCTCAATGGGGGTTTTTAGCGTTAATTCCGCATTGGTAGCAGTCGTGCGAATACGCAAGCCGAACTGCTTTTCCTGCAGCTTATGATCTACCGTATCAAAATAGTAGTTGGTTTGTATCTTAAATGCTTCTTCTGACAAATTGTAATAAGCAAGCAGCTGGTGGTATTCTTTTTCCGTCAACATTGTTTTATATTCAATCTCTACTTGTTCGACCATCGTTTCTCACTCTCTTTCTATTGCAACCATAGTGTACGCTGTTTCAGCTATTCCGTCAAAGAAACCAAACAAAGAAAAGCTGAGACGTTGGGGGAGAGACAAAAAATCTTTTGTTTCTGCTCTTCTGTTCATTCAGTTTTATTCCAAGAGTATGGTAGAATAAGAGGTATGTTATGAACAGAATCGAGGGAGAAGAATGATTCGAGATTGGGAAGAATTCTTAGCGCCTTATGAACAGGCGGTTTCAGAATTAAAAGTAAAATTAAGAGGCATACGAAAACAATATCGGGAACAAAACAAGCATGTTCCCATTGAATTTGTCACTGGGCGGGTCAAGCCAGTGGATAGCATTTTAACGAAAAGTAAATTACGTGGGATTGCTTTGGATCGGCTAGAAGAAGAGATGTCTGATATCGCTGGCTTGCGAATCATGTGTCAATTTGTGGAAGACATTCACCAAGTCGTTGAACTGTTGCGTACACGTAAAGACATGAAAGTGATCATTGAACGGGACTATATCACCAATAAAAAAGCCAGTGGTTACCGTTCGTACCATCTAGTGATCGAATATCCCGTTCAACTGATCGACGGGGAAAAAATTATTTTGGCTGAGATTCAAATTCGGACACTAGCGATGAATTTTTGGGCAACGATCGAACATTCATTAAACTACAAATACCAAGGGGAATTTCCCGCTGAAATCAGTGAACGGCTACGTCGGTCGGCAGAAGCCGCCTATCAGCTAGACGAAGAAATGTCCAATATCCGTGAAGAGATCCAAGAGGCACAACGGTTATTTTCACATGGGAAAGGCAAGCGAGGCGGACATGATCAGAACCCGTTGCCAAAGGGGGAAACGGAATGAAAGGTATCCGCGTGGCAATCGTCCATAATCAAGAAAGCAAGTCGGTAGAAGTGACAAAGCGTTTAACTACGCTTTTAGAACAATCAGAAAATAAGATCGATCAAGACAATCCTGAATTAGTGATTTCTGTTGGGGGAGACGGCACGCTCCTTTCTGCTTTTCACTTGTACAATCATAAGTTGGATCAAGTACAGTTTTTAGGCGTCCATACGGGTCATCTCGGCTTTTACACGGACTGGCGAGATTATGAATTGGAAGAACTAGTCGAGTCATTATGCAATGACCATCAAAAAAGCGTCAGCTATCCGTTATTAGATGTCCGTATCACGTATGCGAATGGAAAATCAGACAAGCATTTCCTAGCATTGAATGAATCAACGATCAAGCGCGGCAATCGAACGATGGTTGCCGATATTTCTATTAAAGAAGACCTCTTTGAAAAGTTTCGCGGCGATGGCTTATCGATCTCAACGCCCACCGGCTCCACTGCTTATAACAAGAGTGTTGGTGGGGCAGTCTTGCACCCAAGTATCAATGCCTTTCAATTGGCAGAGATTGCTTCGTTGAACAATCGTGTCTTTCGGACCCTTGGTTCGCCGATCGTCGTGGGTCACCATGAATGGGTCAAAGTACAACTGCAGCAAAGCACCGACTATTTAGTGACGATCGATCAGTTTACCATCGAACAAGAAGAAATCGATGCTATCTATTACCGTATTGCCGATGAACGGATTCATTTTGCGTCTTATCGGCATATGCATTTTTGGAATCGGGTCAAAGATTCCTTTATTGGAGAAGAATAAACCCATGGAATTTACGTATCACTATACTGGACAAGGACAGCAAGTCAAATACTTTTTGAAGGAACAAGGGGTGTCCAAAGGACTGTTAGCAAAAATCAAATTTCAAGGCGGAAAGATATTTGTCAACGATCACGAGCAAAACGTCTTGTTTTCTTTGGCGCAAAATGATAGGGTAACTATTGTAATTCCTCCTGAAGGGGAACATGAGACGATGCTGGCTGACCCGACACCGATTGAGGTCGTGTATGAAGATGCCCATCTGTTAGTCGTGAATAAGCCAGCAGGCATCTCATCGATCCCTGCGCAATATCATCCGACTGGCACGATGGCCAATCGCGTCAAGGCCTACTATCAAGCGCAGCACTATGAAGATCAAGTGATTCATGTAGTCACGCGGTTAGACCGTGACACATCAGGACTGATGCTTTTTGCAAAACATGGGTTTGCCCATGCGAAGCTGGATAGCCAGTTGCGAAAGAAGCAGGTCGTAAAAAAATATCAAGCCCTCGTTGCTGGTGAACTGCCCGCACTTTCTGCCCATGGTGAGATTGAGCTGCCGATTGCTAGGGACCTGACGTCACTATTGAAACGCAAGGTCAGTGACGAAGGAAAAGAAGCACGGACGGAGTATTGGCTAAAACAACGCAATTCAGATTGCGCTTTAGTTGATATTCAGTTACACACAGGCAGGACACATCAAATAAGGGTCCATTTTTCTGCAATCGGTTGTCCCTTATTAGGAGACGAGATGTATGGCGGTACAATGGCTCTTGGGATCAAACGACAAGCATTACACTGCTGTCAGCTGCAATTTCAGCATCCCTTTACGAATGAACCGTTGGCTTTTAAGCTGCCCTTACCAGCAGACATGGCCGCTGTTTGCTCAGCCATGGATAGGCAATAACAAATGAGGTGAAGAGATTGGATGAAAATCAAGAATTAACTGAACGGTTTGATCAACTGAATCAAGCATTAAAAGACAATGATATCCAGGGATTTCGTGAGGCGTTCTTGGATCTGCATATCTACGAGCAGGGTCAGTTCTACCAATCTCTAGAAGCAGCCGATCGACAAATCGTCTATACGTATCTTTCCCCGAAAGAATTGGCAGACATGTTTGACGTCATTGAAGAAGATGATGAACACATGGTAGACTATCTTTCAGAGATGCGCCCCGCCTATGCGGCTGATATGTTGGCGCAAATGTATACCGATAATGCGGTTGACCTGCTGAATACTTTGGATAAAAAACAAACAGCAAAATATTTGAGTTTGATGACCGCTGAAGCTGCTAGCGAAATCAAAGAGCTGCTGCATTATGAAGATGAAACTGCTGGATCGCTGATGACTACCGAGTTTGTTTCCATTGTTGCCAACCAAACGGTTCGTTCAGCGATGTATGTCTTAAAAAATGCCGCAGATGTTGCCGAGACGATTTACTATATTTACGTCGTGGATACTGATAATAAGCTTGTGGGCGTTATTTCTTTAAGAGACTTGATCATCAATGATGAAGATACCATGATCGCGGATATTTTGAACGAGCGGGTGATGTCGGTCCATGTTGGAGATGACCAAGAGGATGTCGCTCAGACCTTCCGAGATTATGACTTTCTCGCATTGCCAGTCACCGATTATGACGATCACCTATTAGGGATCGTGACCGTCGATGATATCATCGACGTTATCGATGATGAAGCAGCCAGTGACTACTCTGGTTTGGCAGGGGTCAATGTGGAAGAAGTCAGTGAGAACCCAATCAAAGCATCTTCGAGACGCTTGCCTTGGCTTATCACCTTACTCTTTCTCGGAATGGCAACCGCCAGTCTGATCAGTCATTATGAAGAGTTGGTCAGCGAAGCAAGTATTCTCGCCGTCTTTATCTCACTGATCACCGGAACTGCCGGTAATGCTGGTACCCAATCCTTAGCCGTAGCCGTTCGTCGTCTGGCGATCAATGACGACAAAGAAAACAGCTTTATGAAGACGGTGGTCGGTGAAGTGCTGACAGGACTGTTCACAGGTGCCATCACGGGGTTGACGATTTTTGCTATCGTAGCTGTCTGGAAACAAAATCCGATTCTAGGGTTTGTGATTGGGATGGCGATGATGTGTGCCATCACAGTAGCCAACTTAGCGGGAAGTTTGATCCCGATGCTGATGGACAAGCTGGGTTTTGATCCAGCAGTGGCAAGTGGTCCGTTTATCACGACCCTTAGCGATTTGACTAGTGTTTTGATCTACTTCAACATTGCCAGTCTTTTTATGAACTATTTTATTCAATGAATAAAAAAGAGCAAGCCGATGATTCTTCATTCGAAGGAAGGTCATCGGCTTGCTCTTTAATTTTTTGGTTTTGGCAATACCCCAGAAGGAGAGACACCATAAAGTTTTTTAAAAGACTTGCTAAAGTGATAAGCATCCTGATAGCCCACAGCAGAGGCGACTTCTTTGATCGTGAGGTTTTCATTTTTTAACATGTCTTTGGCACGCTTTAAGCGAATCTCAATCAAGTAGTTGATGGGACTGACACCCGTCGCCTCTTTAAAAATCTTTGAAAGGTACGTCGGGCTGAGAAATTGATCCTGTGCGAGCTTCTCTAACGTGATTTCTTCTTTGTAATGATTTTCCAAGTAATAGACCGTATAGTTGACGATCTGTTGTTGTCGTCGTTGGCTTTTGGAAAGGTAAGGCACGACATTGATATGGTCTTCATTTAGTCCACGTAAAATGTAGACGAGCATCTCCATCAAAACAGCCTTTTGCATCAATTGAAACTCATCCCGCTCTTCACTGCTTTCTCTCACCAACTGCCAGGCTTTTTCCAAAACTTGATGATGGTATTTGCCTAGCTCCAACAAGGGGTGTTTGTTAGGGAAAAAATTCCGTTTAAACCCTTCCAAAGAAATATTTTTTAAACCAATATGCAGCTGATGGGAGCGAGTGCCCTTAGGCTGCAATTCGCAGTGATCGACGCCAGGATTGAAAAGCATGACGCTGCCAGCACGGATTTTTTTCGCTGGTTCTTTTTCAAAATAATAGGTACTTTCTCCTTCTAATAAGACGCTGATTTCTAAAAAGTCATGATGGTGCATTTCTCCATGACTTTCTGATTGCGTCCATGGGTCAAAGAGATAGATGATTTCTGGATTAAACGTGCGAGGGTTAACTAAATTCATGGCTGATTCACTCCAATTGGGTGCTTATTTCCTGTAAAAAAAGGGAATGGTGCTTCTTACTAATATTTTACATCAAAATGAGTAAGAAAAACCATTCAAATCGCTTTTCAAAACGCTAAGCTTAACAACGAGAGGGGGAATTAGATGAGTAATACACAATGGATCTGGCGCTATGCCAAAAAGAACCGGGGAAAAATCATATTGGCAGTCCTGTTTTTAGTGATCAATGCAGCGCTGATCATTGTTAATCCGTACTTGGGAGGAATGGTGATCGATGATGTCATCAATCAGCAAAAAACGCACTTATTGATTCCATTATTGTTGATCATGATCGCAACGACCGTCATTCGTACCATTGTCCGCTACAGTTATCAAATTTTATTTGAACGGGTCGGGCAAAATACGCTATACGATTTACGGGAAGATTTGTATCAGAAGCTGCAAGAATTGGATTTCGACTTTTTCAATCATACTCGTGTGGGAGATATTATGGCACGGATGACTGGTGATACCGATGCCATTCGCCACTTTGTTTCTTGGGTGACCTACAATATCGCTGAATGTATCTTGTGGTTCTTTTCAGCGGTGGTGGTTATGAGCTTTATTGATTGGAAATTGATGTTGGCGCTGGTGGCTGTCACACCGATCATATTTCTGTTGACCAATCGCATGTCTAAGAAAGCACACCCGTTGTTTTTTGACATTCGTGAGAGCTTTTCGCGCTTGAATTCAATGGTGGAAGAAAATATCGGCGGCAATCGGGTCGTAAAAGCCTTCGCTCGTGAAAATTTTGAGATTGAAAAATTTCGCTCCTACAACGAAGATTTTAAGACCCGCAACATGGCATCTGCCAAAGTTTCCCGTACCTATCTGCCATGGCTTGACGGCTTAGCAGGAAGCTTGTCAGTCATTGCCTTAGTCTTAGGCGGAATTTTCGTAATCAATGGGGACATGACCTTAGGAGATCTTGTTGCGTTTAATGGCTATCTTTGGATGTTGAATAATCCTATGCGCATGAGTGGTTGGTTGATCAACGATGTTCAGCGATTTTCTGCAGCCTGTATCAAAATTCGGCAAATGTTGGCGCAAGAATCGAAAATTCCTGTTCATCAACAAGAAAAATTAGAGCCAATCAAAGGATTTGTAGAGTTTAAAGATGTTTCCTTCCACTTTTCGGATGATCCGAATCAAAATGTGTTGGAAAACATCAACTTCAAAATTGGCCCTGGCCAAACGTTAGGGATCTTAGGGGAAACCGGTTCAGGGAAAACGACGTTAGTGAATTTAGTTGGACGCTTTTATGATCCGACTGAAGGGGAAGTATTGATTGATGGAAAAAACGCCAAAGAGTATCCCGTGCGTCAAATGCGGGAAAACATTTCAATGGTGATGCAAGATGTCTTCTTGTTTTCCAATACCATCTCCGACAACATTGCTTTTGGAAATCCTTTAGCTGATGAAGGCTTTATTCGGCAAATGGCGGTAGTCGCTGATGCAGATACCTTTATTTCTCGGATGCCTCAAGGCTATGAAACGATCGTGGGCGAGCGAGGTGTAGGGCTTTCTGGCGGACAAAAACAACGGATCTCCCTAGCACGGGCCTTAGCCAAAGATCCATCGATCTTGATTTTGGATGATACGACGTCTGCCGTCGATATGGAGACAGAATCGAAGATCCAACAGGAGCTGACAAAATTAACAGGAGAGAAAACGACGTTTATCATTGCGCATCGGATCTCCTCTGTTCGAGAAGCCGATCAGATTCTGATGATGGAAAAAGGACGAGTCGTTGAACAAGGGACCCATGAAGAACTTGTCAGTCTGCGGGGCAAATACTACGAAGTGTATCAAAAACAATTAGGCTTGTCAGGAGGTGAAGACGATGGCGAGAAATAAATTTGATGTGGATGAGGAATTAGACCAGGAATTTAGTTGGAAGGATTTCAAACGCTTGTCACAATATGTCGTTCCTTATAAAAGAAGTATTGCGAAAGTCCTATTTACGATCATTCTGGCAAACTTAGCAGGAATGCTGGCGCCCGTGTTCACAAAGATCGCGATCGATTCATCGATTCCTGAGAAAAATGTCAACCAATTGCTGCTTCTAGGAGCTGCCTTTCTAGTGACCTTGATCGTTATCGGCGTCTGCATGCGTTACCGTATCTACCATATCACGAATATTGGTCAAGACGTATTGAAGGATATGCGCTTTGATATTTTTGAACATCTGCAGCGACTGCCTTTTTCTTATTTTGATACAAGGCCCCACGGCAAGATCTTGATTCGCATCGTAAACTATATCAATACACTGAGTGACCTATTGAGCAACGGCCTGATCAATTTGATCTCGGATGTTTTCAACGTCATCATCACCTTGATCTTTATGTTTGCGATCGACTTCAAATTGACCTTGTATTCCCTTGCGTTGCTGCCAATTTTGTTCATCATGGTGATGGTGATCAAGAATAACCAGCGCAAAGCCTATCAGGTGTTGAGTAATAAACAATCCAATCTAAATGCTTACATTCATGAAAGTATTGCTGGTATCAAGATTACTCAATCCTTTGCGCGAGAAGAAGAAAATGCTGAGATCTTCCAAGAAGTCAGCAATGATTACCGAACTTCATGGATGAAAGCTGTCAAAATTCAGTTTCTGATGTGGCCAGGGGTGCAAAACATTTCAGTCATTACGACTTGTTTGATTTATTTTGTCGGCATTCGTCAGATCGGTGTCGATGTCAGCACAGGTACTCTGATCGCTTTTATCAGTTATATCAATAATTTCTGGAATCCAGTCATCAATATCGGGAATTTTTATAATTCTTTGATTACAGCAACAGCCTATCTTGAACGAATTTTTGAAACGATGGATGAAGTCCCAGATATCGAAGACAAACCAGATGCAAACGTATTGCCAACGATGAAAGGGACCGTTGATTTTGAACACGTGACCTTCCGATACGAAGAAGGCAAAAACATTCTTTCTGATGTTAACTTCCACATTGAACCTGGGGAAAGTATTGCTTTGGTTGGTCCTACTGGTGCAGGGAAGACCACGATCATCAACTTGCTGAGCCGCTTTTATGATGTCAATGAAGGCAGTGTTAAAGTGGATGGGATGGACGTTCGTGACGTGACGCTGGAATCGCTGCGCTCACAAATGGGTGTCATGCTGCAAGATACCTTTATTTTCTCAGGAACGATCATAGAGAATATTCGCTATGGAAAATTAGATGCGACAGAAGAAGAGATCATCGAAGCAGCGAAGATCGTCCGTGCCCACGACTTTATCACGGAGTTGAAAGATGGCTATCAAACCGTCGTCGAAGAACGAGGAAGTACTTTATCTGCAGGGCAACGCCAACTGATTTCCTTTGCCCGAGCGTTGTTGGCTGATCCAAAAATTTTGATCTTAGATGAAGCGACCTCAAGTATCGATACGAAGACAGAAGAATTGCTGCAAGAAGGATTGTTGAAGCTGTTAGAAGGCAGAACCTCATTTATCATCGCTCACCGACTGTCCACGATCAAAAATTCTGATCGAATCTTTTACGTGGCAGGGGGGACAATCGCTGAATCGGGTAACCATGATCAGCTAATGGCACAAAAAGGCTTGTATCACCATTTGTATCAATCACAATACGACTTATTGCAAGCGATCTAAAAGAATCCCCACAAACGATAGAAACGCATCGTTTGTGGGGATTTCTTTGTGTCCTTCAAGCTCAATCGTTAAGGTCAACGATTCTGGTTCCATGAACTTCTTTTACACCTAGTGTATCGGCAACTTCTTGGGCATTTTCAAAGGAAATGCCACCGCCAGGTAAAATCGTTAAACGCTCACCAGCATAGGCGATCAATTCTTTCAGACGATCGAAATTTGCTTCGATTGGAGTGCCTGCAGCACCACCATGGGTCAAAATCCGCTGTACCCCATGCTCAGCTAACCAATCGATCGCCTTGAATTGGCGCGCTACAGGAATCGCGTCGAATGCCATGTGAAAAGTAACCTGCAAGCCTTCTGCGGTTTCTAACAGTAGCTCCAATGCTTCTTCGTCCAACCAGCCGCTAGGAGTTAAGCAACCTAGAACAACGCCGTCTGTTCCTAATTTTTTTGCTTCGATCAAGTCGGTATGCATGATTTTCAATTCTGTATCATTGTAAACAAAATCACCGCCCCGAGGTCGAATGATCGTCATAACGGGTATTCCTTTTTCGCCAGCATATTGCAGAACTTCTTCTTGCACGCCGGTACTTGGTGTTGTTCCGCCGACTGCTAAATTATCACAGAGTTCGATGCGCTTTGCACCTCGGGCGATTGCTAAGGGAATATTGGTATAGTTTTCTGCACAAAATTCTTTTAACATGATTTACCTCCATTTGATGGGTGTTCAATTGATTTGTTATTCTATCCACTAGCATTCTACCACAAGAATATGCTAAAGTAGAGCAGAGATGAGGGAAGTTGAATGTTAAAAAAAATCGATCGCGGGCGCCTATTTTTAAACGCCCATTATCACTTGTTTGAATGTCCATTGTGCCGCCAAGCATTTTTCCCGACCGAAAATGGCTTGGTTTGTCCAAATCGTCATCGATTTGACTTATCAAAGAAAGGCACACTTTTCTTTTTGGATCATCAAGTCAAAGCAGATTATGATCAAGCACTGTTTTTGCCGCGTCAACGAATGATCGCTAGCGGCATGTATGCACCAGTCCTTGAGACCATCAAAGCAGCTTTGGGAGATGCTAAGCATCTTTTAGATGTTGGCTGCGGGGAAGGCAGTTTTCTGGCTCAGCTGGTCAATGAAAAGACTCAGGCGGCTGTCGGCTTTGATATTGCCAAGGACGGAGTCTATCTAGCAACCAATCAAAACGTACCAGCTTTTTGGTGTGTGGCGGATCTGACCAACCTGCCGTTTGCTGAAGCGAGCTTTGATACGATTTTCAATCTATTTTCGCCGTCAAATTATGGGGAGTTTAACCGCATTCTAAGAAAAGGCGGACAGCTGATCAAAGTGGTTCCTGCGGCGGACTATTTAAAAGAGCTACGAGCCGCTTTTTATCCTGATAACGAAACAAAACAGCAGTATTCGAATGAACGGGTCGTTAGCAAATTTTTTGAACACTATCCCAACGCATCCCGTCAAAGAGTGACGCATGTTTTTGCGATCCCTGAAGAAAATCGTCAAGATTTACTTGCCATGTCCCCGTTAGAGTGGGGGGCTTCGGAGGAACGCAAAGAAAAGCTGCGACAAACCCCTTTGACACAGATTACGGTTGATGTTGAGGTGTTGATTGCGAAAATTTCCTGAAAATATTTTGAACTTTTTTGTTATTTACTCTTGCAATCATGCCATGGGAGTGATATATTGTTCTCAAGTCATTTTTCATTGGTTTTTATCAGGTTCCTGTTCTGATAAAAGTTAGTGAAAAGAGCTTCACTAACGTAACGACTCGCAGTGATCGACACCGAGTTGGTACGTTTTTTTTATGCCCAAAAAAGCGCCCAAAAAATGTTGTTTCTAGAAAAACAAGCGTGCCAAAATATGGTACTATAGAAGTTATTGAAGTAGTTACTGAGCATGCAATGGAAAACGTAACGTTTAACGACACAAATCAATGCGAGAACCGATCGGCAGTAACCGATCGAAAGGAGTTTTTATCTATGAATCACATCGTTCTTTTTGAACCTCAGATCCCAGCCAATACGGGGAATATTGCACGGACGTGTGCAGCAACAAATACTCATTTACACTTAATCGAGCCTTTAGGCTTTTCAACGGATGACAAGCAATTGAAGCGTGCTGGGCTTGATTATTGGCATGATGTCAATATTACCTATCATAAAGATTTAGCTGCTTTTATGGACTTTTTAGGAGCGCGTCCGTTGTACCTGATCTCGAAATTTGCCAATCGAGTGTATTCTGATGTCGATTACACCGCAGATGACGATCAGTTCTTCATTTTTGGGAAAGAAACGACGGGGCTTCCAGAAAGCTTTATGCGAGAGCATGCCGAAAAATGCTTGCGGATTCCGATGAATGATGAGCACGTTCGTTCCCTTAATCTTTCAAATACGGCGGCCTTGATCATTTATGAAGTTTTGCGGCAGCAAGGCTTCCCAGAGTTGGAATTGACGCATCATTACGAGAACGACAAATTAGACTAAGAAGCGAGGCTTTTTCGATGCAATTATACTTTACCCGTCACGGAAAAACAGAGTGGAACCAAGCACGCCGCTTTCAAGGAATGCTGGGGGATTCGCCGTTATTGCCAGAAAGTTATGACGAGATCAAATTACTCGGTGATTATCTGGCAGCTATTCCTTTTGAGAAGATTTACTCAAGTACATCTTTGCGAGCAAAAGTGACTGCCCAAGAGATCCAAGCAAGACTCCAACACCCTGTTGAAATCATTTATAATGAGAACCTGCGAGAAATCGGACTCGGTGAATTGGAAGGTCGGTCCATCGATGAAATGCATGAGAAGTATCCCCAACAACTGAATGATTTGCGTAATCACTTGGATAGATACGATCCCAGTGCCTTTAAAGGTGAGCCGATCCAAGAAACATTGAGCCGAATCGAGACCGTCGTCATGGATGCGGTGATGCAGCATGAAGGCCCATTATTGTTCGTCGGTCATGGAGCATCCTTTACGGCTGCTATACAGTGGCTTGCAGGCAAACCATTAGCCGAATTAAGAGAGCAAGGTGGATTAGTCAATAACAGCGTTAGCTTATTAGAGACGAATGAACAAAAAGTATTGCCTTTTAAACTAAAACTTTGGAATGAAGCAAGCTTTTTAAGCAATCAGGCAGGATTAGACGCTTTATTGTAAACCATGAAAGGAGCGGCACCATGATTCCAGAAAGAACGTTTTTTGTCGGCCATGTTGCCGCCATCTTTTTCCAGAATCCCAGCAATTTTTATAAAGTACTATTAGTTAAAGTCACTGAGAATAATGCCGACTACAAAGACTCGGAGATCGTCGTTACTGGTAGTTTCGGCGAAATCCAAGAAGAGGAAAAGTATCGGTTTTTTGGTGAGCTGGTCAATCATCCCAAGTATGGCGTCCAGTTGAAGGCCGAAAGCTACCAACAAGAACAACCAACCTCTGAACAAGGGTTGATCGCCTATCTTTCTGGAGAAAAATTTCCTGGGATCGGCAAGAAGACCGCTGAAAAAATCGTTGATCTTTTAGGAGAAGAAGCGATCGACCGGATGCTGGAAGAACCAACATTGTTGGAGCAGATTCCAGGATTGAATGAAAGTAAGCAAAAAATGATTTTAGATACCGTTCGGCAAAACCATGGGATGGATCAAGTGATCGTTGGCTTGAGCCGTTATGGTTTTGGTAGTCAGCTTTCTTTTGCAATCTACCAAGCCTACAAAAATGAAGCATTAGCAATTATCGAAGAAAATCCTTATCAGCTGGTGGAAGACATTGAAGGCATTGGCTTTAAACGTGCAGATGGCATCGCTGAGCAACTAGGGATCGAAGCATCGTCACCGCAACGGTTTCGAGCGGCGGTCTTGCATCAGATCTTTGCCCAGTCCTTGCAGACGGGTAATACCTTTATCCACGCCCAGGACTTGTTAGAGCAGACACTGCGTTTATTAGAGACGAGTCGACCTATTGAGATCGCGCCAGACGACCTGGCATCAACGATCATTCAATTAGTGGAAGAAGGAAAAATCCAGCAAGAAGAAACTCGTTTATATGAAAACAGTTTGTACTTTTCTGAGTGGGGAATCGCTAGTTCCATCGAACGCTTGCTTTCTCGCAAAAAAGAGATCGTGTATCCTGAGAAAACAATCAGCAAAACGCTGCGAAAAATTGAGAAGCATTTAGGAATCACCTATGGGTCTTCGCAAGAAGAAGCAATCAAAGAAGCCATTCGTTCGCCATTGTTTATTTTGACAGGAGGACCTGGTACTGGGAAAACGACGGTGATCAATGGGATCGTACAATTGTTTGCTGAGTTGAACGATTTGGACTTAGAGCCATCAAAATACAGCGACGAAACCTTTCCGATTCTCTTGGCAGCACCGACTGGTCGAGCCGCCAAACGAATGAACGAAACGACTGGCTTGCCAAGTGGTACGATCCATCGTTTGTTAGGCTTGAACGGACGTGAAAAAGCGCCATCGATCAGTCCAAAAGAATTAGAAGGCGGCTTACTGATCGTCGATGAGATGTCTATGGTGGATACATGGCTGGCGAATACCCTCTTTAAGTCGATTCCTACGAACATGCAAGTGATTTTTGTGGGGGATAAAGATCAGCTTCCTTCTGTGGGGCCAGGACAAGTTCTTCATGACTTGCTAGCGATCGATGCGATCCCGAAACAAGAATTGACGGAGATCTACCGCCAAGGCGATGGGTCAAGTATTATTCCACTCGCCCATGCCATAAAAAACGGGCAGCTGCCTGCAGATTTTACACAAAACCAAAAAGATCGTTCTTTCTTTGCGTGTGATGCTTACAAAATCGAACCGTTGATCGCTCAGATCGTGAAACGGGCAAAAGACAAAGGCTACACGCCGCAAGATATTCAAGTGTTGGCACCGATGTATCGTGGGGCAGCCGGGATCGATGCCCTTAATAAAATGATGCAAGAGATCTTTAACCCCAATGATGGGACCAAAAAAGAGGTGACCTTCAATGATACGGTGTATCGTATCGGAGATAAGGTCTTGCAGTTGGTAAACTCTCCTGAAGATAACGTGTTTAATGGCGATATGGGCCAAATCGTTGGGATCACTCTAGCCAAACAGTCGGAAGACAAGGTCGACGAGCTGGTCATTCAATTTGATGCCAACGAAGTGACCTATAAGCGGAATGAATGGAACAAGATCACGTTATCCTACTGTTGTTCGATCCATAAATCTCAAGGCAGTGAATTTCAAATGGTTATTTTGCCGATGGTTCATCAATACCAACGCATGCTGCAGCGCAATTTGCTATATACTGCTGTGACCCGTAGCAAAGAGATGCTGATTTTACTTGGTGAACCACAAGCGTACCAAACTTGTGTCAACCACGAATCTGCGACTCGTTTAACGACGCTGAAAGAACGCATCAATGGCACAGAAAAAATGACGCCGTTACAACGAGCAAAATTGGCCCAATTTGAAGAAGCGGATGATCCATTTTATGAGGATTCCTCTGTTGACACGAAAGTAAAAACGTCTTCGACGAAGATAAAGGAGCAATCCAGCACTGAAGTTAGTGCTAACAAGCAAGCGGTAGAAAAGACCTCAGATAGTGGGCTTGATTTGTTTGCTTTTGCCGAGACGGAACCGTCAGCATCAAATCAGACAGAAATGGCAAAGCCTCTTTCAGGGGATAAGGTTCTAAGTGAAGGGACTACGGGGGAAGAAGCACTCATCGAAGAAACGCCAAACGATGGTGTATTGACCTTAACGATGGTCAAAAAGCATTTAGTGGATCCAATGATTGGCATGAAGGATTGTTCTCCATACGACTTTATGCCCGCAAAAAATGGTTGATTCAAAGATGAGAAAATACTAAAAAAGGGTCGTTAGTGAGCGCTTTCTTTTGGTTTTTTAGCTTCTTATGCTAAGCTAAAATCAAAAGGAGGCGTTACGTTATGGCGAAAGAAACCGAAGATAAATTAGCAAAATTAGCAAAAGAATCTGGCAACGACTTTAAAAAATTAGATGAGATGGAAAAAGAATTCAAATTGGATGAAAGTCCTGAGTCAGAACGAGGCGATCGGGAAGAATCAGGGTTAGAAAAAACGTTAGATAAGGCGCCGATTTTTCCGCCTAACACACCGAATAACCCAACGAATCCTGGCAGTCCTGGAAATCCATAGCTTGTCCACAAAAATACTATGACAGTCGGATAATCGAGTAGAAAACAAAAAGCCTGAAGAATGCAGCTTCGCATTCTTCAGGCTTTTTTGCAATCGATGAGGTTTACTTTAAATGCTGATAATAATAGATCGCTAATTGCGTGCGATCCCGCAACTCCAGCTTTTCTAGTAATTGACTGATGTAATTACGAATGGTTCCATCACTCAAATACAAGGCATCAGCGATTTCTTTATTATTTTTACCCGCTGCTACTTCTTTGATGATCGCAAGTTCACGTTCGCTAAAAGATGCTTGATTATCTATCGCTGGTTGGTTCTTCATCATTTGCGTGAAGGTCTCGACGATCTCATTCCCAAACACGACTTGCCCATTGTATGCGGCTTTGACAGAAGGGATGATCGCTTGCAGGTTCTGTTTGATCAAATATCCTTTGACACCGATAGAAAAGGCTTCACGAATGTATTCTTGATCTTTGAAGGTGGTCAAAAGCAAGAGGATCGCTTGGGGAAATTTAGCCAGTATTTCTTTGGCAGCAGCGATCCCAGTTTGTTCCGGCATACGGATGTCGGTCAACAAAACGTCAGGACGATGGGCTTCGTAAAGAGCAATGGCGTCTTTGGCACAATGACCGATATCCAACACCTGAATCTCTTCTGTGCTTTCAAGAATGGTTTGTAACGAGGTCGTCACGAACGGGTCATCATCAATAATGACTACAGTAATCATTGGTGTTCCTCCTTTGGTAAAATGATCGTCAACTGAAAGCGTTGGTTTTCTTGCAAAATATGAACTTGACCTTGTAGCTCCTGGACCCGTTGACGCATCGTTTTTAGACCGATTCCGCTGTTTGCAGTTTGGGGTGAATTGACGTCCTCGTTGGTGATCTGCAAACGGTAAAAGGCGGGCAACGTGCGAAAATGCACGACAACGGTTTTGGCATGACTGTGTTTGATGCTGTTGGTCAAGGCTTCTTTGATGACCATTAAGAAACAGTTTTGCTGTGCTTCGCTCAATCCTTCAAACAAGTTTCCTTCAATCGTTACGGAAGAGGGGAAATCAGCAATCAGAAACTCTATGGCCTGCGGAAAAGAAATCGAGGTTTCATGGAGATCATGAACGCTTTGCCGAATGCGATCCATCCCAGTGTGAACCGTTGCACTCAAATTTGCTAACGGCACATTTAATTTCGGCTCTTGATTGATCATTTCAAGCGCACCAATTTGTAAAATGGCACTCGAAAGTAGATGGCCGACATTGTCATGGATATCTCGCGCGATTCGATTTCGTTCTTCCGCGATTTGTAAGGCTAATTTTGTCTCTTGTGACAGGGCTAATGCTTTGTTTTGTTCCGATAACTGCTGCTGCTTTTCCCAATGGGTATCTTTTGAAGCAATATATTTTTTCTCAAGATCGATCATTCGCTGCTCTTTTTTTCGTAAATAAAAAGCGAAAAGCAGTAGCAGGATGATAAAGGCGAGCTCAGTGGGTGAATGGTTGCCAACCGTCGAAATCAACAAAAAACCTAATAGGAATAAACCATCATCTTGTCTTTCTTTTGGAGCGATCACCCGCATCATTGCGGGCAAAAAGAGGGCAAGCGCTGGCCAAAAGGCACATAGCAGCAACAGAATAACTTGAAAAAACCAGCTTGGTTTCTTAGGCAGCAAATAACTGACGCCAGTAAATAAAACAGCGATCAGCAGATAGATGACTTGCACAGCAACAAATCCTTGGTTTACCAATAAGAACAATGAGATAGCGAGGAAAAAGCCCGCTTCGGTGAGTGGTCGATAGTTCGTCATAGGAGACTCCTTCATTGTGACAAATGTCATGGTTGGTTTAGCCAATCGTCACTAGTTTCTTTCCTTGAACTTTATTATAGTCAGATTAACAAGAAATTTGGAAGGAGTTTTTCATCATGATTATCGAAATTGATAAATTAGTAAAACGCTATGGTGATTTTGTGGCATTGAACCATTTTGATCTGCAAGTTCAAGAAGGAGAAGTTTTAGGATTATTGGGACCAAACGGGAGCGGAAAATCCACCGCCATCAACTGTATGCTCTCTTTGTTAAATTATGACAAAGGGATCATTAAACTGTTTGGATCAATCATGACGCCGGAAAATTATGCCGTCAAGGCAATGATTGGCGTCGTTCCTCAAGATGTTGCCGTCTTTGAAGAACTTAGTGTGCAAGAAAATATCGATTACTTTTGCGGTTTATATGTTGCTGACAAACAGAAACGCCAAGCCTTGATCGAAGAAGTGATTCAATTAGTGGGATTGGAAAATTTTGTGACGTTTCACCCAGGCGAGCTCAGCGGTGGGTTGAAGCGACGATTGAATATCGCCTGCGGGATCGCTCATAAGCCGCGCTTGATCTTTTTAGATGAACCCACGGTAGCGGTCGATCCTCAAAGTCGGAACAAAATTTTAGAAAGTATCAAAGAACTGAATCGTCAAGGAGCGACGATTGTTTATACGACCCATTACATGGAAGAGGTGGAGATTCTTTGTGACCAGATCGTGATTATGGATCAAGGACAGGTGATTGCTAAAGGAACCAAAGAATCTCTAAAAGATATGGTACGGACAGCGGATCGTTTGACCATCGATATCCCCTTACTGCCTGAGCCTGTATTGACAACGATTCAGCAAACCATTGCTTCTGATGGGATCGCCTATAAAAACGGTCAGCTTGAAGTAACAACGACGGAGCTGAATACAGTTTTATTACCGATTCTGACGCTCTTACAAGCAGAGCATATCACTTATGGAAAAATTGCAACCAAAGAAGCCACCTTGAATGATGTCTTTTTAGAGATCACGGGCAAGGAATTGAGAGACTAAAGGAGGGAATCACAATGTTTTGGCATTTTTATAAATACCGCACAAAAGTGTTGCTGCGAAATAAATCCATGCTGTTTTGGACGTTGGCGTTTCCTATCCTCTTAGGTCTAATGTTTATGGCTGCCTTCTGGGAGATCGATCAAGCGGGCAATCTAGAAACGATCACAACGGGGATCGTAAAGACTGGAGATCAATCAGCGCTTTCGGAAAATTTTTCCACCGTCCTTGAACAAGTAAAAATCAATGAAAAACCATTATTTGAACTCGAGGAATTACAAGAGGCAGAGGCAGCTGAGAAGCTGACTGCCGGTGATTTAGCTGGGTATTATCTGATTGATGATGAAACCATTTCTCTGCATGTGGGCCAAGCGGGCATGAGCCAGTCGTTGATGAAAAATGTAATGGATCAATTTTTACAACGCACAGCAATCATTGCTAGTAAAGCGGCAGAACTTGAGAGCCTTGATCTGGCACCAATTCTATCGGCTTTTGAGCAGGAAGCGACTTTTCAAGAAGTGAATGCTGATCGTGACATGAGTTTCAAAAGTTTCTATTTCTTTACGTTGATCGGGATGGCGATCCTCTACGGGACGATGTGGGGTGTCCGCAATGTCCAGGATCAGCAAGCCAATCAATCCGCGAATGGTATTCGGCTTTCCTTGATACCAAGGAAACGGACATTGGTTTCAAGTGCGAATTTAGCGGCAAGTTTTACGATTGTGTTAGTCGAAATCTATCTTATCTTAGCCGTCTTTCGTTTTGTCTATCAAGTAGACTTCGGCGAACGTTGGCAGTGGTTACTGCTGGTTGCCGCATTAGGATCATTGTGTGCGATTTTGCTAGGGACATTGATTGGGAATCTGACACCAAAAATGAATTTGGTGCAAAAGGACGGAATTTTGGTCTCCGTGACGATGGCAATGAGCTTTTTTGCCGGGATGATGGGCTCGGAACAAATCAAGTATTGGCTTGATCTGCATGTGCCACTGTTGGGGCAAGTGAATCTCGTCAATTTGATCAGTGAAAGCCTGTATCAATTGTACTACTATACAGATTTGACTAGCTTTTATACCAATCTTCTATGGCTGACTGGCTTTATCGTCCTATTTGCCATCGGGAATGCTTGGATCGAAAGAGGGGTGCGCTATGACGCTTTATAAAACGATTTGGACTTTGCTTAAAGCAAATAAGTCGAACTTACTGATTGGGGTATTGATCACTGTTGTTGTCACATTCTTTTATGCACAAAGCATCGATGTCGAAAACACCTCTTTGCAAGAGGCAAAAATTGCTTTGATCAGTGAGGAGGAGTCGCCTGTCGTGGATGGTCTCCGAGCCTATTTAAAAGAAAAGCAAACCTTGGTCACGTTGGATGGCACCTCGCAAAAAGAAATTGATGATGCGCTTTATTTTAATCGTGTAAACATTGTCTTGCATGTGCCAGCAGATTTCACTTATCAAGTTGAGGCAGGCAAGATGCCGACGATCGAGATTCAAAGTCGACCCGATGCCTTTTCTAAAACAGTCGTCACTCAGCAAGTGAACACTTTTTTACAAACAGTCCTTTTGTTTCAGGAGGAAGGCAAAACCGTCGCAGCGGCGATAGAACAAGCGCAATCTGCACTAGCGGTCACAGGGGATGTGAAGCTGAGTGCAGAGTATGGGCAGCGAATGAAAAAACTGTTGACTGGCATGACCTTTAACTTATTGTCTTATGGGCTCTTTCTCTCGGTATTTAGCGGGTTTGGTGTGATCAACTTGGCATTCAATCGCAAAGAAATCAGCAAGCGAAACCAGAGTGCACCACTTCCGAAGCGTGTATTGCAGCGGAAAATCCTTCTAAGTTTGATCAGCTACTCGCTACTCTTGACCTTCGGCTTTCTACTACTGATGGTGTTATTAGTGATTCGCACGTCTTGGGATACAGCAGCCTGGTACCACATTTTGAATACGTTCTTGTTTTTATTGCCAGTTATCAGCTTTTCAGCTTGTGTCACTTCCCTGGTGAAAAACTCAGAAGCAATCGGTGGGATCAGCAATATCTTCATAACAGGAAGTTGTTTTGTCGGTGGTGTCTTTGTATCCGCGAATTTCCTGCCAGATATCGTCAATAAAATTGCAGCGTTTACGCCAACCTATTGGTTTGTACAAAACAATACATTGATCAGTGAAACCCTCACTTATAATCAAGCGTTCACAGAATCTTTTTGGTTCAATGGCTTCGTACTAGTTGCTTTTGCTGCCGTATTTTCAATGCTCCAATTTATTTTGGGAAGAGAAGGAAGCCGTCGTTGGCAATACCATTCGGCGAAAAATTAATGATCGAACGGATAGAAAAACGATACAAATCAGCAGCGATTTGTATCGTTTTTTTATGGGCACCAGAATAATTGTGAAGCCGTGGTAAAGGTAATATCAAAGGGGCGTTGCCCCATTTCCTCGCCATCTTCTTGTCCATGTTGAGGAACGGGGGAGATGATTCTCAGCTTCGAAGTGGAAAGATGGTGAAAGTAACGTGAATTCATGTGTTTCTTTCGCATCAGTAAGCCGATCAGCCAAAAAATCTTAAAAAGCGACACACGTTCGACAAGAACGAAATCAAACTTTTTCTCTTTGACTGAAGCGGTTGGAGCAATCGCCACACCGCCGCCAAAGTAAGGATGATTGGTCGTGGTACATAAAAAAGCTTTTTTGTAACTGAACTGCTGCCCATTGCACTCAACTAAGATCGGGAAGCCTTTTTGGCGAAACAAAACCCGAATAATCGCAGCGATATAGGAAAAGGAGCCAAGATTAAACTTATTTAGATTGCTTTTTGCCACAGAGTGATTGGTGGTATAGACGATTGCCGCATCAAGACCAATTCCGACATTATTAAGAGCAATGCCATTTTCTTCTTGGATCTGCTCCTCATAACGGATAATGGTCAATTCTTGAGGCTTAGTAGTACCAGCAATTTTCCAAAATGCTTTTTCTGGTTCCCGCGGCAACTCGATACTCCGAGCAAAATCATTTCCTGAACCAGCAGGGATATAGGCAACGGGGATTTGTTGTTGTTCAAGTTGTAACTCTGAAACTACTTGGTGCAACGTTCCATCACCGCCGATAACCACCAATAATGGATAAAGCATCTCGCCGTTTTCTAAATAGACCTCATCCCAAGGAATGAGGCGCTCTTTTAAGAGTTTTCGTGTAATCGTTCGTTCATCACCTGGAGACTTTGTTAAATAGACTTGATGGGGGAAACGATGTTTTTTTACGATTTTTTGCACACGTTCCACCGCTTTTTTTCCTCGTCCACTGCCTGAGACAGGGTTCACGAGGAAGTGATAATAATAGTTCATTTTATGAATAGCTCCATATCGTTTTTTCGTTCAATGCGATTAATTATAGCATGTTTCGACAGAAGGAGGGGGGACGATGCCTGAAAAAAAGAGCAAAAAAATAGATTCGACGATTGTGCTTTCTAGGTTCTCAAAGGTTCTTATGTCCACTTTGATCCTCAGGTAACGATGCCCATCGCCGAATCCTATTCAATTAGTAAGGAGTAACTCAAATTCCCACATCCTTTGTCTTTTATTCTAAGTTGACAACAATTCTTTTCTTGCAGAACCTGCTTCGTCTGCTTTACTGGGAATCCTTGCTCCTTACACTTACAGTATAGCAGGTTTTCCTATTTTAGCAATCGCTTACAATGTTTACTTTGTGCATTTTAGAGAATTTTAAACTTTCTAAAGGAAAGGTAAAAATAGTAGCAACTTCCTCTTTTCGCACCAAACTCGGAAGCTGTCGTCCAAGTGTTCCCGAAGTGAGCAAGCTGTGAGAAGGCAGGCATTTAAGCTGAAATTTTTTTTTGAATTTTAGTTCATATTAAAATAATTATAAAATGTCTAATTATCTTTTTATTAATATTTCTTCCGTTTTACTTGTTAAAAAAATGCGATAGGAGTAAATTAAAGGTGTAAAAACTTATTTTAGGAGGAATTAGGATGTGTACTGCGCTAACGTATGTAACGAAGGATCATTATTTTGGCAGAAATTTTGATTACGATGTTTCTTATAAAGAAGTGGTGACCATTACTCCGAGAAATTATCAATTGAAATTTCGCAAAGTAAGTGAAATAGATCACCATTATGCGATGATCGGGATTGCTGCTGGAGTCGCTGAATACCCACTCTATTATGATGCGGTCAACGAAAAAGGCTTAGGTATCGCTGGTTTGAATTTTCCAGAAAATGCTGTATACAATGAGTTTCAAGAGGGGAAAGAAAATGTCACGCCTTTTGAATTCATCCCATGGATACTAGGACAATGCGCTACCGTGGAAGAGGCAAAAGCCCTGTTGGCGAAGGTTAATCTGGTAAAGATCAATTTTAGTGAAGAACTACCATTATCGCCATTGCATTGGATGATTGCTGATAAAAAGAGCGCCATCGTTGTTGAGAGTATGAGTGATGGTCTTCATATTCATGAAAATTCGGTCGGGGTCTTAACGAATAATCCGCCATTTGACTACCAGTTATTCAATTTGAATAACTACCGTGTGTTATCATCGAAAACACCAGAAACGCATTTTTCTGACAAGCTGGATTTTGATGAGTACAGTCGTGGAATGGGGGGCTTAGGTCTTCCAGGAGATCTTTCTTCGATGTCTCGTTTTGTCAAAGCGGCATTTACCCGATTGAATTCCGTTTCTGGAGAATCTGAATCCGAAAGCATTAGTCAGTTTTTCCATATTCTAGGTTCTGTCGAACAGCAAAAAGGACTATGTGATATTGGAAATGAAAACTATGAATACACGATTTATACTTCTTGCTGCAATACAGATAAAGGGATCTATTACTATCGTACGTATGAAAATAGTCAAATCGTTGCAGTCGATATGAATAAAGAAGATTTGGGAGGCAATGTACCGATTTCTTATCCATTAGTTGAAGACCAACAAGTATTTTTCAGTAACTGATCCATTTTTAAAACCCCATCTCAATGCCGTTTTGAGATGGGGTTCTTTTTCTGCTTTGTTTCAAACCGATTCGCTCTGACTCGGTGTTGCCTTCGTTTGTGTAGTGCGTTTATTGGGAAATGGGAAAAAGCGATTCACCAGTATGGCGATCGTCATGCCTATGAAGCTGTCAATAATCCGATTAAAGGCATACAAGTATGATTCAGTTTGAGGAATCATAAATAAAATCGTCAATAGTGTGGCACAGGCGCCAACTGTTCCCTCGGAGTAATCAAATTTGACCAATAAAGCGATCATCAACATGATCACTAAAGGGATCGCAATGATTTGTATAACGGACGAATGTCCGAAAAAGTTAAATATCGCAATACAAAACACGGAAGCGATTGCGCCAAAGCTGTTGCCGGCAATCCGATGTTTCCCGTATTTGACAGTGTTTTCATGGTCTTCTCGTAATGTGAAAACAGCTGTGATCGTCGATACAACATACGTTTCACGATTCAAAAGAAAACTAATCAAAATACATAGAAATACACTAATGCCAGTTTTTACATTTCTTAAGCCAAAGGTCAATCCAAATAATTTCAATCATGCCATCCTCTCTAAACAATTTCAACGAAATAGATTATACCATATCGCAAGCACTCATATTTTAGATTTTCAGAAAAATGAACAACGATTCTTTCATCGTGCGTTGAGAGGTAAATTCTACCAGTAGTCGAAAAGCTAGTTTTATCCTATGCACTTATCAACTTTGAGTATTGAAAGGAATACAATAAGTAAACCTAACTTAAAATGAATTGATTTTCGCATTCCTCGTTTAAAGCTCCTTTCCATTTCCATGAGTGATCCTTCTTTTGATTTTTCAGTCCTGTTATCATTTATATAAGTTGTTTTGATAAAAAACTACTTATTGTTTATAAAAAGTTTGTTTTTTAGATATTATATTGAGATAATCAAAAATAAGGAGGGGATAAAATGAAAAAAGTTTCTGTATTACTTGTTTTCTTACTTGGTTTTGTTGTTTTTCCAGTGACAGTTTTCGCTGCTTCTTCACCGAGCGTGAGCTATCAAACGAATGTCCAGTCTCAAGGGTGGCAATCATGGAAAACAAACGCTCAGACGTCAGGGACTACAGGAAAAGGGAAGCGACTTGAAGCAATCAAAATAAAAATTACAAACGAAAAATATAAAGGAAGTATTGAATATAAAACATCCATTCAGAAACAAGGATGAGAAAAATCTTTTAGAAAAAATGGTGCGCTATCTGGTACAAGCGGTAAGGGGCAACGTTTGGAAGCGATCCAAATCAAACTTACCGGTGAGATCGCTAAATACTATGATGTCTATTATCGAGTCAATGCACAACAATTTGGCTGGATGGGCTGGGCAAAAAACGGGCAGTCCTCAGGAACTTCTGGCTTTGGCTTTCAATTGGAAGCAATTCAGATTAAGCTGGTAAAAAAAGGTGGGAAAGCACCTGGAACGACGAATAATGGCTTTCGAGATGGACTGAAAAAATATGTAGATAAACGGGGCAAAGGGTTGATCAAAGGGTCAAAACAAAAGATTTATCACCTACCGGGTAGTCAATACTATAAGAAAACGACCATTCCGATTCGTATGTTCAAGACAGAGGTGGAAGCTTACAAAGAGGGCTTTCGACCAGCTAAATAGAGAAGGACTCAGTCAATGTGTACACAATCGGGCACTTGAAACTGGTTCGATCACTATAAACAATTCCTTCCCCTCAGCGGGAAAGGAGTTTTTTATTTCATAGTATTTTTTGCTAGATATGAGGATTCACAAAGTAAGTTTACTGGCTGCCCGCTTTATAGGCTGATCCTTTTTTAGCGAGGTTTCAGCACAAAGCTACCATCTTCATCGTTCATTCCTTCAATAAATGTAAAAATAATATTTTTACCATCTCTTTCAAGGAAGAAGTAGGACATCTCAGTTTCATATTCTGGATCTTGCATCACTAGCTGATTGTCTTCAAGGGTATAGTTGTAGGTATACTCGAATTCTTCCCAGACTACCCCATCAAAAGCTACTCCAAGCTCTTCCAGTTCATCATCTTCTTCTGATTGTAGCGAGCTATTATCGGTACCAATAGTAAGATTCGTTTCACTAAATGTGGCTGTCATCACTGCATACTCACCATCATCATCTATCTCAATAAGCCAGTCATTTTTTTGTAAGTCTTCTTTTGTGATATTTTCATTACCATTACCATTTCCACAACCAACAGCTATGACCATCAGAAGGAGAGTTATTAAGTTTATCGATATTTTTTTCATTATTACACCTTTTCCTCCTTTTATTTTTGTTTATATGAGTATATTGTAACATATTTATTGCGCACCTCATTAAAGTAAAAAAATATGATTATCCATCACGTGATTTGCGACATCAATTACAAGTGCTTCTCTCCCTTCTTTTTTTAGTTTTGCTATCTGAAAGATCAGCATGACTAGCGGTACTTTTTTATTAGTAAGCGTAGGCTTTGCAAGAGTATTTCTCATTGAGTTTGCTTTCCAAAAGTATGCTTTTATTGGCAGCCAAAAATAAAAGCTACCCCATGAGCCGTGACTAGCTTGTTTAAGTAGAATGAAGAAGCACTGAATGAATGGCAATCGGTGAGAAACTTGACTTAGAAAAAGCTTTTAAGGGGATTTAGAAAAGGATTTGGCTGGTTTAACATTGATATATGGCTATTAATGTGTATAATAAGTACTTGTGCGAAGCGCACCGCGGTTCATCAACCATCCCGCGTAATCAAAACTCGGAGAAAGTAGGGATCAAATGGAAAAATCAACAAATCTAACCAATCAACGTTTGCGTGTCGTCGCAGCCAATGGGATCATTATGGCACTTTATGTTGCTGTAACGGTTCTGGTCGCACCAGTCGCCTCAGGAGCGATTCAATTCAGAATATCTGAAGGGTTGAATCACTTAGTCGTTTTCAACAGAAAATTGATGTGGGGTGTCGTCGGTGGGGTCGTTGTGTATAACTTGTTCTTTGGAATGGGGATCTTGGATGTCGTATTCGGCGGTTTCGGAAGCTTTTTAGCCTTAGGAGCAACTGCCTTGGTACATAAGAAGATTCCAAATGTTTTCTTAAGACTCGCATTTAATACAATTGTTTTTTCATTAAGCATGTTCCTGATTGCGATTATGCTAAACATCACCTTAGCATTACCTTTCTGGCCAACCTTTGCAACAACGGCATTGAGTGAATTTATCGTGATGACGATCACTGCACCTGTGATGTATATCATCAATCGTGCCGTTCGTTTCGATAAGCGCGTTTAAAAAAAATCTTGTTTTTTGCTTTGATGGTTCTCAAAAAACAAGAAAAAAGATCATTCCTTTCTTTTTTAGGAATGATCTTTTGTTTTATTCTGCTTTTAGGTCTTCGATCTCCACAACTTTGAAATTTTTTGCTTCCAGTTGAGAAACGATCTTGTCGCATAATTCTTTTGATGTGTTCGCTGGTAAAGTGATCATCGTACGACGGATAAATTCATCTTTACCGATATCCAATGTGATACAGCTGGCAATACTGCTGTATTTTGCGATTATTTTTGCGATGACTGCTAAGTCGCCTTGTTGACCAGTTGATGCGATCGTCAACACATAGCTTCCTTGCTCAACACTCCATGACTGTGACAACATGTTCAACAAAGAACTGTGTGTCAAGATGCCATAAAATTGATTGTTTTCATCTAATACAGCAATATAAGGCAATTCTTTGATCGTAAAGAAAACGTTAAAGAAAGAAGAATTGACATAAATAAATTTGGTCGCATTTTTTAGTAGATAAGTGACTGGCAAAGTCATGTCGCCGCCGTTTGCTTTGTGGCGATAAATGTGCATTTTATAAATATTTCCTCTGAAAATCTTGCCTGATTCATCTAGGATAGGCACACAACGATAACCAGATTCTTCCAAAATTGCCAGCGCTTCTTCTAAAGTAGCTGTTTCTTTTACCGTTGTTAAATCGCGTTTTTTGTAAACCATTGTTTTTAATAACATAATTTTCCCTCCCAAATACCCATTTAACACCATTATCATACCACAAAATTAGAAGAAACTATATTTTTACGACAGAAAATCAAAAATTGACACATTCTTAAATAAATGGTATTTTTAGTGTTGGAAAACTTTATAAAAAGGGGGAGGACACTAAGATGGCAACAAAAAAAGCTGCTTTGGCTTGTTCTGTCTGCGGATCCCGCAACTATTCAAAATCAGTCAGTGAAGGTAAAAAAGGCGAACGCCTTGAAATCAACAAATTTTGCAAGTATTGTAATCAATATACGTTGCATCGTGAAACGAAGTAAGGAGGGAATCAAATGAAATTTTTGAAAAATGTTGTTGAAGAAATGAAAAACGTTTCTTGGCCATCGAAAAAGCAATTACGTAAAGATACCTTTGTGGTGATTCAAACAACCATTATTTTTGCATTGATGTTCTTTGTGATGGACACACTGATTCAAACAGTCTTCAATTGGATCCTAAAGTAAGACTTCTTACTGATAGCGCTAGTCATTTATCGCAAATCATGCTATAATCGCTTTGAGGAAAAACTTCGGTGCAGCTGAGGTTTTTTTATTTTACAAAAAGATGGGGAGTCCGAAAAAAATGGAATCTTTTGAAAAAAATTGGTATGTACTGCATACGTATTCTGGCTATGAAAACAAAGTAAAAGCGAACCTAGAGTCACGTGCACAAAGCATGGGTATGGGTGATTATATTTTCCGTGTCGTCGTTCCCGAAGAAGTAGAAACAGAAGAAAAAAACGGCAAAACCAAAGAAATCGTTCATAAAACATTTCCTGGCTATGTATTAGTTGAAATGGTCATGACGGATGAATCTTGGTACGTTGTACGTAATACTCCTGGGGTAACAGGTTTCGTTGGTTCCCATGGTGCAGGAAGCAAGCCAGCGCCTTTATTACAAGAAGAAATCAATTCAATTTTACGTTCGATCGGTATGAGCACTCGGACAGTTGAACTGGAAGTAGAAATTGGCGAAACCGTCAAAATCATCGAAGGTGCGTTTTCTGGTCTAGAAGGACAAGTAGCAGAAATCGATGAAGAAAAACAAAAACTAAAAGTGAACATCGATATGTTCGGTCGTGAAACGAGTACAGAACTTGATTTTGAGCAAGTAGATAAGATTTAACTACTGGACTCACTAGCAAGAATGACTCTTTTACGGTAAAATAACAGTAATGAGAATAAAGTGGACCAATTCGTTGGCCCACTTTTTTTCTCAAAATCAGTAAGCGCTTTATAAGAGGAAGGGGTCCTATGTCAAAACTAGTCACTTTTTTTAGAGTAAAGTTTCACAATGATTTTCATCCCCATGGTAAAGGGATGATCTCTGTACATAATGGATATAGCTTGTTATTTCTTTTCAATTTGCTGCTATTTTTCTTTGCTATGTTGTTTTTTGATCCAATGGTGGCAATCGAAGAGCTCAAGTTGATTTTGTTTTCGGAAAGTCATTTAGTCACCGATTATATTGCCATGACCTCGGTAGGGACGGCTTTGTTAAATAGCAGTCTGATGACCTTTGTAGGGATCTCGATTTGCTATCACTATCGGGTACCGATCACGGGCGGTGCCGTCTCTGCGATCTTCATGGTGACTGGCTATGGCTTTTTTGGGAAAAATCTCCTGAATTTTATCCCAATATTTTTAGGCGTTCGACTGTATTCGTATTTTATGAACGAACCATTGAAAAAATTTTTGTTGATCGCCCTCTATGGGTCATCGGTTTCCCCAATCGTCAGCTATTTTGCTTTCAATGATTCCTTGCCACCATATTTTAGTCTTGTGATGGGGTATGGCATTGGGATCTTCACCGGTTTTTTGATGGTTCCTATGGCTTTATACTTTCAAGCGCTGTTTCAAAGTGTCAGTCTATACAGTGCGGGATTTACTTCAGGGATGCTATGCACACTGGTCGCTGCCATCTGCCGAATGTTTGGCTTAACGATCGAGCTAAGAACATTAGTATCTCAAGAACAGCAACCTCGATTGATTTTTATGATGCTGGTTTTAGGAGGGGTATTCGTCGGCTATGGTTTGTTGATGGCGATTAAGAAAAAACGATTGAATATGCGAGCGATTTGGTCGCATAGTGGCAAAATCGAGCGCGATATTTTAAGGGATACCGGCGTTTACAATACCATGATCAATATGGGGTTAATGACATTCTTGTTAGTGGCTTACGTTGTCAGTATTGGTGCGGTTTTAAATGGACCAGTTATCGGTGCGATCTTTTGTGTCATCGGCTTTTCTGCTTGTGGCTCTCATGTGTTTAACTCGCTGCCTTTATTGGCAGGGGTGACGATCGCCAATCTATTGAGCGTATACACCATCAACGAGACGGTTACAGTCACGTCAGCGATTTTTGCGATGATGCTCTGTGCAGTAACAAATGCCTATGGCTGGAAAGGCGGCTTGGTGGTCGGTTTTGTCCACGCCTCAATGGTACTGAATATTGATTTCTTACATGGTGGCTTGAACTTGTATAACAATGGTTTTTCTGGCGGGCTCGTCGCCATGATGATCATTCCCTTATTGGATCTCAGCAAACAGCTCTGGCAAAAATCAGCCGATCAGGCACAAGCTACCCAGGAAGAAAAACCACAAATGGACTTGAAAGCACAAGAAAGCGAGCAGCCATTGGTCACGTTGGATCAAACAGAAGGGAAACCTAAATTTTCCGAGCCTGTGAAGGTATTAAAACCCGTTGCCCAAAAGAAACACTATGGAGTAGGCGAGTGGGAGTAGAAAAACCGCCAATGTCGTTTGTTACTTGTTTAACAAGTGTGGATTACTTGTCTTTTCGTCGCTGGAAATCATGGGAAAATGAAAACCAACCAAGAACAAGCAACGATTGGTTGTTCTTGGTTGGTTTTTATTCGTGTTCGTTTCTAAAAAAATCAACGATTGGCTTCTAAGATTTCTGCCTGCAAGCGTTGGGCAGTCGGTGTCATGGCTAGACCGCCTTCAGCCGTTTCCTTGAAAATGCTAGGCATTTGGCGACCGACTTGATACATCGCTAAGACCACTTCATCAGGTGGGATAACACTTTCGATTCCTGCCAGTGCCATGTCGGCAGAGATAAAGGCTTGGGAAGATCCCAGGGCATTGCGCTTCACGCATGGGACTTCGACTAAGCCCGCGACAGGGTCACAAATCAAGCCCATCATATTTTTGAGGGTGATCGCCACCGCTTGAGCCGCTTGGTGAGGGGTGCCACCTTTTGCACAAACCAAAGCTGCCGCTGCCATTGCGCTAGCAGAACCGATCTCCGCTTGACAACCGCCTTCGGCTCCAGAAATCGAGGCATTGTTGGCAATCACTAGACCAAAGGCGCCGGCTGTAAACAAAAAGTCGACTTGTTGCGCTCGAGTCAGTGCCAAACGTTCACGTACGGCCATCAAGACACCAGAAACAACACCCGCACTACCGGCGGTCGGTGTTGCACAGATCAAGCCCATTTTCGCATTGACTTCGTTGACTGCAATGGCATTTTGGACCGCTTGTAGAATGGTTTCTCCGCTTAAAAAATCACCGGCAGCAAGGTAGTCGTTCATGCGTGTCGCATCGCCGCCGGTCAATCCCGTCACCGATTTTACACCAGCGACACCTTCAGCGACTGATTGTTCCATAACAACTAAATTCTTTTCCATGATTGCAAGGATCTGTTCGCGACTACGGCCAGTATTTTCAGCTTCGATCGCAATCATCATCTCTGCAACGGAAGGATAATTTTTACTCTCTGTTACTAATTCTTCTATTGTATAGAACATGTGCCTTTTCTCCTTTAATCAAAATACGCAGCGCTGTAAACGTGTGGCAAAACTTTGATTTGTTGCGCCAGCTGATCATTGCGCTGATCGACTTCGATGATCATGATTGCTTTATCACCGACAGCTTCTCTTGTTACGGTCATCGTACCGATATTGATTTGAGCCTCTGATAGTAAATTGGTTACTTTTGCAATCATTCCTGGAACATCTTGATGAACGATCACATAAGTTGGCGTACCCAGCGTCAGAGAAATTTTGAAGCCGTTAAGCTCTGAGATTTGAATATTACCACCACCGATCGAGATACCAGTGACAGAAAGTTTGTGGCTACCTTTTGTCAAAATCATCTTGACCATATTTGGATGTTCCGCTTTTTCTTTTTTAGGAACGAATAGGACTTCGATCCCTTTCTCATAAGCGATTTTTAAAGAGTCTGCTAGGCGAGCATCATCTGGCTCCATGCCTAAAAGACCGCCAACTAACGCAATATCGGTTCCATGACCGCGATAGGTTTTGGCAAACGATTCATACAAAAGGATATCAACACTGTCTGGCTGTTCACCAAAAATACTGCGAACGATTTTTCCGATCCGAGCCGCACCGGCTGTATGAGAACTGCTGGGACCCACCATGATGGGACCGATTATATCAAATACACTGCGGTATTTTAATTGTTCCATTTTTTTCACCTCGATAGTAGTAAACGAATAGGGAAGAATTCCAGTAGTAGTGTAGCATAAAAAAATGAGAGAATGAAAAAAGCAGACCAAAAGCAAGAGATTTTTATTTATTTTTTTATCAAAGGAAGGATGAAAAGCGTTGGTGAGTATTTTTTCAAAAAAAAAACAGCTGAAAAACCTTGAATTATTCCTTAAAGATGCTATAATATTCCAGTGTGCTTTCGTCACACGTTTTTTGTGTGTGCACATGAATCACCAAAGTGGGAGGAGAAATTTGGATCTCCAATTAACCACATCACGGACTCAAGGAGGTATGTCTCGTGGCAAAAAAAGTAGAAAAAATCGTTAAATTGCAAATTCCTGCAGGTAAAGCAACACCAGCTCCGCCGGTAGGTCCTGCGCTAGGTCAAGCGGGTATCAACATCATGGGATTCACTAAAGAATTCAATGCTCGTACAGCTGATCAAGCAGGTTTGATCATTCCAGTAGTGATCTCTGTATACGAAGACCGTTCATTTACTTTCGTTACAAAAACACCACCAGCAGCAGTATTGTTGAAAAAAGCAGCAAACGTTGAAAAAGGTTCAGGCGAACCAAACAAAACAAAAGTTGCAAAAGTTTCACGCGATCAAGTAAAAGAAATCGCTGAATTGAAAATGGAAGACCTAAACGCAGCTGACGTTGAAGCAGCAATGCGCATGGTTGAAGGAACTGCACGAAGCATGGGGATCACTGTAGAATAATTACAGCCCTAAGGAAGTAGCTTCTCAGTCGGCTTCATATTGAAAAATATGGGACACGTGGGAGGTTCTACCGTTATAACCACATCAAGGAGGAAACAAAATGGCTAAAAAAAGCAAAAAAATGCAAGAAGCATTGAAAAAAGTTGATGCTACAAAAGCTTATTCAGTTGAAGAAGCAGTAGCTTTGGCAAAAGAAACAAATATTGCAAAATTCGACGCAACGGTTGAAGTTGCTTACAAATTAAACGTAGACCCTAAAAAAGCGGATCAACAAATCCGTGGCGCGGTTGTATTACCAAACGGTACTGGTAAAACACAAACAGTTTTAGTTTTTGCTAAAGGCGATAAAGCCAAAGAAGCAGAAGCAGCTGGTGCTGATTTCGTTGGTGACGACGATATGGTTCAAAAAATCCAAGGTGGCTGGTTCGATTTTGACGTTGTTGTTGCAACGCCTGACATGATGGCTACTGTTGGTAAATTAGGTCGTGTGTTAGGCCCTAAAGGTTTGATGCCTAACCCTAAAACTGGTACAGTAACAATGGACGTAACAAAAGCAGTTAACGAAGTTAAAGCTGGTAAAGTAACTTACCGTGTTGACAAAGCTGGAAACATCCACGTACCAATCGGAAAAGTTTCATTTGAAGATGACAAATTAATCGAAAACTTCAAAACAATCCATGAAACATTGTTGAAAGCTAAACCTTCAGCAGCAAAAGGTCAATACATGAAAAATATCTCAGTTACAACAACATTTGGACCTGGGATCCATGTAGAACAAGCTTCTTTCTAATCTAATACAAAAATTTAAAACTTTTATTGACTTGACTGCCTTATCTATGGTAAGGTAGTCAAGGTTAAAAGTTTAACTGTACCGAAGACAGTAGGTGGCATTTGCCTTAATTCCCTACCGAGGACGTTTATTGAGAACCTTCAATAGTCCCTCTATGTCTACGGTGGCATAGAGTTTTTTATTGTCTTTTTTTAAGACAAAGGAACCGTTCGTTTCGAAGAAACTCTTCCATCAAAATCAGGAGGTGAAATATAAATGAGTGAAGCAGCTATCGCAAAAAAATCCGCGATCGTTGATGAAGTGAGTGAAAAATTCTCTGCAGCCGCATCTGTAGTCGTTGTTGACTACCGTGGACTAACTGTTGATGAAGTAACTCGCTTACGTAAACAATTGCGTGATGCAAACGTTGAGATGAAAGTTATCAAAAACTCAATTCTTTCTCGTGCTGCTGAAAAAGCTGGTCTAGAAGGTTTAGGTGAAGTATTCACTGGTCCTACTGCCGTAGCATTCAGTAACGAAGACGTTGTTGCACCTGCAAAAATCATTAACGATTTCGCAAAAGACGCAAAAGCTTTAGAAATCAAAGGCGGTATCATCGAAGGCAAAGTTTCTTCATTGGAAGAAATTACTGCATTGGCGAAATTGCCAAACCGCGAAGGACTTCTTTCTATGTTGCTATCTGTGCTACAAGCACCTATCCGCAACGTGGCTTACGCTGTCAAAGCAGTGGCAGAAAAAGAAGAAGATGCAGCATAATTGCCGCATGATTTTTCAGTATTAAAAAACTAAACTACTTACTTAAATGGAGGAAAACAAAATGGCATTGAACATTGAAAACATTGTCGAAGAGCTAAAAGGCGCGACAATCTTAGAATTAAACGATTTAATTAAAGCTATCGAAGAAGAATTTGGCGTATCTGCTGCAGCTCCTGTAGCTGTAGCTGGTGGAGCTGGCGATGCTGGTGCTGCTGAAGAACAAACTGAATTCACTGTAGAATTGACTGCAGCTGGCGATCAAAAAGTTAAAGTTATCAAAGCAGTTCGTGAAGCAACTGGCTTAGGCTTGAAAGAAGCGAAAGCAGTCGTTGACGGAGCTCCTTCAGCAGTTAAAGAAGGCATCTCTAAAGACGAAGCTGAAGCATTGAAAGCAGCTTTAGAAGAAGTTGGCGCTTCAGTAACAGTTAAATAATTTTTCTTAGTGTCAAATCCTTTTGTATGAAGGGATTTGGCGCTTTTTTTTTGTAAATGAAATTCCTGCAAAAGGAATAAGCAGCAATCCCCGTTTCTTACTAGCGAGGATCACTGCTTATTTTTTTCGGAATTGTTGGAATAGGAACACAAAAATAAAAAAGAAAAATGCTTCCCACAATGTTGTGGTCCAGCTAAAGCTGCGGTTGATACCAAAAACGAGATTACCGATATTGGAAACCACCAAATACAATGCTGTTGCAAGCAAAGAATAGCCGAGTCGTTTACCCATCATTACGCCTCCCTTTGCTATGATTGTAACAAGTCGAAAGAGTTGTGGCAATCAATTCTCTCCTGATGGAAAGGAATTGGTTGGCGGAAAGAGAATAAAACGAACGATCACAGTGGACCGTTCGTTTTATGATGGTCTATGGGTGTGGCTATTTCAATGGGACATCAAAGATCCAACCTGTTGGGGCCGCAATATCTCCAAATTGAATGCCGGTCAATTGATCATACAATGCTTTTGTTTGTGGACCAACTTCCGTTTCACTATAGAACACATGAAAATCCTCACCGTTTTGGATCCCGCCGATTGGGGAGATAACAGCAGCTGTTCCGCAGGCACCCGCTTCGACAAACCGATCCAGCTCATTGAGATAAACATCGCCTTCAACAGGGGTCAATCCTAATGAGTGTTGCGCTAGATGCAGCAATGAATATTTTGTGATACTTGGCAAAATAGAAGGAGATTTTGGTGTCACAAATTCATTGTCAGCCGTGATTCCGAAAAAGTTAGCAGAACCGACTTCTTCGATTTTGGTATGCGTTTCTGGATCCAGATAGATGCAGTCGGAAAATTTCCGCTGATGGGCTTCGTATCCAGGCAACAAACTCGCAGCATAATTTCCACCAACTTTGGCTGCGCCAGTACCATTTGGTGCCGCGCGATCATAATCAGAAACAATGAAATTGGTCGGTGTCAATCCGCCCTTAAAGTAAGGACCGACAGGCATACAAAAAACCGTAAAAATATACTCTGGTGCTGGACTGACACCGATGTTTTCTCCGACCCCAATCAATAGAGGACGAATATACAAGGTGGCGCCGCTGCCATAAGGTGGAACATATTCCTGATTTGCTTTTACTACTTGTTTTACCGCATCTAAGAAAAAGTCCTCAGGAACCTCTGGCATGCGCAGGCGATAGGCACTGCGATTCATCCGTTTGCTATTTTCGTCTGGACGGAACAAATTGATGCCGCCATCTTTTCTTCGGTAGGCTTTTAGTCCTTCAAAACATTGTTGTCCATAATGAAGAGCGGTTGATCCCTCGTGGATATGCAGATAATTATCCTCGGTAAGTTCGCCTTCATTCCAAGAACCGTCTTTCCATGTTGCCAAAAAACGCCATGGCGTCTTCATATAAGAAAACCCTAAATTTGACCAATCGATTGTCATTCGTTCACACCCTTTTTTAATTTTTCTAAGTATAGCACTTCAGAAAAGAAATGTCATTATTTTCTGAAAATTCTTCTGTAAGAATAGTTGGTGACATTGACGTGTAAAGGATTGGGAAGTGCTCTTTGCTTGTACGAGTTCCCCAGTTTGTTTTTCTACAAGTTCTGTGCTTCAATGAGAGTATAAAAAAACAAAAAAGGGGGAACGTTTGTGATTGAGGAAGTGTTGACGGACAGTCTGGGGATCGCTGCTGCGTATCGACGATTGAAACCAATCATGATCCATACACCACTTGCACCAAGTAATATTTTAGGCAAAGAAAAAGAGGGCACGATATTTTTGAAATTAGAAAATCTACAGCGTACCGGCTCCTTTAAAGCGCGGGGGGCGTATAACAAGCTCGCTTCATTGACTGATGCAGAAAAACTTCGCGGTGTCATCGCCTGTTCTGCAGGAAATCATGCGCAAGGTGTTGCTCTCGCAGGATCGTTACTGGGGATCAATGTCCGAATCTTTATGCCATTAACGGCTGCTAAAACAAAAATAGAGGCGACAAGAAGCTATGGCGCACAAGTCGTTTTAGCAGGAGAGACGTTTGATGAAACCAAACAACTGACAGTAGACGCCATGAAAGACAGTGGCGAAGTTTTTGTCTCTCCCTTTGATGATCGTGCAGTAATGGAGGGGCAAGGAACGATTGCGATCGAACTGTTGGAGGATCTTCCAGATGTTGATAATGTCATTATTCCCATTGGCGGTGGTGGGTTGATCGCTGGGATGGCTTTAGCCTTAAAAGAACTTCGTCCAGAAGTCAAAATCATCGGCGTTCAATCCTATGGCGTTTATGGTATGATCGCATCGATCTGGCAGCAAAAGCTGGTAGCCAATCGCCGCAGTAGAACGATCGCCGATGGCTGTGATGTTGCTTTAGCAGGGGAGCTGACCTATGATGTTTTGAAGACCCGTATCGATGAAACGGTCTTAGTTGAAGAATCCGACATCGAACAAGCGATCCATTACTTGGCTTTGAAGGAAAAAGTCATTGCAGAAGGTGCTGGTGCATTAAGTACAGCGGCGATTTTAAGCGGACAGATCGATCATTTACTTCGAGGAAAGAAAACTGTGGCTTTGGTCTCCGGCGGCAATATTGATTTCTCTGTGTTTAAGGAAATGATTTGAATAAAAAGCATACTCAAGTAAAATCGATGAGGTGCATTTGAAATTATCAAAAGGATCTCTATATCTTTACCTGCGATAGGGTCAAAATCATTGTGACGATAGCTAAAGGATCTTGTCGATTCATGGTATGAATAGCAGCAAAAAAAAGAGTTCCCGTTTGAAGGAACTCTTTTTTACATTCAAAACAACTATTTAACGATTAGAAACTGCGTCCGCCGCCGCCGAAAGTACCGCCACCAGAAGAGTGGGTCGTACTGCCGCCGCCACCGCCGCCACCGCCATTATTCGAAGGACGGGGGATGCGTCTGGTTGTGACAAAGGAGTTGACTAAGCGATCTTCTTTTTGGGTCAGATCAATACTTGATTTTTCTAGATAGTTAAATTTGTAGCCGCCCATTTTTAATTGGTAACGGGATTTAACAATGATGAAAAAGGCGATACTGATCACTGCTGCGATTGCTAAGCAAATAGCAATTTCTAGTGGCGTCATCACTTTGTAATAAGTAATTTTTCCAGTATCACGATCGATACGATAGTGATCGGCAGGAACACCTGCTTCCACAAAACCAGCCGCTTTTTGCAGATAGACCAATGCCGCTTGGTAATAATTTCCCTCTGCCATCTGGTCAAATACTGCATCAAGTAGCTTGTCTAGACGTGAGTCAGTGAGGTAATCGATCATATTTCCAGAAGTCGAAACGTGAAATTTACGTTGCGACATATCGATCACCAAAGCGGATCCATTGTTGTCGTTGCCGATCCGTCTTGAAAGATATCGATTAGTATACAACTCGATATCTCCCGTGTTGCTGTTCGTTGTTTGAATAAACACTTCGCCTTTGATTTTCGCATTCAGCGCTTCTGCTTCTTCATTCAACTTCTGGATTTCTTGTTCGGTAAAAAGTCCAGCGTGGTCTGCGACTGTCTCTTCGGCTGCGAAGGCGGGCAGGGTGGTGAAGAAAAAGCCAACCAGCAGAAGCAACAAATAGGATAGTTTTTTCATAAGAAATACGCTCCAATCAATGCGAGGATGGTCGTTGCCGCGAAAATTGCGCCACTGACGATTCCCAAGCGTTTGTAACTGATTGGTAAAACACCGC
Source organism: Enterococcus sp. 3G6_DIV0642 (assembly GCF_002140635.1). Lineage (NCBI taxonomy): Bacteria > Bacillati > Bacillota > Bacilli > Lactobacillales > Enterococcaceae > Enterococcus > Enterococcus sp. 3G6_DIV0642. The sequence goes on along the minus strand of NZ_NGLH01000001.1, from coordinate 2,149,464 downwards.
TGACTTTTCCTGTTTGCCCATTCATCGCATAATAAAAGGCACTCTTGTTTTCATCATCGGCTCGATAGGTCACTAGCCATACAGGAAGCAAAACGTAATTGTTTTCTTCTTTTGTTAGATTGATGGATCGATTGTTGCGTTTAAAACTAGTATAGCCATTGACGGTACCTGCTAACAGGTTTTCAGCATACCCCGATAATTCGTTTTTGACTTCGTCGGAAAGATCAATGTATTCAATGTCTCTTTTTTCTGCTTGGAAGCCGGCTAAATACTGACTGCGAAAATTAACAGCTTTTTCAAGGGGAAACGGCTGAACGCCAGTTACCATTTTTTGTTGGACGTTTTTTGACAGCGCATGCTTGAGCAATTCATTCACCTTGATTTTTCCTCGTCGCAAGACATCGTATTGTTTGTGTTCAGTATATTCAATATCACCAACGCGCCAAATTCGCAAGGAGGTACCCATTCCTGAGAGGGAGCCGTTCATCTCGGCATCGACGACCCAATAAGGGAAGTATACGCCAGTCAATTTCTCTACTTGTGCTTGGTCGAAGAAATCCCGTGGGACGAATTTTTTCTTTTGCGCCCATTCTAAAAACTTTTGCGTTGCTTCTTCTTTTTCGATCGCAAAGGGAAGGACTTTGTTTGGCAAAAATTCTCCCGAAAGCCGTCCAGATAAAACGACCGGGTTATGGCAAAAGTAGCAATAGGTTGCAGCTGTAGTCGCATCCGTCACGATTTCAGCACCGCAGCTGGGGCAGGTGAAAAGGTCCATCTGTCCCGCTTGTGCATTGGCTTGTTGCTGCACTTCTTCTTCAAGGCTCGGCTCCGTCACTGAGGTAGCCGTGGCATCTACAGAAGAATCAGCGGCCATTTGCGCTTCTTTTTGCTTTTCTTCAAAGGCAGTGACTTCGTCTTCAGTAAAAATACTCAGACAAAATGGACAATGAAATTTTTGATCGCCAGGATCAAAGGTTAAAGCGCCCCCGCAATTGGGGCACTTATGTGTGATAACATCCATCAGCAATCCTCCTCAATTAGTCTACTGGGACACCTTTGAAAGGTTTGCCGCAATTCGGACAGAATTTTGGAATGCCGTTGGCTAAATCGATCACTTCACCACAATCGCTGCATTTCATTTTCAGACTTGGTCCATCGCTCGTTGGTTTAGGCGTGCCGCAATTGCTGCAGAATTTACCAGTATTAGATGTGCCGCATTGTGGGCAGTCCCAATGATCTGCGTTGCTTTGTGCAGGTGCTTGTTGCTGCTGCATCTGCTGTTGGTTATTTTGTGACGCTTGGTTCAAATAACCGCCACCAGCGTTCATCCCCATGCCCATGCCAACAAACCCAGTCGTAGCGCCAGCGGCATTGCTACCGGCAGATTCCATACCACGAGCTACCGAACCTTGAACATAGCCTTCACGAATCGAAGGGTCACCTAACATTGCCCCTTGGTTCCGCATGTTGATCAATTTTACGGAATCATCCGTATAAGAGATGCTTGCGACGGCAACCGAAACGATTTCCATTCCTCGGAGTTCTCGCCAGCTGTCATCAAGAACTGTTCCCATATATTTGCTTAATTCCATGCTCTTAGATGGAACGTAAGAAATTCGTTCGCCATCAGCGGACATTTTGTTGATCGCTGTTTGTAGGGCGGTCAAAAATTCAGCTAAGTACTGCTCGTTGATGTCGTTGATATCGACTTGACTTTTGTTTTTTGGGATCGCATTCGTATAGAACAAAATTGGATCGGTAATTCGTAAGGAATAGTTTCCGTGCGCCCGCAAGAAAAGTTCTGCGTTGTAAAAGTTGTCAAAATAATTCAAAGGCGAGGAAGTACCGAAGCGAATCCCTTTGATTTCTTGTAGATTGATATAAAAAACTTGTTGTTTTTGCGGTGTAACGCCACCAAACTTAAAGCGGTCAAACGTTTCAGAAATCGCATCTTTCAATGAACCGTTTAACATTGAAGGCGCTAATTCGTTTTTCACTGTATAGTAGCCTTCTTCGGCGGTATAATCGATGATTCGCCCGCCATCAACCAATAACATCATCATATTCGGATAGACATGGATCACTGAGCCATCAGTGATGACATCTTCCGTGCCTTTTCTGTTGGAACCGCGTTTGTCATTACGCCGCACTTTGACACCTTTTGTCATTACTGTCGAATCGCTCATATTGTCAGGCTCGATCACCTCTAGCCATTGATCTGCTAATCCGCCGCCAATTGCGCTTGTTGCCGCTTTGATAATACCCATTTTCAGTCCTCCTTTAAATTGTTTTCATCACAATAGATGAACATAGATTCATTATACCATAGGAGGTGAGATTTACGTTATCAGTCTAAAGTTGGAGAGGATTTTTTCGCAAAATCCATCAATAAACGGTTCGTTCGCAGGTGGATTTGAATAAAAGAGACAAATGGTAGGTTGCGGATTAAATTTCCATTTCTTTTGAGATTCCCCCACGCAAACGGTGGTTTTTTTGGCTGATATTACGTATAATAGAAGGTAGCGAATTTTGAAATGAGTGTGGAAAACTATGGCTTATCAAGCATTATATCGTGTTTGGCGTTCTCAGCGTTTTGATGATGTTGTCGGACAAAAAGCAATTACCCAAACCTTAAAAAATGCAATCGATCAAAACCAGATCTCGCATGCCTATTTATTTACGGGTCCTCGAGGAACCGGGAAAACAAGTGCAGCGAAAATTTTTGCCAAAGCCATCAATTGTCCGAACCAGGTCAACGGTGAGCCTTGCAATGAGTGCGACATGTGTCGCTCAATCACAGCAGGGACGCAAGAAGACGTGATCGAAATCGATGCGGCAAGCAACAACGGTGTAGAAGAAATTCGCTTTATTCGTGATCGTGCGAACTATGCACCGACTCAAGCTGAATACAAAGTTTATATCATTGATGAAGTGCACATGTTGTCAACAGGCGCATTCAACGCTTTACTAAAAACATTGGAAGAACCACGGAAAAATGTTGTCTTTATTTTGGCAACAACAGAGCCCCATAAGATTCCAGCAACGATCATTTCCCGAACCCAACGCTTTGATTTCAAACGGATCAATACGCAAGATATCGTGGGTCATTTAGAAACGGTCCTTACTACTAGTGAGATCAATTATGAAGCAGAAGCTTTACAGATCATTGCGCGAGCCGCAGAAGGCGGTATGCGGGATGCCTTGAGTATCACCGACCAGGCGATCGCTTTTAGTGATGGAACCGTAACGACCCAAGATGCTCTTGAAGTGACGGGCAGCTTGTCCTATGAAATGATGGACCGTCTGATGCAGGCTTGCGGGGAAAAAGAAGTTGCCGATGCGTTAGCGACCTTGCGGGAGTTATTAGACTCTGGTAAAGAAGCCCGACGTTTATTGGAAAACTTGTTGGTTTATTGTCGAGACTTGCTGATGTATCAACAAGCGCCGCAGCTGCTATCTGAAAAGTCGCTGCAGTTGACTGAAGCGTTTCAAACACTGGCAAAAAATACCCCGCCAGCAAAAATCTATCACTGGATCACGGTCTTAAACGATACGCAAAATGAAGTACGATTTACGAACAATCCTACGATTTATTTGGAAGTGGCTGTGGTCAAATTAGCCAATGATCCAGAAAGTGCTGCTGTTGCTAGCAATTCAGCTGATAATAGTCAAGAAGTGGCGCAGTTACGGCAAGCATTGCAAAAACTTCAGGCAGAGGTGCAACGACTGCAGGAGAATCGACCGGCAGGTGCCGTTGCGGAAACCACTGCGCCAGTGAAGAAAGCCAAGGCGACCACTACGTTCCGTTTACCAAAGGAACGCGTGTTCCAAGTACTGAAAAGTGCAACGAAGAAAGACTTGGCAAACGTTCGCAATGTTTGGGACGATCTTTTGATGTCTCTTTCCGTGACGCAAAGAGCGATGCTGCATTCCAGTGAAGCAAAAGCTGCCAGCGAATCGGGCGTCGTGATCGCTTTTGACTATGAGATCTTATGCCAGCGAGCAAGTAACGACCAAGAGTTTCAATTGATGATCCATAATCAATTGTCTCGCATGATCAAAGACTACGCCCCCCAGGCTGTCTTTATCACAAAAGAAAGTTGGCCAGCACTACGGCAAGAGTTTTTGGCCGGCGGTCAAGCAACGGCAGATACGGAAATTGAAGTAGACCAAGAAGAGACCGAAGCCGCTCCTGTCGAACCTGAAAATGACGACTTAGTAACAAAAGCGCAAGAGTTATTTGGTGAATTAACCAGCATTGAAGAAAATTAATGAAAATGGAGTGATTGATAATGATGCGAGGCATGGGAAATATGCAAGGCATGATGAAACAAATGCAAAAAATGCAAAAAGAAATGATGAAAGAACAAGAAGCGCTGAACAGCAAACAATTTATCGGCGAATCGACAAATGGCTATGTCAAAGCGACCTATACTGGCGATAAGACGTTACAAGACATTACTATCAATGAAGCGATCGTTGATGCTGACGATGTGGAAATGCTGCAAGATATGATCATTTTAGCTGTCAATGACGGATTGAAGAAAATTGAAAAAGAATCGGAACAAACGATGGGCAAATACACAAGAAACATTCCGGGTCTATAAAAGGAGAAATGACGGTGCAATATCCTGAACCGATCGCCCGATTGATCGACAGTTACATGAAACTGCCGGGAATCGGACAAAAAACCGCGACACGTTTGGCATTTTATACGATCGATATGAAAGAAGAAGTCGTCAATGAGTTTGCCAAATCGTTGCTTAGTGTCAAACGAGATTTGCACTTTTGCAGTATTTGCGGAAATATAACTGAAGAAGATCCTTGTGAGATCTGTAGTGATCCAACAAGAGACAAAGAAACGATTTTAGTGGTTGAAGAGCCTAAAGATGTCATGGCACTAGAAAAAGTCCGGGAGTATCATGGACTTTATCATGTGCTGCATGGCGTGTTATCCCCGATGGAAGGGACAGGTCCAGAAGATATCAACATTGCATCGCTGATACAGCGGCTGCATGATGATCAGGTCAAAGAAGTGATTATTGCGACCAATGCGACCACGGAAGGTGAAGCAACGGCGATGTATATGTCACGTTTGATCAAGCCTGCTGGTATTAAAGTCACGCGTTTGGCTCATGGCTTATCTGTGGGCAGCGATATTGAATACGCGGATGAAGTGACCTTGCTAAAAGCAGTAGAAGGTCGCCGAGAATTATAAAGATATTGGAGGCAATTAGGGTGAATGGATTGTTTATAACCATCGAAGGACCGGATGGTGCTGGAAAAACCAGTGTGATCGAAGAGTTGTATCCTCGGTTACAGCTTGAAGCAACAAGAAAAATCGTGAAAACAAGAGAACCTGGCGGAGTTAAAATCGCTGAAAAGATTCGTAAAATTATTTTAGATCCGCGAAATGAAGAAATGGATGAGCGGACGGAAGCCTTACTTTATGCAGCGGCCCGCCGCCAACACTTGATTGAGGTTGTCCTGCCGGCATTAAATGCTGGACACATCGTGATTTGTGACCGCTTTGTTGACAGTTCGCTTGCCTATCAAGGAGCTGGACGCCGCATCGGGATTCCTGAGATCGCACGGATCAACGAGTTTGCGACGGAAGGAACGACGCCTGATTTTACCTTGTATCTAGATGTTGACTCTGATACTGGCTTGCGTCGCATCCAAGAAAACCGCGCACATCAATATGACCGCTTAGATTCGGAAGGATTGGAGTTTCACCAACGGGTTCGTCATGCGTATCTTAAGCTGGCGGAAGAAAATCCTGTACGCATTCATAAGATTGATGCTAGAATGGGGTTACAAGAAGTTGTTGAATCCAGCTATTCAGCAATCGTTGAATCGTATCCTGCTTACTTCAAGTCAATCTAGAGTAGGTTGGATAACACAAAGGAGATGGTCCCATGAAATTAATTATGGCAATCGTACAAGACAAAGACAGTAATCGTTTGGCAAATGAGTTTATTGATGCCAATATCCGTGCTACAAAATTGTCCTCAACGGGTGGGTTTTTAAAGGCTGGCAACAGTACGTTTATCATTGGTATTGAAGACGATCGGGTACAAGATGCATTAGAATTGATCAAAAAAACCTGTCAATCAAGAAAACAATATGTCTCGACACCGATGTCTTTAGACATTTCCTTAGACGGTCAAGTTCCTTATCCAGTCGAAGTCGAAGTCGGCGGAGCAACTGTGTTCGTGCTACCGGTTGACGGATTCCATCAATATTAAAAAAGGAGCTTTTCATGGAGGAGTTATTTCTACAAGAATATCAGCCTCTTGTTTTTGCCCAACTAAAAAAAAGTATCAAGCATGGGCGCATTGCTCATGCTTATCTTTTTGAAGGGGACAAGGGGACTGGCAAGCACGAATTAAGTCTGTGGCTCGCAAAACGCCTTTTTTGTACCAATGTGCAAGAAGAAGCCCCGTGCGGCACATGCAGCAATTGTCTGCGGATCGCCCAAGGAGAGCATCCTGACGTCATCCAAATCGAGCCGGATGGGCAGATGATCAAAGTCGACCAGATTCGGCAGCTGCAAGAGGAGTTCTCAAAAAGCGGCTTTGAAAGTCGTCTGAAAATCTTTATTTTGTCTCAAGCAGACAAAATGAACAACAGCGCTGCCAACAGCCTATTAAAGTTTTTAGAAGAACCGGTGGGAAACTTTTTGGCGATTTTAGAAACCGAGAGTTTAGGACGTATTTTGCCGACGATTCAGTCTCGCTGTCAGATCATTCATTTTTCGCCGCTGTCAAAAGAAAAACTACAGGAGAAGCTGCAAGAAGAAGGACTTTCCAAAGAGACGAGTCGACTTCTGAGCCACTTGACTAATAGTTATCATAAAGCAGTTGAAATCTCGCAGGATGAATGGTTTAATGAAACTAAGGATGCTGTTAAGCGTTGGGTGAATTACCTTTTGAAGAAAGACCCGCAAGCATTTATTTTTGTTCAGAAAAAATTATTGGGTCTAGCAAAAGAAAAAAATCAGCAATCAGAAATCTTTTTGCTCTTGTTATTTTACTTTCAAGAGGAACGAGATCGATTGTTGGCACAAGGTTTATGGGGAAAAGAGATCAATCGTGCCATTGAAGCCGCATTGCAAGCACAAAAAAAATTGCAAGCCAATGTGTCTTTCCAAGGAGTGGCAGAACAATTTTCCGTGAAAATCATCTATGGATAAAACGCAGCAGCCGGAAAAGGAGACCAGAGATGATCGAAGTTGTCGGAGTGCGTTATCATGACGTAGGCCAGATTTATTTTTACACACCAAAAAAACAGACCTATACCATAAATGAACAAGTCATCGTGGAATCACAAGATGCCAAATGTCTTGCCACGGTGGTTACCAAAAGCAGAAAAATGAATGAGAGCGATTTGCCTCAAGCAGTCAAACCGATCCTGCGTCGAGCGACGAAAAAAGATTTGGAGCAAGCTGCCGCCAATCAAAAAGCAGCAGACGAAGCGTTGAAAATTGGGAAAGAAAAAATCCGAGCACACCAGCTGCCAATGAAGCTGATTCGGGTGGCATATACCTTTGAGCGCACAAAACTGATTTTTTCGTTCACGGCAGAAAGCCGCGTTGATTTTCGTGAGTTGGTCAAAGACTTGGCAAGTGAATTTCATACACGGATCGAACTGCGCCAAATTGGTGTCAGGGATGAAGCAAAGGCGCTAGGCGGAGTTGGACCCTGCGGTCGCAAACTATGCTGTGCGACGTTTTTAGGCGATTTTATCCCAGTGTCCATCAAGATGGCTAAGGATCAAGGACTCTCCTTAAATCCTGCAAAAATTTCAGGGTTATGTGGTCGTTTGATGTGTTGTCTTAAGTACGAAAGTGAAGAGTATGAGCGTGCAAAAAAAGAATTGCCGGATCGCGGCAAGGAAGTTGAAACGCCAGATGGCAAAGGACGTGTGGTTGGGCTGGATCTGTTGAGCCGAGTGATCAAAGTCCGTTTGCATGATCGGCAAACACCAATCGAGTATGATTATGAAGAACTAGTGACAAAATAAGTAGGTGACCATAATGAGCATGGACAAACGATCAATATATGACGGATTGAATCAGTTAGAAGTGGAGTTGCAAAATTCCTTGAATAATCTAGCGGAAATGAAGCAGTCTTTGCAAGAAATCGTCGAAAAAAATACGACATTAGAATTGGAAAATCAACGCTTACGTGAACACATTCGTGAGTTGAACCAAGTGGCAGATGCACCCGCTGAATCGGTCAAACAAGAGCTTTCTAAATCACGGATGAATTTAGAAAAGATTTACGAAGAAGGATTTCATGTTTGTTATGACTTATACGGTTCTCGCAGAGAACATGACGAACCTTGTGCGTTTTGTCTAGAAGTGATCTATCGTGAAAGCGGCAAATAGCTGACAGACGAAGCGGTTCGTTAGAAAAAAGATCAGTTTCTGCTGGTCTTTTTTTCGAAAGGAGCAGTACATGCAAAAGCAGCAAAGTTATAAACATGACACTGGAAAACTGTATCTTGTTCCAACACCGATCGGTAACTTGGAAGATATGACGTTCCGATGTGTCAAAATTTTAAAAGAAGCGGACCTGATCGCAAGTGAAGATACTCGAAATACCCAGAAATTGTTAAATCATTTTGAGATTGCGACACCGCAAAAAAGCTTACATGAACACAATTATAAAGAACGGGTGCCACAGCTGATAGAACAGCTGCAAATGGGCAAGACTATTGCCCAATGCAGTGATGCTGGTATGCCCTCCATTAGTGATCCAGGTCATGAATTAGTCAAGGCGTGCTTGGTCGAAGGAATCGCAGTGATTGCGCTCCCAGGACCTACGGCTGGTTTGACCGCGCTGATCGCTTCTGGCTTATCACCGCAGCCGAATCTTTTTTATGGCTTTTTACCTCGTAAGAAAAAAGAACAAAAGCAAGCGTTAAGTGAATTGGCAAGCCAAGAAGCTACGATGATTTTTTATGAGTCACCGTATCGAATCGCAGCGACGATCGAAACGATGAAAGAGGTATTGGGAGAACGTCAAGCAGTTATCTGCCGTGAATTGACGAAAATCCACGAAGAATACTTGCGAGGGACCTTTTCAGAATTGATTGAATACCTCGACCAACAACCAATCAAAGGGGAATGCTGTCTATTAGTGGAAGGCGCTTCTGAAATCCCTGAAGTCGTTTATGAAGGAAGCTATGCTGAACAGGTGGCAGCCTTGATGAAAGAGGCAGACTTGTCCTCAAAAGAAGCCATCAAAGAAGTGGCTAAACGCAATCAAGTGAAGAAACAGCTTGTTTATCAAGCCTACCATCAATTAGAAACGTAATCATACCGAGAATTCTCTCGGTATTTTTTTGTCTTTTTTCGGACTTGTGTTAAATTATCTGACATCGACAGTTAGCTATTTTCAGAAAATTCACGATTTTCTCAGAAAAATCTAGATTATTTGAAAATATGATGTTAGGATAGCTAACATAAAGAAAAGGAGGCGTCAAAAATGAACACAGGGAATATTGCATTTATTTTAATTTGTAGCGGCATGGTTTTTCTTATGACTCCAGCATTGGCATTTTTTTACGGAGGATTGGAACGTCGCAAAAACATCCTCAATACCATGATGATGGTGATTTGTACGATGGGCTTGGCGTCTGTGCTATGGGTCGCTTTAGGGTATACCTTATCTTTTAGCGGCACAGGCTCATTTATTGGGAATTTAGATAAAGTCTTTTTCAATCATGTCTCGATGACAGAAGGAGAAGGGATTCCTGAAGGGTTATTTGCGGCCTTTCAAATGATGTTTGCCTTGATCACAACGGCGATCATTACTGGATCTGTCGTGGGCAGAATGCGTTTCTCAGCTATTTTCCTATTTATCGGCTTCTGGCTAGTTCTCGTGTATTTTCCAATGGCACATATGGTATGGGGCGGCGGTTTTTTAGATGCGATCGGCTCGATCGATTTTGCAGGAGGCAATGTCGTTCATATCAGTTCGGGTATCAGTGGGTTAGTCTTAGCGATCGTTGTCGGTAAGCGGCGAGAATTTCATCAAACCGAATATCGTCCTCATAATATTCCCTTTGTTGTACTAGGTGCTGGCCTTTTATGGTTTGGCTGGTTTGGCTTTAATGCTGGCTCTGCGTTAGCAGCTGATGGTCTAGCGATCCACGCCCTAATGACCACGAATACGGCAGCAGCCAGTGCGATGCTTTCTTGGATGCTGATCGAAAAAATCGTGTTGGGCAAACCGACGGTCGTTGGTGCGTGTACTGGAGCCGTCGTGGGCTTAGTTGCCATCACACCAGGTGCGGGATTTGTCTCGCTTTGGTCTTCCTTTATCATTGGCGCTTTAGTCAGTCCGTTTTGCTACTTCTTTATTTCTGTCATCAAACATCGATTAGGCTTAGATGATGCGCTGGATGCCTTTGGCTGCCATGGGGTAGGCGGGATCTTCGGTGGTTTGATGACGGGGATCTTTGCGGATCCAGCAGTGGGTGGACGGTCAGGATTGCTCTATGGCGGCGTTGATCTTTTTCTCGCACAAGCCGAAAGTATCGTATTTACGATTCTATTTGCAGGTATCTTATCCTTTGTCATTATCACTTTGATCAAATGGGTAATGCCGATTCGCGTATCGCAACAAGAAGAAGCAGTGGGGATGGATCGGATCGAACATGACGAAACGGCCTATCCTACCTTTATGGGGTTAGACTCTTAAGAGTGGAGGAGCAGTCATGAAAAAAGTTGAAGCGATTATTCGCCAAGAAAAATTAGAAGAACTAAAGGCCGCTTTGGACCAGTCTGATTTAATCAGCGGCATGACAGTCAGTCAAGTACTGGGCTGCGGCAATCAAAAAGGGCTCAAAGAGTTTATTCGTGGCCAAGAAGTGATCACAACTCTTTTACCAAAAGTAAATGTCCGTTTTGTTTTAGCAGATGAAAAAGTCGATGAGGTGATTGAGCTGATTGTATCGATCTGTCGGACAGATGAAGTCGGTGACGGCAAAATATTCGTCTACCCGTTGGAAGAAGCGATTCGGATTCGCACTAATGAACGAGGGGAAGCTGCCTTATAGTAGAACTTCTTGGACCATGAAGAGGGCCGCAAAAGCAGTGAATGTAGAAGGAAGGACCAATGAAGGTTGGTCCTTTTTGCGTGCTTCCCTCGATTCCTTGCTTGATAGGGAACCTCTGTTCGTTTATAATAAGAAGTGAGGTGAACAACGATGTCGGAACTGCAATTTCCCTTAAAAAATGATACGAGCCGCAAAATTATTCATATTGATATGGATGCTTTTTTTGCTTCGGTGGAAGAACGGGATGATCCAGAGCTTGCCAAGCATCCCCTCGTCATTGCCCGTCACCCAAGTGATACTGGCGGCCGAGGAGTGGTCACGACCGCCAATTATCTGGCACGACAATATGGCATCCACTCGGCAATGAGTGCGCAAAAAGCCTATGAGCTTTGTCCGCAAGCGATTTTTAAACCGGGAAATCATCAAAAGTATCGTGAAGTGTCCCAGCAAGTCAGAGAAATTTTTCATCGGTACACCGACATCATCGAACCAGTTTCTATTGATGAAGCGTATCTAGATGTCACAGTCAACAAGATCAATTGTCCTTCAGCAATTAAGATCGCTCGTTTGATTCAACGAGACATCTGGCAAGAGACTCATCTGACCTGTTCGGCAGGAGTCAGTTACAACAAATTCTTGGCAAAACTGTCTTCGGATTATCATAAACCACGAGGATTGACGGTGGTGATGCCAGATGAGGCAGTGGCATTTTTGCAACAATTACCCATTGATAAATTTCACGGGATCGGGAAGAAAACTGTTCCGCGGATGCATGAGTTAGGTATTTTTACAGGAGCTGATCTGTATGGCTGGAGTGAGATGGCGCTGATTCGTGAATTTGGCAAAATGGGGTATTCCTTGTATCGGAAAGTTAGAGGTATCCATGATTCCCCAGTTAGTGTGACGAGAGAACGGAAATCAGTTGGAAAAGAGCATACATACGGCAATCCATTAACCAGTGAAGAACAAGTATTGAGCCAGTTACGGGCTATCGCAGAAGAAGTCGAAAGATCACTGAAGCGCACACAAAAACATGGCAAGACGGTCGTGTTGAAAGTTCGTTACAGTGATTACTCTACGATCACCAAGCGAGTGACCTTGCCAACCTATGTTCATAAAAAAGAACAGTTATTTTCCGAAGCAAGTCTGATTTGGGAAGAAATTTTAGGTCTGGAAAAAGGCATCCGTCTTTTGGGGATCACCGTCACAAATCTTGATCCACTGACCTATGAAAATATCGTACTGCCCTTATGGCAACTATCTGACGAGCAGTAGGCTGAAGAGGAGGAGCAAAATGACACTCTATCAAGTATATGACACGATGACAGGATTGGCTAATCAGGAGCGAAGTGAAAAAATGGCCGCCTACATGCGGCATCAGTTTGATTTTTTAGGCATTCCTACGCCGTTGCGCCGCCAGCAGGAGAAAGCGACCTTCAAAGCAGCAAAACAAACGAAAACGGTTGATTGGGACTTTATCGATCATTGTTGGCAAAGCAGCTATCGGGAACACCAATACCTTGCGATTGATTATTTAGTGGTGATGGAGCCGTTTCTAGCAGCCATCGATCTGGCAAAAATTGAACAGCTAGTCATAACAAAAGCTTGGTGGGATAGCGTGGACGCCCTAAGTGAGGTTGTCAGAAAACTAGTTCGCCGACTGCCAGCGTTAAAAGCTGAAATGCTTCGCTGGAGTCTTGAGGAAAATCTTTGGCTGCGGCGAGTGGCAATACTCCATCAACTGCTGCAAAAAGAACAGATGGATCGACCACTGCTTGAAGAGGTCCTCGTCAATAATTTGGGGAGTTCTGAATTCTTTATCAACAAAGCCATTGGCTGGAGCTTACGAGATTATGGCAAGACGAATCCTCAGTGGGTCCAAGACTTTCTGCTTCGCTATCAAACAAGTCTGGCGCCTTTGACGATTCGTGAAGCAAGTAAGTACCTGTAAAAAGCTTGGTCACTGAGTTGAGATAACATAAAAAAACACCGTGCATCATCTTTGAAGGAAGAGGAGGTGACCGCCAAAAGTTCGATTTTTTGGTCTAACTTTTGGGGTCACCTCAAGATGCACGGTGTTTTTAGTTTTTAAATTTGTTTTTTGATTTGTTCGTAGCTTGCTTCAGCATCTTTGCACTTTGCCCAGATAACCGCTTTTCCTTGTTCCCGAGATGCAGCAAGATCAATGATTCGTTGATTGCTGCTGCCGCGAAACTGCAAGTTTAAATTTCGTTTGCTCAGTTCAAAACGACCGTCGACTAAAATATCGATTTTGGATAAAAGTTCCAATTTATCGGGTGTTTCCAAAAGCAATTCTTCATAGGTGTAGCCTGACCAGCTCCAAATATCTTTGCTGTGCCCAAATTCAGCACGAACCCGATCAACGACTTTCAGACAGACTGTCGTGTTCAGGAAAGGTTCGCCGCCTAGGAGGGTCAGTCCTTGGACATACTCATGTCGCAGATCTTCGATGATTCGATCCTCTAGTTCTTGCGTAAAAGGTGTGCCATAGCGAAAGTTTTGGACTGCTTTGTTGAAACAGCCTTCGCAAGCAAAGAGACAGCCGCTCACGTATAAACTATTTCGAATGCCTTCACCATCAACAAAGTTGAAGGCTTTGTAATCAGCAATATAATTTTGGCTATATTCTTTGGCTTGCCATTCTTTAGGTTTCGGATTTCTCATAGGAAAACTTCTTTCTATCATGAATTACAGGGATTGGTCTTCAAGAAAAGGAGTGTAGAAGAATTCTAGCACTCCTTTTTCGTTTATTCTTGCAAATGTTTGACCCGGGCAGAAATTTCTTTGTGCCGTCCATTGACCATTGGACGAGCTTGAGGATTTCCAAGATACCCACAGGTTCTTTTGACGACGTCACAACTTTTTGGGTCATGATTGCCACATTGTGGACATTCAAAGCCCCGTTCGGTTGGGTTGAAGTCTCCTTCATACCCACACTCGTAACAGTGGTCGATAGGGGTATTTGTTCCAAGATAGGCGACCCGATCATAAGCGTAATCCCAAACCGCTTCTAACGCTTTTGGATTTTGCTGCAAGACTGGGTATTCGCAGTAATGAATAAACCCGCCAGAACAGTATTTTGGATACTCTTTTTCAAAATCAAGTTTTTCAAATGGTGTCGGATTTTTCCGCACATCATAGTGGAAGCTATTGGTGTAGTATTCTTTGTCGGTAATGTTTTCAACTTCACCGAATTTTTCGGTATCCAAGCGGCAGAAACGATCAGTCAGGCTTTCACTAGGCGTTGAGTACACGCTGAAATGATAGCCGTATTCATCGCCCCAGGCATCAGCATGAGCTTTCAATTCTTTCACGATCGCTAGGGTAAAGGCTTTTGCTTCTGGATCTTGTTCCCATGTTCCACCATAAAAAGCCGAAGCAGCTTCATACAAACCGATATATCCAAGAGAAACAGTAGCACGTTTGTTTTTGAATAGTTCATTTACATTGTCTTTGCGATCTAAACGTTCACCAAAGGCTCCGTACATGTAGAGGATCGGCGCATTCGCAGGGCTGGCTTCTTTACAGCGCTCCACCCGATAGACAAGAGCATCCTTGACGATTTGCAGACGATCTTCCAGCAGCGTCCAGAATTTTTCTTGATCACCATTTGCTTCTAAGGCGATCCGGGGAATATTCAATGTCACGACACCTAGATTCATCCGACCGACATTGATTTCTTCACCACGTTCGTTTTTCCAGCCTTGCAAGAAAGAACGACAGCCCATCGGCACTTTAAAGCTGCCGGTCAATTCAACCAATTTATCATAATTCAAAATATCAGGATACATCCGTTTGGTGGCACACTCTAAAGCCAGTTCTTTAATATCATAGTTCGGATCGGTAGGGGCCAAGTTGACGCCACGGCGAATACTAAAGATCAATTTTGGAAAAATAGCGGTACGCTTTTCACTGCCTAACCCGTTGATGCGAATTTGGAGAATCGCTCGTTGGATCTCCCGTTCGAACCAGTTGGTTCCTAAACCAAAGCCAAGGGAAGTAAACGGCGTTTGCCCGTTCGAGGTGAATAACGTATTGATTTCGTATTCTAGACTTTGCATTGCGTCGTAGATATCTTTGCGTGTTTTGCTCTTCGCGTAAGCTTCTCGACGTTCAGGTGCCTCGATCCATTCTTCGGCATCTTTTAGATGCTTTTGATAATTCAACTCAGCAAAAGGAGCCAATAATTCATCTGTTCGATCAGCAGAACAGCCGCCATATTGACTCGATGCTACGTTTGCAATGATTTGTGAGATTTGAGCGGTGGCCGTTTGGATCGATTTTGGCGATTCCACTTCGGCGTTCCCAATTTTAAACCCATTATTCAGCATGCCTTTAAAATCGATCAAGCAGCAGTTGGTCATTGGGGTGTAAGGATGATAATCCAAGTCATGGTAATGAATGTCGCCTTTTTGGTGAGCATTTGCCACGTGAGGAGGGAGCATTTTCAAACCGATCGATTTTCCTACGATCCCAGCGGTCAAATCACGTTGTGTATTGAACACATTGCTATCTTTATTGGCATTCTCATTGACGACCGATTGATCTTTATTCATCAATTTGTTGATCGTAAAGTTGATGTCTGTGGCTTTGCTGCGCTCGAAATCACGACGGGTCCGATAGTTGATATATTCTTCAGCCAAGGCATACTCGTTTTTTGCTAATAAGATATGCTCGACGATATTTTGGATCTCATAGATTTTTACATTCGTACGAAAACGTTCCGCGATCTCGTGATCGACACTGTCAACGATCTCGGTGATTTTTTCGTGGTCGATGGGAGAAAGCTCGCCGTTGATTTTTCTTAGGGCTTTCACTAACGCATCGTAAATTTTTTGATCATCAAAATCGACAAGCCGTCCATCACGTTTTACGATTTTTAACTGACGCAAAGCGGACTGTCTTTCCAACCCTTGCTCAGGATTTCTCTTAATGTTCATCATTTCTACCACTCCTTATCTTCCTCAATATAATAAAACAAATTGTAGAAATGAGCAACTATATATAGTGGTGAATAAGGGTTGGTAAATTGGATATGCACAATATATGGTGTATATTCATTGGGGTGTTTTCTGAGAAAACTGATAAGATTAAGGATTTGGTTGTTCCATGTTTCACATAATGAATAAAAAACTTTTTTAAATTTATTTTTTCTCTGTTTTGAAGCAGAAGTATTCAATGAAAAAGTATGCTACCATAAGGAGAGAATTTTATTAAAGGAGGGTTCTATGTGAAAAATATGATTGATGTGAAACATCTGACCAAAAGTTACGGCACTCGTTTCAATCAAACCAAAGTATTAGATAACCTTTCTTTTGCAGTGGATCAAGGAGAATTTGTCGGGGTCATGGGGCCCAGCGGCGCTGGGAAAACGACCTTGATGAATCTGTTGTCTTCAATCATGCGACCTAGCTTAGGCTCGATCTATATCGATGGCAAAGACATTACCCGAATGTCGGAAAAAGCCCTCAGTGATTTTCGTCGTCAGCAGATCGGTTTTATCTTTCAAGACTTTAATCTTTTAGAGACGTTGACTGCCAGAGACAATATCTTGCTTCCCCTTGCCATTGATCGCTTGCCCGTAAGTGAAACCCAAGAGCGCATTGAACAAACGGCCAATTTGTTAGGAATCGAGCACTTGTTAGATCGCTACCCAGAAGAATTGTCTGTAGGGCAAAAACAAAGGGTCGCTGCTGCTCGGGCGATCATCAGTCGTCCGGCGGTCCTTTTTGCTGATGAACCCACGGGAGC
Organism: Enterococcus sp. 3G6_DIV0642; assembly: GCF_002140635.1. Taxonomy (NCBI): domain Bacteria; kingdom Bacillati; phylum Bacillota; class Bacilli; order Lactobacillales; family Enterococcaceae; genus Enterococcus; species Enterococcus sp. 3G6_DIV0642. Next base: position 2,132,622 of record NZ_NGLH01000001.1, on the reverse strand, counting down.
CCTTGATTCAAAAGCGGCAACAGAATTGTTACGGTATCTAGCGCAAATCAATCAACAAGAAAAAACGACGATCTTGATGGTCACGCATGATCCTTTCACCGCCAGCTACTGCAACCGAATTTTATTCATCCGAGACGGTGTCTTCTTTGCAGAAGTCGTCAAAAAAGGCGGGCGTCAGGAATTTTTTGAAAAAATCATCGATATGCAGGCAACGATTGGAGGCGGTCCGCGCCATGTTGTTTAAAATCGGCTGGCGGAGTTTTTTGCGGCAGTTTCGCAACTATATGGTGTACTTTATTTGTATGATGACCGCTGTGATGATTTTTTATTCCTTTAACGCCCTGATGAATGATCGTCTGCTGAATCAACGGGTCCAGCAAGATATCCGCATTGAAGGGGTTTTAGGATTCGGCAGCAGTGTGGTTGCCTTTGTCGTCTTGTTTTTTATGCTGAGTGCCAATCATTTTTTTCTTAGTCAGCGGCAAAAAGAAATCAGTGTTTACCAGCTTTTGGGGCTGCGGCAAGGTCGTCTGGCTTGGCTGTTGCTGCGGGAAACGTTTCTATTGAACTTTTTCTCTTTAGTGACCGGCATCTTTATGGGGATTATTTTTTCGAAATTTTTTTCTATGATTTTGATTCGAGCGATGGGCTTGAATTTAACGAGTCATTTCTTTAATTCGCCCCAATCGATTTTTTCAACGGTTTTTGTCTTTATCGCGGCGATGATTATTTTGAGTATTCAAGTGATCCTTTTTGTATGGCGTACCCCAATGAGTGAGCTGATTAAGACTGAATACCGCTTACCGATCAAGAAAATGAAAATGACCCCGTTTCGTTCATTAATGGGGGTTCTAGGTCTGATTCTACTGGGGGTAGGCTACTATTTGTCTTTGACCCTGCGGGAAACTTGGACCAACTATATCACGTACACACAAGATTTTTCAGCAATTTTATGGATTCCTTTATTGATTCTGTTTTGTTGTGTGACGGCAACCTATCTTTTTTTTGATTGCTCGTTACCGGCACTGTTATATTTTTTGAGCAAGCCGAAAAAACGTCTTATCAAAGGGGCGAAACTGATTGCTTACAATAACGTGCGGGCTTACTTGCAAAGAACGTGGAAAAGCTATGCGCTTTTGACGATCATCACAGCGATCGCAATCTCCCTGATCGGGGGAACGATGGGGGTCATCTCATTAAACTATCAAGCAACGAACCGCATTTATCCAACGTCCTTTCAAGTGTCAGAAGAGCAGGCAGATACCTTGCGGGACCTTTTAGAAAAAGCCGATACACCGATTATTGCCGAACAATCGATTCCCTATAAAATGACCAATATGACGGTTCAAACCCGTTACCTTGGAGAGTTGCAAGACGAAAATATTGAAAATATCATGGTGAATCTGGTCGCTTTTTCTGATTATCAGCGTCTGCGAAAACTGGTTCCCGATGCCCCGGAGATTCAACTGAGTACCGATAAACAAGCGGTGCTTTTTGACAGTCAATACGATGTGACTCGTTCGTTTATCACCTATCGCGATGAGGTCAAAATCGGCAGTCAACATACGTTCAAACTCATTCAAGCAGAACAGGATTATTTTGGGGATTCTGCCTTGCGCTATTCCTTGCCGAATGTCCTTGTCATCCAAGATGATGCGTACCAGCAAGTTGAGGGCTTCACCTATAGCGTTGCTTATTTACAAACAGACAAGGTGCAAACGGAGAGCTTGACTCAGCTGCTAGATGAAGAGCTGCCGATTGAGTGGACGCATCCTTTGACCTATGAGTTTAGCGATGACCAAAAAAGCGTGCGTTTTTATCCAGAGACTGCCCGAGATTCCACCAGTGAGAATAACCAGATGACCGCATATCGACTGACCTTAGCGAATCGTTTTACAACGATGCGCGGCGTGCGGCGGCAAGCAGGAATCGTTTTGTTTGTGTCATTATTTGTAGGTGTGATCGTTTTGATCACGACATCCAGCAGTTTGATCGTTCGGCAATTTTCAAATACCGAGCGGGAGAAACACAATTACCGATTATTGACCAAACTAGGTTACACCCGAAAAGAAGTACGCAAACTCGTTTACTGGCAAAACATCTGGATTTTTATGCCAGGTACGCTACTGGCGATCTTGCATGCCGTCTTTGCCATCAATACCTTCACCCAAATCATCGACAGTCCTGGGTATTGGGTCGCTCATTTGTTTGCGGCAGTTGCAGCAGTCGTCTATCTATTTGCCTATTTGATTACCGTCAAGCTGTGTCTGCGAATAATTGAAACTTGATTGAATTCTTGATAAAACGATCCTTAGAATTGAAGCGAACCTTACAAGTTAGACCAAAAAATCTAATCTTGAGGATCACTACAAAACGAGGATCGTTTTTTCATTTAACCAATCTTTTTGTATTTCCCTCTGGCACCAGATTAAGAGAATGGTATAATCATAATCAATGAGACAAAGGAGGAAGCAAGATGGAGAAAAAAGAAGAACAGCTTTTAATAGACCTAACGACTGCACGTGGGGTTCCTGGGAATGAGGAGGAAGTGCGTGAAGTCTTTAAAGAATATGCCAAAGACTTTGCTGAAGATATCTTTTTTGATGGTTTAGGAAGTGTCATTGCCAAACATGTTGGTGATGGCGGTGGACCGAAAATTTTTATATCGGGACATATGGATGAAGTCGGCTTTATGGTAACTAAAATCACAGAAAAAGGCTTTATTGAATTCCAGACCCTTGGTGGATGGTGGGGGCAAGTGATGCTGGCACAGCAAGTCGAGATCAAAACCAATGAAGGCAAATTGATCCACGGTGTCGTCGGTTCAAAACCACCCCATGTCTTGAGTCCAGAGACTCGAAATAAACCGTATGATATCAAAGATATGTTCATTGATATCGGCGCTTCAAGTGAAGAAGAAGCCAAAGGCTGGGGGATCCGTCCGGGAGATATGATCACCCCTTATATCCAATACAAACGGATGAACGACAGCAAATTTTTATTAGCCAAAGCATGGGACAATCGAATCGGTACGGCGGTATCACTGCGGGTATTAGAAACCTTGGCAGCAGAAGGACATCCCAACTGCTTGTTTGCTGGCAGTGACGTGATGGAAGAAGTTGGCCTAAGAGGGGCGCGAACAAGCACTCACTTAGTGAATCCCGATATCGCGATCGCACTAGATACTGGTACCGCTGGGGACACACCTGGAATGACACCAAAAGAAGCGGATTCTGTGTTAGGCAAAGGCCCACAAGTCCTGATTTTCGATGCTTCCATGATTCCTCACAAGAAATTATTGAATTTTGTGATCGATGTCGCAGAAGAGATGGAAATTCCTTTCCAATATACCGTGATCACTGGTGGAGGAACCGATGCTGGTCAAATGCATTTGACTCGTGATGGGGTCCCTTCGATCGCTATTACCGTGCCCGTTCGTTACCTGCATTCTCATACTTCTGTCATTCATGAGGATGACTACTTCAATACAGTCAAGCTTGTAACGGAAGTGGTTCGCCGCTTAGACGATAAGACCGTTAAAGCATTGCGCAGTTATTAAGGTGAGTCTATGAGATCAAATACAATGATTCGAGAGACCGCCAAAAACTCCTTGCGCGGATTCTGGGGAACGTTCGTCTTAAGTATTTTAGCGACGGTTGCGGTACAAGCGGTGGTCAGCTCGCTTTTTAGTAGTATTGGGACTTCTTTTGGTGCAAACAATGCAGGGAGCTGGATCGATCTGATCTTGGACAATTTTGTCTTCTTTGCGTTTTCGGTAGCGTTGAGTATCATGGCACTCTATCTGGTTCGTGGCAGAGGAATCAAGGTGGGGGATATTTTTCTAGTCTTTGATAAACGTCTGTATGTACCGTTTTTGCTACTAAATTTAGTGAGCGCGCTTTTAAATTATCTTTTGAGTTTTGCGATTTTCTTGCCGCAGTTTGTCTTATCAGGGCTCAATCAATATTTGGACTTGGTATTCAATTTTAATCGGGGAATCTCTGTTGATGTGGCGATGTTTAATGGCTCGGTCGCTTTTGTGATTGGGACTTTTCTCTCCATCATATTGTTTTTCTTTTTGTCACAAGTCGTTACTGGTGTGATCCAATTAGCAATCTATCTTCGCTATGATCAACCGGAATTAGGGGTACTCCAGTCTATCAAAGTGGCTTTTACTCTTTTGCGGCCGCATCTGGGGCAATACATTTGGCTGCAGTTATCACTGATTGGTTGGTTTATTCTCGGTTTCTTGGCGCTTTTGATCGGGATGTTGTGGGCAAACGCCTATGCCTATGCGGTCAACGCAGCATTCTATGAAGAATTGATCAATGAACAACGAGCGCTGATCAGATAAACAAAAAAGACGACGGCCCATTGGTCTGGCTCCCTGCAGATAGAGTAAAAAAACTCATTCCTAGGGTTCTACCAATAGACGTCGTTTTTTTCTCGTTTTCTCGCTCTTTTTTTGTAAAAAAATGGTCGGATTTTAGTCAAATCAGCTGAGATGTGATAGCATAAAAGAAGTAGAAAATCAGCTTGAGCCAAAGAGGAGGAAATACAAGTGAAAATAACTGTCTTAGGTTGTTTAGGTGCCTATCCGTATAATGGTGAAGGGACTACTGGCTATTTAGTTGAGTCAGAAGGCTTTCATTTGCTGCTTGATGCGGGAAGCACCACCTTGGTCCAACTAGAAAAAATCCTTGATCCTTTAGACTTAGATGCAGTAATTTTGACGCATTACCATCACGATCATATTGCGGATCTAGGGGTATTGCAATACTATTGGCAATTATATCCCGGAAACGAAGAACGCCAGGTTTTGCCGATCTACGGCCATGGGGAGGATACGGTTCATTTTGAAAGCCTGACGATGCCTGGAGTGACTCAAGGAATTGATTACCTCCAAACGGAGTCATTGGAATTGGGCCCGTTTACCATTACCTTTATGAAAACGATCCATCCAGTCACTTGCTATGCCATGCGATTTGTTGAGAAAAGCACAGGCAAGGTTTTTGTTTTTACTGGAGACTCTGGCTATTTAGAATCTTTTGTTCCGTTTGCACAAGGAGCTGACCTGTTTTTGGCAGATACCTATCTTTTTGCAGGCAATGAGCGGCACAAGGCTCATTTTACGTCAAAAGAAGCAGGCGAGATCGCCCATGCGGCGCAGGTAAAAAAACTAATGTTGACGCATTTGCCGCAACACGGTGACTTAGAACAGTTACGAGAAGAGGCTGCACTAGCTGCCAATGGGATCCCCGTTGAATTGGCGGCTGTTCAAAAAATAGTAGAAATCATCTAATTAGGAGGAACGAATAGTATGCTTTTTGTACCGAACGAACTGAATGACCCACGCATCAATTTAGCCATCGAGATTTTTCTTCTTCAAGAAATGAAAGTGGATGAACCCATCTTACTTTTTTACATTAATGAACCATCGATTATCATTGGACGCAATCAAAATACGATCGAAGAGATCAATAAGGAATATGTGGATGAACATGGGATCCATGTCGTTCGTCGTTTTAGCGGCGGCGGTGCAGTCTATCATGATTTCGGAAACTTGAATTTCAGCTTTATTATGCCTGACGATGGGAATTCTTTCAGAGATTTTGAAAAACTGACCAAACCAATCGTCCAAGCTTTACATGAGATGGGGGTTGAAGGGGCGCAACTAAAAGGCCGCAACGACCTTGTGATCAATGACATGAAATTTTCTGGGAATGCGATGTACGCAACAAATGGTCGGATGTTTGCTCACGGCACGATCATGTTTGACAGTGACATCAATGAAGTAGTCAACGCCTTGAAAGTCCGTAAAGACAAAATCGAATCAAAAGGCATCAAATCGATCCGTTCAAGAGTGACCAACATCAAACCATTCTTGCCAAAAGAGAAGCAAGACATGACGACTGAAGAGTTCCGTCAAGAAATCTTATTGAAGATTTTTGGTGTCGATTCCGTGGAAGACGTCAAAACCTATGAACTAACAGAAGAGGATTGGGTCAAGATCAATGAGATTTCCGATAAGTATTATCGTAACTGGGATTGGAATTACGGCAAATCACCAGCCTTTGATATCGAACGCCGTCATCGATTCCCGATCGGCTCCATCGAAGTTCGTTTAAATGTGGCGGAAGGAAAAATCACGGATGCCAAAATCTTTGGCGACTTTTTCGGCCTAGGGGACATTGCAGATGTAGAACAAGCCCTGATCGGTACTCGTTATGCCAAAGAAGATTTGGCACAAGTCATTGCCAACATTGATGTCAAAAAATATTTTGGCAATATCACGCCTGAAGATTTTCTTTCATTGATTTATTAATCAAAAAACGAAGCAGCCTTTTCAATCTGGCTGCTTCGTTTTTTATTAGTATGCGCGGGCGATCCAAACGGTGTGTTTGGCAGGTTTGCCGCTGACGATATCGACCGTTTTTTCCATTGGCGCTTCAAACGGAATGTTCCGAGTAGTAAAGCCAGTTTCTTCTTTGATTTTGGCTTCGGTTTCTTCCGAGCCGTCCCAACCGATCAAAACAAAACCAGTCACTTTGTCTTCTTGTTTGCACGTTTCGATATGGGCTTTTAGTTCATCCAATGTATCGATGTTGGTGTACTCATTATCTTTGTTACGTTCCTTCGCAGCTGCCAATAACCGTGGGGTCATTGCTTGTAATTCTTGGTCAACAAACGCTTCTAATTTCTCAAGCGCCACCGTTTGCTTGTCAGGTAGGTCACGGACTTTGACCATGACTTTGCCAGCTTCTAAATCTCTTGGGCCACATTCGATTCGCAAGCAAGCGCCTTTTAGTTCCCATTCATTGAATTTATAGCCAGGTGAGTTATCAGAATCATCCAAACGAACACGAATGCCCTTGGCTTTAAAGTTGGCATACAGTTCTTCTAATTTTTCTAAGATGGCTGGATTCTTTTTCCAAGGACCGACTGGTAATAACACAACTTGGGTTGGTGCAATGGTTGGTGGGAAAACTAAACCATTTTCATCGCCATGGGTCATGATCAAGGCACCTAACAAGCGGGTAGAGACACCCCAAGAGGTTGTGTGGGCATGGGTATGCTTGTTTTCTTTCGTTAAATACGTAATATCAAATGCTTCAGCAAATTTTGTCCCCATGTAGTGGCTGGTTCCTGCTTGGACTGCTTTGCCGTCTTTCATCATCGCTTCGATCGAATAAGTATCTACTGCCCCTGCAAAGCGCTCAGATAGGGTTTTTTGTCCGCGATAAACAGGGATCGCTAGGAATTCTTCGCAAAGGCGGGCATATTCATCTAAGACTTTCATGGTGCGTTGACGAGCATCTTCTTCATTTTCATGAGCGGTATGGCCTTCTTGCCATAAAAACTCTGAGGTACGCAAGAAAGGCAATGTTTTCTTTTCCCAACGAAAGACGTTTGCCCATTGATTGATTTCATAAGGCAGGTCACGGTAGGAGTTGATCCAATCAGAAAAGGCAGAGCCGATCATGGTTTCTGAGGTTGGACGCAATGCCAAAGGTTCTTCCAGTTTTTCGTTGCCGACTTCTGTGACCCAAGGTAATTCAGGGGCAAAGCCTTCGATATGATCCGCTTCCTTCATAAAGAAATTTTGCGGAATCAGCATTGGGAAGTATGCATTGCGAATGCCTTCTTTTTTCAAGAAACGATTGAACTCCTCTTGAATATGCTCCCAAAGTTCGAAGCCGTCAGGACGGAAAATAATGGAACCTTTCACTGGGGAGTAAGCCATCAATTCGGCTTTTTGGATCGTTTGGATATACCATTCTGTAAAATCATTTTTTTGTGTCATTGTTTTTCCTCCTTAAAAAAATAAAAAAGCATCTCGTCCTAAAAAAGGACGAAATGCTTGGATTTCGCGGTACCACCTTTGTTGATTATCGATCGGGATAATCCAACTCGTAAAGGATAAGGCCTTTCCACCGACCGTTTTGCGGTCATTGCCATTGGGTAGGTTCATTTTATCAGCGGGTGTCGATTTTTCAGCTGCCATCGACTCTCTAAGACCATCATAAAACTACTATTCCAATGCTTGTTGCTGTTCTTTATCATGCTAAAGCGAAAAAGCGAAAAAAGCAAGAGTTTTTTCGCTTTTTCTTAAAATAGACCGTTTAACGTATCGGAGAAAAGGCAGTCAGTCAAAAGACAGCAGATCCGCCTTAGCGGTAAGTGTCAAACGCAAAAAATGAAAACCATCTGAATCCTCGATACGCATATTTCCTTGATAGACAAGACAAATTTGTTCCAGCATTTGCACATCGGTATGGATCGCCTGTCGTTTTGCTTCATCAGTCTGTAGTTTTTCTGCCTCATCCTCTGTTAAAAGCGGCATTTGACAGTCGATATGCAGCTGTTCTTTTGTGTCAGTCACTTTCAACGAAAGCCTGCGATTTTGAGGATCTGTGACCGAACAGGTGTAGCGGATGGCGTACTCTAAGCAATGGGCGATCAAGGACAGACGATCATTTTCTTCCAATCGTTCCAGTGGTTCCGTGAGGTCATCGCAGGTAAGCGTGATCCTTTTTTGAGCGGCGGTGTGTTGATAATCAGCAAGCAGCATCGTCGTGATCGATTCTTTTTCAACCGCAGGGATCGTTAGCTGCTGCTTGATTTCTTCTTCAATCTCGCAAAGACCTTCATACGCAGCCGCTAGTTGTTCATCTTCTAACATGTCCTTAACGGTATGGGTTCTCTTTTTGATGGTTTGTAAAACTTGCTGCCATTGTGCCGTTTGATCTGGACCGATCGCTTGCTGATTTTCATACAATCGCACTTTGATGTCTGCCGTGTCGATCTGCTTATTTTTGCCTTCACTGGCAAAAAAGAGCTCGAGGAACCCATAACAAGTAAAAATAAGTATCAGTAAGAAAAAGATGATCGAGCGCCAATTGATGTCAGATTGCGGGAGGACTAAAATATCCTGGATATACAAGAACCCATGACCGATTGCCGCGACAACGATCCAAGGTGCACAAAGGACATAAAATTGATTCTTTTTTAACGCCTCATAAATCGCCGCAAACGAAGTCACAAAGGTGCTGGTGATGTTTAATAAAAACAGATAGTTCATGACGACTGGCAAACTTTGTTTTTGAAAAAGTGCCAGAAACATGGCAAAGATCCCGAAGGAGTAGTGAACAAACAACCATTTCTGATAATACTTACGTACGAAGTGCATGTTTGTGTAGTAAAACCCAATCAAAAACATGGGCGTAATAATGGAAAGAAAATTTAACATAAATGAATTCACGATGGGAGAAAAAAGCAGTCCGCCCAGCAGATCCCCGAAGCCGGCTTCTAAACCTGCACTTAAAGCAAAGGCGCTGAATAAGATGGAGGATACTTTCAGCTTTCTTTGGTTGATAAAAGAAACGAAGAGATAAAATAAGTTAAGAATACAAATAAATCCGGTAAATAGGAGGATATAGATATTCAAAATTGAAAGACTAAAAACATAACCGATCAATGCATTGGCAGGGCCGAAAAAGACCTCGGCTGGAAAGCCAGAATAAGTGTCGAAAGGACTAGTCACGTAGATCTTCAACGTCTTTCCAACGTAATCCTCTGGCAATGTGATAAAAGATAAGGTTTTGCCAGGATGGTTGAAGGTCAATGAATGTTCGGCAGCTTCATTGGTATAAATTTCTTGATCATCCAGATAGACGGTCATGTGTTGATGATCGCCAATCAGTAGCATCGTTGGATATTTGTATTCATTGGTCATTTTTCGCTTCATGACAAATCGATCATTCGCTTTTACGCTAGGTAAATATTTCACATAACGGCTAATAAAAGTAGAATCAGGATTGTCTTCCGCATAAAAAATCCAATCTTCCTTCTTCTCCACGGTATGGTTATCAGAAGTAGGAGATAGGAAGAGTATAAGAAAAAAACCGATGCTTCCTAGCAAAAATAGAACGAGTAGGATAAAGGGAATCCAACGTTTAAAAAAGAACTTGTTATTTAAAAAAGCATACTTTTTCTCCTATGTTTTTTAATCGCCTTTAGCATAATATAAATAGTAAAATAATGTCAAATAATAATCAGAAAAAATGCGCATAAAAATTCAATGATTCGTTTTTAAATATTTGAAAAAAATTTAATTATGTTATAGAATCGAAAAAGAAACTGAGGCTTAGAAGGAGAAAAGAAAATGAAACTTTTGCCAAAACAAAGTATCATGCTCTCGCTTTTTGTACTGCTGTTTATGCTGATTTCTGTTTTAGCGGTCGTGATTCCTCATGCGTTTGGTTTCACAATGGCCATCGTTAACAGCGATGCAATGGAACCTACCTATTCCGAAGGGACATTGCTTTTTGTTAAAAAGGCTTCAGAAGACAATTTGGTCGTTGGCAATGAAGTGACCTATTATGTCGATCACGGCAGGCAGATGCGCACACGGCGAATCGTTGCAGTGGGAGAAAACCAATCGGTGCTTTATGCGATCGGTGATAACCAAAGCCAGATGGAACCAAAAGAAATCCAAAAAAGCCAATTGATTGGGCAACCAATTTTTTATATCCCTAAAGTAGGGGCTTGGCTCAATCAAACGACGATCCAGCTTTTTAAAAACATGTATTTCCTTTTCGCAATGTATATTTTAGTGACCACCTTGTTTGTAACGCTCTATCAAATCAAATCTGGATCCATAAAAAAATCAATCATCTCTTAGACATAAGGAGGAAAAAGCCAAAGAAACACTGTGATATGCTCCCCCTATATAGGACACTGAAATATAAAGTGGCTTATATAGGGGGAGTTTGTATGTCTAGAGGAAAAATGAAATTAAGTTCAGAAGAACGGCTAGCTTTTGTAGAAAGAGCTTTAAAAAATGAAGCTAGCATAAACAGCCTGGCCAAAGAAGCACAAGTAAGTTTCAGTACGATAGAAAGGTGGATCACTCTTTATGAGAATGAAGGACCCACAGGTTTACTCCCTACAAAAAGGAATCAATCATACTCAACAGAGTTGAAACTGAATGCGGTCCATGATTATTTAGCTGGAACACATGGTAGCTTAAGAGCTGTCGCCAAGAAATACGGGCTTCGTAACAAAAAACAATTAGAAGACTGGTTAAAGATATATAATACTCATAGAAACTTCAAATCAGAAAGTGGTGGAAGTAGAATGAGTAAATCCAGAAAAACAACATTGAATGAACGAATTAAAATTGTGCATGACTGTATTATCAACGGTCGAGACTATGGGAAAACCGCAATTCAGTACCAAGTCTCTTACCAACAAGTTCGGAACTGGGTGTTGAAATACGACGAGATGGGAGAAAAAGGCTTAGAAGACCGTCGAGGGCAACGAGCGGGAAGTAAACCTGCCTGAACACCCGAAGAAGAAATGCGCGATAAACTGGCTCAACAAGAACGACGGATCAAGTTGCTTGAAATGGAAAATGACCTGTTAAAAAAAGTCAGCGAGTTAGAAAGGAGGCGGGATTTGAATTAGTTCGTCATACGTTTGAATACCAATCGATCAAAGAGCTGCACGAGACAAAAAGCTATCCAATTAACACCATGTGTACCCTGCTCCATGTCACAAGATCGGCCTATTATCGTTGGGTAAAAAATCCCAAACTGCCTGAAGTGGTATTGAATGAACAGTTGGCTGACCTTGTTCGTTATATTTATGAAGCAGACAACGATAAAGGATATCGCAGAATCTGTGAAGATCTCGTGAATGATTATGGCTTTCAAGTGAATGACAAGCGTATTCTTCGAATCTGTCGCAAACTTCAAATCCAATCAACCATCAAGCATTCAGGCAATAGTATCACTAAGGCATCCAAGACTCCGTATCATATTGCGAAAAATTATTTGAATCGAAAGTTCTATGCGGATCAACCGAATCAAAAATGGCTAACAGATGTGAGTGAATTCAAGTATTATGAAGGGGCCGAAGTGAAGAAAATCTATTTGAGCGCTATTCTCGATCTCGCCGATCGTCGCATTGTTTCATTTGTCATCAGCGACAAAAATGACAATAAATTAGTCTTTGATACCTTCGATCAAGCAGTCGCCGCCGAACCAACCGCTCATCCGCTATTTCATAGCGATCGCGGATTTCAATATACAAGTAAAGTTTTTTGCACAAAGCTAAAGAAAGCGAAAATGAAGCAGAGTATGTCTCGTGTCGCCCGTTGTACCGATAATGGTCCAATGGAAGGCTTCTGGGGAATGCTTAAGCGAGAAAAATATTATCGGCGAAAGTTTATCAGTAGAGAAAGTCTCGTTGAAATGATCGAGAAATACATGAACTATTACAACAATGGTCGCTATCAACGATGTTTGAAGAGCAAAACACCGATCCAAGTTCATCAAGAATTATTAATGGCAGCTTAATCACTCCCCCTCTTGGACAAGCGAATAGAATAAATCCGCTTAACCAAGAAGGAGGCTAGTCGAGCAAAGTTGAGGTTAAACAAAGTAAAAAACATAAAAACTGCCTACCGAATTTCGGTAGACAGTCGTCAAAATAATTTTATTCTATTTAATTGTCCACTTGACGGGGAGCCCAGCAACTGCCGTTTCTTTGGCTTTTTTTCTTTTTCCCCTTCATAAGATCAGGGTTCCAGCGAGGCCGATTATCAGACAAAAAGATAGAAAGAGCATATCGGCGAAAGTGATGCGAAATGACTTGGCGTAGGTTCGCTTTGCCTCGCTGTCAAATCCTCTTGAAAGCATCGCAGTCGCCAAGAGCTCAGACCAACGAATCGATTTGACCAGTAAAGGGATCAGCATCTTGAATGAAAATGGATTGACAGGGATTCCTCTAGAACGCATGCTATTACGGATATTCTGATACTCGGCTGGAATGATGGGCGCAATTTGAAACGCAGCGAGCAGACCATAGGCAAAAACGGCGGGGAGTCGCAGCTGTTGCTGAAGCGAATAAATCAGCTCATTGATCGTGGTCGATACACTGAAAGAACTGCCCAACATACCAAAGCAATAGATACGGCTCGCCATGTCAAGTCCATAGCGCATAGCTGCTGCTGAGGAGGAGCCACCTTGGTTGTCCTGGTAGTAAAGGAGTCCGGTGAAAAAGACCCCCACAGCTGCCAAGGTCAATGCAGAAACAAGCAAAAGGCTTTTTTTCAAAGAGCGTTCGTTTACAGAAACAGCAAAGAACAGGACACAGAGTAGCAGATTCAATCTGAAATTATTTTGAAAAGAAACCAGTAAGGCGAGTCCTAAAATGGCGAATAACTTGACTGTCGGGTTGAGGGTGCGCATCTATGTCCTCCTTTTCATAATGATTAAAATCAATGATTTGTGAACAAAATGCTTCCAATAATAAGACATCGTGACTGACGATCAACACTAAGGTGCCACTTGCGGCTTTTTCGGCTAACAGCTGCATGACCTGCCAAGCTTGCTTGACATCTTGGCCATAGGTCGGTTCATCCACCAACAGTAATTTGACTGGTCGCTGCAATAAAGCTGCTACTGCCAAGCGTCTTTGCTGGCCTTGGCTGAGTAGAAAAGGGGACTGAGTGCTCTTGTTTTGCAGTCGCAATTTTTCCAGCAATTTGTCACTCTCGGTCGCTGCACGTCCTTGGCTAAGCTCCTGTGCCACTGTAGCAGCCAAAAACTGATCCTGCGGATTTTGCATGATCCAGCTGATGGACCGAAAAGGGGAGGGATGCTTCTTGATCGGATCCCCGCACAGGCGAATGGTTCCTGAGTACGCCTGCTGCTGCAAGATCGCTTTTAAAAAAGAAGATTTACCGCTGCCGCTACGTCCGGTAAGCCCAATCATTGCCCCACTATCAAAGGTAAGATTCGGAAAAACAATCGCTTGGTTACGGATCGGCAGGCGAAAATCTTGAAAAGATAGCCGCTCTTTTGCAGAAAGTTTCTTATTCTCAACAGGCGGTAGTGACCTGCGCAGCTCCTGATCGAGTGTGCGCATCTTTTCTTGATCGACGGATCTGAACCCTTCTTCAATCAGCAGCCACTCAGCTACCCAGTCAGCAGTTTCTTTGATTTGATGGTCGATCAGTAAGATGCCAATGGCATGTTGCTTTTGGAGCTGTCGCAGTTTTCGAATGACTTTTTGACTTGTGTCGGCGTCCAAATTGGCAAATGGTTCATCCAAAAGCAAGTAGCGACTCTTTAAAATCAGACAACAAGCCAATGCTACTAACTGTTTTTCACCGCCAGACAGAGTCGTAAAGGGCTGATCGGCAAGATGGCTGATCTCGCAAAACGTCAAGGCTTCCGCTACTTTTATTGGCATGTCGGCTTGGGGAGTACATTGATTTTCAAGACAAAACAGTAGTTCTTCTCGAGGAGTAGCCATACAAAATTGCATATCAGGATTTTGAAACAGTAAGCTGATCGACGTGCTTCTTTCTCGAATGGAAAGCTGGTTTAGCGTTCGGTCATCGATCGTATAGGTTCCTTCCTCAAACCCTTTCTCGTTAAGCCCCGCTAAGAGGTGGAAAAGAGTGCTTTTTCCTGTTCCTGAAGCACCATAGATTCCTTTTGTTTCTCCGGGGGCTAAAGACAGTGTCAGATCAAGCCGTTTTTGATCCACGAAAAAGCAGCCGTTTTTCACGAGCAGACTCATGCCGCTTCTCGTTTGGCGCTAATGGTTTGGTCTTCAGCAATCGGGTAACTGTTGAGAACGCCCATGCGTGTCAGATGGTCACAGACGATCTTCACCAAAAAGGCGGAAAAGAATAAAGAAGAAAGCAAGCGAATAATAAAAATCACCACCAACAACTGCCATTGCAAGTCAACGAAATTTGACCGAATGATCCCCCAAAGAAAACTCGTGATCGTGGCGCCAATGGCACCAGTGAGCAAAGGGAACCAGCCATAGCGACGGTAGCCACCCAATGCAAAGCCAGCTTCTGTTCCAATCCCTTGTACAAACCCACTGATAAAAATAATCGGTCCATAAAAATTCCCCATAAACACTTCTAAAAGTGCGGCGATCATCTCAGTGATCGTCGCTGCGCCCGGTTTGCGCAGCACATAGCCAGCAAAAGCCGCTGCCATGAACCAAACCCCGAAAATAAACTCATTTGCTAAAACAGACAAACCAAAGGGGGTTAAAAGCGTACCTAACAACAGCCCAAAATGAACAGCGCCCAAATAGATCACGCCAAAAATCAACGAAGCGATCCCCACCATAATGACATCTTTTAAGACCCATTTAGTCATGCGACACCGCCTTCTTTTTGGAAGGACTGTTGACTGAGACCGTTGCTTCTAACACATAATGGGGAAGATGGTCATGGGCATACGCTAATGCCGCTTCAAAATACCCAAAGAGTTGGTTGGCCGTTCCCGTCAGCATCGTGACATAATGGGCGGAGCGAGGCGCCAGACCATAGGTTTCTGCCAGTTGGACGATGGTGGCGATTTCTTCCATATAATTGTTTTCCCCAAATACATAAAACGAATATTTGCAATCCACGTCAAACGTACCATTTACAAGATTGCTTGCTTTATTGGGTTGTGCCTGTTCTCCATTCAAAAACGCGTCACCTGCAGAATCGCCAGGACAGCCCTTGGAAAAAGTAAACTCACCCACGAGGTGTGTCTTGGATTCGTAAGCGTTGATAAATAGCCCAGCTGCCGCATCGACAACACTTGGGGCTTCCCCTCGGAAAAGGGTGCTGAACAGATCGGTTTGCTGCCAAACAGCTGTTGTATCCGTCCGCTCAATGCTCGTTACGATTTGTTGCGCAAAGTGGTCTTTCATGGGGTACAAACTTACTCGGCACCCAGTGATATCGATCCCGCCTGCGGTACAGGCGATTGGTTCATTTGTCATTTTCTCTTCTCCTCTCGATGGTTTTTCTGTCTACAAAAAAAGCGTTCCTCCTTTTTCTATCCACACGTAGACAGAAAAAATGGGAACGCGAAAAATCATGCGCTGCCACTTCCCTACGTTGGTACTAACCAAATCAGGTTCTAAGGGACCAGACTTACGTCTATCTCAGCATAAAGCGCCCCTAGTGGATAATCTTCTATTCAATTACCCCTCGAGTGTAGCACAGGACCCAGCAAAGGACAATAAAAAGAGATGTTCGACGATTGAAAGAAATCAGCAGAGCAAGTCTTTCAAGGAAATTTCTTCGCTGATATCTGTGGTGGTACATATGAAGGTTTTTACATATAAAAAAACAAGTGAAAAAGCGGTTGACAGGTTGCAAATAGTTGTGTAAAGTATAAAACCGATGGTAAAACGTAAACGTTACGTTTTGTTTTTATAAATCGTAATTGATTTATCAGTATTTTACCAAGGGAAAGAAAAAGAGGAAAAATAAAAGGAGTGTAGTTAGAAAATGAAGAAGTTTTTTAAAATAACGATGTTATCAGCAGTAGCCCTCGCTTTGGCTGCCTGTGGTCAAGGGGGATCTGACGCTACGGAGCAGTCAGGAAACGACTCTTCTGAGAATGAACAAATTCAGGTCATGGCCACGTTTTATCCGATGTATGATTTTACACGCCAAGTCGTAGGGGAGGAAGGGCAGGTCGAATTATTGATGCCCGCAGGCACTGATTCCCACGACTACGAACCTTCTGCAAAGGACATGGCAAAGATCCAAGATGCGGATGTCTTTGTCTACAACAATGAAAACATGGAAATGTGGGTTCCTTCGATTGAAGCTACGTTAAATGATGGAGATGTGACCGTGGTCAAAGCCACAGAAGGAATGGTCTTACTTCCGGGAGACGAGGATCATGATCATGACCACGATCATGGCGATGATGGTCATTCCCATGAATTGGATCCCCATGTTTGGTTAGCACCAAGCTTAGCCATGAAACAAGTAGAAGCGATCCGTGACCAACTAAGTGAGGCGTATCCTGCGAAAGCGACAGCCTTTGCTGAAAATGCTGCGAATTATTTAGCAAAATTACAAGAGCTTCATGCATCTTATGAAGAAGCGTTTAGCAATCCAGCGCAAAATCACTTCGTGACCCAGCACGCAGCTTTTGGTTACTTGGCGTTGGAATACGGGTTGACCCAAGTACCGATCTCTGGTCTTTCACCAAGCGAGGAACCTTCCGCTTCACGAATCGCAGAATTAAAAGAGTTCGTTCAAGAAACAGGCATTCAAACGATTTACTTTGAAGAAAATGCCAAAGACAGCATTGCCCGGACGTTAGCATCAGAAGCAGGAGTCGAATTGGCTGTTTTGAACCCATTAGAAGGCTTGACCCAAGAACAAATGGATAATGGGGAAGACTATATTTCGATTATGGAACAAAACCGTGATGCCTTGAGAAAAACGACCGATGTAGCAAATGACAAAGAAATAGCGGAAGCCGAAAAAGAAAAAACGGTTTATAACGGCTATTTCGAGGATGCAGATGTACAAGATCGTCCATTATCTGATTGGGCAGGAGAATGGCAATCCGTGTATCCATTTTTACAAGACGGAACATTAGACCAAGTGTTTGATTATAAAGCAAAAATGGACAAGAAAATGACGGCTGACGAATACAAAGAGTATTATACGACCGGTTATCAAACAGATGTTGCTCAGATTAAGATCACAGACAATACAATGACGTTTATCTTCGATGATGGCACAGAGAAAGAAGCCAATTATGTGTATACTGGCAAAGAGATTTTGAACTATTCCGCTGGTAATCGTGGCGTACGTTTCTTGTTTGAAAGCACTGACGAAGATGCGGCATTCAAATACATTCAATTCAGCGACCATATGATCGCACCAAGTGCGTCCCATCATTTCCATATCTACTTCGGCAATGATAGTCATGAAGCCTTATTAGAAGAAATGGATCATTGGCCTACCTATTACCCAACTGGGATGAGTGGATTAGAAATTGCACAGGAAATGCTTTCCCATTAAAAAAAAAGATTGACAATCCTCGCTCTTTTCGTCAAAGTAAACTTGATAGGAAGGAGCGAGAATTTTTTTGGAAAAAACATTGAAGAAATTAGCGAAAGTGATTGACCGCATGATGGATCACGTTGATTTGTATGGCGGACCAAGTGTGGTTAGTGACGACGATCTTGAACACTACTTAGATCCTGTTTTTTACTTGATCTTTTGCGCGGAAACAGATGGTGGCATGACTAAATTAAAAGACAAAGTCTTTGTCGAATCGGTGTATACCGAAATGCTGCCTCAAGAAGTACCGTACAGTTTAAATTTTCTTCCGTTTGCCAAAACAGCCATTGAAGACTTTTATTACTGCATGTATAAAGAAAAGCATATCACCAAATCACAATACCAAGAAATCGCCTTTGTATTGGCTGAAAAACAACCTATCTTTTTCGCACGGATGTCCAAACCCCAGTTTTGGTCAGCTGAAAAGAAAGAAGCGATGTTAGCGATGATTCAAGACACCGATCCTGAAGAACATGAACTATTGCCTGTTGATGACCCGCGTATTGCTGCAATCTCGCCAAAAATCGTCCCATTTCCAACGAAACATACGGCCTTTGATGAAACGGCGAATACACCAGTCGCCTATCAGATCCGTATTGATTTAGAAGGATACCGTCCGCCAATTTGGCGTCGTTTGATCATTCCTGCAGGGCTGACCTATGAGCAGCTGCATATGTTGATTCAGATTGCCTTTGAGTGGATGAATCAACATTTGTACTTGTTTATTGCCGGTTCGAAATCGATCGGCTTAGGCAATTCCGTACCAACGGATGCTTCCGGTATTGACCAAGATTTTCAGTATTGCAAGTCCATGACCTACATTTATGATATGGGGGCAGATTGGACGCATAAGATCAAAATTGAAAAAGTGTTGACCGCAGAAGATCACCCAGATCCCGTCGTTCCAGTTTGTATCAAAGCTGTTGGCGATGTTCCGATCGAAGATGCCTTTGATGATGATTTCCGAGAACCACTGGATCGTGAGATCATCAATGAAGTGTTACTCGATTATTGGGAAACAGGAGAATATGTTTAGCGATCAGCTAGAAGACTGTACCGTAATGTTGCAAGACTAACAGTGACAACCACCAGACCTTAGCGGCTCTGGTGGTTTTTTAATCTTCTGTCAAAGATGCTTCTTGATATATTCTGTCATCGGTTTTGTGTAGCTCGAGAAGTTTTTGGGTTGAGATCGTCCATCATTGATCCGATTGGCTAGGAGATAACCGATATAAGGCCCGGTCGTTAACCCAGAAGAACCAAGTCCACTGGCGGCGAACAAATTCGTTTCATCAGGTACTTCCCCAAAGAACGGCGCAAAATCAGAAGTATAGGCACGTGTGCCAACGCGCATGGTCACAGGCGTGGCAAAGAGTGCTTCGGGATCTTCAAGAAAAGCACCGATTCCTGTCATCAATTGCTGCTGGGCTGCTTCCGTTGGTGTTAAATCCCAACCCGCATCGTTTTCATGGGTGGCTCCTAATAAAATTTGCCCATCAGAGAAGGGAATCAAGTCACCCTCGCCCTCTAGCATGGCGACCGGCCAACTGTTTGTCGGCAGGCTGGTGGCAAAAGAGAGCAACTGGCCTTTTTGCGGACGGATATCAACCTGATACCCTAAAGGTGATAACAAGTCTAGCAATCCCGGTCCAGCTGTCAGGCAAAGAATCTCGGTTTCAAGAAAGTGATTCTTGGTTTTGATTTGCCAATGGTTGTCGTTTCTGACGATCTCAGCTTTTTCTTCAATAAAAGTCACTTGCTGCTGCTGAGCAGTTGCTTTTAAGTGGGCAAGATAAGCTTGGCCATCTAAGCGACCACCGCCTGAGATCCGTAAAGAGGGCATTTCTTTAAGTAATGGCAATACCTCTTTGGTTTGTGGGCCCGTCAGTAAGTCGATTTCACCGATTTCTGGTGCCGCTTTACGTCGATTTTCAGCTAATTCTGCCAGTTCTTGAAGCGCCTTTTCTGGTCGCACCACCAAAGTGCCACAGGGGGCATAGATGGATTCATCCAAAGCAAAATCCCGCACCAATTGTGGAAAAAACGCGGCACCGTCTTGTGCAAGCTGGTACCATTTTTTATTGCGGCGTTTGGAGAGCCAAGGGGAGATGATGCCAGCGCTAGCAGACGTTGCTTGCCCGATAAGGGAATCAATGACAGTCACGTCAAATTTGGTTTTATCAAGATAATTGGCGAGGGTCAAACCGATGATCCCACCGCCGATAATCACAACTTTTTTCATAGTAGAAGACTCCTTTGGTTGATTTCAATGAAAAGCGAATAAAAAGCGAAAGTTCTCTTAATGCCGTTTTCTTTGCGTACTTAATTGCGTATAATAAGGAAATGGAAAAGAGGGTATTATGCAAACTATTCAAACAGTCTTAAAAGAACATTTTGGCTATTCACAGTTTCGTGAAGGTCAAGAGACGATTATTCAATCTATTTTAACACAACAAAATGTTTTGGGAATCATGCCTACTGGTGGCGGGAAATCGATTTGTTATCAGTTGCCAGCGCTCTTGCTGGATGGGGTCACCTTGGTCATTTCCCCTCTGATTTCTTTAATGAAAGATCAAGTAGACAGCCTCGTTGATATGGGGATCCCCGCTGCTTACATCAATTCTTCCTTGACAGGAGCACAGATCAATCAACGCTTGCAAGAAGCTCGCCAAGGACGAATAAAGCTGCTGTACGTTTCTCCAGAACGTCTGGACTCAGAAGCTTTTCGCTATTCGCTGCGGCAGATGCCGATCGCTTTGTTAGCCGTTGATGAGGCCCACTGTATTTCCCAATGGGGGCACGATTTTCGCCCGAGCTATCTGCGGCTCGCCGAAACGATCGACAATTGGGAACAAAAGCCAACGATCGTAGCCCTTACCGCAACAGCTACGCCCAAAGTTGCCGAAGATATCGAAAATTTACTTTCGATTCCAGCTGAAAATCAAGTCAAGACCGGCTTTGCGCGGGAAAATTTGGCTTTTCAAGTCGTCAAGGATCAAAAAGATACCTACATAACGACGTATTTGAAAATGAACCAAGGACAATCAGGTATTATTTACGCCAGCACCCGCAAAGAAGTGGAACGAATCTATCACCTGTTGAAGCATGAACACGTGTCAGTCGGGTATTACCATGGCGGGCTTTCAGAAGAAGAGCGCTCCTTTTTCCAAGAAGAATTTCTCTATGACCGCCTACAAGTGATGGTAGCCACCAATGCATTCGGAATGGGAATCAACAAAAGCAACGTCCGCTTCGTGATCCATGCCCAGATACCAGGTAATTTGGAGTCTTATTATCAAGAAGCAGGACGTGCTGGACGAGATGGGGAACCTAGTGATGCGATCTTGCTTTATGCGCCGCAAGACATGCAGATCCAGCAATTCTTTATCGATCAATCCGAATCAGACATTCTTTATCGCCAAAACGAATACTTGAAGTTGCGGGAGATGAGCCAATACGGACATACCCAACTGTGTTTGCAGCGCTATATTTTGCGTTATTTCGGAGAAGATGGTCCCGATTGCGGTCGTTGCAGCAATTGTCTTGATGAAAGAGAACAAGTGGATATCACAGTGGATACACAAAAAGTGTTGTCATGTGTGAAACGAATGGGCGAACGCTTTGGGAAAGCCTTGGTGGGGAAAGTGCTAACTGGCTCAGGCGATCAAAAAGTCAAACAGTGGGGCTTTGAAAAGTTACCAACTTATGGATTAATGAAAGATTGGTCCCAAAAGGAAGTCAATCAGCTGATCGATTATTTAACAGCATCAGGGTATCTTTTGCCGTCTGAAGGGCAATACCCGTTGTTAAGTGTGACCAATGCGGGGATTGATGTGTTGCTTGGAAAAGCAAAAGTTTATAGAAAACAAACCAAAGTCAAACAGTTAGTGGTGGATGATGAGCTATTCGATCAACTGCGCACCTTACGATTGAATCTTGCACAAGAACAAAATTTGCCGCCGTATGTGGTTTTTTCTGATAAAACACTGCGAGAGCTGGCAGAAGTCCAGCCAAAAACACCGATCGAGTTTTTACAGATCAAAGGAGTTGGCCAAAATAAGTTGGATAAGTATGGCGACGCCTTTTTAGCATTGCTTTCTGAATACGAAAAGACGGAAAGTGACTAAAACAGATCATTTTTCTAAGATAAGACAAAAAAGACAGCATGAAGGGAGGAAACATCAGTGATTACGATTCGACCGGCAGTAGCTGCAGATCAAGCATTTTGGTTTTCTTTGGATACTCACTTACCAACGGAAGTCTTCGCCAAAAAGATAATGGAAAAAACTGCTTATGTTGTAGTTGCAGACGACCAGCCAGTAGGGTTGCTACGCTACAATTTTTTCTGGGACACGATTCCTTTTTGTACCATGTTAGTGATTGCAGAAGCGCATCAAGGCAAGGGACTCGGGAAACGGTTGGTTACTTATTGGGAACAACAGCAAAAAGCAGCTGGCCACGCTCTTTGCTTGACTTCCACACAAGTCGACGAGCAGGCACAGCATTTCTATCGCAAACTCGGTTACCAAGATGCCGGTGGGTTACTTTTGACAAGTCCTGGATTTGAACAGCCGATGGAATTGTTCCTTGTCAAACAGTTGTGATGTTTCTGCCGGCTTATGGTACATTGATAGGAGAACAAAATAATAGGAGCGTTTAACATGTCTTTTTTTGGAAAAATCGATTTCAATGAGTTATCAGAGACCGATCGTGCAATCTATCATTACATGTCCAGCCAAAGTGATAAAATTCCTTACATGCGTGTCCGGGAGATCGCGCTTGAATCCCACACTTCAGCTTCTTCGGTCATGCGCTTTATCCGTAAATTAGGGTACGAAAGCTTTACGGAGTTTCGTACCCAGTTTAAAGTCCCTGAATTAGATGCCGTTAGTTTTTATAGCAGCATGAATGTCCTGAATGCTGAACATTTTCCGCGAGATATTGAAGGAAAGATTCGTCGGATCGCAGAAAGAATGTTGGAATGCGACAACATCATTTTTTATGGCATCGGTGCCTCTGGTTCCATGTGTGAATACGCTGCCCGCCGTTTTGCTACGATTGGGTTTAATAGCTATGCATTAGTGGATAATACGTACCCCATTTTTGCTAAGTTGAAGCATACTTCGGATAATATGATCGTCGTCTTGTCCATCACGGGAATGACTACCGAGATCATTGAAGTCGTCAATGGGTTTCGTAACAATCCAGACTTCACCACGGTAGCGATCACCAGTGATGCCAATAGCACTCTGGGACGAATGTCCGATTATGTCTTGGACTATTCAGTTGATGTAAAACGCATCAACAAGTATGAAGATTTGACGACGCAAATTCCTTGTCTTTTCTTAGTGGAAGCGTTGTCGGAGACGGTTCGTCAGTTTTCTTTATCCGCAGGGGAATGAGAAACGTTTCTCCTTTAATAAATGAAAAAACAAACTGGTTCAATGGATCAAGATGCTTTTCTCTTGATGACTTTTGGACCAGTTTTTTTGCATTTTAACAAGCTAATTACGGTTCAGTCTTGTTTAAATAAAATGAGAGGGACGCCTGACATGAAGCATCGATTCAAGGTGTCGAGGATTACAAGAACAACGTAATCTAAGATCATTGAGCTTTTTGTTGTATAAAAGGGTGATGGCAAGTTTCTAAAGTAATTGCAACAATAACATAAGAATGAAACGTATGTTTTTTTAAACTCCATGCAGGATATTCATCGATCGAGGAATATCGTGAATTTTATTCTAAGTAGAACATCGATATAATTAGTATGACATGTTTGAAAACCATCGTTTTTGAGATATCAAATACGACTACGATCAAAATAGAATGAATCCCATTTAAACAGTACTATTTAGGCTTTTGTAAAGAGATTGGCCATAATAAAATAACACGTCTCAAAAACGATGGTTTTCGAAATGAACAACTCACAAGGAGGAGGGAGAATGGATATTAACGGTGCGTCAATTAGAGGAAGGGCTTTGAAAGTATGTTTGGTCTTATTGTTCGCTTTCGGGTATACAAGAACGAGTTTTGGCGATGAGAGACGTTCAACGGAAACGGAAGGGACAGTGATGTTTACCGGGATTTATGAGCCTGTGGATCAACCAGAACCATCTCCGCCAACCGGTCCTGTTCCGCGTCCACCGCAAGACACGGGTAAACCCGGCGGGCAGCTGCCCCAGACAAACTTCATTCAACGGTTGGATTGGATGATTCTTGGAAGTCTCTTGCTGATCACCGCACTTAACATATACGTAGTAAAACAACTTATCAAAAAAGGGAAATCAACATTCCCTAAGTGGGGCTAGATCCCATGGGAAAAATAAGAGAAATGACATTTAGGAGTGAATGCGATGAACTCATTTTTTCGCAAAAAAAATAAGTGGTTGCTGGTTCTACTTGCCTTACTCCCACTGATTACAACATTAACAATCATGAATGCCGAGACGATTTTTTCGTGGACACCAGAGGAAGAACACGAGGAGAAGGCCGACGATGAAGTGAGTGGAAAAATCTCCTTTGCGGAGGAATTGATCCAAGGCGAGGTCGAGCACATAATAGATTTTATTTTCTACTCAGAAGTTGCCCTCGAAACGGTGGACATCGCGTTGCCTCAGGAAGTAAGCATTGATCAGGAAGCTTTGAACGATGAACTAACGGTGGTAGCAACAGACCACGAAGGTGTGTGGCAGCTGAACAGCGAGACCCCACAAACGACTTTTGTCTTACCGATTCTTGTGGATACGATCGGAGAATATGAGATCATCGTTGCCGAGACTGCTACGCAGCGCCTGCTGATCTTAGATCATACGGATGCCGAAGACACTGATTCGACGGAAGAAGAGAATGACTCTGCGGAAGCAGATCAGGCTGCGGATGCGGAAGCGAGAGAGCCAGAAGTAGATGATAGAAGTGGACAGATGGTCGAAGTGACAATTAACAAAAGCAATTTTAGAGAACACTTTGATGTCCAAGGCACTGCTACTTACAATGATGAAACAGGGCTATTAGTACTAACAGAAGATATATCTGGGTCAGTCGGTTATGTTACCTTAAAAGACAGAATTAGTCTGGATCAGCCATTTACGCTTAAAGGTAAAGCCAATATTGGGTCTAAACCACTTGGTGCTGACGGTATGGCATTTGGCTTTCACAATTCTGAGACCAATAGAATAGGTTATGAGGGCAATGCGTTTGGAATCGGAGGTTTGAGGGATGCTTTTGCTTTTAAACTAGACAATAACTATAATGCTACTCGAGGTTTTTTTGACCAGAATAGGTTTATCGTTGAAAGAGACCCTATAGCTGTCAATGGAGCGCCCTTTGCTGGCTTTATCTATCATAGGACACCATTATTACTGGAAACATATATGGAAGGTGATGCTCCAGCAGCAACTACGGGTGCTAGAAATGGAGCAGATGACCCGATCCTAATTGAATATCAGCCAAATAATGAAGGTCGCTGGTTTAAAGTTACTTATAGAGATATGATTTGGGAACGTGACATCAGTGATTGGCAGCCATCAGATATTTCTGCAATGGCATTTATTATATCCGGTAGTACTGGTGCGAGAAGTGATCGCCATACCTTTTATTTTGAAGAGATGAATTATTACATTGGTACCGGAACCGTCCATGTGAATTATCGAGATCGAGAGACAGGGGAGGATATTCTACCAACTGAAACATTAGAACTACCATTACGTTTCCTTCATACCCTTGACCCCAAGAACCGAGAGAGCGATGAACCCTATCAGTTAGGGTATGACTATTACGGGGTTGAGTTTGACACAGAACACTTTGACCCAGGTACATTTGATATTATGCCGCAGCCTTTCCATCAGGAGGTGACTTTTTTATTTGATCGCGTGCCATCGAACATCAAGATCAATCACATAGATGAAGAAGGGGTAGCATTGAGGGAACCAACCTATCAAGGAGAATTCGTAAATGAATCGGTTGATATCCTGCCTGTGGAGATTCCTTATTATCAATATCTTTACGAGCGGGACGGTCAGCCGCTGGAAACAAGAGTCACCCGAGCTGAACAAGAATACTGGCTGGTTTATGGTTTAGAAAGTACTCCGCAACCAGTAGATCCTCTTGACCCGGATACGCAGGTAAACCCTGAGAATCCGCCTGAGATTGATGAAGAACAAGGGTTTGTCAGCTTGGATTTTGTTTCCCAATTCCAGTTTGGGACAGTTGGCATTCGGTCAGAAACGACGACCTACGATGCCCTGCCGCAGAAACTGCTTCAGCCGGCTGATCCAAATGATAATCTATGCCCTAATTATGTGCAGGTTTCAGATCGGAGGCGGGAAAATTCCGGTTGGACTCTCCGTGCAACCTTACGAGAGCCTTTTGAAAGTGATGAAGGGCATCAACTGACTGGTGCTAGAATTTTATTAGATAATATCGATGTAGTAACGAGTCGAGAAAACGTGTCTGATCCACCTACTCATAAAAAGCAAGCAGCACTGACTGTTGGAAATGCGGAGATAATCGCACAAGCAGGTGCCAATCAAGGCAGAGGCACTTGGGTCCAGCGCTTTGGCGATCGAGACACAATGGATCAAAGTGTCAAACTTGAGGTGCCAATTAGTGCGACTCCTCAAGCCACGAGATATTCAGCAACCATTCTTTGGGAACTATCATTTGTTCCTTAACAATAAACAAAAAGAAGCTGCAGCGAATTGCAGCTTCTTTTTTGCTCAAAGGACTAGAGGTACTATTAGCTATTGGTTTTTCTTGGATAAGTAAAAGATTATATTCTTCCTTGTCTTTTATCGCCCCTTAGCCACAAGATAATACACGTCATTTTTTCAGGGAGGGATTGATCAACCGTGATATTGCATTTTTTTATGTACTTTGTCATGGATGAAACACGTTCCAATCTTTGAAACGCATTGAATTGAAAACGTTTGCTATTCTATTAGTAACAAATGTTTCCTATAATGAACCTACAAATCAACTACAAAGGAGTTTCCTCAATGAAAGAAAAAGTGATGGATGCGATGCAGAAATTCTCCAAGGCAATGTTTGTGCCCGTTTTGATTTTGCCGATCGCAGGGATATTGATTGCCGTTGGGAATGTGTTTACAAATGTCCGCTTGCTTGAGCAGTTTCCTTTTTTGGATAATCCGATAACCACCGATTTTGGTAGTATCTTATCCGCTTCCTTATTACCGATTTTAACCAATTTAGGCATTATTTTTTGTGTTGGGATCGCTCTAGGGCTAGCCAATAAGAAAAAGGCTGAAGCGGGATTTACCGCGTTGTTGGGATATTTCGTCTTCTTAAATGCCATGAACAAATTCATGGAGCTTCGAGGGATGTTGGTTCCAGCCGATGCCCTTCAAGGTTCAGGACAAGCGATCGTTTTAGGAATCCAAGTGTTGGATATGGGGGTCTTTCTGGGTATCATTTTAGGGATCGTCGTAGCATTGATCCATAATCGTTTTATCGATACGACCTTTAACAACGCCTTTCAAGTTTATGGCGGCGCGCGCTTCGTCTTTATTGTCTTGATTCCGGTCGTCGTGTTATTAGCCATCGTTTCCACGTTTATATGGCCAGTAATACAAACTGGCATCGACGGTTTAGGCGGCATCATTCAACAAACGGGCAACTTTGGTATCTTCTTGTATGGTACGCTAGAACGCTTATTGATTCCAACTGGCTTGCATCACTTGATCTACACGCCGTTTTTGTATACTTCATTAGGCGGTGTCGCAGAAGTCGGTGGCCAAGTCTTTGAAGGGGCACGGAATATTTATTTTGCGGAAATTGCTGACCCAGCAGTCCGCGTATTATCGCAAAGTGTCATTTGGGACGCTCGTGGGATCTCAAAAATGTTTGGACTGATTGGTGCCTGTTTGGCGATGTATCAAACGGCAAAACCAGAAAATAAAGTCAAAGTCAAAGCCATTTTGATTCCCGCAGTTGTGACTTCCTTTATCGCAGGTGTGACTGAACCGATCGAATTTTCTTTTATGTTCGTGGCACCTGTTTTGTTCGTCATTCATTCTGCCCTTAGCGGCTTGAGCATGGTGGCGTTAAATCTCTTTGGTTCTCGCGCCATCGGACCGAATGGCTTCATCGACTTTCTTTTGTACAACTTGCCCTTAGGGATCGAGAAAACTCGCTGGCCAGTGTACTTGATCGTCGGAGTCGTCTTCTTCTTTCTTTATTACTTCTTGTTCCGCTTTTTGATCACGAAACTGAATTTGAAAACGGTCGGGCGTGAAGAAGAAGGGGCAGAGACCAAACTGTACTCGAAGAAAGAGTACAAAGAAAAACAACTTGCTGGAGCAGGTGTCGGGGTCATGGCGAGTGATCAAGCCGCCCCTAGTCCAACTAGTGAAACAAGTATCTCAGCAATCATCACCAAAGCGCTAGGTGGCGATGACAATATCAAAACCATCGACAACTGCTATACCCGCTTACGTTTAAAACTAAAGGATCCTGAACTCGTGGATGAAGCGCTGCTAAAAGACGAAACACAAGCCAAAGGCGTGATCAAAAATGGTGAAAATGTCCATGTCGTTTACGGGTTGACCGTGCCGAAAGTGCGGGAAGAGTTAGAAAATTATCTTGGAAGAGAAGGAGAGATTGAATGATGAAAAATTTTTCAGTAGTGATCGCAGGGGGCGGCAGTACTTTTACCCCGGGAATCGTTATGATGCTGCTTGACAATCAAGAACGCTTTCCTTTAAGAAAGCTGAAACTATACGACAATGATGAGGCACGCCAAGCGATCCTCGGCGAAGCCCTAGCGATTTTATTAAAAGAACAAGCACCGCAAATCGAATTTTCATTTACGACGGATCCTGAGGAAGCCTTCAGCGATGTCGATTTCTGTATGGCGCATATCCGAGTAGGAAAGTATGACATGCGGGAAAAAGATGAAAAAGTCCCTTTGCGCCATGGCGTCTTTGGCCAAGAAACCTGTGGACCAGGAGGGATCGCTTATGGGATGCGCAGCATTACTGGTATGCTGGAGATCATTGATTACATGGAAAAATATTCCCCCGATTGTTGGATGCTGAATTATTCCAATCCAGCTGCAATCGTAGCTGAAGCGTGTCGGGTCTTGCGTCCGAAATCAAAGGTTCTGAATATCTGTGACATGCCCGTGGGCACGTTGCGTCGCATGTCGCAAATCATTGGCAAACAGCCAGAGGAACTAGAAGTTCGCTACTTTGGCTTGAATCATTTTGGCTGGTGGACCAGCGTCAAAGACAAAGAAGGCACGGAGTACATTCAAACCATTCGTGACTACGTTGCAGAACACGGCTATTTGACGCAGATCGAAGTGGATACCCAACATACTGACCCAAGTTGGCAAGACACCCACAAAAAAGCCAAAGACCTCTTGGCGCTCACACCAGAATATCTGCCAAATACGTACTTGAAGTATTATTTATACCCAGATTACGTCTACGAACACATGAAAGAACATCCAGAGTATACGCGTTCCAATGAAGTGATGGAAGGACGGGAAAAACGAGTGTTCGATCATGCCAAAAAGATCACTGCCCAAGGCTCTGCTGAAGGGATCGCCTTTGAGATTGATGCCCATGCAACCTTTATCGTTGATTTGGCACGCGCCATCGCTTTTAACACGCATGAGCGAATGGTCATGATTGTGGAAAACAACGGCGCGATTGCGAACTTCCCAGATGATGCCATGGTGGAAGTGCCATGTATCGTCGGTTCTGATGGACCAGAAGCTCTCGCTCAAGGAAAAATTCCTGCCTTCCAACAAGCGCTCATGTTCCAACAGGTGACTGTGGAAAAATTAGTGGTCGAAGCATATGTGGAAAAGAGCTATCAAAAAATGTGGCAAGCGTTAAGCCTTTCCAAAACGATTCCTAGCGCAAAAGTAGCCAAAGAGTTGCTCGATGATTTGGTTTCGGAAAATGGTGATTACTGGCCAGGATTGTCTTGATTTGTTTCACATTTGCGAAACATTTGCTGATTGGATAACTGAAAGAGGAAGATTCTCCAAGAATCTTTCTCTTTTTTGATTTTTGTTGTGGAAGGATAATTCTCTGAAGAAAATCACCACGAAACGTCTTATCAAAAAAACGATCAGACAGGTATACTAGAATATGCCACTAACTATGGTAGAATAAAGCTAATTGAATCAGATGAGAGGGAGCAATGCGATGTTTTTAGGGATTGATATCGGCACGACAGCCATAAAATTTGGGGTCATTGAAGATCGGAAAATCATTTACTCACAGTCATTACCAATCAAAACCCATAGCCACGGGTTAAAACAGACCCAATCAGCGACCCAGATCAGTAGCCAATTGATCAGTGGTGTCACAACGATTCCCGCTCAATTTAAAGCGGCAATCACAGTGATCGGGTTCAGTACCGCCATGCACAGTTTGATGCCAGTGGCTGGTGAGACAGCAGAAGAGATTTACATTTGGTCAGACAATCAAGCGAGTCAAACGATGACGGCCTTTCGTCAAACGGATCTGGCGGGAACGTTTTATGAAGAGACAGGGACCCCGATCCATGCGATGTCTCCCTTTGCGAAACTGGCTTATTTTCAAACAAATGGTTCATATTCTAAAGAGACGAAATGGTTTGGCTTAAAAGAACTAGCAATGGCGTTGTTTACCGGACAAGCACGGATCGATTATAGTACCGCATCAGCGACCGGTCTTTTTTCTTTGAACGAAAAGCAATGGAGTCAAAAGATTCTCAATTATTTATCCCTTTCAAAAGCCCAGTTAGCGCCTTTATGTGCACCCACTGATCGTTTTTTGATTACCGAGGAGATGGCGCAGCGGTGTGGCTTGAAGCCTGAGGTAGAAGTGATGTGTGGGGCTAGCGATGGGTGTTTAGCAGCATATGCTGGCTATATTTCTACAGGGATCCGCAACAGCTTGACGATCGGAACCAGTGCGGCGGTTCGTAAAGTAAGTGAGACCACCGTCTTTGATCGCCAAAAACAAAATTTTTGCTACTATCTGCAAGATGACCTCTATGTCGTAGGGGCACCTTCAAACAATGGTGGCTGTGTCCTTGCTTGGGCAAAAGATACCTTATCAGAAGATCCTGATGCATTTTATCATTATCTGCCTCAAGTCATGGAGGAGTCGCCGATCGGCAGTAACGGCTTACGTTTTTTTCCCTATTTAAACGGGGAGCGGGCACCTTTTTGGACAAATGAGATCACAGGCGGCTTTTCTGGCTTGACCCTGAAACACAATCGCTCAGACATGTTGCGGGCAGTCATCGAAGGCATGCTGATGAACATCGATTTATTAAAGCAAATGGCGCAGTTGGAAGGGGCAGTCACTGTAAGTGGTGGTTTCTTTCAAACAAAACTTTTAGGTCAAATGACCGCGGATGTGTTGGGGCTGACCTGTTATCTTTCCGATGAAAACGAACCGATATTCGGCTTGTATGATTTATACAAAAGCTCTGTTGTGCGCCAAGATCAGCCAGATGAAAAATTTGTTCCTGATCTGCAGAACCAAGCGCTCTATCAAGAATTGGCAAAAACCTATTTTCAAGCATAAGCAAAAACCAGCAATCCACTAGGGTTGCTGGTTTTCTTTTTCAACATGGGTAAAAGCGTCGACGATATATTCCATCAATAAGAGCAGTTTACCAAAGAAGCTAGTGTACTGGATGTTTTGGGTGTCGTAGGGACGTTCATCGGTCACTTCAAAGGAAAAGGTCGCTAGTTGATTGGCGCGATGATCACCGTTCCCGCAAAACAAAACAGTTGGTATGTGATGTTCATTGGCTAATGCCATCTTTTCCAGCACTTTTTGTGTTTCGCCAGATTTAGAAATGGTGATCAGCATACTGATGTTCTCGATGTTGTTACTAATGATCCCACCTGAGTCAGAAGCACTGACTAATAAGGTTTTGATGCCGTTGACAAGCATTTTTTTGTGGAGGTATTCTGCCACGATCCCAGAAAAACCTGTTGCATAAATCGTAATAAACTTGTCCTTGTTTCGTCCATAGATTTCTTTGATTGCGTCGATCGTATCTGCAATACTGGCAGCGTCAATTTGGTAATCGATGGCGGCTTCAGTGATCGTCTGATTTTTCAAGCGATTCTTTAAGAAGTAAAGTAGCTCTAGATAGCCAGAAAAACCTAATTTTTGCGCAAGCCGCACGATGGTTGCGGGGGAAGTGTAGATCGCTTTAGCGATTTCTCTTAAGGGCAGTCCATCGATCGCAGCGGTATTTGCAAGCAAATAATCAAGGATTTGCAGCTCATTGTCAGTCAATTTTTTTCCTTTGATCAATACATTTAGGTCCATTGTTCGGCACTCCTTTGTCTTGTCTTCATCATACAATGAATAACGACAGAAAGTAAAATGGGAATCGCGTCATGCTGATATATAGGAAAAAAGATTGTGCATTTCCTAAAAAGATATTATAATTTCTTATATAGAAAATAAAGGTGGAGAAATGATGACGCAAAAACCATATGGAACCGTACTACTAAAAGCAGCAACCATTTTAGATTATCTCGCAGAAGCGCCAAGTAAACCATTGCAAGAAATTTCAGAAGCAACGAAACTGACCCCATCCACAGCTTTGAAAATATTAGAAACGCTGCAAATGATCGGCTATGTCAAACGGGACAAAGAGAAGAATTATCGCTTAGGGTCTAAGCTGATCAAGTATGCCAATCAAAACATTCAAGAGCTTGATTTAGTGGAAATCAGCTTGCCTTACTTGGAAGCATTGCAGAAAACGGCGGATGAAACGATCCACTTAGGGGTCTTGACTGCCAATGAGATTCTTTATGTCAATAAATTGGAGCCCCACAATCAAACGATCCGCATGTCTTCAAAAGTAGGGATCACAAGACCGTTGTATAGCTCTGCCATGGGGAAAGCCGTTTTAGCGGAGTTTGATGCCCCTCAAGTGGAAGAATATTTGGCAGCAACGCCTTTAACCGCTTATACGGAAAACACCATTACGAATCAGTTGAAGTTGAAGAAAGAATTGGAACAGGCAAAAGAAAACCAAGTAGCGTTTGATGATGAAGAAATGGAACAAGAAATCTATTGCATCGGCGCCTCACTGATAAAGGATCAGGAGATCGTTGGGGCGTTTTCTATCAGCCTACCGAAATACCGCTTGACCCCAGAATACAAAACGACATTAATCGATGCGATTATTGCGACAAAACAACAAATTGAACAAGCATTATAAACTTTTTAGTGGAAAGCCCTTGCAAATAAAAACGAGAACGGTATAATAAACGTGTAAGTTTCTTTATAATAAATACCATTTTCCAAATAGGAAATAAATGGAGGGTCTCAATGAAAAAAGTAGCGAATTTAATGAAACTAAAAGAAAGCGGCGTGATCGCTGTTGTGCGTGGCGCTTCAAAAGAAGAAGCACTACAAGCAAGTAAAGCGATCGTTGCAGGGGGGATCACTGGCATTGAGTTGACTTTTACAGTGCCTCAAGCGGCGGATGTAATCGCTGAATTAGTAGCAACCTTCAAAGATAATCCAGAGGTAGTCGTTGGTGCTGGGACCGTTCTTGATGCAGTGACCGCTCGCTTAGCGATCATGGCAGGAGCACAATATGTTGTAAGCCCAACCTTTGATCAAGAAACAGCTGAATTATGTAATTTATATCAAATCCCGTATCTGCCTGGTTGCATGACCATTTCAGAAATGAAGGACGCCTTAAAAGCAGGCGCAGATATTATTAAACTATTCCCAGGTAGTGCGTATGGACCAAGTATCATCTCGGCCTTCAAAGCGCCATTGCCACAATTAAACATTATGCCGACCGGTGGTGTCAGCTTAGACAACATGCAAGAATGGTTTGCGGCGGGTGTCGTAGCCGTTGGTGTAGGGGGGAATTTGTTAGCGCCAGCAGCAAGTGGGGATTTTGACAAAGTAACAGAAGTAGCGAAACAATATGCGGCAAAATTAAAAGAGATTCGAGGAAAGTAAGATGGCAAACATTCTGACACTAGGAGAAATCATGTTGCGTCTATCGACAACGTTAGGCGACCGAATCGCCCATAGTTCGATGTTTGCTGCCCATTATGGCGGTGGAGAAGCCAATGTTGCGATCTCCTTAGCAAATTTTGGTCATCGCGTTTCTTTTGCTAGTAAAGTGCCTGAGAATGCTTTAGGAGATGCCGTTTTTCATCATTTACGAAGCTATGGCGTCGATTGTCGCCACTTGCTTCGTGGCGGTTCCCGACTAGGTACTTACTATATTGAAACCGGTATCGGGGAACGAGCAGCGCGAGTGGTTTATGATCGCGCAGGCTCTAGCTTTGCTCAAATGAAAGAAAATGAGTGGCAGTCTGACCTTTTTGATGGGATTGACATTGTTCACCTTTCAGGGATCACGCCAGCTCTTTCATCGACTTGGCAGACGCTTTTACTGACGTTGATCAAAGAAGCGAAAGCAGCTGGTTGTAAAATCAGTTTCGATATCAATTATCGTGGAAAACTGTGGACGACCGCTGAAGCACGCGTCTTTTTGCAAGAAGTGCTCCCCTATGTCGATTATTGCTCGGCAGGACAGTTAGATGCCCAAGTCTTTATGGATGTATCAGCTCCAACAGAGGAAGTCGAAGATGACTACTATTATCAAGAAATGCATCGGAAATATCCAAATATCCAGCTCTTTTATTCAACTAGTCGTCAGGTGCTCTCAGCAAGTCACAATCAATTGACAGGAAGCCTATGGCATAACGGCAATTATGTCGTTTCTGCTACCCATGAGATCAATCCCATCGTTGATCGCGTCGGAGGCGGCGATGCCTTTTCAGCTGGTGTCCTACATGGTCTTGTCACGAAGAAACAAGACCAAGAAATCATTGATTTTGCCACTGCAGCATCTGCTTTGAAACATACGATCCATGGCGACTGTAATCAGTTTAGCGCCAATGAGATACAAGAATTTATTGCAACAGGTTCAGGAAAAATTATCCGATAGGAGGAATAAAACATGCAACACATGGAAACACGCTATACCCATAGTCCACTTGATATTCGTCACTATAGTACCGAGGAATTACGCAGAGAATTTTTGGTAGAGAAAATTTTCACACCAGGACAAATCATGCTGACCTATACCCACAATGATCGGATGATCTTTGGCGGAGTGACACCGACAGAAGAAGCGTTAGAAGTGCAATTAAGCAGCGAATTAGGGGTGGAATACTTCTTAGAACGTCGCGAATTAGGCGTCATCAATATTGGAGGACCTGGTGCGATCACGATCGATGGCCAAAAAGAACCAATGAAAAAACAAGACGGCTACTATATCGGCAAGGAAACCAAACAAGTCTTGTTCCACTCAGATGATCCAGCAAATCCAGCGAAATTCTATCTATCTTGCGTGCCAGCACATAAGAAATACCCAAATGTAAAAATCAGTATCGATCAAGTCACACCAATGGAGACAGGCGAGGGCTTGACATTAAATGAACGGAAAATTTATCAATACATTCACCCAAATGTTTGTGAAAGCTGTCAATTACAAATGGGGTACACGATCTTAGAACCAGGCAGTGCTTGGAATACGATGCCAAGTCATACCCATGAACGTCGGATGGAAGCATATGTGTATTTTGATTTTGCCAACGAAGACACAAAAGTGTTCCATATGATGGGCAAACCAGATGAAACGAAGCATTTAGTCGTTAGTGAAGAACAAGCAGTTATTTCTCCAAGCTGGTCGATCCATTCGGGTGTTGGAACCAGTAACTACTCCTTTATCTGGGCAATGTGTGGCGAAAATATCACCTATACCGACATGGATATGGTGGCAATGGACGACTTAAAATAAAAAGAAAGAGGGTTTATTAATTATGGATTTTTCAATGGATCAATTTCGTTTAGATGGTAAGATCGCATTAGTGACTGGAGCTGTCTATGGGATCGGTTTTACGATCGCTCGTTCATTAGCAGCAGCAGGAGCAACGATCGTTTTTAACAACTTGGATCAAGAATCAGTGGATAAAGGATTAGCAAACTATCGTGAAGCAGGGATCGAAGCCCACGGCTATGTCTGTGATGTAACGGATGAAAAAGCAGTCAACGAAATGGTCAAGCAGATCGAAGAAGAAGTTGGCGTGATCGATATCTTAGTCAATAATGCTGGGATCATCAAACGAATCCCGATGTTGGAGATGTCTGCTGAAGACTTCCGCCAAGTCGTTGACGTGGACTTGAACGCTCCATTTATCGTTTCAAAAGCAGTCTTACCGTCAATGATCAAAAAAGGACATGGAAAAATCATTAACATTTGCTCAATGATGAGTGAATTGGGAAGAGAAACGGTGGCTGGTTACGCAGCGGCTAAAGGCGGCTTGAAAATGTTGACGAAAAACATTTGTGCTGAATTTGGTTCAGCTAACATTCAATGTAATGGGATCGGACCTGGTTATATTGCAACACCGCAAACCGCACCATTACGAGAGATCCAACCAGACGGTTCTCGTCACCCATTTGATCAATTTATCGTAGCGAAAACACCTGCTGCCCGTTGGGGTGAGCCAGAAGATTTAGCAGGACCAACTGTTTTCTTAGCTTCTGAGGCATCCAACTTTGTCAATGGCCATGTCTTATATGTAGACGGCGGTATCTTGGCGTATATCGGGAAACAACCTGAATAAAACAATCAGTAGTAAGGATGGGGACGATTGCAATCGTTCCCATTTTTATGGTCCAACACCCAAGAAATGCAGGGCTTTAAAAATAAATGGGTTGAAGCAAAGGAATGGCAAACAAATCTTTTAAAAAGAATCAAAAGCAAAACGCTGTGAAGGAAAATGTTCTTCGCAGCGTTTTGCTTGAGTAGCTCTTTTTCAAATCAGGTAGCGTATTTATGTTAGGGGAAGATTCAACACGAACAATGAGTTTCAATCTAACAAAACTTGTTGTGCAAGCGGTAATGGAGCATTTGTCAAACATTTGGCAACTAATTTGGCGACGGCTGTAGCACCTTGGTCATTCAAATGCGTGTTATCCGTAATGCCGGCTGGATAATTGGGGTGCTGGTTTTTTTCTAAATGAAGAAAATAGTTTTTCGCCTGTTGTGGTTCCAGTGCTGAAAAAAACCGTTGTGTTGCGACAAAAAGATCCAGACAGACCACATCCAAGGAGGTAGCCAAAGCACGCATTGCTTCTGGGTAAGGACCGACTGCCAAAGGATCAAGTTGCTGTTGGTCCACGTAATGCAAACGAGTGATCGAGGTCAATAGGATCGGTGTCGCTTGCTGCTGGCGTGCCGTTTGCACAAAGGTTGCTAAATTATGCTGATATTCTACAGGTGTCGTACCACGACTATCTGTTTTTTGATCGTTGTGTCCAAATTGAATCAAGAGATAATCACCAGCATATAGTTCTTTTTTTGCCTGCAACAAGCGTCCTTCTTCAATGAAGCTTTTGGAGGAACGCCCATTTTTTGCCAAGTTGACGATTTGATGCTGGGGGAGATAGCGTGAGATCTTTTCACCCCAGCCCGTTTCTGGACGAGCGCTAGGCTCTTTGATCGATGCGGTGGAATCACCGACGATGACGATTTTTTCCATTGTCTTTCTCCTAAAATTTGAAGTAGTTGTTGGCGTTTTGATAACAGACATTTTCTACTAATGGTTTTAGCTGACGAAGATCAGCAGGTGCTTCACCACGTACAACGATCTCAGCAAGCCATTCACAAAAGACGCGTCGGAAATATTCATGACGGGTGTAAGACAAAAAGCTTCTTGAATCCGTCAGCATGCCGACAAAGTTAAAGATCACACTGCCGTCAGCGAATTTCGTCAATTGGTGACGCATGCCTGCGCGGGTGTCGTTATACCACCAGCCAGATCCTAACTGCAATTTATTATTGCCTTCTTGCTGGAAGCACCCCATCAAAGCGACGAGTGCATCATAGTCATTGGGATTTAAGGAGTAGAGAATCGTTTGAGGCAAATGGTCCTGCGCATCAGCAGCGTTCAATAATTTCTGCAAGCTTTGAGTCAGTGGTTGATCATTGATGCCATCGTAGCCCGTATCTGGTCCCAAGCGCTCAAACATTCGTTGATTGCAGTTACGGTACGCATGGACATGCAGTTGCATCGTCCAACCATGTTCGTGATACAGCTTCATCAGTTCAACTAGAACATTGGTTTTGAAGAACGAGACTTCGTTTTCCTCCAAAGATTCTCCAGCTAATGCTTTGGCAAAAATTGCTTCAAGGGATAACTGTTCGTCTGCAGCATACACTAAAGTATCCAGCGCATGGTCAGACAAGCGGCAGTGATGCTGGTGAAAATAGGTTACACGGTCCCGCAAGGCTCTCAAGAAAGCATCGTAGGTAGTGATCGCGTTTTCGACACTCTTTTCGAGTTTGGTAACATAGGTAAGAAAATTCGGATGGTCGATTTGTAACGCTTTGTCAGGTCGAAAGGTCGGCAAGACCCGAAAACGTTGTTCTGTTTGGCTTAATTGGTGATGATAGTGAAGATCATCAACTGGATCATCTGTGGTGCAAACGATCTCGACGTTACTGCGAGCAATCAAAGCTCTTCGGGTAAAGTCTTTTTGCTGCAATTTTTCGTTGCATAGCCTCCACAAAGTTTCGGCATTTTCTTCAGTAACGGGAAGATCGATCTCAAAAAATCGCTTTAATTCTAAATGGGTCCAACTGTAAAGGGGATTTCCCACCAATTTTGGCACTGTTTGACACCATGCCAAAAATTTTTCATAATCACTGGCATTGCCCGTAATCGCTTCTTCGGGTACGCCACAAGCGCGCATCAATCGCCATTTGTAATGATCACCACTTAGCCATGCCTCGGTGATAGTTTTAAACGGCCGATCCTCATAGATTTCTTTCGGGTCTAGGTGGCAGTGGTAATCAATAATCGGCAGCTCTTTGGCATAGTCATGGTATAGTGTTTGAGCAATTTCATTTGGCAATAAATAGTTTTCATTTAAAAACATGTCGGACCTCTTTTCTTTGATTATAGTGTCACGCCATTTTTAAAGATGGCGATCTCACGAACGTTGTTGGCTTCATTACGCGTCGGTTTTCCACTGGCAGTATCGATGATCGCTTGAATAAAATCTTCCAGCACGACCTCCATCGGCTCTTCCAACAAGCGACCAGCGTTGAAATCCATCCAGTGGGGTTTCTTATGATAAATCTCTTGATTTGTGGCAACTTTCATGGTCGGCACATAGGCACCAAATGGCGTGCCGCGACCAGTGGTAAATAAGACGAGTTGGCAATCGGCAGAAGCCAGTGCAGAAGCGGCAACAAGGTCGTTTCCTGGACCTTCCAGCAGGCTCAAGCCTGGCTTACGGAGTTTTTCCCCATATTTTAAGACATCGACGACAGCGGAAGTCCCAGATTTTTGGGTACAGCCTAATGACTTATCTTCTAGCGTAGTGATACCGCCTGCCTTATTGCCAGGAGAAGGATTTTCATAGACTGGTTCACCGTATGCAAGGAAATAATCTTTAAAGTCGTTGATTAGATGGAGAATTTTTTCAAAGGTGGCTTCATCTTGTGCACGCGCCATCAAGACTTGTTCAGCGCCAAACATTTCGGGTACTTCCGTCAAGACTGTACTGCCACCTTGAGAAACTAAAAAGTCAGAAAATGCCCCCAACAAAGGGTTGGCGGTGATCCCAGAAAACCCGTCGGAACCCCCACATTTTAACCCGATCTTTAGCTCACTCAAGGGAACGGCTTCTCGTTGATCCTCTTTTGCTGCTTCCAGTAATTCTTCTAATAAGCTTTCGCCGACCGCAATTTCATCGTCGCTTTCCTGTGCCACCATAAATTTGACGCGCTTTGGATCGTAGTCACCCAGGTTTTTCTTAAACTCGGGAACGGTGTTGTTCTCACAACCTAAGCCAAAGACCAAGACGCCACCGGCATTTGGATGATGCACCGCATCAATTAAAATTTGACGGGTGTTTTGATGATCTTGGCCTAACTGAGAGCAGCCGTAGGGATGTTTAAGGATCGTAATATGATCAAAAGTGCCAAGATCCGGATGATTCTTCTTGAAGTTTTCAACAATGATCTCTGCGATGCCATTGATACAACCAACTGTTGGCACGATCAGTAAATCATTACGAATTCCAACTTTGCCGTTTGCCCTACGGTACCCTTGGAACGTCGCAGCCCTTTTTGGATAACGGACGGGATGCAAATCGGGAGCATAGGTGTATGTTAAGGTGCCAGAAAGGTTGGTTTTGACATTGTGGGTATGCAACCATTGGCCAGTTTTCACGTCAGCTAAGAGATGTCCAATGGGATAGCCATATTTGATCACGTCTTGTGATTGTGCTAGGTCTTTGAGGGCGATTTTGTGTCCTTGTGGAATATCCTCAAAAAGGGTGATCGTTTTGCCTTCAAATGCAAGGGTCGTTTTAGCAGCTAGTGGTTTTAATGCGACTGCGACATTGTCTTTAGGGTGCAATTTCAATAGTTGCGCGGGTGTTTCTGTTAATGTGCTGGACATAAAGATTCTCCTTTATTTCAAACTTGGCTCAGGGGTGTCAATCGACGCAAGTAACTGGCGGGGTCCGTCTTGTTTTAGGCATGCGCACATTTCATTGATTGTCTCTGTCATAAAGCTCAGGTCTGCATGCCAAAGTTGCTCATTTTTTAATAGAGCTGCGATCTGTTCTTCTGCTGGTAATTGTTTCACTTGCTGAAATATGGTTGTCACTAGCTCATCATCTTGAAAGGGTCGTGTGAGATAGAAAGTCAGCAATCCTGCCAGTGCGGCAGTGATTCGTTTTGGTACCTGCTGGTTTTGTTGGACATAACGACTTAAGACTGGTTGAAGACGCGCACGGAATTTTGAGACGCTGTTTAAAGCGATCGATTGCAGCTGATGCTTCACATAAGGATTTCTGAAGCGCTCTTTGATTTGGTCCGCATAAGCTGCAAGCTGTGCTTTAGGCAAATCAAGCATTGGAATCAACTCTTCCTGAAAAAGACCATCCAAAAAGGCTGCAAATTCACGGTCGTTCATTACTTCTTCAACGGTTTCTAAACCCGCTAAAAGACCGAGTGGAACCATCGCCGTATGAGGACCATTTAATAAATGTACTTTTTGTTCACGGTAAGGAGTCATATCTTCTGTCACGATCACATTCAACCCAGCTTCTTGCAAAGGGAGCTTTTCGGCTACGCCGTTTCCTTCGATCACCCATAGCATAAAGGGTTCCGCAGTGACCATTACGGCATCCTCATAGCCAAGAACCTCTTGGTATTGTGCCACTTTGTCGCGAGGATATCCTGGAACGATCCGATCGACTAAGCTGCAGCAGAAGGTGTTTTCTTTTTCTAACCAGTTGACGAAGTCTGATTCCAAAGACCATAATGCGGCATATTGTAAGACGATCTCTTTTAGTTTTTCCCCATTCCGATCGATCAATTCACAAGGAATGATCAAAAATCCCTTTTTTCGTAATTGAAAACGACGATACAAAAGAGCGGTCAGTTTTGCGGGAAAACTTTGGGGAGGGGTATCGTGTAAGGTATCCTCTGGGTGAAACGCAATACCTGCTTCCGTCGTATTAGAAACGATAATCTCAAGTTGCTCGTCTTCGGCTAAAGCAAGATAGTCTTCCCATTGCTGATAAGGATTCAGCACTTGATCAATGGTGGAGACGACTTCAAATGTTTGAGATAAAGCGCCATCGACAAGTCCTTCTAAGATAACGGTGTAGAGATTTTCTTGTTGTGCCAACAGCTCTTTCAAGCCGTGATCAATCGGCTGTACCACAACGGCACTGCCGTTAAAAAGACCGTTCTTGTTCATTTGCTGCAGCTGCCAGTTAAAAAAGCCCCGCATAAAATTGCCTTCCCCGAATTGAATCACTCGGGCTGGATAGGTTTGATGGGGTTGTTCGGTAATTTTTTTCATAGAATCCTCCTTAAAAAATAGTTATGCACACGTTAACATTTTTTTGCGTAAGCGCTCTTGAAAACAAGAGGCTTACAACGATTGACGAATGATTAACGAGGTATCAAAGAAATGTTGTTTCTCAACTACTTGATTGGCAAATGCTTGCAACAGCAGGGTTGCTGCCAATTGACTCATTTCATAGACTGGTTTGCGGATCGTTGTTAATGGGGGATACGTATAGGGAGAAAAAGAACTATCATCAAAACCGATGATACCGATCTCCTCAGGGATCTTTCGTCCTGCTTGATGACAGGCATTGATCGCACCGATCGCCATGTCATCATTGGCGCAAAAAATCACTTCAGGTGGTTCAGGTAAAGCGAGTAGTTGCTGGGCACCCAGCTGACCGCTTTCCAACGAGTAGTCGCCAGCTACGAAGTATTCTTTCGGGCAGACAAGCTGCTTTTCTTGAATCGCTTTCATAAATCCTTTGCGGCGCTCTCTAGCGGAACCAAAGGAAGCGATTCCTTCGATCATGGCGATCTTTCGAAAGCCTTGTTCAAGCACATAGGTGATCATTTGATAGACCCCTTGGGCATCATTACTAGTGACATTCATCAAGGTTGCATCCTGCAATTGACGATTCAAAACGACGATAGGAATGTTTTTCTTTGAAAGAGCAGCGATAAAGCCGTCATCACGATCACTTTGACTCATCACGATCGCTCCATCGAGGCGATTCGGCTCTTCATCAAATGTATCGGATTGCAATAATTCATGAACCGCCAAAGTATATTCGGATGGTAGGGTATCACTGATTCCTTTGATCACTTCGACTAAAAAGCTATCGGAAGTACCAATGGATAGATGAGAAAAATAAAGACCAACGATATAGGATTTTTGATTCACCAGACTTTTGGCATTGACATTGGGCACATAGTGTAAAGATTCAGCGATGGCTGCGATCTTCTTTTTTGTTTCTGGCTTAATTAATGGGCTATCGTTTAGCGCACGAGAAACAGTTGTATGTGAAACACCAGCGACTTTGGCGATATCTTTGATCGTGACCATAGAAAACCTTCTTCCTTTTTGCTTGATTCAAGCATAGCTTGTTCCCACGAGAATGTCAATACACCAAGGATGCACACGTGAAACATTTTTCAAAATAACATAGGAACTTTTTCTGGGATGTGCTAGTATAAAAGAAGATAGTCAGGTAATGGGAGGGAGTCTATGAAATTCTTTTTAAGCTATCATCAAACGTCCAACTTGTTTTATAAAATATTTATTTTGATTTTTCTAATTGGTAGCGCTTTAATCATTGGGTTTAGTGGGGTCATTTATCATCGAACGTATCAAAACATTCAAGAAACATTTTTGCAAAGTCAACATAATTTGGTCAACCAAGTCAAAGAAAATCTGGATCAAAAAATTCAGATGGTGGAGTATGCCTTTTCTACATACAGTAGCACACAAAGCTTTTCCGATACGATGGAACAGCCGTTTTCCGTGACGAATTATCGACAAGTGCGAGAGATCAATTCACAACTGGCTTACATTGGTGTGATGGGGATTGAAAACGCCAGCTACCAATTGGTGAATTTGAATCAGCATTGGAAAATCGAAGAAGGCTCCTTAAAACAGATCGATGATACTGAATTCGCTGCTTTTCAAGCGTTGATCGACAACCAACGCTACTTGTATTGGTTACCAGAAGATGGCTATTTAAAAATGGTGATGACGCTGCCTGTGTTTCGCCAGGAAACCACTGCTTTGGGGATCGCTGAAATCCAAGACCATACCATTGCGCAGTTGGTGGCAGATCATGACGATTCCTTTTTGAATATTTTTCATGCAGACGGACAACTGCTTTTCGATAATGGTGAAGTGATCGATTCTGCCTTACAAGAAACAATGATTGCAGCTGCCCACGGCGATGGCATCTTCACTGACAAAGAAAACAATAAGTATGTGGTCACACAATCGGATTACAATCAGTGGTATCATGTGATCCGCCTGGCGTCTGCTAGCGTTTCACAAGCAATCCGTGAATTAAGAAGCGGTTTGATCGTGATTGGCAGTCTTTTGATCATCCTCTTTTTATTAGTATCCTATCGCATTGCGATCGTGGCTACCTCACCCATCAATCGGATCGGTGAGCTTTTAAAGCCCAAAAAACAAGGTCAGAAATTAGAAGTCAATCAGTTGATTTCCGATATCGACCAGGTCTTACATCAAAACCACGATCTCGCCGTCAAAGTCGAGCATCAAAAGCCCGAATTAGAATCCTTGTTTCTATTAAACTTGTTTCGCGGCTGTATCTCAGAAGAAGATATTCACTTAAAACTGTCACAATTTGGGTATGAAGTATCCAAAACAGAACACTTTGCCGTATTACTGATTCAAATCGATGATTTGTGTGGACGAGAAACAGCGACTATTGATATTTTCTTGCTTGCCATCGAGAATCTCGTTTCTGAGATCATTCCAGCAAATTTGCGTTTTCAACCAATCATCTCCAGTCAAGAAACCCAAGGAACGATTTTAAAGCTTCCTGAATCAGTTGACCAAAAACAAGTATTGACCTATTGTCAAAAGATCCATCAAGCGGCAAAAGATTACTTGAAAATCAAAATAAGTTGTGGGGTCTCACAATCCTACGACCGCCTCGTAGAAACCAAATTAGCGGTTGATAACGCCAAAGAAGCCTTGCACTATCGAATGAATTTAGGGGAAGAAGTCATTATCTTTTTTGACGACATTGCAGCACAATTAGACAATAATGCGATCGTTCAATACCCTAGAGAAGCAGAAAGCACCTTTTTGGATGCGATGCGTAGTGGGGAACTAGCGACCATCAAAGCGAGTTACACGGAAGTCGTAC
This sequence comes from Enterococcus sp. 3G6_DIV0642, assembly GCF_002140635.1. Classification (NCBI taxonomy): domain Bacteria; kingdom Bacillati; phylum Bacillota; class Bacilli; order Lactobacillales; family Enterococcaceae; genus Enterococcus; species Enterococcus sp. 3G6_DIV0642. Next base: position 2,087,934 of record NZ_NGLH01000001.1, on the reverse strand, counting down.
GGGAAATCATTCATGAAAACAAAAATCCGTTGACGATTGAAAGTGCCTTGTTTAAGTTGATCAACAGTATCGTTCAGCTAGGGCAACTCTTAGGAGCGGATCATACCAGCTTGCAGAATAGTCGTAAAGTTTATCAATCCGTGCTCAACCAAACTAGTTTGTTCAAAGTTGAGCAAATCATCTATCATGAGTTAGTTTTACCTATCGTTGAAACGACACAAGCCAAAACAGATCGAGAAATTCGCTCCTTGTCTGAAAAGATGGTCTTGATCGTACACCAACAATACGATCAAGATCTCTCCTTAGATAGCATTGCTGAACAGCTGCATTATAATGCCAATTACTTAAGTAATGTGTTTAAAAAGGAATTATCCATCAATTTTGCCGATTACTTACAAAACTATCGGTTGCAAATCGCCAAAAAATGGTTGCGGGAAACGGATATGACGATCAAGGAAATCGCAGCCAACCTTCAATATACCAACTCTCAAAACTTCATCCGCTTTTTCAAAAAGAAAGAACAGATGACCCCTGGAGAGTATCGCAAGCGATCCAAAGACTAAAAGAAAAAAGCGCTTTTTGATCGTTGATCAAAAGCGCTTTTTTTCTTTGCTGCCTGTTGGTTACCCTTTGACGGAACCAACCATTGCACCTTTCACGAAATACTTCTGGACAAAGGGATAGGCGATCAACATTGGCAGAGTCGCAACGACGATCACGGCCATTTTTACGGATTGTGCTGGGGGGACAACATCGACACTAGCGGCATCAGCGTTCATCCCGCTGGAGACGATCACGATTTGTCGAAGGAGCACTTGGATCGGCCATTTCGCTGAATCATTGATGTACAAGATCGCTGATTGATAAGTATTCCAATAACTAACAGCGTAGAACAAAGAGATCGTCGCAATCGATGGTAAGGAAAGGGGTAAGATGATACGGAAAAAGACGCCCCAATCAGAGCAACCATCCATTTTTGCGGATTCCTCTAAACTATCAGGAATCCCTTGGAAAAAGTTTCTCATAATGATCATATTATATGCACTGATGGCGCTCGGTAAGATCAATGCCCAGAGAGAATCGATCAAGCCGAGGCTTTGTACCAAAATAAAACTTGGGATCATCCCACCGCTAAACAACATGGTAAATACGACAATAAAGTTGAAGATGCCGCGTCCATGCAAATATTTTCTCGAAAGAGCATAGGCCATAAAAGAGGTCAAGATCATTGAAAGAACCGTTCCGACGATGGTCACGAAAAGGGAAACACCAATACTCGTAAAAATCGTGGGTGTCGAGAGAATATACCGGTAAGCATTTAAGCTAAATTCACGTGGGATAATGATAAATGTTCGTGTCGCGATCTCAGAAGAAGAAGCAAAGGAGCTTCCGAGAATGTTTAGAAAAGGTAAGAGACACGTTAAGGTGAAGAGTAGTAGAAAGCCAATAATAAATCCTTGAACGACCCGTTCACTTTTCGGGCGGTTCGTTTTTTTCAGGGTTTGTTGCATAGAAAAAACCTCCATCTTTTTTTACTTAAATAGGTACTTCCAACGTATCATGAGGCGGGGACAACGTATATAATCACTTTTACATGTTAAAAAATTCACAATAGTGATAAACGTTGATAAATCAAGGGTTTTCCAATTCGATTGAGAAATAATCCTAAAAAATGTATGCCTTTTCAAAGCTGAGAAAATGATTATATACGTTATCTTTTTTTCACGCTACCATGGGACTATCAAATCAAAAAAATTCGGAGGAACAAGTATGGAAACAAAAGTTGATAATTACTTCTCACCACTTAATGAAGAAGAACAGCGGCTGCGGCTGAAAAAGAAAAAATGGGCGCAAATCAGAAAAAATCGTGCCCTCTATATTATGGTATTGCCGGGGATTTTATATTTTCTTATTTTCCGTTACATACCGATGGGCGGTTTGGTCATCGCTTTTCAAGACTACCAACCATTCTTGGGGATCCTAGGAAGCCCCTTTGTTGGCTTCACTCATTTTATTCGGCTCTTTACTGAAGATACCTTCGTGATGTTGATGCGCAATACACTGATCATGTTTTTCTTAAATATCACGATTTCTTTCCCTTTTCCTATATTATTGGCACTTATGCTAAATGAAGTAAACAATCGCCGTTTGAAAAAAGGGATTCAAACCATCATTTATTTGCCTCATTTTATGTCGTGGGTCATCGTTGTTTCCATCTTCTATGTTTTATTAACGACAGAAGGTGGTGTAATCAATAACATGATCGAAAGTCTTGGTGGCGAACGTATCCCGTTTCTAACAAGCCGCACGTGGTTGCGTCCAATGTACATTTTCCAAGATCTTTGGAAAGGTGCCGGTTGGGGGACGATCGTCTATCTAGCCGCTATTACCAATGTTGATGAACAGCTTTATGAAGCTGCGGATATGGATGGGGCTGGCAAGCTACGAAAAATGTGGCATATCACATTGCCTTGTATTCGTCCAACGATCGTAACCTTATTGATTTTAAAGATCGGTTCGATCTTAGATATGGGCTTTGAGCATATGTTCTTGTTGATGAACTCAATGAACCGTGAAGTTGCCCAAATCTTTGATACCTTTGTCTATACCGCCGGGATTCAAAATGGTCAATTGAGTTACTCGACAGCTGTTGGGCTGTTTAAAGGACTTGTTGGCTTGATCCTCGTTATCTTTGCGAATCGTTTGGCGAAAAAAATTGGCGAAGACGGGATTTATTAAGAAAGAAGGGATCACATGACGATCGAAAAGATCACGAAAATCAACGAAGGATTACTCGCATTTTTGACGCTGATCGCACTTCACTTTCTTTGGCTCAGTGTGACTCTCCTGGGAGGGGTCCTCTTTGGCATTGGCCCTGCGTCGTATGCCATGATGAAATATTATGATCGCTGGCTTCGTCTTCATGAACGACCACCTTTGATAAAAAGTTTTTTCTACTATAGTAAAGAACGGTTCCGACAATCGGTGCTGATCAGTTGGTTGTTTCTGATCATTGCAGCGATCGTGATCACCAACATATTTGCGCCATTTCCATGGTTTATCCAAGTAGCGAATGTCCTCTTTTTGATTGCGTTTCTCTTTTTATTCATGCACGTGTATACCGTCATGGCAGCCACCAACTTTGTGACCGTGTTTGAGATCCTGCGGGGGAGTGCGTTGTTAGGTTTAGGCTATCTGCATTATTCGATCATAAGTTGGACGATTTTGATCGTTGGCTATTTAGTCCTGGGCAGTTATTTCTTGATCGGCCTCTTTTTGATGGGTAGTAGCTTAGTTGGTGGTGTTTTTGCCCTTGCTGGTAAAAAAATTCTTCAAGATATCCACCCAATTGAAACAGATCAGGTGGTTTCAAAAACGGCATCGACTACGGAGCAAACCGTTGCCAGCAAAGGAGAGGAGGTCATTATCTAAAGAAAACGGCTCAAAGACTTTTACTTGTCCGCAAACAAAACGGTTACTAGAGAACACCTGAAAATAGCAAGACAAGCTGAACCCTCATGAAATACAGCCGGTAAAACGGATTCATTCAAATAGCTCTATGAATTGAGGAGACTACAATAAAAGGAAGTATCGTACATGAAGAACTATTCGGAAATTGCTTTGAACACATTATTTGAGCGCTATGACTACTTATGCAAAGAAAAAATTTATCACGGAAAATGGTCCTATGACATCGGGGTCGTTTTACAAGGTGTGAAAGAAGCCTATGAGCAAACTGGTGACAAACGCTATTTCGACTATATCCAAAACACGATGGATTTTTATATTGACGAAGACGGTTGTATCAAAAACTATCAGATGGATGCGATGAATATCGATTACATCAATAATGGCAAATGTTTATTCTTACTATACAAAGAAACAGGTGCTTCAAAATACAAGATCGCCTTGGACACGCTGTATCAACAATTACAGCAGATGCCAAGAACAAGCGAAGGCGGGTTCTGGCATAAAAAAATCTATCCTTATCAAATGTGGTTAGATGGCTTATATATGGGGGCCCCATTTCTAACAGAATACGCACTGACATTTGAGAAAGAAGAAGCATTGGAAGATGTAATCAAGCAATTCACCTTATGCTTTACTCATACCCTAGATCCAAAAACGGGTCTTTTGTATCACGCGTGGGATGAACAAAAAGTCCAGCCGTGGGCAGATCCTGAGACCGGTTGTTCAAAAAATTTCTGGGGACGATCAATGGGATGGTTCATGATGGCTCTCGCAGATACGATGGTGCTATTAGGGGAATCAGAGCAGAAGAATCCATTAGAAAAAATGTTTGTCTCCTGTCTAGAAGCTCTTGCTAAAGTAAGAGATCCCCAGAAAAAAGTGTGGTATCAAGTCTTAGATAAAGGCAGTGAGCGTGGGAATTATTTAGAAGCATCCGCTTCTTCAATGATTTGTTACGCAACAGCGAAAGCAGTCAAAGCAGGGATCATCGATCAAAAATGGCAAGTGTTTGCCCAAGAGACCTATCAAGGATTGCTTGATGAGTTTGTCTTTTTAACAAAAGAAGGCTGGTTGAATCTGATCAGAAACTGTGAAGTTGCTGGTCTTGGTGGCCCAGATGATCGGGATGGTACGTTTGTTTACTATATCAGTGAACCCGTTATCACAAATGATTTCAAAGGATACGGTGCCTTTTTACAAGCGAGTTTACTGCTGCAACCACTAATGGAGGAAGGAAGCAAGAAATGAATATCCAATTGACTACAGCTGATTTACAAGAAAAAGAAGGTCTGTTGACAGAAGCGATTCAAGAAAAAATTGATGAATTGCATCAACAAGGAGGAGGCAGAATCACTTTTTCCGCAGGACGCTATCCGACAGGAGCGCTCTTTTTAAAAAGTAATATTGAACTGCACCTACTATTGGGGGCGACCCTAGTATTTTCTGATGATCCCAAAGACTATCCCGTCGTCGTGTCTCGCTGGGAAGGGGTCAAACGGGAAGTTTATGCCTCTTGTTTATATGCCGAGAATGCGGAAAATATCGCTGTCACAGGATTAGGAATGCTTGATGGACAAGGGCAAAGATGGTGGAAGACCTTTCGGGAAAACCGTGAACAACTTGCTTATCCACGACCTAAATTAATCAGTTTTGACTCTTGCCAGCAAATTACGTTGAAAGATATCCGTCTTGTCGATTCACCAAGTTGGACCGTCAATCCGATTCTTTGCCAAGATCTAACGATCGATAATCTTCGCATCAAAAATCCAGCGGATTCGCCAAATACGGATGGGATCGATCCTGAATCTTGTAAAAATGTCCGCATCAGTAACTGTCATATCGATGTTGGCGATGATTGTATCGCCATCAAATCAGGAACGGAGGACACCAAAGAACGGGTCGCTTGTGAGAATATCACGATCGTAAATTGCCATATGCTTCATGGGCATGGGGCAGTCGTTCTAGGTAGTGAGATGAGCGGCGATATTCGTAATGTCACCATCAGTAACTGTATTTTTCAAGATACTGATCGTGGGATTCGGTTGAAATCCCGTCGGGAACGTGGCGGAACGATCGAAGATATTCGAGTGAATAACATTGTGATGGATAATGTTATCTGTCCATTCACTTTAAATCTTTACTATTTCTGTGGACCGAAAGGCAAAGAAAAGTATGTTTGGGATAAAAATCCGTACCCGATCACCGAGGAAACCCCTCATTTTCGGAGAATCCATTTTGCAAATATCTCGGCTCGGAATGTTCATGCGGCCGCTGGGTTTGTTTATGGCTTGGCTGAACAATTTATTTCAGATATCACTTTCCAAGATATTGCTGTTTCTATGGCTGAACACCCAATTCCAGGAAAGCCTGCAATGATGACAGGTATCGAAGAGATGACAAAACAAGGCTTTTATATTGGCTGTGGACGGAATATTCAGTTTGATCGTATCAATTTGGAAGGCGTAACTGAAGCGTTCCATATCGAGAATAGTCGGGAAATCACCGTCACACAATCATTTGAGAATCGTCAGCCTCTGGCATTTCAAGGAGATTTTTTGTGAGGGATCCTCAGTTACTACAGCTGCTAGGTCCTGATATGAAAGTTGCACCACAAGTGGTTCAGCAAACAAAAGAGCAAGTGCAAAATTATACCTTGGAACATTTACTTCTACGATTAAATCAAGAAGAGGATGTCCCTGCATACTTTGCTTATCCTAGCTCTCAGCAACCTGTTCCACTCGTTTTGTTCAATCATTCTCATGGCGGCGACTTCACGATGGGGAAAGAAGAACTACGACAAAGTCCGTGTTATATGCAAAAAGAAAGCCTATTCGCGACATTTATGAAGTTGGGCGTCGCCGTTGGGGTGATCGACATGTGGGGCTTTGGCGAACGAAAAAACGGTGAGAATGATAGCTACAAGCGGTTTCTGTTGCATGGCAAAACATTATGGGGACAACGAATCTATGATAACCAACAGTTTTTGACCTATCTTGCTTCCCGCAAAGAAGTGAAACATTCCGCTATCGCCACATTGGGACTTTCTATGGGCGGCTTGATGAGCTGGTGGTTGGCAGCGCTTGATGAACGGATATCAGTGGTGGTGGACATGGCAGCACAAGTGGACTATCAGGCATTGATCGAAGAGGACTGTCTAAGCAAACATGGGTTTTACTATTATGTTCCTAATGTGTTGAAAGACTTTACGACTGTGGCGATCCAAAAACAGATCGCACCACGCCCGCGTTTGAGTTTGGTTGGCAAAGAGGATCGTGGCTGCCCCTCAAGCGGCGTCGCTCGTTTGGATCAGCAGATCGGGCAGCATTATGAAGCAATAGGCTACAAGGAGAATTGGCAGGCGTGTTGCTTGCCAGGCGGTCATGAAGAAACCAAGGAGATGAGAGCGCAGTGGATCGAATTTCTAAAACAGCACCTCCTATCAAGCTAAAGGTTAGTAAAGAGCCGCAAAAGGGTGATTTTACGAGTATCCAAGCAGCCGTGCTGGCTGCTGAAGCCTTAAAAGCACCTTGTGAAATCACGATCGCCTCTGGCGTGTATCAAGAACAGGTGAAAATTTATAAAAACCAGCTTACGTTGATCGCGGAACCTAACACGTTCTTATGCTACCACTTGGCTGCCGAGCAAACCGATGAAAAAGGGCAAAAAAGAGGAACGTTTCAAACAGCGACGCTCTTTATCAATAGCCGAGAAGTCTTTGTAAAAAACCTGACCATCATCAATGACGCAGGGTATGGGCAAGCAGTCGGGCAAGCAGTTGCCGTCTATATCGAAGGGGATGACATTCGCTTCGAACGCTGTCATCTCGATGCTTTTCAAGATACCTTGTGCCTGGGTCCATTGCCAAAATATACCAAAGAAGGCGAACCAATGATCAGTCCTTGGCGAAAGACAATCTTTGACCAACAACAGAGTTTGTTTTTGCATTGCAGAATCAGTGGAACAGTCGATTTTATTTTTGGCGGTGGTTCCGCCACCTTTGAAGAGTGTCACTTGCATTGTAAAAATACACCACAAACGAACTACATTACTGCTGCCTCAACCAGCAAACAAGCAAGCGGGTTAACCTTCGATCGGTGCCGAGTGACAGGGGACAAAGCCTATTACTTAGGCCGTCCTTGGCGTAATGACGCCAAAGTCACCTTTTTATCCTGCTGCTTTGATCAACAGCTCGCCCCTTGCGGATGGTCTGATTGGGGAAAAACAGCAAGCCACCAAACGGTCACATTCACGGAGCGAATGTGTTGTTACCAAAGAAGTCCCCAACGTCCTGAATGGGTGACTCTTGAAGGAGTGATAGAAAAATGAGCAAGGCAAAATGGTCTGGCTGGATCGGGATGGTTCTCGCTCTGGTGTTTATGGGCGGCTTTTCCTTGGCGATCAATCAAATGACTGTCCAGCAGTTCGAAGAGATCTTTCAACGTGCGTTTCCCACTATACTGAATCAAATGACGGCAGAAGCAGCATTGGCGCAATTTCAAACACTCGGCGCTTGGTTTGGCTTCACGCTGTTGGCACTCCTGATATTGGTTTCAGTGGCGACGATGCTTGTTCGCTATCGTAATTATCGAAAGCAATCTTGTGCTATTTATTTTTTGACTGGTGTCGTGACATTGATTGGTAGTCAAATGATCGCTTTTCCGATTGCCTTTTGTTTCTTTTTAGCGGCGGGTTTTTGTTTTCTCCATCGCGATGACGGACACAAGAAAAAAACAGCGGACGCAGTCAGCAAACAAGGAGGGGTTGCATGAAGGCAATAATCAATAATCCGATTTTAAGAGGGTTTCATCCTGATCCGAGTATTTTAAAAGTCGAGGATACTTATTATTTAGCGGTTTCTTCCTTTGAGTGGTTGCCAGGAATTCGGGTCTACTGTTCTCAAGATCTAGTCAATTGGTCCCATGAAACAGATATTCTGACCAATCAAGTGGATTTATTAGGCAACGCAGCAAATTGCAGCATTTGGGCACCGCAAATCAGCTACGCAAACGGACAATACTATTGTGTCTATACAAATGTTCGCAACACGACACGCCCCTTCAAAGACTGTCGAAACTATCTCATCACGGCTCCTACCATTCATGGGCCATGGAGTGAGCCCATTTACTTAAATGGTAGTGGCTTGATCCGTCCTTGTTTCATGATCAAGAGGGGCGTATCTGGTTACTGAATGCGCTTTGGGATTATCGTAAGGATACACCAAATAAATCGGTGGGGATCGTGCTCCAAGAATACTCTGAAGCACAAGGGTGCTTGATCGGTGACAGAGTGCCAATTTTTTCTGGAACCCAGCTGGCGAAGACTGAAGCACCGCATCTTTATTACCACAATGAGTGTTATTACTTACTGACGGCAGAAGGAGGAACGGGTGCAGGTCATGCGGTAACAGTTTGTCGTAGTAAAACCATCACTGGACCTTATGAAGTAGATCCGCATTTTCCCATGATGCGTGCCTATCAGCGCGAAGATTCCCCTTTTCAATGTACAGGTCATGGCAGTTTGACGATTGCGCCATCAGGAGAATGGGTCATGAGCTATTTGATGACTCGGCCAGTAGAAGGGGCAGCGATCCTTGGACGAGAGACAGCACTCCAAACTGTCTATTGGGATCACGAAGGATGGCTGCGTCTTAGCAATAACGATACGATCCCAGATCAAACCATCAGGCTCGCTAGCGACGCTCAGAAGCAAAGGGCATCATCTGCTGTTTTTATTGATGACTTTAAAGGATCGTTGCAAAAAGCATGGAACGGTAGACGATTGCTGCCCAATGAAGAGTGGTGCAATCTGAGTGAGCGACCAGGGTATTTGCGATTGATCGGCGGAGAATCGATGCAATCGAACTTTCATAAGCACTTATTGGCGATTCGTCAACAAGACTTTTGTTTTGAAGCTGAAACAGTGATGGAATACCACCCCCAATCGTTCAATCAGATGGCTGGATTGTCGCTTTTCTTAAATGAAGAAAACTATTTGTTTTTCTACGTAACCTATGATGAAAAAGAAGACAAGGTCCTTCGGTTGCTGCGGTGTTGTGAAGGAGAATTTCACTTGTTCCCAGATAAATTGCCCCTCGCTGCTGCAAGTGAGCCGATTGGATTGAAAGTAGTCGGTTCTTATCTAGAAGCCCAATGGTTCTATCGGCAATCACAAACGTGGCATCCCTTTAAAAAGCAAAGCATCCAGTTCTTGTCTGGTGGTTTTACGGGGAATTTCATTGGAATCAGTGCCCATGATTTAGATCACTTTGGCAAAAGCTATGCCGATTTTGAATATTTTACGTATCAAGGGAAAGATCCGCTCGATGATGGCTCCCTAAAAATAGAGAAAGAAGGTTAACAAATGAAAAAGTTGAAAGTTGCAAGTTTATTATTATGTGCTGGACTGTTTTTAGCAGGCTGCGGCGATGGTGGAGGTTCACCTGAAGGACCAGAAAGCGAAGGGAAATCAAGTATTTCGTGGATGGCGATGCTACATACTGCTTCCCCACCATCTGGAGATGTCACGCAAAGGTTAGAAGAATACACAGGGGTCGAGATCGACTTTACGTGGGTGCCAGATGCTTCAAAAACAGAACGCTTGAATGCAGCATTGGCGTCGAATTCTTTAGCAGATATCGTTAGTCTGACAGAAATCAATAACACAACCGTCCGCAGCTCACTCGCATCTGGAATGTTCTGGGATGTGGAACCCTATTTAGAAGAGTTCCCGAATTTGGCAGAAATTTCCGAAGATCGGTTAGAGTCTTCTCGAATTGATGGTCGAATCTATGGTGTTCCGTTTTTAAAACCGATCGCTCGTTATGGCGTCCTTGTCAGAAAAGATTGGTTGGATAATTTAGGCTTGGACGTGCCATCGACATTAGAAGAATTAGCTGCTGTCGCCCAAGCCTTTACGGAAGATGATCCAGATGGAAACGGTGCGGATGATACGGTTGGTTTCGTAGAGCGTGATGAGTCCTTTAACGTTGGGTTCCGTTCACTTTCAGGTTACTTTGGTGCAGACAATTGGTTTACGATCACGGATGATGATGAAGTGATGCCATCTTTTATGCAACCAGAATACAAAGAAGCAATGGAATGGTTCCGTAATATCTATGATAACGGCTGGATGAATTCTGATTTTGCGGTAATGGCGAAAAATGATCAGAAGAACTATATCGTTCAAGGTCGTGGTGGGATCGTATTGAGTGGTTTGCAAGAAGTACGTAACTACATTGATGATGCAGCTGGTACTGATGAAGAGCATATGGAATGGGTCTTGATCAATGATATCGTCCATGAAAACGTGGAACGTCGTATCCTTTCTGATACCAATGGTGGAATGGGCGGCTGGTTAGCCATTCCGAAAAACAATGTTGAAACCGAAGAAGACTTACGTGTTGTTTTGAAATTTATCAATGATTTGATGGACGAAGAGCCGTTTACGTTGATGACGCAAGGGATCGAAGGTGTTCATTATGAAATTGATGATGAGGGTGTCTATGTCCGTTTAGATGATACGAAGTGGCAACAAGAAGTACAACCATTTTCTTCGTCTCGTCCATCAGAATTAGTAACAGTTTTCCCTTCAAGCAACCCATATGTCAACTTAGCCAATGAAAAGATTCGCGAAAATGAAGAGTTTGCGGTGATCAATCCTGCACAATCGCTGACCTCTGAAACCTATGATCGTTCATGGTCAAGCTTGATTGAAGGAATCTCAGACGCTTACTACCAATATATGACTGGGGAAATCGAGATCGATGGGTTTGATACAGCGATCGAAACCTTCTTAAGAAATGGTGGACAGCAAATCATTGACGAGTTCACGGAAGACTATCGTTCACAACAATAAAGGTCACAAAAGGTTCTGATCATCTATTGAGAAGAAATGGATGAAGTGAGGAGCCGCTACTGCTGAAAGATTTGAAGACCAAGACCAGTTGAAGTGATTCGCTGCTTGGTCTTCTTTTTGCTTCAAAAGCAGTGAAGAAAGGAGAAGCTATGTTTCAACTAACTGTTCGGGGGCATGATTTAAAGAATTATGGATCCCCAGAAGAATTAGCGCAAAAAATTGCCGCCCAAAACATTCATAACATTCAATTTGCATTAAATAAATCCTTCCCGCAATGGGCAGAGCCAGAGCAATTAAGCCCTGGTTTAGGCCGCTTTTTCAAACGAGTTTTTGGTCAATCTCACGTTCAGGTCGCTTTATTAAGTTGTTATTGTAATCTGATCCATCCTGATCTGGAAAAACGGGAAACGATTTTATCCAGATTCGAGACCTATCTCGCACATGCCAAATATTTTGATGCAGCTATGGTCGCAAGTGAAACTGGTTCGGTTTTGCCAAATATGGGGTATACCGAGGAAAATTTTAGTGACGTCGTTTTCGATGATTTGGTTCAGGTGATCAAGCGTTTGGTCCAAGTGGCTAAGAGACATCAAGTGATGCTAGGAATTGAAGCAGGCTTGAATCATCCACTATCATCGATCGACCGAATCGAAGAATTGCTGGAACGGGTACCCTCTGACTATTTAGGGATCATCTTTGATCCAACCAATCTGATTACTGCGAAGAACTATCAAGAGCAAGTCGCATTGACAAGGGAAGCTTTTTCTCGCTTTGGCGATGCCATCGTTTGCTTGCACTTGAAAGATTATCAAGTAATCGATGGGAAAATCAAGGTAGTCCCATTGGGAGAAGGAATGATTGATTATCAACAACTATTGGCCATCACCGCTGAATACAAGCCATATTGTTATGTTGTGTTAGAAGGGACGACCGAAGAAGCGATGCAGCCAGCCATTTCACTGATTGAAGCACTGAAAAAGTGAGCGAGTTGTCTTTGATTGTGACTGATGAGGAACTGCTTTGTTTCTAGGAATCACGGGAGATCACGGAGTCCTTTCCTCAGCAAGCAAATTTATTTACTTACTAAAAGTTAGTGTTATACTTAAAGGTACAAGTGAATTTAACTGTTTAGAAAAGAGGAAATAGCGATGACAATGATTCAATCCACCTATCAAATCGATGCAACAGCCGCAATTGGCAAAGTCGTTTTAAAAGTAGCAAACATAGAAAAAATGAGCCAGTTTTATTCGGACGTGATCGGCCTGACTTTATTGGAGCAAAGTGTAGATCACGCGCGATTAGGCGTGGGAGCGCAAGAGCTTTTAGTTCTAGAGAAGGTGAGTGATCCGTTGCCTTTGACACGGAAAACAGGCCTTTTCCATACGGCGTTTCTTTTGCCTAGCCGTAAAGACCTAGGAAATATGCTGATTCATTATTTGGAAGCCAAAGCTCCCCTCGATGGTGCCAGCGATCATGGATATAGTGAAGCGTTATATCTGACCGACCCAGAAGGAAACGGGATCGAAGTGTATCGTGACAAACCGATGAGTGAATGGGATATTCGAGCAGATGGTGAGATCGTAGGCGTTACTATCGAAATGGACGCGCAAGGCGTCCTGGGAGCCGCTGACCGATCTCAAACGACCTTTCCAGTTGGCACCACGGTGGGGCATGTCCATTTGAAAGTGGCGGACTTGGCAAAAACAGAAGAATTCTACACAGAAGTTTTAGGCATGCGTTTGACCTCAGATTTTGGTAGCCAAGCAAAGTTTTTTGCTGCTGGTGCGTACCATCACCATATCGGATCGAATATTTGGATGGGAAGAAATGTTCCAGCTATGGAAGAACAGGATCTAGGCTTAGCGTACTTTACGATCGTTTTGCCAGCTTTGGCTTTTTCTACGTTACGAAGTCATCTAAAGGCAAGTGGCGTTTCGTATGAGTTAGAAACAGACAGCCGCTTGCATTTGACTGATCCGAATGGGATCAATCTGATCATCGAAAGAAAGAATCAGCCTTAAGATGGAGGTTTTTTCATTCATGAAATGAGAGAATAACCTATAATCAAGTAAAAGGAGAGCAAGCATGAAAAAAAACGGGGCGGGACAATCACTATTTCTAGCATTATTGATCAGCATGGGCTTATTTTTCTTTGTCCAAGGGAAACAATTAATAGAAAGTGGGGCGTCTCCTGTGATTTTTATTGCTTTTTCGGCTTTTGCAGGAATTATCGGAGTTGGTGTCTATGGTCTTCAAGCAATAATGAAGCAGCATCGGCGCAAAGCCATGGTACCAATCAAAACCAAAAAATAAAGAAACCGACCAATCTTAAACAGGAAGATTGGTCGGTTTTTTGTTTAAGCTAAGACAAAATGGGAAATGGGGTCTCGTCCCCTACATATTAATTTTCCATGTTTTCAATCGCAAATTCGATCTCATCAGGTGAGAAGCCGTTCCCTTCAAGATGAGCAGCCATATTTCTTTGACGGATCCCTAACACCCGACGGGATTGATTGGCGCGTCCTAAAGCATGGCGATACCAATCTACATCTAGGGTTTCTAGTGCCCATTGTGTTTCCTCCGCAGTAAAACCTTCTGTTTCTAACAGTTCTGCCATCTCTTGTTTTGAATAAAAGCGACGATTTCCTTGCGCTCTAACGAGGAAAAAGGCTTCAAGTTCTCGTTCTGTCGCATTGTTTTCGCGCTCATAGCGTGCTGCTACAGTCGGGGCGAGATGAAACCCTGCTAAAATCGTTTCCTCGGTCACTTCGTTATCAAACACGTAGGTTCTGAATTGAAAACGATTGTCGTTTTCCAGTTCAAGCCATAGTGATTCAACCAGAAATCGATAACCGTATGGAATCGTTTCATAAACAGCATCGGCAATTTCGTAAAAATAAGCGGAAACGGCTTCGTAAGGAGTCATTATCTCGGGAACGATTTCCGTCGTTTGTCCATTAAACAAAGTGATTGCGGAAGGGTAGGTCTCACCAGCATTCGTAAATGTGAGAATCCCCACTGGCTCATGTTTTGTTGAAAAGACATTCATGGTCACACCGTTCGCCAAATCAATCGCACTCTGCCACTCGATTTCTTGGTCATCGCTTTGTTGGTGTAAGTGTTCAAGTGTATCAGGTGTCAAACCAAGCTTTTCTCGTGTATCTTCATTAATTCCTTCTTCATCGGCAAGAGGATTGTTTGCTCCAGCGGTCACTAGTGCCAAATCCTCTTCGTATTCGTTGAATAATTCTTGCAATTTTGCTCGTCTACTGACGATGATCGGGCTCTCTTCATGGATGGCAAGTAAGGCTTCGATACGGCCATTGCGAGCGGCAACCCAACTGGGCATATCCAGATAGCGAGCTTCGATCGCTTCTTGAGCGAGTGCGATCATTGTTTCCGTGTTTTCAATGAATGCCGCCTTGTGTTTTGAGTTGCTATTGACCTGGTCTAGAAAGGCCAATTCTGCTTCTTTGCCTCGAATCATCAGTTCGAGATTTTCAATACTTAAATCATAAGTAAGATTTTCTGCATGATAGGTATGTTCCCAACCAGCATCTAAAGCTGCACCGATGCGTTCAGAAAGTTCCTCAGGGCTTGCTGAATTTATCGTCCCACATCCTGAAATCAGGGACAGTATTAGTAATAAAGGCAACAAAACTTGTTTTTTCATTTTTCTCCTCCTCGTGAGACTCTAGTAAACCTCGCCAATTTGTACGAATGAACGCATCAGAGCACTTTCTTGGGTATAAACATAGCCACAATATAAGGGACATCAACTGACCCCCAAAGTTAGACCAAAAAACCTAACTTTTTGGGGTCACTACAACAGCATATGGGCATCGCGATGCCCTTTTCTTCGCTAGCTTTTAGTTACCTATGTTTGTCATCGCGTAGTCGATTTGTTCTTCTGAAAAGTCTTCAAAAGTCAATAACCGGCGAATGTTGTCAGGAGGAAGACTCATCAAGGAATGGTAACTATTTGCTTTCTTCAACGCCTGCTCGTTCCAATCAATCGTGAGCTGATCAACTGCCCATTGTGCATCATTATGGGAAACCCTTCAAATTCTAATTGTTGTATCAATCGTGCACGTGAGAAAGCCATGAGGTTCGTATAGGATTCGGCACGAGCTATCGCTCGTCTTTGTCCTGAAGATCCTTCATTCTCGGTCTGAGTTTGTTCGTCATTGTTTTGCTCTTGCTGCAAAGCCGTAGCTGCTTCTTGTTTGGCGTTTGCTTCTTGAAGCTGTTGATACACGGTAGTGACCATGTCTTGATCAATGTCATGATCAAAACCATAGGTCATCACCGCCAGCTGATGTTCATCAGAAGATTGATCGAATCGATTCATAAACATCAATGATTCACGAGGAATATTTACGGCGAGCGCTCGTAAAATCGTTTCATAGAAAGCAGCTTTTTGCTCGTCGGCAGTTTCCCGATTCAGAACAGTAAACCCAGATGCGTACTCCTCATCGGGCATCGCAAAAACGAAGACGTCAACATTCGTTACGCTTGTGTGGTAAACAGTGGCAGTGAGTCCATCGTCAAGTTCGATTGTGCGATGAAGAGTAAGCGCATCTTCTGTGAGCTGCTGAAGCTGCTCGATATCGTCTGCCAAAAGCCCCAGCTTTTCCCGCGGATCGGCTTCAGGAATCGTTTCGTTTGCTACCTCTAGTAGACTGTTGAGGTTGTCTTGATTACTGAGAATGATTGGGCTCCGTTCATGAATCGCAGCCAGAGCATGGCTATAACCAATGCGGGCAGCAAACCAAGCAGGGACATCGATCCGACGCTCCACTAACGCTCGTTCAGCGGTTGCCATCAAATCAATCGTGTGGCTGATCAATTGCTGAAGGTCTTCGTCGGAAGAATCAAGTTCTTCCAAAATAGCCAGTTCGGCTTGGCTGCCGGCAATCAGCAATTCTAAGGTCGCTGGTTGATAATAGGCCCAACCCGTTCCAGACTGGTTTGTATATTCCAGTCGTGCGTCGATGCCAAGCGCAACGGTCTCTGACAGTTCTTCATTTGCCTTCGTGCAGCCGATAAGCAAAATAACGAATGACAATAGGGTGATCAGTATTCTTTTTTTCATTAGGCTCCTTCTTTCTATCGAAAGTAACTGAGAAAACGGTCGGCAGAGGTTGGTTCATCTGGGGGAAGGAGGGGGGCAGGTGAATGGAAAAAATGTTGAAAAGATTTCCATCACAAGTTCATTCAAGCAATTGTTTCTGATACGTTAATAAGAAAAAACGGAACATTGAACTGGTTTTCATTAATACCTGTTATATTATTCATTTTATATGAAAAATATCACTAAATGCAATGATAAAAGGATTTTTATTGGATTTTTTATCTTTGGGAAAGGAAGGTTACTCTCAACTTTTGAAGAGTAGGTACTCAAGAGCAAAGCGATCGAGGGAATTCATTAAAGGATCGCCAAGGGGATCTTTTGCGCAAACAAAAAACAGCTTCCCACAATGGGGAAGCTGTAAGGATGCGGAAAATGGGATTTGAACCCACACGAGCGATTGCTCACAAGACCCTCAATCTTGCACGTCTGCCATTCCGTCATTTCCGCAAATACTATAGAAGGAAACGCAGGCTAAGGTAGTTCTGTCACGCCGCGTCTAGAAAATATCTTACCTGATTTTCAGCAGGTTTGTCAATAACTTTTCCAAATGCTATTTGAAAGAATTTTCAGACTTTAGATTGCATTTTTTTCCATAAAAGGTATGCTAAAAGAATGAATAATTATTTTTTTGAGAGGAGAGCAAATGAACTATTTTAAAAACCAACTGGCAAAAGCTGTTAAGCAGAAAGTATTCATCTTCCTACTCATTGGTGCCTTTAGTTTAGGCTGCAGTTTTTCCGTTTATTTGAAACTGATGGAACCCGTCAACTTGCCCGCTACCATTACCGCCGAAAAAGCGGAGGCCTCACGGCTTGTTGATCGCTACCAAGCCAATCAGTCGGGCTCGCCTGACCAGCAAGAGGTATATCAACTTTTGCTTGAAAATAATACACTGACCTCACGGCAGTTATCCAACTTGATTATGGAGGAATACGAACGATTTAATCAAACGAGTATTCAAATTGCAGAACTAAAAAAGCAGATTTGGGCGTCTGAAGTTGATGACAAAGCCTTTTTACCGCCTATGTGGACGATCGAACAAGAGCAAACGGTCTATCAAGCATTAGCCGAGCAAGAAAAAGAGCCGGTCCTCACGGCTGCCAATACCCAGACCGCTGTCGCTTTGGCAATAATGCTTTTACTGAATTTTGGGTTCTTCTTTTGGGCTTTTTTTGCCAGTGACAATTTGATAGAAGAAAGAGAACACTTCTCTTTGATTCGCTCGTACCCGCAGATTTTCCCGATACGGATGGTCAGTAAGGTTTTTGTCAAAACGATCACAAATTTAGGAATCTTGCTCGTGTTTTTCTTAGGCGTGTTTCTTTCAATGAGCCTTCTGGGGGAGTTCGGGGATTGGCAGTATCCAGTAGCCGTCTATCTCAATGGGGATTGGGTAGCCTTACCTTTTTGGCAGAGCGTTTTATCTAGTATGGTTTCTTTTGCCTTGCTGATTGGTTTGATCGAATGCTTAGGTTTTGTCATGAACATGGTCGCAGCCAATCGATACGTCTCTTTCTTTTTACTGGTGCTTTTTTATGGATTCGGCTTGATTCCGATGCTGCAAAAGATCCCTATATTACCAGTTCATCTAGCTGCTATGGATAAATTTTATTCGGGTGCCTTTGCTTTGGGCTCTGGCACTTCTTGGGGCGTCTATGCCAGTTGGCTGCTGACGCTGGTGTGGATCTTCCTTTGTTTAAGCATCATGCTCGTTGCAGATAAACAGAATCGCTTGTTGAGAGGAGGCAAAGGATGAAAGACTATTTTTTATTTGAATTACGACAACTCTTAAAGAGCAAGAAAACCATTGGCCTTTTTTGCTTGCTGCTGATCTACAGCGGCGTTTACAGTTTTTGGCAAAGAGACTTTCGCCCGATTGAACGAGTAGATAAAACAGAAATGCAACAACGCTATACCGTGCGACAAGATTTTCTTGATCAACAAGCAGCCAATCCTTCTGACCATTGGTCGGCAATCATGGCAGTCGAAATGTTTACACCATGGAATGAAGCAGAAAAACAACGGTTAGATGCGCTAGCCGATGAAGACTGGCAAGCTTATGCCCAAGGGACAAGTAATTGGTATCAGTTGGCCTTACAGTTTACCGATGAACGAAATGTTTTTTATACACCGGATTATTATACGTTTCAAAATTACTACGCTGGGTATGACGGGCGCTTCGGCTATGCATCAACCGCAAAACTGATGGAGGCTTTTAGCCAGCTGCCCAATAGCAAACTCTCTCAAGCAGTCATGGAGCAAAAAACGGGGGTGCAAGCATTACAGCGAAGTTTTACTGGATATTTACCGATTCTGTTGCTTGCTGTTTCTTTATTTTTGGCGATCGATTGCTTACCAAAAGAACGAAGACATAAATCCCTGTTTCTTTCACTGCCATTATCGACAGAAGAGATCCTTTGGAGCAAAACGGCAGCGTTGATGGTTGGTTCTGCAATCGCAACGCTAGGAACCATGTTCTTTATCTGGTTTGGCTCTGGAATTCAATTCGGCTTTGGTTCCTTGGAACTGCCAGTCACGATTTTATCATCGACCTTTGATGCCCGCTATCCGATCACAGATTTCAATGCTTTTGAGACCCAATCCATCGGTCTTTTTCTAAGTCAATGTTTTCTTGCAACACTTTTCTTGCAGTTTCTTTATTGTCGTGGCATCTTGCTGTTCAGTGCCCTGTTTCGCTCAGAGCTGATTAATCTGCTTGTGGCTGGTTTTTGTTTGCTTTCGCCCTTTCTTTTCCAACGGCGCTGGTTTAGTGCCTACCTTGATAAAACGCTGTATGTCTATCTGTATCAAAATGTGGGACAAGTCCTTTCAGGCTGGACACGCTTTTACTTTGGTTCTGCAGGATTTACGATTGAGAAAGGCTTACTTTTATTAGGCGGGGTTTGGCTTCTGATCGAAATGTGTTTCTTTTTGACGATCCAACGCAAAAAATTTCATTTGGCATAGGAGGAACGATATGTTAGAACTGAAAAATGTGACTGTCACGTATACGAGAAAAGTATTGGATCAACTTTCCGTTGCTTTTTCTCCCGGGGAGATCGTCGGGTTAGTCGCCCCTAACGGCACTGGGAAATCCACACTATTGAATGTGGTGATGAATTTCATCCAGCCGAATGAAGGCGCAGTATTTTTAAACGGCAGTCAAGTATATGTGACCAAAAAATCAGAAGTGGCAGCGCATCAACAAATTTCATTTTTTCCTGACCAAAATGATTTGTACAATGATTTAAGCGGACTCGAGCATTTGAAACTGTATCAGCGAATGTGGCGTTCAGAGGAACGCTTGGTGGAAGAAACGATTGCTCGTTTGCGAATGAGCGATTACATCAAACGCCCAGTGGGAACCTATTCGCTGGGGATGCGGCAACGTCTGTGCTTTGCGATGCAGATCGTGACAGATACGCCATACATGTTGATGGATGAGGTGATGAATGGCTTAGATCCGACAAATGTCGAATTGATCTCCAACGTGTTGAAAGCCTTGCGGGAGCAAAAGAAAGCAATCGTGATCGCTTCGCATATTTTGACGAATTTAGATTCTTACGCGGATCGGGTCTTGTTTTTAAAAGACGGTAAGATCATTCACGAATACCTTGGCCGAAAGTCGTTAGTCAATGAACCGTTGTATGTAAAGACGGATTCGGCGGATTTCTTGGTGGCTTTTCCAGAGTTAACGACAGTGACTATCGATCTGCAAGGGCGGATCTATCTAGTAGAAATCAGCGATCCGCAGTTGCCGCAACGTTTTATCGCAGCAGGAATCACTGATTTTTCGGTGGGGCATTTGGCGTTAAATGAATTGTACTTGAAGTATTTTCCTGAAAATTCCTGAATGAACCAAATTCAGTGGATGAACGCAGGGCAAGCGCTCTCGACCCAGAGGTGAAAAATTTTCGCCACAGTTAAAATTTTTTTGCTATAATAGGTTCAATCTGAAAAGAGATCAACGACGAGAACCAATAACCTGACGTTGACCTATGGTTAAAGGAGAAATGGAATATGAAGAAATTTTCAAAGTCGTCAAAACTTGAAGGGGTCAGTTATGATGTACGCGGCCCTGTTTTAGAAGAAGCTGATCGGATGCAAGAAGAAGGCATCAGTATCTTAAAATTAAATACTGGGAATCCCGCGCCCTTTGGCTTTGAAGCCCCAAATGAAATCGTTAGAGATTTAATCATGAATGTGCGAGAGTCGGAAGGCTATTCTGATTCAAAAGGGATTTTCTCGGCACGTAAAGCGATCGAGCAATATTATCAATTACAAAAATTTCCTGATGTGACCATCAATGATATTTACACAGGTAATGGTGTTTCCGAGCTGATCACGATGTGTATGCAAGGGTTATGTAACAATGGGGACGAAGTGCTCGTGCCGATGCCAGACTATCCTTTGTGGACTGCTTCGATCTCATTAGCTGGCGGAAAACCCGTCCATTATATTTGTGATGAACAAGCAGATTGGAATCCTGATATCGAGGATATCAAAGCCAAAGTAACCAGCAAGACGAAGGCCATCGTCATTATTAATCCAAATAATCCCACCGGTGCCGTTTATCCGAAAGAAGTTTTACAACAAATCGTCGAGGTTGCTCGTGAGCATGACTTGATCATTTTCTCCGATGAGATCTATGACCGTTTAGTCATGGATGATTATGTCCATGTACCGATTGCTACACTAGCACCAGATCGCTTCGTTGTGACGCTAGGCGGTTTGTCTAAGTCTCACCGAGTGGCAGGCTTCCGCGTTGGCTGGATGGTTCTCAGCGGGGATAAGTCCAATGTCAAAGACTATATCGAAGGCTTGAATATGTTGTCTTCGATGCGGCTGTGTTCCAATGTTTTATCGCAACAAATCGTCCAGACTGCATTAGGCGGCTATCAAAGCTCCGATGAGCTGCTGCTGCCAGGTGGTCGAATCTATGAACAAAGAGAGTTTATCTACAAGGCGATCAATGATATTCCTGGATTGTCAGCAGTGAAACCGAAAGCAGCCTTTTATATTTTTCCTAAAATTGATATTCAGCGCTTTAACATTACCAATGATGAACAATTTGTTCTCGACTTTTTACATGAACACCATATCTTGTTGGTGCACGGCGGTGGGTTCAATTGGCAACAGCCCGATCATTTCCGAATCGTCTATCTTCCTAATATGGAAGATTTAAAAACGACTGCTGAAAAAATGACAGAATTCTTGGCAGCGTATCGCCAGAAGTAAGTACATGAAAAAGCACCGCTCCTTCAGCAATCGTGAGGGAGCGGTGCTTATGTTTTTATTCGGTAACTGGTTGACAAATTTTTTTGCTGACAATCATCCGATTGGTAAACTTATCCAGCATTTCAGCACTAGGATCGGTCACTTGAACGAGGACCGAATTTTCATATTCCCGTTCGATGATCCCTTGGTATTTTTTGCCTTCCCATGTAAAAAAGATCGTACTGTCGATCGTCATCTTAACACCTCATTTGAAATTGTGGAAAAATAACAAGACATTCTTGAAATTGCTTTCCTTTTTGTCATTATGTGCTAAAATAAAGAAAATTAAAAATGCGAATTCGCATTTTTGACAAGAAACGTTCGATTTTTTTAGAATTCCCCCTGGAGGACGATTATGAAAAAAAGAGATGAATCTTTTGGTCAAAATATCCGTTCAATTCGGTTGAAACGAAAGATGACCCAGAAGATGTTAGCGGAAGATATTTGTTCGCAAAGCGTGTTAAGTCGTATCGAAAACAACGAAGAGCTGCCCAATGTCTGGGTGATGTATCAAATCTGCCAACGCTTAGGCGTCACCTTAGATCAAGTAATGATGCTTCATTCGGAAGAGATCAACAAAACCAATCAAATCTTTGCCGAGATCGAATCACACTTTGTCCATAAACAATTTCAAGAAATGCGGGAAAAAATGGAAGACAAGGCGATCAAGGATTATTTGTATCTGGATTCAGATATGCAAATGTATTACTACTATCTAGGCAGCTGTGATTATTTCCTCGATCAAAACTATGATGCCGCCCTTGAGGCGCTGAAAAAAGGATTGGCTTATTCCTATCAACAGGATAAGACCAATGTTTCGGTGATGGAAATTCGTATCCTGAGCTGCATGGGTCGCGTCTATAGTGATTTGCTGCAACTGGGTGAGGCGCGTTTTTATTTAGAAAAAGCCTACGATGCCATGCATGCCTTGCCGCCGGAGCGACTGTCCACAGCGCTGACCAAAATTTATTACAACTATGCGGTCTTTTTAAAGGAGCAACAAGAAGACTGTCGCGCGCTAAAAGTAACCAACGAAGGCATTGCCCTAGCAAGAGAGAAAAATAGCTTGTATTTTCTTGAAGAATTGTTTGAACTAAAAGGACAATTGCTTCAAAGACTAAAAGAAGAAAAAGCGGCTGAAAAAAGTTTTCAACTGTATCGTGCCGTCATGGATATTCGCCAATCTGACAAAGTGGTGTAGACCTTTCTTGACTTCTGCTACAAATAAGAGTACTTTTAAGGAAGAAAAGAAATAGAGGAGCGATCAAGATGAATAAATATATTTACGCAGACAAATTCTTTCTGAAATCAGCGGTTCATGGCCCTGGTTACTTGGAGGTCAAGGAGGGAAAATTCGGCGCGATCGTCGAAGAAGTCCCTGCTGGTGCAGACGTAGAAGATTATTCAGGCAAATGGGTAGCACCGGGTCTTGTGGATACTCATATCCACGGGTTTATGAACCATGATGTGATGGATAACGATGCAGAAGGCATCAAAGCCATGTCAGAAGGTCTTTTGTCTTGTGGTGTGACATCTTTCTTACCGACAACCTTAACATCCAGCAAAGAACGGTTGCGTGATGTTGCTGAAACCGTTGGGAAAGTCAAAGACGAAGTTACAGGAGCAAAAATCCAAGGGATCTACTTTGAAGGTCCGTTCTTTACTGAAGAACATAAAGGGGCGCAAAATCCAATCTACTTTGGTGATCCTGATATTGATACCTTCCATGAATGGCAAGAAGCTTCTGGTGGAATTATCAAAAAAATCGCCTTGGCTCCTGAGCGCGAAGGTGTGAGTGAATTTGTTTCGCAAGTGACGGAAGAAGGCGTAGTGGTTGCACTAGGGCATAGTAATGGAACGTTACAAGAAGCGCAAACAGCAGTAGAAGCTGGTGCCAGTGTCTTTGTTCATGCCTTCAACGGAATGCGCGGATTAAACCATCGTGAACCTGGAATGGTTGGTGCCTTACTTTCATTAAAAGAAGTTTTTTCTGAGTTGATTTGTGATGGCCACCATGTACATCCTCAAGCAGCTGAGATTTTGATGGAAAAAGCTGGTCACGACCATGTGGCCTTGATCACCGACTGTATGATGGCTGGCGGTATGCCAGACGGTGATTACATTTTAGGTGAATTTCCAGTAGTGGTAAAAGATGGCACGGCTCGAATGGAAACAGGCAATCTTGCTGGCAGCATCTTGAAACTAAAAGAAGCCGTGAAAAATGTTGTAGACTGGGGAATCGCTACCCCTCAAGAAGCGGTCATGATGGCAAGCTTGATCCCAGCGATCAGCTGCAAGATCGACCACGCTTGCGGTATGATCAAACAAGGTCGTCCAGCTGACTTCATTGTTTTGGATCAAGAAATGAATTTAGCAGCCACTTATTTAGATGGTGTTTGCCGTTACCAAGCATAAAATGAAACAATCTGCTTCAAGAAACAAGAAGAGAGCTTCTCTTGATCTGTTTTTTGAGCAGATTTTTTTATTTTCAGTTATGATGAAAGAAACCGGTATTCTTAGAAGGGGAAGGTGGCAAATTGAAGACGATTTTAGTTACGGGTGCCAACGCTGGCATGGGCTTTGCAACAGCCAAACAATTGGCAGAATTGGGGATGCATGTGATTTTGTATTGCCGTTCTGCCGAACGAGGGCAGGCAGCACAGCAACGTTTGAAGGAAGAGACAGGCAATCCAAGCATTGATCTAGTGATCGGTGATTTGGGGTCATTGGCTAGCGTACGCAAGTCAGCCGCTGAAATCAATGCCCGCTTTGAGAAAGTGGATGTACTGATCAATAATGCGGGCATCGTCAATTTAAAAAAAGAGCGAACAGCCGATGGATTTGAACAAATGCTGGGCGTAAACTACGTGGGGCATTTTGAACTGACCCGTCAGTTATTGCCGCTAATAAAACGTGCGGATGCTGGTAGGATCGTTAATGTTGCTTCTGGTGCTTACAAATTTGTAAAGAAAAAGGATCAGCGCTTTTTCGATGTACCGGATTTTTTACCTTGGCGGGAATATGGTCGCTCAAAAAAAGCCCTGATTTTATTTACGGATGCACTTGCCTTTCAATTGCGCAATACGACCGTTACTGCCAATGCCTTGCATCCGGGAGCTGTGGCGACCAGCTTAGGGGTCAGCCGACAAACAGGATTTGGTCAATCTGTCTACAAAATGCTCACGCCTTTTTTCAAAACACCAGAGGAAGGGTCTGATACAGCGATATATTTGGCACTAAGCCCCGAGGTAGCTGGCACTAGCGGGCGCTACTTTGTCGACCGTCAGGCAGTGCCGACGGAGATCCTTGATGAGCGGCAGCAAGCGCAAAAACTTTGGGAAGAAACCCAGCGAAGAATTGCCGACCAAGCACAATAATTGGTTTTTGTTCTTTGTCAATCAAATTAGATGGAAGTGTAAAATCGATTCTGGGACAGAATGAGCATCATTTTGTCTCAGATTTTTTAATTTGATAAAATGAGCTGCTTTTTTGCTGTTTCTTTCGCAGGAATAAGTATGATACACTATTAAGCGAGAAAGCGCATGCGGCGCTGGAATTCTTGGAGGAACATAATGAGTTATATCGAAGTTGTGAAAGAAGTGAAGAAATACACAATGGGCGACACGGTCATTGCTGCTAATGATGGTGTTTCGTTTTCTGTAGAAAAAGGAGAGATCGCACTGATCCTTGGTCCTAGTGGCGCTGGTAAGTCCACCGTTTTGAACATACTTGGCGGAATGGATCAATGTGACAGTGGCAAAGTGATCGTTGATGGAACAGATATTGCTGGCTTTGATGCCAAACAATTGACGACCTATCGCCGCAAAGATGTCGGTTTTGTCTTTCAGTTTTATAATTTGGTCCCTAATTTGACAGCCAGAGAAAACGTTGAACTCTCAGCACAAATCGTGCCAGAGGCACTTGATGCTGCTGAGATCTTGACCCAAGTTGGGCTTGGTGATCGCTTGGATCACTTTCCAGCGCAATTGTCTGGTGGCGAGCAGCAGCGAGTCACGATCGCTCGTGCTATAGCGAAGAAGCCCAAATTGCTGCTTTGTGATGAACCAACTGGGGCACTTGACTATGAAACGGGGAAACAGATTCTAGCAATTCTAGAAAAAACGGCTCGTGAGACTGGGACGACCGTTTTGATCATTACACATAACAGCGCATTGGCTCCCATGGCTGATCGTGTGATCCATATCAATGATGCAAAGGTCCGCAAGATGGAAAAAAATACTCATCCGATTCCAATTGCCTCTATTTCTTGGTAAATGCCTATGAAAAAAACATTATTACGTTCCAGTTTACGTGAAATTAGGCAAGCACCCGGGCGGTTTTTGTCCATATTAGGCATTATCTTCTTAGGGGTCGCTTTTTTTGTGGGGATCAGTGCAACAGGTCCGAATATGGAACAAGCTGCTGAAGATTACTTTGCTCGCCAGAAATTAGCGGACTTTACGATTGCGTCAACTTTAGGGTTGTCGACTGCCGATCGGGAAATCATTGAAGAAATGCCTGGTGTCACGTCTGTTGAAGCAGAGCAGATCGCCGATATCAATGCCGAAAATCACCGTGCCGTGATCCGTGTCTTTTCCCTTTCGAAGGAGCGACAAGTCAATCAATATCAGGTGACTTCTGGTCGATTGCCGCAAAAGTCAGGGGAAATTGCTTTGGATCAAGCGGCACAAAGCAGCGATGGGTTTGCACTAGATGAAACTTTTGAACTGCCAAAAAGCGGTGAAAACCAGCTAGCAACGCACACTTACACGATCGTTGGCTTTGTCAATAGTCCCGAATTTATTGAGAATTTTCATCGAGGCAATAGTACCGTTGGGAATGGGACAGTCGATTACTTTGCAGTAATTCCAGAAGAAGATTTTAAAGAAACTGCGTATGCTAGATTGTTAGTTCGTTTTGATGAGCTATCGCAAGTGACTAGCTATTCAGAAGCATATCAGACAAAAAGGGATCAAGTAAGTGATGAAGTAGAAGAACGGTTGGCTCCGCGGGCACAAGGACGTCGGCAAGAGTTGATCGATGAAGCGCAACCAGCGATTGATGAAGCCAAAGAACAGATCCGTGATGGCGAAGAGGCATTGCAGCAAGCGCAAGCGGAACTTGACGACGCAACAGAGAAATTGGCGCAGGCGCATCAGGAGTTGACGGAACAAGAAGTAGCTTTTCAGACAGAGATTCAAACTGCCCAAGAGCAATTGAATGTAGAAGCGCAAAAATTAGCTGAGGGGAAACAGGCATTGATCGAAAATCAACGCCTGCTAGATCAAAATGAACAAGCATTGATTCAGCAAGAAGCCCAAGTACAGTCAGCCCAAGCTCAGTTGGCACCCGTTTTGGCACAAAGACCTGAACTACAAAGGGGTATCCAGCAGGTAGAGGAGCAACTGGCGCTGGCATACCAAGGCATGGATCAAATCAGAAGTGTGAGTCAACTTTCTGCAGAGGAGCAAATGTCCCAGCTGCCTACCGTCTATGCACAAATAACAGCCGCTCTGGCACAGTTGAACCTGCCGACAGATGTCCTTGGTCCGGTTCCTGATCTGGAGGAAATCGATGAAACGATGATTGCTACTATGCTGACGGCAGCTGAAGATACATTGCGTCCACTTATTGCCGAAGGTGAGCAACAACGTGCTCAATTACTTGGGCAATTGTCTACGATCAATGACCAAGAAGCGCAACTTCAGCAGGCACAACAGCAAGTCAATGCTGGCTGGAGCCAAATCAGAGCTGGGCGCCAAGAATTGGCACAAGCGCAGACCCAGATCACCCAAGGAGAGACGCAGCTAAGCGACGCTCGTGAGACCTTAGCTTCTGAAAAAGCCAAGGGTCAGTCTTTATTAGCTGCTGGTTGGCAAGAATATCGAGAAAACGAAGCAACCCTTCAAGAAAAGGTTGACGAATTTAAAGAAAGAGCACCAAAAGAACGCGAAAAACTTGAAGATGCCAAAAAAGAAGTTGCTGAAAAAGAGCAGGAATTGTTGGATCTAAAACCGGCAGTTTATCGTGTCGCAAACCGCGATGCGAACCCTGGTTATTCAGAGTACCAAGACAATGCGGAACGGGTTTCTTCGTTAGCGACGATTTTCCCAGTTATCTTCTTTTTGATTGCAGCGTTAGTCAGTCTAACCACCATGACGCGGATGATCGATGAAAAACGTAGTGAGATCGGTACATTGAAAGCATTGGGCTATCGTAACTGGGAGATTGGACAGAAATTTTTGCTTTATTCCTCTGCAGCAGGAATCACAGGTGCTGTATTGGGTCTAGCAGTCGGCTTTTCCTTTTTTCCAGCAATCATCATTCAAGCTTATGGACCGCTTTACAATCTCACGGAGTATGACACCCCATGGTATTTGCGGCTTTCATTGATTGCTGTGGGAGTCAGCTTGCTTTGCACCATCGGTATCGCGTTGCTGGTTTTACGATTTGATTTAAGACAGTCATCCGCTTCATTGTTACGACCAAAGGCACCCAAAACAGGAAAACGAATTCTCTTAGAAAGAATCACCGTTATATGGCGGCATTTAAGTTTTATTCAAAAAGTTACAATGCGAAACCTGTTTCGCTACAAGTCAAGAATGCTCATGACCATCTTAGGGATCGCCGGATGTACGTCAATGATCTTGACTGGATTTGGCCTAAGAGATTCCATCAGTAATATCATTCCTTTACAGTTTGAGAAAATCTGGCAGTATCAGGCGGTGATCACCTTTGATGATGAGGATTCTGAAGCAATGAGTGAAACAAAAGCCGCCGCAGAAGAAATTGAAGGCTTTGAAGCAGGGTTATTCTTGCATACGGAAAGTCTGACGTTGGCTCAATCGGGGGTCACGCAGCAAGAAGTAACCGTCACCGTGCCAGAAGATCCTGCGGCTTTATCGAGATTTGTCCACTTGAATGATCGGGTTTCAGGAGAAGCTTACGAGCTAGAAGGAGAGGGCGCCATCATCAATGAAAAGCTTGCTAAGTTGTTTGGATTATCGGTGGGTGATATGATAACGTTGACGAATGAAAGCGGCGAAGCATTTGAACTGAATGTGGCTGCAATCGCAGAAAACTACACAGAGCATTTTGCTTATTTGACCCCAGATGCGTATCAAAAGATCTTTCAGGCCGCCCCTTCTTACAACAGTGAGTTATTGAAATTCAGTCAGCGTTTGACGAAATCGGAGGAAGAAGCGATCGCGGCTGATTTGATGGCACAAGACAATGTCATCAATGTTTCCTTCCTCTCAGCTTCAGCGGATGCCTTAGATGACACGACAGCAACCTTGAACATCGTCATCTGGATCTTGATCTCGTCTGCGGGGGCATTAGCCTTTATCGTGTTGTACAACTTGAACAACATCAATATAGCGGAACGCATTCGCGAGTTGTCGACCATCAAAGTATTGGGCTTTTATGATCGAGAAGTGACCATGTACGTCTTTCGTGAAAATATCTTTCTGACGATCTTCGGCATTGCATTTGGTTTATTATTAGGGGTGCTTCAGCATCAATTTGTCTTACAGACCATTGAAGTCGATATCGCCATGTTTTCACCGACAGTCGAACCAATGAGCTATGTGTATGCCGCTGGATTGACCTGCTTATTTTCAAGCGTGGTAGGGATCGCAATGTATTTCAAACTGAAACATGTCAATATGATCGATGCACTGAAAGCCAATGAGTAACAAAAACAGCCTTTTCTCAGAATGATTCTGGAAAAAGGCTGTTTTTATTTTTCTTGTTTTTCTTGTTCGGAAATCTCACCTTGGACTTCTTCTAGCATGGCTTTTAGTTCAAGCTCTTTTTGCCTCAGCACCACCAGATCTTCTTGGATCTCATCCTTTTTCTCTTCCTCAGGTGGTCGAATGACGAAATTGATCGATAGGGCAACTAACGTGCCGATAAAGGTGTCCAATACACGGTCTAAGGCGAAGATGATCGATTCCCCTTGAGGGACACTGGAAGTGATCAAAAGCATCGTCGCAATAGCAGAGATAATGCCAGAATTGTTATTGATGCCATCTGAAAAAACGATGACAAAAATGACTAGCGCTGGCAAGACAAACAATTCGATCAGAAAGTCATTTTGAAAATATTGCTTCGTCAAAAAGTAAAAAATAGCTGTACCGCCGCCGATCGTATTTCCTAATACCCGTGACTTCCCAAAAGAGATCGTTGTGGTCAGGTCTTGTCGCAAAGAAAAGACAGCCGACAAGGCAGCAATCAATGGTTGGCCACGATCAAGAAAATGAAAGAGCAGAATACAAAGCATGACAGCAATGGCTGTTTTTATCGTTCGCATACCCAAGCGAAAACGCCCCAGTTTCATGGTCAAATGCCCCCTTTACTTAATCATACCCAAAGCAGTTGAGAAATTCTAGTCTTATTCCTCACAATTTAGTATACTTTTCACAGGAGGTGACAAAAATGAAAATCGGAATGAGGACCGTGAAAACGGCGATTGCTGCTGGTTTATCAATGTTTCTGGCACAACAGATCGGTCTTTTGTATGCGCCAGCCGCAGGGATCATCGCCATTTTAAGCGTCGGTAATACAAAGAAAACGTCACTTTTTACGGGAATCGGGCGTTTGATCTCTTTGGCGATCGCTACGCTCTTAGCTTTTGTCAGCTTCCATTTATTAGGCTTTGGGCCGATAGGATTTGTTCTTTTTCTCTTTCTCTTTATCCCAACCGCTGTCTATTTCAATTTGACCGATGGGATCGTCGTCAATTCTGTCTTGGTGACCCATTATATGATGGAACGTTCGTTTGCTTGGCCACTGATTGGGAATGCTTTTTTATTGATGGGTATTGGCATTGGCTTTGCACTTTTGTTCAATTTATATATGCCAGATGGCGAACGAGCATTGAAAGAAAGACAGCAATTAGTGGAAGAAATGTTTAAAAGTCTTTTAAAAGACATGTCGATTGCCTTAACTGAAAAAGAAAAGGCGACGCTTCCCCAGGTCTGCCAAACGCTTTTGGGGGATATCAAGCAAGGCAAACAACAAGCAATGGTGCATAGTGAAAATCAATGGCGAGGAGAAGCCTCCTATTATGAAGAGTACTTTACCATGCGCCAAAGTCAGGCACGCTTACTCTTAGAAATGGTTGACTTATTGCAGTTTTTTTGGGTAGAAGAAGCCTATACAAATGCGTTTCAAGAGTTGCTATCCTTTACTGCCGAGTCCTTTCACGAAAATAACGATGGGAAAGAGATCTTGGCAAAAATTGCTGCGCTTTATGAAGATTATCGACAAAAGCCATTGCCCCAAACAAGAGCAGAGTTTGAAAATCGCGCTCAGCTGTTTCAGTTTCTGCAAACCTTTAAAAGTTTTATTGAAATCAAAGCCGACTTTTCTGATCAAATGCAAACAATGGCACGCTAAAAAAGACTCCCAAAATGGAGTCTTTTTCATTTTACTGCTGTTCCCAAAAAGCCTGCATTTGATCAAGAACGTCAATGACATCGGTGGTCAAGTGGATCGATCCTGCGATCTCGCCATCGATGGCTTTGATCATATTGGCAATTTCATAATTAAGGGCTTGACTGCTGTCGCCAGCTTCAATCATTTCATTTGTTCCATCTCGGAAATGGATCACGGCTTTGTCCGCACGAGGGTATTCATCTACGGTAATGTATCCTTCTTCGAAAGCGACGATACCGGTTTTAGGCATTTTCGCTTGGAAAGTCAGCGTGACACTAGCCATTTCATCGGCTGGATTTTGTAGGATCGTGACTGATTGTTCATCCACACCTGTAGAGAAGGGCTTCATGCTGCTAAACGTCACTTCTGGTGTATCCGTCATGAAAAAGCGGGCAAATGAAACAGCATACGTACCGATATCCAATAAAGCACCGCCGCCTAAATCTGGATTGAAGAAACGATTGCTTGGGTCTGGATCTTTGTAGCTGCCAAATGGCGCTTGGATCATTTTTAATTTTCCTAAGCGTCCGGCATCGATCTCTTCTTTCAACTGAGCATAAACCGGCATATTGAAAATCGTCATTGCTTCTTCTAAGATTAGGTTTTTTTCTTTGGCTAAGGCTAGTTCTTCCGCCAGCTCATCGGCACTGGTGGTGATGGCTTTTTCGCAGAGGACATGTTTTCCTGCCATCAGAGCTTTCATAATAAATTCATGATGAAGATCATTAGGTACTGCAATATAAACAATATCGATTTGCGGATCTTCTAACATGGCATCTGTGCTTTCATAAGCATGGGGAATAGAGTGTTTCTCAGCAAATGCTTGGACTTTAGGGAAACTCCGGGCACTGACCCCATGTAGTTCACTTGCTTCATTAGAAAAGCCAGCAGCAAATTGCGTTGCGATATCTCCGAGGCCAATCATTCCCCAACGGTATTTTTTCATCATTGATCATCTCCTTCGTATTTAGTATAACAAAAGAAATCAATTCTTTAAAATAATCAAAAACAATCGCAAAAAGTTTCCATTACGGCTGACTTTCAGTAAAATATAGAAGAGGAGGGATAACATATGCATAATGTATCAATTGCAATTATTTTAAATACCATCATCGAGCAATACGCATCAGAAAAACAGTTTTATGAAACACAATTAGGCATCAACGAGGAGCAATGGGAAGCATGGAAAAATGGCACAATGAGTCTGTCACCTGCTGAAAATCAGAAAGTGAAGCTGCTGTTTTCAGATTATGAATGGATGTTGATCCAAAAAATCATTCGGCAAACCGTCATTTATCCAGAAAAACGCAATCAAGCGGTCGTCGAGTTCAAAAAAATGAAGACCCAAATCGCCAGAACGTGGTTAGCAAGCGATTTAGCGAAGGTCGAATTGTTAACAGAATCTGAAGAAACAGCCCAATACCTTGATTTGAGAGTCAGTATTACGTATGATGAGTGGGGTTATGATGATATACTAAACTTCCGATTGCCCGCTTTTGTTCAGCAGCAAATTCGCAATGAAAAAATCGAACTGTTGGAGTGGGTCAAAGAAAATCTGGAAGAAACTTACAACTAAAGGTAGGATATTTTTTGAAAAAGTATTATGGAATGGCTGCGGCGGCGGGCTTCTTGTTTCTGGTTCTTTTAACCATTCAAGTGAACCGAGTGACCGCAGTCACCCCAACAAAGAGTGCAAGTATCGCTCGTTCAACAGATCAAGCAACAACGAGTGAAACAACAGAAACAAATGAAAAAGAGCCAAATGGGAACACGCAAGAGTCACAAGAACAAGCAAGTGCTAGTGATGAAGTGAACGAAGAGGATTTCCCAACCGTTTCATTGGATGATTGGTCATTGGTTTTGGTTGGACCAAACAATAAAATCGAAAATGAAATTGCCCAAAAAGATTTAGGGAAATTGTCGAATGGCTATCTCGTCGATCAACGCATCGTTTCAGCTTATGAAAAGCTGGCAGATGCCGCAAAAGCTGCAGGACATCCTTTGGCGATGGTCTCTGCCTACCGTTCAGTAGCGTATCAAGAGGAGATATTCAATGCCAATGTCAACACCCTGATGAGTCAAGGTCATACAAAAGAAGAAGCAATTCGGATCACGAAACTGACCTTTACTGAGCCTGGCTATAGCGAACACCATACTGGGCTTGCTGTTGATGTTGTGGATCAGGATTGGTATCAAAATCATACTGGAGAGCTGCTCAATGAGGGGTTCGGTGATACCGAGGGTGGAAAATGGTTACAGGCTCATGCAAGAGAGTATGGGTTTATCATCCGTTACCCGAAAGGAAAACATGCTATTACGCAAATCGATTATGAGCCTTGGCATCTACGATATGTGGGGGTCGAAGTGGCAACCTACATTGAGGAGCAGGAGTTGACCTTTGAAGAGTTTCTCGAAGAAGCAAAAGAACACATCGCTCGAAAAGAAGCAGAACTGTCCTCTCACGAATGGGAAGATCCTCTGGCAGAGGACTGGATCTATGAGGGTTCTCTTGCTAAAAGTCAAGAAAGCAGTGAGCTTACACAAGATGAGTTGTTGCTGAATGGAGGCAATTTGTTTTCTAAAACTGTGTTTAGTCAGACAAAGGAAGTGAAAAAATGAGCGCAAGACGAAAAAAACAGAAGACTCGTTTCCCATTAGTCTTTCTAGGGTTATTCTTGATTGGGATTGCCTTTATTTTTTCCTTGAATAGTTTGGCAGACCCCCTTCCAAAAGAGGAAGAAACAAACACGGAAGCCATCTCTCATGAAGAATTTATTGATCGCATCGCTCCTTACGCACAAGAACTGCAAAAGGGCTACGGGATTTTACCTAGTATCATTATTGGACAGGCGATTCTTGAATCAGATTGGGGTCAAAGTTCTCTAGCCAGTGAATACAATAATTTATTTGGGATTAAGTCGTTTGGCCATTCAAAAAAGGTGACATTAGATACCCAAGAGTTTTATAATGGAGAATGGGTCACGATTCAAGGAGATTTTCGTGTCTATGATACTTGGGAAGAATCAATGGATGATCATACGATGTTGTTTGTAAATGGTGTGGATTGGAATCCTGCGCTTTATGTAAATGTCTTGACAGCAAACGACTACCGCAGTGCCGCACAAGCATTACAAGATGCAGGGTATGCAACGGATCCAGATTATGCCAGCAAAATCATTCAAGTAATTGAAACCTACCAATTGAATCGATTTGATCAATAAGAAAAGAGAGTTGGCTGCTTATGGAAGAAAAATATATGCCAAAAATCACCACCGATTTGCGTAAAGATATCGTGAAAGTGCCTAAAGTTATTCGAGAGGCTAGCGGTATTCAAATATTTGGAAAACAAATCCGCTCCATTATTTTCACAACGGATATTGCGATCATCCGCAATACAAATGCGGATGCTGTGATTGCGGTCTATCCTTTTACACCGCACCCAGCAATTACGAAAGCAATCATCGAAGCAGCAGATATTCCAGTGTTTTCTGGTGTCGGCGGGGGCTTGACCCAAGGATTTCGCTCGTCTTATATGAGCATGTTTGCTGAAGCCCAAGGATCGATCGGGGTCGTCTTAAACGGACCAACGCCACTGAAAACTGTGGAGCAAGTCTGTAAAGTTGTAGATATTCCCGTTATCAGTACCGTAACGAGTAAGTATACCGAAATTGATGCCAAACTTGAAGCTGGTGTGAAAGTCATCAATATCAGTGCTGGCAAGGACACAGCAGATACCGTGGCTTTCTTCCGTAAAAAATATCCGAAGCTGCCGATCATCGCAACCGGTGGACCAACCGATGAAAGCATCTTAGAAACGATTGAAGCAGGCGCTAATGCCATCACCTACACACCGCCGTCCAATGGGGAGCTTTTCAGTAAAAAGATGGAACACTATCGCGATATGGAGAAGCCAGAGTAGGAAATGATCCGCAAATGAGAATATTTTTATTTATAAAGGGCATTCCATGCTTGTGTTTTTAATCAAAGACAGGCATAATCGAATCTATCATTTAAAAATTACTTGTATATCGTCGAAATATGGTCGACAGTCTCTACCCGATACCGTAAATATCGGACTATAAGTAAAAATCGTGCCTGTTAGACACTTTTTTTGCTTTGGCAAAAAGAGTGTCTTTTTTTTCAGGATGGAATAGAAAGGAACGAGGAGAGCTAGGATGGAAAAATTAGTTGAGCGTATCAAAACACATGGAAATGTGCTGGGCGAAGGGGTTCTTAAAGTGGACCAATTTTTGACCCACCAAGTGGATTATGAGTTGATGAAAGAAATCGGTACAGTCTTCGCGGAACGGTTTCAAGGAAGCGGCATCACAAAAGTAGTGACCATCGAAGCTTCAGGGATCGCACCAGCGCTTTATACTGCAGAACAGTTACAAGTACCAATGATCTTTGCCCGTAAAGCAAAGAGTTTGACGATGGATGAAGAGCTTCTGACTGCATCTGTCTATTCCTTTACTAAGCAAGTGACCAGCCAAGTATCGATTTCCAAGAAATTTTTGTCTTCAGATGATACGGTCTTGATTATTGATGATTTCTTAGCAAACGGACAAGCTGCAAAAGGATTGATCGAATTGTGTCAGCAAGCAGGAGCAAAAGTCGTTGGCATTGGGATCGTAATTGAAAAATCATTCCAAACTGGTCGACAATTGCTTGAGGAGATGGGGATTCCTGTTGTTTCACTAGCACGGATCGCCTCATTGTCGGAAGGCCAAGTTAGCTTTTTAGAAGGAGATGCCTAATGAAAGAAACGAATAGCCGTTCAGCAGTTTTAGGCTTGCAACATTTGCTAGCGATGTATGCAGGAGCTGTTGCCGTTCCTTTGTTGATTGGAACAGGTCTGGGCTTCAATGAAGCTCAGATGACGTATTTGATCTCGATCGATATTTTCATGTGCGGAATCGCTACGCTTTTGCAATTAGTTGTTACCCGCTTTTTCGGGATCGGCCTACCAGTCGTTTTAGGCTGTGCCATCCAAGCTGTCTCCCCATTGATTTTGATTGGCACCAAATCAGGGATCAGTGCGATTTACGGAGCGATCATTGCCGCTGGGATTTTCATTGTTCTGATCGCTGGCATTTTTTCGAAAATCAAAGTCTTGTTCCCCCCATTGGTGACAGGAACGGTGATTACCGTCATCGGCTTGACCTTGATTCCAGTCGCCATCACCAAAATCGGTGGAGGGGATGCCGCAGCTGCTAACTTTGGTGATCCAACGAATTTATTGTTAGGCTTTGTGACGATTGCCTTGATCATTGGGGTGCAGGTCTTTGGGAAAGGCTTTATTCGCTCGATTGCCGTTTTGATTGGTTTGATCGGTGGGACCATTTTAGCAGCGCTCTTAGGATTGGTGGATCTTTCTGCCATCGCCCATGCGCCTGTGTTTCATTTGCCTCAGCCTTTTTATTTCGGCTTACCATCCTTTGATCTGTGGTCGATCGTTTTGATGATCATTATTTCCATCGTGAGTCTGGTAGAGTCCACTGGCGTTTATTTTGCGCTGGGAGATATTACTGAAAAACCGATTACAGGCAATGACTTAAAGCGCGGCTATCGTGCGGAAGGCTTGGCGGTGATCCTTGGGGGGATCTTCAATACATTCCCTTATACTGGATTTTCACAAAATGTAGGTTTGGTTCAACTTTCAGGTATTAAGACACGACGCCCGATTTTCTTTTCAGCTATCTTTTTGATCGTATTAGGGCTGTTTCCAAAAGTTGGTGCCATTGCGCAAATCATTCCAGAAGCAGTACTGGGAGGCGGCATGTTAGTGATGTTTGGCATGGTCGCTGTTCAAGGGATGCGAATGCTGAGCAAAGTTGATTTTATGAATGACAAGAACTTGTTAGTGATTGCGGTCTCGATCGGTTTTGGTTTAGGGTTCAATATGATGCCAACCTTATTCAGTCAGATGCCTGAAACCGTCCAAATGTTTACAGGCAATGGGATCGTCATGAGTAGTTTGACAGCCATTGTTTTGAACCTGTTCTTCAATGGATTGCCGAAAGAAACAGACGAAGTTACGGAATTGAGCTTGCAACAGTAAGTCGATTTGATCCAGACGAGGATTCGTCTGGATTTTTTGTATTGTTCCTTTATTTGTCTTTTTCCTACCAAACAGAAAGACTGAATAGTTTTATTAGCCATAAAAACGAACGATCCAATGTTAAGCTAGCAAATAGTTCGAAAATATTTTGACATTGCTCCGGCAACTCGTTACTATTTAAAGGTGAAAGTGATTGTTAGTCATAACGTGTTATGCAAGGGGCGTTGGGTCGCAGTGACAAACTGCTGCTAACAAACTAATTTCGTGAGAAAATGCTTCTGAGCTTGTTTCAGAAGAAACTAGTAAAAAATCGTTGGAGGGAAAATCAAATGAAACCAGCAGTTGCAGTGATTATGGGGAGCAAGTCAGATTGGGAAACAATGAAGGAGTGCTGCTTGATTTTAGATGAGTTAGCGATACCTTATCAGAAAAAAGTCGTTTCGGCACATCGTACACCAGATTTGATGTTCGAATTTGCCGAAACTGCTCGTGCAGAAGGAATCAAAGTCATTGTCGCAGGAGCAGGAGGAGCAGCCCATTTGCCGGGAATGGTGGCAGCTAAAACAACATTGCCGGTTATTGGTGTACCCGTGCAATCCCGCGCGTTAAATGGTTTAGATTCCCTTTTATCCATCGTGCAAATGCCGGGTGGTGTACCAGTGGCAACAACAGCGATCGGAAAAGCTGGCGCAACTAACGCAGGACTACTTGCAGCGCAGATGCTTTCCATGTATGATTTAGAGATAGCGGAGAAATTAAACGCGCGAAGAAATTCATTAAAAGAAATCGTATTGGAAAGTAGTGATCAACTTGATTAAACCTTTAATGCCCAACGCAACGATCGGAATCGTTGGCGGAGGACAGCTAGGTCGTATGATGGCAATGAGTGCCAAAGAAATGGGCTTTCGGGTTGGCGTTTTAGACCCTACTGCCAATTGTCCAACAGCCCAAGTCGCTGACTGGCATATTGTTGCTGCCTATGATGATGTGTTTGCTTTAGAAGAAATGGCTCGACGTGCCGATGTAATCACCTATGAATTCGAAAATGTCAGTGTTGAAGCATTGAACTCTATTTTGCCTTACTCACATATCCCTCAAGGCACCGATCTGTTAGCAATCACTCAAGACCGTTTATTAGAAAAGTCATTTCTAGAGGCTAACAATATCGTGATTGCACCTTATGCCACGATCATCAGTCCGACGGATATCCAAGATGCCATCGACAGTATCGGTTATCCCTGTGTGTTAAAAACGACTAGAGGCGGTTATGACGGAAAAGGGCAGCACGTCTTATACAGTACCGCAGATTTAGCGCCTTCGATGAACTTGCTGCGTGAAGGGACGTGCGAATTAGAAGCGTGGATTCCTTTTGAGAAAGAATTGTCGATTTTAGTTGCTGGTAATGGAGAAACCTTTACCACTTTCCCAGTGGTAGAAAACATCCACCGCAACAATATTTTGCATCAAACGATCGCTCCTGCGCGCATTGATCCAGAAGTTGCCGAAGAAGCCAAACGGATCGCTCATATTATTGCGAAGGCCTTGTATCTGCAAGGCGTTTTAGCCATCGAAATGTTCTTGACTAAAAGCGGCGGCTTGTATGTCAATGAGTTGGCACCGCGACCGCATAATTCTGGTCACTATTCGATCGAAGCTTGTTCCATGAGTCAGTTTGATGCCCATATCCGGGGGATCTGTGGCTGGCCATTACCAGAAGTGTCATTGCTTTCACCAGCAGTCATGGTCAATGTTTTAGGCGATGAATTGACAGAAACGTATGAGTTGATTGCCACAAAACCTGCTTGGCAATTCCATTACTATGGCAAAGAAGAAGCGAAAACCGGGCGTAAAATGGGTCATATCACTGTTTTGACGGAAGATATCGCAGAGACCACTGAAGAAATCTATCAAACCAATATTTGGGATTAAAGGAGATAATAACATGTTAGAGCGTTACACAAGACCAGAAATGGGTGCTATTTGGACCGATCAAAACCGTTACCAAGCGTGGTTAGAAGTAGAAATATTGGCGGATGAAGCTTGGGCGGAATTAGGGGAGATACCGAAAGAGGATGTTGCTTTGATTCGTGAAAAAGCAACCTTTGATATCGACCGTATCTTAGAGATCGAAGCGCAAACGCGACATGATGTGGTTGCTTTTACCCGAGCAGTCTCTGAATCTTTAGGTGATGAAAGTAAATGGGTCCACTACGGCTTGACGTCGACGGATGTTGTTGATACTGCGTATGGCTACTTGATGAAACAAGCCAACGACTTGATTCGGGAAGATTTAAATCGTTTTGTGACGATCATTGGTGAAAAAGCCAAAGAATACAAACATACCGTAATGATGGGACGTACCCATGGTGTACATGCGGAACCAACGACCTTTGGCTTGAAATTAGCCTTATGGTATGCGGAAATGAAACGCAATGTCGAGCGTTTTGAGCGGGCAGCAAAAGGGGTCGAAGCAGGAAAGATCAGCGGAGCAGTTGGAACCTTTGCAAATATTCCACCGTTTGTCGAAGAGTATGTCTGTGAAAAATTAGGGATTCGTGCGCAAGATATTTCCACACAAGTATTGCCTCGTGACCTACATGCTGAATATTTCTCAGCAATGGCGTTGATCGCAACCAGCATTGAGAAATTTGCCACCGAAATCCGGGGCTTACAAAAATCAGAAACCCGAGAAGTTGAAGAATTCTTCGCCAAAGGACAAAAAGGTTCTTCTGCCATGCCCCATAAGCGTAACCCAATCGGTTCTGAAAATATGGCGGGACTTGCACGAGTCGTTCGCGGCCATATGGTGACGGCTTATGAAAATGTCTCACTGTGGCATGAACGGGATATCTCACATTCATCGGCAGAACGGATCATTATTCCGGATACGACGATTTTGATCGATTATATGCTGAATCGCTTTGGCAATATCGTCAAAAATCTGACTGTTTTCCCAGAGAATATGAAGCGCAATATGAATGCGACCTTTGGATTGATCTACAGCCAACGAGTGATGTTGAAATTGATCGATCACGGAATGACAAGAGAGCAAGCCTATGACTTGGTTCAGCCAAAAACAGCGCAAGCTTGGGATGAGCAAACGGATTTCCGTCCACTATTAGAAGCTGATCCAGCCATTACGGACGTGTTGACCAAAGCAGACTTAGACGATGCGTTTGATTACAACCATCATTTAAAACAAGTCGACACGATCTTTGAACGTGTCGGTTTAGCCGAATAAGAAAAAAGCCGCAACCTTCAGATCCTTATCTGAAGGTTGCAGCTTTTTTTAATAATGTTCAGCTAAGTAGGTCAATAGCTCAGGTGCTAAACCAGTTGCTGATTGGTTTTCCTGGCGATCTTCTAGCATGGAGACCATCAGAAATCCTTGGTCTTGCGAATCAAAGGCAAATAAGAAACTGTTTTCTTGGCCTTTTTCATCTTGCTTTTCTTTGATTTCAGCTGTTCCTGTCTTAGCAGCTAGTGGAATGTTTAATGCTGCCAAGGAATGTGCAGTTCCGTTTGGATCGGAAACAACGGCGGTCAAATCTTGATTGATTTGATCGATCGTTTCTGCTTTAAAGACTTCTTTGTCTTTTTGCTCTGCCTCTTTCACTAAACGGGGATAGACCAGCTTCCCTTGATTGGCAAAGACGGAGTAAATAGCCGCTTGCTGGATTGGATTCAATAGCAATTCTCCTTGGCCATAGCCAGTATCTGCCAGTAAAATGTCCGAATTGAAGGAGTCTTCATTTGAAATTTGAGCAGGATTCATCGCGATCGGTAAATCCAATGTTTCACCAAAAATCAACTTCGACAAGCCGTCACGAAAGGCATCTTCGCCCATAGATAAGGTTTGTTGCGCCATATAAATGTTATCAGAGTATACCAGTGCATCCTTGAGATTCACAGAAGCTACATCAGTAACTCTCGTCACAAAGTAGTCGCCCCATGAGCTATCTTTTTGCCATTTCAATCCATCGATCGCGATACTCTGCGTAGGATCGATCGTGCCATTTTCCAAGCCGATCGCACCAGTGATGGCCTTAAAGGTCGAACCAGGTGCATAGGCCGTAGCAAAGCGGCTGATGAAAGGCAGGTCTTCATTTTGTTCATACGCATCATAATCTTCTTGTGAGATCCCTTGGGTCATTTTATTGGGATCATAACTTGGCGAGCTGGCAAGTACCAACAGATCGCCAGTTTTGGGTTCGGTAACGACCGTTGCTCCTGGTTGGTTTTGTAAGGAGTCAAACGCCGTCTTTTGGGCTTGGGCATTAATGGTCAGTTGGATATCCTTGCCATCTGCGCGTTCTTTTTCTAACAGGACGGCTTTCTCAGCACCATCTTCATCTGTGATGGCGATTTTTCCGCCGTTTTCTCCTCGCAACTCTTTATCGAAGGCAGCTTCCAGACCACTACGACCAATTTGTCCGTTGCTTGCTAGTGTTTCATCTTTTTCGATATCTTCCGCTGTTACATTTCCTAAGTAACCAATCAGTTGGGCGGCAGCTTCCCCAAGTGGGTAAGTGCGTCCAGTCGTTTCTTTTAAACTTGTTCCAGTTGGCATCTCATCCGTTGGTTCGATGATCTTCAAGGGGACGAACAACTCATCTTGAACCCAAGATTGCCCCAACGCTTGATTGATGGCTTCTTCTGTCAGGTCGAAACGTTCCGCGATCGCTTTGATATTGGCGTTTTTTTCGTCTCCCGTGCCCAGTTGCCCCTGAACGACGCCTAACTGATAAAGCGTGCCATTTTCTGCTAGTGGTTCGTTGTTTCGGTCGAGAATCTCACCGCGAGTGGCATTATCTACGGAAATACTGACTTTGTCTTGTCCCTCCATTCCTGGAAAGATCAACTGAGGGGACCAATCGATCTTGGCTTCGTTATCAGCTACAGTGATCGTGCCACTATAAGAAAGCTCGGTTAATTCACCTAACGAGGTGGTCAAGGAACCGTTGTATTGGAAATTGAATTGATCGGAATCCTTGTCATTAGGAGTTACCTCAATCCCAGAGGCTTTAAATGATTCGGCACCGATACCAGTGAAGATCGCTTCGTATTTTGCAGAGACTTCGTCTGCGGTAAAGCCGGTTGATGCTAAACTGTCTTCAGACACGAAGGCAGGCAAATCACTGTACTTCTGATCGGCCAAAGCGTCGATAAAGGAAGTGAGGGCTTTTTTAGCAGCGGCTTCTTCTTGCCGATCCTGATAGACGGTATAACCATAGTAGCCGCCGCCTAGTACCAATAAGGCGGCAGGAAGTGCCAACCAGACGAAGCGCTTGGGGGTTTTCGCTGGCTTTTCGTTGCGAGAGCGCCGATTTTCTGACATATTATTGTTCCTCCTTCAAAGCCGTCATACGGGCATGATAAAGCGGCAACAGTGTTTGATAAACTGCTAAAATATCCGCCATCTCA
Source organism: Enterococcus sp. 3G6_DIV0642 (assembly GCF_002140635.1). Classification (NCBI taxonomy): domain Bacteria; kingdom Bacillati; phylum Bacillota; class Bacilli; order Lactobacillales; family Enterococcaceae; genus Enterococcus; species Enterococcus sp. 3G6_DIV0642. The sequence goes on along the minus strand of NZ_NGLH01000001.1, from coordinate 2,045,272 downwards.
ACGTCTTCGATCATTTCTTTTGGAAAGATCTTTCCAATTTGAAGTTCACTTTTTTTGACTTTCTTCAATCGTTCCAGATAGGTTGGCCACATGGCGATAGGGTGGTGGTCGTATTTTGTGTGATCAGGAGAAAGTGTAAAGTCAGCTGGTAATTGATCGAATAATTCTTTTTGGGCCAACCAGGATTCGGCGATCGTTGCCTGATTTTTCGGTTGATCGATCACGCTGAGCCATACAAAGACATACGCTTGATTGATCCCGATTTGAAAGTGGGCATCCATTTTATAGCCTCGTTTGTTCGGACCGATCCCTGCCCAGGTTTCGGCAGGAGGGTAGACGGTTCTGCGCCGGTGCTGAGCAATATGCAAATAAAAAGGCTCTTGGCAGCTTTCTTCAATTAATGGGATCGCTGCCTCACCGATCGTTTGAAAAATCGGCTGAATCTCGGCACGGATTTTTTCCATTCGTTCGTCTAACGTTTCTAAAGAAAAAGCATCAAATGATTGTTTCGTAAATAGCATAATCGTATCCTTTCTGTTGTCTGAAAATAGTATAACAAAAAAAGCCCGAAAAATTACGGGCTTTTGTTTATTTTACCTTTTTTTATCGAAGGATACTCAGTCAATTTGCCGCTGGACTCAATTTAAACGTTGGTGTCTGGCTTTGTTCCTTCAAAAGATGCAAAAGATCATCCAAGAAAGAAAAGTCCATTTCTTCTAAATTAAAATAAATCCGAAAAGAATACGTATGTTTAAATAAGCTTTGGCGATGGATTTGATGAATGATCAATTCGTCATTGCGCTCATTTTGAAATTGTAGAACACGCTTTTGTTCTTCGGCATAATGAGGGCGCGCCACTTTTTTGAAGGGACTGAATAAATAGAAACTTGTTTGTTGGTTGATGGAAAGGATTTGCCGCACGGCCAATAATTCGTTATGGAGCTGTTGTTTTTCTTTGTCTGATAAATGAGCTAAAAAAAGTTCAGCACGATTCTTTAGCGACCACATATAGTACTCCTCCTTGAATGTAGCTACAATACGACCTAAATATAGCATGAAAAAAGAATATTGTAAACGCTTTATAAATCCATCGCTGCTTCTAAAGAGGAATCTGCTTTCAACCAACTGGTTAAAAAGCGAACATTCGTGTTTATTAATATGTAAATGTACAGATAATCGTTGACCCGCTTTTTCTGCGTTGTTAGAATAATAAGCAAATAAAGATGTGTGTCATCGCTATGTGAAAAATATTACTTAACTGAGGTGGATTATGGAATCAGAAGTGCTTCTTTATGAAGGAAAAGCCAAGAAATTGTTTAAAACCAACGAAGAGGATGTATTAAGAGTCGTTTATTTGGATCAAGCTACTGCATTGAATGGTCAAAAGAAAGATGCCGTTGTAGGAAAGGGTGCCTTGAACAATCAGATCACTGCGCATCTTTTTCAGCGGCTAGCCGACAAAAATGTCCCGAGTCACTTTCTTCAATTAGTGTCTAAACACGAACAATTAATTCGAGCTGTCACCATGATTCCTTTAGAAGTCGTTGTTCGCAACACGGCTGCTGGTAGTTTTTCAAAGCGCTTGGGCATCGAAGAAGGAACCAAACTGCCAAAGCCGATCGTAGAGTTTTACTACAAAGAAGATCGCTTGGATGATCCGTTTATCAATGATGATCATGTGTTTTATCTAGGGCTTGCCTCAGAAGAGGAGCTGGACCAGATCAAAACATTGGCGCTGCAAGTCAACGCTGCGTTACTGGAAATCTTTGCGAACATCAACATTCGCTTGATCGATTTTAAAATCGAGATCGGCAAAACCAAAAAGGGCGAGTTGCTCCTGGCTGATGAGATTTCACCAGATACTTGTCGTTTATGGGATATGGGGACAAATGAGCATCTTGATAAAGATGTCTATCGACGTGATTTAGGGGACATCGTTCCTGTTTATGAAGAAGTCTTAAATCGTTTAGAAAAGGAGAATTCAGCATGTATTTAGTCAAAGTTTATGTAACCTATAAGGAATCTGTTTTAGACCCTCAAGGAGAAGCTGTGAAAGGAGCGGTTCATCGCTTGGGGTATCAAGATGTCAGTGATATTCGGATCGGGAAATACTTTGAAATCAAAGTGACACCTTCAAACAATCAAACACAAGCAGCTGTAGCAGAAGAAATCGAAGCGATCTGCGACAAGCTTTTGGCAAACGTCAATATGGAAACCTACCGTTATGAAATGGTTCAAATGGAGGAAGCAGCCCTATGAAATTTGCAGTGATCGTCTTTCCAGGATCAAATTGTGATGTTGACTTGATGTGGGCAATCAAAGATATCATGGGGGCAGAAGCAGAATATGTGCGCCATGATGCAGACAGCTTAGCTGGTTTTGACGGTGTTTTGCTTCCAGGAGGATTTTCTTATGGTGATTACTTAAGATGCGGAGCGATTGCCCGTTTTTCAACGATCATGTCAGAGGTCATTCGTTTAGCAAATGAAGGCAAGCCTGTCTTTGGTACCTGCAATGGGTTTCAAATTTTAACGGAAGCGGGCTTGTTACCAGGGGTTTTACAAAGAAATGAATCACTCCATTTTATTTGCAAACCGGTCCGTCTGCAAGTGAATAATCAAACAGCTTTTACTTCTGAATATGAAACGGATCAAGTCATTACGCTTCCTGTCGCTCATGGTGAGGGCAATTATTATTGTGATGAAACGACTTATCAGGAATTGGTTGCCAACAATCAAATCGTTTTCCGTTATGAAGATAACGTCAACGGTAGCCTACACAATATCGCTGGTATCTGTAATAAAGCAGGCAATGTTCTAGGCATGATGCCTCATCCAGAACGAGCGATGGAAAGCTTATTAGGCTCAGAAGATGGCAAGAAGTTTTTTGCTTCATTATTGAAAAATTTTGGGAAGGTGCCGGTAAATGGATAAAATGATCGTAAAAGAACCTACACCACAAGAAATCAAAGACACGAAATTATACGAGCAATGGGGATTGACCCAAGAAGAATATCGGATGATCTCAGAAGATATTTTGGGACGTTTACCGAACTATACCGAAACTGGACTCTTTTCAGTGATGTGGAGTGAACATTGTTCTTACAAAAATTCCAAACCTGTTTTGCGGAAATTCCCGACAGAAGGGCCGCAAGTACTGCAAGGACCTGGCGAAGGTGCGGGTATCGTGGATATCGGCGATGATCTAGCCGTCGTTTTTAAAGCGGAAAGCCATAATCATCCTTCTGCGGTGGAACCTTATGAAGGAGCAGCAACTGGTGTTGGTGGGATCATCCGCGACATCTTCAGTATGGGTGCAAGACCGATCGCTGTTTTAGACTCCTTACGATTTGGTGAGTTAGATAATCCAAGAACGAAATATCTTTTGGAAGAAGTCGTTGCTGGGATCAGTGGCTATGGCAACTGTATTGGGATTCCGACCGTCGGTGGTGAAGTGGCATTTGATCCTTGTTATGAAGGCAATCCATTAGTCAATGCGATGTGTGTAGGGATCATTGCCCACAAGGATATTCAAAAAGGGCAGGCTAAAGGTGTTGGAAACACCATCATGTATGTCGGCGCAAAAACAGGACGCGACGGGATACACGGGGCGACTTTTGCATCGGAAGAATTTGTCGAAGGAGAAGAACAACAACGTTCCGCCGTACAAGTCGGTGATCCTTTTATGGAAAAACTTTTGTTGGAAGCTTGTTTGGAATTGATCGTGGATCATTCGGACATTTTAGTCGGAATTCAAGATATGGGTGCTGCTGGATTGGTTTCTTCTAGTGCCGAGATGGCATCAAAAGCCGGATCAGGGTTGCGCTTAACGTTAGATGATGTTCCACAACGAGAAACCAATATGACACCTTATGAAATGATGTTGTCAGAATCCCAAGAGCGGATGCTGATCTGTGTCAAAAAAGGACATGAAACTGAAGTGGAAGCACTCTTTAAGAAATACGATCTAGAAGCCGTCGTGATCGGTGAAGTAACAGATGATGGCAACTATCGTTTGTTCCATCACGGACAGGAAGTCGCTAATTTGCCAGTAGATGCTTTAGCTGAAGATGCGCCGACTTACTACAAAGAGATGGCAGAACCGAAACGGATCAAAGTGTTTAAGGAAACACCAGACTTTGTTCCAGTGATTCATTCAGCAACGTCTGTATTTGCCGATCTACTGCAACAGCCGACGATCGCTTCAAAACACTCGATTTTTGAAACCTACGATTCGCAAGTTCGTACCAATACCGTGGTAGGACCCGGCAGTGATGCCGCTGTTTTACGAATCAAGGGAACCAATAAAGCCTTGGCAATGACAACTGACTGTAATGCTCGTTACCTCTACTTAGATCCAGAAGTCGGCGGACAGATCGCAGTTGCAGAAGCTGCTCGAAATATCGTCGCTTCCGGTGGGCGTCCATTGGCGATCACTGACTGCCTTAACTTCGGCTCGCCAGATAAACCAGAAGGATTTTGGGAGTTATCCACGGCTGCTGACGGGATCTCAGAAGCTTGTCGTGTGCTAGAGACACCAGTCATTTCTGGGAACGTCTCGTTATATAACGAAACGGACGGACAATCGGTCTATCCAACGCCTGTAATTGGGATGGTCGGATTGATCGAAGAGCTGGCGCATATCACGACGCAGCATTTCCAAGCGGCAGGGGATGTGATCTATGTCCTAGGGGAAACCCATGCTGACTTCAATGGATCTGAATTGCAAAAACTTCAGACAGGAAAGATCGCTGGGCGTTTAATGTCCTTCGACCTTGAAACAGAAAAAATGAACCAACAATTGGTTACCGCAGCGATCCAAGCAGGTCTTGTTCAAAGTGCCCACGACTGTGCCGAAGGTGGTTTAGCGATCGCTTTAGCCGAATCCGCTTTTGACAAAGGCTTTGGTCTAAATGTGACCGTGTCATTGCCAGCAGCACAATTGTTTTCAGAAACCCAATCCCGTTTTGTGCTTTCAGTCGCACCTGATAAGCAAGCAGCTTTTGAAGCACTGGTAGGCGCTGCTGCAACAGCGATCGGGGAAGTGACTGCTGATGGCCAGATTCGCATGCAAGCACAAGATGATACGATCGAGATGCCCCTTACTGAGGCGAAATTGAAATGGGAGGAAGCTATTCCATGTTTAATGAAGTAAAGAGCCTCAACGAGGAATGTGGGGTTTTTGGTGTTTGGGGTCATCCAGATGCCGCTCGTGTCACCTACTTCGGACTACACAGTTTGCAACATCGCGGCCAAGAAGGTGCTGGGGTCGTCACGAATGATGCGGGAAAACTCAATGGCCACCGTGATTTAGGGTTGCTAGCGGAAGTGTTTTCGGATGAACGTGTCCTCCAGCGTCTGACAGGAGATGCTGCCATTGGTCACGTTCGTTACGCAACTGCTGGTAATGGTAGCGTCGATAATATTCAACCATTTTTATTCAAATTTTTTGATCAGCAGATTGGCTTAGCTCATAACGGCAACTTGACGAATGCGAAAAGTCTACGGAAATCCTTAGAAAAGGCTGGTGCGATTTTCCACTCGAATTCCGATACAGAGATTCTCATGCACTTGATCCGTCGCAGCGAAGAACCGCTTTTTATGGATCGGGTCAAGGAGGCATTAAATCAAGTTAAAGGTGGATTTGCGTACCTTTTACTGACCGAAAATGCCATGATCGCAGCACTAGACCCCAATGGCTTTCGGCCATTGTCAATCGGGAAAATGGTCAATGGTGCTTATGTGGTGGCTTCAGAAACCTGTGCGTTGGAAGTCATCGGTGCGGAATTTATTCGTGATGTCCGACCAGGCGAAGTCGTGATTATTGATGATGCAGGCATTCAAATTGAACAGTATACCCAAGAAGTACAACCTGCGATATGTTCGATGGAGTTTATCTATTTTGCCCGTCCTGATTCCAACATCGCTGGCGTCAACGTCCATCGTGCCCGTAAAAATATGGGCCGTCGCTTAGCACAAGAGGCACCGATCGAAGCGGATATGGTCATTGGTGTACCGAATTCATCCTTATCTGCTGCCAGTGGGTACGCAGAAGCATCAGGTATTCCCTATGAATTAGGCTTAGTAAAAAATCAATACATCGCACGAACGTTTATTCAACCGACGCAGGAGTTAAGGGAACAAGGCGTGCGGATGAAGCTCTCAGCTGTTCGTGGCGTAGTCGAAGGCAAACGAGTGATTCTAGTCGACGATTCGATCGTCCGAGGAACCACCAGCCGCCGTATCGTGCAACTGCTAAAGGAAGCAGGTGCCAAAGAAGTTCATGTACGTATCGGTTCGCCGCCTTTGCGCTATCCGTGTTTTTACGGGATCGACATTCAAACAAGAAAAGAATTGATTGCAGCCAAATATACGGAAGCTGAAATTTGTGAAAAAATCGAAGCAGATTCTTTGGCCTTTTTAAGTGAAGACGGGTTGATCGAAGCGATCGGTTTAGATTTTGACGCACCTTACTCAGGCTTATGTATGGCCTATTTCAATGGCGATTATCCAACCCCTTTGTATGATTATGAAGAAAACTATCTCGCGTCTTTAGCTGAATAAATTGTAGGCAAAAATGGTTTTTCAAACGAAGCAGTGAAGGATCGCTGGTTTGCTTGCGTTAACGACGAATGAGCTGAATGAAGAAAAGCGGATGAATGATTGAGGAGGAACGAACGTGGCAAATGCATATGCAAAAGCCGGTGTCGATGTCGAAGCCGGTTATGAAGTAGTCGAACGGATCAAAAAGCATGTGAAACGAACAGAACGTCTAGGCGTGATGGGGGCAATCGGGGGCTTTGGTGGCTGTTTTGACTTATCATTATACCAATTGAAAGAACCAGTACTCGTTTCTGGGACAGATGGTGTAGGAACTAAGCTTTTATTGGCGATCCAGCAAGAACAGCACACAACGATCGGCATTGATTGCGTCGCAATGTGCGTGAATGATATCGTCGCTCAAGGGGCAGAACCTATCTACTTCCTTGACTATGTTGCAGTCGGTAAAAACGATCCGGCAAAGATCGAACAAATCATTGCTGGTGTCGCAGAGGGCTGTGTGCAAGCGGGTGCTGCCCTGATTGGTGGGGAAACCGCTGAAATGCCGGGAATGTACCAACCAGAAGAATATGATCTTGCTGGCTTTGCCGTAGGAATCGTCGAAAAAAGTCGCTTGATCACTGGAGAAACCATCAAAGAAGGCGATGAGCTGATTGGGTTGCCTTCATCAGGCATTCACTCGAATGGGTACTCTTTAGTCAGAAAAGTCTTTTTTGAACAGCATGGCTATACAGGAGCAGAAACATTTGCAGAACTTGGCAACCAAACACTTGCAGAAAGTTTATTGACGCCAACGAGAATTTACGTGGATGCATTGAAGCCTTTATTGACAGAAGGATTGCTAGCTGGAATTTCTCATATCACTGGTGGCGGCTTTGTTGAAAATATCCCGCGGATGCTGCCTGAAGGTCTGGCGGCAGAAATCTCCTTAGACACTTGGCCGCAGTTGCCGATATTTGATCTGATCGCTGCTCATGGCGCGATTCCTCACCAAGAAATGTTCGAGATTTTCAACATGGGGATCGGTATGGTCTTAGCCGTTGCGCCAGAAAATGTTGCGGCAGTAATGGCGCTTCTATCCGCCAATGAAGAACCAGCGTATCGGATCGGTAAAGTGACGAAACGTGACAACGAAGCTGTCTGCTTTAAAGAGGCAGTCCGATGAGGATCGCCGTCTTTGCTTCTGGAACGGGCAGCAATTTTACAGCGATCGCCGATGCGATCCAGGCTAATGAAATCAAAGGGGCGCAGATCGGATTGGTCTTTTCCGATAAACCTGCAGCGCCAGTGATAGAAAAAGCTCGCGCAAGAGACTATGAAACGCTTGTCTTGGAGCCAGCGGCTTTTGCGTCAAAAGCAGCCTTTGAAAGGAAATTGATCGAAGAATTGCAGTATCATGCCATCGATTTTATTGTTTTAGCTGGGTATATGCGGATCATCGGGAACACCCTATTATCCGCTTATGAAGGCAGAGTCATTAATATCCATCCCTCGTTGTTGCCGAGCTTCCCAGGCAAATCTGGGATTGCCGATGCCTTCGCTTATGGCGTGAAAGTGACGGGGGTTACGGTTCATTATGTCGATGCTGGCATTGATACAGGGCCAATCATTGCCCAAGAAATCGTTCGGATTGACACCGACGATACGTTAACAAGTGTGACAGAGAAAATTCATCAAGTGGAACACCAAATCTATCCAGCTGTTTTAGCTGAAATTGTGGAAAAGGGGCTATCAAATCGTGAATAAACGTGCATTAATCAGTGTGTCTGACAAAGAGGGACTGGTACCATTTGTCCAAGAATTGACCAATTTAGGATTTGAGATCATTTCAACTGGCGGGACCAAAACCGTCTTGGAGGAAGCAGGGCTTCAACCGATCGGCATCGAAGCGATCACAGAATTTCCTGAAATGATGGACGGTAGGGTAAAAACGCTACATCCGCGGGTGCATGGTGGTCTGTTAGGGCGACGTGATCTGCCTTCTCATATGGAGGCAATGGCTGAGCACGGTATTTTACCGATCGACCTCGTTGTCGTCAATCTTTATCCATTTAAAGAAACGATCAGCAAGCCTGATGTCACAGAAGCCGACGCAATCGAAAATATCGACATCGGCGGACCAAGCATGCTGCGTTCTGCGGCGAAAAACCATGCCTCAGTAACTGTTGTCGTTGATCCCAAGGATTACGACTGGGTCTTAACTGAGCTGAAGGAAGGCAATACGACGTTGGCATCAAGAAAGAAATTAGCTGCCAAAGTCTTCCGTCATACCGCAGCCTACGATGCCTTGATTGGTGAATACTTGACCAAAGCGGTGGCTGAAACAGAAACGGAGAACTTGACGAAAACCTATGTTTTGAAACAAACATTGCGTTATGGTGAAAATAGTCATCAGAAAGCTTCCTTCTATCAAGACGCATTACCCGTGCCCTATTCGATTGCCAGCGCAAAACAAATCCACGGCAAAGAATTGTCTTACAACAACATTAAAGATGCTGACGCTGCCTTACGGATCGCAGAAGAATTTACAGAGCCAACTGCAGTAGCCCTAAAGCACATGAATCCATGTGGAATCGGAAGTGGAGAAACGATTGCTGAAGCTTTCCAAGAAGCTTACGAAGCAGACCCAGTGTCGATTTTTGGCGGGATTATCGTCTTAAATCGTCCAGTTGATGTGGCAACTGCGCAGCAGCTGCAGCGGATTTTTCTTGAGATCATTATTGCACCTGCATTTGAAGAAGGAGCACTTGAAATCCTAACGAAGAAAAAAAATCTGCGCTTGCTGGTTGTTGATTTCGAAAAAGCAGCCAAACAGCCAGAAGTTGTCTCTGTCCTTGGGGGCTTATTGGTGCAAGAACCAGACGATCAAATGGAGTCACCAGCAGATTGGACCGTGGTGACCAAAAGACAGCCGACACCAGAAGAAATCGCAGCCTTGGCATTTGCTTGGAAAGCGGTGAAACACGTGAAGTCCAATGCGATCGTTTTAGCCAATCAACAGCAAACCGTCGGGATCGGTGCTGGTCAGATGAACCGCGTTGGTTCAGTGAAAATCGCTGTGGAACAAGCCCGTGAAAACAATAAATTGGCTGGTTCAGTGCTGGCAAGCGATGCCTTTTTCCCGATGGATGACAGTGTCGAATATGCAGCACAACAAGGAATCAAAGCGATTATTCAACCTGGTGGTAGTATCAAAGATCAAGAATCGATCGACATGGCAGATAAGTACGGTGTGGCGATGGTCTTTACTGGTGTTCGTCATTTTAAACACTAAGAAATAGGAGAAGACGATGAAAATACTTGTTATTGGTAGTGGTGGCAGAGAACATGCCGTCGCAAAAAAGTTTCTGCAAGACCCTCAAGTTGAAACAGTCTTTTGTGCAAAGGGCAATCCTGGAATGCGAAAAGACGGGATCGTGACAGTCGCAATTGAAGAGTCCGATCATGAAGGTTTGATTGCTTTTGCTCAAGAGCAGGAGGTTGATTGGACCTTCGTTGGTCCAGAAGTTCCATTACTAAATGGCATCGTAGATGATTTTCAGGCGGCGGGCTTGGAAATTTTTGGTCCCAATCGACAAGCAGCGATGATCGAAGGATCAAAAGAGTTTGCCAAAGAATTGATGCGTGCCAATCACATTCCAACAGCTGACTATCAAAGCTTTACAGATAGTGCGCAAGCAAAAGCCTATATTCAACGTAAAGGTGCACCGATCGTTATCAAAGCAGATGGCTTAGCGGCAGGCAAAGGTGTAGTTGTTGCTGAAACCGTTGATGAGGCGAATGCAGCTGTCGAAGCGATGCTGGAGCAAAATGCTTTCGGTGAAAGTGGTGCAAAAGTGGTGATCGAAGAGTTTTTGGCTGGCGAAGAGTTTTCGCTCTTGGCGTTTGTTAAGGACGAAGCCGTCTATCCAATGGTCATTGCCCAAGACCATAAACGTGCGTTTGATGGCGATTTAGGGCCGAATACAGGAGGTATGGGGGCGTACACACCAGTACCGCAGATTCCGCAAGAAATTGTCGATCAAGCGGTCAAAGAAGTTTTACTTCCTGCAGCAAAAGGGATGATTCGTAATAAGACACCATTTACTGGTATTCTTTATGCAGGTCTGATTGCTACTAATGATGGACCGAAAGTCATCGAATTTAATGCGCGTTTTGGTGATCCAGAAACGCAAGTCGTGTTAAGTCGTTTAGATAGCAGTCTGGCCCAGATCATTGATGCTCTCTTGCAGGATCGAGTGCCCGAGATCCAATGGAATCAAGCGGCTTCAATCGGTGTTGTGATTGCCTCTCAAGGATATCCTGGCAAGTATCAGCAAGGAATGCCTGTCCCAAGCTCTGAAGGAGAAGGAACACAATTCTTTTATGCAGGAGTGGAGGAGACTGCTGATCAAGGCGATTTGACGGCAGCTGGTGGGCGCGTTTTTCTCGTGGAAGCTTCAGCTGAGGATTTAGCTACTGCGCAAAAGAACGTCTATGAAGCAATCAGCAAGTTGTCTTTATCTGGCTTGTATTATCGAAACGATATCGGCGATAAAGCCTTGCAATATAGCAACTCATCAAAGGCGATGAAGTAAAGAACGTTTCTATGCGTAAGTAAAATTGAAAGTAAAAGAGGACTGCCAGTAGAACCGATCGGTTGTGCTGGTGGTTTTCGTTTTATAGGAGGTTTTTTTGACGTTGGTATAGCGTTTTCATCTTGTTGTGCTAAAATAGGAGTGTAGTTTAAATAAGGAGGAACTTTACGTGAAAAAAATTAAATTCGGTCCCACTGATTTAGAAGTATCTAGTGTGATTTTAGGCTTGATGCGAATCAACAATGCCAAAGACCCAGTCAAAGTATTGACGACAGCGATTGAAAATGACATTACCTTTTTTGACCATGCCGATATTTATGGTCGCGGTGAATGTGAAACGATTTTTGCGGAAGCATTAGCAAAAACGGATGCCAAAAGAGAAGATTTGTTTATTCAATCAAAATGTGGCATCGTTCCTGGTGAAATGTTTGATTTTTCGAAAGAGCATATCATTTCTTCTGTGGAAGGTAGTTTGCAACGATTAAAAACCGATCATTTGGATGCGTTATTATTGCACCGTCCTGACACTTTGTTTGAACCAGAAGAAGTGGCAGCTGCCTTTGATCAATTAGAAAAAGACGGCAAAGTGAAATACTTCGGTGTCAGCAATCAAAAACCTGGTCAAATCGAATTGTTGAAAAAATATGTTTCCCAACCTTTAGTAGCGAACCAGCTGCAATTCGGGATCATGCATACGGGAATGATCGATCAAGGAATTCATGTCAACATGACGGATGCTGGTAGTGTCGATCATGATGGAGAAATTCTTGAATATTCTCGCTTGCATGAGATGACGATCCAAGCTTGGTCTCCGTATCAATATGGTTTCTTCGAAGGTGTCTTTATCGGTAATGAGAAATTCCCAGAGTTGAACGAAAAATTGACTGAACTAGCGGACAAGTATCAAACGACACCGACAGGTATTGCTTCTGCGTGGATCTTACGTCACCCTGCAAACATGCAAGTGATTGCTGGAACGATGACCCCGCATCGGATCGAAGAAATCGCGCAAGCATCTTCGATCGTATTGACTCGCCATGAATGGTATGAGGTGTATAAAGCAGCAGGGAACATCTTGCCGTAATTTATTAGTAAATCCCGTTTTTTTCAGTACTTATAAGGATGAATGTTCGTAAAAGACGAACATTCATCCTTTTTTTTCAAAAAGTATTTCTAAAAAGCTTGTATTTCACTTCTAGGTGGTTTAAATTGTTGTGGGCGTTAAAAATAGGCTGAGGCCATTTGATGCTTGCTTCACTCTTAGTAAGATTTGGAGGATATTTTTATGTTTGACATGAAAGTTTTTGATTACGAAGATATACAACTGATTCCTAACAAGTGTATCGTGAACAGCCGTTCAGAATGTGATACCACGGTGACATTAGGCGGACACTCTTTTAAGATGCCTGTCGTTCCTGCAAATATGCAAACGATTATTGATGATTCGATCGCAGAATTTTTAGCTGAAAATGGCTATTTTTATATTATGCACCGCTTTGATGAAGAAGCACGGATTCCATTTATCAAAAAAATGAAGAGCCGTGGCTTGATTGCTTCTATCAGCGTAGGTGTCAAAGAAAATGAATATGCCTTTGTGGAAGAACTAGCTGACAAAGAGCTTGTTCCTGATTTTATTACGATCGATATTGCTCATGGCCACTCAAACGCCGTGATCAATATGATCCAACACATCAAGAAGCATTTGCCAGCAACGTTTGTGATCGCTGGAAATGTTGGAACGCCAGAAGCAGTTCGTGAATTGGAAAACGCTGGTGCAGATGCAACGAAAGTCGGCATTGGACCTGGGAAAGTGTGTATCACAAAAATCAAAACTGGTTTCGGGACTGGCGGCTGGCAGTTAGCAGCACTACGTTGGTGTGCCAAAGCTGCTCGCAAACCAATCATTGCAGATGGGGGCATTCGGACACACGGCGATATCGCTAAATCTGTCCGTTTCGGTGCAACAATGGTCATGATCGGTTCATTGTTTGCAGGTCATGAAGAATCACCTGGTGAAACGAAAGTAGAAAACGGTGTTGTGATGAAAGAATACTTTGGTTCTGCATCGGAATTTCAAAAAGGCGAAAAGAAAAACGTGGAAGGAAAGAAAATTTGGATTCAATACAAAGGTTCTTTGAAAGACACGTTAGTTGAAATGCAGCAAGACTTGCAGTCATCGATCTCTTATGCAGGTGGAAAAGATTTAGAATCGATTCGTAAAGTGGATTACGTAATCGTGAAAAATTCGATTTTTAATGGAGATACGATCTAAACAGGATACTAAAGAAGCGACCTTCTATTGGTCGTTTCTTTTTTTGTAAGAAGAACCATTTTGTTTTTCTGTTTTCTTCGTTATAATAGAAGCAACGAAGAGTAGAGGAGCGGGTGACCAAATGACAATCAAAGTGATGTCAGTGTTCGGTACCAGACCGGAAGCCATCAAAATGGCGCCACTAGTAAAGGAATTGGAAAACGACCCGCGTTTTGAATCGATCGTTGTGGTGACGGCGCAGCATCGAGAAATGTTGGATCAAGTATTAACGGTTTTTGAAATCACACCAGACTATGATCTGGATATTATGACTTTAGGGCAAACTTTAACAGGGATCACCACCAAAGTTTTACTAGATCTAGAACCGATCCTGCAAAAAGAAACTCCTGATATCGTGCTGGTTCATGGGGATACGACCACCGCTTATGCAGCCGCAACGGCCGCCTTTTATCAGCAAATTCCTGTGGGGCATGTGGAAGCCGGTTTGCGCACATGGAACAAAAAATCTCCTTATCCAGAGGAAGCCAATCGTCAGTTGATCGATGTCTTAGCTGATTTTTACTTTGCGCCAACTTCCCAAAGCAAAAAAAATCTGCTGGCTGAAAACCGCAATGAGGCTGCGATTTATGTAACAGGTAATACCGCCATTGATGCGATGCGTTATACGATCTCGGAGGAATACCAGCATCCAGAACTTTCCGCAGCAGATCAAACCATGATCCTACTAACAATGCATCGTCGAGAAAACTTAGGTGCTCCGATGCAGCAGGTCTTTCGTGCTTTGGCACAGATCGCAAAGGAGAAGCCAACGATCAAAGTGGTTTTCCCTATGCACAAGAATCCCCAAGTCCGAGGGATTGCTCAGGAGATTCTTGGGGAACTAGCAAATGTTACGTTGATTGAGCCTTTAGATGTCATTGATTTTCATAACGTTGCGAATCAAAGTACCTTGATTTTGACGGATTCCGGTGGTGTCCAAGAAGAAGCACCGTCATTAGGCGTTCCTGTTTTGGTCTTGCGAGATACAACAGAGCGCCCCGAAGGCATTGCTGCTGGTACGTTAAAACTGATCGGTACATCTGAAGCTGCGGTTTATCAGGAAACAAAGCGACTGCTAGAAGATCCAGAAGCTTACAATACCATGGCACATGCAGAAAATCCATACGGCGATGGGAAAGCAAGCCAGCGAATCCTGCAAATTTTAGCCGATCATTTTTCGTGAGAGCTAGAGTGAATAATAATTCTCCCAGTATAGGGGAACATAGAGAAAGAGGCAGCTGTTTGTTAAATGGCTGTCTTTTTATATACATGAAATCTGCGTGAACGCCGTTTCCATTTTTTCGTTGATTGTGACAAACGAAGAGGCTTGATTAAGTGTGAGTTTCGCTTTGAAAGGATTTCTGTTCATCTGCTCGTATATAAAGGTTTATCAAGTATAAAATCACATCAGTTCTTTAAATTTGTTATTTTATTGTAAGACCTTTCATTTGAAAACCTATGGAAAACTTGGAAAAAAGGGTGCTTTTTTCCTTAGATGCTGTTGACATTGGTTAGGATAGCAGTTATTATGTGGATAGTTGGAAGAAAGACTTCCGACGAACTGACATTTTATACAAATAATTGTTAGGTGAGGCTCCTATATGGACACAAGCTGCTGCCGCAAAAGCATCGAGAGATGCTTAGTTGGTAGGACAGGTCTAATCGTGAAGGTTAAACCCAAAGCAGCTGATAGCAAATTTGCTATCTACGCCCTATAGTGCTAAAGCTCTACAATGATCATGAGTTTTTTACGCATGCTTATTGGGAGCGTGCGTTTTTTTGTGTCTTTTGCGCGCGTTCCACAGTGACTTACCTAATAAAAAGAAAGGAAGATTCACATGGAATACCCCAGTCCCCAGATGAAACAGCGGAGTAGTTATCGAATCGCTAGGGGTGGCGTAAGCAACTCCTAAGTGCTAGGAGGAAAAAAAGATGTTAAAAAAACTATCGAAAGATCAAGAACTAAAATTACTTGCAAAATTGACCGAAAGAGAATTATTGATGGAGATGCGGACCTCCTTTCAAGGGTTATCGGAAGAAGATGCTGCAGAACGTTTAGCAGAGTATGGTCCAAACAAAGTCGACGCACAAAAACCAACACCCGCTTGGTTGATGATCTTAGGCGCTTTTAAAGATCCCTTTGTGTTAGTTTTAGCCCTATTAATGATTATTTCTTTTGTAACAGGCGATATTGAAGCAGTGATCGTGATGGGAATCATGATTTTAGCCAGTGTCATGATTACTTTCGTCCAAGAATACCGTTCCCAAAAAGCAAGCTTAGCGTTAAAAGAACTTATTGAAAATACTTGTTCCGTAACCAGAGATGGAATCACGAGAGAAATTCCAATGGATGAAGTCGTTCCTGGAGACATCGTCACCTTAGCAACTGGCGACATGATCCCTGCGGATGCGATCTTGATTTGGACCAAAGATTTATTTATCAATCAATCTTCATTAACAGGCGAATCAATGCCCGTTGAAAAATTTGTCGATGCTGGGATCAAAGAAAGCGATGAACAAATTTCTGCACTAGATATGCAAGATCTTGTTTTCATGGGTACCGATGTCTTAAGTGGTCAAGGAAAAGCCATTATTTTGAAAACCGGTCAAAGTACATTCTTTGGCGATATTGCTAAAAATGCGACCACGAAACGCGGCAAAACAACCTTTGAAGATGGCTTAACGAAAGTCAGCAAACTATTGTTGCGAATGGTCATGGTTCTTTTCCCAATCGTTTTACTGATCAATGGATTAACCAAGGGTGATTGGGGCGAAGCGTTGTTCTTCGCGATTGCAGTAGCAGTTGGTTTGACGCCAGAAATGCTACCAATGATCGTTACCAGTAACTTAGCCAAAGGGGCGATCTCTTTATCAAAAGAAAAAGTGATCGTCAAAGAATTGCCTTCAATTCAAAACTTAGGTGCAATGGATGTGCTATGTACCGATAAAACGGGTACGATCACCGAAGATCGTGTCGTGCTGGTACAACATTTAAACCCGTTTGGCGTAGAAGATAAACAGGTTCTTGATATGACCTATTTAAATTCTTACTATCAAACAGGGTGGAAAAACCTGATGGATATCGCAGTCCTAAACTACTATGAAGAAGAAGGTTTGGCAGCGCCATTTAACGATGTGACAAAAATCGATGAGATTCCTTTTGACTTTTCACGTCGCCGCTTGACGGTTGTTGTCAATGCGGATGGTCATCAACTAATGGTCACAAAAGGTGCAGCTGAAGAAATGGAACAAGTCTGCAAGTACGTAGAAGTTGATGGCAAAGTGATGGAACTGACTCCTCAATTGAGAGAGCAATTACGTCAAGTGAACCTGCGCTTGAATAAACAAGGGATGCGTGTGTTAACGGTTGCCGTAAAACGCGATGCCCACGCAGATGCCGTTTATTCTGTAGCAGACGAACAAGACATGATCATGATTGGCTTTATGGGCTTCTTAGATCCAGCAAAAGAAACAGCCAAAACAGCGATTGCTTCTTTACACGGTCATGGCATCAATGTCAAAGTGTTGACTGGAGATAATGCGATCGTTGCGCAAAAAGTTTGCCGAGATGTTGGTATCGATGCAGATAAATACTTATTGGGAACCGATATTGATCATCTATCAGATGAAGAGTTAGCAGCGAAAGCTGCAAAAACCAATCTGTTTGCAAAATTAAACCCAATGCAAAAATCACGAATCATTGAAACCATTCAAGCAGCAGGCCATACGGTCGGCTTTATGGGAGATGGCATCAACGATGCGCCTGCTTTACGCACGGCAGATGTTGGCATCTCGGTTGATACAGCAGCGGATATCACCAAAGATGCCAGCTCGATCATTTTATTAGAAAAAAGTTTGAATGTCCTTGATAAAGGGGTCATCGAAGGGCGCAAAGTATTTACCAATATGATGAAGTACATCAAAATGACGTTGAGTTCGAACTTCGGGAATGTTTTCTCGATTTTAGTTGCTAGTGCCTTTTTACCTTTCTTACCAATGTTGTCCATTCAATTGTTGGTTCAAAACTTGGTGTACGATATGGCACAATTGACGATTCCATGGGATAACGTAGACAAAGCAGAGTTAGAAAAACCAGTCAAATGGCAAGTGGGCGGACTATTGAAGTTTACCGTCGGCATTGGACCGGTCAGCAGCATCTTTGATATTTTGACCTTCTTTGTGATGTGGCATGTCTTTAGTGCAAATACGATCCAAGAGCAAGCCTTGTTCCAAGCAGGATGGTTTATGATCGGCTTAACGACACAAACCTTAGTTGTTCACATGATCCGAACAAGAAAATTACCATTTATCAATAGTATTGCTTCACCGGCAGTCCTGATCTCCAGCGTCTTAGCAATTGCAGTTGGCTTCTTAGTTATCTTGACGCCATTGCACACCGTCTTCGATTTTGCGGCGCTGCCATCAAGCTACTGGCCATGGTTTATTGGTATCAATTTCGCTTATTTAGTAACAGTTGAATTTGCCAAACGCATTTACATTCATGTAACGAAAGAATGGATTTAAAAAAACAGGTCGGCGTTCTTCCTATGGAGGGGAGAATTGCCGATCTGTTTCTTTTTATCCGATCTCTGTATTATTTTTTTCTCATCTTAAGAAAATTCTTTTTGATTCAAGTCGAATCCTTCACAAGTAATAAAAGGAGGTTAATGGTAAATCTGTTTAGCAAAATGATGATTGCTGTACTATTCTTAAATAAAAAAAAGAATCTGAAAAGAAAAAACTGAAGAAAGCGATTGCTTTAATGTGATTAATTTCACTAATGTTTTCTTAAGAGTTGCTACAGTGGGAATTGTTTTATTAAAAAAAATACCCTTTTCACTTGTCATTTTCGAAGTTAAATGATAATTTATAAGAGTAAATGAAATTTCGATAGTACAGATTTAAACCCTGTTACATACGAAAGTGAATTTTTATATCAGAGAGGAAAGTGTGTCAAGATGGCAAAAAAACAAAAAGCACTTGATTTCCAAGCGATTTTGGAGCAAGTCAATGCGGATTTTCCAACTTACCAAGCTTTGGACAAAGACGGGAAAATTGTAAATCAAGAGTTAGTACCAGATTTAAGTGACGACGAATTAGTTGAATTGATGACTCGTATGGTATGGTCTCGTGTATTAGACCAACGCTCAACTGCGTTAAACCGTCAAGGTCGTCTAGGTTTCTTCGCGCCAACTGCTGGACAAGAAGCAAGCCAATTAGCAAGTCAATTTGCTTTTGAAAAAGAAGACGTTCTATTACCTGGTTACCGTGATGTACCACAATTGATCCAACACGGTCTGCCATTGAAAGAAGCGTTCTTATGGTCACGTGGTCACGTTGCTGGGAACCTTTACCCAGAAGATTTAAAAGCATTGCCACCACAAATCATCATCGGTGCACAATACGTCCAAGCAGCCGGCGTTGCTTTAGGATTGAAAAAACGCAATAAGAAAAATGTTGTATTCACTTATACAGGTGATGGCGGTTCTTCACAAGGGGACTTCTATGAAGCAATCAACTTTGCAGGGGCATACCATGCAAACGCTGTATTCTACATCCAAAACAATGGTTTTGCGATCTCTACACCTCGTGAAGTACAAAGTGCGGCACCAACATTGGCACAAAAAGCAGCAGCAGCTGGGATCCCTGGTATCCAAGTTGACGGTATGGATCCATTGGCAGTGTACTATGTTTCTAAAGCAGCTCGTGAATGGGCAGCAAACGGCAACGGTCCTGTATTGATCGAAACCTTGACTTACCGTTACGGTCCACATACATTGTCTGGTGATGATCCAACCCGTTACCGTTCAAAAGACATGGACAGCGAATGGCAACAAAAAGATCCATTGGTACGTTTCCGTACTTACCTAACTGAAAAAGGACTTTGGTCTGAAGAAAAAGAAGAACAAGTCATTGAACAAACAAAAGAAGAAATCAAAGCAGCGATCGCTGAAGCTGACCGCGTGCCAAAACAAAAAGTTTCAGATTTCTTGAAAAACATGTTTGAAGTTCAACCACAAAACATTAAAGAACAAATTGCAACTTACGAAGCGAAGGAGTCGAAATAGTCATGGCACAAAAAACAATGATTCAAGCAATTACAGATGCCTTAGCTGTTGAAATGGAAAATGACAAAGAGATTTTAGTCTTTGGTGAAGATGTCGGTAAAAACGGCGGGGTTTTCCGTGCAACAGAAGGTTTACAAGAAAAATTCGGCGAAGATCGTGTCTTCGATACCCCTCTTGCTGAATCTGGTATCGGCGGCTTGGCTTTCGGTTTAGCATTAGAAGGTTTCCGTCCAGTTCCAGAAATCCAATTCTTTGGTTTCGTATTTGAAACCTTTGACGAAATCGTTGGTCAAATGGCGCGTACTCGTTACCGTATGGGTGGTACACGTAATTTACCAATCACTATTCGTTCACCATTTGGTGGCGGTGTGCACACACCAGAATTGCACTCAGATAACTTGGAAGGATTGATCGCTCAATCACCTGGTATCCGTGTCGTTATTCCATCAAACCCATATGATGCAAAAGGATTATTGATTGCTTCTATCCGCAGCAATGACCCAGTTGTTTTCTTAGAGCACATGAAACTTTACCGTTCATTCCGTGAAGAAGTGCCAGAAGAAGCATACGAAGTTCCTTTAGACAAAGCAGCAGTAACTCGTGAAGGTTCTGATGTTTCCATCATCACTTATGGTGCGATGGTTCGTGAAGCAATCAAAGCTGCTGACAACTTAGCGAAAGAAAACATCAACGCTGAAATCATCGACTTGCGTACAGTTGCTCCTCTTGATGTTGAAACGATCATCAAATCAGTTGAAAAAACTGGTCGTGTGGTTGTCGTTCAAGAAGCACAAAAACAAGCAGGTGTTGGTGCTCAAGTCGTTTCTGAAATTTCTGAACGTGCGGTTCTATCACTAGAAGCTCCAATCGGACGCGTGTCTGCACCAGATACGATCTTCCCATTCGGTCAAGCTGAAAACATTTGGTTGCCAAATGCAAAAGACATCGAAGACAAAGTGAAAGAAATCGTGAACTTTTAATAGTTGAAGAAGGGAAGAATAGAAAATGGCATTTCAATTTAAATTACCGGATATCGGTGAAGGAATTGCAGAAGGCGAAATCGTAAAATGGTTCGTCAAAGCAGGGGATACCATCAATGAAGATGATACCTTACTAGAAGTTCAAAATGATAAATCAGTGGAAGAAATTCCATCTCCAGTAACAGGAACAGTGAAAAACATCGTTGTCCCTGAAGGTACAGTCGCAAACGTTGGGGATGTCCTTGTTGAGATTGATGCACCAGGACATGAAGACAACGAAGGCGATGAAGGTGTAGCAGCAGAGTCTCAAACACCAGCAAAACCAGCGGCAGAACCTACAACGGAAACGGCTGAAGCATCAGCTGGTTCTTCTGAAGGTTCAGGCGTTTTCCAATTCAAATTACCAGATATCGGTGAAGGAATTGCAGAAGGCGAAATCGTAAAATGGTTCGTTAAAGCAGGAGATACCATCAATGAAGATGATACGTTGCTTGAAGTTCAAAACGACAAATCAGTGGAAGAAATTCCATCTCCAGTAACAGGAACAGTGAAAAACATCGTTGTTGCTGAAGGAACAGTCGCAAATGTTGGGGATGTTTTAGTTGAAATCGACGCACCTGGTCACAACAGTGCGCCTGCTTCATCAAGCACATCTGCAGAAGCACCAAAAGAAAAAGTGGAAACTTCTGGTTCAGCAAGTGTTGTTGAAGCAGCAGATCCTAACAAACGTGTCTTGGCTATGCCTTCTGTACGTCAATTCGCTCGCGAAAAAGATGTTGATATTTCTCAAGTATCAGCAACAGGTAAAGGCGGCCGTGTAACAAAAGAAGACATCGAAAACTTCCTATCAGGTGGCGGACAAGCTGCAAAAGCTGAAACTCAAGCTCCTGCGAAAGAAGAAACCAAAGCTGCAGCAACTGAAAGCAAACCAACAGCTCCAGCAAAAGCCTTCAAATCAAACTTAGGTGATTTAGAAGAACGTGTTGCCTTAACACCTACACGTAAAGCAATCGCTAAAGCGATGGTAAACAGCAAACAAACAGCACCTCATGTAACCTTGCATGATGAAGTTGAAGTAACAAACCTATGGGATAACCGTAAGAAATTCAAAGAAGTTGCTGCTGCAAACGGCACAAAGCTTACTTTCTTACCATATGTTGTGAAAGCATTGACTGCAACAGTGAAAAAATTCCCTATCTTGAATGCGTCGATCGATGATGCAAAACAAGAGATCGTATACAAAAACTATTACAACATCGGTATCGCAACAGATACTGACCATGGTTTGTATGTACCAAACGTAAAAGATGCAGATCGTAAAGGCATGTTTGCTATCGCTGATGAAATCAACGAAAAAGCAAAACTTGCTCATGACGGCAAATTAGCTGCAGATGATATGCGTAACGGTACCATCACGATCAGTAACATCGGTTCAGTTGGTGGCGGCTGGTTCACACCAGTAATCAACTACCCTGAAGTAGCTATTTTGGGTGTAGGTACGATCGCGCAACAACCAATCGTAAACGCTGAAGGCGAAATCGTTGTCGGACGTGTGATGAAACTTTCATTAAGCTTCGACCACCGTATCGTTGATGGCGCAACAGCGCAACAAGCAATGAATAATATCAAACGTCTATTAGCTGATCCAGAGCTATTAATGATGGAAGGATGATTAACAAATGGTAGTTGGAGATTTTGCTGTTGAATTAGATACAGTTGTAATCGGTGCGGGACCTGGCGGCTATGTAGCTGCCATCCGCGCTGCTGAAATGGGACAAAAAGTAGCAATCATTGAAAGAGAATACATCGGCGGCGTTTGTTTAAACGTTGGTTGTATCCCTTCAAAAGCCTTGATCGCTGCAGGTCATCATTACCAAGAATCTTTGGATTCAACAATGTTTGGTGTAACAAGTGAAAATGTTTCCCTTGATTTTACCAAAACACAAGAATGGAAAGACAACAAAGTCGTTAAAACGTTAACTTCTGGTGTTGGTTTCCTATTGAAAAAACATAAAGTTGAAACAATTGAAGGAGAAGCTTTCTTCGTTGATGATCACACATTGCGTGTCATCCACCCAGATTCAGCACAAACTTACTCTTTCAACAATGCAATCATCGCAACAGGTTCTCGTCCAATTGAAATCCCTGGTTTCAAATTCGGCGGACGTGTCCTTGATTCAACTGGCGGATTGGCATTAAAAGAAGTTCCTAAAAAATTTGTTGTTATCGGTGGCGGTGTCATCGGTTCTGAACTAGGTGCAGCGTATGCAAACCTAGGTGCAGAAGTAACGATCCTTGAAGGTTCTCCTCAAATCTTGCCAACCTATGAAAAAGACATGGTCAAATTGGTTGAAGAAGACTTTGCGAAAAAAGGTGTAACAGTCGTTACCAACGCAATGGCGAAAGAAGCAATTGACAATGGCGATAGCGTAACTGTGAAATATGCCGTAGATGGTAAAGAAGAATCAGTCACTGCTGATTACGTGATGGTTACTGTTGGCCGTCGTCCAAATACTGATGACATGGGCTTGGAACAAGCAGGTGTTGAAGTAGGCGACCGCGGATTGATCACGGTTGACAAACAAGGCCGTACCAACGTATCAAACATCTACGCAATTGGTGATATCGTTCCTGGTGCTGCATTAGCACATAAAGCCAGCTACGAAGCAAAAATCGCTGCTGAAGCAATCTCTGGCAAAAAAGTTGCTGTTGATTACAAAGCGATGCCTGCAGTTGCCTTTACTGACCCAGAATTGGCTTCTGTCGGTATGACCATCAAAGATGCCAAGGATGCTGGAATTGAAGCAAAAGCATTCAAATTCCCATTCTCAGGTAACGGTCGTGCGTTATCTCTAGGAAAAACCGAAGGATTCATTCGCTTAGTAACAACGGTTGAAGACAATGTGATCATCGGTGCGCAAATTGCTGGTTTAGGAGCAAGCGATATGGTTTCAGAACTTGCTCTTGCTATTGAATCTGGCATGAACGCAGAAGATATCGCGTTAACCATCCATCCACATCCATCTCTAGGTGAGATCACAATGGATGCTGCTGAGTTAGCTCTAGGTTTACCAATCCACATTTAAGCTTTTTGAAACTCGTTCATCATTTGGTGAACGAGTTTTTTTATCACCAAAAATAAAGCGATCCTAAACTATTGACAGAATCTTCTGTAAATGATACGATGCTCTTAATATTTCAACCGTTGATGAGGAAAGTACATTGATTTGGCAAGCCTAGAGAGTCTTCGTAGGGTGTAAGAAGAACTTGTAGAATCAATCGAAAATGGCCTCAGAGGTGATCTTCTGAACTTGTACGAAAGATAAGAAGATCCGGGTGCGCCCGCTATCGCGTCAGAGTATAACGACGTTAATTTGTCGCGTACTTGCTGAGAAGCATGCTGGAAAGTCTGCTTGAATAAAGGTGGTAACACGTAAACACGTCCTTTGATATCTCGATATCAGAGGGCTTTTTTATTTGTATTATTAAGGAGGAATAGTATGACAGAAAGATTTGAGACGATTCAATTACACGGAGGACAAACACCAGATCTTACTACAGGGAGTCGCGCCGTACCCATTTATCAAACCACATCGTATGTGTTTGAGGACGCAGATCAAGCGGCAGCGAGATTTAGTCTTAGTGAGAATGGCAATATCTATACCCGTATTACCAATCCGACAACGGCTGTTCTAGAAGAACGACTAGCCCTCTTAGAAGGCGGTGTCGGTGCGTTAGCAACGGCTTCTGGCTCAGCAGCGATCACCTATGCGATTTTAAATCTTGCACAAGCAGGAGATCATATCGTTTCTGCTGCTTCAATTTATGGGGGGACCTATAATTTATTCGCTCATACGTTGCCAGATTTTGGCATCACTACAAGCTTTGTTGATAGTGAAGATCTGGCAGCACTAAAAGCAGCCATCCAAGAAAATACTAAAGCAGTTTTTCTAGAGTCTTTAGGCAATCCAGATATTGATATTGCCGACTTTAAAAAGATTGCAGCGATCGCTCATGAAGCAGGGATTCCCCTCATCATTGACAATACCTTTGCGACTCCCTATCTGTTTCGAGGATTTGAGCATGGGGCGGACATCGTCGTTTATTCCACGACAAAATACCTCGGTGGTCACGGTGCTGCTTTGGGAGGGGCCATTATCGACAGCGGCAACTTTGATTGGACAAATGGCAAATTTCCCAAGCTGGTCGATCCCGATCATAGCTACCATGGAATCTCATGGGTAGAAGCCGCTGGTAACGCTGCCTATATCACTCGAGCACGAACGATTCTTTTACGGGATACAGGCGCTACGATTTCTCCCTTCAATTCATGGGTGTTGCTGTTAGGCATCGAGACGCTTTCGTTGCGGATGGAACGTCATGTAGAAAATGCGCAACAAGTTGCTGAATTTTTAGCCAAGCACTCGGAAGTCTCTTGGGTTCACTTCCCAACACTGCCGGACAGCCCCTATTTTGAACGGGCGCAGGAGTATTTCCCCAAAGGGACCAGTTCCGTCTTTTCCTTTGGATTAAAGGGTGGAGCAGAAGCAAGCAAAACCTTTTGTGGCGCAACCAAGCTCTTCTCTTTGCTGGCAAATGTCGGGGATGCAAAGTCCTTGATCATCCATCCAGCTTCGACGACCCATTCCCAGCTTAGCGTAGAAGAACTTGCAGCAGCCAAAATTCGTCCAGAGACGATTCGCCTATCCATTGGATTGGAAAACATCAACGATCTCTTGGAAGATCTCACGCAAGCCTTCCAACAGCTCTAAATAGTTGAAGCAGTAGGAAAAGCGCAGGATACTATGCTGCGCTTTTTTGTTGTCGGTTAGTGTTTCAAATAAAACTGCGGTTTCTGTTGGTAGAAGGATAGTAAATCCATCGGTTCTATGCTATATTTAGTTGCTAAGGAATATGGATAAGGTGGGGGATGTATGCGTAATCATGCAAGTGACAAGAGGATTCGGTTTTACTACACAAGTTTGCAATTTCTTTATTGGATGATGTTTTGCTCAATCTATGGCTTTGCGACCCTTTTTTTGATTTATTTCAAGGTCGATCCAGCAAAAATTGGCGGTATTTTAGCCTTAGTCAATATTGCGTCTACGATTTTGCAGCCCTTCATCAGTCAAATCATTATCAAAAAAAGTAAAGTACCGCTGATCGTTGTCTTGAAAACGATGACAAGCGGCGTGGTCGCGGTGCTCTTAGCAGGTGTGATTTTCCCTGCATTATCAATACTGACCTATGTTTTAGGAGGGATTTTGCTCGTTTCCATGCAGTCCTTTCTCAACGCCTTGGCGTTTGAATACACGAATAGCGGCAACAAAATCAATTTTGGCTTTTCGCGTGCGGGTGGGTCACTAGGATTTGCGGGGACCTCCTTTTTACTGGGGCAGCTCTTGGAGGAGTTTTCGGCAGCCCTTTTGCCTATGATCGCTATCGGGCAGGCCGTTTTGTTTCTCATTATTTTGCTTTTGCTGCCAGCGATCAAGAAGCCAGAAATGCCCGTGATGCTTACAGAACAAAGTCATTCAGGGGCCTTTTTGAAAAAATATCCTTTTTTACTCTTTCTCTTTGTCGGGTTTAGCTTTCTCTTCAGCTTCCATACGATGATCAACAGCTTTTTGGCACAAATTTTTGCCGATATTGGCGGTGGCAGTAAGGAAGTTGGCATCGCCCTGATGATTGCGGCGTTATGCGAATTGCCAGGCATGATTTTCTTTGAACAGTTAGTGAGGATACGGTCTAGCCGTTTTTGGCTGTTGCTGTCCAGTGTTGCCTTTGCCATTCGTGGGGTGCTGATGCTGTTGATCAGCTCCATCATCCTGATGGAAATGAGCCATTTGATGCAAGGGGTTAGTTTTGCCTTGTTTATTCCAGCTTCGGCTTATTTGTTCAACCATAGTTTGGCAGATGAAGATCGGGTTTTTGGACAAACGATTATTATCATTGCTACCACGATCGGTGGCGTGATCGGCAATCTTTTGGGCGGGATGCTGATCCAAAGCTTCGGTGTCTGGGAAATGCTTTTGATTGGGACTGGGTTTGCCGTTCTAGGTGCTGCATTGACCTTTATCGGTGTGAAAAAAATCCCTAAAAGTAACAAGATATTAGCGATCGTAAGCGAATGACCGCTAAGTAGAAAAAAGAGTTGCGGCCGTATTTGCTTCGGTCGCAACTCTTTTGAATCTGATCAACGGGTACTATTTCTTTTCTAATACAGCGATAAATTCCCGCATATAGTCTGGTAGATCTGGGGGACGGCGGCTGGAAACGATATGTCCATCCGTAACCACAGGTGTATCCACCCATGTGGCTCCAGCATTTGTCATATCATCTTTGATGCCTGGTGTACTGGTGACCGTCTTGCCTTGCAGGATATTCGCAGAAATCAAGACCCAGCCTGCATGACAGATTTGACCAATGACTTTTTCGTCTTTGTCCATCGTTTGCACGAAAGAGATGACCTCTGGGAAACGTCGTAATTTATCAGGCGCCCAACCACCTGGAACTAAGATGGCATCGTAGTCATCGGCATGAATATCAGAAAAAGCATAGGCTGATTCTGCGGGTACACCGTATTTGCCAATATACGTTTTATGCGCTTCTTCACCGACTAAATCGACTTGCGCGCCTTCTTCCCGTAACCGATGGACCGGGTACCACAATTCTAAATCTTCGAAATCATTGTCGACTAAGGCAATGATTTTTTTGTTTTCTAAACGCAAGAGAATTCCTCCTTTTTCTTGTTATTCTTACTGTAACATCATGCAAAGAGAAACACCAAAAGTATGCTTCTTAAAAAATGCCAAGAAGCTATTTTGAGAATGGTCATTCAGAGAAATGGTAGTGATGTAAGCGTTGTAATCATTAGGAAAGTAAGAGATAATGAAAGAAAGCCAAAGGAGGCGAAGATGTGGAAGCATTCGAAAATGCTCGAAAATTTATTTACAAAAACGCGCGCCCTTTAGACCTTGCTCGTTGGCAGTATCATTTTGAAAATGGATCTCGCGAGGCTGTATTACAGGCGTTACAATTCTACCAAAATGAAGATGGTGGGTATGGGCATGGTTTGGAACCTGATCATTGGAATCCCAACAGTACACCGATTGCAGTGTGGGAGGCATGTCGAATTTTAAGAGAGCTTGAATGCCTTCATTCGACAAATCCACAAGTCCAAGGGATTTTAAGGTATTTAGCTAGTGGAAAAGAGTTTTCTGAAGGGAAATGGTTCAACCAAGTGCCGTCAACGGTATCCTATCCGCATGCGATTTGGTGGGAGAGTCCTGTAGGCGTGCCAGCAGACAACCCAACAGTAAGTCTAGCTGGTATGATCTTAAAAACAGGGGAAACTACCCTCTATCAAAAAGCACAAGAAATTGTCGAAACAGCAGTTGCAAGTTTCCTTAAGGAACCAACCAGTGAAATGCACACATTAGTCGTCTATCTAGAATTATTACAAGACTGTGAAGAAATCCAGTATCAGCCTGTTTTAGCAAATGACCGCTTTCGCGAGATCTTATTCCAGCAAATTCGCCATACTGTCTCAAACGAGCCAGAAGAGTGGTTCACGTCTTATGTCAGTAAACCTTCAAATTTTTTCTTTACAAGAGAGCAGCTGCTTGGGATCTTTAGTGAAGAATTATGTAAAAAAGAAGCCCAAGAAATTTTAAAATACCAACAAGAAGATGGATCATTTGTCATTCCATGGCAATGGGGAACGGATTATCCAGAGTTTTTCATAAGTAAACAGTGGTGGAAATCAATTACTATCATTAAAAATTTTTTGTTTTTGCGGGCTTTTCTAGACGAACCTTTTTGAAATCGGTCATCTTTTACTAAGCAATCTCGTTGGAAGAAAAAAGGAATTTCCTTCTTATTTGAGATTCACGGATTTCAGCTTTTAAAAATCTCAATAGTTTGTATACAAGAGGTACATTCATTGCTAGGATGTACCTTTTTTGCAGCGGAGGCTCTGACCTATTTTCAATTTTGTGGTACACTGAATAAGATGAATAGGAGTGGTAATATGCGGGATTATCAATATCCTCTTGACTTAGATTGGTCGACAGATGAAATGGTCGTCGTCATGAAGATGTGGGAACGATTAGAACAAGCCTATGAAAAAGGCCTTCCTAGTAGTACGTTTCTTGAGGCGTATCAAGCCTTTAAGAAAGTCGTTCCTAGCATTGGCGAGGAACGACGTTTAGGCAGAGAATTTGAAGAACTATCAGGCTATTCGCTGTACCATGCTGTGCAGGCAGCGAAAAAGACTGAGGGAAAACTAAAAATGAAAGGGTAGATCAACGAATGCATGAAATCGTTAATGAAGTTCGCCAGTGGATGATCGCTGCAGGTGAAACGATCAAAGACAATTTAAATAAAGAAGACTTAGTGGTCGAGACAAAATCAGGACGGAAAGACTTAGTGACAGAATTGGATAAAGCCACGCAAGATTTTCTGATTGGTAAGATCCAATCCTATGATCCGGATGCCAAAATTTTAGGTGAAGAAAACGGACTGGACACACTTGCCGACATGAGTGGGCGGGTCTTCATCATTGATCCGATCGATGGAACGATGAATTTCGTGTTAGAAAAAGAAAACTTTTGTATCATGATCGCGATTTACGAAGAGAGCAAAGGGCGCTTTGGCTTTGTCTATAATGTTATGAAAGATGAATTCTTATGGGGTGGTCCAGAGATTGGTGTCTATAACAATGGCGAGAAGATCGAACCGCCGAAAGATATTGCCTTATCCGAAGGTCTCGTTGGCTTGAATTCGCCCATGTTGATCCATAACCGCCACCACGAAACCGAGGTCAGTGACAAAGCATTAGGCATTCGTATGACTGGCTGTGCTGGGGTAGAGCTGATCGCCCTCGCTAAAGGACAAAGAGCAGGCTATCTTTCTCATCTTGCGCCATGGGATTATGCGCCAGGGGGCGTTTTGTTAGAAACCCTTGGATTAAAGATGGCAAACATTAAAGGAGAGCCGCTTTCCTTGAATGGACGGGAATTGTTCGTAGGCGGTACACCGAAAGCTTTTGAAGAATTATTGGCGATCGTTAATCAATAAGAAAAAACCAGATATTTTATTAATATCTGGTTTTTTCTGCAAAAATGAAAACTTTGCACTATATTTCAGAAAGAAATTCTGGTATAATGGCTTGTCGAGTGCAATGTCACCAAAAAAGGAGTTTATAAATTGAATATTAGAAATGATATCCGCAACGTCGCTATTATTGCCCACGTTGACCACGGAAAAACTACATTAGTTGATGAATTATTGAAACAATCCCAAACGTTAGATAGCCATACCCAATTACAAGAACGGGCGATGGATTCAAATGCGATCGAAAAAGAACGTGGCATCACGATCTTAGCGAAAAATACAGCGGTTGAATACAACGGTACAAAAATCAATATCATGGATACCCCAGGACACGCGGACTTCGGTGGTGAAGTAGAGCGGATCATGAAAATGGTCGATGGTGTTGTTTTGGTTGTTGATGCTTATGAAGGAACGATGCCTCAAACACGTTTCGTATTGAAAAAAGCGTTGGAACAACACTTAGTGCCAATCGTAGTTGTCAACAAAATCGACAAACCATCTGCTCGTCCTGAGCATGTCGTCGATGAAGTCTTAGAACTATTTATCGAATTAGGTGCCGACGATGACCAATTGGACTTTCCAGTGATCTACGCTTCTGCGATCAACGGAACTTCAAGTGAATCAGATGATCCTGCTGATCAACAAAAAACGATGGCACCATTGTTTGATACGATCATCGAACATATTCCAGCGCCAATCGACAACAGCGATGAACCATTGCAATTCCAGGTATCATTGCTTGATTACAATGACTACGTTGGACGTATCGGTATTGGCCGTGTCTTCCGCGGATCAATCAAAGTCGGCGACCAAGTTGCATTGATGAAATTAAACGGAGAAGTTAAAAAGTTCCGTGTGACGAAACTTTTCGGTTTCTTCGGTTTGAAACGTTTAGAAATCCAAGAAGCCAAAGCCGGTGATTTGATTGCCGTTTCTGGGATGGAAGATATCTTCGTTGGTGAAACTGTTACACCAATCGATCATCAAGATTCATTACCTGTTTTACACATTGATGAACCAACTTTGCAAATGACCTTTATCGTGAACAATTCACCATTTGCGGGTCGCGAAGGAAAATTCGTAACCGCTCGTAAAATTGAAGAACGCTTAATGGCGCAATTGCAAACAGACGTTTCATTGCGTGTGGATCCAATCGGACCTGATTCATGGATCGTTTCTGGACGTGGCGAACTTCATTTGTCAATTTTGATCGAAAATATGCGTCGTGAAGGCTTTGAATTGCAAGTTTCTCGTCCAGAAGTTATCGAACGCGAAATCGATGGCGTGAAATGTGAACCATTTGAACGAGTGCAAATCGATACCCCAGAAGAATACATGGGATCAGTAATCGAATCATTGGGAATGCGTAAAGCAGAAATGCAAGATATGATCAATACAGGGAATGGACAAGTACGGATCATTTTCTTGGCACCAGCTCGTGGCTTGATCGGTTACACGACAGAATTCCTATCAATGACTCGCGGCTACGGCATCATGCACCACACTTTCGATCAATATTTGCCAATGATCCAAGGACAAATTGGTGGCCGTCATCAAGGTGCACTTGTATCGATCGATACAGGAAAAGCAACAACATACTCGATCATGAGTATTGAAGAACGTGGAACGGTCTTCGTTGAACCAGGTACCGAAGTGTACGAAGGAATGATCATTGGTGAAAACTCTCGTGACAAAGACTTAACGGTCAATATCACGAAAGCAAAACAAATGACCAACGTCCGTTCAGCAAACAAAGACCAAACCTCAGTTATCAAGAAACCTCGTATTCTTTCTTTGGAAGAATCACTGGAATTCTTGAATGATGATGAATACTGTGAAGTAACACCAGAAAGCATTCGTTTAAGAAAACAAATCTTGAACAAGAGCGAACGGGAAAAATCACAGAAAAAGAAAAATAACTGATAACTAAAACAGTGATCAAAAGTTTTAAACACTTCTGATCTGTTCGATTTTCCGAAGGATGGAAAAGGGATTGCTCCTGTGTTGCAGCGGCTCTTCGCCGCAGGACCCAGAAAAAGCAATCAGCCGATTTCCCTCCTTCGGTTCTTTTTTGCTCGAAGTCAAATTGAACCGTTAGAATAAGCACCGCTTGCAATTTCGGCCATTCCTTTTTAAAATGAAGAAAGCAAGCACAAAGGAGAAATCTATGAAAAATTATCCTGTTAAAAAGAATCAGGAACTTGAAGTTGATATTTTGGATCTTTCCCATGAAGGAAATGGGATCGCCAAAGTCGATGGGTACTTATTATTTATTGAAAACACCCTGCCAAATGAACGTGCCTTAGTCAAAGTGTTGAAAGTCGGAAACAAATTTGGTTTTGCCAAAGTGATGAAATTGTTGCAAGCAAGTCCTGATCGGCAAGAATTGCCGAATGAAGCATTGCTGCGCACCGGTATCGCTCCATTGAGTCATTTGAGCTATGACAAACAATTAGCCTTCAAACAGCAGCAAGTAGAGAATGTTTTGGCTAAAATCGCCAAACTGCCTGAAATCAAGGTCAATGCACCAATCGGAATGGAAAAACCATTTGGTTACCGCAACAAAGCGCAAATCCCTGTGCAAAAGATTCATGGGAAATTAACGACTGGATTTTACCGCAAAAACAGTCATACTCTGGTACCGATCGAAGACTTTTATATTCAAGATCCAAACATCGATCAAGCAATCATCAAAGTCAGAGATATCTTGCAGCGCTTCAATGTCAAAGCCTACAATGAAGAAGCCCATGAAGGGTTCTTACGCCACATTGTCGTTCGTCGTGGGCATCACTCAGGTGAAATGATGGTCGTATTAGTGACACGTAAACCGAAATTCTTCAAGGGAGAAGAGATCGCGGAAGTGATCCACGAAGAGATTCCAGAAGTTGTTTCTGTCATTCAAAACATCAATGAAGAAAAAACCAATGTGATCATGGGCGAGTTCGAGCGTGTTTTGTATGGCAAGTCATCAATCGATGATCAATTATTAGGCAAAACCTTCCAAATCTCAGCGAAATCTTTCTACCAAGTCAACACAGCGCAAACAGAAGTCTTGTACCAAACCGCCTTCGAGATGGCACAACTGTCTGAAAATGATGTCGTTGTGGATGCTTATGCAGGAATCGGAACGATCGGGATTAGTTTGGCTGATCGCGTGAAAGAAGTGTTAGGGATGGAAGTCATTCCTGAAGCAGTGAACGATGCCAAAGCCAATGCCAAAAGAAATGGTGTCGAAAACGTGCATTACTTTATCGGTAAAGCCGAAAAAATCATGCCGCAATGGCTACGCGAAGGCATTCAACCGACAGTCGTCTTCGTTGATCCACCTCGCAAAGGTTTAGATGCTAGCTTTATCGAAACGACTGCTGCGGTTAAACCAGAGCGCATCGTCTACATTTCCTGCAATCCAGCAACCTTGGCTCGTGACCTCGCGTTATTTGCGGAAGAAGGGTATGTGACAAAAGAAGTCCAACCTGTTGATTTGTTCCCACAAACGACCCATGTGGAGTGTGTCGTGTTGTTAGAACGTCGTTAAGAAAAAACGAGCTTCTTTTCAGCAATTTTGACCGTGAATTCTTATTATGGTAATTGTCATAAAATCTTACGATACCAAAGTTGCTAGAGAAAGCGAGTCAATTGATAAATAAGCAACTATAACCCATCTGTTTATCTAATTACGTCGATTGTGACGTTTGGAATGGATGAAATATAAAACCAGAAACTGGAACAGAAAGACACTCTTTTTTGTTCCAGTTTTTTTTGTTCTTTCTCACTATTGATGAGCGGGGACAAAATCAATGCAAAAAGCAGTGAAGCTACAAATATGCAGACAGCCAAATCCTTTAACAAAATGGTTTGTCGGCAATTTATAGTTAATGTGTATAAAAATATGGCGTGTAGTGATTAGAAAGTATTATAATAAACGTAGTGAATAGAAAATTTTTGTTAGGAGGGATTGCACATGGCAACGATTCGTGCATTTTCACACAAAGAGATTACACCGCAAAATACGCATTTGTCTAGTTTTAAAGTGTTGATAGAGTCAGCTTTTTATGGGAACAATGTCACTTGGATTGATGATCTAGCCACTGCCTATCACTTAGCAAAAGAATCTTCTGGGGCTATTCTTACGGATATGCCGGTATCACACACCAAGGAGTTAGGACTACCAGAGGATGCAAAAGTCATCGTGTTTAATGACGGAAAAGTTGTTGGACGAACAGCGTCAGCTCGACGCATCATCGGACATCCTGGAATCCAGCGAGAATTATATGAAGACATTTTGCGAGATGCCTTATATCATGGAACCCGCAAGCAATTTTATGGTGGTGAAGTTGTTGTAGGATTAGACGAAGCGTTTATGGTCAAAGCTCACCTGTTGATACCAGAGCACTATGAAACCAATTTTTACTCTTATTTGTTGAATTTTCAATTGATGACGAAATCATGGGAGGAAAGATACCAACGTTCCAAAGAATATCCAGAGACGGACATTTTTTTGTACGCTGATCCAGACTGGTCTCATCCTGATTTTCCTTACGGGCTGTCTCTTTTTGATCCTGAACACAATGTTGCGGCAGTCTTAGGTTTAAACTATTTTGGTGAATTGAAAAAAGCGACATTAACTTTGGCTTGGGCTACCGCGCATCGCCATGGCTTTGTGGCGTGTCATGGGGGAATGAAGCAGTATCAGTTACCGAATCGAACATTTACGATGGCTGCTTTTGGTCTTTCAGGATCAGGAAAATCGACTATCACATTGGCAGAACATGATGGCAAATATGAGATCAAGGTTCTGCATGACGATGCATTTGTGATTAATCAAACAAATGGTGCCTCCACTGCACTGGAGCCTTCTTATTTTGATAAAACGCAAGACTATCCACTAACCAACCCAAATGTCCGCTACTTTATCACCTGTCAAAATGTTGGGGTTACTTTAGACGAGAAAGGAAAAAAGGTCCTCGTGACCCAAGATATTCGTAATGGGAATGGTCGAACCGTCAAATCACGATATGTCACACCTAATCGGGTGGACCATTTAGATTCGCCGATCGATGCCGTATTTTGGATCATGAAAGATAACACGCTGCCTCCGGTAGTAAAAATTGACGATCCGATTTTAGCCGCTGTTTTTGGTTTGACCTTAGCTACGAAGCGCACGACAGCTGAACATATTGTCGAGACCACGGATATAGATAAACTGGTCATCGAACCTTATGCCAATCCATTTAGAGTCTATCCTTTAGGGGAAGATTTTGCCCATTTCATGCACTTGTTTAAAGAAAACCAAACGGCTTGTTATATTCTAAATACAGGCTTTTACAAAGGCAAGAAAGTCACGCCTGAAGTCACACTAACATCGATTGAAAAAATTGTGGAAGGCGAGGCTGAATTTAAAAATTTCGGTGGGATCACCGAAATGAGTTTCCTGCCAGTAACAGGCTTTAAAGTCGATTTTCAAGATGCCTCCTATGTTGCTCATTTAAGAGAGCGGATGCAAGGACGGCTGGACTTTATTTTGGCTCAAGAGACAGAAAATGATGGCTATAATAAGTTGCCTAAAGAAGTAGCAACGGCAATGGAAAAGGTGATTTCTACATTAAGTGAGCTTCCTAGCTAATTTAGTTGAATCAAACTTCCGCAAGCGGCTTTTTTCCTGAAACACTTATTTTGTTAGCCAGAAAGGAGCGAATATGAACATTCAGTTTCACCATATCCAAATCACAGTCAATGATGTAAAAAAAGCAGAAGGCTTTTATGATCAATTATTTGCACTATTAGGTTTTGACCTTCAGAAGAAATATTCTGGGTACTTAGAACATGCTGATATGGAAGTAGTAGAATATATAGGCGATTCATTTGATTTCGGCATTTGTTCCCCACGAAAAGAATGGAAGAACGAGAAAATCGATTCAAGAAAACCTGGCTCTGTTCAACACATAGCATTTAAGGCGGAAAGCCGCGAAGTAGTAGATGCGATCTTTCCCAAAATAAAAGCTTTAGGGGTAAAGATCCTTCACGATCGACCAATGGAGTACAAAGAGCGCATCGCTCCTAACTACTATGCCTTATTCTTTGAAAGCCCAGAAGGCATTCGTTTTGAACTATTTCATTATGCCTGATTCCTTTTACTAAAAGAGCGTGGCATGAACTTGTTGCGTGAACGTGTTCCTATTCAGGTGATCTTTCATTGTGGGGTTCGTATAACCATGTGATATCAGAGACAAACTTTTTTAAAACCTGTCATCAGGAAAACTAGAACATTCTTTTTAAAAGTACGTCCGTCTGGAAAAAACTATTTGATTTCTAAAATTCATTTGGACAATTCACAAATAAAAACCTAACTCGTGTGTTAAAAAACGTTCGAATTTTTATCATTCTAGAAGCGAGTGCACCGTGGGTCAATGAGGATTATTGGGTTGATGGCACGACACTTAAGAGAGGGAGGAAGATCAATATGGATCAGAGGGTTCAGCAAGACATCGAAGCAATCATTTCCCATCAATATGATCATGGCGCCGATTTATGGTCGACGCCAGACCATAAATTACTAAAAGGAGCACCCTTTACGACCTTAGAAAGTCCTCTTTATTTACTTGAACTTGGTATGTCTCCTGAGGAGAACTTATTAAAAGAGACAGCCGCATTGATCTTTCAAGGATGGAGAGAAGATGGCAGATTTAAAATTTCTCCGTCAGGGGGGATCTATCCATGTCATACGGCGTTGGCTTTGCGAACGCTGTGTGCTCTTGGTTACACAAGGGACCAGCGGCTGCAACAGACCGTTCACTATTTTCTTGCTACTCAGGAAGCAGATGGCGGCTGGAAGTGTAATAAGTATAGTTTTGGTCGCGGCCCGGAGACCCACTTTTCCACGCCAATGACGACGTTAACGGTCCTTGATGCTTTTCGCTATATTCATGATCGTGAAAAAATGGAAACTCTTAAGCAAGCAAGCGAATTTTTGCTTGCTCATTGGGAGATCCGTCAGCCAATCAGTCCCTGTCATTATGGGATGGGTACATTATTTATGCAGACAGAATACCCCTTTAGAGGATACAATCTTTTTTATTATCTGTATGTCTTGTCTTTTTATCCTTCTGCCAGAAAAGACGCACGATTTTTGGAGGCTTTGCAGCAGTTTGAATCGAAAGTTCAAAATGGCAATGTCATCGTAGAACGGGTCGTACCCAAACTGGGGAAACTGAATTTTTGCCAAAAAGGGCATATCAGTCCCTTTGCCACACAGCGTTACCAAGAAATTCTTGCTCGATTGGCAGAGGATTGAGGAAAAACAGCCCTTTGAAAGGTTCCCCCCATCTAGACGATTCTTTTTCTTTTCTGGTACACTGTCTGTAAAGAAGCAAGTGATTAATCAACAGAGAGGAGAAAGACATGCAAAAAATATATCTTGTTGAAGATGATGCAACGATCGTCTCTGTTCTAGCAGAATATTTACAGCAATGGGGGTACGAATGTGTTTCCGCGAAGAATTTTGCTAGCATCTTGCAAGAGTTTCATGAGATCAAACCGGATCTCGTTCTTTTAGATATTTCGCTGCCTTATTACAACGGGTATAATTGGTGCCAAGAAATTCGCAAGAAGTCAGAAGTGCCGATCATTTTCCTTTCGTCGATGGATCAACAGATGAATCAGATCATGGCGATGAACATGGGAGCAGATGATTATTTAACAAAACCCTTTGATTTAGCCTTCGTTTTGGCAAAAATCCAAGCATTGCTGCGGCGGAGCTATCAGTATAGCCACCAACAAGCGCTGACCTTTGAGATAGGGCAAGTAACCTTTTATCCCACAGAAAATGTATTAAAAAAACAGGGGGAACAGTTGCCACTGTCTCCAAATGAAGCTCGGATTCTTTCCTTGCTTTTGCAGCATCGAGGGAAGATCGTAGCCAAAGAGACCATCATTGAAATGCTCTGGAATAGTGAAGAATTCATCGATAATAACACATTAGCGGTCAATATGACCCGCTTGCGAAAAAAATTAAGCCAGATCGAACTATCCGATTTGATCCAGACAGTAAAGAATAAAGGGTATTTGATAGAAAAGGAACACGCCTATGACTAACGTGAAAGAATATTTCGTCCTTTATGGAAAGTTTTATCTCGTTTACCTGCTGTTTAGTGCGGGCCTATTTGGGCTATTCTTTCTCCACAGCCTTTCATTGGAGCCCTTCATTGACTATGTGGTCTTTTCAGGGGTGATCTTAGGGGGACTTTCCCTTTTTCATTATTTTCGTTACGCACAAAAAAGAAAGCAGCTGCAGCATTTATTAAGAAAACAACGTATGACGGAAGCGGCGTTGGCGTTCTTGCCTGCCACTCGAAATCGTTTAGAAGACGAATACCAAGCCCTTCTTAAACAATTGGCAAGAGAAAAAACCACTTCTGATTACAAGGCAGCGTTAAAAAATGAAGAAATTTATGAAGATTTCGGCTTGTGGCTTCATCAAATCAAAACGCCTCTAGCTGCGCTGGATCTTTTGGTCCAAAGCGATTCGTTGTCACCGACGGAGGTCAAAGCGGAATTATTTAAGGTGAATGATTACTTGCAAATGATGTTGAATTATTTACGACAAAATTTAGCGAATGAAGATTTTGTCTTTGAGTCGATTGCTTTAGCGCCCCTCGTTCGTCAAACGATCAAAAAGTATGCCTTGTTTTTCTCGAAAAAGAATCTGCAACTGGACATGGCGGTGGATTTGACGGTGACATCCGATCGAAAGTGGCTCGTTTTTATTTTTGAACAGGTTCTTTTCAATAGCTTGAAGTATACCGAAACTGGTGGCATCAACGTTTTCACTAAAGACAATGCCTTAGTGATTCAAGATAGCGGCATTGGTATTCGTAAGGAAGACTTGCCAAGGGTGTTTGAGAAAGGATATACGGGAAAAAATGGTCGCTTTCAGCAACGAGCGAGCGGGCTAGGCTTATATATGAGTCAACAAGCGGCTGAAAAAATCGGCTGCCGTTTAGCGATTGATTCTGAAGTGGGACAGGGAACCATCGTCACGCTTCATTTTCCCACCACAAATAACCGATAGCCGCAAACTTTCAACACTGTAAGTTTGCGGTTTTTATTGTAAGTCGCTTTTTTCTGCCAGTCAGCTTATTCTAAAAAGGAAGGAGGGAACAAGATGACACTTTTAAACATTCAACAAGTAAAAAAAATCTATCAAAGCCAGCTGAACGGACAACCCGTTGAAGCGTTGAAAAATATTACCTTTATGGTAGAAGAAGGGGAATATGTCGCTATCATGGGGGAATCAGGTTCGGGAAAGAGTACGTTGCTGAACTTGATGGCGACGTTAGACCAACCAACAGCGGGTGAAATGCAGCTGAATGGCATCGATCTGACCACGATCAAAGAAAAAGACGCAGCGAGTTTTCGACGGGATCACTTAGGCTTTGTTTTTCAAGACTTTAATTTATTAGACACCTTTTCGGTAAAAGACAATATTTTATTGCCATTAGTTTTATCAAAAGTTTCCGTCAAACAAATGGAAAAGCAGCTTCAACCTATCGTACAAACTTTAGGGATCGCCGATTTATTGCAGCACTATCCGTATGAATTGTCTGGCGGACAAAAACAACGAGTTGCTGTCGCACGAGCAATCATCACAAAACCGGAACTGCTATTAGCAGATGAGCCAACCGGAGCGCTGGATTCGAAAACCTCTGATCAACTGCTGACATTATTTCAACAGATCAATCAAAATGGACAGACGATCGTGATGGTCACTCACAGTTCGATCGCAGCCAGTCGCGCACAACGCGTCTTGTTTATCAAAGACGGGTATGTGTTTCACCAGCTGTATCGAGGGGATCGCAGCAATACCGCTTTTCTAGAAGCAATAGCCGAAACAATGACTGCTGTCTTTGCAAAGGAGGAGTAACCAATGTTCTTTCAAAAAATCGCCTTCTCCAATTTGCGTAAAAATGCCAAAGCTTACACACCCTTTTTATTATCCATGAGTTTCTTGGTGGCTGTTTTGATGATGACGCAAATCATCGTGAACAATCCAGGAATGAAGGAACTTCCTAGTAGTCAAAGCGCCATCTTCATGTTTCGTTTAGGAAATATCATCCTCATGATTTTTGCGGCGATCTTTTCCTTTTACACCAATAACTTTTTGATCAAGCAGCGAAAAAAAGAATTTGGTCTCTACAATGTTTTAGGACTAGGAAAACGTGAGATAGTCTTCGTGGTCTTTTGGGAACTCTTTTACAGTTTTCTCATTAGCCTTGCCGCCGGATTGATCAGTGGCTTATTGTTTGCACGATTAGGATTTTTGATACTGAAGAAAATCTTAGCCGTAGGCGAGTTCTTTGTCTTCAAACTGTCATTTGAGAGTATTGGCTTGGTGATCCTGTATTTTATGTTCGTCTTTGGTTGTTTATTTTTATTTGACATACTGCAAGTCCGCAAAACCAATCCACTTCAACTACTGCAGGGAAGCAAGCGTAATGAAAAAGAACCACGAGCAAAAGGTATTTTGGCACTATTAGGTGTCCTTTGTTTAGTGGCAGGCTATACGATCTCTGTGACGATCAAATCTCCTATCAGTGCATTAGGCCTGTTCTTTGTCGCCGTCGTCCTCGTAATCTTGGCTACCTATTTGTTGTTTATTGCGGGCAGTATCAAAGCATTGCAGTTTTTAAGAAAACGAACGACCTATTATTATCAAACGACCCATTTTATCAATGTCTCTACCATGTTGTATCGGATGAAGCAAAATGCGGCTGGTTTAGCAAGTATTTGTATTTTATCAACGATGGTGTTAGTGACCGTTGCTACGACCGCCAGTCTTTATTTTGGACAAAAGAATGTGATCGAAACCCGTTTTCCTTACGATGTTCAAATTGAGTCAGCGGCTGATTCCCAGCAAATCAACACAGCAATTAATGGACTTGAGGAGAAGCTATCGATCAAAGAGCGCCAGCAAGTCACTACAACAAGACCGTTGCTTTTTACCTTTGAGGAACCAAATTTTGTTCCCTCAACCAATTTTGAAGAAAATAGCGGTAGTTTAGATAAAGCCGTGTATCTTATTTTTCTTACCAGTTCTGAATACCATGAAATCACTGGGAAAACAGGACCCGCTGACGACGAACTATTCGTTTTTCCCGCCACCTGGACGCATCAAGCGTTACCAGAAAAGACGACGATCGATGATCGTCAATTTCGCTTGCGGGAATTGAAAGAACTGCCAACATTCACGAAAACAGAAAACCCCGTTCAGCATCTTGTTCTCGTGGTGGATGATCAGTGGCTTGCCGAAAAGCTAAGCGCTTGGTATCAAAACGAAGAGTTTCAACTTTACCAGCAACCAGTGACAACAACAGTCTTTAATTTTCAAACAGAAGAAGCAAGCGATCGCGAAGCCATCGCAAAACAGATTCGCAGCGAACTTCTGGCAGCAGATGCTCAGGCGAGCGTTGAATCAAAAGATCTTTTTGAAGTTGAGACAAAAACCTTTACCGGCGGCTTCTTCTTCTTAGGCTTGATTTTTGGTGTGATCTTTATTTTAGCTGCTGCATTGATCATTTATTATAAACAAGTTTCCGAAGGGATGGAGGACAAAGAACGTTTCGAGATCTTGCAAAAAGTTGGGTTAAGCCATAAGGAAGTCAAGCAAGTGATCCAGCAGCAAGTTTTGATGATCTTCTCATTTCCTTTGGTGGCAGCGATCATCCATTTGGCGTTTGCTTTACCAATGATTCGAAAATTACTGATTCTTTTTGGTCTGACGGATCGTAACTTATTGATTACGGTAACGATTATTTCTGTCCTGTTGTTTACAATGATTTATCTGCTGGTGTATTTCATCACCGCAAGAGTCTACTATCGATTGGTGGAGCGCAAACAGTAGAGGATGGACAAATGCTATTTAGTCAGACGATAGCTAGATGGATTAGCCGTCACCGCCAAGAGCTACAAAAAAATAAAATGTAAGAACACCTCATCCATGAAGCGACGCTCAAAAGTTAGAATTTTTGGTCTAACAGTTTGGAATCACTACATGATTGAGGTGTTTTTTTGATAGGCACGCCCGTTAGCCCACTTTTTAGAGTTGAAAAAAATCCTTAGGTGACCTATAGTGAAAAGGAGTAAAGCACGGGTATAGAGTGCCGCGCGATTGATAGTCATTTCAAAATAAAAGAGATCATGTGATCCAAAAAGGAGAAAGCCCTATGAAAGAGCAGCCGATAACCATTGGATTCCCCTTAAGAGGTGAGTGGCTTGCGCCGACTACACCAGCCGAGAAGATTCCTAGCCATGGTACCGATCGAATGGGGTTGCGTTATGCCTTTGATTTTTTACAAGTTAATTTTGAGGGGAAAACCAAAGCTTTTCATAATCGAAGCTTTCTGCGCTATTTCTTCTTAGGGGTTCCGCTGGAGAGCTGTTATTGTTGGGGCGAAAAAATCTATGCGCCTTGTGATGGCGAAGTAATTGTTGCAAGAGATGGCTATCGGGAACGGAAAATCGTTCACTGGATCAGAGATTTTTCGATCGCTGTAAAAAATGGTTTGTTTTTTAATGAACAAAAAGATGATTATCAACAAATAGCTGGAAACTACATTGTGATAAAAGCTTCTGAGGGCGTTTATATGGCATTTGTCCATCTACAAAATGGATCTGTCAATGTTTCCGTAGGACAAAACATCACCAAAGGGATGGTGATCGGAAGCGTTGGCCATTCAGGAAATTCGACTTCGCCTCATCTGCATTTTCAAGTGATGGACACAAGTGATATCGCCCATGCAAAAGGTCTTCCTTGCCGCTTTCAAGAATATGAAGTGTACCAAGCAAGGGGATGGACAAAGGTGCAGAATCGGATACCAGGAAGTACGGATCGGATACGATTGTTGAAGGAATACTAAGGACCAGTTTTGAAACATTGCATCAGGGCTTGTAGGACGCTCAAAAGAAAAAACGTTTAAAAGTCTTTGGACTTCTTTTATGCATGTAAAATAATCTTAGGCTTTCAAAATTTGTGAAGAAAATGAAATGCAAGGAGAACAAATGAATCATTTACCCAATATCCTTACCACTACTCGACTGATTCTCGCACCACTTTTACTATTCCTTCAGCCAATGTCTGGCTGGTTTTGGCTGCTCTATTCCTATTGTTTTGTAAGCGACCTCGTTGATGGGCTGCTTGCAAGAAGGTTGAATCTTACGAGTGAGGTGGGTGCCTTACTAGATAGTTTCGCAGATGTAAGCTTTTTTCTCGCAGTTTTTCTTTCTTTTCTACCACAGCTGTTGGCGGTACATACGCTTTGGGTCTGGCTACTAGTGAATGCTATGATTCGTTTTGTCAGTTATCTGATTGGCTATGTAAAATATCGGTCTTTTAGTAGTCTGCATACATGGCTCAACAAAGCAGTCGGATTTCTTTTATGTATTTTCCCGTTGTTGCTCATCATGTTCCATGAAAAAATTGTTATCTTGATTTTGGGGACCATCGCCACTGTTTCCGCATTAGAAGAATTGCTGATAACGATCCTCTCAAAAAATCTGGATAGAAATCAAAAATCGATATTCGAAAGTTTTAAGTAAGGCGCCTCTATCATTGAGGGCCTTTTTTTGCGTATTCACCGCTAATAGACTTTTAAAAGACCCTTCAAAAACAATTTTAAAAATAACATTGAAAACAATTTTTAATGGTATTATGCTTATCTTTGAAGGGAGGCTTCACAAATGAATAGACAAGAACTGCAT
Source organism: Enterococcus sp. 3G6_DIV0642 (assembly GCF_002140635.1). NCBI lineage: Bacteria > Bacillati > Bacillota > Bacilli > Lactobacillales > Enterococcaceae > Enterococcus > Enterococcus sp. 3G6_DIV0642. The sequence continues at coordinate 2,001,907 of NZ_NGLH01000001.1, read as the reverse complement.
GCATGTATCAGTAAAAACCAGCCTAATATTTGCCAAATTGCTGCCTACCAAAATGGAAAGGAAGTTTACACGGATGAATGGCATGAGTATAAGCCAGAGGATACTTGCCACCTTATGTCCGCTACGAAAAGTATCGTTTCTCTACTAGTTGGGATAGCGATCGATCAAGGTGTCATCCGGAGTGTCAATGACAAAGTACTCGATTATTTTCCAGACTATCAAGTAAAACGGGGCGAAAAAACGATTCAGGATATTACGATCAAACACCTATTAACGATGCGAGCCCCGTATAAATGCAAAGGTGATCCATGGACAAAGGTTTGTTCGAGTGACGACTGGACCAGCGCCTCGCTTGATTTATTGGGAGGAAGAAAAGGAGTGACAAATGAATTCAATTATCAAACCGTTTGTCTGCAAATCCTCACTGGTTTGTTAGCGAAAGCTTCTGGAATGACGACCGTTGATTATGCGAACCATTATTTATTTCGACCTCTTGGTGTAGCCGAACTGACCAATTATTATGCGGAAACGGCACAAGAGCATAAGCACTTTACGATGAGCAAGGCACCAAAAAAACCGGTTTGGTTTTGCGATCCTTTAAATATTGGCACTGCAGGTTACGGGCTTTGTCTTTCAGCAAAAGATTTAGCCAAAATCGGTGAGCTATGCTTGAACCAAGGCATCCATCAAGGACAACAAGTGATTTCTTCACAATGGCTCACTGAAATGGTCAATCCGCTAGAGACAAACATAGAGAAATTTCAAAATATGAGTTATGGGTATTTATGGTGGATCTTGGATGCTGAGAAAAGCACCTATGCCGCCATCGGCAATAGTGGAAATGTCCTTTATATTGATCCCGAATCAGAGACTGTTATCGCCATTACGGCGTATTTTAAGCCAACTGTCTTTGATCGCATCGACTTTATCGAGACAGAGCTAAAACCGTTCCTTTTGCACTAATGAGCGTTAAGAAAAAGCAGTCTGCTGTCAAAAGTTGATTGCTTTTTTTGTAGACGAAAGCTTAATGATCCCTTTTGTGACTATGGCAGGCAGGTGACCTACTGATAAAGCTCGGCTGCTAGCCTTTTTATGAAATTATAATTTAGCAATTTGATCCCGCAGGTAGGAGGCTAAATCAATAATAAACGGAAGATAAATGAGAAATGAATAAAATGACCAAACTATCAACGACGTAAACTTGGTATACTATAATTGAGAAGAAAATCACAAGTGAAAGGAGCGGTCGGGGTGTTTTCAGAAATCAGTATCTATCAAGTGAAACCCAGTAGTGTTGAGACCTTTGAAGCAGTCATGCAGGAAGCAACAGAGGCAATGAAGGCCATGGAGGGGGCTTTGTTCTTTCGATTAATGAAACGAACCCATTACATCAAAGAAATGAGGACCATCAAGGAAGGTCGCCTGCCAGATCCATTGACGAGAGTCATAAAATGTGTGAAATATGCTCACTATTGGGAGTTTGATAGCGAAGAAAATTATGGCAAAGCTCAAAAAAAGTTGTATGAAAGTTACTGGAAAGCAATGGAGAAATGTTTGATCGTTCCCCACGACAAACTATTGGGGGAAGTTCTTGAGTGCTCGCTTTAGTACCAAATGCTCTCCTGCTGAACGGACTTTTTGTTGCAACTGTTAAGAAAGGACAGGGTAGAAATACAACGGACGTTAAAAAAGTCATTTGAACGGTTGAATGGAGAACTGTTAGTTTTTTTTTAAACGCTCTATTACTTGATGGAATCTAAAAGGAGGAAGCCCCGATGGCACAGGTTGCTTTTCATAATTCGTACAAATTAAAAAAAGGCGTTTCAACAGCGGAATTTGTTCGTGTCGTTGAACAATTAAACCGAGAATACATTTCCAAACAAAGAGGATACCTTTCTTTTGAATTATTCGTAGATGGAGAAACTTGGGCGGACATCACCAAGTTCGAAACGAAAGAAGATGCGGAAACATTTGCCCGATGCGGCACGCCTAATGCCTTTGCACAAAAGTTTTATTCATTCATCAATCTAAACAGTTGCACCTCTCACCTATACACCATTAAAAAAACGTTCCAATAACTAGCCACTATGGAATGAACAGCTCAAAAAACAATTCATATGAAAAGAGGAACTTCTTATGACAAAACCAGCAGAATGGTATCAAGGAAAAGTCGGTCGGGCAGAACATTTGGTCTATTTAAATAAGGAAGCCAAAGAGCTTGAGAAACTGATTCACGGTGACAAAACAATGATCATTCGGGGGGCAGCCGGCAGAAAATCACCTTTAGGAGGAAGAGCCAAAATCAACGATCTTGTGTATTTTGTGGAGACCGGCGGCGATTTGACCATCACTCATCGGGGCAGCATTGCCAACGTGATTGAATCTGAAAAGATGACGAAAGAAGAATCCATAGATTTTGTAAAACGCTATGAAAAAGAGTTGAATTTATCGAAAAAACAAGTCGATCGTTGGGCAGGGAAAAAGTATCTAGCGGTCTATGAAATCGCTGAATTAGAAGAAATAACACCATTTCAGTACAATCGTGACAAAAATATGGATGATTGGGTCATCACAGATGATATCAACAAAATCAAATTGTAACGTAGCGAAAACCTTAAAAAACGAAGCGCAAAGGAGTTGAGTGGAAGGATGGAAGGCAAAAAGCAATTGTTTCGAGACAAAAACGTGAAACCAACAGAGCAGCTGATTGCAGAATCTTTGGGTGAAGGATATGTCATTTATCAACGTTTTATCGAAACCCTTGAAAACGAGGGCATCTCTCTTATGGATTGGCGCTATTACCAAGATGGAAAAGCGTGGTTGTCCAAAGGCGAATACAAATGGACAACGACTCGTGGAACGAATAAAGTAAAACCAATTTTTTGGCTCTCGATGTGGGAGGACTTCTTCAAAGTCTCTTTTCACTTTAGCGAGAAAGTCCGAACACAGTTATTGTCTTTACCAATCAGTGAAGAGACAAAGGAAACCATTCATAAGGCGCTAACTAATGGCACGAAAATGAAGTTTTTTTCTGTGATTTTTGATGTCGCTAATCCATCACTCTTTGAAGATATCACCGAATTGATCGTGTTCAAAAAAAGTAAATAAAGTAAGAGTATGTTTATTTAACTTGGATAGTCTGATTTTATTACATCTATCAAAAAGGAATCTTTGTTATAGTTTACCCATTTTTTAGGTTAAGAAAAGTAAAAGTCAATCAGAAGACTCTAAGTTTATCGCCTTTCCTCTGATTGGGTTTTAATATAAGTGACTCTTGGGAAAACCAACGCTAATTTTGATTAGATTATCGGATAAAATTCACAATGAAATAAATTTTACTCGCTAAATATGCTATTATGGGTAAAATATGCTTTAATTACTTTTGAATTGATGGAAGACACATTGGAAAAGGAGAAAAGACAAATGACTATTCAACGAATCACAGCTTGCGTTCAAGTCAAAGGAGACTATCAGAAGTGTTATCATTTTTATACGGAAAAAGTTGGTTTGGTACCAACTTATGGCGATGAGTCAGGTCCTTATACAAGCTTTGCATCGAAGAAAGAGGAGGCGCCTTTTTTTGGTATGTTCCAAGTGGATGCCGTGATCGATCAAATGGAGGGCTATCCGATTTCGGATAATCGGATTTCATCTGATACGCTTTCGGCAACGTTTCACACCACGGATTTTGAAGAAGATTATACGAGAATGAACAATGCTGGTGTAGTGTTTGAAGTGAGTAAAACCGTTTTGGGGGAAGGGGACCAAGCTTTTCATATTGCCTATTTCCGCGATCCAGAAGGAAATTTGCTAAGCTTGGAGGATGGCGGTGTCTAAAGAGTTCACATACAAAAAGAATCAGAAGAAAACGTAAAGAAAGATTTATCTCATAATTGTTTTGAGATAAATCTTTTTTTATTTGAAATCATTCCTCTATAAAGCGTTCCTTCATCCGCTCCAAGAAAAGTCCAGAGGCTTTTGAAAAAACTTGGGTGTTCTTCCAAATGACTGCAAGATCTGATTCAAGAGTGGGACTCAATTTTCTAAAGCATAAAGGACTGTCAGGGGTGAAGTTGATTAATTTGTCGAGGGTCAATGCATAGCCGACGCCTTCTTCAACCAATTTTGACGCATTGTACACGAGATTATACGTGGCAACGACAGTCAATTTGTTCATGTCTTTTTTCAACCATTTAGAAAGCTCACTGCTGACCAGACTTTGTCGTGAAGTAATCAAGGGAACCTCCCAGAGATCCTTTGGTGTGATGACTTCGTTACTACCAAGGGGACTGTCTTTTCGCATCAAGACGCCCCAGGTGTCTCTGGCAGGTAAGCGCAAGGAATGGTATTTTTTGACGTCGACGGGGCTGATCACGACGCCAAAATCCAACAATCCTTTGTCCAACCGTTCTTTGACCTCGTCAGCATTGCCGCTAAATAAATGAAATTTGACGTTAGGGTACTCAACTTGAATCTCCTTGATGATTTTTCCCAACAGCTGGATCACGTAGGTTTCTCCAGCACCGATCGACACGTTACCGGCAATCGTATCTCGAGGCGACAAAAATTCAGAACGGGTCTTTTCTAACAATTCTACAATTTCTTCCGCCCGCTTACGAAACAAGAGGCCATCTTCCGTCAGCGTAATTTTGCGATTGCCTCTGGTGAACAGCGTGACACCTAATTCTTTTTCTAACTCCATTAACTGTCGTGACAGGGATGGTTGCGAGAGATGCAGATGTTTTGCGGCAGCTGAAATCGTTTCTTTTTCTGCAACTGCTAGAAACGTGGTTAAACTTTTTAATTCCATAGGTCTATACTCCTTTTTCTATGCTATATATGAATAGTTAGGTATTTAACATTAGTATTTTACATAGAAAGATGCGGCAAGTACAATAGGTTTATCCAAAAATAGCTCAAGCGATCAAGAAAAAACGATCATCCAGACCTTGATCATTTGAAAAACATTGGAGAATCGCCCTAAGGTACAGGATAGTTGACCGAGAAAGAAGGCGAATGAAATGAAAAAATGGCAAAAGAAGGCCCTTGTGTCTTTAGTTGTGCTGGCACCGTTGGTTTTAGGTGCTTGTAGCAGCAATAATGAGGAGACGAATGAAGAGCCGCAAGCCAGCTCAGGAGGAGAAACGATGACAGAAAATGTTTCATTGACAGATGAATGGGATAAAGTTTTCCCAGAAAGTGACACGGTGAATCACCGAAAAGTGACTTTCCAGAATCGTTACGGGATCACTTTAGTTGCGGATCTTTATGAACCAATTGATGCGCAAGGACCACTTCCAGCAATCGCCGTTAGCGGACTTTTTGGAGCAGTCAAAGAGCAGACATCTGGTCTATATGCTCAAACGATGGCAGAGCGTGGTTTTGTTACGATCGCTTTTGATCCGTCCTATACAGGTGAAAGCGGTGGCGAACCACGCTATGTGGCTTCACCAGACATTAATACAGAAGATTTTCAAGCAGCCGTCGATTTTCTATCTGTCCAAGAAAACGTAGATGAAGAAAGAATCGGTTTGATCGGGATTTGTGGCTGGGGTGGTCTAGCTTTGAATGCCGCAGCCATCGATACCCGTGTGAAAGCGACTGTTTCTGCCACCATGTATGACATGTCGCGAGTCAATGCTCAAGGGTATTTTGATGAAATGGGGGCTGAAGGACGCCATGAATTGCGCCAGCAGCTGAACGCCCAACGTACAGTTGATTTTGCCAATGGCAGCTACGAACGAGCAGGTGGGGTACCAGATACACTGCCAGAAGATGCGCCGGTCTTTATGCAGGATTACTTTGATTATTACAAAACAGAACGAGGCTACCACGAACGTTCCTTGAACTCTAATGATGGTTGGAATGTCACGTCTTCGCTGTCATTCTTAAATATGCCACTTTTGTCTTACATTGATGAGATCCAAAGCGCCGTTTTATTGCTTCATGGAGAAGAAGCCCACTCACTTTACTTCAGTCAAGACGCTTTTGAGCAATTGCAAGGTGATAACAAAGAGCTGACAGTCATTCCTAATGCTTCGCATGTTGATCTATACGACCAAACAGAGGTGATTCCTTTTGACCAAATGACCGAATTCTTCCAAGAGCATTTGAATTAAACAGCAACAACCAGCTGCACGACTGTTCAGTCCCATATCTTCTGCTGAGCAGTCGTATTTTAGAAAATAAGCATTCCGTTGCCCGCCGCTACATCGAATCATCAGCAGAAAGGAGCGAAGCCATGTTGATAAAACTCATCCCTGCTGTCTTGCTGTTCCTACTAAGTGCCTGTGGGACAAGTGGAACAGAGGAGAGGCATGCGCTGTCTGCCAGCGAAACTTCCTCTGAAGCAAGTCAGGATCATGATCAACCGACGATTGAATCAGCAACAGCTGTCGTCATTACGGTTGGTCAACAGGATTTTATAGCGAAGTTTTATGAAAATGAGGCGTCTAAACACCTAATAAATCAAATGCCCTTCACGTTGACAATGAGTGACTTGAACAACAACGAGAAATATTATCGTTTTTCTGAGAATTTGCCAGAAATGACTACAGAACGGCCGGAGATCATTCACGCAGGAGAAATCATGAGCTGGAATAGTCATACGTTGGTGCTGTTTTATCAGACCTTTACCAATTCTTATGGTGGCTATAGTCGTATCGGCGTTATTGAAGATCCAGCAGGCTTAAGAGAAGCAATGGGGGAAGAGGACGTGGAGGTTGTCTTTTCGCTAGAAAATACTCGTGAGTAACGAATGATTAGGAGAAAAACAAATGACGATCGATCAATTAAACAAACTTATGGCAAGTGGTGAACCCTTACTTGCCGGTTCGCAAGCTTCAAAACAAATGGTGGCTTTGAGTGCTGAGGCGAGAAAATTGACCATGAAAATCAATACGGTTTATCATGAACCTCATGAATTACAAGAACTTTTTGCCCAATTGACTGGGAAAGCAGTTGAACCGACATTTTCGCTTTTTCCGCCTTTTTATACAGATTATGGCAAAAACATCCAAATTGGTAAAGGGGTGTTTCTTAACGCCGGTTGTCATTTTCAAGACCAAGGAGGGATCACGATCGGTGATGGTACCCTAATTGGGCATAACGTTGTTCTAGCTACCTTGAATCATGGCCTTCACCCTGAAGATCGTAGCACGCTTTATCCAGCACCCATTACGATTGGGAAGAATGTCTGGATTGGCTCAAATGCAACGATCGTTGCGGGTGTGACCGTCGGTGACCATGCGATCATTGCTGCTGGGGCAGTGGTGACCAAAGATGTCGCTGAACGCACGATCGTGGCTGGTGTACCTGCAAACTATGTCAAAGAGGTCACTGAGTAAGCACAATAGCAATGAGTAAGAAAAAAACTGCTGTTCGCCTTGTCGCTTTTGAAGCGATGAAGACGAACAGCAGTTTTCTTATTCTTGAGGCGGCTCGCTCGTATTGGAACCGGCGAAGTTTTCGATCAACGATTTCACATCAAGACCAAGGGTTTCTTTCAAAGTCTCTTGTGTGGTCGATAAGAGATTGGTGGCGTAATTGGTGACACGATTGGCACCACCGCCTTCACCTGATCCTGTATCAACGACCGAAATTTTATCGATATTGCCTAATGGGGCGGCAGCCTCTTTGACTAATTGCGGCATGATCTCAACGATCATGCTAAGGATCGCTGCTTCATCATATTTCTTGAAGGCTTCAGCGATTTTTTCCTTCGTTTCAGCTTCCGCCGTTCCTTTCGCCAAGGTCGTCTCGGCTTCTGCCAAACCAATCAGACGAATTTTATCGGCTTCAGCTTTTGCCAACGACTCTGTTCGAAACTTCTCAGCTTCAGTGGTTGCTAACGCAGACGCTTTTTTCGCTAATGCTTCTTGTTCAAGCGCATAACGATCGGCATCGGCTTTTTTCTTGATCTCAGAATCAAATTGGCGTTCTCGACGCAAGATTTCTTTTTCTTCCAATTCGATTTGTTTTTGTCGTTCAACGACTTCGACTTCAATCTCTTGTTCTCGGACTTTTTGTTTCATGATGGCACTTTGCAGATGATAGGCTTGATCGGCATCGGCTTTGGCGATGTCTTGTTCTTTCTTATAAAGCGCCAACTTCAATTCTTTTTCCTTCAATGCTTCAGCGATTTCGGTCATGCGTTTTGATTCCGCTGTTTGCGATTCTTGTTCCGATTGGGCTTTTTTGATGCGGGTTTCTTTCAGCGCTTCGGCTTCCGCAATTTCAGCATCCCGTTTGACTTGGGCGATTCTAGGTTTTCCAAGAGAATCTAAATAGCCATTTTTGTCTCGTACTTCTTTGATCGTAAAGGAGACAATGATCAAGCCCATTTTCGCTAGATCGACAGAGGCCACTTCTTGCACGCTTTGGCTGAATTTGTCGCGATTTTGATAGATTTCTTCGACGGTCATCGAACCAAGGATCGAACGCAGGTGACCTTCCAAGACTTCTCGTGCCTCATTTTCTAATTCTTCACGGGTTTTTCCTAGAAACTGTTCCGCTGCCGTTGCGATTTCTTCTACGGATGAGCCAATCTTGATAATGGAAGTTCCATCACACATAACGGGAACTCCTTGTTCCGTATATACTTCTGGTGTTGAAACATCCAGCTTGCTGGAAAGTAAGCTGATTCGGTTTGATCGTTGGAACACTGGCAAAACAAAGGCTCCGCCACCACGCACGATTTTGATTTTGTTATTGCTCTCATCCGCATGAACATTTTTGTTGCCAAGGTAACTTCCGCTGATAATCAACGCTTCATCGGGCTTGGCTGTTTGATATTTCGTGACAAAGATGATCAAAAGCATCAGTAAAATGAACGCCACGATTGCGATCGGAAAGACAATTGGTGATAAGAAAATATCCATAGATGCACCTCTTTAGTGATTTATTTTAGTTGCCCAAAAATTTTTCTGTATAGGGAACGACGTAGCAAATACGCTCTTTGACTTCAATAATCAACACTTTTGATCCTGCTGCTAATGGTTCATCGATAGGTTGAAAAGCCGAGGCTGGACGATTACTTGAACCAGTGACACTTGTGAGTTGAATTTCACCCATTCCTTCACAAGGAATCGGCGTCAGCACCGTTGCGATTCGACCTTCAAAGTCTTTCTCGGAACTCGAAAGCGTCGCTTCAGCATTCCTCATGGGAATCAGCACGTAAAAATTCAAGAGAAAAACGAGCCCTGTAGAAAGACAACCGCTACCAATGAAAAGCATCATCGAATAGCCTGGGAAAATAGTTTCCCCTAAGTAACCGAAAAGACTCGTAAAGGCAAACCAGGGGATGATCAACATCGGATCAATTGGACCATCAAAATCGAAGATATCGCCAAACAGAAGCAGCAAAAAGGCTAAAATGGCACAGCCAATCAATACATACAAATAAATCTGATCAGGTGCGTAAGTGTGCAGCACGTATCCACCTCCTTTCAAATAGAGTGATTTGTAAGAACAATGAAAGCTAAGAAACAATCGAAAGAAGAACGAGGGAAGGAAAAGAACGGAATAGGTGTTCTGTTATAATTATACCAATAAATAATAAAAAAAATTAAATAAAATAGTAAAATTGAACAAATAGTACAACAAAGGGAGGTTTATTTTTTTGAAAGAGCCAATCAAAAATCAGCTTTTTTTCATCAGCCATTGACAAACCAGGAAAATCCAAGTAGATTAAATCAGGGTACTAGAAAAAGGCAAAATTAGCTGCAGATGATTTGAATCGTAAGAGGCAGCTTTTATTTTCTATTACCATAGATCGAAGGTAGTTGTTCGCAAACATAAAAGAAGTCAGGAACACTTCTTTTCAACCGACAGTATTGCTAAGAAATAGAGGTGGAATCGATGGATCAAAAAGAAAAAATGTTAGAACTAATCAAGAAAAAACAAGGCGGCGGCCGTTCAAAAAAAATGGAATCCCCAAAAAACGATCGAAAAAACATGCGTAAAGGCCCGAAAATTTATAATAAGTAAGGCGATGCATTAGAAACATGAAATGGTTGATGAAAAAAAGAGAGAAGGACAGGATTTCTGTCTTTCTCTCTTTTTTATTTACTCTTGAGAATCCACGTACAACTCACTCAAAGCTGGCAGATCATGGACTTGGTATTTTGCTTTAAAAGCTGCGATTTCTTCAGCGCTGAAGCGGTTCGGATCAAGTTTCAGTTCTTCGACAGGAAGAGGGCGTTCGTTAGCGATCTTGACATCGATCACCACAGGTCCGTGGCTTTCTTTAGCTTGTGTAAAGACGGATGCTAATTCTTCTTCCTTCGTTACCGTGAAGCCTTTCGCACCCAATGCTTCCCCAACTTTACCAAAATCAGCACCGGCTAATTGGACACCGAACTTGGTTTGCTCGGTATCTTCTTGCTCCGCTTCGATGAAGCCGAATGAGTCATTGGAAAAGACCACGTTGATGATTGGCAAATCATATTTCACTTGGGTGATGATGTCTTGCATTTGCATCGCAAAACCGCCATCCCCACTAAAGGTAAATACTTGGCGATTCGGATAGCTCAATTGAGCTGCGATCCCACCAGGTACACCATTGCCCATTGTCGCAAACCAGCCAGACGTTGTGAAACGCTGTTCACCCGTCATTTCTAAATGACGGATACTGTGAATCGTCACATTACCGACATCCGTGACAAACAGGGCATCAGGAGCTGCAATCCGGTTGATTTCTCGATAGACAGGTTCAGGACGCAAAGGAACTTGCGAATCATGGTAAAAACGATGGCGCCATTCATGCCAATTGCGACAGTTTTCTTGATTGGCTTTTAACCAAGCATCTGCAGGACGAGGGGCTGCCATCTCTGTCCATTTTCTAAGAGCGGTCGCACCATCTCCTAAAACGGAGACATCCGTCTGATGACGACGACCAAATTTCGAGGCGTCGATATCAACTTGGACAAAGTTGGCACCAGGATTGAAAAAGCGGCGGCCAAAAGGGAAGTCACTGCCGACAAAAACGATGAGATCGGCTTCTGCCAAAGCTTCATTGGCAGGTTTTGTCGCCACCCGTCCAGCAAATCCAAGAAAGTTTTCATAAAGATCAGGCACGATGCCTTTGGCTAAGACAGAAGATGCGATAGGCATCGAGAAATGCTTAGAAAAAGCATCGATGGCATCAAAATGACCAAAGAGACCTTGTCCGATATAAAGGACGGGTTTTTTTGCTTGTTCAAAATAAGGAAGGGCAGCCTGTAAATCCTCTTCATCAGGCTGGAGAACACCTGTCTTATGATTTTTTGCGGTTGCAATCTCCTGTTTGTCGATTTCTGCAAACCCGTAATCGACCGGGATCGTTACCACAGCGACTCCTTTAAATTTGTAGGCTGCTTTAATGGCTTCGTCCACCACGTGGGGCAAACTTTCAGGGGACATGACCGTGCGATTGTAGATACTGACATCAGCGAACATCGGATTTTCATTCATTTCTTGAAAATCATTGTAGTTCATCGAGCTCGAAGCTACTTGTCCTAACAAGGCAACGACGGGCACGTTATCCATTTGAGCATCATATAAGCCATTGATCAAATGGGTGGCACCCGGACCAGCAGAACCAAAAACCGCACCGACTTTTCCCGTTAGCTTGGCATCAGCCGCTGCTGCCAGCGCACCTGCTTCTTCATGACGTACTTGAATATACTTGACCGATTGCCGTTCATGGTACAAAGCATCCATCGTTGAGTTGAAAGAGCCACCGGGGATTCCATAGATATGGTCGATGCCCCAAGCTTCAAAAACCTTGATCATTGCTATACCAGCATTGATTTTTGTCATTTTCTTCACTCGCTTTCTCTGTTGTCATTCGTTCTCTTTTAAGTATAAACGTTTCTCAAAAAGACAACAAAGAATGCGCCTTCTGTCACAAGGCGCAGTGAAAGACTTATTTTAGGAAATGAACGACTCAGTTGCGCAGCTCTTGCACGAATCGGCTGGCGATCTCTTTTGGTCGGGTGATGGCACCACCAACCACGATACCCGTCACACCCATATCTTGGATTTTCTTTGCTTGTTTCGGGGTGTGGATCTTGCCTTCGGCTATCACTGGAACCTTTGCCGCAACCAATTGCTGGATCAATTGATAATCTGGTTCGTCAATGGTGGGACTATTCGCCGTATAGCCGGACAAAGTTGTACCAACAAAATCGACGCCCGCTTCAAAGGCATTGATGCCTTCCTCATAGGTGGCGATATCTGCCATGAGTAGTTGATGGGGATAAAGAGTTTTGATTTGTTTGATAAAGGCATTGACCGTCAAGCCATCGTGACGTTTGCGCAAGGTGCAGTCCAAAGCGATCACCGCAATCTGTAAAGCTGCTAATTCGTGCACCTCTTTGATGGTCGCTGTGATAAATGGTTCTTCAGGTGGATAGTCTTTTTTGATGATTCCGATGATCGGCAGATCAACAGCGGCTTGGATTTCGCGAATATCGCGAACGGAATTGGCACGGATGCCAACAGCTCCAGCTTCTTGAGCTGCTTTTGCCAATAGGGGCATGACACCGCCGTTTTCGGTATACAAGGGTTCTCCAGGCAATGCTTGACAAGAAACAATCAACCCGCCCTTGATTTGTTGGGTAAAGACTTCTTTTTCCATTTATATGACACTTCCCATTCTACTAAAGGTTCGTTTCTCCCTTCGACTATATCATGAGGTTTTTTGCTTGTAAATGAATCAACACCTCTTTGAATCAAAGGCAAGACATTCAAAAAACGTGCAGCAAGCATCATTGTCATGGATACTTGCTGCACGTAACGAATAGGCTAGGCAGATTTTTTATTCTGCTTGTTTTGACGTGCATTGCTTGAACTTTTCAAAATCGATCGTTTGATTAGCAGGCAGCACTTCGTATTGCAATCGTTCTGTTTCTTCATCGTGAATGATATGGAGGATTTTTCCTTCGTCATCTACTGGTCCCAGACTGATGATCGTAAAGCGTTCATTGATGACTTCTAAATTTTGTAAAACCCCAGAAAACACTTTGCGAATATGATGGGCGGTTTTGATTTTTTTGTCCGCTTTTTCAACAGCCTTGGCCAACGTAAAGCCTTCATCTAAAAACGTTTTGATCATTTCCACTTTGACGACCGTGGGCAGTCGGTATTTTCGTGGGGCATTTTCTTCTTGTGGGACCGATTGAATAAATCCTTTTTGTTCCCAATAACGCAATTGGCGAGGGGAGATATCACACATTTGGCTAAGTTCGCTGATGCCGACCAACAAGTTTTCATTATCAACGAGTTTTCGAAAAAGATGAGACATACGGACTCCATTCTTGTAAAGGTATTTGTTAATATTGTAACTTGTTTTACTTTTATGTCAAGTAGGTTGACAAATTTCAGGGAAAGATTTAAAGTAAAGAAGGTTTTATGAAAAATATACTGAAAAGAGTGTGAAATATGTCAACGAGTCGTCCTTTAGATATCTACGGCAAACCTTACAACCGTTCCTTACTGGTCATGGTTTTGCTGATCGGTACGTTTTGTACTGTTTTGAACCAAACATTGTTAACAACGGCTTTTCCAACTTTGATGGATGCCTTTGACATCTCAGCATCTGATGTTCAATGGCTGACCACTGGTTTCTTGCTGGTCAATGGGATCATGATCCCGATCACCGCATGGCTGATCAACAAGTTCAGCTCGAGAAGTCTTTACTTAACGGCAATGAGCATCTTCCTTGCAGGAACGATCGCTTGTTTTGCTGCACCGAACTTTTCTACATTATTGATTGGCCGCTTAGTGCAAGCTGCCGGTGTAGGGATCTCGATGCCGCTTTTGCAAAATATCATGTTGTCGATCTTCCCACCAGAAAAACGCGGTTCAGCCATGGGCATGTCAGGAATCGTTATTGGGTTAGCACCAGCCTTAGGCCCAACGTTATCTGGTTGGATCATTGATCATTATGACTGGCGCTATTTGTTCGGAATGGTCATTCCGATCGTCGTTTTAGTCTTAGTCTTAGCGCTCTTTCTAATGAAGAGTGTGATTGAATTGTCGCATCCGAAAATCGATCTGTTCTCAGCGATTTTATCAACCCTTGGTTTTGGTACATTGCTCTATGGCTTTTCAAGCGTCGGCGACAAAGGGTGGGGCAGTATGGAAGTAATCGGTTTTCTAGCAGCCGGTGTCTTTTTCATTGCTTTCTTTGCATGGCGTCAATTGCACATTGAGCATCCGTTCTTAGAGTTGCGCGTGTTCAAATCAACGACCTTTACCTTGGCGTCGATCCTTTCAGGGGTCACGAATATGGCGATGATCGGTGCTGAAATGGTTCTCCCATTGTATATCCAAAACATTCGTGGTGAGTCAGCGTTTCATTCAGGATTGATGTTATTGCCAGGTGCGTTGATCATGGGGATCATGATGCCGATCACTGGTGCGATCTTTGATAAGTATGGTGCAAAACGTTTAGCTATCACCGGGATGTTTATCTTGACTGCCGCAACCTTACCATTTGCTTTCTTAACAAAAGATACACCGATTTTGCATATCATCATTCTTTATGGGATTCGGATGTTCGGGATCTCAATGGTGATGATGCCAGTAACGACTTCAGGAATGAATGCCTTACCTGGTCATTTGATCAGTCACGGTACCGCGGTAAACAATACGTTCCGTCAAGTAGCCAGCTCAATTGGTACGGCTATCTTGATCAGTGTCTTGACAAACGTCACTAAGGGCAACTTGCCAAGTGATTCTTTGCTGGATGCAACGCCTTTGGCATACAAAGAAAAAGCAATCGAAGCGACTTTATCTGGCTACCATGCCGCCTTTTATGTGGCAGCGGTCTTTAGCTTCTTAGGATTCTTGATCGCCTTCTCCTTAAAGAAAAAAGAACCGCGATTGACGGTTCTTGAAGGAGGTGCGGACAAATGATCTTGCTTTTGATCGTTCTTAGCGTATTAGGGTTTGCGGTACTGAATGTCTTTGCCAAAAACAAGCTGCAAACAGGTTTATCATTGGTCTTAGGTCTAGTCTTCGTGGCAAGTGTCGTCGCACTGATGGCCAATTTGACCTATCATTTTGGAATGGAAAAAGAAACGACTGCTAAAACAACCCCACTGGTTTCTAGTGCCGATAACGAGAATTTTGATTTGCTATTGTATCAGCCATTAGGAGATGGTACGGAAAAAATCTACCTATATAAAACGGATGCTGATCAAGAGGAACCAAAACAAACCGGTACTGATAAAGTGACTAATGTTGTGGAAACAGGGGCTGATTCAGCTCAATTAGAAACAAAAACGACGCGCTGGGTTTATAAAAGTGACCTATCACGCTTCTTGTTCGGGATCGCTGATAACGATGGCCAATATGTCAGCCGTACCAATACGTTCTCATTGCCAGATTCATGGGAAGTCTTGAGTGTGGATCAAGCAAAAAAACTGGCTTCTTTAGCGAAAGAACAAGCAGACACTATGAAAACACAAGGACAAGCCTATGTCCAAGAAAAAATGCAAGCTGCATTAATGGCTGATCCAACTATGGATGAGGCAGCCCAAAAAGCAAAAATCGCTGAATTGACAGAAGCTTATCAAAAAGAAGCGATGGCAAAATTACTAGAAGAAGCAAAAAAGTAAAAACGAGCAGATAGTCAGGGGATGGAAGAATCAAATCGGATTCTTCTGTCCCTTTTTATATGGAACGTGATACTTTTGAAAAACGGCTACCACCAAAAAAAATCCCACACACTAGAAGTGAGTGGGATTTTCTTTAGTCAAATGAGCACGCGGCAATGCGGTCGAAAGCTTCTTTTAACAAGTCCAACGATTGGGTGGCAGCTAAGCGAACATAGCCATCGCCGGTCGTTTCTCCAAAGGCTTTCCCAGGGATCATCAGCACACTGGTTTCCTTTAATAATTTCTCGACAAAGCTGACAGAGTCCAACCCCGTTTGTTTAATGTTGATGAAGGCATACATGCTTCCTTTGACTGGGGATAAGGAAAGGAAGGGGATCTCAGCAACCCGTTGTTCAATGTAGGTCAGTCGTTCCTTAAAGACAGCAACCACTTGCGGCACGAGGGTATCATAGTGATTCAATGCGTAAATACCTGCCCGTTGTGAAGGAGTTGGTGCCGAATAGGCGATCGACTCATTGATCAGTTTTGCCGTAAGATTGATCGATTCAGGTGCGATCATGTAACCGATCCGCCAGCCTGTCATGGCAAAGGCTTTTGAGAAACTGCTGAATGTGATGGTGTTCTCAGGTGCGAAGGCTGCCATCGGTACAAAGGTGTCATCAAAGCAAAAGGCTTCATAGACTTCATCTGAGAGGATTAGTAAGTCATGTTCAATGGCAACTGCTGCGATTTTTTCAAAAGTTTCTGGAGAAAAAACAGCACCAGTAGGATTGTTGGGTGAATTGATAATGATTGCCCGGGTTTTCTCAGTGATAGCGGCCTTTAAAACCTCGACGTCGATTTGAAAGCCATCTTTTTCAAAGGTCGGAATAAAGACTGGCACACCACCGACTAGTTCGACTTGTTGTTTGTAAGGCGAAAAGTACGGTTCGTGAATA
The DNA here is from genome assembly GCF_002140635.1 of Enterococcus sp. 3G6_DIV0642. Taxonomy (NCBI): domain Bacteria; kingdom Bacillati; phylum Bacillota; class Bacilli; order Lactobacillales; family Enterococcaceae; genus Enterococcus; species Enterococcus sp. 3G6_DIV0642. The sequence continues at coordinate 1,985,364 of NZ_NGLH01000001.1, read as the reverse complement.
ATCACTTCATCACCGGGATCAATGATGGCAGCCAAAGCTAAGTACATGCCATGCAATGCACCGACAGTTCCTCGTACTTGGCTAGGAGAAAAAGTAAGCTGGTATTGCTTTTGATAAAAATCAACGACGGTTTGGATAAAATCAGCACTGCCGTCTGAAGCGGTGTATTTTGTATGACCCGCTTTGACGTCAGCAAAAGCTGCATCAATGATTGTCGCATCTGTAATCAAATCAGGATCACCAATCGACAAATCAATCAAATTTGGGGTTTTCTTCGCAAGAGTGGCGATCTCCATTAAAAGATTTTCTTCTGGTTGTAAAAAACGTTCTGCAATCAACGGACGGTTCATTTTGTCATCTCCAATTTCTATAAAACTTTGCTTAAAAAATCCTGTGTCCGCGCATTTTGCGGATGCTCAAAGATCTGTTCTGGTGTTCCTTGTTCTTGAATGATACCGTCAGCCATAAAGATGACACGATCGGCGACTTCTTTTGCGAAGCCCATTTCGTGGGTAACGACGACCATCGTCATGCCTTTTTCTGCCAAAGCTTGCATGACCGTCAACACTTCTCCAACCATTTCTGGGTCCAATGCTGAGGTTGGTTCGTCAAAGAGCATTACATCAGGATCCATTGCCAACGCTCTAGCAATCGCCACCCGTTGCTGCTGCCCGCCAGAAAGGCTAGAGGGGTAACTATCCGCTTTTTCAGCTAAGCCAACTTGCTCCAGCAATCCTTTCGCTGTCTCTTCGGCAGCAGCTTGCTCTTGCTGTTTGACTTTGATCGGGCTGATAGTCAGATTTTCTAACACCGTTTTATGAGGGAATAAATTGAAGCTTTGAAAGACCATTCCCATTTTTTGACGAATCTGATCGATTTTCACCCCTTTTGCCAATAAATCATTGCCTTCGAAGGTGATTTTCCCACCAGTCGGCTGTTCAAGTAGATTCAAGCAGCGTAAGAAAGTACTTTTCCCACTTCCTGAGGGTCCGATGATCACAACGACTTCACCAGGTGTCACTTCAAGATCGATTTCTTTTAAGACGGTATTCTCGCCAAATGTTTTCACTAATTTTTCAACTTTAATCACTAGTTTTCATTCTCCTTTCAGCAACACCCAATAGACGTGAGAGGGCGAAGGTCAATACAAAGTAGATCAATGATACGATAACGTATGGTAAAAATGGTTTGAAGCTGGCCCCTTGAACGACGCCTGTTTGGAAAATCAGTTCAGACACACCGATTACCGATACGACCGAAGACTCTTTGATGACCGTGACAAATTCATTTCCTAAAGCAGGCAAGATGTTTTTGATGGCTTGCGGGAAAATGATGAAGCGCATCGCTTGGATCTGATTCATGCCTAATGAACGAGCGGCTTCCAGCTGTCCTTTATTGACGGCATTGATCCCAGCACGAATGATTTCTGCCACATAGGCGGCACTGTTTAGTGCTAAGGCAATACAGCCAGCAGCTAACTTCGACAGCTCTAAGCCTAACACGCCTGTTCCAAAGTATACAATAAATATTTGTACTAACAAAGGTGTTCCCCGAACATATTCAATATAGACAGCGGCAATGACTTTCAATGCTTTTGACTTAGAAAGCTTCATAAAGGCTAACAAGCTGCCACCGATAGAGCCGAATAATACCCCAACCAAGGCTAGGAAGATCGTATAGCCAGTTCCAGTGATGTAAAAAGGCAGATATTTTTCCCAAAAGCTTTGCTCTTCATCGATCGTGCCTTCTTCGGTAAACATCAATCGATAGGCATCTTCTTTGTATTGGCTTAAAAGATCATTACTAATGATAGTTTCAATGGAGGAATTGAGTTTTTCCAGTAAAACTGGCGCTTCTTTCGAGATGGCGATCGCGGTCTCCTTCACGCCGTTTTCAAACGTGACATTTTCGGCTAATGCCAAGGTATCATTCGCCGTCACATAAGCTTCGGCGACGGGACCTTCCATCACGATCGCATCGATCTTGCGTGATTTTAGATTGGTGATCAAATCAGGCACCCTTTGCAAAGAGGTGACGGTCGAGCCAGTCAATTCTGTATTTGCCAGCTCTTCTTGTGTGGTTTGTCGTTGTGCACCGACAGCTACACCATCAAAATCAGCCGTCGATTGGAAACGATCCGCATCTTCTGCTCGAACCAGGACGGTCTGTTGGACTTCCATATAGGTATCAGTGAAATTGACTTCTTTACGGCGCTCATCCGTAGCAGCCATCCCAGAGATGACGACATCGATTTTACCCGTTTTTAGAGCCCCTAACAGCGCGTCGAACCCAAGCTCCTCAATTTTCAGATCGACCCCTAAGTCATCTGCAATTTTTTGGGCAATCGAGATATCGATCCCCACGATTTCATTTTTTCCATCAACATTGGCACGGAATTCATATGGTGCATAATCGGCAGATAAACCCACGACCAATACACCATTTTCTTTGACTTTTTCATAGATTGGATCGGTTTCTTCTGCATGTGCTTGTCCGACAAAGAAAAACGGCAGCAACGCTGTGATGATCCCCAATAAAACAGTACCCTTACTAAACCTTTTCATGTAAACGCCCCTTTAACTTTTTCTGTGCATCTATTAAAAATGCAAATAATAACTAATAAATGTATAAAAATACATATAAGTGATAGAAACTATCATAGCATAACATCAGTTGAAGTCAATAAGTCAGAGAAAAAAAGTCAAAAATTGTTGTAGAGCGTAAAACCATTTATTCAAATTATTTGCAATCCAAGGAAGAACAAAGTGGAGAAGGAACAGCAGCCATTTTCTATACACATCTATTTGAAAGGATGCTTAGAAAATAACGGATAGTGAAGAAAGAAAGCAGCTTCGCTTAAACGAGAAACAGGATCTGCAATGACAAAATAAAAAGTTGTCTGAAACAAAGCGGCAAAAACGAAACATAAGACATTTTTTGGATTTCTTGCGATAATAAAAGAGAAGAGGAGGCGATAGAGTGAAGGTCGTATTGATTCGACATGGTGAAAGCGAAGCAAATTTTGAAAATTACTGGACAGGCTGGCTAGATGTTTCTCTGACCGAAAAAGGCCGACAACAAGCTTGGGATGCGGGGGAACAGATCAAAGAATTAGGGATTTCCTTTGATTTTGCCTTTGCATCTGTGCTGCAGCGAACGATCATCACCTGCGATGCCGTTCTGGAAGCCAGCGATCAGCTTTGGGTCCCTGTGAAAAAAACATGGCGCCTAAATGAACGTCATTATGGCCAATTAGTAGGGGTCAATAAAGATGAGATGGTGGCAAAGTATGGAAAAGAACAGGTGCAAAAATGGCGACGTGGATATGATGAACCGCCTTTATATGTGGAGGAAAATGATTTAGACCGACGCTATGATTCTTTAGACCCTCGCTTGATACCTAAGGGAGAAAATCTGGGGATGGTGGTGGCGCGAGTAGTCCCATTTTGGCAAGACCAGGTGGTTCCGTTACTTAAAGATCATAAGAATATTCTCATTACTGGTCATGGGAACAGCTTGCGGGCGTTAGTCAAATACTTGGAAGACGTGCCAAAAGATGCCATGGATACGATCGATATTCCTAACGCACAGCCGATCATTTATGAGTTTGATAGCCAAGCAAACTTGATTGAACGGGCGTAATAACGAACATTTAAAGAATAAACCACATTTTCGTTTGATGTTACATCGAAAATGTGGTTTTGTTGTGCTATAATAAGAAAAATTTTATGAAAGGCGGGAGGATATGAAAGCCGTATTAACCGTTATTGGAAAAGACAAGGTTGGGATCATTGCTGGTGTTAGCCAGAAATTAGCAGAACTAGAAATCAATATTTTAGATGTGTCCCAAACGATCATGGAAGATTACTTCACGATGATGATGCTTTTAAACATGGATGCCAATCAGGATTTTGATGGTGTTCGTGAGGAGCTTCACCAAATTGGTCGTACATTAGGTGTAAAAATCAGCATTCAAAATCAAGAGATTTTTGATACCATGCACAAATTATAGGAGGCACTATGGAGACAAATCAAATACTTGAAACCATTCGCATGGTGGAAGAAGAAAACTTAGATATTCGTACCATCACAATGGGGATCTCATTATTGGATTGTATTGACGCCGACATTGATCGTACCTGTGAGAAAATTTTTCAAAAAATTACAACAAAAGCGAAAGATCTTGTCAAAGTCGGCGAAGAGATCGAAAGTGAATATGGCATTCCGATCATTAACAAGCGGATTTCGGTTACCCCTGTAGCGATCATAGTGGCAGCTTGCCAGCCGACACCCGCAGACTGTATCAAAGTTGCGAAGACCTTGGATCGAGCGGCGCAAGAAGTCGGAGTAAATTTCATCGGCGGCTATAGCGCACTAGTAGAAAAAGGCTATCAAGGCGGCGACCTTGCACTGATCGAATCGATTCCAGAAGCCTTGGCTCAAACCAATTTTGTCTGTTCGTCGGTCAATATTGGATCAACGAAAGCTGGGATCAACATGGATGCAGTACGTCTGATGGGAGAAACAGTCAAGAAGACGGCTGAGGCATCAGATATGGGCTGTGCGAAGCTCGTCGTCTTTGCGAATGCAGTGGAAGACAATCCCTTTATGGCGGGTGCTTTTCATGGGGTCGGTGAAGCTGATGTGGAAATCAACGTTGGTGTCAGCGGACCTGGTGTCGTCAAACGTGCCTTGGAAAAAGTCAAAGGCGAGTCCTTTGATGTTGTGGCGGAAACAGTCAAAAAAACAGCTTTCAAGATCACGCGGATGGGGCAATTGGTCGGGCGCGTGGCTTCAGAGCGCTTGGGCGTTCCATTCGGGATCGTCGATCTTTCGCTGGCGCCAACTCCTGCAGTCGGCGATAGTGTGGCATTGATTTTAGAAGAAATGGGTCTAGAATCTGTCGGTACCCACGGAACGACGGCGGCTTTGGCCTTGTTAAATGATGCAGTAAAAAAAGGCGGCGTAATGGCATGTAACCATGTTGGAGGTCTGTCGGGTGCCTTTATCCCCGTTTCTGAAGACGCAGGGATGATCAAGGCTGTAGAAGCTGGTTTATTGAATTTAGAAAAACTTGAAGCCATGACGGCGATCTGTTCTGTCGGTTTGGATATGATTGCGATTCCAGGAGATACTTCTGCTGAGACGATCGCCGCAATGATTGCGGATGAAGCAGCGATCGGCGTCATCAACCACAAGACGACAGCTGTCCGAATCATTCCAGCGAAAGACAAAAAAATCGGCGACCGCATTGAATTTGGTGGATTATTAGGGACGGCACCAGTGATGAAAACCAATCCTGCACAGTCTACTGATTTCATTTTACGTGGGGGACGTATTCCCGCTCCGATCCATTCATTCAAAAATTAATTTGTACTCCTTTACTAGGAAAATATGATAAAATGACCTTTAAAAGACCGACCCAAATGCTGTCTTTTAAAGGTTTTTTAGTCATGTAACTATTTTTTTCATGCTTAAGGCGGATGTTTTATCATTTGAAATCGAATACAATGAAAGATAACACGATGAAAAGGGGTGGTAAAATGAAGAAAATCTTCCAACTTGGGATGTTGGTTTTTGTTGGTTTGATGGGATTTTTTGTCCTTCAACCATCAATTGCCTTTGGACAGACATTTGTTCGTGATGATGCCGGGGTCCTTTCACAAGAGACGATCAAACAAATCGATACTTTGAATAAAGAGAGCTTTCAATCATTGACTGGAGCACCAGAATATGCTGTGATCACGATCCCTTCTTTAGATGGGCAATCGATTGAAGAGCGTAATTTGGAACTGTTCAATGAGTATGGTTTAGGAAATCCAGAGGACAATAATGGACTATTGTTTCTCTTTGCCATTGACGATCGTGAATTTCGTCTGGGTTATGGCGATGGACTATCCTATGTCTTCAGTGAGCTATCGGAAGATGATTTAGTGGATGAAGATGCCAAAGACGCATTACGAGATGAAGATTATGATACAGCGATATTGGCAGCTTCTAATGAAGTCTATCAGCGAATGAAAGAAGCGGATGAAACGATTGGTTTAGGGACGATCTATCAAGATGGCAAGCAAATGTTAGCAGAAAAACAGGCACAAGAAGCAGAAGCCACTAAGCAGATGTGGTTCACTATTGGTAAAATCGTCAGTGGTGTCGTAGCGGCAGCAGCTGCAGGCCTTGTCGGGTTCATCAGTTTTCGCCATCTTAAAACCAAACGGCGTTTTGAAGAGCACCTGCCATTGCCGAAACATCTGTTAGAAGATAGTCACTTCCAACAGAAAGATTTCTTGAAATGGGCTAGCAATAGAAAGAACTATCAGCGTTACCATCAGTATCAGACAGCAAAAGATTGTCAAAAAGCATTTACGCAGTATGTGACGAGTACTTATGTGCCAGCGAAATTGAGTTCGGTCACTGGATTGTCGACAGCGGATAAACGAGTCATCCAACACAGCTTGATGAATCCAGCAATTGGCGCCTATTTTTCAAACTTGCTGATGAAGAAACAAACCACGGTCAAACATTTCGGTCAGGTGATCCTTACACAACATGACACCTTAAAAACCTATGAAGCCCAATTAGGCAGGGAAGTGACTGAACGGATGGCAGACTACGATTTGACTGATGCGGTGTTACCCGAGAATCTGCCTTTAGCAGATGCTTATCGAGCAGAAATAGCCAAGCAAGCCAAAGAAGAGATCAGAAGACGCAATGAGCAAGGGCGATACTTAGCTCAACTTGTGACGGAAAAAGCGACCTATCCTGAGATGGTACAAGCCATTCCAAAAGAAGTTTCTAATGTTCTAGCGGAAGTGAAAACAGATGCCTTGTTCCAAGTTGACTTGAAACAGGTTTATCAAAATCACCCAGATTTAGCAAACAAATTATCCTCATTTGATGCTTCTGATCGAGCAGCCGTTTTGAATAATGCTCGCCAAGAGTATGACCCCCATGGTATGAATATGGCGTTGTTCTTTGTGATGATGAATAATCATGTGACCCATCAAGAACAAGTCATTGCCGATACGCAAAGTTCGTCGAATGATTTTGGCGGTTTTAGCGGAGGAAGCAGTAGCGGTGGCGGTGTTTCTGGTAGCTGGTAATTTTTTCGTAAGGAAGAACGTTCATTGTTCTGCAATGCATTCGCTTGCATGTAGGTTTGTGCAAGCGGAAGGATTGTATGTCAATGGCGTTTTTTCTTGTGGAGGAAATCCCTTGATAAATAAGACAAACCAAACAAAGTGTGGTAAACTTTTTAGAGTTACTGAAAATGAATGGGACTTTCATTCATTTGAAAAAGGGAGAAAACGAGGGATATCATGTACCAATCTTACATATGGGATTTTGACGGAACACTTTACGACAGCTACCCAATCATGTTAAAAGCTTTTATCAAGACATTGAAGGAGTATGGCTTTGATCCAGATCCAGCGGAGATTTATTATATACTGAAAGATTCATCTTCCAAAAAAGTTGCTGAAAAATACAACTTAGATTTTCAAGAGTTCACTAAAGCATTTAAAGCAAATGAAGCGCTGGATGATCGTTTGCCGCTTTCCTTTGCAGGAACCAAAGAAACATTAGAAGCCGTGGTTGCTGCTGGCGGCAAGAACTACATTTTGACCCACCGCGATGTCGTCTCAACGAAAGAGTTGTTAGAAAAAGAACAGATGGCAGACCTGATCGTTGAGATCGTTGGCCCAGAAAACAACTTCCCCCGCAAACCGGATCCAACTTCCCTGATTTATCTTGTTGAAAAGTATCAACTAGACAAAGATCAGACTGTCATGATCGGTGATCGCACGATGGATGTTTTTGCAGGACAAGGAGCAGGTGTCAAGACGATATTTTATGATATAGAAGGTCTCTTAAAAGATGTATCTGCCGACCATACCGTCCAATCAATGGCTGAAATACAAGAAATCATTAAGTCTTGAGAAATCAAGGCTTTTTTTGTGCATAGAAAGTAAGTCATTCAGTACTCATGATGAACGGTATAAACGTAGTTCTCATTGATCTTCTAGTCTCGGCACAACAAACCAAAAACAAGTCACACCATTTTTCGACTCAGCACCATATTCGAAAGCATGAGAAGTCAAAATGGTTTTTACGATCGCTAAGCCGATGCCGGTTCCTTCTTTATGTCCTGCTTGATGTTGGACGCGTTGGTATCTTTCCCAAATAAGTTCGAGTTGTTCTGGAGGGATATCTTTTCCAGTATTGATTACAGCAACTTTTGTTCCTGCAGATGTATTCGTTAATTTGATTAAGAGTCGTTCATTTTTAGGTGTATGGTTGATGCCGTTGTTTATTAAATTACGCAAAACCTGTTCCATTTTGATGCGATCAAAAAGAGCATTTCCATTCGTACGATCTGCTTCAAAATCGACAGTGATGTCATATTGATTGGCGATCCCTCTTGCGTAAGCAACGACGGAGGAAACCACCTCGTATGTATTCCAGATTTCATTTTTAAGTTGTGTGTAGCCAGTTTGCATGATAGAGAAATCCATGATGTCATCGACCATAGCACTCATGCGGTGGGCTTCGCTGATAATTAGGTCCATATGTTCTTTTCGAAGGCGTTCGTCGCTTCCAGATACATCACGTACCATCTCCCCATAGCCAGTGATTAACGCGAGGGGGGAGCGTAGTACATGAGAAACATTGGCAATCACTTCTTTTCGCAAGACGTCTACTCGCTGAAGTTCTGTGCTTAAGTCCGCAACCGATTCAGAAAGTGTACCTAATTCATCACTACGCTTAAGTTTGGGTACGGAATAAAGCTCGCCGTTGGTTAAGCGGATGATGGCTTCTTTGATGGTTTTGATCGGGCGAATAAAATGCTGTGCTAAAAAAAAAGAGATCGTTGACGCAAAAATAGTTAATATGATGGTGAATAGAAAGAGTTGCTGTCGATTCAAGCTTTGAAGCGCTTCGATTTGAGTGATCGTATTGGAGAGCAAAAGGGCAGCTGGGCGTTGGAAAAGAGTGGTAGGAACGCCAATAAGAATGGCAGAAGACTTTTCAAAGTCTTCTACAGCACTCAGGCTCTCACCGTTAAGGACAGTAGGTGCATGAGATAACAACCAGCTGTATTCGTTGTTCAACCCATCTATGTTTAATTGTTGTCCATTGTTAAATGCCGCCAGAATTTCGCCATCCGCGTCGACTAAGAAAAGAGTCCCAACGATCGTTTTACTGAGGAAAAGCAATGGATCTTCTGGTAAATCATCTGGATCTACTGCCATTTCTTCAATAGCGGCAGCTGTTTCCTGAACTGTTTCTAAAAGTGATTCTTTCGTTACATTGATATAATTTGGTTCAAAGAGCAAAATTTGAACAGTCCACAAAAAAGCGATGCCAATGATGACCAGCAGCATATTGGCGGACCAAAGCCGCACGAGTAATTTACTTTTGATGTAAGTAAAACCTAACCGACTAGTCTTCATAATCAAATTTATACCCAACTCCCCATACCGTTTGGATCAACTCACGGTAATCCCCTAGACGCTCTCGCAAGGACTTGATGTGTGTATCCACTGTTCTGGTATCTCCAAAATAATCAAAGCCCCAGACACCTTCTAAAATTGATTCTCGGCTCAAAGCGATATGATTATTTTTCGTCAAATAGACCAGCAAATCGAATTCTTTTGGCGTAAGCGGCAGAGGATTCCCATTGATCGTTACAGTATGAGAAAAAACATTGACTTCGAGATCACCAAAAACGATCTTTTCGAACTGAAACTGACTGCTTCGTTTCAACACAGCTTTGATGCGAGCCATCAGCTCTTTAGGGCTAAATGGTTTGGCAATATAATCATCGGCACCAAGATTGAAGCCAAAGAGTTTGTCATATTCTTCCTTTCGAGCGGTAATCATAATGACTGGCGTGTTACAGCTGCCTCTGATTTCCGAAAGCGTCTGAAAGCCATCTTTTCCCGGCATCATGACATCTAGGAGGATCAAATCGAATGAATGATTGGTTAATTTTTCCAAAGTTTCTTTTCCATCCGCTGCCTCAAAACATAGATACCCTTCGATTTCCGCATAAGTTTTCACTAGGGCACGCATATGGGTGTCATCATCAACGATCAATATTTTTTGCAATTTTATTCACATCCTTAAAAATAATTTATATTTTTTAAAGTATATCGCAGCATAATCGCTGATTTAATAGGAAAATGACTCTTTGAAAAATAATTGTTCTTTCCCTCACAAGATCATCACAAATACCCAATACTATAGAGGTATATTCAATCGAAAGGAGCGCTTTGGCGATGTATGACTATCATATGGTCAGAAAGAAAAAAGCAAAGAAAAATCGTAAGCTAGTCGGTCATTGGTTATACATAATCAGTCTTGCGCTTTTTATGGGGTTTTCTGCACGTTTGATTTACATTGTTCAAGTCGGCGTGATTGCTGGCGTCTCTTTGTCTGAAAGAATAGAAAATTTATATTATAGTTCAAGATCGATCGAAACAAGTCGAGGGGCGATTTTTGATCGGCAGGGGACAGTGATCGCACAGGATATTCTTTCCTATACTGTTCGAGCGGTTCTTTCTGAAGATTACATTGACAATGGACGACCCATGTATTTAGACAGAGCGCGCTTTGAGGAGACCGCAACGATTCTTTCGGAGTATTTACCTATTTCTAACGAGCAAGTTTTATCAATCTTGTCAGATGGTGCGAATCAAACAGATCCGCCTGTCTTTCAAGTGGAATTTGGCAATGTTGGCAGTGGTCTAAGTGTGACTACTCGAAATCAAATCGAAGCGGCGTTTGATGCAGCTGGAATCAACGGTATCTATTTCGATGCTCGTTCAAGTCGCAGTTATCCGAATGGTATCTTTTCTTCACATTTGATAGGGACAACGTCAGATGATGAAGAGATTCGAGTCGGAGTTTCTGGATTAGAATATGTACTGAACGACTTTTTGAAGAATCAAAATGGGCGAGAGTCCTTTCAAGTCAATGCTTCAGGGAATCCTGTTCCCGCAACCAATCAAACCGTAGAAGAAGGAGTAGATGGGAATGATGTTTGGACGACATTAGATGCTCATCTGCAGTTATTCACTGAATCAGTGATGGATGAAGTTATGGAACAAACACGACCAGAAAATCTAACGGCTTTATTGATGGATGCGAAAACTGGGGAGATTTTAACGATGGCTCAAAGACCTAGTTTTCATCCAGAGACCCAAGAAGGAATTACGGATGAACACTTTATTTGGCGTAATCTTTTTACGGAAGAGATGTATGAACCTGGTTCGACCTTGAAGCTGGCAACCGTTGCGGCAGCTATTGATGAAGGTGTTTTTGATCCGACGGAACGCTACAATCCTGTGAGTATGCAGATTGAAGATCGAGTCATCAATGACCACGACTCAGGAGCAAATGGTGAGTTGACGATGCGGCAAGCGTTAGCTTGGTCAAGCAACACTGGGATGGTTCGACTTCAGCAACGGATCGGTTTTGATAATTGGGCACAGTATTTAACTGATTTTGGATTAGGGAAAGTTACAGGAAGTGAGCTTCCTGGGGAAGTGCCTGGGATCTTACCTTCAAGAAATCGGGTGGATTATGCCATGAGTTCCTATGGCCATGCGATCGGCGTCAATCAGATGCAGATGATGCAGCTATTTAGTGCATTTGCCAATGGTGGCGAGATGATACGTCCGCAATTGATTCGGCAAGTAGGGGAAGAGACCCAAGTTTTTCCAGAAGTCGTTTCCCAGCCTATTTCACAAGCAGCAGCTGATGCTGTATTGGAATACATGACCGATGTAGTGACGGATGAACGTTATGGCACCGCTTATGATGTATACCAACTGACGAACCATGAGATTTCTGTCAAAACTGGGACTGCTCAGATCGCCAATGAGAATGGTCAAGGCTACATGACGGGAGAGTTTGATTATATTTATTCGGCGGTCTCCATCTACCCAACGGATGATCCACAGTTTATTCTTTACCTCACCATCAAGCGACCAGAAGAATACGATCGACATACATTAGCTAAAATCGCCAATCCCTTGATGGAGCGTTCGATGGCGCTGCAAAGTTTTCGTGAGTAAAAAAAGTTTCTTAACAGGAGCTTAAAAAGACCTAGATCATCTAAGAAATTTCATGCTACAGCTGGTCAACTTCCCACAGGAATGATAGTCTTTAGAAAAGACAGGAAGGGTGCATCAGCGATCCAATCTAGGGATGAATGAATGGATAAACGATCGTGCTAAAGTTAACACATAAAGATTCATTGACGGAGGTGTCATATGAAAAAAATAAAATTTTTAATCAAAAGCATTTTTCTCATCGGGCTTCTTTATTTTGCAAGCCAGATGATCACATGGCAAGACGGGCGCTTGGCATTTCGTGATGCCCGACTCAACGAGATCACTCAATCTCTCTCGTCCCAATTTTCTCTTTCACAAGACACTTCAGCAAGGCCAGCGGCAGAAACGCCTGCCCAGACATATTTATATAATGAATCACGACAAGTGATCGAAGAAACCTTTGGGGAAGCGATCAATGAATCAGCGAATCGGTATGGACTGAACTGGACTTCCTATCACGATGATTTTCGTAACTTCATGATGGTGATGTATGATGAACATGATATTGCGCAAGGGATCTATACGAATCAAGATACGATTCTTATCGATGACACGCTAGGTATCGGGTCTTCAAAAGCAAACGTTCGTAATCAGATGGGGACGCGTCAAGAAAGTCTACAACGAGGATCACGACGGTATCGCATCGATTCGGATGCCGACTATGATCTGTTCTTGCAAGACGATCAATTGATTACTTTTTTCTATGATGTTCATGCCGAAGATACAGTGACTGCGATCCAAATCATCAATCGCTCCCTAGAAACACGCCATGCGAATGATTTTCGCCAAAATCAAGCCGCCATTTTAAGCGGTTTACGAACACAGTTATTTGAATTAACGAATGCTACCCGAGTGAAATTTGGTTTGTCACCCCTTGGTTTCAGCGAAGCAACCAGTGAGACTGCCGTGAAGCATAGCCAAGACATGGCAGTACATCGATACTTTGACCATATCGGGTTAGATGGATCGACTCCATTTGATCGGATGCAAGAAGACGGGATCAGCTTCACTGCTGCAGGGGAAAATTTGGCATTTGGCCAAGCCAGCAGTATTTACGCCCATCAAGGTTTAATGAATTCAGAGGGACATCGGGCAACGATTCTAAATGATGAGTATCAATTTCTCGGGATCGGTATTGCGATCGATACCAGCGAACAGCCATATTATACAACGTTGTATCACCGAGGATCGGCGTCGTAAATTCCTGAATTGCTTGAAACTGATTAGTTAAAAAACACTGCTCATTTGAGATTGCTGCGTTAGCAGCATCAAGTGAGCAGTGTTTTTTTTTCGATAAAATGGTGTGCAGCAGTATTATTTAGTTTTGACGGTAGGCATGAGGAGAGCACTGATACTTCTTTTGAAACAGCTTATAGAAGAATGAGACATTTTTATAGCCGACTTGGTGTGCGATTTGTTCCACAGGTAGGGAGGAGTTTCTCAACAATAAACTGGCTTGATTGAGTTTTAATTCTTGAAGGATCGTCACAAAGGATCGACCAAGCTGCTGACTGATACGGCGACTCAAATAGCTCGGGTTGTATCCAAATGTCTCCGCAACCGAAGCTAGTGTGCAAGTAGCGAAATGTTTCTCCAGATAGTCCAACACTTCTCCGAGGTACAGTTGGTCACTTTTTTGCGACTCGATCCGTTGTTTTTCCTGGAAGTTACGAACGAGTTCGGAAAAAATAATGATCATATAGGAATGGATGACTTCATGAGAACCGAAGGAGGGATTGAAGAACTGGGCCAAGACCCCGAAAATCGCATCAATCAAATAGTCGTTGTTACTCGTTTCAAACACTAGATATTGATTGTGCTTTTGGCTTTCAGATAATGCATTGATGGCAAAATCGGCGATCATGCTATTGGATGCTAACCGGCTGAGCATCTGCGTGGAAAAGTACTCTTTGCTGATCAAAAAGTTAATAACAATGTCGTCTTGATTTGTTTCGATAATTTGGTGGATCACCCCAGTATCAAGTAAGCAAAAGTCACCTGCCTTTAGGATCACTTTTTTCTCATTGATCATGATCGTGACTGTTCCAGAAAAAACATAATTCATTTCGATAAAATCATGCTGATGTAGTGGTGTAGAAGAAAAGCGTGCATGTTTTAAAATCAAGAGCTGGCTTGTCTTAAGAAATCCGCTATCCTGCGGTCGTTTTCGTATGAGACGAGAAAGGTGTTTTTCGAAGGTATATTGGTAAATTGGCTCATTTTTCTCAGTGTAGACTTTCTTGAAATCCTCATAATTGTATGGAAGGGTTTGCGTCTTTTTAAGGGCTATTTCTTCAGTAGTCGTCAATTGTTGTAACTGCTGCAGAATGTTTTGTTTATCCATCGCTTTCTCCTTAGGTAAAAAATAGTTAATGAAATAGTAGAATATCGTCATTGAAGACAGGTAGAGATAGTATATAATACTTGTATGGTAGCGTTATCAATTATCATAATCCGGATGATAATAATAGTCAATAGTACCAGCAAATTCGAAAGAAATGGGGAATCACCATGAACCACGACAAACCATCATTAGGGGATAAGATCCAAAGTACCCTTGGTCCATTTGCAAGTAAAGTCAATGGGAATATTTATATTACTTCAGTTAGGGATGCAATGTTAGCTTACATGCCATTCACCTTTATTGCGTCAATCTTTTTAATTATTGCTTTTTTTCCGATCCAACAAGTGACCGATTTTATTACTATGGTGTTGCGAACAGAAGATGCTAGTGTCTGGCAAGAGAAATTGCTCTATGTCAACAATGCCACACTCGCAATCGGTGGTTTGCTAGTTGTCATTTCCCTGGCAAAATCACTGGCAGAAAAACTTGAAACAAACGTTTTGCAATGTGTCTTAACTGCTTTTGTTTCCTTTTTACTATTAACACCATTGGATGCAATGGAAGCAGGGACTTTTTTAGATA
Organism: Enterococcus sp. 3G6_DIV0642; assembly: GCF_002140635.1. NCBI lineage: Bacteria > Bacillati > Bacillota > Bacilli > Lactobacillales > Enterococcaceae > Enterococcus > Enterococcus sp. 3G6_DIV0642. Next base: position 1,970,319 of record NZ_NGLH01000001.1, on the reverse strand, counting down.
TCACCCGCGTTAGCGCGCAATCGATGTTTTTAGCGATTATTGTCGGTATTTTTAGTACAGTTCTTTATAAAAAAATTGAGGGTAAAGGAATCAAAATCAAAATGCCAGCAGCGGTACCACCAGCTGTTTCTGGTCCATTCGAATCGGTGATTCCATCTTTTCTTGTCATCACAACGATTTGGGTCATCCGACTCATCATCGAAGCCTTATTTAACAGTGATGCCATGACGTTGATCAATGGGACCCTTGGGATTCCATTAACTATGTTAGGTGGCTCCCTAGTTGGAATGGTCGTTGTGAAAATTTTCGAGCAATTCCTATGGTTTTTTGGCCTTCATGGAACTTCGATCATTCAAGCAGTGATGGACCCAATCCATCAAGTCCTTGAAGATCAAAATCGTGTGGCATCAGTGGCGGGAGAGATTCCAACGAATATTATCAGTATGAGCTTTCGGAATCATTTTGCCTCGATTGGGGTCGTCGGTGCGATCATTGCTATTTTGATCGTAGCAAAAAGTAAACAGTACAAAGAGGTTGGAAAAATTGCTAGTGTTCCTTATATTTTCAATATCGGTGAACCAGCGTTGTTCGGGATACCGTTGATGTTGAATTTCAGTTTTATCATTCCTTTTGTTTTTGCAAATGCCGTCACAACGATCGTCGCTTACTTTGCTTTTTATTTCGGGCTAGTCCCGATCCCAACTGGGCTTGCGCAAATTCCGTGGACCACTCCGCCAATCATTAGCGGCTATTTTGTCACTGGTAGTATCATGGGCGCATTGCTACAAATCGTCTTGATCGTGATCGCAACGATGATTTGGTTGCCATTTATCAAAGTTGCTGATAAGCAGATCTGTATTGAAGAAGCACAATAACCCACGAAAGGAGCAGCGTATGAAAGAAACGATAACCATCAACGGAAAGATAAAGCCATTAACAGTGGATTTAAATGATCCGATCCTTATTGAATGGTCGATGACCAATTATCAAGGCTACCGATTGCAAATTTTCAATGAACAGCAGCAAGCAGTGTATGACGTTTCCAACATAGCCGCTTCTGAGAATAAACTGGCGGTCCACTTGCCACAGCATCCGCAGCGAAAAAAATATCAAGTCAAATTGACCGCCGGAGCAGGAAACGATGTCACCAGTTACAGCAGTGTGTTTTTCACGATAGAAAAGCGTGAGAAACCTAAAGAAACTATGGGCAAGTGGATCACTCGCTTAGATGATCCTATTAAAAAAGAACGGTTTTACTTTTCAGAAGAGAAAAATAGCTGCTTGTCCCGCTCCTTCACACTGGAAAAGTGTCCTTCCTATGCAGTGATCGATTGCTGCGGGCTTGGTTTTTATCGCTTGTCTGTTAATGGTAAAACGGTATCAGATGTTTATTTAAACAGTGATGTAACGAACTATGATCAAGTCGTCTACTATGATACTTATGAATTAACTGATTTTTTACAGGAGGGAGACAATCGGATCGAAGTTGAACTTGCGAATGGCTGGTACAACCCAGCTCCGATTGAGATTTTAGGTCGGTATAACATCCGCAAACAACTAGCGATCGGTAAACCCTGTTTCTGGGGGGAGCTTCAGTTAAATGACGGAGGAGAGAATCGCTACATTTACTCAGACAATCAGTGGCAAAGTAGTTTTGGGCCTTATTTGCAAAACAATCTTTATATAGGAGAAATCGTTACCGATGTACCTGATCCTCGACCAGAAGGAAAAACGGTACAAATTGCTGGTCCCGCGGGACGTTTTAAGCCAAGCTTTATTCCTAAAATCAAGCGCACACAATCGATCATTCCCCAAAAAATGACCGAAACTGCAGCGGGACTGCTTATTGACTTCGGTCAAATCATCAGCGGTCAATTTGCTTGTACACTTGAGAAAGATTTCATTGGTCAGATCAGAATCAGCTATGCAGAAACATTAGATGAGCAAGGCAACCCTGATTATACGTCTACGATCAGTGGAACTTATGGCATCTACGATCCCTATGAAGGGAAGCAGCCAGATGATCCCATCGTTCAACGAGACATCATTGAGAAAACGGCAGCGAGGACGTTCGTTTTTGAAAACCGCTACACGTATCATTCCTTTCGCTATGCGTTGATCGAGACGAAACTTGCTAACAACCTTCAAGCGATTGTGGGCGCAATCAAAGCCTATCGTCTACATACGGATGTGAAATCGTTGGTAACCCTTGAAACCTCCGATCCCTTCTTGAATCAGTTATGGGCGGTTGGCCAAGCCACGCGGTTGAACAACATCCACTCGTATTTTGAGGACTGCACTCGTGAGCGGTTCGGATATGGCGGAGACATCGTCGCTTTATTGCCAACACAGATGGCAGATCTGGCGATTGAGCCGTTGTTGGAAAAAGTGTTGTGGGATTTTGCCAACGACCAACAACCGGATGGTGCAATGACTGCAACTGCGCCATTTGTAGGAATCATGACAAATGGTCCATCAAATGGTGGTGGTGCGTTAGGGTGGCAATTGGTAGTTCCAGAGCTTGCTTTGGCATTGGTGAAGACCTATGGGAAACAAGCAGCGGTTGCCAAGCTGCGTCCACACTTGGAAAGGCATCTCAACTATTTACTCGCTTTTGATTTTGATTATATCGCCCAGTGCTGCCTCGGTGATTGGGGAGCAATTGATGAAACTCAGCAAAACGGGGTGATTACTTCGCCAGATCAGTCCTTTTGCTCTGCCTGCATGTATCTGCTTTTACTACAGCGTTACCAAGAATTGATCGACTTGAGGATCATTGGTAACGAGGACTATTGTCAGCGAGTGACAGCAGCGATCCAGTATACGACACAGCAAATCAAACAGCAGTTTTCTAAAGGAAATGAGCAATACGGTACGGATACCTTGTCTAGCATGATCTTTGCAATGAAAACAGGACTCAGTGAAAAAAAACAAATCTTGCCAAAACTAGTACAAAGGATCAAGCAGCAAGAGGGTATTTTCTCTTTCGGCATCTTCGGGATGGCATGGAGTTATCAGTTGCTGGCTGAAGCTGGCTATAATGATATTATTTTTGATTGGTTGGCGAGGAAATCTGCACCTAGTTATGCAGCAATGCTGGCAAGCGGAAACGGCACTTTGATGGAACATTTTCCAACGCCGCAACATTCAGCCACTTACGAGGGTTCGTTGAATCATGCCATGTTTGCTTCTTATGGGTATTGGTTTGTCCGTCATTTATTAGGCATTCAGATGACAAGCGCTGGGATACTGATACAACCAGCCTTCGATGTACCTGTAGCCCATGTCAAAGGCTCCTTACAAAGTACGTTTGGAGTAGTAACTTTAAGCTGGGAAAAGACTGATCGTACCGTTCGCTTAACGGTGGAGTTGCCACGAACATGTGGCTATGAAATCAGTCAGATGAAAGGTTTTAGAAAAGTCAGCGAGAAAATAGAGGATGTGGGGAGCCAACAGCGGGGCTGCTATTTGTTTAAAAAAGAATAGACAACTGAAAGCAACCAGACTAACTTACATAAAGATTGTCTGGTTGCTTTGTACACTTTTTTAATAGAAAGTGACGTTGATTGTGACGATCTCACTGGCTGTGCCTAGTCTTAGAGGCGGTCCCCAGGTACCAACACCAGAAGAGACGATGATTTGTTCACCAGATACTGCTTGTAAGTGACCATAATCGATCTCGTAAAAAGCCTTGGTCACTAAATTAAAAGGGAATAGCTGCCCTTGATGCGTATGTCCAGATAAGATGAGGTCCACCTCTTGATAGTCAGAAAGAGGCGAAGGTTGATGATCCATGACGATCACAGGATAGGAAGCCATCTCTGGTGAAACTAAATCTGACAAGTCTGCTCTTGGCATCGTTCCTTGATAACCAATAGGTGAAAGATCTTTGCGACCAATAAGGTAGAAGGCTTCATCTATCAAAATTGCTTCATCGGAGAGTATTTCGATTCCTGCGTCTTGGATAAACGAGAGCATTTGCAAGAAAGTGTCTCCAGCATCATGATTCCCCAAAATCAAGTAATTGCCATAAGTTGATGATAATTGTTGAAATGATTCGATGAGTTGGTTTGGGTTTGAAATTGCCTGAAGATTGCCATCGAAAAAGTCACCAGCAATCAATACGATATCGGGCTGAAGCTGGTTGATTTGTTCGACGATTCGATCGACTCGTTCTTGACCATTCACATATCCTAAGTGTAAATCGCTAAACATCACGATCTTTAGTGAATCTAGATTGCTTTTTTTCTCAATCTTTACTTCATATGTAGTATGGACAATGCGATTTGCCGACACCATCCCATAAATAAAGCAGCATATGATTAAAACGATCGACCCTATACCAATCAGCAGCGTTCCTTTTTCAGAAATGTTGCTCGTTCCTATGTGCCCAAATATCCAAATGAGACTGTCAATAACGAAAAAAATTAGTGATGAGACACAAATTAGCCCGAACCAATACATACCGAAAGTACCCAAGAGACCCCAATTCACGTTTTCAATTAAAAAAGCAGCAATCGTGGTCAATGAACAGAGAAGAAAAAAGAGGTGCAGAAAACTGAAGTGCTATAAATACCGATACCTCCAAAAAAAGTTTAAATAGGTTAGAAAGACGGTGTAATCGTAGAAACCAATCATAGATGTGCCTCCTTTTGCAGAGAATCAATCAACATTTTTCAATGCAGAAACCAAGTCTAGTTTTTTAAGCCGTTGGCTGACAAGAAATGTTGTACTTAACGAACTAAGCCAAACAATCATAGAGGCGATTGTGACATTAATCCAGGTGAAGTGGGCGGTGTATTCAATCGTAATGGTTGAAAAGGTGCTTACATACTGTGAAAGGAACCAACTTCCTGCAGGAATTCCAATCAGCCAGCCAACCATTGTTGTTGCAGCATTTTCAATCATGGTGATTCGGCGAAGTTCTTTTTTTCTAAAGCCAAGGACGCTTAATGTCGTATAGTCACGAGTTCGTTCAACAAAATTTAGCGTCCCTAAATTGTATAGGACAACGATGACTAACAAAACTGCAAAAGCAATGATCATTGTAAAGATCCCTCCTAGACTATCAACAAATTCATACGCATTGTCCATTTGATCTTGTCGCGCAATCGTTGATGTGATTGCAGGATTGCCGGACAATGCTTCAGCAGTTTCCTCGTCTACTAAAAGCGTCTGAGGCAGAAAAGTCCCACCAGCTTCCAGCCAAGTTTTTTTTAACAAATAAGCACCTTGGTTCGTTTCACTAGTTATGATCCCAGATACTTCAAAGCGAAATGAGCTTTCATGAAATGCAGGAAAGACTTCTATTTGATCGCCTTTTTGAATGCCCGCTCTGTTAGCAAAACCTTCTGTTAGATAAATACCGCCAGGAGTGATCAACTCATTGTCAGTTGTTTTCATATGAACAAAATCCCCTTGATCAATGATCATCAGTAAGCGATTGTAGCCGTCATCAGGTGCAAAACGGGTAGGCAAAATTTGCACCTCTTGTCCAAAGGATTCTTCCAAAAATGCTGAATCACTAGTATTTATTCGTTGATGATAAGTAAAATCCTCTGTATAAGCTTTGTTAACTAAGTGGTTGATGGATTGGGGCATGCCTAGTCCGGCTGTGATCAGCATCATACCACCAGCAACTCCGATGATCCCCATTAAAACTCTCATTTTGTTAGAAGCAGCATCGCGAACCCCCCATTTGGCTTCATAACTTAACGGGTTCCAGAAGAACGAAAGCTTTTCTAGTAACAAATGGGCACTCTTGCCTTTTGTATTCCCTCTAAGGAAGTCCGCTGGCAGGCCAGTACATGCTTGATCAGAAGCAAAATAAGCAGAAGCCATACAAATGATTAACACGAGCAGACAAACGATTAATGAAAGGGAATTGTAGGAAACTGTCCAGTGTGGGAGAGATAGAATATTCTTTTGCGTTTCTAAAACAAAATGCGAAAGCAAGGGCGCTGCTGCCAAGCCAGCGGCGATGCCAAAGCTGCCGATGATCAAGCCGAAGCTAGTGAAATGAAACCCGATTGTTCTATTTGAAAACCCCAACGCTTGAAGGACTGCGATCTCTTTTGTTTGGGTATCAATCAACCGTTTGATCGTTGTATACATTGCAAGAATTGCTAGTAGGATAAACAAGAACGAAAACATAAAGGATAGATTTTGAATTTGAGTGACGCGGCCCAAGGCTTCAGAAACTTCCGTCAAGGTTGCTTGATCATAGTACGCAATATGGCGTTCCCCCATAATCGATTCAATTTCGGTTCTTAAGCGAGAGCTAGTCCCAGAGACTTCGACGACGTTAGGTAAAACGGATGTCTCCAGCATCATTTCTAAAGTTGCTTCAGATAAAATCCCGTAACCATAGCGTTGCGGGTCGGGAGCAATATACTCTTGTGTACCAGTGAAGAAGAGTTTGTCAGTTGTTAAAATCATCCCTGCTATGGTCAACTCAATTTCGCGACCATCAACCATAATCCTCAGTGATTGGTCTAAGGTAAGATTATTCGCCTGTGCATAGTCATGATTGATCCAAATAAAACCAGGGGATTCATGGAATGAAGAACCTTGAACGAAATAAGGCTCTGCGATCGGTTCTCCAAGTGGTGAACGAAGAGTCAAAGTGCGTTCTGATGATGAGGAAGATGCCTGATTAGTCAAATCAGAAACTGTAAATTCGAACTGAGGAAATGTCTTTTCTATCCCATCTAGTGCTTCGATTGATTGGATATCGTTTTCAGTAAAGCCAGTACCATAAACCCAGGCATCTGCCAGACCATTTGCATCAATAAAGTTGTTCAGACTTTTTTCCAAACCACCCCAAACACCTTGTAACCCAACAAATACAAGGACACTTAGAAACGCCATTAAGAAGACGGAGAAGAATTGCGTCCAATTTCTTTTGAGATCTCTAACCAGTTTTATAGACAGAAATTTCATATCAAGACTCCTTTGTATTTGCCGTCAGAGGCTTTTTTTGTTCAATCGATTTGATTTTTCCATCATGCAAATGAATAATTTTATCCGCATATTGAGCGAACTCTGCATTATGAGTGACCATCACCACAGCAGTATCCACATTTTCCGAAGCTTTTTTTAATAAAAATAATATTTTTTCCCCTGTATTTGAATCCAAGGCACCAGTTGGTTCGTCGCAAAGTAAGAGTTTTGGGGCTTTTGCCAAGGCGCGTGCAATCGATACTCGCTGCATTTCTCCACCAGATAATTGGTTAGGGAAATTATTTTTTCTATGGGATAATCCCACAGATTCAAGGTAGTGAGAGGCTGGTTCATTATTTGTACTCAGTTGTTGTGCAATGCCGACATTTTCTAATGCAGTTAAGCTAGGAATCAAGTTGTAGAACTGAAAGACAAATCCAACGACGTCGCGCCGATAATCTGAAAGCTGTTCATCAGAAAGACGAGAGATGTCTTTTTCTTCCATGCGAAACTCTCCTTAGCTTGGACGATCCATACCGCCTAAAAGGTTTAAAAGCGTGCTTTTTCCTGAGCCTGATGGTCCTAAAATGATGGTGAATTCCCCCTTATTAATCGTGAGGCTCACATCATTTAACGCTATGACTTTACGATTATTTTCACCATAAAATTTATTGATATGTTTCAATTCGATCATTTTGATCCTCCTAAAAATTTCTTGTATGTACTGTTATCTTAATAAAGGAAAAACAAAAAAACATCCGTAATATCCGAATGTTTTTTTGCGGGGTTCATCATTTGATTAAATTCAGTTTGAGTCCTTCACGAACAGCACCGATCCTTGTTTGTACATTCAACTTATTGCAGATGGAGGAAACGTGGTTTTCAACGGTTCTGCGACTGATAAATAGTTTTTTTGCGATTTTTTCATTGGTTTGTTCCTGTGCAATCAATTCTAATACTTGCCGTTCTATCTCACTTAAGAGACGCATATCCTTTTCAAGAAAAAGGTGTTCAGGGGAAACTTTATTGCCATGGTAGACCGTTTTTATCGTTGTGATCAATTCGTCATACGATGCTTCTTTTCTTAAAAAAGCCCATACGCCAAGCTCAAAGGCTCGCTTGTGAATAAGTGGTTCATAAAAACCAGAAAGCATAATTATTTTTGGCAAAGTATCCTCATTCGTTGAGTGAATACGCGGAATCAGCTCAAAGGCGTGTGTGCCATTCAGCATCATATCGAGGATGACAATATCAATTGACTGGTCTGCCATAACTTGAAAAAACTCAGTTGGTTTTGTAAATGCACCTATAATCGAAAATGAGGGCTCTTTTTGCAGCGTATTTTTGATTCCTTCAAGGACGAGTTCGTGGTCGTCTAACAATGCAAGTTTAATCGGCATAGTCTGCTCCTTCGAAAAATTTTTTGGGAATTTTAAGCTGAACGGTTGTAGGTGAGTAGTGAATGACAAATCTACCCGACAATAACGAAAGTTTTTCTTTGATTACATTCAATCCGAAATGAGGACCTTTACTAAGAGAGTCTTGTCCAAAAGTTCCGTTATCACTAATTTCGAATACTACTGTATCATCCTCAACTGCATTTGTGATTATCAGTTCTGTTGCATGTCCATGCAAAATACTGTTATTGAGCAATTCTTTGACTGAGCGCAAGATGAAGTTGTTGATTTCAGGTGAATCTGAATGGATGGTTCGGTCATAGGCAAAATGTATGAGCACAGGGTGGTTTTGCTGTATTTGAACGAAAAGAGAAGCCAATGTTTTTTCTAATCCTATTTCTTGCAGAAGCAGAGGATATACATCTGAGCAAAGTTCTCTTAAATCATAAATCAATTCATCAAGCTGCTGGATGATTTTTTCTTTTGGCACTGTTTGTCTATCATTTTCAATTTGACGTAACAAGTGGATGATCTCTTGAATGATCCCATCGTGAATATAGCTTGAAATTGTCTCTCGTTCTTTTTCAACTGCTAAAAATACATCTAGTGAATTCATTGGTTCATTATGGCGACTTGCTAAATAGAATAATTCTTGTAGAAGTGGCAAAAGAGTATATATTAAAAGGAAGAGATAAAGAATAATTAGTAGATTAGGAACGTAAGCGTTAAGTTGGCTGATAAAAATGACGATTACCGTTAAAAATAGTGAGAGTATCAAATACATCGATCTGGTTGTGATACGGTACCGAAATTTCAAGACGCGATCAATTGCTAAGCGATGGAAAATTCCTATAAAAGGCAGAAAGATAAAAAATACCAGCATATAGTAAGGTGCACTCCATCCAATAGGGAATGCATATAAATAAAGAAAAGGGGCAATACTTACAAATAGAATTACTGGAAGGTTGACTTTGGTAGCTGTTCTATGTTTTTTGTGACTTTAATTAAAAAAAGAGAAGCAATATTCGCCAAGCATCACTAGCATCAAGCTGTAAACAAAACCGACTGATAAATATTCAGCGAGTACATAGCCAATCTGAAAAAAAGCGGCATAACAGGTTGCTGCTAGATTTAATAGGAGGAGCAGTGCTGGAAAGATTCCTATATTGCTTATTTTATATGAGCTGTTGATCTTCAAAAATGAATTCAAGAAAAATGGAAAAGTGGATAAGGAGATAATCAAAATCACTCTACCTAACGTATTCCCAATACTTGAAGGAAACGCCGCTAAAAAAATAAACGCAAATACAAAGAGCCATAAATAAAAAAGCCGTGATCTTTTTGAAAGAAGCTGTTTTCGATAAAAAAAGAGCAAGAATAAAACTAACGATCCACTAAAAGCTAAAAGTGTAAAAAATATCGGCAGAAATGTTTTGGGCGAATCAAAGCGATAAGTGATTCGTTGCTGCTCTCTTTGGATCGTGAGTGAATTGATTTGCTCGACAACTAGCCAATTTGTTAATTGTTTGTTCTCTTTTGGTAACTGTCCATCGAGCTCTACTAGCTGATCATTGATTTGCAGCGAAGTTTCTGCTCCCAGACCACCTTCATAAATACGTTTTATAAACCATTCGTCATTTATTTGGTAAGCCCGAATGCCTAAATAAGTCGTTTGATACATGGTCTGAATGAAATAAATAATCAAAATTAGGTAGAGACTCCCCAGTAAGATATGCAACGCTGGCCATCTATTCGATTTAATCAAGTCTGCCTCCTTTTTTTTGAAAAAATTCCAATACAATGTTCAATTTATCACAAGGGTGGTTGTCGTTGGCAGCATTCTTATCCATGGACTTTGAAACGCTGGGTGATTTTAGACATCCAACATTTCCCTGTGATTTTTTATCAAATAGTGTATCAATAGTTTCAGTCTGATTCAAGCGCTTTTTAAAGATTTGCGTTAACAGCACTCTATTTCTGCTATACATTGTCATTTTCTCTAAGAATTTGCATTCTATGAAATTGGCACTATGATTGGTTCCATCATTTTTTGCTACACAAAAATCGTCTTTATTTATCCGTTTTCCAAATAATGCTGAATTATCTGCGTATTTCATCTATGAGGTGGTGAAAATGGATCAATGGAAGCTGCTCAAAGACTATTGGCGATTTGCAGTTGGTGGTGCTGTTTTGATGGTTTTGCTGATCATCTGGTTTGTACCGTTCTCGCAAAACAAAGAAACAAACTGGCAATCAATGGCAGATGCAGAAGGTCAATCGTCTAAAATGGGGGAAGGTGGAACCCTTCAAGAAGATGGTCTTCACGATGAAGAGTATGAGATCGTTATCGATGTCAAAGGAGAAGTGCACCAACCGGGCATTTATCGTTTAAAATCAGGTGCGCGGATGTATGAATTGATCGAACAAGCAGGTGGTCTGACAGAAGAGGCGTTAGAAACAGCGATAAACTTAGCACAAGTGCTGCAAGATCAACAGATGGTGATCGTCCCTCATAAAGAGGATCAAGCGTTTATGGAGATGAATGCTTCAGGAGTAGGTAGCAGCCAGACAGCAGTGACACAAATCAATCTGAATCAAGCCAATGCGCAGCAACTGCAAGAACTGCCAGGCGTGGGTGCCAAAAAAGCAGAAGCAATCATCGCTTACCGCGAAGAATATGGCTTTTTTAAACAGATTGATGACCTAAAAAACATCACAGGCATCGGAGAGAAGACCTTTGAGTCCTTGAAAGAGATGATTACAGTGACGGACTGAACCAAACAAAAGTAAGAAATACTAAGAAATGACGGTTGAAAATTCAAGAAATTCGATTAGAATAGAACTAATCAATGGCAAAGGAGCAAACGAATGAGCAATACGAGAATCCCATGGGACCAGTATTTTATGGCGCAAGCTGTTTTACTTTCTTTACGCAGTACGTGTTCCCGACTTGAAGTCGGCGCTACATTAGTCAAAGATCGCCGAATCATCGCTGGAGGCTACAATGGGTCAGTCAGTGGCGATGTACACTGCATCGACGATGGCTGTTATGTTGTCGATGACCATTGTATTCGGACGATTCATGCAGAAATGAATGCCTTATTGCAATGTGCAAAATTAGGGGTGTCAACAGACAATGCGGAAATCTATGTGACGCATTTTCCTTGCCTTCCCTGTACGAAAGCAATTTTGCAAGCAGGGGTTAAAAAGATCCATTATTTGAATGATTATCGTAACAATCAGTATGCACTAGAATTGATTCAACAAGTAGGTGCTTCCGTCCACCAAGTTGAACTTGATCCGGTGTATTTTGAAAAACTTTCATTTGGTATGCTGAATGATGCACAACCAACAAAAGAGAACTGATTCATTTTTATTTCTTAGTATTATTTTTGCTTGTTCGGTGACTGCTTACTATGTGCAGTCCATCTTACTGGGACTCATTGCACTTTATTATTTCGGAATGCTTGTCTTAAAACGACAAGCATTTTTGTGCATGATTTGTTTTGTCGGACTGTTGCTGTTAAGTGTCCGCGTCTGTCTTTCTCGGACTGGAAACATACAAGAAGGTGAGTATCAAGGGGTAGTCAATGTGTTGCCAGACACGATCAAAATCAATGGTGATCTGCTTACGTTTGAAGCAAAATCTTCGACAGGTAAAGTGATTGGTCGTTACACGATTTCTTCAGAGACTGAAAAACAGCAATGGCAGGATCGATCCGATTGGGGAAGAAAGCTGCTGGTGAATGGATTTTTTTCTCTTCCTGAAAAACCACGAAATCGCCACAGCTTTGACTATTCTGCCTATTTGGCCAGTCGATCGATTATTGGCACAGTCCATATTGAGAAAATTGTAGGAATGGAAGAAGCAGACTCAGGCTTTTCGCTTGCAAAAGTTCGAGCAGAGGTTATTTCTTCTGTGCAACGAATCTTTCCTGAACGCTCAGCAGCCTATATCAATGCGTTGCTCTTTGGTTTTAAAGACCATGACTTTCAAGAAGTACGTCAAATGTATCGTGCGAGTGGCTTATTGCATTTTTTTACGATCTCAGGAATGCATGTTGTCTTATTTTTCAAATGGTTTCGCGGATGCTTCTGCCGATTGGGGTTTACGCAAAAAGAAATGCTGTTGCCAATGGGGGTCTTTTTCTTGGTCGTAATTGGGATTTGTGGCGGCATTAGTGTCTGGCGTGCTGTCTTGGCATTGTCGGTTACTCAAGTGACCACTCTTTATCAACAACGGCTATCGGCAAGTGATCATTATGGGATCGTCTTAACGGCTCTTTTATTCGTTGATCCCAAAGTATTGCTTCAAACATCGGGGCAACTAAGTCTTTTGATGACCTTCTTGATAGTAATGCAGCGACCAATCGGATTGACGTGGTTTTGGCGCTGTCAGTTCCTCACGGTGCTGGCTGCGCCTGTCATTGTCTCGCTCTTTTATGAATTCCCATTATTTGGGGGCTTTTTGACGTTTGTCTTTTTACCGTTTTTTCAATTGGTTTTGCTACCAGCCTGTTTCGTAATGTTCATTGCTGGGACGCTTTTCCCAACCATCAGTGGGCTGATTGCCCTTTTTGAAGGGCTTTTGCTGCTTATGGAAGTTGTCGTGGGCGCTGTAGGAGGCGTGTCGATAACGGTGGGTGCCGTTCCTGCAGGATTGGCTGCTAGTTGTTGTTTGCTCAGCTTGCTCTGTTACCAAAAGAAACGGTGGCTGCTGGTGATCTGTTTTTCGCTTGTTGTACCAATCGTCTTTCAGAAGAATCGCGTTTTACCCACCATTAGTTATGTCGACGTTGGTCAAGGCGATAGTATCGTTTTACAGGCAGAAAAAAATCGCGAAGTTTATGTGATCGATACTGGAGGTTCTCTGTCTTTTCCGAAAGAAAACTGGCAAGAGCGCAAACGACAAGCTGCCGCGGAATCTACATTGATTCCTTTTTTGAAAGGGGAGGGAGTCAGGAAGATCACCGGTTTGTTTCTAACTCATGGCGACACGGACCATATGGGAGATGCGCTAGCATTGATGAAGGCGATCCCCGTTGAAACGTTATATCTCGTACCAGGAAGTGAACAAGATCACCGCATCGCCAAGCTTTTAAACGAACTGCCTAAGCAGACAAGCGTTGTTTGGACGACGGTTGGCCAAGTAGTGGGTGATTTCCTTCAGTTGCAAGTATTGGCACCAGAATCAGGTGCAGGACAAAACGAAGATTCGCTGGTGATTAAAACCAAGGTAGGGGATAAAACATTTTTATTTACTGGCGATCTCGAACAAGCAGGGGAAAAAAAGTTGATTCATGATTATCCGAATCTTAAAGTTGATGTATTGAAACTAGGGCATCATGGCAGTCGAACCTCGACGGCACCTGAGTTTGTTGCGGCAATCGATCCCCAATTCGGGATCATTTCAAGTGGACGGAACAATCGGTACGGGCATCCTCATGAAGAGGTGCTTGAAACGTTGGTAAATCAGACCGTTTTGCGAACCGATCAGCAAGGCATGATCCAATTTATTTGGTCTGAAAAACAACAATCATTTTTGATAAAAACGCTGCTAGACTATCCGATTGACTAATGGTAGGATAAGAATGAAAGCGGGGGGAACGATGGAATTACAAAAAGCGTTGCAAGCAATTCGAACCAAGGAGTTGCAATCGATTTATCTAGTCATCGGCAGTGAAATGTTTTTACAAGAGCAAGTTCGCACGGCCTTTTTGGAGCGTTTTTCCGTTGGGAAAGATGATCTGAATTTTGCTTCCTTTGACATGGAGAAAGATCCCCTTGATATGGTGATCCAAGAAGCTCAATCGTTGCCTTTTTTTGGCGATCAGCGATTACTGTTTGTTGAGCGGCCATTTTTCTTAACGGCTGAAAAAAAGAGCCATGCACCTGAGCATGACTTAGATGATTTTTTGAATTATATCAAAGAACCATTGGAATCATCGGTAATGGTGATTTTTGCAGATGTCGATAAATTAGATGAACGGAAAAAAATTACTAAGCAATTGAAGAAAGCCGCAGTTGTGATTGATGTCGCACCTATGAAAGAAGCCGACGTGCGTCAGTATCTCCAACAGTCGTTGGCCAATGATGGCATCGAGATGAGCCGAGAGGCGTTTGATTTGTTTTTACGGTTAACGGATTTGCACCTATCAAAAGCGATGCAGGAGTTACAGAAACTACGGCTGTATGCAGGAAATGGTAATAAAATTACGAAAGAGATCGTCTTGCAGTTGATCCCTAAGACGTTGGAACACAATGTCTTTGAATTAACCAGCGATGTCTTAAAGGGGAACGTATCGGATGCGTTGCGCTTGTATGACGATCTATTATTGCAAGGGGAAGAGACGATCAAGATCAATGCTATCTTGATCAGCCAAGTCCGTCTGCTGTTACAGGCGGCGATTTTGATGAAAATTGGCTACCAGCAAGCCAATATCGCAGAAACGTTGGGGATTCATCCGTACCGAGTGAAGTTAGCGATGCAGCAAGCTCGGGGGTTTGGAGAAAAGCAATTAGCGGCACTATATAGTGAATTGATCGAAAATGATTACTTAGTAAAAAGTGGTCAGATGGACAAAGAGTATTTGTTCCAGCTATTTGTTTTAAAACATGGCAAACAGTAAGTCAAAAAGAAAGGCGCAGCAATCATCGATTGCTGCGCCTTTCTTAATTTGCTTATTTTGCAATTTTTTTACTTAAACGAGATTTGTCGCGACTAGCTTTGTTCTTGTGGATCAATCCTTTAGTCTCAGCCATATCGATTGCTTTAACAGCATCTTTATATAACGCATCTACGTTATCAGCACCAGCTTCAACAGCTTGATCAAATTTTTTGATTGCTGTACGCATTGTGCTTACTTGAGATGAATTCTTAGCATTAGCCGCTTCGCTTGTGCGAACACGTTTGATTGCAGATTCAATGTTTGGCATGTATTTCACCTCCGAAAAAAAAGTTCAATTACGTTTAGAAAACGTATAAATCAACACTAGTCATTATACCTAATGCCAAGAGTGATTGCAATAAAAGTTGTAAAGAAATTTTACTTAACACAAAAATTTGTTTTTTGGCCGTGCTATTTTTTGCTTTATAGATTTTAAAAATGCTTCTTTACACATTTTTTACTGAATAGTTATAAAAAGTTTACACAGAAACAGCTTTCTATGCTATGATTACTTCGGAATTTTTAAATGGGGGAATCTATGTGAATATCGCTTTGTTTCTAACGATTGTGTTGTCATTAGGGGTGATTTTCGTCAACGGCTGGACGGATGCGCCGAATGCTATTGCAACCGCTGTCTCCACGAGAGTCTTACGCCCGAATATCGCCATTGGCATGGCAGTCGTCATGAATTTCTTAGGTGTGCTGGTGATGACGTATTTTAATGCGCAAGTTGCAGAAACCATCAGTAATATTGTGACTTTTGACTCAGGCGGGAGTTTTCGGGTCTCACAGATCGCATTAGCCGCTGCCTTGTTTTCAATTGTTGTTTGGACGGTCGCAGCTTGGTATTTTGGGATCCCAACTAGTGAATCCCACGCGTTGATCGCAGGACTGACTGGTGCAGCCATGGCCCTTGGTGGGTTACATGCAGTCAATGGCGAGGAGTGGCTGAAAGTTTTGATCGGTCTTGTCGTTTCTACGTTGATGGGCTTCATTGGCGGCTTTCTGATCACGAAACTGATCGTATGGCTCTTTCGCGATACCCAACGGCGAAAAGCCAACAAAATTTTTACAGTTGGTCAAGCCATTGCGGCTGGTGCCAATGCGTTCTTACATGGTGCACAAGATGGCCAAAAATTTATGGGTGTCTTCATGTTAGGGCTTTTCTACAACAATCTTGCTGAAAAGACCGGCAATGGCTTTTCGATCCCACTCTGGGTGATGGTTCTTTGTTCCTTGACCATGGGGATCGGTACTTCTGTCGGTGGGATGAAAATCATCAAATCAGTAGGGATGGATATGGTAAAACTGGAAAAATACCAGGGCTTTTCTGCAGATGTTACCGCTGCGATCTGTTTATTCTTGTCTTCCGTATTTGGTATCCCAGTTTCAACGACCCATACAAAAACGACTGCCATCATGGGGGTAGGGGCTTCTCGACGTTTTTCTAGCGTTGATTGGCGCATCGTTAAAGAAATGATCTATGCTTGGATTTTAACGTTCCCTGGTTGCGGGTTGATTGCGTTTCTAATGGTGAAAATTTTATTGCTAATTTTGTGAGGAGAGAAAGTAATGGCACGAAAAAAAGGATTTGATTATTTTGCGGCAATGGAGCAGTTGGCAACAAATGGGCATCTAGCTGCGAAACGTTTTTCGCTGTTGATCAATGATTACTCTGAAACAGCGTTAAGTGAAGCGGCAGCTGAGATTCATGGATTAGAAAAGGAAGGCGATCAGGTGATCGCTGAGTTAACGAATGAGTTGTACGACTCATTTATCACACCGATCGATCGCGAAGACATCCTGGTCATCTCCGAGCGCTTAGATGATATTTTGGATGGCATTATGGGACTGACTTATTTATTTGAGAATTTGGTCATTACGAAGATCCGCCCTGAGACGAACTTATTTGCTGAAATGATCGTTCAAGCGACACAGGGGGTCGAAACAGCATTAAAAGAGTTTCCGAAGTTCAAAAATTCAAAAACATTGCGTCAAATGATCAACGATGTCAATACGATTGAATCAGAAGCAGATCTTTTGTATTCAAAAATGAAAAAAGCGTTGTTTACGGATGAAAAAGAAGTGCTGGAAATCATTAAATGGAAAGATATTTATGATCGCTTTGAATCGATTATCAACGACACCGAAAGTGCGGTTGATATTATTGACGGTATGGTAATCAAAAACACGTGATGGAATAAGAATTCTACTTAACGAAAAAAGAGCAACTATTGCAGCATTGAAATGCCCAAGAGTTGCTCTTTTTGCTTATAATTGGATCAGCCAATAGCCGATCAAAATGATTCCTAAAACGATGCGATACCATCCAAATACGGTAAAATCATTCCGTTTGATGTAGTTCATCAAGAAACGGATCGCGATGATCGAAACGATGAATGACACGATGGTTCCTGTCAATAAGATGACGGTTCCTTGGAAATCAAAGGCATTGCCATCTTTCAAAAACTTGAAGATTTTCAAGGCACTGGCACCAAACATGGTGGGAATACCTAAGAAAAATGAAAATTCAGCAGCAACATAACGAGAAGCGCCGATCATGATAGCACCTAAGATAGTAGCACCAGAACGAGAAGTTCCTGGGATCAATGCCAATACTTGGAACATCCCTACGATCAATGCCGCTTTGTAGGTGAACTTGTTCAAATCGGTACATTTTGGTGCTTTATTTTTGTTGCGTTTTTCTACCACGATAAAGCCGATCCCATAAACGATCAAGACGATCGAAACGGAGAAAAAGTTGTAGAAGTGCGCATCTAACCAATCATCTAAGGGTAATCCGATAATAACCGATGGCAAGACCGCCACGACGACTTTAAACCATAACGTCCATGTATCTTTTTTCTCTAACTCATTTTTCTGCGGTGAAAAAGGGTTTAGTTTATGGAAATATAAGTAGACGACTGCTAAAATCGCGCCCAATTGAATGACAACATTGAACATCGTCATAAATTCGGGGGTAACATTCAAACCGATAAATTCGTCGGCAAGAATCAAGTGACCCGTGCTGCTGATTGGCAGCCATTCCGTGATCCCTTCAATGATCCCAAATAAAATCGCTTTTATAAAATTTGTAAAAAACATTGGTTCAGTCCTTTCTATGACAAAATACAACTCTTAGTATACCGTTTCCTGATTCGAATACCAATCTTTTTCCTAAAAAAAGAGGGCAGTTTTTAAAACAAAAACTGCTCCTTTCTTAAAGAAATTGATCAACTGCCAAAGGTTTCTCTTAGGATAAAAGTTCTTGAGAGAGTGCTAAGCCTTTTTTGATGTAATCGGTATTGCCCACTTCAGCAATCGTAAAGCTGCCATCTTCGTAGATCAGTCGAGTGACCGAGCCATTTTCAATATCCATGCGAACATTGTTCTCATCATTGATCAGATGCAAAAGAAAAGCGATCGTTAAGCCGTGAGACACAACTAGCGCATTGCCGCCGCCTTTTTTCTCAACGCGGTAGGCGATATCTTCAAACCCTGTTTTGACACGTTCGGTCAACACATCAAAGGTTTCCGCCCAATTGGCTGTATCTGCGTGATAGATCGCATTGGCGATCGCCTCAAACGAGACATGATTGGCAATCATATCATCGTAATCAGGAAAGTCAAGAATCCGTGGCAGAACGCCCCACATTTCTGCATCATAGGCACCTTCAAGTGAGCCAAAGCACCATTCACGAATCCGTTTGTCGATATGATAAGGGATCTCTGGTCCTCTGACATGTTCACCCAGTATCAGACGCATCGTTTCGATCGCGCGGCCGCTGTCACTGGATACTGCTTCCACAAAATCCACATCTCGTAACCCGAGTCCTAAATAATGGATGCCTTGTTCACCAGTACGAGTCAATGGGGTGTCGCACCAGCCTTGCACACGCTGCAATGTGTTGAACATGGTTTTCCCGTGACGCACGACATACAATTCCGTTTTTGCCATAAGTAGTAATTCCTCCTTTGGTTCGTAATTCGTTTATGCGTTAAAAAACGGATTGGTCCGTTTCTCAATCTCGATCGTTGTTGGTTCCCCGTGGCCAGGATAAACGGCCATCTGATTCGGTAAAACAAAAAGTTGCGTTTGGATGCTGGTCAGCAATTGCTCAAGGTTGCCAGTTGGTAGATCGGTCCGACCGATGCTGCCTTTAAATAAGGCGTCTCCAGAAACGACAAACTTGTCAAAAATAAAACTGACGCTGCCGATGGAATGACCTGGGGTTGCAACAACCTTAAAGGACATGCCAGCTATCTCGTACTCTTTCAATTCTAGCTCGAATTCTGCTGGACGTGCGGTGATGGTTCCTAATTCAGGATGACGACCAGAAAGGTTTTTCATAGGATCACTTAACCATTCTTGCTCAAGTGGACTAACGTAAACGGGGATCTGATAATAATCCCGCAAATGGTCAACTGCGCCGATATGGTCATAATGAGTGTGGGTCAATAAAATCGCTGCTGGTTTTGCGCCTGTTTTTTCGATCTCAGCGATCAATCTCGCTGCTTCTGCTCCAGGATCAATAATCAACAAAAAATCTTCTTTCCAAATAAGGTAACAATTTTCTTGAACGGGTCCTGTCACTAAACCAATGATTTTCATGCTAAAACCTCCTAGGATCACAAATACTTGTGTCTGACTATAAGTATAGCTTAAAGTATAAGAGGAAACAAAGAAAGGTTTTTAGGAGTGAAAAATTAATGATAGAAACGATTAACACAGAAGACAATCGTCAGGCGATCTGTCAATGGCTCAATTATTCAACGAAAAAAACAGAGGCAGTGAGTGCCTTTTCCGATCAAGAGCAGCTTTCATTTGCATTTTTTGACAATCACGATCAACTTGGTGGGTTGATTGGGAAACGGACAGGTAATACGATTCATATTCAATTGTTTGCAGTTGATCCAAACCATCAGAATCAAGGGGTGGGGAAACAATTGATGGAAGCACTTTTCGATCACGGTAAAAAAGCGGGGTGTCGTTCCGTGACAGTTACCACCCAAGACTACCAAGCGCCACAGTTCTATCAAGCAGTCGGCTTCGAACAATTTGCTGTGCTTTCTGACACACCTGTACTTGGCACGGATAGGCTTTATTTCGTGAAGATGCTGTGACCACCCTATGGCAGGCAGGTGATAAGGCTAACCAATAGTTTGATGAGAGAAAAGCTCAGAATTATTGTGGGAATTCGAAAATTTTTCTAAGAAACCGCATTAGCAAAAAACTGCTGTTATACTAATTAAAATAAGAAAGCGCGTGTTTCGTTTGAAACTGGTCTAATTTTTTCCTGCAGCAGAAACATTCGTCGTGACTAAGTTCGGGGAAAGTAAGTGTTCAGGACCTTGTGTTCGTTTTGATTGGTATACATCAACTTTTTGTAAGAAGGTGTTTTTTATGAAAAAATCGCTCCAATTCTTTTTCACTGTATGCTTTGCTGTGCTTCTTTTAGCGAGCTGTGGTGAGGAAGAGCTATCCATCGATGATTCGAAAGAAGTTTCTGAAACCGTTACTTCCGCCTCCAAAGCAGTTGAAAATGGCGACCTTGATTTGATGTTGATCCAAGATGAGAGTGTCATCTTTCCGCAAAGTCAAGGGGTTTATGATTTCCATGAGAATGAGTTGACGATCGTTAAGCAGTATTTGCCGATGGCAGACTTAGAAGATAGTTCAGCCAGCGCTAGTGATGTTGCCTTGTATGAAGGACAAATCGAAAGTGATTTTCAGCGTCATTTTTCCCATTCAGAGGTACAGTTGTCCAACGATCCTTATCAAATTTATGAGATCACCTATCAAGATGCCTCATACATCGTCGAAGGAAAACGTTTGACGATCATGGCAGATGGGCGAACCTTTGAGTTCACCTTAGATCCTAATAATCAGAAGGCCTATGATCAAAATGGCGTTAGCTATGACATTCAGGTCG
The DNA here is from genome assembly GCF_002140635.1 of Enterococcus sp. 3G6_DIV0642. Classification (NCBI taxonomy): domain Bacteria; kingdom Bacillati; phylum Bacillota; class Bacilli; order Lactobacillales; family Enterococcaceae; genus Enterococcus; species Enterococcus sp. 3G6_DIV0642. The sequence continues at coordinate 1,949,379 of NZ_NGLH01000001.1, read as the reverse complement.
ATCAATAAATTTTCTTAAAAAAATATTCCTGCTTTACTTGCTTAGGTGAGTAGAGTAGGTTTTTTTGGTAACCTTTCGTCAAACCCATTTTCTGGAAGTGGAAATGGCGTTGATTACCTGATGAGAAGGCATTTTGCCGCAAGTGGTTTTTTTAGAGATCAAACCTATTTGGATAGGATACTCTCCGCAGAGGATGAAAAGCTGTTTCTGTTCGCTTTTCCAAAAGTGATCTATCCGCTATAATGGCAAACGAGAAGGTGAACACGTGTATAAAGGAAAAGTTGCGGTTAGAAAAATCGTAGAATTTATTTTGCGCAGAGGCGATATTGATAGCCGCAAAGTCAGTAATCATACCGCACAAGAAGGCGCCCGTATCCATCGCCAACTACAAAAAGAGGCTGGGGATGCGTATCAAAAAGAAGTCTTTTTCAAACGAGAAAGCCAAATTGAGAAAGATTCGATCACTGTCGAAGGACGTGCCGATGGTCTCTTTTTTGATGCAGCTGTTAATTCTTGGGTGATCGATGAGATCAAAACTTCAGAACCAGCTTTCGAAGATATCCCTGAAGATCAAATCGATTTGTTTTTTGCCCAGGGAATGGTTTATGCTTATTTGTTTTTACTACAAGAAAATGAACAAGCAGCGCTTAATGACAGTGAAAAACAAGAGAAACCAGAAGCAGAAGCAGAAGCTACTGCTGATGGAGAAAATGATCCGAGGAGACCCATCGATCGGATCGCCGTACAATTGACTTATTATCAAACCACTGAAAAGCTGACCACCCGTACGAGAAGAACATTTCAGTTGTCAGAATTAGCTGTTTTTTATGAAGAATTACTTCAGGAATATCATAAATGGTTAGTTTTTCAAGAGAATTGGCGCCGTGTCCGCAATACGTCTTTGCAGCTGCTGTCTTTTCCCTTTGAAACCTTTCGCAAAGGGCAGCGAGAGTTAGCAGCAGCGGCGTATAAAACACTAAAAAATGGCAAGCGACTTTTTGCGGAAGCGCCAACGGGAACTGGAAAAACCATGTCAACGCTGTTTCCCGCATTAAAAGTTCTCGGGGAAGAAGGGGCAGATCGGGTCTTTTATCTGACGGCGAAGACGATCACCAGACAAGTGGCTGAAGATGCGTTGAGCAAGTTAGCAGACAACGGTAGTGAAACCAAGAGTGTCACGATCACTGCCAAAGATAAAATTTGCTTTCTGGATGAACGAAATTGTACGCCAGAGCATTGTCCTTATGCACAAGGTTATTACAATCGAATCAACGAAGCTTTGTGGGATCTGTTGCATCACGAAAACCAAATAACCCGAGAAGTGATCGAGACTTATGGAATGAAGCATACGGTTTGTCCCTTTGAGCTTTCACTGGATGTCAGTGTCTTTTGCGATGTCATTATTGGTGATTATAATTATTTGTTTGATCCAACCGTTTATTTACGGAGATTTTTTGAAGAGCCAGACGAAGAGTATTTCTTTTTAGTGGATGAAGCCCATAACTTAGTTAATCGTTCGAAAGAAATGTATTCTGCAACGATCTCCCGACAGCCATTTAAGGAATTAAAGAAGAAGCTGCCGAAGGATCAACAGAAATTAAAACGCGCACTAAACAGAGTTGATAAAGAATTTGCGGCTTTAGCCCAATTAGCAAAAGAGGAAGGATGGTCATACCACCATCAAGCAGCTCCCCATGAAACAATGGTCAATCAGCTATACAAATTAGCTGAATTGATGAAGGAATGGTTGCCGGCAAATCCTGAGCATGAATTGCAAGAAGAAGTGCTGCAAGTGTATTTTGAAGCTAACCATTATTTGAAGATCAGTGAATTTTATGATGATCACTACGAAACGACGGTGGAGATCGACCGCTATGATATCAAACTACGGCAATTTTGCATCGAACCAGCGCCGTTTTTGGAATCCGTGTTAGATAAGGGCAAGGCCAGCCTGTTGTTTTCTGCGAGCTTTACCCCTTTGTCGTATTATCAAGAAGTATTAGGTGGCGGCGATGAAGCTTTGCGCTATCGCTTGCCAAGTCCTTTTGATCCGAAAAATCAGGGGATTTTTATTGCGGACTATATTCAAACGACGTATCGCCAACGTGAAGCCAGCATTCCTGCGATCGTTGATGCGATCCAGCAAATGACGGCAGCGAAAGCGGGAAACTATATGGTCTTTTTCCCATCTTATCGTTACTTGGATGATGTGGCGGCAGCATTTTCTCAACAGGCGCCAGAGGTGGAGGTCTTGATTCAGGGGACTGCTATGAACGAAGCAGAGCGCGAGGCGTTTCTTGCGCAGTTTCAATCTTTTGACCCGCAACAATCATCCTTGGTGGATAAAAGTCAAGACGAACCAAAGAGTCAACCAAAAACATTGGTGGCATTTTGTGTCCTTGGAGGAATTTTTTCTGAAGGGATCGACCTAAAAGGCGATCGCTTGATCGGTGCAGCAGTGGTAGGAGTCGGACTGCCGCAAATCAATCACGAGCAAGAATTGATTCGGGAATATTACGATGAGAAAAAGGCAGCTGGCTTTGCGTATGCCTATCAGCTGCCAGGGATGAATAAAGTCCTGCAAGCAGCCGGTCGAGTGATTCGGGATGTCAGCGATCGTGGCGTGGTGTTATTGCTGGATCAGCGCTTTCGGACACCGCGTTACCAAGAACTTTTCCCACTACATTGGCAGCATGCCTTGCAGATTCGTCGGCCGCAAGAGTTATCAAAGGCATTGACTCATTTTTGGCAAGAAAAAAACTAGAAGCAGAGCTTTCAAGAGCGGTTGCGCAAAATCAGTAGATAAAGCTGATTTTGCCTAACCATCACGTTAGACTCTGTTCTAGTTTTTTTGATTAGCGATAATTTGTAAATTGTAAATCGATCGTCAGGGGCAGTTTACGCAACAATTGGATCACCTCTTGCAGATCGTCACGACTTTTGCCTGTTACCCGAATTTGATTGTCTTGAATTTGGGTTTTAACTTTTAGCTTGGCGTTTTTGATCGCTGTCGTTATTTTTTTTGCGTTTTCTTTATCGATGCCATTGATCAATTCTGCCGTTTGACGAGCTTTTGCCCCCAAGGCATGCTCCGTTTCGCCAAATTGAATATTTTTCGTTGGTACATTCCGTTTGATCAGCTTCGCAAAGAGCACATCTTTGATTTGCTCCAACTTAAATTCGTCATCTCCAACGATCGTCAGTTTGCCCTCAGTCATCTTGATTTCTACTGTGGAGCCTTTAAAATCAAATCGGTTTTTCAATTCTTTTTCCGCCTGTTGAATGGCGTTTTTCACTTCTTCTGTGTTGATCTCAGATACGACATCAAAACTTGCTTCTTTTGCCAAAATCAATCACTCCTCTCATCTCTTACCTATGATTTTAACATGGAGGCGAACGATGCGGGAATGAAAAGTAAATTTTTGCAAATAATTGTTTCATTTTTTCACACAAACTGCTATTCTTTGGAAGGAGATTTTTAGTGAAGGAGCTAGATCATTGTGAGTAAGTTATTAACGAAGCACGAACAATCAGAACGATTGAAAAAAATAGGGGTTATTTTGCTGTCAGGTATCACTGCAGCCATTGCTTTAAATTTCTTTTTGATTCCCGCAAACGTTCTTTCTGCTGGGATGAACGGGGTCGCCCAATTGATCGTGGCACTTGCCTTGGAGCATTTTGGCGTTCACCTTAGTACAGGGCTGTTTATTTTCCTCTTAAACTTGCCTATCTTTGTTCTCGGGTTCATCAAACTCGGGAAATCATCGACACTATTGAGCTTTATCAATGTCGTTGTCGTTTCCGTCTTAACGATGATTCTTCCGCAAGGAGCGATCACTGACAATATTTTGGTTAACGCTTTGCTAGGTGGCGTACTGTTGGGCGTCGGCGTTGCGTTTTCACTGAAAATGGGTTTTACCACCGGCGGAATGGATATCCTTTCGTTGATATTATCAAAAACGACTGGAAAAACGGTCGGTAAATATATGTTTATTTTAAACGGCATCATTGTCATGGTCTCAGGTTTCGTCTTTTCTTGGGAAAGTGCCTTGTACACGATCATTTCGATTTTCGCGATGAGCTACGTTGTGGACATGCTGCACACAAGTCATCAAAAGGTAACGGCAATGATTATTACGACCAATGCGGAAGCTGTTGGGAAAAATATTTCTAAGCATGTGTTTCGCGGCATGACTTTGTTCCCCTCAGTCGGAGGGTATTCAGGCGTACCTGGCAATATGATCATGATGGTCGTGACGCGCTACGAGATCTACGATTTAGAACAAGCCGTTTTAGAAGCTGACGGCAATGCGTTTATTAATTTTGTGCCGACCCAATCGATTACAGGCCGTTTTGCGACAGATGATGAACAACGGACCTTTAAAACGACAGGGGTCTTCCCAGAACTGAAAATACACAAGAAAAGCCGTCCATAATCAAGGATCGTCCATTTACAAATCTTGCAAAAGAAGGTATTATTTGAAACAAGAATTAAAGGAGGTCTTCAACCGTGGCATATACTGAAGTAGAAGCAGAAGCAATCAAAGAGCGTGTCTTGGCTGCCTTGGAAACCGTGATTGACCCTGAGTTGGGGATTGATATAGTGAATCTAGGCTTAGTTTATGAAGTCGAATTTGATGCAGAAACAGGCAATACCGTAATCAAAATGACCTTAACAACAATGGGCTGTCCCTTAGCCGACGTATTGACTGAATCGATACACGAAGCACTAAGCGATATTCCAGAAGTCAAAAATCCAGAGGTGAAATTAGTCTGGTATCCCGCTTGGACGACCGATAAAATGAGTCGTTATGCAAGGATTGCTTTGGGGATTCGTTAAGGATTTTCAATCATAGAAAGTTGTTTCATATTTGTTAACTAGATGGAACAAGCTGTTTTCTTAGGTGTCGGACAGTTGGCAAAATGAGGATATAAACACAGAACTCTTTTATTAACTTTGAAAAAGTTGGTAGAAGAGTTTTTTTATAGAATACTTTCTTAAATAAACAGTTACTTGGTGAAAAAGTTATGCTTTTTTACTAAAAGCATTAAAGAAAATCATATATTTTAAAACTTGAAAGCTCAACGTATTTTCCATTCATATAACAACTCAAAGTGAGTTAGTATTTAACTTTGCCGAAATAGTAATACTTTCTATAAACCTTCGATCACTTTGACAAAAAGAGAGCATAGATTAAATTCTTATTCATCCACATTGATAACCTTAAGGTGCATCCCAGAAAACATGTCTAAATAAAAGTTACTGAATTTAGTCAGAGATTTTGGGATACGATGAATTTTCCTTAAGGAGTCAATGTAGAATGAAGAAGGATGATTCTAGGAATGCTTTTTCAAAGGTCATGTGATTTCATCCTATCAACTGACTCTTGGTTAACAAATATACAAATGTGTTCTATGCAACCATACATATAGGAAAACGATAGCCAAACTACAGTTTCGGTCAATCATTTAGCGAGTTACATATTTTTAATAGAGATTCGAGATTAATTAATTGTATTAATGTATAATTATAGTTAAGTTGTAAAAATGATTTGGTTGATTCCCTTGATCATAAAAACAAAAAGGAGTGTGTTTTGTGGATTTTCTATTTACTTTATTTGCTTTTATTTTCGTCGCAGTTATCTTATATCATATTGTCGAATTCTTAAAGGATCAATCTACGCCAGAAGTGGCAGTACTTGCCACGCTAGTAGACAAACGAATGACTAGTAGCACGAATATTGCTGCAAACGGCTTTACGAATCAATCCATTACCTATTATCTTTTATTTGAAATCGCAAGTGGCGAAAGATTAGAATTTAAAGTAGGGTATGGAAAATACAAATTATACGTCATCGGAGATAATGGAGTGTTGAGGTATCAAAGAAAAAGGTTTAATTCACTTGATAGGTAAAAAATTTGTATGTATATAGTATGTGTTTATTCGTTTTCAATTTAAAAAAAAGTTGAACAGTCAATTAAAAAACTCCTATTCAAGTGTCTTATCATTTGAAATGATTTGAATTGTACGCTTTCGATGGAAAACGCAAGTATTATCGAGTAACACTTGAGAATTTCTACTTATGAGGTCGCATAAATAAAACCAAAACCGAAGGAAATTTCCTGCGACGAATGGCTTAATTTAGTTTACCCATCCGTTTTATTGGCGGAAGTGATGAGCTACAGATAGTTTTTAAATACTCATAAATAGAATAGATTGCTTCACCAAAACCTCGTGACTCATTGTTACGAGGTTTTTTGTTTTTTACGTGACTTCAGAAATAATTGCAAAAAGGAAAAATCGTTCTTGGTTTTTCACAAACATTTTCTCTTTCAAGTAACAAATATGGAACTTGAAATACTAAAAGTGTTACTTGTGAGGTACATCCGACGCACCTTACAATGAACATGTAAAATAAGAAAGAATGAATGGAGTTGAACGTTTGTGAAAAAAATGAAGGCTGCGTTGATGTATGGACCAGGAGATATTCGCTATGAACAAGTAGAGCGACCCTGCTGTCCAGAAGGAGGTTTTCTATTGAAGGTTAAGGCAGTTGGTCTGTGCGGATCTGATATTCGCAATTTGCTGACTGATTCAAAAGCGGGGCGCTACCCTCATATTTATGGACACGAAATCGTTGGTGAGATCGTCGAAATTGATGAAAATGTGACGAAGTATCAAAGAGGGCAGATGGTTTATGTATACCCTATGGCTCATTGCCTACGTTGCGAAAATTGTCGTAATGGGAAGCACGATTGTTGTACGGAAGCTGAAAGTTACACCGATCTTCAAGGCGGTTTTGCAGAGTATATAGCATATAGTGCTACAAGAGTAGAACGAGGAGCGATTTTTGAAGTGCCAGAAGGACGAGAGCCTATCGCGGCAACATTAGCTGAACCCTTATCCTCCACTTATGCATGCATGGAGAATATTCAGGTTTCGTTAGGTGATTCGGTCGTCATTATTGGTGCAGGTCCTATTGGGGTCTTTTTAGCGATTCTAGCAAGGATTCGTGGAGCAAGCAAGGTGATCGTGATTGATAAAAATGCTGACAGACTAGCTCTTATGGAAGCGTTTGATGTAGATCATAGGATCGATTCTTCAAAAGAAAATCCTGTTGAAAAGGTGAAAGAGTATACGAATGGACATGGCGCACATAAAGTGATTTCAGCCAATCCATCAATAGAAGCACAGCAACAAAGTATTTTTATGGCTAGAAAATGTGGGACTGTCGTCTTTTTTGGTGGTGTAGCAAAGAATCAACTAACGCCTATAGATACGAATGCAGTTCATTATAACAATCTCTGGATTTATGGTCATTATGGTGCAAATAGTATTCAAGTCGAAAAAGCTTTCCATTTATCCTTATCAGATCAGTTTCCTGCTGAAAAAATTATTTCTCATGTGTTGCCTTTAACTGACATCAATCAGGCCATCGAATTGACAAGAGAAGGGAAGGCGTTAAAAGTCGTTTTACTACCAGAAGAAGAGTATAAAATTCATTCTATATTGAAATCTCAAAAATAGAGTAAGGAAAGGAGGAGAAAGAAAATGAATAAAAAAATTGAGATCTATATTGCCTGTGGTAGTGGGATCGCCACGTCCACAGTTGTTCAAGAGAAAGTCAAACAAATCTTGGCTCAGAGCAACATTCAGGCTTCCATCACCAAAGGGAATATTAGTCAAATTCCCTCAAAAGCAGAAACGGTGGATTTAATCTTGGTGACTACTCGATATGTCAAGCCAGTAAAAGTACCGATTCTTCCTGTTTTCAGTTTGATCTCTGGAATCAACGAAGAGCAGACCGCGCAGAAAATCGTTGAAGAGTGCCATCGAATTATTAAAGGGGGATAAAAATGGAAGCTGTATTATCAGTTATTCAGAACATCATGGATATGGGGGCATCGGTTATGCTACCCGTTGTCATTTTTATTTTGAGCTGTGTCTTTAGGATGAAAATTGGCAAAGCGCTAAAAACAGGGCTTTTAGTCGGCATCGGCTTTCAAGGGTTGGGACTTGTTGTAGGACTCCTTGGTACTTCCTTGCAACCAGCCATCGATTATTATCAGGAAATGGGATCAGGATATACCACGATGGATGTTGGCTGGGCTGCTGTTGGAGCGGCTTCGTGGTCAGTACCTTTTGCAGCGATTGCTATTTTGATGATCGTGGGGTTGAATGTATTGTTTATTCTTTTGAAATGGACAACGGTCATGAATGTCGACATTTGGAACTATATTCATTTTTTGATTCCTGGAGCATTAGCGTATGCCTTGTTTGATAGTTTTTGGCTAGGTTTGACTGTTACGGTTGGCTTATCAATTGTCACTTTATTCGTGGCTCAGTGGTTTGCTCCTAGATGGGAGGCGTATTACGGACTGGAAGGCACGACTTGTACGACATTTTCATTTATTACATTCGCTTATCCTTTTGGACTATTAGTAAATAAACTGATCGATCTGATTCCTGGTCTTAACAAAATCGATATCAGTTTGGAAAAAGTGGAAAGTAAAATTGGTTTTTTTGGAGATCCAGCAGTTATCGGTTTGTTGGTGGGAACTTTTCTAGGCGTATTGACACGCCAAGAATTTACGGTAGCGATTTCTATGGGGGGTGGAGTTTCGGCGGTGCTAGTACTGATACCCAAAATGGTCTCTGTTATGATGGAAGGCTTGACTGCTATCGGAGAAGCTGCCAAAGAATTTATGAAGAAACATATTGGCGAAGGGAAAAAATTATATATCGGAATGGACATTGCTCTTGGTCTTGGAGATCCGACAGCGATCACAACGACAGTGATTCTGATTCCGATAGCAATATTCTTAGCATTTATTATCCCTGGTATGCATTATTTTCCAGTAGGTGTTTTAACAGTAATCGTATATATGATTCCACTGCTAGCATTAGCATCAAATGGCAATCTTTTTCGAACACTCGTCACTGGCTTTTTCTTCTTAGTTATCGTTCTAATTGGAACAAACACCTTTGCACCTGAAGCAACCGAAATGATGAATGCGACCGGTGTGCCTGTGGAAGGTGTTGTGACAGATAGTTTCTGGGGCTACAATTTAGCAAATATTATAATCAGCTTATTTCATCGAATCGTTGGGTAATTGACCGAATGAATAAACGAATTATTGATAAAATAAATGGCTTAGTGGGAGAGAAATAGTGTATGAAATTTAAAGCAATCGAATTGAATGAGCGCTCAAATATAGAAGTGATTAAACAATGCGGACTTGAGCTGCTTAACGAAGGGATCGTCGGGAATAGTTTTATTGAGTCTTGTATCGAACGCGAACATCATTTTCCTACTGGTTTGCCAGTTGACCCGCCAGTTGCGATTCCGCATACCTTTGATCCCTCTGTGAAAGAATCTTCTGTTTGTTATGCAAGACTAAAAAAGCCTGTGACTTTTAAACAGATGGATACTCAAGTAGACGACTTAGCAGTCGAACATGTATTTTGCATGGCACTAAAAGATGAGCATACCTATATTGATTTTCTTCAAAAATTAATTTTAAGCATCCAGTCTCAAAATTTTATTGTTCAATTAAGCAAGTGTGAACCTGAAAACCTTGTTGATTTTCTAAGAGAGAATTTGTCTATTCATTAAGGAGGAGTGCTGTGAGGAAAATTACTGCTGAAATCATCTATCTCCTACTATATAACAAAATAACGAAAATTAGATTGGAGCAACTTTATAAGAACTTGAATCTCTCGCCAAAGAAATTCACGAGTGAAATCAAAGTCTTGAACTCGTTTCTAAATACTCACGATATGCCGCAAGTGAAAATTGAAAGCGGATACTTACGGGTTCCTGATGAACTAGATTTGTCAGAAGCTTATCAGCTTGTTTTAGAATTGTCCCCTTACGACTATTCCTTGAATCCTGATGAAAGACGCACATTACTTCTGATCAATTTATTGATAACAGAAGATGTTCTTACGATGGATCATTTTGCTGATTTGTTTTACGTCAGTCGATTAACAATCATCCGCGATATCAATACGTTGAAAAAACAAGAAGTGATCATGAGTAAATATATCGAAACGCTTAGGGGTGAAGGGGTTATCCTTAAGATGAATCAATCGGAGAAAAGAGAGTATTTGTTTACATTGTTTTTAGAAAATATAGACGCAAAAGGATACATCAATTATGTCGGAATGCAAATCCTTCGGACATTTGACGGGTCAATGGAGTATTTAGACTTTTTGGGATTCATTTTTAACGAGTTAAAGTATGCAGAAAAGTATCAGCAGTTTGATCTTTTCGTCTATATTTTTATCGTTATCAATATGCCTCGCAAAGAACAAGGTGAATCTCCCAAATTTGTCGTTATGTCGGAAAACCTGAGCATACTCATCGATCAAATTGAAAAAAGATTTGATCGAACGATCTCTTTCGAAGACAAACAGGCAATAGCAGAATATTGTCATTTGAAAAAGCGAAAAAATGCGAAGGATGCTGAATTGTATAATTTGGTCATCTATTTTCTGAATAAAATTGATGAAGATTTAGGGACGACTCTAAAGTACGAATTTGACTTAATTTCTGATCTATACAATCACTTACAAATTATTGAAGAAGAGAACATTATTTTGGATATTGAAAATATCGGTCTTTTGCGGCATCAGTTTATGGATATTATCGTAGCTGTAAGGGCTAATAGTGGTGTCATTGAAAACTACCTGTCCCGATCCTTCAATGAATCATTTATTACTACGATCGCTATTCATATCGCAACTGCCTTAACCCGACAAGAATATAAGATGAGCAAAATCGATATCTGGATCGTGTGTGAAAATTTATCGATAGCGAAAATGATTGCTATGAAAATTAGTCGATACAAGCAGTTCAAAATTATGAATGTGCTAACATTTGGTACTTATCGTAAGATGTGCTTCCGTCAAAAAGCCAGTCGTTTAATCTTAACTGCTGATTCTTTGCCTTTTTTGGAAGAGGATGTTTTAAGAATAACACCTTTTGTGACCCAAGAAGATATCCAAAAAATAGTAAAGATGGTTGACCGTTTGTTTACGATTAATGAAGAAGAGACTGAAGAAAAATTTGTTCAATTTGTCCAACAACCACAAAGGAGATTGCATGATTACTTGTTAAATTCGCATGTTATCAGAATCGACCAAAAATGTTCTTGGGAGCGTTCTTTACGCTTAGCAGGGGAAGTATTGACACAAAATGAGTGTATCGAGCAGAGCTATGTAGAAGAAGTCGTTGAAAACGTGAAACAAAATGGACCTTATATCGTAATAAGTGAAGGTGTTGCTTTAGCTCATGCGAACAATCGGGGAAATGTCCACCGTAGCACGATTAGCCTTTTGACGAATAAACAAAAAATCTCTTACGGATCTGAGGATTATTTTCAAGTGACTTATGTTTTCTTCGTCGCTCTTGTAAGAAGTGAAGAATACTTAGAAATTGTTGAAGATATAATGTTTCTTGGGAAATATGGATTAATTGAAAAATATTTACGTTTTAGACAGGAGGAAGCCGATGGATTATTTAGAAGAACGGAAATTCATATGTAAGATCGCCAAATCTTTATTTGACAGGAAGCTAACGGATGCTGCTGGTGGCAATATCTCTATAAAAGTTTCAGAAGATCATTTCTTGATGACGCCTACTTTGGCATCTGTTCAGTATCTTTGGGAATTAGAGGCAGCGCAAATTCTTTTGGTAGATAAGAAACTATCCCTCATCGAAGGTACTGGTCGCTTGACCAGGGAAATCAATATGCATATGAGTTTTTATCACTCAGATCCACGGATAAAAGCAGTGATTCATGCTCATCCATTAAATTTGATGGTTTACAGTTGTATAGGGACTGATATGCCCATCGTCTGTGAAAACCTTCGTTTCGGACCGGATGCGATCCGTTGTTTGGATTATGCACCTGCAACAACTGAAAAGTTAGCAAACTTTGTTGGTGACTACTCTCAAAACATGGCGACAAATAAAGAAAGACTACCATATGGAATGTTACTGCGAGAACATGGGGTAATTGTTGGAGCCACTAATTTGGCTTTTGCAAATGATTATCTGGAGAGACTAGAAACAAATGCTTATGTGCATTTACATTCGCAAGCGCTTCTCCAGCAGGGCTATGAATATTATACTGATAAAACAAACGTTACCTATGAATCCCATGAATGAAGATTGGAGGAGAGTAGATGAGGGCTGGTTTCTTAATTGGACTGAATGAATTTGAGATTCGAGAAATGGATGTTCCACAATGCCATCAGAATGAAGTGATTGTAAAAGTTGAAGCTTCAGGAATCTGTGGGTCAGATATCCACAAAATGAGTAAAGGTTGGAAATACCAGTTACCTATGATCATGGGGCACGAGATGGCTGGGACTATTGTAAAAGTTGGTCGTTCTGTTCATCATTTAAAAAAAGACGATCGAGTTGCTGTTGTCCCATTTATTCCTTGTCATAACTGTGCATATTGTGCTATCGGGAAGTATCAATTATGCACGGACTATATCATGATGGGCTCGCAACGGTTTGGAGGATTTGCTGAATACGTCTCCGTGCCAGCGAGCAATATCGTGAAAATAGGAACTAAGTTGACGTTTGAAGAAGCGTCCATGATTGAGCCTCTTGCTGTCTCAGCGCATGGTGTTTATGGAATCGAACCTAGAGTGGGCGATGTCGTTGCCGTTTTTGGGTTAGGAACGATTGGGTTGCTGACGATCCAATGGTTAAAAATTGCGGGTGTGAAAACGATCATTGGCATTGATATTCAATCAGAGAAACTGGAACAAGCATTAGATTTAGGTGTCACCGATACGATCGATCCTAGTGTTCAAGACCTTGAAAAAGAGATTTCTCGGATAACGGATGGTTTAGGCGTGGATATTGCAATAGAATGTGCAGGTACTAAAATAACTGAAGAACAATGTCTCTTAGTGACAAAAAAAGGCGGGAAAATTGGATTTCAAGGGATCGCTTATTCTGATGTTTTGATTAAGCAACGGGCATTTGAAAAAATCTTTCGCAGTGAATTAACCATTAAGGGTTTTTGGAATAGCTATTCTGCACCTTTCCCAGGCAAAGAATGGTTTGATTCGATCACCTTTTTAGAAAGTGGACGCTTAAGTGTCAGTCATATGATTTCCCATCGCTTTCCGTTAGAGGATCTTCAAAGAGCATTTGATTTAGCGGTAAATAGAAGTGAAAGCTTTAATAAAATCATGATCATGCTCTAAAAAACCAACATTTGATTACAGAACAAACAGATTGTTTTCAAAAACAATATTTATTCAGCAAGCTTTAATAAGCTGTATGGATATGGTTTTTTGATTTGCTACAGTGATTAAAGAGGTTGCTCCTTCTAAAACCTGTCCCACTCAAAGACACCGTTGCATTTTCAGAAATGAAACGGTAAACTAGTTGAAAAGATTGGAGGAATGAATCAATGTTAGCTACGAATTTTGGGAAATATACATACGAAAATCCGTTTATGAACGCCTCAGGGGTCCATTGTATGACGATCGAGGAATTAGATGAATTAGCGGCATCAGCAGCTGGATCATTTGTCACGAAAAGTGCAACGCTAGAAGCACGTGCCGGAAATCCAGAACCACGTTATACCGATTTACCGTTAGGAAGCATCAATTCGATGGGATTACCAAATCTAGGGGTGGACTACTACTTAGACTATGCCATAAAAAAACAGCAGGAAATGACCCAGCAAGCGCCTTTCTTTTTCTCTGTCGCTGGTATGAGCGTGGCTGAAAACATTGAGTTATTAAAGAAAATCCAAGAAAGTGATTTCGAAGGAATCACTGAGTTGAATCTTTCTTGTCCAAACGTGCCAGGAAAACCACAAGTTGCCTATGATTTTCCTTTGACCGATCAAATTCTTGAAACAGTCTTTGGTTTTTTCACAAAACCTTTAGGTGTCAAATTGCCGCCATACTTTGATTTGGCTCACTTTGATGAGATGGCTAAGATATTAAACAAGTATCCGTTAACCTACATCAATTCAATCAATAGTATTGGGAATGCTTTATTCATCGATCCTGCTACTGACTCGGTAGTCATCAAACCAAAAGATGGTTTTGGTGGTCTCGGAGGCGAATATGTGAAACCAACGGCATTAGCCAATGTGCGGGCTTTCTATACACGTCTCAAGCCAGAAATCAAAATTATTGGTACTGGTGGAATTCGTAATGGGCAAGATGCGTATGAGCATTTGTTGTGTGGTGCCTCTATGTTGCAGATCGGCACAGAGTTGCAAAAAGAAGGGCCGGCGATCTTTGAACGATTGACGAAAGAATTAGAAACGATCATGAAAGAAAAAGGATATCAATCAATCAGTGAATTTCAAGGCAAACTAAAAACGATTGATTAAAACGACTATTAACGACTTTCTATCATCATCTGTTTCTTTTTATAGAAGAAAGGTGGGGTTAAATGGAGAAATTTCGTAAAACAACTGAGGACGATTTAACGGAGTTAATGGCGCTGATTGAGGAAGGAATTGCTTTTTTAAAAGCTCAAGGATCACCACAATGGCAAAATGGCTATGGCCCAAAAGAAACTCAAATCAAAGAAGATATTGCAAAAGGCGAAAGCTATGTGTTAGTGAAAGATGGGAAAATCGCAGCGTCTGCGGCACTGGTTTCTGGTGATGATCCTGTCTACAACGCAATTACCGGCGCAGGGTGGGATGGAAACGGTCTGTATCTATCCATTCATCGCGTCGTTGTCAGTTCTCATTTTAAAGGGCAAAAGTTAAGTGCCAAATTGCTGCAAGCTCTTGAAGTGGTTGCATTAGAGCGAGGAATCGTTGATTTGCGTATCGATACGTATAAAGCCAATATTGGGATGCAAAAGAATATCCAAGCAGCTGGCTATCAATATAAAGGAGAGGTAACATTTCCTTTTCCGAATGGAGAGCGATTGGCTTTTCAAAAACGTTTGATCACAAACTAAACATTCTTTTTCAATTCTTGTCAATTGGCTGAAAGAATGGAAAAGTTGTGTCAAAGTGAATTTTTGGTATGAAAATGTGGATAATGGTTGTCAGAATCCTTTCGGCTTGCTAAGATAAGCACGTAAAGGACGGTGCCAAATGAAGAAAAGAATCAAAAAGAAAAAAGCTTATAAAAAATACATCCATGATATTTTTGCAGGTTATGAAGAAATGCTTGAAAATCCAGCGATCGATGAGAAAAAATTCTCTTATTTGAAAGAAGAAACAACCTTAAAACGAGACGATCAAAATCAAATCCGTTTCCGTACGATCGATATTGATTAAACTACCTTTTGGGTAGTTTTTTTCTTTGTTTTTATTAATTGGAAAAATTTCAGAAAAAAGCTTGCTCTTTCATTCATAGAATGATAAAGTATTCAACGTTGGCAATTGAGCCAGCGGGTCAAAACAACAGTTGAAAAAACTTCAAAAAAAGACTTGACCAAAAATAAAACAGATGATATTATAACGAAGTCGCAATAATAAAACAGTTAATCAATGTTGATACATCAACAAAATTAATTGAAAAAAGTTGTTGACAAATAACAAATCATTTGTTATTCTAATTAAGTCGCTGAGACAGCCGCTACGAAGTTGAAAAACAACGAGTGAAAAAAAACTTTTGAAAAAGAGTTGACAAACAAACGTCGCTCTGATATGATATAAAAGTTGCTAACACAGCACGGTAGACCTTTGAAAACTGAACAAAGCAAGCAAACGAACCAATGTGTAGGACGTTTCAATTTATTGAAACAAATACATGCAAGCAATAGCTAGCAAAGTTAATTTTTATGAGCTTAATGACCGTATGGTCATTCAAACAAATCATTATGAGAGTTTGATCCTGGCTCAGGACGAACGCTGGCGGCGTGCCTAATACATGCAAGTCGAACGCTTTTCCTTTCATCGGAGCTTGCTCCACCGAAAGGAAAAGAGTGGCGAACGGGTGAGTAACACGTGGGTAACCTGCCCATCAGAAGGGGATAACACTTGGAAACAGGTGCTAATACCGTATAACACTATTTTCCGCATGGAAGAAAGTTGAAAGGCGCTTTTGCGTCACTGATGGATGGACCCGCGGTGCATTAGCTAGTTGGTGAGGTAACGGCTCACCAAGGCAACGATGCATAGCCGACCTGAGAGGGTGATCGGCCACACTGGGACTGAGACACGGCCCAGACTCCTACGGGAGGCAGCAGTAGGGAATCTTCGGCAATGGACGAAAGTCTGACCGAGCAACGCCGCGTGAGTGAAGAAGGTTTTCGGATCGTAAAACTCTGTTGTTAGAGAAGAACAAGGATGAGAGTAAAATGTTCATCCCTTGACGGTATCTAACCAGAAAGCCACGGCTAACTACGTGCCAGCAGCCGCGGTAATACGTAGGTGGCAAGCGTTGTCCGGATTTATTGGGCGTAAAGCGAGCGCAGGCGGTTTCTTAAGTCTGATGTGAAAGCCCCCGGCTCAACCGGGGAGGGTCATTGGAAACTGGGAGACTTGAGTGCAGAAGAGGAGAGTGGAATTCCATGTGTAGCGGTGAAATGCGTAGATATATGGAGGAACACCAGTGGCGAAGGCGGCTCTCTGGTCTGTAACTGACGCTGAGGCTCGAAAGCGTGGGGAGCGAACAGGATTAGATACCCTGGTAGTCCACGCCGTAAACGATGAGTGCTAAGTGTTGGAGGGTTTCCGCCCTTCAGTGCTGCAGCAAACGCATTAAGCACTCCGCCTGGGGAGTACGACCGCAAGGTTGAAACTCAAAGGAATTGACGGGGGCCCGCACAAGCGGTGGAGCATGTGGTTTAATTCGAAGCAACGCGAAGAACCTTACCAGGTCTTGACATCCTTTGACCACTCTAGAGATAGAGCTTCCCCTTCGGGGGCAAAGTGACAGGTGGTGCATGGTTGTCGTCAGCTCGTGTCGTGAGATGTTGGGTTAAGTCCCGCAACGAGCGCAACCCTTATTGTTAGTTGCCATCATTTAGTTGGGCACTCTAGCGAGACTGCCGGTGACAAACCGGAGGAAGGTGGGGATGACGTCAAATCATCATGCCCCTTATGACCTGGGCTACACACGTGCTACAATGGGAAGTACAACGAGTTGCGAAGTCGCGAGGCTAAGCTAATCTCTTAAAGCTTCTCTCAGTTCGGATTGTAGGCTGCAACTCGCCTACATGAAGCCGGAATCGCTAGTAATCGCGGATCAGCACGCCGCGGTGAATACGTTCCCGGGCCTTGTACACACCGCCCGTCACACCACGAGAGTTTGTAACACCCGAAGTCGGTGAGGTAACCTTTTTGGAGCCAGCCGCCTAAGGTGGGATAGATGATTGGGGTGAAGTCGTAACAAGGTAGCCGTATCGGAAGGTGCGGCTGGATCACCTCCTTTCTAAGGAATATTTCGGAAGACTACACATCGTTTGCCTTTGTTCAGTTTTGAGAGGTTTACTCTCAAACAAAACTTGTTCATTGAAAACTGGATATCGAAGAAATAATCAAAACAAGTAACACACACCGAGTTGAAATGTTAAAAGAGTTTTTTAATAAGTTCAACGCTTATTTTCTTGAGCAACCTTCTATCGCTAGAAGAAGTACTCAAAACCGACCGTAAGGTCAAAGGTTAAGTGAATAAGGGCGCACGGTGGATGCCTTGGCACTAGGAGCCGATGAAGGACGGGACTAACACCGATATGCTTTGGGGAGCTGTAAGTAAGCTATGATCCAGAGATTTCCGAATGGGGGAACCCAGCATCTTTTATAGGATGTTACGTCTGCGTGAATACATAGCGCAGTCGAGGTAGACGCAGAGAACTGAAACATCTAAGTACCTGCAGGAAGAGAAAGAAAATTCGATTCCCTGAGTAGCGGCGAGCGAAACGGGAAAAGCCCAAACCAACAAGCTTGCTTGTTGGGGTTGTAGGACTCCGATATGGTAGTCTATTCAGATAGTCGAAATACTTGGAAAAGTATGTCAAAGAGGGTAAAAACCCCGTAGGCGAAATTTGGATAACACCTAGGAGGATCCTGAGTACGGCGGAACACGAGGAATTCCGTCGGAATCCGGGAGGACCATCTCCCAAGGCTAAATACTCCCTAGTGACCGATAGTGAACCAGTACCGTGAGGGAAAGGTGAAAAGCACCCCGGAAGGGGAGTGAAATAGATCCTGAAACCGTGTGCCTACAACAAGTTAGAGCCCGTTAATGGGTGATAGCGTGCCTTTTGTAGAATGAACCGGCGAGTTACGATAGCATGCGAGGTTAAGTTGAAGAGACGGAGCCGCAGCGAAAGCGAGTCTGAATAGGGCGAATGAGTATGTTGTCGTAGACCCGAAACCATGTGATCTACCCATGTCCAGGTTGAAGGTGCGGTAAAACGCACTGGAGGACCGAACCCACGTACGTTGAAAAGTGCGGGGATGAGGTGTGGGTAGCGGAGAAATTCCAAACGAACTTGGAGATAGCTGGTTCTCTCCGAAATAGCTTTAGGGCTAGCCTCGGAATTGAGAATGATGGAGGTAGAGCACTGTTTGGACTAGGGGCCCATCTCGGGTTACCGAATTCAGATAAACTCCGAATGCCATTCATTCATATCCGGGAGTCAGACTGTGAGTGATAAGATCCATAGTCGAAAGGGAAACAGCCCAGACCACCAGCTAAGGTCCCCAAATAACTATTAAGTGGAAAAGGATGTGGGGTTGCACAGACAACTAGGATGTTGGCTTAGAAGCAGCCACCATTTAAAGAGTGCGTAATAGCTCACTAGTCGAGTGACCCTGCGCCGAAAATGTACCGGGGCTAAATAGTTTACCGAAGCTGTGGAGTGCACCAT
>NZ_NGLH01000001.1:1498596-1928596 GCF_002140635.1 Enterococcus sp. 3G6_DIV0642 | reverse complement strand
GCTCTAACGAGCAGCCGCAGTGAATAGGCCCAAGCGACTGTTTATCAAAAACACAGGTCTCTGCAAAATCGAAAGATGACGTATAGGGGCTGACGCCTGCCCGGTGCTGGAAGGTTAAGAGGAGTGCTTAGCGTAAGCGAAGGTACGAATTGAAGCCCCAGTAAACGGCGGCCGTAACTATAACGGTCCTAAGGTAGCGAAATTCCTTGTCGGGTAAGTTCCGACCCGCACGAAAGGCGTAACGATTTGGGCACTGTCTCAACGAGAGACTCGGTGAAATTTTAGTACCTGTGAAGATGCAGGTTACCCGCGACAGGACGGAAAGACCCCATGGAGCTTTACTGTAGTTTGATATTGAGTGTCTGTACCGCATGTACAGGATAGGTAGGAGCCGTAGAGATCGGGACGCCAGTTTCGATGGAGGCAATGGTGGGATACTACCCTTGCGTTATGGCCACTCTAACCCGCAGCCCTTATCGGGCTGGGAGACAGTGTCAGATGGGCAGTTTGACTGGGGCGGTCGCCTCCTAAAAGGTAACGGAGGCGCCCAAAGGTTCCCTCAGAATGGTTGGAAATCATTCGAAGAGTGTAAAGGCAGAAGGGAGCTTGACTGCGAGAGCTACAACTCGAGCAGGGACGAAAGTCGGGCTTAGTGATCCGGTGGTTCCGCATGGAAGGGCCATCGCTCAACGGATAAAAGCTACCCTGGGGATAACAGGCTTATCTCCCCCAAGAGTCCACATCGACGGGGAGGTTTGGCACCTCGATGTCGGCTCGTCGCATCCTGGGGCTGTAGTCGGTCCCAAGGGTTGGGCTGTTCGCCCATTAAAGCGGCACGCGAGCTGGGTTCAGAACGTCGTGAGACAGTTCGGTCCCTATCCGTCGCGGGCGTTGGAAATTTGAGAGGAGCTGTCCTTAGTACGAGAGGACCGGGATGGACTTACCGCTGGTGTACCAGTTGTCTCGCCAGAGGCATCGCTGGGTAGCTATGTAGGGAAGGGATAAACGCTGAAAGCATCTAAGTGTGAAGCCCACCTCAAGATGAGATTTCCCATTTCTTTAAGAAAGTAAGATCCCTGAGAGATGATCAGGTAGATAGGTCAGAAGTGGAAGGCCAGTGATGGTTGGAGCGGACTGATACTAATCGATCGAGGACTTAACCAAAAAGAAAAAAGCACGTAAACTCGTAGAGTTTTGATTTCTTCGATCCAGTTTTGAGTGAGCAAAACTTACTCAATTGAATAGTGTGGTGGCGATAGCAAGAAGGATACACCTGTAACCATGCCGAACACAGAAGTTAAGCTTCTTAGCGCCGATTGTAGTGAAGGGTTTCCCTTTGTGAGAGTAGGACGTCGCCACGCAGTCAAACACATGTCTTCACTGACATGTGTTTTTTTGTTATTACAATGATGTATCATTTTTCTAAAAACAATCACTTAAAATAACTTTTTATGGAAAAAAATGATACACTAGTAGTGAAGTATTTTTAGGAGGGATCATATGACTGACGATGCCAAAAAAGAACAAAAATTTGTTCAAGATCAAGACGTTGTTTCAGTTTCAACGAATGAAGAAGTATCCTTTGGCGATATCAAACAAGTCGCCTCAAAAAATATCGGTCAGATGCTGCAAGACCTGCAAGATTTTGAAGTAGCGATCGAAAAAGAGGATATTCCTGAAATTTATCGTATATATAATGGTCGATTGCATAAACAGCTAAAAGAAACATCAAATCAAAATCATGAGATTGACGAATTACTATCAAGAAAGTTCCATGATAACTTCACCCAAACATTTCCTTTCATGATGCATTGTGCCAAAATTTCTCCTACCGTGCATTACTATAAGTTAGGGACCTATTATCATGAGCGAGCGACGATTGGTATCGATGCGAGCATTCCAGAAATTTTTGTTATCCCTGAGATAGACGAAGAATGGGAGAAGTTTCAACGAGGCGATCGTGAGATGCTGACAGCCATCGAACAACAAATGGATAAGCTGGAAGCCAAACGGATCACTGCCCTATCAGAAGTAAAGGAAATCCAAAATCAGATCGATAAGCTTACGGCATCTGTAAATGAATTGAGTGAGTCAAAGGGCTTTTTCAATCGGACAAAAATCGATGAAGAACTAGAGCAGTTGACTTCTGAGCGAAAAGCATTAGAAGCCAAACGTCGGGAATGGGAAAGATATTCAAATAATGACGAAGAGGTTTTTGCTGAAAAAGAGCGTCTGCAACAGCAATACCAAACATTGCGCTTAAAGAAAGCAATCGTGGAAAAAGAATTCCGTCAAATTGATACCTTTTTTGGATCATTTGATGAATTTACGGCAAAAATAATGGCTTTCTTAGCTCACTATACTGGAAAGGAGCTGACTGAAGTTGACGAAAGAAACGCAGACGAATCCTGAGGAATCACAGCTGCTGGAGCAGGAACCGACTCTAGAGGTCCAAACAGAAGGAGCTAATGAAGTCGAGGAAAACGTACCAACAAATTCGACGGACTTAGTGAATGATGGTCCTTTAGTAGAAGATAGTGGAAATGTAGTGGATGATTCTTTTGATTCAGCAAAAGAAGAAACTGACTACGAAGATGATTATTATGCTGTAAAAGCGCAAGATCACCAACGAATCGAATCGCTTATTGAGCAAGCCGAAAACGAACTAGCTGATTTAAAATTGAGAAAATCAATTATGGAAGCTGATTTTTCTGGATTGCTTGCTCATTATCGCCAGTTGATTTTAACAGATCAAGATATTTCGGTGATCGCCAAAAAGACATTGCTTGAATACTATGCCTATGAATTCTTGAAACCATTAAAAACGATTCATTTAACTGCTACTGATAACTATGACACATGGAAGACAAAGCATTTCAATGTCCGTTTTCGTTTAACAGAAACAAAGGAGCTCGAGTTTAGTTTCAAACTTAATCCAGTCAATTCTACGTATCAATCTAATTATTTGCCATTGTTGACTATCAATTCAAACTCCCAGTCGGTGGTTGTCAATGATGAACAGATTTTGCATTTAATCAGTCAATGGCATGCGGAGAATATTTTCTCGGTCAATCAGCTTTCGCTCTTTAATTATGATGTCAACTTGGTATTGGCGCATTTAAAAGAATTAGGCTTTACGGTTTCACCAAGCTTGATCGACAATACCCAAACATTGGCTGTCGATATGGAGACGGACTTTGCTGTTGCAGCAGAAGTTCTCGATCAAATTTTCATTATTACAATGGAGAATCAGCAATATGATTTTATCACAGAAAACAAAGGTGAAATTCTTGTTTTACTTGATAAAAATCAACGATTGACGATTCATTTGTATACAGAGTCCACTTTACTAACGATTGATTCAGATCAATGGAAGCGATCCTTATTAGATTTCTTCACAAGCTATCCATTTTTGGTTCCGCTTGTCGTGGAAGGTGAAGAATAAATGTTCTAAATTCATTAAAAGTGCTAGAATGGTTTTTATAACTATTCAGCACTTTTTTTTTTGGAAGGAGCAGTATGATGAAA
The DNA here is from genome assembly GCF_002140635.1 of Enterococcus sp. 3G6_DIV0642. Taxonomy (NCBI): domain Bacteria; kingdom Bacillati; phylum Bacillota; class Bacilli; order Lactobacillales; family Enterococcaceae; genus Enterococcus; species Enterococcus sp. 3G6_DIV0642. Next base: position 1,925,068 of record NZ_NGLH01000001.1, on the reverse strand, counting down.
AACAAAGCACTAGGTTTTTATGAAGGACGATCTTTAGATGAGTCAAATATATTTATTGAAAAGGAAATTCCGATACCCAATTGCCAAGCAAATGATTTATTGGTGGAAGTACAGGCAGTTTCGGTCAATCCAATCGATACAAAAAGACGGCAAATGACTGCTTTAAGTGAAGCGTTCCAGATCCAAGGGTATGACGCCGTTGGGATCGTTAAAGAAATCGGCTCAGCAGTTAATGGCTTTGCCGTTGGTGATCGGGTGTTTTATGCTGGAACCACACAACGACCTGGTGCGAATCAAAGGTTCCAAACAGTTGATTCTCGGATCGCAGCAAAGGCACCAGCCGGCTTTTCTGATGGCGATCTTGCAGCTATGCCATTAACGAGTATTACAGCGTGGGAATTGCTTTTTGAAAAATTTGGGTACGTGCCTGAAGAAAACGCGAATGATGGATCGATTTTATTGGTCAATGCCAGCGGTGGTGTTGGCTCAATTGCGGCGCAACTAGCAAAATGGGCAGGATTGACAGTCTATGGCACTGCGAGTCCTAAGAACGATCAGTGGCTTAAAAACAATCAAGTGGATCAAGTACTTAATCATCGCTTGCCGTTGGCTGAACAAATCACTGAGCCTTTTTCAGCCGTTGCAATTTTTTATGACGCCTCGGCCTATTTGCCACAATTAACGAAAGCAATCTTGCCGTTTGGCAAAGTCGGAATGATCGTGAATTCGAAAGAAGCGCTAGATTTAAATCCATTTAAAAACCTCGGCATCGATTTTTATTGGGAGTATATGTTCGCAAAAACAGATGCTCAGTTGATGATTGAAACACAAGGGAGCATTTTGCAACGGATCGCCTCGTTACTCGCTGACAAAAAGATCCATACGACTGCGGTCCAAACGTTTAATGGAGGAATTACCATCGAGACCTTAAAGCTCGCTACAAAAGCGGTTGAGCAAGGAACGAAAGGAAAGACAGTGATCACTGGAGGCGTCCGCTAGATGGAAGAAGAGGAAGCGATGCTGTTTTGGGATGAATTTGCCCAAGAATATGCACAGATTCAAAGAGAATCCCAATTGAAAATTGCCGAAGAGGTAGCAGCTTTTTTGGTGGAGCAGAAAGTGTTCCCGATATCGGTCTTCGTTGACTTTGCTGCGGGGACTGGCCGCTACATTTCAGCATTTTATCCTTATGTAGATGAGTATTACGCAATTGATTTTTCAAAAGAAATGTTAAAAATCATTGAAGAAACGACGGAAGATCCGATGAACAAGCTCCATCTGGTTCAGCAGAGCCAAAAAGACTTTTTATCTGCAGACCAGCACTGGCCCTGTATTTTTATGGCAATGAATCCAGCAGTCAGAGACAAGGAAACATTGCTTCAGTTTCAAAAAAAGGCCCATCAATTGATTATTCTAAGAATGATCACAGAAGAAGAAAACGTGTTTCAGCCATATGAAAAAAATCTTTCAGCGAAGAATGACCTGAACCTAAACACTTGGTACAAGAAGTGGTTTTCAGAAGAAGCGATCGATTGGCAGAGTCGGCAATTCGAGTATATTTTGAAGGAGGAGATCGATCAAGAAATATTTCATCTTTATTTTGAGGAGGAGTACTCATTGGAACAACGGCAACAAATGGTTCAACATGTCTTTGGTGAGGCATTGACTGTCGAAAGCCAAACGAAAATCACTTTTGAGCTTCTTTTAGCTTAAGTAAAATCACACAATGGGTATCAAAAAAACGAGATTCTGACATAAGATCAAGAAACAGGTACAGGAGCTAGGCTTCTTTTGGCTGCTGACTGGAAACATCTTATGCTGGAATCTCGTTTTACAGTGAATTTGCTACAATAGAAGGTATACGATGCTGCCTAATAACAGTAAAAAAATGATGTTGACGACAAAAAACAGCTTTTGAAACGTTCTCGCTTCTTTTGGTCTGGCTTGTTTCAATAATTTGTACCCAATCAAATTCGCCAAAGAAGCAATCAATGTACCCAAACCACCAACATTGACGCCCAAAAGAACGGCTTTTTCTAAATCGGTGAAAGGAGCAATCAAAATTGCTGCTGGAACGTTAGATATTCCTTGGGATAGTAAAATACTACCTAAAAAAGCGCGATGCGTTTCTTGAAAATACGGTCGAATGTGATCGGTGACCAGAGATAGGTCTTGAATATTCCCGACGATCAAGAAGAAGCAGAGAAAGGTAAGTAGTAACCGATAATCAACTTTTGCAAATAATCGTTTATTGCTAAACCAAACGACGGCTGCGACGACAAGCACGGCGATTGAAATAGGGAGAATACTAAAAATACCAAGAATCATAAGAACAAATAATCCTGAATTAAGCAGCGCTGGCTTTTTTTCAAAGGGTTCTTCTTGCAGGGCGATTTCCAATGGAGTCTTTGGGATGAGCTGGATCGAAACAAGGAGTAATAGTAATGAAAGTCCCACAAAGGTGCCGGTAGTCCACATGAATTGTGGCAGCGAAATCTGATAGTAAGAAAATAAAAATAGATTTTGCGGATTTCCAAATGGAAACAGGCTGCTTCCTAAATTGGCTGCTACGATCAAATAGACAGCGCCTAATAAGACACTGGTGTGCTGTTGTTCTTTCCTCGTTAAGAGTAAATAGATGGGCAATAAAGTTAAGATAGCCACGTCATTTGTTAAAAACATCGAACTGAAGAAGCTTAGCAAGACGATTGCGCGGATCAAGTCACGCAGATTGCGACTTTTTTCCACTAATTTTTGTCCAAATGCTCGTAAAAGACCAGCTTCTTCTAACCCATTGATTACTAACATTAATCCAAACAGTGATAAAATCACTTTAAAGTCAATAAACGACCAACGGAAGGTGCCGAAAAAACACGCAATAAGTGCTAGTAGCAGGGAAATCGAAAATAATCGATCCGTTCGAAAAAATGCTAACATTCGTTTTCCCATAGTTCACCACCTTTCTTCTCAAGAATTTTACCATTCCTATGCTTTAGGAACAATAAATAACGCTTTTTCCATCGAACTCAAAGACATTCAGGCAATTTTTATAGTTGACAAACGACTCATTAATTGGGAAATTAGTATGTGAAAGGTGAAGGAGGTTCAAGAATGAATGTGATGCAGCTGCTTGAAAAAAATCAGCAGGTACATTTTCAAATTTTGGCTGTTTTTTTTCAGAATGGCTCAGAAGTCTCTTATAAAAAACTTGCAAAAACGTTATCCATTTCCGCGCCCACTTTGCAAAAAGAACTTCAAAATCTTCATCAAAATTTAGCTGCTTTCCATGAAGACGCAGCTTTGATCTATTCAGAAAATGATCAAGTGCAATTGGTATTGCCTCTTGATTTTTCCCTGAAGCAATTTTTTTATGCGTATCTTTCAGAAGCAATCGATTTTCAGATATTGTCGTATTTGTTTTTTCATCGAGATGAGTCAACGACGAAAATGATGTTAGAACTGATGTTGAGTGAAGCTTCATTGTTTCGTCGATTCAAAGCGATCAATCAGTTATTGAAAGAATTCGACATCCAATTAAAAAATAAAAAATTGATTGGGGATGAAAAACAGATTCGCTTTTTCTATTATCAGTTTTTTTCACAAAGTTATCCCAATGAAGAATTGATCGCTCGCTTGAATGCACCAGCCATCAACAATTTGATTCGAGTCATTGAAAAACAGTTGCAGACAACGTTTAGTCAAGCAGAGCGTTGGAAAGTCGGGCTTTGGTTAGGCATTATGGAAGCCCGTTTTGATTATCGCGGCTCGCAACAGCATGAAGCCTCGTATCCATTGTTGAAGTCATTGGAAAATGAAGCGATGTTTCAGCTTTTGCGGAATATACTAGGGCGCTATCTCAGTCGTTTTGCCGTATCCTGGAGCGATTATGAAACGGTATATTTCTATTTATTTTTATTAGCTGAAGGCTTGATTCGCCCTTCACTGGATGACTCCTTGCAAAAATCACTTTTCTTCCAAGAGATCGATGCGTTAAATGGGGAGCTGCTGCAGGCCATTGGTGATAGTGAAAGAAAGACTACAGAAACTTCTACGGAATTACGCGTCTTCTTGACGAGTGTGACGATCCAAGCGTTGTATATTCATGGCGGCATTATTGCCTTTGCTGAATTTCAGCCGCAAAGTGTTGCGAATGAGAGCTTGATCGAAGTGGCACAGCAAGCAATCGAACAGTTGGAGAAAAACGTAAACCAGTCCTTTTCTCTTGAGAAAAAGCAGCATTTGACCAATGAATTGCTTTTGATCCGTCAATGGATTCAAGTAAAACAGGAAAAAGCATTTACGGTAGGGATTTTACTGACTCAATCACGATTACGCAGTGGCTTTTTACGGCGCTTTTTGATCAAAGAATTGGCTGGCTATCCGAATATTCACTTCGATGGGACGAAGGAGAAGGACTATGATCTATTGATCGTTGATCATTCTGAGATCTCGGAAGGCTATCGTTATAAAAAACGATTGATTTTAACAGGTGGTGCAACCCCATTTGAAGAAGAGCGGCTTCATCAAATCGTGGATGAAATACGAAATGAGAACCTTGAAAGCGAGTTGGAAAAGATATGAGAATAGTGATTATTGGAGGCTCTCATGCAGGAATTGCTGCTGCCCGTCATTTAAAAAAAGTTGACCCAAAAGTCGATGTGATAATTATAGAAAAATCAAGCGTTCTTGGTTATGTTGCCAGCAGTTTGAATTTAGTACTGGAAGGTTACATTCAGCGTTTGGAAGATTCCAAAACGGCAACTGCCAGTGAACTTCTTTCAGAAGGAATCAATGTGATGCTAAACAGTGAAGTCACAAAAATCTTTCCGCAAGAACAAACGGTTCATTTTGTCACATCAACGGAATCTTATCAGCAAGAAGATGAAGTGAGTTATGATGGCTTGATTTTGGCGATGGGATCGAGTACTTTCCGTTCGGAGTTTGCCTCAGATGTCGAAGCACATATAACGACCTACAAAACCATTGGTCAATCAAAGCAAGCATTAGAAAAAATCGAGAATGCCCAAACCGTTGCGATCGTCGGCGCTGGTCTGATCGGGTTTGAATTAGCGGAATCTTTAAGCGGACAACAAAAAGCCGTTCATTTGATCGATCGCATGGATACGCTGTTGTTCCGTTATTTTGATCATGAAATTGCCAAAATTTTGATGGAACGCTTTCCTAAAAATTTGCAGATCTATCTTAACAGCAATGTCGCTCATACGATCAAAAATGAGAAAGGCGATTATCAAGGAATTGAGCTGTCAAATGGAACGAAAATTCAAGCTGACGTGGTCGTTTATGCTGTCAATCCACGTCCAAATGTTGCGCTAGTAGAAGATTTTCTGAAATTAAATCTGGATGGCACGGTATCGACAAATGAGTATTTGCAAACGTCTGACCCAGCGATTTATGCAATTGGGGATCTTGTTTCGATCCCATTTAATCATTCGGATAGCTCCTTGTATATTCCTTTAGTAACAAATGCTTACCGCACCGGGATCGTTGCTGCCACCAATTTATTGGCAAATGAACGGGGAACAACGAAAATTCCTTTTCCAAAAATGCAACGGACCGTCGTCAGTAAATTGTTTGGCTATTTCGTCAGCAGTTCAGGTATTAATGAGACCGAGGCACCGTATTACGGCTTTGAAGTAGATTCAGTGACGCAAACATTTCATTCTCGGACATTTTTCGCGACAGATGAGGATTTTGAAGTAACGTTAAAACTGATTTTTGATCAGCAAACGAAAGTGATCATGGGGGGACAAATCATTACGAGTGATCGTGGAAGTTTGGAGATCATCAATACGATCTCAACCTTGATCAATAGCAAGACGACCTTGCACCAGTTAGCAACAATGGATTATTTTTTCAATCCAACCATCTCATTTCCACTGCACTTTTTGAATCAATTGGCCCTTGATGGCTTGTTAAAGTAAAATAGTAAGTCTTGATAAACCTGCGATGATCGCAGGTTTATTTTTGTGAATTGACATTAATCGAGAGAAAATAGCAATTGCGCCCATGAAAGGTATCGCGTATTAAACCAGGTGGGGTTGTGCTGAACTTTGATGCCAACTGGTATCGCTATCTTTTTGATGAAGAAACTCGTAAAAAATATGACGACGCTCGTTTTATGACTGAACGATTTTTGGTAAAGGATTGTTATCGGCAGACGAATGTTCCTTGGATGGAAACGTTAGCTCATCAGTACTCTTTATCTGAAAAGCTACGCCTAGCATGGGATGAGCATGTGTGAACTACACAGGGGGTTCAACAAATTGAAACGAATGAACGTGTGAATGATTTGTTATTGAATGAAACTCAGAAGTTGAATCTAGCCTTCTCAAGTATTTATTTGATTTAAGCGATTAAATAGGCTCCGTTGAGAAAAAAAGACGTGCTCGCAGTCTTTTATAAGAGAAAAATATCACATAATCCCTTGCCTTCGCAGATTCGTTTTCACTGAAATTGCGTTGGTAAAGGGATTTTTTAAAAAAATTCTTGTGATTTTAAGTGAAATACGGTACCCTATTAAAGAGAGTGAGAATCATTCTCAATAAGGAGGGGGCGGGGCATGTTGAAAAAAATCGGATTACTGCTGATCTTGATTTTTCTTGTGGGCTGTTCCTTACTCGTAGGAACTCATGAATTATCATTAAGTGGTTTACAGCAGGGTGATCCGAATCATTGGCTTGTTTTGGTAAAAGTTAGGCTCCCACGGACAATCAGTTTGATTATTGCAGGTGGAATCATTAGTTTATGTGGGAAAATCATGCAACATATGATGCAAAATAAATTTGTGGCATCTGAGTCGATCGGGTTATCTGATAGTGCTCGTTTAGGAATTTTGCTAGTCATGCTTTTTCTGCCAAATGCTTCAAACTTGATTCGGACAACCGCAGCATTTGTGTTTGCTTATGCAGGTGTTTTGTTCTTTTTATTTTTAAGCCAATTTCTACCAAAGAAAGATCCAATGATGCTCCCTTTGACAGGGGTGATGTTCGGTAATATCATCGGTGCCATTAGCAGCTTCTTGGCCTATCGCTTCCAATTGGTTCAAAATGTCTCTTCTTGGCTTCAAGGAAACTTCGCTACCATTATGGCTGGCCAGTATGAACTTTTGTATTTGACGATTCCAGTATTCGGTCTGTTGTATTTCCTAGCTTATGAAATCACGATTGCTGGTTTAGGAGAAGGTGCCGCCAAGAGTCTAGGGATCAATTATCTGTTTTTACGCTTTGCTGTGTTCGCTCTGGTGGCGTTTGCCAGTAGTGTCGTTTTATTGACCGTTGGACAAATCCCTTTTCTAGGAATCGTTATCCCAAATATGATCGGCATGGTCTTTGGGGATCATTTGAAGAATAATCTACTGCTGATCAGCTTTGCTGGAAGTGCATTTTTACTTTTATGTGATGTATTGGCACGCATCGTGATTGCTCCGTATGAGATGCCCGTAAGTGTGGTTGCCGGTGTACTAGGTGGCTGCTGCTTCTTGATTTTGCTGCTGGGGAGGAAGTTTCAATGAAGAAAAAACTCTTTCTTTTGTTCTTTCTGATCCTTTGTGCCGCTACTGCCTATCTGACCTATAGCACCTATGGTAATTGGTCATTTGCTTTTGCATTGCGGGGCCGTCGGATCTTCGCCTTTGCTCTGGTGGCGATCGCAATTTCCTTTAGTACGATCACCTTACAGACTATTACGAGCAATCGCTATTTAACACCAGGAATCTTAGGCTTGGATCAACTATATGTCCTGGTTCAGACCCTGTGTTTCTTTTATATTGGCGGGATCCAGATGCTAAGCCAAGAAACAGCAGCGATGTTTTTATTTTCTGTCAGTCTGACTGCCATTCTAGGAAGTTTATTGATCGGTTTTTTCTATCAAAAAGCCGTCAACGGGTTGTTTTTGTTGTTGATGGCTGGAATGGTATGCGGCACGATGTTCAGTAGTCTGAGCACGTTTTTGCAAGTCTTGATGGACCCGAATGAATATGATTTACTGCAAGGACGCTTATTCGCTAGCTTTGGCAATATCAATACGCAACATCTCTTAATTGCTGCTGTGATCATTTTGATCGGTAGTAGCTGCCTGATTCTGTTGATTCCAGAATTGAATCTATTACATTTAGGAAGCGGGCAAGCCAAAAGTCTAGGCGTTCCTGTTCAATGGCTTCATAGAGGTATTTTATTTTTGATTGCGCTTCTGACAGGTACCGCTACGGCACTCGTAGGTCCAGCTGTTTTTCTCGGCTTTGTAGTGGCAACGATCACCTATCAGCTTTTTCCCACCTATCGCCATGGGTGGTTGTTTGCGGGTGGCAGCCTGATTGGTTTTCTCCTGTTAGTAGGAGGGCAGTTCTTAGTGGAACAAGTGTTTCAATGGCAAACGACCATCGGCACCGTGATCCAATTAGTAGGCGGCGTCTTCTTTATAAGCAAATTGCTGCTGGAAAGGAAAAAATCATGATCGAAACAAAAAATGTATCCAAAAATTATGCGAAAACACAGGTGTTGACCGAATGTTCTTTAGCATTACCTGAGCAGAAAATGATTGCCTTTATCGGGCCTAATGGTGCGGGGAAAAGTACCTTACTCTCCTTGGTCAGTCGGATGCTGGACCAGAGAACTGGTGATATTTATTTAGATGGAACTGAGATTCGCCAATGGAAATCCAAAGAGCTAGCCAAAAAAATGGCTTTTTTGCAACAAAGCAATCGCTATGCAGTCAATCTGACTGTAAGAGAACTGGTGGCATTTGGTCGCTATCCGTATAACCGCGGGCGACAATCGGCAGCAGATGATAGGATCATTGATGATTCTTTAGCTAAGCTATCCCTTACCGAATACGCCAATCAATCGATCCATGAGCTTTCTGGTGGTCAGCTACAACGAGTTTACTTGGCGATGATCTTGGCTCAAGATACAGATTATCTGCTGTTGGACGAACCGTTAAACAATCTAGATTTGAAGCACGCCAACCAGCTGATGAAGCTATTGACCACCTTGGTGGAAGACTATCAAAAAACCGTTGTGATCGTTTTGCACGACATTAATTTTGCCGCTCGCTACGCCGATCACATCGTTGCCATGAAAAACGGTCAGATTTTTAAAGCGGCCGACACTGAGGCTGTGATCCAGGAGCAAGTGTTGGCATCGTTATATGAGATTCCAATCAAACTGGTACAAGTGGATGGTCGGCAATTTTGCTATACCTTCCAATAAAATGTATTTCTAAGGAGGAAAAAAATGAAAAAAATTGTAGTAAGCTTTATGAGTATTTTCGTATTAGCGGGGTTGACCGCATGCGGATCAAATAATACTGGTACAATCGAATCGACAGGGACACAGCAAAGCCAAACTGCTCAGAGTGAACAGACACCGACAGAGGTTGAAATCACTGATAGCAATGGAACCGTTACTGTTCCTTATGCACCAGAAAAAGTGGTGGTTTTTGACAATAGTGCCTTAGACACGATGGATGCGCTTGGCCTTGGGGATCGAATCGTTGCTGCTGCGACCAGCAATTTACCAGATTATTTATCAGCGTATGCAGATGTTGAATCAGCAGGGGGAATCAAAGAGCCTGATTTAGAAAAAATCAATCAACTGCAGCCAGACCTAATCATTATTTCTGGGCGACAACGTGATTTCCAAGAGGAATTGTCTGCAATCGTGCCAACTGTTTTCTTAAGCGTTGACAATAGTGATACTTGGGCATCGATCGAAGCCAACATTACGACCATTGGTCAAATTTTTGGTAAGGAAGAGGAAGCGCAAGAACAACTAGCATCGTTACAAGGTCAGATCGATACCTTGAAGGAGCAAGCGCAAAATGCTGACGAGAAAGCCTTGGTTGTTATGGTAAATGAAGGCAATCTTTCTGCTTTCGGTCCAGGTTCTCGTTACAGTATCTTGTATGATACATTTGGTTTCCCTGCAGTAGATGAGGAATTAGAGGCGTCGACACATGGACAAAGTATATCTTATGAGTATTTGCTTGAAAAAAATCCTGATATCATTTTCGTGATCGATCGGACAAAAGCGATCGGTGGCAATGAAAGTGAAAGTGAATTTGTTGCAAATGAAATCGTCCAAGAAACAAATGCTGGGCAAAACGATCAAGTCATTGAATTGGACGCTGCGGTTTGGTATTTAGCAGGTTCAGGCTTGGAGTCGATCCAACTAATGATGGACGATGTCAAACCAGCCGTTGAATAAATAGGTGAGAAAAGCAATCAAGTAATAAGGGAAACGCTTATCAGTAGACTGAGAACGCGTGTCCCTTTTTATTTTCCTTTTTTCTAAGACCTGCGACTGATTTTTGATAACTTTATCAGCTTTACTTTACCTGTCGTAGTAATTGTTTTATAATTAGTACGACAGATGAAGTAATTTAGGAGGCGATTGCGTGATCTCGAGTGACGGAATTCGCGGCTATAACGACGCAATCATTTTATCCATTCTTTCCAATGAAGATTCTTATGGATATGAAATATCCAAGCGTATTCGCGAAGGAACAGATGCTTTATATGTGATCAAAGAAACGACGTTGTATTCCGCTTTTACTCGGCTAGAAAAACAAGGATTGATCCGTTCGTATCCAGGAGAAGTGACACATGGCAAAAAGCGGACCTATTACCAGATAACTGCAGACGGAAAAGCAAGCCTTACGGAGAAAATATTGGAGTGGCAGCAGACAAAGATCGTCGTTGACCAGTTCTTACAAGGAGGAGACAAATGAAAACCATTCATGACTATCTAGACAGCTTATTTTTATCAGTACCCATCACACCAGAAACCAAGAAGGCAAAAGAAGACCTCTTAGCGATTATGGAAGACCACTACTTGGAACTGATTCACCAAGGGAAAAGTGAGCATGAAGCCATTGGTGCAGTAATCAGTGAGTTTGGTTCCGTAGACGAGCTGTTGCAAGAGTTAAATGTTTCAAAAGAAGAAGAGCCGATTGATGATTGGTCCGATGCCATCACAGAAGACGATGCGTTTGATTATTGGGGAACTGTGCGACACTTTGCTTTCTCGTTGTCTATAGGGATTGGATTTTGTATCGCAGCTTTTGCAGCCTTGATGCTTTTTGTCAGTTTCTATGCGGAATTATTTGGTGTAATGGTCATGATCCTTTTTATCGCCATCGGGGTCGGTTTTATTATCTCTAGCAGTTTGCACTTTTCCGGTGCTCGTAAACAGTTGGATGATCGTCCAATCAAAAGGGATGTCAAACGAGAAGCCGCTCAGCAACTCGCAAATTATGAAAAAAGTTTTCGAATAGGTCTTGTTTTAGGAATTGGCGCCTGCATTTTTTCGATTGCGCCTGTACTGTTAAGCGAGCTGATTTATTACTCTGTTGAATTCGGTATTGCGCTATTTTTCATGACGTTTGCAGTAGGTGTGTTCTTTATTATTTATGTAAGTATTATCCGTACAGGCTTTGCGAAGCTGGCAACTGAGACGTATTTTATTCGCGACGAAGACAATCCTGGGGATCGAGCAACACGTCATAAATATGGCGAATCCGCTGGTCGAGTTACCTTTTTTCGAACAGTCTACTGGCCAGTGATTTTGGTTGTTTATATGCTTTGGTCCTTTATGTTTCAGGCGTGGGCTTACTCTTGGGTCATTTTTGTGATCGGCGGCGTATTAGAAGACTACTTTATCGGACATACGAAAGCTAAAAAATAAGAGACGCTTCAACCGAGAGTGCTTTCTTTACTTTTAAAAAAAGGAAGACTATAATACGCCTTGTAACTGAACCCATCAAAAAAGAACAGCGAGAAATGAAGTTCTCTCAATGCTTTTTAAGAGTTCAGAAAACAAGAAAAGAGGCAATGGATATGTTAGAAATTCATTATCTGAAAAATGGCAGCAAAGAAATAGCAACAGTCGAATCCCAGGAGCGCTTTCTTGCGAGCCAATACTTGGAAGTTCCACCTTTTCAAGACCATTACCCAGTCGAAGAAGTTTTTTTAGACGGCAAGCGGATCACGTTGAGGGAGCGAACGATCAGTGGATTGTTCAACTATTTAAATACTAAATAAAAAAATTGTCTTTTTCTATGACTCACGTTACTTTGTGAGGAATCATAGGAAGAGGCAATCTTTTTTTGTTTAATTGAGAATAGGAGATGTAATTGAGAATCTAACAGGTAGGAACTTTGCTTAGATATGATTAACCAAACTTTTTACTATACTCTATTTGTGTTGGATAGAAAATAAATATGCTCATTTCTGAGGAGGATAACATTTTTTTTGACTATTTCTGAATAAACTATTGCTTTTTATAGTTAGATATACTAATAATTAATAGAGATTATTCTCAAATAATTATTCTAATTGGAGGAAATGATATGTCATTAATTGGAAAAGAGATTGGTTCATTCGAAGCGAAAGCTTACCACAATGGAAAATTTATCGATGTTTCATCAGAAGATTTTAAAGGAAAATGGAACGTTGTTTGTTTTTATCCTGCAGATTTCTCATTTGTTTGTCCGACAGAGCTTGAAGATTTGCAAGATCAATATGCATCATTAAAAGAATTAGGCGCAGAAGTTTATTCTGTATCAACAGATACTCATTACACCCATAAAGCATGGCATGATCACTCTGATGCCATCAATAAAATCGAATATATCATGATTGCAGATCCTTCTCATGTGATTTCAGAGATCTTTGATGTACTAGATGAAGCTTCTGGGTTGTCTCAACGTGGAACATTCATCATCGATCCAGATGGCGTAGTCCAAACAGTTGAGATCAATGCGGACGGTATCGGTCGTGACGCTAGTGGCTTGATCGATAAAATCCGTGCTGCACAATATGTCCGTACTCATCCAGGTGAAGTATGTCCTGCAAAATGGAAAGAAGGCGAAGAAACTTTAACGCCAAGCTTAGACCTTGTAGGCAAGATTTAGGAGGCTCTCATGGCATTAGATAAGGCAATCAAAGACCAACTGACACAGTATCTCGCGATGCTAGAATCAGAGGTTGTTTTTGCGGCAACTTTAGGTGAGGATGATTCTTCCACGAAAGTACGTGAATTCTTAGAAGAAATCGCAGAAATGTCGCCAAAAATCACGATCCAAGCTGTAGCAAGTGAACGGACACCAAGCTTTTCGATCAATCGTCCCGGTGAAGAAAGCGGCATCGCTTTTGCTGGTTTACCGTTAGGACATGAGTTCACTTCGTTTATTTTAGCGTTGCTTCAAGTAAGCGGTCGTCCGCCGAAAATTGACGAAACACTTCAAAAGCGCATCAAAGCGATCGATAAGCCATTACATTTTGAAACCTATGTCAGTTTGACCTGCCATAACTGTCCTGATGTTGTTCAAGCGTTAAATATCATGGCAGTGCTAAATCCTTCCATCAGTCACACTATGATCGAAGGTGGGATGTTCAAAGAAGAAATTGACAAGAAAAAAATTATGGCTGTGCCAACCGTCTTTTTAGACGGTGAAGAATTTGCAAGCGGCCGTCAAACGATCGAACAGTTGTTGGAAAAAGCAGCTGGTCCGACGAGTAAAGATGACTTTGCTGAAAAAGAGCTTTTCGATGTGTTAGTTGTCGGTGGCGGACCTGCAGGCGGAAGCGCAGCGATTTATGCAGCGCGTAAAGGCATCAATACTGGGATGGTCGTCGAAACAATGGGTGGACAAGTAATGGAAACCCTGGGGATCGAAAACATGATCGGTACTCCTTATACCGAAGGACCAAAATTAATGCGTCAGGTAGAAGAGCACATCAACGAATACAATGTAGATGTGATGAAAGGGCAGCGTGCGAAAGATATTCGCCGCAATGACGTCATCGAAGTTGAATTAGAAAATGGTGCAGTATTAAAAACCAAAACGGCCATTTTAGCAACTGGCGCTCGCTGGCGTAACATCAATGTTCCAGGAGAAAAAGAATTCAAAAATAAAGGTGTTGCCTATTGTCCACATTGTGACGGCCCGTTATTTGCTGGGAAAGAGGTTGCTGTCATTGGCGGCGGAAACTCTGGGATCGAAGCAGCGATCGATTTAGCTGGCATGGCAAAACACGTCTATGTTCTTGAATTTTTACCAGAACTAAAAGCGGACCTTGTGCTACAAAACCGTTTGAACACGTTAGAAAATGTGACTGTTATTACGAATGCGGCAACGAAGGAAATTGCTGGATCCGATCATGTCGAACAATTGACCTACATTGACCGTGAAACGAATGGCGAATTCACATTAGCTGTTGAGGGTGTCTTCATTTTGATTGGCTTAATGCCGAATACTGAATGGTTAAAAGACCGTATCGTTTTAAACGAGCGTAATGAGATCGTGGTAGACAAACACGGTGCAACCAACATTGAAGGGGTCTTTGCAGCGGGAGATTGTACCGATAGTGTATACAAACAGATCATCACTTCAATGGGTTCAGGTGCCACTGCGGCATTAGGTGCCTTTGATCACCTGATTCGCTCGTAAGCATCTGCATCATTTAAAATCTAAAAACGTCTCAGGGGCTTCTAGGAGCTGCTGAGCGTTTTTTCTTTTTGTAAGGGCAGTTTGGGTGCAGTTGACAGACGGACAGCTTCTATATTACAATGAAAAAAACTCGTTCAAAAAAGAAAGAGGTATATTGATGAGTGTCGTAGGTATCTAACCAGCCAATTAAAACAAATAAGCAAAAACAGACTGTTTATTTGTTGTGCCTGTAGATACCGATAAAAATCGTTATTGATGAATCAGGTGATGGGAGACTGTCGCTTTTTTTGTACACTTTTTTGGACGGGGATGTTACCGGGATCCTCAGGCACAAGAAAGGATTACTCATGAATATACCAAAAGCAACTGAATTTGAACAAATCAAAGAACAAGTAAGTAAAAAAATAATCAGTGATTACGGCAAAGCGCGCTTTGCGAATGAAAAACCAGCAGCGACGATCCACTCTGCGCAAAAACGAGTGACAGAGACCACTGAAGCGATGGCGCTATTAGCCGCCGGTCGTCAAGTCCCTTTCATGGGGCTGCAGCATGTCTTACACCATACGGAGAAAATTGAAAAAGGGTTTGTTTTAGAACCACAGGAGCTTATTGAATATGGAGACTTTTTACGGTCTTTTCGAATCATCCGTCAATTGTTCGAAAAGAATCAATCGATCGCCCCAAAATTACATCAATATGCGCAAGGTTTAGAAGACTTTTCTGAAATCGCCGAAATGATTTTCCAAAAGATTCGCAATGGTCAGGTTGATAGTAATGCCAGTCGAGAATTGCGGAAAATTCGCGGTACGATCGAAAAATATGAAGCTGATCTGAAAAAAGTTTTTGCAAAGTTTTTTAAGGAAAGTCGCTATTTACAAGAAAATCGTGTCATCAAAAAGAACGACCGATATACATTACCCGTGCGTGCTGAATTCCAACAGCAATTCAAAGGAACGATCATTGAACGTTCCAATAAACGAGCGACTGTCTTTATTGAACCGGAGGCAGCTGCCCGTTTAAATGATCGATTGATCTTGGCGCAAGCAGAAGAAACAGCCGCTCAATACCAAGTGTTGTCAGAGTTGACAGGGGCGATCGCCGAACAAATGAATGCCGTGTTTGCCTGTCTTGACATTTTAGTTGTGCTGGATATTATTTTTGCTCGGGGAAAATATTGTCGGGAAATCAATGGGCAACCGATAACTATGACTGAGGAAGAAGTCTTGCTTCTTGATCAAGTCCGCCATCCTTTGCTGGGGCGTGATGCGGTTCCTCTTTCTTTAAAACTTGGAGAAGAAAACCGCTGTATGGTCATCACGGGGCCCAATGCTGGAGGAAAGACCGTCGTCTTAAAAACCGTTGGGCTTGTTTGCGCAATGGCTCATTATGGCTTATTTCCAGCACACAATGGCAAAAGCATTGTTCCGTTTTTAAAAAGTCTTTGGATGGATATTGGCGATCAACAAAGTTTGGAAAATTCTTTAAGTACCTTCTCTGGACATATGTCGAACATTGCTCAGATTATGAAGAATGCTACCCGACACAGTATTGTTTTATTGGACGAAATCGGCAGCGGCACCGAGCCCAATGAAGGGGCTGCTTTGGCGATCGCCATCATGGAATCCATCTATCGCTCAGGAGCTTTAATGATCGCAACAACGCATTATGGTGAAATCAAGCAGTTTGCCGTCGATCATCAAGATTTCGAAACAGCGGCAATGGCTTTTGATGCCAAAACCTTGACACCAAAATATCGCTTGCTGACGAATGCAGTCGGTGATAGTAATGCGTTTTGGATTGCCGAGAAGATGGCGATTCCCGTTGACGTAGTCCAAACGGCAAAGGAATATTTAAAGCATAAAACCTATTCTTTTGAGAAGCAGCCTTTTGAAAAGGGGAAGAAACAAACCCCTCAACAAGAAGCCAAGATAGATCTTATTTTTCAAAAAGGAGACTTGGTCTTTTCAACAGAACATAACCAGCGCGGGCTTTTTTATGAGTATTTGGAACAAGGACAAGCGAAAATTTCAATTGAGAAACAATTTTTTGTCGTTGCCGCACGTCGCTTGCAACTCCTCACAAAGCGAGAGGTGCTCTATCCCGCTGGTTATGATCTTGATCAGCTATTCGTTGAGTTTGCGCAGCGCAAGTTTACTCGAGATATTGAACGGGGATCAAAAAAAGCGCAGAAGCAGTTACGAAAAGCAGCGCAAGAACGGCAAACCAATCGACCAGTGGATTGATAGATCAAGAAAACTTTCAATCAATAGACCAAAATCAAGCAAGCAGTCCTTTTTCAGCACCTAGAAAAAGGACTGCTTTTTTTAAATGTTCGTTTTTTTAATAACATCCTTTATCGATGCCGTTCTTTTGTTTGGATGATTATTTTGGTTGTTTTTTCTTTATAGAGCAGAAAATATTCGAAATATCTAAATTCTTTAAGAAAAGTTAAAGAAAAATAAAAATAACAGAGAATTGGTTGTATCTTTATTCGAGGAAGGGTACCATTCATATTGGATTGAAAAATAACATATAACCTTGTTAGGTGAGGCTCCTATACAAACACAAGCTATTGCGCAGAAACGTCGAAAGACGCCAATGTGTAAAACAGGAATTGTCGGATTAAGGCTTTTCATAAAATAGCTAAGAGAGCAAATGACTTTCTTTACGTTGTATAGTGCTAAAACTCGGACGATGAGATTGCTGCTAAAGTCTGACGTCCTAAGAGAAGTGAGACTTTTTTGCTTTTCTTTCTGATGGATGACGAAGCTCATAGAGCAAAATAACTGGTACCGTCTGAACACCTACTCCAAGGCAAGAGGAGTGGAAGCAATGATAGAAAAAAAGAAGATCGATTGGCTGCTGATCATAGCTTATTTGCTATTGAGCCTTATCGGTCTTTTAATGATTTATAGTGCAAGTTCATACCGTTTATTAACGAGAGATCAACCACCAGCGTCGCTGTTTATCCGTCAATTGGTCTTTTTGTTACTTAGCTGGGTTCTTTTATTCATTATTCAGCGGACGCGAAGAGAGATTTTACTTAGCAAATACTTAGCGATCGGTCTGCTAGCATTTGGGATCTTTACCTTGCTCTTAGCTCGTTTGCCCTTTTTCGGTGTCTCTGTTAATGGGGCACAACGCTGGGTCTCGATCGCAGGGATTCAATTTCAACCTTCAGAGATCGTGAATGTAGGGATGGTCTTGTACCTTGCTCATTACTTTCAAACAGCAAAAACCACCTTGCAGGAAATGAAACGTCCGCTTTTCGTTTTGTTTTTGTGCTGTGTGTTGATCCTGATTCAACCGAAAGTAGCCGGTGTGATGATTTTACTCTTTTTAGCATTTGTCATGATAACTACGGTACAAGTCCCTGTGAAGCTGACGGCTCTTTTATTTGGTGGCTTAGTGATCAGTCTATTCCTGGTTGCCCTGTTGATCATGTTTTTAGGTGACAATGATTTATTGCCCCACATGTTTATGCACGTATATAACCGAATTCGCTTAGTAGGCGATCCATTCTCCGACCCTTACAATCAGGGGTTCCAAATGATCCATTCTTACTATGCTTTATTTAATGGAGGGCTTACTGGTCTCGGTTTAGGAAACAGTATTACGAAAAAAGGCTTCTTACCAGTTGCGGAAACCGATTTTATTTTTTCCGTTTTAGTAGAAGAGCTTGGCTTGCTTTTCGGGATTTTTGTTATTGGCTTATTATTCGTAATCATCTTACGTTTATTTATTCGTTCCGCAGCTATTGAAAACCCTCAGATTGGATTGATATTGCTAGGAACAAGTACATTACTTTTGTTGCAAACAAGTATCAATATAGCCAGTATTTTAGGGTTGATGCCGATGACGGGGGTACCGTTACCATTCATCAGCTATGGTGGCTCCAGTTACTTTATTCTTTCATTTGCCTTTAGTATGTGCCTGAAATTAGAGCGAGAGGAGGGCAAACGAAATGAAGTTCCTCAAACGACATGATGCAAACTATGCCTTGCTGCTGCCCGTTTTTCTACTTTTTTTGCTAAGCATTTGGGTCCAGCATCAAGCTTCTATAATGGATGGCAATGATCCTTCTGGAATCGTTTTTCGACAGATCGTTTTTTGTGTTCTATCCGCCATCGCGCTCTTCGTTACAAGTTTGATCCCAACCAATCTGCTCTTACGCTTTTCGGGTCTTTTGTATGTATTGGCGCTAGGTTTGATGGCTTCTCTTCATTGGTTCTACGATCAAACGATGTTTGAGCAGACTTCTACCAAACGCTGGATCAGAATCGGCGACTTTACCATTCAGCCCTCAGAGTTTATGAAAGTGGCCTTTATGCTTTTTATGGTCTATCTCACCTTAGTGTATGAAAAACGAAAAGCCGAACGGACCATTAAATCCGATTTGATCTATGTCACTAAGATCTTGCTTTATAGTATACCGACATTTCTATTGATGTTTATGCAACGGGACTTTGGTACGAGTTTAGTGTTTATCGTGATGTTAGTGGCTTTATTTATTATCTCTGGTGTTCATTGGAAAATTTTGACCGTAGTGATCGGTTTGATTGCAGCCCTTGGCGCTATTTTATTGCTGCTCGTGTTTACGGAATGGGGCAATCGTGTCTTGTTTCGACTTCATTTCTCGCAGTATCAATTAGACCGGGTGCGAGCATGGGCAGATCCCCTAGCGTATCAAGACTCTATCGCGTTCCAACAAGTTCGCAGTATGTGGGCGATTGGCTCAGGAGGCTTATTGGGAGCACCTGACACCCATACAACAGTGTACGTGCCGGTTCGTGAATCAGATATGATTTTTACAGTTATTGGTGAAACCTATGGCTTTTTAGGAAGTACTTTAGTGATCTTCTTGTATTTTTATCTCATCTATCAAATCATTTTCGCTGCGTTAAAAACGAATAACAAGGCGTCGGTCTATATCGCCATCACGTACGTTTTTGGCTTAGTCTTTCAGATCTTTGAAAATATCGGCGCGGCGATTGGGTTGCTGCCATTAACGGGAATTCCTCTGCCATTTTTAAGCCAAGGAGGAACCTCGTTGATTGCGATCAGTATTGCGATGGGAATTATTTTCGGGTTAGAAAAATTCCCGACTAAAGCGAAGAAACGATCGTACGCATTAAAAGAAAGTAGGGGATTAACATGAGCAAGACAGCAAAACAAGGGGTGATAGGTGGACTGCTTTGTAGCTGTTTCGCATGGTTGTTTTTCCTTGTAGCACTAGAGCCGCAGTGGTTCCAAACGCTTGATAACCTGTTTTCCCACGTGCCTCAATGGCGGACGGCTACAGTAGAAGCGATTTTTGTTCCGCTTGCTAGCACGGCAACGATCGTCCCGATAGCGGCTATTCATTTTCTATTGGCAGCAATTTTGTTTCTTCGGAAGAAACGGATCGAGAGTTTTTGGTTGATGGGAAATATGATCATAATCAGTGGTGTTGGCCAAGTGATCAAGAAATTCGTTGATCGCCCAAGACCGGAGTTTGCTGACAGTATGGAACGGGCGTCCGCCAGTTTTCCAAGTGGGCATACACTATTAGCGACCACGCTAATTATTTCTCTCCTCTTTTTCTTCGCACAAATAGCTTCTGGCAAAAGAGGCAAACGACCTATTAGCCAAAAAATAGCTATGTTTTTGGGATTGGTTTATTTACTGCTTATTATGATGAGCCGCCTGCTATTTGGGGTTCACTATCCTAGTGACTTGTTAGCGAGTATCTTATTGGCAAGTGGAATCAGCTCGATTACGTGTTCAATAGTTTTTTCAATAAAAAAAAGGGTGCTTAGGGGGGAATAAATTGAGTTTGGTAAAAAAAATAATTATTGTATTTTTGGCTTTGCTTACAGTGGTTGTGGCATCGGGGACTGCGTACGGAATCAAAGTATATTTTCAAGTTGAAAATGTTGCGCACTCGATTCATCGGCCGATAGAAGGAAGACAAGAAGCAGAGGTGATAGAAAACACAGAGCCTTTAAGTCTGCTTTTGCTAGGAATTGCCAATGATGCTCGCCGGCAAACAGATTATCGTGCCAATACGATCATGATTGCAACGTTGAATCCAGTTACGAAAAAAACGACACTTACGAGTATTCCCAGGGATGCGTATGTTGAAATTGTTGGTCAAGGATATGAAGATAAAATCAACCACGCACATTCCTTTGGCGGAGCAAAGATGATGATTGAAACAGTGGAACAATACCTTAATGTTCCGATTCATCATTATTTTTCTTTAAATATGGATGGTATGGCAGATCTAGTTGATGCGATTGGCGGTATTACCGTTGAAAACGATTTTGCATTTACTGCTGAGGATATCTATTTTGAAGAAGGTATCCTTGATTTGGATGGCTGGGAAGCACTTCAATATACCCGTATGCGCAAAGAAGACCCTGAAGGTGACTATGGACGCCAACGTCGTCAGCGAGAAGTGACAGAGATTTTGGCCAATGAATTAGTTTCTCTATCAAGCGTGATGCGGATTCAGGATCTGTTAACGATTATTGGGGAAAATGGTGAAACAGATTTAACGTTTTCTCAGATGAGTCAACTATTCACCCAATATCAATCGGCACTCGTTACTGTCGAATCTTACCAAATGGCGGGTACTGGGTTCACTGGCGATGGCTTTAGAGGTGAATACGGTATCTCTTATCAAGAAGTGTCGCCTGAAGAACAACAAGCGACGAGTCAGCGTTTAAAAAGCGAATTAATGCTTGATTAAGTAAGCCTTGGGTTTAATTAGTAATAACACCACTTCCTCTTTGTTCCTCTAGTAAATCGTGATTAGAGTTGACAGCTGCTTTTCCTCAGGATACTCTTTAGTCAAGCAAAGCAATTCGGCTTGAAGGGTAGCAAGAGCCTGTTCGGAGAAGGACTGTTAACTCTTTATTTGTTGCTGCATCGTTTGGTTAAAAGTTACAAGGGGGAAAAGAATGACTATCATCTTTAAAGATCAATTACCAGCGGATTCATATCAGATACTCGCTTTGTATAAATGTTTTGGCTGGTTCGCCTATACGAAAGAGCCAGAGCGACTATTAAATGGCCTAGCTCAGTCGCAGGTGATCACTGCCTATGTTGAAGAGCAGCTAGTCGGACTTATTCGATGTATAACCGATGGACAAACCATTCTTTATATTCAAGATCTGTTAGTAGCGCCAGCGTTCCAACGTAAAAAAATTGGCCAGCGATTGCTCAAAAAAATGCTGGCGAATTATCCATCGATTCGACAAAAGGTTTTGATCACGGACAACACAGAGAAAACGCGCCGATTTTATGAGTCTTGCGGCTTTTCCTCTGTAGAAACGCAGCAAATTGCAGCATTTATTTATTCACCTAAAAACGAGTAGACAGCCAGGAATCCGATCGCTAGTTGAAAATGGTCAATTTATTAACGGTTTTATGTTTGATGAAGGAGTGGGAGAAATGAAGCTGCGATTTGCGTTATTTGTGTTAAGTTTAGTGATTGGTGTTGGCGCATGTGGAGGAAGCATACTGGCGTTTATGAGTATTGAGCCATTAAGGAAAGGACAGTCATTTGCTGGATTGGAATCGTCCATGCTCCAAGGAACGCCATTTACAACATTTTTGATTCCCGGGGTGTTTTTGCTAATTGTGTTAGGACTGGGCAATTTATTGGCAGCTATCCGATTGTGGCGCAACCAAGGGTATCATGGCGAATTGCTTTTAGGCATCTGTTTAGTTATCTGGATCATTGTTCAAGTGATTTTATTAAGGGGCGGGAATGTTTTGCATCTGATTTTCTTAATGTTAGGTTTACTCCAGCTCGGTGTGGCAGCTTACTGTATCAAACACTTGCAACTCTCGGTTCCTTTTTCTGCTCATCAAAATTGATTTTGCAGAAGGGTTTTATGGGTAAAATAATTAAATTAATCAAAAGTTTCCTGTGAAAAACGTGGATTTTTGAAAAAATATTCGCAAAAGGATCATTCGCTTAAAAAATTATGATAAACTGAAAGAAGTGAACGTATTTTCTAGAATCAGGAGGATCAATTATTGGAGTTTCTTAAAAAATCAAAAATTTTTGCAGGTCTGGTGATCGTCTGCCTTTTAGGGATCGCCGTCTGGATCTATTCAAATATACTGTTTGTTTTTCGACCATTAGAAGCAATCTTTTCTAGTGTCTTTTTACCTGTACTGATATCAATTTTTATTTTTTATATCTTTTTGCCTTTCTTTAATTGGGTAAAAAGAAGGACGAAAAAGAAAAGCATCGCGCTGTATGCGACACTGTTGTTGATCGTTTTTGCAGCTTATTTGATCATTCAGGTGATTGGACCCGCATTAGCCTATGAGATGGGACGCTTTATCAATCAAATACCCGTTATCATCAATTTAGTGATCGATAACATCGATCATTCCTATTTGGAGGAACTTTTCGGTCCTTTCATTGATTCGATCGATATTTCGCAAGCGAGTAATTTCGCTTTGCAGTTTATTACAGGGGCAACGAATAGTCTGACGAGTTTGATCTCCATCGTTTCTCACTCAGCGATCGTTTTGTTTACGATCCCACTGCTCTTAGTCTATATGTTTAAAGACGGTGAGAAAGTGCCAGACTTTTTAGCAAACAAAACACCGAAAAAGTACCAAGGTTTGATGCGTCAATTATGCAGTGATTTCCACCAAGCAGCATCTGCTTATATTGGCGGGAAATTGCTTGTATGTTCGTACGTTGCCGTTTCCAGTTATTTGATTTTTTCTTTGCTAGGTTTGCAGAATGCGTTGCTTTTAGGCCTGATTTGCGGTGTCTTGGATATCATCCCATACTTCGGACCATTTATCGGAGCGGCACCCGCATTTCTATTTGCTTTAAGTTTAGATATCCGTACCGCCATTTTATTGGTAGTGGGCATCACGATCATTCAATTGGGTGAATCGTATCTAGTTTCACCTCTAGTAATGAATAAAGTGTTGCATATCCATCCGATTATTGCGGTGTTCTTATTATTGATCGCCGGCAACTTGCTGGGATTTGTTGGTATGATCGTTGCACTTCCAGTGTATTCGATCATTATGGCGATGTCTGGCACGCTACTCCGTTTTTTCCAGGAACGCAAACTAGAACGTTCTGTGATCGATAAGGAGTCATTGTAACAATAAAACTTGCTGTTGAAGAAATCTTCATCAGCAAGTTTTTTGTTTTAGATGACACATAGCACGGTACAAAGACTCATGCTATACTGATTGAAACGAAAACGACGATAGGAGTGAGGAAATGAAGGTTTTGTGGAATGATCAGATCGTTGATCGAGAGGCAGTGAGAATTGATATCGAAGACCGTGGCTATCAGTATGGTGATGGGATCTATGAAGTTATCCGAATATATAATGGCCACTGTTTTATGTTAGCGGAGCATATGGCTCGATTGGAAAGCAGTGCACAAAAAATTAAGCTAACGTTACCCTATTCGATTCCCCAATTGACTGAAAATCTAAAGTTACTCATAAAGACTGAAGGAATCACAGAAGGAGAAATCTATCTTCAGATCACCCGAGTAATCGCTTCTCCGAGAAATCACGAGTTTCCACCAGCTGGATCGGTCAAAGGGGTGGTGACGGCAAATGTGATCCCCTTTGAACGACCAGATGAAATGCAGCAAGCAGGGCTTTCGGCAACCATCCTTCCTGATGAACGCTGGTTGCATTGTGATATCAAATCATTGAGTTTGTTAGGGAACCTTTTGGCGCTGGATCAAGCGATCGAAGCTGGTTTCGATGATGCGTTACTGCAACGAGATGGCTTTTTTACAGAAGCATCTGCATCCAATCTCTGGTTTGTCATTGATGGAATCGTCTGTACTCATCCGGACGGGCGCTTGGTGTTACCGGGGATCACGAAAATGAAGGTGCTTCAGTTGTGTCGGCAATTAGAAATTCCCTATCGAGAAGAACCCGTCCCGATTGAGGCACTACGCAACACGCAAGAGTGTTTCTTGACCAACTCGGTTTGGGAAATCGTTCCGATCGTTGCCATTGATGGGAAACCAGTTGGCACTGGCGTATTGGGTTCAATCACGAAGCAATTGCAAGCACCGTATATCGCTGCCACAAAGAATAAAAGCGATTCATTGTGATTATGTAATAGAAACCACCTAAAAAAGCTTTGGCAACACCCAGTATTTTTAAGGCTGGGTGGGACCAAAGCTTTTTCTTGCGTTGAAAATTATTTCTTACCATTCACTAGGGTTCCACAACTTCCCATCAAGTTCTCCTTGTTTCAATTCGATGCGGGATTCTTGCTGCTGCAACAACTGTCCCAGCTCTTGCAAAAATGCTTTTTCGTGGTAATCAATGGTTTCTTGAATGGATTGTTCTATCAGCGGTGTTAGCCAATCATGACCCATCAAAGCACCTCCAATTCAGCTAAAGCATCTTCTAATTCGATCAATGTTTCATGGTTTTCCTGCAACAGGGATAGCAAAGGAGAAAGCTGTGGTTTTTCAGAAACCAAATGCGCCAGCTTCTCAGCAAACCATTGTTGCTTTTGATCAAACGTAAAGGGAGCGGGCATCGATAATAATTGCTGATAGGCAATGACAAAGGCACGCTTTTCTTTTTCCGTTTTATACATCAGTTGGTCAAGGACAACGATGGGTAACACGGTCATTTGGTGTTTTTTTGCCATCAGTACGAGTGGATGCAAAATTTCGTTAAAGGTCGTATTTTCTCGACCACCTAACTGAAATTCTTTGGCAGCAACACCAGTAGAAACGGCAAAACTGATTTCTTTTCCCACCAATGCAGGCGCACAATTTTCCCAAACTGTATCGATCCAAGCTTTCATTTTTGCTGGAACACTGTACCAATATAAGGGGAATTGTAAAACCAAACGGTCACAGTTTTGCAGCAGCGCCTGTTCATCGGCAAGAGAAAAGTCAGAAAGATCATCAAGAAAATGAATGGTGACATTAGGAAGTTTGGCACTTTCACTGAAAAAACGTTGGGAAAGTGAGTTGCGGAAATCCGGGTGGCTAGCCACCACTAAGGTTTTTATCATGAGATTGATCATCCTTTCCTACTACATGTACCATATTTTACCAGAAAGGGAAACTAGTCTGCTTTGCTTTTCGTAGTGTTCGTCCTCTTTTAGTTTGATTTAAGGTACCTCGTCTATATTTATTGATAAGGAAGTGTCAGTAACAACTTACACGTGAAGGAAATGGGGGAATAGAGGATGGAATCAAATGATCCCTTGATCAAAGGTCTAGCAAATGTAGTAATGTTCGCCGCCAATACAGTGGAATATGTCGAAAATAAACTTGTCAGTTGCAAACAACGAATTGGTGGAAAGCATCATACGAAAGAAAATGATTACGGCAACGGGCAAGAGTTTACAGAAGTGACTGTCTACAGATGACCGATGCAGAGAAAATAACTAAGATGGCTCACCCCTCATAGGGTGAGTCCTTTTTTGCAGGATGGCAAGTTTCTTCAACTTGGGTGTTTGCTTTGATAAAGGTCGATAAAGAAGTAAAAAGAATCGTAGAGAGAAAATCGCTGAAGAAACAATGTGATGTGGAAATTCTTCAATTTATCATAGGATAGGGCCAATGAATGTAGTCAGCCTTTTTAGTTTCTTAGCCCAACTGAAAAAAGTCGATGGTAGAATTGCAGCAACGAATGATTCGAAAGGGGAAAGTCGCGATTATGTCAGGAGAGATCTATGGGAAAGAGGGGAGAAATTTTTTGCGCCTAAATATTGGCTGTTCGCGAGAAAAACTCATTGATGGCTTGAAGCGATTCACATTGAGTTTGACATAAAAAAGAACCCACTGAGCGATCAGAAAGATCCTGTATTCTTTCTGATCGCCAGTGGTTTTTTAGTCTTTCGTCGTGCGGGGAGCCATTGCAGTAGTAACGGGGATTGGTTCAACGACATGGAAATAACCTTCTTTGTCTTGAATGATCAGCATATCTTGCTGACTCTTGCTCTTGATGATCTCACCTTTAACAATTTCGTTGGTGACAGTCCGATAAATGCTTGTAGTCATGTTCATTCCTCCCAACGGTTTTTACCAATTGATCTTCAATAGGGGGACTAGTACAAATCAATTGCTTGATTTGTACCAGCAAGGAAAAAGAAAACGAATTGGTATCTTTAGTATAGGAGAGCAATGTTTAGATTGCTGCAATTCCATGTAAAGTTTTTGTTAATCCTTTTATTTTCAGCGATTGACTAATCGGCTAAAGAAAAACGCAAGGCCATTTTATTACTGCCAGACTCCACCATTTTTCCTAGTAACGTTGTTGCATTTTTTAAATACAGTTCGGCCATCTCAGCGTTGGCTTCTTCAAGCAGACGAGTAGGCTGCTTGTCAGAGGAAGCTTTACGATCAGTTTCTTGTTGGATGCGGCGACAAGCCGCCATCGTTTCCATTTCAAAACGGTTGGCAAGATCACTATAGCGATCGTAGTCGCTGTCTCCAATCAACGCCAAGGTGCGTCCTAACCAATAGCTATTTGATGGATCGTAGGTCTTTGTCGTATCACAATAGCCAAGTGGGGTCTTAGTGATAGCTGCATAAAAGGGCACAACGCCATTGAAGGTATTGGGGCCAAAGGCAAGCCAATGAATGCCAGCGATTGCTGCGGGCACGTGGTTGCGGATCTGTAAAATATGGACTTGCTGGTTGCGATTGAGAGCAATCGATCGGAATTGTGTTTTTTGTGTCTCGCTCCCTGTACCGTAAGGGTCAAATGGCGTATTTTGGAAGTGGGAGCTCAATGCCCATTTTACATCTTCCACGGATAGCTTTTGTTTTGGGTAGCATACAAACGGGAGCTCTTGATCGATCGGTTCAGCGGCTGTTCCGCTAAAGTGTTTTTGAATGTACCATGCCCGCGGGTTATTGTAACGGGTATCTTTTTCTGAGGAGCTGCCAAAAATATGGCGTAGATTAATGCCTTCAAAATCAGGATTTAATTGATAGTCTTCAATCAACTGTTCGAGATCCTGCGAACACAACGTCATTTCTGAGGCGAAATCGAAGTGATCAATGTTTAAGCGATTTGGTGCCACGACATAGGCATCATCTGGTATGCGAACAGCTGCCCAGTGATGTCCACCGATGGTTTCCATATACCAGATTTCCTCGGCATCAGAAAAAGCGATCCCGTTGGCTTCATAGGTCCCATAGGTTTCTAAGAGTTCCCCTAAGCGTAAAACACCTTCTTTAGCGGAATGGATGTAAGGCAGTACGATACTGACGAAATCAGCTTCCCCGATACCATCTTCCACATATGGATCAATAGCCAAAACGCGTGAATTGGTTGTGATCGTTTCTGTTGCAGTCATGGCGATATTTTCTTCATTGATTCCTGAAGCTGCCCAAACTCCTTGCGATTCATCTGCTTCAGGGGTTGAAGTATAGCGTAATGATTTTGCTGGCAAACTGATTCGACAGTCGCTTAAAACGGCGTAAAATTCGTTTCCTTGCCGTTCTGGAGTGATGACGACGAATTTTTGCGGTTCCGAACCGCTTCCAGAATCTTCATTGCGGGCAATCATGGTCGAGCCGTCGATCGATGCTTTTTTTCCTACTAGTAAAGTGGTACAGGACGCTTTTTTTCTATCCATCTTTCCAACACTCCTTCATTTCTTCTTACGAATGATTGAAGCTAGTATACCCATAGTCTCATGGTTTTACAATGCTTTCTATAGAGAGGAGCAAAAAAATTTCGCCTTTTTTATTAATTTTTAGTAGAATAAGGTGTTGTAAAAAAAATCAAAGGAGCCATTATTATGAAGAAAACAGTTGTTTTTAGTTATATTTTTTTACTAAGTCTGGTTTTTGCCGGCTGTGCCAAACCATCGATGGATGCGGGAAACTCCTCCAGTGAATCTTCGTCAGTCCAACAAAACGCCGAAGAGCGCACTGCCCAAATCAGCTTCAATAATAAAAGTGAAGAGCAAGACCAGGAGATCGAAACCAAAACGGTCACTTTTAAAGAAGGGGTTTCTTTGATGACTATCATGAAAGAGAACTTTGACTTGGAAGAAAATCAAGGGATGATCACCAGCATTGACGGTTTAGCGCAAGATGAAAAAGCTGGCTATTATTGGACATATACGATCAATGATGAAATGATTACAACTGGGGCAGATGATACCTTTTTAGGAAACAACGATAAAGTGGTTTTCACCTATGAAAAATTCGAATAAACCACTTGCATTTGCTGGAAAAGAAATTGCTTATTTAGGGTTGCTTGTGGCAGCGGCCGTCGTCGGCAGGTCACTTTTTCAACCCTTACCCAATGTTCAACCAATGACGGTGATCTTTTTATTAGTAACCATCCATTTAGGTCTTAGTCGTGGATTGATCGTTTGTCTGCTCTCGATGCTGATTACCAATTTTTACATGGGAATGGGAATATGGACGATTGCTCAATTAGTTAGCTATGCAATCATTATTTTGGGGATGTATCTGTTGTCAAAAAGCAAGCTGTTTATGAAACGGTTGCTTTTACAAGTCAGCTACAGTGTATTTGCAGGGTTTGCTTATGGCTTTGTGATATCTTGGATCAGTGTCAAACTTTATGGGTTTCCTAGCTTTTGGGCTTATTATTTTCAAGGATTGAGCTTTGATGCCCTCCACGCAATAGGCAATGGCATTTTTTATCTGTTACTAGCACCGATCTTTCTGCGGCTTTTCCAACACTACTATCCAAAGAACAACAGCGAAGGGCACTAAGCGCTTCGCTTTTTTTGTTGAGTTAACTAGTGTCTGGCAAAACGTCCATGACTAGAGGAAAAAGTCTTTGACGATCAAATGAGGTGAAAGGGGTTATGTGAGGAAACAAGCAGGCATATTGTTGTGCAAAAGCGGTTTCTGCAGGTATCCTTAAGGTATCTAAGGAAGGATGTGGCTTTTGATGAAATGGATCGTGAAAAAAGATGATTTAGAAAGCTACCGTGCGAAGTTCCATGGAAAACTGGCTGGTTATGCCGAGGAAGCCAAAATGATTGCCCTGCCAACACCAAAGTATTTTATCGTGGTGGTTGACGAAGAAAAAATCCACTTGATTCAGTTAGATCTGCAATTTCACGAAAAAGGGATGCAGACAATTATGATCCATGAGATCACAAAATTACAACTAGGCGGTGTGGTAAATAAAAAAGTCCAGATTCAGACACCTTCCACCACTGTCAAATTAATGATCAAACCGTTGGCGATCGGTATCAAAGAGGAGCAAAAAGCCTTGATCGACCGGTTTACCAGAATGTCGCGATAAACATCGGAGGAACACGCGGGAAAAAATCAGCTGGATTTTTTCAAAAAAAAAAAGCAAGGGCAGTTGCCTGCACTTGCTTTTCGTGAGTCCTGTTATTCTGGCGTACCGACGATTTTAATAAACTCATCGATATTCTTGATTTTCATATGCTTGATCACTAACTGTTCCCGCTTGTTCCATTTTCCTTCGACTTCTAATTGGTATTTATTTAAAGGAAGGCGTAAGACATAACTGGCTAAGTAGCGATCCTTAATAATGCAATTCACGATTTTGTGGTCTTCTAAAAGTTGGATACCTGTTAGCATCATTGGCGTTTCTTGAAAAACACGGCTATTGACTAACAATCCAGTGTGGGTTTCGTTCATGGGATCTTCCTTTCTGATAAACCTGGGATAAATCATCTTTCTGTCTGTTATGTTACCTGATTTGCATCAGAAAGGCAATTCCTATAAAAAATCCTCGTTATTATGTGTCACGCAAAAAGAAAGGAGGCAAAAGGAGTGGTTGGGTATAACCGTTTCTCAAAAGAGTTTCAAAAGGCTTCGAAAGAACTCCGTGAAGGGAAGAAGTCCAAAAATGCCAATAAAGGGCTGCGAACACGACAAAAAATCGCTGCTGAAAAAGAACAAAAAGCACAAAATGCTTTTTCGACTGGTTTTTTGATCGGTTCCTTCAGAGAAATATTCCGCAAGAAATAAGCAAGTTCCGCTGCCAAAGCGGGACTTGCTTTTTGTTTAGAATAAATAATTGAAGAAGACACCGTTGAGAAAGGAAAAGCTCAGATAAAATAGAAAAAGTGTCACGATGTCCAGAGGTAAGCCTTTCAGAATTGGCGGAATTGCGGCAATTTGATTTCGTGTATGAACCCCTGACAAAGCACAGGAAAAGAGAAAATACATGCCTACAGCAACAAATAAATTGGTTAAATAATCGGTATAGGGAAATTGGGTCACAGTGGCGATCGTCAGCAAGATGACACTGACTAGGGTCGTCTTTTTTAGATCATTCGTCAAGAAACGTTTTTTTGCTGGAACGATCAGTAAGCATAAACTGGCAGTAATCAAGGCGATGATGGCAGCACTTACCAAATTGGTGACCACTTGATTGCCATAGACAAAGCGATTTTGAAGCAAAAGATAAAAACTTAAACCGCTCAACAAGTAAGCAACTGCAATGATCCCTGAGAGGAAAACCACCCGCGTCGTCACGTTCGGTTTTTTCTCTTTGACGGTCGGCGCCAAATTTTGGCAGGCGTAATTTGTGAGTAGAATGACTAGGAAGACCACTAGTCGATTGGCGATCATCATATGAGAACGCTCCTTTCTTGCGTTTTAGCTCATGATTTTAAGGTTGAACGGGGTCTTTTTTCCTTCCCCTAAAATGCGAAGGCGTAAGAAGCGATCGATGAGTGGAGTAAAACAATTCATGATCAAGATGGCATAGCTCATGCCTTCGTTTGTGAAACCAAAGAAACGGAAGAGGACAACGAGAAGCCCCACGCCTAAGGCAAAAAGATTTTCTCCTGCTTTTGTTCCTGGAGTCGAAGAATAATCAGTCGCCATATAGATCGCACCCAACATGGCACCACCGCTGATGATATGCCCGATCACCGTTTGCCAACTGCCAGTAAAAAGTCCTTCTGGACCAAGGATAAAAGCAAAGAGCCCGATCGTTGCAAAGATAATCAATGGGATACGAGGGGAGATGATTTTCTTGTAAACCAGAAAAATTCCACCCAGCAGTAAAAGTAAGGCACTGGTTTCACCGATTCGTCCCCCGGTAAATCCTAAAAAAGCATCCAATAGATCAGAACCGCTTAAGGTGTCCCCGGCCTTCATGACAGCTAACGGCGTAGCACCGGAAACGACATCGTTCGCTGTAGCTTGCGAAACGACATCAGGAGCGATGCTGCCAAAAGGTGGATCTGGCCAACTGATCAAAAACATCTGGTTATAAAACAAGCCAATCAACAAGGCGCGACCACCAAGGGCTGGATTTAAAAAGTTATAGCCGATACCGCCAAAAAATTCTTTGACGATGATCACGGCAAACGCCACCCCGATCACTGGGAAATACCAAGGTGCGGTTGATGGAAGATTCATCGTTAAAAGCAATGACGTCACAACAATGCTTAGATCGAAACGAAATGGCCGTTTGATGAGGTAGGACCAAATTCCGTCGGCGGCAAACGCCGTGGCTAGCGCAATGAAAAACAACCCATATACCTTGAGCCCGAAAAGGTAGCCAGAGAATAAAACTGCTGGTAGTAAGGCTAGTACTACACAGCCCATGATTTTGACTGTTTCGTCATTGCTGCGAATATGGGGGCTTGGGGGTGTTTCTTGGTTTTTTCGTTGTTGAAAGAGACGTTCGCTATCGGAATCCTTGTAGTAATCAGGCACTTTCCTTCGCCTCCTTCTGCAGCTGTGCAACCTTGCCTTTTGCGGCAGTGATATTGGCAGCTAGGGAACGTTTGGCTGGACAGACAAAGGTGCAAGCACCACAATTGATACACGCTTCTGCCAGCAATTCTTCACATTTTTGATAATCGCCTGCTCGATAGAATTGATCGATCTCCATCGGCATCAGGCGCATCGGACAAGCTTCGACACATTTATTGCAGCGAATGCAGGGGTTTTCGGCATAGAGCCAATCGGTTTCTTCATTAAAAATAACGATCCCGTTGCTGCCTTTGGTGACCGGAACCTTTAATGTTTTGACGGATTTTCCCATCATGGGACCGCCAAGAATCAGCTTGCTGGGGGCACCTTGAAAGCCGCCAGCAAAATCGATCAACTCTCCTGCGAGTGTTCCTAAAGGATTTTTGACGATGCGTGGATGTTGAACATCACCAGTTACGGTTGTATAGCGTTCAATCAGCGGTTTGTCATAACAGACCGCTTCAGCGATGGCAAAGCTGGTGGCAACATTGATCAATACGATCCCAATATCGGCAGTCAAGCCGCCTAAAGGTACCTCCTGATCGGTCAATAACTCTACTAACTGCTTTTCACCACCGGTTGGATAAACAGTTGGGACAGTAACGACTTCTATCGTGTCATCCTCTGCACTTGCGGCTTGCATCGCTGAAATGGCTAGCGGTTTATCATCCTCGATGCCAATGATGATTTTTGGATCAGCTAACAATTTTTGGGCAATTTTTGCCCCTTGGATGATTTTTTGGGCTTCTTTTTGCATTAAGAAGGCATCACTGCGCAAAAAGGGCTCACATTCAGATCCGTTTAAGATCAAGGTATGGATTTTTTTATTTTCATCAATACTGAATTTGACATGGGTGGGAAACGTTGCACCGCCTTTGCCGGCGATACCGCCTTGACGGATTTTTTTGAGGATCGTTTCGTTAGCAGCAGATTGCCAGTTGAATGGGGTAGACAAAAAATCATTATCGAAGGCATAATCGTTTTCAATGATGATGGTTTTTCCTTCTTCATTGTTTTGATTTGGCCAATCGACAATATCGACGATTTTGCCTGAAACAGATGCATGGACTTTCGCAGACACAATGGCATCTGCTTCAGCGATCACTTGCCCTTGCTTGACGTACTCACCAACGGAAACCGTCGGTTCGACAGGGGCACCAATATGTTGTGCCAAAGGGATAAAGACCATCGTGGGTGAAAAGGTAAGGATTTCATCTTGTTCGATCATTAATTTTTCTTTTAACATTTGTAACGGGGGACTTAGTGAAATTCCACCAGTAAATGTTCTCATAGCCAACACTCCTTTTTTCTCCTAACTTTATTCTAGCATGCCATCCGCATTCTCAAAACCATAAACGCTTACATTTCACAAGAAAAACTTATTTCGGTTGACATATGATTGTTTGTTCATATATAATCAGGGTATAAACATGATTGATCGTTCATATGTTCGATGGAATAGAGGAGGTTTTGATGATGGCTGAACATACTTGTCAACACGAGCACACAAAAACGAAGGGACATACGCATACCCATGATCATGGGACGTTTCCTCGTAAAGTTTACTTCGCGGGGGTAATCTTCTTTATAGTGGCGCTGTTTATTTCGAATCAATGGGTAAAAGACGGGGTTTATTTTGCTGCAGTTTTATTAGCGGGCTACCACATTTCGTGGGAAGGGATCGAGGATACCGTAAAAAGCACAAGAATCAATCGGCGCTTTACGCCAAATGTACATCTATTGATGTTATTAGCAGCGATAGGGTCAATGATCATAGGCAATTTTAATGAGGCAGCCTTACTGATTTTGATTTTTGCTGGTGCTCACTTTTTAGAAGAATACGCGGAAGGGCAAAGCCGACGTGAAATTACCAATCTTCTCAAATTGAATCCAACGGAAGCACGTTTGATGGGCCCAGATGGGAAAGCCAAAAAAATTGCTGCTTCAGAGATAAAAAAAGGGGATATTTTACAAGTTTTGCCTGGTGATCAGTTAGCAACAGATGGGGTGATTCTTTCTGGCACGAGTGCCATCAACGAAGCTTCCATCAATGGCGAGAGTATACCGCGAGAAAAAACAGCGGGAGACGAAGTTTATGGCAGTACCATCAATGGCAATGGAACATTTTTGATGGAAGTCACAAAAGACAGCTCGGAAACGGTCTTTGCCAAAATTCTTTCAGTCGTTGAAGCGGCACAGTCGAATCAGTCACCAACAGAAACACGAATCAAAAAAATCGAACCAATCTATGTAACCATTGTTTTCATTGCAGTCCCTTTGTTCATCTTAACAGCACCGTTTCTACTTGGTTGGGATTGGTATACCAGTTTTTATCGCGGGATCGTGATGATGATTGCAGCGTCTCCTTGTGCGTTAGCGGCAAGTGCGGTACCTGCTAGTTTATCTGCGATTTCAAATCTAGCGAAAAAAGGGATTCTTTTTAAAGGCAGCAACTACTTAACGAATTTTGCTCAGATCAAAGCGGTGGCATTTGACAAAACGGGCACGTTGACCGTCGGAAAACCAACGGTCACGGATGTCATTTTCGCTGAAGCCATCGATCAAGCAGAGGCCGCTTCCATCATCGTTTCGCTGGAAAAACAAGCCAATCATCCATTGGCAGATGCGATCGTTACTTATTTTGAGAAGAACAATAAAGAGCAGCAAAACGAACAGCTGACGGTTACGAATGAGATTGGTTCCGGTTTAGTAGCCGTCTCAGGAACAAAAACCTATCGATTAGGAAAAAGAACCGAAAACTCCCAGTTAACAGGTTCGTTGGAGCAACAGTACCGTCACCTGGAAGCGCAAGGAAAAACGATGGTCATTTTTTCCATCAATGAAGAGGTTGTCGCAATCATCGCTTTGATGGATGAGCCGAACGAACAGGCAGCTTCTGTGATTCGTTATTTAAAAAATGAAGGGATCCATACCGTTATGATCACTGGAGATAGTGCGTCTGCTGGGGAAGCCATCGGAAAGCGGCTAAACGTTGATCAAGTGGCGGCTAATGTGTTACCTGAGAACAAAGCGGAAGCGGTTCGAGCACTCCAAGAAGCCTACGGACAAACCGCCATGGTGGGGGATGGCATCAATGATGCGCCCGCACTTGTTCAGGCAGACATCGGTTTTGCGATGGGGGAAGGGTCAGATGTTGCTATCGAAGTGGGGGACGCCGTGATCATGAAAAATGATCTTTCACGCTTCGCGTATGCCTATCGCTTAGCGAAGAAAATGGATCGAATCATTTGGCAAAATATTTTCTTCTCCATGTTTATCGTCGCATTATTAGTCGGGTTGAATCTATTTGGAAAAATGAATATTGGACTGGGGGTATTTGCCCATGAAGGAAGTACGTTGATTGTATTGTTTAACGGGTTGCGCCTTTTGCGCAAACTGCCAGATGCATAAAAAAAAGCGGCTATCGAAGGATAGCTGCTTTTTTAATGACTGAATTGTGTCGAAGTTGGAAAATCAAAGGCATCGATTTTTTGCAATCGATTTTCGATCCTTCTTAAAATCCCTTCAGAGGAATCCAACGGTTTGATTGCATGATAAGCAGTCAGTAACAGGTCTTTTTCTTTAGCGGGACGGTTTTCGATGCGGTAGATATTTGCTAGTCGTTCCACGTATTCATAATGACTATAGTCTGTTTTGTTGATCAAGAAATGCAAGAGATCTTTTGCTTTTGCGTAGTCTTCTTGAAGATAGAAACTGATTGCTTCACGATACAATTTGATATCAAGTTCTTCGATCTGGTCAGGGGTTGCTTTAAGCGCACGCCACTCATTGATCGAGATTTTTCGTACGACTTTGCCAGTTGCATCGGTCAAAAAAATTACCGGTACATCGTTTGGATGTTTTGCTTCTTGCTTGATTTTCTTCATGTCGCACCTCTCGCGTGTCAATGGACTGACTGTTTGATATCTCCTATTTTAAAAGGAATAGCGGGAAAAGTCTACATGTAGATGTTAGATTCGTAGGAAATTTTAAAACATTCTCATTTATTAGGCTCTTTTTCGTTGAAAATGGTTGACCGCATCGGAGGCACCCATGAAAATCAAGATCCCGCCAAAAATTTGGAAGAATAACAACCAAGTGGCGAAGGGATTCAATACTAGGATGATCCCTGCAGCAATGATCAATAGACTGATGATCAAGCTAGTGATATAAGGTAAACCAATGCGTTTTTGGTTAAAGCTTGCCATCAATCGGGTGCAACCGCTGATGGTGATCATGATTCCTAAGAAAAATGGCACGATGGCAAGTAACCCTTTGGCAAAAACTAAAATCGCAGCTGCCGCAATCAACAGTAAGATACCAGAGACGGATTGCACATTGCGATAGCCCTTTTGTTTTTCTTTGTAGCTCGTATACAAGCTAATGATCCCTAAACATGCAATATACCCGGCAACAAGATAAACGATCGTGTTGAAGACAGATCGTGGTGCAATCAAGATGATGAAGCCAAAGACGATATATACGACGGCACGAAGTAAATCATAGCGTTGTAATTTATCAAAAAATGCATTCATGATAATTCCTCCTTTTTTTCCTATTGTACCGAATTCTTGTTAAAATAGATATCAAAAAACCTACGAAATAGGCTAAGCCTTTTGTATCAGAGGGTTTTTTGGTAAAATAAGGAAAAGAAAACAGAACGGAGAGTATTATGAGTGGGTTAACGCTAGTGATGTGTGCCTTTACGATCGTTTTATACCTTTATTTATTCGTGGTAAGGAAAGACATTCAATTTCTTGCTGTGGAGCGCAAACTAAGCAAGGTCGCCATTACGATTTTTTCAGTAATGATTATCCTATCTATGGTGATGATGGAAGAGGCACTTGATAATCGGGTGCGGGGGATCGTTTCGGGTTTGGTCTTTTTGAGCTTTGTTTTAGATAGCCGCGGCTTAGCACTTGATCGAATCATTGTCCATCCAATGAGTATCAAAGGGGTACTCTACCAAGAGATCGATCGAGTCGTTTTATTTCAAGAAAAGGAAGGGCAGCCCATCAAGATGAACTATTTTCGAAGAGGGATGAGAGGCCCATTGATGAAATTCAAGCAGCCATTAGCAGAATTGGTTGTTTTCTTGTCAGAACACTTGAATGAAGGGACACCGATCGATATTTTAGTCGATCATGATCAAGGAACAAAGGACTAAAAGACCCTCGATTACTGCCAGTTTAATGTAGTGACCCCAAAAAGTTAGACTTTTATGGAGTGGAGAAATCCACTCCTTTTTTGTACGATAAGATTAACTGTTAGACAGCTGTTTTTACAGCTTCTCGAAACTGAACCGGACTTCGCCAATTTAATTTCTTTTTGATGCGTTTATGGTTGTAATAATAGATATATTGGTCAATTTTTGTTTTCAATTCATCTAAACTCCGATAGACTTCTCCATGAAAAATCTCTTGCTTTAATAAACCAAAGAAGTTTTCCATAGGTGAGTTATCTAAACAATTCCCTTTACGAGACATACTCTGGAAGATTTTATGCTGCTTCAATTTATTCTTATAAGCATTCATTTGATAGGCCCATCCTTGATCTGAATGGAAGGTTCTACGAAATGGACAATCATTTGTCATCTGGATTGCTTCTTCTAATCCTTCCATTATGGCTAGTGCGTTTGGTTTTTCAGAAATCCGATAAGATAGAATTTCACTATTGTAGAAATCCATGAAAGGATCTAAATACAGCTTTTTCTGACGAACGACACCTGTGGTGTCTACTTCATAATACTTAAACTCTGTGGTATCAGTTGTAATTTTTTGGTGACAGATATTTGTATAAAACCGACGATGAATACGATTTTTGGCGACAGTACCAACCTTCCCACGATAAGAATTGTACCGTCGAGATTTTCGAGTGTAAGACTTTACTTCGATACCTAGTTTTTTTATCAGACGTTGAATCTTCTTTTTATTGACATGAATCCCTTGATTCTCTAATTCTTTTTTTAGTCGCAGACAGCCATAGTCTTTATGCTCTTTGCGAATTTCAAGCATTTTTTCTTCAATTTCTTGGTCTGGGTTTGGTCTGTCAAACCGTTTCTGCCAATACATGTAGGTTGCTTTAGGAAATTTCAATGTTTCAAGAAGCTCAACTAGTTTGAATGATCCTCGGAGGCTGGCGATGATTCGTGCGATTGATTCTTGCGTCTTTGCTGGGCTTCCTGTTTTCGCAGCTTCCTCAACTCTTTTAAAAAGGCATTCTCAATTTGAAGGGATCGGACTTGCTTTTCTAATGACTTGATACGCTCGCGTTCTTCAGTTGTTGTATTTTCTTTTTTGTTTTCTTTTTTTCTAGTCAAAGTAAGTGGTCGCCCTTTCTCTTTTGAGAGCCCCTCAATACCTGCTTCTCTGAAATTACGCATCCAATTGGCAATAAGCGCAGGGTTGTTCATTTCTAAAGTGCTAGCAACTTCTCGATAGGACATCTCACTTGTTTGATATAACTCTAGCGCATTTAACTTAAATTGAACAGAATATTTCTGATTTTGATGCTTTCTCAATAGACCTTCCTCTCCGTATTCACGATAGGCATTCACCCAATTACTTACTTGAGACTTGCTTGAAATACCGTATTTGTTGGCAAGATACCGATATCCGCCCACGCCACTAAGATATTCTTTAACGATTTTTAGTTTTAATTCAAAAGGATATTTTGCCATACAAATAACGACCCCCAAAAGTTAGATTTTTTGGTCTAACTTTTGGGGGTCGCTTCATAAGGCGTAATCAAGGGTCTTTTTTTAGGTCGAAAATTGATTAATGGAACACGCGGAAGCGCTCATCGTCACTTAGAAATTCTTTTTCGTTCGGTTCGCTTTCTTTTGAACCAAAGACTAGTTGCGCCCGCAGTTGCCAATTTTCAGGAATTGACCATTCAGCTGCAACAGCGTCATCGATGACAGGGTTGTAATGCTGTAAGTTGGCACCTAATCCAGCTTCTTCTAAAGCGGTCCAAGCGTTCGCTTGAGCGATCCCATTCGATTGTTCTGCCCAAACGGGAAAGTTCTCTGCATATAGAGCAAATTGCTCTTGCAAATTTTTCACGGTATCCGTGTGAATAAAGAATAGAACGGTTCCGTAACCCGCTTTAAAACCAGCAAGCTTTTGTTTTGTCGCTTCAAACGCTTCGGGTGGTGTCAATGGTTCTAACGCAGCCTCTGTTAATGTCCACAATTTTTCGTGGGCTTCGCCAAATAAAATCACGGCTCTTGGTGATTGTGCGTTAAACGCAGTTGGACTATTTTTCACTGCTTCTTTCACAATGTCTTCGATTTCAGTGTCGGAAAGAGCCACATTTTTACCTAGCCCATAGATTGAGCGGCGCTGTTTGATCGTATCAAGAAATTTTGTCATCGTATTCCCACCTTTTCTATTGTCATAGAGTGAAGTATACATTCTTACTTAATGTTAGTAAAAGAAAATGCTTGGGACGTCAAAAAGTCAGGCAAACGCACCTGACTTTTTCTTATTGGGCATCGATAGCAATGAATTTAACGGTCACGTATTCTTCAGGACCATATTTGCCGTTTTCACGACCAAAACCGGAATGCTTGACGCCACCGAAGGGAGCCGCCGGATTTGAGATCGCAATGTCATTAACCCCAACCATCCCATATTGGAGGTTTTGGGCTACATCCGAGATCGTTTGCAAATTCGTTGAAAAGAAGTAGGAAGCTAGTCCAAATTCCGTATCATTTGCCGCAGCGATGACTGCTTGTCGATCCGTAAATGAGATCAATGGGATCACGGGTCCAAAGGTTTCTTCATAGTAGATAGCCATCTCAGAAGTAATCCCATCGATGACCGTTGGTGCGAAGAAGTTGCCTTTTTCGTATTCACCTTCAGTAAGCTTCTTACCACCGAGTAAAACTTTAGCTCCTTTATTTACTGCATCTTCCAACTGCTCGATGACTTTTTCAACGCCTGCTTGGTTGATCAAAGGACCAACAGTAGGGTTTTCCAGACCATTGCCGACCGTTACGGATTCCATTTTCGCTAGTAATTTTTTGGTAAAGGCGTCTTTGACGGACTCTTCGACAAAAATTCGATTGGGGGATGTACAGACCTGACCGTTGTTACGGAATTTTGCTGCAATTAATTTTTCAGCAGCTAAATCTAAATCAGCATCAGCAAAAACTAGAAACGGGGCATGACCACCTAACTCCAATGAAACTTTTTTCAGAGTTGGTGCAGCTTGTTCGTATAATTTCATCCCAACTTTCGTGGAGCCAGTAAAGGTGATTTTTTTGACTTGTTCATTTTCGGTCAATTCTTTCCCAATTTCAGAAGAATCTCCTAAGACGATATTGACGACCCCGTCAGGAAGGCCCGCTTGTTGAAAAAGTTCACCTAAAGCCAATGCTGATAGGGGTGTTTCTTTAGATGGTTTCATAACAAGGGTACAGCCAACGGCCATAGCAGGCGCAATTTTTCTTGCAATCATGTTAGAAGGAAAGTTCCAAGGCGTGATCGCGCCAACAACCCCGATCGCTTCTTTGCGTACCAGCCAATGATTGTGTTCAGGGGCTGGAATCACTTCGCCATAGACCCGTTGCGCTTCAGCTGCATTCCAACGGAAATTGTCAACGTTGGATTGGATTTCTGCCTCCGCTTCTTTTAATGGTTTTCCTTGTTCCATACTCATGATTTTTGCTAAACGATCGCTTTCTTCTTCCATCAAATCAGCAATGACGTTCATCAAATCGGCACGTTCTCGAGGGGAGCGTTTTGACCATTCGGGAAAAGCAATCGCTGCGGCATCGATTGCTTGCTTGGTTTCCTCGATCCCTCCTTGACTGACTTTTACGAGTTCTTCATTAGTGGCAGGATTGGTAACCGAAACCGACTCTTTTGTTCCTTCAAGCCATTTTCCGTTAATCAATAACTTTGTTGGTACTTGTGGTAACTGTTGGTTCATCTTGGCACTTCCTTTCAATAATGGGTTCTTATTAAACCCTAGCACGGATCAGAAAGGATGACAATTCATATGCAAGTCTCTTGATTCTCCAAATTTTTGTAAAGAACCAAAGGGGAAATGTCCTGCTCCTATCATTTTATGGTAGAATAGAAAAATAAGAATGTTTGTTCGATTCTTGGGAAATATAGTAAAATATTCAAGGAGTGAGGGACGCGTGCAACAAGTAAAAGAGCTTTTAAAAACAGTAGGATTTGTCGTGATCTTCACTTTATTCCTCTTGTTATTAAGACAGTATGTCTTTACTCCTGTGATCGTAAAAGGAGATTCGATGGACCCCACATTACATGATGGTGAGCGGGTAATTGCTTTGAAAAATACCGAGATCGAACGTTTCGATATCATAACGTTTGAAGCACCGGATGAAGCAGGCAAAAACTATATCAAACGCGTGATCGGTTTACCTGGCGACCAGGTTTCCTATCAAAACGATACCCTTTATATCAATGGACAAGCATATGATGAACCCTACTTGGATGAATTCAAAGCAGCTGTCACAGATGGCTTTCCATTGACCAGTGATTTTGATATGGGGTTATTTGGTGTTGAAGTCATTCCTGAAGGTCAAATTTTAGTGTTAGGGGATAACCGCCGAATTTCCAAAGATAGTCGTCAATTAGGTCTGATCGATGAAGCAACGATTTTGGGTGATGTAAAATTTGTATTCTGGCCAATTGCCGATTTTGGTATGCTAGGCAAAGAGTGAAATTCTGCGACCGTTTTTTTGTTTTTAAGGAGATTCTTTTAAAAACAAAGACGCATTTGAAAAAACGTGCCGCTGATTTTTAGTGTTTTTTTTAAAAGACGATGGAGAGAAGGAGTCCTTTCATGAGTTTACGATTTATCCTTGGCGATGGCCGTTGTCGTCATGATCAAGCAGTGATAGAAAATGCAAAAAGCTGGTTAGAAAAAGACCATCAAGAAGTATTTTTTTTGGTGCCTAACTACAACAAATTTGAACGAGAACGCGAGATCCTTCAATTACTGAGAGAGGATCGCGTAGAAGATTTTGCTTCTATTCGCGCGCAAGTGTACAGTTTTCACCGTTTGGCTTGGTTTTATCTGCAACAAACCGGCTTGCTTTCTCAAAATGCCATCACTGAAAATGGTGCCTCCATGATCATGCGTAAGCTGCTTTTGGAACTAGAAGAAGAACTCGTCTTATACCGTGGTGAGATCAATAAAGCGGGTTTTATCCAACAATTGTTGGCGTTCTATCAAGAAATGCATACAAGTCGATTGGGGATCGAAGATTTATTGGCAGGTGGTGCTGCACCAAGCGCAACCCAAGACGAGGAGAAAAAATACAGTGAATTAGCGAAAATATTTCAACGATTTGAACAAGAACTTCTGGAGCGTGCATTACAAGTCGAACAACCGATCACCTTGTTGACACGCTTTCTTGAAGGTTCCTTGCTGGATGATTCTCCAGTGGAGCAAGCAATGCCTAACGCAGTGTCAATGAACAAAGCGCCAGATCTTTCCCATGCCTTATTTATTATCAGTGGATTTTCCGCTTTTTCAACACAGGAACAGCAGCTGATTCAAGTGTTGATGAAAAAAAGTCATGTCATTATTGATCTTTTTCTGGATCGTGGGTATCCACAAGAGCTGCCTTCACCGTTGAATTTGTTTTATGAAGCAGGGCGAACCTATTATCAATTGATTAGTTTTGCCCGAGAAAATCAAGTGCCGATTTATTTGGATCAGAAACTTTCGGTCAACCAAGAGGTGGACGAGGAAGCCAAGGGATCGATGCAACAGGCGTATAATGAAATTGAAACATTTTGGCGGCATACCCAGTCACAAGTCAGCTATCAGCAACAGTCCTCTGTGAAGGACTTTCTGGCAGTTTGGAAAGTTGGGAATCCAGAAGAAGAGATCCGTCAGATTGCAGCGTCGATCCGTGGGATGATGAGCGATAACAAACGGTATCCAGCATTACGTTACCGGGAGATCCAATTATTGATCGCCGAACCAGAAATCTATCATCAATATATCCCTAAAATTTTTACTGAGTTTGAGATTCCTTTTTATATCGATGAAGAGCAGATGATGGCGCAACACCCATTGGTTGAGTTTTTGAATGCTTTTTTTGCTTGTCAATCCTATGGCTTTCGCTTAAATGATATTTTGCGGCTGCTTAGAACGGAACTTTACTTACCGGCAGCCTATCGCACCGAAGCAGATTGGCTCGTCGGCCGTGACCAGTTTCGTAAGTTGGTGGATATTACCGAGAACAAAGCGTTGGCTCATGATTTCCAAGGAGCGAGTTGGACGAGAAACGAAGATTGGGAACTGATCGAGTATTTACAATCGGAAGAAGAGCAGACGGATAAAGTGGATTTGAC
This sequence comes from Enterococcus sp. 3G6_DIV0642, assembly GCF_002140635.1. NCBI lineage: Bacteria > Bacillati > Bacillota > Bacilli > Lactobacillales > Enterococcaceae > Enterococcus > Enterococcus sp. 3G6_DIV0642. The sequence continues at coordinate 1,881,547 of NZ_NGLH01000001.1, read as the reverse complement.
AGCGTATACCAACCAGTTGCGCAGGGCCTTTAAGCAAGATGTTGCTGATACTCTTGACTGGCTGACGGCTGCTAGAACGAACCGCGATGCGGTCGAACTGCTGTATCGCTTTTTACTGAATGCCGGTGTTGAAGAACAACTGCGGCATTGGCGAGATCAAGCGATCCAGAAAGGGAAGTTGGATCAAGCCCGTAATCATGAACAAGCATGGCAAGCCTTGATGGATTTGCTGGATGAATATGCTGCGATCTATGGAGAAGAGTCCTTTGATTTTGCGCTCTTTGAGGATGTCTTATTGACTGGCTTAGAAAATGTCACATTCGGGAAGATCCCAACAGCGATCGACCAAGTCAACATCAATCGCCTTGATCTGGCACGTCCAAAGCAAGCAAAGATCACATTTGCACCGGGATTGAATGAAACGGCGTTGCCAAGAAAAATAGAGAACAAAACGTTGTTGACGAATGAAGAACGTCAGCATTTCAATCAGTTGTTCAATGGTGAAAAATACCTTAGAGATACAGTGGTGGAAGGCAGTGTCAAAGAGCCATTTGCTTTTTACTCTGTCTTGCTTTCAGCAACGGAACACTTATCACTGTCCTATGCCGTTAATTTTGATACCCAGCAAAACATCAAAATGTCGCCTTATTTAGATCGAGTGGTCAAACGTTTGGATGTCCCACTGCAAGAGCGAGGGATATTGACGCTAGTCAGCGATCCAAGAAACTATGTCGGCAGTTACCGTGGCCTGATCTATCAAATCAATAACCTCAGTCAGCAAGCGCAAAAAAACAAAGAGAATTTGCCTAGGGTTTGGGAGCAGCTGAAACAAGCACTGCTGCGTTCGGAATGGACAAATTTAGCTGCCCAAGTATTTGAAAGCCAAACTCATCAAAATATTCCGATTCCTTTGTCTCAAGCACAAGCTGCGGCACTATATGGACCGTCGATCTACAGTTCCATTTCTCAGATGGAGACGTTCTATCAGTGTGAATACAAGTATTTCGTCAGCTACGGATTACGGTTAAAAGAACGGGAAGTTTATGGCTTAAATCCAGCAATGACCGGTGAGTTTTTCCATGATGCTTTGGACCGCTTTGTCAAAGTCCTGATTGCTGAAAATATTTCCTTGACCCAGTTAACTGCTGACCAACGCGTGCAATTTGTGGAAGTCGTTTTGCAGGAAATTTTTGGCGAAAGCCGTTATCGCTTACTGACGAGCTCTGCTCGGATGAATTTTATTCGATATCAATTAGGCAAGACGATTCAGCGAGTAGCGTGGGCATTAGCGAAACAAGGACAAAAAATGCATTTTAGTCCTGAAAAGACGGAGGTGCTATTCGGACAGATCGCTGGCTCAAATGGGATCAATGGGATCGAATTACCATTAAGTTCTGGCGGGAAACTGCATGTGCGGGGGAAGATCGATCGTGTCGATACGGCGAAAACGGAAGAAGAACAATGGCTTTCTGTTGTTGACTATAAATCTAGCAGCCGAGATTTTGACCTTTCTGAAGCATACTACGGACTTGCGATGCAGTTGATCACCTATCTCGATGTCGCATTGACGGATGCTGTCCAACTGGTTGGTTCGCCAAATGTGCGACCAGCGGGGGCTTATTATCTGCATGTGCATAATCCGCTTTTGGACGGACAAGAAGCCAGTGAAGAAGAACGTTTAAAACGTTTCAAGTATGACGGGTTGTTTATTGACGAACCGGCTGTTTTCCCGTTGCTAGATGAGGATGTTGAAGCCAGCAAAAATTCACCGATATTTCCTGTTCGAAAAGACAAAAACGGCAATTATCAAAAAACAACGCAGGCGAAAAACAAGTTTTATACAGAAGAAGAGCTTGAACTGTTAAGAAAACACAATCGTAAAAACATGCAGCAAAGCGGTGAGAAGCTGTTGAGCGGTGAAATCGCCTTAAACCCGTCTTATAAAATAAAAGACAAAAAACGGGCGTGTGAATTTTGTCCGTTTCGCAGCATCTGTGACTTTGATGTATTGTTGAAAGAAAATGAGTACCACCGTTTAGAAAACTTATCTAAAGATGAGATTATCCATCGCTTAAGGGAGGAAGAAGATGAGTAAGATCCCTTTAAAACCGCAAAATGAAACCTTTACGGATACCCAATGGCAAGCCATTTTTGATAAAGGGGATAATATCCTCGTTTCCGCTTCAGCGGGTTCAGGCAAAACCACCGTTTTGGTTCGGCGAGTGATCGAAAAGCTAAAAGCAGGAACGACGATCGATTCTTTACTGATCGTAACCTTTACCGAAGCAGCTGCTCGAGAAATGAAAGAACGGATTCAAGTGGCATTGCAACAGGCCATCAATCAAGAAAGTGACGAGCAAAAGCGCCAGCACTTCGTTCGTCAGCTGCAACTGTTGCCGACAGCTAACATTTCTACCTTGCATGCGTTTTGTTTAACTGTGATTCGGCGTTTTTATTATTTGATCGATTTAGATCCCAATTTCCGCATGATGACCGATGAAACCGAAATTTTATTGATGAAAGAAGAAATCTGGACACAGCTGAGAGATCAACAATATGAAGCCAATGATGAAGCCTTCTTTCGTTTGACGGAAAATTTTTCAAGTGATCGTTCTGATGAAGGCGTCGGGGATCTGATCCTGTCTCTTTATGACTTTGCCCGAGCCAATCCAGATCCAGTCAACTGGCTAGCTCATCTAAGTGATCACTATATCGGCAAAGAAACCTTTGCTGAAAATATCCTGTATCAATCGCAAATCAAACCGACTTTGCAAGAAAATTTGAAGACAGCGGCGCATTTGCTGCAGGCGGCGCAAGACTATGCCCGTTCTGATGAAGCGATGGAAAAAGCGGCACAGTTGATCGATACCGAATTGGGCATGGTGGAAACCTTAAAGGCTCTGCTGGATGCAGACGATGTCGATGGCTTCTATGAGCAGATCCAAACATTGCGTTTTGGTCGTTACCCAGCTTTTCGCAAACCAGAACAAAAGGAATTGTCCCAAGAAATCAAGCCTTTACGCGATGATGCGAAAAAATTGGTCGAGCAATTGAAATCCACCTTCCCGTATCCACCAGCTGAAATGATGGAGCTGCTTCATCGATCAGCACCTGTCGTTGAAAAAATGGCAGCGATGACCGAAGCATTTATGAAAGCATTTCAAGAAAGAAAGCTTTCAAAAGGCCGTTTAGACTTTAATGATTTGGAACATTTCACCTTGCAGATTTTACAAGGAGATGGCAGTGGAAGTGAGGCGTCGACCTATTATCGTGATCGCTTTGAAGAAGTTTTAGTCGATGAATACCAAGACGTCAATCGGCTGCAAGAGGCAATTTTATATTGGGTGAGACAAGTCGATCATAACCCTGGCAACATGTTTATGGTGGGGGATGTGAAGCAGTCGATCTATTCGTTTCGACTAGCAGATCCGACGCTATTTATCGAAAAATACTTGGCATTTGAAACAGAGAATGGTGGGCGGAGAATCGTCTTAGCAGAAAATTTCCGTTCTCGTTCCGATGTATTGGATTTTACGAATCTAGTTTTTCAACAACTGATGGATGAACGGGTTGGACAAATCCCTTACGATGAGGCGGCAGCCTTGATTACCGGTTTTCCTGATTTTCCAGAAAGCGAGGCCTTTGCCACAGAGCTCTTGTTATATGAAAAAGAGCATGAATCCGAAGAACAATTGATTGATGACAAAACAGAAGGTGAAATGCAGATCACTGCCTTGAAGATTCAGGAGCTGATTGAATCAAAATTCATGATCTATGACAAAAAAGCCAAAACAAATCGACCAATCACTTACAACGATATCGTCTTGTTGACCCCCACACGTAAAAACAATCTTGTCATTTTGGATGTCTTTAAGCAGTTTGGGATTCCGATGGCGGTCAATGATGCTCAAAACTATTTTCAGGCAACGGAGATCCAAACCGTCGTTTCTTTGCTGCAGATCATTGATAACCCGTACCAAGATATCCCGCTTGTGGCGGTCTTGCGTTCGCCAATCGTCGGCCTAACAGAAGATCAATTGGCTGAGATCCGTTTGGCGAATCGTTCCAGCGACTACTACGATGCAGTATTGGATTACCATGGGCAACAAGAAGCGTCACCCTTGTGGCAAACGGTGGATGGGTTTTTAACAAAACTGGAACAATGGCGAGAGGAAGCACGACGATTACCAATCCCGACCTTACTTTGGCAAATCTATGAAGATACTGCCTATTTGGATTATGTCGTGGGACTGCCTGCAGGTCAGCAGCGCTATGCCAATTTAGCGGCATTGGTCCACAGAGCGGAGAAATACGAAAAGAGCAGTTTCCGTGGGTTGTACCAATTCATTCGCTTCATCGAAAAGATGCAAGAAAAAAACAAGGACTTGGCAGAGCCATTAGCTACACCAGTAGAAGATGCGGTTCGTGTGATGACCGTCCATGCAAGTAAAGGTTTGGAATTTCCTGTAGTCTTCTTATTGGATACAACAAAATTCTTTAATTACCAAGATTTTCAAAAACGCTATATCTTTGAAGAACAGCTGGGGGCTGGGATCCAATATGTGGAACCCGCAGAAAACCTTAAATTTGAAACACTGCCGTTTCAAGCCATCAAGCAAGTTCGTTTGAAAAAAGCCTTGTCAGAAGAGATGCGAAAATTATACGTAGCATTGACACGAGCAGAGCAGAAGCTTTTCTTAGTAGGCTCCTATAAAAATCAAGCGGATGCCTTTAAGACGTGGCAATCTGGCTTGACACAATCCGAGATGGTTCTTGATCCAGCGTTGCGCCTTGTTGCTCGGGGGAGCTTGATGGATTGGGTCGGACGGACCCTGATGCGCCATCCAGATATGGAAGCAGTATTCTCCGAAGCGTCAGAGCGCAAGCGGACGATCGATCATCCTGCTCATTTTCGTCTGTCATGGTGGAATCAAGAAACGATCACGCAAGAAGTCCAAGAGACCCTTGCACCAGTCGAGGAGCCTAAACGATTGATTGCGCCAGATAGCAATATCGATGATCTTTTGAAACGCCTAGCCTATCGCTATCCTTATCAAAAAGCGACCCAAACGACTAGTTATCAATCTGTTTCAGAATTGAAAAGACTCTATAACGATCCTGATGATCAACAGACCACTTTGTTGGAATGGCGGTCGGTTTCCGAGAAGACGAATCCTCAGCAATATCGCTACGTACAAGATGAATTGGCGAAACCCAAATTTCTGCAAGAAACGAAGCCTCTCGCCAGCAGTATCGGAACCGCAACACATACGGTTTTGCAAATGATCCCCTTAGGAATGAAGCCAACACAAGATACTTTGGCGCTCCTGATTGCTGAACTCGTGAAAAAGCAATTTTTTTCTGAAGAAATCGCCAAAAAAATTGACCGATCGAGTATTTTGTGGTTTTATCAAACTGAACTAGGTGAACTGCTGAACCAATTCTCTAATGTGGTGAAGCGGGAGCAGCCGTTTTCGATGCTAAAAGAGGCCGATACGATCTTTGAAGGGTTTGACGAACCAGATGCGCCGCTTTTGATCCATGGTATTATTGACGGCTATATTGAATTGGCGGATGAAATCATTTTGTATGACTTTAAAACAGATGATGTGTTCGGCAGTCAGGCTCAGATTGAACAGAAAATGCGCGAACGATATTATGGTCAATTAAAACTCTATTGCCAAGCATTGGAGAAAGCATTGAACAAACCAGTGAAACAGACCTATTTAGTGCTGTTAAAACCTAAGATGATCGTGGCATTCTAGCTGATCGATCCTAGTTTCTTACATTTCGTAAGTCATATGCTATAATAGGTAAAAGAGGTGATGGAGAATGATAAAAGTAGAATCGGATTATGCCCTTTGTCCTAAATTTGAAAAAGCTTTTTCTATTTTAGGCAAAAAGTGGAACGGCTTGATCATTGATGTCCTTCTTGAAGACGGCAAACAAAGATTTGTTGAGTTAGCAAACAAGATTCCTCAAGTGAGTGATCGGGTGTTAGTCGAACGCTTGAAAGAATTAGAGCGGGAAGAAATTGTCTGCAAAGAAAACAATCTTTACTGCTTGACGCCAAGAGGTATTGCTCTTGAAAAGAGTATGATGAGTGTGAAGCGTTGGGCAGAAACCTGGGTACGTGAGGAAGAATGCAGTTGATTTCTCAACGGAAATTAGGTAAACTAGGCTTAAATGAATAGTAAAAAAAGCGTTGATAGAAACTAGTAATTTGGCTGGATCAGAAAAAGGGAGACTTGTCACAGACTGAAAGCAAGTCCTGTATTCGAAAAATGAATTTCACTTCTGGAGCTTGCTGAGAACAATCAGTCGGCAGTGTTGCTGTCGTTAGCCGAAGTGAGTGCGCGGAACTTTCCGCGAATGAGGATGGTAACACGAGACGTCGTTCCTTTTTTTAGGGATGACGTCTTTTTTTGTCTTTTTATCAAAAGATCGTCACTTTTTCCAGTCAAATCGTTTTTTACACTATTCACTGTATAGAAGGAGGAAACACATGTCTTTACAAGAAAAATTAGAAGCATTGAAGGAAACGACATTGCTTAAAATCAAAGAAAGTCCAACCATGAATGACTTGAATCAGATTCGAGTGGAAGTGCTTGGGAAAAAAGGTCCCATTACTGAAGTTCTACGGGGGATGAAAGATCTTTCTGCGGAAGAACGGCCGAAGGTGGGGAGCTATGCCAACGAGATTCGTGATATCTTGACAGAAGCGATCGAAGAAGCAAAATCGTCTATCGAAGCAGCAAACTTGGAAAAGGCCCTTGCTGAAGAATCCATCGACGTGACTTTGCCTGGTAAAAAGATGGACCGAGGAACACGCCATGTGCTAACGCAAATCATGGAAGAAATCGAAGATATCTTTGTTGGTATGGGCTACCAAGTAGTTGAAGGCTACGAAGTGGAAAAAGATCATTACAACTTCGAACGGATGAATCTGCCAAAAGATCATCCAGCCAGAGACATGCAGGATACTTTTTATATTTCAGAGGAAGTGCTGATTCGGACCCATACGTCACCAGTGCAAGCGAGAACAATGGAGACTCATGATTTTTCTAAAGGGCCGCTGCGGATGATCTCACCAGGGAAAGTTTTCCGTCGTGACACAGATGATGCGACCCATAGCCACCAATTCCATCAAATTGAAGGCTTGGTGATCGATAAAAATATTACGATGGGTGACTTAAAAGGAACCTTAGAAGTCATGATGCAAAAAATGTTTGGTGAAGATCGCCAAATTCGCTTGCGACCAAGCTATTTCCCTTTCACAGAACCATCGGTCGAAGTCGATGTCAGCTGCTTCAAGTGCGGTGGTGCCGGTTGTAATGTTTGTAAACAAACTGGCTGGATCGAGATCCTCGGTGCTGGAATGGTGCATCCTAACGTCTTAGAAATGTCAGGGATCGATCCAACCCAATATTCAGGATTTGCTTTTGGTTTAGGTCCTGATCGAGTGGCAATGCTGCGCTACGGCGTGAACGACATTCGCCAATTCTATCAAAATGATGTGCGTTTCATTCGCCAGTTCAAGGGGGAACAATAAATGTTAGTATCATACAAATGGTTAAATGAATACCTTGATCTGTCTGAGATCACACCAAAAGAGCTGGCGGATAAAATGTCAGTGACGGGGATCGAAGTCGAAGGTATTGACGTGCCTGAAGAGGGTTTAAAAAAAATCGTTGTCGGAGAAGTGACCGACTGCCGACCACATCCAGATTCTGATCATCTATCGATTTGCCAAGTAAATATTGGTGAGGATGAAGACTCACAGATCGTTTGCGGTGCACCAAATGTCAAAAGCGGCATTAAAGTCATTGTGGCATTACCAGGCTCTCGAATCGCGGGCAATGTAAAAATCAAAAAGGGCAAGATGCGGGGAGAAGTTTCGAACGGCATGATTTGTTCATTGCAAGAATTGGGATACGCCGACAGCGTGATTCCCAAAGAATACGCGGAAGGAATCTATTACTTACCAGCAGAAGCAGAAGTAGGAACACCAGTTTTTCCTTATCTTGATATGGATGATCACATTATCGAATTATCGATCACTCCGAATCGTGCGGATGCGTTGAGCATGCGGGGGGTTGCTTATGAAGTCGGTGCGATCTATCGCCAAACACCGAAGTTTCCTGAAATTGCACTTACTGAAAGTGAAGTAGCTGCTGCCGATAAAATTCAGGTGAAGGTCACTGAAGCAACAGATGCACCCGCCTACCAAATTCGAATTATTGATGGTATAACGATCGCCCCAAGTCCACAATGGCTGCAAAATCGCTTGATGAATGAAGGCATTCGTCCAATCAATAATGTCGTAGACGTGACGAATTATATCTTACTATTATTTGGCCAACCATTGCATGCTTTTGATTATCAAAAGCTAGACAGCAAGGAAATACTGGTACGTCGCGGCAAAGAAAATGAAAGCCTGGTTACCTTAGATGGAGAAACACGTCAGCTTTCCCCAGAAGACATCGTGATCACCAACGGAACGACACCCGTTGCGCTCGCAGGCGTCATGGGAGGACTTGATTCTGAAATCACGGAAACAACGACCACAGTCGCTTTAGAAGCGGCCTTGTTCGATCCATTAGCGATTCGTTTAACCTCAAAGAAATTCAATTTAAGAAGTGAGTCCTCTGCTCGTTTTGAAAAAGGGATCAACCAAGCAACGGTTGCAAAAGCTTGTGATGCAGCAGCAGCACTGATTGCAGAACTTGCTGGCGGAACGGTCTTAAAAGGAGCAGTAATAGGTTCCCAAGTAGCAGTAGAACCTGTGGAGGTTACAATCACTCTAGCTCGAATCAATAGCTATTTAGGCACAGAAATCACGGATGAAGAAGTGCAAGAAATCTTTGATGCATTAGGCTTTGGTCATCGTCAAGAAGCAGACAGCTATATTGTTTCTGTACCGCCTCGTCGTTGGGATATTACGATCGAAGCAGATATCATTGAAGAAGTGGCGCGTATTTACGGTTATGATCGTTTGCCATCGACTTTACCGCAAGGAGAAACGGTTGCCGGTCATCTAACCAAAGCGCAACGTCTGACTAGAGAAGTTCGGACGCTATTAGAAGGCAACGGGGTCAGTGAAGCCATCAGCTATGCTTTGACCACTGAAGAGAAGGCACAACAATTTACGGATAAATCGAGCCAAGTGACTCGATTGGATTGGCCAATGACCGAAGAGCGTGCCGTCTTGCGCTTGAATCTGATTTCAGGTTTGTTAGACGACGTTGCGTACAATTTGGCACGTAAAAATAATCGTGTTGCTTTGTATGAAATTGGTCGCGTCTTCTATCAAACAGGCGACAGTAAGCACGAGCTGCCAACAGAAGTCAATCACTTAGGGCTAGCTTTGACAGGAAATATCCATGAGAAAGACTGGCAAACCCAAGCTCAAAAAGTTGATTTCTTCCATTTGAAAGGCATTTTAGAAAATCTATTTGATTCGTTGGCATTAACCGACCGTATATGTTATCAAAAAACGGCAGCTATCAAAGAGATGCATCCTGGCCGTACGGCAATGATCTTGCTAGATGACCAAGAAATCGGCTTCTTGGGACAAGTCCACCCGTCGATCGCCAAAGATTATGAAGTGAGTGAAACCTATGTTGCTGAATTGAACTTAGATCAACTGTTAGCAGCGAAAACAGAACAATTGGTCTATCAGCCAGTTTCTAAGTTCCCATCAGTAACGCGGGATATGGCACTCTTGCTTGATGAAACGATCGATAACCAGTCCGTGATGGAGATCATTCGCGAAAGTGCAGGTCGCTTCTTAAGTGATATTCGTTTATTCGATGTGTATCAAGGGAAAAACATCGAAGCAGGCAAAAAATCATTAGGGTACAGCCTGACCTTTAGCAATCCGGAAGCTACCCTGACGGATGAAGAGATCAATCAAGCAATAGCGAAAATTACTCGTAACTTAGAAGAAAAAGTTCAAGCAGAAATCCGCTAATCAAATAAGAGAAAAACGTTCTCCACCATACAAAGAAGTTGGGTGGGGAACGTTTTCTACTATTATAATGGATGCTCAGATGACACAAGAATGTTAGGAGTTGAGTGAGAGCCGTAAAAGATTTCACTATAAAAGGCAATCCAGTTTTTAGGTACAACTTTTTTAAACCCTGGCAAGGTTTGGAAAAAGGATTTTATAATCCGCATTTTATGAAGTTATTTTTTAGGGCAGCTCTCTTGGTTTTTGTACAAGAAACAGTATCAAATCAAATTACACAAAGTGTCAGTCTGGGGAGGAAGGGTTCTCGTGAAATCTAACACAGAGTAGACACATAGGTTTTGTATGAAAGAATTCATTCCGATTTGTAAACAAAAAAACAAGCCGTAAAGGCTTGTTTTTTAGGCGAAGTAATTGATGCCCATTGCATTTTTGACTTCAGCTAACGTTTGGGCGGCAACTTGTTCTGCTTTTTCACTACCAATTTTTAATAAGTTCATCACTTCACCGGGATCTTTTGCAAAAGCTTCACGGCGTTCACGAATCGGTGCAAATTCGGCTTCTAGAACATCGATCAAATAGCGTTTGATTTTGACATCGCCTAATCCACCACGGGTGTAATGTTCTTTTAATTCAGCAATTTTTTCTTTTTCAGTGCCAAATACATCAAGATACGTAAAGACCATATTGCCTTCGACTTGTCCAGGGTCGTTGACATGAATGTGATTTGGGTCCGTGTACATGCTCATCACTTTCTTTTGTAATACATCGGCTGGATCAGCTAAGTAAATACCATTGTTCAGTGATTTGCTCATTTTCCCGTTCCCATCGATCCCCGCTAAACGTCCCATGCCTTTTGGCGGTAAAACCGCTTTTGGTTCGACTAATACTTCACTATACGTAGAATTAAAACTATGCACGATTTCTTGCGTTTGTTCCAGCATTGGTTTTTGATCTTCTCCAACGGGGACTAAATTTGCTTTAAAAGCGGTGATATCCGCTGCTTGAGAGACTGGATAGATGAAGAAACCAGAAGGGACGCCTTCGCCAAATTTCTTTTGTTCAATTTCGGCTTTAACGGTTGGATTGCGTCGCACGCGTGCTACACTGACTAAATTTAGGTAGTACATCGTCAATTCAGAGAGCTGAGGGATTTGCGATTGAATAAACATCGTTGTTTTTGCTGGATCCAATCCAACGGCTAAATAATCCAAAGCGACTTCTAAAATATTCGCTGAGACCTTCTCAGGTGTTTTTGCATTATCTGTTAGTGCCTGCATATCAGCGACCATGATATAAAGCTGATTTTCAGGGTCAGCTTGCATTTCGACCCGTTTTTTTAAAGACCCCACATAATGGCCAAGATGCAATTTGCCAGTTGGGCGGTCGCCAGTTAAAATCGTATTCACTTTTTTTCCACCTTTTCCTTTGTTATATGGTTTATCTTACCTTTTTTTAGCAAAAGAAACAACCGGTTCTCCTTGTGATCTGATGGGGTGAGAAAATTTTTCATGGACAAAAACCTCACATCAAAGTAAAATAGCACTTGTCTTTTCAGAAATAAGGGGGGAACATTGGAAAAGCACCTTTACAAATGAAAAAAGATTGAGCTATAATATGAATCAAATCTTTCCAATTACTCATTTAATTTTAAAAAAAGCTAGGAGTGTGAATCAATGGCAATGATCGAATTTAAGAACGTAGAGAAATATTACGGAAAGTTCCATGCATTAAAAAACATCAACCTTGAATTTGAAAAAGGTGAGGTCGTTGTTGTTATCGGACCTTCAGGATCTGGTAAAAGTACAATGCTCCGTACGATTAATGGTCTAGAAACCATTTCAGGTGGTCAATTATTGGTCAATGGCAAGAACTTGTTTGACAAAGATGTCAAAATGACAGAAATTAGAAAAAACATCGGCATGGTGTTTCAACATTTCAATTTGTATCCAAATAAAACCGTGTTAGAAAACATTACGTTGGCACCGATCAAAGTATTAAAACAAAATGAGCAAGAAGCCATCAATTTGGCGGAAAAGCTTCTTGATCGGGTAGGGATGTTAGATAAAAAAGATTCCTATCCTTCCATGTTATCTGGCGGACAACAGCAGCGGGTCGCAATTGCCAGAGGGCTTGCGATGAAACCAGAGATGCTGCTTTTTGATGAGCCAACGTCTGCATTGGATCCAGAAATGATTGGTGATGTCTTGGATGTCATGAAAAAAATTGCCAGTGAAGGCATGTCCATGATCGTTGTTACCCATGAAATGAGCTTTGCCCGTGAAGTAGCAGATCGAATCGTCTTTATGGCGGAAGGACAGGTCTTAGAAGACCGACGCGATGTCGATGGATTCTTTGATGCACCAAGAGACGAACGTGCAAAACAATTCTTGAGCAAAGTCACAAATCATTAAGCCATAGGAGGAGCCCTTATGAGAAAGAAAATATTTTCCTTTCTAGTCTTAGCCTTTGCCCTTGTGACTTTCTCAGGTTGTAAAGGACAAAGTGCCGCAGAGATCGATATTTTAGAAAACAGCAAAGAGACGAATCAGATCGTTTGGGGCGTAAAAAACGATACCCGTCTTTTTGGATTAATGGATATCGCGACCAGAGAAGTACGAGGATTCGATATTGATATCGCTCGTGCAATCACTGAGAAAATTTTAGGTCGTGATGGCAATGCCATCTTTGTTGAAGTTACCTCAAAAACCCGGATTCCTCTTTTGAAAAACGGCAACATCGATGCAATCATCGCCACGATGACTATCACGGAAGAACGTAAAAAACAGGTCGATTTTTCCGATGTCTACTTTGATGCAGGACAATCTTTATTAGTCGCAAAAGATAGTCCAATCCAAGGGATCGAAGATTTGACCGCAGACACCACTGTATTGGTCGTGAAGGGCTCTACTTCAGCTGTCAACATCCGTGAAGCAGCACCAGAAGCGCAAATTTTGGAACTTGAGAATTATGCGGAAGCCTTTACCGCTTTACAATCTGGTCAAGGGGATGCTATGACCACGGATAATGCGATCTTATTAGGGATGGCGAGTGAAAATCCCAATTACCATTTAGTTGGCGAAACTTTTACAGAAGAACCTTATGGTATTGCCATCAATAAAGGACAAAAGCCGTTTCTTGATGCAGTGAATCAAGCCTTGCGGGAAATGCGTGAAGATGGAACCTATGATGAGATTTACAACAAGTGGTTCCCTGAAGACGAATCAGGAAAAGTAGAGTAGGAGGAAACTGAATGGTTGAATTATTTCAAACGTATACCGGTCAGTTTATTGAAGGCTTTAAATACACAGTCATGGCGAGTTTGATCGCACTGTTTTTTAGTCTTTTGATCGGAACCTTAATGGCAATTTTTCAGTTGTCAGACAATCGCCTCATCAAAGGGATTGCCAAAGCGTATGTTGAGTTTTTTAGAAATATTCCCTTATTGATCATCGTGATGTTCTTTTATGTCGTTGTGCCAATGTATTGGGTTTCTTTTGACGGCTTTCAAGCAGGAACGATCGGCTTAACGATCTATACATCGGCATTTATCGCTGAGACGATCCGTTCAGGGATTCAAACGGTCCCTAAAGGCCAGATGGAAGCTTCCTTGTCTTCTGGTTTTACTTACAGCCAAGCGATGCGCTACATTATTCTGCCACAAGCATTTAAGATCGTCGTACCGCCGTTAGGCAATCAATTTATCAATCTTGTCAAAAATTCATCAATTTTGGCGATGGTCGCAGGATTAGATATTATGTATCAAGGCGATTTGATCGCAAGTGAGACCTTCAATACATTTGATACGTATATCATTGTTGGTCTTTTCTATTTGATCATTACCCTACCATTGTCTTATTTGATGGTTTACTTGGAACGGCGTTGGGCTGTCCGCTCATAGAAAGGAGCTAACGAACTATGGACTTTTTTGAAGCTTTTTCAGCGATTAACATTCGCTTTTTGATCGATGGCTTGCGGGTAACAGTTGAAGTGTCGATCCTATCGATTTTATTTAGCTTTATTATCGGAGGGATCGCCGGTATTTTGCGCTTCAGCTCGATCCCAGTCTTTTCTAAAGTATTAGGTGTCGTGATCGATGTTATTCGTAACTTGCCTTTGCTCTTGATCATCTTTTTCACTTACTTTGCATTGCCGCAGATCGGTATCCGCTTTAATATTTTTTGGTCAGCGGTTGTGGCGTTGACGATTTTTGAATCAGCGATGCTTTCTGAAATCTTTCGTGCTGGTTTGAATTCTGTGCCAAAAGGGCAGATGGAAGCTGGTTTGTCTACAGGGCTAAGCTATGTCGAAGTATTGCGGAGCATCGTCGTGCCGCAGGCATTTAAAGCGATGCTGCCAGCGATCGTCAGTCAGTTGATCTCTTTGATCAAAGATACGTCATTAGCTGTGATTATTTCTTTACCAGAGCTGACTCATCATGCTCGAATCATTTATGGTCAAAACACAAACTATGTTTTGCCTATGTTTTTGGCAATGACTGTTTTATACTTTTTGGTTTGTTATGCCTTGTCATTGCTTTCTGGCTTTTTGGAAAAACGTCAGTACGATTACTAAAAAGAATAATCGTCAAAAACATCCCCACGATCGGTCTTTCACCCATGCAAGTGCAACTTGTGGGGTGTAAGCCAATTGTGGGGGCTTTTTTCATTTTTGACCGTTTCGTGGTTTTTTTGGAAAGCTTTTTTAGCAAGCGAAAGGAATACTTGAAAAATAGACAAAAAAAGTCCAAAATGAATAAGAGAGAAAAATGCACCAAACTCTTTCTTTCATGTAAAGGATGGAAACTATGACAAACAACAGACCAATTGGTTTTATCGATTCTGGTGTTGGTGGGTTGACGGTCGTCAAAGAAGCAATCAAGCAATTACCCAACGAATCGATTCTTTATCTGGGAGATACAGCCAGATGCCCGTATGGTCCGAGACCTGCTGAGCAAGTCATCGAGTATACGTGGCAAATGACCCGTTTTTTATTAGAAAAAAACATTAAAATGTTGGTGATCGCTTGTAATACAGCGACAGCGGTCGCCCTTGAAGAAATCAAAGAACAACTAGCGATCCCAGTGATCGGCGTGATCCTGCCTGGCAGTCGAGCAGCAGTCAAAGCAAGCAAAAACCAACGAATCGGTGTCATCGGGACAAACGGAACGATCAAAAGTGACTCTTACAAGCGCGCGCTTCATGGCAAAGCGCCCCATGCGTCCGTCGTCAGTTTGGCTTGCCCGAAGTTTGTGCCGATCGTAGAAAGCAAACAATACCATAGCTCGGTCGCCAAGAAAATCGTGGCAGAAACGTTGCGACCATTGAAAAACAAACGGTTAGATACAGTGATTTTGGGTTGTACCCATTACCCTTTATTGCGTCCTTTGATTCAAAATGAATTGGGCGCTCATATCCAGCTGATTGATTCAGGGGCAGAAACGGTGGGGGAAGTCAGTACCTTGTTGGACTATTTTTCCATTGCAGCAACGAGTCAGGACGATCCGCATCCGCAACATGCATTTTTTACTACTGGTTCACCGAAAATGTTTGATGAGATTGCCAATGATTGGCTTGATTTAGACACGATCTCATCGATTCACACTGATTTAGGAGGCTTTTAAATGCGACATGATGGCAGAAAAGAAACAATGTTAAGACCAGTTAAAATTCAAACCAACGTCTACAAACACCCCGAAGGATCGGTTGTGATCTCTTTTGGTGACACAACCGTGATCTGTTCGGCAACGATTGAAGATCGGGTCCCTCCGTTTTTACGAGATACGGGAAAAGGCTGGGTCACAGCCGAATACAGTATGCTCCCACGAGCGACCAACACTCGTAATCGTCGAGAAAGTGCCAAAGGCAAGCTTTCTGGTCGGACGATGGAGATCCAACGGCTGATCGCTCGTTCCTTGCGCGCAGTAGTCGATTTAGAAAAATTAGGGGAGCGCAGTATCGTGGTCGATTGTGATGTCGTTCAAGCAGATGGCGGTACCCGAACAGCTAGTATTACCGGCGCATTTGTCGCGTTGCGTTTAGCTATCGATACCTTGTTGCGTGACAAAGCATTGACGGAAGATCCAATCAAGGAGCATTTGGCAGCAATTAGTGTCGGGATCTTACCAGATGGCACCTGTGTGACCGATCTCGATTATCAAGAAGATTCTTCAGCTGCTGTTGACATGAATTTGGTGATGACGGAATCTGGTCGATTTGTCGAATTGCAAGGAACTGGGGAAGAAGCGACCTTTGATGGTCAGCAGTTGAATGAGATGCTGATTTACGGAAAAACGGCTATCGAAGAATTGATTGCCTATCAAAAAGAGGCACTGTTTTTACCAGATGAACCCCCTTATGAGATTCCCGAAAAAACGATCGTCATTGCTACAGGCAATCCAGGAAAAGCCAAGGAATTTAAAGCCGTATTTGGCGCAGCAGGTTACGATGTCCGTACCTTAAAAGACTATCCTTCCTTGCCAGATGTTGAAGAAACCGGCACCACCTTTGAAGAAAATGCCCGCCTTAAAGCCGAAACCATCGCCAGAATTTTGGGAAGACCGGTGTTAGCTGATGACTCAGGACTGAAAGTCGATGCACTAGGGGGGCGGCCAGGGGTGTACTCTGCTCGATTTGCTGGTGAGCAAAAAAGTGACGCTGCCAATAATGCAAAATTGCTCTATGAATTGACGGATGTCGAAGATGACAAACGCAGTGCCCAATTTCACTGTACGTTAGTTTTTGCAGCGCCAGGAAAAGAGAGTTTGGTGGTTGAAGCTCAATGGCCGGGGAGAATCGGTCGCATCCCTCGCGGAGAAAATGGGTTCGGCTACGATCCATTGTTTATTCCTGATGGTTCAGAGCAAAGCGCAGCCCAAATGAGTCAAGAAGAAAAGAACCGAGTGAGCCACCGTGGCCTAGCAATCAAAAAACTGCAGGAACAGTGGCAGGAGTGGTTAGAAGGAGAAAATGTATGAAATACTTAGTTGTCAGTGACAATCATTCAGATCGTGAGATTCTTGTTGATCTTAAAAATGAATTCGAAAATCAAGTCGATTTGTTCCTTCACTGTGGGGATTCAGAACTTCCTGAAACGGATCCTTTATGGGAAACATTCCAAGTCGTTTGTGGGAATTGCGATTACGGTGGTGGTTTTCCGAATGAGCGTATCGTTAAAACGCCGCTGGATATCATCTATATGACCCATGGCCATTTGGCGGATGTTCGTTTTGGCGTAACCAAATTAGGCTTAAAAGCGCAACAAGCAGATGCCTCGATCGCTTTGTTTGGTCATACGCATCAAATTGCTTGTGAGAAAGTCGGGAATCGACTTTTCTTGAATCCCGGCAGTATTTCCCAACCGCGAGGGCAAATTCAAATCAAAAGTTTTGCGATTATTGAAAGTACGCCAGAACAATGGGCAATCCAATACTATGATCGTTCCTTTCATAAAGTCCCAGAGCTAGCTTTCGTTTTTACACGTTAAGTAAGCGGAATCAAAAAGTAAAAATTTCATTATAATTTTGCAGGTTTCTACTTTCTATTCTCATTTTCAAGTAAAATAGAAGAGTAGCTGTGAAATGGAGGCAATTAGATTGATAGGACAGACCGTAGAAAAAATATTACTCGAGAATCAAGAAAATTTCTTGGTGCCGGCAGAGAATGTGGCATCGGTATTTTATAACCACCCTTTGAGTCACGCATTGCTTGTTTTATCAAAAGTGGGCTATTCAAAGATCCCAGTACTAGATAGTGAGGACCATTTAGTCGGCTTAATCAGCCTCTCAAACATCGTAGAACGAATGATGGATCTCACTGGCTTCAGTATGGAAAATATTGAAGGGCTGACTGTGGCAGATGTCATGGAAGTCAATGTGAATTGCATCAAAGAAAACGATGAGTTGGAAAGTATGCTGCATCTGTTAGTGGATCAAGCATTCTTGCCGATCGTTGATGATGACAATGTCTTTGTTGGGATTATCACCCGCAAAGAGATTTTAAAATCCGTCAATCATTTGGCGCATGAAATCGAAAGACGCTATTTGCTGATTTCGAAAGAAGATGCCCCAAAGATGACAGATGAACTACATGTGGTATAGAAAAAAGGTTATCCCAGTTTCGGGATAACCTTTTTTTAAATACCGACGATCGGCGCATTGGGGATCGTATAGCCTTTGGCAGTTAATGCATCGATCGATGCGGCCAAAAATTCCTCTTTGATTTTCCATTGCGTACCGTTGGTCACATACATGGTCGTGCGAATTGCAAAGTTGTTGTTTCCTAGATCCACCAGACCGAAGACCGTAGGGGCCGTTTGAATCTCTTCTTCGTGCTGCTGAGCAATCTGTTCATTGACTTCTTCAATGATGGCACGTATTTCATCTAAGCCTTCAGATGGTAAGATACGTACGTCTACCACGACTTGCATATTGGCTCTGGATGTATTACTGATGGTTGTGATGTTACGATTTGGGATATAATGAACGGTTCCATCAACGGATTTTAATTGAACAGTCCGAATACCGACGGCCGTCACTGTACCTTCAAGCGTCAGATTGGTCAAGCGGACGTAATCACCAACGTTGATTTGTTGTTCGGTAATAATAAAGAAGCCAGTAATCAAGTCATTCATAAAGCCTTGGGCACCGAGACCGAGGGCGACACCGACGACTCCGGCACCGGCTAGTAGCGAGCCTACAGGTACACCGATGGTAGAAAGGAATGCATAGACAAAAAAGAAGCCTAATGTGTAATGAACCGTATTGCGGATCAGAGTATGGATCGTGTTGATTCGACTCACATTGAAGGTGGCTTTTTTTTCATAGGACCGATAGATCCGGTCAATGATCATGTTGCTTATTTTTAATAAAATTCCGAATAAGATACACAAAAAAAGCAGCATCAGTGCTTTTTGGATCAGTAGGCCAATGATCGATTCCCAGTCGATCGATGCCCACCATTTTTGTAATGCATTGAGCTGAGCAGCTGCTGGTTCGGTAATGCTGGAACCACTTGAATCGGTCGTGCTAGCTGCAAGTAGCAGTTGTTTCATAAAATCCCTCCAAGTCTTACTGCATCTATTTTAACGAAGATAAAATAGAAATGCAAAGGAGGTTTTCTGAAATACCTGTTTTTTTCAGAAAAAGCCTGCTTAGCCAACGGGTAGGCAGGCTTTTCTATGACAATCATTGATTAAGATAAATGAACGCCTTTATCAACGAAAATCACTTCGCCGATAATCCCGCTTGATAATGGACTGATCAAGAAGGCACAAGTATTGCCCACTTCTTCAATCGTCACACCAATATGATCAGGTGTTCGATCCTCTGACAATTGGATCAGTTTTTGATAGTCTTTTACACCAGTTACTGCCAGCGTCTTGATGGCACCAGCTGAAATCGCATTGACGCGGATTTTTTGCGGTGAAAGTTCGGCAGCTAAATAGCGAACGCTTGATTCTAAAGCGGCTTTTGCAATCCCCATCATATTGTAGTTCGGTACTGCCCGTTCGGCACCTAAGTAGGAAAGGGTAACGATTCCAGCATTTTCAGCTAAGATTGGTTTGGCATATTTAGTGACGGCAATCAATGAATAACTGCTGATGTCTTGCGCCAAAGCATAACCGTCACGAGAAATATTCAAAATATCGCCAGATAGATCTTCTTTATTGGCATAAGCAACGGCATGGACAACACCATGGATCTCACCTGCATATTCTTTGATCGTTTCAAAGGCGGAAGCAATGCTTTCGTCATTGGCGACGTCACATTCCACTACAAATTCATCAGATTCCAATAAGCGCTCTAAAGGCTTTTTCATGCGGTCGTTTTGATACGTGTAGATCACTTCGGCTCCTTGTGCTTTTAATGCTTGTGCACAGCCCCAAGCGATACTGCGTTTGTTAGCAACGCCCATGACGACAACTTTTTTACCGGTTAAAAAACTCATAATTCCACTCCTTAATAAATTCAACAATAATAAAATACGTATAATGACAAATAGTAAATCAAACTATCTTGATTTCTAATTATTAAGCATAATTGTTTGATTGTCAAACTATTTTTTTCTTAATAAATATTTAGTTGCGAATTTCGCTGAACTATGATACTTTGATAATCAAACTATAATAAATTCTTAAGCAAGGAAGGGAAACCATGAAAAAACTATTGACTGAAACAGAAGTCATGGATTTGATTCCAAATCGCTATCCAATTATATATATTGATTACGTCGATGAAATCGAGTCTGGCAAAAAGATTATCGCAACGAAAAATGTCACCATCAACGAAGACTTTTTCCAAGGACATTTCCCAGGAAATCCAGTAATGCCAGGTGCCTTGATTTTAGAAACATTGGCACAAGCAGGATCGATCCTGATCTTGAAATCCGAGGAATTCCAAGGTAGAACGGCGTATATCGGCGGCATCAACAAAGCCAAATTCCGTCAAAAAGTTGTTCCGGGAGATACCATGAAACTTGTTTTCGAGATCACTAAAATCAAAGGCTCTGTAGGAACTGCTGATGCGGTCGCTACAGTGGACGGCAAAAAAGCTGCGGAATGCGAATTCACCTTTATCGTTGGCGACCAAAAATAAAAGAAAACCGCTGAAATTCCCGAATATCGGAGACTTCAGCGGTTTTTTATTTATTCTTTGACTTCTTGTAAGACCTTGATCGTTTCGATCTTCACTGGCTCAACCGGTTGAGAATTCTCACCATTGCCAGAGTCTTGGGTTTCTGCTTGTGCAATTTTATCTACGACATCCATGCCTTCAATCACTTGACCAAAAACGGTATAGCTGCCGTCCAATTGTGGTGTTCCACCATTTTTGTAGGCTTCGATGATTTTTTCAGGATAGTGTTGGATCGCTAGACCGTCAGATACATCTTGATCATTTTGAACGATGTAGAATTGACTGCCTTGGCTGTTTGGCGCACTTGATTTTGCCATTGCTAATGCGCCTCGCAAGTGATAAAGCTGGTTCGAGTATTCTTCGCCGAATCCTTCGCCCCAAATGCTTTCTCCGCCAGTGCCATCACCATTAGGGTCGCCCCCTTGGATCATAAACTCTTCTACGACACGATGGAAAGTCAAGCCGTCATAATACCCATCTTTGGCATGGGTCAAAAAGTTTTCGACTGCTTTGGGCGCGATCTCTGGGAAAAGTTTGATTTTGATCGAGCCTTCTTCCGTTACCATTTCAACTAAAGCTTCATTCTCTTGCACATCCGTTGATAATTGCGGCAATTCCAGGGCATTCAAGTCAACAGATTCTGAGGTTGACGTGCTTTCTGCCGAATTGCTTGATGAGGGATCGGTGGTACTTGAACCTGTACAAGCAGCTAGTAATAAAAGGCTAGCAGCTGCTGTCAGTGTGAATAGGATTTTTTTCATTCTTTCATTCCTTCCAGTTTTCTTAATGATAATCATAACAAAAAAGAGACATAGAAGAAAGCGCAGATTTTGTGGAATGAGAAAGAAACAGACGGAAAGGTGTAGACCACTTTTTAGATGTTTGCTATAATGAAAGAGGATTCATTATAATAAACGGATAGAATTTACAGGAGGTTTTTTTGATGGGAAAATTAGGGATATCGATTTATCCAGAGCGCTCAACGTTTGAAAAGGACAAAGCGTATCTAGACTTGGCACACAAATACGGCTTTAAACGGGTATTTACCAGTTTGCTGCAAATCAACGATGATAAAGAAAAAGTCTTGGCAGACTTTAAACAAGTCGTGGATTATGCCAATCAGTTAGGAATGGAAGTCATGGTAGATATCAATCCTGGTTTATTCGAACAGTTAGGTATTTCTTATGATGATTTATCCTTCTTTGATGAGATGGGGGCTTACGGTGTTCGGTTAGATATTGGTTTCACTGGTTCAGAAGAAGCCAAAATGACCCGTAATCCTTACGGGATCAAAATCGAAATCAATATGAGCAGCGGCACGAGCTACGTGGATAACATCATGAGTTATTCACCTAATACTGAAAATTTACTCGGTTCGCATAACTTCTATCCTCATCGCTATTCAGGGTTAGGCTATGACCATTTTGTTTTTTGTTCGGAAAAATTCCGCAAATACAATTTAAATACGATGGCTTTCGTGAATTCTCACGAAGCTGATTTCGGTCCATGGCCAACACAAGATGGTTTGTGCTCTTTGGAAGACCATCGTGATCTGCCACTAGCTACACAAGTCAAACATTTAGTGTTGACTGGTTTGATCGATGATATCTCTATTGGAAATGCCTATGCTTCAGAAGCAGAATTGGCAGCAATGGCTGAAGCGTTTCATGCTGATTATCCGACATTAAGAGTCGATGTCGTTGACGGAATCACTGAAGATGAACGAATTTGTCTCTTCGATAATCTGCAAAGCTATCGAGGAGATCGCTCAGAGTACATCTTGCGTTCAACGATGACGCGGATCTATTATAAAGACAAGGAATTTCCACCTCATGATACCCGTGATATGGTAAGAGGGGATGTCTTGATCGATAATGCTGGCTATGGACAATACAAAGGTGAGACGCAAATCGCCTTGAAAGCAATGAAAAATGATGGCCGCGTCAATGTCGTTGGGAAAATCGCTGATGAGGAACTATTCTTATTAGAATTTTTGAAACCTTGGTCAAGTTTTAAATTGGTCGAAAATAACTAATTATCACGAGAAATCAACCATTGCCAACAAAGCGTGTTGGCAATGGTTTTCTTTTTGGGCGCTTGCAATTGACAAACACGAGCAAAAAACGGTAATTTATGTAGTGGGTTCTTTCCATGAAGAACGATGAAACCATAATAATATTATGTAAACTATATAACAAGAGGACGTGACAAGTGTGAAATTGCGCTGGAAGATTGCCATCGGAGTGGCTGTATTAGCAATTGCAGGATTAGGGTATGCAGGAAATTATTTTTACGATTATGCGGTGGTTCCTTCAGAAAAAGATTTTTTGGAAGGAGATACCCCTGGTACGGATGAAAATCAGACAGGAAATGAATCGCAAAATTGGTTTACAGATCCAGCAAATCGTGAGATGTGGCAGCTGACTTCTGAAGACGATTTAAAATTATCCGCCATTTATCTACCGGCAGAGGAGAAGAATCGAGGAAAAACGGCGATCATCGCGCATGGCTACATGGGGAATGCAGAAACGATGGCGGACTATGCTAAGATGTATCATGATTTAGGCTATAATGTCTTGGTTCCAGACGCTCGAGGGCATGGTCAAAGTGAAGGAGATTATATTGGTTTTGGGTGGCACGAACGTAAGGATTATCTGCAATGGATTGATGAAGTACTCGCAAAAAATGGTCCTGAAGAGACGATCACTTTGTATGGCATCAGTATGGGGGCTGCCACGGTAATGATGACCAGTGGGGAAGACTTGCCGAAAAATGTCACTTCTATCATTGAAGATTGTGGGTATACCAACGTCAATGAAGAATTGGGGTATCAACTCGATCAATTGTTTGGTCTACCGGCCTTTCCATTGATGAATGTCACTAGTCTTGTCACAAAAATCCGAGCGGGGTATTTCTTTGGTGAAGCAGATGCAGTCAAACAACTGCAAAAGAATACGCGTCCAATCTTTTTTATCCATGGCGATGCGGATACGTTTGTTCCTTATTCGATGCTGGAAATTTTGTATAACGCGACCGATGCACCAAAAGAAAAGTGGGTTGTTTCAGGTGCCGAGCATGCGAAAAGCTACAAAACAGATCCAGCGCTTTACAAAGAAAAAATCGCGGCTTTCTTGGAAAAATACGATCATCCAGCAAGTGAATAAAAAAAGTGCCGGTTCTTTTTTCAGAACCGGCACTTTTTGCCTACTCATTGACTTACAAACGAGCAAATTCTTCTAGTAAACGAATCATTTGGCAAGTAAAGCCATATTCATTATCATACCAAGCGACGGTTTTCACCAGTTGGAAATCGCCAGCCGTGGTTACTTCTGTTTGTGTCGGATCAAAGATAGAACCTTGGGTGGTACCAATCACATCTCCAGAGACGATCTCACGGTCATCGTAACCGAATGACGGATTATCGACGGTGTGTTTTCTGATCGCTTCATTGACTTCATCGGCGGTTACTTTGGTTTTCAAAATTGAGACTAATTCTGTTAAAGAACCATCGACGACAGGAACCCGTTGGGCGTGTCCTTGTAATTTGCCATTTAATTCTGGGATAACTAGACCGATCGCTTTAGCAGCACCCGTCGAGTGAGGGATCGTGTTATCTGCAGCGGACCGAGCGGCTCTTAAGTTTCCGCCTTTTACCGGACCATCCAATAGCATTTGTGTAGAAGTATAGGCATGTACCGTCGTCATCGTACCAACTTCGATCCCGAATTCCTCATTTAAAAAGTAGGCCATCGGAGCTAAGCAGTTGGTCGTACAAGAACCTGCGGATATTATAGTATCCTCTGGTGTTAACGTGTCGGAGTTGACATTGTAAACGATCGTTTTCATATTACCAGCTGGTGCGGAGATAACGACGCGTTTGACACCCGCATCAAGATGGGCTTGTGCTTTTTCTGCGGAAGTGTAAAAACCCGTGCATTCTAAAACGATATCGACGCCATTTTCTTTTGCCCAAGGGATTTTGCTTGCGTCTGGTTCAGCGTACACACGGGTCTCTTTGCCATCGACAACAATAGCATTATCCGTTGCAGTAACAGTTCCAGGGTACGTGCCGTGGGTCGAGTCAAATTGCAATAAGTGTGCTAACATGACTGGACTCGTTAAATCATTGATTGCCACAACTTCAATATCGGCAGAAACTTCTTTGATCCTACGAAAAGCCAAACGTCCAATTCGTCCAAAACCATTGATTCCAACTTTTACTGTCATTTCTTGTTTCCTCCTTTGATTGTGTCTGGTACACTTAAAAGTTTGCTACGATTTCAAGTGACTGTCAAAGAATAACCCTTAAGAATTCGCGATTTCTTACGGAAACCCATGAGAAAAGATAGACAAAAGACGTTTCGGTCGTTACAATAAAATAGACTTTCTTATTAGAGAAATAGTAACCACTTAAGGTGAGATAACTGATAATCAAAAAGTATAGAAGGTAGTAAAAAAAGAATGGAGGACAAATAATGTCCATGTTTTTAGATCAAGTGACAATCGATGTCAAAGCAGGAAAAGGCGGCGACGGAATGGTTGCTTTTCGCCGAGAGAAATATGTCCCAGACGGCGGACCCGCAGGTGGTGACGGTGGACGTGGTGGTGATGTCATTTTAGTCGTAGACGAGGGTCTGCGTACATTAATGGATTTCCGTTTTAATCGTCATTTTAAAGCGCAACCCGGGGAAAACGGCATGAGTAAAGGAATGCACGGTCGTGGCTCAGATGATACCTACATCAAAGTACCACAGGGAACGACCGTTCGTGACGCTGAAACAGGTGCCTTATTAGGTGATTTGATTGAGCAAGGCCAAACATTAGTGATTGCTAAAGGTGGCCGTGGCGGCCGTGGCAACATTCGGTTTGCCTCTCCGAAAAACCCAGCCCCAGAATTAGCTGAGAATGGAGAACCTGGTCAAGAAAGAAAAATCGAGCTCGAATTGAAAGTTTTAGCAGATGTTGGTCTAGTTGGTTTCCCTTCAGTTGGGAAGTCTACATTACTCTCTGTGATTTCCTCTGCTCGACCAAAAATTGGTGCGTATCATTTTACCACGCTGGTACCAAATTTAGGTATGGTAACAACTACTGATGGCCGTAGTTTTGCGGTCGCTGATCTACCTGGTCTGATCGAAGGAGCCTCACAAGGGGTTGGTTTAGGGACTCAGTTTTTACGCCATATCGAACGGACCCGCGTCATTTTACATGTGATCGATATGAGTGGCATGGAAGGACGCGATCCATACGAGGACTATTTGTCCATTAACAATGAATTGTCGACCCATAACTTGCGCTTACTAGAGCGACCACAAATCATCGTTGCCAATAAGATGGATATGCCGGATGCTGAAGAAAACCTAGCCCTTTTCAAAGAGCAGCTGGCAAAAGAAAAAACGGATGAGTTCGCGGATGAACCAATGATTTTCCCAATCTCTGGTGTCACTCGTAAGGGAATCGATGCCTTGTTGAATGCGACAGCGGATCTATTGGAAGTCACCCCTGAGTTTCTTTTATACGATGAAGAAATGGAAGAAGATGTTGTTCATTATGGCTTCCAATCGGATGAACCAGAGTTCTCAATTGATCGCGATCCTGATGCAACTTGGATCTTGAGCGGTGAAAAAATCGAAAAACTATTCCAGATGACGAATTTTGATCATGATGAGACCGTGATGCGTTTTGCTCGTCAGCTGCGTGGTTTAGGTGTCGATGAAGCATTACGGGCGCGCGGTGCCAAAGACGGCGATATCGTTCGGATCGGCAACTTCGAGTTCGAGTTTGTCGAATAATCGTTTAAAAGAACATCATTTGCCTAAAAAATACCTTTTTAGCTGCAGTGGATTTGACTACCGATCATTGATTTTCACTAAGAAATCAATGATCGGTAGTCTTTTTGGTTTCTTTTTTCATTTAAATGATTTACTGTTAAAATAAAGAAGAGAACAAATAAACCAAAGGGAGCGATTTTTATGTCAAAACGTGTCATTGTAATGAATTTTGATGCCAGTGCCAAAGCGTACCAAGCCTTTTCGGAAGTGAAACGGATGCATATGGAACGGAAGATCAAAGGGGAACAAATGGCAGTTCTTACCCACACCAATGAAGGCGTGCATCAATTTAAAGTCGAGGACTTTCTCGATTTTACTGGGAACAATAAGACATCAACGGGTGGATTGATCGGGATGCTCGTTGGCGTGCTAGGCGGACCTTTAGGAATCATGCTGGGCTGGTTTGGTGGCAGTATGATCGGTGCTACTCGTGATGCAAAAGAGATCCAAAATGCGCAAATGCTTTTTGAACATGTCGGAAACCAAATTGGTGTTGGTGATACGGGGTTATTATTGATCGCAGATGAAGAAGACAATCGTCCTTTGAATCAATTGATCATGAATGAATTAGGCGGTGACATCACGCGCTTTGACTACGATGAAGTGGAAGCAGAGATTGAAACGGCTAAGAAAGTCGAAGAATCCACCAAAGCACGCGTTCAAGAAGACTGGAAAAACTCTCATAACGACGCAGAAGATCGCCAATCTGAGAAATAAAATCCACAAGCTTCAATTGCAACTTGATTTCTTTTCCGCTAAAATTGGAAAGAGATGAAAGGAAAGAAGCTTATGGAATTAGAATTTTTAGGAACAGGCGCGGGTGTGCCTGCGAAACATCGAAACGTGACCAGCATTGCGTTACGACTTTTAGATGAACGGAATGCCGTTTGGCTTTTTGATTGTGGCGAAGGGACGCAAATGCAGATTTTGCATTCTACGATTCGTCCACGAAAGATTGAAAAAATCTTTATCACTCATCTTCATGGTGACCATATCTATGGGTTGCCAGGATTGATCAGCAGCCGCTCCTTTCAAGGAGGCGACACGCCTCTAGAGATTTATGGACCCAAGGGGATCAAAGCATACGTTCAAACCGTTTTGCGGATTTCTCAGACCAAAGTCAGCTACCCCTTACATTTTTTCGAGATTGAAGAAGAAGGGATTCTTTTTAAAGATCAGCAATTTGAAGTATCGTGTCTGCGTCTTGATCATGGCATTGACAGTTTTGGTTATCGGATTGTTGAAGCAAGCCATCAAGGGGAATTGCAAGTGCAGGCTTTACTGGAACTTGGGTTGAAACCTGGGCCGCTCTTCGGTCGTTTGAAAAAAGGTGAAGTAGTTACCCTTGACGATGGACGTCAAATCAATGGGGCTGATTTCTTGGGCCAAGCGAAAAAAGGTCGGATCGTGGCGATATTAGGTGATACGCGTAAATGTCAAAACGCCGTACTGCTAGCAGAAGATGCGGATGTATTGGTGCATGAAAGTACCTTTAACAAAGAAGAAGCCAAGTTGGCTCGCGCTTATTTTCACTCGACGACGCGGCAAGCTGCCGAAGTGGCACAAGAAGCTCAAGCGAAGCGTTTGCTGTTGACCCATATCAGTGCGCGTTACGTTGGCAAAGATATTACAAATTTAGTAAATGAAGCAAAAGAAGTATTTCCGAATACGTTGATCGTCAAAGATTTTGATATTGTCGAGATCCCTTTTGCCGGAGAGGAAGAAACAGATGAATTTAGAGAATAAAGTTGTCGTTGTAACAGGTGGCTCTGCTGGACTTGGAGAACAAATCTGTTATGAAGCCGCAAAACGTGGTGCGATCGTCGTGACTTGTGCCCGAAGAACGAATCTGATTGGGAAAGTCAAAGAACAATGTATGGAATTAAGCGGCAAAGAAGCGTATGCGTTTCAATTGGATGTAGCAAATCCTGAAAGTGTGGAGCGCTTACTAGAAAAAATCAATGAAAAAGTTGGTAAGATCGATGTCTTCGTCAATAATGCTGGCTACGGGATCTTTCAAGAATTTACAGAGATGGACCCGGCGGTCATCCGAAATATGTTCGAAGTCAATGTGCTTGGCATGATGGTTTTGACCCAGCAAGTAGCGATCCAAATGGCTGAACAAAAGCATGGTCATATCATAAATGTTGCTTCGATCGCAGGTAAGATCGCTACGCCAAAAACGGCCGTCTACTCTGCAACAAAATTTGCTGTGCTCGGTTTTTCTAACGCATTACGTTTAGAACTAAAACCATTAGGGATCAACGTAACAACGGTCAATCCTGGACCGATCGAAACGGCATTCTTTGACCAAGCAGACCCAAGCGGTAGTTACTTATCGTCGGTGGGCAGCCTAGTGCTCGAACCGAACAAATTAGCGCAAACGATCGTCAAAGCGATGATCCATCCAAAACGAGAAATCAATCGCCCACATATTTTAGGCGCTGCTGCGAAACTATATACGCTGTTTCCTTCAATCGGCGATTATATGGCGGGAACGATGTTCAACAAAAAATAGGAGTTGAAGCCCATGAAAAATCAATGGCGTGTTATCGTTGGTATTTTACTGATTTTAGTGATCGTTTTATTTGCCGTTGCAAACAATATGACTGTCCCGATCAACTTTGGCTTCACAACGATTCAATCGCCACTGATCTTAGTCATTATTGGTTCTGCTTTGTTAGGCGCATTGATTTTGCTGCTGGTTTCCACAAGCGCAATGTTCCGCCAAAAAAAAGAACTAAAGCAATTGAGAAAAGAGCTCTCAGATTATCGTTCGAATAACGAGAAGGTTCTCCAAGAACAGCGAGAAGCTTTGGAACGGGAATACACGAACAAGCAGGCGGAGTTAGCGGCAAGACAGCAGCAGCTCGATGATCAAGAAGCCCAGCTTTCCTCACGTGCTGCGGGCGCATCCACGCCGCCAACGATCGATGAGGAAATGAAGTCTTTTGAATCGCAAGCCTAAAAGAACGACGTTTCACAAAAAAAGAGTTTGCTAGTGCAAGATTTGCTGCAAGCTCTTTTTTTGTGTTGTAAAACGAGTGCTGTTTCTCTCGTTGTTTTTCTTTTTTGCATAAACTTTGCTATAATATCCTAGTTAGGAGTGATTTGGTGAAACGTGCAAATTTTCATTGGGTGCGTCCGCAAGAAAGCGAAACGACCCCAGTATTTAAAGAGCTGATCCAAGAAAGAAAGATCCCTGAGCGGATCGGCGCGTTGCTATGGCAGCGAAATATTCGAACAGCAGAGGCGCTCGATGCTTTTTTATCAACGGACCTGCAATATCTTCATGATCCGTTTTTGTTTCATGATATGGCTAAAGCCGTGGAACGAATCCATGAAGCGATTTTAAATGGCGAACGAATCTTGATTTATGGTGATTACGATGCGGATGGGATTACGAGCACTACCGTGTTAAAGGAAACGTTGGAATTGCTAGGGGCGGAAGCTGAGTATTATTTGCCTAATCGTTTTACAGATGGATATGGGCCCAATCTAACTGTCTATCAAGATAAAATTGCAGCAGGGACGCAATTGATCATCACCGTCGACAATGGGGTGTCTGGTCATGAGGCGATTGCTTATGCTCAAGGACAAGGAGTTGACGTGATCGTCACAGATCACCATGAACTACCTGCAGAACTACCGGAGGCGTT
This sequence comes from Enterococcus sp. 3G6_DIV0642, assembly GCF_002140635.1. NCBI lineage: Bacteria > Bacillati > Bacillota > Bacilli > Lactobacillales > Enterococcaceae > Enterococcus > Enterococcus sp. 3G6_DIV0642. The sequence continues at coordinate 1,851,457 of NZ_NGLH01000001.1, read as the reverse complement.
TGCTATTGTCCATCCCCGTCACCCTCAAGGAAACTATCCTTTTGGTGATTTGGCTGGAGTCGGCGTTGCATTTAAAGTGGCTTGCGCTTTGTTAGAAGAAGTGCCAGTGGAATTGCTTGATCTTGTTGCGATTGGGACGATCGCTGATATGGTTTCTTTAACCGATGAGAATCGGCTATTAGTCAGCAACGGGTTGAAAATGATTCAGCAATCGGATCGCATCGGACTGAATGAGTTGCTGTCAGTCAGCGGTTTAAAAAAACAAACAGTCAACGAAACAGATATTGGCTTCGCCGTTGGACCACGGTTAAATGCGATCGGTCGTTTGGAGGATCCCAATCCGGCTGTTCGCTTGTTGACTACCTTCGATGAAGAAGAGGCAGTAAGCTTAGCGAAAACCTTAGATACAATCAATCAGCAGCGAAAAACCTTTGTTGAAGAAATCATGAAAGAAGCACAAGTAAAAATCGATCCTGCGAACCATGTTCATTTGGTGGTGGGAGATCATTGGCACGAAGGCGTTTTAGGGATCGTGGCAGGGCGAATCATGCAAAGTACAGGACAACCAGTGATCGTTTTGACCAAAAAAGAAAATGGCTTAGCCAAAGGGTCGGGAAGAAGCATTGCTGCGTTGAATCTGTTTGAAATGCTGTCGACGATGAAAGACATGTTTACTAGCTTTGGCGGCCATCATGCAGCAGTTGGATTAAGTATCCCCATCGATCATTTAGATATGCTGCAAGCCCAAATGAATCGTTACGTTGAAGAAAATGCCATTGACCTCAGTCAGGGCATCCCCTTAGCGATCGATGAGGAGCTACCGTTAACAGAAGTTTCGATCAGTTTTATTGAATCATTAAAAGTCTTAGCGCCTTTTGGAACGGACAACCCCTTACCGAAATTTTTATTTTCTAATCTGATGACTCAAAATGCTCGCCAGATTGGTTCAGAAAATCAGCATTTGAAGTTAGTGATGAGCGATGAGTCTAACACGCAGCTGGATGTCATTGGGTTTGGTTTTGGAAAAGATTTAGTAGCGTTTGAAAACGACCGCTTATCGATCGTTGGTCAGCTTTCCATCAATGAATGGAATGGCAACAAAAAACCGCAGCTCATGTTGGATGATTTTGCAGTGGAAGGGATTCAGCTATTTGATTATCGTTCGAAAAGAAGCCGTCAAGGTGTCTCTCTGGGCAGTCAAACACTAGGCGTTCTTTTCAAGCAGAAACTTCCTCGGGAATTGCAAGGCTTTTGTGGGCAAACCACCATATTTGACTCAGTTACAGCCTTGGAAGATACTTTTCGTGCTGGTCAGTTCCAAGAGATTGCATTTTTAGATTGTCCTGCTGACCCTGCAGTGATCAAAGAGATCGTTCAAGCGCTCCAGGCGTCAAGAGTTGCTTTTGTTTTCTACTCGACAGAAGATGCTTATTTAGATGGGGTAGGGACAAGAGAGCAATACAGTCGTCTCTTTCAACTGATCAAACAGCAGCCTCGTTTGGACATTCGTTACAAACTAAAGATGGTCGCTGACTATCTAAAAATTCCACAAAAATTACTTATTTTCATGATTCAGGTGTTTTCTGAGCTGGAATTTGTTACAATACAAGATGGTGTTTTGAATAAAACTGCTGATCCTGTTTCCCGTCCATTGACGGAGAGTCATTTGTATCAGCAACGACAAAAACTGATCAAAACAGAAGAATTTTTATTAATGAGTGATTTATCAACCCTTCGTCAGTGGTTGACAGTCTAGGAGGAAAGAAAATGGATTTAAAAGAGTATATTGCTAGTATTCCTGATTATCCCCAAGAGGGAATTATTTTTCGGGACATCTCGCCATTGATGGCAGATGGAGAAGCGTATCGGTATGCGACACAACAAATCGTTGAGTATGCACAAGAAAAAGGCATCGATATGGTGGTAGGACCTGAAGCCCGTGGCTTTATCGTTGGTTGTCCAGTTGCCTATCAATTAGGTGTCGGCTTTGCCCCAGTACGTAAAAAAGGCAAATTGCCACGGGAAACGATTGAAGCAGAATATGAAAAAGAGTACGGTGTGGATGTCTTGACGCTGCACGCCGATGCCATCAAACCAGGTCAACGTGTCTTGATCTGTGATGATCTACTAGCAACTGGTGGAACGATCAAAGCAACGATCGAACTCGTAGAAAAACTAGGTGGTATCGTTGTTGGCTGTGCCTTCTTGATCGAACTGATGGATCTACATGGAAGAGACAAGATCCAAGGTGTCGAAATCAAGACGTTAATGGAATACTAAAAAAGCAGAAACAAAAAAGGACTCGCTGGAGTCCTTTTTTGTTTCTGCTGCCTTATGGGCGTATGTAGGGGAAGGATCATGGTTCATAACGATAAAAATCATGATCGTGATAATAATGGCGGTTACGTTTGCGCTCTGCTTGGCGGAATTTCTTTTCATCCCAAAGCATGAACCAAAGCATCATTAGAGGGCAAAAAATCAGAACAGCACTTAAAACGCCAAAATAGCCAATAACAATTCCCATCAATAATACCCACAACATAAAACCAAATCGACGAACTGCTTTCATCTCATTCACTCCTTAAATAATACGAACTTATGTTTGTATACTTATTATACGAATGTTTGTTCGCTTTGTAAAGAGGAAAGAAAAAAAATCTTCGTAAAAACGAAGATTTCCTAGTCAGCTCGTTGAGCATCAAAGCAGATGGCGATACAATCCAACAACCAATCCTAAAATCGTTACGTCAGGCAAAATGATTGGTTCTAAATAATCATTTTCTGGTTGTAAACGAATGTAATTCTTTTCTTTATAGAATCGTTTGCACGTAGCTTCGTCTTCATCTGTCATAGCAATCACGATATCGCCATTTTGAGCACTTTGTTGTTTACGAACGATTACTTGATCACCGTCGAGAATGCCAGCATTGATCATACTTTCTCCTCGGATCGTCAACATGAATAAACTTCCTGTGCTATTCGCTAAATCTGGCGGAATCGGAAAGAAATCGGATGCATCTTCCACGGCTAAAATCGGTTCTCCAGCAGTTACGACACCAAGCATCGGAATGGATGCTGGTTGAACATCGATTTTTTCAAGACCGGAAGCAGTTAATTCAATGGCTCTGGGTTTTGTAGGATCTCGTAAGATCAGCCCTTTTTTTTCAAGTCGGGACAAATGGCCATGAACAGTTGAGGTAGAAGATAACTGAACGGCTTCGCCAATTTCGCGAACAGTCGGCGGATAGCCTTTTTCAGTGACACGTGTATGAATGAACTTAAGAATTTCGATTTGTCGATTTTCTGTTCGTTTTGCCAAAACTGACACCTTCTTTCATTTGATAACCTTAGTGTACCATAGCTATATCGATTATTCAAACAAATGTTCGCTTTTTGTGCTATTGTTTTTGCTCGCTAGTTTGTAGTAAAATCAAGAGGGAAAAGGAGGAACAACTATGCTATCTCAAGAAAAATTAGCTCGAATCAATGAACTTGCCAACAAGAAAAAAACAGAAGGCTTGACTGAGGCTGAGACCCACGAACAAAAAGTTCTGCGTGAAGAGTATTTAACCGCCTTTCGTGGAGGGATGCGACACCATATCGAAGGAATGAAAATCGTTGACCCTGAAGGTGCTGATGTAACACCAGAGAAGTTAAAAGAGATTCAAAAGAAAAAAGGTCTCCACGGCAGATAATTGTGAATTCCTTTTCATTGCTATTGAAATAAGCTTCTGAATCACGTATAATGAAAGATGTAATAAAGGTAAAAAAAACCTAAATTAGGAGGAACTACCATTGTTTGATAAAATCGATCAATTAGGAGTGAACACCCTTCGTACATTAAGTATCGAAGCCGTACAAAAAGCCAATTCAGGACATCCAGGATTACCGATGGGGGCAGCACCCATGGCCTATGCCTTGTGGACGAAACACTTGAAAGTCAATCCAACGACTTCTCGCAACTGGGTGGATCGTGACCGCTTTGTTTTGTCTGCTGGACACGGTTCGGCGTTATTGTACAGCTTGTTGCACGTGTCTGGCTACGATGTGACCATTGAGGATCTAAAAAACTTCCGTCAATGGGATAGCCGCACGCCAGGACATCCAGAAGTCGATCACACAGACGGCGTGGAAGCAACCACTGGACCTTTAGGACAAGGGATCGCCATGGCAGTCGGTATGGCAATGGCCGAAGCCCACTTGGCTGCAACCTACAATCGCGACAAGTATCAAGTCATTGATCACTATACCTACGCTTTATGTGGCGATGGCGACTTGATGGAAGGTGTTTCGCAAGAAGCTGCATCCATGGCTGGTCACATGAAATTAGACAAACTGATCGTCTTGTACGATTCAAATGACATCTCCCTAGATGGCCCAACTTCAAAAGCCTTTACAGAAAATGTCGGTGCGCGTTTTGAAGCGTATGGCTGGCAACACATTCTCGTTGAAGACGGCAATGATTTAGAAGCGATCTCGAAAGCGATCGACGAAGCAAAAGCTGAAAGCGACAAACCAACCTTGATCGAAATCAAGACTGTGATCGGATACGGTGCGCCAAATCAAGGCACCTCTGCCGTTCATGGTGCGCCGATCGGTGCCGAAGGCATTTCTGCAGCCAAAGCGATTTATGGTTGGGAATACCCAGAATTTACCGTACCTGAAGAAGTTGCCGCGCGCTTCAAAGAAACCATGATCGATGAAGGGCAAAAAGCTGAAGCAGCTTGGAACGAAACCTTCCTTGCCTATGAAGCAGCCTACCCAGAACTTGCTGCGCAATTCAAACAAGCCTTTGCGGGTGAATTGCCAGCAGATTGGGATGCAGCATTACCAAGCTACGAAGTTGGCAGCTCACAAGCTAGTCGAGTATCTAGCAAAGAGATGATCCAAGCCTTATCCAAAGCCGTCCCTAGTCTCTGGGGTGGATCGGCTGACCTTTCTGGATCCAACAACACGATGGTGGCAGCAGAAAAAGACTTTGAACCTGGCCAATACGAAGGCCGCAACATTTGGTTTGGCGTCCGAGAATTTGCGATGGCGGCAGCGATGAACGGAATCCAATTGCATGGCGGTACGCGAATCTATGGCGGAACCTTCTTCGTCTTCGTTGATTACTTACGTCCAGCGGTGCGCTTGTCTGCGATCCAGCATGCACCTGTGATCTATGTCTTGACGCATGACTCCGTGGCGGTGGGAGAAGATGGACCGACGCATGAGCCAATCGAGCAATTAGCCAGCGTCCGTTGCATGCCAAATGTCCAAGTGATTCGTCCAGCAGACGGCAATGAAACCCGTGCTGCCTGGAAATTGGCCATGACAACAACGGATAAACCTACGGTCTTAGTCTTAAGCCGACAAAATCTACCAGTGATCGAAGGCACGCAAACCGGTGCGGATGAAAATGTCGCAAAAGGTGGCTACGTGATTTCAAAACAAGCTGGTGAAACACCAGCGGGGATTTTGATCGCCACAGGTTCTGAAGTGAATCTTGCGGTCCAAGCACAAGCTAAATTGGCAGAAGAAGGCATCGATGTATCGGTGGTTTCCTTACCAAGCTTTGATCTGTTTGAAGCACAAAGCTCAGAATACAAAGAAAGCGTCTTGCCAAAAGCAGTGAAGAAACGGGTAGCGATCGAAGCAGCTTCCCCATTTGGTTGGGAACGTTACACCGGTTGCCATGGAAAAGTGATCGCGATCGATCATTTCGGGGCATCGGCACCTGGTGACAAAGTCTTAGCGGAATTCGGCTTCAGTGTTGAGAATGTCGTGAATACTTTCAAATCAATCGATTAATTGATCGACAATCAATCAAAAATAGCACGTTCGAGAATCTTTTCGATTTTCGAGCGTGTTTTTTTGTCTGGATTCTTGCCACTTTAAACGTGTTAGAGTGACTTATTTAAAGTAATAGTGGCTAAGATTTCCAAAAAATGGTTGTACCGCAAGGCACAAGCACTTGTGAATAGTAAGAGGGAATCGATAAAATAGCAATCTAACAGTTTTTAAAAAAACTTATCAGTAGTTAGCAATCCAAGCGGGATACCCATACAGTTTTTTAAAAGTCTTTTGTTGTTTGCAAAGTGATCATTGTTTGCACTGTTAGATGTTTTTCCGTATAATAGCTGTATTGATTTATTTGAAAAAACGTACAGTTACTGGAGGAAAAAAATGGGAAGTTATCAAACAAGAAGTGAAAGACATCATCAACCAAAGAAGACGATAAAAAGACCTACTAAAAAGGCGGTGGTCTCTTTGATGGGGGCAGGAATGATGTTAGCGCCAATGACGGTCACTTTCGTTCCTCAACAGGTACAAGCTGCTGAGAATCAATACGCGACGCAGGACATCTCAGGTTTTATTGAGCAAATTGGCTGGTCAGCACAAGATGTTGCTGCCAACAATGATCTCTATGCTTCTGTGATGATTGCTCAAGCGATTTTGGAAAGCGGCTATGGTTCTTCCGCGTTATCCAATGCACCCTATTACAATTTGTTTGGGGTCAAAGGCAGTTACAACGGACAAAGTGTCTATATGCCTACACAAGAGTATTTGAATGGTCAGTGGGTAGAGATGAATGAACCGTTTCGTCAATATAACTCTTACTGGGAATCGTTTCAGGATCATGCGAATGTCTTGCTCAGCACGAGTTTCGCGACAGGAACTGCTCATTACAGTGGTGTTTGGAAAAGCCAAACAACCTCATTTTATGATGCAACGAATTACTTGACGGGGCGCTATGCTACCGATCCAGGGTATGCACAAAAACTGAACTGGTTAATTGAAACGTATCAGCTCACACGCTTTGATACTGGGACAACGCAAAGTACCGCATGGACAAGTACAACGAGCACGACTAGCACGAGTACTACGCAAACTACAACGACGACTCAGGTAAACAGCGGATCTACAGCGCAGAGCTATCACGTTGCTTCAGGCGATACACTTTGGGATATCGCCAATAAATTTGGCACAACGGTCGACGCTCTAATGGCAACAAATGGGTTATCTAGTGAGGTCATTGTTGTTGGCCAAGAATTAATCGTTTAATTATCTGATACCGCCTTAAGAATGATTGCTCTAAATGGCATCATTCTTAAGGTTTTTTTGTAATGGAAAAACAAAATCAAGAAAGTGAATACAAACAAATATAAAAAAATAAGAAAAAACTTGAAATTGCTTACTTTTTATTCGCAACTCGGGGTTATTTTAGGTAGAATGGAAGAATAAGAACGGGAGGGATTTTCAATGACAAAAATCTATCAATCGGTCAATGAGTTAGTTGGGCATACGCCAATCGTCAAATTAAATCACATCGTAGAAGAAGGTTCTGCGGATGTGTATCTGAAATTAGAGTTCTTCAATCCTGGGGGAAGTGTCAAGGACAGAATTGCTTTAGCCATGATTGAAAAAGCAGAAAAAAATGGCTTGTTAAAAGCTGGTGATACCATCATCGAACCAACATCTGGGAATACTGGGATCGGCTTAGCCATGATCGGTACGGCAAAAGGCTATCGTGTCGTGCTGGTTATGCCAGAAACCATGAGTATTGAAAGACGTAAAATTGTTCAAGCTTATGGCGCAGAGTTGATTTTGACCCCTGGGTCTGAAGGAATCACTGGTTCTATCAATAAAGCAAAAGAATTAGCAGAACAAGACGGCTATTATATGCCATTACAATTTGAAAACCCAGCCAATCCAGAAGTCCATGAAAAAACGACAGGGAAAGAAATTGAGGATGCGTTTGAATCTAAAGGGTTAGACGCTTTTGTTGCTGGGATCGGCACAGGTGGCACGATCACTGGTGCGGGGAAGGAATTGAAGCGCGTCTATCCTAATTTGAAGATCGTGGGCGTTGAGCCTGCAGAATCAGCTATTTTAGGAGGTGGCAAACCTGGTCCCCATAAGATCCAAGGGATCGGCACGGGATTTGTTCCTAAAGTACTAGACACTGAGATTTATGATCAGGTCATTGCCATCGCTAGTGAGGATGCCATGGAAACTGCGCGTCAAGTTGGGATGAAAGAAGGAATCTTAGTAGGAATTTCTTCTGGTGCAGCGATCAAAGCGGCATTAGAGGTTGCTAAGGACTTAGGAAAAGGCAAAAAAGTCTTAGCGATCGTACCAGATAATGGTGAACGCTATTTGTCTACGGCACTGTATCAGTTTGAAGACTAACAAAGAGGGGGAAAGCAGGCATTCGTTTGTCTGCTTTTCTTTCTCGAAAAACTGAGGGAAGACGGGCTGGGCAAATGCGTTATTCCTTTAAAAAAACAAGGAAAGCTGTTTGAATTTTTAGGTTTTACATAGTATGATAGGTAAGATAAGAGAAATGGAGGAACTCCTGTGAGTACGATCTACGATGAAGCGATCAAACGATTAAAACATGAAAATATTCGTATTACACCGCAGCGAGTAGCGATATTAGAATTTTTAGCCAGTCACGATGCCCATCCGACCGCTGAAGAGATTTATCGGGCGATCGAAGTTCATTTTCCTGGTATAAGTGTCGCAACGGTATACAATAACTTACGTTTGTTCACAGAAATTGGCTTTGTAAAAGAAATGAATTATGGAGATGCCTCCAGTCGTTTTGATTTTACAACGGAGCCTCATTATCATGCTATCTGTCAAAAGTGTGGAAAGATCGCTGATTTTTACTATCCAGGATTGGAAGATGTCGAAATGGCGGCTTCGAAATTAACTGGGTATCAAATAAATAACCATCGACTAGAAGTTTATGGCCTATGTCCCGAATGCCAAGTGAAAGAGGAGGAAACAAAATGAAGATAATTTCTACAGATCAAGCACCACAAGCAATCGGTCCTTATGTTCAAGCAAAAATCGCAAACGGCTTTTTGTTTGCTTCTGGTCAAGTGCCATTAGATCCTGTTTCGGGGGAAGTTGTCGGTACGACGATTGAAGTACAGACTCAGCAAGTATTGAAAAATATCAACGCGATTCTTGAAGCGGCGGAACTTACGCCAGATGACATCGTTAAGACGACATGTTTTTTAAAAAATATGAATGATTTCGTTCCTTTCAATAATACGTATAGCACATTGTTCAATGAAGCGTTACCTGCACGTTCTGCTGTCGAAGTTGCTCGCTTACCAAAAGATGTTTTGGTTGAAGTTGAGATCATCGCAGCAGTCAAAGAAAAAGCGTAACCAACAAAGAATCGTGGGACGTCCGCATTTGCGTCGTCCCCTTTTTATTGATTCGATCCTGATAGGATGAATCTTTATGTTTCAGATGAGCCAAGGAGAAGAGGATGTAGTATGGTTTCATTAAAGGAATATTTGGCAAAAGGGCAAACGACGATTTCAAATTTGCTTTTAGAGAATTACCATCATCTTGGTTTGACGAATGATGAATTTTTGTTATGGCTGCAACTGTATCGCAGCCATGAGCAAGGCAATGATTTTCCAGATTTACGTGAGATCGCCTCGGTGATGGGCAGCGACCAAAAAGAGATCTATCATTGGTTGAATCAATTGCTGAAAAAAGATGTGCTGCGAATGGGTTCAAAAAAAGACGACGCAGGAAAAATGGTGGATTATTATGATTTCACTGGCATTTATGAACGGCTCGAGTTTCTTTTGAAGCAGCAATCTAAAAAGGAATCCGCTGAAACAAATGAAGAGAAGATACGCGAGTTGTATCGCTTATTTGAAGGAGAATTTGGTCGCCCCTTATCGGCGATCGAATACCAACGGATCGGGCAGTGGTTGGATGAGGACCACTATGATCCCGAGCTGGTCCAGTTTGCTTTGCGAGAAGCGGTCTTGAATCAAGCGTATAGTTTAAACTATATCGATCGTATTTTGCTTTCGTGGGAACGCAAGAATATTACCTCAAAAGCGCAAGTAGAAGAAGAGCAAAAAAGAAGAAAAAAACAGTTTCTTCAAAATGAAACTACGCCACAAGAAGATGGCCCAATGCCCAAAATCCCTATGCATAATTGGTTAGAAGGAGAGTAAGATACAAGGAGTTTAATTCGTCCAATGATCAGTAAAGAAAAAACAATGACTGCGATAGAAATAATGTATGAGATGTTTCCTGATGCACATGGAGAACTAGTGTCAAAAAATGCCTTTGAATTGCTGATTGCTGTCATCCTAAGCGCACAGGCAACGGATGTGTCAGTCAATAAAGTGACACCGGCACTTTTTGAAGCATATCCAACGCCGCAGGCTCTCAGCGAGGCGCCGTTAGAAGACATTATTGAAAAAATCAAATCGATTGGCCTCTATCGAAACAAAGCGAAAAATATCAAAGCTTGTGCCTCTGAATTGTTGCTGCGTTTTGGAGGCGAAGTGCCTCAAACCAGAGAAGACTTAATTTCTTTGCCAGGTGTCGGCAGAAAAACAGCGAACGTCGTTCTTGGCGATGCATTTGGCATTCCAGCAATCGCTGTCGATACGCATGTCGAGCGGGTATCAAAAAGGCTGCGCATCTGTAAACTAGACGCCAACGTATTAGAAGTCGAACAAACATTGATGAAAAAGATTCCAGATACGTTGTGGGTCAAAACGCATCACACGTTAATTTTCTTTGGTCGTTATCATTGCACAGCACGGGCACCTAAGTGTGAGGTTTGTCCATTGTTGACAATGTGCCAAGAAGGAAAACTTCGGATGAAGGGGAAGAAAACCATTTAATGGTGAACATAAACCAAAAGTAACTAGGATCAAGACGCTAAGCGAAATCGCTTAGCGTTTTTTTTGCATAAGTTGATAAAAGAACAGGTGATTAACGTAACAACCTTTGATAAAGCCGTTTCAAGTAACTGGAAAAACATAAGCTTACTGAACTTTTTTGATTACACCACTCAAAAACAGGTGGTTTTTCACAAAGAGCGCGTGTGACGATTGTTGCTCGATACGAGATTAAACCTTCCAATACGCCTTTTTATGAAAGTGTTTGTAGGCTTAATATGATGGGATTCTTTCGCAAAAATTTTAACTTCTCTTTTTTATAAAATCCTATTTTTGGTCAATAATAAGTAACGTTAATAAGAAAATTCACCTATTGGTGAAAAATAGTATTTCAAATCTGTGGAAATCATCAGTATAGTGAACTTTGTCAAAGGTTATAAGTCTTTCTCTGCTATTTTGCTAATGACAGAAAAAGCGTTGCAAATTTCGAAATGATTCTTTAACAATCTCATAATCATTTTTGTTACGGATACTAGACAAACGCAGTTTTGAAAAGATCACTTATAAGATGTGGCAAGTATAGAGGAGGAGGGAGAATGAAAGGAGAAAATGTATGGAAATTAGTTCGTATGGTTCTGTTTTGCACTCTTTTTTATGGGATAACTATTTCTACGGCAGCGGTGAATGCTCAGGAAGTGCAGTCGGTTGAAACAGAAAGCTCTGTGCTTTTTACCGGTGTTTATGAGCCTATTGGCCAACCCAAACCAGCACCGCCAGCAGGCCCTACAGAGAATATCTCGCCACCAAAAGAGGTAGCAAAACCAGGTGGCATTTTACCAAAGACCAACGAGACAAAAACTTACGGCGTAATCTTGCTTGGATTACTGCTCGTACTGGTTGCATTGTATGCGCAATATACCAAACATCGATCAAAATTTATGATGGTTAAAAAGAAAAGACAAATAATTTGAAAGCAGGGATGAATTTGAAATTCGTACGATTTGCATCGGCAGCTGTTTTAGCTGCAACTTTATTTACTATTAGCGCGGAAGCCTTCGCTACTGAAAGTGTAACAAACCATGATACAGAAGGGAAAGTTCTCTTTGTACCAAACGATAGCGAAGCGACAGTGGTTCAACCACCAAATCCTGGTCCTAATGGTCCAGATGTAGAGATCAATCCAGTCGGCCCTGAAGGACAAACAGGACCATTGACGATTGCTTACGCACCTACGCTTAATTTCGGTGAGCAAGTGATTTCTAATACCGATCAAGAATATAAGCTAGTGGCTGAATTACACAAGCTAAAAGACGCGGAAGATAGTGAAGAAAGAGTTCCGTATGTTTCATTTGCCCAAGTCCAAGATACGCGCGGGACAAATGCTGGTTGGGATTTAAAAGTTTCATTAAGTGCTTTTGAATCAGGAACACAAAATAATGAACTGACTGGAGCAAGAATTCGTTTTAATTCGCCGAAATTGGAATATAACGGAAGCAACCAAGAAAATGAACCACAAATTCATGCGGATGGATTGATTTTAGATGCTACAAATAGTGAGCGTTCGGTTCTGACCGCCGCTCAAACAAAAGGTGCCGGCGTTTCGTCAGTCGTTTGGGGCGATCAGGAAGAAATCAATCGACAAGTGGAAGCAGGCGCAGAGGTTGTTGAAAATGCCGGAATCGAATTACTTGTTCCTGGATCAACAGCAAAAGACGCTGCTCTTTATGAAGCAACCCTTACTTGGACATTGGCTGCAACAGCCGGACCGGACGGAGAAACGGTTCAATAACTTGGTTTTGTACTGAATAAAAAAGAAAGAAGGAACTAGAAATGCAAAAGATTCGTTTAGCTACGGTCGCTGTATTATCCACCACTTTACTAGCCGGAGGCGTTCAAGCCTTTGCCCAATCTTCATTAGAAACGACTACCGATAACGTTATAGGATTTACCTCAGACGGAAGCGATCTAACAGAGGTACAGCCTCCAGTCGTAAACCCAGAAGTAGAAACAATCGAACCAACACCGCCAGGGCAAACGGGTCCGTTTACCATTGCTTATGCACCAAAAACTTTTGATTTTGGTCAGAATGCTATCTCTACCAGTGATCGTTGGTATTCAATGGTTGCAGATGAGCGTAATTTGGCTGATCAATCAGGTACGACACCGTATGTATCATTTGCCCAAGTGCAAGATACCCGAGGAACGCATGCTGGTTGGACATTAAATGTTAGTCTAACTGATTTTACTTCTGAATCAGGGGATGTTTTGACTGGGGCAAAAATCAAGTTGGCAAACCCTGAGATCGTGTTCAACAAAGGCGAAGGTGATCGAGACTTACAGCCAAGTGCCGTTATCAATAGTGAAGAACAAAATGCGTTGATCCTAGATGTCAACGATCAAGACATTCCTGTCATGCGTGCTTCGGTCGGTCAAGGCGCGGGCGCTTCATCGATTTACTGGGGAGATCAAGAAAAATTGACGGAACAAAATCTTAATAAACAAGAAGACGAAATTATCAGAAATGATGATATTCAACTATTTGTACCAGGCTCTACCACGCAGCTAGCAACCAACTATACTGCGGAAATGACATGGACGCTAACTGCTTCTGTTGATAGTGGCGGCGAAACAGTAAATCCGTAAGAAGGATCATAGCTTGCAACAAGAAACAACTGGCAGGAATAGTAAATTATTCCTGCCTTTTTTGGAAGGAGAACCACTTTTGACTGAACAACGTATAAGAATGAAATGGATAAAAACGGTTACCTGTGCGGTCATCCTGCTATCATTCTTTTTTTCGCCAAGATTGAGCTATGCTCAGACAGAATCAGAATTAAACTTCTATGTGACGCCTATCTTACCAGAAAGTCAGCTGGAAGGAGGGGCGTTGGGGTATTTCGATTTAAATCTTGGGGCAGGAGAACGTGATGAATTGGCTTTAGAGATCGAAAATGGTTCTGATCAAGCGATCGAAATAGAAATTTCTGCCCATACGGCATTTACGAATGTGAATGGTGTTGTGGAATATGGCCGGGATGCAGAATCCCCTGATCCGACTTTACCTGCATCAATTGATGAACTGGTAGAGGTGCCGGAAACCATATCGTTAGATCCATTAGAAAAACGAATCATTTCTTTACCGATTGCGATGCCAGAAGAGGAATTCAAAGGGGTTTTGGCAGGTGGCATTCGAATCAATGAAGTTATTTCTAAAGAGGAGCAAACACAATCTGCTGAAGAAGGATTAGGCATACGGAATGCATTTTCCTATGTCATTGGTGTGGTAGTAAGCAACAATCGGTCCGCAATGGATCCGGGATTGGAACTGCTTGATGTTTTTGCCGATCAAGTAAATTACCGAAACGTATTTAGTGCTGTTATCCAAAATTATACATCGACATTTGTCAATCAATTGGAAGTAACAGCTGAAATTCGATCTGTTGGCAGTGAGACGATCTTATATGAAGCAAGTCAAGCAGCGATGCAAATGGCTCCTAATTCACATATGCATTTCCCAATTCCCTTGAATGGCGGTCGTTTTCGTAATGGGGAGTATGTATTAAATCTTACTGCACGGTCAGGAGAGGAAGAGTGGTCTTGGGAACAGACATTTAGCGTGGAGGCAGAAGATGCTCGCCGCTTAAATGAACTCGATGTCAATGTAGATACGTCGCTCAATTGGTGGATGATCGCCACGGCTGGTCTAATCAGCTTGTTTTTATTGCTTGTGATCATCCTAATTGTTCATAAGAAAAAAAAGGCAAAGGAAGGTGGGAATAGTTGAAATGAAGAATACCCCACACAAGGTAATAATTGCGATCATTATTGGATTACTAAGTGTGCAAACTTTTTTTCCAAGTCTGAGTAGTTTACTATTGCCAGAAATCCACGCCATCGATCACACGATTGAACCATTGGACGAAACGCAGAACATGTCCTTGCTTGATAAAGCAACACAACCGATCCAAACAAAAGAATTTGACATCCATAATCCTTTTTTTCAGTTTCCAGTTAGTGTGATTGAAGGTATCGTGGATCAACCGATCGATGTTTTCGTCGTATCAAGCCAACCGTTAGATGAGATTACGCTAGTTGTAGCGAAAGAAGCATTGATCGTGGAAGAAGAATTTGCTGCAGAAGTGAAGAGTAAAAAGCTGTCTGAAGAAGAACAGGAATGGAAGCTTACCTTTGATGAAGAGCTAATGGAGTTCGAGATTCCTATCGTCTTTAATAAAATAGGCGATTATCAACTGATTATAGGTGAAGCGGAACTAACGATCGAAGTACAGGCAGAAGATGACGGGGAAGAGGACTCGGATGATGATGCAGATAATGAAACGATCGAGACAGAAGTCTCACCATCAGAGACGCCGCAGGAAGGGGAACGAACCACGCAACCTTCCAATGACGCGAACCTAAACGAGAATCAGCAAGACACAGAAGCTGATCAAGCAGAAGCGATTGCCCAATTGACAGAACCGGTCACACCGTTAAACGAAATCAGTCACCGAGATGTTTCCAATTGGCAAGAATTTATGGCGGCAATCGTGAACAAAGATGTAAATTATATCAATATCGTAAACGACTTTGAATCTTCGGATAATCCTACTCAAGGAGTTTCTGGAGTGGCTGTGGGAAGTGCAACTTCCAACCCAACAAATGGATTAGCCTATATTTGGACCAATGCTTCTGGAATTTCAAGAACGCTTGTGATCGAAGGCAATGGGTATCAAATCGACTTTAGAGCTGTTGCTGTCGGATTTTATGATAGTACCGTCAATAGTGCAACGCCGTGGGACATTACGTATCAAAATATCGATGTCGTTCATGGCAACTGGTATGGGTTTATGAACTTTACGAATATGAGTATTCCTCAGCAAAATCTATCCAGAATGCGTTACCACAATTTAACCAACGCGGGCAATCAGTTGATCCACTCGTTAGCGACACCTGTTATTATGTCTGGCGAAGTAATATCGCATCAAACTCCGACATATACTTCCAGATCTGGACGTGTGCAAACGATCAATGCAACCAACCAAGCGAATATGGAAGTAACACAATTGGAAATTCTTGATAACGCAACAGTTGACATGTCGACAATAAATTCCGGCAATATCTATTTATATTATGCAACGGGGCGTATGACTATTGGCAATGATGCAAAGATGTCCCTGCGTGCAGCTGGAACAGCCGGTGAGGCTTTTGGAGCAAATATTTATATTGCGAATGGACGGATCAATATCGGTAATCGATCAGAGCTGCATTTGAATGCCCGAGCCAACTCCCCCGCAATCAGTATGTATGCAAGCGGCGCCCACTTTGAAATGTCTGAGGATAGCAAAGTGGTAATCAAAGCTGACGGACGTACCACAAGCCTCAATGGATGGTCCTATAACATTATCTACATGGGTGCTGGAAGCACGATGCTTATTGGAAATAAAAGCAGTGTCGAAATTGATGCAGTGAATCAAGGGACCACCACATCCGGAGTGATCCATGTAGCCGGTGCCGCCACATTTATTGTTGCTAAAGAAGGAATCTTGGATATTAAGTCAGACGGAACCAATCCCTCTCATTCCTTGATGACATTTTTGAGCTCGGCCTCAACCTTCACTTTTGCGGATGCACAACGCATCAATTTAGAGAAAACAAGGGCGGTTACCGGAAATGCAGCAAATAGTAGCCTTATTTCGATTTCCGGCAGCGGCGGGCTATTAGATGTGGATATTCAAGCAGCGAAGCAATGGCGGCATGGAAACTTGACGGAGGAACCAGACTTCAGTTGGAGTCCAATCTTCAATTTAAAAGTGAATTTTTCCTCTACCTTGTCATCGATTTCGAATGTTTCTTCCATCTCACAAGAGATCGTTGATCATTTTCGCGCGAATTTTACCACAAGAGCACAACGTATCCTATTTGAATATATTCCAGATGTCGAAGTTCATTTAGAACCATTAACGGAAGACCCGGCACTAGATGGATCAAGAATCATTAGAGGAAAAGCCACACCTTATAGTGTGATTCGTTTTGACGGAGATCCAGTTATTCCCGCACCGCAACTGCAATCACCTTCTTTTGATGATAACAGCTTGTTTCATCTTCAAGCAGATGCCAATGGTGATTTCAGCTTGACCTTAGCCGAGGGGGATCGGTTTACAAAACATAATACGGTGACGGCTTACGCTTTCTTAAATGGAAAATTCGATACAGATGAAACAGTTGTTCAAGAGATTGCCACAATGAATCCACGAGATCCGATCGCGCCAGATATTGAAGTGAACCCAGAAAATAAACCGGATATACCAGACCATTTAGGGTTTATCAGTGTCGATTTCATCTCCCAGTATAGCTTTGGAGATGTATCAATAAGTGCAGATACCAAACAGTACAAGGCATTGCCGCAACGTCTTAGCAGTGCAGATGGCTCAGTAACTGAGGAACGGCCAAATTACGTGCAGATTTCTGACCGGCGCGCTCAATTTACCGGTTGGGAACTTAACGCGACATTATCCGCTGCAGGATTTCGTAATGATCGAGGAGAAGAACTTCGGGGTGCACGAATTATTTTAGAAAATGCAGTTATGCTGACGAATGCTGCCAATTCAGCAATTCCTCCCACTTATAGTGAATCAATGATCCTTGATCCTGGGGTACCCGCTTTGATCGCTGAAGCAGATGCAAATGAAGGAAGCGGTACCTGGATTCAGCGCTACGGGGATATGGGGACGATGGGGGATAGTGTCAAACTTGAAGTTCCCATTGGATCAAATCCGCGTAACATGACCTACCAAGCAACGATTGAATGGGAGTTAAGTTTTGTCCCATCTACCGAATGATCAATGCTCAATCTTATCAAATGGAAGCTGTTGACACCTATGACAGCTTCCATTCTTGATAGGAAGATAGTGAGTAAATCGCTTGAAAAGCAGTGGGTTTTACCGTTTTTTTGCGGTAGATCACGCTTACTTCATAATAACCGCGAAGATATAGAGTTCACCTAAACTCGTGCAAAAACTATTCAAGCAGCTTTGAATCAGTTCGTCAGGTTTTGTTCAAAACCAATGATGCCAGCTGAAACAAGAGAAAGGAAACTGTATGAAGAGTAAAAAAAAGAAGTCATATCTGACATTATTCAGTGCTGGGATTTTAGCAAGCCAACTTTTTGTTTCTCCCGTATTGCTGGCGAAAGAAAGCCCTCAGCCTGATAACTATTCAGAAAATACAAATGTCGAACAGGAACTTGATGATCAAGATTCATCGGCAGCAGAAGACCAAGAGAGTCAAGAAGACGTCAGCAAAGAGCAAACGGAGGGCTCGACCGAGCTATCCACCGAATCAAATGAGACGCTTATGGATTCAGAAACAGCAGATACCGTTGTAGAAACTCCCGATTCGTCTGAAGAAGTAGACTCAACGCAAACGACCGAGTCAGCGGAAACGACCGAAATAGAGGAATCAGAGTCCACGGAACCTTCCGAGGAAGAGGAAAAAATAGATGCTGAAACGGACGATCTAGAAGTAGAAACAGAGAACAAGCCAAAAGAGACCGACTTGATTGATGAGTCATTGGCACCAAAAGAAAATGAAATTTCAACTGATAGCAACGAAAATACTGAAAATGCAAAAAAAGAGGAGCCGAAAACACCTCCGATTATTGCACCTGAGCAAGTAATAAACCCTGTCGTTCAAACACCAGATGCTACTTCTGACTTGAAAAATTCTTTTTATGATGGACGTACTATTGATTTACCAGAGAGTTTTCGGGCAGCAAAGATCGCAGATTCGAATCTGTTAGATTTCACCTTGCCGATATTAGCTGATTATGATGCGCAATGGCAAGCGGCATTCGTCTACGAGATCATCGGACAAATTGGTGAACTAGAAGAACCATTGACGATGGACGAATGGATCAATGAACGGATCAAAGCGGTTATAAATGGGGAAGCTAGCTGGATAGAAAAAGAACAGCAGGTTGAACAATTACAGCCGGGGGATCTTTTATATGACGCAAATAAGTTAATCGGTATCTACCTCGCAGATGGTTACCAAGCAAGTTTAGTGACAAATCAAGAAGAGCCAATGAAAACTGCCATCGAAGTTCAGCGGGTTTCTATCGAAGAGCCGCTATCGATCAGACGGCTATCAAATCCTGAATTGGCTACATATGGCGAAAAGCTAGTTGCTGAATATCCAGCCCCTTACGAATTTACAGTGAATCAAAAGACCCAGATGTTTATTGAAACATTGGCACAAGAAGCCCAAAGCTTAGGGCAAGAATACGATGTCTTTGCTTCTGTTTTGATCGCGCAAGCGATCCTTGAAAGCGGCAGTGGCGACAGCGGGCTTTCCAGCAGTCCCCATTATAACCTTTTTGGCATCAAAGGCAGTTATCAAGGAAACAGCGTGACTTTACCAACAATGGAAGATAAAGGCAACGGGGAACTTTTCCAAATTCAAGCCGCCTTTCGTTCCTATTCAAGTTATCGAGATTCCATGGCAGATTATGTCAAATTGATTCGCGGAGGAATCACTGGAAATCCAACCTTTTATCAAGACGTGTGGCGCTCTGAATCAAAAAACTATCTTCGGGCAGCAGATGCTTTGACGGGCACTTATGCGACTGATGTTAATTATAGTAAAAAAATCAATTCACTGATTGCGGTCTATGGATTGACGCAATATGACCAAGTGATCGCAACAGAAACAGGCTTGTTTATCCAAGGAAAAGAACAAATTCCAGAAGAGTATCGCTCCCTTATGACATTCCCAGAATACAACGGTCGTGACTACAATCTTTCTGGTTCGTATCCTGTTGGACAATGTACTTGGTATGTGTTCAATCGCGTGAGTCAATTAGGCGGTCAAGTAGATGACTACATGGGAAATGGTGGTCAATGGGGCAATACCGGACGACGTTTAGGTTACAACGTCAGTCAAACGCCTAAAGCAGGCAGTATGATCTCTTTTGCACCTGGAACAGCTGGATCTGATCCTCGTTATGGTCATGTCGCTTTTGTTGAAGCCGTTGGTCCAAATGGTATTTTGGTTTCAGAAGGAAATGTCTATGGTGGAACCACAATCTCTTATCGCGTGATCAGCAATGAATTGGCGCACTCATCAAGTGTTTCATATATTATGCCAAAATAAGGATGGAGGGCTGGCAATATGAGTAAAAGGCATAGACAAATAGGTCTTCCTATCAGCGGTATCTTTTTGATGGTCCTTTTGCTTATTGTGTTTCTTCAGCCGTATCGACTGGCGTTAGTCAGAGGAACGTCCATGCTGCCGACGATCGAGGATCGACAAGTTGTGCTGATTCATAAAAAGCGCCAGCCAAATCGCTATCAGCTGATCGCTTTCGAACAGGAAGGAAAATTTTTGATCAAGAGAGTGATTGGTGTGCCGGGGGATTCCTTCGTTCGTACACAGGAGCGTTTGTTGATTGGGGCGGAGGATACTGACTTTGATTTTTCATTTATGATCACTGTGAAGGATGAAGCCGTTGAGGCGTTGCCGATTCGGGGGTACCTCAAAGAAGATGAGTACTTTGTCGTTGGCGATGCACTGCTCACTTCAAGTGATAGTAGAGAATTTGGAATCATTTCAAGTAAAACCTTTTATGGTGTGGTGACCACGTTCTTCTGACACATCAGCTTTTTGAAAGGAAGTTTGCGATGATTCATTTCTTGCAACATATCAACAAGACTAAGTTTGTATCAAAATAGATGAATAAAACGAATTTTAGTTTTGATGGAAGGAAGAGACTGTGATTTTTATCTATATTGGGATGATACTGCTTGCCATTGGAGCAGGTAGTATCATCGGTTGGCGATTGTATCGAGAATATTTATTAAGAAAAGTTGAAAAGCAGCTGTCGTCAGATGCTTTAGCCAAAAGGAAACTGCGTTTATTTAAGCACAACCTGCGCAGTGGGCACCTGCTAATTGTATTGGGCTGCAGTAGTGCCATAATCGTAAGTGTCTTGCTACTAACAGTTTTTCAGCTGACAGGCGGCATTCATTTGCAAAAGCTGCAAGAAGAAACCAGTCAATTGAAAGAGGAAGTCTTCGCGCTAAGAACTGAACAAACGGAATGGATGCGTATGCCGATTTTTGCATATCCTGAGAACGGCTTTTCTTTTGAAGCGATTGATTGGGAGCATTTACTCGTCTCCAATGATCGTGAAGCACAGTTCGCAGCTGAATATGAGTTGGCCTATCAGTTATCACCATATCTAGGTCGCACTGTAGCGATGATTTTTGTTGATCAGCCTTTGCAAGAAATCTCGATTGTTCTATCTAGCAAATTACCATCAATTGATGACTTAAACGGATGGGAAGAGAATTTTTCTTATCTACTCCATGATATGCAGAACGTTCCCCTGATCACCCAAGGAACCTTCTCTGTCCAATTTTCCAAGGATTCTGATCAGTCCTTTGAGCAGACGATCATTCGTGACGAGAATGGGGTCTGGACCCTTTTAGAACGCAGATTCCCAAACACTGATGCTCAAGAAGTAGCCAACAACGAGAGGAGCGAGAGCATATCGTCTACTCCTCAAACGGATCAAAGTGAAACGATCAATACAAATGAACAAAAAGGCAGTGTGAAAAATTAATGATGAAAAAGAAAAACAAAGGTTTGTTTTCTGTCCAAAAGCTAATGGATGAAGTAAATCAATTATCCATAGAAGAGTTGAATGAATTTGAGGAGACAAATCAAGAAGAGGGAATCATTGAGGATCAAGGGTCCGCAAAGGCTACGCCTGAAAAAAAAGAGAAAGGAACCAATCGACAAGCGGACAATGAACTACCTAAAACCCAGAAAGAAACAGCGAAACCTGTCGCACAGACTTTAGCAAAACCGATTTCTCAGCAAAGAGTATCTGTTGATCAACAGACAGATCAAAGTGTCAAAAAGATAGCAGTGCAGCAAAAATCCTCTGGGAACCGTGATAACCACGCCAAGGATAGTCAACTCGTTGAAGATAAAGGAGAACGTATGGAGAAAGAATTGAGTATAAACCAGACACATCAGCAAGAGTCAGAAGAACAAGAAAAGGATCATATGATTGAAAATTTATCTTTTGAAATTAAAGAATTGATTTTAGAAAACGAGCAACTACAGGAAGAAAAAAAACAGTTAAAAAAACAGCAGAAGGTAGTGGCTCAACAAGAAGCAGAGGCAAAAGAATTAAAAGCTTCGCTAGTAGAAGCGAATAAGAAAGTCAAAGACCTAGAAGAACAGCTTAGAAAAGTAGATACAGAAAAACTTGAAGCAAAGATCCAGCAATTAGAAGCTAAGTTAGCTGTTCAGCAAGAAAAAGAGCAAAAAGAGAAACAAAATTACGAAAAGGAACGCGCTGAATGGACGTTGAAGCGGCAAGAAATCCAGCAGTTGCAAGAAGTAATTGCTGATTTGAAACAGCAATTGGCAGAAAAAGAAGAGCTTGCAGCAAAAGTTTCAGCTAGCGAATCAAATGAAGAAGTCGCAGAGCTTCAGGCGAAGATCGAAGCACTACGGGAAGAAAATGCAACCCTACAAATCGAAAACGAGCAGTTCCAAACAGAAATCAGTGAGGTTTTAGTCTTTGCTAGAAGAAAAGCAAATCGCACGATTCAAGAAGCGAAGATCGAATCTGAACGAATGATCCGTACGACAGAAATGCGGATCGATGGGATTCATGATCGTGCCAAAGAGATTCTTTTTGAAGTGAACGAGACGAAAGAAAATGTGATTCATTTATTTGACGATCTGCATAATCAAGTTTATCAGCTTTCCGATAAAAAATTGCTGTTTGAAGAGCTTGAAAAGTAAGCTTCTACATTTATATGGCAGGAATTAAAAAAAACAGTAGATCAGATTTTGATCTACTGTTTTTTTGCGATTCTCCATTATTCGACACTACCATCGTTTGGTTCCGGCGGGTCCGGTGGTGAGGAAGGATTATCCTCACTGCTGGAAGGTGTTGTTGAACCGGGATCCTGACTAGAAGCAGGAGGCGTAACGACCGATGATGAATCATCCTCATCAGGTGTTGTCACTGGTGGTGTTACTTCGCTTGATGATTCTGTTGTACTTGATGGTGTTGATTCGCTACTTTCTGTAGAAGGTGTCGTTGGTTCAACGTAGGAACTGCTGCTGGACGAACTTGGTGCTGAATAGCTTGGTTGGGTGTACGTCCCTTCAAGATAAAGCTCTCTTCCGATCCGTGTCAATCCGTCAGGCATTGTCCAGTCCGTGTTTTCTACAGAAGCAGAAACATAGCGCATCAATTCACGATAGACATCTGAAGCCACATGGGTACTACTATCAGTGATCGGTGTCATTTTGTCGTTGTAGCCTGTCCAAACCGCCAATGAGTAGGAGGGAGTATAGCCGGCAAAGGTAATATCAGGGTAGGCACCATTCGATGTATCCAGTTGTGCTAACTGGTCATCGGTGTAGTTGGACGTTCCCGTTTTCCCTGCTTGGTACAAACCATCGATTTGCGCGTTGGTTCCAGTTCCGACTGAAATAACATCTTTCAAGATATCGGTCACCATGTAAGCTGTCGTATCATCCATTGCTTCTTGACCAGAAACTTTAAAGGATTCTTCGTCTTCTGTACCATCTTGCATGACGATTTTATTGACGTACTGTGGTTCATAATAGGTGCCACCATTTGAAAACGCAGCATAAGCAGCGGCCATTTTCAGACTGGAGATCCCATACTTTGTGCCATCCAATTTATCTGTATTGCTGGAAATCGCATTGGATTGGGTGATCGTATCATATTCGATTCCTAAACCACTGAGAAAGTCTGCGATATTGTCCGCGCCGACTTCATCAAACAGCTTCACTGCCGGCACATTTCTAGACTCTGCTAGAGCGGTCCGCAAGGTGATATTGCCCATATATTGGCGATCCCAGTTGTAAACAGGAATATTCGTCCCTTTATACGTGTAAGGTTCATCTAAAATCATTCTACCCGTGGAATCTTGTAGAAATTGAAAGGCAGGGCCATAGTCTGTGATTGGTTTGACGGTCGAACCAAAGTCTCGTGCGACATTGACAGCCAGGTTATTTGCTAGAACATCATCAACATTACGGGCACCGATCTGAGCGGTCACCTTGCCTGTGTTGACATCAACTAAGGTAGCGGCAACTTGCATCTTGTCATCTGGGTAATCAACGTAGTCGTCACTGTTGACGATGTCATATAATCGTTTTTGTGCATCGATATCGACATTAGTATAAATATCTAAGCCGTCAGTATACACATCTTTCCCAGTTTTTTCTTTGACTTCAGCGATCACTTCGTTAAAGTAGTTGTCAAAGTATTTCCACTCTTGGTTTTCACGGGGATTGTCTTGCAAGCCTTCTTGAATATCCTCGGCAACGGCCGCATCATATTCCGCTTGCGTGATTTTTTCATTTTCCAGCATCGCACCTAAAACAACATCTCGCCGACTTTTCGCATTATCAGGATGCGCAAATGGGTCAAAAGCTGAAGGGGCATTTGGTAAACCCGCAATCAAAGCGGTTTGCGCAAGGTCTAGTTCAGCTAACGGCTTGCCGTAAAACTTCATTGCGGCCGTTTGCATCCCATATACACCATTGGACATATATACTTTATTGATGTAGTAAGTGAGGATCTCTTGTTTTGATTTCATTTGTTCAAGACGAACCGCCATCCATGCTTCTTGTGCTTTTCGACGTAATGTTTGGTCTTCAGCGCTGGTAGAAAAGAAGGACAGCTTGATCAATTGCTGTGTCAACGTACTTCCGCCTTGCATACCGCCGGTTGTGGCATTGGATAATGCGGAACCGACGATCCGAATCGGATCGACTCCGATATGCTGGTAGAAGCGGCGATCTTCGACAGAGACGATCGCGTCTTCCAGCAGTTGAGGAATCTCACTTGCTGTAATTTTCTCTCTGGTTTCACTACCGAATTCAGTGATCAATTCGCCATTTGACGCATAGAAACGAGAAGAAACCGTTGAATCCAAGCGTGTTTCATCAAGTGCAGGCGCATCTTTGGCATACCACCAGAATAACCCCATCCCGGATAGAATCCCGATACAGCCCAAGAAAAACAGCCCCATAAATACTTTTAAAAGAATACTCCCAATGCTTCGTTTGCCTTTTGCCTTAGGAGGCTTTGGTGCTTTTTTAGCTGTACCTTTTTTAGAATCATGCCGAGAGGTCCTCGATTGTGATCCATTTGCCATACTAATCATTCTCCTTCATCGTTAAAAATTGATCAACTGCTTTTAAATAGGGAATACGTGGCGCAATTGAAGGGATAATTTCAATCCCATTCGTTTCAATATAGGCCAGTGTCATTGATTTTTTTCCCGTTTCTTTTTGCAGGTGCCATTGAGAAACTAAGCACTTGCTATCGAGAAAAAAGCAGCGTTGTAGACTAGAAAACCATAAAAGAACAAAACATAAACCCGCTTGTTCCAAACAGTCTTCCATATGCTTGATTTGGTGTGGATGAAAATTTTTAAAGGGAAATGACGTTTTGTTTTGAGTCTCTTTCGCTTCAAAGTCGATATATTGCCCTTGATAAACCCCATTGTAATCAGTGGTGGATGCCTCGCGGAAATAGGCTTCTTTGATTACGGCGGCGCTTCTTCTTGGATAATCTACCTTCACGATTTGAATTGGTGTCGGTTTCTTATGAATGACAGCAAGTTTACGATTCAAATAATAAAGGTTGCTTTCATTGATCGCTTCTTCAAAACGCATCCCACGATTGGCATACGTTTTTGGCTTTATTAGTTTCTCTTGCATTTTTTGTTTTTTGCCGTCATCATAGGTAGTAGATTGTCCATTCGGGTAACGAATAACCATGTTGTTCACACTCCTAGGCAACATTATACCAAAAAGTCGTTTGGAAAGAAAAGAGATGACCAGAGAAACAATGAAAACCTTATACTTTACTGGCTATCGTAATTATGAATTAGGTGTCTTTCAAGCAAAAGATCCCAAGATTGCAGTTATTAAGAAAGTAATAATGTCGACTTTGACCAATTATGTCGAAGAAGGGTTAGAATGGCTCTTGATCAGCGGGAATCTTGGAGCGGAGCTGTGGTGTGCCGAAGCCGTTGAACAATTAAAACAAACATACCCAGAACTGAAACTAGGAATTATTTTTCCTTTTGAAGGGTTTGGTGAAAATTGGAACGAAACAAATCAGCAGGCACTGCAAACAGCGAAGTCATTTGCCGATTATGTCAATGCCACCAGCCATAAGCCTTACCAAGACCCCAGTCAATTAAGAAATCACACGGCATTTTTACTGGAGCATACCGAAGGCGCACTTGTGTTATATGATGACGAATTTCCAGGAAAACCTAATTATTTCTTAAGAGATGCCAAAGCTTATAGTGAGCAAAATCCCTACTTTATTCATCAAATAACAATGGATGACCTACAAAACGCAACATTTGATAGTAATTTACTTTGATTTTCGTATATTTTTTGATAGAATGGTCTAGAAAGTGAAAACCATTTGGAATAAACAATGAGGTGTAAATAATGGCAAATTTAATTTATAGTCCAAAAGATATTCTGCAACAAGAATTCAAAACAAAAATGCGCGGGTATGATCCAGTTGAAGTGGACGAGTTTTTAGATAATATCATTAAAGACTACGAAAGCTACAATAAAGAGATCTTAGCCCTGCAAGAAGAAAATGACCGTCTGACAGCGAAAATCGATCAATTGTCGAAAAACCAAGCGATCGCATCTCGTGTTCAACAAGAAGCGCCGAAAAGCCAAACCGTTACAAACTTTGATATTTTGAAACGTTTGTCGAATCTTGAAAAAGAAGTGTTTGGCAAAAAGCTTGATCGTGAATCAGAACCTGTCACTCGTTCTTCTTCCTACAACAGCAACTATACAAATGCTGATTTTGAAGATGACAACGAAAAAACCCGTCAATTCTAATCTAATGTAGAAAAGATAGTTGTGGTTTTCGGGTAATTGCGGCATAACTCGATTATGCTGAGGAAAGTCCATGCTCGCACAAGCTGAGATGCTTGTAGTGTTCGTGCCTAGCGAAACCATAAGCTAGGGTACTTGAGAAAGTAACGGCAGGAAAAATGGCTAAGGTGTAAGCTATGCCAAAGTATCCTTGAAAGTGCCACAGTGACGAAGCAAGGCGGGAAACCGTCTTGGTGGAACGCGGTAAACCCCTCGAGCGAGCAACCCAAACAATGGTAGGGGCACTTTTTGCACGGAAATGAACGGAGCAAGAAGGCAAGTAATTGCAGATAGATAATTACCCAGTGTTTTCTTCTCCCTGAGGAAAATACGGACAAAACATGGCTTATAGAAAATCACAACCTATCAGGGAATCCTTCCAGCAACGGAAGGTTTTTTTATACCAAGAAGGAGAGCGTTATGACTGAAAAAACATTTAATTGTATTGCCACCGCTGCGAGCGGTTTAGAAGCACTAGTGGGCAAAGAATTACGGGATTTAGGGATCGAGTGTGAGGTTGAAAACGGCCGAGCGCGCTTTAAAGGGACGATGGAGACCATTGCTACCGCGAACTTGTGGCTCCGTACAGCGGACCGTATCAAAATTGTCGTCGGGGAATTTGACGTATTGACTTTCGATCAGCTGTTTGAAGAAGTTAAAGCGTTACCGTGGGAAGACTTTTTACCTTTAGACGCTGAATTTCCAGTAGCTGGAAAATCAATCAAATCAAAATTGTATAGCGTACCTGATTGTCAAGCGATCACCAAAAAAGCAATCGTCAATCGCTTAAGAGAAGTATACCATCGTCCAGCAAGTGTGCCGCTGACTGAAACTGGCGCTTTTTTCCAATTAGAAGTCGCTTTATTGAAAGACCATGCGATGATCACATTGGATACGACTGGCCCTAGTTTGTTTAAACGTGGCTATCGTTTAGAAAAAGGAGGCGCGCCGCTGAAAGAAAACATGGCTGCGGCTTTAGTGATGCTGACAAATTGGTACAAAGACAAGCCGTTTGTCGATCCCGTTTGTGGATCAGGCACATTGTGCATTGAAGCAGCGTTGATCGGCCATAATATCGCCCCTGGCTTTAATCGGGAATTTGTTTGCGAAACGTGGGATTGGTTCCCAGCAGAAGTATTTGAAAAAGTACGGAAAGAAGCAGATGAAGCAGCAGATTATGATGTCGAATTAGATATTACCGGTTCGGATATCAATGGTCGAATGATTGAGATCGCCCGCAGAAATGCGGAAGAAATCGGTCTAGGAGACTCGATCACCTTCAAACAACAAGCCGTTAAAGACTTTAAAACAGAAAAAGAGTATGGTGTCGTTGTGGCTAACCCTCCTTATGGCGAACGCTTAGGAGAAGAAGCGTCCGTTCAGCGACTGTATCAGGAAATGGGCCAAGTGTTTCGACCGCTTAAAACCTGGAGCAAGTACTTTTTGACCAGTGACTTGACTTTTGAGACCCATTACGGCGAAAAAGCGACAAAAAAACGCAAATTATACAACGGTGCCATTCGTACCGATCTCTTCCAATACTGGGGACAACGTCCGCCACGCAAAAAGGAGTCTGCTGAATGAAAGAACAAGAATTTCTGAAAGAATTAAAAGAAATCGATCTATTACAACAAGCAATGGGGATCTTAGGTTGGGATAATCAAACAGGGATGCCAGAAAAAGCCAGTGATTACCGTGCGGAAGTTGACAGCTATTTATATGGTCTATACTTTGATAAAAAAGTGGGGGAACCAATCCAAGAAGCAATCAGCTATTTCGGGAAACACCCAGATGAATTATCAGAAGTAGGGAAAGCGGCGTATCAATTAGTCAAAGAAGAATTTGAATTGCAAAAAGATGTGCCCAATGAGTTGGCGATGGCGGCTTCCTCAGCTACGTCAAAAGCACATACTGCTTGGCTCAAAGCCCGTAAAGAAAAAAATTTTTCTTTATTTAAAGATGCTCTTTCTGAAAACATTCGCTTAACGAAAGAATTGATTCCTTATTGGAAGAAAAATGAGCTGACGAACTATGACGTCTTATTAAATCAATACGAACCGAATATGACGGTTGAGATCTTGGATAACGTATTCTCACAAGTGAGAGATGGTATCATGGATATTCGTCGTCAATTGGCTGAAAAAGGAACAGCGCCAGACACTTCGATCCTTTCACGTAAGATGACCGAAGCGCAACAACGTAAATTTATCTCAAAAGTGATCGCCGACTTAGGCTATGACTTTTCTCGCGGCCGTTTGGATAATACGGTCCACCCATTCGCTACGGGGATCAACCACAATGATGTACGGTTGACCACACGCTGGAGCGAAACTGACTTTTCGATGGGACTGTTCGGTGTGATTCATGAAGCTGGTCACGGGATGTACGAGCAAAACATCGATGAGAAATACGAAGGCACGCCTGTTCATGAAGGGGCGTCCATGGGAATCCACGAATCCCAATCGCTGTTTAATGAAATCATTATCGGCAGCAACCGCAATTTCTGGGCAAAGCAATACCCATTTTTCCAAGAATGTGCGGAAGGCACGTTTGATGATGTGTCTTTTGACACTTTCTATGACTCCTTAAAGCATTCAAAAGCTAGCTTGATCCGTATTGAAGCTGATAGTCTGACATATGTCATTCATATTATTATTCGTTACGAGATCGAAAAAATGATCTTTAACGAAACCGTATCGATCGATGAACTGCCAAAAATCTGGAATGACAAATACGAGGAATATTTAGGGATTCGTCCAGAAAATGACTTGGAAGGGATCTTACAAGACGTTCATTGGTCAGGTTCAAGCTTCGGGTATTTCCCATCCTATGCTCTAGGATATATGTATGCAGCGCAATTACTCCATGCCATGGAAAAAGAAATCAATGTCGATGAAGTGTTGGCTTCGGATGATTATTCACCGATTCGTAAATGGTTGACTGAAAATATCCATCAATATGGCGCATCCAAGAAACCAAATGAATTGATTTTAGATGCAACGGATGAATTATTGAATCCTCAATATCTATTAGACTATTTACGCAAGATCTATTTTAGCGTCTATAAAATCAGCGAGACGCAAGATTTCGCTTAAAAGTAACGAGTGGAAAGAAGCTTCGCAAGACGTTGCCGCCCCAATTATTTCATGGGGTGCTCGTCTTGTTGAACTTCTTTTCCTTTTGTATCAAACACCATCGAAAAAAGAAGGCTAGCTGCTTTCATATCGAAAGAAGGAAAAAAATGAAGGAAGAATACAATGTTGCCGATCTTAGCAAAGTAATTGCTTATGCCGAAAGTATTCTGGGGAATGATTACACAGGACATGGGTTTGATCATGTCAAACGAGTGGCTGGGTTAAGTCAAGCCATCATTGATGCCGACGAATTGGCAGTTGATTGCTTTGTCGTACAGGCGGCAGCCTATCTCCATGATACGGTGGATGACAAAGTTGTGGCGGATGTCACAGCGGCGTCTAATGAAGTGCGAGCTTGTTTGACCACAGCGGGAGCCAGTGAAGCACAAACGAAAGAAATTTTTTCTATTATCGAGAATCTGTCTTTTTCAAAAGAACTTTTGCAAGGCGCGCAAGTTGTCTCAGTAGAAGGCCGCGTCGTTCGTGATGCAGATCGTCTCGATGCTTTAGGTGCGATCGGTATTTTACGGACGAGTTATTTTGGTGGCAGTCATCAACACCCGATCCATGTCAGTGACTTAGCCCCAAAGACGTTTCAAAATCATGAAGATTACCGAAAAGGAACGACGGTGATCAATCATTTTTATGAGAAACTATTTTTGCTTCCTGAAAAGATGACCACGGCGTATGGCAAAAAAGAAGCCCAACGACGTGTGGCTTTCATGAAGGATTTTTTAGAAGAATTCTATGCAGAGTGGGATGTTTAACTTTGTTTAGAGTTTTTTAAACTGAAATTCGATTATTTCCTTTTTCCTCCATTGTTCTTTATAATAATAAGTACAAAGGAGGGATGGAAATGTACTACCAACAGGCATTACAACCGAATGAACTATTGCCAGCGATTTCCAATTCAGGGGAATGCTTTTTTGTCATTCGGGCTGAGCTACCCATCCGGCAATATCAAATCGCAGTCTATCTTTACGACGATCAATTCTTTTTGTTGCAAGATGATCGCTTGTTTGATCAAATCGACCAAATCTCTAGTGAAACATTAGGGGATGAAGAAGAGATTTTACCATTTATCGAAGAAGCGCTGGAAGAAAACCATTATTTATTAGTGGAAAAAGCGTTTATTCGTTTAGATCTATCTACTTTACAAAAGATGACCGATCTTACTAGTTTCGATATCTTGTTTTATGAATTTTTTGACTCATGGGGGGAAGAAGGATGAAACGGACTGAATACGTAACGCTACAAGACCAAACATTGATCGACCTATTCCAGCAGTTAGGAGAGGATGTTTCGAATCTCGAGTTGATCGATGAAGAAAAGAATATCGATGTGGTGGTTGTGTCGAATAGTGATTGGCAATATTTATTGGAGCAAGTCAATGATGATGTGAAAGAGTCTTTTGCTGATACCTCAGAGACAGACCTGGATGAAGAACTAGCCGACGAATAAACCTTTTTTTAGTTGATAAACTGTTTTACTACGAAAGTGGCGGATGGATCTTTAGAAGGGGTCTAGCAATCTAGGCAGCTTACCAAAAAAATACGAAGCGATCTCATTTCCCGTCAAGAGGAGCAAGATCAATTCGTATTTCTAGGTAAGTTGTTTTTATTTTGTCCGCAGACGAACGTTTTTGACTTTTAAATAGCCGCGAATCAAGTTGACAATCAGTAAAAGAATGCCCACAATCAATGGAATCGCTAATAAGTAAGGCGAGTAAAGGTGGGTTTCTTGCACGTGTTCAAGAGATGTTTTCTCCACTTCATTGATGGCTTGTTGAATGACTTGTAAACTAAATCCTGTCAGAAAACCAGCAATGATGAAAAGGACGAAGCCTAAATAGGGAATATCGGAAGACCGGCGAAAAAGAGCAAAAGCTGCATATAAAACCAAAAGGAATGCCGGTACGCCAAAGGCAAAATAGGGATTTAACATGGTTTTTTAACCTCCTTTTCTTTTATGATACTCCAAAATTTACGTTTTGGGAAATAGCGTGTAAGATAAAAAGAAAACGTGAAGGAGTTCTTTATGTCCGCTTATATTACCCCAATAAAGGTTGCCTTGCTGGTTTTTCCTTTCCTAGCATTGGCGATATCAATGATTTTTTTTGTTATCCAATATCGAAAATACGGTCGTTTTATCTTGTCACGCGCACTGGTTCTGTATTCATTTGTCTTCTATTTATTGTGCGCCTATTTCTTAGTTATCCTACCATTGCCCTCGATCGAAGAGGTAGCACAGATGACTGGTCCTAAGATGGAATTGCAGTTAGGGGCATCGTGGCAACATTTTGTCCAACAGACCGTCTTAAACATTCACGATCCGCAAACCTATCTTCCCGCTATGAAGCAGGGGGTCTTCCTTGAGCCACTCTTTAATTTATTGTTGACCTTACCATTTGGGGTCTATTTGCGTTATTACTTCAAATGTTCCTTTTTAAAAACACTCGTTATTACGTTTTGCTTGACGTTGTTTTTTGAATTAACGCAGTTGACGGGACTGTATTTTATTTATCCTCGTCCGTATCGCTTATTCGATGTCAATGATCTCTTTGTCAATACAGTTGGAGGGCTTGTGGGCTGGACGATCGCCCCACTTTTTACGTTCTTATTGCCATCAAGGGAAGAGATGGATGCGGATTCTTACGCCAAAGGCACTCGGGTGACTGTGACACGAAGGGTGTTTGCTTGGTTGATCGACTGGGGAATACTGAAAGTGGTCAGTTTTATTGTGGTGATCGCTGTTCGTTTGCTCACTCAACAGACGGTACGGGACTTTAGTGGGGACTATTGGTACTTTGCTCTTGAAGTGTTGCTGTACTTTGTGTTGTTGGCTTACCTTGCCAAAGGACAAACGATTGGAAAAAAACTCGTACGAATCAAAATCATGCAAGAAGGCCGTGAGCGTGTCAGCTTGGGGGCTTTATTGAAACGCTATGGTTTGTTTTATCTGATTTATGCCAGCATCAGTCGGGTCAATATCTTTTTCGCACCGTTTCTTGAGTCCAACAATCTGCTGCTTTTAGTCGTTAGTTTGTTGATGGTAGTTATTTTTGGGTTGATCCAGTTTGGTTTTTACTTGAATCTCTTGTGGGCAGCAATAAAAAAAGAAAGCCGCTTTTTCTATGAACGCCGCAGTGCAACGTATACTATCAGTACGATCGATCATCAATCGATTACAAAAGAAAGTTAGGAAAACAAGGCAACATATGCTATAATCCAAAGGATGCTAAAAGAAAGAAGGTGTTTGAATGTCTTTTGAGTCATTTAAATTTCAACCATTTATTTATGAAGCACTTGCTGATAAAAAGTTCTCTAAGCCAACAGAAGTGCAAGAAAAACTGATACCTGTTATCCAAAAAGGACGCAGTGTTGTAGGGCAATCACAGACCGGAAGTGGTAAGACCCACACATTTTTACTGCCATTGATGGATAAAATCGATGCCGAAAAAGATGAAGTGCAAGTAGTGATCACTGCACCGAGTCGTGAATTAGCCACGCAAATCTATCACGCCGCAAAACAAATCGGCGGATTTCATGATCCTGAAATTCGAGTGTCAAATTTCGTCGGAGGAACGGATAAGCAACGTCAATTAAGCCGTCTGCAAAATCAACAGCCCCATGTCGTGATTGGGACACCTGGTCGTATCCTGGATATGATCAACGAACAAGCGTTAGGGGTTCACACTGCCAATGTATTTGTCGTGGATGAAGCAGACATGACCTTGGATATGGGCTTTTTAGAAGAAGTCGATCAAATTGCGGGACGTTTGCCTGAGAAACTACAAATGCTGGTTTTCTCCGCAACGATTCCAGAGAAATTGCGCCCATTCTTGAAAAAATACATGGCCAATCCATTGATCGAAGAAATCAAATCGAAAGCAGTCATCTCTGATACGATCGAGAATTGGTTGATTTCTACCAAAGGGAAAAATACCAATAAATTGATCTACCAATTATTGACTACAGGCCATCCCTATCTTGCCATCGTTTTTGCCAACACGAAGAGCCGTGTGGATGAAATTACGGATTACTTAAAGGAACAAGGCTTAAAAGTAGCGAAGATCCACGGCGACATCAGTCCTCGTGAAAGAAAACGGATCATGCGCCAAGTGCAAAATTTGGACTACCAATATGTTGTCGCAACAGATTTAGCTGCGCGAGGAATTGATATTGAAGGGGTTTCTCATGTCATCAATGCTGAGATTCCAGCTGATTTAGACTTCTTTATCCACCGTGTTGGTCGGACCGGTCGAAACCAAATGGATGGGACCGCGATCACGTTATATGATCCAAGCGATGAAGGAGCAATCCAAGCCATCGAAGATTTAGGGGTTGTTTTCCAACCGAAGGAAATCAAAAATGGCGAGATCGTTGCGACTTACGATCGGAATCGTCGGCAAAAGCGGGAAAAATCTCGTGACGAATTAGACCCAACCTTGATTGGCTTAGTCAAGAAAAAGAAGAAAAAAATCAAGCCTGGCTACAAGAAAAAAATTCAATGGGCTGTTGATAAGAAGAACAAAGAAAAACGGAAGATCGAACGTCGTCAAACGACTCGAACTGCCCGCAAAAACAAGAAAAATTCGAATAGTTAATGGTTACCAAAACAGCAGTCATGTAAGGGGTGTTCTCTTACTTGACTGCTGTTTTTAATTGTTTGGTCATTTCTACACACAATACACCATCTTCAGTATAGGGCTCGGATTTTTTTTGATACCCACAGGATTCATAAAACGCACAAGCGTCGATCTCTGCGGATAACACTGATTGGAGGGCACCCTCTTGGACACCACGCATTTCGAGATAATGCAATAATTTGGTGCCGTATCCTTGGTGCCGATAGGCCTTGGCTACGCAAAAGCGATCAGGTTGCAGAGTGTTCGGTGAAGAGAATTGATAGCGAATGGTCGCGATCGGGATGCGTCCATCTAGCCAAAGAAAGTATGGGCAAGATTGGTCTTTTTCATCAAATTCCCATTCTATAGGGATGTGCTGTTCTTCCACAAAAACGGCTTGCCGCAGGGCGAAAACCGCTTGTAGCATCCACGGACTGCGTCCAAAATAAAGCATCAGTCGTTTTCCTCCTTTTTCGTGGTATACTCGTTATATAGTAATTGTAGCAGATGAGAGGAGAAATGACGTGGATTTTTTTGAGGCGTTACAATGGTCAAATTGGAAGACACTGTCCTTTGAAATCAAAGAACAGCTGATCCAGCAAATTTTAATGTATTTTGTCAGTCCTTTAAAGGAGATCACCGATGTCCATTTTAGTCAGTTGACGTATGCAGGGTTGAAATGTGCGACCTTTGAATTAACGATCGATGGCGAAGACTTTGTCTTTATACCAGGGAACTCTGAGGCGATCTTAGGTTGGGATCTCGGTGTGCAAGGATTACCAGCTACTTGCTGGAGTAAAAATTGGCAGTCAGCCCCCAACGAGATCATTCGCCAGCTGGAAACAATCTATGAGTTAGAAACCAGCCAGGATTGGGGGATTTTTGTCAATGAGTCTACGAGCCCTTTGCGCAAAGCTGTGATTGATCCTATGCTAGTCCAAAAAAGTTCTCTGCCTGCTGGCGCAAGGTATATCGGGCAGTTAAATACAATCACTGGGGAGTTTCACGGGTTAGTCGATCAATTCAGTGTTTTCGAAAAAGAGCTAAAGGCACAATTCACAGCACCAGCGTCCTTTGAGGAAAGCTTGCGTTGGGAATTACCCGCTTTTTACCACGAAGAGAATCGCTATTTTGCTGCACTAGAGCCGTTATCGGAAACCTATCAGTTATTTACCCACGAATCCGTCAGTCAAACAGAATTGAAACAGCAGTTAGATAAACAAGGCTTTCAGCTACTATCAGAGGATCAATGGGAATACGTTTGCGGTGCTGCGACTCGGCGACTTTTTCGCTGGGGCAATGAAAAGTCCTGCGACGATGGTGTCTCTTTGTCAACCGCTGAATTGCTTGAACCGAATTTATTTGGCTGCACCTATGGGCTTGCGGATGCGTGGGAGCTGACAGATGGCTTGTCTTTAAAAATGGAGAACTGGCAGATTTGTGGGCATCCTTTATTCGATGCCTTGCCATATGCCAGTTATTACCGTTCACGGAAAATGCTGCAGCCAGATCAAAAGCTTTCTCCGCAAAGCTATCGTTACCGCAAAGCGATTCTGATCAACAAAGAACGGATTTGAGGATTGACTTTTTCGACACATTTCCTTATACTTTGAATGACGAAGGATATGGTCGGTTTGATGATTCATTACAGAAAGTTTTTCATTGCTGAGAGAAAAACATGAATTCAGACGGATTGCTCCCTTTGGTGCTCAACTGTAGCAGAAATGTTGCCGTCCACTCCGCGTTAACGAGTCTAAGAGGTAATGAGTCACATCATTGCAAGCAAGGTGGTACCGCGTATCGACGTCCTTGCTCTGCAATGGTGTTTTTTTTCGTCAAAATGACTCGACAGGCATAAGAGCGCCTTACCAGCAATTTTGTCAGCCCCTGTATCTTAAGCGAACACAGAAGAAAGTAGGAGAATAACGTGAAACAATTATCCAGTGCAGAAGTACGCCAAATGTTTTTGGACTTCTTTCAATCAAAAGGTCATTCAATTGAACCAAGTGCGTCCCTTGTCCCAGTCAACGATCCAACCCTATTATGGATCAATTCAGGAGTGGCAACGCTAAAAAAATATTTTGATGGCAGTGTTGTTCCTGAAAACCCAAGAATTACCAATGCGCAAAAATCGATTCGGACCAACGATATTGAAAATGTTGGGAAAACAGCGAGACACCATACGATGTTTGAAATGCTAGGCAACTTTTCGATCGGCGATTACTTTAAAAATGAAGCGATTCATTGGGCCTGGGAGTTTTTGACATCACCAGAATGGATGGCTTTTGATCCAGAAAAATTATATGTCACGGTTTATCCAAAAGACACAGAAGCAAAACGGATCTGGGCAGAAGAAGTCGGCTTGACACCAGAGCATATCGTTGAGATTGAAGACAACTTTTGGGACATCGGTGCAGGACCATGTGGACCAGATTCAGAGATTTTCTATGACCGTGGTCCTGAGTTTAATGACGTAGCGGAAGATGATCCCGAAAACTATCCTGGTGGCGAAAATGAACGCTATTTGGAAATCTGGAATCTGGTCTTTTCAGAATTCAATCATCAACCAGATGGCTCCTATGAACCACTACCACATAAAAACATTGATACGGGGATGGGGCTGGAACGAATGGTTTCCATCGTTCAAAATGCACTAACCAATTTTGAAACAGACTTGTTTCTGCCGATCATTAATGCAGTGGCAGATTTAAGCGGTCGTGTGAACTACGGCGACAGCAAAACGACAGATATCTCCTTTAAAGTGATTGCAGACCATATCCGCGCGCTTTCTTTTGCGATCGGCGATGGGGCACTTCCTTCAAATGAAGGCCGTGGCTATGTTTTACGTCGTTTATTACGTCGTGCAGTCATGCATGGGAAAAAATTAGGGATCGATGCTGCCTTCTTATACAAATTAGTACCGATCGTTGGCGAGATCATGGAAAGCTACTATCCTGAAGTACTAGAGCAGCAAGAATTTATTGAGAAAGTGATCCGCAACGAGGAAGAACGTTTCCATGAAACCATCAATGAAGGGTTAGATATTTTAAATCAAGTGATCGCCCAAGTAAAAGCAGACGGTCAAGATACGTTAGCTGGTCAAGATATTTTCAAATTGTATGACACTTACGGCTTCCCAGTTGAATTGACAGAAGAAGTGGCGGAAGACGAAGGGTTGAAAGTGGACCACCAAGGGTTTGAACAAGAAATGGATGCACAACGTGCCCGTGCTCGTGCAGCTCGACAAACGGAGCTTTCAATGGGCGTACAATCCGCTTTATTGACAGATATCAAAGTAGACAGCCGTTTCGTTGGCTATGATTCACTTGAAGCAAACAGCGAATTATTAGTGATCATCCAAGACGAAGCGTTACATGATTCTGTTTCGACAGGTGAAGCAAAACTGATTTTTGCCGAAACACCATTTTACGCAGAAATGGGTGGACAAGTTGCGGACACAGGCATGATCGTAGCAGAAGATGGTACGATCGTAGCGGAAGTGACGGATGTCAAAAAAGCACCGAACGGTCAGTT
This sequence comes from Enterococcus sp. 3G6_DIV0642, assembly GCF_002140635.1. Classification (NCBI taxonomy): domain Bacteria; kingdom Bacillati; phylum Bacillota; class Bacilli; order Lactobacillales; family Enterococcaceae; genus Enterococcus; species Enterococcus sp. 3G6_DIV0642. The sequence goes on along the minus strand of NZ_NGLH01000001.1, from coordinate 1,813,523 downwards.
CTTGCATACTGCTACAATCAAAGCGCCACTACAAGAAGGCATGAACTATTTCTTACAAGTGGATCAGCATCGTCGCAATAAGATCATTAAAAATCATACAGCGACTCACTTATTGCATAAAGCCTTAAAAGAAGTATTGGGCAGCCATGCGAACCAAGCAGGTTCATTAGTTGCTCCAGGACATTTGCGCTTTGACTTTAGTCATTTTGGGCAAGTGACCAGCGAAGAGCTGAGCCAAATGGAACAAATCGTAAACCAGAAAATTTGGGAAGCTCTTCCTGTTGTGACGATCGAAACGGATATCGATACCGCAAAAGGCATGGGAGCGATGGCACTCTTTGGTGAAAAATATGGGCATGACGTTCGCGTCGTCAATGTTGCCGATTGGTCGATCGAATTATGTGGGGGAACCCATGTAGCAAATACGGAGGATATCGGTATTTTCAAAATCGTTTCTGAATCAGGGATCGGTGCTGGTGTTCGTCGGATTGAAGCAGTGACTAGTCAAGAAGCTTATACGTTATTGCATGAAGAAGAAGCGCAATTAAAAGCAATTGCAGGGATCGTTAAATCCGCCCAATTAAAAGAAGTCGTTGCCAAAACAGAACAACTGCAAGCGCAGCTGCGTGAATTGCAAAAAGAAAACGAAGCTCTTGCCAGCAAGTTAGCAAACCAGCAAGCAGGGGATGTTTTCAAGGATGTCAAAGAAGTAAATGGTCTGCGTCTGATCACAGCAAAAGTGACTGTAAAGGACATGAACCAATTACGTCAACTAGCTGACCAATGGAAACAAAAAGACCATTCTGATATTTTAGTGTTAGCTACCGCGAATGATGGCAAAGTGAATCTTTTAGCTGCCATGAAGAAAGCAGCCAACGAAAAAGGATTGAAAGCGGGCGATTTGATCAAAGAGATCGCACCTAAAGTTGGCGGCGGCGGTGGCGGCCGTCCTGATATGGCACAAGCCGGCGGGAAGAATCCAGAAGGAATCGCAGCAGCACTTGAGACAGCAGCAGCGTGGTTAGCTGCCAAGTAAGCACACTATGGTTGAATCTATACCCGCGAGTTCCTTTCCTTTAAGAAGATAGGTGAAAGAGGAGCGTAGGTCTTTAACACATTCCTTTTTTGAACGAAGATGACGGAGGGGGAGACCCTTCCGTTATCTTTTTCCTTTTTTCCTACGTGTTATCTGAAAATGCGTTTGATAATTGAAGGGAATTCGCTTTTTTTTTCGAAAAAACGATACGAATAGTTGTTTAATTGAATTCCTTCGGGGTAAAATAAGAAAGATGGTTTTTTGAGAGGGTGATGATTTGCTAAACTTTTTTTTAGATCGTAGCAAAAAAAATGGTGTCTACGAACGTACAGCCATCGGGAAATTAGCAGGTAGCCTCGGGTTGCTTTCCAACCTACTATTATTTGCTGGGAAATTTATCATTGGCTTATCTGCCCAGTCTGTTTCGATTATGGCAGATGCCATCAACAGTCTTTCAGATACCGCTTCGTCTATTTTAACATTGATCGGTTTTCAGATCTCTGCGAAACCAGCCGACAGTGAACATCCATATGGTCATGAGCGATTTGAAGCCATCAGTGGGTTTGTAGTATCTTTGATCATCACGTTTGTTGGCGGCCAATTTCTCATCAGCTCTGTGCAACGCATCATGGAACCGACGAGTATCCGTTTTTCCCCACTATTGTTTATCGTTTTGGTCTTATCGATTTTGATCAAAATCTGGCAGGGAGCGATGTACCGCAAGCTGGCGAACCTGATCGGCTCTCAAACACTTAAAGCCAGCGGACAAGACAGTCTCAACGATGTGTATACAACGGGGGCAGTTTTGTTTTCAGCGACGATCGAGTGGCTGACTGGCCTACGTATCGATGGCTTTGTCGGCTGTCTGATTGCCTTGTATATTTTGATTAGCGGAATCAAAATGATTCGTTCCTTTATCAACGAATTATTAGGGGCACGCCCAACCCAAGAAGAAGTAGCTGCCATGGAGCAACGCTTGGATCACTATCCGACGATTCTCGGTTACCATGATTTACTGGTTCATAATTATGGACCGAAAAATCGCTTTGCCAGTGTGCATATCGAAGTGGATGAAACGTGGTCTTTACGAGAAGCGCATGAGGTGATTGATGCGATTGAACAAGATTTTCGCCAATCTTTAAAGGTCGACCTGGTCTGTCATCTTGATCCAGTACCAATTCAAGATCAGCAGTATCGGCATTTAAAAAAAGAAGTGTCAAAGATCATTCGCTTCGTTGACCCACAGTTACGGATGCATGATTTTCAGGTCAAAGGAGATCTGTTGGCTTTTGATTTAGTGATTCCCGCAAAATCGGCGTATAGTGATCAAGAAATCGAAGAAATGCTGAAACAAAAAATCAAAGAAACACTAGGGGACTATGAATTGAAGCTTGCTTTCGATCACAGTTACCTATTATAGGGTTACAGGATATAGGAGGAAACTATGATAAAAATGGATATGAGCATGATTTCCACAGTATTATTGGCACTTTTGTTTATTAATACGATCGCTGCCTTTATTACTGTTTTTCGGAAACCACGCTCGATTGCAAGTGTCTTTGCTTGGATGATGACGTTGGTATTCATCCCCGGCATCGGGTTCTTGTTGTACTTGTTTTGTGGTCGGGGGATCGACGGAGAAATTATTTATAAATTTAGTGAGCACCACCAAAGTAGGATCAATGAGTTGAATCAAATCATCAAAGTGCACAATTATTCTTTTCCTGAACATCCTTACTCAGATGACAATCATCTATTAGAGCGCTATTTTAAGAACCTTGATGAATCGCCCTTGACGAAAGGAAACAAAGTAGAATTTTATACAGATGGAAAAGAAAAATTTGCAGCATTGTTTGAGGACATGAAGCAAGCAGAAGATAATCTGCATGTGGAGTATTATTCGTTTTTTAATGATGAGATCGGTGGCCAATTCTTGTCAATCTTGATCGATAAAGCCCGTGAAGGTGTTGAAGTGCGTTTGGTCTATGATCCATGGGGGTCACCGAAGGCCAATCGGAAATTCTTTCAACCGTTGATTGATGCCGGTGGAAAAGTCGTGCCTTTCATCACTTCGAAGAACCTAATCCGCAACACACGATTGAACTACCATCTACATCGAAAAATCGTTGTGATCGACGGTCAAATCGGATGGACTGGCGGCTTTAATGTCGGCGATCAGTATTTAGGGAAAAAGGCCAAATTTGGCTATTGGCGAGACACCCATGCGAGAATCGTAGGTACTGCCAGTTTTACACTACAAGAGATTTTTATTCGTGACTGGAACGCATCTGTAAAAAGAGAAGAGGATCAGCTGGAATACGAGGATCGCTACTTTATTCTACCGCCGAAAGAGCGATCTGGAAATGTTGATTTGCAGATCGTCGCTGATGGGCCGGAAAGTGAGACCCAAATTCTCAAAGGCGGTTTTGTAAAAATGATTTTGGCTGCCAAAGAATCGATTTGGATCCAAACGCCTTATTTGATTCCCGATGACAGTATGATGAATGCATTAGAAATTGCGATTCACTCAGGTGTAGACGTCCGAATCATGATTCCATGTATGCCGGATCACCCATTTATTTACCGGGCAACGCAGCATTATGCCAATTACTTGCATCGTCGTGGTGCAAAAATCTACATCTATAACAACGGTTTCCTCCATGCGAAGACGGTCATGATGGATGATACCATTAGTTCCTTTGGGACGACGAATCAAGACATTCGGAGTTATGCCTTGAATTTTGAAGTCAATGCCTTCGCCTACGATCACGATGTCACGCAAACGTTGAAAGGCTTCTTTGAAGAGGATATGGCACAATCAACATTACTGACGGATGAAATTTTGGCGAAGCAATCTTACTGGTTGCGCTTCAAACAAAACTTCTCTCGGTTATTGTCTCCGATCCTTTAATTTCATCGCTTTTGCTAATCCTTGGCGTGCCAAATGGTCGGCACCTTTGTTTTGACTCTCAGGGACCCATTGGATGATTGCTAAAGCGAACTGTTTCAACAAGTATTGAATTTCTGTTAAATAATCAGAAAAAGCAGGGTTTTTGGTATAATTCTTGTCGATGGTCTGCGCAACGACTTTGCTGTCGGTATAGAGCATAATTGTTTGTTCCTGTAAACCTTTGTCAATCAGCAGCTGCAACGCGTTGACCATCACAGCGAACTCTGCTTGGTGGTTGGTTGAATCAGGTAGCGGAAACGCAATTTGTTCATGCAGATCAGTACCGACAATGACGATTCCACCGCCACTAGGGCCGGGGTTGCCTTTCGTGGAAGCATCAAGATAAACTTTTAACATTGTCTCACCCTTTTTTGATATGATAAAGATAGTATACTAGAAATTTTATGTTGTGAGGAACTTTTATGAAGCGTAAATTGTATTGGCAACCGGAAGCTGCTACAGCGATCATTTATTGGTCGTTTACTATGATGATATTATTTATCAGTTTGATTCTTTCGTTAGAAAATACCAGACCTTATTGGAAAAGCAACCTCGTATTAGCCGTCTTTTTCTTTTTTGTATGGTTAGGGATTCACCGAAGCATGCTCATCAGAAATGATTTGCTCCTGATTCGCTATGCGCGCTTATGGAAGAAAAGCCTTATTTCTTTACCTGAGATAGAAAAATGGCAAATTATAAACCGTTTAATAAGCATTACCGATCATCAAAAAACATATACCTTCACGTTGCGTAAAAAAGATGTGGCATGGTTAGAAACTTTTTTTCAAGAAAAAATCCCTGAAAAAAGGGTGCAGGTCGAAACCAACGAGTAATTCATAGGAATCTAGAAAGCAGCGATCACTCCTTTTGGCGTTACAGCCTTAGGAGGGACGTTGTTTTTTGTTTACATTAAGGATTCGTGAAACTTTTTGTAAAAGTGTGAAAAATCTCTCTTTCTTTCTGAATAAAATCAAGTATAATAAGAGCATAGCAAACAAAATACATTTTAAAGTGCTAAATAGTTCGTGAATTGAGGGTAAAAATGAAATCAGATATCGAAATTGCACAAGAATCAATGCCTAAACCGATTATTGAAATTGCTGAACCACTTGGTTTAACAGGCGATGACCTGGAACTTTATGGCAAGTATAAAGCAAAAATCGAATGGTCGGCAATCAACGAAAAAGCAAACAATCCGCTGGGTAAACTCATTTTAGTCACAGCGATCAGTCCGACACCCGCTGGAGAAGGCAAGTCAACCGTGACCATTGGACTTGCAGATGCGTTAAATCAAATCGGCAAGCAAACCGTCATCGCCTTACGTGAGCCATCTTTAGGACCAGTAATGGGCATCAAAGGCGGCGCCACCGGCGGCGGCAAAGCACAAGTGTTGCCGATGGAGGATATCAACTTACACTTCACTGGCGATATACATGCGATCACAGCAGCAAACAATGCCTTGTCTGCATTGATCGACAATCATATCCAGCAAGGCAATGAGTTGGGGATCGACGGACGTCGGGTCACATGGAAACGGGTTGTCGATTTGAATGATCGAGCGTTACGACAAGTGATCGTCGGTCTAGGGGGACCGTTACAAGGCGTTCCCCGAGAAGACGGTTTTGACATCACCGTTGCTAGTGAAATCATGGCGATTTTGTGCTTGGCAACAAGCATTCATAATTTAAAAGAGCGATTAGGAAAGATTTTAATTGGTTATTCTTTTGAGAAACAACCGATTTACGTAAAAGATCTGGCGGTCCAAGGTGCTTTAGCCTTACTTTTAAAAGATGCCCTCAAACCGAATCTCGTTCAAACGATTGAAGGAACCCCTGCGCTGATCCATGGCGGACCTTTTGCAAATATCGCTCATGGGTGTAATAGTGTCATCGCAACCGAGACGGCTTTGCACTTAGGCGAATACACGGTGACCGAAGCTGGGTTTGGTGCTGACTTAGGGGCAGAGAAATTTCTTGATATCAAAACACCGAACTTATCAAAGGCACCAGATGCGATCGTAGTAGTAGCGACGATCAGAGCACTGAAGATGCATGGTGGGGTCGCTGTGGCTGATTTAGGGACAGAAAACTTAAAAGCATTAGAGTTAGGCTTCAGTAATTTAAAGCGACATGTTGAAAACATGCGTAAATACGGGATTCCAGTTGTCGTTGCGCTTAATGAGTTCTCACAAGACACCGAAGCGGAGCGAACATTAGTCGAAACCATGTGCCAGAAAATCGACGTCACCATCGCACGGACAGCCGTTTGGGCAGACGGTGGTGCAGGTGGAACGGATTTAGCAAAAGCAGTGGTTCAAGTAATCGAGGAAAAACCTGCCAACTATCAACGCTTGTATACCGACGATTTGCCTTTAGCGGATAAAGCTTCTTTGATCGTGCGGGAAATCTATGGCGGGGCAGAGGTTGAGTTTGCGCCGAAAGCCAAGGCACAGTTGCAAAGCTTCAAAGAACAAGGCTGGGATCAGCTGCCGATCTGTATGGCAAAAACCCAGTATTCCTTTAGTGATGATCCAAAGCGATTGGGCGCACCAGATGACTTTACAGTAATGATTCGCGAATTCGTGCCAAAATTAGGGGCTGGCTTTATCGTAGCCTTGACTGGTGCCGTGATGACGATGCCAGGATTACCGAAGAAACCTGCCGCCATCAATATGGACGTGACTTCTGATGGCCAAGCGATCGGTCTTTTTTAAAAGAGCTATCACAAACAAAGAAGGCATTCGCGGCATTTGAAACGGAAAAACGGAAAGAGATGACTTGAAAGGACGGGTGCAAGCGGCATTCGTCTTTTTCTCGTTCATTAGACGTGATGGAAGATAAAAGTAGGGATTCTTGTTATAATAATCAAGGAAGCAAGCAAAAGTCTATTTTCTTTCTTTTGATAATCAAGTATACTTAACCAATTGAGGTGATCTTTGTCAATGGAGCTACAACTAACTAGGAGGACTGGTTTTTATGGAATGGGCAGTCCCTTGGAGGTCATGCAAGGAAAAAAAAGAATCGCTGCCATCAATCATCAGCAAACGATTTTTTTGGCGCTGGCTGAGCAGACGCCGATTCGTGTGCGCATGTTTTTTTTAGAAAGTCAGCCTTTTCATTTACCAAAAGACCAATCAGCGCTCAAGCTGGAGGTCGTGATGAATCCTGCGCTTAAAAGAATATATATCGGCTTTTATTTAAGCCTTTTTCTCATGATGGGGGTATTGGGCTTATTATCCATCTCCCTTTACTCGTTGCTTTTTGTCGGTGTGTATTTAGTGGCATATTTTGTCTTTGTTTTGATTTATTTAAAAAAAGCGTATCTTATCAAGGAGGTTCCTCATGGCTAGTGGTGCAGATCAATTTTTGAGCAGTTTTAATCGAATCGAAAAGCGGCTTCGTGACGAATTGGATAATCCGCGGAATATGGGTTTTTCTGAAATGGTTCGTCGCTTGTCAAAAAGCAAAAATATCAATGTCAGAAGAGCAGAAGATGATCTATTACAAATGGCTCAGCTGCGCAATGCCATCGTACATGAAAAAATCGGAGAAAACTTTGTCATTGCAGAACCGAATGAATGGGTTGTCAATCGCATCCAAGAAATTGAACGCTCCTTACTGGCACCTGAAAAAGTCATGCCGCGTTTTGCGAAACGAGTGACTGGTTTTGAAAAGCACCTGCCATTACCAGAGTTATTGAAAATCGTTGCCCAAAAGCGCTATTCACAATTTCCGATCTATGATAATGGTCGATTTTTGGGATTGATCACCTTGCGGATGCTGGGATACTGGTTAGCGAAAGAAAGCCTCCATGGTGAAATCAAGTTGGCAGGCAGAACGGCAGATGAATTATTAGCAGGAGATGGGAAACGATCGAATTATTGTTTCGTGTCGGCTGAAACGACCATCGTAGAAGTGGAAGAATTGTTTCAAAAAAATGCCCTGCTTGAGGCGGTTTTGATCACCAAGGATAAAAATCCGAATGGAAATCTCTTGGGCATCATCCGTCCGCGAGATATTTTTAAAGAAGAAAGAGTGGAAAATTTATGATCGCGTTGTTTTTTTTGTTAAGTGCTGTTGTCATTGGCTTGGATCAATGGCTGAAAATTTGGATCGTTGCCAATTATCAACTGGGTGAAACACATTCTCTGATCGACAATGTGTTGTCCCTGACCTATCTTCAGAATACGGGCGCAGCTTGGAGTATTCTAGAAGGAAAAATCACCTTTTTTGCGATCATCACCGTTATCGCGGTTGCTGTTGTTGTTTACCTATTGTTTCGCTACCAAAAAAGCAGTCTATGGTTTCGTTTCGGACTTGCGTTTGTTCTAGGTGGGGCGATCGGTAATTTTATCGATCGGTTGCAGCATGGCTTTGTGGTCGATATGTTCCAGCTTGATTTTATCAATTTCCCAATTTTCAATATCGCTGATATGTCATTAGTGTTCGGGGTGATCTTGATTTTTATTTATGCACTGGTAGATGACGAAGCAAAAGGGAAACAAGGAGAATCAAATGGAAAAGCAAATTGAAGTAATCATTAAAGAAGAAAAAGGGCGGGTCGACAAAGTGTTGGCTGAACGCTTGCCAAATCATAGTCGGTCACAAATCCAGCAGTGGCTAAAAGAAGATGCGGTCACATTGAAGGGCGAAACGGTTCGGGCAAATTATAAGGTAAAAGCAGGTGATCACTTGATCATCCAAGTACCAGAACCTGAAGTTGTAGACTTACAACCAGAAAATATTCCTTTGACGATCGTCTATCAAGATGCTGATGTGGCAGTCATCAACAAGCCGCAAGGGATGGTGGTTCATCCATCCGCTGGGCATCCCAATGGCACCTTGGTCAATGCGTTATTGTACCATATGGATGATTTATCCACGATCAATGATGTTGTTCGGCCAGGAATCGTTCATCGAATCGACAAAGATACGTCGGGTCTGTTAATGATCGCCAAAAATGATCAGGCACATGAGTCGTTAGCGAAACAATTGAAAGACAAAACATCGTTACGCAAGTACGTAGCATTGGTCCATGGCAATATCAGCCACGAAAAAGGCACCATCAATGCACCGATCGGCCGCTCGAAAGTTAATCGGAAAATGCAAGCCGTGATCGAGAATGGCAAACCCGCAGTGACTCATTTCACCGTGTTGGAACGCTTTGATCAATTTACCTTGGTGGAATTGCAATTGGAAACTGGAAGAACCCATCAAATAAGAGTCCACATGCAGTACATCGGTTTTCCGCTAGCTGGCGATCCGCTATATGGACCTAAGCGCACGCTAAAAGGCAATGGGCAGTTTTTACATGCCAAGCTTCTAGGCTTCACCCACCCAACAACAGGCGAGTCGCTGGTCTTTGAAGCGCCATTACCAGAGCTGTTCGCGGACACGTTAAAAAAATTGCGAAAAAATGATTGATTTTTTTGTGTGAGAACTGTATAGTAATTGTAACAACTAAATAGCTCCTTTAAATGTAGTCCCGTGAGGCTAAGAAGGAATGAGTAAGCAGACGACTCCCGCGTTGGAGATTCGAACCCTTACTAGATGATAACGTGTACCCAAAATCCACAGAATGGGATTTTAGGCAACGATCGGAAAACATGACTCCTACCTCAAGCAGGTAGGAGTTTTTTTATGTTCAAAATTAGGAGGGAATAACATATGGCAGCGAAAGAAGTAGTAGATGCAGTAACAATGAAACGAGCGTTAACGCGGATCACCTATGAAATTATTGAAAGAAATCGAGGCATTGATAACTTGGTGCTGGTAGGGATCAAAACCCGCGGCATCTATATCGCGCAACGAATAGCAGAACGTTTAAAACAACTAGAAGGCGTAGAAGTACCTGTCGGTGAATTGGACATCACCTTGTACCGAGATGACAAAAAGACAGAAGATGATCCAGAGATCCATTCATCAGACATCCCGACTGCCATTGATGGCAAAGAAGTCATCTTGATCGATGATGTCTTGTTTACAGGACGGACGATTCGGGCAGCTTTGGATGCCATCATGGATATTGGTCGACCAAAAAGAATCTCACTCGCCGTTTTAGTTGACCGCGGTCATCGTGAATTGCCGATTCGGGCAGATTTTGTTGGAAAAAATATTCCAACTGCTTTAAGTGAAGAAATTATCGTGGAGATGGAAGAATCCGATGGTTCTGACCGGATCATGATCAATAAAGAAAACGACTAGGAAGAAGAGTGACAGCAACATGCAGAAGCAAGAATTTCGTAATCCAGACGCAGTTTTAGACATCAAAGATCGGCCCAAAGCACTGCCTTGGTTAGGCCTAAGCTTACAACATCTTTTCACGATGTTTGGGGCAACCGTTTTAGTTCCGATCCTCGTTGGGATCAACCCCAGCATCGCTCTAGTTAGTTCAGGTATTGGAACATTGGTTTACTTGGTTACGACGAAAGGGAAGATTCCAGCGTATCTAGGCAGCAGCTTTGCGTTTATCGCAGCGATGCAGATGCTGATGAAATCTGACGGCTACCCAGCTATCGCACAAGGCGCCATCACGACTGGGTTGGTCTACGTGATCGTTTCGATGATCATTAAACGTGCGGGTGCTGCTTGGTTGGATAAGATCTTACCACCGATCATTGTCGGTCCTGTGATTATGGTGATTGGATTAGGGTTAGCCGCTAACGCAGCTCAGAATGCGATGTACAATGACTCAGTCTACGATTTCAAGTACATTCTGGTAGCCTTGGCTACCTTAGGATTAACGATTTTCTTCAATATGTTTCTGCGAGGGTTCTTAGGACTGATTCCGATCCTTCTGGGGATCGTGGGCGGATACTTTATCGCCTTAGCAGCGGGAATCGTCGATGTACAGCCCATCATTGACGCCAACTGGTTTGGCATGCCGAGCTTCGAGATTCCCTTCATTAACTATGAACCAAAACTGTATCTGAATGCAATCACTACGATGGCGCCGATCGCTTTTGTTACCATGACCGAACATATCGGTCATCTGATGGTCTTGAACAAATTAACGAAGCGGAACTTTTTTGAAGAGCCAGGCTTGAACCGAACACTATTGGGAGATGGGTTTGCTCAAATTGCAGCCGGTCTCGTTGGGGGCCCCCCAGTGACAAGTTACGGAGAAAACATTGGGGTTTTAGCAATTACACGCGTCCACAGTGTGTTCGTTATCGGTGGTGCAGCAGTTCTAGCCATCGTACTAGGCTTCGTTGGAAAACTAAGCGCATTGATCTTAAGTATTCCTGGTCCAGTCATCTCAGGGATCAGCTTCCTGCTCTTTGGCGTCATCGCTGCCAGCGGGTTGAAAATTTTGATCGACAACAAAATCGATTTTGATCGTAAGAAGAATTTGATCATTGCGTCAGTGATCCTTGTGGTAGGAATCGGCGGTCTTGTCTTCACGGTCGGTACCTTCACATTATCCGCAATGGCGTTAGCAACTGTCCTAGGGATCTTCTTGAATCTTATTTTACCTGACAGCTCTCGCAGCGAAGAAAAATAACTTGTGCCAACTCATCGTTTAAACAGAATCAAAGGAGGAATTCATTCATGATTATTCAATCCGAAAGAATCAGCTTAAAGCATCTTTTGACGGTAGAAGCATTGACGGACCGTGAAGTGATGGGACTCATCCGCAGAGGACAAGAATTCAAAAGAGGGGCGAAATGGATGCCCCAAAAAGAACAATATTTCGCAACAAATCTCTTTTTTGAGAACAGTACCAGAACCCACAAAAGCTTCGATGTTGCTGAGAAAAAACTAGGGATCGAAGTCATCGAATTTGAAGCCTCCACCAGTTCTGTTCAAAAAGGCGAGACCTTGTATGACACGGTCTTGACGATGTCGGCTTTAGGTGTAGACGTTGCGGTCATTCGCCACGGCGATGAAAATTACTACGACGCTTTGATCCAAAGCAAAACGATCCAGTGCAGTATCATCAATGGCGGGGACGGCAGCGGCCAACACCCAACTCAATGCTTGCTAGATCTGATGACGATCTATGAAGAGTTTGGGCATTTTGACGACTTGAAAGTCGCAATCGTAGGTGACATCACCCACTCACGGGTCGCAAAATCAAACATGCAAATGTTGAAGCGTCTCGGAGCGAAAGTCTTCTTCTCAGGTCCAAAGGAATGGTATGACGAAGAATTTGAAGTATACGGTCATTGGCTACCATTAGACGAATTGGTCGCAGAAGTCGATGTTATGATGATGCTTCGTGTCCAGCACGAGCGCCATGATGGAACGGAAAGCTTTTCAAAAGAAGAATACTTAAAAAATCACGGGTTGACCGTCGAACGCGCCGCAAGAATGAAAGAGCATGCGATCATAATGCACCCAGCGCCGGTCAATCGCGATGTGGAATTGGCTGATGCCTTAGTTGAAAGCTTACGCTCACGAATCATCACACAGATGTCCAATGGCGTCTTTGTTCGAATGGCGATTCTTGAAGCGGTGTTGAACGGTAAGGCCTAACAGGCAAAAAGGAAAGAATTAGAGGAGGAAGTTTACATGAAAACACTCATTAAAAACGGTAAAATCATCAAAAAAGACAATCACTGTGTTCCTGCAGCAATTTGGATCGAAGAAGGAATCATTCGCGGGATCGGTACAGCATTTCCCGAAACAGATTTTGACGAAGTCATCGATGCCAAAGAGCAATTGATCACGCCAGGTTTAGTGGATGTTCATGTACACTTCAGAGAACCAGGCTTTGAATACAAAGAAACAATTGAAACGGGCAGCATGGCAGCAGCTCGCGGTGGGTTCACGACAGTTTGCGCAATGCCAAACCTTGACCCAGTTCCCGATACACCGGAAAAATTAGCAGCTGTTTACGAAAAAATCAACGCAGATGCGTCAATCAATGTCTTACAATACGCCCCGATCACCGAAAACTTGCGCAGCGAAACGTTGACGGATGCAGCTGGAATGAAAGCCGCGGGGGCATTTGCCTTAACAAATGACGGTGTCGGGGTTCAGACTGCTGGCACAATGTATTTGGCAATGAAGCAAGCCGCCGAAAATGACTTGGCCTTGGTTGCCCATACAGAAGATGATTCCTTACTCTTTGGCGGCGTGATGCATGCTGGTAAAAAAGCAGAAGAACTTGGACTACCGGGGATCTTGAGTGTAACGGAAGCTTCTCAAATCGCTCGTGATGTACTTTTGGCGGAAGCAACGGGTGCTCATTACCATGTCTGCCATGTCTCGACCAAAGAAAGTGTTCGAGTGATCCGAGATGCCAAAAAAGCTGGTATCCATGTGACAGCCGAAGTTTCTCCTCATCATTTACTTCTAATCGATGAAGATATTCCTGCCGATGAAGGCTTTTGGAAAATGAACCCACCGTTACGTGGGCAAGAAGACCGTGAAGCGTTGATCGAAGGTCTGCTGGATGGCACGATCGATTGTATCGCGACGGATCATGCCCCACATGGCTATGAAGAAAAAATGCAAAGCTTTTTAAAAGCACCATTTGGCATCGTCGGATCAGAATATGCCTTCCAATTGTTGTACACTCATTTTGTCAAAACAGGACGCTTTACCTTGCAACAACTAGTGGATTGGATGACCGTGAAACCAGCATCAATCTTTGGTCTAAGCGCCGGAACGATGATGGTCGGAGACAAAGCCGATCTCGCGATTTTTGACTTAGAATCAGCTTATAACGTGGATCCTAAGCAATTTCTATCAAAAGGAGTCAATACGCCTTTCGGTGGATGGACGTTATATGGGGATACAAGTTATACATTTGTAAATGGAAAATTAGTATGGCAAAAAGGTGGGCAATAATATGAAACGTTGGCTTATTTTAGAAGATGGAACATACTTTGAAGGCGAAGGCTTTGGTGCCAGTATCAATGTTTTTGGTGAGATTGTTTTTACCACCAGCATGACGGGCTATCAAGAAGCCATTACGGATCAAAGCTTTAACGGACAAATCATTACGTTTACGTATCCGATGGTTGGAAATTACGGCGTCAACCGAGACGACTACGAATCAATTTCACCGACTTGTAAAGGGGTCGTTGTGAAAGAACACGCGCGTCTAGCGAGCAATTGGCGGAAACAGCTGACGTTAGATGAATTTTTAAAACGCAAAAATATTCCAGGGATCGCAGGAATCGATACACGCGCGCTGACAAGAAAGATCCGTCAACATGGGACCATGAAAGCGAGTATCGTTGATGCAGGAGATGTCTTTGACCATGCCTTTGATCAATTAAAAGCGGCGGTTTTACCAACCAATCAAGTGGCACAAGTTTCTACCTCAAAACCTTATCCAAGTCCTGGAACGGGTCGCAATATCGTGGTCATCGACTTCGGCTTGAAGCACAGTATTTTACGGGAGTTGTCACGCCGCAACTGCAATTTAACGATTTTGCCATACAATACGACAGCGCAAGAAATTTTAGACCTCGCACCAGATGGTGTAATGCTGACAAATGGACCGGGTGATCCTAAAAGCTTGCCAGAAGCAATTAAAATGATACAAGGGATTCAAGGCAAGGTACCGATCTTCGGGATTTGTTTAGGCCATCAGCTCTTCTCATTAGCGAATGGGGCAGATACCTATAAAATGAAATTCGGTCACCGCGGATTAAACCATCCGGTAAGAGAGATCGCCACTGGTCGGATCGATTTTACCTCACAAAACCATGGCTTTGCTGTGGATGAAGCATCCATCGATCCAGAAAAACTAATGGTAACCCACGTCGAAGTGAACGATGGCACGATCGAAGGGGTTCGTCATCGCCGCTACCCAGCATTCAGTGTCCAATACCACCCAGATGCGGCACCGGGCCCGCATGATGCAGTCCACTTATTTGACGAATTTTTAGAGATGATCGATGCATGGAAGGAGCAGAACTAATATGCCAAAACGTACAGATATCAAGAAAATCATGGTTATCGGTTCTGGACCGATTATTATAGGACAAGCGGCAGAGTTTGATTATGCTGGTACACAAGCTTGTTTAGCATTACGAGAAGAAGGCTACGAAGTGGTGTTAGTCAATTCGAATCCCGCAACGATCATGACGGACAAAGAAATTGCTGACAAAGTCTACATTGAACCAATCACATTTGAGTTTGTCTCACGGATTTTACGTAAAGAACAACCTGATGCAATTTTACCGACATTAGGTGGACAAACGGGCTTGAACATGGCGATGGAATTAGCCAACTCAGGTATTTTGGATGAATTAGGAATTGAGTTGCTAGGAACCAAATTAGCAGCAATCGACCAGGCAGAAGACAGAGATCTATTCAAACAATTAATGGAAGAATTGGATCAACCGATCCCAGAATCCGAAATCGTGTCAACGGTGGAAGCAGCAGTTGATTTTGCGAAAAAAATCGGCTTTCCAATCATTGTTCGTCCAGCATTTACGCTAGGGGGAACGGGCGGCGGCATGTGTAACAATGAAGAAGAACTTCGCCAAATCGCTGAAAACGGCTTGAAGCTCTCGCCAGTGACCCAATGCTTGATTGAACGGAGTATTGCTGGATATAAAGAGATCGAATATGAAGTGATGCGAGATTCTGCTGACAACGCGATCGTCGTTTGTAATATGGAAAACTTCGATCCAGTCGGTATCCACACCGGCGATTCCATCGTCTTTGCGCCGAGCCAAACTTTGTCAGACCATGAATACCAAATGTTACGGGATGCCTCATTAAAAATCATCCGCGCGTTAAAAATCGAAGGTGGCTGTAACGTTCAATTGGCGCTTGATCCTCATAGCTTCAACTACTATGTCATTGAAGTAAATCCACGGGTCTCACGTTCCTCTGCGTTAGCAAGTAAAGCTACAGGGTACCCGATTGCCAAACTGGCAGCGAAAATTGCCGTCGGTTTAACATTGGATGAAATGAAAAATCCAGTCACAGAAACGACGTATGCAGAATTTGAACCCGCCCTTGACTATGTCGTCGCAAAAATTCCTCGCTGGCCGTTTGACAAGTTTGAAACTGGGGAACGTCGATTAGGAACACAAATGAAAGCGACTGGTGAAGTGATGGCGATCGGTCGTAATATTGAAGAGTCATTATTAAAAGCCGTTCGTTCATTGGAGATCGGCACACACCATATCGAAATGAAAGAATTAGAAGCTCTTTCTGACAATGATCTGATGGAAAAAGTCATCAAGGCGCAGGATGATCGCCTATTCTACGTCATGGAAGCCATCCGAAGAGGGTACACCATCGAAGATTTGAACGAAATGACGAAAATCGACTTGTTCTTCTTGGATAAGATGCTTCACATCTTTGAGATCGAACGAGCATTAGCAAACGAACCACAATCCCTTGATGTGTTGAAAAAAGCCAAGCAAAATGGCTTTACGGATAAAAAGATTGCTGAGCTGTGGGAAACCACGGAAGCTGAGATCCGTACGCTGCGTCATGAGCAAAAGATTTTGCCCGTCTACAAAATGGTAGATACATGTGCCGCCGAATTTGAATCTGCAACACCTTATTTCTACAGCACCTATGAGTTTGAGAATGAAAGCAAGCGCAGTGAAAAAGAATCTGTTCTTGTCCTAGGTTCTGGACCGATCCGAATCGGACAAGGGGTGGAGTTCGATTATGCGACAGTGCACTCGGTGAAAGCGATCCAAGCTGCTGGCTATGAAGCGATCATCATGAACAGTAATCCTGAAACGGTTTCGACTGACTTTTCTATCTCCGACAAGCTGTACTTTGAACCATTGACCTTAGAGGATGTCTTACACGTCATCGATTTGGAACAACCCATTGGGGTCATCGTCCAATTTGGCGGGCAAACGGCGATCAACTTAGCAGAGCCTTTAGTAAAAGCTGGGGTCAAAATCTTAGGCACCAGCATTGAAGATCTTGATCGTGCCGAAAATCGTGATCTCTTTGAGCAAGCATTACAAGCGCTAGATATTCCGCAACCACCAGGGGATACAGCGACGAACGAACAAGAAGCGATCGCCATCGCTCAAGAAATCGGCTATCCTGTTTTAGTCCGCCCAAGTTATGTCTTAGGGGGACGTGCGATGGAAATCGTGGAAAACCAAGCCGATTTAGAAGATTATATGCGTCATGCAGTGAAAGCATCACCAGAACATCCTGTCTTGGTCGATCGTTACTTGGTCGGTAAAGAATGTGAAGTCGATGCTATCTGTGACGGCAAAACTGTTTTGATTCCTGGAATCATGGAACATATCGAGCGTGCAGGGGTCCATTCAGGAGATTCAATGGCGGTCTATCCACCGCAAAATCTTTCGGATGAATTAATTGCAACGATCGAAGAATATACCAAACGCTTGGCATTAGGTTTAAATTGTATCGGTATGATGAATATCCAATTTGTCATCCATGAGAACAAAGTGTATGTCATTGAAGTAAACCCTCGTGCTAGCCGAACCGTACCATTTTTAAGCAAGGTAACAGAGATCCCAATGGCACAAATTGCCACGAAGGCGATTCTCGGAGATGAGATCACAGCGTTAGGTTATCAAGACGGACTTGCGCCAACACCAAATGAAGTACACATCAAAGCACCTGTCTTCTCCTTTACAAAACTTTTAAAAGTCGATACTTACTTAGGCCCTGAAATGAAATCAACGGGTGAAGTAATGGGATCAGACAAAGATTTGGCAAAAGCACTTTATAAAGCTTTTGAGGCATCAGGCCTGCATATTCCTGAATTTGGAAAAGCACTTTTCACCGTTGCAGACGAAAGCAAAGAAGAGGCCACAGCGCTGGCAGCGCGTTTCGTAGAGGTCGGCTTTACCTTATTGGCTACCAATGGAACCGCCGATTACTTTGAAGAAAAAGGACTACAAGTGACTCGGGTTGCCAAGATTTCCGAACAGCAAGCAGAAGAAACGGTTGTTGATTTGATCCGTAAAGGAACGACCCAAGTAGTAGTCAATACCATGGACAAAGATCGCCAAAATGCAACGGAAGACGGATTTATCATCCGCCGAGAAGCGGTGGAACATGGTGTACCGACCTTTACTTCTCTTGATACAGCGGATGCGATTCTAAAAGTGATGGAATCCCGCAGTTTTTCAACAAAAGCAATTTAACGCAGATAAAGGAGTTTTTTGATGAAGCAAGAAATCATGACCATCAGCAAACAGCGTCAACTGGCACCGCGGATTTTTGAAATGACATTGACGGGTGAATTAGTCAATGAGATGAGGACCCCAGGGCAATTTCTACACCTGCGGGTTCCTCAAAATGCCTTTCTTCTTCGCCGACCGATCAGTATCAATCATATTGATGCTGAGAAAAAAGAATGCCGAATCATTTATCGGGTCGAAGGAGATGGCACAAGAATTTTTTCAGAAATGACTGTTGGTGATCCAATCGATGTGATGGGGCCGTTAGGAAATGGGTTTCGCTATCATCATTTAAACCAGGGGGACACTGCATTTATCGTCGGTGGCGGTATCGGTGTACCGCCGCTCTATGAATTATCGAAACGCCTGACGCAACAAGGCGTCCACGTCATTCACTTTTTGGGCTTTGCCAGCAAAGACGTCATGTATTATGAAGAGGAATTTCGCGCACTGGGAGATACGAGGATCGCTACCGATGATGGCAGCGCGGGTTTACAAGGAAATGTTGGCAACCTGTTATTAGCTGCAGAGCAAACACCTGCGGCGGTCTTTGCTTGCGGAAATAACGGTCTTTTAAAAACCACCGCCCAGCTTTTCGAAGACCTTCCAGATGTTCAATTATCAATGGAGGCGCGAATGGCTTGCGGGATGGGTGCCTGTTATGCCTGTGTTTGCCATACGAAAGATGATGAACAAGGCACAAAAAGTGTCAAAGTTTGTGACGAAGGGCCTGTATTTCAGGCGAGAAAGGTGGTCATTTAATGTCGATCAATGTCGAGCTACCCGGATTGAGCCTGAAAAATCCGATCATGCCTGCCAGCGGCTGTTTTGGGTTTGGTGCAGAATATGATAAATATTATGACATCAGTCAATTAGGTGCGGTGATGATCAAAGCGACCACACCTGAACCGCGTTTCGGCAATCCGACCCCAAGGGTAGCAGAAACGCCTAGCGGTATGTTGAATGCCATCGGGTTGCAAAATCCTGGGTTAGAAGCGGTCATGAATCAAATTTTACCCGACTTAGCTCAAAAACACCCCGATTTGCCAATCATCGCGAATGTTGCTGGTTCGACCGTCGAAGATTATGTTCTTGTGTGTCAGGAAATCAGTCAGGCAGAAAATGTCAAAGCGATCGAATTGAATATCTCTTGCCCGAACGTCAAGCATGGCGGCATCACGTTCGGAACCGATCCTGCGGTTGCTGGTGCATTGACTGAAGCGGTCAAAAAAGTCTCGCAAGTGCCGATCTATGTCAAACTTTCGCCGAATGTGACGGATATCGTCCCAATTGCGCAAGCGATCGAAGCAGGCGGCGCCGACGGGTTTACGATGATCAATACACTTTTAGGCATGCGGATCGATCTAAAAACACGGAAACCAATTTTAGCTAACCAAACGGGGGGCTTGTCTGGTCCGTCAATCAAACCAGTGGCGATTCGCCTGATCAAACAAGTGGCGCAAGTTTCTCAATTACCAATTATTGGCATGGGGGGCGTGATGTCAGTGGATGATGTCCTTGAAATGTATCTGGCAGGTGCTAGTGCTGTTGCAGTCGGAACCGCAAACTTTACCGATCCTTACATTTGCCCAAAGTTGATTGAAGAATTGCCTATCCGAATGGCAGAATTAGGGATCCCTTCTTTGGAACAGCTGATAAAAGAAGTGAGAGAGGAGCACATGTGATGAGTGAACGGCCAATTATTGCCTTAGATTTTCCTAACAAACAGGCTATTGAAACTTTTTTAGCGCAATTTCCTATAGAGGAAAAGTTGTTTGTGAAAGTGGGAATGGAGATTTTCTACCAAGAAGGACCAGCGATCGTTACTTGGTTAAAAGACTGTGGCCATGATATCTTTTTAGATTTAAAACTACATGATATTCCCAATACAGTAGGACGAGCAATGGAACGCTTAGCTTCGTTAGGAGTTGCTTTGACGAATGTTCATGCAGCCGGCGGGATCGAAATGATGACTGCTGCAAAAATAGGCCTACAAAAAGGAACCCCCGCAGGACACAAAGTTCCTGATTTGATTGCAGTTACCCAATTGACCTCCACTAGTGAGGCACAAATGCATCATGATCAGCAGATCATGACGTCACTGCAAGAAAGTGTCATCCATTACGCCACTTGTGCCCAAAAAGCTGGGTTAGACGGTGTTGTTTGCTCCGCTCACGAAGCAAAGCAGATCAAACAAAGGACAACGGATGCCTTCATCCGCTTGACGCCTGGTATCCGACCAGCTGGCAGTGAAGTTGGTGATCAAAAACGGATCATGACACCTGCACAAGCTCGTAAAGCAGGGGCTACCATGATCGTTGTGGGACGTCCAATCACCCAATCTAAGGCACCGTATGAAAGTTATCTGCAAATAAAACAAGAATGGAAGGAAGATAGCCAATGAAAGAACAATCCAATCAAATTGCCAAAGATCTTTTAGACATCGAGGCGATTTTCTTACGACCGAATGAACCATTTACTTGGGCAAGCGGCATCAAAAGCCCTATTTACTGCGACAATCGAATCACTATGAGTTATCCACATGTACGTCGCGCCATTGCGAAAGGCTTAGCTGCAGTCATCAAAACGACTTACCCAGAAGCAGAAGTGATTGCAGGGACCGCAACAGCTGGGATTCCCCATGCTGCATGGGTCGCTGAATTGTTAGATTTGCCAATGGTTTATATTCGCAGCAAAGCAAAAGAACACGGTAAAGGCAATCAAATTGAAGGGCGTATTAAACCAAATCAAAAAATGGTCGTCATTGAAGATTTATTGTCAACAGGTGGCAGTGTCTTAGAAGCTTGTGAAGCAGCCAAAAGAGAAGGAGCCGATGTATTAGGCGTCGCTGCGATCTTTACTTACGAGCTGCCTCAAGTCCAAGAAAATTTTGATCAAGCAGGTTTATCCTATGTGACTTTGACAAACTATACAGCGTTGATTGAGTCGGCTTTAGAAACGGGTGCTATTCAAGAGTCTGATGTTGCCCTGTTACAAGAGTGGCGTAAAGATCCTGCTGCCTGGTTGAGTGAATAAGGAATTGAAATAAGAAACGGATATGTGAGGGAATGACCAAGCATATTCGTTTTATTTTTACCTATTTTCTGATAGCATTGGGAGAAAGTTTTTTGATAGGAAGGGCTATACCTTGCTGTCAACTTGAATTAGGAGGCTGTTTTTTTTGAAAAGAAATATGGACGTTCCCTGGAGTTATTCTGGAGACAATGGACCTGAACATTGGCACACTTTGTGCGACTGGTATGCACAAGGTGCCGAATTTCCTTACCAATCCCCAATCGCTTTAGTCCACGATGAGACCGAAGAACCCATCGATCAGGACTTGGCTTTTCACTATAAACGAGAGCGGTTCACGGAAAAAGAATTCAAAAATACGATTCACTTCGTTCCTTATAACAAAGAAAGCTATGTCACATTTAAAGGGATCAACTACTATTTGACGGATATTCATTTTCACATGCCGTCTGAACACATTATCGATGACGAGCAGCAAGAGTTAGAGTTTCACCTCGTTCATATGAATGAGGACGGAGAAAACTTGGTGGTGGGTATCTTATTCAAACTGACGGATAAACTCAACTGGATCTGCAATCAGCAAGACGACAGCATCTGGGACTTTGAGAACCATACCCAATGGTTTGATCCGAGCATGTTCTTGCCAGAGCGCACTCATCATTTTCATTATGTGGGTTCCTTGACGACCCCGCCAACGAAAGGGCCAATCAACTGGTTTGTCTTTGACTGGATTGGTGAGATGAGTCGTCGCTTCATTTTAGAATTCCGCGAAGAAGTATTAGAAAATAATAATCGCCCATTACAAGACCGCAAAGATCGGCCTATTTATTTCTATTGATTTATAAAAATGGTCCCTTTTGCGTAGTTTTTCTCGGACTTCTCTTCTGATTATCCTATAAAACCCGACGTAGTGGGAACCTTCTAACAATACAATCGTTTAAAAACGAACGAAAAAAAGACGAAAATCCTCGTCTTTTTTTATTTTCATAGCCATCGAGCACAAAGGCTATGCTAAACTAATCAATAAGCAGGTTTTAAGTATTCGTTTTATTGTGAAATAAAACACAATTAAATTAATTGAAAAAGAGCAGACACGGTAAAGCTTTTTTAGCGAATTATTTTATAGTAAATGAAAGGAAATTCATATGCATGCATGGGATGCAATCCAAAAATCAATCGATTATATTGAAGACAATCTTACCGAGCCATTAGAGATCGAAACGTTGGCGCAAGTTGCATCATTGTCCGTTTTTTATTATCAGCGCTTATTCACTCGTTTGGTTAAAATTTCTGTTAGAGAATATATAAAACTGCGTCGTTTGGCAAGAGGTGCGCTTTTATTGAAAGACCAAAAGAAGCGAGTCATTGATGTCGCTTTTGAAGTCGGCTTCAGCAGTCATGCCGTTTTTTCGAGAACGTTTAAAACGGTCTATAGAATTTCACCCTCGCTTTACCAGAGAAAGCCCATTGGCTTACAAAACTTTGATAAGCCAGATCTTTCATTAGGCTATATTGTGACGGAAGAGGGTATCCCATTGATCAGTGAAGGGGTTGTTTTAGAAATCCAGAAAAAAAGCAATCCGCATCCGCTGGTCTTCTATGGTATTGTCGGTTACTATCCATTCAACTATGGGAAAATGCTGGGGCAACGAACAGGGATCGACCCGATTGAAGAAATTTGGCATGAATTTCTTCAAAAAATTGCCAATCAACCGGGAAAAGCCACCTGTCAGATCGGTGTTTCGTTTCCAGGAGATGCGCCAGAAGGTCATTCAAGTTACTTTGTTGGCCAAGTAGGTGATTGCTCACAGGGATCGACCTTCAGTGAATGGACGCTACCGGCTCGGGATTACGTTGTTTGCAGTTTTGATACGATTTCAGAGCAACTGATCATCAATATGGGGAAAGCGATGCGCTATACCCGTTTCTGGTTAAAGAAGAATGGGTGGATTGCTGAGGATTTTTTCCCTGAGCTTTATCAAGAAAGAGAAAATCATGTCGTTCATGTTGAATTATGGATTCCTTTTAAAAAAAGAAGTGAGATGTAAGGAGGAACAGTACAATGACTCAGTTTGAAGAAGGAGTAAAACTACTTGAAGAAAAATTCGGACATTTTAAAGACAATGTGATCGCCCTTGCCACGACTGCTTGTAACGAGAATGACAAGGGAGAAACACAGCCAGTCGTCCGAGAAGTAGATGCTTTTTATGAAGACGGCGTTTTTTACGTGTCAACTCATGAGCAATCAAACAAAATGAAGCAAATCAGTAAGAATTCAGCAGTTGCGATTGCTGTCAGTGGTGAATGGTTTACTGCGATCGGTCAAGGAGAGAATTTAGGGTGGGTGCTAGACCCTAAAAATGCAGAATTAAGAAGCAAAATTCGCAAAGCCTTTGTCTGGTACGACGAAGTTAACAATGAGGATGATAAAGGCTGTTGTTTTCTAGCGATCCGTTTGACCAAAGGAACGTTGAATATCAATCACTGGGAAAAGCTGTATCATTTTGATTTTGAGAAGAAAGTCACTATGGAGGATGGCGGGATTTATTAGCCAGCAGAGCCTATTAGCTGCAAGTGATGTTCAATTGCCATTCTAGCGAATCTAGCAGATATGTTGATGGCTGAATTCTGAGAAGGCTTGCCTTTTGTGATACAAGCTAAGCAAAATTGTTGCTGAAAGAGCAGTAGATAGAACGAAAAAGCATAAAAACCGATCACAAGCGCTGCGAAGAGGCACGCGCTTGTGATCGGTTTTTTGATTGATTACTTTATGATTTTTTGATCCGAATAAACTTAGAAACAGCTAGGACTGTTTTAATCTCAAAATTCCCTCATCAGGTGTCACAAAAAGTGTTTTTTGATTCTCATAAATGACGAATCCAGGCTTGGCACCATTCGGTTTCCGAATATGTTTGACTTGCACGTAGTCCACTGGTACTTGGGCAGATTGACGATATTTTGAGAAATATGCGGCAAGCTCTGCAGCTTCCATTAAGGTTGTCTCACTAGGATCATCCGAACGAATGATGACATGAGAGCCAGGAATATTTTTGGTATGCAGCCAGATATCACTCTTACGAGCTGTTTTTAAGGTCAGTTGGTCATTTTGTAAATTGTTTTTTCCGACGAAAATTTCAGTTCCGTCTGAAGAAAGAAATCGTTCTGGTTGCGAAGGAGCAGCTTTTTTACGCTGTTTCGCCCGATTTTTGACGTAGCCTTGTGCGATCAGTTCTTCCCGAATAACCGCCAGATCCATGGGAGAGGCTATTTCTAATTGGGCTAACACGGATTCGAGATACGCGATTTCTTCTTTCGTTTCGGCAATCTGTTGATGGATCAGTTTCACTGCATTTTTTAATTTCTGGTAACGTTGAAAATATTTCTGAGCATTTTGATTGGGAGAAAGAGCAGGATCGAGTTTGATCGTCAAAAGTCGATTCTCATCATAGTAATTTTCCAAATCAACTGATGCAGCACCACGGGGGACTTGATTCATAAAGGTCGTCAAAAGCTCACCTTTTTGACGGAATTCTTCGGCGTTTTCTGAATCGATCAACGTTTGTTGGCGTTTCTTTAACTTCAATTGGTTCCGTTTCAGTTCATTCTCAATCTTCTTTAGTAATTCGCCACCTTGTTGTTTGACCCGATCTCTTTCCGCCTTGTCGTGATAAAACGCATCTAAAAGCTCGCTCAGACTCTGATAATGGGTGACAGTGGTGGTCGCATCGATCAATGATGGATAGGGAATTGGTGTAAAATATTCCTTTTTCTCTGACTGGAGATAACTTGGTGCTAGCTCCTGGGTAAGCTCTGTAAAGAAAGCTTCCCACTGACGCAGTTTTTCATTGGGATTGGCATTGATTCGAGCGATCAATTCTTCTGCTGTATCGCGGCCTAAGCCTTGGAATCGTTGTTGAAGTTCTTTTGCCGTCAATGGATCAAGAGTAGATAATTCTTCAAAAATCTTGGTGCGAGAGGCTGTGAAAGGATTAAGCGTCGATTGCTTTGGTGGTGCAACATAGACAGCACCTGGCAATAAGGTACGATACGTATTTTGGGAATGACCAATGTGTTTGATCGTATCGACGATTTTTCCACTCGTCTTATTCATTAATAAAATCGTACTGTGACGGCCCATTAGTTCGACGATCAAGACGAGGGCTTGCAAATCACCTAATTCATTTCGTCGCGTGAAATGAAAATGGATCACACGGTCATTGTCGATTTGTTCGATTGATTCTAAGATCGCCCCTTCTAAATATTTCCGTAGCATCATCAAGAAATTCGGTGGGGTTTCTGGATTGCTATAGGCGATCGTTGTGCATTGTACACGAGCATAGGTGGGGTGTGCGGATAGCAAAAGTTTGTGATTTTTCCCTTGGGAACGGATCACAAATACGACCTCATTTTCATAAGGTTGATGAATTTTGTTTACACGTCCACTGGTTAATTGATCTTGTAATTCTTTGACCATTAAATGGGTAAAGACACCATCAAAAGACATATTGTTTCCCTCTTTTCTTTTAAGGATAGTTTGACTGAGGGATTGATCCTTCCAATGTCAAATATTCCTATCTATTATACCGAAGAATCCAAAGAAAAGCCATGGCAGCTAGCTTTCCTTTTTCTTGGTAGGTTGGTGATCGGTGGTTTGCAGTGCACGCTCGATTTCCTTATTCAAGAAATAAGAGATGACTGTCCGAATAATAACGACGGCAGCTAGACGGACGATGTCTTCGAAAGTAGGGTGGATGATCGTCTCAATAATATCTGCTGCAATCAAGATCTCCAGACCTAATAAAACATAGCTCCCTAAATAATTGCGGATAAAATTATTCTCTCTGGCTGCCACCAATCGATCCTTTTCTGTTAATTCGTAGCGCACAAAGTCAATGCCTGCGATCAATACACCCCAAACGATGACAAAAATGGAGAGAAAGTTCAAACAGACAACGATGAAATCGAAGATTGGATTGGCTCCAGACATCAATGAATCAGCTAGATTATGCATAATGACTCCTTTACCGTTTTCTTTTATCTTACCGAATAATCGTAGAAATGTGAAGTTTCTTGACGTTCTAGAAGGGAATTGATAGTATGAATTAATAGTAGGATTTTAAAAAAAGGTGGGCAAATTATGGAACAAGTTAGGAACTTTGTTCATTACACGAAAGAAAAAATAGTTGAAAGCTGGCAAGCTTTTTTAGATGATCTTTATCGAGATCAGAAAAAAACGATTTTCACGCTGATCGGGGGAATTCTTTTCGCACTGGTCTTCGCAGGTTTGATCGTCTTTTCTCAAAATCGTATCAATGCTTCTTTAGTGGATCGGATCGCTTTTGACAAGCTGCCGTCAGAAAAAGTACAGCCATTGCCTTATCTGACTGCAGACAAGACGATTCGTGAAACACGAGCGATCTCGGTGATGTTTAGTAAGCCCAACGGACCTCAACTCGATCAAGTATTTGATCTGATCCAAGCGCAAGAAGATGAGCTGAATCGGACATTTTTTTATTATCCAATCGTCTATGATGCGGCTTTTTTCTCCAATGAATACAGCGTTGACCCTGATAAAGTGACGTTTGTTTTTTATGAAGAAGGGGTTGAGAAAAATCGCTTTACCTTTGATTCATTTGAGCAGCCAACGACGGAATTCATCCCAGAATTGAATCGTTTACCGATGTGGACGATTCGTTCTTCGGCCAATGATCGATAAAAAAATCTGACAATTTGACAGAAAATTGTTGACGTTTTTTTATCAATAAGCTAAACTGAATTCAATCAAGAAAGAAAACAAGTTGAGAAGGAGGAACAATCATGAAACTATTTATTCCATTGCAAGTGAAATCATGGCAAAACTGGCGTAGATAGTTGTATTGATGGGACCTCATTCCATAGATACAACTTTTTAGAGAACCTTCTAAAGTGCTGTATCTATGCTGGTAGTTGAATTTATCGCCGCATAGGACAAGCTTCTATGCGGCTTTTGCTTACTTGCAATTGCCGTCACATAGGCAGTTGCTTTTTTTGTTCTCAAAAACCATAAAATGAAAAACACGAAAAACGTAAGCAGAAAAAGGAGAATGAAAAATGAAAAACAAGGGATTAATTGCATCGGTTGCCGTTATTTTATTATTTTTAGGAGCGACATTTGTCTATCAGTTAGGAATGAGAAGTGGGACCAATCAAGCTAGTGAGACTTCGGAACCAGTAGAAAAAGCTGAAAAAACAGTCGGGATCCTACAATTTGTCAGTCATGAAGCACTGGATGCGATCACCGAGGGGATCAAAGAAGGCCTTAAAGAATCAGGCTATACCGAAGGGGACAACTTGACGATCGAATTCCAGAACGGTCAAGCGGATCAAAGCAAATTGGCAACGATGAGTCAGCAGCTGCTAAATAAAGATGCCGACGTTTTGGTTGGGGTAGCAACACCCGCAGCACAAGCGTTGGCGAATGTCACTCAGGATGTACCGATCGTTTTAGGAGCGGTCACTGATCCAGTTGGGGCAAATCTGGTGGCAGATATGGATCAACCCGGCGGCAATATCACTGGTGTTTCCGATAAAGCACCAGTTGCTGCACAAATCAAACTAGCAAAAGATTTGCTGCCAGAG
Organism: Enterococcus sp. 3G6_DIV0642; assembly: GCF_002140635.1. Taxonomy (NCBI): domain Bacteria; kingdom Bacillati; phylum Bacillota; class Bacilli; order Lactobacillales; family Enterococcaceae; genus Enterococcus; species Enterococcus sp. 3G6_DIV0642. Next base: position 1,785,785 of record NZ_NGLH01000001.1, on the reverse strand, counting down.
GCAAAAACAGTCGGTATTTTGTATTCTTCGACCGAAGACAATTCGAAATACCAAGTGGCAGAAGCAGAAGCTGCTGCCGAAGAAAATGGCTTGACCAGCAAATCGTATGCCGTTCCTTCAAGTAATGAAATTGCGCAAATGGTCCAAGTGATGGCACGGGAAGTCGATTTTATCTATATTCCGTTAGACAATACGATCGCAAATGCTATGCAGACCGTAGTTCAAGAAGCCAATAAATCAAAAACACCAATCATTACTTCCGTAGACACGATGGTGGAACAAGGCGGTTTGGCAACGGTCGGACAAGATCAATTTACGATAGGCGTGGAAACTGGGAAGATGGTGGCAGCAATTCTTGATGGGACAGCAGAACCTGCGACAACACCGATCTATACATTCAGCGATGGCGAAACGATCATCAATGAAACTCAGGCGCAGTTATTGGGCATCACTATCCCAGAAAACCTCAAAGACGAGGCGAAACTGATTACAACGACGCCAGAAAGCGAAGCAAGTGACGAGTAACAACCAAGAACAGCGACCACCTGCGATCATCGAGAGGGTCTTGAAAGAGAAAACTTGTAAGAATATGGAGGAAGAATGATGATTGTTTCAGCAATAGGGCAAGGACTACTTTGGGGAATCCTGGGATTAGGGATTTTTATGACCTATCGAATTTTAAATTTCCCGGATATGACGACGGAAGGGTCCTTTCCGTTAGGCGGTGCTGTCTGTGTGACAGCGATCACCCATGGGGTGTCGCCCGTCTTAGCGACTTGTTTAGGAGTATTGGCTGGGATGTGTGCGGGCTGTGTGACAGGACTTCTTTATACAAAAGGCAAAATTCCCGTGATTTTAGCTGGAATCTTGGTGATGTCTTCATTGAACTCGGTCATGCTGTTTGTGATGCGCTCACCCAACCTCTCTTTATTAAACCAACCGAAAATTCAAGATTTTTTTACTAGAATGAATTTACCGAATTATTATGATACGGTGATCATTGGATTGATCATGGTCTTGTTGATCGGGGGCGTCTTGGTTTACTTTTTCCATACAAATTTGGGTCAAGCTTACATCGCTACAGGTGATAATGAGCATATGGCAAAATCGATGGGGATCAATACCGATCGAATGAAAATCATTGGATTGATCGTCTCCAATGGCGTGATCGCACTCTCAGGCGCATTGATTGCGCAAAATGACGGCTATGCCGACATAAGCAAAGGTATCGGTGTGATCGTTATCGGACTGGCGTCAATCATCATTGGTGAAGTGTTATACGGGGAACTGACCTTGCTGGAACGTTTGATCGCTATTGTGATTGGCAGCATTATTTACCAATTATTGATCCTATTTGTGATCAAAGCTGGATTTGATACGACCTACTTGAAGATCTTCTCTGCAATCGTCTTGACGATCTGCTTGTTGATCCCTCAATTTAAACAAGCCTTGCATCTACGCACTGGTTTTGAAACGGAGGACGAATAATGTTAGCCTTAAAAAAAGCCTTTAAAGTTGTCGGCAACGGACCAAATGAGAAAAAAGTACTCTTGAATAAAATCGATCTTTCTTTAAAGCCAGGAGAATTTGTCACGGTCGTTGGAGGAAACGGCGCCGGCAAAAGCACGTTATTCAACTGCATCTCAGGCACCATGCCCTTGACGAGTGGGCAAGTGATGATCGATGATCAAAATGTGACTACACTTTCGGAAGAAAAACGCGCACGCTTTTTGGCGCGGGTTTTCCAAGATCCGAAAATGGGCACTGCTCCCCGTATGACAGTGGCAGAAAATCTGCTGTTAGCCCAAAAAAGAGGGCAAAAACGGTCACTTGGTCTTCGACAACTCCAAGGACAAAGGGAAATGTTCTTTGCACTTTGTAAAGAAATCGGCAACGGGTTGGAAAATCATTTGGATACGCCAACGGGCAGTTTATCTGGTGGTCAACGACAGGCACTAAGTTTATTGATGGCAACGATCCAAACTCCAAAACTGTTGTTGCTAGATGAACATACGGCTGCGTTAGATCCAAAGACCTCCAAACAGCTGATGCAAATCACTGCAAAACGCGTGGAAGAACAAAACCTGACCTGTCTAATGATCACCCATCGGATGGAAGATGCATTAAAATACGGAGACCGCTTGATCCTGCTCAGAAAAGGGGAGATCGTCAAAGATCTTTCAGCAGAGGAAAAAGCGCAATTAAGCTTACCTGAACTATTATTGTTCTTTGAGGATGACTTATAAACCCTTGATAGAACAGTGTTTTCAAAAAAAACAATCAAATAAATGAAAAAAATAAGAAAAAATCATTGACATCTTTCAAAGTTAAACCTATACTTAGGTCAATCTTACATCAGTTTGGAGCGAACGACTATGCAAAAATTATTGCTAACGAACCCCACACAACTGAATAAATATTACTTTAGCTATTTTAGATAGGTTTGTATTCATGAAGGCATGGGTACAAACGCTAAGTTTGTATCTATGATGGCTAGAGCATTTCGTAATGAATTCGCAGCCACGTAGATCGTAAAATCTATAGTGGCTATTTTTTATATTCACATATCGGCTCTGTCGTTATGTAATGTTTGAAGGTGTTCACTGTAGATTCTTAAATTTACGGTGGACATCTTTTTTTGTTGAAAGGAATGAACCAGATGAAACAAATGATAACCGGACACACACGGTTGGCGGCACTATTTGCCAAACCAGCCAAACACAGCATCTCTCCAGCGATGCACAATCTTTCTTTTGAAGAACAAGGGATCGACGCCGTGTATCTGGCCTTTGATGTTGAGCCGGATGATTTAGCCGCTAGTATCCAAAGCATCCGTCAGTTGGACCTCTTAGGTGTCAATTTATCGATGCCTCATAAAATGGCGGCTGTAGCGCTGATGGATGAATGTTCACCAGCAGCCGAGTTGATCGGCGCAATCAATACGATCGTCAATCAAGAAGGACGCTTGATTGGGCACAATACAGACGGCATCGGCTTTATGCGAGCTCTTGAGGACATTCAAGTATCCATCCTTGGCGACACCATGACGGTGATTGGAGCTGGTGGAGCGGCGACAGCGATCATTAGCCAAGCCGCACTAGACGGCGTCAAAACGATCCATGTCTTTAACCGCAAGGATGAGTTTTATCCAATCATCCAAGAAAAATTAACACAGATTGCACAAAAAACAGCTTGTGAAATTACCTTAACCGACTTAGAAGATCAGATGGCTTTAAAAACAGCCATCGATCAAAGCAGCTTATTGGTAAATGCCACGGGCGTGGGAATGAAACCAAATGATACCGAAAGTCCTCTGAAAGATAAAACACTCCTGCGGGAATCATTAGCTGTCTATGATGTCATCTATAATCCAAGAGAAACGCAGCTTTTGAAAGATGCGAAAGCAGTCGGCGCCAAAACTGCAAACGGCTTAAGCATGCTACTCTATCAAGGTGCAGCCGCATTTGAACTTTGGACTGGCAAAGCGATGCCTGTTGAAAAAGTCAAAGCACTCATCGAATCCATGTAAAAAATAAAAAACAGAAAAAAACGAAAGTAGGAAGAAAAAATGATCGTAATTATGAAACCAGGCGCTACGCCAGAACAAGTTGAAGTTGTTGTAACAAGAATCAAAAAAGAAGGCTTAGATGTTCAAGTCAACCAAGGAAAAGAACAGGTCGTTATCGGCTTAAAAGGGGATACCCGCCGCATCCAAGATGTTGCTTTTCGCAGCTACGAGGGTGTCGAAGATGCCATTCGGATCTCAAACACCTACAAATTGACCTCTCGTGAGTTCCATCCGCAAGATACGGTTGTGGATGTAGATGGCGTGAAAATCGGTGACGGCAACTTTGTTACGATGGCTGGTCCATGTTCGATTGAAGGCTTAGACCAAATTCGTGAATGTGCCCGAATCGCTAAAGCTGGTGGTGCACAAATCTTACGTGGTGGTGCCTTCAAACCACGCACGTCGCCATACGCATTCCAAGGGCTGGAAGAAGAAGGGCTAAAATACATTCGTCAAGCAGCGGATGAAACGGGCATGAAAGTCATCACAGAAGTCATGGACGAAGGACATATCGATATGGTTGCGGAATACAGTGACATTTTGCAGATTGGTGCTCGGAACATGCAAAACTTCAAATTGCTAGCTGCCGTTGGGAAAACTGGGAAACCAATTGGCCTTAAACGAGGCATCTCTGGCACGATCGACGAATGGTTGAATGCAGCGGAATACATCGCCGTTCAAGATAAAAGTGAAGTGATTTTCATTGAACGTGGGATCCGAACTTACGAAACAGCAACCCGTAATACCTTTGATCTAAGTGCGGTACCAATCATCAAAAAACTGAGCCACTTCCCAATCATCGTTGATCCTAGTCATGGAACAGGTATCTGGGATCTCGTACCGCCTATGGCTAGAGCGGGTGTTGCTGCTGGCGCCGATGGGATGATCGTTGAGATCCATCCAGATCCAGCCAATGCTTGGTCTGATGGTCCTCAATCACTTAATGAAAAAACGTACATGAACATGATGAAAGAAGTCCATATCATGGAAAAAGCGATGAAAGAAATCAAAGCGTTGCAAGACTAAGCGTCAAGACAACCAATAAAAGAGGTGCAAAAATCAATGTTACACATTCATTTAGAAGAACATTCCTATGATATCCTCATCAAACGAGGGGCGTTTCAAAAAGTCGGAACCTGGGTGCAACAGTTGTGGGACAAACAGCGTATTGCCGTCATTACAGACAGCAACGTCGCACCCCTGTATGGCGGACAAATCGTCGATTCCTTAACCGCTGCAGGGTTTGAGGCAACACTGTTAGTCGTACCAGCTGGCGAAAAAAGCAAATCACTAGAGCAAGCAGCTAATTTATATGATGGTCTTGCCCAACTCGGAATGACCAGAAGCGATGGGATCATTGCCCTTGGTGGCGGTGTGATTGGTGATCTTGGAGGATTTGTTGCTTCTACTTATATGCGCGGCATTGATTTCTTGCAGATTCCAACGACGTTATTGGCACAGGTCGATTCAAGTATCGGCGGAAAAACAGCTGTAAATACTGGCAGTGCCAAGAATCTCGTCGGGACATTTGCACAACCAGCCGGTGTGATGATCGATCCAGATTTACTTACAAGTTTGCCCCTCAAACGCGTCCAAGAAGGCATTGCTGAAATCATCAAGTCAGCCGCTATTGCAGATCCTGAGCTTTGGCAAACGTTAGCAGGTTTGAAAGATGAAGTCGATCTTTTGGCACATGCTGAGAAAGTAATCACTGCTTCTTTAAAGGTAAAACAAAAAGTAGTAGAAGAAGATCCTTTTGATCATGGCAGTCGTCTGACACTGAACTTCGGTCATACGATCGGGCATGGCTTAGAAAGAACAGCCGCGTTTGACACCAGTCATGGCGAAGGGGTTGCAATGGGGATGATCATGATCACCCGTCATGCAGAAGCCATCGGATTAACACCAAAAGGTACGACCCAGCAGCTTACAGAAATGGTTGAGAAGTTTCATTTGCCGATCACACCAAGTGAAATAGATAAAGAGCAATTATACCAAGCAATCACTCATGATAAAAAAGCCCGCGGGCAACAATTGAAGATTATTCTATTAGAAGCGATCGGACAGGCGAAAATCGTGACGATCCCGACTGAAAAAATCAAAGACTACCTATTATAAGAAAGGAAGGTAACGGATCATGCGTTATATTACAGCAGGCGAATCACATGGACCAGAGTTGACCGCCATTATCGAAGGTTTACCGGCAGGATTGCCATTAACAGCAGAAGACATTAATTTTGAATTAGCGAGACGACAAACCGGCTATGGCCGTGGGGGACGGATGCTGATTGAAAAAGACCAAGTCCGTATCACTTCGGGTATCCGTCATGGAAAAACACTAGGCTCTCCTGTGACTTTAGTGGTTGAGAACAAAGATTGGAAAAACTGGACCAAGGTCATGGCGATCGAAGAGGTACCAGAAAAAGACCGCAAACTAAGACGAGTGGCACGACCAAGACCTGGTCATGCTGACTTAGTCGGCGGCATGAAATACCATCATCAAGATTTACGAAACGTCTTGGAACGTTCATCTGCCCGGGAAACGACTATGCGGGTAGCCATCGGAGCAATCGCGAAGAAAATTTTAAAGGAGCTTGGCATCGATGTGGCAGGTCATGTAACAATGTTAGGCGGCATCAAAGCGGAAATTCCTGAAGGGTTGACCGTCAAAGAAATCGCAGAACGCTCTGAAGCTTCAGAAGTAAGGGTGTTAGATCCGTCAGTCGAAGAAGAAATCAAGCAGCTGATCGATCAAACGAAGAAAAATGGCGATACGATCGGCGGTGTAGTGGAAGTACTTGTTGGCGGCGTTCCTGCTGGTTTAGGTAGTTACGTGCAATGGGACAAAAAACTTGATGCGAAAATCGCCCAAGCCGTGGTCAGCATCAATGCCTTTAAAGGTGCTGAGTTCGGCGTTGGCTTTGAGGCTGGTGTTTTGCCAGGTTCCAAAGTCATGGATGAGATTTTATGGGACGAACAACGAGGCTATACCCGTCGCAGCAACAACCTTGGCGGGTTTGAAGGCGGCATGACGAACGGTGAACCAATCGTGGTTCGTGGTGTTATGAAGCCGATCCCGACCTTGTACAAGCCGTTGCAAAGTGTGGATATCGACAGCAAAGAACCGTATAAAGCAAGCGTCGAACGCTCAGATAGCACCGCTGTACCAGCAGCCAGTGTTGTTTGTGAGAGTGTGGTGGCGACAGTGGTGGCCAATGAACTATTAGAAAAGTTCCCAAGTGATTCATTCGAAGAATTGACTGCATCTGTTCAGGCGTATCGAGAATACTTGTTAACCTACTGATTAAAGAACCAGCAAAAATTCCAGTAGAAATGAGGATTCTTTTCATGAACCAAAATATCTTTGTCGCCGGTCTAGGATTGATCGGCGCTTCCTTAGCAAAATGTATCAAAAAGGCACATCCGCAAGTGCATTTGATGGGCTGGGATTGTCAGGAAACCAATGAGATCGCATTAGCGACAAGTTTAGTAGACGAAGTGCCCCCTTCATTTTCAGAAGGTGCTGTCCGTGCCGACGTGATTTTGTTGGCATTGCCGGTAGAGATCACCAAAAAATATCTTGCCGAACTGGGGACACTTTCATTAAAGCCTTCGGTGCTAGTAACAGACACCGGCAGTACCAAAGCGGAAATCACCCAATTCGCCGAGTCCTTTTCCTTTGATTTTATTGGGGGCCATCCGATGGCTGGCTCTCATAAATCAGGGATCACAGCAGCCGATGAGAACCTTTTCGAGAATGCTTACTATATCTTCACACCGACGAAAAGTCAGCGGATGGAAGAGCTGCAAGAGCTTTTTCGCGGCACTAGAGCCAAATATGTGGCGCTTGCGCCAAAAGAGCATGATCAAATCACAGGGATGTTGAGCCATTTGCCCCATATTATTGCTTCTGGATTAGTCAATCAGGCAGACGCTTTCAACCAAGCCCACCCCAGAGCGCAACAACTTGCAGCAGGCGGTTTTCGCGATATCACTCGCATCGCTTCTTCAGATCCTCGCATGTGGACCGATATCTTATTGAGTAATCGACAGGAACTGCTGCAGCTGATCGATGAGTGGCAAAAACAAATGACGACCATGGCTCACTGGTTGCAAGAAAAAGACGAACGGGCGATCTTTCGGTTCTTTGAATCCGCGAAGGAAACACGGGATCAATTGCCGGTTCATCAAAATGGCGCGATCCCGGCATTTTATGATCTATTCATCGATGTACCGGATCATCCTGGTGTTGTCGCTGAAGTGACGGGGCTATTGAGCGAACATCAGCTCTCTTTGATCAACTTAAAAATTCTTGAAACTCGAGAAGACATCATTGGTGTTTTACAGATTTCATTTAAAACGCAAAATGATTTGCTGCAAGCAGAGCAGCTGATCCAAAACAAGACGACCTATTCGTGTCGAAAAAAATAGGAGGCTGGGATGAAACTAAAAAAAGCAACACATTTAAAAGGGACGATAGCGGTCCCTGCTGACAAATCGATCTCGCATCGCAGTATCATGTTCGGGGCGTTAGCTGAAGGAACAACGACTGTCCGAAATTTCTTACGTGGAGAAGACTGCTATAGCACCCTTCATGCATTTCAATCATTAGGGGTTCCGATCCATGATGACGGTCAGACGATCACGATTGAAGGACAGGGCTTCAATGGCCTTAAGCCTGCCCACGAACCAATCGATATCGGTAATTCTGGTACAACGATTCGTCTAATGATGGGGATTTTGGCTGGACAGCCATTTACAACTACCTTATTCGGTGATGACTCATTGAATAGACGACCAATGAATCGCGTGATGCTGCCATTAAGAGAAATGGGTGCCAATGTGAGAGGGCATGAGCAGACGGAGTTCCCACCGATCACCGTTAATGGTACTGCTTCTTTACAGCCCATCAATTATCAGATGCCCGTAGCAAGTGCCCAAGTAAAATCGGCGCTGATTTTTGCGGCATTGCAAGCACAAGGTACCTCGACGATTATTGAAAAAGAGGCGAGCCGTAACCATACTGAAGAAATGATCCGTCAATTCGGTGGCGTCATCACAACACAAGGCAAAACGATCACTGTGACGGGACCTCAAACACTCCAAGGACAAGAAGTAATTGTTCCTGGTGATATTTCCTCCGCTGCTTTTTTCCTAACAGCCGGCGCGATTATGCCAGAAAGTGAGATCGTTTTAAAAAATGTCGGGATCAACCCCACTCGTACAGGAATTCTTGACGTGCTAGAGGAGATGGGTGCTTCGATTGCTTGTTCCAATCAAGACGATCAGAATCAATCAGCTGACCTTACCGTTCGAAGTTCTACCTTGCAGGCAGTAACCATCGCTGGCGATATTATCCCACGCTTGATCGATGAATTGCCGATCATTGCGTTGTTAGCCACGCAGGCTCATGGCAAAACGGTGATCAAAGATGCGGAAGAACTGAAAGTAAAAGAAACCAACCGAATTGATGCAACTGCCGAAGAGTTGACAAAACTTGGGGCGGACATCACTCCCACCGAGGACGGGTTGATCATCAACGGTCCAACCCCTTTGCATGGCGGACGTGTGTCAAGTCGGGGGGACCATCGCATCGGCATGATGCTGCAAATTGCCGCCTTATTGACAGATGAAGAGGTAGAATTAGAAAAAGCCGAAGCCGTAGCAGTTTCTTATCCTGATTTTTTTGAGGATGTCGCACGTTTGGCTAAAGGAGGAAACAGCGAGTGAAAAAAGTGATATTAATTGGATTTATGGGTGCTGGAAAAACCACGATTGGTCGTCTTTTGGCTGAAGAAACGAAACAGTCTCATGTGGATTTTGATGACTTGATCGTTGCTGAGATCGGCATGACCATTCAAGAATTTTTCGACCAACACGGTGAGGAAGCCTTTCGCAAAATCGAAACGGATATTTTAGCTAAAACTTTGGCAAAGGAACAAATTATTTCCACTGGTGGGGGCATCGTATTAAAAGAAGAAAATCGTCAACTTTTAAAAGAGATGCCGCTCGTCGTGTATTTAAAAACAGATCCCGAGGAGCTGATTCATCGCTTAAAGGCGGATAATGGCAGCATTCGTCCCTTAGTCGTCTCAAAATCACCAGAAGAAATATTGGCTGTTTACCGTCCTCGGATCCCTCTTTATGAAGAAACTGCTTCATTGATCGTTGAAACGACGAACAAAGCACCAGAAGAAATCGTACAGGAAATTTTGATCAAAGCGGGTGCATAAAATGAAGATTGGTTATTTAGGACCGAAAAGTTCCTTTACGCATTTAGCTGCGCAAGAAGCTTATCCGGAAAATACCTGTATCCCCTATGGATCGATTCCTCTTTGTATTCAAGCGCTAGCTAACGGCGTGATCGATCGCGCGGTCGTTCCGAACGAGAACTCATTAGAAGGATCTGTTCATGCCACGATTGATACGCTCTTTCGTCAAAATCAGTTGAGCATCGAACAGGAAGTTATTTTACCGATCAATCATCAATTGTTAGTTTCTCAGCAATCAGCAAAAGACAACCGTCCCATCACTAAGATAATTTCTCATCCGCAAGCCTTAGCGCAATGTGCCGACTTCATCGAAGCCCGATTTGCTGGAGCTACTGTTGAGGCGGTTGCTTCCACAACGACTGCAGCAGCCTACGTAGCAAAACATCCAGAAGAAGCAGTTGCGGCGATTGCTTCCAAAGAAGCGGCATTGGCCTATCAATTAACGATCAAAAAAACCAATATTCAAGATGTTGCCTTTAATCAAACCCGTTTTTGGGTTTTGACGAAGAAAGCAGCAAACACCCAATTACCAGAGCAGACTGCTGAGAAAGCAACGATTTTTGTGACGCTCCCAGCAAATCGACCGGGGATCTTGCACAAAATCTTAGCAACCTTTGGCTGGCGAGAAATTGATTTAAGCAAAATTGAATCGCGGCCTTCAAAAACCACCTTAGGGGAATACTTTTTCGTGATCGATCTGGTGATGGACAAGCCGTGGCAACTGATTGTAAATGCCTTTGAAGAGATTCAGTTGTTGGGTGGTCAAGTCCATCTTCTCGGCGTGTATTCCGTAAATGTTGTTGAGGAAGTGACAAAAAATGACTCAAGTCAAAATAAAATTTAGCCATGATGAAACCCTTTTAGCAACGTTTCATAAAGAGATCCAAACACAGCACCATCAATGGTACCCAACGATTTTTAAGCCCTTTGATCAGTCAAGATTTGAACAAGCAATCACACAGCAGCTGCAAGAGCCAAGCCACCACTTTTTTATCGCTTGGTTGGCGGACCAGCCTTGTGGCTTTGTGCATCTTCAAGAGGTCTGTTTGCCACAAAATGCGATGATGCATGAACGAAAGTGGCTGGAAATTGCAGCGATCGCTGTTGACCCTCGGTACCAAGGGATGCATATTGGAAAACAATTGTTGGTATTTGCTGAAAATGTTGCGCTGGAAAAAGGCTTCGATGATCTCTCACTAAACTTTTGGTCGGCAAACCAAGTGAAATCATTTTATGAGCAAGCAGGATTTGTGAGCTTACGACAAGGTGCATCAAAGCATCTAAGGTAAAATATGAAGAAATTTCCTAGAAAAAGGTTAAAATTTCAGAAAATAGCTTTCTTTCTATAAGGTCTAGGGTATCCTTATAGACAGAGAGCTATTTTTTAGTTGGAGGATCAGAAGCAATGAGCAGGATGGAAAAAAATAAAAAACTGCATGAACGGCTAGAAAAGGAATCCAGTCAGGCAGCCAAAGAAAGTATCTTTGCCCGTCGAGAAGCCAAAAGAAGAAACCAGCGCGTCAGACCGAGTGATTCTACTTCTTCTGCTGATGAGCGAGTAGGAGACATTCCTTATCAAAACACCGAGCATCCTAGGGCAAGCGACTCTCGTGCGGCTCAAAGTTCTCGAGAACAGTCACAAGTAGGAGCAATAAAATCTGAGGGACGAAAAAGCGCGATCCCTCCGCTATCTGCTCAGAGGCCTGCGATGCATCAAAGCCAGGAACAAAGCAAACAAAAACCGTCAAAGCTTAAGAAGACCAAGCAACCCAAACAAAAGAAAAAGCGGAAGCACCCAGTTCTGCGTATTGTGGTTCGGGTACTATTGGTGCTTTTTGCCTATTCATTGATTGCGTTTCTTGTCGGTCAGCAAGTCGCAAGAAGTGACGCTGCTTTTGCTACGACTGATGAAGAGTCCTTTAATGGTACGGCCGCTGCAAATGGTGCTCGGAATATATTGCTCATTGGTAGTGATAGTCGTGAAGGAGAAGCTGGACGAGCAGACACTATTATGGTTTTGCAATTAGATGGTCCCAGTAAGCAACCGAAGCTACTTTCCTTTATGCGGGATACTTTAGTTACGATTCCCGGTTATGGCGAAAACAAGATCAATGCGGCTTATGCCTTTGGTGGTGCTGATTTGGTTAGACAAACGTTAGCGGAGAACTTCGGGCTAGAAACCAACTATTATGCAAAAGTTGACTTTCGTTCCTTTGAAAAAGTGATCGACACATTGTTTCCCTCAGGCGTTGCTATCAACGCGGAAAAAGATATGAGTAAAAATCTTGAAGTTGCCATCAAGCAAGGGCAACAACAAATGAATGGGCTTGAGCTGTTGCAATACGCACGCTTTCGGATGGACGAAGAAGGTGACTTCGGTCGTGTAAGACGACAGCAGCAAGTAATGGATGCGATCTTTAGCGAAATGAAAAATCCTTTAGCTATTTTAAAATTGCCTTATGCAGCTGGAAAAGTCTTAGGCTATGCTTCCACCAACCTGCCAATGTCTTTCCTATTAAAAAATACCTTCTCGATTGCTCGAGGGGCGGGAGGAGTCGACAGCTTGACTGTCCCAGTCGCTGACTCTTGGCAATACGGTTCAAGTGCGAGTGCCGGAAGTGTGTTAGTCGTCAATCTTGAAACCAATCAACAAGCGATCAGGAATTTTCTTAATGAGTAAGCAGAATGAAAAGTTCTGAAAACCATTTGAAAGTAAGTAAATTTATGCTATATTATTAATGACGTTTGAAATTTGTTGAAACGAGGAAAAAGAATGAAATTAGCCGTTGTTACTGACAGTACAGCTTATCTGCCGGAACGGATCAAAAACCATGAAGATTTGTTTATCATACCGATTCCTGTTATTTTAGATGGAAAAGTCTACAATGAAGGTATCGACATTGAAGCTGATGAGTATTACGCTTTGCTGAAAAACAGCAAAGAATTCCCAACCACTTCTCAACCGGTATTAGGGGAAGTGTTAGCCTTATATGAGTCATTGAAAGATCGCGGTTACGACACGATCATTAGTATCCACTTATCAAGCGGGATCTCTGGATTTATCGGAACGCTTTATGGAATCACCGATGAAATCGAAGGCGTTCAAATCATTCCTTACGATTCGAAAATCACAAGTATGCCGATGGGTCACATGGTAGAAACCGCTCTTGATCTATCAAGTCAAGGCAAAACCGTAGAAGAGATCATTTCCCATCTGGACACTATCAGAGACAATACCTATGCCTATCTAATCGTGGACGACTTGAATAACTTGGTTCGCGGCGGTCGCTTAACCAATGGGGCAGCCTTGATTGGCGGATTATTAAAAATCAAACCGATCTTGACCTTTGATCAAGGAAAAATTGTGCTTTACGAGCGCATTCGTTCCAGTAAAAAAGCATTCAATCGCGCAGAAGATATCATTGGTCAACGGGAGCAAGAAATCGCATTGCCTGTTAAATTTTATGTAATCCACGCCAATAATTTAGAAGTAGCGAAAGAAGAAAAAGCGAAGCTACAAGCGAAATACCCAAATGCAGAAATTGAGATTGGTCACTTCGGACCAGTTATCGGCACGCATTTAGGAGAAAAAGCCATTGGGATCGCTATTTCAGCGCAATAATTATTATTTTTTCTATGTTCATTCACGCCTTTATCTTTTCAAGACATTGTATGTAAGAACCAGTTAGACGTTTGTCTAGCTGGTTCTTTTTTCTGCTTTTTTGAGATTCGCTTGTAAAAAAACACGCAAACTCGTACAATAGGATCAAAATGAAGGACTGACAAAGGAGGAATTGCTATGAAGTGTTCCTTAAGAAGGTGGCAAATGAGCGATGCGCAAGATTTAGCCCATGCGTTAAATAATCAAAACATCCACGATTATTTACGAGATGGGTTGCCATTCCCCTATACGGTCGCAGATGCACAAGCCTATATTCGATCTGTGGAGGAAGCAGAATTTGCCTTTGCGATCACTGTGGATGACCGAGCAGTCGGCAGTATCCGTGCTGTTCGCAAAGAAAATATCCATTATAGAACGGCTGAGATTGGCTACTCTATTGCACAAGAGTATTGGGGAAAAGGCTTGATGACCCAAGCTGTTCAGCAACTATGTGACTATGTATTTACTACATCAACTATTGTTCGTATGTCTGCAGAATCTTTTGCGAAGAATCATTCCTCTTGTCGTGTGTTGGAAAAGGCAGGTTTTACGTTAGAAGGCGTCTTGCGAAAGCATGCGGAGAAAAACCAGCAGCTGTTCGATATGAAGCTCTATGCATTGGTTCGTCAAGAGGAAGACGGGCAGGATGACAACAATCAAAAAGGAGAAACCTATGAATGAACTGCAAAAGTTACCAAATGTAGGTCAGGTTTTAGCGGATCACCTGGTACGTATCGGCATCAATACTCCTGAACAACTACGCACAAAAACGGTCGAAGAGGTTTTTCTAGCTATCCGCCAACAATGCGATGCGGGCGCTTGCTTGCATATGCTCTACGGCATTGAAGGGGCGATCCAAGGCATTCCTAAAGCGCAGCTTACACATCAGAGAAAACAAGCGTTGCGCCATTTTTTCAATCAATTGAGTTAGTGAAGTAATGCGTCATAAAAAGCACTTTTTAAGAGCGTTTGTTTTTAGATGCTTCTTATCAAGTGCTTTTTCTATAGACATCTGTCCCTAGCTACTAGAAAAGACCTTTTGCTTGTTCCAAACCAGCTTCCTCATTATACTTACTCTATCTAGTAAATTAGTAATTTACTAAACAAGGAGTGAGAACAATGAAAATACCAGAAAACTTGAAACATAAGCCCGTCATTAAAGTGGAAGACTATGATACTGTTGACGGAAAAAATGCGTTACATACGGATGCAAAAGGTCTTTCCCTCGGATTGGCACAATGGAACGACCGGGGAAAAGTCGATATCTCAGGCAAGGTTTGGCGCCACACAGGTGAAAAATGGTCTCGTCAGTCAGAAGAACTACCGCTCACTAGAATCTTAGATCTAGCAATCTTAGTGGCGCAATCTAGTTTGTATTTTCAAGAGGCTTATCGCCATGAAAAGTTTTACGATCCTGAAAATCCGTTGATCGAGATCATTGGCTTACAAGGAAATCGTATGACCGTTGAAGTAGACACCGAAAATCCTAAGATCGATGAAGACATTCTACTTTTTTATGATTCCTTGCAAAAAGATGGCGAGCTATACGGCGAACGCTTCAAAATCCTAAAGCGGCTTTTAGATGAGCTAGGTTATTAAGAAAAGGAGCAGATTGCCATGACACAAAATCAACCGTCTTTTGTTGTAACGAAAGGACGCGCTTTTAGCAAATTAGAACAAACCATGATTTGGAAAAAACCACAAAGTCATCAGACCAGTGCTGAAGAACTACGAATTGCTTCAGAGATCGCGTTGAATTGGGCGGATCCAGAGATGAAGATCTTCAATGTGTTGCTGGAAGGCGATGCTGGGTCTGGTAAGACCCAGTTGGCAAAGGCACTTTCTGCCGACTTGCAACTGCCCTACACCAAAATCACCTGCTTTGCGGATATGGATAAGTCAGATGTATTTGGTGCTTTGTTACCAGTGATCAACACCGACCAAGAAGAGGACAAGGACTTGCTGGATGCGATTTATCAAAGTGATTGTTTTGAAGATGTCTTGGCATTGATCCAGCGGCATTTTTCCTTGACTCGTGAGCGGGCACGGGCGAAATTTGCGGAACTGATCGAACGGATTGAAACCAGTGATCAGCAACCGACGATTCAATACAAATTTTATCCCTCCGAAATCGTACGGGCGCTGGAAAAAGGCTACTTGCTTGAGATTCAAGAGCCAACGGTCATTCGTGATGCTTCGGTACTAGTGGCACTAAACTCGGCCCTTGAACAAAACGGGATGCTAAATATCCCGACTGGCTTTGTTCGACGACACCCTGACTGTGTGGTGATCATCACAACGAATCGGAATTACCAAGGTAACCGCCCCTTGAACGAATCCTTGCGAGATCGGATGCAGCACGCTGAAAAAATGGATTTACCTGAGCTAGCAGTCATGGTGCAGCGAGGCATTGCCAAAACCAATTATCCGGACAAAACGACTGCAGAGAAAATGGCTGAAATCATACGATTACTAGACGTGACCGCCAAAGCCAACGCCATCAAAGGGGTGGCGGGCATGCGTTCTTATTTTTATTGGTTAAATGCAGTCAAACAAGGACAAGATCCCTTTACAGCAATTGATAGCAAAGTGCTCTACAAAATCACTACCGATCCAAATGAGCTTTCTCTGTTACAACAGGCGTTAGAAGCTTCAGGATTATTGGCGCAATTGCGGCTTTTGTTTTCTGGACAACCGCTAAATGCCTTTAAAGAACAAATCAAAGGACGCCGAATCAGCAGCGAAGAGGCTGACCAACGCAATGTAGTGGAAGAAGGCACGCCCATCCTAAAAAATGAGCAAGTCCTTGAGACCGTCAATCAAGAAACTGAGGCGGAAACGATGGAAACCAGTGATTCTGACAAACAAGAAGCGAAAAGCGCAGCAACTGAGGCGACGTTTTCAGAAGAACTAGAACGCAATAGTCATGATGGCCAAGCAAAAGCTGGGAGTGAGACACAAGAGGCAGCTCCTGCTTCTCATTCTTTGTCCATAGAAGCGTATGAAGCCCAGGAGAAAGAAAAGAAAACCACGGCATCAAAGGCAGCACGACAAGCATTGAAAGAATCGATCCATGCCAAAGAAGGGCTGATCGTTCATCGACCACCCGTCGATTTAGAAAAAGCGACTGAAGCCCAACAGCGTTTGCAGCCGTTGCTGCCGATCGTAGAGTCATTGATCAAGCAAACCCAAGAAGTATTGGAAAACGAACAAGCTTCGGCATACAGTAAAGGTAAGTACAGTGGTACACGCTTTGATGCCAGCAAGGTTGCGTATCAGGATTTCCGGACCTTTGACAAGAAGAATCCACCTCACGAACAGCCTTCCTTAGCTCTTGCTTTGCGCATCGATGAATCAGGTTCGATGATTCGAGAAGATCGGATATTGTATGCCCAACAGGCGGTCTTAGCGGTGAATGCTTTTGCCGAACGTTTATCTTTGCCATTGATGATCTATGGCGACACAGCGGACGTGACCGCTCGTGAAAAAACCTCGCTTTTTGCATACAAAGAATTTAATGAAGGCTTTGAATTTGTGCCAGAGAAACTCATGACAATGAAGCCTCGGCAAAATAACCGTGATGGAGCTGTCTTGCGTGTGCTAGCTGAAAAGCTCGCTCATCAGCCGGCAACCACTAAATTACTCTTGAATATCAGTGATGGCCAGCCAAAAGCTCTTCCTGATTATACAGGGGTAAAAGCCAAAGAAGATATTCAGCAGGTGATCGCTGACTATGAACGACAAGGGGTGCTGTTTCTTGCAGCTGCTATTGGGCAAGACAAAGAGGTGATCAAAGCGATTTATGGGGAAGAACGCTTTATTGATCTTTCCAATCTAACAGAATTTCCGCAGCGTTTGTTGCAGCTACTGACAAGGTATTTGTAAACGTCGATAGCTAAAGGGAAAAGAGTGTGGACTGCATGCCGCACTCTTTTTTTGATTATAATTATATTATGTAAACAAGATGATATTTGTCTAAATTTGGAAAGTTCTGTAAAATAGACGCCAAAAGGAGGGTTATCATGAACAAATGGCGGTACTTCTACTATCCTTGCCAATTCGGCTGGCACGCAGCACTTCGTAGGCGCAGTTTGCTGATGAGTGGTGTATTGGCGATTCTTCTACTGATCATCGCCATCTTTGCAGAGCATTGGCTAGTGTTTTTTCATCAATGGCTACAATATGAAACAAATAGCAGTGAGAATCAGATGGATCTCACGTATGCCAGTTGGCTTTTCTTTTTGCAGTTGCTACGCTTCGTACTAGGCGTTCTAACTATAGGCTTGATCGCCGCCTTTTTATGGCACTGCAATCACATGTATCGTTTTCATTTGATGGGGGAGGAGCAGCAATCTCTGAGTATTCGGTTGTTGTTAGGACAGTCTCCGTTGTTAATCACCTTTGAAGAGCTTTTCTTTGTAGGCATTCAAAGCATTGTTATTAGTTTGATAGGGCTTGTCAGCGGTCTGTGGCTTAGTCAAAAAGCACTGCAGGATTTTTTCCATTTCTTTCATCTTCCCGCAGGCTTTACTTTTGAATTTCCCTTTAAAGGTCTATTAATCGCTCAACTTGGTGTGCTCTTGCTGCTTTTTTTGTTACGATTCCGCGGTACAAAGAAGATGGTTGAAGAGATTCTCGTTAACGGATGCCCGAATGGGTGAGAGGATGATAGGCTGCTTTTATTTCCCTCTTCCAAAATGCGAACATATGTTTTATAATAGGTGAAACAAGACAAAGGTCGTGAATTTGTGAAGACATCCTTAACTTTAGAAATGGAAGAGGCACTTTATTATTATTGTCGGGAAAACAGTGATATTGTGGTAGAAGAGGTAGTCATGCCAGATGATCACGGCATCGTGGATACTTTGAGTTGTCGCTTGACGACTGAAAACACGTTTGAATGGCGTTGCTACGAACTCAAAGTTAGTTTGGCAGATTTTCGCTCAAAAGCAAAACTATCCTTTATTGGGAATTATAATTATTTTGTCTTACCCAAGGCATTGTATGAGAAAGTCAAAGATCAGATTGGACCTACAATTGGTGTTCTGGTCTATCATGCATTTCTTGAAAAAGAATCGGGCAGCAAAGGGTATTTCAGTGTCGAAAAGAAGCCCCAACGGCAAGAGCTGCAGGTTCCAGAAAATGCCTTATTGTTTCGGTTGATTTCGGCACAAGCGCGAGAAGTCGGCAAAGCAAAACAGACTGCTCGAGGATTGCGGGTATTTTCAACAGAACGTTTGTACCAAGAACTGAAGAAACGTCAGCCTGAGTATGACTTGTTCGGTGGTGGAGTCAATTACTATGATCGATTTATTGAAGATACTCAGCTGCAAGCGATCGAAGCCTTGAAAGAAGAATTGGCCGCTACGAGATCAGCCTATGAAGCGCTGGAAAAACGTTTTTTATCAGGCGAGTAAGAAGGAGAGAAGAAGATGTACTTCCCGTATATTCGTGGAAAACAATTTGATTTATTGGCGTTGAAAGCACTGTTGGAACAAGATTGTTTGTCAGACGCGATCCAGCCGATCATTGAACCAGTCAAGCAATCAAAAACGTTTTGGACGACCATTGACCTGTTTCAAAGGAAGCAGCATCCTTTTTATCTGGTTCGCAATCCACAGGCGGGAGCTTTTCTGACGGCAGAGGGGTTAGCAGAGTTGCAAAATGTTGCTGCCCCTAAAGCAATGATCGTAGATCGCCCCATTGAGACAGTGGAAGAAAAGCCTGATCTTTGGATCATCCATCAAGCGGACCAAGCACTCGCTAGTGATTGGCGGGAAAATACGCTGCCGGTGCTGGTAAGCAAAGAGTTTCGTTTGTTAAATAAAATCAACGGCCCGAAACTACTGATGGAAGATCCGTTTACCCGTTTACCTAAAAATAGTTTTTATACAGAATGTCCAGACGAAGGATTTTCAAAAACCCATCATCTTTATCATAAATTGGGCTATGCGGGATTTAGTGATTTTTCTGTCGATAGCAAAATTTATTATGAGCACAGTTATCCCTCAAAACGGTTGGTTTTGCATTGGATCTATCCGACAGCAGAGCAAGACTTGCGAATCGTTCACTTATTTTCTGAGGAAGAATTACCAAGTCAGAAAGAAAAGTTTTTCGAAGTCATGGAAGCTTTGTTACAGCATGAGGAAGAGTATCCTACGCAAACAGCTGGGCTGCAGCTATTAGTTGCTGCTTATCAGCAAGGGGCGTTTCCTGGTATGGGCGTTATTCGGAAAGCTGCCGTTATGAATCACTTGGAACTCGTCAGTCGTCTTATTTAGTCGCTATACGCATACGATTGTAGGCTCTAACAAAATACTGCCATTTATTGTACAAAACACCTTGATTGCACCCATTGTTTTCAGGATAGTGATAAAATCAGGGAAAAGGAGTTGGCGCTCGTGGGAACAAAAGATAGAGAATATTATCGAAATGAAGGAAAAGAATTTGAAAAAAACAAGAAAAACCTGCTTATTCGACGTTTAAATCAACTAATCGTTGTCTTGGTCATTTTGATCATTGTCTTTTCGGCGATCCTGTATTACATAGTTTGAAACTTTCCGTAGCTGTCATTGCTTTATTGGCAGCAACAAAACGAAACTTGTACTTAGATGACTGTGCACCCTTGATTAGGACTCGCTATGGGAATCTGATCCGTTTAAGTGAAAACTGAACGCAACGAAATGTTTCTTGTTTATCGTTGCTGGTTTGCCTGTGATCAAGATTCCCATTAGGCTATTAGTTAGCACAAATTTGCTGGGTTAAGTGCGAATCATTACTGATAAGATCGTGAACAACGATACTTGACTGATTCATTGAGTTTGGCCAGCAGCTGCAAACAAACCTTGAATTCAAAGATTCAAGAATCAACAAGATCAAATACAGACAAAGGTACAGGTATAATTTGTCAGTTGATTTTCTTATCAGACCTAGAACAAACAAAAACTATCGCTCAAATAACCATTTTTTTGGATTATGCTGCCAATTAGGTGAATTTAAAGGAAATATTCCTAAATAAGAGGGAGGAGAGCCGTAAAATTACCAGTTAAATACGGTGTTCGAAAAATTTTATATTTTAGTTTACATAATATATATTATACAAAGTTATATTCGAAAAAGAGTTCGTGATATTTTAGACAGTTCAAGTCAATTTTGCATCATTTCACCTCCCTCCGAATGACTTTTATCAGAAAATTGTCTCTAATTCATCTAAAATTTAACTAAAGCTAAGAATTTCTTATTTTACAAGTTTCTTCAGATTCTTTTTGGATTTACTAATCAACAGATTGTTAACGGTCTTGTAGCAAGTTACATACGGATTCGTCTTTTTTATCTCAGCAAATACAGAATCAAGCTATCAGCCTTGATTCACGAACCAATCGGTTTGATTGTATGCTATAATCATGTTGAAAATCTTTGAGCTTTTACCTAGAACTTTATTCATATATAGCCAATCCATTTCAAAGTTCTTACACAAGTAGTTAGACGTTGCAAATGCCAGCAAATATCTATTACATGATTCGATAAAAAAGAACCCTAAAATCATGTAGATAATTTAGGGTATTTCGTTATTTAATATAATTGTAATGTTCATAGGTCGACATAAACGTCCATATTTTGCTAAAAAAGTCTGAATAAAGCGCCGTTGATCATTCCTTGGAATACTAGAATCATGGCAAGTGAAATCAAACCAGCAGCTACCCATAAGCTTATTTTTCCTTTTCGTCGACTGCTGAACGGGTTTTGCTTCAAGTTGCCACTCGTCAGGATGAAATACATAATCATGCTGAATGATATGAGCAAAATAATTTCTATCCCTATACCTAACCATAATCGCTGATTGTTTATTATTGTCATTTTATCACCTCAACTCATTTTACCATTAATGAGTTGCAGACTACTGATTTGCCTGGTTTGCAGCTTGTTTTTTCCACTGTGTAATTAACACCCGATAAAAGCAATTCCATCCGTATAAGCTGACAATTTTAAAAGGAGAATAATAATGAAAAAGAAGAAGCAATTAAAGCTAGTCTTTTTACCAAAAATCTGGGCGTCACTCCTCTACTTGCTTTTCGTGTTCACAGCCCTCTTCCTCTACTTATCAAAGTACTTGGACGTTTCTTTCTTTACTTCGATGTATCCTGACTTTTATCTTCATATCTCCAATTTTTCGATTAGTTTGATTATTGGCTTACTGGGGTACTTTTGGCTTCTCGTAGGTGCGCCATTTAAAGCCGTCACGCTATTGACCCTGCTCTTACTCATTGCCAATCTATTGAGCGAGACTGTCTTGGGCTTTATGAACACCCCTGATCGAATCGATTTACTTTTTGGGATTGCAGGAACGCTCGTCGCATATTTTACTTTGGCAATGATCAAAAGACACGGTTTAGTCAAGAATCAATCGGTTTGATTCAAACAGTCGTGACTTCTCCTTATATGATCCCCCTTGCTACTTAGGTTCAACCCATTTTTTGGGAAAAGAAACATCTTGCTGCAGTGATTTAGCCGAAAAAAGCACTCAATAAAGGGAGTGCTTTTTTTCGTTTCCATTGGCGATACTTTCGTATGGCTAGTCACTTGGTAGCCAATACAATGGACTTAGCTGTAGATTTTCCCAATACGGGTTGTGAAACCCTATCAAATAGTGCATAGCTAAATACCCAATAATCATAAAGCCAAATGACAAAGTCACGATCCGTCCCCACCGTGGTATTTCTTTGATAAATAGACCTAGCATACCTATCAATAAGGGGAACGAATAATTAAACAGTAAATCACTTCTAATATTTTGGTTCCGAGGATCCTTCATTATTTTGTCATTTAAGCCCCAACTTATGCCGACGATCACAAACATAAGCGCCAGAATAGTCAATCGTTTGGGATCAAAAAGCCACTGTTCTTTATCTTTCCTACTTGCAAAGTAGATCGTAAGCAGGACCACGATTAATCCAGACATACTATTCTCCTTTTTCGCCAGCTATTTTCTAAACGTTCATGATTACTTCAGGATAAATTATAACATATATAGTATAAAAAAACGATACCCGCCACTATCCCCTTGTTTGATGCACTTTTTAGATGTTTCATAGAAGAATCAGAAATTTAAAAATCTGTTCGCTTTACAAAAGAGAACGTATGTTTGTATTATATAGATAAGAGGTGATTGCTATGGGTATGCTGCAACCATATGAAGATCGGAAAAAGCTAAAGTGGCAAGGATTCTTTTTATCTGAGCATACAACTGAAATTGAAGAAGAGCCGACACGCACGTTTGATTGTCCGCCTAAGCCGTCACTCACAACGGAAGAAATCAATCAATGCTTATTCGAAGCGATGAAAAAGAATCTAACTGTGGCGATCCAACGAGAAGAAGTCAATGAAGAAGGTGGCTATCCCCCAGATATTGTCGGAAAAATCAACGGATACGACACATTGGGCATTTATTTGACGGGAGAAACCACAGAAAAAATTCATTATGATGAGATTCGTCATGTTGCTTTTTATGAAGAGAAAAAATGGTTTGATATCAACGAATGATCCGCTTTTTACTACTTACTAAAGGAGGAATACCTGATGCAAACACAAAAAGGCGCTGTCTCAAAAATAAGGATCGTCTCCTTTGCCCCCTCCCCTTTGGTCCGCTTTACACTAGGCACCACCAACTGTTTGATTGCGAAGCACAGTTTGAATTTTTTAGGCGATGTTGATGAGGGCATGTTTCTAACTGTGGGTGGCTATTGGAATAAGCGCCACCAATTCGTGGTGCAAAAGTATACGGTATACGGCAAAACAAAAATCATGTTGGATATCGATGCCTATCGACAAAAAACAGTAAAGGCGGGTTCATTATGAGAGCAAGAGACCTCTTGACAGCACTGACAACGTCGTCGAGTGCAGCAGATTACCAAGGAATTTATTTAACTTACAAAGAAAACCTGATTCCTTTTACGACGATCGCACAAGATAGTCATAACCAATTGATTTTATTTTTCGAACCCAAAAAGCCTGCTTTGACTCTGAAAGAATTATATACACAGCTAATGCTGCATAAGAATTTGGACTTGCTCTATTGGGATGGCGAGTCACGACAAAAGGTATTGGGGTTTCGTGAACAAGAAGAAAAAATCATCCTTTAGTCCCCTCGCCTATTTTGGCACACAACAAACGTTGAAAATCTCGGCAAAAAGAAAAAAATGAAGTATACTTTGTGTAAAGACTAAAGGAGTTTATCATGAAAAATCAAAAGATTACCCAAATGAGTTTTGCGAAAGTCTATCCTCTGTATATTGCCAAAGCAGAACGGAAAAATCGGACAAAAGAAGAAGTAGATCAGATTATTACCTGGCTGACTGGGTATGACCAAGAAACACTCCAACAGATGGCTGATGATGTTTCTTTTGAACGCTTTTTTAAGCAAGCCCCTCAGCTCAATCCTGCACGAAAACAGATTACTGGTGTGATTTGCGGGATTCGGGTAGAAGAGATCGAAGAGCCAATAGTTCAAGAAATTCGTTACCTAGATAAACTGATCGATGAATTGGCGAAAGGAAAAGCCATGACGAAAATTCTGCGCTCTGCTGAATGAGGCGTTTTTTTCGAGTTGCTATTTAAGAATCAACGCTTTATACTAGAAATACCTTGGCAGGGGCAAATCATTGCTCAAAACACAGTGGGACAACACCCCACTGTGTTTTTTTATCCTGCTTTTCTTGACGACAGCTTGTAACCAGGCAGGCGATCTTAGTTTAGTTCAACCACTTAGCATGTAGTGCCCTTTGGAATTGGCCGCCTTTTCGTGAAAACACAAGAACGTTGGCTGCGGCTCTCCTCTTCTTTACTCAACAAGGCGCTCTTGACACGTACAAAAAAGCACTCCTCTTATAGAAAGGAGTGCTAACTATTACTTTTTCATTTCTTTGATCTGTTCTTTTCGTTTCAAATACGCCAGCACTTTTTCCATTTTGCGATAGCGAGCGAAGGCTGCTTCTGAAAGCTCACCGGCAGCAATAGCTGCTTTGACCGCACATTTCGGTTCTGTTTCATGCTGACAGTCTCTGAAGAAACAACCTTCAGCATATTGACTGATCGCTTCAAAGGATTGCTCGATCGAAGCTGACCGAACGGTACTGATGCCAACTTCCCGCATGCCAGGAGTATCGATGATCATTGCGCCAGAGGGCAGTGTGAACAACTGGCGACTCGTCGTCGTGTGTCGTCCTCGACTATCCTCTCGTATGTCATTGGTTTTTTGAACGGCTTGCTCCATGAGCTGATTTAATAAGCTGGACTTCCCAACGCCTGACGAACCGATAAATGCACTGATTTTTCCGTCTGAAAAGTAGGCTTCTGTCAGCAATTCGTTCGGTTCATAAATAGAAGTAGCGAATGCTTTCACACCAAAAGCATCGATTAATGCTTGCAACAGCTCTGCTTTTTCATCAGCTGTGACTTGATCGGCTTTGGTCAAGAGAATCACTGGGTTAGCGCCACTGTCCCAAGCGATCGTGACAAAGCGCTCTAACCGAGCGAAATTGAATTCTTCATTGGCGCTGGTTGCAATAAAAACCGTGTCGATGTTCGCAGCGATCCCTTGTTCATCCGTCCGATTTCCAGCTACTTTTCGTTGTAAAAAACTCTTTCGTGGGAGCAAAGCATCAATCAAGAAATGATCTTGATCATACACCTGCCCTTGGACAAAATCACCAACAATAGGATAATCCTTTGGCACTCGTGCCTGTTGACGAAATTTTCCTGAAACGGTTGCTAAACATTCTTCTCCTGTGGTCAGGCGGACTTTTGCGATATCCTTAGCCTGAAAGACCACGATTCCTTGTTTTTCCATGATTTCCCTCCAGTTAATTAGGAGGCCGCACTTAAAAAGAGAAACCTCCGAGTTGATGTTGCTTCATTTGATTTGTCATAGGACATTTCCCCTTTCTATGTTGTGCTCATCATGCGATGTCGCTTTATTATACCACTGGAACGGACAGTATGCTAAAGCAAATGACCCAAAAGAACATTTACTGAAACGAAGTAGATAAACAAGCCAGCAATATCTTTGATCGAGGTGATGATCGGTGCCGAACCGGCTGCTTGGTCGATGTTTAGTTTAATAAGTACAAACGGGACTAAAAAGCCAAGTGCTGCGGCTAAGGTCATAGCAAAAACTAATGAAATCCCAACAGCGACCCCTAACATCGGGATCCCTTGCCAAAGTGAAGCAGCGGTTCCAGAGATGATCCCGACGATCAAGCCTAGACTCAAACCGATCCAAACTTCTTTAAAGAAATGGCGGGTGAAGGTTGAAAGATCAATATGCCCTAACGACATTCCCCGAACAAATACAGTAGAGGATTGTGTACCAACGTTTCCACCCATATCCATGATCAAAGGAATAAAAATCGCAACGGCTGCCACCGACTCCAACGTTTGTTCAAATTCATCAATGACGACCCCAGCTAAAAGCCCAGCAACAAGCGTGATCACTAAGAATGGCAAGCGGACTTTCCAGATTTGCCACAGGCTGCCATTGATCAAAACATTACTACGGTCTGCTTCATTAGAAGCAACATCGACTAAACCAGCGGCATTAAACATGTCTTCCGTTGTTTCTTGCTCGATGACATCGATCGCGTCATCGACGGTAATGATCCCAACGATTCGTGATTCCTTGTCTACGACTGGCAGCGCAATGATATCTAGTTCATTTAGCAAACGGGCTGCTTCTTCCTGGTCGGTGTCCGTGGTCACATAAATAACTTTTTGGGACATGATCTCACTGATGCGTTGCTCCCCTTGTGCCATTAAGAGATCTTTCAGCGACAAAACACCTTCTAACGTTTTCGTTTGATCAGTAACATAAAGCGTATAGATCGTTTCTTTTTCTTTGGCTTGCATTCGCACTTTTTCTAACGCTTGATTGACCGTCATATCTTTTTTCAATGTGATGAATTCCGGTGTCATCAAACGACCCGCAGTTTCGGCTTCATACCCTAGTAAGAGGTTTGTTGCAGCACGTTCATCCGGTGCCATTGATTGTAAAAGTTTTTGTGTTACGGTCGCTGGCAACTCATCCAAGAGTCTTACTCGGACATCTGGTGCCATTTCGTTCACAAACTCGGTTGCCCGTTCATCGGTGAAAGAGCGTAATAAGTGTTGTTGTGTAGCTGGTGTCAAATCTTCAAACAGGATAAGTGCTTTATCTTTCGGTAATAGTCGGAAAACGATCACTTTTTCATCCGCGGATAAATTGCTGAACAATTGTAACAACGGCAGCTCTTCCATTCCTGATACGAGTTCTTTTAATTTTTCAGAGTCTTTCTGATTTAAATAATGTAAGATGGTTTCTTGCTGGTTCATGGGATACACTCCTTCTCCTGTAATTTTGCTCAAAGAAAGAAAGGAAATCGTTCAGAAAATTGTCCAGATTTCTTTCGTTTGAAGGTTGCGTGCTATACAGCTGAAATTTCGTTCCGCAGCTGGAGATGCCTGTTATTAAAACAAGCATCAAAGGGAAATAGCAACAACTTTATTCATTATATCACATAGTTTTTTTAAAACATGAAAAATTTGACTTGCAAATAAAAAAAACCATTCAGGCATGTTCCCTTGGTAAAGAAAGTGGGTTAAGAACATTTGAGATCAAAAAGCAAAAGAAACCTGAAAGTTCTGTAAAACGCTCCATGCAAATGGTATGATGAATGGGTTGCAGTTTTTTTACTCCCCGTTTATGCTAACTATACATCAATGAAAAGAGAGGCAAAAAAAGATGGCAAAGAAAAAAACATTTATCGGATCGGTCACTGCGCTTCTCGCACTCGCAGCAGTCGGATTTAGTTTCCTACACAGTAATGATCTATTCCCAAATCACAAAACACCATCATCAGAAGTGGCAGTCACTTCTGCTAAGGATATTCGTGCAGATGAGCTGGCACAGTTAACTTACCAAGGCACCCAAACGATTGAAGTCAATCAGAACATTCCTGAGTTTTCAGAAGATGATCTTTCCCTTGAAAATGGCGCCTGGGAAGCATACGGCGACCTCGATCACCTCAATCGTGCGACATCTGCTGAAGCAATGTTGAATCAATCCTTGATGCCCACGGAAAAGCGTGGCGATATTTCCAGTGTGAAACCGACAGGTTGGCGTAATAAACAGCTCCCCAATGGGAAATATTTATATAATCGAACCCACTTGATTGGCTTTGCTTTAGCTGGCGAAAATGCAAACTGGAAGAATCTGATCACAGGGACAAGTCAGTTGAACAATCCCGAGATGTTGCGCTTAGAAATGGATATCAACTATTATCTCAAGCAAGATAAAAATCATTATGTCCGATATTCCGTCACCCCGATCTATCGCGATGACGAGCTGGTTGCCCGTGGGGTACAGATGCAAGCCCAATCTATTGGCGAGGATACGATCCAATTCAACTATTATATCTTCAACATCCAAGATGGTGTCACAATCAACTATGCGGATGGTAGCAGCGAGATTTCCAACGAAGATATGACGCAGCCGGAGAATGCTACAAGTAGTGAAAACAACACGACAACAGCCACTTCTCAAAGCAGTGAAACAGAGGAAAAACAGAAAGAATATGTCGATCAACAAGGAAACGGTTTGATCAAAGGATCAAGAAGCGGCATCTATCATTTGCCCGGATCTAAATACTACGAGGATACTACCAACCCGAAAGAATGGTTCAAAACCATCGCTGAAGCGGAAGCTGCCGGCTACCGTGCACCAAAATAAAAAAGCCTTAGGCTTTTTTATTTTGGTTTTATTTATTCTTCGTTGGCTTGTGCTTGTCGCAACACTTTGACATAGGCCTTCCCTTCGTCTGTAAAACGAACCGAACGTGACTTAAAGCGATAAGCTCGGTAAATCAGGCCTCTTTTTTCAAGACGCAATAAATGACGATAAACCAAAGAAGTTGTTTTTATCTCTTCATTGGCACAGATTTCTCGTATGGTAGGTGCGCAACCTTGAGCTTGCATATATTCGTCAATAAAAAGTAAGATTCGATCTTTTCTCGGCATAATTCCTCCTTTCCGCAAAACAGTCTTCACTGCTGCAAATTCGTAAAAACCGATAAGCTACTGCCTCGTCAGCTTTTTGTCCAATTAATACACTGAAAATCTATTGTTCCTCTCTCTTTTCCCATTCTTCCAACGAGTTAAAGTTACTTTTAAACGCTGGAATTTTCCCCTTAACGAGAAAAGCATCGGCTAGCAGCGCTCTTTGGTATTGATTTTATCAAATTTAGCAGCAAAAAATAGCAAATTTCAAAATTACTTTCCTTTTTATTGACCTAAAAATAAATAGAGCTATTATTTTTTCTTAGAATTTGTTATTCTAAATTTAAGTAAAGGAGGATTTTATGTTAGGGATCGGTTTATTTTTTGTAGGAATTACTTTGATAATCAACGGCTGGGGCAGCTTACTTCACATTGACTACCGCTCACTTGCTTTGATCAATCTTTTTACAGGTTCGTTATCTTTTATTATCAATCTAATCTATATGCTTCAAGGCGCTTATTATGAAGCAGGCACTGGCTTTCTCTTTGCCTTCACGTACTTATTGGTAGGGATCATTTACCTTTTTGATTTAGATCTACGTATTTATGGGATTTTTGCGCTATTCGTAGCCATCAATACCTTGCCTTTTGCTTGGGTCTCTTGGCAATGGGAGCAAGATCCCCTCTTTGCATTGATTTGGTTAACATGGGGAGCGTTATGGTTTTGCGGCTTTTTGGATACGATCGTGAAGGTAAACTTTGGTCGTAAGATTCATTATTTTGCGATCGCTTGTGGTATCTTCACTACGTGGGTCCCAGGCTTGCTGATGCTATTAGATCTCTATTAAAAAAAGAGTGATTATCTCAATGATAATCGCTCTTTTTTTTAGTAGGAAAACTGTTTTTTTCTAAAAAGTGTTCAATCTCCTGCATCGCTTTCTGAGGACCATTTGTCGGGAAATGCTTCTTTAGCTGGCAGGCTTGTTGTCGGATTTTCGGTAAACAAACCTCAGTCAGGGCAACTTCTAGCTTTTTCACAGTTACTGGTTTTGTTAGTGCAATTGCATTGCCATACGCCACGCAGTACTGAATATTGCAGCTTTGCTCATAGTGCATCCCGATTCCGATAAACGGCTTCCCAGAGGCACAAGCTGTTTGAACAGTCCCTTCCCCACCATGGATAAAAGAAAAATCGATATGCTCATGCAATAGATGACTTGGCAGATATTCGGTCAAGAACAGATTCTCTGAGTCGTTGTGTTTCTCCTTGAGTAGATGCGTAACCGGAGCAATGATCGCTAGTTCCGAACGGTTTCGCAAGAAAGCTAAGATTTTTCGCACCAAGCGCGGATTCCCCGAACTGCCCATTGCAAAATAAACGATTCGTTTTCTTTCCCGCCGCTTTTGTTGAATAAAAGTCAACACTTCGTCTGGTAAAGAAGACCCGAGCTTCGCAAAAATCGGCCCAACGATTTGATAATTTTCTGGCAGCTGCTCTTTCGTTAAAAATAAATCAGGAGTGGTGATGAGATTTAAATCAGCGTCCATCATTCGTAAGCTCGTTTCAGGCATAAAAAGTTTTTCTGTTTGAGCAGCGTGTTTGAATGCTCGGGGCATCCAGCGGGATTTTACCAGTTGTTTTCTTATCCAATACCAAAGTGGTTTCCTTAGCGGTCCTAAGAAACGCAAACTAGAAGGGATAAATGCGCTATCTGATCGAAAAAAGGGATCGCTCATCGCATAGGGTTTTACGTAGACTAAGGGAATCTGTTTGCTGCGAGCAGATAGAAAGATCGTGACATTCGATCCAGTTACAATGACCTGAGGAGCAAGTTTATCGATCAGCTTTTGTTCGCTCAGAATACGCGCGGCAACCATCTCTTTGGTGAAGGGATTTTTGATTGAGCGTAGTTGATCTAATTTTATGATCTGTTCCTCTTGTTTTTCTGTCAGAGTCGGCGTCAGCAAATGGTACGTAAAGCCACTTTCAGTGATAAGTGAAGCAAAGGTTTTTGAAAAACCAAAGAACTCGCAGTGGTGATTTCCTTGCATTTGTTTAGCGACTTCGATCATCCTTGTCGTTTCAGCCAAGTTGAATACCGCAGGCGCAAAAAGAATCGTTGGCATGAAATCCTCCTTATGTATCGAGTCCATCCACTCGTTTCTTTCAAGTATACTAAAAGTAGGCACATGTAGGAGAAGTTTTTTTGCAGATCTTCTCGTTCATCTTTTTACATTATTTAATTAAAAATTTGCTATAATAAAGAAAACCTTTCAAGGAGTAAACCAATGCGAAAAAAAATATCTTCCTTGCGGCTTAGTACATTATCAAGCGGGCTCATTCTCTTTGCTTTCTTTTTCTTGATTCAACAATTTTGGGAAATGGTTGTTTCTGACTTTGCACTTTTGCCTTCGCTGGCATTCATCCAAATTCTCTTGATGATCCTTTCAACCTTTCTCATTAGCAAGTTTGTTAAAAAACGCTCGTGGCGGCAAGTGCTTTTTGGCAGCTACCTATTCATCATCGGCTCGCTATTTTCTTTCTGGCTAGCAAATAATCCATTGGAGCTGCAAGCAGTCATTCTTTATATGATAGGCGCTTTTTTTGGCGGCATTCTTTGGGAATATTTGGCCCAGCGCTTGGCAACAGATCTTCTGGCCAAAGAACATGAACCTCGTTAACAGAGGTTTTTTTCTTTTTCTGATAGAAAAGGCAAACATTCTTCGTATATAGTGTGAAGGGGTGAAAAAGGTGCAGGATAAAGAAATCATTGAACGAATCAAAAAGAAAGACTATGCCGGCTTAGAAGAACTGTTAGCTGTTTATGGTGATAGCATGCTGAGGACGATTCATAGTGTCCTCTCCCAACCGCATGAAGTGAGCGAGCGCCAAGATGTAGCGAACGAAGTTTTTTACGAGGTTTGGCAAAAGATTGCTGCGTACCAACCAGAAAGAAGCCGCTTGATTACTTGGCTGCTTTTGATCAGTCGTAGTCGTGCGATTGACCACAAGCGGAAGTTGAACAAGCGCTCACTGGAAGAAAAACCTGTTGATGAGCAGGAACTAGCTATTGAAGAATCACCTTTGACAAAGGAAACCTTTTTGGGCTTTATTGAAGACCTTGAAGCCCTCGATCAAAGGATTTTTCTGCTCTACTATTTTTACCAAGAGTCACCCGAAACCATCGCAGAGCAGACGGACTTAAATGTCTCAGCGATCTACAATCGTCTTTCCCGTGGCCGCAAACGCTTAAAAGAAAGGATGACTATCGATGGATTTTAAACAGTTAGTCTTAAATGAAAACAATTCACTGACAAAAATATCTGAACAAGAAAAAGCAGCAACCTTCGAGCTGTCCAAACAATATGTTTTCTTGCAAGATCTATTAGAGGAGCTTCGGACGCTTTTAGCAAAAGACGAAACGATTCTTGGCTATCTGCCTTTGACGCCAGATGGAAACCTCGCCTTCGCCAATCAAGGGCTTGGCGCCTATGCCTATGCAACAACCGAGAAAGCAAAAGCATACCGTGACATCTTTCATGATACCCGCGGCAATCGTTTGTTAGTTTTCACAGAAACCCGCATGCTTTTTCTGGTCATCATCGACTATTTAGAAAGTAACACCTATTTCAGTTACCCCTATGAGACCATCAAGGCGTTCACGATCAAGCCAAGAAAGCTGATGAAGCACGAATCACCAGAGGATAAAGAACAATTCCATTGGGGCTATTTCGACTTTCAGGCAGGGACGCACATTTTCTCAGAAGTACTGACGAAAAAAGACTACGAATTATTTACGTCCTATCATGAATCGATCCCTGCACTCAAGAAAATTCCGATTCAAAACAAAGTTTACCGAGCAGCGAAATATCAGTATTTCCTGAGTAATTGGCATTTCAGTTTTCGCTTGATGACCGCTTTCAACCTGCTTTTTCTGCTGCTGTTTGTATTAATGATTCTCGGATTTTTCTTACACATTGGTCCACTAAAAGGATTTTATTATAAGGATCTGTTGGACATAGGTATGGTCATTTCCCTTTTTCATAGTAAGAACATCTTGCCATAAAAAAGGACTGCTGCTCCTTCCTAAGCATTTCTTTTATATCAATTGAATAAAGCACCAGATTTTCTACAAAAGAGTACCCCTTGCAGGATTCAAGTCAAAATGAATGCTGCAAGAGGTATTTTTCGTCTCGGACAATTGGGATATTCCTAACCGTTCGTTTTTTCATTTCCTTTTGAAATTCTCAGATTTCTTGTGAATTTTTCAGAAGACTCCACTCATAATTTCATACATGCCTAATGGGATTATTTTTTCCTTCACGCTTGCTTTTTAGGAAGAAACGTTATGATGATTTTACTTGCTAGGAGGTGTGAAAAATCGAACTTATCGGACATTTGGTCTTTTGGATCCCGTTTTGTCTTTTTCTAGTGATTGGATCGTTTTTCATACAATGGCGGAAACGTTTCGTTTCAACCCTTATTGCAGCGATCCCGTTTCTCTTTTTTATGGTAAAAATATTCAATTATCGGCACTATGAGCCAGATTCTATTTTCATCATCTATTTGGTCGGGCTCTTCTTGTCGGCGATCTTACTGATTGCTGCTGTCCGCCGGCTGTCAAAAAAAGCCTAAACCTAGGGTTACTAGAAAACAAAGACATTGCCTAAAATGAAACCCAGCCTAACTTTAAGGTTCATTTAAGGTTCACGGACTATAGTCAATACGGACATAATAATTTAGAGCCTGTGCTAGCGGAAACTAGCGCAGGCTTGTTTGATTATTTATAGAAAATAGGACAAATCGCTAGCAGGTGTTGGGTAGGCAAAAATCATTTGGGCCAGCGCTTCTTTCGATAGCTGATTCTCCAACACAAAAACGAAGTGGTTGATCAACTCATCGGCCAATGCAGAAACAATCGTGACAGCAACGATGGTATCAGATGTGTCATAAATCAATTTGATTTTTGCATCTTGATCATTGATTCGTCGATAGGTATACCAAGAAGAAAGATCCATCACCTCGCTATGATATTCTGAGGCATTATCGGCAATCTCTTGCTCACTGATCCCGACTCTTGCCAGTTTTTCCGCACCAAAAACTAGTGTAGGGATCAGTGGATAGCGGATGGGCGTTTTCTGGTCATCTATATGCTCGACAAGATAGGCGGCTTCAAAGCTAGCAACAGGCGTCAGTTTTGGCTGCTTTTTCGCTAGCACATCTCCGATTGCGTAGATGTGTGTTTGACTAGTCTGCAAAAACTCATTTACAACGATCCCTTGTTTTGACGTTTCTACCCCTGCCTTTTCCAGTTGCAGCTGATCGCTATTGGGTCTGCGTCCCGTGGCACCAATCACTGCTTCTACGGTGAGAGACAATGCTTGTGTCTGAATTGTATAGTGGTTTTGTTCTTTCATGATTCGCTGTGTGTTCTGGTTAAAGTGAAACGAAACACCTTGGTCCTGCATTGAACGAACCATTTCTGCGGTCAATTCAGCATCAAATCCTTTTAATGGCTGGTCATTATGATGAATCACATGAACTTCAGCACCTGCTGCTTGAGCGATCATCGCCAGTTCGAAGGTAATATAACCAGCACCTATGAAAGCAATCGTTGCTGGCATCTTTTCAAAGGAAAGAAAATCAGTACTGCTTTGTAAATGTTCCTTGCCGACGATTGGCAGTACCGCTGGACGCTGTCCTGTCGCAATAATTATTTTTTCTGCTTGAATCTCTTCTGCGTCCACGACGACCGTATGGGCATCACGAAAAGCGGCTTGTCCGTAGTAAGTAGTGATTCCTTCTGCTAGTAACCCTTGTTTGGTTGACTCCGGCACCCGATCGGTATACGAGCGCTTAAACGCCATCAGTACTGGCCAATCAATGGCTACCTGCCCTTGAACGCCATTGCCTTGCATACGTTTCGCCTCTGTTTTGACTTCTACGCCTCGCATCAGTAGTTTTTTCGGATCGCACCCGCGATTGGGACAAGTGCCACCCCATAAATCGGCTTCAACGATCGCGACTGTCTTACCTTTGGCTTTTAACCCGTAGGCAGCAGCCGTTCCAGCTGGACCCGCTCCGATAATCAGTACATCCACCTTTTTCATCTGTCTCCTCCTTCTCCTAAAAAAATATTCCTGCGCTTTCTCTTCCCTTCAAGTATAGCGAATCACGGTCAGCCAACAAAATAATTCGCCTTTTGCGGCTCCTGCGAATGATCACAATCAGACCTTGAAGTTGCGTTTGATGTGGTATAATTTTCTTGTCAGTTTAACGACAAAGGAGAATGAATGACTGTGAGTTTTAAACGTTTTTTTCAGCTCTTTCTTTTTTATTTTCTCTCGATTCTGGTGGCATATGGCCTGATTGCATTTCTAGCAGTAGATAACTTTTGGCTGGTGGTCTGTTTGATGACGATTGTCGGCTACCTCACCTTGGGTATCCCACTAACCTTATTGAGTTTAAAAAAGAAAAAATAAGACAACAGACAAAGACACCAGCAACTTTTCTAAGAAGCTGGTGTCTTTCCTCATTGATGCGATTATCCTAATACGATCTGGGCATCTGCCAATGCTTTTTCCACGACTTCCATCACCAGCTTGCTATGGGCAAGACGTTCCTTGACAAAGGCCTGATCATTTTCGTGAATGGCTTGTGCAAAACGGACAAATTCTTCAAACATACGATGTCCGTGAACGCTGCGATCCTGATGGCTTTTTGCCCCATGGACCGGTTCAACGTCATAGCTGGCAAGCATATTCGTCGGCCCATTGACGATGATCGATCCTTTCGTCCCTTGGATCGTTGAACGAATCGTCGCTGTCGAATCTTTGGCGCCGATACAAACGACTTTTGTTTGTTCATAGTCTAAAAACAGCATGCCAGAAGTATCGATCCCCTGTTCGACATTAGCAAAATAGCGGACACTTTTTGGTTTTCCTAAAAGCCCGACGACAAAATGAATATTATAGATATTGATATCCATCAATGCCCCACCACCCATTTTCGGGTTAAATGCAGGTAAAACGGTTCCCTCTTTGAATAAATCATAACGAGAAGAATACTGCGAATAGTTGCATTCAATCACTTTCAGCTCTCCCAATGTTTCAAGCTGCGCTTTTATTCCTTGATAGTTGGCTAAGTACTGATTTGTGATGGCTTCGATCAAAAGCACCTTGTGGGCAGCAGCCAATTCTGCTAATTCTACTAATTCTCGTGTCTGCAACGTAAATGGCTTTTCACAAATGACGTGTTTGCCAGCGAGGATCGCTTCTTTGGCAAAGGAATAATGCAAATGATTGGGCAGTGCGACATAAACGGTGTCAACGGATGGATCCGCCAAACATGCCCCTAACTCTGTGTAGACGGTTTGAATCTTGTATTGCTGTTTTAAGTGATTCATTTTCTCTAAATCATTTTCTGTCCCAAAAATAGCGGACAGTTCAAGCTGCGGGACATCCCCTGCCACCGTCAAAAAATCATGGACGATCATGCCGGCCCCTAAAATCGCTAAGTTCATCTTGCTTCCCCTTTTCTATCTTCTTGGATCATTTGTTTCAATACTTCAGTGATCACTTTATGATCCTCTAAATGCGCCAAACCTGACACACAGATAGCACCCGTGACATTTCTGTCTTCGATAATTGGAAAACCACCACCACAAATTGCATAATGTTCGTCTTGTGCCCATTTAGCAAATTGTATATCTCTATCTTTTTGCGCATAGACGTATAGTGAACTATGCCAGCTTTCTAGTACCGTTCGTTCTTTTCTTTCAAGCCAAGGGCTTTCTTTTCGCCCTGCCATTAAAAATCGAATGATCGGCAAGCCCTGATGAACAACTTTGATCCCTACCGGCTTCGGGTAGTTCCTTTTAACGTACTGATCGATGGCAATAACCAACCGCAATGCGAGGTCATTGTCAAAATGAGCAAACTGCAGTTGCTGTTCTTCTT
The DNA here is from genome assembly GCF_002140635.1 of Enterococcus sp. 3G6_DIV0642. NCBI lineage: Bacteria > Bacillati > Bacillota > Bacilli > Lactobacillales > Enterococcaceae > Enterococcus > Enterococcus sp. 3G6_DIV0642. Next base: position 1,749,301 of record NZ_NGLH01000001.1, on the reverse strand, counting down.
GCAGGATTTCTGAAGGTTCGATTCGGATCTCCTCCTTTACGTTGAGTCAGTTGATGCCTTCAGGCACTTTGTTTGTCAAAAGCCCCATAATCACCCTGCCTTATGACTCAGTGATTACTTGATTGATGCCTGTTTCTAGCATTTCGATTTGTAAAATCGTTTCTTCGTCTTTCACGATTTTCTCTTTGCCATGGATGATCGTTTCATAGACGCCCTCATACACACGGCTATAATCACCAATTTCAGAGATGACTTTTTCTTCATGGTAGTTCCCGTTCGCATCCATATAAGTTAGTGTGCCATAGTGCTCTGGCAAATCGATCCCAAAATCGGCATGATCTGGGAGATAAAACTGTTTTAGATGCTCTTCTTGTCGATCCTTGGTTTGTTTTACAAAAACGCCGTTTTCGCCATAAACGACAAAACTAGGCCGCTCTTTTAATCGGAAGTAACTAGATTTGACTGAGACTTTCATTCGACCATAAAACAGATCCAAATCGAAGTAATCATTCATGCGATTTTTTCCAAGCAATTGCCGAACCTCATAATGGACATCGTCTGGTTGTCCAAAATAGGAGATCACTTGGTCCAGTGTATGACAAGCGTGTCCGTACAAGTAGCTAGTATTCAATGAAAATTCGTTCACTGACCGTGGAATCTCTGGACGAAAATAATCATAATGCATCTCTACTTCTAAGAGATCTCCGAGCACGCCGCTTTCGATCACTTTTTGCGTGGTCAAAAAATCGGAATCAAAGCGGCGATTTTGATAGCATTGCACAAACAAGCCTTTCTCCTGCGCCAGTGCGAACAATTCCTTTGCTTGTGCCGAAGTTTCCGTAAAAGGTTTTTCGATCAAGACATTTTTCCCATGAAGCAAGACATCCTTGCCTAATTCATAATGCAAATGACTGGGGGTCGTGACCACAACTAATTGAATTTCAGGATCACGGTAGATATCCTCTAAGTCAGAGGTGTAATGAACGCCTTCTAGTGTTGGCCAGGTCAGCTTTCCGCTTGGTGAATAGATCGTCTTTACTTTGATCTTATCCTGCAGCTTGGTTGAAAAAGGCAGATGGTAGCGATTGGTGCTTTTTCCGTTTCCGAGATATGCGATAGTTAACATTATGACGCCTCCTATGAATTGATAGCTTGATTATTGCTGATATCCTTCGAAATGAGAAGTCTTTTGCCAAAAACAGGTTCTTTTGACCAGACTTTTTCGCAAACTGCTGAGTGGTTCTGAACATTTTTACCAAATTGACAAAAAGGTACAGTTTTTGCTTTTGGTTTTCTTTGTCCTAGGCTATGATTAGAAAGAGGTGGTTTGATGTTATTAGGAGATAAATTACGGCTTCAAGAAGGATTGACCAATACGGAGAAACGGATCGCCGATTATATTTTGCAAAATATCAATGATGTGCCTTCGTTGACGATTGAAGTCATCGCCAAGCATACATACACATCCCACTCTTCCGTCATTCGTCTAGCCAAAAAGATGGGGTATGAAGGATTTAAAAGTTTTCGCTTAGGTCTGGCTGAAATTGCCCATAATCAGATGTTCAACCCAACCTTTGTTGACGCGAATTTTCCCTTTTCGCCTAAGGATCAAACACCTGACATTTTGAAAAAAATGGCCGATCTAACGATCAACTCGATCCACAAAACCCATGCTCAGGTCGCTCCAGAAATGATGGAAGCAGTGGTGCAATCGTTGGAAGCTGCGCAACGGATTTTCTTATTTGCTCGCGGCGATTCTCAGATCCGAGCAAGAAGTTTTCAAAATAAGTTGGTCAAAATCAATAAGTATCTGATCGTAGCTGATGAATATGGGGATGATGCGTGGAATGCATCGAACGTCACGCAAAATGATTGTGCCGTGTTTATTACCTACCGTGGGAAAAATACGCAATACGAAAAAATCATGCAGCACTTTCGTGATGTCGGCGTACCAGTGATCGTGATTTCTGGAAACGCCCATGCGAAAATCATCCCATTAGCGACCCATGCGATCATCGCTTCTCATGATGAACGTGATTTTCTCAAAGTCGGCACCTTTTCTTCACAGGTCGCCTTTGAGTATATTTTAGATTCACTGTTTGCATTGCTGTATGCCAAAGAATACCAAAAAAATATTGTCGAGTTAAGAAAAAAACAAACTGTTTTGGAATCAGGGATTCTCTCAGAATACCCGTCAACTGAAGAAAAGAGGGAAATGAAATGATCAATTGGGGAATTATTGGTGCCGGAAATATCGCCAATCGCTTTGCTGCAAGTTTAGAAAATTTTCAAGACGCCCAGCTTTATGGGGTTGCTTGTCGTACGATGGAAAAAGCGCAAGCGTTTCAAGCAAAATTTCCGTGTGATGCCGTCTTTGATGACTACCAAAACCTATTAGATGATCCAACTATCGATGTCGTTTATATTGCTTTGCCACATTTGTATCATTATGAATGGATCATCAAAGCCTTTCAAGCGAAAAAAGCTGTTTTATGTGAAAAACCAGCAACCTTGACTGCACAAGAAATGCGCGATGTACAAAAACAAGCTCAAGCACACGAAGTCTTCTTTATGGAAGCCATGAAGCCACGCTTCACCCCAGCGTATCGCAAACTAAAAGAACTTGTGGATAGTGGTCATATCGGTGAGCTAACAAGTGTCACGACTACTTTTCGCCGCCATTTACCAGTCGAAGGCAGTTCTTACCATTATCTGCCAAAACAAGGGGGTGCTTTACTGGATATGGGGATCTATAACTTAGCCTTTATCCAAGATTTTTCACCAGAAAATTTAACTGCCGAAATGATCGATTACAGCCTGTATGAAACTGGGGTTGATACCTATGTTGAAGCACGCTTTGTCAGTGAAGACTTTGTTGCAGTGATTGAGACTGGATTTGACCAAACAAAAGAGACGGTGGCGGAGTTACAAGGAACAAAAGGGAAAATCACGATCCCCAACTTCCATCGCCCCGCTTCTTTTACCGTGACGATTGACCAAGAAGACACGGTCTATGATATTGGGTACGAGATCGATGATTTCCATTCAGAGATTCAAGCAGTTCACACCGCTCTTGCACAAGGACAACTCGAAAATCCCCTGATGTCCTTAACGGATAGTATTGCCTGTATCGCTTTAGCTGATGAACTAAGAAGCTTACTAGATGCGGAAAAAAAAGACAATTAAGATCATGCCCCATCGTTTTTGAATAGAACTGACCAGTGGTTGCCACTCGGTCAGTTTTTTTGTCAAAAATTGAGCGCTTTCTTTGACGCTATTGAAATGGTTATATTATATTTATTGAGTATATTTTTATACAAATAAAAAAAGAAAGGAAAACGCTTATGACTCCAGAAATTATAACGTATCTTATTTGTTTATTGACCTTCGCTTATCTAGCTGTGACGGTTTTTACTTTTGTAAAAAATCGTCGGACAGGTGACGGCTATCGCCTCCGTATTTTTTACGTGTTGGCAGCAGCACTCGTCTTTTTGCTTTCCGTTTATGCAATCGCTACCGGTCAAACCTATGACGACTTAGTGACATCGATAAATGATCTTTTTCAATAAAACAACGACGGCACGAACCCCAGCGGATCTCTTCGTTTGTGAACCTGTGGTTGAGGGAAGGATCAAAACAGAAACGAGCCAATGAAAGACTGCTAATCGATGGCTTTTCCATCAGGATCTGCTAAGCCGAATCAATGTCTTTCAATAAATGATGTCTGATTTTTTATGGAGGTGTGCATGCTCATTCAGCTTAAAGAAGCGAAGCTTTCCGATCTGCTTTCAATCTACTTGATACAAAAAGCGGCCTTCAAATCCCTCTTTCTCCGTTATCAAGACAAAGAAACTTCTCCCTATTTACAAAGTTTCGAGAAGCTTAACGCAAAGTTTTCTGCGTCGAATACCACTTATTATTTAATCATGACCGCTCAGAAAACCGTGGGCTTTATAAAACTGACGGTTGAGCAGGAACATACGACGAAGCTATCTTCCATCGCCCTTCTTCCCTCCTACGAGAACCGCGGGATTGGTAGACAAGCAATGATCTTGATTGAAAGGAACGTACAAACAGATACGATTCGTTTGAATACGATCCTGCAAGAATCCAAACTGGTTCACTTTTATCATTCTTTGGGGTATTTCCCAACAGGCAGGTTTCAAAGCCCCTCTTCAGCAATCTGCTTTGTCTCCTTTACGAAAAAAATTGCTGCGAAATAAAAAAGCCATCTCGCCTTTCATCGGCAGAGATGGTTTTTTCTATCAATTGCCATCCTTTACAGCAATCATTTTTATTGGTCCTGCAAGGTGTCATCGGATTTTTTACGCAATCTCGGAATCTCTTTCACATTCATTAAATCTAAAAAGAAAGTGAACAATGGGATCCCGATGATCAAGCCCCACAAGCCAAAGAGATGTTCGCTAAGATACAGGAGAATAAACGTGTAAAACATCGGGATCTCTGTTTTATTAGCCATCAAGCGGGGATTTAAGATATAGGATTCCAAGGCATGAACAAACACTATGATCAATAGAATGTAGATCACGTCATTAAATCCGCCGATAGAATAGGCAATAAACGTCAATGGAATACACGAGATGATCACACCAGCAACAGGAATCAAGCTGAGAAAGAAAATCATCAACGCCAAACTCAACAGCTGCGGAAAGCCCATCACCGCTAAGGCGAAAACAGTGATCGCTGTATTGACTAAGGCGATCACCAACTGCGTCTCGATCACATTTCCGAAAGCCCGCGTAAACTTAGCTCCTAAATAGTAAACATCTTCAAAGAACCACGCCCCTCGCCCTTGCAAAAACAGCCGAGAAAACGCAACGGTCTTTTTGTTATCGATCATAAAGAAGAAGCTAAGCAGAAAGGAGATCAGCACAGTCAACGCCAACTCACCGAAATTATACAGATAATTGATCACGACTAGAACGCCGCTTTGTAATTTCTGGATGTATTCGCTGGTCTGCAATAAATTCAAGACATATTCGATCAATTCATTATTGGAGTCTGTCCGTTGGTAGAAATCAGCAACGGAATTGACTAATTGGACGGATTGTTTGATGATGATGGGTACATAATTTGTTGCTACTAAATAAAGAATAAAAACAATCAAGCTGTAGGTCAGGATGCTCGTAAGCTTGATGGGCAGATGGCTTTTTCGATGGAGCAAAAGAACCAGCCGATAAATCAGATACGTAAAGATAAAGGTCAGCAAAAGAATGGTCATCAGACTGCGAAACAAAAAAAGAATGCCCGCAAGCATAAACAGGACAGTCCAGCGCCGCAACACAAGATTTTGAAGAAAAGCATTATAGTATTTCATCTGTAACTCCTTTATTCGTTGCAATGGAGCAACGAAGCATTTCAGTAGTGCCTAAGAATTATCTAATCATTAAACTATGCAAATAGCAAGAGATTTTATTTTTCTTAATCGAGCGAAAAAATGAAACAAAAAATCCTTAGAAGAATCGTTGCCTTTCTTCTAAGGAAAAGAGTTATTGGTAAACGGTCTTTCCTTCGTTTACGGGTAAAGCCGAGTTGATGGACAATAAAAAGAAGCTGGCAGCCAACAGATCAGCACTGCCGCCTGGAGACACATTTTCTGACTGGCAGAAGGCTGCTAGTGCATGAAATGCTGGGTTCGGCAACGCTTGCTGATTGGCTTTTTGTGCGAGTTGCTGAACCAGTGCCAGTACCTCTTGATTGCTGCGGTATAAAATACACGTATCGTCCAGCGTAGCGATGATCGCCAACAGCATGTGGAGCCTTTTTTTGGTCTCATTGGAACAATCCCGAGAAAAATAATCTGCTAGAGCGATTTGAACATGAGGGAACCCAGCAGCAGCTTCCCCATACGCACCGAGATGTCCATATTTGGCTTGAACAGTTTTGCCATGACTTTCTGTTTGTTGAATCAGCGCACGATCAGGAAATGCAGTGAGAAGCTGGATGTCAGAAAAGACTTCTGGTAAAAAAATCCGTTGTTTGCGACTAAGTTGGCTACTGACGGCGCTGATGAGCAAGCCTAGTGCCCAGATGGCTCCTTTATGAGTGTTGATGCCTCCAGTGGCTGCCAACATCGCCTGTTCTGCCTTCCGACCGATTGCAGCGATTGCTTCCCGCAACTCTTGAGACATGCTGCTTCCCCAAGACACCAAGGCCATTTCTTCAAAGTATGGCGTCAATGCTCGAGCTGATCGTAGAAAGAGTGCTTGATCCATATCGTGATGGGCACCTGAATCAATGGCATCCACTAACCCAGGTTTTGGGGACAATGTCACTTCTGCAATCAAGGCTTCTTCTACCAATTGGGCGAGTCGTCGACAATTTTCTTCTACAGCTAATGCAAACATCCAACTCCTCCTCTAGTTTTTGATTTGACCTTTGATCGTTACCCATAAAACATGCAAAACATAGCTTGTTAAAAAACCACAGCTGGCAGTTGCCAAATAAGCGACGATGATCATGATGCCCATTGGCAGTTGCAGCAATAAATCTTTGAAGCATAGCAACAAGACTTGAAAGACAAAAACATTGGCAAGATAGGACCGATACGCATAAGTAGACAGCCACTTAAACGTCCCTAACTGTGGGGCATTGTTTTTGATCATGGTTGATCCAAACATAAAGACTGCAAAAATCAATACTAAGCTATATAAGCTTTGCAATGTATTTAAATACGGTGCATGAGCGAAACTTAGATCACCTGCATAATGTAGCAGATGATTGGCAGATAATAGCCCTAATGCTAAGCCCACTGGCAAGAAAGCGTAGCGAATCTTGTATAGGAAGCGATAGACGGTTTCGTGATAAATCAAAGCGGCCTCGCCATAGATCCCGTAGATCACAAAGCTAAAGACAAACCGATCCAATAAATACCAGCTTTCATGATGCGGTCCTTCAAAAACTTGGCGATCATAAAATACATACCAAACGACATACAAAGCAGTTGCGACGATCAATACTGGCCAAACAGCTTTTTTCTTCGTCAACACTTTGTAGCCTAACCAGACAAAAAACGGCATCAACAATTGGATCTGCAGCATCATGATCGTATACCACAAGTGTGGCGCCGCATCCCCCGTCACATATTTCAGTAAAAACGTTGCTGTGTCAGTATAAGGTTTTCCTTGTTGGACAGCGGGAAACAGCCATAAATAAGCCGTCGTTCCAAAGCACATATGGCACGACAAGTTCAAAAAACTTTTCTTTCAAAAATTCTAGATAAGACAGATGTTGACTTGTCTTAACCATGTTATAAACAATAGCAAAAATAAACAAGGGTGCGGTAAATTTCACCAAGACATAAAAGGTACCGATGAATGCTGCAGTCTTTTCATCTTGGGTATTGGATAAGGCAAAAGTCAAAATCGTTTGCATCATTACTGCTGTCACGGCAAATACTTTTTGGAAATCACTGATGTTGATTTTTAAATCGTTGTTCTCAAACATGTTTTTCGCTCACTTTTCTAATAATTACCAAATCTCAGTGGTGAGTTTTGGCCCTTCGTCTGTTTTTACTAAGATTTTTTTTGATGGATGTTCCAAATACTCCTTTAAGGCAAACCCGCCTTGTTTTGTGATAACTTGAACATCGATCTGTTGAAAAAAGGCTGCCTGCTTTTCCAATAGTTCCAGTGGCAGCTTTTCTTTCGTGTCGGCATAAAGCAACAGATCTAAATCACTGGTCGGCTTGATTGCTGCCTGTTTTGCAGCCAATTCAAAACCCAAGCTGCCACCGATTCCCCAAGAATAGTGCTTCAATAAAAGCCGTGCTTGTTGATAGCTGCGGTAAACTGGATAATTGGCTACTTCATTGAATCGAAAGCTCTCACGAGTGATCAATTCCCAAGGATGGATCGTTCGTTTGATCATGTTGCAGGGTGCCTCAAAGGCAAACCGTTCTTGCCGCTTTTCCCCGCGCAACCCCACTGGTAAATAGCTGGGGTTACGGGGTTTCCCACGACGGACGGTCGCAAAAAGCTGTTCTTTTTCAGAAAACCATTTGGGAATATCAATCATATCAAGAACTTCTTTATCTAATTGAACGATATCGTGGGCACGGTTCATTCGTTACTCATTCCATTCTGCATTCATTTTTTCAAATACGTTATTCGTTTCCAGCCGGCCGCTCTTTTTAGCGATCGGATTGGTGTAGCGACTGGTCAACATCGTGTCATTCGTTTTACGCACATCATCAATCGCCTCATTGATCGCTTCAATTACAGTCGCTTTGCTTTCAGAGGTGACAGACTGATCCGTAATGGAGGATAAGAAAGTGAAGATTGCCCCAAGTTTCGTATAATTTTTGATATCATAAGCAATACTTGGTACTTTTTCCGCCGCGGCTTCAATCGCTGCAATCGACCGTTTGGTGACTCGACTTGCACTTTCTTTTGACATTGCTTGAACAGTGATCTTTTCACTATTTAATGCGATCAGACGACTTGATTGCAAGCCATGCGCTAAGAAAGCCCCAGAGATCGCATTACCAGCGATAAAACCGATCACTGGATGACCCGCTTGGCGTAGTTTGGCATAAGCTGCCGCACTATTTGCTAAAGCTGCATGAATACCAATCAATTCTTCATTATAGCCATACGCTTGGCTAGGGACATCGATGACCGCAACGATTGGCCGTTTGATTGCTTTCTCTTTGTCTTCGTGATAAACAGTTTCTAACAGATGGCCCATCTCGTACCCTTCGACTAAACCAACTTCTCCATTGCGTACCCGATACATCGGATTATTTGGGTTTGGCACGATTGCTGTAACAACGACTTCTTCAGTAAAAAGGTCAGATGCAGCTGCATAGACTGTTGCACTAGTTGAGGTTGGGAACTGCAGATTCGTCAATGCTGAAAACCAATGATAACCGATACTGTCAGCAGCAGCTTCTTGGCCTTCTGTTACAGTAATAGGTGCCACTTCAGTTGCTTTATGCGCTGCAATAGACTTATTGAATGCCTCGATAGCCAGCGGTTTTGATAGATCAAGTTTGTTTAAAAGAGAAAGATAAAAACCACTTTTTTCGCTGCGATGACTGTCTTTCTTTTCAACCATCGCCGCAATCACAGCTTCTTGGATCGATTCGACACTGTCAGTCACTAGTTCATCGATCATCTGTGCTTCCAAACGTTGTTTGGCGCCAATGGTATTCCAAATCAAATCTTTATCACTGGAATCAAATTCTCTCACGCCAGCTTCTTGCTCGATGACTTCAGGACCGTTCAAACCGATACGGGCTTTCTTCGTCGCTATCAAGTAAGTCATAAGTGCTGAGGTAATCGACATACCGCCAAAAGAACCCACCCGACCTGGCACTAAACCAATCACTGGCACATACGATTTTATTGCAACGATCAAATTGCCGATTTCTGCGATCGACAATAAGCCGTAATTCGCTTCTTGGAGGCGTACCCCACCAGTATCGAGGATGATGATCGGTGTGATCGGATTGCCCTTTTGGTTTTCTTCCAACACATGCGTCAATGCAGCGATGATTTTAGCACCAGAAACTTCACCGATCCCGCCACCTTGGAATTTCCCTTCCATAGCGATCACGACTACGTTTTCTCCAGAAATCGTTCCACGACACACAACGATCCCATCATCGCTTTGTGGCACGATGTCTTGAGCCACCAGATTGGGTGCGATCATTTGGTCGAATGGATCGATCAATTCACGACCGCTCTTGGCATCCAATAAGGCGTGCACCCGTTCTCGAGCATTTAATTCTACAAAACTATTCTTCATCTGCTAGTTCCTCCATTGCTTGGGTTAATCGTAGGTAAACCACACCGGGAGTGGCGCCAAAGTCGTTGATCACTATTTGCGCACTGATTGGATAGCGCTCAAAAAAACGCGTCAAGACATTTTGCCACACATCGCCAAAGCCGTCACTTCCTGTACAAACTGAAACGGTGGTTTCTTGTTTGTCTGTTGGAAAAAGCAGAATTTCCAAGTCACCAGAACCCACCACGCCAACATGGACTTTTTTGGTGACTGGTTTCGTTGTTTGATACGTATAAGCTAATTTTTCCATCTCTTCTTCTCTCCTCTTGCTCTTATTAAGACCACGTTCTGAATTTCATTGGCGGTTCGTACAACCCATCGGACCATTCGATCAAATCATCAACGGTTTGAGCTGCTAACAATGATCGTTTGGCATCACTGCGTTTGATCCCTAAGTCTTCTGGTAATTTCACGATCCCCGCTTTGCGCAAGGCATCCAGAGAAGCTTTTGTGCTGGTCATTCCTAGTGGAGTTACACCGCCGATGGCTGCGATGGCTGCTTGTTTTTCCTCTTTTGAGTTTGCTTTATAAAGATAAGCGATGCCTTCTTCTGTCACGATATGCGTCGTATCTTCGCTATAGATCATAATTGGGGCATTGGCTAAACCAGCTTGCTTTTGGACAGCCAACGCATCTAACGTTTCTACAAAAACAGGTTTTTTATTGGACCCATACGTTTCAACCATTTGAACGACTAATTTTTGTCCTTTTGCTAAAGGATCTGTTTCATCCCGCAAGGATTGCCAAGCTGGAGTCGAATGCCGACGGCCCCCCGGATTATGCCCCATATTTGGTGCACCACCAAACCCAGATAAGCGGCCTTTCGTCACTGTAGAAGAATTTCCATGATAATCTAGTTGTAAGGTCGAACCGATAAACATATCGATGGCATATTGACCTGCAGTTTGTGATAATGCTCGATTGCTGCGCATCGTGCCGTCTTTTCCGACAAAGAATACATCGGGTCGAGCGGCAATATATTTTTCCATACCAACTTCCCCACCAAAACTGTGGATGCTTTCGACCCAACCAGATTCGATAGCTGGAATCATCGTTGGATGAGGATTCAAGACCCAGTTTTTCGCTACTTTTCCTTTAATTCCAAGCGTTTCTCCATAGGTTGGTAAAAGTAACTCGATCGCAGCGGTGTTAAAACCGATCCCATGATTCAACGATTGTACTTCATGTTCTGCATAGATTCCTTTTAATGCCATCATCGCCATCAAAATTTGTAATTCCGTAATGTTTTGCGGATCTCTCGTAAAGAGGGCTTCTAATTGATACGGTTGGTCTGCTACCACGACGACATCGATCCAATCGCTGGGAATGTCGACCCGCGGCAAACGATCGACCACTTCATTAACTTGAACGATCACAATCCCATCTTTAAAGGCTGCTGCTTCGACGATCGTTGGCGTTTCTTCCGTATTGTAACCTGTATAAAGATTTCCTTGGCGATCGGCTTTGTCCGCCGCCACAAGGACCACATTCGGAATCAAGTCAATAAATAAGCGACCATATAATTCCAAATACGTATGAATGTCCCCTAATTTCATAGTTTTGTCTTCAATCATTTGGGCAACGCGCGTACTTTGTGCGCCTGCATAAGAAAAATCGATTTTCGCTGCAATGCCTTTTTCAAATATCGTCAAATGTTCTGGACGGGAGATACTCGACATGATCATATGCAAATTATTGACTTTTTGAGCATCGACTTGTTCTAAGCTTTTTGATAGGAAGCTTGCTTGTTTTTGATTATCGCCTTCAAGGACCACTTTGTCTCCCGGACGGATCAACTGTTCTAAGACTTCAATGATCGCTTCCGTTGGGACATATTTTCCATCGAGAAGATGCTCGATTTTTTTCATGGTTTGGGCCTTCTTTTCACGTTTACTTGCCCAGTTTCTTGCAGGTTTTTCCATTCTATTCATCTCCATTTTTGATATAGGAATAAAGCATCATCCAAGCCATGTTGATCCAAATTGATCACACGGATCGCTTTGTTTTCACCAAATTTTGCTTGGATCAGTTTTGTTAGGGTATTGCCAGGAGGAAATTCAAGAGCCAAATCAAGTCCTGCTTCGTAGGCAACATCCATGATCTTGTTCCACTGCACCGGATAAGCAATATTTTGCAGCAAATCTCGACGGATCTCTTCAGGGTTCATGGTCATCCGACCATCCGTATTTTTGAGGTACGGACAGATAGGCACATCAAGGAATACCGTGTTCATAAATGGCGCAAACCGTTTCACGGGTTCTGCCATCAACACACAATGGGACGGGACAGGCACTGCTAAAAGTTTGGCGGTTTGCGCATGATAATCTTTCGCTTGAGCTAGCGTCTTGCGCAAGCCTTTGATATGACCAGAGATCGTATGCTGCATGGGGCAATTTTCATTTGATAAATAGACGGGAGCAGCAGGATCAAATGTATTTGCCACGAGCGCTTCTGCTTCACTTCTCGTTACACCAACCAGTACCCCCATGGCATAATCAGTCGGATAGGCTTCTTTCATCAATGTCGCCCGATGATAGACCAAGCTAGCGGCATTTTCGAAACTCAAGCTTTCACAAGCTAACGCAGCGGAAAAAGCGCCAATCGAATGCCCCGCCACAAGCTGAGGTTGCACACCAGATGCTTTCATCTGGTCCGTGTAAAAAGCCGCTTTTACTAAAAGGGCCAACTGAATAGAGACGGTATCTTGTTTGAGATCCCCCGATACAGGGTGTAAATCAAAGCCTGTCGCCTGTTCTAGCCGATGGAAATAACTGGCAGGCACGTCCTCAAGCATCTTGCTGGTCTGACTGCCTTGTCCTGGGTATAAGAAACCTGTACTCATGAAACACCTCCTAAACAATTTCTCTTTCCTGTGTCATAATAACGGAAGTTTGTTATAATAAAAAATACCAGTTTCGTGAATATCCATAACCAAAAGGTATGGAAAGAGGAGTATCTGATGAACCTTGATCATTTACGCTACTTTAAAAAAGTAGCCGAATCGAAAAATATTACCCAATCTGCACAAGAATTATACATCTCACAACCTGCCTTGAGCCGTGCCATGAAACACCTAGAAAGTGAACTAGGCGTTCCTTTGTTCTATCATGCCGGTCGGCATATCGAGTTGACGATGTATGCTGAAGAATTTTATCCCTATGTCGTTGAGACGTTAGCACGTTTCGACGAAGGAAAGAGTGCGATCCAAGCCTTAAATGGAGAAATGGTCCCTGCAGTGACGATTTACTCTGAAGTCGCTTCTGTTTCCTTGCCCAACTTGGTGGCGACATTCGTTGAAAAGCACCCTGAGATCCAACTTTCGATCAAGCAGCACGGCAGTGAGGAGACCAACAAAGAACAAGCCTTCTACATTACCTCTGAGCCAAAGAACGGCTTGACCAATCTGCCAATATTCACGGAACCCATCTTACTGGCGATCCCCAAAAAGCATCCCTTGGCAGAAAAAAAAGACTTGCAAGTTGCCGATATCCAACACGTGCCTTTGCTGATGCTGGTTGAAAACAGCCCGCTGCGTAGAACCATCGACGAAGCTTTTGAAGCAAAAAAAATCAGTTTGGCTATCGGTTCAACGACGGACGATCCGGCGACGTTGCGCTCCCTTATCAATCAAGGACTAGGAATCACGTTCTTTCCTAAAATTACTTGGGGCTGTGAAGATGAGGCACCTTTCGTTTTACGTGAACTAGCAGATTTCCCCTTATCAAGGACGATCTATTTAGCATCAAGCTTTACTAAAGGTCATCCCATGACAAAACTAATTGCAAAAACGTTGATTGAATTTTATCTTGGCTAAACAAAAAGAAGCGTCCACTTGCACAGCTAACGTGCGAATGGACGCTTCTTTTTTCTCTCCTATTTACAAAGGTTGAATCATCGGCTCGACCGTACATTCATTCACATTGATCACTCCGATCTCTTTTGACTCGCCACACTATTGGTTGCCCCAGTCAGGTGAGACCCCATAAGATTTGTTACACGCCTTCCAGTACGGCTGCCTTATCATCGCTTATGCATCGAGCAATTGATCGTATTCTTCATCACTGACTGCTTCTAACCATTCTGAAGCACCAGCAGTAATCGCTACATGGGCAAACCAACTATTTTTTGATGCACCATGCCAATGTTTGACCCCTTCCTTGATGACTACGACATCACCAACAGTAAGTTTTTGCGGTTTCTTGCCTGCTTCTTGGTACCAGCCTTCTCCTGAAGTCACCAACAACAATTGATACCCACCATCAATATGCCGATGCCAATTGTTGCGGCAACCTGGTTCAAAGGTCACATTGCCAACGTTGACTGGAATCGCTGGATCAGCTACTAAAGGATTCAAGTAACTCTGACCGTTAAAATATTGTGCATAGGCGTCATTTGTGTTGCCTAATGAAAAGATTCCAGCTTCTTTTGCTGCATCGAGTTCTGACATTTATTTTTCCTCCAATTCAGCTAGCTCTTCTTGATAAACCGTTTTGGCGATGTTAAAAGCAGACCAAGCTTTGGGCCAGCCAACATAGAAAGCCAGATGAGTGATTACTTCTGCAATTTCCTCTACAGTGATCCCGTTTTCCTTGCCAATCGTCAGATGGGCAGTCAATTGTTCAAAATTGCCACCCGAAATCAAGGCAGATATCGTTAATAAACTTCTTGTATGAGGAGCCAATTCTTCCTCACGTGACCAAACTTCACCAAATAACACATCATCATTTAATTGCGCAAATTTCGGCGCAAATGTCCCTAGATTATCTCTTCCTGCAGTTTGTTTCTTTACCATATCGATCGACTCCTTCTTCTATTGTGATAAAATGCTGGCTCACCCAATTTTGAATGGCAGTATCCGCCTTATTCACTCGTGAACCACGGATGGCTAATCCAGGATAAATGAGGGCTTCAGGACAAGTTTTTTTAAAGTCTTCTAGGCTATTGCCGAATTCTGAGCCTTCATGAGTACAAAAGGGAAAAATAATCTTCCCATCGAAATGATGGTCTTTTAAAAAACTCGCCACGATCATCGGATAGGTCCCCCACCAGTTGGGAAATCCAACAAATAGTATCCGTTCTTTAAAAAACGCAGACGGTACTGTTTGATAGCGGGGAAAATCATTAGCAGCTTTTTCTTTTTTTGCATGTTCGACCATCGCCCGATAACTTTCAGGATAAGGTTCCACAGGGTCAAGAGTATAAAGGGGGCATTGCAGCTGCTCTGACAGCTTCTCTGCTAGAATCTGCGTATTTCCTAAGCCCAGTTTTTTTAGCTGTCCCTCAATCAGATTTTCACCAGCTCGTGAACAAACAAGTATTGCCGCCATTGTGTCACCTCCTACTCTTTGTTTCCTGATAGATTTAATGGTAAGCCAATCGAGTTGGATTGGCTAATGCTTTTTCACACAAGACCTTATGCTTACAAAGCATAGCTGGTTTCGATATACAAAAAGAAGCGGATATCACCGCTTCTTTTGATGTTTACACTGAGACTATTGAAAGGAATCGCGAAATCGTCGAATAAACTCGATAACGACTGGAGACAGTACACGATTCTTTTTCCAAACCAATACACAGCTGGTCTCGATTTGTGGTACTAAAGGCAGAAACTTGATTGCCTCATTCCTTCGCTGACCAACAGCGCCACTAACAGTCAGTGCCGAACCAACATGGTTTTCTACTAAGGAAAAGACATTGAATATTAAATTGTAGGTACCCACGATCGGCAACTCTTCCACTGGTGTCTTCGACCATTGGCTGAACATTTGCTGTACTTCTGGACGCTTGGAGATCAATAAAGGCACACCTTTGATGTCTTCGGGTGTAATTTCTTCTTTATGCGCAAGAAAAGAATCAGCCGAATTCAAAAAGCCCCATGTTTCTTTTCGTGGTAGAACGATTTTTTCATACTTCTCGATTTCAATCGGTTCGATCAAGATCGCTAGATCCAACAAGCCTTTCTCTAGACGATCGCTGATATCATCTCCGGTACCACTATGAATATGAAAGCGAACATCCGGATAATCATTGATAAATTCTTCCAACATCAAGGAAAGCGTATCGGAATTATCTGCTTCCATACAACCAATCGTGAAGTGACCGCTAAATAAATGTTTTTTACGATCTTCAAACGCTTGCATTGTCTGGTCTGTCAAACTCAAAATCTCTTCCGCACGGCTTTTAAAAAAACGCCCCGCTTCCGTTAAAACCATTTTACGATTATCACGAGTGAATAGTGCCGTCCCTAACTCGTCTTCTAATTCTTTTAATTGTCGACTCAATGTCGGTTGTGTGATGTGGAGCACTTCTGCAGCTTGAGAAATCGTCCCTTCCTCCGCAATCGTGTAGAAATATTTTAATAACCGAATTTCCACAAAATCTCCTCCTCATTTTTTCTTGTGCATTCAAGGTGTTCGAAACAAAAGAGAACCTCCCTCTCCAGTCTCCTTATCAATTCTTATGATAACAAAGAATCACTGTTCCAGCGAATCTAGCTAAAAAAGCGTAGGAAATTGCAGAATTGTAAAAAGATTCGTCAACAACATGTAAAAACTGTTCGCTTAAACGAACAGTTTTGTCAGCTGCTTGCTTTTTACGGCTTTTGGCGTAGGATATATGAGTATCTTGGTATGAGTCCTCATACAATGATTTGGAGGAATATGATGTTAAATTTATCAATTCTTTTATTTTGTGTAGCGATCGCTTTACTCGGACTTGGAGGATTCATCTTTAGAGTGCGTGCGTTGCTGAACAAACGTCCGTGGAATGGTCCTGTATTGCCATTGTCGGTTATTGGTGTGATTCTATTAATCGTCTCTTTGGTCATGATCTACCTTTCTTATCCTAAATAACACGATTGTAGTCAACCTAGAACGAATAAATTGGAAAAACTGACTATTCTCGGGAATAAGTAGGAGCTTTTGCTTCTAATCCATCAGCGCATCCCCAAATGATTCATAAATCAACTGCATTAGTTTACCATAATTATATTATGATTATTTCGGTTTGTGGTACATCATAAACATGTAGCCAATTGAGAAACGGCTACTAAACTTGAATTTTGCTAATATCCTAGTTCATCGAGCCAATTCAACAGATTCGGTTCAGCCTCTTCAACACTTCCCGCTCTTGCTGCAAAGCCTTCAAGAAAGTCATACGCTGGATACAACGTTTGAAGTTCATTTTGACTATTGGTCAATCCACTTCCCCCATGGGTTGCAAAAGGAATGATTTGTTTATCCGTAAGATCATAGGTTTCAAGAAATGTTAAAACGGCTCTTGGGGCACGGTTCCACCAAACGGGAAAGCCGATAAAGAGAACATCCACTTCAGTCATTTGGGCAACGTCAGCCTTCAACGTTGGTCTGGCATCTTCTTCCACCTCTCTAGTCGCAAAAGCTGTATGTTCATCGTAAACGTTAGGGTAACCTACTTCTGTTTGAATCGAGAACAACGCACCGCCGGTCTGTTCAGCGATCATTTCTGCTATCACCTGGACATCTCCTACCAAGGTGTCATCGATTACATTAAAACTACTTCCAGAAACTGCTTCGACCGCTGGTTCATGCTCTAAATTTTCTGGTCTTGTGAAATAGGCAATCAAAATATCGGCCTCTCCATCAATCCCTGTTTCTCTCATTTGTTGCGTAACGGTGTCACTAGTACTTGTTTCCGTTGTACCAATGTCTGGCTCGTCATTCATTGAATCACTGCTGCATCCTGCTAGAAAAATCATTGTCAGAAAAAGTCCTTTTGTCCATTTGTTCATTGAATTGCTCCTTTCTTTTCCCATCAAAAATGGTAGTTCCAGTATAATTCTTGAAGTGGACTTTAAGGCAAGGCTCTTGAGCAAACCTTCCCCTATTTTTTACATCTTTCTCACAACTTCCTCACAAAAAGTCTTCCTTTCCAGCATACTGAAAAAAGCCGTAAACAAAGCTTTGTTTTACGACTTTTTCATTTAGTTATCGATTTTTCTCAAACTGGCAGCGACAAAATGATTTGTTCCTACCTGAACCCAATCCGGGTCCGCTGTTTCTTCTGTTTTAAATGTGGTGAAATCAAAGACATTGTTTTCCTTACTGTAAAAATCATCAGGCGCTGTTTTCTTGTTTCGAATGTCGGTTCTTAAAAACGCAGCAAGTAAGCGCCTTGTGTACGGATGGTAAGCATTTTTAAATATCTCATTGATTGGGGCACTCTCGACGATTTTTCCCCCATGCATCACGATCACATCATCGGCCATTTTACTAATGACACCCAAATCATGGGTAATAAATAAAATACTTGTATCCAGCTTATCTTTTAACTCATTCATTAACTTAAGGATTTCTGCTTGGATGATCACATCGAGTGCGGTAGTCGGTTCATCGGCAATCAATAGCTTCGGATTGCAGGCTAATGCCATTGCGATCATTACCCGCTGACTCATTCCTCCAGATAACTGATGAGGATATTGCTTGGCTACTCGTTTAGGATCTGTGATCTTGACAGCTTCTAACAGCTCATATGCCCGTAAAGTCGCCGTCTTATTGTCGACGTGCTGATGAAGTTTCAAGGCTTCTGTCAGTTGTGCTTTGATTGTAAATACCGGATTCAAACTTGTCAGAGGCTCTTGAAAGATCATTGAAATATCATTTCCACGAATTTTTAAAAGCTCTTTTTTGCTTAATGCGAGGATATTTTTTCCATCAAAACGGATCTGCCCTTCCGCTATATATTGATTTCGCTGAAAAAGTTGAAGGATCGACATGGCTGTTTGACTTTTGCCACTCCCACTTTCTCCAACGATTCCTAATGTCTTCCCTCTTTTTAATGAAAAAGTAACGCCTTTGACAGCTTTGACAGTGCCCCGTTTCGTATCAAAATACGTATGCAGATTATCAACTTCTAGTAAATCCATCTGGACCTCCTTTTGATTTTTCCCATTAAACCAATCGTATCATGCTTATGGTTCGATTGATTGACTCATCAACCATGTTTCAATTTCTATGTTCTAAAAAAACTATTTTCGCGTACACTTCACAAAATGATTCGGCTCGACTTCTACCCAATCTGGATCAGCATCAGTTTCTTTTGAATAGTTGAATACCAAATCAGGATGGGTTTCATCAAGAGCCCATGGGCGATACTCTTCGTCTAGCGTTGGAATGGCATTTAATAATTGCCGTGTGTACGGATGGATCAGGTTAGAAAAAATCGTCTCAGCTGAAGCTAATTCTACAAGATGCCCAAAATACATCACACCGATCCGATCAGAAATAAATTTTACGACTCCAAGATCATGGGTGATAAACAAGTAAGTCAAATTGAGTTCTTCCCGCAAATCATGAAGCAAATTGATGATCTGTGACTGAATCGAAACATCTAACGCTGAAACAGCTTCATCGCAAACAATGAATTTGGGCTTTAAAGCTAAGGCACGAGCAATCCCGATTCGTTGTCATTGTCCACCAGAAAATTGATGCGGATAGCGATGAATAAATTCTTTCTTTAACCCGCATTTTTCCATGATATCAAGAATATAGGTTTCATAGTTTGGGTCCTTTTTACTAGCAAAAAATTTGTGTATCAACAAACCTTCTCCAATAATATCACCCACTGTTAACCGTGGATCTAGTGAGGAGTAAGGGTCCTGAAAGATAATTTGCAGGTCTTTTCGTAAAACTCTTGATTCCTTTTGAGTCAAAGCAGCTAGATCGATGCCAGAATCAAGCTGCTCTTCATAGTATGAAAAATCTTTTTTGTTCATGACATCTTTTTTTAGTTGTGCGACTTGCTTATCAATAGCTGCTAAGTCATTTTGTTGTTCAGCGATCGTTTTTTCCAAATTTATGAGCTCTGATTGATCCACTGCCCCATTCATCGCTTGTTTTTGCTGATTAAATGTTAACGCTCGCTTGCTAGCGGCAACTTTTGCTGCAGCTTCGTAACGAGACGAAAGAAGCTTACTGACCTTTTGTAGATCATCATGCAAAATCAAGCCTCCGACTAATCGTAGGGTATTGCCATATTCATTTTCAAAAGCGATTTTCTTTAGACGCAACCGTTCCGTTGTTGCTTCTACATCAGCAGCTGAATCGGTAGCGAGTTTTGATTCGATCGACTGGAGCTCATTGACAGAATCAGTAAACTGTTTCATCTTTTGTGGCAGTTGTTGATAGACTTTTTTTACGTAACGAGGCATGAAATCTTCGATCGTCTCTCCATAGTAAAGGGTCGAGCCTCCGGTTTGTCGTTGGAGCTGAATAATCGTGCGTCCAAAGGTCGATTTTCCACAGCCACTTTCACCGACGATGCCTAATGTTTCTCCTTCATATATATCGATCGTAAGATCTTTATTTGCTTTCACATAGTCTTTTCCCACCCCAAAAAAGTTTTTCTTCTTCACAGGAAAATACTTTTGTAGATTCTTGACGCGCATGATCGTGTCCATAACTGCTTACCTCTCTCTCATCTTCGGATCGATGGCATCTCGGATTCCGTCACCGATCAAATTGAAGGATAAAATGGTCAACATGATCGCGATCCCTGGATAAATCGTCAGGTAGGGATGTGTTCGGATATAGCCTCGTCCAAAATTTAACATCGTTCCCCATTCCGCAACGGAAGCCTCCATACCTAAGCCAATAAATCCTAAGCCAACAGCAGATAAAATTGCTGTGGCAACGCCCATTGATGAATGCACGATGACTGGTGAAAGGATATTTGGCAAGATGTGTTTAAAAATCAGCAATCCATTATTTGCGCCCAGCGCTTTTCCAGCTTCAATAAATTGCTTCTCTTTGACCGCCATCACACTTGCCCGAATAATACGAGCAAAAATGGGGATATTCGCCAACCCGATCGCCAAGATCATGTTCGGCAGACTGGATCCCAAAGAAGCCACGATGGCGATTGCCAACAAAATGGAAGGGATGGATAGTAAAATGTCACAAAAACGCATAATCAGCGTATCGATCCACCCTCTGAAATAACCGGATAAGACACCTAAGATGCCACCAAAAAAGAGTGCCAGTAACACCGCACAAACGCCTACAGTCAGCGATATTCTCGTGCCGTAAATCAAACGAGACAATACGTCACGTCCCAAGTCATCTGTCCCAAACCAATGAGAACGACTTGGAAATTGCAATGCATTGGCTAGATTTTGCTCCCTCATACCATAGGGAGCTATAAAGTCTGCAAAAATCGCAGTAATCGTCAGTAACGTGATAAATAGTAACCCAAACATTGCTCGGCGATTTGCTTTTAAGGAAAGCCAAATCTCTTGTTTCGATCCTTCTGGTACGCCTGCAAGTGCTTGCGTTTTCGCTATGGCCTTTTTTCTAGAAAACATGAGTTCCTCCCTTAATCATATGAGGTTTTAATTCGCGGATCGATATATGCATAGAGAATATCGACACATAGATTAACCATCGTAAAAATAAATGCAATAAATAAAACGCCGCCTTGGACGATCATTGTGTCTCTTGTACGGATCGCATTCACCATCAATGTCCCGATCCCATTGATACTAAAAACAGTCTCGGTCAATACAGCCCCACCTAATAAAGCCCCAAACTGCAAACCAATGACTGTCACTACGGGAATCAAGGCATTTCTTAAGGCATGATGGAACGTCACCTTTGAACCATTTACTCCTTTGGCTTTTGCCGTACGAATATAATCTTGGTCTAAAACGTCCATCATACTCGACCTTGTGATCCGGGCGATCGTGCCAATTGATGAGGAAGCCAATGCAAATACTGGCATGATCATTTGCTGCCAAGTATCAAAACCAGATGCTGGCAACCAGCCCAGGGTAGAAGTAAAAAGAATAATTAAAAGGAGTGCCTGCCAAAAGGTTGGCATAGAAACCCCAACTAGTGAAAGAAACATCACGAAATTATCAACCTTGGAATAAGGTCTCGAAGCAGAGATCACTCCCAGTGGAATACCAATCAGCGAGGCAAATAACACACTCCATACTGATAATTTGATTGTGTTGGGCAAACGGACTAGGATTTCATCCATGACCACCCGGCCAGAAACATACGATCTCCCAAGATCAAATTCGACAACAACATTTTTTATATAATGAAAAAATTGTTCGATAAAACTACGGTCAAGCCCCATTTGCACACGCATGGCCTCATATTGTTCAGGAGTCGCTCCTTCCCCCAACACCATCGTTACAGGGTCTCCAGGTGATAGATACATAATCGTAAATACAATAAAAGAGACGCCTAGCAGGATAGGAAACAACCACAGAATTCGTTTTACAATATATTGGAACATCTATTCATCTCCTCAAAATAAAGAGCCATTGCGGCTCTTTATTTTATACTCTCAATCCAATTTAGTTTTTTGACACCGTATCTAAGAAGTAACTTCCTGTTGGATGATGTTCGAACCCTTGCACCCAGTTGCGGATACCTGAAACATTTTCTCTGGTTTGTAAGTAAACCCAAGGCATCTCATCATTGATAATCTCTTGCGCCTCGTGATAATAGGCCAAGCGTTCCTCTTGGTCAGAAGTGCTACGAGCTGCATCAAGTAATTCATCTACCCGTTCATTATGATAGAACGTACGATTTCCAGCTTCGCCAAAGCTACTTGAATGGAACAGTGGATACAATCCATAGTCAGCATCTGTTGTGATCGTTGTCCAACCTAGTAAGAACATATCTGGTTCACCAGCTGCTGCAGCATCTAAAAATGCTCCCCACTCCATTTGGTTGACCTCAACAGTGATACCTAATTCTTCTAAAGCAGCGGAAACAACCTGCGAGACACGGATTCGTTCTTGATTGTTATCACCGACGTACAACGAAAGGGAGAACCCGCCATCTGGATAACCAGCTTCTGCTAATAGTTCTTTTGCTAATTCAACGTCATAAGGAGTAGCTTCCAAGTTTTCATTATATCCAAAAACCAATTCGTTGATCGGTCCACTCATTTGAGTCCCGATCCCCATATGAACCGTTTGGATAATCGATTCGACATCGATAGCATGGGCAATCGCGCGACGTACCCCTACTTCTTGCAACGGTGTATCATTTCGAACGTTGAAACCTAAGTATTCCGTTCCTAAATTTTCTGTCGCTAATAAAGTCAATTCATCGTTTTCTTCAACCTTTTCATTATCAGAAGGAGCGATATCATAAACAATATCGACGGTTCCTGACTCTAGTTCAATCAAACGAACACTTGAATCTGTAATTGTCCGAAACTCAATTCTTTCCATTCCCGCTGGCTCATCCCAGTGATCGTCAAATCGATCTAACGTCACGTGACTACCGGTTGCCCATTCAACAAATTCAAAGGGACCCGTTCCCACAACGCTGCTGATACCATAATCTTCACCAGCTTCTTCCACAGCTTTCTCACTCAAAATTCCAACCGCAGGATGTGCTAAATGAGTCAAGAAAGGCCCGAAGGCACCATTTGTCCCGATAAGGATCGTATGATCATCGATCACTTCGATCGTATCAGGATCGATCGAACCAATGATATGACTGATCGAAGGTGAGTCAACCGCCCGTCGAAGGGTGTAGGCAACATCAGAAGCTGTCATCGCTTCCCCATTATGAAAGACAACATCTTCTCGCAACTTGAACTCATAAAGGTTCTCTTCAATTTCTTCCCACTCTGTTGCTAACCCTGGCACTAACTCAAGATCGTTCGTCTGTTTGATCAGTGTTTCATAAATCTGTCTTGCTACCCTGGTAGTTGCTTGGTCGTTCGTTTGATGGATATCTAATGTCACTGGATCCGCACCTGATGCGACCACTAATACATTAGGATCAGAACTAGCTCCCCCTGACACATTCCCTCCCGAACTATCTGTTGGGTCTTGGCCTCCACTACCACAAGCACCTAATACCATCAGACTTGTTAACAATACGAGAGCCCAGCTTGTTTTCCTTTTTTTCATGTTATCCTCCATTTCGTCCCCTGTAACTTAAGGATTTTTTTTTGCGCTCTTCTTCATACCAGCAAATATAGAAATTAGACGCATTGGCGTGTAACTTGGATCGAAAACACATACGCTCGTCCTGTTTTCTATCAACTAACTATAAAAAATTTGCTCATAATGAAGAAGCTTTTATCTGAATGATGAAAATTTTCAGATAATAACAAACTTTAGCTTGGAAATGTGATAGATTTGTGATGAATACCTAAGAAAATTGTCATTTTGTTAGAATAAAATGAAGAATTGCGATTTATTATCATTAATTTGACTTTTTCTTATAAGCTTCCTCTTTTTTAGATGCCGTTTTATTCCTAATTCCCTTCTTTAAAATAGAGCGAACACTGATTCGTACAGAGAATCAGTGTCTTTAGCAAGACAAGAAGCTTTGCGAGTTTTTTTTCATCTCACCAGAACCCCGATCCCTCTAGACTATTTGGAAAAGCTGAAATCGCTATTCATTTGACAAGAACTGAACGAAAGAAGCGTTATGCAAACTTTCTTCAGTTATATTTAACTAACGCTCCTTTAATTGTCCAAACGATCCTTTTAAGTAGAAAAAAGTACAATGGGCAAAAATATGCCTCACTGTACTTTTTAGTAAAAACGATCACCCGAATCAGTTATTTCTAACAAGGACCATTAGATCAGTGGAACAATGAAGTTGGTCCAAAGATGACTGATAGGCATCGCTAAAATCATTGCTGGGATCATATCTGCTACTGGGAATTCTTTGACTTTCATCATCCGAAATCCAGTAGCGATCATAAGAAATGCCCCCGCCGCTCGAAAATCGTTGATCATTTCTGGCGTTGTCAAAGGTAAAATCTGTTTCGCCCCCAAAAACAACAGGAAAAAGATAATAAATTGCGGTAGAGCGATGATCGAAACCACATAACCTAAATTTGCAGCAAAAATCGCAGCAGTGAAAAGGTCCAGAATCGATTTTGAGATCAATATAGTGTTATCCCCTGTCATCCCAGCATCTAAAGAACCATATATGCCGGTTCCACTGGCACAAAATAAAACGATCGCTGTAGTTAACGCGGAGACAAACTCTTCTTGTGATAGTGTGCTTTCTTTGCTCTTTGCCATAGCAGCAATTGGTTTCTCCATCAAAGAGGCACCATGATTGATCCACTTACCTAATTTCAAAACCAATCCTAACCCTGTTCCAATCACCACCGCAAAGACCACGGCTGGCATATTCTGCATTAAACCTAAAGTAAAAATCCACATCGACATTGAACAAACCCCAAAGATTAAGGTAATCTGGGTCTTAAATTCTGCACTTAGCTTTTTTCCTGCTATCCCGCCGACGATTCCTCCAACGATAACAGATGAAACATTAATTAGTACTCCTGTGGGCATGCTTGGTTTCCCCTACTTTCACTTAATATCAAAGAACAGCGACCATCTCCACTTGAACGTGAACCCCCGGTTTCAATGAATGAACGGTGGTATGCCTTGCAGGTCGATTATCAGGGTCAGGGAATAGTTTTAGCCATTCTTTGTTTACAATTTCTTTGTATGATCGATCTGTCACTGATACGCTGAGATGGGCAATATTTTCGCTACTCCCACCTGCTTTTTCCATAATCTCAAGGATATAGGTAAATAGTTGTGCGACTTCTTCTTCTACAGTTTCTGGCATTTGTCCCGAAGAAGGATCGGTACCCATAAGTGCAGAAGTATAGACCATATTTCCAATTTTAACTGCTGTTGGTATTGGATTTTCATGCGCAGAACCGTTGATTTGAATCACTAGTCTTTTTGTCATGGTTATCACCTACTTGATTTCATCATCGACTTGGTCAAGATAAACGACCCCTTGCTCTGATAAACGCCCACGCAAATTATGGAAATCCATACTTAAGATACCTGCCGCAATTTGCTCTTTGACCGTTGCTTCTTTTCGCATTCTTTTTTCTGCGCTTGCTAAAGTTGCCGCTAGGTTTTCTTTTTGAACGACGACTACCCCATCATCGTCAGCCATGATCAAATCACCGCCCCGCACGACTTGTCCAGCACAAGCTGACGGTGCATTGACCCAACCACCTTTATTTTTGAACGTTCCTTTGGAGTAAATCGCTCTTGTCCATACTGGAAAACCTAGTTTACGAATTTGCGCAACATCCCGAGCAGCAGAATCGATCACCACTCCTTGTATACCGCGTTTCATCAAAGCAGTAACGATCAATTCGCCGATCATACCGCCGACATATTCGCCGCTGGTCGTCGTGATCACTAAAATATCTCCTGGCTGACAAACCTCGATCGCTGCATGAACCATAAGATTATCCCCTGGTGGACAGATGACTGTCACCGCAGGCCCTACGATTTGCTGACCTTCGATCAATGGTCGCATATAAGGCAACATCAGGCCAGTTTTGTCCTGTGCTTCATAGACAGTGGAAACATCATATTTCCGATAGTCCTTTAACGTATCTTCTGATGGGCGGTAGATATTTTTTAAAATATATTTATTCATTAGTTAAACGCACCTCCTACATATGGAAAGAAACGTGTGAATGCTTCTGCATATTGATAGTCGTTATTTCCTGAACAACGTCTTGCCTGATTGCCCCGCAGCAAAGCTTTGGCACTGTAATAGTTGATCAAATGTTCCTGTGCTTTGAAGCAGTTCATTGCTGCTTGTTTTTGCTCATAGGTTTCAGTAATATCAATGATTACTTCTGGTTGAAAGCCACTGATCTCTGATTGGTGTGGTTCAAACCCGAAAAGCCGACTTTGCTTGCATCGTTTTGTGTCATCGATCTGGATACCGTTTGAGGTGGACAAAACGCTCGCCTCAAAAACAAAGTTAGAAACAAGTTCATGATCAGGATTAAACGCATCTTTTGGTCCATGGGTCAAAATGATATGTGGTTGAACGTCGCGCATCTTACGAACCATTCGATCCATTTCGGCTTCGCCTACCGACATATGATAGTCTTGCAAATCCCATAGCTCATAATCCGTAACCCCTAAATGTTTTGCCGCTTTCATAATTTCTGAACGCCGAACTGATTTGACCTGCTCCAGCGTTTGACCTGGTTCATTCCATAAGTCGTTTGACTCACCTCGAGCGCCATAGCTCAAAACAACCAGTGAGACGTGCGCGCCATACTTGATGTATTTGGCGATCGTTCCGCCACTGCGCCAAATAAAGTCTCCGGCATGGGCACTAACAACTAATAGGCGTGTCTTTTCATTGATCAATGATGCTTCCAATTTTATTCCTCTTTTCTATGTTCTCTGTGGAAATGCTGCTTTTATTTATAAGGATTATTCCTCAACATGAGGTGTGCCGTACGTATGGAAGGTCGAAACAGTTTTATTGCCCCAAGCCTGTCCACGAGCACGTTCCTCTTCGTCCCATGAGATGACTTCCCAGTCCGGTTGCAATACTAAATAT
Source organism: Enterococcus sp. 3G6_DIV0642 (assembly GCF_002140635.1). NCBI lineage: Bacteria > Bacillati > Bacillota > Bacilli > Lactobacillales > Enterococcaceae > Enterococcus > Enterococcus sp. 3G6_DIV0642. The sequence goes on along the minus strand of NZ_NGLH01000001.1, from coordinate 1,722,119 downwards.
CCTCCTGCGGCGATCTCGATGCGATTTCCACCTGGTTCATAACAATAAACAAAATACGTTTGATTGATCGCATGCTTACTTGGTGCAAATTCGATGTGAATGTCATTCTCACAGAAAATATCAGCCGCACGTGCGATCTCAGCAAACGAATCGACCGCCATTGCAATATGATGGAAACGTCCTTTTGAAGCGGTTGCATCTTTTGTGAAAACAACCTCATAAGACTTGTTATTTGGACTGTACCAGACAGCTTGACGTGATCCGTCTTTAAATTTGATCTGTTCCGTGAGACGCATTCCAAGTAACTCTTCCATCATGTCGCCATCAGCCGGTGGGTTTGAGGACAAGAAATTGATGTGGTCTAAGTGTTTTACAGCTGCTCCCCGACCAGTAAATTTCTGCGGTTGATTTTTCAAACAAGGCTTAAGTTCAGGTGGCGCAACATATTTTACTGTTTCGTAGTAGAGCTCGTGGAGATGTCCATCGGGACCTTTAAAACGGTATGCTCGACCATGACCATAATCCCCTTCGATCCAGCCAACACCAAAACCAGCTCTTTCTAAGGCATTCGCTCGTCTTTCTAACGCTTCTGGACTAGTCGTTCGATACGCTGTGTGCTTGATTCCAGCAGTATTTGAAGCAGTCAAAATGACAGAATAAAGCTCATAGTCACCCCAACAACGTAAATAGACAGAGTTGTCTTTTTGATAGACTTCTTCCATTCCTAATACATCAATAAAGAATTTGGTGCTTTCGGATAACTTCGGTGTCAACAGTTCTACATGACTTAAGTGTGCAATTTCATGACTCATTTTCTGTTTCATTTTTCCACCTCATTATTTAATAGTTTTGTGTTCTATTTCTAGTACCAACCTTCTTACCTCCGGACAGTAAGCGATTACAAAAGTCTAAAAAATAAAACAACGGTTTTTCTTCTTGCTAGCAACGATCCAACAACGAATAACGTTAATCATTATTGTTGAACAATTTCATTCTACAATTCACTCTTTTCTTTGTCAACAGCTTTTGGTGATTCTTTTTTTGATCCATTTTTGTTCCCCCTAGAGGAAATCATTGACATACAACGGAAAATCCCTGTATAGTAAGTCTAGAAGATTGTTGAACAACATTTATCAACAATAAAAAAAGCAGGTGAAGAGATGGAACAAAAAGCAGCATTACCCGTTGATAAAGCCTATGAATATATAAAAACGCGCATCATGGATGGACGTTTTCATCCTTCTCAGAAATTAATTGAGAACGATTTAGCACAAAGTATTGGTGCCAGCCGTAATACCATAAAAAAAGCGTTGCTTAAGCTTGAACAAGAGAATCTAGTTATTTTGGAACCAAACAAAGGAGCAAAAATTAAAGCCTTTGAATTGCAGGAAATCAAGAATTATTTGGAAATTCGGGAGGTTCTAGAAGGTGCGATTTTGCGTCGGACCGCCAAGACGATTTCTACCTCCGATATCAAAGCACTTGAAGATCTGATTGAGCAAATGAAGGAATTTGCTGCCTCCAATAATCTGAATGGGTATTCACAATGCAATCAGCAGTTTCATGAAATTATTTATCGTGCCTCAGAGAATCAGGAGGCAGTTGCCTTAGTCAAACAAATCAAAACACAATTGCAGCGATTGCAGCTTCGAACGAATCTCGTTCCCGGACGAATTGAGCAATCGATCCAAGAACATCAGCAGATATTGGCAGCGCTGAAAGCAAATGATGGCAGTGCTGCTCAAAAAGCGGTCGTTGCCCATATCACCCATTTAATAGAAACGATCGATGCGAATTATCAACAGCTGATTTAAGTAGAAAAACGTCTATTCTGATAAAATATAGCGACTAGACAAGATGAACCAGCGCTTTCGTTTCTGCTATATGTTTGAATGTGAGTTTTTTGATAAGCAATCAGTCCGTCTATTAGGAAAATTAAGGAGAAGCACACATGAACATTTCTTTTCGCCCCCCGCTATTACAAGACCTTAAGTCTATAATGGAAATTGAGCGAGCTAGTTTTACGGTAGATGAGGCAGCATCAGAAAAAGCGATGAAAGAGCGTATTTCAATCATTAAAGATAGTTTTTTGGTTGCAATCAATAACGACGATCAACCGATTGGCTATGTTGTTGGACCGATTATCCAGGAGCGGTATTTATATGATGAACTATTCGAAAAAACCAGTCTAAATCCTCCTTCTGGCGGTTATCAAAGCATTCTTAGTTTAGCTGTTGCACCCGAGTATCGACAGTTGAAGGTTGGTGGAAAACTTTTGAAGCAACTTATCCTGCAGTGTAAGGAGCAGCAAAGAACTGGAATTACATTGACCTGTTTGGAGCCATTGATCCCTTTCTACAAAAAACACGGTTTTAGTTTAGAAGGTCTTTCTGCTTCACAGCACGCAAATGTCCCTTGGTTTAATATGGTTTTAGAACTGAAACGAAATGAATAAAAAAAGAGATCACTTCGATCTGTAATGGTCTCTTTTTCGTCTAAAGAGCTCGATAATCATTTCCTTTGTGAAACCTGAGGAAGCGAGAATACTGTTTAAGCAAATGAGACATAGTAAAAAAAATCTGAGATTCTTCATTCTATTTACTAGTAATTAGAATGAGATAGATGTATTATTAAGATAAAAGAAATAAGTTGGTATAATTTTACTTAAAAGGAGAAAATACATGAAAAAAATATTTATTGCCTATTTTTTATGTTCAATGTTGGGTCTTGCAGCTTGTAGCACAGGTACCTCGGATAGTGTATCAACCAAAGAAAGCACTACTCGCACTTCGCTTACAAGTGAAAGTACTCTTTCCAGTTCCTCTTCTACAAATGAATCAATAGCTGAAACAACAACTGGAACAATTCCCAGCCAATCATCTGTTACACAGAACACACAAATCCAATCATCAGATATTGCGACTGATTCAAATACACAAGCGAATGCTGACGCTACGCTTTCTATGGAAGATCAAGCATTAGAAATGCTGTATGCCGCTAGACCAGAAATGAAAAATGACGATTATACATTCGCATTTTTCGGGATGGTTGGTGCTGATTATCTTTTCCGGGGTACAAGCATTTCGATTCGTAATCAAGGCGGATCGGGGACAATAGGATTTTTCCGAGTAACACCTGAAGGCGCTGTGATCGATACCGACTCATCGGGAAATCCTTACTAAATCATCCGTTCTTAATGATTCAAAGTTACTATTAAAAAGTTTTGCGGATTTCAACATCCCCAGAACCGAATAGTTGGATATGTTTTTCATTTTTCGAAGAACAAAATGAATAAAGAGAGAGCAAAAAAGAGTTGTCTTTTGCTTCTCTCTTTTTAATTGCCGGTTGTCCTTTTATTATTGGTCCTTCACATAAATCTCCTGATATTTTTCCATCAATGATTTTTTAGGATCATTGTATTCAAACATAACCCCATCTTTCAGAAATAAGATCTGCTGAGAGATCTCCTCCAAATTATACAAAATATGAGAAGAAACCATGATCGCTTTTCCTTCTGCAGCCAGCTGCTGCAAAATAGTCGAAACCAATAAAACATTGGTAGGATCCAGTCCGTTCATCACTTCATCCATGAACATATATGACGTATCCCCGATTACTTGCATCGCAAAACAGAGCCGCTGACGCATGCCTAATGAATAGGTCACTACGCGGTTTTTTGCATAATCTTCCATTTGTAGCAGAGCAATGATCGTTTCAACCTTCTTTGATGACTTCCAAATACTTTTGTATAGCTCAAGATGTTCAATACCGGTAAATTCCTCAAACAATTCACTTTGATCTGGTAATAGAGATACATTTTCTAATAAACGGCTTTTTTTCTTTAGCGAAGTGAAATCTTCGCCGTTTAATGTTATCTCACCAGAAAAGCACGGTACTTGTCCCAGGATTGCTTTCATCATTGTGGTCTTGCCAGTACCATTTGGCGCTACTAAACCAATAATCGCCTTTTCTGGCAATTCAAAGGAAATATTTTTTAGGATCTGCTTATCTCCAAAATTGACGGATAAATTCTGAATGCTCAACATTTTTTTCGTCTCCCTTCAATCAGATAGGTAAGCAGAAGCAAACCCGTTAAACGAACGATCCAGGCTAATAAGACCCTGACTCCGAAATCAAAACGCATCCGAGGATCATAATAATCAAACCAGCTTCTCCCCAATACGACCTTCCCAATACTAACAAAAGAAGTGGGGAAAAAATGTCAGCTATTGTATGCTCCGCCACCTCGAACCAGATAAAAATTACTGGAAACAAGCAGCAGCAATGAAAACATCGCACTAATAATCTGAGAAGAAAACCACTTATTTAGTAAAAACGCAAATAGAAAACCAAGAATCAGGAACAACACATAGAGAGCAAGGCAACGAAGCAACACGCTTCCCAACGTCGATAAACCAAAATTCACTTCGATACCACTTGTCCAATAAACCGCCACTGGATAATCTAAGCGCCCAACTTCATGGGTAAAGCTATAGAGAAAAACGCAAGCCATGACTGGTAAAAGCAAGCTGAGCCCATACGCTAACCCAGCTGCAGCTTTGGCTAAAAATCTGCGGGACTTGCGCAATGGAAATGTCGCAAGCAGTGTCTCATGTTTTTGGTCCCGTGTAAAACTATCACTAATTCCTAAAATGAAAAAGAAAAGCAAAGCCATTGGCAAGATCGTTTCACTGCTTCTGAGCAAGGCCTGCAAAGCCGTTTTTTCCTCCAAGGCTTGTGCTGTCACCTCCCCCTCATAGCGGGCAAATTCCTGATATTTCAAGATATTTTTTTGATAGTCGTAATGTCCATCGATTTTTGCATTCGGATTATTGTTTAAATAATAAGGAATGTCGTAACGTAGAACCCCAATATCGTTTGCGAATAGCTGCTCGTCAGAAAATCGATACCATTCACTCGTGGCTTCAGCGTATTGCCGCCAATCATGATCATCGATCGCTGCTAATCGCATTTGATCCCATTTGTTCCAAATCGGAAATACACTCAGCGCATAATGAACATAAAAGTGAGTATTTTCATCCACAGTAGTATTTTCTAGAAATGTCTGTCTTTCCGCAATTCTGGTGTTGATAACAGGTCGATTGATTTTATCGATCGGCTCGAAAGTGGATGCGACCTGCAATGTATAGTAGACACCTAAGAAGAAAAGCAGGAAAAAAGAGACATACGTTCTTTTTTGGCGAAACTGTCGCTTTAATTCGAACATCCAGATAGTCATTTCCTTAATCCCCCTTTCACTCGTTGTGTGGTCAACCAAAAAAGAGCGACCGTATAGATGAGCAAGAGGATCAGAGCGAAATAGAAAGAATAGAATGACCAATCACTGGCAAAAGCATAGTCTCCTTGAAGCAGCTGGAAGACATTCAGAAATTGAAACGGTGTAAGCAGCCAGATCCGACTAGGAACAATCAGCGGTAATGCCCCAAGTAAACTAGCAAGTAAGCAGGTTTGTAAGACGTCTTTCGTTACAGTAAAAATGAACGAGGTCAAACAAATGGCAAAGCCAGTGATGACAATCGTCATCAGAAAATACAAGAGCAAAAAGAGAAGAAATTCAACTGCTTGAATTTCCCGCAACCAATAGGCAAAAGGATATGAAAAATCAACATGATCAAAAAAGAAAGAACAAAAAACAGCACTGATCAAAAACAAGCTGGTCCCTATGGTGCAAATTACCAGTCGAATGATGATAGGAATAAAAATTCGGTCTCGTTTTCTAAAAGGTACGCTGTTGGAAAACTGCGGTCGTTTCACTTCTGAAAGAAAAAGATCTGCTGACCAGAAAACAGTCAAATAAAAAAGTAGTGCGCCATAGAGTAAAAAAACGGTTTTCCAGTAGTCACTGAATCCTTGCTGATTCCAATGAAATTCTTTGTTTTTGGCAAGTACTTGTGTGAACTCACTTGTTTCTTGAACCACTGTTGACTGTTTTGGAAACAAGGATCGGTCACTTTCAGCGGCATACTGCTCATAGAAAGTTCCCATTTTTTCACCATAATCTATGCTGGCAAACAGATACCGTTGGCGATTTTCTAACATAGCAGATTGTGTCATGGTTGCTAAAGCGTTGGATTGATCGATAAGACTAAGGTAACGCTCATCGGTATTCTCGACATCGGTCAAATCAATTTTTTGATAACTTTGCAAGGCGATATCGATAGATGATAGTCGTGCCTGAGCAATATCTGCAACCGTTTCTGTCACATTTTTTTGAATGAAAACAAAAAATAGCGGCAATAACAGCAAGAATACTACTATAAAGCGATGCTTTAGGCTGTTTGTTTCTAATTTTAGGTAAAAGAGAAAGGTGTTTTTCAAAAGATGCTCCTTATGATTTTCATAGATAAACTTAAACATCACTACTTTCTACAAAAAGTTTAATGTATTTAAGTCTATTTTTTAGTTAAAGTTAAAGATAAACTAAAGCATTTTAATCACATTTCAAAACTTTCATCTTTATATTTTGTATAAAAAGCTATTTTAACCTTAATATTTTCTATTTCATCAGTCAACACATTTTGAACGAAAAAAACCAAAGACAAATAAATGTCAATGGTTTGACTAAATCTTATTGGATTTCGACTCGTTGCTATAATTTCAAAGATATTCGTTTTACAAATTATATCCATCGTCAAAATAAGAATGATGATCGAGAAAATAATTCTTCAACAATCTATCTTCTTTGGCGATAAGTTTTTTTGCTAAATGAAACATTTGTTGCTCAATTCCTGATTGAGGCTTTCCGATTATTAAGTACCCAGTAGCTAGACTTGTAGTTGGAACGATCAACCCGATAGCATTACACATATTGACAACTCTGATAAATCCTTTTTTACCAGCAACTTGATTTTCTCGCGTCTGATCATCAAAATGTCCGATGAGTGTTTCACCAATACCGTAAATGTCAATTGGTCCTTCTTTCGAAATAATTATATCTACATCTAAAAACAATCGTTCTACTTCATCAATTAATTTTTTACGACTTTCTTGATACTTATAGGAAAAATCCTTCGTAATTATTTTCATAGTCTCCATGTCTACTGATAAAAGATTCTTATTTATTTCTGAGTCTACAGCAACAGTTACTGTCTTTTCTTGGTCCTTATGATCAGTAAGGATTTGTGCTAATTGCTTTATGAGATCTATCTCACGACTAATAAGTCCGATGGATGGTGTGAAAGATATGCCATCTGTTGAAGATTTTACCATTTTTTCTAAACTGAGCATTTTCTTCCCCACTTCCGGATGGATATAACCAACTAAGTTTAAAGCTGCTGCTGGAGCTAAAACTGAACCACCTCCGTCCGTACCGATTCCAACATCATTAATACCTAAAAAAACGTTCACAGCTGTTCCACTCGATGAACCAGTCATTACACCACCAGTAATTGGATTTCTTAAATCTATATCTATCCCTCTTCCTTTATGACTTGCTTTGTCAATCGTGTGAAGATGGAAGCCATTTTTCTCCAAAAAATCTATAAAGAAAGATGTGAAAACTATAGAATCTTTCAGTCCAATATAATATCCAGAAGAGGAACTGATTTTCTCTATGCAATTGGGAAATACTTTAATGACGGAGTTGTAAAAATTTGCCATTGCTAAACTTGTTCGCTTGGAATACTCTTGAACTTTATTCTGCTCCATGTTATAAACTCCTTAAAAGGCTCGATTTTGGTTTTACTACCATTAATCGAGCCATTACATTTAATTAATAAATAATTCTGGCAAAAATGACTGACCATTTTGAGGAGGCGAAACGTTAAAGTAATCTGCTACAGTTGCGCCAACATCTGCAAGGGTTTGTCTATTTCCTAAATATTTATTATGGATACCTGGACTATAAAGCAATATGGGAACCTTTTCTCGAGTGTGATTGCTGTGCCCTATCGTGGGATCGTTCCCATGGTCTGCCATAACAATTAGGATATCCCCCCTTTTTAAGGATGGAAGCAATTCTTTGATTCGTTTATCACTAATTTCTAAACGATCAGAATAACGATTTACATCTTCCGCATGACCAGCCAAATCAGTTTCTTGAATATTCAGCGCAAAAAAACCATGATCAAGCGTTTTCACTTCATTGATCAAATCATCAAAAAGACGATTTGTATCAACTCCTGGAAATAAGCGTTTACTATCCGTCTGGATAATATCAGCGACTTTGCCCAAAAAAGAAACTGGGATATTTGCATGATCTAAGATTGTGGGAGTTTGAACATTTTTATTAATACCATATCCAAGATGAACGACTTGATAACCAGTATTATATACGCCAGATTGTGGAGCATCTACTCCTGCAATTTCTCCATTCCTTGTTTTTCTTGCTCCGAGTAAGTCTTTTAATGTTATGTTTTCACCACCAAAAGTAATGACTCTAGAAACCTCAACCACTTCCCTTACAACATGCCCAATTTTTGCCAAGTCATTAAAGGAGATCAAATCCAGACAAGCTGAAACATTATAAACTTGTCCATAATCTGTTTCCAAGTTATCACCGACCGTTGCAAGTTCATCTACAACTAAAATCTGTGTCCCGCTTTCACCCACTCTTCGAACTTGATGACCATACTTTATCAGATTAGCTTCGACTTCATCGATTTTTTGATTGAATGGTTGAATCAATGGAATCTTAGGTGTTGTGCCCATAATTTCTTGATGTCCTAAGAATGAGTCGGCTCCATAGTGTGCTAGGTCAGCTGTGCCATAATTTGCTGTCGGTGAAAATTTATGATTTTTTATCTCAAAACCAAGAGCATTCATCAAACCTAAGCTTTCCAACGTTGGTATATTAATTGACGGATTGGAGGCAATGATATGTGCAGCAGTGTTGCTTCCTAGATCTCTAGGTCGAACCTCCTTAACATCATCCATTGCGCCAACGCCAAAACTATCTAAAACGATAACAACAAATTTCCCCATTTTTTCACCTTCTAACTATATTTCCAAGGCTATCATATATACCTTCGACTTTTGGCGAGCCATTTTGAATACCTGAAACAACTGCTACATCACTTCTAGTAACAAAAATTTGTGTTCGAAATGCAGCGATAACGGTAGCTCCCACAGGGTGGGTGGATTCTGTTGAAAGATAATAATCAATATTTTCATTGCTAAAAGGTCGAACTCGGTCTTTTTTAACTGATTCCGAACTTACAATCAGGGCCGAGTCAAGATGTCCACGTCGATAATATCCACCACCATAAAAATAAGCATGTTTATCTAAGTTATGCGATATTTCGCTCACATAAACCATAGCTGGATGTTCCGGTAACATCATCTTTGAATGTAATGGTGTAGTTCCAGTAAGTGCATGTCCGGGTTCGCCTTGTGTTCCCCCAATTTTTTTTATGAAAGGAATAGTTTCGTGACAAGTTGCTGACGGAATATTCACTTCTTTTATTACGATCCCTAACTCTTCAAAATTTTTTTTCGCTTGCTGGATCGTTTTCACATTATTGGTAGGTAATAACTTCGATTCCCCATCAAATAAGAAACAAGGAAAAGAGGTCACACCTTCAATGGTCACATGGTCTGTTTGTCTAACTAATTCAACAATTGAAGATAACTCGTTTAAATGAAATCCACCAAATTGCCCCTCGTAAATCTGATCATCAGATTCAATGATTTTTACTAGAATCTTTTGTTTTATAGTAAGCTCTTCAGCTGCTTGAATGATTTGTTGTAACGCCTCCAAAGAATAAACCGTGATATAATCAGTTCCGTAATTCATGATTCTAGTTAAAAGATTCCGTGGTATTTGAACTAAATGACCCACATTTCCTAATGGTAGATTTTGTTCCATAAGAATCAATGCTTCTTTATAATCCACGACCACCGCTTTTTTGATTCCCGAATCATGTATCTTTTGTGCAACTAATGGGTTGCGGCCAAATTGCTTAGTCATATAAAACAAGTTTATTCCATGTGTCTTGGCATCTTCTGCTAAGCTTGCAGCATTTTTTTCAATCATATCAAGATCCAAGACATAGGTATCTGGAAGTATTTTTCCTTCTTTATGGAGAGAGATTGCAGCGTCAACCAATTTTTGATTTCTTTGGATGGTAACATTCAAAAACATGTTATTCCTCCCTCAACATATTGATGATATGAAGATAAAAGTAATCAAGCTCAGCTTCAGCAAATTGCTTTCCTTTTGTCATTCTTTGAAGATCCTGCCATAATTCTTTCGAGTGAAGAAATTTTGGATCAGATTGGATTTCCTGACTGATAAAAGATTCGAGGTCATTTATCGTCTCATTTTGCTTTCGTCGTTGGTCTGCCATCGCTAGATGAGTCAAAAAGACATCCGCTTTTTTATCATTATCAATAATTTTTTGCTGTAGTAAATAATCTAATACGTGCAAAACATACTCATAAGTATTTTCATCGATTACTTTTGAACTTAGTAATATTGCTAATTTTTCTCTAATCATCTAATCCCCCTATTTCACTCAAAACACAAAAACATATTCTATCAAGCAATGGATAAGAAACTAGGTTTCCTGATTGCCTGCCTTGGTATACAGCTATAAATGAAATCAATACTGAGGAATTAAACGCCCTTCACAAACCTCTTTTTGAATAGCAAGAATTTTTTCTTTATCTACGCTTTTTTGGAAGAATGCTTTCATAGACGTTTCTTCCGTATGGGTAATGATAACGGAAGTACTCATTTCTTGCTCCATTTCACTTCCTTCTAATGGAACAGCATAGAGCCCTTGATGGTTTTTATCTCTAATTTCATCAAAATTCCAGATCCCAGCATCAATACTACCATTTTGTAAAGAAGATACGATTTGATGCCCTTGCATTTCAACAAATTCAACTTGTGTCTCATTAACGACTGCTTTCGTTAATAATTGTTGGTCAATGGAACTATAGTCAATAGCAATCTTCATCCCTTTTTCAATTGACTTTTTTTTCTTGTCCCTAAATAGCAACACATGCTCACTAAGATAAGTATGTTGTCCAAAGTCCAATGTGATTTCAATCGGTTCTCCATTTTTTATTGCTTGATTTGCCGCAAATTTTGAAACAATTGCAAAACGATACGTTTTATTCAAGATTGATCGAACACGCTCTTTTGATCCTCGAATATATGCAAGATTTAATTTAATTTTATTTTCTTTGAAGGCTTCATATATTCCTGTTGCTAATCCCTCATATAGACGTGAATATGGTAAGGTCATTGTACCGAGAATCGTATCTGATAACGCATATTCTTGCAAAATATTATAATTAATTTCTTCTATAAATGTACCCATGTGACCGTGACTTTTAACTTTTATTGCATCAATCTCTTTTAAAAAACTCCAAGCATTTTGAACAGTCCCTCTGGCTACTTTATATTTCTTTTGATATTCCGTAACACTCTGAACTCGATCGCCCTTTTTCTTTTGTAAAAGATCTGATGCTAAGTAGTTAACTATGATTCCTTTTTTCTTTAAAAATTCTTCTCCCATAGACTCACACCTCTTTTTCAACAACATCCATTGCCTGTTTTAAAATCCGCATGATCGTGTCTGCACCTGATCGATTGGGATTTATACGAATCATGAATTGTTCAGCATCTGGATCAGCTGCTCTAAATGTGCCAGAAACCCGATAGACAAGTGGAGAGAACTCATATTTTGATTCTGCTCCTACTGGATTGGGTAAGGCACCAAAACTTGTAGCTTGTTCAATGACTTTTTTTGCAATTGGCTTTTTTAATTTGACGACAATTACCTTCGACTGAGCATTGATTAGAAATGCTTTTTCAATCCCTCCAATTTCTTGTTGATTGATTCGACCACAAACCTCTTCACTTACTTTTGCTGATATAGCCAATGAGACCGGTGCATAGATCAATCCTTTTAAAACGTCTATTGCTTCATGACCTTGAACCTGCCCACCACCAGAATAGTTGTCATTCTTCAGGCGTTGAATCGCTTTTTTTTCACCAACAATACAACCAATACCTTCAGGACCAAGCAATTTGAACGTAGAGAAACAAGATAGATTGGCACCGAATTCGGAACCTAACCCCTTAGTTTTTAGAGCCGAATAATTATCATCAGTAATGATCTGGATAGTTTTATCAAACGCTCGGATAAAGGCAATCAATGATTTTAAATCATAGGAATCATCAAATTTTTGTCTTGTTACTTGAATCAATATTCCGTCTACTTTATTATTTAAAAGTTTTTCTTTGACTTCCTCGAGATGATTATAATCAGCAAAAATTGTTTTTAATCCTAACATCTCAATCGATACTTTTGACGTAGGATAGATTGGTGCATCATGAACCATTAAAGTTTTGTTAGTTCCTAAAAGAGAATATAATGCTAACCTGATGGCATTCGTACCAGAACCGCGTACAAGCATCGCAGCCTCAGCATTAAAAAAATCTGCCAAAACCTTTTCAACTTTTTGAGTAGTCCTCGGCTGATTTAACCCTTTTACAACACCAAGATCCCCTCGTGTTAGAATTTCTTCACCTGAGAAGTTTCTGGTTATAGCATCTACAAAGCGAAACTGCATTTGAGTCGCTTCTTCTATCGACAAACTTTCTAAAGGGAATGTCTCCATAATTTCGCTCCTAATTCATAAATATTCTTGGATTATCTCGTAGCATTTTATCGATAAAATTCTCAGATAAACCATTTTCAAGTGCAAGTGGAACAAATGTATCCAATAAATAAGAATACCCTATTCCACCTCGATATGCTAAATTTGACTTTCGAGTAATATCCATTGAAAGAAATACTTTGTCTTGATAACCACGTTTTTCAATCTCTTTTAGCATCTCTATTCTTAGCAGATCTGGTTGATAGTTCTCTTTTCCAATCGTGTCAAATTCTACATATACCCCTTGATCTAACATTCTTAAAATATAATCACTATTACCGGTCAAATCCACGTGTCCAATCACCACTTTATTTAAATCAGCCCCATGCTCTTTAAAAAAGTTTACTTGTTCATGGCCAAAGGTTCCCAATGTTGTGTGAGTCGATATAGGAACATTACAATGTTTTTGAGTGAGGACAGCAGCGATAAATATTTTTCTTTCTCGTTCAGTCATATGGTTTTTACTTGTCCCTATTTCACCGATAAGTTGTGCTTTGATACTGGTTTCCGCAATTCCATTTTCTATCTCATTTACCATAAAATCAGTCAACTCTTCAATCGTAGCTGACGTCACAAATTCGGGTAAAAATTTATCTTGGTAAAATCCTGTTGCTTGGACAATATTGATTTTAGATAGCTCAGATACTTGCTGAACATATTTGGGATTTCTTCTCATGTCCATATTTGTCAGGTCTACTATATTACGAACTCCCTTAGTATACAATTTTTTGTATTCTGAAACAGTCTCATCAAAACAATTTAAGTTCGTATCATCATCTTTCTTCAAACGTGAAAGATCGATCGTAGTATGTTCGTGCATATAAGTTATACCGTCTAACAACATCACTTCAATCCTCCTAGTTTGCAACTATTGGTGCGAATAATCCCAATAAATACAAAATGTTGACAATAACGCCTAAACTGATTGCAGCAATAGGACCCACGGCTAATTCTACGACTGGCTTTTTCGCTTTTCTATTCAAAAGCATCAAACCGATGACCCAGAAAAAACCTATTCCTGGTGCAATTTGCTCAGATGCCATCGCTCCCCCAATTAAAAGAGCAACTTCTAATACTTTATTCATAGCTGTACGAATATGTTCACCCATTTCGCGTATGCCTGGAAATTTGTCAAGGGCTTTTGCCATTAAGGTCAACAATTGTACTTCAACAAACATTAGCAGTGCACCCACTAGAAAAGCAACAAGAGGATTACCATTCAATAAGATTCCTGCGACAAATACAAAAGTCGTGCCAGCTGGGCTATACACACCTGTAACGATTGCAGTTGAAAAAACTAAGGGAATGAAGCCAATTCCGCGAGCAAAAGCAGCTAATGCAGCTTCACTCATTTTTCCTTCTGAAAGCAAATTTAATGAAATAGGATCACCTGCAATAATCATCAAACTTGTTGATGCCGCCACTAAGCCCCCTGTAACGGATAACCATAACCAGTTCTTCTTAATACGATTCACACGTTCTAAAAATACACTTACAAGGCTCTCATTTGAGTTACTACCATCGCTTTTCACTTGAATGGCATAAACAATCATGAAGAGCATCCCAACAAGTAAGGACATTCCTTCTGCACTAAGTGTTAATGTCGCGCCATTTCCTAAATCAAATGTACCAAAACGTTTTACAACAAACAATGTTAAAAGCGTAGCGCTGAATGAAATCGCACCTTTTTTGAATCCATGTTGACTAGCGATTGCAATCGCTGGAAAAATACTAAAACCAATAACTACAGGAGCACCTACTTGCGAAAGTGAGTCCATAAAGTTCACCGGCATCATTGCAAAGAGATCAACAACCGCTTGGAGCCCAATAACTAATCCAACACCATAAATAGCTCCTACACTAGCAGCAACAATAACTCCGATTTTGCCTTCCGGTGCCCAAGATCCGATAATATCTGTCATTAATAATACACTATGGACTAATAGAATAGATGCACCTATTGAAACAGGAATGCCAAATCCAATGACTAATCCAAAACTTAAAGCAAAACTTGTCGCTGCAATTTCTTTCTTACCAATTTTTCCTTCTAAAAATTCCGGAATGATTGGCCTTAATCCGTCATTAAAAACAGCGATTCCCTTATTTGCTAACACTGCACAAAGTCCCCCTAAAAGTGCAATAGCAATTAATTCAACAATTTTCGACGATTCCATCTCTTTTCCCCCAAATTATATAATCTATTGTTTTTTTAGTTCGTCCATAATGATAGGTACTACTGCTTCTTTATGCTGAGCGGTAAATCCAAAAGCTTTTTTTCCTGAACTGACATGTTCTCTTATTTCAGATTCCGGCATCACTTTTCCAGGCATAGAAACAGTTACACAGTTATCATGGCCTAATAAAGCTAATGCCATTGCCAGAGCACCCCCACCACCAGTATTACATGCCCCAATGTAATAGTCAGCTTGTTTATTTTTGACTGCCATCGCAGCATCTAAATCACTTTTGATAACAATCTCGAACTGATCATCACCAAACGTTTCGACTAATGCTTTCACCTCGTCCTTATCGATTTGACCGCCGATAACTATTTTTTTCATCAAAATTTCCTCCTTATGAATGTACATTTTTTTGTATATTGATAAATAATCAATAATTACAAATTGATTGTAACCGGAGACACAATCAATTGCAAGCCCTTTCTAAAAATCATTTGAATGAAAGTTTGTTTCAACTCTGCCCTTTTTTAAAACTGTTTTATGAAAAACCTACTTCGCTTAGCGTATATTCACACCAAAAAAAGTAGGTTTCTTTGTTCCTCTTAGTCACTTATTCCTATATTTCTATTCTCGAATTTTTTGGGGCAGTATAATTTTGACTATTGTGTTGTCGTAGTTTTTATTTGCAACTAGAAACAAAATGCAACTTTATAAATAAAAAAATGTAAAGAGGTCTATTCGCATCTTTAAAAGTACTTATTTCAATACCTTAAGGCTGCTCTGATTTTTCTTGCTAACTTTTCATCCGTCAGCGCTTTTTTAGTATTTGAAAGCAACATAACTCTTGATTCAGTGGGATCCATAATATATTTTCTCTCCCACTGATCTTGATCTGGACCATCGCCAATGATGCGAATGTAAGACAACAGACTTTTGATCATCTCTTTTGTCAATGTTAGGTTGGTATAGCCATCATTTTCATAAAAATCATACCATGTATCACTAGGATTTTCCTTCAGTATTTGAATTAGTTGATGGATTTCTTCTAATGCATCGAAAACTTTTACAAATACAAAGACCATTTCTTCCCGATCAATCATCTGATAAGCGTCTAACAAATGGAGCAGTGCTTTTAATGTTTTGCATTGAACGGCTACTGAGAGGTAAATATCATTAAAAAAGCGAGCATTTTGTGCATGTTTATCCTGAAGGGATAATGTAATCTGCTGACATCTCAGCAATAGATTCTCCCAGGCTGCTATCTTTTCTCCTACCATAGAGAAAATTTCTGTGACTTGCTCCTTGATTTTTTGATCACCCGTCAACCATTCTATCCTCGGAATTTTTGTTTCTTGCTTGAGCCAGGATTGAATAATTTTTCGAATCAAATAACAGGCAAACTCGTCCCCAGCGGTTTGATCCTCATGTGTTCCATAGCGAATAACCGCTTCAAAGTAAGCTTCATAGACAGCTTGGATCTCTTCTTGCTGATTTTGATAGTATTGTGTTACATGCTCTGAAATTATCTCTTGATTGGTTCGTAACTGATAATCTGCTCGCCAGAAATTCGCTATTTCTTGTAAGAACAAAATATGCGGTTTTATGTTGCCTGTATTAACTAAGACAAACTTATCCATCTTGACTTCTCTAACCGCCATTAACTCTCTAGAAACAAATTCTGGGCTATTAGGCAAGATCGTCAAGAAATTAGATGCTTGTAAATCATGAAAGGCAACGTGATAATAGATTCCTCTTGATTGATTTGGTTTTGGTGTGTTTGTTAACACCTCATCTCGAGGATCGTGATTCCCTTGTCTACGAGAAACCATTTTGCCATAACCATTATCCGCCCAAATCTCAATCACATCATCTGGAAGCTCAAGTAAGCCAAGATTAAATAATTCCGTCATCTCCCCATAAATATTCATTGAACATACTGCATGGGGATCGACTTCTTTAACCATATGATATTGCAGATAAACGATTTCGTTGATCACTGCTGCTTTTTCCGCTGCAGACCACTGTCGATCAAGATCTTCTGCCCAAAAAGGACAATCCCCCTGTCCACGAAAACCGAGTGTGTAAATGACGTTGGTACCTTTTTGCTCGTGTAAGGCTTTTTTCCATAATTCCTGAAACAACTCAAAATGTTCCTCGTATGAAGCCTTTAAACCGGGATACCTTCTAGCAAACATCTCAGCGCCTAATGGCTCGGCATGATGATGTGTATAGATCAACCCCATCGCTTGCGCATTTTCCCGATGTCTATGACTGTTCTTATCTGTTCCCGGGATGATAACATTTCCGCCTAAACGTAACAATGTTTCATAAATACGTTCCCAGACATATTCATTTGAACCATTATCTTCCCAATGATCCAGCAACAACTCATCATTGACAAACCAGCCCCGGTAGTCCGTTGCAAAATCAGGCAATGTTAAATCAAAATCTGTCCATTCAATAAATGGCTTTTTTATTGGGGGAATATCCATGAAATACCAAAAGGGTTGAACATCTAAAATTTTATGAGAGATTTCAAGAACCCCATACATTAATCCTAACGGTGTTTCAGCACACACTTTTACTTTATCTGGCGATACGAAAAGTATATGAAAAGCATCTGTTTTATTTTTTTCATCAAGTAAAACCAATTCAATTGCATTTGTCTTCCTCGTATCTGTCACAACGGTTAATATGTCACGTTGCAAGATCTCGCAAGCATGTCCAATCACTTCATTTTTCAGCTGTTTTGACGTGACAGAAGTATTTTTCGAAATGAAAAATGTTGTTTCCATGTATTCACCCATTTCATCGATTTCTTTCATTTATTTTAACTCTAAAGAAAATCCAACTACTGTATTGTAACTAATATTCTATCCATAACTTCACAGTCACTCTACTTTTCTCTTAGAATAAACAGAACTACATTCAAATAATTCCCATTTAAACACTTTGATATCGTTTACAAGTATAGAATAAAGGAAACCTTTACCCAAAAAAATAGAGAAAATCGATGAAAAAACTAAAAAAACAGACTTTTTTCGTATTGTGGTTTTAATCGTATTCTTTTAAGCAAACCCGTCTCTCATAGACAGATTACTTTAACTCAATCAACAATTTCGTTCTTCCCATTACCAGATTGGCGATACAAGTTACCTAAAATTTCCCTCGCTTAGCACCTTCCTACTGATATAATGAAGTAAATCAACGACAAGGAGCCACAACATGTCAAAAATAATTATTTCTGGAAGTATCGCTTTTCAAAAGGATTTTGAAGAACTAACGAATACACTTACTGAAAACGGTCATCAGGTGATCAATTATCCAAAAGCCACGGACGATCTTTCTACTCAGTTTCCAACCTTATTCGTAGACTTTTATAAAGACATAGAAAAAGCCGAGATTTTTTATTTGTATAACAAAGAAAAAAATGGCATCTGTGGTTATATCGGTGCAGCTGGCTTTGCGGAAGCAACCTTTGCTTTGACTCGAAAACTACTGTACGGACAGAAAATTCAATTGTTTTTGCATGAGGAACCGAGTGAAAAAGTAGCTTGTTCTGAAGAGATTGGGCTTTGGAAAGAGAATGGTTGGATCACAGTTAAAAATCTAAACACGTTTTTGGATTGAGAAAAAAACACTTTTTATATGAAAGCTGGCGGTAGTCTGATGAAAAAGCTTATATTGATCAGTGGTACGATGGGAATTGGTAAATCAACTATAACTGAAGAACTATCCAAACAAACAAGGCAGTCTGTTTACCTTGACGGGGATTGGTGCTGGATGATGAATCCATTTGTCGTCAATGAAAAAAACAAGGATATGGTGATCAACAATATCCATTTTCTGTTAAACTCTTTTATCAATAACTCTATGATCAACGTCATTTATTTTTGCTGGGTTATGGATGAGCAAAAAATTGTGGATCGAGTCTTGAACGGCATCGCATTGGAAGATATTGACGTGCAACACTTCTCATTAATTGCCTCGCCAGAAAAATTGCAGAAAAACTTTGAAGGAGATATAACCACCGGGAAACGAACACTATCTGATTTACAGCGTTCACTGGATAGGTTACCAAAATATACTGAATTGCGTTCAAGAAAAATTGATATTTCCCATTACTCTGTTGCGGAGACCGTTTCAAAAATAAGAAAAATAATTTTGGCATCTTCTTAAATATTCCTTCAATTAGTAAATTTTGGCCCATGTTTTTTAACGCAACTATTCTCAGAGAGCTACTTCTTGTGACTGACACAAATAAGCCCACACTCATAAGAGCATGGGCTTATTGAGATCATTGTCAATTCTATATCTTCAATTGAAATCTGGCTTTTATCAGTTCAGATTTCAATTGCTGAATAATGGTGACAATTTCTTATTATTCTTCAATTACATATACTTCTCAACTTCATCAATTTCTTTTTGTAGTGCTTTTTCATCGTACTTTTCATACTTACCGGCTTCGTGTGCGATCTTTTTGATTTCATGAATCGCTTTTTTCTCAACGATCCATTTCTTCATACTATGTTTTTTTGCATCTGCATCTAGTGTGTCTAATTCAGCTAAATTTTCATCTAACTTATCAAGAACCTCTGCAATCTTTACCAATGCTTTTGCTTCCTTTTCTTCATAGTTTGTCATAGATATCACTCCTTAAGTATTTGATATATTTATCTTACTGCTGTAATTAAATATTTTCAAATTAAATGTACTGTGTATCACAAAGTTTTATCTTATTCTCACTGAATAGATAAAAACTATAATTTTTTTGCAATATTCTATTCATTTTACATTTATTTTTATCCTTAAAGATGTATCATAAGAGAACTATCGATTATATAAAAAATGCCTTAGTGAAACATCAAACATTCGGTGTATCGTTTGCAATAAAAACATCTAGTTTTTTACCTTCTTATGGTTGCAGCAGAATTTTACCGATACTTTTTCCAGATTCTAAATAATCATGGGCAGCTTTTCCGTCAGCTAATGAAAAAATGGTTGGTTGACTGATTTTCATTTGATCCTTGCTAAAGTAGTCAAACAATCGAGAGCTTCTTCTCTCCCGCTCTTGAAAACTTGTCAAGTAATCCCAGAGATCTCCTGTCAAAATACTTTTTGATTTAGATAGCAAGGGAATAAAGTCGATCGCTGGCGGATTTCCGCCGGCCATGCAAAAAAAGACAACCTTCCCTCTATTTTTGAGCAAATCGACACTTTCGGCTAATGTAAGCCCAATGCCATCATAAACGGTATCAAAGAAAGAAGTGTAGGTATCTTGCCATTCTGTATTTCTTAAAAAGACTTGTTTTGCTCCTTGGTCTAAAGCCAGTTGTCGCTTTTCTTCCGTAGAAGTGACGCCATACACTTCTAGACCATCAGCCGTCAATAGTTGCGATAAAATTTGTCCGACGCCACCACTTATCCCATGGACGAAGACCTTACTATGATTCACATTATTGCCAAGATCATGAGCTAAAAAATCAGCTGTCAACCCTTGCAGTCCAATACTGGCTGCTAATTTAGGTGGTATACCTGATGGAATACGGATGGCATTTTCCTCAGGAACAGCCACCAATTCTGCATTAGCAAAAGGAACATCCACAAAAAGAATCGTTTCCCCTAGCTGAAACTTGGAGACAGATGTTCCTTTTTGAATAATCCTCCCTACCCCTTCATAGCCATTAATAAGAGGCTCTCGGGATTCAATATGATAGGTGCCCTTTCTCCGATAAATATCAGCATAATTCAATCCAATATACACCATTTCTACCAATAGCTCATTTTCATGAATGATGGGATCAGGCAAATCCCCATATGTTAAAACAGTTGAATCACCGAATTCATTAAAATACAACGCCTTCATGCGCAAATCATCTCCGATCTTCAATCTATCAAAAGCCACGCATCAATCGATTGAAACTATCTACTAAACAACCGACGAATGTCCCTTCGGTCATTTTAGATTATTCTTTTTGATCAAAAAAAGCACCTTCTCTCGAAGGTACTTTCATTTTATTCCTCTTACTGACATCCGTCAAAACAGATTATTTCTTCGGTTCATCCTCATCCATCTTCAGAACTGCCATGAAGGCTTCTTGCGGTACTTCGACGGAGCCGATTTGTTTCATCCGCTTCTTCCCTTCTTTTTGTTTCTCTAGGAGTTTGCGTTTTCGAGAAACGTCACCGCCGTAACATTTCGCCAATACGTTCTTACGCAAGGCTTTGATGTCGGAACGCGCAACGATTTTTTGTCCGATGGCTGCTTGGATCGGTACTTCAAATTGTTGTCGTGGGATCAGTTTTTTCAGTTTTTCAACGATGGCTTTACCGCGTTCATACGCAAAGTCACGGTGAACGATAAAGCTTAACGCATCGACTTTTTCAGTATTCAGCAAGATGTCCATCTTCACTAGCTTGCTAGTTCGGTAACCAGACATTTCGTAATCGAGTGATGCGTACCCTTTGGTGCTGGATTTCAATTTATCAAAGAAATCAAAGACGATTTCCGATAGTGGGATCTCATAAACGACGTTCACTCGATAATCATCCAAGTAATCCATCGTGACAAAGTCTCCCCGTTTGCGTTGGGACAATTCCATTACAGCACCGACGTAATCATTAGGCACCATGATTTGTGCTTTGACGTAAGGTTCTTGTACGTTTTCAATCGTGACTGGTTCAGGAAATTCTGCTGGGTTATCAACGACCACCATTGAGCCATCTGTCTTGTTGACATGATAGATTACGGATGGTGCAGTCGTAATCAACTCAAGGTTAAATTCACGTTCTAGCCGTTCTTGCACGACATCCATGTGTAATAGGCCTAAGAAGCCGCAACGGAACCCAAATCCTAATGCTTGAGAGGTTTCTGGTTCAAATTGCAATGCTGCATCATTCAATTGTAATTTTTCCAATGCTTCTCGAAGGTCGTTGTAGCGTGAAGTATCGATTGGGTACAATCCGCAATAAACCATCGGATTCATTTGACGATAACCAGCTAAGGCTTCTTCTGCTGGATTGTTGGCTAATGTCACCGTATCCCCGACTTGGGTATCTTTAACGGTCTTGATGGCAGCAGTGATATACCCAACATCGCCCACCATCAACGCATCTCGTTGAATGGCTTTTGGTGAAAAGACACCAACTTCCGTAACATCAAAGGTCTTGCCATTGCTCATCATTTTGATTTTATCTCCAGGTTTGACCATCCCGTCCATGATGCGGACGTTTAAGACCACCCCACGATAGGAATCGTACACGGAGTCAAAGATCAACGCTTTTAGCGGTGCTTCAATATCACCTGCTGGAGCTGGGACATACTCAACAATTTGTTCCAAAATGTCTTCGATCCCAATACCTGCTTTGGCACTTGCTAAAACAGCTTCACTGGCATCGATACCGATCACATCTTCGATCTCTGTTCGTACTCGCTCAGGATCGGCAGCTGGCAAGTCTATTTTATTAATGACTGGTAGGATCTCTAAATCATTGTCTAACGCCAAGTAGACGTTTGCCAATGTCTGTGCTTCGATCCCTTGAGCTGCATCAACGACGAGCACGGCGCCTTCACAAGCAGCCAAACTGCGGGAAACTTCATAGGTGAAATCGACGTGCCCTGGAGTGTCGATCAAATGGAAGATGTAGGTTTCGCCGTCTTTGGCGGTATAGTTAAGTTCCACGGCATTTAATTTGATTGTGATTCCTCGTTCACGTTCAAGATCCATGGAGTCTAATAATTGGTTTTGCATTTCCCGTGACGTCACCGTATGGGTTTGTTCCAAAATACGGTCCGCCAGTGTTGATTTCCCATGGTCGATATGGGCGATAATGGAGAAATTACGAATCTTCTCCTGTCGTTTTTTCATTTCTTCTATGTTCATGGATACGTTCCTCATTTCTTTTAGTCAGCTTTTCTATTATACCAACGAAACGCCAATAGATAAAGTATTTTTCTTAACCGTTATTTAGACATATTCATTCAGGTTTTGCTATACTAGAGCTAGCAAATAAATTGGAGTTGAAAGAATGGACAATAATTTTCATCAAAATCTACATATTCGAGCGGTGGAAGAAAAAGACGTTGATCAGTTCAATGAACTGTTAAGCTATGTTTTTCAGATCACTGAATCGGATATTGAAGAAAGCGGCTATGAGAGCAAACGGGAAATGATTAAATCTAAGCGCCCGATCTTAGAGCTTTCCAAAGTCTTTGGCTGGTTCAATGAAGACAAGTTGATCTCGCAAATCGCCGTTTATCCTTGTGAAGTCAATATACACGGCAAATTGATCAAAATGGGCGGAGTGACCGGTGTTGGGACCTACCCTGAGTATGCCGGGCATGGCCTGATGAAAGACTTGATCAAGCTTGCCTTAGAAACGATGCGGGAAGATCAGCAATGGATCTCCTACCTTTACCCTTATAATGTGCCCTACTATCGTCGCAAAGGCTGGGAGATTATGTCCGACAAGCTGACCTTTAAAATTCGTGATACCCAGCTTCCGAAAACCAAAGAAGTCCCTGGGATCGTAGAGCGCAAAGAAGTGGATGACCCTGATGTCTTTACTGTCTACAACCAATTCTCCCGCGACAATCATGGTGCCTTGCAGCGGACCTCTTTTCACTGGGAAGAGTATTGGCGCTATGAAAATGAAGAAGAGCGCACCGCGGCTGTTTATTACAATGCCAGTGGTCATCCGACTGGTGTACTTTTTTATTGGGTAGCCGAAGAAGTCTTCCATGTAAAGGAAATGTTCTACTTGAATCAAGAAGCCCGCAATGGTCTTTGGAATTTTATCTCTGCTCATTTCTCAATGGTTTATTGGGTCAAAGGAGACATTTATTCAAATGAACCCCTGTCCTTCTACTTGGATGACAGCCAAATCAAAGAAACCATCGAGCCTTATTACATGGCGCGGATCGTCGATGTTGAACAGTTTTTGAAAAACTTCCCATTTGAAGCCTTCCAAACACCCTTTCACTTTGTTGTTTCCGACCCAGTTGCCGATTGGAACAACGGGATCTTCGGTGTCCAATACAATCACGGGGAGATCGTGGTTTCAAGAGAAGCCATCGGAAAAGCGGTCCAGCTGGATATTCAGACATTGTCTTGTCTATTGATGAATTACCGCCGCCCAGCTTACTTAGAGCGTGTGGAGCGGCTAAATACCGATTCAGAAACACTGGCATTACTGGAATCGATCATCCCTGATATGGAAGCCTATTTCAGCGATTATTTCTAAACAACGAATCAACAAAATGTACAACTATGAATGATTAAGGAGTGTTTTTGAATGAAACTATATTTTGCTGCTCCCCTGTTTGCTGCTAGTGACCTGCGCTACAACGCCGAACTTGTTGCGTCGATTCGTCAGCAGTATCCGCAGCTGGAGATTTATTTACCTCAAGAAAATGCCGCGATCAATGATAAATCCGCCTATGCGGATAGCAAAATGATCGCTTTGGCAGATACCGAAAAAGTGCTGGAAAGTGATTTAATGATCGCATTGCTGGATGGTTTGACCATCGATGCTGGGGTTGCCTCTGAGATCGGTGTCGCTTATGCTAAAGGCATTCCCGTTTTAGGGCTTTATACGGATAGTCGCCAACAAGGTGCCGACAATCAGCAAAAGCTGGCAGCATTACAAACCGTTGCGGAAAATCAGTTCCACTATGTCAATCTTTATACGGTGGGTTTGATCAAGCTAAACGGGGAAATTTACTCCTCTGAAGCAGCCCTTTTAGCTGGCTTAGCCGACTATCTTTCGGAGGACAACTAAATGGGGCAAAATTATCAGCGACTGCAAAAGGTATTCACTATTTTTGGTATTCTCGTGTTTTGTTTTTCTTTGTGGGAATTTTTCCGTGGTGTCTATCCGCAAACACAAGGATTGATTTTCCTCGCCCAAGCCTTGCTTGGGATTTTATTGATCTTCGTCCCAGAAATGAGTAAAA
The DNA here is from genome assembly GCF_002140635.1 of Enterococcus sp. 3G6_DIV0642. Lineage (NCBI taxonomy): Bacteria > Bacillati > Bacillota > Bacilli > Lactobacillales > Enterococcaceae > Enterococcus > Enterococcus sp. 3G6_DIV0642. Next base: position 1,697,351 of record NZ_NGLH01000001.1, on the reverse strand, counting down.
AGTTCTTGAAAATCCAGCTACCAAACGCCACCGTCTACTTTTATTGGTTTTTCTTGCTGATCTCTGTGTTTATGGGGACGATCTTACATTTGATCGAAACCATTGCATTCTGGGATAAAATTCTACATGCGGTAAGCCCAATGGTCTTGACGGCTGTCGGCTATGGATTGATCTGTCTGCTACTGAAAGAAGTCAAAGTTTCAAACGTCTCTCCCTGGTTATTCTTACTGATGGGCTTTGCTTTTGCTGGCTTGTGTGGTATCTTCTGGGAGTTTTGGGAGTTTATCTGCGATTCTGTTGGTGGAATGAACCTCCAACGTTATGCCACACTGGATGGCACCCCGTTTATCGGTCGTGAAGCATTGATGGATACGATGGGCGATTTACTAACCAACACGATTGGTGCTGCCTTGATGGGCGTGATCGCATATGTTCAAGGACGAGGCAAACCTGATTACTTTGAAAGTTATCGAATTAAAAAATTATCATAAACGACCATAAAAAGCTTGTTGAAACCATCGTTTTTCAACAAGCTTTTTTCTTTTGTTCTTTTATTCATAAAGAAAAATTTATAAAAATACTTAAATAACACATCTTATTTTTATAGATTCGCTGTCTATCAAGGTTTGACCTTTCTTACACTTCCCTATAAAACGATTACAACCACAAAAAAATTCCCTCGTTTAATCATTTTTATTTCCCCAAAAAACCATGGTCTGTTATAATTACATTATTCATTTGACGTTGCGTCAGTAAAGGAGAGGCTTATGGTTCTAACAGTGTTTTTTATTTTATGCTGCTTGATTTTTTCATCGATCACCTATGCGTTCTCTAAAGATGCTCGAAAATTTGTCCAACCTTTATCAATCAAAATTATTTTTATTGCATCAGCTATTATTGCGGTTTGGACAATGTTCTTTTCAATGGTTGCATTTGTCGCTTGGGTCATCTAAAAAACATTCTTGTCAGTTGCGATCGTTTTCGCTGCACTGGCAAGAATGTTTTTTCTTTTGATTAAAATAGTTTGATTTGATTCAATGGCCAAAAGCGCAGCAGCACTTTCCCTTCCATTTGATCTTCCGTTACAACCCCGAAACTGCGACTGTCTCTAGAGATCAAACGATTGTCTCCCATCACAAAATAGCTGCCTTCAGGAACCGTTACCGTAAAATCATCGGTAAAGTGTTCGGCACCAGCCGCGATTTGCTGAAACATTTCGCGATAAGAATATTCGTCTTGTAATTGATCGTCTGCAAATTTCTCTTTAAACTCATCTAAATAGGGTTCTTCGTATACTTCTCCATTGATCGTTAGGACATCATCTTTCATCTCGATGGTATCACCGGGTAAACCAATCAACCGCTTGACAGCGATTTTACTTGGATCATCTGGTTCAACACATATCACGATGTCTTGTCGGTCATAGGAGGAGATTTTTGATGCAATCAAACGCTGTTTATCTGCCAACGTCGGGTCCATAGAATGGCCACTGACTTGAACAGGGGTCAGGACAAACAGACGGATGAGAACCACGGCGACGATAAAGAAAAGCAGTAACCAATTTTCTTTGAGAATTTTTACCATAGCTGCTCTTTCGCTCCTTTACTGCATCTTTTGTCATCAGCGAAAGCTTGTTCTGCCATTTTGACAAAAGATATCTTCCTCAATCTTACGTGGAATATTTGCTTTGAGCAAGAGAAATCATCGATTTTAAAAAATTTATGATATTTCTCGTTGCGAAAAGAATCGTTTACGTTCGATCACGACTCAAGAAAGCAAACACATCTTTTCGACGTAGACTCCCTATCAGTTGGTGATTTTCTTCGATCACCACCGTCTCATGACTCGCAAATAAAGTATACAACTCATTTAATGGCGCAGATGCTGCAATTTTCGGGTCAGCTTGATTGATATCATTGCTGAAAAAGTTCATCCGTATCAAATCTCCTGCTGTGACCAGTTTTGCTTCATCTTCCCCGGTTTCTTCAAAGAAGCTTTTCACAAAAGCGGTCTTCGGTTGTGAAACGATGACTTCTGGTGTATCGCATTGAACGATCTTCCCTTGATTCATCACAGCGATGCGCGTCCCTAGTTTTACCGCTTCTTTCATGTTATGCGTGACAAAAATAATCGTCGTCCCAAGCTCTTTGTGCAGATCGAGGACTAGCTCCTGTAAAGAATTACGAGAAATTGGATCAAGGGCACTAAAGGGTTCGTCCATCAGAATGATTTCGGGATTGGCAGCTAACGCGCGCAAGATCCCGATCCGTTGCTGTTCTCCACCAGACAATTCTTTCGGCATTCGATGACGGTACTGCTCTGGGTCAAGTTTGACCTGTGTCAGCAAACGATCCACGGCTTCTGAGCGATCTTTTTTTGACCACCCTAACATCTCTGGGATCACTTCAATATTTTGTTTGACATCCATCGTCGGAAACAGAGCGATTTGTTGGAGAACATACCCCATTTGCCAACGCATCTTTTGAATATTGTATTCTTTGATGCGTTTTTCTTTGAAGTAAATATCACCATCTGTCGGTTCTGACAAGGCGTTGATCATCTTCAAAGTCGTCGTTTTCCCACTCCCAGAAGGACCGACCAAAACAAAGATTTCTCCTTTATTGATACTCAGATCTAATTGATCGATCACTAGTTTTTGATCAAACTTTTTACTGACGTTTTTAAATTCAATAATTGGTGTCATTCTTGTCCCTCCTTAATTAATCCTTCGTCTATCAGGAAGGTACGTGCGACTTCTGCTGGATTTTTTCCTTCGACATTGACCTGATAATTCATTTCACTCATTTGTTCTTCGGTGATTTTCCCTGCCAACTTTTCCAATGCACAGACGACTTCTGGATGTTCCTTGGCAAAGGCTTCTTTCATCAAAGGCGCTCCTTGATAAGGTGGAAATAGTTCCTGATCGTCTTCTAGAATAACTAAGCCATATTGACGCAATTCACTGTCCGTGGAATAGGCATCCAGTAGATTGATATCACCATTATTGATGGCTTGGTAACGCAATGCTGGTTCCATACTTTGGACACTTGGAAAATCTAGCCCATAAAGTTCTTGGATCCCCGCATATCCGTCCGTCCGATCAATGAATTCGAGAGTGAAGCCAGCTTTGATTTGATTTTCGATTTTCTTCAAATCAGAGATCGTGGTTAGTCCATTTTCCTCAGCAAATTCTTTTTTGACAGCCAACGCATAGGTATTTTGATACGCCATCGGCTGAAGCAAGGTCATCTCAAACTGATCCTTCAATAGATTGACTGCTTCGGTATAGGTTTCGTCGGAGTCAAGGTTTTGACTCGCAAGCTTTTCTGGTACCTCAACTAAGCTCTCCAACACGGTACCAGTAAACTCTGGATATATATCAACTTGACCATTGTCCAATGCGCTGAATAAGAAAGAGGTTTTTCCAAAATTTGGCTCTAGTTCAACTTGGGCATCAGGGTCTTCTTGTTCAATCAATTCTTTGTACATGTTGATCAAGATATCAGGTTCAGACCCTAGTTTCCCTGCGATCGTAATGGTTTTGGGAGCAAAAAATCCGCTTTGTGAGAAGGAAACCCCACCAATCAGCAAGATGATTGCTGCCAACGTGATCAAGGTATAGCGCGGTTTTAAATGTTGCAGGTAACGGATCAGGGTACTGAAAACAATCGCCAACAAGGCAGACCCGATCGCACCAATTAACGTTAACTCAGGCGCATTTCGATCGATCCCTAACAAAATAAAGGAACCTAACCCGCCAGCGCCAATCAAAGCGGCCAAGGTCGCTGTTCCGATGATCAAGACCAGCGCCGTGCGAATCCCAGAAATTATGACAGGCAAAGCAATCGGCAACTCGACTTTGATCAATCGGCGCATCCGAGACATACCAAATGCCGCAGCAGCTTCTTCGATTGATGGATCGATCTCCGAAAGGCCAATATAGGTATTTTGAAAGATCGGCAATAATGCATAAATAACTAATGCGATCAATGCAGGTGGCGTTCCGATCCCCACGAATGGAATCAATAAACCTAACAGTGCCAGTGATGGAATCGTCTGCAACACACTCGTTATTTGTAGGCCGACTTCCGCTGCCCGTTTATGATTAACCAGCCAAATAGCTAAAGGAACAGCAATAACGATCGCCACGAGCAGCGCAATGATCGACAATGATAAATGTTCAAAGACAGCTGTCAGCAATTCCCCTTTTCGCTCATTCAACGTTTCAAAAAAAGTATTCATCTTTTCATTCCTCTCCTACTCCATAAGAACAGTATAATCGAAGTGCGAATTTCCTCCAAACAACAAGCAAGGAGAACTTTTTTGTCTTATGTTGAGCGACAAAAAAACGATGGCTGCCAATGAAATGGCAACCATCGTTTTGTATTTATTCATTTGTTCTCTTTTTATTATTCGGTCATTGGCGTATTTTCAAAAACCAGCTGATCGTTCAATAATTCGATGGTGACTTGGGTCTTTGGTAAGACTCTGCCAGCAACGATTTCTTTTGCCAATGGGGTTTCGACTTCTCTCGTGATAAACCGACGGAGAGGACGCGCACCATACGCTGGCTCATAAGCATTTTCAGCGATCCAGCGTTTGGCTTCTTCAGTGATCGTCAACAGTATATCTTGGACTTCCAGTCGTTGTGAAAGCTGTGCGATGATCTTGTCGACGATGCCTGTCACATCGTTTAGACTAAGCGGTGTGAATAAAATCGTATCGTCGATCCGATTTAAGAATTCTGGTTTGAAATGCCCTCTCAAGAGATTACGGACAGTTTCTGCGACAGTTTCTGGGATCGTTCCTTCTGCCGTTACACCATCTAGCAAGACTTGAGAGCCGATATTGCTAGTCATGATCAAGACGGTATTTTTGAAATCAACGACGCGTCCTTTTGAGTCTGTCAAACGGCCATCATCAAGCACTTGCAATAAGATATTGAAGACATCTGGATGGGCTTTTTCGATCTCATCCAATAAGACGATCGTGTATGGATTGCGTCGAACGGCTTCAGTCAATTGTCCACCTTCTTCAAATCCAACATAGCCTGGAGGGGCACCGACCAAACGAGACACCGAATGTTTTTCCATGTATTCGCTCATATCGATCCGAACCATATGCTCTTCAGAGTCAAAGAGGTTGACCGCTAACGCTTTCGCTAATTCGGTCTTACCGACGCCGGTCGGTCCTAAGAACAAGAAGGAACCTAATGGTCGATTTGGATCTTGCAGACCAGCTCGGGAACGAATGACTGCGTCACTGACGGCATCGACTGCCTCATCTTGTCCGATCACTCGTTGATGCAAGGTCTCGTTTAATTTCAACAGTTTTTCTCGTTCGCCCTCCACTAATTTCGCAACAGGGATTCCTGTCAAGCGGCCCACGACTAAGGCGATCTCATTTTCTGTCACTGACTCTTGAACCATTCGAATGCCTTCGTCTTGGTTTTTTTCTTCCAATTCAGCGAGTTCTTTTTCCAGTTGGGGAATCGTCCCATGACGAAGAACAGCTGCCCGTTCCAAATCATAGTTATTTTCAGCATCTTCCAACTCATGCTTGGCTTTATCGATCTCTGCCCGTTTATTGGAAACTGCATTGACTTCTTCTTTTTCCGTTTCCCACTGCATTTTCATGGTATTGACTTCTTCACGCAATTCCGCCAATTCTTCTTGTAAAATGCCTAAACGTTTTTTCGATGCATCATCAGATTCTTTTTTCAGTGCGGCTTCTTCGATCTCCAATTGCATCAAACGTCGAGTGACCTGATCGAGCTCGGTAGGCATCGAATTCATTTCTACCCGAATCGTGGCACTTGCTTCGTCGATCAAATCGATGGCTTTGTCTGGTAAAAAGCGGTCCGTGATATACCGATCAGATAAGGTCGCAGCAGCAACAAGCGCATTGTCATGGATATTGACGCCATGATGGATCTCGAACCGTTCTTTCAAGCCACGTAAAATCGAAATCGTATCTTGAACGGTTGGTTCCTGTACCAGCACTTTTTGGAAACGACGTTCCAAGGCTTTGTCCTTTTCCATGTATTGACGGTATTCATCAAGGGTGGTTGCGCCAATCGTATGCAATTCTCCCCGTGCCAGCATTGGTTTTAGTAAGTTTCCAGCATCCATGCTGCCTTCCGTCTTACCAGCACCTACAATATTGTGGATCTCATCAATAAAGAGAATGATCCGTCCATCGGCTTTTTTCACTTCTTGTAAGACGGCTTTCAAACGCTCTTCAAATTCACCTCGGAACTTGGCACCTGCGATCAAGGCACCCATATCCAGAGAAAAGATCGTTTTGTCTTTTAGGTTTTCTGGGACGTCTTTTCGCACGATCCGTTGAGCCAATCCTTCAACAATGGCTGTTTTACCAACCCCCGGTTCACCAATCAAAACGGGATTGTTTTTTGTTTTCCGAGAAAGGATGCGAATCACGTCGCGAATTTCTTCGTCTCGTCCGATAATGGGGTCCATTTTTCCGCTGCGGACTTGTTGGACCAAGTCAACGCCGTATTTTTCTAATGCTTTGTATTGTTCTTCTTGATTTTGTGAGGTCACACGATCCCCTCCTCTTAATGTTTCGATCGTTTGCTTGATTTCTTTTGCGGTGATTCCTTGTTTCTTTAAATACACCGTCAATGGATGATTTTTCAATTTCATCAACGCATAAAGGACGATTTCTGTGGAAAGATACTCGTCTTGAAATTCATTTTTTAATTGATCTGCCTCAGACAAAAGATGAAACAGATTTTGACTCATGGATTGACCATAACGAACATTTCCTCCTTCAACCGAAGGCAGTTCATCTAGTAGCTGGTCGACTTCCTTTTCAAATGCATCGACATCAAGGCCTGTATCCGTATAAAAATTGCGGCCGAATTGATTGGCTTGCAATAAAATCTTCCATAAATGCGGAATATCGATTTCTTGGTGGTGACGCGTCATGGCAATCTGCTGTGCTTCCGCGATGGCACTCTGTAATGTAGTCGTCATTTTTTCTGGGTTCATACTTTTCCCTCCCAAAATGGTAGTCAGAAAAATTAGTACACTGCAAGCAGCATCCTTTTTTCTACTCTTCTATTATACAATATTGGTCAGTAATGGTCAAAAGATTTCCCTCGAAGATCAAGATTTTTTTCAGTATTCTTTCATGAAAATTGACAGATAGGAAGCCGCAATGGTATGCTAGGTCCTGATTGGTCAGGAACAATCGATTTTCCTGATCCTTTTGATCGCTCTTTGGCGATAGTTATTCAGTAAGATTATCTACTTAGCTGTAACGTCTACTGTTTACAGCTTTTTTATATGGAGGAAACGATGTTAACATTAACGAATATTAGCCAACAATTTGGCGACAAATTGCTTTACGAAGATGTTTCCGTTCAAATCAACCGTGGGGAAAAAGTCGGGTTGATTGGACGGAATGGCGCCGGCAAAAGTACTTTAATCAAAATCATTACAGGAGAAATTCTCCCAGACGATGGCTTTGTTCAATTTCCGAAAAATTTGAAAATGGGCTATTTGGATCAATATGTCAATGTTGATGAAACGCAATCGATCCGTGATTTTTTGCGCTCTGCCTTTGCAGAAGACTTCGAAAAAGAACAACAGATCGCAGATCTTTATACTGCTTATGGCGAAAGTCTTGACGATAAGCTTTTAGAAAAAGCCGGCGAATTGCAAAATCAATTGGATCAAGGAAATTTCTACCAAATGGATACATTGATCGATGATTTAGCAGAAGGATTAGGTATTTCGGTTCTCGGCATGGATACCCCCCTTGCTTCTTTAAGTGGTGGTCAACGCTCAAAATTGATCTTAGCAAAAATGCTGCTAGAAAAACCCGACATGCTGATTTTAGATGAACCGACCAACCACTTAGATGATGAGCATATCAAATGGCTGGTTGAGTTTTTACAGGACTTTACTGGTACCTACTTAGTCGTTTCTCATGATCGTCAATTTTTGAATGAAATCACGACCCATATCATTGATATCGAATTTGGCAAGCTTTCTAAGTATACGGGGAATTTAGACAAAGCATTAAAGCTAAAAACGCTGCAAAATGAAAGTTATATGAAGCAATACGAAGCACAACAAGAGCATATCAAGAAAACCGAAAGCTATATCCGTAAATACAAAGCTGGTTCTCGTTCAACAATGGCAAAGAGTCGTGAAAAACAATTGGCAAAAATCGAACGTTTGACCCCACCCCAAGATGTCCCTAAACCGCATCTAGGATTTGATTTGGCACCGATCGTTACGACCTTGGCATTAGAGACGACCAATCTAGTGATCGGTTATGACCAAAAGCCTTTACTATCGCCAATCAACCTAACGATCCGCTATGGCGAAAAAATTGCGATTCGGGGATTTAATGGGATCGGTAAATCGACGTTGATCAAAACAATACTTGGTGTGATCCCTGCAATTGAAGGAACCGTTTCTTACCCACAGCATACAAAGTTTAATTACTTTTCTCAAGATCTTGACTGGGAGTATCCATTACAGACGCCTCTGCAATACCTCGAGGATCTTTTCCCAAAGGCAACCAACAAAGAATTGCGACGACAACTTTCTCGTGCGGGATTACCTAGCCAGCTTGCTCAAGAGGAATTGAAATTATTAAGTGGTGGCGAGCAGACAAAAGTGAAGTTAGCTGAAATGATGTTGATCAAAAGCAACTTTTTGATTCTTGATGAACCGACCAACCATATCGATCAAGACACGAAAAACAATTTGGAAGAAACCCTGGCAGCTTTTCCCGGAACCGTTCTAATCGTTTCCCATGAAGCTGAATTCTATGAATCCTTTGTTGATCGGATCATTGATTTGAAAGACTAAAAAAAACGCTTATCCTCTACTCGAAGATAAGCGTTTTTTTAACTTTCCACTTTTTCTTTTCTAAGCTCTGTCAGCTCTTGGCTAATGTCTTTGCGCTTTTCTTTCATTACATATGCAAAGCCAATAATGAAGGGCCAAATGAATGTCGCTAAGCGATACAGCAGCATAGAAGATGCTGCATCGACTGTGCCGACTAATGGACCAAAAAGCAGCATATAAATAAATTCAAAGGAACCGATCCCTGCCGGTGTTGGAATCACCCCGGACAAGACGACGGCAAAGCTGATGAAGGATAACGTCAACAAGAAATCGATCTCTGGGTGCTGCACGACAAGAATCACATAAGGGATCACGTACCAAGGCAGCATCTTCAAAAGATTCCAAAGGTAGATGCGTAAGAAAGCGGTCCGGTCGGTAATGATTGCATTGACCGTTTCTCGCAAAGAATAGATCTGGGTGTTGCATTTGTCAACGATCCCTCTTAACGCTGCACTTTTGAATAGCTTATTGCTGACGATCACAAAAAAGACTTGAATATTGATACTGACAGAAAGTGCCAATAAAGCGGCTATGATCAAAAAGACGAGTACGATCCCCGCCAATATCACCCAAATCATATTCGGCGCATTGTCATAGAATAACGAGAATTGAATGATCAACCCAGCGATCGCATAAGTCAATATGGCAAACTTATACATCACCATGTGTAAGGTGGTGACCCCAACCCCTTGTGACAACTGCAAGCCATTTTTACGATAAAAATTCACCTCTGAGATCAAGGTGCCCGCGCCAAACGTCACGATCCGATAAAACCCACTGTAACAGACGGTTAGAAACCCCGCCTTGGTGGTGAATTCCGGTTGAAAAGTCACTGCGATCTCTTTGACTGTTCGTCCTTCAATCACTAAGTACAATGTGCCAAGCCCCATAACCAGTAAGACGACGAGAAAGCTGGTCTCTCTTAGCCCCGCTAAAATTTCCATCATCGAGTTACGGACAAAAAAATACATCACACCCAGAATGCCTACTAGTAAAAGTAAATTAAGGGCGAACTTCACTTTAGTTTTCATATTAACTCCTTGCTTGTTAAACCGAATTTATGCAAAAAAGACCATCAGCAGGATAGCAAAAACGGTGCCGAAAGCAAAAAAGAAATAAAACTTCTTCTTTCTTGTTTTATGGCGAAACACGCGTTGCGCGATCAAACCGCCTAATCCGCCGCCAATCGCCCCCATAAAAAGGAGATTTGCTTCGGGAACCCGCCAACCTTGTTTTACTGCCTGATATTTATCATAACCCATCAGACAGAAAAGATAAAGATTGACTGCAATTAAATAAAACCACAATGGATTGTAAATCAGTGCATCCATCCATTTCCTCCATATGATTGATCGTAGGGACCATTATTTTGATTCTTGTGCTTCCTCAGGTACCAACATCGTCAACCCGTGCTTAATGACTTTCATCTCGATTGGCAGATCATCCGTTGGATCGCCGTCGGTCCGAGTATGAACCGTTTTTTCTTTCGCCTTGATCGAGACCTTTGCGGCAGTAAAATATTCAACACTTGGTACTTTGGCAATTCTACCCCGAATAATTCTTGGCAAATACAAAATAAACCGTAAAATGTTCAATTTTGGCAAAAGAATAACATGGAACAAGCCATCGTCAGGCTTTGCTTCTTCATCAAAGTTCTTAAACCCACCTGCTGAATTCGACATGACGATCGTCAGTAATTGACTTTTCCCCTGCCATTTCCGTTCGTCAGCGATGACTTCCAATTTGTATTGTTTCTTTTTGATCAACAGATGAATGAACCGTTTCATAAACGCCAACGGACCGTACTGTTGTTTTTCTTCTTGGGAAGTTGCGGCGGCGGTATCTGCCAAAAGACCAATGGTCATCGTCGAGATCATTACTTGATCATTGACCATCCCATAATCGATCGGACGTTCAACCCCTGTTAAAATATTCTCAAACGCTTCTTCTGGCTTGACTGGTATACCCAACATTCGAGCGAAGTTATTTACCGTTCCTCCAGGAATGATCCCGATCTTCAGCTCATCCAGCTTTTCTTTGAAGGTTTGCAGCCCATGATGGATCGTTCCATCCCCACCAATAATAACAATCGTATCGACCGCATGTTTCTTGGCTGCCTCTTTAACATCCGCAGGGTCAACATCGGGATTTGACGCTTGTAAAAACACTTGATGCTCATCGCCTTGTTCGTTCACATAGGCTTGGAATTTTTCTGCTGTTTCTTTTGCTTCACTTTTCCCCGCTGTATCGTTGTATAATACGAGAATTTTCATCCTATTCACATCCTAATAAAAGGCCGGGCCTTACGCAAGACCTGCGTGAAGAGTTCCCAGCCCTAAAGTTGTTCTTTTCTTTCAATGAAGAAGCTGCTGCTATGCTTGCGCATTCAATTCGGCGATTTTCACGATCACATCGGTCGCTTTCATCATTGATTGTAGTGAGACGAACTCATAACGTCCATGCATATTTTCTCCACCAGCAAAGATATTCGGGGTTGGAATCCCTAGATAGGAGATTTTCGAGCCATCCGTACCACCACGGACAGGTTCTGTCATCGGTGTGATTCCAACTGCTTTCATCGCATCTTTCGCTAAATCAATGATGCTCATATCTTTTTCGATGATTTCTTTCATGTTGTAGTATTGATCATATAGATGTACGTGCACTCGTGGTTCATCAAAGCGGGCATTCAAACTTTCTTGAACCGCTAATAATTGTGCTTTTCTTTCTTCAAAACGACTCCGATCATGATCTCGAATAATGTATGCCATTTTCGCTTCTTCTACTGAACCACTAAGGCTCATCAAATGGAAGAACCCTTCTGTCCCTTCGGTTTTCTCAGGAACTTCATCAGCAGGTAGCGCATTTTGAAAATCGACTGCTAATTGCAAGGCGTTGATCATGGTGTCTTTGGCTGTTCCAGGGTGGACATTTTTTCCTTGGATCGTAATTTCAGCTTGCGCCGCATTGAAGGTTTCGTATTGCAATTCTCCTACTGGACCGCCATCCATTGTATAGGCAAAATCAACATTGAAATCTTCAACATCGAATTTATCGGCACCAACACCAATTTCTTCATCAGGTCCAAATGCGACTTTGATTTCCCCATGCTTGATCGTTGGGTTTTTCAGTAAAATTTCCATGGCTGTCATGATTTCTGCAATACCTGACTTATCATCAGAACCTAATAAAGTGGTACCATCAGTAGTGATCAAGGTTTCGCCAGCATAATTTTTTAAATTCGGAAAATCTTTTGTGTTTAATGTGTATTTTCCTTCTTTATCTAATTTAATGGTCGATTCGCCATCGTAATTTTCGATGATCTGCGGATCAACATTTTCTGCATTAAAATCGGCGGTATCCATATGGGCGATAAAACCGATGGAGCGCACGTCATGATCGACGTTACTTGGTAATGTTGCGATCACGAAACCATTGGATTCATTGTAATGAACATCGCTTAACCCTAGTTCTTCAAGTTCTTTTTGCAGTTCTTTAGCAAACGCGACTTGTGTTTGGGTGGAAGGTGTTGTGGTGCTTGTCGCATCTGAGCGAGTTTCTGTTTTGACATATTTTAAAAAGCGAGGCAATAAATTTTCGTACATAAAAGATTCTCCTATCTATAGTCAAATGGATTTGTTGAAGTGGTGGAAGGAACAAAGGTCACAGCCCAGTTCTCTTCTGCTTTCCACTGATTGAATTTCTCAATAAACCAAGGAATACATTCCTTTTCGATGTTGTGCCCTGGATCGATCCCGATCAACCCATTGGCTTGCATGTCATGGGCGAAATGGTAACTGATATCGCCAGTGATGTACACATCCGCTTGATGGCGTAAGGCATCGGAATAAAACGATTGACCACTGCCGCCACAAATGGCGATTCGCTGAATTTTTTCAGGTGCATTAGGAAAACTGACAACCCGTAAAGCAGTCAAACCAAACCGCTCTTTGACACGTGCGACAAACTGATCAATGGAAAGAGGCTCAGCGAGGTTGCCAACCCGTCCGATTCCATAGGTCTTCGGCAAATTGTCTAAGGCATACAGATCATAAGCTGGCTCTTCGTAAGGATGAGCAGCGATCATTGCCGAAAGGACCTTTTTCTCGATCGTTTCTGGAAAAATGACTTCGATTTTCGCTTCTTGCACCTGTTCTTCTTTTCCGATCTCACCGATGGCAGGATGCGCCGCTTGCTGTGGTGTAAAGCGACCGGTGCCAATCAATGAATAGCTGGTGTTTTGGTAATTGCCTTGCTGACCAGCACCAGCTTTTCCTAATGCCTTTCGCAATGCTGGTGCCGATTCAACAGGTGTAAATACAGCTAGTTTCTTCATTTTTACTTGATGGGTTTGCTTCAAGTACGTATCTGGTTCAACTTCTAGCAGTTCACAAAACCAATCGTTCAAACCGTCTTCAATAATATCCATATTGGTGTGGGCGGCGTAAACGGCGATATCATGCTTGACGAGATCCATCAACATCTTTTGTTGCGGATCATCGGTCAGCAAGCGGTTCAAAGGGCGAAAGATCGGTGGATGTTTCGCGATGATCAAGTCGATCTTTTTCTCGATGGCTTCGGTTACCACTTCTGGACGTACATCAAGGGTCATCATGACTCGCTCGAGGGGTTTGTTTAATGTACCAACATGCAGACCAACAGGATCGCCTTCTTCTGCCAACCATAACGGGCAGTATGCTTCAAAGCGTTTGATAAATTCTTGACCAGAAATCATGCCAGTACCTCCTTGATCCATTCGATTTGTTCTTTCAATTCATTCATTTTCTCAGCAGGTGGTTCTTTGGCTTTCTCTAACTCTTTGACCACTCGTTGACGCTGCTTCAATTCATGCTGCCATTTTTTATAAAAAACTGGATTTTTTTCTTTTAATAAAAAGGGACCAAAAAATAATTGCTGGGTCGTGTACGTCGCTTTTCCAGTTTCCGCAACGATGATTTCATAATTTTTGTCATTTTCTTCTAACAGCACTTCATGAGTGATCGTAAAATTGTGATCAACGAGCCATTCCCGCAAGGTCCTTTCGCCAACATTCGGTTGTAAGACCAAACGTTTGACCCCCGCTAAGCGATTTTTTCTGCTGCCTTCTTCTAAAATAGAGCGAATCAAAGTTCCCCCCATTCCAGCAACAACAACCGTGTCGATCTTATCTGCTGGCTGAATAGCGTCCAATCCGTCTGCTAAGCGCACCACGATCTTCTCTGTTAGCCCGTTTTTACGTACTTGTTTACTGGCAGAATCATAAGGTCCTTGAACGACTTCTCCAGCTACAGCATAAGTGATTTTGTTCTGCAGCATCAATGCCACAGGTAAATAAGCATGGTCGGAACCGATGTCGGCGATACGTGCTTGATCGGGAATTTGTTCCCCCACGCAAGCCAAACGATCCGATAATGCATGTTCGTTCATATTGTCACTCCTTCTTTCGTAGTATAACACGCTTTCCATAAATAGAAAAAAATGTGCGTCTTGACTGTGGTGCCATTGCCAAGGCGCACATTGCATTAATCGTTCACTAATTCAACCTTTTGAATCGAGTTACCGGGAATTTGCGGTGGGATCGACATCGTCATGATCGGGACGCCTTGCAGCGACACTTGGACTTTGTCTCCTTCAACTAACTCCTCGATCTCTCCTGAATAGGCCTCGATAGGGACATGGAGAATGACCCCATCATTTTGAAAACTTTGGACGACTTGATCCTCATCTTCAACTGCCGCTACGTCTTTCAAAAATAATTGAAAGGTATCATCTGAACCTGCTCGGGCATCTTCTTGGATAATACCAGTAAAAACCGTCGCTGTTTCGCTCTCTGAAGAACTATTGGCAACGGAACTAGCATTCTCACTTGATTCAGAAGGCGTGTTATCGCCACTTGATGCATTATTGTTTTCGGGACTGCCACAAGCCGTTAACAGCAGCACTGCTGTTAAGGACAAGCCTAGAATCACTTGTTTTTTCATCATCTTCTTCCTCCAGTAATGGTTTTTTTAGGCATCATTTCGTCGATTTTTGCCCGTCATTTGGATCTCTTGTGTCAAGTAACGAATACGCTCCATAATACGTTTGGCTTTCAATGGTTCGGATTCGCCGCGTTGCGTTACTGAAAGATGCTGCTCCAACTCATGCATAGTAAAATTCGAGGTGAAGAACGTCGGGAGTTGCTCTTGCATTCGGTATTGTAGAATCACACCGAAGACTTCATCACGAATCCAACTGCTCATCGCATCCGCACCGATATCGTCCATCATTAAGATTGGGGCTTTTTTCACTGCGTTCAGCTTATCCCCCACCTGATCTTTGCCGATTGCTTGTTTCATCTCTACTGCAAATGTCGGGAAGTGAACCAATGTCGTCGTGTAGCCTGCCTCCGCTAAATCTCTGGCGATCGCGCCAAGCAGATAGGTTTTTCCGATCCCAAAACTCCCCACAAAGTAAAGTCCTTTATGAAACTCCTGTGGATTGGCTGTCAACTCACTAATAAAATCAACGGCAGCTGCGATGGCCTCCATTCGGCCAGGCGTTTGCTGATAATCTGCAAAACTTGCTTCTTGTATATCTTTAGGCATATCCATCGCTTTGATGCGACTGCGGATCTCTTCTTGTTTCTGATATGCCAGTAGTTCTTTGGTTGGTACATAGGTGACGTCAATAAAATGAAAATTTAACGCTAAGCGCGGCTCATAGCCCGGTGCGATCATGGATGGATCATTGATGCGGAATTTCCGCTTTTCTTGGACGAACTCATACAGTTTCGCATAGCTTTTTTGAATATCTGCTTCGGTCAATACCCCTTCATTTTCGGCAATAAACGCTTTGACATCAGGATCTTGTAAAACTTCTGCCATCATTGCTGAAAACTGATCACGGTAATTGCGTTTATCCAATAGTTTTCCTAAGTTTTTCCCTACATCTTCCATTACTTGTCACCAGCTTTCTTATGCAAGTAGTTTTGCAGTTTTTTATCTAATTCTGCTTGTCGCTCTGGCGTTAAGGCTGTCTCTTCCACTGGTTTTTCAGCCCAAGAAGGCAGCTTTTCTTCGCGAATGATTTTTTTGCCGCTGGTTTGTGGTCGGCTGCGTTTTTCCTTGGCACTTCGAACAAGGCTCCGAACATGTTTGATGGCATCTTCTGCCGTGCCAATTTTTAATTCTGACCACTGGGCGGCGATATTGTTCACATAATTCCCTGACAAAGCGGCATTGTTTTGGACCACCAAGACATAATGAACCAGAACATTGATCACACTATTTGGCAATGGTGACCGTTCGACAAGGCTCTTGATCAGCCATTGTTCTGAATCCGTCATGAAACTGTTCTTCTCCGCTTTGATCGCCTTGAGAAAAGCGATCGGTGCATTGTTCTCACTTTCTTGAATCAATAATACATCATTTTCTGAAAAACCATTCTGTTTTAAGGTATTGAAGCGGCGCAACTGACTTTCCGCTTGGGGATCTTCTCTTTTTGATGTTTTCGTGAATGTTTGTCGTGATTTCTTCACGATAGCTTGTTCCAGCTTCTTCTGGTCGACCTCGCCTGTTGTCAAAGAAACATTGTCCGCCATCAAATCCAACAATTCCAACACATCATAGCCATATAAAGAATGGTATAGAACTAACTTTTGTCGAAAACTTGGCGTGAAATTAGCGGCACGGATATACCGACGCTGAGCTTCATATAAAAGAAAGTCCCAATCCAACTGCTTTTCGTCAAGCATCAAGTTCGCCTTGGTTTCTTGAAAAGAATCACTGACTGCCTGTAACGTTTCTTCATGTGAAGCAAAACGTGCGGTATTTAACCCATAGGCGGCTGAGAAGGATTGAGTCACTTCCTGATAATCGGTCAAGGAACACTGCTTTGGTTGATACAGCTTGACCAGCTGATCAAATTTACGCTCCCCGACTCTTTCCAACAACAGATAAGCATACAATTCATCTTGAAAAAACGCTGCTGGATGGACCGGTTCTTGCAACCAATACAGATACGAGCTCCCGTTTTGAGCATCTGCTTTCTCATAAGACTTTAGCAAGCCGATGCCCTCTAAGTTTTGCTTGGCTTTTATGAAGCGAGGCATTCCCGCATTCATGGCATTCAAGATATCTAGATGCACGGTCGTCATCGACTCCTCGCCAGAAAAGCTTTGGGCTTGGACATCGCTTGCGAGTGTCAAATACAACGCTAAAGCATCACTTTCAATAATTGGTTGATACAAATAAATGAGGGCGTCTTTCCCTTCCGTTGTAAGTGGACGGCTTTTGAACACTTTGTACGATTGATTCGGTAAACTATTGCCCACTTGTTGTCCCCCTCTATTCTTGTGGTTCTTTCGCTTTTTCGACGATGTCTTGTAGTTCTTTTAAGAAAACTGACATGTCTTTAAACTGGCGATAGACACTGGCAAAACGGATATAAGCGATCTCGTCTAAATCAACTAAATCCTCCATCACATACTCACCAATCTGTGTTGTAGAAATTTCATTTTCACCAAGAGCACGAACACGACTTTCCACATGATCGACGATCGTTTCCATCTGATCCATTGTCACTGGACGTTTTTCTGCAGAACGAATCAAGCCCCGTAGGATTTTTTCGCGATTGAATTCTTCACGGGCACCATTCTTCTTAATGACAAGTAGGGGTGCCTCTTCGATACGTTCAAATGTTGTAAAGCGATAGCCGCAATTTTCGCATTCACGACGGCGGCGAATCACACGTCCATCATCGGCTTGTCGACTATCAACCACCCTAGAATTGTTATGATGACATTTTGGACATTGCATAGTTCCACCTCATTTTCTCTCTTATGCGCTTACGTATTTACGTAAAGTCATCGGTTTCTATGATTAATTATAACATGAAATCCGTTGGTACAATAGCCAAAGTGGTTTATTCTGTTCATTTAATACAAAATTTAAATAATGTTATAACTACTATTTTTTTGAATTTGAAAAAACGACAGAAATTTTTCTGCCGTTTCATTTCGTTATTTATCTTTCATTTGCAGCAAAGAAACAAAGTCATGCAAATTTGCTGGCTGTTCCATCTGCTGATTGCACCGTTGGCTATCACGGCAAATATAGTTCCCCCGTTTGGTATACGTTCCATCGCCATTGCTTTTCGTCAGAGAAAGAAACATCGAGACATTCCCTGAGACATTCCCTTCATGCTGGCACAAGGGACAGATTCCTTTCTTGACCTCGGTTGAGACATGACCGTGAAGTCCTGTAAAGCCCTGCTCAGTGGCAATGATCATAAACTTGCTTTGACTACCGATATCCTCCCAAGAAAGATAGGTGGTCTCTTTTAAATCAACGGAAGCAAAATCAGGTATTTTCAGTTTTTTTACTTTCCGAAACATTTTTTCAATTTGTTTTGTTGTCGGTACGTGAAAGGGTCGGACGTACTCTTTGAGCTCTGTTAACAGCTCATTGCTGCGACTGATCGTCATCCCCGGTTGAAAGAAAGCAGCTAAAATTGCTCGGGGCGCTGTTTCTTCTTCAGGAAAAAATTGTTCTATGGCGTCTTTTGTCATCGTTTCAACCGTTTTGATCGTTCGAGGATCATTGACCGATTGATACGTTCGTACTAATTGGTATACTTGATGTTTAATTGAATGAAATTGGTAAGGTTCGATCATAAAAAAGCCTTCTTTCTAATTTTTCGTTTCCTATTGCGGCTGTTCTACTTTCTTGACAGTCGTACACAATGCATAAATAAGCATTTGATGACCACCTCCCAATTTCTTTGCTGCTTTCCATGCGATCTTAATGGATTATAATGAGAGGTTGAGCAATTGTCAACTGTGTAGGTGTTTGTCTTTCAACCTCTCTTTGGTCTCATTAACCAAAAAATGCCTCGTCTAGAAGACGAAGGCATCCATGTTTGTTTATAATTTATCTTCAATTCCTGTGTAATGCTTCAACTGGTCTGCATCCCGTCGATCATTCGAAGAAATTTTATTTGCATCGGGATTTTCAGCTCGCAATAATTCTTCGCTGCTGACATTTTCAGGGGTGGTTCGATCATTGCGGGCATCACGCTCATCATTTTGATCATCTAGTTCATTGACTCGTTTTTGATCGTGCTCTTTCTTGATTTGACCTTCTTGTGCTTGTTCTTTTCCAGAGTGGGCAAGTTCTTCATTGTTGGTCCACTCACCGATTTTTTCTTTGGCTTTGCCAACGATCACATCTTTTTCATCTTTAAAAGTACCCATAGTTATCATCCCTCCTGTATACTTTCATCATAACAAGCATTCTGATTTCTGACAAAAGATATGAATACGATACCAAACAGTCAGCAAAATGCTTTTCTTTATGCTATAATATGAGCGATTATTTTCTGAATATTCATACAACTGGAGGTGAAGAACCTGTCTAAGGTTCGACAATAGATGACAATCCTCGATTTCCAACAGGTTTCTTTCGTTCGCGACAAGAACTATTTATTAAAAGCAATCAATTGGCAAGTGAAAAAAAATGAGCATTGGGCGATTTTAGGGCTGAATGGTGCTGGCAAAAGTTTATTACTCCAAATGATCACGGGAAGCTTATGGCCTTCTTCTGGTCAACGAACGGTCTTAGGTGAGCGTTACGGAAAAACGTCTGTGCCCGATCTTCAACGGCGCATTGGTTGGGTCAGTTCAGCGCTGCAAAGCAAGTTTTATGGTCGCGATCTTGCCGAAGAAATCGTTCTTTCGGGGCTTTATTCCAGTATTGGTCTTTATGCGTCCTACGAAGAAGAGCAGCTGATCCAAGCAAAAGAGCTTTTGGCTGACTTAGGTTTGTCGCATCTGATCCATCGTTCCTATCATGTCTTTTCGCAAGGGGAAAAACAATTTGTCATGATCGCACGTGCCATGATGGCACAACCAGAGATCCTCATTTTGGACGAACCTTGTACGGGCCTTGATTTATTTGCGCGAGAAGAACTGCTAACCCGTCTGCAGGCTTTTTCACAGCTGCCGAATACGCCGACTCTTCTTTACGTTACCCATCATACGGAAGAGCTACTACCGATTTTCACTCATTTGCTGATGTTAAAAAACGGCAAAGTCCACGCCGCTGGTCAACGAGAGACGATTTTTACTGAGGAGGTTCTCACCTCTTTTTATGATCAGCCGATCATTCTTCACCCCTTTTCCAGCAATCGCGTGATCGTGACCCCAAAATAAATCAGGGCTGGTACTTTGATATTTAACCATTCATACACGATCGTCTTACTTTCCAAACCAAACAGTTTCCGACATGTTTCAGCGCCAGTTGTTTTTGGAAATGATAGGGCTAGGTTTGCTATTGAAAGATAAAATAGCAGGTTCCCTTTTACTGAAGGGAACCTGCTGTCTTATCTATTTGTTTAAGGATGCTAACCAATCATCGATCTGCTGATTGAGTTGGGCGATCGTTCCTTGATTATCAAAGACAATATCTGCCCGTTGTTTCTTTTTCTCAATGGAAAGCTGACTGTCGATTCGTTGTTGCGCTTCTTGCTCACTCAGTTGATTACGTGCCATCAACCGCTCTTTTTGAAGCGCTTCTGGCACATAAACGACTGCGGTTTGATCCATGTATTGGTCGTAGTCGGCTTCATAAAGCAAAGGAATGTCAACGATCAACAAGGGCACTTGCTGCCTTTTTTCTTCGATCTGAGACAAAATCTCTTGTCGAATAAATGGCGACAGCGTCTGATTCAGCAAGCGACGTTTTTCTGGATCATTAAATATCAGGGCACCGAGGGTTTGCCGATCCAGGTGTCCGTCATCGGTCAAAATCTGCGGACCAAAGGCTTGTGTCACCGCCTGCAAGCCCTCCGTATTCGGTTCAACGACTTCTCTGGCGATGATATCGGCATCAATAATCGGTAAGCCCAGTGAGCGAAAATGCGCGACTGCGGTACTTTTCCCAGTGGCGATCCCGCCAGTGACCCCTAAGACAAAACTCATTTGCTGGACCTCACATGCAATTTTTGGCACTGAGGACAAAAGTGCGTCCCCCGTTGGGCAACCTTGGTCTTGACGATTGGTGTCCCGCATCGCCCGCAAGGATTGCCCGTTTGGCCATAGACATTTAATGACATTTGGAATTTTCCTGCTTCGCCCAATGCATTGAGATAGGTCCGAATGGTTGTCCCCCCTGCTTCAACGGCGCGTTCCAAGACATCGATGATCGCTTGATGCAACACGTTGGCTTCTGCTGGGGTGAGCGAATCTGCTGGTTGTTCAGGATGGATCTTCGCTTGCCATAGCGCCTCATCTACATAAATATTGCCCAAACCAGTCACAAGTTTTTGATCTAACAAAAGGGGTTTGATGGCTTTTTTAGACCGCTTCAATCCTTGCTCAAATGCTTCTAATAAAAACAATTCAGGCTTAGGCTCAGGACCTAATTGCATGATGCCTTTATAGGCTGCGCTTTGGTCTTTATCCACTAAAGTCATACGACCAAATTTTCTTACATCATGGTAATTTAACTGACTGCCATCCGTAAAATGGAAAATGACATGTGTATGTTTATCGACAATCGGTTCTGACTCAAAATACTCGTACTTGCCTTCCATTCGTAGATGAGAGATCAGATCATAATCTGTCAATTTAAAAATCAAAAATTTTCCACGTCGTTCAAATCTTTCAAAACGTTGCCCTTTCAACAGTGCCGAAAAGATCGGCACTTCAGGACTTTCGATGATTCGTGGCCAAAGGATCTCGACCGATTCGATCGTTTTATTTAAAACAAGTTTTTCAAGTCCTTTGCGGACCGTTTCAACTTCTGGTAATTCAGGCACCTCTGTTCACCTCATTTATTTTGCATCGTACCATGTTTTGCCCCAATTGCTGTCTGTCAGTAAAGGGACATGCAATGCAACGGCTTGCTCCATCACTTCTTTCACTAAAGCGTCAAGACGAGGCAATTCAGATTCAGGTACTTCAAAGACTAGTTCATCGTGTACTTGCAGCAGCATCGTTGCTGCTAATTTTTCTTCTTTCAAACGTTTCGCCAAATCGATCATGGCAATCTTTAAGATATCCGCCGCACTGCCTTGGATCGGTGTATTGATGGCGGTTCTTTCAGCAAAAGTCCGAATATTGAAATTGCGCGAATTGATATCAGGTAGGTAACGACGGCGATGATACAAGGTTTCAACGTACCCTTTGTCCTTCGCCTCACGAACCACATCCTCCATATACGTTTTCACACCAGGATATTTTTCAAAATACGTATCAATATATTGTTGGGCGGCTTTTCTGGTGATTCCTAGATTCTGGGATAAGCCATAATCGGAAATACCATAAACGATACCAAAGTTGACCGCTTTGGCTTGACGACGCATATTTGGTGTCACATCTTCTGCTTTTTCGATACCAAAGACTCGCATCGCTGTGCTTGAGTGGATATCTTGACCTTCGATAAAGGCTTCTTTCAAATGGGTATCATCTGATATATGTGCCAACACTCGTAATTCGATTTGAGAGTAGTCAGAAGAATAGATCACCCAATCAGCTTCTCGTGGCACAAAGGCTTCACGGATCTTTCGACCTTCTTCTAAACGAATCGGAATGTTTTGCAGGTTCGGATCGACAGAACTTAATCGACCAGTTTGGGTCAAGGTTTGTACATATCGTGTATGGACTTTGCCATCCCCTTGGATCACTTTTAATAATCCTTCTACATAGGTTGATTGGATCTTAGCGATTTGACGATAAGTCAAAATGTCTTCAACGATCGGTGCTTGCTCTTTTAGTTGTTCTAACACATCGACTGCTGTCGAATAGCCAGTTTTGGTTTTTTTGATGACTGGTAAGCCCATTTTTTCAAATAAGATCACACCCAATTGTTTCGGTGAGTTTAAATTGAAGGTTTCACCAGCTTCGGCATAGATTTTTTCTTCAATTTCATGCAACCGTTGCGCAAATTCGCCCTTCATCTGATGCAAGCGAGACGCATCAACTTTGATTCCAGTAATCTCCATCTCAGCTAAAATCATTGATAAAGGCAATTCCATTTCTTCAAATAGCGCTGTTTGATTCTTCGCTGCCAATTCTTCCGTAAGCTTTGGTGTTAGGTTCGTAATCGCTGCTACTTTACGGGCTAAATGAGCAAAGAAGTCTTCCTCATCCGCTGGCAGACCTTTTTTCGCACCTTTTCCATAAATCGCTTCATCCGATTGGATCGCATCATAGCCATAGTGAGCGGCAACACCTGCGATGTCATTATTCGTATCATTCGTGTCTAAAAGATAAGCTGCCAATAAAACATCAAAAGCGATTCCTTTTGGTGCTGTCGTGTATCGGTTTAATGCCACATACGTGCGTTTGGCATCATAGACGAATTTTTTACGTTCCTCGTCTTTTAACCAATTGGTAAAGACTGGACTTTCAAACAATTCTTCACGATTGCTGACATAAATTTTTTCTTGATTGCCCCAAGCAACACCGACGATGTCTTCCAAATGATAGTTATCCCCCATCATCTCGACATACAATGCCGTGTCTCCTTGGAACATATCTTCTGTTACTTCTTCAACGACCGAAAATAAAATGTCTTCCATCTCAACTGGTTCGGCTGTAATCTGCAACTTCTCTAAGAAGCTATTAAAGTTCATTTCTTGGTAGAATGGCACCAATTTCTCTAAATCTTTGCCTTCATATTTCAGTTTGTCGACATCGACCTCAATGGGCGCATCCACATCGATGGTTGCTAATTGTTTTGAAAGAAAGGCGATCTCACGGTCATTGATCAGGTTTTCTTTCATCTTGCTTTTTTTCATTTCATCGATGTGTTCATAGATCCCCTCAACGGAGCCATATTCCTTCAATAGCTTGATGGCTGTCTTCTCACCAATTTTGGTGACACCAGGAATATTATCGGAAGCATCGCCGGCTAGTCCTTTCATGTCGATGATTTGTAAGGGCGTTAGGCCGTCATATTTTTCAGCCACATGAGCGGGCGTATAACTTTCAATTTCGCTAACTCCTTTGACCGTAATGTCAACTTTCACGTGCTCCGTTGCCAGCTGGGTCAAATCGCGATCGCCAGATAAAACGACGACATCAAACAGCTCTTTGTCGACTTTATTTGCCAATGTGCCAATGATATCATCGGCTTCGTAGTTATCTAATTCGTAGTATTGAACACCTAACGCGTTGATCAATTCGCGAATGTAAGGCATTTGTTCTTTGAATTCCCCAGGGGTTTTTGAACGTCCACCTTTATAGTCTTCATACATTGCTGTTCTGAAGGTGGTTTTTCCAGCATCAAAAGCCACTAAAACATGTGTTGGCTGTTCTTTTGCCATCACATTTTCAAACATAGTATGAAACGCATAGATGGCATTTGTGTGCAGCCCATTGGCATTTTTAAACCGTTCTAATGAATTATGCAACGCAAAAAACGCGCGAAAAGCCACACTATTCCCATCAACGAGTAGTAATTTATTTTTTGGCATTTGATTACTCCTTTTCTCAAAAAGTTCCTCTTTATTCTATCAAAGAACGGGCACAAAAGCGATGAATTGCTTTGTTTTCTCTCTTATTTTATGCAAAAAAAAAGGCGAGTTTCCTCGCACTTTTTTTTAGTTGTTTTTCCCAAAGATTCGCAATAACGCAAGGAATAAGTTGATAAAGTCCAAATACAGTTGTAATGCCATGAAAACGGCCATTCCTGTATTTGCGCCACCATTCGTTGCGAAATATACATTGCGGATTTGCTGATTGTCATAGGCGGTGATTCCCATAAAGACAAAGACGGTCACGATCGATAAGAAAAAGTCAACCGGTTGACTGCGTAAAATAAATACATTCAAGAGCGTTGAGATGATGATCCCGATCAACAGACCATAGCCGATACGACCAACCACACTTAGATCACGTTTAGTCATGATCCCAAATGCTGACATGACACCAAAAGTGACAGCTGCTGAAACAAATGCTCCCACGATCGATCCAAAGTCATAGATCATCAGTGTCACAGACAAGGTCAATCCATTCAAGAGCGAATAGACTAAAAAGCCAGCAACGGTCAAGGACGGATTTTTCTGCGCCTTCACCCCTAATACAATAACTAGAATGATCTGTAAGATCCAAAGACCAGTAAATCCTAGCGGAAAGTTGCTGATAAATTGTAGGGTTTGCGCTTGAAAGACTTCCCCAAATATATAGGCTGAGATCGCACTGATCGCAAGTCCAACGCCGAAGAATAAATACACTTTTGAATAAAAGCGATTTAAGCCTTGGGCTTGGACGGTTTCATTATTTAAATTATTCATCTTGTTGTTCCTCCTCATTTTCTGCTACTGCTTTTGGCGGCTGGACCATGACCACAGCATCTAAAATACGATGATCTTCTGTGTTGATCGCTTCAACCGAAATAGTTACCACGTCTTTCATTTTATCCACTTTGATCACTTCGAATTCAAAGGTCAACGTTTCATAATGATATACAGGTTCAATAAAGTTTACCGAAAAATTGACTACATGAGAGCCAGGACCAGGCAAATGTTTCGATACGGCACTGGTGATGATCCCCATCAACATAATGGATGGTACGATGGGACGCTGGTACTCAGTTTTTTGCGTGTAGTCATGTTGTATATACAAAGGATTGGCATCATTAGTCAGCCCTAAATATAACAACAGTTGATTGTCTTCGATCGATTCTGTTAAGGATAACGAATCGCCTTCCTCGATATCTTCAATACTTTTTCCTATTTTTCGCGGTTTCCCTATATTCAAAATTTAATTCCTCCAAAAAGAATAGTTTCATCTGAGTATATTCTATCAGATGCCGACAAAAGTGCAAGTTCGCGGTGCTGCTTTTGCAAAAACTTCAGATGTAAAAAACTCTTGCAGCAAACACGCCACAAGAGTCTTTGATTACAATACGTTACGAGTTGTATTGCTTAATAGTTTTTCATAGGCTGTCTCAAATTTTTGCACATCGCCTGCTCCCATGAAAATCACGACAGCATTTTGATGATCCAATAGCGGAGATACGTTCTCTTCTTTGATCACAGTTCCGCCTTTTTGAATTTTCTTGCCTAGATCTTCAATTTTAACATCTCCTCGTGATTCACGAGCAGATCCAAAAATGTCACATAGATAGACATGGTCTGCAAGATCCAATGCTTCCGCAAATTCATCCATCAAAGCGATCGTGCGGGTAAAGGTATGTGGTTGGAAGACAGCAATAATTTCTTTCTCTGGATATTTTTGACGAGCGCCATCGATCGTTGCTTTGATTTCTGCAGGATGGTGGGCGTAGTCGTCCACGATCGTCATATCCGCCACGATTTTTTCGCTAAAGCGGCGTTTCACTCCAGGAAATGAAATCATCTCAGCGGCAACTTCTTTCATATCCAATCCTTCTTTGTAAGCCACAGCGATCACACTTAATGCGTTGTTGATGTTGTGCTGACCAAACGCTGGTAAGACAAAATGGCCAATATTTTCACCATGGATGAAGACGTCGAACTCTGAACCTTGGGTGGTGCGTTCAATATTTTTTGCTTGGACATCGTCGTTATCGTTGACTCCGTAATAGTAGATTGGGACATCGGCTTCAAGTTTACGCAAGTATTCATCATCACCAAAAGCAAAGATGCCTTTTTTCACTTGACTTGCCATCGATTGAAAGGCTGAGAAGACATCCTCGATCGAGTGGAAGTAGTCTGGGTGATCAAAATCGATGTTGGTCATGATTGCATAATCCGGTGAATACGCTAAGAAATGACGACGGTATTCACAGGCTTCAAATGAAAAGAATTCCGCATCAGGTTCCCCATGACCGGTGCCATCGCCAATCAAGAAACTTGTTGGACGGATGCCGCTTAAGACATGAGAAAGCAATCCTGTCGTACTGGTTTTTCCGTGAGAACCGGTCACCGCAATACTCGTATAGGGCTGAATGAATTGGCCAATAAAGTCATGATAACGAGTAACTTCTAAACCAAGTTCTTTTGCCCGTACGATTTCTTCGTGGGTGTCAGGGAAAGCATTCCCTTGGATAATGACCATTTCTGGTTGAATGTTTGCTTTATCGAAAGGCAACAATTTGATCGCTGCTTTTTCTAGATCACGTTGAGTGAAGAAATATTCTTCCACATCAGAGCCTTGTACTTGGTAGCCTTTTTCGTGCAGAATCAAAGCCAATGAACTCATACCGGAACCTTTGATTCCAACAAAATGATGTATTTTGTTTTGATTTTCCATTATTATAATCCTCTTTTCTCAAATCCGCGTCGTAAAAAAACGCGTGTATTGACAAATATCAGGTTGTCACACGACCTACATTATCATACAAAATGAAAAAAATAGCAACGAGTTTTATTTTTCGACTTGACTTTTCTCATCATTTCCTATTTCTAGCAAACGTCCACGACATTTTCCACAAACATATTTTTTGATATCCACACGTCGCTGCCGCCGAATCTCGCAGCCGCAATTTTGGCATCGATAGCGATGTTTGGCTGTCCTTTTGGCAGGAGGTGCATAACGCAAGCCTCCCGTTCTTGCCAGCAATGCTTTAAAGGCAGGATCTTGGTGACGGTGACCAAGACCTGCTAAGTGCAAATGATAATGACACAATTCATGCTTGATAATGCCGATAAAAACCTCCATCCCGTGTTCTGTGAGCATGGTTGGATTGAAATCCAAGTGGTGATCACTTAGATGGTAGCGGCCACCGGTTGTTTTTAAGCGAGAATTAAACACCGCTCGATGCGTGAATGGTTTGTTGAAAACAGACAGCGACAGCTCTTCCACCAACCGCTGCAGTTCTTGTTGGGTCATTTTGCATTTCCCGGATCGACCATGGTTAAACTGATACGGCCTTTTTTGACATCTACTTGCTCGATCCAAACGGTTACGACATCACCAACGGAAACAACGTCTTTCGGATGCTTTACAAACGAACGGCTCAGCTTCGACAAATGCACCAGTCCATCTTGTTTGACACCGATATCGACGAAAGCACCAAAGTCGATCACATTTCGAACCGTTCCCTTCAGTTCCATTCCCGGTTTTAGGTCCTCCATACTCAGCACATCTTTGCGCAATAATGGGGCTGGCATTTCATCACGCATATCGCGTCCAGGCTGCATTAACGCCTTTAGGATATCCGTGATGGTTTCTTTGCCGACTGACAATTTTGCGGAAAGCTCCGCTGGGCGTAGTTGGGCAAGTTTCGCTTTATTTTCTTCCATTTGCTCTTTCCCTAGCTCCGCTAAAGAAATACCCGCGATCGCCAAAATTTCTTTGGCAGTGTCATAACTTTCTGGATGGATCCCGGTATTGTCCAAAATGACTTTTCCGCCAGGTATCCGCATAAAGCCGATCGCCTGTTCATAAGCTTTTGGTCCTAAGCGAGGGACTTTTTTCAGTTGATTCCGCTGCGTAAATACACCATTTTCTTCTCGATAAGTCACGATATTTTGAGCAGTGGTTTTATTTAAACCAGCTACATGCTGCAAGAGTGCCGCACTTGCGGTATTGACGTCAACGCCAACTTGGTTGACAACAGTCTCAACAACAAAATCCAATTGTTCAGCGAGGCGTTTTTGCGAAACGTCATGCTGGTATTGTCCGACGCCCACGGATTGTGGATCAATTTTGACTAATTCTGCCAAGGGATCTTGCAGACGGCGACCAATACTGATGGCGCTGCGTTCTTCCACTTGCAGATCAGGGAATTCTTGACGAGCGATCGGACTGGCAGAATAAACAGAAGCGCCTGCCTCATTCACGATCACATAATATACTTCTTGATCGATCAATTTTAATTGTTCAGCGACGAATTGCTCTGATTCCCGACTCGCAGTCCCATTACCGATTGCGACCATCTCGACTTTATAGGTTTGTAATAAGCGACGAAACGCTGGTCCGGCAGCTTCTCGCTTATTCATAGGCGCTGGTTTATGAGGATAGATCACTTCGATCGCTAGTACTTTTCCAGTCTCATCAATGACGGCTAGTTTACAGCCTGTACGATACGCTGGATCAAAACCTAAAACGACTTTGCCCTTCAATGGCGGCTGCAGCAACAGATTGCGAAGATTTTCTCCAAAAATCGCAATTGCTTGTTCGTCAGCTTTTTCTGTCAATTCATTGCGGATCTCTCGTTCGATGGCTGGTGAAATAAACCGTTTCAGCGCATCAGCAGCTGCAGCTTCAACAAAACCGGCTGCGGGTGAATCCCTATTCGTGATCAATTTGCGACGTAGGTAATCCATGATTTTTTCTTCATCTGCCACAAGGGCGACCTTCAAGATGTCTTCTTGTTCCCCACGATTAGTGGCTAAAATTCGGTGGGACACCATCTTATTGATAGGATGCTGGAAATCGTAATACATTTCATAAACGCCTTTTTCATCTTTTTCAGCATTTTTGACCGTGCTTTGATACAGTCCTTTGTTTGTGTAATAGCTGCGGATCCAACTACGAAACTCTGCAGTATCACCAACGCCTTCTGCAATGATCTCGTGCGCGCCTGCTAAGGCATCTTCTACAGTAGGAACAGCATCACTGATAAATTCGGCCGCTTTTTCTTGAACGTCACCTGCTTTTGGGAAGCTTAACAGCCACTGAGCAAATGGTTCCAAGCCGTTCTCTTTGGCGATCGTCGCTTTGGTGCGTCGTTTTTGTTTATAAGGACGATACAGGTCTTCGACGGCCTGCATTTTTGTCGCAGCTAAAATCGCCTGTGATAGTTCAGGCGTTAGCTTTTCTTGTTCTTCTATCAAACGCAAAACCTCTTGCTTGCGTTTCTCTAAGTTTTCTAAGTATTGGTATCGCACTTCAATTTCTCGAATCTGAACTTCGTCAAGTCCATTCGTCATTTCTTTACGGTAGCGGGCAATAAAGGGGACGGTATTTCCTTCTTGCAATAACTGCAACACCGTACTGATTTGTTTTTGGGTAAAAGCGGTTAATTCTTGTTTTACTAAATCAAGTACCTCTTGATTCATTTCTGCCATTTGTTCTCACCTTTCCTTTGTTGCTTTTGCTATTTTAACATAAAAAAGACAGCCATTGAGCGAACAAGATTGCACGAAAACAATGTTGCTTTCGCGACTCTTGTTATGGCTGCTTTTGTCTTTTCTCAAAAAGACTTTTAAAAGTCTGGTTGCCAAGGACCTGCTAAATTTTGGTATTCGATGTCCTGAACGATCCCTTTGTCATCAAAAATCACGCCATGCACCGATCCACCAAATACTGCCCCGCCATCGATGCCGATTTTGTCGTCTTGTTGCCATAGATCCGTCGTCTGCATATCTCCATGCAGCATGGGCGTGATGGTATGGCCAAAAACGATCGTTTTTCCTGTACGGTTTTTTCCTTTATGAAACGGCTCGCGAATCCAGATAAAATCATGGTCTGCGGTCTTACGCCAATCTTTTTTACTTAAATCCACGCCCGCATGAACAAAGAGATACTTTCCCCATTCGTAATAAAGCGGTCGCTCCATCAAAAACTCTATTAAGTCTCGATAGCTACTGCGGATCATTAAGGCGATTTCCGTCGGCGAATACTCCTCAGTAGCGCCTGTATGCAAAAGACTTTCAATCGTTTCTTTGCCGCCATTGCGTACGTAAGCGGCAAACCAATCCTCAGGGGCATTTAGAAATTGCAGAAAATACTCCTCGTGATTGCCGCGTAAATAAATCGCTTGGTATTCTTCGACTAACTTTTTTCCCAGAAAAAAACACTCTTTTGACTTCGGCCCCCGATCATTTAAGTCTCCAATCAAAAGCAGCTGATGGAGCTTAGGGTCATAATCGGTAAGAAGTTTTTTAAACAGATCGGCCATTCCATGAATATCACTGATTGCATATAGATAGTTTTGCATAGTCATTTCCTCCTTAAAGGCAATTGATTCTCTTGTTATCAATTTTAGACCTTTGCCTGTAAAATGTCTTGCAATAAAACGAAAAAACCAACCATTTGTCCTGAACAGTACGACAACATAAAGTCGGGTTCAAAAGGACGAATGATTGGTTACGATCGACAAAAGCTATTTTCCTGATACAGCAAAATAATTGCCATCCGGATCGGCAAAATTGAAAACCAGTTGTTCTTCCATCTGAATCAATTCACCCACTTCTGCTTCCATCTCTAAAAGCTTCTTATAAAGTATCGTAATATCTTCTGCAAAAAACATGATCGATGGGGAATTCAAAGCGACTTCAGGTGAATGTGTTTCGATAAACTCACGGTCATATAAGACAAAATGTGCCTCCGCCTCTTTTGATGGCGCGATTTCAACGACGGATGTTCCATCAACGGTTTGTTGTTCAATGATCACAAACCCTAGTTCTTGCCAAAACTCAACTGCTTTCGTCACATCGTCAACGTATAGCATCACTTGCATTTGATTGGAAAACAATGGGCATCCCTCCTATTTCTCGTTATTCGTCTGCTTCCTTCGCTTCTTGCGCAGCGTTCGAATTGGTATTAAAGTTCAATTGTAAACCTGGTTTGTCGGTCACGATCTCTGTCACTTCATAAGTCAAGCGTTTGACGATATCAAACAAGGGCTCAACCAAGCGATCAGTTTCGGCTTTCGTCAAATCCTCTCCAGAATTGACTTTGCGATTCAAAATATGATTGACTTGTCCGACACGTCCTGACAAAACGTAATCAGGGAACACCAATTGGAATTCTAAGCGGGCACCAATAATACTGTTTTTTTCCATATATTCTTCATCTTTGACTTTTAACGGCGCAAAGCCGACATTCAATTTTGTTTCCATTTCTTTGTCTTTCGGTTTCATATCAAAATGATATGCTTCAACGATCGGTTGTTGTCTTTTTAATTCCACTAGATTCACACTCCTTATCTAAAAGTATAGCATAACCTTTTCTTTGAGCCTACTGTATTCTTTAGACAATAAAAAAAACGGCAAGTGCCGTTTTAATTTGCTTCTTTTAGTGTTGCTAGGTAGTCCAATGCATCTTGGACATTGGCGATCGGAACGATTTTCATGTCTGTGTCTAACTTCTTCGCTGCTGCCACTGCCTCTTCGTAATTCGTTTTAATGGAAGGATCTATTTCACGCTCTTCATCAGTGATTTCATCGTCCGGAGCAAAAAAGATTTCTGCTCCACTTTCGCTGGCACTCGCTACTTTTTTGTCAATCCCACCGATTCGACCAACCGTCCCATCAGCTGAGATCGTTCCGGTTCCAGCAATATTATGGCCTTTACGCAAGTTATCTCCAGTTAGCTGTTCATAGATTTCAAGGGTGAACATCAACCCAGCTGAAGGCCCGCCGATATTGCCAGAATCGATCACGATCTCTTCATCAGAAGTGATCTCTGTATGATCGACGAGTGAGATACCGATACCTGCTTTTTGATTGCTTTCCAGTTCAATTAATTTGCCTGTTGCTTCTTTTTCTTCACCATCTTGCAAGTAAGTTACGGTGATCTCATCACCAATGGTTTGACTTTGTACATAGTCGATAAAGTCTTGGCTACTTTTAAATTCTTTGCCATTGACAGCGGTGACGGTATCTCCAACGGATATTTTCCCCGCAAAACTGGAATTTGGATCGATCCCCATGACATAGACCCCTTTATAGGTCATTTCATAAGGTAAGTCTGCCAGCTTTAATGCTTGCTCAATCGCACTATTTTGCGAGGATTCCATATAATAGCGCTGGATGCGATTGTACTCCTCATCTGTCGCACCGCCTAAAAGTTCTTCCTCACTGATCAAGTCTTGAAATTCATTGAATTTCGTTCCAATCGCCGTAAACACGGTAGCCTGTCGAATCCCGACACTGGTTAAAGAAAAGGAGCCGGCTGAGGTGTCTTCTTTTTGATTGACGGTAATCAATTCTTTTAAATCGATCGTTGCACCAGGTTGCTCGATATAATAAGGAATCGGCAAAAAGGCACAGGCTGCGATGATCAGTGCTAAAACAAACAAGAGAACATATTTGATCGTTGATTTAAGATTCATTGGTATCACGCTTCTTTACTATAGCATCGTAGATATTTTGTGGTAAATATTCCGCCACATCGCCGTTAAAGGTTAAGATTTCTTTCAACAAACTGGAGCTGATGAAACTATGCTTTGCATCTGCTAAAAGAAAGACGGTCTCCAGGGAAGGTTCTAAGTGATGATTCATTTCCATGATGTCCCGCTCATACTCATAATCTTTCACACTGCGAATGCCTCTAAGCAGAAACTGTGCGTCTAGTTTTTTCGCGATCGTGACCGTCAGCTCCGTTTCTTGCGCCAGAATCTTGACGTTTGGAATATGAGCGAGGGCTTCTTCAATTAGATGAACTTTTTCTTCACTTGTAAAAAAACTTTTTTTATTGGTATTTGTAAAAACACCCACGATCAGTTCATCAAAAAGCGTTGCGCCTCGCTCAATCAGATCCACATGACCTGACGTCAGCGGATCAAAACTTCCTGGAAATAAAGCAATCTTTTTCATGTTATCCCTCATTTCTATAGATCGTCACCGCAGATATGCCATAGGTTTGGGCGCGCATCAAATGCAAAGAACCAATCTTTTCTGGCAAGACGATGGACTTATCTGTTTCGCAAACCACATAACCAAACGGACGAATCAATTCATCCTTCAGCATAGCTTCTAGCTGTTGCAGGATCTCTTGCTTTGCGTAAGGTGGATCTAAAAATAGATAGTCAAAACTTTGTCCCTCAGCTGCAAACTGGCGTAAGGCTTGATTGGCATCCATTTTTAGTACCGTGAACTTTTCTGGTTCTTTGGTTATTGCAATATTTTCACGGATCACTTTGATAGCTGGAAAACTACGGTCGACACAAACGGCATGCTCCGCACCACGAGAGACCGCTTCGATCGCTAAGCCCCCGCTCCCACTAAACAGATCCAGTACAACTCCTCCATCTAAATATTGCCCTAACATGTTAAAGATCGCCCCTTTTACTTTGTCTGTCGTGGGACGAGTGTTATCTCCAGCAAGACTTTTTAATCTGCGGCCACCATATTCTCCGGCTACTACACGCATGCGTTTTTCCCTCCAAGATCTTCGTAAATACAAATATAGCACTGTTTCTATAAATAGCAATAAAAAAATGGCGGTGACTCAAGGCACCCCCACTTTTCTATTACACGTTTTCTGCCAATCGAATCATCGTATTTTTTTCTTCGATATCAAACCCTTCATCTTTCACTGGATAGGCTGCTGATGTACCAATTTTTTCAGCAAAATCCATTTCGACATCTGGTCGATAGGAAGCTTCAACTTGTCGAACAAAGTGAAACTGCTCGATTTTTGTTTTTTTGCTTTCGTATTCTTCTTCGTTCAAATACATGACCACGTATTTCATTTTGCGTGACACATAATGAACGAAGCCAAAACGACGCAAATTTTTTAGTTGACGTAGGCTGTAGACCCATACGATCAATCCTCGACGCTTCTGCATCGTAAAAGGCGTTTTATCCTCGTGCATGACAATTTCCTCCACAACTTGATTTTGATTGAAAAAAAGGACTTCCAGCATCCACTTTGACAGTTGGTGAAAAACACGTAGAAATCGCTACGGTCAGTTCATCCAGCAAACGCTGCAGCTGCGTTTCACTCCAGCGGTACTCGCTCACTTGCTCATTGAGATCCAGCTGTCGCTTAGCTGTGCGCATCGCACGCTTTTTCTCTTTGAAATCAGGGGCATATGCGCCGTACGCTTCAATTCTTTCAAAATCCAGCTTTTTTTCTAAAAACGTTCGCATCAATTCCTGAGCAACAGGATCTTGATGCATGGTTTGTTTCGCTATTTGATAGTTTCTACACGTTTCACTCGCTTTGATTGCCGTCACAAGTGAATCGATTTGATCTTCAATCTCGAAAAAGGCTTCATCGTAAATCATCTGATGTACTATCCTCGGTCCCTTCTACATCTTCTTGCACTAAGACTACCATATTTGCTTCAGAAAAAGCAATTCCTATCTTTTCTGATTGTTCATGGGTCAAACGTTCAGTAAATCTTGGGTTACTGAACCAAGATAAAATAGTAAAGGTTGGATCATAGACAGGCGCTTCAAAAATCGAAGCAGAAGCCTCTAACTCCTTCGCTGCTAATAACTCCTGCCACTCATCGTTCGTCAAAACAAAATTACTCGTTTTTTCCGAAGAAAGAGCACGTTGATAGGAATGGATGCGTTGAGAGGTCAAATGATCCGATAGATTATTCGTCAAATCCGCTAAAAGTCCGACCGCATCTTGATGCGTCTGGGTATCTTGTACAAAGCTTTCCAAACCGATTTGATTACGAAGCTTATCAATAATGACAAAGGCTAACGTCTCTTTTTCAAGATCAGCTTGTGCTTGGTCAATCGTTTGCGAAACTTGAAACAGCGGTCGTTCTCCTTCTGTCAAGGGATAGGGCGCTAACTTAAGCAGGGTCGTCTGATCCAAATAAGTGATCGCCTGCAGTTGAGCCGTCTCTTGATCAAAGAATAAAACAGCAAATGTCCCATTATCAAACGCTACTAAGGGTCGGTAGTTCATGTCTTCTTCCATCAATTCAAAACTGATGGTGCGATCATTTTGTGTCAAGGTAAAATTTGGATAAATCATGGTCAGCTCAGTCAAGTCAGTCAAGGTCATGCCCATTGCAAAGGGCGCTAGGGAAGATCCCCCGGCGCCAATCACTTTGATTGCCTGCACACTCTCACCATCAGTATTGATCTCAACATATTGCTGATCGTCTAATTGATTGTAGACCCGAATTTCAAACTCGTAGCCCGAGCGATACGTTTGAACTGGAAGCCCATAGATTTCTTCAAAATCAGAAACGGGCTCCCCAATCAATTCAGCTAACCCTTGAGCTGCGATTGGTTCGTAATTCATGGTCGTTGGTGCTTTGATTGGGTTCTCGATCGTCATTCTTGAATCTGAAGCGTTTTGCATGAATACTGGCTGCAAATACACGATTATCAGGGCTAGGACAAATAAGCCGCAAAATAATAATCCCCTTCGCTTCATCTGCTGATCGACTCCTTATTTTTCTTTGACTTCAATCAGAAGGTCTCCTGACTGGATTGGTTCCCCATCGGTCACGTAAACATGCTCAACTACACCAGAAAAGCGAGCTTCGACGGAAGTTTCCATCTTCATCGCTTCAGTGACCATCAACGTCTGTCCACGTGCTACTCGGTCACCTTTTTTGACTAATACTTCTAAAACTGAACCACTCATGGACGCACCGATTTGTTCTTTGTTCGTTGGCTCTGCTTTGCGTTTTGTTTGAACAGAACTGATGATCGAACTATCTTTCACAACGATTTCTCGTCGTTGACCGTTCAAGTTAAAGAAGAGGGTCCGATTGCCTTCGATATCTGGTTCACCGATTTCATCAAGACGAATGATCAAAATTTTGCCTTTTTCTAATTCGACATTGATCGTTTCGCCTAAGCGCATACCATTAAAGAAGGTTGGTGTATCAAGGACTTTTACATCGGCAAACTGCTCATACGCTTTTCGATAATCAAGGAAAACTTGCGGATACATCAAGTAGCTCAAAACTTCTTCGTGTTTTGGTTCATAGCCGATTTTTTCCGCTAGTTCTTGTTTCACTTCGGCAAAATTAACTGGCTTGGCAAAGGTTCCTGGACGTTCCGTAAAGGCTGGGCGTCCTTTTAAGATAATGCGTTGCAATTCTTTCGGGAAACCACCGACTGGCTGACCTAACTCGCCTTGGAAGAAGGTGATCACTGATTCTGGGAAACTCAATGTATCGCCTTTTTCAAAAATATCTTTTTCTGACAAGCCATTTTGTACCATGAAGAGCGCCATATCGCCCACGACTTTCGAAGAAGGTGTCACTTTCACGATGTCTCCAAACATCATATTGACTTCATGATACATTTCTTTGATTTCATCCCATTTTTCGCCTAAACCAACGGCTTTGGCTTGCTGCTGGAGATTGGTATATTGTCCTCCTGGCATCTCATGCTTGTACACTTCCGTTTGAGGGGCGTTCAAGCCATTTTCAAAGGAATGGTAGTACATGCGGATATCTTCCCAATAGTGATTCAATTGTTGGATATTATCCACATTGATCTCTGGGCACCGCTCGCCGTTTAAAAGAGCATAATACAAACTACTCATACTTGGCTGGCTCGTTGCGCCACTGATAGCTGACATAGCGACATCCACGATATCAACGCCAGCTTTGGTAGCTGCTGAGTAAGTGATAATCCCATTCCCGCTGGTATCATGGGTGTGCAGATGGATCGGTACATCGATCGTATCTTTTAACTCACTGATCAAACGATAAGCCGCTTGCGGTTTTAATAATCCAGCCATATCCTTGATAGCAATAATATGGGCACCAAGATTTTGCAATTCTTTTGCCATGTCTTTGTAATATTGTACCGAATATTTTTGGCGGGATGGATCATTGATATCCCCTGTATAACAAATCGTCGCTTCTGCAATTTTGCCCGTATCGCGAACGGCTTGGATACTTTTCTCCATTTGTGGGACCCAGTTCAAACTATCAAAAATTCGGAATACATCGATTCCTTGTGCCGCAGATTCTTTAATGAATTCTTCCAACACATTGTCTGGATAATTGGAATACCCGACAGCGTTGGAGCCTCTAAACAACATTTGTAAGAGTGTATTCGGCATTTTTTTCCGGAACATCCGCAATCTTTCCCATGGATCTTCTGTTAAGAAACGATACGCAACATCAAAGGTTGCTCCACCCCACATTTCACTTGAGAACAATTGTGGCAGGCCAGCTTCCGTCATCGCGGCAATTTTCTTAAAGTCATGAGTTCTTACACGAGTTGCCAACAAACTTTGATGGGCATCTCGGAAGGTTGTATCCGTCAGCAAGACATTCTTTTGTTGACCGATCCATTCAACGACACCTTCTGCACCTTTCGTATCTAAAATATTTTTGGCGCTGACAAAATCAGGCGTTGCTTGGATGTGTTGTGGCATCCGTGGTTCATTGTAAAAAGGTTTCTTTTGTTTTTCGATTCCTGGGAACCCATTGATCGTGATTTCACCGATATACTTCATGGTTTTGTTTCCACGGTCACGAATCCGAGGGAAATTGAATAGTTCTGGCGTATTGTCGATAAAGGTGGTTTTGGCTTCACCTGAACGAAAGGCTGGATGAGAAACAACATTACGCATAAAGAGAATGTTTGTTTTTACACCACGTACTCGGAATTCTTTCAGACAGCGCATCATTTTTTGAATTGCTTGGTCGAACGAAGCAGCATGCGTACAGACTTTTACAAGCAGCGAGTCGAAGTAAGGGGTTACCACCGCACCCGCATAAGCATTTCCGACATCTAAACGAACCCCAAATCCACCCGGAGAGCGGTAGGTATCGATCTTACCAGTATCTGGCATAAAATTATTCGCTGGATCTTCTGTCGTCACACGACATTGGATCGCAACACCCTCAAAACGAATGTCTTTTTGTTCAGGAATCCCGATTTCTTTATGCAAGTCTTTGCCTTGTGCAATCAAAATTTGCGTCGTCACGATGTCTAAATTGGTGATCATTTCAGTGATCGTATGTTCCACTTGGACCCGTGGGTTTACTTCGATAAAGTAGAATTTGTCGCCCTCTACTAAAAATTCCACGGTTCCAGCATTGATATACCCGACATGCTTCATTAGTTGAACGGCTGCTTGGCATATTTTTTCCCGTTGTTCATCAGTCATTGACACACAAGGTGCCACCTCGACTACTTTTTGGTGGCGGCGCTGAACAGAGCAATCACGTTCAAATAAGTGAACGACGTTTCCGTGAGTATCTCCTAAGATTTGGACTTCAATATGTTTTGGATTACTAATGTATTTTTCAACGTAGACTTCATCACTACCAAATGCCGCTTTAGCTTCACTTTTGGCACGTTCGTAGCCGTCTCTTGCTTCTTTTTCATCATGAGCGACACGCATGCCTCGCCCACCACCCCCAAGGGCTGCTTTGATCATGATTGGATAATCATGTTCGTTCGCAAAAGCTAAAACGTCATCGATCGATGCAACTGGACCATCAGAGCCAGGAATCGATTGAATCCCCGCCTCGATTGCTGCTGCTTTTGCTTTGATCTTGTCGCCAAAAATATCTAAATGATGGGTGGATGGTCCGATGAAAATCAAACCTTCTTCTTCACAGCGTTGAGCAAATCCCAGATTTTCTGATAAAAAGCCGTATCCGGGATGGATTCCTTCGGCACCGGCTTTTTTCGCCGTGCGAATGATATCTTCAATGTCTAAATACGCATCGATTGGACGTTTGCCTTTCCCCACTAAATACGCTTCGTCTGCTTTAAAGCGATGGACGGAGTATTCATCCTCCGCAGCATAAATACCGACTGTTTTGATTCCTAACTCCGCACATGCGCGGAAGACACGGATCGCGATTTCTCCACGATTGGCAACAAGAATTTTCTTCATCTAATCCACTCCATTCAATTGATCAATAATCCAAATAATATTGCTTCCTCTTTTCTTCGGCACTGATATTTAACACAAAACCGATACAAATCGATAGCATCAGCAAGCTTGATCCACCTTGACTTAGAAATGGGAAAGTGATTCCCGTCAATGGGATCAAACCAGTGATTCCACCTAAGTTGATAAAAATCTGAGACATAAATAATGTCCCTATACCTATACACATCATGGAATTAAAGGGATCTCTTGAACGGATACCGACAAGAAAGATCCGTCCCACCATATAGAACAAAACACCTAAAATGATGATCGATGGGATCAGCCCTAATTCTTCCATAACGATCGAAAATATATAATCGGTGTGCGCTTCGTTTAAGAAGCCACGTTTTTGGATACTATTTCCAAGCCCGCGCCCGAACAGCCCACCGTTGAACATTGCGTAATACCCATTAACCATTTGATGACCTGTATTGTATTCATCAGCAAACGGGTTTAAAAAAGATGAAAAACGACTATAGACATAGTCGGGTAAAAGCTTACCGCCGGTTAGATTCACAAACAAGACGATCAACATACTACCGATAATACCTGCCACCCCTAATATTAAGGTATACAGGTAATTCAATCCGCTAGACAATAACACGACAAATGCCAGCAACATAACGATTACAGCATTCCCTAAGTCGGGATAAAGTGCCATGATCCCGGTGTAGACAAAAACGATTCCGATTGGACGCCAAACCGTTTTCCAAAATTCTTGTTGGATACCTTTTTGACGATAAGATAGCGTCACCGATAAAAACCAAATCACAATAAACTTTAAATACTCTGCTGGCTGAATGGAAAAGCCAGCAATCGATAACCAACCGAGTGCCCCATTTCTTCTTGGGAAAAAGAAGGCAGCGATCAATAAAAACAAGATGACGATCATGGCGATCTGGACAAATTTTTTGTTCCGAAAAACATCCGTTTTCATTTTATACATGACAGCGATCGCTATTAGGCTCACCAACCAAAATAATGTTTGATTGATGACGTAAGAAGCAGCTGTGGTCGGTTGTGTGGCGGTCATCGCAACGTAAGATGTGGAACTATAAACCATCATCAAGCCCGTGACACACATAACAATATATGGTAATAAAATACTATAATCTAATAAATGTCTTTTCTTTACTTTCTCTGGCAAGTTTATGCCTCCTTGCCGATGTCAGGTGTCCGCTGGTCCTCGTAGACCTCGCTATACAATTGGTTCAAATCTTTTTCAAGATCCGCCATCAATTGCTGCCCTGTTTGATTATCAACGATCCCCAAGCGGATCGCAAATGCCACTTGCCGTGATAGACCATACATCTGGGTATCAACCACTTCTTCAAATGCTTTGCATTGTGCGATACATAAACTATTTTCTTGGTTTCGGATCAGCTTTTTGATTCGTTCTGCGTCATCTCTCAGCAGATCAAGCGCTTTTGTAGAATCGATTTGCTCCATTCCGGTCCCCCCATTTCTTCGTTTCACCATTATAGCATATTCTTATTCGCTTTTGCATCCATAGATTGGATAGAAATACGGAAATAACGAACTTTAATGAGCATATATTCGAAAAGTTCGCTTTTTGATGATTATCATTCGTGTTTTGGAAATTTTATTCGTTTTATTTATATGATCCGCGCCCGATCTCGTGAAACAAAGGCAAATCGTGAAACACTTTATAAAAAACGTCCTTTACTAAAATTTAAGAAAAGCTATTCTATCAAGTATTCGAAAAAAAATCGGTGCCTGCTTTTCCACAATTACGTTTTAAAAAAAGAACAGGTCCAAAAGTCCCTGTTCTTTCAACTCGCATGAAAAGAAAAATCGTTTACTTTGTTTCGTCGCCGATCTTGCCATCCCCATTGATGTCCTCATCGGAAAGACGTTCGACTTCTTTAATAAAACCTTCGCTCATCTCTTGATAATTTTGCTCACCAACGACCGCATCGTCAGGGATTTGATCGACATTTGCAAAAAACTCAATATGATTGTGTAGGTTTTCAAAGCGCATAGGAGCATCTCCGCCGTATTCGCCATCAAGGTTGATCATTAAACGATTGACCTGTTCTGGTGCGTCTACTTCAAGAAAAGATGTTTTCGTATAAATCAGACGACGATCGTTGATGTGTTTTCCACCATTCATCATTAAAGCAACTAAGTGGACGATCTCAAAAATATTGGCCGTTTTGACAATGATCAACGAAAATTTCCCATCGTCAAGCTTTGCATCAGGCGCAATCTGTTCAAAGCCCCCCACTGAATTCGTCAGCCCTAAAAAGAACATCGACGCTCCGCCAATGTATTCTCCGTCTTCATACTTTAGATGCATTTTGATTGGTTTGACACGAGGGAGTAATTCCGCTCCTTTTGCTAGATAAGCTAAGTAGCCAAAAACACTTTTCAGTTCAGAAGGAACATCGTAGGTCAATTCCGTTAAGTGCCCACCAGCAGCAATGTTGATAAAATACATGTTGGGTGTTTTTCCGACATCCATTTTCACTGTCTGCTGCTTCAAAATAACTTCCGCAGCTGCTTTGATATCCGTACGGGGAATCTTTAGTGCTCGTGCGTAGTCATTGGTCGTGCCTCCAGGAATGATCGCCATTTTTGGTCGCTTTTCTAAAGGAGCGATCCCATTGACGACTTCATTGATCGTGCCATCCCCACCGGCAGCTACCACCAAATCAAAACCAGCTTCGCCGGCTCTTCTTGCTTCATCACGAGCGGAAAATGGCGCAGCGGTCGTGGCAA
This sequence comes from Enterococcus sp. 3G6_DIV0642, assembly GCF_002140635.1. NCBI lineage: Bacteria > Bacillati > Bacillota > Bacilli > Lactobacillales > Enterococcaceae > Enterococcus > Enterococcus sp. 3G6_DIV0642. Next base: position 1,655,249 of record NZ_NGLH01000001.1, on the reverse strand, counting down.
ATGCACTCGCCTCATAACCGCCAGTTTCCAAAACATCTAAAATATCTGCTAAGTTTTTTCGAATCAATTCTTTCCCAGATGTCGGGTTGTAGATTACTCTTGCTCTTTTCATCACTTGCCTCTTATCGCTTTGCTAGTTCTTCTTGCAACAGCTTGTTCACAACGCCTGGATTCGCTTGTCCTTTGGTTGCTTTCATGATTTGACCAACTAAGAAACCGACTGCGCGGTCTTTTCCGTTTTTGAAGTCATCGACGGATTGTTGGTTGTTATCTAATACTTCATTGATCATAGGTAGTAATTGCGCAGGATCTGATAATTGGATCAATCCTTTGGCTTTTACGACTTCTTCAGCGTCGCCGCCGTTTGTGATCAACTCTTTGAAGACTTTTTTCGCAATCTTCGAACTGATCGTGCCATCGGCGATCAAACGAATCATTCCCGCTAAATTGTCTGGGGTTAACTTCGTTTCTGGCAGTTCCAATTTCTCGCTGTTCAGATACGCTGAAACTTCACCCATCAACCAGTTAGAAGCTTGTTTAGGATCAGCACCAGCATCGATGGTTTTTTCAAAGAAATCGGACATTTCTTTTGATAAAGTCAAGACCATTGCATCATATTCTGGTAAGCCCAATTCAGAGATGTAACGGGCACGACGTTTTTGCGGCATTTCTGGCAAGCTTTGACGTACACGTTCGATCCATTCATCATCGATCACAAACCGTGGGATATCTGGTTCTGGGAAGTAACGATAATCAGAAGAACCTTCTTTGACACGCATCAATAAGGTTTTGCTGGTTGCTTCATCAAAACGTCGAGTTTCTTGTTGGATCTCGCCTCCAGAAAGCAATACTTTGGCTTGGCGTTTTTCTTCAAATGCCAACCCTTTTTTCACGAAGGACATAGAGTTTAAGTTTTTCAGTTCTGTTTTTGTTCCGAATTGTTCTTGGCCGTAAGGTCGCAACGAAATATTCGCATCACAACGCATGGAACCTTCTTCCATCTTCACATCGGATACTTCTGTAAACAAGATGATTGAACGCAACGCTTCTAGATACGCATATGCTTCTTCTGGTGAACGCATATCCGCTTCGGAAACGATCTCGATCAAAGGGGTTCCTTGACGATTTAGATCAACATAAGAATAACCGCCTTTGCCGTGCATGTTTTTCCCAGCATCTTCTTCCAAATGAACTCGCTCGATGCGAATCTTTTTCTTTTTGCCTTCCACTTCGATCTCGATCCATCCATCATGACCGATCGGTTGATCGAATTGCGAAATTTGATACGCTTTTGGATTGTCGGGATAGAAATAGTTTTTGCGGTCGAAATGCGTTTCTTTTGAGATTTCACAATTCAGCGCAAGCGCAGCTTTCATCCCAAATTCGATAGCCGCTTTGTTCATTACTGGTAAAACACCTGGATAGCCCCAGTCGATCACATTCGTGTTGCTATTTGGTTCAGCGCCAAAGTGAGCAGGTGCTGGAGAAAAAATCTTTGATTCTGTTTTTAATTCTACGTGGACTTCAAGCCCAATGACTGTTTCGAAGTTCATGCCTTATCCCCTCCTAAAATCACTGGTTTTTTCGTGTGGAAATCAGTTGCTTGTTCAAAGGCATAAGCCGCTTTATACATGGTTGCTTCATCAAAATGTTTCCCAATGATCTGCAAGCCGACTGGCAGTCCTTCAGAAAAACCTGCTGGGATCGACATCCCTGGAAGTCCTGCTAAGTTCACAGGAATGGTTAAAATATCATTCAAGTACATGGTGATCGGATCATTGATGTTTTCTCCAATACCAAATGCTACCGTTGGGGAAGCTGGGCCAATGATCAAGTCGTATTGGCTGAAGACCTTATCGAAATCTTGTTTGATCAACGTCCGTACTTGACCGGCTTTTTTGAAGTAGGCATCGTAGTAGCCAGCACTTAGTGAAAACGTACCTAACATGATCCGGCGTTTTACTTCTTCCCCGAATCCTTCACTGCGAGAATTGACATAGACATCTTCTAGATTGCTGACATTTTCTGAACGGAAACCATAACGAATACCGTCAAAACGTTGCAAATTAGAACTTGCTTCAGAAGAAGCGATGATATAGTAAACGGCTACCCCGTATTTTGAGTGTGGCAAGCTGACTTCTTCCACAGTCGCTCCTAACGCACGGAAAGTGTCCGCTGCTTTTAAGATTGCTTCTCGAACGCCTGCTTGGATCCCTTCACCTAAGTATTCTTTAGGCAAAGCGACTTTCATTCCTTTGATATCACCCGTCAAACCTGCTGTAAAATCAGGAACAGCGGCGCCTGCTGACGTACTATCTTTCGCATCAAACCCACTGATGGCATTTAATGCAAAGGCATTGTCTTTCACACCACGCGTCATCGGTCCAATTTGATCTAAAGATGATGCAAACGCGATCAGACCAAAACGAGAAACCCGTCCGTAGGTTGGCTTCATCCCGACGATTCCATTGAAAGCTGCTGGTTGGCGAATCGAACCACCTGTATCGCTACCTAAAGATAATGGGACTTGTCCCGCTGCAACGGCAGCCGCCGAGCCACCTGATGAACCACCAGGTACTTTTGTCTCATCCCAAGCGTTTTTCGTTTTCTTAAAGAACGACGTTTCGGTACTTGCGCCCATCGCAAATTCATCCATGTTTAACTTACCAACTGGAATCATGTCTGCTTGGTAAACTTTGTCCATGACTGTTGCATCGTAGATTGGGTCAAAGTTGCCTAAAATTTTAGAAGCCGCTGTTGTGCGTAGATCTTTCGTAACAATGTTATCTTTGATCCCAATGGGAATCCCTGCCAACACATTGCCTTCAGTGATACCTTTTTGATCGATAGCTTGCGCTAACTCATGGGCTTTTTCTTCATTCAACGCTAGAAACGCATCGACTTTCGGCTCTGTTTCTTTAATGCGAGCAAAGGTTTCGCTCGTTAAGTCTGTTGCAGTAATTTCCTTTGACACTAATAAGCTGTGTAATTCTTCTAAGCTTTTTTTATATAATTCAGTCATTAGGCACCCGCCTCCCCATTATCAATGATTGCAGGCACTTTGATAAAGCCTTCTTCGGATTCTGGAACATTTTTCATTAATTCATCACGGTCCCAGCCGCCGGTCGTTACATCTTCACGCATCACGTTAATCGTTTCTGTGACATTCGATGTGAATGGTACTCCTGTGGTGTCCACTTCTTCAAGTGTTTCAACCATATCAATAATTTTCCCTAGCTGAGAGGTAAACTCATGTAATTCATCGTCTGAGAATGAAAGTTTTGCTAGTTTGGCAACGTGTTTGACTTGTTCTTCGCTGATCGCCATAAAATCCTCCTCTTTCTCGTATCCGTAATCTACGTTTACGTTTTTCCAATGTATTGTATCATTTTTTTAACAAATCATGAAATAGAATTTGAAAATTATCAAATATAATTGCAAATAAAAGCAGAAATCATTTCTTTCCTCGTAGTGCAGGGAAGAAATGATTTCAATTAGACAAGAAAAAACAACTGCTTCTCGTCTGTGACAATGCTTAAAGGTTATTGATCTGCCGAATGACTGCCTTCGATCGCAGCCACCATTTGAGCTTCATCCCAAACGGTGACACCTAGGGATTGTGCTTTGGTCAGTTTGCTGCCTGCCTCTTCCCCAGCAACAACGATATCGGTCTTTTTCGATACACTGCCTGTTACCTTCCCACCGAGATTTTCAATTCGTTCCTTGGCTTCTTCACGAGTGAAGTGACTTAATTTTCCTGTTAAAACGACGGTTTTCTCTTTAAATGGTGATTCGACGTCTTCCAACTGTTCATTTCTAAGCCCCAAATAAGCAAAGTTGACACCCGCTCTTTCAAGTTCATCTAACAGGTCGTGAACTTCTTGATTGTCAAAATACGTGACGACACTTTCAGCAATCGTTGCGCCGATAGCTTCTAGCGAAATGATTTCTTCTTCCTTGGCTTTGCTGAGCGCCCGCAGATCACCGAAATGTTCTGCTAAAATCCGAGCCGCTTTCGCACCGACATGACGGATGCCTAGCCCAAAAATCAAACGTTCAACCGAATTTCCTTTACTCTGATGAATCGCCCGCAACAGGTTATTGGCTGATTTCTCTTTGATTTTATCAAGGGTCAACAATTGTTCTTCTGTTAAAAAGTACAAGTCGGCCACATCTTTAACTAAGGATTTATCGAACATTTGCTCTAAAACACGGGGTCCTAAACCGTCAATGTTCATAGCATTCCGTGAAACGAAATGGCTGAGTCCTTCTTTGATCTGTGCTGGACACTTTGGATTGATACAACGCAAGGCAACTTCTTCATCTAAATGGATCAGCTCACTCCCACATTCGGGACAATGTGTAGGCGATTCAAAGGGTTGACTTGCTTCTGTTCGTTTTTCTTCCAAGACTTTCGCAACCTCTGGAATAATGTCCCCCGCCTTAAAGATGATGACCGAATCGCCAATGCGGATGTCTTTCATTTTAATGAAATCTACATTATGGAGACTGGCACGGCTGACCGTCGTTCCAGCAACACGAACAGGGGTCATCACAGCGGTCGGTGTCACAACACCCGTCCGTCCCACGGTCCATTCGATCGTTTCGATCACTGTTTCCGCTTCTTCCGGCGGAAACTTATATGCCGCCGCCCATCGGGGTGCTTTTACGGTAAAGCCTAGCGCATCTTGATCTTTGAAATTATTGACTTTGATGACTACGCCGTCAATCTCATAGGGAAGCTCACTGCGCTTGTCATGAAACTCTTCGATATATGCCCAAACCTCATCGATGGTGTGACACACTCTGCGTTCGTGATTTGTACGAAAGCCTAATTGATCCAGTTCATTCAATGCTGAAAATTGATCATTGGCTTCAATTGGTCCAAAGTCAGCTAGTGTGTACAAGAAGGTGCTTAAGTTTCTTTGGGCTGCGATCCGTGTGTCTAATTGTCGCAAGCTTCCAGCCGCTGCGTTTCTAGGATTGGCAAAAACTTCCGCCCCTTCTTCTTCTCGCTGTTGATTCAATTTCAAAAACGAAGCCTTTGGCATATAGCATTCGCCACGAACTTCCAACGAGATCGGTTCTTTTAATTTCAGTGGAATCGATTTGACGGTCTTTAGGTTTTCTGTAATGTTTTCACCTACCGTACCATCTCCTCGAGTTGCTCCACGAACAAAGCGCCCTTCTTCATATTTCAAGGAAATTGACAATCCATCGATCTTTAACTCGCAGACATAATCTACCGCTTTCCCCAGTGCTTTTTGAACACGGGCATCAAAAGCCACGATTCCTTCTTTGTCAAAGACATCGTTCAGGCTATACAGCGGAATATCATGCGTGACCTTTTCAAAGCCAGGTAAAATGATACCGCCTACTCGTTGGGTGGGTGAGTCTTCGGTTACTAGCTGCGGATAATTGGTTTCAATTTCAACCAGTTCTGCATATAGCTGATCATAGAGATAATCTTCCACGGAAGGCTGATCTTTTACATAGTATTCGTAAGCATACTGATTTAATTGTGTGCGCAGCTCTTCTGCTCGTGATTGGATTTCTTTTGAAGGGACATCCATCCTAATATCCTCCTTATTTTTCAACTTTTTCAATCGGCGCAAAGGCCGCCAACAATCGTTTGACGCCTTGTTGTGGGAACGCCACATCTAATTCAACATCTTGCGCGCTGCCAGTCGTCCGAACGACGGTACCGATTCCCCATTTTTTATGTTGAACTTTCTCGCCTACTTGCCAAGTATTCCCCGCTGCAGAGGTCTGTTGTTTAGAAGCGACGGTCGTTTGACGCGGTTGTGTATAGCTCGGTTTGAACACTTTTGGTTGAAACGGTGCAGCAGCTTTCGGCTGTGAACGCTCGCCTAATGATTGCAGCAGATCTTGTTCGATCTCTTCGATAAACCGAGACGGACGATTGTATTGGGTCCGACCGTATAATGTTCTGGAAAAAGCGTTGGTCATAAAGAGCTCTTCCTCGGCACGAGTGATTCCCACGTAAGCAAGGCGCCGTTCTTCTTCGAGCTCGCTTTCTTCCATTAAGGCACGAGAAAGCGGGAAGATATTTTCTTCCAACCCAATCAAAAATACCACTGGAAACTCTAGTCCTTTTGCCGCATGCAAGGTCATCAAAGTCACTTGACTACTTTCTTCTTCATAACTATCGACGTCTGACAATAAAGCTAAGTCATTTAAGAAAACACTCAACTTCTCATCTGGTGCATCTGCATCGTCTTCGTTTTGCGCCTCAAACCGTTTGTCGAATTCTTGGGTAACCGATAAAAATTCTTCCAGGTTTTCAAGTCTAGCTTGTGCTTCTAAATTATTCTGGTTGACTAACTCTTGACGATAACCCGTCTTTTCTAATATTTCTTTCGTCAGTTCAGTTACTGAGAGGTAAGGAACCATTTGGGCGAAGCCATCCATCATCATCCCAAAGCTTCCTAATTCTTTGCCGGCCTTTCCAGAAATATTCGCCAACTCGACGTTCATGGCTGCTTCTAGCAATGACCACTCATGAAGATTCGCAAAATCTCGTAGTTTTTCGACGGATGTCGCACCGATCCCACGTTTTGGTACATTGATGATTCGTTCCAAGCTGATGGAATCTCGCGGATTGGCGATCGCCGATAAATATGCCAAAATATCACGGATTTCTTTGCGGTCATAGAATTTTCTGCCGCCGACCATCGTATAAGGAACGTTGGCTTTTAAAAGCATTTCTTCAATGATCCGTGACTGGGCATTGGTCCGATACAATATCGCAAAATCACCGAATTTACGGTTCTTTTCTGCAATTTGTTTTTGCATTTCACTGACGATAAATCGCGCTTCATCTCGTTCACTATCCCCGCGATAATAAGTGATCTTTTCCCCATCATGATTTTCTGTCCATAGATTTTTATCTGGACGGTTGCGGTTATTTTTGATTACTTGGTTTGCCGCATTTAAAATCGTTTGCGTTGAACGATAGTTTTGCTCTAACAAAATCGTTGCGGCATCTGGATAGTCCTTTTCAAAGTCTAAAATATTTTGCATGTTGGCACCACGCCAACCGTAAATACTTTGGTCCGCATCCCCAACAACACAAAGATTTCGAAAACGAGCGGCCAATAAATTGACCAGCGTGTATTGGGCGTGGTTGGTATCTTGGTATTCATCGACATGGATATAGTGGAATTTCCGTTGATAAAATTGCAGCGCATCTTCATTGTCTTGGAAGAGGCGGATCGTATTCATGATTAAATCATCGAAGTCCATGCATTGATTATTGCGCAGCTCTTTTTGATATTTTTCATAGCAACGACCTACGATCTGCTCAAATAGACTACCTTCCATGGCTTGGTAAGCTTCAGGTGTCAACAGCTCGTTCTTGGCATGAGAGATCGTTCCCAAAATAGAACGAGGATCATATTTTTTGGGATCGATATTCAATTCTTTTAATACCCGTTTCATCAGTGTATTTTGCTCAGAAGAGTCAATGATGGTAAAATTTTTCGAATAGCCAATACGATCAACGTCCCTGCGCAAGATTCTGACACACATCGAGTGGAAGGTTGAAACCCAAACGTCTTCTCCACCCGATCCTAATAGTTGACTGACCCGTTCCTTCATTTCACGTGCCGCTTTATTCGTAAATGTGATGGCTAAAATATTCCATGGATTCACATTTTTTTCTTCTATTAAATAGGCGATTCGGTGGGTTAGGACACGGGTCTTCCCACTTCCTGCACCTGCCATCAGCAGCAACGGTCCTTCCGTATGCATAACGGCTTCTTTTTGCCGTGGGTTCATGCGTTCAAGTAATTCACTTTTGGATGACATGATTTTAAACATCCTTTCTTTCTCAATCTTCTCAATTATAGCATTATCGGGGAAAGGGGAAAACCGAACGCTTTGAAAACTTTTAATTAAAAGCGCTTTGATTTTTTCCCTTACGATTCATGCGATTTTTTCAAGAGAAAGTAGGCTTGGTTTGTTTACATAATAAAAAGGCTGTAAACCTACCAGCCTTTTTATTCGTTTGAAGATTTTGGTTAACTAAAGTACTTCTCCACTAGTTTTTCATTTACATAAATCGAGACTTGCCCATCATTGACCGGGAAAACACCTTTTCCGGTATCATCTAAAACAACTTTCGCTTCATTGTTTCTCAATATATCCACGAATGTCTCTCCACCATGGATCGCACTGATAGTCATTTCTTTCTCCGCTCCTTGGGCATTGGTCATCACGACCGCTAATCCAGAAAGCTCATGTTCATAATCGCCAGTTAATACCCAGCCAATGCAATTAGGATCATCGAAATAATCGACTTGATTCCCGAATGCAAGCTTCTCCCGAAGTTTCAGCATATGGACCAGCGCATCCCCGACAGGGGCGATTTCTTGCGCGGGAATCCCAAATAAATCCCCCCAGAAAACTACTGGTACGCCAGCTTTACGTAAAAGGATCAATGAATAGGCATGGACTTTGAACCATCCGTCTATCCAAGATTGTAAACTTTGCCCAACCTGCGTGTCATGATTATCCACAAAAGTCACTGCGTAATCTTCGCGAGCGGCGGTCAACGTCCCTGCAAAAATTTGGCTCATATCGTATTCGCCATTTGAGTGAGATGCTTCATATAAATTGTAGTGCAATGGCACATCAAATAAATAAATCAAATTTCCTGAAGAATCTAAATACTCTTCTAATTTTGGCAGATCCCCTGACCAATATTCTCCGACAACAAATAGTGGTTTGCCTTTTTCCTCGCGTCGGTTTAAGATCCAATCCGCGTAATAGTTGAACTCAATGTGTTTGACCGCATCTAGTCGATACCCGTCAACGCCGGTCAGTTCTTGGTACCATTGGCCCCATTTATTGAGTTGTTCCACTGTTTCGGGATTTTCCATGTCCAAATCACAACCCATTAAGTAGTCGTAATTGCCCATCTCATCATCCACTTGGTTTTCCCAGCCCTTATCAGCGAAGTTAAAAATCCCGTGGTCTTTGTTACGGTCATCATAATCGACACCAGAAAAATTATGCCACGTCCAAACGTAATCATTGTACGTCCCCTGACGTCCTGGGAATGTGAACTTGGTCCAAGCTTCGATTTCTTCCTCATCACTGATCGGTTCATTACGGTTTTCGGTATTGTATTTAACCGCTGGAACGACTTCTTTTTCATCGGCACCAATCAAGTGATTGAAAACGATGTCGGCATAAACCTCTATTCCTTGTTCTTGCAGTGTTTTGATGGCTTCTAGGTATTCATCCTTTGTCCCATATTTTGTTGGCACCGACCCCTTTTGATCGAATTCGCCTAGATCATAATAATCATAGACACCATACCCAACGTCTTCGGACCCAGCTGTCCCTTTATAGGCAGGCGGCAGCCAAATTGCGGTAAATCCATACTCTTTGATTTCTTTACTCATTTCTTTCAATTTGTTCCAGTGCTGGCTATCTGCCGGCAGGTCCCATTCGAACCCTTGTAAAATGACTTTGTTATTCATTTATTTATCCCCCCTTACTTCAATTAAGCCAAATAATAGTAAAAATTGTCAAATATAAGGATAGCTATTAAATCAAAATGACGGTTATCATGACCGATTATGACCGATTCCATTTATTCACGCTTTCATTTTGAATGTTTTTTACTGTTTATGATTGATTTTGAACGAATCATATGGTATCATGGCAGGTGAAGAGGTGATGAAAATGCTTACAGAGGAGCGTCATCAAGCGATTTTGGCACGATTGGAACAAGAAGAGATCGTCAAGGTCAGTGAACTGATTCAACTGTTGGATGCTTCAGAATCAACGATCCGTCGAGACCTGCAAGAGTTGGAAGACAAAGGATTTTTAGTCAGAATTCACGGTGGAGCCAAGAAAAGTCAGCAATTAGGCTTCGAACCAAACATGTCAGAAAAAACGGCGAAGTTTCAAACGGAAAAGCAAAAGATAGCAAGAGCAGCTGCCCAGACGATCAAAAATGGTGAAGTCATTTACTTAGATGCTGGAACAACGACCCTCGAAATGATTCCTTTCCTATCGGCTATCACAGGCCTTAAGGTGGTCACAAACTCCGTCAAACACGCTTCCCTGTTGATCGATCACGGGATCGACACCATGATTTTAGGGGGAACCATAAAGATATCGACGAACGCTGTGTTAGGGATCAATGCTGGTGAACAACTGCGAAAACTACGCTTTAATCGTTGCTTTATGGGCATGAACGGGGCTCATTCTGAGGCTGGATTCACAACACCAGATCCTGAAGAAGCCCTGATCAAGCAGATCGCTTTAGAGCACAGTCAACAAGCCTATGTCTTGCTAGACCATTCCAAATTTCAGCAAACGACTTTTGCTCAAGTTGCCTTTATCGAAGGTGCGACGATCATCACCGATTATTGCCCAAAAAACTATTTAGCGAAATTCAGAGCAAAAACAACCATTATGGAGGTAATACAATGATTTACACAGTAACACTCAATCCATCGATCGACTTTATCGTCCATGTCGATCATTTGGAAATCGGCGCCCTTAATCGAATGAAACAAGACTTTAAACTACCTGGCGGCAAAGGAATCAATGTCTCACGGATTTTGAAACGCATCGGCATCGCCTCGACTGCCCTTGGTTTCGTTGGCGGATTTACTGGTCGTTTTATTGAAGAGTGGCTGACCAAAGAGGAAATCAACAGCAACTTTACCCAAGTCGCTGCGGACACACGAATCAATATCAAACTAAAATCCGGCGAAGAAACAGAAATCAACGGTCTTGGTCCAGTCATTCGCCAGCAAGAAATTGCTGAATTAAAACACCAGTTATCCACTCTTTCTGCCGAAGACATCGTCATCCTATCAGGAAGTAAACCAGCTGGTCTTCCAACCGACTTTTATAAAGAATTGATCAAAATCGTTAAAGAAGCGGGTGCGGAATTTGTCATTGATACGACCGGCGCGGAACTTTTTGATGCTTTATCCGATCAGCCTTTGCTGATCAAACCAAATAATCATGAATTAGCCGAACTTTATGAAATTTCTTTTTCAACAATCGAAGATATTTTGCCTTATGGTCAAAGAATGCTAAAGGATGGCGCTAAAAATGTCATTGTCTCTCTAGGCGGCGATGGCGCCCTGCTCTTTACTGGCAATGAGATCTATCGATCCAATGTGTTGAAACGGCCATTGAAAAATTCAGTTGGCGCTGGAGATTCCATGATTGCTGGATTCATTGGGCGTTATGCAAAGACCAAAGATGTGGTTGAAGCATTCAAATGGGGAGTCGCTTGTGGCAGTGCCACCGCGTTTTCAGATGATTTAGCTGAGGCGTCATTTATCGAAGAATTACTACCGGAAGTCATAATTGAACAAGTGAATCTATAGGAGGATGGAAAAAATGAAAATCAATGAGTTGATGCTGAAAGATGCCATGATCATGGACTTAAAAGCAACAGACAAAAAAGGTGCCATTGATGAAATGGTCGCAAAATTATATGCTGTCGGACGAATTTCAGATATCGAAGTCTACAAAGAAGGAATTCTTGCGCGAGAAGCTCAAACATCAACAGGGCTAGGTGACGGCATCGCAATGCCTCATGCCAAAAACAGTGCGGTCAAAGAAGCGACGGTCTTATTCGCAAAAAGTAATGCGGGTGTTGACTATGAGGCGTTAGATGGACAACCAACGTACCTCTTCTTTATGATCGCAGCACCAGAAGGAGCAAATGATACTCATTTACAAGCATTAGCAGCGCTATCTCGCTTGTTGATCGATCCAGATTTCGTTGCTAAATTAAAAACAGCGACGACTGCTGATCAAGTACAGCAACTTTTCTCAGAAGCTGAGGCACAGCAAGAAGCCGATGCTTTAGCAGAAGAAGCGGCAAACCAAGAAGCAGCACCTGCTAGCGAACGTCCCTATATCGTCGCAGTTACAGCTTGCCCGACAGGGATTGCTCACACCTACATGGCAGAAGATGCTTTGAAAAAGAAAGCCAAAGAGCTTGGTGTAGACATCAAAGTCGAAACAAACGGTTCAGAAGGAATCAAAAATCGTCTAACAGAAGCTGATATCGCCCGTGCTACTGGTGTAATCGTAGCTGCTGATAAAAAAGTAGAAATGGATCGCTTTGACGGCAAACATTTAGTAAACCGTCCTGTCAGTGATGGTATCCGTAAAACCGAGCAATTAATCAATGAAGCAATGAGCGGAACTGCTCCTGTTTTTCATGGTAGCGGCCAAGCTTCTGATAAAGAGGACGCTTCTGCTGATGGTTCAGTCGGTCAACGAATCTATAAAGATTTGATGAATGGTGTTTCTCATATGCTGCCATTTGTTATTGCCGGTGGAATCATGATCGCTATTTCCTTCATGGTGGACCAGTTCATGGGTGTCCCTCAAGATGCCTTGAGTCAATTAGGGAACTACAACCAAGCAGCTTCTTGGTTCAATCAAATCGGTAGCGCGGCATTTGGTTTTATGTTACCTGTCTTAGCTGGATTTATCGCTTCAAGTATCAGTGACCGACCTGGATTGATCGTCGGTTTTGCAGCAGGTGCGTTAGCAAATACAGGTGGTGCTGGTTTCTTAGGTGCCTTGATCGGCGGTTTCTTAGCTGGTTACGTCATCAAGTTCTTACGTTCATTATTCAAAGGCTTACCAAAATCATTAGAAGGAATCAAAACGATCCTCTTCTACCCTGTTTTCGGCCTATTGATCACTGGCTTCTTGATGTTACTGATTAACGTGCCAATGAAAGCTATCAACGACGGCTTGAACAGCTTCTTGACTGGCTTAAGTGGTACCAACGCAGCTTTACTTGGCGCTTTGTTAGCAGCGATGATGGCAGCCGATCTTGGCGGCCCAATCAACAAAGCCGCTTATGTTTTCGGTACTGCAACATTGGCAACGACCGTTGCTGAAGGTGGTAGCGTCGTGATGGCATCTGTAATGGCGGGCGGAATGGTTCCTCCATTAGCAATCTTTGTCGCAACGTTATTGTTCAAAAATAAATTCACAAAAGACCAAAAAGAAGCAGGTTTGACAAATATCGTCATGGGGCTGTCCTTCGTCACAGAAGGTGCGATTCCATTTGCAGCAGCAGATCCACTGCGAGCGATCCCAAGCTTTATCGTCGGTTCTGCCCTGACTGGTGCACTTGTCGGTGCCTTTGATATCCAACTAATGGCGCCACATGGTGGGATCTTCGTTGTCCTGTTATTATCGAAACCAATTTTGTTCTTGCTATTCATCTTGATCGGTGCGATCGTTTCTGGCGTCGTATTCGGTTTGTTGAAAAAAGCGCCTGAGCAAGCAGCTTAATTGAAAAGACCCACAAGTGTAGTGACCCCAAAAAGTTAGACTTTTATGGAGTGGAGAAATCCACTCCTTTTTTGTACGATAAGATTAACTGTTAGACAGCTGTTTTTACAGCTTCTCGAAACTGAACCGGACTTCGCCAATTTAATTTCTTTTTGATGCGTTTATGGTTGTAATAATAGATATATTGGTCAATTTTTGTTTTCAATTCATCTAAACTCCGATAGACTTCTCCATGAAAAATCTCTTGCTTTAATAAACCAAAGAAGTTTTCCATAGGTGAGTTATCTAAACAATTCCCTTTACGAGACATACTCTGGAAGATTTTATGCTGCTTCAATTTATTCTTATAAGCATTCATTTGATAGGCCCATCCTTGATCTGAATGGAAGGTTCTACGAAATGGACAATCATTTGTCATCTGGATTGCTTCTTCTAATCCTTCCATTATGGCTAGTGCGTTTGGTTTTTCAGAAATCCGATAAGATAGAATTTCACTATTGTAGAAATCCATGAAAGGATCTAAATACAGCTTTTTCTGACGAACGACACCTGTGGTGTCTACTTCATAATACTTAAACTCTTTGGTATCAGTTGTAATTTTTTGGTGACAGATATTTGTATAAAACCGACGATGAATACGATTTTTGGCGACAGTACCAACCTTCCCACGATAAGAATTGTACCGTCGAGATTTTCGAGTGTAAGACTTTACTTCGATACCTAGTTTTTTTATCAGACGTTGAATCTTCTTTTTATTGACATGAATCCCTTGATTCTCTAATTCTTTTTTTAGTCGCAGACAGCCATAGTCTTTATGCTCTTTGCGAATTTCAAGCATTTTTTCTTCAATTTCTTGGTCTGGGTTTGGTCTGTCAAACCGTTTCTGCCAATACATGTAGGTTGCTTTAGGAAATTTCAATGTTTCAAGAAGCTCAACTAGTTTGAATGATCCTCGGAGGCTGGCGATGATTCGTGCGATTGATTCTTGCGTCTTTGCTGGGCTTCCTGTTTTCGCAGCTTCCTCAACTCTTTTAAAAAGGCATTCTCAATTTGAAGGGATCGGACTTGCTTTTCTAATGACTTGATACGCTCGCGTTCTTCAGTTGTTGTATTTTCTTTTTTGTTTTCTTTTTTTCTAGTCAAAGTAAGTGGTCGCCCTTTCTCTTTTGAGAGCCCCTCAATACCTGCTTCTCTGAAATTACGCATCCAATTGGCAATAAGCGCAGGGTTGTTCATTTCTAAAGTGCTAGCAACTTCTCGATAGGACATCTCACTTGTTTGATATAACTCTAGCGCATTTAACTTAAATTGAACAGAATATTTCTGATTTTGATGCTTTCTCAATAGACCTTCCTCTCCGTATTCACGATAGGCATTCACCCAATTACTTACTTGAGACTTGCTTGAAATACCGTATTTGTTGGCAAGATACCGATATCCGCCCACGCCACTAAGATATTCTTTAACGATTTTTAGTTTTAATTCAAAAGGATATTTTGCCATACAAATAACGACCCCCAAAAGTTAGATTTTTTGGTCTAACTTTTGGGGGTCGCTTCAAAGATCCTCGTGATCTTGCGGGTCTTTTTCATTCTTGATTGGTAAAAAGCTGCTGCTCGACTAACTTTTGGGTATTCATAAAATACACTCGAAGTTTCTTGCCATTCTTTTTTAGATTGACCCACGTATATTTGCGCGTGCGGTGCAAATACCCAAAATGAACATCCGGCATCGCTGCTTTCAATCCGTCTATTGGCAGCTCCTTCAAGGCTGTTTCTGGTAAATAAAATTGTAAGCAAGCTGTGTAGTCTTTAAAGCGATCCTCTGAGTAATCAATTTCGAGGTGATTCCGAATATAAAAGGCATATGCCTCGACCCCATCATCTACAGTCAATTCCGGTTTTAATACGATATAATCCATCATTCGCAACCGCTCTTGATCCACCCAAGGAAAATACGCTTGGGCATTCAGATACCCTTTCACTCGTCGCTCTTGATACTCTTCGTTCACGAGGTCGAAGCTTCTGGTGACAAAATGTGTCGCGCTGCGTTTTGTTGTCGGCTGCAGTCGATCATTTTGGTATTGGATGGTTTGGATCAAGTGATCCCCAAAGGCATATTCAATATATGGTTCTCTCAAAATACCGACCCCGTTATCCCAAGTCAATTGATCGATTCCAGTTTGATCGCGAAACAATCGCTGATAGGATAGATTCAATTCGTGATCCCACTGGAAAGGATCGCGATACAATTCCACCATCACGACCCCTTGGTCTCTTACCTGCACTTGCTCCACCTGTTGCGCATCAGTAATGATCACTTGAGGAATGATATGCGCGTAGAATGCCGAAAAGTACATGCGCCAGCAAGAAGTCAATGTATAGCCATTGTAAAAAACATCGTACCCAGCAAATTGATTGCAGTCGATGACGATTTCTTGTTCAAAATTTTTCCGCTTCGGTAACGCGTTGATTTCAGCAATCGATTGAAAATTTTGTCTTTTCTCGATTCCTTCGACGTTATGCATCAAGTACTCGTCATATGAACGCAAATAGCCGAACAAGCCATCTCTTTGCATCGTTTCATCAAAGTAACTTAAAATCACTGGTTTTTGCGCGGAAAACACCTCTTTTGTAAACAGATGCCGTTGTAAAACTGCCTCTTGAATGACATGGATACTAGACTCATTTTGTCCATCCGTGACAATAATTTCTGTATTGATTTCTTCAGGGGCGTTATGCAACAACCGACTGATTTCATCAAAATCATAAGGTTTCTTTGCTTGTTGATTGTAGTAGTATTCCGTCGGCTGATAGCTAAGACGAACCAAAGCGAACCAATTTTCAATCAACAAACGCAACTGTGCTGCTTCCATTTGGGTCGATTGTAGAAAGCCATAGATTTTTTCAGTTTTGATCATCGCTATCCCTCTTTTCTATCCCCTTTCTTTAATTATAGTAAAGGGGGAAACGATTGAACACTATTTCGCTTTTTTTGATGAAATCTACCACCGTTCGTGGTAAACTTAAGGCGCTTGGAGGTGAACCTATGGGCTTAAAATTCCAACGAGAAGACTCGCTAGATAAAATGTTTGATGATTTTGCCTTTCTTCCCGATAACGACAAAGACAAGAAAAAACAGGAAAACGATATTGAGCGTTTCTTGAAAAACGAACCTGCTGAAGAGAAAAAAACACAACCTAAAGATAGTAAGAAAGCAGACTAATAAAAAAGGCAAAGGACTCCATAGTCCCTTGCCTTTTTTACTTGTGGTAACAGAAAATGAGCCCCTGAAGCTACATATGTTCAACGATCAGAAACGGCATCTAGAGGTTTTCTTATAGCTCTTCATACAACATGCTTTGACGTAATCGCACCAAGCCGATGGTCAACAAGCAAAGAATAAAAAAGATGGTTGCTAAGATCGTCACCACGAAGATCATCACAAAAATCGGTGAGCTTGTAAAACGAATCATTGGTTCAAAGATAGTGGTTTTAATCAAGTCAGGGATCTCTGAGACTATGAGTTGTTGAATCGCTTGGTTAAAATCTTCCGTGGTTGAATTTGAGGGTAAAACAGCCATAAAGCTCCCTACACCATAATTAGCAACCCCAATCCAAGCAATTGCGACATTTGCTAGAGCGAGCCAGCCAATGCCTAGATTACCAACAACGATCGAGCCGACAGCAAGATTGCCAATCCCAACTAAAAAGCCAAAACAGAGGTTCCCTATTGCAATGACACCGGTGCTGACTGTCCCAATCCCCAGCATTCCGAAGGACAATAAGCCAATCGATAAAAAGCCTAAACTCACAATCCCCAAAGCAATAACCCCTTTGGCTTTGACACCAAGGCTAAACCAGCCGCTGGCAGTTGGTAGCTCTTTCATTAGAACAAAAAACTCTCGAACGCTCGTCACTTGATTCAGTAGTAAGAATAAATTAGGAATCAAAATGTGCATTAATGGAAGCCGCAGAACCGTCCGTTCACTTTTGTATTCATAATAGTAGGTTTCTTTCTTTTCTTTTAATAGCTCTTCCACGGGTGTGCCTAGTAAATCGGCTAGACGAACCAATGTCTCGATGTCTGGTAACCCATTTCCTCGTTCCCATTTTGAAATGGCCTTATCAGAAACAAATAACCTTGCAGCTAATTCCTTCTGTGTTAAGTTATATTTTGATCGATACTCTTTTAATTTTTTGCTTAATGATTCATGCATTCGACCACACCTCCTTGTTACAAGTTTAACAAATATCAAGGAGATTTTCGCTAAAATTGGGCAAATTTAGCACTCTATGCTACGTAGAATAGCGTAAATCAGCTAATTTCCACTGTAAAATGAGAAAAACCGAAGCAAGGGACTTTCTTGCTTCGGTTTCCTAATTGATAATTATTTTATTGCTGCTTCAATCGCTTTCCACGCTTCTTCTTTTCCTTGTTTGGTAATGGAAGAAAATAGGATAAACGTATCTGCTGGGTCAAAGGACAATGCTTTTTTGATCATACTTTCATGCTTGTTCCATTTCCCGCGAGGGATTTTGTCTGCTTTGGTGGCGACCACGATCACTGGAATCTCGTAGTATTTCAAAAACTCATACATTTGAATATCTTCTTGTGAGGGGGCATGACGTAAATCAACAAGAGATACGACTGCACGCAGCTGCTCTCTTTGTTCAAGATATGTCTCAATCATTTTCCCCCATTTCGCTCGCTCTGTTTTAGATACTTTTGCATAGCCGTAGCCGGGGACATCGACAAAATGCAGCGTATTTTCAATCAAATAAAAGTTCAGCGTTTGCGTCTTCCCAGGTTTTGATGAGGTACGGGCTAAATTTTTACGATTGATCAATGTATTGATGAAGGATGACTTTCCGACATTTGAGCGGCCTGCTAAGGCAATCTCCGGTAAAGGTGTAGCTGGATATTGTGCTGGAGAAACGGCACTGATGACGATTTCAGCATCATGTACTTTCATCGAATCGCTCCTTTCTATTTTTTCAAAAAGAAAGCCGGATAGCAATGAAACTATCCGACTTGGTCTCGATTAGACTGCTTTTTTGGTCTCTTCATTGTAAATGATTTTTGGTTCACCAAGTCCTTTTGCCGCTTCTTCCGTGATGGTGACTTTTTGGATCGACTCATCAGAAGGGACATTGAACATGACGTCCATCATGATATTCTCGATGATCGAACGCAACCCACGAGCACCGGTATTTCGCTCAATGGCTTGCGCAGCAATGGCACGCAAAGCCTCTGGCTCAAATTCAAGCTCGGTGTCATCTAATGCCATTAACTTTTGGTATTGTTTGACCAGCGCATTTTTTGGTTCAGTCAAAATATGCACTAAATCATCTACTGTTAATTTCTCTAGGGCAGCCATCACTGGCAAGCGGCCAATAAATTCAGGAATCAAACCGAATTTAAGCAAGTCTTCAGGAATGATTTGCTGCATCACGCTTTCGCCTTCTTCAAGGCGCTTATTGTTCGTGCCAAAACCAATTGTTTTTTCACCTAAACGGTTTTTAACGATGGTTTCGATTCCGTCAAACGCCCCACCAACGATAAAGAGAATATTGGTGGTATCAATTTGGATCATCTCTTGATGTGGATGTTTTCGTCCACCTTGTGGCGGTACACTAGCAGTCGTTCCTTCTAGGATCTTCAGCAATGCTTGCTGCACGCCTTCACCGGATACGTCACGAGTAATCGATACATTTTCACTCTTACGGGCGATTTTATCGATCTCATCAATATAGATGATTCCTTTTTCTGCCATTTCTACGTTATAATCAGCAGCTTGTAACAGTTTCAAAAGAATGTTTTCCACATCTTCACCGACATAGCCGGCTTCTGTCAAACTGGTTGCATCAGCGATTGCAAAAGGCACGTTTAGTGAACGTGCTAACGTTTGTGCCAAAAATGTTTTCCCAGAACCTGTTGGTCCGATCAAGCAAATATTGCTTTTTTGTAATTCTACATCTTCTGCTGTCGTTTCTACATTGACCCGTTTGTAGTGATTGTAAACCGCTACAGCCAGTGTCCGTTTCGCACGATCTTGTCCAATCACATATTCATTGAGAACATTCAGTAGTTCTTGCGGTTTCGGCACTTCGGTAAATTCACGAATTGCTTCTTCGTAAAACTCTTCATCAATGATTTCTTTACACAAATCGATGCATTCATTACAGATATAGACCCCAGGACCTGCAACGATCTTTTTCACCTCTTCTTGCGTTTTGCCACAAAAAGAACAACGAACAGCTTCATTACCGTTTGTATTATCGTACATACTGTTCACCCCTTGAAAATTTTCCAACCTATTTAAAGGAGTGGAATTTTGTTTACTAACTTTGCAGTCTTAAACAATCATATCATAACTTTTTTGAAAGAAAAAGTTCTTTTTACGTTGCCTAACGTTTTCTTATCATTTGTTAGTAATTGTTAAACTAGCCCCTCTTACTCCCAAGAAAAAACGGCAAACACCGCTAGATGTTCGCCGTTTTTAAGCATTTTGCTTACGCTTCTTTTGCAGTACCTGTGACAAGTTCAACTGCTTTCTTCATCGTGATATCATGTTTCAACATGTCTTCTGTTAAGACGCGTTTGATTTGATCCACTGGCATGTTGTAAGCTTCAGAAAGTTCTTTGATTTCGTTTTCGATATCTTCTTCTGTTGCTTCCAAACCTTCTGCTTTAGCGATTGCTTCAATAACAAGGTTTGTTTTCACGCGGGTTTCTGCTTCACCTTCAAATTGTGTGTGCAGATCTGCTTCAGTTGAACCAGTTAATTGATAATACATTTCTGGTGAGATTCCTTGACGTTGCATGTTGTTCAAGAATTCATCCATTGAACGGTGTACTTCATCATGAACCATTGAATGTGGTAATTCAACGATTTCTGCGTTTTCAACTGCTTGACGGATCGCAGCTTCATCTTTTGCATCTTCAGCTGCTTTTTCTTTTGTTTCAGTCAATTCAGCACGGTATTTTTCTTTTAATTCAGCTAATGATTCAACGCTGTCATCAACGTCTTTTGCGAATTCATCATCTAATTCAGGAAGTACTTTTGCTTTTACTTCGTGAACAGTTACTTTGAAGACTGCTTCTTTACCAGCTAAATCTTCTGCTTGATAATCTTCTGGGAAAGTAACGGTAACGTCTTTGCTATCACCAGCTTTTGTTCCTACTAATTGTTCTTCAAAACCAGGGATGAATGAGTTTGAGCCAAGTTCAAGTGAGTAGTTTTCACCTTTGCCGCCTTCAAATGTTTCTTCCCCTAAGAAGCCTTCAAAGTCGATAACGACTGTGTCGCCATTTTCAGCAGCTTCGTCTTCTTTGATAACTAATTCAGCTTGTGCTTCTTGTTCACGTTTGATGCGTGCATCCACGTCTTCTTCTGTGACTTCACGGTCTTGTTTTTCAACTGTTAATTCTTTGTAATCACCAAGTTTTACTTCAGGTTTTACAGTAACTTCTGCTTTGATAACCCAATCTTGGCCTTTTTCCATGCTGTCAACGTCGATTTTTGGTTGCGCAACAGGATCGATCCCTGCTTCTTTTACAGCAGCTTCATAAGCTTCTGGAAGAACAGCGTTCAATGCATCTTCATACAACGCTTCTTCGCCGTACATACGGTTAAATACTTGGCGTGAAACTTTCCCTTTACGGAAGCCAGGTACGTTAAGATTGCCTTTCACTTTATTGAATGCAGTCGTCAAGCCTTTTTGGATTTCTGCTTGAGCGATCGTAAATGTCAAAACACCATCATTGGTGCCTGTTTTTTCCCATTTTGCAGTCATTTATTTCCCTCCGAATATTAATTGATTTACATATGAAATAGCTTCATGCATACCTTTAAATAGTACACTAACGTTGTTTAATTGTAAACATTTTACCATGAAAGTTGCGAATTTTTCTTTCAGCGAATGCTCAATCGTAGGATATTGCGTAGGTGTCGTTTGCGTTCTTCTATTTCATTCGCTGCTTTTGGCTGTTCTTTTTCTTCAAATAACCCACGATAATCTTCAATGTAGCTTGCCACCCATGCTTTTGCCTCCTCTTTTGCAGGTAAAAATGGGTAGCTGATGGCTAAATGATCATTGATTTCTGCTGAGACGCTTTCTGCTAAAATCGGATCTTCTTGGGCGATCGTTTCGTCAATCTCTTTCTGGATCGCTTTAACAGCGGCATCTTCTTGCAAAAGTTTTAACTCTTTCGGAACGATTTGCTGCATATTCCCAAGGTAATCGTTCAGTTCAAAAGGTTCGTCCACTTCAAGACGCACGAGCTCATCCACTAATTTGGGCAGCAAATATGGATTTTTGATGGAAGCTAACGTTTCATGCATCAGCGTGACAAATTGTGGTTTGGTAATGGCTTGGGTAAAAACGTGCCATTCTGTTGCACTCACCGGTTGATTGG
Organism: Enterococcus sp. 3G6_DIV0642; assembly: GCF_002140635.1. NCBI lineage: Bacteria > Bacillati > Bacillota > Bacilli > Lactobacillales > Enterococcaceae > Enterococcus > Enterococcus sp. 3G6_DIV0642. Next base: position 1,633,505 of record NZ_NGLH01000001.1, on the reverse strand, counting down.
CTTCATCTAATGTACGTAAATGCTTGCGTTTCCCATGAAAATCTTCCAGCCCTAAAATTTGCTGCACTTCTTCTACCTTTGCTAATTCACTTGCTAACTGTTCCTGATAGCGGCTTGCAATTTTTGTTTTTTTACCTAATGTAAGCCAGCGCCGAGCTTTTAAATACTGACCATCCAAGATCAGCAGATGACCAATTTGTAAATACCCGTCGGTTTCTTTTAAATAGTCATCCAAATAGTCTTCCGCCAGATCTAACGCTTTGGCAAAATCATTCAACTGCTGCAGACATTCAACCAGCCATTGATTGATCTCAAAACTGGCATTTTTTTGATAGAGTTCATTGTACAGGCGAAAAGCTTGCAAAAACTCCTTTGACTGGTAGGCTTTTTCTGCCGCCAGCCGAAGCCGTTCATTTGGTCCTGGGAAATCAATCGTCTCACCCATTATCGATCCCTCCTTTACTACTTGCTTGATCTGCTAGTTAGTTTTGTGCGCCAATCATTACGTGATTGGCATCCACCTGTTTATTGAAAGCTTTGATCAGATTAATGGTCACCACACTGGTTTCTGCGAAATAATCCGCAGCCTGCTGCTTATTTTTATTAAAGACGATTGGCAAATAACCGAGATAAAAGAAAAGATTGAATTGTAATACGTAGCGTCCGCAAAGCTCGCGAATCAACACAGTTTGCCAGCTGAGTTCTTCCTCTACAAAAGAAACCACTCGAATACCAAAGAGCATTTTCCCAATGGTTTGACCATGATTTAGCTTTGTCATTAGAACAAAATAACCTAGATAGATTGCTAAGGCACAGATGTTGTAAAGGCCAAACCGCTGATTGGTTGCCGTTAAATTCGCTAGATTGTAGATACTACCGATCGTTATTTGGGTAATCGCTCGGATCACCAACACATCAACGAGATAAGCAAAGAAACGAATCCAAAACCCAGCAAAAAAGTAGCTAGGAAAATCATTGAAGAACCGTTTGTCTTCTGCCTGTTTTTCAGGTTCTTCGTACCGTTGCCAGGCTTGTTGTTTTTCCTCGATCTCGCTTTGGGTATACTCTTCTTCCTTAAAAGACGTCAAGACTTGTTGGTAAAAATCATCGGGATGATTTACTTGTGTGTTCCTCATCGCTTTGTTGGCAGTTACTGGTTCGGTTGTTTCTGAAACCTGTGCCTCAGTTGGCACATCCATATGATCGGTTGACGGTGTCGAGGTTTCCCGCTGTTCCCTTTGATCGATTGACGTACTTGTGTGATTGTCATCCGTTGACGATGTGCCAGCGGAATACTTGTTTTTCTCTGTCATAGTCATTCACCTCCATAATAATAAAGAGGTTTCGGAGCATCGCTGGTTCCAAGGCTTTCCATCAATTGGATCACCCGCTCTGTGTTTGATTCTTTTAATCCTTGTAGTTCGGCTAAACTTGAACCTAACCAAGTAGAAGCAAATCCAGTAGATGAAACATCATAGCTGAAAATCTCGGCATCTTCCAAGCCTAGATCTGCTTGCATTGCTGCTAATGTATCTTCAGGAAAACCGATTTCATCCACTAAACCAACGGACACTGCTTGCTGCCCATCATAGATACGGCCATCAGCGATCTTTCTAACGGCTTCTTCTGTCATGCCGCGTCCTTCTGCTACGATTTTAACGAACCGACCATAGGCATTGTCGACATAGGTCTGCAAGACTTCTTTGTCGGCTTCTGTTGGTTCTCTCGTTGCTGAACCTACATCTTTTAGCGCGCCACTTTTATACGTATTGTCTTCGATCCCTAGCTTTTCGAATAAGCCAGCATAGTTTAGCCCTGACATGATCACTCCGATTGAACCAGTAATGGTTTCATCCGTTGCAAAAATTTTATCAGCACCTGCCGAGATATAATAACCGCCACTGGCTGCCATGTTTTTCATACTGACATACATCGGAATCCCTAACTCTTTGATTTTTGCTAACTCCCGAGCGATCTCCGCACTTTCATAGACGCCGCCTCCAGGGGTATTAACTTCCATCAAGATGCCCCCAATAGTTGGATCTTCTTGGATCATCCGTAGTTCTTCTAAAAATCGCTGATGATCATAAGATTCTGTTGTGAATAAGCCCCCACTGGAGCTGCTGGCGATGGTTCCTTCTAAAGATAAGCGAACGATGCGATTGTCTTGATCTCCGGCAACTAACGTTGTCTCTTCGATCGCATTACTTCCATAGAACAAAGCATTTAACCCTTGTAACGTCTGAGTTTCCTCTTGCTCTGGACGATTTGTGATTACTGAAAAAACCCCCGAGCAGATAAATAACCCTGCTGCGATCGCCACTGCGATCCATCTTCTTTTATTCATTCTCCCACCTAACTTTTCACCTTTCCCATTTTTAGTATAGATTTTTGATGACGATCACTGCTTCTTCGTCTCCAACCGCATCAAATTTCTCGCTTTTTTCAGCTAAGACGTAGCCACCAAAAAATTCCTTTGTTAGTTCATCTTGGACTTCGAATGTTTGCGCGGTTTCCACGGTGACTGATCCAGGCAAAATTTCTTGCAAGCTGTCCCAGCCCGTATCCAACATGACCTTTGTTTCATCTGTGACATTAGGATCTTTTTCTATCGCAGCTACCATTTTCTTTAGCTCGGAAAAAGTCATACAATTTACAAATTCTGGCATTTCATTCCCTCACTTTCTTACTTTTTTATTGTAGCGAACTTAAAAAAAAAAGCATAGCTTTATGAGGAAATTTCTTGGGAATCTTATTCGACAAAGCTATGTCAGCTGTTTTGATTTCCTTTACACAGGTTCAAATCAACCTTACCAATAACTATACCAATTATTTTTATATAACTTACAGTTGACAGAAACAGGAATAAATATTATGATATTGCTTGTATTTCTATAAAATATCTCACAAGGAGGATAGATAGACCAATAAGGATAGCGCCTGATCTGGAAACAGATGACGAGGAAAGAGTTTATCGAAACATTCGGCGGATGACTCTAGGGACTGCACTCTACAGGCAAGAACAAATCTCATCGTAAGATGATGACAAAGACTTGCTACGCAGATAGAAATACATAATGCCAAACTAAATTTTTTGAAAGTAGGATTATCATTATGTGTGGAATTGTAGGAATCGTAGGAAAATCAAATGCAGAACGAATTATTTTGAACGGATTGGATCGCTTAGAGTATCGCGGCTATGACTCAGCAGGTCTTTATGTCGCTGATCGGACTTCGGATCACTTAATTAAAGCCCAAGGAAGAATCAAAAACTTGGAAGAAAAAGTGACTTCTGAAGTAACAGGAACGATCGGTATCGGACATACCCGTTGGGCGACCCACGGCAAGCCATCAGAAATGAACGCTCATCCTCACACTTCAGCAAACCAAGCACTCGTGTTGGTTCATAACGGTGTGATTGAAAACTTTGAAGAGCTTCATCAAGAATATTTAAGCAACCACCAATTTGAAGGTCAAACAGATACGGAAATCGTTGTTCATTTGATTGAAGCATTGAAGGAGCAAGACAACAGCACGACCAAAGCAGCCTTTAAAAAAGCTTTGTCCTTGATTCGCGGCTCTTATGCCTTTGCCTTAGTAGAAAAAAATGATCCAGAAACCATTTATGTTGCCAAAAACAAAAGTCCTTTATTGATCGGTTTGGGAGATGGGTTCAATGTCATCTGCAGCGATGCCTTAGCAATGCTCGATCAAACGACTCACTTTGTTGAGATCGAAGATGGCGAAATGGTGACCGTAACAGCCGATGCGATCGAAATCGAAGATCCAAAAGGAAACCTTGTGTACCGTGAGTCTTATGAAGCCCAACTAGATCTGACTGACATCGAAAAAGGAACGTACCCTTACTACATGTTAAAAGAAATCGATGATCAACCAACTGTGATGCGCCGCTTGATCCAAGAATATCAAGGAGAATCCGGTGAAGTAGTGATCGATCCAGCGTTAAAAAGCGAACTTTTAGCGAGCGATCGGATCTACATCATTGCTTGTGGTACCAGCAATCATGCTGGCTGGGCAGCAAAAGCCATTTTAGAAAAACTAACACAGATCCCTGTTGAGGTTCATTTATCTAGTGAGTTTGGCTACAACATGCCATTGTTGTCAGCAAAACCCTTCTTCTTGTTCTTATCACAAAGTGGTGAAACGGCAGATAGCCGTCAAGTATTAGTGACGATCAACCAGTTAGGTCTTCCTAGTCTGACGATTACCAACGTTACTGGTTCTACTCTTTCTCGAGAAGCGAACCATACCTTATTGCTTCATGCTGGTCCAGAAATCGCTGTTGCCTCTACAAAGGCGTATACTGCACAGATCGCAGTGATGACGTTGTTAGCAAAAGCCATTGGTGATGAAAAAGCTGTTCCTGAAGCATTGGACTTTGATGTCTTCCATGAACTAAGCATCGTTGCTTCTGCAATGGAAGCTCTAGTAGATGAAAAAGCTGTTATCAGTCAATTTGCTGAAGATTTCTTATCTGATACCCGCAACGCCTTTTATATTGGTCGTGGAAATGATTACTATGTATCGATGGAAGCGGCATTGAAATTAAAAGAAATTTCTTATATCCAAGCGGAAGGCTTTGCAGCTGGTGAATTAAAACACGGCACCATCGCGTTGATCGAAGAAGGTACACCAGTGATCGGTGTGATCACGGAAGAAGTGACTGGCTCTCATACGCGAGGCAATTTGAAAGAAGTCGAATCTCGTGGGGCTCACACCCTTGTGATCGTTAGTCAAGATTTAGCAAAAGCGACTGATCAAATCATTTTGCCAAATGTTCACCCATTGGTAACCAGCTTAGTGGCAGTCGTTCCAACACAGCTGCTGGCTTACTTTGCTACTTTACAACGTGGATTCGATGTTGATAAACCAAGAAACTTAGCAAAATCCGTTACCGTTGAATAAGTTTTTTAAAAGATTGAAACCGAATTGGTTATTTTCTGTATAATAAAAAGAACTCCTCGTTCGATGACTCGATCGTTCATAGGGGTTCTTTTTTCTGGTTTTCTGCACAACAAATCCGAAAAGACTTTTAAAAGCAACTATGCTCCGCAAGATTTGTCCAATGCGCGTTCCTTTTAAGCGTCGTCGACAAATCCGTTAACAAGTTTATTTATTTCGCAAGTTGTCTACTTGCTGGCAAGTAGACAAAAAAGACGACCAAAGGATATCTTTGATCGTCTTACTTCTTCATTTATTCCGCACCGATTTCTTCTCGAACGACTGCTGCGATTTTTTCAACATAGTAATCGACTTTTTCAATGGTTGGCGCTTCTGCCATCACTCGAAGCAATGGTTCTGTTCCTGAAGGGCGAACCAAGATACGGCCTTCGCCGTTCATTTCTGCTTCTGTCTCTTCCACGATTTTACGGATAGCTGGAACATCCATCGCGCCATTTTTATCTGTCACTCGAATGTTGACAAGTTTTTGTGGATAGATTGTTACCTCTCCTGCTAATTCCGACAGTTTCTTGCCCGTTTGTTTCATGATATTCAATAGTTGAATTCCTGATAGCAAACCGTCACCTGTCGTATTGAAATCCAAGAAAATCATGTGACCTGATTGCTCGCCACCAAAATTATAATCGTTTTTACGCATTTCTTCGACGACATAACGGTCACCGACTTGTGTGATGACATCTTTCAGTCCAATTGCTTCCACTGCTTTATGGAACCCTAAATTGCTCATGACTGTTGTCACGATCGTTCCTTGGTTCAAGCGCTTTTGCTCCGCTAAATATTTCGCACAGATATACATGATTTTATCGCCATCAACGATGTTTCCTAGTTCATCTACTGCGATGACCCGATCACCATCTCCATCAAACGCAAGACCAGCATCCGCCCCTTTTTCAACGACAAATTCAGCTAACGCTTCAGGGTGAGTCGATCCCACACCATCATTAATGTTCAACCCGTCTGGAGACGTCCCCATTGTGAAGAATTCTGTTTCTAGATCGGCAAACAAACGATTGACACTTGTTGCTGTTGCGCCATTTGCTGCATCAACACACACCGTGATTCCTTCCAAATCATCAGGAATCGTTTGACGTAGAAATTGAGAGTATTTCAACAACCCTTCTGGAAACTCATCCACCGTTCCTAAGCCATCGGCAGAAGGACGTGGAAGTGTGTCTTCCGGCGCATCAAGTAATGCTTCAATTTCAGCTTCTTGTTCATCGACTAATTTAAAGCCATCATTCCCGAAAAACTTGATGCCATTGTCTTGTGCAGGATTGTGAGAGGCAGAGATCATTACACCTGCACTCGCTTTTTGCACTTTCGTCAAGTACGCAACACCCGGTGTAGAAATAACACCCAATTGGAATACCTCGATCCCGACAGATAATAGTCCAGCGATCAATGCATTTTCTAGCATCTGTCCAGAAATCCGTGTGTCCCGTCCCACCAAAACGCGGGGACGGCGGTCACCAGTTTCATGCTGACTTAATACATAGCCGCCGTAACGACCTAATTTAAATGCTAATTCAGGTGTCAACTCCTTGTTTGCTTCTCCTCTAACACCATCAGTACCAAAATATTTTCCCATTTTAATAACCTCTCTTATTCATTCTCTACAGTCAAACGACTAAGAACTGCTTGTCGTCGTGCTGCTTGCGGAATTCTCTGTTTGTTCTTGCGTCGTGTCGACTGTCGAAGAATTGGCTTGAGAATTCGCACTGTTCGTTGCTTCATCGCCATCATTGTTTGATTGATTCTCAGTAGTTGTTTCTGCAACCGGAGTGATTTGGATCGTCACAACTGTTGGATTGATCGTTGTTCCCTCTGGTACTGGAATCGTTACTGTCCGTTCGGTCGTGGTTGTGATCTCACTAACATCCACTGGGACACCGATCTGCTGGGTCTCATCCAAAATACTTTGTGGTCCTGTTAGCACCGCACTGATACTACTCATCCGGTAGATGTAATGAGAGATCCCATCTGGTGTTGTCCCCTGTTGAGTGACAAACAATTCAATTTCTTTGCTTGGTGCTTCCATCATCAATGCCACATCGACCGAATCTGGCTCAGGAATGATCGCTAAAGGATTGTTTTCACTATCCCAAGCCTCGATCGTTCCATCCACCGTGATCGAATCGCCAGTAATATCATCTGGATTCACGATCGCTACCACTCGGTCGATTTCTGCCAGTGTCTTGTCGCCAGTAGTGATCTCTACTTCTTGCGGTTCAACACTCATTGAATCAACGCCGTAACCACTCGTTGCTCCATCAGTCGAGATGACTGGCTCAACGGTAAACGTTTGGGTGACTTTTTTCTCGATCGTCACAGTGACGGTTTTGGGTTCGATTTCGGCTGTCACACTTGAGCTAAGATTTTTCACTTCTAAAGGGACCTCATGGGTTCCTTCATCAAGTCCAGTCAAATCAGCAACTACTCGAAAGCTCCGCGTTTCCTCGCTACGTTCAGCATTCAATTGCACCCGATTTCGACTAGACAAAGTCACGTCTACTGTTGTTTCAAATCCTTGGATAAAGTATTCATCTGTGTCATAGGTGGTCTGAATCGGTACATTATCGATCTCTTCCTCATAAGGATTTGAAGTTCCTGCAAGGTTGACTTGCAGGCTTGATCCGCTGGCGATGAAAAACAGAACCAGACTAAAGAACAGCGCTAGTATACCATAAAATACGTTTTGACGACGTTCTTTCTTGATCATTTTCTTCCTCCTTTGTTGACCCCTTCAAAGAAAGATTGCAGCAAGTTGCGTTTACCAGGCTTTTCTTCTGGCACTAATTCGCGATTCAACACGTCGAGATACTCTTGTCGCGAAAGCTCAGTAAGCATCCGATTATTCAGGGTAATACTGACGTCTCCCGTCTCCTCTGAGACGATAATGGTCAACGCATCACTAACTTCTGAAATCCCGACAGCCGCTCGATGGCGCGTCCCAAATTCTTTGGGAATCAACGGACTTTCTGACAGTGGTAAGTAGGCACTAGCAACAGCGATCTTATCATCTCTTAAGATGACTGCACCATCGTGTAGCGGTGTATTGGGAATAAAAATATTGATAAGTAATTCGCCCGTCACGTCCGCATCTAAAGGAATCCCCGTTTCAATATATTCTTCTAACCCCGTCGTCCGTTCGATCGTGATCAATGCACCAATTTTTCGTTTTGCCATATATTGAACAGCTTTGTCCAACGCTTGGACCAACACTTCATCCCGTCGTTTTTCATTCTTAGAAGTCTTGAAGAAAGAGCTACGGCCAAGATGCTCCAGCCCTCGTCGAATTTCTGGTTGGAAAATAACAATCGCGGCGATCACCCCATACGTGATGACTTGATCCATCAACCAAGATAGCGTCTTTAATCCTACGATACCTGCCAAAAACCTTAGAACAATGAATAGGCCGACGCCTTTAAACAACTGGATCGCTTTTGTTCCTCGCACAAGCTGGATCAGCTTATAAACCAAGTACCAAACAACGATCACATCTAAAACATTTACTAAAAATGACCAAGAAAATATATCAAATGAGAGCAATTCTCTCCAATAATCTAAATTAAAAAAATCCCTGAAATTTATCAACATAAACAGCCTTCCTTTATTCTTAAGACTTCAGATAATAGTATAACATAGGACCTCTTCAAAGATTTGAAAAAAAACAAATTTATGAAAAAGTTTTGAAAAAATAAACAGCTCTTTTACTTAGTTTACCATTATCCTGAAATCATTGTTTGTCAAAGGTCTTAGAAGATTTCATCTAAACGAGCTTCTTGCACTCATTTCTTAGGAAAAACAACAAATGACCCTGAAAAACGGGTCAAACCGTTTTTCAGGGTCATTCCTCAGCGAGCGATTACTCTTGCTGACGGCGCTTTGCGCGCGCTGCACGCCGTGCTGCTCTTTCAGCGATCTGTTCTTCGCTTAACGGCTGTTTTTCTCTTCGTACACGCTCCGTTTTTACTGCCGTTGGTTGTTCTGCATCAGTACTTACCTTTTTTTCAAGCTTTGCTCGTATTTTTTCTTCTTGACCTGCTAAGCGGGCATAGTTGTAGAAACGAGTTTTCGCATCTGAAACGGTTTTTTCAAACAATGCTTGCGCCGCATTCGGATTGGCAGACTGCAAGGATGCAAATCGAACTTGTGTCTGCATAAAGGCAGGCATTTGATCAAATGCTGGCTTTTTGAAATCGAGTGTCATTGGCTGTTTCCCTTTTTCTGCCAACAGCGGGTTATAGCGGTAGAGACTCCAATACCCCGATGCAACTGCTTCTTGTGCTTCTTTCAAGGATTGACGCATTCCGCCTGCAAGACCGTGGGTGATACATGGCGTATAGGCAATGATGATTGACGGTCCTGGGAACCGCTCGGCTTCTTCAAAGGCTTTGATCGTTTGCATTTGATTGGCACCAGATGCGATTTGTGCGACATAGACATGTCCGTAGGTCATCGCCATCATTCCTAAATCTTTTTTGGAAACAAACTTGCCACTCGCAGCGAATTTAGCAATGGCCGAAGTCGGTGTCGCTTTAGAGACTTGCCCCCCTGTATTAGAATAGACTTCATTATCTAACACGAGAATATTGACGTCTGCACCAGAAGCGAGGACATGATCGATACCGCCAAACCCAATATCATATGCCCAGCCGTCACCGCCTATCATCCATTGGCTTGGCTTAACAAACAAATCTTTCTCCTGCAAGATTTTGTTCAGCTGAGGTGTTGTGGCAGCTTCAGCTTCTAAGGCGGCGATCAATTTTGCTGCTCGCTGTTGCGTCCCAGCACTTTCTTCTCGATGAAGGTCCCAATCATCAATCAAAGCCTGCAATTCTTCTGATACATTGGCTTTCAACGACTGCAGCTGGGCCGCTAATTTCTCCCGTCGGGTTTGGTTGGCTAAGAACATGCCATAGCCATATTCGGCATTGTCTTCAAACAACGAGTTTGACCAAGCTGGCCCTTGTCCTAAGTGATTGGTTGTATAAGGGGATACTGGTGAGGTTCCACCCCAAATCGAAGAGCAGCCGGTCGCATTGGCGATCATCATGCGATCACCAAACATTTGGGTCAATAGTTTCACATAGGGGGTTTCCCCACAGCCCGCACAAGCACCAGAGAACTCCAACAAAGGTTTATTGAATTGAGAGCCCAAAACAGTTCCTGGTTTTGCTGGATTTTCTTTTTGACGTAAAGTCATCGCAAAAGCCCAATTTAAAGCTTGTTCTTTTTGTTCTTCGTAAGGACGCATCGTCAAAGCTTTCCCTTTGGCGGGACATACTTCCACACAAAGGCCGCAACCTGTACAATCTTCAACGGAAACTTGAATTCGATATTTTTGCCCATTCGCGCCTCGCATCTCTCTGACGATAAAGCCTTCAGGTGCTTCGGTTAATTCATCTTCATCTGCCAAAAACGGACGGATCGCCGCATGAGGACAGACAAAAGCACACTCATTGCACATGGTACAGCGATCTGATAGCCACTCGGGCACTTCAACAGCGATGCCCCGCTTCTCAACCGCTGTTGTCCCGACAGGGATCACCCCTTCAGTCATTTGATTTCGTACGAGGGTACCCACGCTTAGTTGGTTGCCTTCTTGACGGTTGATGGGTTCCACGATTTCCCGCACAAATTGTGTTGTAGCAGTGGATGTCCTCTTCGGTACTTCGATCGTTGCCCACTTGCTTGGAACAGGGATTTCTTGTAATAATTCGATGGTGCGATCGATGGCTGCTTGGTTCTTTTCAACGATCGCCATCGATTTGTGCCGATAACTTTTCAGCGCCTCTTCTTTTAAAATCGGCAAGATTTCCTCGGTCGGAATGATGTTTGCCAAGTAAAAGAAGGCTGTTTCCATCGCGGTATTGATCCGCCCACCTAAGCCGACTTCCATTGCCAACTGCATGGCGTTAATGGTATAAAAACGGATCTCGTTTTCAGCAAGATAACGTTTCATTTTCTTCGGTAAATTTTTTAAGATTTGCTCTTGTGACCAGGTCGTATTTAATAAAAAGGTTCCGCCTTTTTTGAGTCCTTTCAGCAAATCATACGTATGCAAATACGCAGGCGTATGACACGCAACGAAATCCGCGTGTTCGATCAAATAGGTAGAACGAATGGGGGTATCCCCAAATCGCAGATGAGAAACCGTTAGACCACCAGATTTTTTCGAATCATAATGGAAATAGCCTTGTACATATTTTTCGGTATGGTCACCGATGATTTTGATTGCTGACTTATTTGCCCCGACGGTCCCGTCAGAGCCGAATCCCCAGAATTTCGCTTGGAAGGTGGATGGATCAGTTAGATCTAGCGTGCCCTTTGATGGCAACGACAATTGCGTCACATCATCCGTGATCCCAATGGTGAAGCGTTTCTTTTGGCTCGCTTTTGGCTTGAGCAATTCGTCATAAACGGCAACGATTTGATCAGGTGTCACATCTTTTGACCCAAGACCATAGCGTCCACCAATGAGCGTCGGCCGAATCGCTGCATCATACATGGCACTTTGCACATCCAAAAGCAAAGACTCGCCATTGGCACCAGGTTCTTTGCTGCGATCCAATACAGCGATACTTTTAACGGTAGCAGGTAGTTTTTCTAAGAAGACTTCTAGTGGGAATGGTCGATACAAATGGATCGACAAGACCCCCACCTTGCGGCCTGAAGCGCATAAATGATCCACCGTTTGCTGGATCGTTTGCGTCGAGGACCCCATCGAAACGATGACTTCTTCGGCGTCCGAAGCACCATAATAATCCACTAAATCATAGTTGGTTCCTCTTAAAGCATTGATTTTTTTCATGTAAAAACGAACGATCTCAGGCAATGTTTGATAATGCTGATTGATCGTTTCCCGCTGTTGAAAATGGATATCAGTATTTTGATTCGTTCCACTCGTCGTCGGGTGATTCGGGTTCATGGCTTTTTGTCGAAAGGTAGCCAATTTTTCATGATTGACCAACTGCGCCAATTCCTCATAATCTAAGACCTCTATTTTTTGAATCTCGTGACTGGTTCGGAAACCATCAAAAAAATTTAAAAAAGGTATATTGGCTTCGATAGCTGCTAAATGAGCGACTGGCGCTAAATCCATTACTTCTTGGACACTGCTTTCCGCTAACATAGCAAAGCCTGTTTGTCGAGTGGCCATTACGTCGGTATGATCTCCGAAAATATTCAAAGCATTGGTGGTCACTGCTCGGCTGGCGACATGAAAGACGCCTGGCAGCATTTCCCCAGCAATCTTGTACATATTTGGTACCATTAATAAAAGTCCCTGGGATGCCGTATAGGTCGTCGTTAAGGCGCCCGTTTTTAATGAGCCGTGAACCACACCGGCCGCCCCTGCTTCAGATTGCATTTCAACCACTTTCACCGGCTGCCCAAAAAGATTATGCTTTCCTTGAGCAGACCACTGATCCACTAATTCAGCCATGGTTGAACTAGGGGTTATCGGATAGATCGCCGCAAGTTCCGTAAAGGCATAGGAAATATAGGCTGCTGCCGTATTGCCATCCATTGTTTTTCTTTTTCTCATCTATATAACATCCTTTAATCATCATTTTGCACAATAAAACACAATTCATTATAGCCGAAAATCAAGGAATATAAAAGCACAGTCAGGGGATTTTTCATAATTTCGTGAAACGAAATACATAGTATTCAGCTCATTCTCCCCCTCTTTTCACAGACTTAAATCAAAAGACCTGAGGCTTTTCTTTCAGCAGAAACTTCGGTAAACTAAAAGAAAAAGGAGGAATCTTAATGGATATTTCAATCATCAAAGCACAAGAAACAAATGCGGTAACAGGGATACATATCGGAGACCCTTCCGCTAAACCGATCGTCGAATTTATGAATTTGCGCTGCCCTTACTGTCGGCAATGGTTTGAGGAATCGTTACCGATCTTAGGTGAAGCTGTCGCAGCTGGGAAACTACGCCGTGTCATCAAACTATTCGACAAAGAAAAAGAATCATTGCAACGAGGCAATGTGATGCACCGCTTTGTTTCCAGTACAGATCCTCAGGCAACGATCGCTGAGATCACAAAAATTTATCAAACACAAGACGAATGGGGTCATTTATCTTTACCTGAAGTGGCAGAATATGCGAAAAATACCTTAGGGCTATCTGAACAAAACCATCCTGCGATCGCAGGAGAAATTGTGGAAGAAGCGAAAAACGCCAACATTCAATTTGTGCCAACGATTATCTTAGATGGGCACATTTTTGATGAATCGATCTCTGCTGAGGAATTAACTGCATTGATCAATGAATAACCACTAACAAAAAACAGGAGCCGATTTGACGCGAACTTCCACGTCAAATCGGCTCCTGTTTTTTGATTCATTTTTATTCCATTCGACTAGCTGACTTGTTCCCGAAGATGATCGGCAAATTCGTTGATTTTTCGAATGCGATGATTAATTCCTGATTTCGAGATCGCTCCTGATGGAATCATTTCTCCTAGCTCTTTCAAGCTGACCTCGGGATGTTCCAAACGTAATTCGGCGATTTCTTGCAGCTTTTCAGGTAAAGCTTGCAAGCCAACTCGATCTTGAATAAATTCGATATTGTCGATCTGCTTCGAAGCAGCGTCGATCGTTTTGTTCATATTGGCGGTTTCGCAATTCACCAAACGGTTGACTGAGTTACGCATATCACGCACGATCCGCACGTCCTCGAATTTCAGCATGGAATTGGTGGCACCGATCAGTGTCAAAAAATCAGCGATTTTCTCAGCGCCTTTCAAGTAAGAGATATACCCATTTCTGCGTTCTAATGGACGGGCATTCAATCCATATGCGTTTAGCATATCGCAAATATCTTGGTTATGCTCCTCGTAGATGGAATAGATCTCTAAATGATAGCGGCTGGTTTCTGGATTGTTGATGGACCCAGATGCCATGAAAGCGCCTCGTAAATAGGAACGCATTTTTTGAGTATTGCCCATGATCTCATCAGAAACATGGCTTTGAAACATCAGCCCGTCCATGATATCTAAGTCCAAAAGCACGCGCTGTGTATCTTGCTTCAAACGAACGATGTAAACGTTGTTCTTTTTTAATTTCATCTTACGACGGACCAGCAATTCGCTGCGCACGTCGTAATGATCTTTTAGTAACGAATAGATGCGTCTGGCAATCGCCGCGTTTTCTGTTTGAACGTTTAAAACAAATTGTTGGTTATTGATACTTAATGACCCATTCATCCGAATCAAAGCGGCCAATTCTGCCTTGGCATGTTCGCGATGAACTTCTAATGCGGTCAATTCTTTTTTTACCTCTGCTGCAAAGGACATAAAAAAATCCCTCCTTTCTTAGATTTTGGCCCCGTAAACGATACGTAGAAGTTCTTCAATCACTTTATCTCCGTCATGAAAAACTCCGCCATCTCTAAGCTCCAGAAAGTCAGCTGAAATGACACGGCTGGCTTCTTCTCGCAGTCCTTGGAAATCGTGTTTCACTTGTACAAGATATTCATCATAAATCTCTGGGTTCATATACCCTTCTGGAACTTTCTCGGTGTTGACTAACACCGTATCAATAAAGGGTTTGCCTAAATGCTTATGCAGGACCCGCACATGGTCGGCATCACTAAAGTGTTCAGTTTCCCCTTTTTGGGTCATGATATTACAAATATAAACCGTTTCAGCTTGTGTTTCCAACATTGCTTGGCCGATCTCGCTGATCATGAGATTGGGCAAAATACTAGTAAAGAGACTACCAGGACCCAAGACGATCATATCTGCCTCCATAATTGAAGAAACAACTTTACGAGCTGCTTTCGGCTCATCATTATTTTCTTGATTACGAACAAAGACCCGATCGATCGTTTTGCGATCAACCGCGATCTTGGACTCTCCTACCGCTTCGGTGCCGTCTTTAAAAACAGCGTGCAACACCAATGGCAGATCTGACGAAGGATAAACTCGTCCATCGATATGCATGATTTTTGACAAAATTTGAATGGCTTCATAGGTACTGCTGCGCATTTCAGCAATCGCCGCAATAATCAAGTTCCCCAGGGCATGATTGGCTAAAAATTTGTCTTCGGCTTTAAAACGGTATTGAAAAATATCATTATACAGTTGCGGCATATCAGATAGAGCCGCCAAAACATTGCGCAGATCCCCCGGTGGCGAGATAGAGGAAACCAAATTGCGAATCTCGCCGCTGCTACCGCCATCATCAGCGACCGTAACGATCGCTGTGATGTCGACACCCTGATTCCGCAAGCTCTTCAGGATGACTGGTAACCCAGTTCCGCCACCTACCACAACGATCTTCGGCTTTCTGATCCGGTATGTTTTCATTTTCATGAACGATTCACCGTCTCTTTACGCTTATCTTTGTCGCGATGAGTAATATTGACGCGATAATCTTCTGCCAAAACCGCACCGATGCGCTCAGATAATGCAACTGAACGGTGTTGGCCCCCAGTACAGCCGATAGCCACCGTCAAGCTGCTTTTGCCTTCCTTGACATAGCCTGGCATGATCGTTTGCAACAGTGTACTAAATTGCTGATAGAATTCTTCCGTTTCTGGAAAAGACATGACGTACTCATACACGGGTTCATCTTTGCCTGTTAAGGGACGCAACTCTGGAATGTAATGGGGATTCGGTAAGAAACGAACATCCATCACGATATCAGCATCGATCGGCAAGCCATACTTGAAGCCAAACGAAAGTATTTCAATACGAAACCCTGTCTCATGAGAAGCACGAAATTCTTGATTGATTTTTTCTCTCAGTTGCCTTGGGGTCAGCGTCGTTGTGTCGATAACAATACTGGCACGCGTCTTCAAATCGTTTAAGATCGCTCGCTCTTTGCGAATCCCTTCCGTAACTAAGCCATCCATCGCTAATGGATGTGCTCTTCTCGTTTCTTTGTATCTTGACACCAATTCATTGTCCGATGCATCTAAAAAGAGCATCCGTGTGTCGATAAAATTCGTGTTTTCAATATCGATCAGCATACTTTGGATTTCTTCAAAAAACGATCTTGAACGCAGATCGACAACTAAGGCAATTTTCGTCACTTTTCCTGATTCTTTGATCAGTTCCCAAAATTTAGGGATCAAGCTTGGGGGCATATTATCGATACAAAAGTACCCCATATCTTCAAAACTCTGGATAGCGACCGTTTTGCCGGCTCCGCTCATCCCAGTAATAATGACCAATTCTAAATGATCCACTTCAGTCATAGGTAAAACTCCTTTCTGAAACAACTCTATTATATCATGCCGGGCGTATCATTGGAACACCGGCATAAAAAAAGACGTTAGCTCAAAAAATGCCGCTAACGTCGCTATCAGCTTTAGATTGCTTGGCGATTTGCCAATGCTTTTTTGATCGTCCGATCAACTAAAATGGATTGGGCATCAACGACTGGATACGGATTGTCAGTCACAAATTCATCCATTAAGGACAACTCGGTACATCCGAGCACTACGCTTTCACAGCCGATGCGTTCGGTGACTTCTTCCAGTATCTCAAAGTAAAGTTCTTGATCCAAATGATCATTCTCTTTGATTCGATCATAGATCAATGTATTGACCTTTTTTTGGATCGCTGGCTCTGGAAGATAGACGTCAAGTCCGAACTTCCGCAATTCTTTCTCATAGATGCCGGCTTTGACACTGCCTTCTGTCCCAAGAAAGGCCACTTTTCCAGTGACGCCTTTTTCAAAGACGACTTTCGCCGCCTCACGAGGCATATGCAAAATCTCGATCTCAGTGGCAGCTTGCAGCTCATCAAAAAAATAATGGGCGGTGTTACAAGTCAACACAATAAAATTTGGCTTTAACAAATTTTGTTTTTCGATGTCGTCCATTAAATATGGAACAGGGTTTTCTAACGTGTTGTCTAAAATATATGCCGTTCGATCTGGGACTGTCGCATGATTGAATAAAACATAGTTCAAGTAATCTTGGTCTTTATGGGTCTGTGTCCGTCGGTTTAAAATGCGGACAAAACTTTCCGTCGCTAACGTTCCCATGCCGCCTAAAATACTAAAAAAATTCTCCATCTTCTAGCCTTCTTTCGTATGGAAATACGTTTTGAATCGTTTGTTGTACAGATGGAACATTCTCTTTAATAGAATCCAACGCTTTAGAGATAAGTCTTCTTTGTAAAAGACAGTCGTTCCCCAGCGATTTTCTGCTAATAATTTTTTTGCTCGTTCTTTCGCAGGATTTTCTTTTGCATAAGTCAAGAAAATGTTTTTTGGTACCCCTAGCCATAATTTCGCTTCAGACGCGTCAGCTTTGCCATAAACCGTTTCTGTGTAAGGTTTATCGAAAACTAAATCCTCTGTGATGAACTTCGCCAGATTCAATCCGCTTAAGGTAATAAAGAAACTGCTTCTTCCTTGACGCAAGTTGATTTCAAATAATTTATATTGACCGTCTCGCGCATCATATTTCAAATCAAAATTGGCAAATCCAACATATTCGATCTCTTTTAAAAACTTACGGATCATTTGATAGATTTGATCATTTTCATCTGGAATGATCACGACATAATTCCCAACAGCTCCAGGCGTTGGATCCTCTAATAAAGGATGACCTAAGCCCATCACGCGAACTTCGTGATTCTCATCAACATAGGCATTTAAGACCCGCATGTTGCTGTCATCCCCAGGAATAAAATCTTGGACGATCATTTCATATTGATAGCCCGCTTGATAAATGCGAGAAACAATTTCTTCAAATTCTGTTCGATTGTCAATAATGAAGGCTTTTTTGCGTCCTTCAAAATCAACTGACAGCCACGCGACACTATTGGCTGGTTTCAAAGCCACAGGAAAATCAAAAGGCAGCTCTCCTTTGAATGTTCCTTCCGTCAACAGTTCAGGTGTTAAAATGAAGGTCTTAGGATAAGGCAAGCCATATTCCTCGCAGACTTCGTAAAAACTTACTTTGTTGATCAACCGTTTTAATAGGGAATAGTCATTGGCAATAAAGGTATAATAAGGCTTCAATTCTTCTTTATGCTTCGCTAACAGTTCTGCATAGCCATCTCCGCAGGGAATCAATAAATATTTCATGGCAGGATCGTTGTAAGTATTTTTTCCTAACTTGATCAACGTCTCAGTGAATCCGGGATCATGGTCAAAACCTTCCACTTGATTGATTGTAACAATTTTACTAAAGCGGGTTGGCGCAAGTTCCGCACCAGCATAGGCAACTGATTGAATGCCATATGCTTCGTGGAATGCTCTGGCCATACCATAAACATTCATATCGCTTCCTAATAATATGGGAAGAAAATTTTCCTGACTCATCAAAAATCACTCTCTCTTTTGAATACGAAAAACGACCTCTCTCGTTTCGTTTAATTACAATAGAATTATAATACCACAAAGAAAAAAGCAATCAAAGTATCTATCTTTGATTGCTTTCTCCCACTTTGAACGGATAGAACTTATAGGCAGTTTATTCAATGCGAATATACGTATACCTATTGCTATTCTATCAAATAAAATTTTGATTTCAAGCCCTTATCATGAAATTTGCAGATATTTCACGCTTCCTTAAACTTTAGCGAAACCTATTGACAGACAAGTAAAAAAGTGAGTGCTCTTTTCCTTGCTTAAAGGACTTTTTTCAAATAATGACCGGTGTAACTTTCTGAAACCGCAGCAATTTCTTCTGGTGTACCAGTTGCAATGATCGTTCCACCGCCTTCGCCACCTTCTGGACCTAGATCAATCACATGGTCCGCTGATTTGATGACATCCAAGTTGTGTTCGATCACTAAAACGGTATTGCCAGCGTCGACAAATCGTTCCAAAACTTTCAACAAACGGGCAATATCATCCGTATGCAGACCAGTCGTCGGTTCATCTAAGATATAAAAACTCTTGCCATTGGAATTTTTGTGCAGTTCACTGGCAAGCTTCATCCGTTGCGCTTCCCCACCAGACAAAGTAGTCGCTGGTTGTCCCATCGTGACATAACCTAGACCGACATCGACGATCGTTTGCAATTTTCGATGGATTTTAGGAATATGTTGGAAAAATTCCACTGCATCTTCCACAGTCATATCTAAGATTTCCGAAATATTTTTTCCTTTGTAATGAACTTCTAACGTTTCTGAGTTATAACGTTTGCCATGACAAACCTCACAAGGTACGTAGACATCAGGCAAGAAGTGCATCTCGATCTTGATGATTCCGTCCCCTTTACATGCTTCACAGCGTCCACCTTTTACATTAAAACTAAAGCGGCCTTTTTTATAACCACGGACTTTCGCCTCATTGGTTTTAGCAAATAAATCGCGAATGTCATCAAAGACACTGGTATACGTTGCTGGATTGCTTCGAGGCGTCCGACCGATAGGGCTTTGATCGATATCGATCAATTTCTCAATAGCTTCATAACCAGTAATGGTTTTAAAGCGACCAGGCTTGTTCGAATTCCGATTGATTTTTTGCGCCAAGGCTTTTTTCAAAATTTCGTTGACTAATGTCGATTTACCAGAGCCAGAGACCCCAGTAACGGCGACGAACTTTCCTAATGGAAAATCGACCGAAATGTTTTTCAAGTTATTCTCAGAAGCACCGGTCACACGAATCTTTTCACCATTGCCTTTGCGGCGTTCCGTTGGTGTCGGGATTTGTCGTTTTCCTGATAAGTACTGACCTGTTAAGGAAGACGCATTGGCTGCGACTTCATCAGGAGTGCCTGCAGCGACGATCTCGCCACCTGCGTGTCCTGCACCTGGACCGACATCGATCAAGTAGTCCGCTGCCCGCATCGTGTCCTCGTCATGCTCAACGACGATCAGGGTATTCCCAAGATCACGCATTTTCCGCAATGAATCTAGTAAACGATCGTTATCCCGTTGGTGAAGACCGATCGATGGCTCATCAAGAATGTAAAGCACCCCAGACAAATTGGAGCCGATTTGTGTTGCCAAACGAATCCGTTGCGCTTCCCCACCAGAGAGTGTGCCTGATGCACGACTCAAGGTCAAATAGTCCAATCCGACATTTTTCAAGAAGCTTAAACGATCATCGACTTCTTTCACGATCGGACGTGCGATCATTTGCTCTTGTTCCGAAAGTTTCAATTCTTCGACAAAGTTCAACGCATTGTTGATTGCCATCTCGCTCATTTCACCAATGTGTTTTCCGTTGACTTGCACGCACAGCGCTTGAGGATTCAAACGATAGCCATGACAAGTTTTACAAGTCAATTCCGTCATATACAAACGCATTTGATCACGGGTGAAATCAGAGTTGGTTTCATGATAACGGCGTTTGATATTTGGTAAGATTCCTTCAAAAGCGACCTCAACATCACGCACGCCACCGAAATCATTTTCATAATGGAAATGGAAAATTTCTCCATTCGAACCATTCAAAATAATGTCTTTGTGTTCTTCTGGCAGTTCTTCAAAGGGTGTGTCCATATCGATATTGAACTCTTGACAGGCTTGTTCCAGCATTTGCGGATAATACTGTGAACTGATTGGGTTCCAAGGTAATAGTGCACCTTCACGCAACGTTTTGCTTTGATCGGGAATCACTAGGTCGACATCGACTTCTAGCTTCACACCAAGACCATCACAGTCTGGACAAGCACCAAAAGGCGCATTGAATGAAAAGAGCCGTGGTTCTAATTCACCAACTGTAAAGCCACAATACGGACAAGAATAATGTTCACTGAAAAGCATCTCTTCTTGACCAATCACATCGACTACCGCATAGCCATCAGCTAAACGTAATGCTGCTTCAAAGGAATCAAACAGACGAGAACGGATGCCTTCCTTTACAACGATTCGGTCAATGATGATGGCAATATCATGCTTTTTATTTTTTTCTAATTCAGGCGCTTCAGAGACATCATAGACTTCGCCATCCACCCGCATCCGAACATAGCCTTCTCTTTGGATACGTTCGAAGACTTTTTTGTGCTGCCCTTTCTTTTGATAAACGATAGGTGCCAACAATTGGATCTTGGTGCGTTCTGGTAATGCCAAAACTTCATCCACCATCTGCTCAACCGACTGACTAGTAATCTCGATATGATCATTGGGACAGATTGGGTGACCGATTCTGGCGTAAAGAAGCCGCAGATAATCATTGATTTCAGTAACCGTCCCCACTGTTGATCGCGGGTTCTTACTGGTGGTTTTTTGATCGATAGAAATCGCTGGACTAAGTCCATCAATGCTATCTACGTCGGGTTTATCCATTTGCCCTAAAAACTGACGGGCATATGCCGATAGACTTTCGACATATCGGCGCTGTCCTTCGGCATACAACGTATCAAATGCTAAGGAGCTTTTCCCTGAACCCGAAAGACCAGTTACAACAACGAGCTGGTCTCTGGGAATCGTCACATCGATATTTTTTAAATTATGGGCCCGTGCCCCATGGATCACGATTTTATCATTTGCCATATTGTTTCTCCTTCTAATCAGCAGCTTTTAGCTCAAGAATAGTATCTCTCAAGGTAGCAGCCGTTTCAAAATCCAGTGCTTTCGCAGCATCTTTCATTTCTTTTTCTAATTTCAGCAACAAGGTTGCTTTTTCTTCACGACTCAGTTCTTCATAAGAAGTCGTGGTGTATTCGCCAGTTTCTTCCGCCACTTTCGTGATCGCGATCAGATCGCGAATCTCTTTGATGATGGTTTTCGGTACGATTCCATGTTCTTCGTTATAGGCTTCTTGAATACTTCGGCGTCGCGCTGTTTCGTCGATCGCTCGCTGCATCGAATCGGTCATTTTATCGGCGTACATGATTACTTTTCCTTCTGAGTTTCGAGCTGCTCGTCCGATGGTTTGGACTAATGAACGCTCACTGCGCAAGAATCCTTCCTTATCGGCATCAAGGATCGCAACCAGGGAAACTTCTGGGACGTCTAACCCTTCTCGCAGTAAGTTGATTCCGACCAGTACATCAAATTCACCGAGACGCAGGTCGCGAATGATCTCTGTTCGTTCCAATGTTTTGATGTCACTGTGCAAGTATTTGAC
The DNA here is from genome assembly GCF_002140635.1 of Enterococcus sp. 3G6_DIV0642. Lineage (NCBI taxonomy): Bacteria > Bacillati > Bacillota > Bacilli > Lactobacillales > Enterococcaceae > Enterococcus > Enterococcus sp. 3G6_DIV0642. The sequence goes on along the minus strand of NZ_NGLH01000001.1, from coordinate 1,611,518 downwards.
TTTGATCCCTAATTCTTTAAAGTAATCCGTCAAATCTTCAGACATTTTTTTCGTCAAGGTCGTGACAAAGACCCGTTCATTTCGCTCGACTCGTTCATTGATTTCTCCTACGAGGTCGTCAATTTGACCCATGATCGGTCGTACTTCGATCACCGGATCTAACAGACCAGTCGGACGAATGATTTGTTGAACGACGGTATCGGTTTGATCGTATTCATATGGTCCAGGTGTTGCTGACACATAGACGATTTGATTGACATGCTTCTCAAATTCTTCCAAGCGTAACGGACGGTTGTCCAGTGCAGAAGGCAAACGGAAGCCATAATCCACTAACATTTGTTTTCTAGCACGGTCACCATTATACATCCCACGAACTTGGGGCATCGTTACGTGTGATTCGTCGATTACTAATAGAAAATCATCTGGGAAGAAATCCAATAACGTATAAGGCGGTTCGCCTTCTTTTCGTCCATCCATATGGCGAGAGTAGTTTTCGATTCCTGAGGTATACCCCATTTCTCGCATCATTTCAATATCATAGTTGGTTCGCTGCTCTAAACGCTGTGCTTCCAGCAGCTTGTTTTCTGCTCGCAAAACTTTCAGTCGTTCATCGAGTTCACTTTGGATCGAAGCGATCGCATGTTCCATATGGTCTTCATTGGTCACAAAGTGGGTTGCCGGAAAGATCGACACATGTTCGGTGTCACTCATGATCTCGCCCGTCAAGGCATCGACTTCACGAATCCGATCGATTTCATCGCCAAAAAACTCAATGCGTAACGCTCGCTCATCACGAGAAGCTGGGAAAATCTCCACAACATCGCCACGCACGCGAAAACGCCCCCGTTGAAAATCGATGTCGTTTCGTTCAAATTGGATCTCGATCAATTCTTTTAATAGTTGATCGCGAGACTTTTCCATCCCTACTCGTAAAGAAACAACCTGTCTGGCATACTCGATCGGCGAACCTAAACCGAAAATACAAGAGACAGAAGCTACAACGATCACATCGTTTCTCTCTAATAAAGAACTTGTCGCTGAGTGACGCAACTTATCGATTTCATCGTTGACACTAGAGTCTTTTTCGATGTATGTATCACTGGAAGGAACATACGCTTCTGGTTGATAGTAATCATAGTAACTGACAAAGTACTCGACCGCATTATTTGGGAAAAAGTCCTTAAACTCGCCATATAATTGTCCAGCCAGTGTTTTATTATGGGCAATGATCAATGTCGGTTTATTGACTTCCTTGATTAGATTAGAAATCGTATAAGTCTTACCGGTCCCAGTGGCTCCCAACAAAATCTGTGCTTTTTTTCCACCGACCACCCCGTCAACCAATTGATGGATCGCTTCTGGTTGATCCCCAGCTGGTTGATATTTTGATACTAAGTCAAATTCATGGGAAGTTGTTCTTTCGATCATCTTCATTCCCCCTCGATTATTCTAAACGACAACAAAAAAAGAAAAACTCGCTGCCGCTTTTCCATAAATAAGTATATCATAGCGAACATACTTTCGCCATCATTTGCTATGAAAGTTTCATGCGATTAAGCATAACTTAACATGTTTGATTTTCTAACATCTGATGTGAGGTTTAAGTAACTTTGTCATATTTTTAAAGAGAAAGACTTGTGTGTTGAAGAAAAAATCCATATAATCTATAAATACGTTATATCTAAAGGGGGAATTTTCTTGAAAAGAAAACACATGTCCTTCGCTTTAATCGCGCTGATTATCAGCATTTTTACGCTATCAGTAAAGTCAGCAAGTGCGGAGGAAACTACGTATAAGATAGGAACAGATTTAACATTTGCTCCTTTCGAATTCCAAAATGAAAATAATGAATACGTTGGGATCGATATAGATTTATTAAACGCGATCGCTGAAGATCAAGGTTTTGCGGTTGATTTACGTCCTTTAGGTTTTGACGCCTCCATTCAAGGCGTGCAATCAAATCAGTTAGATGGCATGATTGCTGGGATGAGCATCACTGATGAACGTAAAGAAACGTTTGATTTCTCAGATCCTTATTTTGATAGTGGGATTCAAATGGCGGTAGCTGCGGACAATGACAGCATTACTAGCTACGAAGATCTTGAGGGCGAAACGGTCGGTGCAAAGGTTGGTACCGAAAGTGCCCGCTTTTTAGAAGAAAATAAAGACCAATATGGCTACGACATCAAACTTTATGATGACGCTACTGGGTTGTATGGCGCTGTACGCAATGGTACTGTGGCAGCCGCTTTTGATGATTATCCAGTGCTTGGCTATGCCATCAACAACGGCGAACCGATGAAACTTGTCGGCGAACCTGAAAAAGGTGCTTCTTACGGATTCGCTGTCAGAAAAGGCCAAAATCAAGAACTACTTGAAAAATTCAATGCTGGTTTAGCCAACATGAAAGCTTCTGGCAAATACGACGAAATCGTCAATACTTACATCACAACGTCTGATTCAGATGCAGACACTAGTGAAATGGTGAAAGTCGAACCAAAGAAAGATGTTTACCGAATTGCCAGTGACTCCGCCTTCGCTCCATTTGAATTCCAAAATGAAGACAATGAGTATGTAGGGATCGATGTGGATTTAATGAACCGGGCCGCAGAATTGCAAGGGTTCAACATTGAATTCAATTTCATCGGTTTTTCAGGAGCTTTGCAAGCCTTGGATGGTAACCAAGCAGATGGGATGATCGCTGGGATGACGATCACTGATGAGCGTCGTCAATCCTATGACTTCTCTGACTCTTACTTTGAAAGCGGCATTCAGATCGCTGTAAAAGAAGGCAATGATTCCATCAATTCCTATGAAGATTTAGATGGAAAAACCGTTGGTGCGAAAGTGGGAACAGAAAGTGCAGACTTCTTGATCGCCAACGAAGAAAAATATGGCTATTCGATCAAATATTATGATGCAGCCGATCAATTATATGCAGCTGTTAACGGCGGACAAATCGATGCCATGATGGATGATTATCCAGTGATCGGTTATGCCATCAGCCAAGGTCAAAAACTAGTGACACCGATTGAAAAAGAATCTGGCGGTCAGTACGGTTTTGCGGTGAAAAAAGGCCAAAATCCTGAACTGATCCAAATGTTCAATGAAGCATTGAAAGAAATGAAACGGACTGGCGAGTACGATCAAATCATCAATAAATACATTGAAGATGGCTCTGCCACAGAAAAACGAGTGGATGAATCAACGATCACTGGTTTGATCAGCAACAACTATAACGTCTTATTAAAAGGTTTATGGAATACCCTTTTACTAGCATTGATTTCTTTTGCCTTAGCATTAGTGATCGGCATCATTTTTGGACTATTTAGTGTTGCTCCAATCAAAGCATTGCGGGTTTTTGCAGGGATCTATGTTGATATCATTCGTGGTATTCCTATGATGGTATTGGCTTTCTTCATCTTCTTCGGCCTTTCCGATGCCATTGGTATCACGATTCCCGACTTTGCAGCCGGGGTCATTACATTGACTTTAAATGCCAGTGCCTATATCGCTGAGATCGTCCGTGGCGGGATCAATGCGGTGCCAAAAGGTCAGATGGAAGCCTCTCGTAGTTTGGGGATGACCTACACTCGGACAATGCAGAAAATCATTTTACCGCAAGCGATCAAAATCATGATTCCATCTTTCGTTAACCAATTCGTTATCTCGTTGAAAGATACAACGATCATCTCGGTTATCGGAGTCGTAGAATTATTGCAAACTGGGAAAATCATCGTTGCTCGGACTACGCAAAGTACCTATGTTTACTTGATCATCGCGATTATTTACTTAGTCGTGATCACAGCTTTAACGAAACTTGCAAAAGTTTTAGAAAAGAAGGTGAAATAGCATGAAAGAAAAAATCTTAGTTGAAAATCTTGTGAAAAAATACGGCGACAATACCGTATTGAATAATATCAATGTTTCAATCGCTGAAGGAGAAGTCGTTTGTGTGATCGGTCCTTCAGGTTCTGGGAAATCGACGTTCTTACGCTGTTTGAACCGCTTAGAAGAACCAACCAGCGGCGATATTATCGTTGACGGCGCACATCTGATGGATAAAAACACCAATATCAATGCTGTTCGTCAACATATCGGCATGGTGTTTCAGCATTTCAATCTCTTCCCTCACTTGTCGGTTTTAGAAAATATCATTTTAGCACCGATGGATCTAAAAAATGCTTCTCGGCAAGAAGCGGAAAAGAACGCAATTCGTTTATTAGAAACGGTCGGTTTGGCAGATAAAAAAGACATGTACCCTGACAATCTGTCTGGAGGACAAAAACAACGGGTGGCGATCGCTAGAGCTTTAGCAATGAATCCCGATGTGATGTTGTTCGATGAACCAACCTCCGCACTCGATCCAGAAATGGTTGGCGATGTACTAAATGTTATGAAGGATTTGGCAAAACAAGGAATGACCATGGTGATCGTTACTCACGAGATGGGGTTTGCCAAAGAAGTAGCAAACCGTGTGATGTTTATTGACGGCGGGAACTTCTTGGAAGACGGTACACCTGAGCAAATCTTTACCAATCCTAAGCATGAGCGTACCAAAGACTTCTTAGACAAAGTATTGAATATTTAAAAAAGCCTCTGCAACAGTCCGACGAAGGAACTGTTGCAGAGGTTTTCTTTATTGTTTGTTCCGTTTCGTTTCATCTGCGATCCGCTTTTGATTTTCCCCCAAAAACACTTTTGTATCGATGGGGTTTGCTTTGTTCGCCCCGCCGATGCCAGTATCAACCATTTTCCCCCAGCCCTTCAACGGCTCTTTCCCCGCTGCACGAAGCTTGGCATTTTTTAACCGTAATGCCTGTTTTTTTGTTTCTTTTTTCGCTTGATGTTTTGCTTGCCAGTCCCTTAAGATCTTCATTCCCTCTTCCTCTCTTTTCTATTAAAACAATGCCACATTCAAATGCTCGAAAACATTCCCAACGATCTGTTTGCGTCAAATGTCCTTTGCCACTGAAGCCGTATTTTTTTATCTTGTAGTTGACTATAGTATATCACGTGAATTTCATAATCATCAGGAATAGAGACTAAATTTTATTAACACTATGAAATGCAATTTGAAATCGAGTAGTCAGATCAGGAGTGGCATGTTACACTTATTAAAGAACACTCCCTCCATAACTGCATAAGCTGTATAAATACATTGATTCTTTTGTTTAAACATCGGTTAGAACCCTTCTTATAAAAAACCAACCTTAAAATAACAACAAAAGAAAAATGCAGAAAATTACTTTGGAGGCATACATCGTATGAAAACCATCTATTTCTTTCCCTTACTGATTTTCCTTTCCTTATCACTCACAGGCTGTACCCTGATTGACGAACTCCTGGATGAAACGCGACAAAGCAGTTCTTCATTAGAAACAGCGGTGACTTCTCAATCATTGTCAATGGATTCGGAAGTTAGAAGCTCTTCCTCTACTGAAAAGCAAACAACGTCTACTACAATTGACATAAGCAGCTCTTCTGACAGCCTTGATCAACAGTCAGTAAGTACCGAAGAATCCACCTCTCACTTCTCCTATTGCGAGCAATTGCAGATTGGATTGCCACGACGTTGGAATAGAACCGTCACCAAAGATTTGCTCCACCAATTGCAAGAAGGAATGTCCTGCGATCAAGTTCTTGAGATCATGGGTGGACTGCCTTCTTGGCGACTGGCGGTTGTAGGTGTGGAATCTAATGCATGGATCAATTCCGATGGTGAGGCAATCATTGTCACTCTTATTAACCGAACCGTTTCTGATGTGGCCTGGCATGATCAGTTTTCTGAATCAGAAATTGAGTAATCCATTAAGCGATTTCTCGTAACTAAGATTGGCAAAATGCGTCATGAAATTCAAACACCTCTATTATCATGAGTCGCCTAAAAAACTTAGGAGTTGAAGGATAAAATGAAACTGAATCGTCCTATGAAAAAAATCCGGGAGCATCGCAGAAGAAGTCTTTTTCTTTGTTTGGGCATTAGTTGTTTTTTACTCGGAGCTGTCCTCTTCTACAGCGAAAATCAGCCAGCAGCTGCCTACGAGCAGTTTTTAGAGATCGATTATTTAACTGCTTTACTGGAAGAAAGACCTTCCCCTGAATCCATCAGCGATCTCGGCCTCGCTCTCATCAAACGTAGTGATCGGGTAAATCAAGAGCGCAGTGCCATTAACCGAAAGCGGCGCCGCGAAAATGTGATCGTCACGGAAGAGACTAGAAAAGTTTTTTCTCCCGATCAAGGAGCAATGGTTGATGAAGTAAGAAAAGTAACCACTCGTTTGCCTGATTCAGCCATTGATTTGTTATCAACGATGGCTGACAGCAGCGCTCTCGAGACAAAAAGAGTTCCTTTAGGTTCAAGGGACAAACTGTCCAAAATCAGCTTTGATTTTGACTCCGATAACGCGGGAAATGAACATTTATCTAGAATCACATTGGTTGATGTCCCAGAATTTTTCGGTATTGATTTCTCACAATTCGGGAAAGAGGATGATATTGAGGAGATCAAAGAGACATTGATCGAAAAGTATGGTTTAGATGCTCACATCAGAGACGTTAGCGCCATTCGGAGACTTTTCTTTTTTCATGAAGGATTTGAGTTTTACATTAGTCAAACCTATAATCCAAACGGAGTCGGCATCACTGTCCAAGCAGTAGAACCATAAACAAAAACTATCGAACCCCCATCTCTTTGCGGGTTTAACAAAAAAGGCGTCTGCGAATCCAAACGCAGGCACCTTTTTTCTACTTCTATTTTTATTTAGGCAAAAACGGTCGACCAATTGTCACGTTCATCAAGAAATTCTTGCGCTAATTTTTGCGCACCCTCTAAGGTATGGTTCGCCGCCCAACCGCATTGCACTTCATTGCTGGCAGGTACTTCAGTTGCTTGCAAAACGTCCTTCATGGTTTTTTCTAGGACGGTCAAAATCTCTTCATAATCGTCATGATTCAAGACAGTCAAATAAAAGCCGGTTTGGCAGCCCATTGGTGACCAGTCCACGATATAGTCCGCATGATTACGAATCAATTCTGCCGTCAAATGTTCTAGTGAGTGCAGACTTGCCATATCCATATGCGCTTGGTTCGGCTGCTTCAAACGGACATCATATTTGATGATAGTATCATTCGTTCCTTGTTTTTTATCGGCAACCCGTACATAAGGTGCTTTGACTTTCGTATGATCCAAATTAAAGCTTTCAACATTCATTTTCATTGTACTTCTCTCCTACTCTTTTTGTGCTTCCACAAGCCAAACATACTCATTGATTTGCTTAAAACGACTGGTAAACCCATGTTGGCGAAAGTATCGTTCGATATCCGCAATAACTGGATAGTACTCCCGTTGCAGATCAGCGGCTAGTCGCTGGTATCCAGCTTGCCGTGCTTCATCGATTCGTTCCATTTTGCGGGCTAGAGAAAGAAACATCGTATCCCCGAAAAGCACTTTCCCGCCTTTTGGCAGCATCGCCGCATATTTGCGGATTGCCCGTTGCTTTTCGTCCTCCGTAAGATGATGAAAAACATAGGTAGAAACGATCGTATCGATCACATCCGTGATCTCAGGAAAAACCTCCATATCACCATCTACAAAAGTCACTTTAGAAAGACTGGGTTTTGACTTGGCGATTCGCCGCATCTCTGGCGATGGCTCGATCGCCAGCACGTTTTTTCCTTGATTAAGCAGAGCTTGTGTTAGATTTCCAGTTCCACTACCAAATTCTACCACAGACTGCCCTGCTTTTTCAGCAATTTCAGCGAGTAACTGTTCATATTTGAAAAAAACCGCTCGATATTCTTCATCCTTGCCTGCAACTGTTTCATCGTACTCAGCTGCCCAGTCAGAAAAAATTGGAATAAATTCTCTCCCCATCACTAGCTACCTGCCTTTTCAAACGCTTGCTCTAAATCCGCCTGCAGATCCTCACCGTCTTCGATGCCGACCGACAACCGAATCAAGCCATCTTTGATCCCAGATTGCTCACGAATTTCTTTAGGGATCGAGGCATGGGTCATCACGGCTGGCACTTCTACCAAGCTTTCCACGCCACCTAAACTTTCCGCTAAAGTAAAAATCTTTAATGATTCAACAAATTCTGCTGTTTTCGATTCGTCGTTTAGTTCAAAAGATATCATACCGCTATACCCAGACATCTGTGATTTGGCGATTTCATGTCCTTCATGGGCAATCAATCCTGGATAATACACGTTTGCGACAGCTTGATGTGCTTGTAAGTAGTGGGCAATTTTCATCGCGTTTTTTTGATGTGCTTCCATCCGCAAAGCAAGTGTTTTGATGCTTCGTTGGATCAACCAGCTATCATGAGGCCCCAATACACCACCAATGGCGTTTTGTAAAAAAGCAATTCTTTCGGCGATTTGTGGCTCTTTGGCAACTGCTAACCCAGCTACTACATCACTGTGTCCACCGAGATACTTGGTAGCACTGTGAATCACAATATCTGCGCCTAATTGTAGCGGCTTTTGAAAGTAAGGGGTCGCAAAGGTATTATCCACGATCGTCAAAATGTCCTGTTTTTTAGCTAGTTGGGCAACGATTGCGATGTCCGTGATCTTCAATAATGGATTAGTCGGTGTTTCCAGAAAGATCGCTTTGGTTTCTGGAAGGATGGCTGCTTCAACGGCAGCTAGATCATTTGTTTTGACAAGTGAATAAGTCAACCCGCTTTTTTCTAATACTTGATGGAGCAAACGAAACGTCCCGCCATATACATCATCCCCTAAAATGACATGATCTCCAGTCTGAAACAGCGAGAAGACCGCATGGGTGGCTGCTAATCCAGAGGCAAAAGCAAACCCATGGGCGCCTTCTTCCAGATCCGCAATCAATTCTTCTAAGGCAAATCGAGTTGGATTGCCTGAACGACTGTATTCATATTGCTTTGGCTGACCAAGAGCATTTTGCCGATAGGTTGATGTTTGGTAAATTGGCACACTAACAGCACCAGTCATTTCGTCTTCGCTGATACCACCGTGGATTACTTTTGTATTAAAATGCATGGTTTACTCCTCCTATGAATGGGGTGATTGCTGATTCACCCGCATAAATCTGTTTTGATAGATAGCGATCGCCTCCATCTGGAAAGACGGTAATGATCGAGCTTCCAGTTGGTAATTCGAGGCTTTCTTTTACTGCTGCTGCCATCGCCGCTCCACTTGAACTTCCAACAAGCAAACCATAGTTTCTTGCCAAGTAACGAGTAAAAGCAAAGCCTTCCGCATCACTGATCGTATAAATTTGATCAATAAGCAAATCGTCAAAAAATTGTGGAATGAACTCAACACCGATCCCTTCAATCTCATGTCCATGGGCAGGCCCGCCATTTAAGATCGATCCTTCTGGTTCAACGACAGCAAGTCGAGTGCTTGATTTTTGCTTCTTTAAGTATGTTGCGACACCCGCGAAGGTCCCCCCGCTGCCAGCTCCAGCAACAAAGCTGTCAATTTTTCCAGATAACTCCTGAAAGATCTCTGGGCCTAAGGTTGCTTGGTAGGCTGCAGGATTGTTTTGATTGTGAAATTGCATTGGCATATAACTATTTGGTAGCTGTTTTGCTATTTCCTTTGCTTTTTCAATCGCCCCTTGAATGCCTGCTTCAGTGGGCGTATGAACGATGGTCCCGCCCAACGCTTCAATCAGTTGCTGCTTTTCAAGGCTAAATTTTTCAGGAATGACAAAAATCATTTTTAAGCCATACTCGATTCCAGCTAAAGCTAAACCAATACCAGTATTTCCCGCTGTCGGTTCGATAACGGTTGTCTCATGATCGATCACATGCTCGCGAAACGCTTCATCGATCAAATACTTTCCTAAGCGGTCCTTGATACTTCCACCAGGATTTAAATACTCAAGTTTCGCATAGATGGTACTTCCCTTTTTGCCGCCAAATGCTGCGGCATCAAATTCAAAGAATGGGGTGTGCCCAATCAATGCTTTTATATTATTAACGATCATCGCTCGACTCCTCGCTCAACTTTGTTTGGCACAACTCATATGCTTCATGTACTCATTTTCATTTGCAATCATCAGCCGTCGCCAATGAAAGCGGTAAAAAACAGCAAACAAAAAGGGGTACTGACTATTACATCAGTACCCCAAAAAAATGTCGTCTTATCCGGATAGAAGTGAATCACTAAAGAAACTTCAGCGATCTTCTGCGACAAAGGAACTAATAATAGGCATGACAAATCGGTATGCTGCTTTTTGCACCATACAACAACAACAGGTAGTTTGTGTGTTGACGTTTGTCATGTCTTGTTCCCTCCTTTAATTTGCTTGTTATCAAAATAGCACGACTCTTTTTTATTGTCAAACGTTTTTTGAAATCACCGAGCACACATTGATGATCTTTAATAAAATAACATCATAGAGGATAGTAAGCACTCACATAGGCATCCACGGCTTTGATCGCTGCTGCAACATCTTCTGCAGAAACCGGAAATGGCATATTGTGGATCGTTTCCCCTTCGATGGTTGCTTGCTCGCCAATTTTTAATAGGTCTGCATCGCTGGCTTCCGCAAGATGCATGTCGGATAATGTCGTCGGTAATTCTAATGCCTGATACAATTCTATATATTGGTCGAGCTCTTCAGGATCTGCATTTTCCAGCATCAATTGAGCGAGTGTTCCGTAAGCAACCTTCTCACCATGGGTCAGATCATGAACGTCTCCTTCAAGGGCTGTCAAACCATTATGAATCGCATGAGCTGCTGCCAGACCTGCACTTTCAAAGCCTAATCCACTAAGCAAAGTGTTGGCTTCCACGATTTGTTCAAAAGCTTCGGTAACGACTTGTTTTTTATTCGCTTGATAGGCTTTTAAGGCATTCTCAAAAAGGATCTCTTCGCATTTTTCAGCGATCGCCATGCTGGCAATTGGTTGCACCCCGCCGACCATATTTTTACTATGGCTTCGAGCAACAGCACGTGCCTCGACATAGGTTGCGAGTGCATCCGCAATACCAGCGGCTAGCAATTTGGCAGGCGCTTTGGCAATCACAGCGGTATCCACTAAGACAAGTTCAGGATTTTTGTTATAAAAACGATACTTTTCAAAACGACCTTCATCAGTATAAATAACAGAAAGTGCCGAAGTTGGTGCATCAGTGGAGGCAATCGTTGGCAAAACAGCAATCGGTATTTTCAATTCATCCGCAACAGCTTTCCCAGTATCGATGGCTTTCCCACCACCTAATGCGGCAATCACTTCGATTGATTCACTTTTGGCTTTAGAGACGATACGATCGATTTCATTTGCAGAAGCTTCTCCACCAAAAATTTCTTTTACCGGATCTAACTCGGCTGCTTTCAGGTTCTCAAATAGTTCTTCACCGGCAATTTTCCAAACAGTTTCATCGGTCAAAAGAAGCACTTTCTTTCCTAAATCTTTGATATGGGATAACCCATGCTTCAAGACCCCTTTTCCTTGAACGTATCGTGACGGACTCGCAAATATTCTTTCCATTGTATCTCCTCCTTTAATTGGTCTACTTTTATTGTGACACACTAAGCAAGCGATTTCAAAGGAAAAGAAAAAAAGATGGCTAAGAAGATTCGATTCTTGCCCATACTGCACATTTATAGCCATACAAACACTCATGCCCTTATAAAACGGATGGTTTTATAAGGGCATGAATTGGATTTTTTCATGGTTATTTCTTTTTCCCACCAAAAGCATCTTTCATTTTATCAAAAAATCCTTCTGGTTGTTGTTCGTTCGTTTCATGGCCACTGGCTTTTGCATAAGCCCGCAATGCCTCTTTTTGTTCCTCATTTAAGTTCTTAGGTGTGATCAGCTTCACTTTGACCTGTTGATCGCCATTGCCGCCTCCCCGTAAGCGAGGGGCTCCCTTACCGCGTAAGCGGAAGTTTGTGCCTGTTTGCGTACCAGCTGGAATTTTTAATTTCACATTCCCATGAACCGTTGGTACATTGACTTCGTCGCCTAAAGCAGCTTGGACAAAGTTTAACGGCAGTTCGTAATAAATTTCCGACCCATCACGGTCAAAAATATCACTTTCTTCCACTCGGAAAACAACGTACAGATCGCCATAAGGACCACCATTGGTGCCAGCTTCTCCTTGACCAGACAAGCGCATTTGTTGTCCATCTTCGACACCTGCAGGTACGTTGACTTTCACACTGTGTTTTTTCTTTTCATGGCCAGTACCATGACATGTTGTACATGGTTCTTTGATTTCTTTCCCAGTTCCATGACAAACATCACAAGTTTGACGGCTCATCACACGACCAAGCGGTGTTTGACGTTCAACATTGATGGTACCTGCACCATGACATTTATGACAGGTTTCTGGTGAAGTACCTGGTTTTGCCCCGTTCCCACCGCAGGTATGACAGGTTTCTTCACGATTGTATTGAACAGTTTTTTCCACTCCGAAAATCGCTTCTTCAAAGGAAAGATCAACCGCATATTGCAAGTCCGCTCCTTGTCGAGGTGCATTAGGATTGGCTGCTCTGCCGCCTCCACCACCGAAAAACGATTCGAAAATGTCTTCAAATCCACCAAAACCGCCACCGGAGAATCCGCCACTGTTAAAGCCGCCGAATCCACCGCCATAACCGCCTCCGTAGTTCGGATCGGTACCAGCATGACCATACTGGTCATAAGCAGCTCTTTTTTGGGAATCACTTAATATTTCATAGGCCTCAGAAATCTCTTTAAACTTTGCTTCTGCATCAGGTTCTTTATTGATGTCTGGATGATATTGTTTTGAAAGCTTACGATAAGCTTTTTTGATTTCGTCATCCGAAGCCCCTTTTTGTAGACCTAAGACCTCATAATAATCTCTTTTGTCTGCCATTGGCTTCCCTCCACTCTATTCTTGCGTCTCTCGTATTTTAGCATATAATTCGCTCTAGAAAAATACGTTTCGCAAATTCATAAGAAAAAGCCAAAGCGGTGACTTTGGCTTTTTCACAAACAGCGATTATTTATCGTCACCGTCTACTTCTTCAAAGTCGGCGTCAACCACATCGTCTGCGCCGCCTTGTGCAGCTTCTGGATTTTCTTGTGCTTGTTGTTGTGCTGCTTGTTCGTATAATTTAACAGTTAAGTTTTGTACGATTTCATTCAAAGCATCACGTTTCGTTTTCATTTCTTCTAAGTTGTTTGCTTCAAGTGCAGCTTTCAACTCATCACGAGCTTCTTCCGCTTTTTTGACTTCGTCTGCATCCACTTTGCCTTCAAGCTCTTTCAATGTTTTATCAACAGTGAACAACAAAGCATCGACGTCATTGCGTAGATCAACTTCTTCTTTGCGTTGTTTGTCGGCTTCAGCGTTTGCTTCAGCATCTTTTACCATGCGTTCGATTTCTTCATCTGATAAACCTGAAGATGATTTGATCGTGATTTTTTGTTCTTTTTGTGTACCTAAATCTTTTGCAGAAACATTGACGATCCCATTTTTATCGATATCAAATGTTACTTCGATTTGAGGGATGCCACGAGGTGCTGGTGGAATATCCGTCAATTGGAATCTACCTAATGTTTTGTTGTCAGCTGCCATTGGGCGTTCTCCTTGCAAGACATGGATATCAACGGCTGGTTGATTGTCTGCTGCAGTTGAGAAGACTTGTGATTTACTTGTAGGGATCGTTGTGTTACGATCGATCAGTTTTGTGAAGACGGCACCCATTGTTTCGATACCTAATGATAATGGTGTAACGTCTAGTAAGACGACATCTTTCACATCACCAGTGATCACGCCACCTTGGATCGCAGCACCCATCGCTACCACTTCATCTGGGTTTACTGATTTGTTTGGTTCTTTATTGGTTTCTTTACGTACAGCATCAACAACAGCTGGAATACGTGTTGAACCACCAACTAAGATCACTTCATCGATTTCTGATTGTGATAAGCCAGCATCTTTCAAAGCTTGGCGTACTGGAATTTTTGTGCGTTCTACTAAATCTGCTGTCAATTCATCGAATTTCGCACGAGTCAAGGTCATTTCCAAGTGCAATGGACCAGCATCACCAGCTGTGATAAATGGTAAGCTGATTTGAGTACTTGTTACACCTGACAAGTCTTTTTTCGCTTTTTCAGCAGCGTCTTTCAAACGTTGCAAGGCCATTTTGTCTTTTCCAAGATCAATGCCGTTTTCTTTTTTGAATTCTGCTACCATGTGATCGATGATTTTGTTATCAAAGTCATCCCCACCTAGGTTGTTGTCCCCAGCAGTTGATAATACGTCAAAGACGCCATCCCCTAATTCAAGGATCGATACGTCGAAAGTACCGCCACCTAAGTCAAAGACTAGGATTTTTTCATCTTTATCTGTTTTATCTAACCCATAAGCTAAAGCTGCGGCAGTTGGTTCGTTGACGATCCGTTCTACTTCAAGACCGGCAATTTTACCAGCATCTTTGGTTGCTTGACGTTGTGCGTCGTTGAAATATGCAGGAACAGTGATGACTGCTTTTTCAACTTTTTCACCTAAATAGTCTTCAGCAAATCCTTTGATGTATTGAAGAACCATTGCGGAAACTTCTTGTGGTGTATAGGATTTGCCTTCAACTTCTACTTTGTATCCAGCTTCACCCATATGGCGTTTAATAGAAGAAATCGTATTCGGGTTTGTTACTGCTTGGCGTTTTGCAACTTCCCCTACTTGGATCTCACCGTTTTTGAATGAGACAACAGAAGGTGTGGTACGGTTTCCTTCTGGATTTGTAATGATTTTTGCTTCGCCGCCTTCAAGGACAGCAACAGCTGAGTTTGTTGTTCCTAAGTCGATACCGATAATTTTACTCATAAGTAATACACTCCCTTTTTTAATTTAAACATCTACTTATAGATAGAAAGAACTATTGTGCAACGATGACCATGCTTGCACGCAAGACACGATCATGCAATTTATACCCTTTTTGCAAGACAGTAACGATTGTGTCTGCCGGTGTTTCATCAGAGGCGGGTACAGTCTGCACCGCTTGATGCAAGTTCGGATCGAACATTGCACCTTCAGCAGGAATCTCTTCGATTCCCTCTTCTTTTAAGGCTTGACGCAGACTTTCAAGAACCATTTCAACGCCTTTTTTCAAATTCGCAGCTTGGTCTTGATCGACATCTGCTGCCATCGCTCGTTCCAAATTGTCGATTGCTGGCAACAGTTTTTTGCCAAGATCTTGCGAGCGGTATTTTTGTAAAAGTTCCCGCTCGTTGCGGTTACGTGAAGTGATATTTGCGATCTCTGCACGAGCACGCAGGAATTGATCTTCCAATTCGTTATTCTTTTCTTGCAAAAGTTCCAATTCGCTTTTTTCCACTGCTTCTTCCTCTGGTTGAGGAGTCTGTGCTTCAGTTTCAGTTGATTCATTTGAAGATTCAGTTGTTTCTGCGGTTTCTTCAGCAGTTTTATCTAATTCTTCATCTAAACGCTCTTCTTTTTCCGTCACGTTTCAACCATCCCTTCTACGATTTGTTTCATTGCCGCTTATTCATTGGCAGCGTCTAATGCGCGATAATAATCGGCCAATTTTTTTGCTAACTCGCCTCGAAAAACTTCCATCAATCCAAACATCCGTGAATACGGCATACTTGATGGACCTAATAAAGCGATCGTTCCTTGTCCATGACCTTCGATTTCATAGCTGGCTTGGATCAAACTCATATTTTGTAACAAGTCGTTGCCAAGCTCAGAGCCGATTCTGATTTGAATCGCAGAATCTCTTGGCGCCAGCAGCTGTGTCAGCTGATCTGCGTTTTTCATAAATGAATACATCGATTTGAACTGACTAACATCTTGCGTCGGTTCAAAATCCAGAAGATTCATTCGCCCGCCGACGAAGATTTTTTCTTCAAAAATATGGCTCAGCATCGTATCAAAGAGATCAACGATTCCGTCAGTCGTTTGAAAATACTTATGCAGAATCATAGGAATCTCGGTTCTTAATCGATGGTAGACCGTCATTAGAGGTTCACCGATCAATTTGTCGTTGATGATCCTTACCATTTTTTCCAAATCTTCGCTGCTCATCGATTCAGGAAGAGTAAAGACTTGATTTTCGACATTCCCTTTATCCGTCACGATGATCGCGATGATCTGTCGTGCATTCAAAGGGACGATACGAAAGCCCGTCAATTTCCTTTCCTTCATATCTGGCCCGAGAGACAACGCTGTATAGCTAGTCAAGTTGGACAAGATCGTGGCAGACTGCTGGATGATTTCATTGATTTCATGAAAATCTTTTCCAAAAGAATGACGAATGGTTTGAATTTCGTTTTGGTCAACTTCAGATGGCTTCAATAAGTGATCAACGTAATAGCGATACCCTTTTATTGATGGCACACGCCCTGAAGATGAATGTGTCTTTAACAGAAGTCCAGCTTCTTCCAGCGCCTTCATCTCATTACGAATGGTGGCAGAGCTAGCTTCAACCCCATCTTCCATCAATCGCTTCGAGCCCGTGGGCTGACCAGTATTCGTATAGTTTTGGATGATGAGGTGTAAAATCATTTGTTGTCTAGGTGTCAACATTTTATCCACTCCTCCGTTAGCACTCATTCCTATTAAGTGCTAACACGATTATAAATATACCATATTTGCTAGGAATGTCAAGTATTTGCATCACTTTTTTAGCACTCTTTCTAAGAGAGTGCTAAAAAAAGAAATCAAAAAAAGAAGCAGCGCGAAATGGCTACTTCTCTTCCTTGTTCTTTCTTATTTTTCTCCATCCAAGAGAAATGCTTCAAACACTTCGTTGCCAATGAACATCCCAGCTTTCGTTAAAAAGACACGATCACCTTGACTAGCCAACCAGCCTTTTTGAATCAACTGTTCGCTAGTTGAACCATAGATTTCCTGAAAAGACTTCCCGAATTTTTCTGCAAAGCGTATTTTTGAAATGCCAGCCTTTTTACGAAGGCCTAAAAACAGTTCCTCTTCCATTTGATTACTGGTTGTCAATTCTTCGGTTTCATGGATTGGCAATTGATTTTCCTGTAATGGTTTCAAATAATGCTGGATTGGACCTTTGTTCTTGTAGCGGGTCTGTCCAAGATACCCGCTGGCGCCTGCCCCAAAGCCAAAATAATGTTCATTGTTCCAATACACTAGATTATGCAAGGACTCATATCCTGGTCGTGCAAAATTACTGATTTCATATTGATTCAAGCCAGCTTTTGTCATCGCGGCGATCGCCTCATCAAACATCTGCGTTTCAGCTTCTTGAGAAGGCAGCGCCATTCTCCCTTGGCGAACCCAGTTCATAAACATGGTTTTGTTTTCTAAAATCAAGGAATACATCGCATAGTGAGGCAACCCGAGATCAATCGCTCGCGTCAGTGTATCACGGAAGCTTTCTATGCTTTGTCCCGGAAGTGCATAAATCAAATCGATCGTCACATTCTGAAAATCATGTTTTTCCAGCAGCTGAATGGTTGAATAAACATCTTCAGCGGTATGCTTGCGGCCAATTTTTTTAAGCAAGCGATTATCAAAGGTTTGGACCCCCATCGACAAGCGAGTGACTTGATGGTTTTTCAAAACCAGCATTTTTTCTTCACTCAAATCACCAGGATTTGCTTCCACGGTAAACTCTTTGGTTGTGTGGGTCGGCAGCAATTCATGCACACCTGAAAGCAATCGATCCAGCTGGTTCGCCGAAAGCGACGTTGGCGTCCCGCCGCCGATATAAATTGTTTCCGCCTCATTGATAGGCTGACGCAAGAGGGTCAGCTCAATTTCTTTTAGTAACGCTTCGATGTACTCATCCACTGGCTGCCCTTCTAAAAAAACTTTGTTGAAGTCACAGTAATAGCAGATATGTTCACAGAATGGTATATGTATATACGCAGAAATATTTTGCGCGCTTTTTGTAGATGGATCGTTTATTGTTTGACCTTCAGGCATTCCTAAGTGATTCTCCTCTACCTTCTTTTTACTCCCATCGCTGAGAGCATCGGCACTCATTGTAGCATAGTTCTTAGAATTCTCCTATCACTTGGACTATTTTGGGCAAGAAAAAACACCACTTCCAAGAAGTGATGTCTTCAAATAGTCATAGCAAAAATTAAGAGCACTACTCTTATTAAGTACGGTAAAATACCGCTTTTGTTCTTATCCCACCCAGAAAAAAATCTGTTTGTTACAAGAACTAACACTTCCCCCAAACTGTTAGCGCCACAATAGATAAGCTGTTGCTGACGGCTTACTTAACAAGAGCAGGACTCTTATTCTTGAAAGACAATTGCTTGTCTTATCTGACTTAAGTATACCTTTTTAAAAAAATTAAGTCCTATCATCTTTTTCACCAGTCTATGAAAACGATGAGAATTATCCCCTTGGCGACCGTTATAGAATGTGCAGCAAAATATCGATCAGATAGCGGATCAACCGATACGCAATAAATAAGAAGAAAATATTTCCCAGCAAGAATTGAAAAACATTGCCGATCGCTCCCTTAAAGGAGCGAAAGCTGAAATAACGCGACCAACGATTGAACCCGTTTTGGCGATTTCGTTTCAAACGATACGCTTCATCATACTTCATTTCCAAGAGGTCATAGTAAAAAATCATCAAGGGTTGTTGCACAAAGAAAACTTTTTTATAGCCTGCCATCAACGTGTACTGCTTATTATTGGAAGGGAAGTTGCGATTGCCGTTTTTCTTCACGCGCATCGTTGTTCCATCGTTCATTGGGAACGCATAATGATCCTCGAATTCTGTCAGTTGATGAATTTGCGGCACCTGATTTTCTTCTTCAAAAGCACGTACGACCTCACTCGCTTTCTGAGAAAGTGAAACCAGCCACGCCATCATCCCTAGCAAAATACCTAGCAAGATGATATTTAAAAGCAAACTTTCTTTTAACAAAAATAAATAACCTAAGATAATCAAAATCGCCACACCTAGGGCAATCATTCTTCTACGGAAATAACTGCGATACATCAATTCAAAAGAGCGCCGATAATAGGCAAAATCTTCTTTTACAAAATTCATTTTTTCCACATCTTTCTGCGTTTAGGTTGCTGATAATGTATCAAAGATCCTTTTGAAAGTCAATTTACCGAAAAAGTTTCAGCGTCTGATTTGTTTCAAACAAGAAAACGTTTTATAATGGAAGATGTAACAAAAAAAAGCGATGAAAGTAGGTTGAGATACGTGATATTACAAGAAACATTTACCTTGCAGAACAAACTGACGATTCCTAAGATTGGCCTTGGAACCTGGCAATCTTCTCCAGAAGATGCTTACAACGCCACAAAATTTGCCATTCAAAACGGTTATCGACATGTCGATACAGCGGCAGCTTACAAAAACGAAGAAGCGGTTGGGAAAGCTGTGCGCGATTCAGGCGTTGCCCGCGAAGAAATTTTTGTTACCACGAAAGTACCTGCTGAGTTGAAGACCTATCAAGAAGCGGTTGATAGCATTGATGCTTCTCTAAAAAAACTTGACTTAGGGTATATCGATTTGATTTTGATCCACGCTCCTCGTCCTTGGAAAATCATGGGAAACAATCCAGAAAACAAAGATTTTTATCTTGAAAACATCGATGTTTGGAAAGCACTAGAAGAAGCCTACTTAAGTGGGAAAGTAAAATCAATTGGTGTTTCCAACTTCGATCAAAAAGATTTACAGAATATTTTTGATCATTGCGATGTGAAACCGATGGTCAACCAGTTTGTTTACCATATTGGACGCACAAATGAAGAGTTATTGGCATTTTGTAAAGACCACGAAATTTTAGTGGAAGGCTATTCTCCAATCGCCACCGGTCGTTTACTCGATAACGATGCAGTGAAGACGATTGCGGAAGCTTATGGAAAATCTATTCCACAACTTTCAATTCGTTACTTGCTACAAAAAGACATTCTGCCATTGCCAAAATCCGTTCATGAAGAATACATTTCTGACAATGCCAAAGTTGACTTTGAAATTTCTGAAGAAGATATGAAGAAATTGGATGCGTTGCAAGCTTAAGAATGCTTGCGTTTAATTAAAAAAAGCAGTCCGATCAAGTCCAGTAAATGCTGGTCATGGATCGGGCTGCTTATTTTGTTCTAAAACTCTGTTTAGAAAAACAACCGTTTCTTAGTTTGTCAAAGCTGGAATCTTCTTATGTTAGTTGCTCAAAGGTACCCCACTCTTTTACTTCTTGTTTTTCTACCATCGTTCTGCCTTTCGCTAGAACCGTTTCTACTACTAATGTTTCTTTGTTCAGCAAGCAAATATCAGCATCCATCCCTGCTGCAAGACGTCCCTTTTGATCAAGCTTCAATACTTTCGCTGGATTAGAAGTGATTGCTCGAATGGCGATCTCCAATGGAATCTGCTCTTTTTGGACTGCTTCTTTAATGCCTACCATCAAGGCTCGCGAACTACCGACACCCAGACCTATGAATTGATTGTTTTCATCAAAGTACGGGAGGCTGCCTTGCCCATCAGAGGTCATGGTAAATTGATCCAGCCCGATCCCTTCTGCTAACAAACGCTTCAATCCTTTACTGAAGCGAACCTCATCGTCTTCTTTTTCCCAGAAATCAGGATCCTCACTCGCTGTAAAATCAATCGTTCCACCCATTTTTGCAAAAGCAATACTTGCTTCGAAAAGCTCGCTGGTCCGATTGGCATGTGTCGGTAAAAATTGGCTGATTGGAATCTCTGTTTCTTCGATGGTTCGTAAAAGCAGTTCATATTTTCTCTTTCCTCCACCTAAGTGGACGTTTACGATGCCTGCTTTTCCAGAAAGCATCCCACCAACACGGGCATCCGCCACCGCGCGGGTAAATTCTTCGAAACTCGGTTGTGAAGAACGATGGTCAGAAACGGCAATTTCACCGATACCAATGATTTTGTCAATAGTCAAAAAATCTTGAATGATAGAATCGGTGACCGGAGTCAATGGCAATCGATAAGAACCGTCATACAAGTACGTCGTGATGCCTTCTGCCTCTAGTCCACGGGCCTTACTGATCAAGGCAGTCATATCTCTGCCTACTCCGTCAGTACCCAAACACCCAACCACTGTCGTTACCCCCGCAGAGGTCAGCTGAGACAATTTCACTTCTGGTGTCCGGTTCTGAAAGCCGCCTTCCCCGCCACCTCCTAAGATATGAAAGTGGCAGTCAATAAAGCCGGGAACAGCAAGTAACCCTGTGCCATCGATTTCTTCAAGAGGAACCACTGAGAATCCTCCTTCGATCGAATCTTCAATAGCAATAATCTTGTCTTCGCTTAAAAGAATATCTTTTTTTCCTAAATAGTCAGGCGCATAAACCTCCGCTTGTCGTATCACCTTCATGAGTGCTTCCTCCTCGTGTCTGATTGCTTCTTATTGCAAGCCGATCGCGACTGCAATAAAGATGAAGATCGTTCCTAATACAAATAAGAACCCTTGCATTTTGATCTGGAATCTCGCCCATTTCACCCATTCGATTCTTGCGACACCTAGCACACCGATCAGACTTGCCGATACTGGAGTGAAGGCATCCATGAAGCCTGAGCCTAATTGATAAGCCAATACAGCGATCTGTCTTGAAACACCTAAAAGATCAGCTAATGGCGCCATGATCGGCATGGTCAATGCAGCCTGACCTGAATTGGAGGTCACGATCAAATTGAAGAAGCTTTGGAAAATGTACATGAACCATGCCCCAATAAATGCTGGAACATTGCTTAACAAACCACCGATGCTGTGCAAAATCGTATTCAAGGCTGACGGCACGTTGGCATCAGAACCGCCGAGAACCAGAAGAATCCCTTTGGCCATCCCTACAACGATTGCAGTTCCCGCTAATTCTGAGGCCCCTGATTGAAAGGCACTCGCCACATCATTCAAGCCCATATTTTCTAATTTGAAAAGAACCGCTATGATTCCTGCCCCTAAGCCCATAACAAAGAATTGAGAAGCGATCTCGGGAATATAATAGCCTTTTTGTGTCACACCCCATACGATCCAGATCAAGACCGCCAGCATTTCAACCAAGATCAATTTATGACCTAATAAAAATGGTTTTTGCTCACTGGAGGTTTTTTCAAGATGATTTCGAAAATACGCATCTGATTGATACGTGAGCGATTTCTCAGGATTCTTGCGAATTCTTTCGGCATAGATCATGAGGTATCCTGCGGATAATGCGGTAACCACGACCCACATGATGATTCGGAACGTTGCGCCTGAAAGAACGGGAATACCTGCGATCCCTTGAGCCACTGCCACACTAAATGGACTCATCCACGAGGTGGCATTCCCAATCTGGGAGGCGACATAGGTGACAGTGACCGCCACGATCGAGTCATACCCTAATGCGATCACGAAAGGCACCATGACCATCGAAAACGGAATGACTTCTTCTGCCATCCCAAAAGTAGCACCACCAAATGAAAAAGCAAAGAACAACAGCGGCAATGCCAAACGTTCTAATCCACGGGTTTTGCTGATAAATGCAAAGATCCCCGCATCGATCGCTCCCGTTTGCATGATAATACCAAATGCACCACCGACCACTAAAATCAGTGATGCAATCCCTACTGCTGAGCCGTATTTGTCGCCAGAAACCAACCCTTCAAAAACAAAATTTAAAAAGCCGAAACCGCCAAAGTCATCGGTTCCCCAAACCTTGGCTGTTTTATGCAGTTTTTCTGAAGTATCATAAATCTTTTCGCCATAAAGGCTGTAAAGGGTGTCATCCGTTAGCCCGACCTCATCTAATTGACTCTGGGACAACTCTTTAGGCCCTTCAGCTAGAACAGCTGCTAAAGCCTCAGGATCGACATCTAATTCTTCCAGCTCTTGTGGATCGTCTTCCAATTGATTCAACTGTTGATAGACGTATTCGTTATCTAACGGGTAGGCATAACGAAACGAATCTTGCATCAAGACCGTTCTGGTACTTATGTCCCCATTTGCATCGGTATACTCGATTTCTTGTGTACTAAATTTCCCAGCAGGAACTAAGAAAGTCAGCAACCATGCCAACAGCACGACCCCAAAAATGATGACATACGTATGCGGCGTTTTCATTTTGGTTAAATCTTTCTTTTCTTTCCCCTTTTTCGCTTTTTTTCCAATTGTCACTTTTTCTCTCCCTTTCCCTTTGCAGCGTACTGCATAAATTATCATTTTAGCCTATTTTTTAGTATATCGAAAAAACGTTTTTTCCTCATGGGGAAAGCATTAGAATTCAAATAAACTACGTTATAAAAAGAGAGAAAAAGAAAAAGTGAAAAGAAGCCAGAAACGCTTCTTTTCACTACGAATGACTAGTTTTCTTCAGAAAGCCCATCAAAATAAGCTTCAGTGTCTCGTTCATCTTGCTTTAATTGCTCGATCAACGCTTGTGCGCCATTGAAAGCGACTTGATCACGTAAGAAATGATGCCAACGGATCGCCACGGTTTCACCATAGATATCTTGGTGAAAATCGAGAATATAAATCTCTACTGTTAACTGGCGACCTTGACCAAACGTATCATTGTGACCAATCGATCCCATCGATGGATACCACTTGTCACCAACTTTGATTTCCGTCACATAGACGCCTTCTTTTGGCAACCGAACGGTGCTCTTCACTTTGATATTTGCGGTTGGAAACCCAAGTTCTCGTCCTCTAGCATCACCGTGAACGACGGTTCCTTCAAATTCATAAATATACCCTAACAAGCGATTGACTTGCGCCATATCACCATTTTGTAGTGCAGAGCGAATGCGTGTGGAGCTGACCTTTTCCTCATGAAACGATTCTTGCGCGACAGTCACGACTTCAAAACGTCCTTCTGCATAGGATGGCAAAAGCGCCATGTTGGCCATCTCTTTCTTGCCATAGGTATAGTCAAAACCTGCAACAACAACTTTTGCATGCAGTCCGATCATGTATTCATCTACAAATACTTGCGGTGCCAAATTTGCAAAAGCAGAAGTAAATTCAATGATATAAAGAATATCTACCCCAAGTTGTTCCATGTGCGCTTCTTTTTGCGGCAAACTGGTCAGGTATTGCATTTTTTCAGGATCAACCTTTTGAAAAACGATCGAGGGATGCTGATTAAAGGTCATCAACGCCAATTTTAACCCTTTCTCCTCTGCAATCTTTCGTCCTGTTTCAATGACTTTTTGATGACCTAAATGCACGCCATCGAAAAAGCCTAAAACTAAGACGATCTCCTCATCAGGAATCGCTGCGTGATCATAAGGGTGTCTTATTTCAATGATTTCCATATTCATTCTCCTATTTCTGTACGGATGACTTTTACCGGTTTCATCATATCCTGGTATTTGTCATGAGCTTTATAGATACTGATCAATTGTTCTCGATAAAAAATCGCCACTAATTCCTCTGGGCGCTTTGGTAATCCAAACGCGCTGAAGGGCAAACGCATGCCATTTTTTACTTTCTGCCAGAGGTCTGCATCGATCGTTACTTGAAGAAATTCTGATACCCCGTATTCTAAAGGTAGTAGTAGTTCCGAAACACGTTGTTCATCGACTGCCTTTTGCACCTCTGCAATCGTGTAGGATTGTTCTTTTGAAAAACCACCGCTTTTTAGGCGAGTCAAATCAGACATATGCGCGGGTACACCCAGCAATTTCCCTGTGTCGACCGCTAACGTGCGAACATAAGTCCCTTTTCCACAAGAAACTTCAAAACGCCAGCTTTGCGTATTGTCCTCATGAATAATCGGCTCTGAAATTCGTTCAAAGGAATAAATTTCTGCTTTGCGCTGTGGCCGCTCGACACTTTCATTGTTACGAGCATATTCGTAAAGTCGTTTGCCATTGACTTTGACCGCCGAATACATCGGCGGGATCTGGGTAATCGTCCCCGTCAACTGTTTCATTGCCTGATCGATCTCTTCCTTCGTAAAAGGACGAGTTAGTGCTTGTTGTTCAACGATATCCCCCGACCGATCTTCTGTAGTGGTACTGAAGCCCAAAGTGATTTCCCCGGTGTAGACTTTTCCAGAATCAACCAAGTATTCGACGATCTTCGTTCCTTTTCCGATACAAATGGGCAAGACACCATCCACGTCAGGATCTAGTGTGCCGCTGTGTCCGATTTTTTTTGTCTTTAATATTTTTCGTAATTTAAACACGCAGTCGTGACTTGTTTGTCCACGCTCTTTCCATAATGGTAAAATCCCGTCCATCGTATTCCTCCATTTCACTTCAACTTGCTTATTATAACATATAAAAAAAATTCATTGCACGACAAAATCCTTTTCGCTCTTTCTCATTACATGATAAACTAAGCATATAAGGAGGTCCTAAAATGGTTGTTTTAACGATAGGGTCATTTATTGGATTTGCCATTTTTTTGATCATGATTCAGCTCGGCACGATGCAGCGTTGGGAAGAAGCGTTTGCTTTGCAGATCATCCAAAGCCGTACGCCCTCTTTGACGCGCATGATGCACTTTTTTACCAATTTAGGAAAAGCCTTTCCGACAGTTGCGATCGCTTTACTGTTGTTTGCCTTTCCATCATCGCGGGCGGATCTTGCACCAAAAACAGCAGTCAGTATCTTCATAGTATCAGCAGCTGCTTACTTGATCAAACGAATCGTCCGACGAGATCGTCCTATTGATCATCGTTTAGTTGAAGAAAAAGATCACAGCTTTCCTAGTGCCCATGCTGCCACATCCGCTGCCATGTACGGAACGATCGCCTTGAATCTTGGACAATTGGTTCCCTCAGCAGTCCTTCCGATGACTCTGCTGGCAGTTTTGTTAAGCTTTATGATCGGCTTTAGCAGAGTCTACTTAGGGATCCATTTTTTAACAGATGTGATCGGAGGCTGGCTCTTGGGGACAGGTGTTGCTGGACTGGTAACTTTACTGATGAATACCTGATGCTCTTTTCAAATAAAAAAGAACAGCTTCGATTGGAAGCTGCTCTTTTTTTTATTCTTCTGAGTGCAATGCGCGAATCATTTCATCAATTTTATTCCCGTATTGTACTGATTCATCCAATTCGAATTGGATTTCTGGAACTTTATAGAGCGTTAACGCTTGACCTAATTCACGACGAACCAAGCCAGTTGCTTTTTCCAGTCCTGCTTGGGCTTTTTGCTTATCTGAAGCTAAGTCCGTTAGGGTGCTGTAAAAGATCGTTGCTTGCTGTAAATCTCCAGTTACTCGTACATCTGTGATCGTCACATCTTGCACGCGAGGATCACGAACTTTTTTACGAAGAATTTGATTGACTTCTTTTAAGATTTCTTGCGCCACTCGGCGATCTCGATAGTTAGCCATTCAAAAAGCCTCCTTGTATAGTTGTCATTCCGTTATTTTGTCGGTACTTCTTCCATGACATAGCCTTCGATCACGTCATCAACTTTAAGATCGTTGAATTTCTCGATCATCGCGCCACATTCAAACCCTAGCTTCACTTCTTTGACATCATCTTTGAAGCGTTTCAAGCTGGCAAGTTTTCCTTCATAGATAACGATGCCGTCACGGATCACGCGGACGCCACTGTCACGGCGAATACTGCCTTCCGTTACGTAGCAACCTGCGATCGTGCCCACTTTAGATACTTTGTATGTTTCACGAACGATCATTTGACCAGTGATTTTTTCTTCGAATTCAGGATCAAGCATCCCTTTCATCGCGGTTTCGATTTCTTCGATCGCTTTGTAGATGATGCGATGCAAACGAATATCGACTTTTTCCGCTTCCGCTTGCTGTTTGGCTTGCGGTGTTGGACGGACGTTAAATCCGATGATGATGGCATTACTTGCTGCTGCTAGCGTTACATCACTTTCATTGATTGCACCAACGGCTGAATGGACGATGTTCACTCGCACACCTTCAACATCGATTTTCTTCAATGAAGCAGCTAATGCTTCAGCTGAACCTTGTACGTCTGCTTTGATGATGACATTTACTTCTTTCAGTTCGCCTTCTTTTAGACTTTCAAACAAGTTATCCAATGTCACACGACTGCTTGATGCGCGTTGCTCCATCAAGGCACGTTTTGCACGTTCTTCACCTGCTGCCCGAGCCGTTTTTTCATCTTCAAAGGTAACGAAACGGTCACCTGCTTGAGGGACATCGTTCAATCCTGTGATTTCGACTGGCGTTGCAGGTCCAGCTGCTTTATCACGACGACCTAAATCATTCGTCATCACGCGGACACGACCGAAAGTGTTCCCTACAACGATTGGATCACCAACATGAAGAGTTCCTTGTTGTACCAATAGTGTTGCTACAGGACCTTTGCCTTTATCAAGGCGCGCTTCAATAACGGTACCGATCGCTCGTTGGGTAGGATCAGCTTTCAAATCTTCGACTTCTGCTACTAAGAGGATCATTTCAAGCAATTCTTCAATGTTTTGCCCAAATTTCGCTGAGATTTCAACGAAGATCGTATCCCCACCCCAAGCTTCTGGGATCAACTCATGTTCACTTAATTCTTGCATCACATGTTGAGGGTTAGCACCTGGTTTATCGATTTTGTTAACTGCAACGATGATTGGCACTTTTGCTGCTTTCGCATGGTTGATCGCTTCCACCGTTTGCGGCATGACACCATCATCAGCTGCGACAACTAAAATCGTAATATCAGTGATACTTGCTCCCCGTGCACGCATACTGGTGAACGCCGCGTGTCCAGGAGTATCTAAGAAAGTGATTGGTTTGCCATTGATGTCGATTTGGTAAGCCCCAATATGCTGCGTGATTCCTCCAGCTTCACCACTTGTTACGCGTGAATGACGTAATGTATCAAGCAATGTTGTTTTCCCGTGGTCAACGTGACCCATGATGGTAACAACAGGTGGTCGTGATACTAAATTCTCTTCAATTTGTTCTTCTGCTTCGAAGAATTTATCGATATCTGCGATATCCACTTGAACTTTTTCTTGTGGTTCGATTCCGTAATCGGTAGCAAGCAGTTCAATCGTATCTTTATCTAAAGGTTGGTTTTGATTGACCATAACCCCCATCATAAAGAGCTTCTTGATGATCTCTGCTGGTTCACGGTAGATTTTTTTCGCGATATCCGCTACGTTCATGCCTTCTGTATATTCCAATACTTCTGGCAGTTCACGGAATTTACGTGCTGGAACTGGCGGTTTCTTTTCCGTCTGCTGACGGCCTTTTTTCCCTTTTTTGTTAAATTTATTGCGATTGTTGTTGTTGAAATTGTTATTGCGTCCACCGTAATTTGACTTGCCGCGGTTTTGATTTCCTCCACGGGAATCATTCGAGCCTTGCGTACGGTTGTTGTTGCGGTCTGCCCCTTGCGTATTTCCAGAAGATTGAGCGGCTGGACGGTTTTGTTGCCCTTGATTGTTCGGACGATTTTGTTGTCCTTGGTTGTTTGGACGGTTTTGCTGTCCTTGGTTATTCGGACGATTTTGTTGCCCTTGGTTGTTTGGACGGTTTTGCTGTCCTTGATTGTTTGGACGGTTTTGTTGCCCTTGGTTGTTTGGGCGATTTTGTTGCCCTTGGTTATTCGGACGGTTTTGCTGTCCTTGATTGTTCGGACGATTTTGTTGTCCTTGGTTGTTTGGGCGATTTTGTTGCCCTTGATTATTCGGACGGTTTTGTTGTCCTTGGTTTGTTGGGCGGTTTTGTTGCCCTTGATTGTTACGATTCTCTTGGTTATTCACTCGATTATGACTTCCTTGGTTATTTGGTCTGTTACTTCCTTGACTGTTCGTGCGCTCTACTTGTCCTTGACCAGCAGGACGGTTATTGCTTTGCGTAGTTCGCTGTTGACTTTGATTGTTATGACGGTTTTGGAAGTTAGGATTATTTCTTTGCGTTTTAAATTTCTTTTGTTCTTGTTTTTCCGGCTGGTTGGCTGGTTTCTGATTTGCGGGATTTGAGTTTGCAGATGTTTTACCATTTGGATTGCCGCCTAATGACTGCTGCAATTTCTGCGCCTCTCCATCTGAGATCGCGCCCATATGATTTTTGACATCAAAGCCTAAAGATTGTGCTTTTTCAACAACCTCTTTGCTCGATTTGTTCCATTCTTTTGCAAGTTCATAAATTCTTTTTTTCCCCATGCAATCACCTTCCTAACCTAATATTAATTCCTGCACCTTCCTTGCAAATCCTTGATCTAAGATGCCAATGACCATTCTTGGTTTCCCAATGGCCGCACTGATTTCATCAGCAGAAAATGCATCTAGGAGCGGAATTTCGTAATAAGAACTTTTGTCCTTAATTTTCTTTTGTGTATTTTTACCAGCATCACTGGCGACAATGACCAAAGCAGCTTTCTCATTGCGAATCTCTTTTAAGGTCATTTCTTCACCAGTCACTAATTTCCCAGCACGCATGGCTAGTCCTAACATATTTAATGCTTTGGTTTTATTCATTTGCAAATAACTCTTTTCGCGCTTTTTGGTGCGTTACATAGTCCAATAGTTCTTGGTAAAATTCATCTGTTAATTTCGTTTCCAGCACCCGATCCAAGATCCGCTTATCCCATGCTTTCTGGGCTTCAGCCGGTTCGATCGCTATATAAGCTCCTCGACCGGGCATTTTTCCTGTTGGATCGATGGAAACAACGCCTTCTTTTGAACGAGTGATACGAAGCATTTCTTTCTTAGGCAGCATTTCGCCTGAAATCACTGATTTTCGTAAAGGAATTTTTCGTTTTTTCATCACGATCTCACCTCAACTATTTTTCGTCAAACTCAACATTTTCATAATCATCCGCAGTCATATCTGATGAAAGGATCGCTTCATCAACTGTTTCTGCAGATTCTGTTGCTTCTGTGCTGCTTTCTTCAGCAGCTTCTGAAGCAGTTGCATCATACTCATCGATATAGTCGCCTTCATCCAGCTTCGCATAAAACTCTTCCATATCTGTTTCTGATTTGATATCGATTTTGAAGCCAGTCAATTTGGCTGCTAGACGAGCATTTTGTCCGCGTTTACCGATCGCCAATGATAATTGGTAATCAGGAACGACAACAGTACATGCTTTCGGATTATCAACGTCGAAAATAACGTCGCTGACTTCTGCTGGATTCAACGCATTGGCGATGAAGATCGCTGGATCTTCATTCCATTCCACGATGTCCATGTTTTCGCCTTTTAGTTCATTGACGATCGCTTGAACCCGTTGACCTTTAGGACCAACACAAGTGCCGACTGGATCGACGTTGGCATCAAAGGAACGAACAGCGACTTTGGCACGATCCCCTGCTTCACGAGCAATACTTACGATCTCTACAGTACCATCATATACTTCTGGCACTTCTTGTTCAAATAATCGGCGTAGCAAATCTGGATGGCTACGGCTAACGAATACTTGAGGGCCTTTCGAAGTATTTTCAACACGAGAAACGAATACTTTGATCCGATCATGGGGTTGATAAAACTCATTTGGCATTTGGTCTTGTTTTGAAAGCACGGCTTCAATTTTGCCTAAGTTTACATAGATATAACGATTGTCTTGGCGTTCAACGATTCCTTGCAGAATGTCTTTTTCGTACGCGCTAAATTCGTTATAGATAATGTTTCTTTCTGCTTCACGGACCCGTTGCAAAATGACTTGTTTTGCCGTTTGCGCCGCAATACGACCAAAGTCTTTAGGCGTTACTTCAAAACGGATTTTGTCGCCGATTTCATAAGCGGGATTGATTGTCATCGCTTCTTTTAATGAAACCTCTAGTTGCGAGTCCATGACTTCTTCTGTCACTTCTTTGACTGCATAGACGTGGATGTTGCCTTTTTTCTGATCAAATTCAACTTCCACATTTTGTGCTTGCCCGTAATGACGTTTGTAGGCTGAAACCAATGCCGCTTCCAAGGCATCGATGACAATCTCTTTTGAAATGCCTTTCTCTGCTTCTAATGCATCCAATGCATTCAACATTTCTTTACTCATGATTCTTTCATTCCTCCGTGTTTAAAATTGAATGGCTAAACGAGCTTTGGCAATATTTTTCCGGTCGATCGTTCGTTCTTTTTCTCTGGTTTTGATTCGGGTCTTAATAACTAGCTGATTTTCGTCGAATGACTGTAAAAAGCCTTCGAACTGTTTTTCTCCATCAATCGGTTGATATAAAGAAACATGAATGTACTCGCCGACTGCCCGTTGATAATCTGCTTCTTTCTTCAATGGACGCTCGGCGCCAGGGGAAGAAACTTCCAAGAAATAGGCCTGTGGAATAGGATCAGGTTCGCATTGGTCTAATTGTTCACTAAGTTGTTCACTGACAAAGGCACATTCCTCGATATCGATTCCGCCTTCTTTATCGATGAACACACGAAGAAACCAATTTTTCCCTTCCTTCACGAATTCTACTTCAACTAATTCAAATTTTTGCGCATCCAGAATAGGGGTCACTATATCTGTAACAGTTTCCACTACCGTACTCACAACATCGCCTCCTTTATTTCTCAACGAAACGAACTTCATTCCATTAAAAAGAGTGAGCGAAAAAACCGCTCACTCACTCTAAGTATCATTACATTGTAAATATAACACAATTTTCATAAAGATTCAACTACTGTCGCATGTTCCCTTCGCTTTCAGAAAAAAACAAAGCATTTTCTTAAAGATTTTTAATGCTTGGGTGAATGGCTGTTAGTGAATCACTTGACCAATCCGGCGTAGTAGTTGTGGGTAAATGCTCTCTGGATCAAAGTCCATTGGCGCGTCATGTGGGAAATGAAGCCAGAGCCGACCACCATAAACCACTAGTACTGAAAGTGTCAAGGTCAGCCACAGGTTGTGACTGTGGTAAAGTTTGCTGATTTTCGGATTTTTTTTGAACAAAACGATTCCGAATACGATCGGCACTAACCAAAACAAGGGATGAAAATGCAGCGCACCTTCAAGATCACCCTGAAATAAGTGCAAGTAGGCGCGCGTCATGCCACAACCTGGACAAGGAAACCCCGTTAACCATTTAAACGGACAAATCAATAATCGACCCAATCATCTGAATCAGACGAATCGTTTGATGTAGCAGATGACATCATGGCATTTTGATCAGCTGCTTCCCACATTTGATTCATATCACCTTGTAAAATCGCCATGTTGATGAAATCAAAAGCAAAAAGGCTCAAGACGACAAAAAGGATTTTGTTGTCACTCAGACGAGGCATATTCGCTCGTTGTTGTGCACTCATAAAGATATCCGCAATTCGGTACCACCAATAAATTTGGTACAATCCGCAAGTAAGGATCGTGAGTAAAATCGACGTTTCTGGCGAAAGACGATTATCCCCGCTGTACTCTGCTAGCTCTTTGGTTGTTTGGTACATCCAAAAGAATGTATAAATGCCACAAGTAATAAATGTTAATAAAATGACCGATACAACCGATTTCTTTCTAACTCCGTAATTATAATTCATCACAAACTCCTTCTAGTTTATTCCTTTTTATCACTTACTAATTATACACGATTTTATTCACAAAAACAAAAAAAATCTAATTATTTTATTTTATATAGATTAAAAAAGGTAAATAGCACCTACTGAAAGCAGGTGCCTATACTATAAAATCATTCGTTTTCTTTGAACCAAAAGCTATGCTCGACTATAATTTTTCACTTCAGCAGCCATTGCATCAACAAACAAACTCAATTCTTCGACTTGGGTCTCCTTGCTGCCGTAGCGACGGATATTGACTGTCGCATCATTGACTTCTTGATCCCCAACAACAATTTGGTAAGGAATTTTTTGGGTTTGTGATGCACGGATCTTATACCCCATTTTTTCGTTGCGGTCATCCACTTCCACTCGCAGTCCTTGCGCTTGCAGGCGTTCTTTGATTTCGTAAGCATAGTCGCTGTGGGCTTCGACTGAGACCGGAATGATCGATGCTTGGATTGGTGCCAACCAAGTCGGGAATGCCCCTTTATAGACTTCTGTCAGGTAAGCCACAAAACGTTCCATCGTTGAAACGATTCCGCGGTGGATCACCACTGGACGGTGATTGTTTTCGCCATCTTCACCAACATATGTTAGATCAAACCGTTCAGGCAATAAGAAATCCAATTGGATCGTTGACAAGGTTTCTTCCATACCTAAAGCTGTTTTCACTTGGACATCTAGTTTAGGTCCGTAGAAAGCTGCTTCACCGTCAGCTTCAAAATAATCCAATTCTAATTCATCCATGGCCGCTTTTAGCATTGTTTGCGCATTTTCCCACATCGCATCGTCATCAAAATATTTGTCTTTGTTTTGTGGATCGCGATAACTTAAACGGAAACGATAGTCAGTAATATTAAAGTCTTCGTAAACGCCCACCATAAGATCCAGTGTCCGTTTGAATTCTTCTTTGATTTGATCAGGACGAACAAATGTATGACCATCATTTAAGGTCATTTCCCGAACCCGTTGCAATCCAGATAATGCCCCTGATTTTTCATAGCGGTGCATCATGCCTAATTCAGCGATCCGAATAGGTAGCTCACGATACGAATGAATGTCATTTTTATAAACCATCATATGATGCGGACAGTTCATTGGTCGCAATACTAACATTTCCCCATCCCCCATATCCATTGGCGGGAACATGTCTTCATGGTAATGATCCCAGTGCCCTGAGGTTTTGTATAGATCCACGTTTGCCATGATTGGTGTATACACATGTTGGTACCCTAAGCTGATTTCTTTGTCCACGATATACCGTTCGATCGTACGACGGATCGTAGCTCCTTTTGGCAGCCAGAAAGGCAAACCAGCGCCGACTTCAGGTGATAACATGAACAATTCTAATTCTTTTCCTAATTTGCGATGATCGCGTTCTTTTGCTTCTTCCCGTAAACGGATAAATTCCTTCAAGTCTTTTTTATCGAAAAAGGCTGTTCCGTATACCCGTTGCATCATTTGATTATCAGAACTTCCACGCCAATAGGCTCCGGCTACTGATAACAATTTGTACACTTGGATACGACCTGTCGATGGGACATGAGGGCCGCGGCATAAGTCAACAAATTCACCTTGCTGATAGGCAGTAATCGTTTCATCATCTGGTAATTCAGTGATCAACTCTACTTTGTATGGATCTTCGGCAAAAAGGGTCAACGCTTCTTCTTTTGTTAACACGCGGCGTTCGATTGGCAGATTTTCTTTGATGATCTTCATCATCTCTGCTTCGATTGCTGGTAGATCTTCTGCAGTTACTGGGTTTTCCCCATTGTCTGTGTCATAGTAAAAACCAGAATCAATTGCAGGTCCTACCCCAAAATGGATCGATGGATAGAGTCTGCGCATGGCTTGAGCCATTAAATGAGCTGTCGAATGACGAAGTAAGCCTAAGGCGTCTTCATGATCGGGTGTCACGATCTCAATCGTTGCATCTTCTTCGATCGGACGTGAAAGATCGATCAGTTGTCCATTGACTTTTCCAGCTAAGGCTTTCTTTGCAAGACTTTTCGAGATACTTTCAGCAATCTCTTTGGTTGTTACCCCAACAGCAAATTCTTTTTTTGCGCCATCAGGAAATGTAATAAATAATGACATATGAATGTCCTCCTTTGATGATTTCAATCAATAAAAAAAGTCCTAGTATCGGTTACGATACTAGGACGATCACTCGTGGTTCCACCTATTCTTCAAAAACAGAAAAAGTCTGTTTTCCTCTTCATGAGATAACGGTTCAACCGCCTCCGTTTCAACAGAGGTCTTAAAAAAGTGGTCATCCTTTGGTTTTCTTCTAGGAAATTTTCAGCCAAGATTTCCCTCTCTTATCGAAGACTCTCAAATTCAGGTGTCTTTTTTATTGATCGATTATGGCTCAATTAAACCACTCTCTTGATAAAAAAGCAAGAGAATTATTTCCAATCGCCATTCACAGCATAGGTTCCTTGCTTCATTTCATTGATGATAACGTGGATATGCTCTTTAGGGGCGCCTGTATTTTTATGGACCGCCTCAGTGATTTCTTTCATCATATTCGTCAGTTGCTCTTGCGAACGTCCTTCAACTAGTTCGACATGGATAAATGGCATACGACTTCCTCCTTTGTTTGCTTTTGATTATACACCTTTTTCAAAAAGACAAAAACTATTACCTTGGTTTCCAAAGAAAACCATGACTTTATTCTTCCTGATAAACGACACAAAACTTTTCGCAAACACACAGCATTTGATCGTGAAAAGACAACCCCGCTGAGGCATAAGCTCGTCGAAAAAAAGCTTCATGAACACGGCGCCAATAAGCCAAAGTGCGATCTCCTTCCCCTTCTAAAAAGGCAAAATCTGCTGTCACCTCATCAAAAGGCACGATCGACACTGACTCTAAGTAAAGAACAGCTTTTGGTACATCCGACCCATTTAAAAGGACACTATAGGTTCCTGATTGCGGCAATGCTTCTTGCTCGATTTCATAGAGCGCAGCGGCAGATGTCGTTGCCGTCTTTTTGCCAGCTAAAACCAGTGCTGCCAGTTCATCGGCCATTTGTGGTGTATCACCAAAGGACCAAGCATCTTCATAGGTCAAAGGAGATTGATTTCTTGGATTTGCTTTTAAAAACCGCTGCCAAAACGCCTGAATCTGACAGTCTTTTATTTTTGAATCTCTGGTTTCATCTGCCAATTTTTTTCACTCCAATACTTCGTATATGTTTGGACATTCTCAGCTTCTTGCCAATCATAGGCCAGCCCTAATTTCTCGCTGATGTTCTTTGCTTGGCCATCAAAACGTTTTTGCATCTTCAAGAGGGACTGACCGCAGGCAGTGATCGTGGAAAAATCAAGCAATGAGGTCAATTCCCGCCACTCCTTTTCCGTTAGAAACGACTGTAGGTATTTATGATTTTTCCCTGTACTCACCTGAAATTGCTGAGCTTGGGCAACGAACAAATCTTCAATCCATAACAATTCTTGCCAACAAATAGTGTATAAATGATCCGCAGCATAAATCAGCTGCTTTCGAAGCAGCCCTTTCACGACATACGTGCTTACCCACCAAAATTCGTTGCAGTGTTCCTGAAAAGCGGCTTGGGTCGGGCGCTTGATCCAGTAATGCGAATGATTTGCTTGATTAGCAAAACTTAGTATTTGGTCTGGATCAAGCAGCGGATGCAAGCCTGGTTCGTTAGCCAGACGATCGACCAGTGCAAGAGGACATAGCATGAGATCGATTCTTACTCCGTCTAAAAAATGCATCAAGTACGTAAAACACCCGCCCAAACTTGGCGGATAGATGGTGCTAGCTTCCGGTGTTTGCCTGATCATGATCGGTCCAAAGGCTTCTAACCATGAAGGATCATCGACCAAGGGCTGAATATCATTCATTACGTAAACCACATCAAAGTCTTGTAAAAAATCTTTTGGCGCCTGTGGATCGGTCCGTGAACCAGATAAACCGATGGCACGTGCCCCAACACGTTGCCCCACAGACAGGATCAATTGGTGCAATTCTGCTTCTTCCCTCACCGTCTCCACCTCTTTTTCGTTTCGTTTTTGAACACCTAAGCTCTTTTTATAAATATTAGCATAGTTTCTTTTTTTCCACGACATTCGCAGGGAAAATATGCTATAATTTTATGTCGCAATTTTTTTAAGGAGGATCCTTCGTGAACGAACGTCAAAAAGAACAACAACATGTCAATGAAACCATTGCTCTGATCCACAGAGAACAAGCGATCCTTTCGCAGCAAAAACAAGAGTTAGCCGCTAAAATGGATGATCAATTAAAAGAAATCGCCGATAAGAAAATTCGCGGGGGCGACAGTGAAGCCTTTTATGAATCAGTTATCGAGTACCAGCAGCATGAACAAGAATTGCTGATAAAATACCAAACCGCAGAATCACAAGAAAAACGCGTCAAAACCTTAACAACGATGGCGGGCAATCCGTATTTTGCTCGAATCGATTTCAAAGAAGAACAAGAAACCGAGACCCTCTATTTGGGGATCGCTTCATTGCGAGACAAAGATGAAGAAACGATCGTCATCGACTGGCGCGCACCGATCGCCAATCTTTATTATGAAGGAGAGCTTGGTGAGACCTTCTACGAAACAGACACTGATCGGTTTACGGTAGAATTGCTTTTGAAACGCCAATTTAAAATTCAAAATGGTGAAATCTTGTCGATGGTCGATACTTCGGAGATCATCAATGACGAATTTTTGTTGGAAATATTGGATGAAGCCTCTTCTTCTCAAATGCGTAACATCGTTTCGACGATCCAAAAAGCACAGAATCAAATCATTCGTGATACCACCAATAAATTCTTACTGATCGAAGGAATTGCTGGAAGTGGGAAAACCTCTGCTTTGTTGCAGCGGGTCGCCTTTTTACTTTATCGGAATCGCAAATGGTTGGACGAAAAACAAGTCTTGCTGTTTTCACCCAATCATTTGTTTTCTGACTATATTTCCATGGTCCTGCCTTCTTTAGGTGAAAGTGAAGTGCCCACAAGAACCTTCCACCACTTTATCCAATTGATTCTGACTGGCTATGAAGTGACGAAAGAAACCCAACAAGAAGAAACCTTTTTAAGCGGCGACGATGATGCCATTGAAAAAATCAAAAGTAGTCTTTTCTTGGTGGAAAAAATCAACCGTTATGTCCGTTCGATTGCACCGATCGGTCCCTTGTTCCGTGATCTAAAAATCCAAGGGCAAACCTATTTGACAAAAGAACAGATTCGCCGCTGGTATCAAGAAACCAATAACGAACTGCCGATTTACCAAAGAACCCAACTGCTTCAAACAAAATTATTAAAAAAAATCGGCGGCTTGGAAAAAGATGAAGCCAAAAAAGACTGGGTCAAAGAAGCGACCGAAGAACAATTGCAACAAGTATTTGCCAATGATCCTCATCAAGAATACAGCGAAGAAAACGAACGCCGTTTGCGGAAGAAACTTAGACAGCAGATCGTCCGCAAGAAGTTCCGTTCCTTGACGCGAGGAGTGAAAAACTTTCAGTTTATCAACCAAGCCAAGCAATACTTACACTTTTTACAATCGGTTGAGTCTGCTGCAGTCAAAGAAACTGGCATCGAGGCTGCGACTTGGCAGCAAAGTATTGCCGATATTCGACAAGGCATGCGCCAAAGACAGATCAAACAAGAAGACGCCGTTTTGTTTTTCTTACTGATCAAACAGCTTTATCCTGTTCATGTCGAAGAAAAAGCTCGGTTTATCTTTATCGATGAAATGCAGGATTTTCCACCAGCACAAGTGGCCCTACTGCGTCAGCTTTATCCAAAGGCTGGCATCACCCTGTGCGGCGATTTGAATCAAAAAGTGTATGGCAATGAAACGATCGTCGGGGCATTAGCAGAATTATTCCCCCGCGAAAGTGTGAAACGTTATCAATTGAAAACCAGCTATCGTTCGACTAAGGAAATCACAG
Source organism: Enterococcus sp. 3G6_DIV0642 (assembly GCF_002140635.1). NCBI lineage: Bacteria > Bacillati > Bacillota > Bacilli > Lactobacillales > Enterococcaceae > Enterococcus > Enterococcus sp. 3G6_DIV0642. Next base: position 1,573,247 of record NZ_NGLH01000001.1, on the reverse strand, counting down.
ATTTCGCCAATCAATTTTTAGTTGGCAGTGATCAAGTGGAATTGACGGCTCGTAAAGGGGCGGTACCAACAATTGTTAAAGGAACTGCAACTGAAAATCTGGCTTTCCTAGAAACCAGTATTCGTGACGCAGCTGAGAATCAGCGTTGGCGCACCGCGATCATTTGTAAAACCGCAAAGGATTGCCAGCAGTTATATGCCCAGCTGGCAGAAACAATGCAGGAACAAGTGCAGCTGATCACCTCTGAAGAAGACTTCATGAAACGCAATGTGATGATCTTCCCGGCCTTTTTAGCAAAAGGGCTAGAGTTTGACCAAGTATTTGTCTGGACACCAGGTGCCACTTTCGTGACTGAACAAGACCAATTGATTTTTTATACAATGGCGACACGGGCGATGCATCAGTTGACCGTCCTCACCCAAGAGGAATTGCCGCTGCTAGCAAAAGCTGATCCTACCACTTATCAGTTCCAAGAAGCATCAACGATCGGATAACAAAAAACATCACTTTCGGCGAGTTCCCAAAGGAAACAAGCCGATCGTGATGTTTTTTTAGCCTTTTAACTCGCCAATAAATAAACGGGTTTCTGGATAGCGCATCCCTACGATGGTTAAAATCATTTGCAGCTCAGAAACGTGTTCGGGATCTTCTGGAACAAATAATTTTGTATGTCGTCCAATGCTGCCGTTATCGATCAAGCGATGGGTACGATTCCACTCACTAAATTCTTCAATCGTCGTAAAGCGACTAAGAGGAAAGCCAGCGCCATCCAGAATTTCTGTCAATCGAAAAAGTACATAGGAACTGTCGATGACAAATTCTTTTCTATGAGGCAAAGCACGCGTTCGTTTATAATCAATAATTGCTTTTTCTGGTCGGTGCTCTAAAAGCCAATCCAACAGCAAGAAGAACCCTTCCATTCGATACTCATCGATAAAGAGCCGTTCAGAGTATTCCGACATGCGAAAGACTAATGGAATCAAGAATCGCTCTTTATAAATTAATAAGGGTGCGCGATCAACGACGACATTTAAATAACGATTCAAATAAGAAGAACCACGATAATCACCTAGACGATACCCTTCTACCCCATACTTTTGATATTTCCGACAAAGAGCCGAGCAGTCAGAAATCGATACAGACACTTCTGCTAGCTTTTCAAAACCACTTAAGATTCGATTAAATGGCTCTAAAACGATTTTTTCTTCCATGTCTGCCCCCCTAACGATTTGTTTGCTTATGTAGTAAATCATAACACATAAAATGTATAGAAACCAACTGAAAAGATGATCAACACAGAAGAATTTTCAGTAAATGAGCAACGCTACCGCTTCATTATTTCTCTTGCATAAGCGATAAAGCTTCTACATAAAAAAACATACTAAAAAAATGGCAGCCAGATTGTCTCTAGGCTGCCAAGTGACACTTATTCTTCCGCGTCTGCCACATTGTGATAGACGTTTTGTACGTCTTCAAGATCTTCTAACACATCGATCATTTTTTCGAATTTTTCTAGATCGTCACCCGTCAAGGTTACTTCATTTTGAGGAATCATTTGCATTTCTGCAATTGAGAATTCAGTGATTCCTTTTTCTTTCAAGGCTTCTTGAATGGCATGGAAGTCACTTGGTTCACCGTGAACGATGATTTGTCCATCTTCTTCAACGACATCACGAACATCGATCTCTTTGTCCATCAAGTATTCTAAGATTTCATCTGCATCGTCACCAGCAAAGCCAAAGAGTGCCGTGTTATCAAACATATAAGCAACGGCCCCTGAAACACCCATATTCCCGCCGTTTTTACCAAAAGCGGCCCGAACATCGGCTGCGGTACGGTTGACGTTATTTGTCAACGTATCGACGATCACCATTGATCCATTTGGTCCAAATCCTTCATATCGAAGTTCTGAGTATTGTTCATCGCCAGAACCTTTGGCTTTTTCAATCGCACGGTCAATAATGTGTTTTGGCACATTGTAGGTTTTCGCACGTTCGATAACAAAGCGTAATTTTTGGTTCGCGTGAGGATCAGGATCACCCGATTTTGCTGCTGCGTAGATTTCGATTCCAAATTTTGCATAAACTCGGCTATTGTTTGCATCTTTAGCAGTTTTTTTCGCTACGATATTTGCCCATTTACGACCCATGATTTCACTTCGCTTTCTTGTTTTTAAAAATCCTTATTCATTATACTTGTCAAATGGCGTTCTGTGAAGTAATTTTCACTTATTTATCAATAAAAAGCGGAATTCTTCGAAAATTTTGTTCTGTGATTTGAGGATTCCCTTGCTGATAAATCTGGTCGATCCGCAATGACAAGCCATAGCGCTGTGCTTCTTGCTTACCAAATTTAGCGATCAGCGGCAGGGTCAGCTCTTTTTTGACCTCTTTTAAATAGTGCTGCCCTTGCTTCGTATACCCTAAGACTCGAATAAAGGAATGTTCTTGAGCTTCCTTCATTTCAGCTTTTGTCACTTGGAACAATACATAACAAGCAAGACGCTGCAGCCGCGTTTGGGTATAGCGTTTTGTCTTTAACAACTTGATAAAATCTGCAAAAGAATCCGCCGCCGTCACATATTGTTTTAGTCGATATTCTAGTCCTTCTTCCATCTGGTAAATAGCAGCTAATTTTTCGATTGGGGCAGAAATGATCTGGTATTGAAGATACGGCCAAAAGGCTTCCCAGTCGACTGTTGCTTGTGAAAGAAAGTTTTGTGTGGCTTCAGGAACAAAATCCACAACAGCTGCACCTTGTTTGATTGCTTGGCGAATGGCTGTTGCACTGGCGATTGTTGGATGATCGAATTGTTCTGAATGATAAGACGCCGCAACGCGTTGGATGGGGACCAAACGCATTGGTTTTTCATAATGCAGCACTTCCCGTGCATACGCCATACCCAACAGATGATTCGGCTGGTCTTTTTCTGCATGGTACTCAGGATAAAGCTCACTGAGGACCATACTCATTTTTTTACTATAGGTAGCATTTTGCCTAGCTATGCGTTGAAATGCGTCATCGATCATCCGCTGATTTTCTTTTTCAAACTGAGCGAACTTTGCATAGTCAAAGGGTTGTTTCGCATCTGTTCCAAAACACAAAGAATCACATTGCAGATTTTGTAAGATCCTAATCGCTCCCGCTGCAAAAAAATCAGCAGACTGGACGGCCCAAGCGGATGGCAGTTCAACGACCAAATCGACGCCATTTTGCAATGCCGCTTGGGCTCGTTGCCATTTATCGATGATTGCTGGTTCGCCACGCTGTAAAAAATTCCCACTCATCACAGCTACAATGACATCAGCGTTGGTTTCTTGCCTGGCTTTGTCCACATGGTATTGGTGGCCATGGTGAAAAGGGTTATATTCTACGACTAGTCCGCAAGCCTTCATCGACATCCCTCCTGTTTTACATAACGGTTACTTATGGCAGACAAAAAACCAGCGACGGCTTTTTTCATTTGGTTTTGTATCGATAAAATCAGCGTAGCATTCAACATTAGCAAAACCAGCATTTTCTAACATTCTTAAATAGCTTTCAAGAGGATAGGTTCTTTCTTGATGAAGCTCATCTAAGCGTTCAAACAACCCATTCTCTTGTGCAACAAAAAAGGTCAAGAAGTGTTCAATGCTATGGTCTTTTTCGCCTTGATAGCTTTCCCAAAGAAAGGCAAATTCATCGGTTTGGTAATGATAGCTATAATCAGGAAAGACTTCATCGATTTGATATACGGAATGCACATCAAATAAAAAGACGCCATCTTCTTCTAAACAACTGTAAACACCATCAAACACTTGCTGCACACTCTGCTCGTCTTCCATGTAGCAAAGGGAGTCAGAATAGCAGGTAATTGCTTGATAGGTGCCAACATCTACGAGATCCAGCATGTCACCCGCAACAAATTGCACAGCCGCCTCTTCTTTTTCAGCCCGTTGACTAGCGATCATCAGCATCTCTTCTGAAAGATCTAACCCAGTCACGTCAAAACCAGCCTTGGCAAACTCAACGGCTAACGCACCAGTTCCACAAGCCAATTCTAACAGCTGTTTTCTTTTTCCTAAATGACGACAAGAAAAATCCAGCCACTTTTTATAGAGACTGGAATCCATTACTTCGTCATAGACAAATGCGAAGGTTTCGTAAGCCATTACGCCACGACCCATTCATTAAGATCCACAAGCGGCGCATCAGACCATAATTTTTCTAGGTTGTAAAAAGCACGTTCTGAGGCACTGAATACGTGAACGATCACGTCACCTAAGTCGATCAAGACCCATTTTCCACCATCTTTTCCTTCGACACGGCGAACAGATACTTGATTTTCTTCTTCTTTATCGATGACTTCATCAATGATCGCATTGATTTGACGTTCGCTATTTCCTGAACAGATCACAAAGTAATCTGCTAGCAAAGAGATTTCCCGCACATCTAATGCCATAATATCTTCGGCATGTTTTGAATCCGCGGCTTTTACAGCAATTTCTAATATTTTCTGACTATCTATGGTAATTCCCTCCTATATTTGGCTACCCAAAAATTGTAGGTTTCGATCGTTTTTGGGTAGATAACTGCTTCTGTTTCGATCAAATGAAGCAAGGTATGTTTCGTTTCGTAAGCAACAGCGGCATCTAAGTCGATCATTGCGATCTCTCTGGCTTCAACGACTCCAGGAAACGTACGTCCGGGTTCGATATAATCTGCCACATAGACGATTTTATCTAGCAGGCTCATCTTGGCTGCTCCGGTTGTGTGCAAACGGATCGCTTGTAAGATTTCTTCATCATCGATTTCTAGTTCTCGTTGAACGAAATCAGCACCGACAAGTCCATGCCAGATAGCATTGTTCCAGTTCAAGAGATCCAAGTCGAATCCGTCTCTACGAATGACTAATTGAAATTCTTCATCGCTGCGTTCTTTCGCATAATCATGCGTCAAGGAGGCGATGCTGGCTTTGACCGGTGAAGCACCATATTTTTCCGCAAGGGCAACGGCCGTTTTTTCGACACCTAACACATGCTCAAAGCGCTTTTGACTCATCTGCATTTGGACCTTTTGCATCAAAAGTTCCCGTTCTGCTTGTGTGTAGTGTTCACTCTTCATCCAAGTACAACCCCTTTTCTTGAATATAGTGTAACACATTATCTGGCAATAAGTAGCGAACCGAACAACCTTGTTGCACTTTTTTACGAATTGTTGTTGAGCTGACATCCATTAGCGGGATATCGATCCAAATAATCGGGTATGGGCTATCGATCGGCACTTCTGGACGACGAACCCCCACAAAAGTCACCAATTCCATCAGCTCATCGATTTGATGCCATTTTGGTAAATAGTTCACCATATCCCCGCCAATGATAAAATAATAATTGGTATCTGGATTCTTAGCTGTCAATTCCCGCATCGTATCAACCGTATAACTCTTACCTTTTCGTTCCAACTCAATGGTCTCTACAGCAAATCGCGGATTATCGGCGATCGCCAACTCCAACATCGCCAAGCGGTGCTCAGCTGGGATCGTCTTTTTCTCATCAACATGAGGCGGTAAATACTCAGGCATGAAATAAACTTTATCCAGCCCTAATGCTTGCCCTACTTGCTCACCCATGACCAGATGTGCGTAGTGTACTGGATTAAAATTCCCACCAAGAATGCCCACTTGCTTTTTCGGTACAAGTTCTTGTGTTTGTGTCTCTAAAACCGTTTGTACCTTTCCAAATGTTTGTCCTTGCATGCCTTCTCCCTCCTAAATTGAACGAACTTTGCTTGAAATCGTTTGGTATTTTTCTTTGCTTGACGGTTTGAATAAAACGATCACTCGTCCGATGATCTGTACCACTTCACAGCCGACTTTCTCACGGATCGTTTCAGCTGCTTCGTCAGCAACCTCATCGGTATTTTGGAGCAATGAGACTTTGATCAATTCTCGTTTTTCTAGCGCTTCTTCAATTTGCGCCATCATCGCGTCATTCAAGCCGCCTTTGCCGATTTGAAAAATCGGGTTTAAATGGTGCGCTTCACTTCGTAAAAATCTTTTTTGTTTTCCTCTTAAGTCCATATTCTTCCTTCTTCCTTATACTAATGCTTTACGTCTAAGCACATCGACACCCTTTGGCGCCCACCCAGCGATGACACACGGTTTGGTGATCGTGATCCAGCCAAGTCCAGCAAAAACGATATCGGTTTTTTCTTTGATTGAAAATTCGAAACGGACGAGTTCAGGAAAATCCGCCACTTCATCTGCTCGCGGCGGCTGCAGCAGCCCACCAACATGTTTCTCATAAAACTCATCGGCTTTCGTTAATTTGGTCCGATGGATCGCCACATCATTTGCTACATAAGCAATAAATGAACTGCGTTCTCCTTGAATGAAATCAAATCGGGCAAGTCCTCCTAAGAACAAAGTTTGTTCTGGATTCAACTGATACACCTTTGGTTTGATCTCTTTGGCTGGTGCCACGATTTTTAGATCTTTTTTACCTAAATAATGCGCCATTTGATGACGATGAATGATTCCTGGTGTGTCGATCAAGAAGTGTCCGTCATCCAATGGAATCTCGATTTTATCCAATGTGGTGCCTGGGAAACGCGAAGTCGTGATCAATTCGTTGATCCCCGCTGTTTGTTTGATGATTTGATTGATCAATGTTGATTTTCCAACATTCGTCACACCCACCACATAGACATCGCGTCCTTCACGATACGTTTCGATCGCTTGCAGTAAAGCTTCCGTTTCACCTGGCTTCTTGGCACTCGTCAATAATACATCCACTGGTCTTAAACCAGCTTCATGAGCACGTTCCTTCATCCATTGGGTCATCTTCGATTTTTTCAAAGATTTTGGCAAAATATCCACCTTGTTGCCCACTAATAAAACAGGATTATTGCCGACAAAGCGGTGCAGTCCTGGGATCAATGAACCATTAAAATCGAAAATATCAACGACATTAACGATCAAGGCTTCTTTTTCCCCGATTTCATTCAGTAGACGCAGAAAATCATCGTCGGTAAGGGAAACATCTTGGATCTCATTGTAATGGCGCAAACGGAAGCAGCGTTGACAATAGACTTCTCCTGATTCAAGTCCTTTTTCTAATGCGGATTGCGGGGTGTAGCCCAATTCATTGGGGTTCGTTGTCTGAATCACTGCCCCGCAGCCGATACAGTGAATTTCTTCGATTCCTTCTGTCATATTAAATTCCTCCACGCCATTTTAACTCTGGGTTGTGCTTCAATAAATAGTTCATGATTTTTCTTTCTGCGGCTCGATTAAATTGGGTTTTCCAAGAATCCGTTGGGATCACTGGTTTCACTAAAATACTGCGAACACCGGCACGATTGGCACCTCGTACATCCGTCATGATTTGATCGCCGATCATCACGACCTCTTCTTTTTTCAAGCCTAATTGCTGATAGCCTTGTTTGATCCCTCTTGAAAAAGGTTTTAATGCGCGGTGTACGTACTTTAAGCCAAAGGGCGCAACTGCCCGTGCCACTCGTTCACTATTGTTGTTGGAAACGACAACTACCGGTATCCCAGCATTTTTCATTTCCAGTAGCCAGTTTTTTAGTTCTTCGGTTCCGTCAGGATTGTTCCAAGCAATCAAGGTATTATCAAGATCGGTCAAAATCCCTTTGATCCCCTGTGCCTTTAGTTGGCTAGGGGTGATTTTATAAATCGCATCGACCATCCAAGTCGGTTTATAATTTGAAAACATAAAATCTCCTTTGCTGCATGATTTCTTCACGTATTAAAAATCGGCGACTAGTCATCGATCCAAATTGTCGATCCTTAAAAAGAAACAGTCCGATCTGCCTACAATCACGCAGATGGTTTCTATCAAGATCAGACCTCTTCAACCTGTAATTATACAATAGAATCTTTTTGAATACTAGCAAGTGCGCCAGTTTCTGCAGGTTTCTTGTAAAAGAACTGAAAAAGGAACCTGCCAAGACAACCGTTTGTCCTATCACTTCTTTAAAGTAGTCTTTTTTCCGTCAAAAAAGCATCCTTTTACTGAAAGGATGCTTAGGAAAGGTCCAAATTTATCACTAACAACTGCGAACTTCTCGCAGTTTACAATACTTTACTCAAAAAATCAATGGTTCGTGGATTTTTCGGATGATCAAAGATCTGTTCTGGCGTTCCTTCCTCCATAATGATTCCCTGATCCATAAATAAAATCCGATCCGCGACTTCTTTCGCAAAGCCCATTTCATGAGTGACGATGACCATCGTCATTCCTTGCTGAGCCAAACGCTGCATGACGGACAATACTTCGCCAACCATTTCTGGGTCTAACGCTGAAGTCGGTTCATCAAAGAGCATCACGTCTGGTTCCATCGCCAAGGCACGTGCGATAGCGATTCGTTGCATTTGTCCACCAGAAAGACTTTGAGGATAGGCTTTTGCTTTGTCTGGTAAGCCAACATCATTTAGTAGTTGTTTTGCCAACTGATCAGCCGCCGATTTTGCTACCTTCTTGACTTTCGTCGGGGACAAAGTAATGTTTTCTAAAACCGTCATATTCGGAAAAAGATTAAAATTTTGAAATACCATACCCATTTTTTCACGCATCTTATACAAATCATTCTTTGGATCGGTAATATCGGTTCCTTCAAAAAAGATTTTTCCGCTTGTCGGTACTTCTAATAGGTTCAAACAGCGTAAAAACGTGCTTTTTCCTGACCCAGATGGCCCAATCACCACTACGACTTTTCCTTGATCGATCGTCGTTGTGATTCCTTTTAGCACTTGATTGCTGCCAAAGGTTTTGTGTAAATCTTGAATATCTAACATCATAGCTTGTCTTCTCCTTTTAACGACGATAGCCTTTGCCTAGTTTCTTTTCCCATAAACTCAATAGTCGCGAAGTCGTAAACGTCAAGATGAAGTAAATGACCGCCGCCACATAGAAAGGCGTTAATGGTTGGAAAGAACTGGTGACAACGATCTGCGCACTGTTCATCAGCTCGTAGATGCCGATCGTTGAAAGCAAAGAGGAATCCTTAATCAAAACGATAAATTCATTGCCTAGTGGCGGCAAAATGTTGCGTAGTGCTTGTGGCAATACGACATAACGCATCGTTTGAAAAGGCCGCAACCCTAAAGAACCAGCCGCTTCTGTTTGACCGTAATCAACGGCATTGATTCCCCCTCGGACGATCTCAGCAACATATGCCCCAGAATTAAGCGAGAGCGCAATGATCCCAGGAAATAGCCGCCCAAAATCAAGACTCAACACGCCGATCGAGACCGTCGGCAAGGCAAACATTCCTTGCAAAAGACCAAAAGCGATCAATATCTGCACCAGCATCGGTGTGCCGCGGATGACTTCAATATACGCATTAGCAAACCAGCGCAAAGGCGTCACTTTTGATAATTTCATTAGGGCGAAAATCACCCCTAGAATCGTTCCAAAGATCACGGTGATGATAGAGATCACGATGGTGATCACCACACCAGAAAGAAAATAAGGGTAATATATCGCTAAAAAGGATAAATCCATAATTGTGTCTACTCCGTTCTATCTATTGCGCCGCATTTTCGTTGGCTAGATCTGTGTTCTTTTGTACATACTCATCGATTGTACCATCTTCAATCAATTCTTTCAAAATACTGTTTAGTTCTTCTTGTAATTCGGTACTCCCTTTAGGTAAAGCAATTGCATAAGAATCGCCTTCAGATGCTTCTAATGCTACATCAGTGATCACGAGGTCATCATTTTGTGCAACATACGATTCAGCAACCGCACTTTCAAGGACCAAACCGTCGATCGAGCCTTGTTTCAATTCATTGACTAGATTCGGAACTTTGGCGATGGAAACCAATTGCGAATCAGCTAATTGATCTTGAACGATCATTTCTTGGATCGAGCCTTTTTGAGCGCCTACTTTTTTGCCAGACAAGCTTTCGATTGAATCAAATGCCGATTCATTGTTTTTATTAACAACTAATTTTTGTTCTGGTGTAAAATAGTTATCGGTGAAATCAAAAGTCTGTTTACGTTCGTCAGTTGCTGAGATGCCTGAAACAGCGATATCGGCTTTCCCTTGTTGCAAAGCAGTCAAAACAGCATTGAAATCAAGGTCCAAAATATTCACTTCGACACCAAGACGATCAGCGATCTCATTGACCATATCGATATCTGCGCCCACGATCGTATCTTTGCCATCGATCAAGGCATGAAATTCAAACGGGGCAAAGTCAGCAGAAGTTGCCACATTTAACACACCAGCTGCTTTGATGGCTTCCAATTGATTATCCGCCGAACCGCTGGCACTAGAACTTCCAGTACTCGATGAGCCGCCATTCCCACAAGCTCCTAAAACCAAAATCCCCGTCAATACAACAAGTGCTCCAAATAATTTTTTCATTAAAAACGCTCCTCTTCAAAACAAATATTTATGCAATATAATCTTCTTATATTCAGAATATATACATAATAGCACAGAATAATTAAATTTTAAACTAAAAACTTCGCCATTTGTACGATTTATTCAATAACACTTTTAATAAAAAAATACTAGGATACCCATCCTCTAATCAGAGTGGATATCCTAGTTTTTAAAATCGGCGAAAACGTTGATACCTTGCCTCAAGCAATTCATCTGTTTGCAAGGTAGAAAGTTCGGCAAGTTTCGTTGAAATTGCCGCTTTCATCTGTTCCATCAATTGCTCTTTCGGTAAAAAGGCCTCTTCATGGGTTTCAGCAATCACTTTTTCAATAACACCGAGTTCATATAGTTCTTGAGCTGTGATCTTCATCAAGCCAGCAGCTTCTTTGGCACGGCTGCCATCTTTCCATAGGATCGAAGCAAAGCCTTCGGGAGATAAAATGGCATAGATCGAATGTTCCATCATCCAAACCTCATCGCCTAATGCCAGTGCTAAGGCACCGCCGCTGCCGCCTTCACCAATGATGATTGCCAAGATCGGCACCGTTAAATCGGACATTTCCATCAAGTTACGGGCAATCGCTTCGCCTTCTCCGCGCTCTTCCGCGCCAATACCGCAAAACGCCCCTGCTGTATTGATCAATGTGACCACAGGTCGCTGAAATTTTTCTGCTTGCTTCATTAAGCGTAACGCTTTGCGATAACCTTCAGGATGTGGTGAGCCAAAGTTTCTGCGTAAATTTTCAGGCAGATTACGGCCTTTTTGAATACCGATCACGGTCACTGGCTTGCCATCTAAACAAGCAATGCCGCCAACAACGGCTTCATCTTCGCCAAACAGACGGTCTCCATGAAACTCTTCAAACTCAGAAAAAATGCCGTCAAAGTAATCCAGTGCCGTCAAACGGTCTTTGCTGCGAGCGAGTTCAACGATCTCGTGGGCTGCTCTAGTCATTGCGATCCCATCCTTTCCGCGTATGCAAAGAAATCAAATGGTGGATTTTCTCCCGCAAGTTCGTCCGTGGAACGATTTGATCGACAAAGCCATGATCTAACAGAAACTCTGCCTTTTGAAAGTCTTCAGGTAGTTCCTGACGAATGGTTTGTTCAATCACACGTCGTCCAGCAAAACCGATCAAGGCTTGCGGTTCTGCCAGGATGATATCCCCTTCCATCGCAAAACTAGCGGTGACGCCACCGGTTGTCGGGTCCGTTAAAACCGTTAGATAAAACAAGCCAGCTTTACTGTGGCGTTTTACCGCGGCAGAGATTTTTGCCATTTGCATCAGCGACAAAATTCCTTCTTGCATCCGCGCACCACCTGAAGCGGTAAAAAGAACAACTGGTAGCTGTTTTTCGATCGCACGTTCAAACAAACGGGTGATCTTCTCCCCCACGACCGTTCCCATACTGCCCATGATGAAATTCGCATCCATGATCCCGATCGCTAACGGCAATCCTTGAACTTTTGCTTCTCCTGTGAGGACAGCCTCATGCAACCCAGTTTTTTCTTGCATTTGTGCGACTTTATCCAAATATCCAGGAAAATCAAGAGGATCTTTTGTGGTTACATCTGTGTCCCATTCTTCAAAACTTTTCTCATCAATCGTGATAGCGATCCGTTCCCAGGCACTGATTCGGAAATTATACCCGCAGTGAGGACAGACTTTCTCTGCCCCCATCTCCTTCGTATAAAGCGTTCGTTTGCAACTAGGACATTTCGCCCAAAGATTATCTGGTACGACTGGTTCGTTCGTTGGCAGCTGACCTCGATTAGGATTGATGCGAATGTAGTTTTTCTTCTTAAATAAAGCCACTCATCTTCCCTCCTATTGTTCAGGTGTCCAATTTGGCAGAAATTCCTCTTGTAAAAAGGCGGTTGTATAGTCTCCCGCAATCACTTTCGGGTGACTGATCAAGTCCATTTGGAATTCTGCATTCGTAATGACACCATCGGTCACTAATTCGGCTAACGCCCGCTGCATCTTCATCAACGCTTCGAAACGGTTCTCGCCGTGAACGATCACTTTAGCGATCATAGAATCATAATAAGGTGGAATCGTGTAGCCAGAATACATGGCACTGTCTACACGAACGCCTAGGCCGCCACTTGGTAAAAACAAATTGTTGATCTTGCCTGGTGACGGTGCAAAATTGAAGGCTGGATTTTCTGCATTGATCCGACATTCGATCGCCGCGCCCGTCATCTTGATGTCTGCTTGCGTCAAACCTAGCGGTTCACCACTAGCGACTTCAAGTTGTTTTTTCACTAAATCAATGTTTGTCACCATTTCGGTGATCGGGTGTTCCACTTGGATTCGAGTGTTCATTTCCATGAAATAAAACTCCCCAGTGTCCGCCATTAAAAACTCGATCGTGCCAGCATTACGATACCCTACCGCTTGTGCGGCACGCACCGCTGCTTCTCCTAGTTCTGCTCGCTTGCTTTCAGAAATCACCACAGAAGGGGATTCTTCCAACACTTTTTGGTTGTTGCGTTGTAGCGAGCAATCGCGTTCACCAAGGTGGATAATATTACCAAAAGAATCACCTAACACTTGCACTTCTATGTGTCGAGCAGGATAAATGATTTTTTCAATGTACATTTCATCGTTGCCAAATGCCGCTTTCGCTTCTTGCTGCGCCGAAGCAAAATGATGAGGCAATGCTTCTTTATCTGCGACTTTCCGTATCCCTTTACCGCCACCGCCGGCCGCAGCTTTGAGCATGACTGGGTAACCAATCTCTTCAGCGATCGTTAAAGCTTCTTCCACATCAGAAATCGCGCCTTTGCTTCCGGGAATGACCGGTACTTCTGCTTCGATCATCAAGCGTCTTGCATTGATTTTGTTTCCCATTGCATCGATAGTCTCACTCTTTGGCCCAATAAAGACGATATTGCATTCCTCGCACATCGCAGCAAAGCGGCTATTCTCTGAAAGGAAGCCAAATCCAGGATGGATCGCCTCAGCCTTTGTGACGATCGCAGCGCTTAGGATCTGCTGTACATTCAAATAAGAGTCGGCTGCTTTGGCAGGTCCGATACAAATCGCTTCATCGGCAAGCTCTGTATGCAACGCTTCTTTATCTGCTTCTGAATAAACGGCGACCGTTTGAATACCTAATTCGCGACAAGCGCGAATGATACGTACGGCGATTTCGCCACGGTTTGCGATCAATACTTTAGAAAACATGTCTCACCTATCCAATCATGAAAGTCAATTCTGCTTCCGCCACTTTTTTCCCATCAACATAGGCAATTCCTTTGCCGATGCCAGCTGCAGATTTCACTTTGATTATTTCTACTTCTAAGATCAAGGTATCGCCTGGTGTTACTTTTTTTCTGAATTTCGCTTTGTCTAAACCGCCAAAGTAGGCAGTTTTCCCACGAAAATCTTCCAATGATAGCAATGCCACAGCACCTGCTTGTGCCATTGCTTCCACGATCAATACTCCGGGCATCACTGGTTCATGGGGAAAATGACCTTGGAAAAACGGCTCATTGATAGTAACGTTTTTCTTCGCAACGACCCGTTTGCCTTCTTCTAACTCCTCTACCCGATCCACTAAAAGCATCGGATAACGATGAGGGATGATTTCTTTGATTTCTTGAATCGTTAATGCGCTCATTGCTTTACCCTTCTTTCACACGGAATAATGGTTGATTGTATTCAACGATTTGTTCGCTTTCAACCAAGACTTCAACTAATTCGCCATCGACGTCGCTGACGATTTCATTCATGACTTTCATCGCTTCAACGATACAGAGAATATCACCTTTTTTCACGTGATCGCCGATTTGTTTGAAGTTGTCTTTATCAGGACTTGGTTTCAAATAAACGACACCCACTAATGGAGAGACAACTTCTTTGCCCTCTAAAACAGGTTTTGCCGTTTCTACTGTGTCCGGTGTTGCTGAGACAGCAGGCGTTGGTGCAACAGGAGTTGGCGCAGCATTCGCTGCAGGAGCAGATGCAGGTGCAGAGGATGCACTTTGTAGCCCACTTGTCGTATTTTTATTAAAATAAAGTTCAAATGTCTCTTTTTTTAATTGAAGCTCAGTTAACGTCGATTGATCGAATTGGCTGAGCAGCTCTTTTACCTCATGTGTTTCCAATTACGCTTCCTCCCAACGTTTCAGCAAGATCACTGCATTATGACCGCCAAACCCAAGTGAATTACTCATGGCATAGGTCAATTCTGCTGGTTGGCTTTGATTGATAACAACGTTCAAGTCGATCTCAGGATCTTGTTCTGTCACGTTGATGGTTGGTGGAATAAATTGATGTTGTAATGCTAATAGTGAAGCAATGGCTTCGATTCCACCAGCCGCTCCAAGCAAATGACCAGTCATTGACTTTGTACTGCTGACATATGGTTTTTTATAGTCTTCGCCCAATCCGTATTGGATCGATGTCGCTTCTGCACTGTCATTGGCAGGCGTGCTTGTACCGTGGGCATTGATGTAGCCAACTTCAGCCGGGGTGATCGCTGCTTCTTGCATCGCCAATTTCATTGCTTTTCCAGCACCTGATCCATCTGGATTTGGCGCAGTCATATGGTAGGCATCACAGTTCGCACCATACCCTACGACTTCACCTAAAATCGTTGCCCCACGTTTTTGCGCATGCGCCAATGATTCTAAAATGAAGACACCAGCGCCTTCACCCATGACAAACCCACTACGATTTTTATCAAACGGAACGGAAGCTTTGTCAGGGTCTGATTCAGTGGTTAACGCCGTCAGAGACGCAAAACCAGCGATACCGATTTCACAGATCGTCGCTTCTGAACCACCAGCGATCATGACATCTGCGTAGCCATGCTTGATGTTCCGAAAAGCTTCACCGATTGAATGGGTACCAGAAGCACAGGCGGAAACAGTCGTCGTACAAATGCCTTTCGCACCTACCCGTAATGCAATGTTGCCGGCAACCATATTTACGATCGACATCGGTACGAACATTGGTGATACCCGGTTTGCTCCTTTGTCATGCATCCGAATTACTTGGTCTTGAATCGTTGGCAAGCCGCCGATCCCTGAACCAACCATCACGCCAAAACGATCCACATCAATGGTTTCTGTATCTAACTTCGCCATTTCCATCGCTTCTAACGCCGCATAAATTCCATAAATGGAAAAAAGATCCATCCGCTTCGTATCTTTTTTAACGAAGTACTTTTCTAACGGAAAATCTTTGACCTCAGCGGCAACTGAGATCCCAGTTGCTTCTGCGTCAAATTTTGTAATCGGGCCGATGCCGTTGGTCCCGTTTTGTAAACTTGCTAAAAATGTTTCTGGGTCATTTCCGATTGGAGAAGTGACGCCGTATCCTGTAACTACTACTCGATTCATCTATTCTTCCTCCTACCCTTGCATTGCCATCCCGCCGTCTACACTGATCACCTGACCAGTGATGTAGGGGCTTTTTGCTAAAAAGACTGCTGTTTGCGCAACATCCTGTGTGGAACCAAAACGCTGTAATGGAATATTTGCCAATGATTGTTCTTTGACTTTATCCGACAGCACTTCAGTCATCTCTGTTTCGATAAATCCTGGGGCGATCGCATTGCAGGTGATCCCCCGAGCGGCACCTTCACGAGCGGCAGATTTCGTAAAACCGATCACGCCAGCTTTACTTGCCGCATAGTTGGCTTGCCCGATATTTCCCGTCAAGCCGACCACACTCGTCAAATTGATGATGCGGCCTTCTCGCAGCTTCATCATTTTTTTCAACGCGTGCTGCGTCATATTGAAGGTACCAGTCAAATTGATTTTGATCACTGAATCAAAATCTTCGGGTTTCATTCTCAACAATAATTTGTCATTCGTGATCCCGGCATTATTGACTAAAATGTGGATCGGTCCGACTGCCGCTTCTGCTTCTAAAAGCATGGCTGCCGCTTGATCAAAATCAGAAATGTCCCCATTGATCGCTACACATTTCACGCCGTAGCTGGTGATGCGATCGATCAGTGACTGGGGAATTTCTTTTCGTCCATTTAAAACGATATTCGCTCCTTCTTTGGCAAAGGCTTCCGCGATGGTAAAACCGATCCCTCGCGAGCTACCAGTTACAAAGACGTTTCTATTTTGCAGATCCATAAATTCCTCCTAGTTGAATCGGGCTAGTGTATCTGCCAACGTTTGGCTATCTTCTACACGCGCAGTCTGTATTTCTTTGTCTATTTTCTTCATAAAACCGCTCAATACTTTTCCTGGTCCGATCTCGATGACTTGTTGGATGCCAAGCTGCTTCAGTGTCGCAATGCTTTCGTAAAAACGCACTGGCGATTTCACTTGCAGCGTCAACAGTTCCTTGATTTGGTCTTGCTGCATTGGCTGCGCGGTCGTATTGCTGATGACAGGTACTTGTAACTCATCAAAGGTGATTTGAGCTAATTCCTGTGCTAGTTGCTGCGATGCGGGTTCCAACAAAGCAGTATGGAAAGGACCGCTGACATTTAAAGGAATCACCCGTTTGGTTCCAGCAGCTTGTAACAATTCCACCGCTTTATCCACTGCCGGCGCTTCACCGCCAATGACGATCTGCTGCGGCGTATTGTAATTCGCTGGTGTCACGATCCCCACTTGACTTGCTTCTTTACAGATTTCTTCAATCGTTTCAGCGGGTGTGTTCATCACAGCGACCATTTTCCCAATACCTGCTGGCGCCGCACTTGCCATATACCGACCGCGCTTTTGCACCAATGCGACTGCTGTCTGGAAATCAAGCGCACCACTAGCGACTAAGGCTGTATATTCGCCTAAACTCAAGCCAGCAACAGCATCTGCTTTGATTCCTTGCGCATCCAAAAGTCGCCAAAAAGCCGTACTTACCGTTAAGATGGCAGGCTGCGTATATTCCGTCTGGTTTAAACGTTCGTTTTCAGTAAAGCATAGCTCGGCCATATCATATCCTAGAATGGTGCTGGCTTGTTCAAACGTCTCACGAACGATTGCTTCTTGGTGATAGAGCTCTTCTCCCATATGGGGGTACTGTGCGCCTTGACCGCTAAATAAAAAGGCTGTCTTCATCTTGCACTCCTTCATTACTTTGATCGTTGTCGTTGGAGAACATGGCTTCTTGCAGTTCGTCTATGAATCAGCAAAAACACGTTCTTAAAAAGGAAAGGCTAGGCTGTCTGCCTAGCCTTTGTTTTATGCTTGTTGTTTTTCTACATATTTAACTAGATCTTCAACGGTTGTGATACCATCTTCTGTTTCGATCTTCACATCGAATTCATCTTCGATCTCGTTAATGATTTGGAAAAGATCCAAGCTGTCTGCTTCTAAATCTTCTTGGATGTTTGTGTTCAATTTGATTTCTTCTTTTTCTTTTCCTAATTCTTCTGCTACGATTTCTTGAATTTTTTCGAATACCATGTGTATATTCCTCCAATGTGTTTTTCAATAGTAATTTTGTTTCGTGAACAAGTTATAAGGTGGCTAACATAGTTCCCCATGTCAATCCGCCGCCAAAACCTGAGAACACCACTTTTTGACCACTGCCAAGTGACAGTGTACCTCGTTTGATTTCTTCATCTAGCAATAACGGAATCGAGGCTGCCGAAGTATTGCCATAATCTTGCATATTTTGCAAAAATTTCTCACGGGGCTGCTTCAGCTTGCGAGCAACTTTGTCTAAAATACGTGAATTTGCTTGGTGAAGCAAAAAATAATCGATTGCTTCATCTTGTGTCAGATCATTGATCGAGGCGACCACATCACGCGTCGCAAAATCAAAGATTTCTCGTCCAATCATTTGCATACAAGCACTATACGCCGGAGCGTTTTGTGAAAAAGGATTCTCATTCGTTCGAAAACCAGATGTTAAGGACATGCCTCGCGTCCCATCTGCTTTTAAAGACTCTTTGAGCAAATGCTGCTCTGAAGATGCTTCCAGCAATAGACCGCCGGCACCATCTCCGAATAAAACAGCCGTCGAACGGTCGTTCCAATCCAAGACTTTTGAAAGTACTTCTCCACCGATGACCACTCCTTTTTTAGCGCCCGTTCGAATCAGTTTTTCAGCCATAGACAATGCATACACGAAACCAGCACATGCTGCACTGATATCAAAAGCAAAGGCATTGACTGCCCCAATCGCCCCTTGGACTTGGCAAGCAACCGCCGGTGTATTGAAATCCGGTGTGATCGTCGCTACCAAGATAAAATCTAGACTTTCTGCTGAAAGCTGAGCATCTTGCAAGAGCGTTTGAGCGACGCGAATACAAAGGTCTGAAGTGTTTTCGCCAACAGCGACTCTTCTTCGTTTGATTCCCGTGCGAGAATGGATCCATTCATCTGAAGTATCCATCAAATTTGATAGATCATCATTTGTTACGATTTTTTCTGGAACATAACTTGCAGTCGCGGTAATTTTTCCAAACATATTCATCCATTATTCTCACTTATAATCTTGTAAAAAGTCATGCAGATTTTTCAGTGCTTTCAACAGTGCCTGTTCCTCTTCAGGAGACATCTGACTCAAGACACCCTTCACCATCTCACGATGAAAATGCTGATGAACACGATAAAGGAGTTTTCCTTTTTTCGTCAAACCTAGTTTGACGACTCGCCGATCATCTTCACTGCGAATCCGTTCTACATATTCTTTTTTCACCAAACGATTGATCGCGATGGTCAAAGTCCCAACAGTGATCGAAAGCTCTTTGGCAACTTCAGTCGTGGTCTTTTTTTTGTACATCCCGATGGCTTCGATGGTATGCATTTCGGTAATTGAAAGGTCTTTGAATTGAGATTTTTTCAATTCAGATTCTTCAATCACTAAGATGTCATTAAAGACGCTGACTAAGTAGTCATTAACTGTTTCTAAATTGGGTTCCATAACCTTCACCATCCGAATACTTTGATAATCAAATCATTTGATAGTCAAACTATATCGGAAGTTATTGAGAAATGCAAGAATTTTTTCGAACTTTTTTTATTTTTAAGCGCATTTTTATTTAAGAATTGATTTTCTAAGATTTTAAAAGCTGCGAGTTGACAAAATAATCCGTTTCCGTTATAGAGAAATTTCCTTTGAATGTCAAAGTTTATCATTGCGTTGCCTCACTCTATTTCTAATTTTTTCTTGTCAATGGCCAGCAAACGTTGCTCTCTTACGCTTCATCTGCTACTCTTTGAAGGAAGGAGAGGAACGATCGATGAATCTGAACAAAGAGTTTCTAAAAAACAAAGCAAATGCACTGCCTGAAAAGCCTGGTGTTTATTTAATGAAAGATCAGCACAACGAAGTCTTGTATGTAGGAAAAGCCAAATCATTGAAACAGCGTGTCGTTTCTTACTTCCGAAAAAATCAGCAGCATGCCAATAAGGTGCTTCGACTTGTTTATAATGTCGTTGATTTTGAAACCATCGAAACAGATACAGAATTGGATGCACTATTACTTGAATGTCGTTTGATCCAAGCTTTTCATCCTATCTACAACCGACAAATGAACCATTCAGCCAACTATTGCTTTGTTGACTTGACGAATCATACCTTCACGATCACTCAAACACCACAAATTGGCAGTTATGGTCCCTTTCGGCAAACAAAAAAATTGCCAGCATTGTTTCAAGTATTGTCAGAAACCTTTCAATTGCCGACTGTCAACGAACTGACGCTATTGACCTTGCGTAAGCAACTCCCTCAAATGGATGCGTATCCCTTGGAACAGAAGTGGCGAGAAATCGGCTGTTTTTTTGCAGGAAAGAAGACCGACTGTTTTTCACTCCTTAAAAAACGCTTAGCATATCTGATTGATCACTTATTGTTTGAGCAAGCTAGTGTACTGCAGCGCGAGATCCATTTAGCAAAAAGCTTTTACCAAGAAATCGTGAGGGTCAATCAGTTTATTCAAGAACCAGAAGTGATTTTTTCTATTCCCCTTGACTTAGAGGAGCCAGGATCACAGACGACTCAAATCAAATACTATCAAGTTAGCTTTGGCAAGTTGATCCAAACAAAAGTTCTTTCTCCCGAGGAAACATTCCAGCCACTCCCGCCAGCAAGCGCTGCGCTTCCTTTAGCCCCGGAAGATCTCGATCCATTAGGGATCATCCTTAATCACTTGTATCGCCAAGAAAAAGCAGCAGATAAATAAAAAACAGCAAGCCCAAGTAGGCTTGCTGTATAGAAATGAGAAAGCGACGACGAACGTCCCACTCATTCTTATTGGATCAAATCATAGATTTCCATGGCTACAATATCAACATTATCAAATTGATAAGATTGACTTGATTCTGCTTCCGTTAATTCAAACGTTTCTGTCGAATTGTCATAAGTAACGGTACATTTTTCGACGCCTTCTTTTTCAAAACGACGTACTTGAACTTCATTGTCTTGCGCTTCGACCATCGCTTCTAAACGTTTGATGATAGCGACTAATTGCGAACTTTTCATTCGTAAGCCTCCTTTTTCTGTCCGTTATATTGTATCAAAACATCCTCTATCTTGCATTGATTTTTCGTATTTTTTTTGTCATTTTAAGATTTTTTTCCATCTTGCCACCAAAGTTTAATCAGCGCCTGCGTTCCGTCATTTTCGAAGCCTTTTTCGGCCAACTGATCATACAATTTTTTAGCTAAAGTGGTGCTCGGCAAATCCAATCCCATCTTCTTAGCCTCATCCAAAGCAATCCCCAAATCTTTGATGAAATGTTTGACAAAAAAGCCTGGTGAATAATTCTCTTTTAGGATACGAGGACTGTAATTCGTCATGGACCAATTGGCTGCCCCACCACCAGAAAGGGTTTCAATCACTCGTGGTAAATCAAGACCCGCTTGGTTCGCATAGACCAGCATTTCTGTCATCCCCGTCATGGTTCCGGCAATCATGATCTGATTGGCCATTTTCGTATGCTGACCCTTCCCTGCCCCTCCTTGAAGTTGAAACGTCTTTCCTAATACTTCAAAAAGTGGTTTTACTTGTTGGTAAGCTTCTTCATCGCCACCAACCATAATCGTTAGCGTGGCGTTTCTCGCACCAAGATCCCCACCAGAAACTGGCGCATCAATACTCGCTGCTCCTTTTTCCTTCGCTGTCTGGTAGATTCGTTCTGCCAAATCAGGCGTACTGGTGGTAAAATCCACCAATGTTTTGCCAGTCACAGCCGTTTGAAAAATCCCTTGAGGCCCATAGTAAACCTCTTCAACGTCGGATGGATAACCAACCATTGTAAAGATGATTTCACTTTCTGATGCAACTTCTGTTGGGGTGTCACACCAAATTGCTCCATTCGCAACGAGTTCATCTGTTTTCGCTTTCGTCCGATTGTAAACATTCACTGTATGTCCTGCAGCTAAGAGATGACCAACCATCGCTTGACCCATGACACCAGTACCGATAAATCCTAATTCCATGCAGATCCCTCCAAAATAAAAAAGTTCATGTCTTTAGTATACGCTAAAAACATGAACTTGCGAAAATTTTCTGTTTAATCGATCGTTCGGCGAAAGGCCTTTAATTTTACTTTGAATTTTTCTAACGTCTGCTCGGTTTCTTTTTCGATGCGTTCTGTTTCATAATAAGCGACCATGTCATGGTAGAAAGATAGCATCGACTCACCGAAGCGCAATGCCGAGATCTCGTACATTTTTCTAGCAAGAACTTCGGGATCAGCAGGAATCTTTCGTTCATAATAATCAATAAATGCTTTTGCGAAATCCCGATCACTCTCATAGGTGACGCCTAAAGACGGATCGTCGATCAAGGTATTTAAGTAGTCATTACCTTCAACGACTAACGGTGTTCCAGCAGCCATTGCTTCCGTGTAAGTCAGTCCTTGTGTTTCTGATGTGGACGCACTAACGAAGTAATCCGCAGCGTGGTAATAGATCGCCACTTTATCATTTGCCACTTCGCCGACAAATTGAACATGGTCAGATAGAGCCATATCCACCACTTTTTCTTCTAATTTTTCTTTATGCGGACCTTTCCCAACGATCACTAATTGCGCATCAGGAATCTTCGTTAAAATTTCTGGCATGCCGTCGATGATTGCTTGGATATTTTTTTCATAAGAAATACGACTGAGGGAAAGCAGCATGGGTTGATTCTCAGTGATGCCCAATTTCTCCCGCAATTCTTTTTTCATGTCAGTTGTAATGTCCGGTCGGCGAAACTTCTCAACTTCGATCCCTGTGGGGATGATCCGCATCGGTGAAACCACACCATACCCTCTCAGCGTATCAATGACCCGTTCACTTGGACAAACAACACCTGTCGAGTGGTTGGCAAAGAGCCGTGAAAGATATTTCACGTGAGATGGCCGCAAGACCTTCCCGTTGGCGATGTAGTGCAAGTAGTCTTCATACATCGTATGGTAGGTATGGATCACAGGAATCTGCAATTTGCGCCCCACCATTTTCCCCAACATCCCAGAGCCAAACTCGGTATGGGTATGGATCAATTCCAACTCTAATTCTTTGGCGATCAAATAGGCATACAACATGCCGCGAACCACGATTCGCCGATCTTTGAAGGACACAAACGGGACACTTGGCATGCGAATGATATCTTCTTCGTCCAGATCAGCATTGGGATCGGTCGTAGTAAAGATATACACTTTATGGCCTTTTTTCTCAAGCTCTTCTTTCAATGTCTTGATCGATGTCGCCACACCACTTACCTGGGGGAAGTAGGTGTCTGTAAAAAATCCGATTTTCAAAACGGTACCTCCAAACTTTACATTAGTTTCTTCATTTCGTATTCATCACTTTTGTATAAACTTCTTTTAGCTCATATCCGATTTCATCAATACTCTTTTGCTTAGCCGTTTCATAACCCGCTTCACTTAACTGTGGTAACGTGCCTTCCACGATTCCTTTGATTTTCTCAATAAATCCTTCATTGTTTTTTTCCATGTATGCATTGCGCCCATTACTTAGCCACCCTTTGTAAACAGGAATATCCCGAACGAGCACATTTTGGCGGCTGGCTAACGCCTCAAGGACGACGATCCCTTCTGTTTCTTCATAAGATGGAAAGAAGAATAAATCGGCAGCGGAATATGCGCCTTCGATAATGTCTCCTTTGATATAGCCGGGAAACAACACATTTTCTGGATGGTCTTCATTGACGAGGTCGCGGATCTGTTTAGGAATCGTCATCATTGGTGTATGACCAAACCAGATAAACGTATACTCGGGCAACTGTCTAGCTATCTCTACAAAATCAAGAATGCCTTTTCGTTCAAAAAATAAACCGACGGATATAATGACTTTTTGATCTGGTATGAGATTGAAATACTCACGAAAGGCTTTTTCTTTCTCTTGATCCGGCTGATATTTGGCTAGATCGATGCCGTTTGAGATTGCCTTGATCGGTACTTGGATACCATACCCTTCCAAAAGTTCTTTCGAATAAGGAGTCGGGGTGATCAACTGATCGGCTCTAGAATAAAGATTGATCAAATATTTTTTATATAATGGCGAAAGCTGGTTTGAGCCGATAAATGAATTCCGAAAATCCTCTTCTGTAGAATGGGCATGGTAAATCACTTTTTTCCCTTGTCTTTTGGCTTTGTTGACCATGTGCATACTATTGATCCCATACGTGTTGATGTGAAGAATGTCATAATCCTCATCATTTTTATCAAGAGTAAAAGGAATCCCGACAGATGTCAGCGCTCGTTGCTGATGGGCCAACGCGCGACCGATACCTGATTTAGCTAATAATTTTTCTCCTTCAAAATAAAGAAGTACTTTCAAAGATGATTCCTCCTTGGAAATGCTTATATCTGATATTAGTATACCATAGGCGATCGGAGACATACTCCTACCATGGTCCTAGATTTTGTTCCCCATTTAATCATGATACGTGAAAAACCTACGAATTCATAGCTTTATACCAAGATATGACAAAACTGTTCGTTTTCTGAAAAAACGAGGAGGCTGTTGCAAGTCAAATCGAACAAGAAGGCTTCTTAAAACAAAAAAAAGGCAACAAGCAAAATTGCTTGTTGCCTAGAAATGATTAGTTTACATACTGTTCGATTAGCTCAACAACTTCTTCCATTGTATCGCAATCTTCTAAAGCACGTTTTGCTAATTCTTGCATGTCAGTCGTTGACAAGCGTTTCATTAAGCTACGTGTTTTCAAAACAGATGTTGCACTCATTGAGAACTCATCTAAGCCCATACCTACAAGAAGTGGCACAGCAGTTTGATCGCCCGCCATTTCTCCACACATACCAGCCCATTTGCCTTCAGCATGCGCTGAGTCGATCACGTTTTTGATCAAACGTAAAATTGATGGGTTGTATGGTTGGTACAAGTAAGACACCCGCTCGTTCATGCGGTCTGCAGCCATGGTGTATTGGATCAAGTCATTGGTACCAATACTGAAGAAGTCAACTTCCTTCGCAAACTTGTCTGCTAAGACAGCAGCTGCTGGAATTTCGATCATGATTCCGACTTGGATCTCGTTAGAAACCTCAACGCCTTCGTCAATCAATTTTTGACGCTCTTCTTCATACATTTTCTTCGCAGTACGGAACTCTTTCAATGTTGCCACCATTGGGAACATAATACGTAAGTTTCCGTGAGCAGAAGCACGTAACAACGCACGAAGTTGGGTACGGAACATGTCATCCCCAAGTTCAGATAAGCTGATACGCAATGCACGATAGCCTAAGAAAGGATTCATTTCATGAGGCAATTTTAGGTAAGGAAGTTCTTTATCGCCACCGATATCCATTGTACGGACAACCACTGGTTTGCCAGCCATTCCTTCTAAAACTGCTTTGTATGCTTTGTATTGGTCTTCTTCTGTTGGGAAATCAGGAGAATCCATGTACAAGAATTCAGTACGGTATAAACCGACTGCTTCTGCACCATTGTTGTGGACACCTTCCAAATCTTTTGGCGTTCCAATGTTCGCAGCTAATTCAAAGTGCTTGCCATCAGCGGTAACTGTTTCAGCATCTTTCAATTTTTCCCATTCTGCTTTTTGTTCTGCGTAGGCTTTCCCAGCTTCAACAAATTCAGCTGCTTGGTCATCTGTCGGGTTGACGATAACGTCACCGATAATACCGTTAACAGCTAAGATGTCGCCCGCTTTCACTTTTGCAGTGATCTCCATTGTTCCAACGATTGCTGGGATTTCAAGAGAACGTGCCATGATAGCGGAATGAGAAGTACGTCCACCGATATCTGTTACAAAAGCTTTTACAAAGTTGCGGTCTAATTGTGCAGTATCACTTGGTGTCAAGTCATGCGCAACAACGACTACTTCTTCGTTGATCATTGAAGGATTAGGC
This sequence comes from Enterococcus sp. 3G6_DIV0642, assembly GCF_002140635.1. Classification (NCBI taxonomy): domain Bacteria; kingdom Bacillati; phylum Bacillota; class Bacilli; order Lactobacillales; family Enterococcaceae; genus Enterococcus; species Enterococcus sp. 3G6_DIV0642. Next base: position 1,547,579 of record NZ_NGLH01000001.1, on the reverse strand, counting down.
AAAGTCACATTCAGCAAATGCGCCAAGATACGTTTTGCGACATCTTTAATGTCAGCTGCCCGTTCTTGCATGTAAGCATTGTCATCCATTGCTTCAAACATACCAATATACATGTCAGTAACTTCTTTCAACGCAGCTTCTGCATTGACTTTGTTATCTGTCACGTTTTGTTTGATTTGACCAATCATCTCAGGATCTGAAAGAACCATTAAATGAGCATCAAATACTTGTGCTTCTGCTTCACCTAAAGTTTGCGCTGCTTTGTCGCGGATTTGTTGTAATTCCGCTGTTGACTTCGCTAACGCATCATCTAAGCGTGCTTCCTCTGCTGCAGTATCTTCAACTGATACTTTTGAAAAAGATAAATCAGGTTGTACTAACAGGTAGGCTTTCGCAACGGCTACACCATCACTAGCAGCAATTCCTTTTAGCATCTCAACCATTATTCAGACAAACCTTCTTTTTTCATTGTTTCTACGATTGCAGCGATTGCATCTGCTTCGTCAGCACCTTCAGCAGTGATAGTTACATCAGAACCTTGGCCAACGCCTAATGACATTACGCCCATGATTGATTTAAGGTTTACTGATTTACCTTTGTACTCTAAGTTGATATCAGAGTTGAATTTGCTTGCTGTTTGAACCAATAATGTAGCTGGACGTGCGTGAATCCCTGTCTCAGCAACTACGTGAAAATCTTTCTTTTCCATATTGATCAATCTCCTTTATGATACGTTTTTTTGTGTGAAGGCAAAATTTCCATGCATGCAATGACACCCGAAAAAAATCGCCCTTTCAACTGTTAAGATTACCATTTTTTTCCTCGATAGACAACCGTTTTCTCTTAAATAAACGATTGAAATAAATGTCCTATTTATTTTCTTGCACATAACGGTAGATGATCTTCCCATTTAAGCCCGCTTCTCCGACAAAAGAAGACCGATCTTCCAACTGGAGCCAGACATCTCTAAACGCCAGGAATTCTGGCTGTTGGACAATCAATTCTTGGATCTCTCCATTGCGCAAACGCGTTATTTCTGAAGCAAAATCTCTGTTCTCCATCCTCAATTCTCACCTCTTTCTTTCTATTATAATGGAATTACTTTTTATTTAAAAGACGCTTCTGCTAATGAAAGAGCGGCAAAAATTTTTACGAGTAAAATTCTTGCAGTCTGACAAAAAGTTAGTATAATAGAATTATGGTCAGTAAAGGTCAATAACACATTACCTCGAAGATGACCGTTTCTATGCACACAGCCCCTTTTCTTTTACAAGTGTAAAAAAGCGCCGTAAAATAAGGGTGTTGGAACAAATATGAAAGGTCGTGAATCTATGCTTTGTCAAAATTGCGGCAAAAATGAAGCGTCTATTCATTTATATGCCAGTGTCAATGGTCAAAGAAAACAACTCGATTATTGTCAAAGTTGTTACCAAAAATTAAAAGCTCAATCTGGGAATGCTGCAGCTGCAATGGCGCAAGATCCTTTTGGATTCGGCAATATTGATGATCTATTTCGTCAAATGTCTCGCCAGATGCAGCAAGGAAATACCCCTTATGAACAAACCCCTCCGACGCAAACCGGCGGTAACGGTTTTGTCGGCGGTCAGCCTCCACGCAATAACCAAGCACCTGCAGGTCTGTTAGGAGAATACGGTATCAATATTACCCAAATGGCTCGTGATGGCGAAGTCGATCCAGTCGTTGGTCGTGATTCAGAGATCAAACGAGTGATTGAGATCCTTAATCGTCGAACAAAAAACAACCCTGTGCTTATTGGTGAACCTGGGGTTGGGAAAACTGCCGTCGTTGAAGGGTTAGCCCAAAAAATCGTAGATGGCGATGTGCCACAAAAACTGATGGACAAAGAAGTCATTCGTTTGGACGTTGCGTCTCTTGTTCAAGGCACAGGTATTCGTGGACAATTTGAAGAACGCATCCAAAAATTGATTGAAGAAATCAAGCAAGCAGAAAACGTGATTTTGTTCATTGATGAAGTCCATGAAATCGTTGGCGCTGGTGCAGCTGGCGACGGAAATATGGATGCTGGAAACATCTTAAAACCAGCTCTTGCTCGTGGAGAACTACAAATGGTCGGAGCAACGACGTTAAATGAATACCGCATCATCGAAAAAGACGCTGCTTTAGAACGCCGTTTGCAACCAGTACGTGTGGATGAACCTTCTGTGGAAGAAACGATTCGCATCTTAAAAGGTTTGCAACCACGTTATGAAGATTATCATCATGTGAAATATACTGATGAAGCGATCGCAGCTGCCGCTACCCTTTCTAACCGATACATCCAAGACCGATTCTTGCCTGATAAAGCAATCGATCTACTAGATGAAACAGGTTCTAAGAAAAACTTAACGATCCAAATCGTTGATCCAAAAACGATCGAAAAGAAATTACAAGAAGCAGAAGAGCAAAAACAAGCTGCCTCTCGAGAAGAAGATTTCGAAAAAGCTGCTTACTATCGCGATCAAATCAATAAATTGCAAAAAATGAAGGAACGCCAAATCAGCGAAGAAGAAACGCCAGTCATTACCGAAAAAGACATGGAACAAATCGTTGAAGAACGGACAAATATTCCAGTTGGTGAATTGAAAGAAAAAGAACAAACGCAATTGAAAAATCTTGCGGATGACTTGAAAGCTAAAGTTATCGGACAAGATGAAGCGATCGATAAAGTAGCCAAAGCGATCCGCAGAAATCGGGTCGGTTTAGGCAAACAAAATCGTCCGATCGGCTCTTTCTTATTCGTCGGTCCAACCGGTGTCGGGAAAACCGAATTAGCAAAACAATTAGCCTATGAGATGTTTGGTTCTGAAGAATCGATGATTCGTTTCGATATGTCAGAATACATGGAAAAACACAGTGTATCCAAACTGATTGGCTCTCCTCCTGGTTACGTTGGCTATGAAGAAGCGGGTCAATTGACTGAAAAAGTTCGTCGGAATCCATATAGCCTGATTTTATTAGACGAAGTGGAAAAAGCCCATCCTGATGTATTGCATATGTTCTTGCAAATTCTCGATGATGGTCGTTTGACGGATGCCCAAGGACGTACAGTCAGCTTTAAAGATACCTTGATCATCATGACAAGTAATGCTGGAACTGGCAAAGTTGAAGCCAACGTCGGCTTTGGCGCAGCGCGTGAAGGCATCACTCGTTCCGTGTTAAATCAATTGAACAATTACTTTACGCCAGAATTTCTCAATCGCTTTGACGGGATCATTGAATTCAAGGCACTTAGCAAGGACAACTTGTTATCGATCGTGTCCCTTATGCTGCATGATGTCAATCAAACACTTAGTCATCAAAAATTGCATATCGATGTTCCACAAGACGTGCAAGAAAAACTGGTCGATCTAGGTTACAGCGCAACGATGGGTGCTCGCCCATTGCGCAGGACCATCCAAGATCAAATCGAAGACGGGATTGCTGAATATTATCTTGAGCATCCTCAAGTCCGTCAGTTAAAAGCACAATTGGAGGATTCCGATAAAATCGTTGTAACTTCAGCTGAATCCTCTGCACTTCCTGAAGAAACACCTTCTGCTGAAGACGAAAAACCATCGGAAACAGATGAACAATAACGTGTCAAAACGGTGACCAAACCGTTCGTTTTGCCAGACAACCATGTTTTGCCAAAAAATTGGGTAATTCCGAGTTGTCTGGCTTTTCTTTTGAAAAAAAACGACCTATAATGTTATTAATAAATACATAGAATGTGAGGTGAGTCTGGTGAAATTAATCAACGTTACAAACAGCCATTCTCGACTAGTATTGAATCAACTTGAAAATACCGACGCAGAACTTGTAAAGGTTTACACTGCCGGAGACACGACCGTGATCTTTACCTCAGCGCCGAACCACAATGAAATTTTGCTGATCAATAAAAAACGGAATATTCGCCCGACGGAAGTGGAAGAAATCAAAAATTACTTCTTGAAAAAATTACCTGATGGCTCCTATGATCCTGCTACGATCTCTGTGATCCAAATGCCCGAAGTGGTAGAAATCTCCATCAAAAAAACGTTGTCTTCCTCACGTTAGCTTTGCCTAATCACGTGTTTAAAAAATATCTATAAAAGGTGACTGTCGCAGCCCTCTTTTATAGATATCTTTTTTTGTCTTCTCTCCTCCTTCTTTCGCCTAGTACTTCGACCAACGCTACCTGATAGTCAAGCAAAAAAAGAGAGCGTTACGCTCTCTTTTTCAAGTATATTTATTAGAAATCATCGACTGGATCATCACATGTAGATTGTGCCAATCCTTGGTACTATGAACATTGCCAAAAAATGTAAATTTCTGCGACTCATTATGGATCAGCACGCCATCAGAAACCAGTATGTCTGAGTCTCCTAAGTTCGAACTAAAGTGAATCACATTTTCATTGTAAATTTTCAATAGTTTGTTCTTAATGACCGGAATATATTCAGGGTGGTTCAAAAGAGAAATACCAATGCGAATCGGTTCCTCTTTTTGGATAGGTAAATAAGATGCTGTAATCTGAGCGATTTTCCTTAAGAAAAGGGCTTCTTTTTCTATTACAAACGAATGGCGCTGCAAGACGGTCGCAATCAGCTCCTCCACCTCTAATACGCGTTCGTTCGTAGAGGACAAATCTTCAGTAGACACAAAACTATCCAAAAAGAGATGAAGACAGCCCCATGTATTCATCACTAATTCATAGGTAAGAAACGCTTCGATCGCTTTGGAAAGATCATACTTTTGCGACAAAACAGCCACAACATCGGCAGAAAATTCGACCAATGGATTCCCCGAGAGGTTTCGCAGCTGTTTCCCCAAAAGAAGTTTCTCTTGATCCGAGATCGTTTCAGGTATGAAGAGAAAAACCCAGAAATGATAAAAAATCTGTTCTTTCTCGATATCTTGCTGACTTCTGATCGGCAGCAGCTTGATCACTTGCTTTTCCCCATTGAGTTGCTTGATTTGCTCATAAATAGCGATGGAAGCTTCGTCTAATTCATTGACGATATAGCCCCTCAACACCGCATTCTCAATGATTGAAAACATAATGTCGTGCTTCACTTTTGTAGTTTTCAACGGCTCATATTCTTTCGCAGCTAATTCAACGCTTGCACGGGTGCGCTGATTGATGTAAACATTGCAAGCCATGATCTCAACTAAATAATGGTACATCCGCACACAAGGCTCTGCCCCTGTCAGATCAATGGAATCTGTGTTGTTATTGATAGTAATCGGGACATTTTGGATAACCAGCATTTTTTTCAGATAGCTGATCAATTTATAACAATAAGAAATACTAAAAATCAATTCTTCTGAGATGTCCACCATACGGGTCTTTCTTTTTCTTAACAAATAGGATAATAGACGATAATAAGGAGATTCTAAGAAATACTTCTTCTTTAGATTCACAAAAATATGCAGGCTTTGTTCTTCGTTTAATTCTCGTGACAAATAAACGGTTCTCTTTTTCAACAAAAAAATAGACTCGTCAAAGGTCGTAAACTCTCTCATATCTTCGGCGATTTCATTGATCAATATTTTCACCTGATACAAGGATTTGTTTATCGTTTCACATATTTTATCAAGAGACAGCTGCTTCTCCAAAATGATATTTCTAATAATAGTTAATTTATCTACCTGTTTTTTGGTTAAATAAAACCTATACAACTTTTCTATATACTCCAAAATTTTTTACCCGCCTTATTTAAAAAGTATCCTAGTTTCCAATTATAGTAAAATAAACTTAAATTTGAGCCTCATTTTTCATTAAACGGACAATTTTAATAAAAACTTCAGAAAAATCCCCTCTTCTTTAAAACAGTACGGGTGAGAAAAACTTGTAAAACGATTCTTACCTTTTATAACAAAAAATGTTGGAAACCATAAAAAGATCCTATGAATTAGCTGTTTCCATAAACTTAGAAAAATTTCGTATTCTTTCATTGATTGGTAAGTGACTTGGAGAGTAAATTCATTTTCTAGCTGGACAAACTTCTTTGAGGAATCAAGTTCATTTCAAAGAGCTTGTAATAAAATATCTTTTCTTTTTAGCCAACAATCTTTGTATTCATAAATGTTGATGATCGACAATTCATCACTCATCTCATTAATTGACCGCATAATTTCTTCATCATCCGAATCAACATTGCCAATGACATGCAAATCATAATGAATACCAGATTTATCCACGCACTCAACAATATAACTGATGACATCTCCCCAAAAATGTTCCAAGCGATGCGTGCCGCCTGCTTTTTCTAGCCTTGAACGTTCAGCGATACACAAAACGTTTTTCGAAGAGTATTGCAAGATATTGATTTCCCCTAGTGATTCGGCTAAGTAGTCAAGAACCGATTGACGATCATCGTCTTGATCCACAATTAAATTTCTCTCTATAATCGTGTTCGTTTTGTTGCTGAAAAAGCGCACAGCCAACATGGTAGCATTCTTTTGCCCTCTGAAATTTATTCTGGTTTGCAGCATTTTGATTCACTCCTTAAAAGAACTTTGATCCTCTGCTATTAAGAATATAGTAAGAGCAAGCTGATTTTTATCATCTTTTTTTCAAAAAAACTACAAATAAAATAATCATCGCCACTCTTTTTCTTTCTACTGACTAAAAGACCTGACGATTAGAAACGAGGGGCAACTTCACATAATCTAGAACGACAAAAAAACGCTTTCAAAGGCTTCTTCAAAGAGTCTGATTGTGTATTCCTAAAAAATTATGCTTCCTATTAAAATCCAGGGTTCATGAGATAGCCATCCCAAACAGTTAGTTTTTTGAGATATCTTAATAATGAAACAAACATGAACGTTTATTAAAACAGGAGTAACCCTTGATGTCTCTGTCGCGTGAAGCTAGAAGATTTGTAGGTGCAGATTACAAATTGAATAAAAACGTTAATTGATATTTTTTAAATAAGTAACTTTGATATACCTATCCAATAGGAACGCATAAATAGAATCATACTTTTCAATCCCCACCCTACTTAACTGTTCATGCGCGTAAAGCTACTTCCAAAATAGTATCTTAAAAACGATAGAAAGTTGGTTTCTATTGAATTGCAGGTGTTCACTAAAGAAATATTAAACATGAATTTTCAGAACTGGTTTCTCTGACAGCGACTGATTCAGAGCAAATTCTCAGAGACTACGAATAACATTTTTTTTCGTTTTTCAGGTCCAATCCTAGTTGGAACGACAATTCCTTCAACTCTGAGAAGGCTTTGACTTAAAATAAAAGCCAAAATATAACTCTGCAGCAAATGTACTTTCATAGTGATTATTAACGAATTGATAATTGGTAGACAGAAAGATAGGTCGACTTGATAATCAACATTATTTGACCACTAGAAGATTTAATTAAATTATTTTATAAAAAATTCAGATTATTAAAATACTTTCTACTTTTTCATTAAAAATAGCGCAAAAACGGATAATAACTTAATACACCATCATTGTATACTTTATTTAAGCAGTAAATCATCTGCAAAAATTAAAGTGAGGTTTTATTATGAAAAAAGTTATTTTGGGTACTACATTGGCAACATCTTTACTACTAGTAGGAGGAATCACTGCGTCAGCAGATGTTACTATGCCAGATGTCCCCTCTGTTCCATTTGCTGTTACTATAACAGAAGGAACATCTAGTTTTGCATTTAACGATATGAATTTAAACGGAACGTTCGAAATAAGTCCAGCATTATTTGCCAACGGAACAATGACAGGAACTATTGAAAACGTTGGGGGAACAATAACAAACTTAACTCGTTCAGTTAATAGAGTTACAATTACAGTTTCTTCTGATTCTGAAGGTATCGTAATCACCGAAAATGATGTTGTTGCCGTTGAAGCAGAAGCTATTTCCCAACCAGTAGCTACCAGCGTAAATACAACTTTCACATTCAATCGTCAAACTGCTTTGCTAGATGAAGGTGCGCCAACTATCACAGTAACTGCATCAGATACTACTGACTCAGGCAATGGCCAAGACCTTTAATTCTTAAAAAGGATAGCATATGGATAAAATATCAAAACACAGAGACTCTTTTCAAAGAGTTTCTGTGTTCTTCCTCATATTGACAATAATCGCAAATATAAATATAAGTATTGCAACAGCGAATGAGACGACGAATACTTTAAAACTATCACTTAGTGATACCGAATATGAAACATCAAGAAATACTCTTACTCTTCCTTCTGATGTTGATAAAAAGTATACATTTGAAATCAAACTGGAAAACATTGGAGTTGATGATTCATCAATAGTGGTTACTCCCTTTGCTTCAACTGCTATTTCAAGAGAATCCTCTATTTTGTACACTTCGAATACGGAGAATCTTCTCGATGATAAATACGACTTTTCAAATTATGTTACTATCGCTTCAGATGCTATAGACGAAGAGAATCAAATAGAAATTGCCCCTAATGAATCTGTTGGTGTCAGCATTACCATAAATGTTCCAGACGACATAGAGCTTGAAGGGACTGTAATGGGTGGAATTAATTTTAAGCAAATATTAGGTGTTCAAACAGCTGAAGATTCTATTAGTATTGCGTCTGCCTACGAGTCTATCATTTTTATCAACTTAATTTTTAGCGAATATGATGATATTCAAGATATTATTTATCAAGATTTCTCATTTGTTGCTCTTCAGGACACGGTAAACCTACAATTTTATGCCCTCAATTATAATCCTATTTTAGGCAACTTAAACAATGCGCTCTACGAACTAATAAACCCCAATGGAGAAACAATTGCCTCTGGGGAGTTAGCAGATTCCGTTCTTTTAACGCCGTTAACCAAATCAATAATGCAGATTCCTTTAATAGACAATAGTGAACTTATTGAAGACGAATACCGTTTAACTATAGAAACAACTAGAAAAGCGATCACGACTACTTTTTCTTATGAGAAAGAAGACTTGGATAACTTCAAAAAAGAGAACCGTCCAACGAACACTGCCGATGTTCAGACAAATAATCAAATCCTTATTTGGATTATCTTTGTTCTCGTTGTAGCGTTGGCAGCTGCAGTCATCTATATTTTTAAATCAAAAAGAAAAAGAGAGGGCTAGTGTTGTGACCCCAAAAGTTAGCTTTTACGACTAACTTTTGGAGGTCGCTTCAAAGCTCCTTTTTTTAGTACCACCAATTAGTCACAAACTTATTCAGCAAAAGCACTTTTCACCTAGTATTAGAAAAAGATGTGCAAAAAAACCGCTCCTATTCAGCTAAGCGGTTTTTCCTACACTAGTTTTAAACATATCTTTTATCAAAAATCACTTCTTTTATAAAAATTGTCGCTATCTCGTACTGGCACTCTTCCTCTAAACGATCCTCATGGACAGTATCATCATTGATATACTCAAGTGATTCTTCTTGGCTGAATGAATCATTCTCTAATGAGTCTTCTTCCTCTGGGCGTTCAGATTCATCTTCAATGCCGTCGTCTTCTTGCTTTTCATCCTCTTGGTCTTCATCTGTCAAGTTTTCATCCGATGTCTCTTCTTTTTCCTCATCCGACTGATTCATTTTTATATCTTTCGTAAAGGTCTCTGAATCATCAATTGCTGTAAAAGTGACTGATAGGTAGTACTCAGAGTTAGAATCAAGATATTCCTTTATGTTCAATGTTGCAGCTACGTTAAGAATCATTGATGCTTCATCAGCATCCTCAATCTGAATGATCATCTCTTCCGAACCGTTCACGCTGTTTAGTTCTGCTGAAAATCCTTCTCCGACAGCCGTGATCGTTACGTCAAAAGCACCTTCACTGCCGTTGCTATTGACAGACAGCTGAAGATCTTGTGTGGTTTTCAACAAATAATAGTGTTCGTCCTTAAAGTCAATCGTGTTCAAATCAAAAATCAAAGTTTCGGAAACCTCATCAGCTGCAGCCTCTATTGTTGGAAAGAAAAATATCGCCGAAAATATGAATAACAAACTTTTTAGCACTACCTGATCCCCTTTCTTCTTTCAGAAATCACTTTTATTTAACAAATAATCATTCGCTTTAGCAAAATCGATAGATAGATAACTGTAAACTAGCAATAAGACTAATTCATTTTTTGAGTCGCGAAGCCATGGTACACCAACTGAAAACTTAAACCATCTGTTAGAAGTGCTTCAAATGAAGTTTCAAGGGCAATCACCGATTCATGCTCAGATAAAGAAAGCTTAGGCTTCACTAATAGCATCTGACAAAAAGAACATGTCCCTCGATCAAATGAATAAACGACCTCTATCACTGGCAATCTATTCTGTGCTTTCCCCCTACTTTCAAACAAGGAGAAAATTTCCTGAACCATCAAATGTGCCTATGATATTTTTCTATTCATTTCAAGTGTATTTCCTTGTGGTCACCTTTAATACTACGCTCTTTTTCCGACTCATTTTTATCTTCTTTTAAAAGAATGGTTATAAATTAGGATAATTGTCTAATCATTGGACGATTGCCCCCAATCATGCAACCTTCCTTCTGTATCAAAAGCACGTTTTCAGCAAAAAAAAGCCCCTTCTTATCCATTTGGATAAGAAAGGACTTTCTACGATCGTTCAATTAAAAAGATCAGCCTTACGTACAAAGTTGCGCATACCTAGACAGTCTCGCGGGAAACAGCTCTTACATCAAGCTCTTCAATTCGACATCTGGGTACTTGTCAGCGAACCAACGCATTGCAAATTGATTTTCAAATAAGAACAATGGTTGATCGAAACGATCTTTCGCTAAAATATTACGGCTTGAGCTCATGCGCTCATCTAAGTCTTTCGGATCGATCCAGCGAGCGATCTTGTGGCCCATTGGGGTCATAATGACTTCGGCATTGTACTCATTCATCATGCGATATTGGAAAACTTCAAATTGCAGTTGCCCGACAGCACCGATGATATACTCATCACTCAGATACGTCTTGTACAACTGGATAGCCCCTTCTTGGACCAACTGATAGATTCCTTTGTGGAAAGATTTTTGTTTCATCACATTTTTTGCAGTGACTTTCATAAAGAGTTCCGGAGTAAACGATGGTAGCTCTTCGTAAGCAACTTTTAGTTTTCCTTCATAGATCGTATCGCCAATTTGATAATTTCCCGTGTCATAGACACCAATGATATCTCCAGCGACTGCTTCTTCAATATTTTCACGGGTATCTGCCATAAATTGTGTCACATTGCTGAGTTTCATTTTTTTGCCAGTACGTTCTAAAGTAACGTCCATGCCTCGTTCAAAGGTTCCTGAACAAATGCGGACAAAGGCGATCCGGTCACGATGGGCAGGGTTCATATTTGCTTGGATCTTGAACACAAACCCGGACATTTCTGGTTCATAAGGACTGACTTCATCACCAGCCAAAGTTTTGTGACCATAAGGTGCTGGTGCAAAGGACAAGAAGGTTTCCAAAAAGGTCTGTACACCGAAATTCGTAAGGGCGGAACCAAAGAACACGGGTGTTTGATCGCCTCGCGCGATTTTTTCTGTATCAAAGGCATCGCCAGCATCTTGCAGTAATTCTACTTCTTCTAAAACTTGTTGGAACAGCCCATCTTCGGCAAATGGATGATCTGCAGGAAATTGACCATTTTCATCTAGGGCAACTAAACGTTCCCCACCGTGATTGTCTGGACGATAAAATTCGACCCGTTGGTTATGGATATCATACAGTCCTTCTAAGCCTTTCCCCATGCCGATCGGCCAATTCATTGGAAATGATTCGATCTCTAAAAGATCTTCTAGTTCTTCTAATAATTCTAATGGTTCGCGGCCATCACGGTCGAGTTTATTGATAAAGGTAAAAATCGGAATACCGCGTTTTTTAACGACCTGGAAGAGTTTTTTCGTTTGCGCTTCGATCCCTTTTGCGCTATCGATCACCATGACCGCGCTATCCACCGCCATCAAGGTACGGTAGGTATCTTCAGAAAAGTCCTCATGCCCAGGGGTATCTAAAATATTGACCCGTTTGCCTTGGTAATCAAACTGCATAACAGAACTGGTAACGGAGATCCCCCGTTGTTTTTCAATTTCCATCCAGTCGGACTTTGCGAAATTCCCAGTCTTTTTCCCTTTGACCGTACCAGCTTGGCGAATCGCGCCACCGAATAATAATAATTGTTCTGTGATGGTTGTTTTCCCCGCATCCGGGTGGGAAATAATCGCAAAGGTACGGCGACTATCTACTTGTTGTTTTAATTTTGGATTATCCATTGATTCTATTGCTCCATTTCTTGTATTTACAATGCGAACAGTGTCTATTTTAACCTGTCGCTAGTTTTCTGACCAAATCAGTATATCATGGATAAGGGTGATAAAAAAGCAAAAAAAGACAAGAACCCCCTTCGACTACTCTCTTTTACAGAGTTAGGCAAAGGGCGTTCTTTCCATTTGATAGAAATAAATTAAAATGCTGGCAATAAGGTATCGCTATGGTCGTTTTCTAAAAATTCGCGAACTTTATCGCTAGTCATGGTACGGCGCAAGACGGCGATTTTTTCAGAATCTTGATTGTCTTCTCGAGCAACCAATGAGATAGCAAAGCGATCATCAATCGTTTTTTCTAAGAAAAGTGCATCAGCTGGTTTCAAACCGATTTTCGCAATATAGGTTGGGTAGTTGTATACCAAGGATACATTCGGCTCATCATAGGCTTCCGCAAGATTCAGTAAATCAACAGATAACCATTCAAAATTTTTCGGATTTTCGGTAACGTCTTTAAGTGTTCCATTGACACCAACGCCTTCTTTAAGAGTGATCAACCCTTCTTCTGCTAAAATCGCTAACGCTCGACCTTCATTGGACACATCATTCGGCAATGCGACTTTCGTTCCTTCTGGAATATCATTGATATCCGTATACTCTTTGGAATAAAAACCGACTTTTGCATTGTAGATTTTATCTAATGCCACTAGGTTTGCATCTTTTTCTTCATTATACATTTGCATATATGGTTCATGTTGCGCAAAGTTGGCATCGACCTCGTCATTATTCAGCAGCTCATTGTACTGGATATTGTCATTGACTTGGACCAACTGGATTTCCCAGCCATCTTCCACTGCTTCCGCTGCAACCTTTACGACATCGGTCATTGGTGTCGTTTGCGAAGCGACCTTGATGATTTTCTCTTCGCTCGCCTCATCCGAACTCGTACCGCAAGCCCCCAATACACCTAATGCCAATACACTCAATCCTAAAACAAATCTTTTTTTCACTTTCATTCCTCCTATTTTCGTTTATCAAGTTTTCTTGCTGCTTGATTGCCAATCCCTTGCAGGATAAAGACCAAAAGAATCATGATGATAATTGCAAAATACATGACGCCATATTCGTAGCGTTGATAGCCATAGCGGATCGCAAAATCGCCGATACCGCCGCCGCCAACGATCCCCATCACCGTCGAATAAGAAACCATACTGACTGCCGTCGTCGTTAAAGATAAAATCAAGCCGCTTCTAGCTTCCACCAGTAAAAACGACCAAACGTATTGCCATTGACTGACGCCAAGGGATTTCGCCAAGTAAGAAACTTCTTCTGGGACATCCAGCAGTACTTGCTCCGTCAAACGAGCAAAAATACTCATAGCAACGATGCTCAAAGGGAAACTGGCGGGAATTGGTCCAAATGAGCTACCTAAAAGCATTCGCGTCAGTGGAATCAAGGCTACGACAAATAATAGAAACGGAAACGAGCGGATAATCGTCACAACGAGATTCAAACCCTCATAAAGAAATGAGATTTTTTTCCCACGACTGCGGCTAAGAAAGAGCCAGACACCTAGCGGTAGTCCTAAGACAATGGCTGCGAGCATCGAAATCCCCATCATGATCGCTGTTTCTTTCAAAGACTGAAGTAATTCAGGTAAATAATACAAAATACTCTCACTGATCGTCATGCAGCAAACTCCTCTCCACTTTGTCCACATAAGAGCTTTCTTTGCGGACAATTGGCTGCGGATGATTGACAAATTCCGCTGCAAAGACGGCATCTTCCAATACAAACACACGTTGACAAATTTGTCTGACTGCGGTTAGCTCATGACTAACGAAAATGACTGCTGGCTGAAACGTCTGTTGAACTTTTTGCAGTAAAGCAAGTACATCGGCTTTCGTATCTTCATCCAGCGCACTAGTGGGTTCGTCACACAGCAAGATTTTCGGCTCACGGATCAACGCCCGTGCGATAGCTACTCGTTGTTTCTCCCCACCGCTCAACTTGGCTGGATAAATGTCGACTTTGTCTTCCATCCCAACAAATGAAAGCATCTCCAACACCTTCTCCGATGATTTCCCTATTAACTTCAAGGGCAAATAGACATTTTCAAAAACGGTTCGATTGTGTAACAGATTGTAATTTTGAAAAATCATGCCGATTTCCTGCTGCGCATGTAGCAGTTGCTTTTTGTTTAAGGGATCGATTCGTTTCCCGTCAAAGAGCAGCTCCCCACTGTCAGGTGTCTCAATTAAGTTCAAAAGCCGAAGCAACGTTGATTTCCCCGAGCCGCTTTTACCGACGACCCCAACAATTTCCCCCGGCTGAACAGCAAAAGAGAGACCATCTAGGACGCTTCGATCGTAACGCTTTGTAATGTTGATGGCTTCTAGCATCTTTTTTCCTCCTAATCAAACAGCAACGCAAGAAATTCAGCGTTAGTCATCTGATGGATAAATTGCTCGATGGCAATATCCTTTAGCAAGCGGCTAATGGTGTTTTGTTCAAAATCAATACCTCGTAGCATCGCTTCAAGTTCACTGATCTCTTTTTGTCCAAAAAAATCACCGGTAATTTGAATCGCTGCAATCTTGCCTTTGTTGACAGTAAAATCGACTTCAACGATCCCAACCTGCGCAAACCGCTTTCTTTTTTGCCATTCAAAAGCAGGCGCTTCATTAAAAATCCACTCATTGTTCGCGTAACGTTCTTCAAACAACGTTTGGATCGCTTGGCGATCCGCATCCGTCAAGACGATCTCTTGCTCACTGATTTCATCAATCGATTCTACTTCATAGATTCGGCAAAGGAGTGTATCTCGAAATTCCTTGGTATCCATTGATTGGTATTGCTCTGCCAAAAAGGGCTTGATATTCGTCACACTTTTCCGAACTGATTTCGTTGCTTTAGAAGCAATTTTTTCTTGGGCAACATGTAGAACTTTCGTCAATTCTTCTAGATCCACATCATACATCAATGTGCCATGGGAATACGTCCGGCCTTTTTTTGTATACATCGCATTGCCAGAAAACTTTTTCCCATCAATGAACAGATCATTACGGCCATGTACTTCAACATCCTTGGCTCCCATTGCCGCTAAGCCTTTCATGATAGGTTGTGTTGCACTTTGATAGTCACCAAAGCTCGTGGCATCTTTTTTGGTGACAAAACTAAAACTCATATTGCCTAGATCGTCATAAACCGCTCCACCACCAGACGTTCTGCGAGTCAACACGATATTGCGACTCCTTAAATAGTCAAAATCAATCTCTTGATACGCATTTTGATTTCTGCCGATTATAACACATGGTTTTTGTATGTATAACAGAAGACAAGGTTCTGAAACATCTACGTTATTCATTAAATACTCTTCAGTTGCCAAATTGTAACGGATATCATCACTAAGCATACGGTAAAATTTCATTTCAAGCCCCTCGTTCTTATTAGATTTCTATGGATATTCTCGCTTTTCTTACGGAAAATTGCAATCAAAGTGCTTAACGATAAGATACACGTGTTTTTTTATCTGTTTTTAAACTGTATTATTGATTAGATTTATCGTAACCGTTTCTTACAAACAAATCAAGGGGAATAAGTAAAAAAAAAGGAACAAAAAAGACCAAAGCAGTTGCCTTGGTCTTTCTTATTCCATTCATGCGGAACTTTAACGGCGAGGTTCATCTTCCTCAAAATCTTTGCGGAAATAGCGGCGTTCTTCTTCTGGTTCCACTTCGCCTTCTTCTGGATCATGGAAGATTACACGGATCTTCAAGACACGTGATCCTTCCATTTCTTCAGAAATCAATTTCACGTTATCGACTTCAAAGGAAAGTTTTTCTCCTTCATCTGGAATCATTCCTAAAGCAGTGATCAAGTAGCCTGCCATCGTATCGACGTCGCTCATATGCAAGCTCATATTGAAAGCTTCATTGAAATCATCGATCAGCATCCGACCTTGGATCACATATTCTTTATCAGAGATTTTTTCATAAAGCTCTTCGACCTCATCGGATTCATCATCGATCTCACCGACGATTTCTTCAAGCAAGTCTTCTAACGTAACTAACCCAACGACTCCGCCGTATTCATCAAGCAAGATCGCCATTTGGTTTTGGGTTTTCTTTAATTCATAAAGCAAATCATCGATAAAGACTGTTTCTGGAACAAACAATGGTTCTTGCAAGATCTGCTTGATGTCCATTGTTTCAAAGCCGTATTTGTAGGCACATTTCAAGAGATTTTTGGTATGCAAAATCCCAACGACTTTGTCTTTATCTTCATTATATACAGGAATACGAGAATAATTTTCTGCTAAAATTTCAGTCAAAATTTCTTCTACTGAGTCATTGATATCCACCATAAAGGCAGAGGTTCGGGGAACCATGACTTCACGGGCGACTTTCGTATCTAATGAAAAGATCCCTTGCAGCATCTCTAATTCATCTTCTTCAAAGACCCCTTCTGTTTCCAACATATACCGCATTTCATCACGGGTCATCTTTGTGTCTTCATCGTCAAATTCCATTGGAGTGATCCGCGCCAATAAGCTTGTTGAAGCAGATAAGAACCAGACGAAGGGCTTTGCAATAATCCCGATCGTTCGAATCACACCAGAAGTGAACTGGGCAACTTCTTCTGATTTGTTCATGGCGATACGTTTTGGATACAACTCACCGAAAACGATCGACACATAGGTCAAAATCGCTAAAACGATAATGTTCGCTAAGCTTTTAGCCGCCGTTCCTCCACCTAATAAAGGTGCCAGACGGGTCGATAAGGTATCTGCCAGAGATGCCCCAGATAAGATATTCACCAAGGTAATCCCAACTTGGATCGTTGACAAGAAATTTGTTGGATTATCAATGATTTTCAATAATTTTTGTGATTTGACATTTCCTTCTTCCGCTTTTTGCTCCACACGGTTTTTGTTGACTGAGACGACTGCGATCTCAGAGGCCGCTAGAAAAGCGTTGATCAATGTCAAAACGATCAATAATAAAATTTGCGCTAGAAGCGACTGACTCTCGGGGTCAGCATTCATAATAGCATTCTCTCCTTATTTTTTCATATTCTAAAAAAAATCGTGGGCTTAGCCCACGATAAAATCCTATCACAAAGTTTTTTTCTTTGCAATAAAAAACACCAGTCATTGATTACTCGATCAACCGTTCTTGATTTTTCTTGATTTTGTCATCTTTGATCAGACGAACAATAAAGACCACGATCGTCCGACAAATTGCGTAAAACGGTACTCCTAAGAAAATTCCCAGCAAACCTGCCAGATTTCCAGCGACCAATAAAACCAAGATAATCGTTAATGGATGGATCGCTAATGATTTTCCGATCACATTCGGGTAGATAACATTTCCATCTAATTGTTGGACGACTAGTACCACGACACAGCACAGCAATGCGCGGAATGGTTCATCAAACACCGTCACTAAGACCGCTGGAATCAAGCCAAGATACGGACCTAAATAAGGAATCAAGTTTGTGACCCCTGCGATCACCCCAAAAAGAAAGGCATAGTTGACGCCGATCATCCAGTACCCAATAAACGTGAAGGTAGCGACAAAAATACATTCGATCGCTTGCCCACTGATGTAATTGGATAGTGTCTTGTTTAAGTCACCTAGCAACCCAACAATCTGATCTCGTCTTCTTTCTGGAAAGACTGTTTTCAGATTAGGAACTAGCTTTTCTCCATCCTTCAACATGTAGAAAAGGATGAATGGAACTGTAACGATGATCATCGTCGCGGAAGCAATCGTACTGACGATCGATCCTAAGCTAGTGGATAATCCACTAAGAAACTGCTGCAGCAAAGAACCATAAGAAAGATTTAGGTTTTCTAACTGCTGCGCGATATCGATTTGTTTGAAAAATGGATCATCTGCGATTCTTGAGATCCAGCTTTCCATATTTTTGGCAAATGTTGGAATATTTTCCGCCAATGAAGTAATCTGACTCACCAGATTAGGAATAACGCTGACGAAAATCAAGATGATTGCTGCTACTAATAACAATAGAACCAATATGACAGCAAACAGTCGTTTTATTTTTGTGGTTTTCATCAAAAATAGGACGATTGGATTTAGCAGGTAATACAGAAAGCCAGCAATCAATACTGGTGCAAATAAAGTAGAAAAAAACGTGCCGATCGGTGCAAATAGAAAATTGACTTTACTTAACACAAACACGAGTGTCACTAAAACCAATGCTTCCAATGACCAAAAGAACAGTTTTGATTGTTTGAATTTGTCGAACAAAAGATTCCCTCCCTTTTTTATAACATTATAGTTGATTTTTTTAAAAAAAGCTTGCGACTTTAGCCGCAAAAAAAAGAAATTTGTAAAAAAAGTGGTATACTAATAAAAATAACGGAGAAATCATAGCTGAGGTGAGTTTTTTTATGCATATCGCACAAACAAAAGATACGCTAAGTGAGATCTATTTGGCGTCATTGAAAATACGAAATCAAGTGTTCGTAAAAGAGCAAGGGGTTCCATTAGCATTAGAAGTAGATGAAAATGAGGCATTGGCTGTTCATTTCGTCTTATATGACGATGACAATGAAGCAGTCGCAACCTTACGTTTTTTACCGATCTCTGATCATGAGGTGAAATTACAGCGAATGGCGGTGCCAGCTGCTCATCGAGGTTCAGGCTACGGCAGACAGTTGATCGAGGGAGCGGAAGCTTTCATTCAAAAACAAGGAATCAAAAAAGTCACGTTAGGGGCACAGTTAACTGCCAAAGAATTTTACTTGAAGTTAGGTTATCAGCCTGAAGGCGATGTCTTTTTAGACGCGGATATGCCCCATATCAAAATGAGCAAAACCTTGTAACGAGCAGTGATTACTTAAAACAGCGACCACAAAACAGATCCTTTCTCTGTTTTGTGGTCGCTGCTTTTTATTCCTCTGCTTCAACGATCTCTTCAATCGCTGTCAGCAACGCTTGCGCCACCCTTTGAGCATACCCTTCACTTGTAATCACTGCCAGATCAGTGTCACTGTTCAGATAGCCTAACTCCAACAAAACTGCTGGAATATATTGCTCTCGTAAAACATAATAGTTACCAAAACGAGTGCCGTTGGAACTCAATGCCACTGAATTACTCAAACTGGAAGTGATCGTTTCTGCCATCTCTTTTGCCCCAGTATAGTAATAGTAAGTTGTCAGTCCTTGATTGCTGTTTGGTAGCTCTGAATTGTCGAAATGAATGCTGATAAATAGATCTGGTTCCTCCGAGAGTGAAGCTGCAGTAATTTCAGACAGCGCTAAATAGCGATCTTCGGTGCGTGTATATCTGACTTGAATTCCCGCTTGGGTCAGTACTTCGCCGATCGTTTGGACGGTGGCTAACGTCAAATCTTTTTCCATGATCGTTTGATCCGTTGACAGTGCCCCAGAATCTTCGCCGCCGTGCCCCGCATCAAGAACGACTCTAAAGTCTGACAATTTTTTTGAAGTCTCCGAAAGTGGAACTTCTTGGATGGATGCAGAATGCTTTTCAATGTAACCCGTTATTCCATCGTCAGTTTGGATTTCAACCATCTCTTCTGTTTGACTAAGTACGGTTGCCCAACTTCCACGGTGGATCTTCCCGATGACGGTTTCTTGACTTGTTGTCTGATAAATCGATACATAATCGTTCTCACTTTCAATCGCTGCATCGTATTCTGAGGGATCCACGTAAATTTGGACCATGCTTGCCGTTTGTGCGACCTCTTCTGCTTGAGCGTCCGACTCGGTTTGAGCCGTGCTTTCTTGGGTCTCTTCTTGAACAAAATGATCATTTCTCAACACAGCAAAACCTGCCGCAAAAAGTAGAATCATGGTAGTACCGATAACAAGCTTCCCTTTTTTCTTCATTTGCTTCCCCCACTTTTTTCTTGGTCTTTCTATCATGGGACTAGCAGCTTAAACAGAACTTAAAGGCAACTGCTAGAAGCAACCCTCTCACAGCACAAAAAAACTTCAACCGAAATGGTTGAAGTTTCTCGGGAAAAATGAGCGATCCGACCCATTTCACTTATTTTTGAGACAACTGCTTGTAGCGATCATACCAAATGTCCACATACCCTTGCGAAAAGGGTCCTTTGCCATTATTGATCCAATCTACTAAAATTTTGACATTTTCTTTCAAGATAAAATCAATGTCTTGCGGATATTGCATAATCTTACTGTGCAATTCATACTCATCCACATCTAGTAAACGTTTCTCGCCATCAGGAAATACTTTGATATCAAGGTCATAATCGATATATTTCAATGCCTCTTCATCAAGTAAATACGGTGAAGCAAGATTACAATAATAGGAAACCCCCTTTTCTCGAATCATTGCAATAACATTAAACCAGTATTTTTTATGAAAATATACAATTGCTGGTTCACGGGTAACCCAGCGTCTTCCATCTGATTCGGTCACTAATGTATGATCGTTGACCCCTATCACTGAGAATTCACTGGTCTTTAAGACCATCGTATCCCGCCACGTTCGATGCAAATTGCCGTCATGTTTGTAGCTTTGAATGCTGACAAACTCTCCTTCTTTTGGAACTCGCATAGCAACCCTTCCCTCAGCAAGAAAACTTGCGTTTTGTTTGGGTGTTCATTACACCGACATCGTTAATATTATAGCAATAAAAGAAAGCTTTGCCTAGAAATCTTTATCGAGTTTCTGATATTTCTTCAATTGATCCACCAATTTCTGCTGGGGTTTTGGGAAAACATAGTTTTGAAAGGATTCTTTTGCTGCCCATTCGCTGTCTTGTAACGTGAGCTCTCCACGTTTTCTGCCGTAAAATAAAAGGACGTGCCATTTCAAATGACTAAAGATATGAGTGATCTCGCCAAAATGTCGTTTTTGCCAAACGACAGGCAGATCAGGAAAAATTTCGAGCGCATCATCTTCGGCAATCAAATCCAACTGCAGCTGCTCCTCTTTTGCCCATGTTCGCTGCAGAGCCTCGTACTGTTCTTTCGTCACTTCTACCAAAGGAAAATGCCACATAGAAGCCAATAAGCCTGTTTCAGGTCGCTGCACGAGTAAAAACGAGCCTTGATCTTCGATGGCGCCTGCGATGTAATAGACATCTTTTGGCTTTGCTTTTTTCGATTTCACTGGAAAGTCTGTTTGTCGATTCTCCGCATAAGCAAGACAATACTGACTGATGGGACACTCTTCACATTTCGGTGTAGTGGGTGTACAGATTCGTGAGCCAAGATCCATCAAGGCTTGATTAAACTCACCAGGTTCATCGGGGGAAATGATTGTTCTCATCGCCTCGTCAAATGGTCTTCGGCTGCTGGCTTTCGCAATATCTGCTTCGATACAAAATAACCGACTGACGACCCGCATCACATTTCCATCGATTGCCGGTTCTGGCAAGCCAAAAGCAATACTGCCAATGGCTCCAGCTGTGTAGGGACCAATTCCTTTTAATGAGCGAATCTCTTCAATTGATTGGGGCATTTCTCCGTCGAATTCGGCAACGATTTGCTGGGCGGCAGCCTTAAGGTTACGGGCACGAGAGTAATAACCTAAACCTTCCCAAACCTTTAAAAGCTTTTGTTCTTCGGCTGCCGCCAAGTCTTGGATCGTCGGGAATTGTTCCATAAAACGATAGAAATAGCCAATCACTGTCTCCACTCGTGTTTGTTGAAGCATGATCTCTGAGATCCAGATTGCATACGGATCGTTGGTCGCCCGCCAAGGGAGATTGCGTTTTTCTTTATGATACCAAGTTAAAAATGTTTCTTGGAACGTCTTGATTTTTTCTTCATCCCAAGTTTCCCACTGCTTACTCATCCATTACTTCCTCATCTAAGAATCGTTGTATATCATCGATGGCAAACCCTTTTTGATAAAGGCCTTGCTTGATTTTCATTTTTCGTTTCATCAACGGTAACCGCTGATGCCGCCGCATAAGTCGGGCCCCTTCTCTTTGGAGCGCTTCATTTTCTTGGTCCTCATCTTTTTCCATCGGTAATTCATCCAAAATCATCTGAATGACTCCTTGATGAAAACCTTTTTGCATCAAATGCATTTTTATCTTTTGGATCATTTCTTTATGGCTTTTGTTGTGAAAACGACGCATCGCTTTTTCAGCCGTATGATAACCGACTTCAAACTGCATTTCCTCGGTATACAAAGGCAATACTTCCTGAATCACGGAATCTTTTAATCCTTTTTTTCTCAATTGCTGACTGATGACCACGGGTCCTTTATCACTCATGCGGACTTGGGTGCGAATGTAGCTTTCTCCGTAGTTTTTGTCATCGATCAAATTCAACTCTTTCAGACGTTCAACGACTAAGTCTCGGTCTTGTTTTTCGATTTCTTTGTCTTTCAAATAGGTACGGACTTCCATTTCAGAACGCAGCTGATAGCTGATATAGTTCATTGCTTGCTGCAATCCTAAATCAAACCCCGCACTTTTTTTGATTTCTTTTAATTCTTCTTCACTCAGTTCCTTGCCTTTTAATAGCCGAAAACGGACCAAAAGATCTTCTGAGACCCGCAGCGTTTCACCTTCTGATGTCGCCACTTCATAAAATGGTCCTTTTCCTTTATTGATACGAATAATTGTATTCATCTTCTTCACCTCGCGAACGTACATTCTATTTTACCACAACTACGATGAAATTCCTTCTAATCAAGCTGAAAAAATGTGGTAAAATGAACTGACTATTTTATTTAAGGAGTTCACATGGCAAATACACAAGTCCAGCTTGGACAAAAACTACAACTAACGATCAAACGCTTGGGGATCAACGGAGAAGGCATCGGGTATTACAAAAAGCTGATCATCTTTGTTCCCCGTGTTCTACCGGGGGAACAGGTCATTGCCGAAGTCACCAAAGCATCTCCCCGCTTTGCTGAAGCTAAGATGACCAAAATCATCAAGCCAAGCAGCGATCGCATCCAACCACCCTGCAAGTTTTACGACCGGTGCGGCGGCTGCCAATTGCAGCACTTAGTCTACGACAAACAATTAGACTTCAAAAAAGACCTATTGAAACAAGCACTTGAAAAATTTAAGCCAAAAGGCTACCAACAGTTTGAACTAAGGGATACTTTAGGCATGGATGTTCCTTGGCATTACCGCAACAAAGCACAATTTCAATTGCGTTACAACAGTCAAACCAAACGAATCGAAGCGGGTTTATACGAAATGGAGTCTCATCGCTTAGTCGCCATTGATGATTGCCTCGTACAAGAACAAGATACGCAAAAAGTGATCAACGGTATCGTCCAATTGTTGAATAAATACCAGATCCCGATTTACGATGAACGCAAGAACAGCGGGATTCTACGGACATTGATGGTTCGTATCGGGATCGCGACTGGCGAAGTTCAAGTCGTGTTTATTACCAACTCTGTCAAACTGCCGCAAAAAAATGCGCTGATTCGCGAGATCAATCAGCGCTTGCCGCAAGTCGTTTCCATCATGCAAAATGTGCAAAACAAAAAAACGTCCGTCGTCATGGGAGAGGAAACGATTCATCTTTGGGGCAAAGAAGCGATCGAAGAACGGTTGAATGAACTGACCTTCGACTTGTCCGCCCGCGCATTCTTCCAGCTGAATCCACAGCAAACCAGCATCTTGTATCAAGAAGGGTTAAAAGCCCTTGACTTGAGCAAAAATGAAACAGTCGTTGATGCCTATTGCGGTGTGGGAACGATTGGGTTGAGCGTGGCTCCTTATGCCAAAGAAGTCCGCGGCATGGACATTATTCATCAAGCAATTGAAAATGCCCAAGAAAATGCACGCCGCATTGGTGCCCAAAATACCCATTATGAAACGGGAACTGCTGAGGAGCTCTTACCAAAATGGTTCAATGAAGGCTTCAAACCTGATAGCATCATTGTTGATCCGCCAAGGACAGGCTTGGATGAACGATTATTGCAAGCTTTGCTGAAACAACCACCGAAGAAGATGGTCTATATATCTTGTAATGTTTCTACTTTAGCAAGAGACTTGGTCCAATTAGCCAAAGTGTTTCACGTAGAATATCTGCAATCAGTAGATATGTTTCCACAAACCGCACGCTGCGAAGTAGTGGTAAAATTGACTCGCAAATAATCATTCGCCTGACAAATCATCTTGTGATTTGTCAGGCGAATATTGTTTTCGTTGTCTTTTAAGCATCACGATTAATTGATTTGTAAGACGAGGACTTTCGTGGCAATAAAGGTGTCACCTACTCGCTGCCCATAAAGACTTACCGATCGTTCAAGCTGCAGATCCGCACGTGACCCCTCCACGATTCGAGAATTATGCGATTGTGCATCATATAGAATTACTTTTATCTCAGTCTCGCTAGTAATCGTAAAGGATAATCTTTCCTCAGATGCGATCGCCATATCAAAGACTTCGCCGTCTTCCCCTGTTCCTTGAGAAATGTTCGTCAACTCCATCTCAAAACGATCACCATCAATAAAAATGAGTGTGCCCGTTTCATCTGCTTGTGCCAATTCCTCATTCGCTCGCTCTGCATCTGTCTGAGTCACTTGTTGCGCTTTTGTCTGATCGGTTTGATCAATTTGATCGTGATTATTTTGGGTCTTGTCTCCACTTTGACTTGTTTGCGTTTGCGCTTGTGGCGTATTGATTTGGTTGTTGATGGGTACGTTGTCGTTGTTTGTCTGTGGGTCATTCGCAGCAACACCACAACCACTAAGTAATGCCACAAACAAGATAATTGCTGTTTGACTTTTTTTCATAAAAAACACCTTCCTTTTATTCATAGCGTAATGCTTCGATCGGTTTTAATTTCGACGCTTTATAAGCGGGTAAGTAACCAAAAATAGTACCGATCAGCATTGAAAATGACACACTGATCAAAATGGATAACAATGAGATCGTCATCGGATACTCTAACAGACGCAAAGCGATCAGACTGATCAACAGACCGACGATGATGCCAATCAGCCCGCCGATCACCGATAAAACGATTGCTTCTGTCAAAAATTGCTGCAAAATCACTTTACGTTTGGCACCCAATGCTTTCTTCAAACCGATCTCTCTGGTACGCTCTGTCACACTGACCAGCATCGTATTCATTACACCGATCCCACCGACGAGTAAGGAAATGCTAGCAATTCCCCCCAGTAAAATCATATTCGATCGATTGATATCATCGGTCATTTTCTGCACTTCATCATAGTTGCGGATGGAAAAAACAAAATCTGAAGGCGGAATACTCTTGGTCAATTCATGGCTGGCTTGAACGACTGCTGATTCTAAGACGTCCGCATTCGTTGCCTGAAACAGCACTGTTGGCCTTTGGTTGAGCTTTCCTTCGACGAAACTTTGGCTGCCTCGAGGGATGAAGACATATTTCCCTGACAGTTGCTCCGTGTCAGAAACAGATACGCCAACGATGCGAAAGGGCGTCCCATTGATTTCGATCAGTTGATTGATAGGATCACGATAGGAGAAAAAAATTTCCGCCAAATCTTTCGTAATCACCGCAACTTGCTTTTGTGTCTGCAATTCGGTTTCAGTCA
Organism: Enterococcus sp. 3G6_DIV0642; assembly: GCF_002140635.1. Taxonomy (NCBI): domain Bacteria; kingdom Bacillati; phylum Bacillota; class Bacilli; order Lactobacillales; family Enterococcaceae; genus Enterococcus; species Enterococcus sp. 3G6_DIV0642. Next base: position 1,521,859 of record NZ_NGLH01000001.1, on the reverse strand, counting down.
TTTCTCTGCCAGCAAGGATCGTATAGGGCAAAATTTCAAAGAACCCGGGATCCATGCCTAGCACTATCGTATCGGTTTGCTGGTCTCTTTGGAAAACTGTCAGATTGGCTTCATAGAACAAGCTAACGTTCTTGGCGTGATCAATAGTCAACAGCTTTTGCAGCTCTCCTTCTGATAGTTGCGGGGCGTAATCAGGCAAACGATCATTTCTGCCGCTTTCGCCCGCTAAAAAAGCACTTCTAGCGTCATATTCGATCCGCATCGAGTTAGTATCACCACCAATCAGCTGCTTTTTCATGTTCTCAGTATTTCCGTTGATGATACTCACAATGGAAATGATGGAGGCAATCCCGACAATGATTCCTAGCATCGTCAACAAGGAACGCAAACGATGCTGGTAGATTGCTTGAATGGCTAAGCGAATATTTTCGGTCATCTTGTGCCCTCCTCAACAACTTCACCATCTTTAATGACGATTTGCCGCTTTGCATAGTCCGCGACTTCTTGTTCGTGGGTAATCAAAACCACTGTTTTTCCTAGATGATTCAGCTTAGTAAATAACGCCATGATCTCATGACTATTAGCGGTATCTAAAGAACCTGTCGGCTCATCTGCTAAAATCACATTTGCTTCTCCTGCTAATGCCCGAGCGATCGCTACTCGTTGTTTTTGCCCCCCTGACAACTGATTGATCCTAAAATCGATCCGATCCCTCAATCCGACACTTTCTAAGGCGTGAATTGCTCGAGTCGTTCGTTCTTCCTGATTGACACCAGCATACAAGAGCGGTAAGGCAGCATTTTGTAAAACGGATAGTTTGGGCAACAGTTCAAAATTTTGAAACACGAAGCCGATTTTTTGATTGCGGATTTCGGACAGTTCATCTTCACTCATTTGACTGGTATTTTTACCATCAAGTAGATAGCTGCCCGTTGTTGGCGTGTCTAAACAGCCAATAATATTCATCAAGGTCGACTTGCCTGATCCTGATCGGCCCATGATGGAAACAAACTCGCCAGCATTGATTGTTAAGTTGATTTTTTTCAAAACGTGAATCTCGCTAGTGCCCTGTGGGAACGTTTTGCAGACATCAATCAGTTGGATCATTTGGTTTCACATCCATTCCTTCTTGGATCCGAACTGTTGGGAAGACGAGCACCACTTGCATATCCAGTTCACTTTCTAACAGATACATGGCTTCATCCGTTTCATCTTCCATGATTTCCACGGATAGTTTACTGATTTTATGGTCCTCAACGACGTAGATGAAGGGCCTATCTTCTTCATAAAACACGAAAGATTTGGGCAGCTTGATCGCGGTTTGCTCTTCCTCAATGCGTTCTACAAAACAATGGATGCCAATACTAGGTGGCTCTTCACTTTCATCTAAAACGACCTCAAAACTAAATTGCGACAAATTGGGGTTTGCGCCTTGTTCTTCAACCACTACCGAAGGCTCTTTCATATCCCCAACTCGGGTGATCTTTCCAGTCCATCGCTGACTGCCGCCATTACGGTCTCTAAGTTCAACCTTTTGACCAGGCTCAAGTTGATTGCGGCGAAATTCATCCACAGTCCCTTTTAAAAAGAGCCGACTGGTATCAACGATCGTCATAAAAGGATTCTCTGGAGCCGCTTCACTTGCGCTTCGATTCATTTGTCGTTCGTCCACATCTTTAACGATTCCATCAATTTCGGCTTCCACGACGTCTGAGCCATGCTGCTCTTTGACTGAACGTAGTTCTAATTCTGCCCGTTCCAGCTCTAATTCGGCATCGCCAATGCTGCTTTCCAAGTTTTGCGCTTCTAGTAGTAATTGACTTTGCTGCATTTCCAAATCGGTTTTACGATCTTCCAGCCCTTCTTTGTCCTCTTCTTCCGCACTGGCAATTTTTTGTTTCGTCTCCTCCAACTGATTCGTGACCTTATTGTATTGTTCCCATTTTTGATTCGTTTGCCGTCTTGCTTGTTCCACAGCTCTCGAGCGATTTGCCGTCGCCTGTTCTGCTTCTTTAATGGCCAAAGCCCCCTCAGGGTTAGAGTAAACAAAAAGAGCTTGCCCTGCTTTGACTTGATCCCCTGCCTCTACTTTTTTCTCAACAACTGATCCTCTTGAGCTATCCACCTTGACTTCAACCGTTCTTGCTGGTTCAACGACTCCTACTAAGTAAAAATCTGCTCTCGGTTGCAGATCTTGCAAAGTTATTTGAGTGATGGAAGGTTCTTCACGACGAGCAATCCCCCAGGCACTCGTCCAGCCTAAACTGCCGATGATCAGTAAACTACTGATGATCATGAAACTCTTTTTTGATTTGTTCATATGCTTTCTCAAACATCTCACCTTCCTGATTGGTTAATCGAATGACCACCTTTATTTAACCATTGAATCAATTTCTGTTTTGAACGTTTCTCTTAATATCTGCTGAAGATTTCTTAAGAAAATAGAATTTTTCCATTCTTTTTTTATTAATATGAAGAATTCTTAAGAAGAATTAGCTATTCGCTCTTACTCCTCTTTGCTATAATCAAGAAAGAATCAAGAACGAGTTAGAAAGGACTGTTTCATGCGTACGAAAACCTCTTTATTAATTTTTTCATTGTTTGGTCTTTGTTTATTGGTAGGTGCCTTATGGCTATTAAAGGAAACGAGACTCATTCAAATGGTGCTAGATAATTTTTTGTCAAACCTTGTTACAGATGGCGTTGTGGAAACAAGTGATGGCGAAGGCGGGATGATCGTTGGTACCTTTGTCGACTGGCGCCCTATTAAACAATTGTTCTTGGCATTCTCCTTCTTTCTCGTTTTTGCCGTTACCTTGATTTGCTATTTTAGTTATCGTTATGTTTCAAGAAAAAAAATTGCAAGGATCGCCGAAGGAATTAAGCTCTTTTTCTCTCAATCGGAAGCAAGTTCCACGGGCAGCCTAGCGATCGATCATGAATTATTAAAAATAAAAGATACGATGAACCGCAATGAGGCTCTTTTAAAGGAAGAAACACAGCGCACCAAGGACTTGATCACCTATTTGGCGCATGACTTAAAGACTCCCTTAGCTTCAGTGATCGGCTATCTCAACCTATTGTTGGATACGAAAAACTTGACCAATGAACAAATGACGCAATCCTTGACGATTGCTTTAGAAAAGTCTGAGCGTTTGGAAACGCTGATGAATGAATTTTTCGACATCACCCGTTTTAATCTGCAAGACATCCAATTGTATCAACGGGAACTTGATTTCGTCTTCTTACTGAAGCAAATCCAAGAAGAATTCTATCCGCTGCTAAAAGAAAAAGAACAAACCATCTGCTACTCTGGACCAGAGAGCTTGAAATTAAAAGCCGATAGTGAACAGTTGGCGCGAGTGTTAAACAATCTGTTAAAAAATGCCATTGCCTATGCGCCTGATCAAACCACGATCATAATGCAGCTAACCGTGGACGAACAAGCAGCAACTTTTATCCTAGCGAATCAAAGTGAGCCGATCGAACAAGAACAATTGGAGGCATTATTTGAAAAATTTTATCGTCTGGATCAAGCTCGTTCAACCAAGACAGGTGGAGCAGGTCTCGGATTGGCGATCGCCAAAGAAATTATTTTGGCGCATCAGGGAACGATCCGAGCTGCTAGCAAGAACAATGAGATTCAAATGATCGTCACATTGCCTTTAGCGACAAACCAACACGAAAAAACGAGAAAGTCAGTTAACTGAAAAGGAAGGTCAATACGAGTGGAAAAGATACTTTTAGTTGAAGATGAAAAAGAAATTTCAGATTTGATTGCCTTTTATTTACGAAACGAAAATTTTTCTGTCATCACTTGTGCAGATGGGAATGAAGCTCAGGTACAGATCGAGCAAAACAGCTTTTCTTTGGCGATTCTTGATGTCATGCTGCCAGATATCACAGGCTTTGACCTGTGTAAAATCATCCGCAAAAAGCATCATTACCCAATTATTATGTTGACAGCTAAATCTGAGGAAATCGATAAGATCACTGGTTTGACAATTGGTGCCGATGATTACATCACCAAGCCCTTTCGTCCGTTGGAAGTGATCGCTCGGGTGAAAGCTCAGATACGCCGCTCGACCCAATACAACGACTCAGATCAAAACAAATTGATCGTGAGGGAGTTGGAATTAGATGTCAATAAGCGAAAATGTTTCTTGCAAGAAGAAGAACTTTCCCTGACGCCCATCGAATTTTCCATTTTAAAATTATTGATGGAGCGAAAAGGCCAAGTGGTAAGCTCTGAGGAAATGTTTCAAGAGGTTTGGGGCGAAAAATATTACACGTCTTCCAATAATACCATCATGGTCCACGTTCGAAACCTTCGGGAAAAAATGCACGATACCCACAAGAAGTCCTCTTATATCAAAACCGTTTGGGGGATCGGCTATAAAATTTAACACCAAAAACCGTCCTTTCATTGCACGAAAAGGACGGTTTTCTTGGGACTGAACACAAGTAAATCGAGAAACATAGAAAAAGGGGGCGTGACATAAGTTAATTAGTTACGCTCTCCAAAATATAAGGAGCACTCGAAAATCATGTGATTTTTCGAGTGCTCCTTGTTTTTTTTATTCATTTTGGGTAGTTCAAGTACCTATTTTTGTCAATTTCATCATATTGATTGCCGTAATGAGTAAACCCGTCTGTTTTCTGACTTTTTCTAAGCCCCGAACCGTGTATCGAGTGAAACCCAAACAAGCCTTCATAAATCCGAAGACTGTTTCCACGTCGATCTTTCTCCGACCATATATTTTTTGAATTTCAGGCGTTGATAAGCGCTCTTTTTGTTTTTCTTTATGGTATTCCCAAGACGGATTTACAGTGATCTTTCTGCGATTCCCCTTTGGGGTTAAGGCTTCAGGAATGAGCGCTTGGTTCGCATCCGTTTTTTCTGCTTGGTATTCTTTAAAATCTCGGACAAAGCCATCCGCATCTGTTCGTTGACGGTAAGCATGAAAATTGAATCGTACCCCTTTGGGGTCGATGTAAAAGTCCTCCTTAGGCTCATAATCCCAATTCATTACTTTCCGATCATCTGTCTGCCATTTCTTGCTTTGTTCTTTAAACATCGTTCCATAAGGAATCAGTGCAGTATGCTGGGGAAGTTCATCTTCTATATAGCGGTAATTGCTTTCTGAACCATAGCCTGCATCGGCGACCAAATAATGAGGGGACTTTTGTGCAATCTTCATCTTTTCCAGTAATGGTTTCAGCGTCTTAGTGTCTGTTGGGTTTTGAAAGACATCGTAGCCGAGTACAAATTGATTACAAGTAGCGATCTGCAGGTTATACGCAGGCTTAAGTTGGCCATTTTTCATAGGGTCTTCTTTTACGCGCATGAATGTCGCATCATGATCAGTTTTTGAATAACTGTTTCTTGTCCCATAAGTAGAAAACTGCGTTTGATGTTCCAGAAGTTTTTCTCGTTTTGTATTTAATTTGCGTACTTGGCTTTTCAACGTTCGCCGTTGTTGTTTCGCTGGATTTGGCGAAAGACGTTTCGTTGCCTCAACTTCTTTTTCTAGTTCTTCCAGACGTAGTTCCATCCGTGTTAACAGTTCATCTATCATGTCTACTGTCAAGGTCGTCCCTTCGGGAATCTGTTTCAGGGCATACGCTTCTCTTAGTTCCGTCATCATAGTAAGCAGTTTTTCGCGATTCATTTGATCGAATCGGATCGTGTTTTTCTTCCAGACAAAGCTGTACTTATTCGCATCTGCCAAGATTTTTGTACCGTCAATAAACAACGCATCATCAATCAGATTCCGTGCACGCAGATACTCTGTCAACTGATCTAAGCCTTTATTGGTCAACTCCTGCACATCGTTAGATACACAAAAACGGGCGATCGTTCGATAAGTTGGAACCCGTTCTTGCGTCAACCAGCGAGCATATAGGTTTTCTTCAGCTAAGCGTTCAATCTTGCGACTTGTAAAGGTTTCTCGCGTATACGCAAAAAGAACCAACTTCAACATGGCACCTAAATCATATTCTCTTGGTCGACCAAAAAGATAGGGGTCATTAATCTGAAGCGCTTCGACCAGTTCATGGATAAAAACGGCGACATGATTTTCTTTTGGAGAAAATGAAGTAGATAGATCCAAAGTGAGTTGATTCATGTTATAATTAGTATACATTTTGTTTAGTCCTTTCAGGATTAAATGATGGGGCATTGGCGGCAACCGGTGCTCCTTTTTATTTTACCCAAAAAACCGCAAGAAATGAACGATTTCTCGTCATTTCTTGCGGTTTTCTTCTATGGAATTATGTCACAGTTCCTTTTTTATTTAGAAACGTGCAACTGCAAGCTTCTTTTATTTCGTAATCAAAGCATCTAAACTAGCCACTGCCAGACTCATCTTCGCGATTTTATCCAACAAGGCAAAACGGTTGCGGCGAATCTGTTCATCTTCGACCATGACCATTGTTTGATCAAAATAAGCTTCGATCAATGGGCGCAGTGCCACTAAGCTTTGGTAGTTTTCTTCCATCGTTTGATGTGAGAACTTGTCCTCTACTGTTAAGACCGCTTCATACAAGGTAGTTTCAGAGTCGTTTTCAAACAAGGCAGGAGCAATTGCTGCTTGATCCAATTCGGCTTTTTTCGCTAAATTGATCACCCGTGTCAAAGCTTCCATCGATGGTTTGAAGTCGTTGTCCTGCAGATGTTCTCTTAACATTTGAGCCGTTTCAAACAACGTACTGATGTCTGCTTGACGTGCGCCTAAGACAGCTTCGATGACATCATGACGCGTATTTTTGCTGAGTAAGAATTGACGCAGACGACCTTTCACAAAATCGGTCACTTGTTCTTGACCAGCGGCAAGTTGAATCCCAAAAACTTCTGGTTGAGCATTAATGGCTTCACGAATTTCTTCTTGCAACTGAGCAAATGGGAAGTACCAGCGCTTTTCAGCTAAGATGCGGATAATCCCGTAGGTTTGACGGCGTAAAGCATAAGGATCGTTTGAACCGCTTGGAACCATATCAACAGCGAAGAAAGCAAGTAAGCTGTCTAATTTATCCGCAATCGCTAAAACAGCCCCGATTTTTGATTGTGGCAGCTCGCCTTCTGCTGAGATCGGCATGTAGTGTTCACGAATCGCTTGGGCAACTGCTGGTTTCTCTCCTTGGATCAGGGCATATTTTTCCCCCATGATCCCTTGCAACTCAGGGAATTCCCCTACCATATTGGTCACTAAATCAAATTTATAGATTTGAGCTGCCCGTTGAAGGTCGGTCAGTTCTTCTTGTGTTAAACCAACGGTCTTCCCGATGATTTGCGCTGCTAGTCCGACACGTTGCATTTTTTCATATAAGCTGCCGATTTTTTCGTGGAAGGTGACTTGCTTAAGTTTTTCTACGCAATGGTCAATGGTCAGCTTTTTGTCTTCATTGTAGAAAAACTCAGCATCTTCTAGACGAGCGGTCAGGACTTTTTGGTTTCCTTTGATGACATTATCGATCTTCACAGCATCCCCGTTGCGGGCAGAGATGAAGTGCGGCAGCAATTCTCCGTCAAGGGTGCGGACATCGAAGTAACGTTGATGTTCTTTCATAGAAGTAACTAATACTTCTTCAGGGACAGAAAGATATTTTTCTTCAAAGTCCCCTACAAAGGCTGTTGGGTATTCAACTAGATTTGTCACTTCTTCTAGTAAGTCTTCATCTAAATCGATCCGCCAGTTGTTTTCTTGAGCGATCGCATTGATTTGTGCGGTGATCATTTGTTGACGTTCGCTTGGATCAGCGATGACAAACTGATGCTTCATTTTTTCCAAATAGTCGTCCGCATGATCAAACGTGACTGCCTCACCTAAGAAACGATGACCTTTTGACTCGCGTCCGGTAACAATATCAAGGATTTGGAAAGGAATGACTTGCTCACCAAAGAGTGCTACGATCCAATGAATTGGTCGGATATATTCAAAATCGTAGTCTGCCCAGTGCATCGTTACTGGGAACGTCAAACTCGTGATTACTTCCTGCAATCCTTTCAATACCTCAACGGTTGGTTGACCTTGGGTATGTTTCGTTACATAGACATACTCAACACCTTTTAATTCACGGAAGGTGATGTCATCGGTTGTCAATCCTTGTCCACGAACAAACCCTTGAGCTGCTTTCGACCAATTGCCTGCATCATCTAACGCGATTTTTTTCGCTGGTCCTTTGACCTCTTCTTGCGTATCCGCTTGTTTTTCAGGAATACCGGTGACATAGACAGCCAAGCGGCGAGGTGTGGAATAGGCTTCGATCGTTGTATAAGGCAATGCATGAGCATCTAAGAAAGCTGCCGTTTTTTCTTGTAATTGTTTCATACTTGGGGTTACGACATGCGCAGGTAATTCCTCTAAGCCGATTTCTAATAATAGGTTTTGTGCCATCTTATTTTCCCTCCTCAATCAGTTTTTGCGCCACTTCTGGATCAAGCAATGGATAACCGAGATTTTCCCGTTCTGCTACAAATAGTTTTGCTACTTGACGTGCCATGTTACGGATACGTGCGAGGTACCCAGCACGTTCAGTGACGGAGACTGCACCACGTGCATCCAACAAATTGAAGGTATGGCTGCATTTTAAGATATAGTCGTAAGCTGGATGAACTAAGCGTTCATCGATACAGCGTTTTGCTTCTTTTTCAAAACGATCGAAGTTCCCTAAAAGCAAGTCTTGGTCACTGACTTCAAAGGAATATTTTGAATGTTCATACTCAGGTTGGCGGAAAATCTCACCATATTTGACACCTGCAGACCATTCAAGATCGTAGACACTTTCAACTTCTTGAATATAAGATGCTAGACGTTCTAAGCCGTAAGTGATCTCTGATGTCACTGGCTTACATGCTAAGCCGCCGACTTGTTGGAAGTAAGTAAACTGAGTGATCTCCATCCCGTCTAACCAAACTTCCCAACCAAGACCTGCACAACCCATCGAAGGATTTTCCCAGTTATCTTCGACAAAACGAATATCATGTTCTAATGGATCGATCCCTAAAAGACGAAGGCTTTCTAAATAAAGTTCTTGGATATTTTCAGGAGAAGGCTTCATCACGACTTGGAACTGGTGGTGCTGATACAAACGATTTGGGTTTTCCCCGTAGCGGCCATCAGCTGGACGGCGAGAAGGTTCTACGTAAGCGGCGTTCCATGGTTCTGGACCGATTGCACGTAAAAATGTATATGGGCTCATGGTTCCAGCCCCTTTTTCTGTATCATAGGCCTGCATCAGCATACAGCCGTTTTCGGACCAGAATTTTTGCAGGGTCAAAATCATCTCTTGCACAGTTAGTTTACTCATCTTTTTCTTCCTTTCTTATAACGCATTGACGACAGGATAAAATTCGACAACTGATCCAGGGATCAATTTCACTTCGACCACGACATCTGCTTCTAAAACATCCGATAAGTCGTAAAGCATTTGGTCTGGACTCGTTGTAAATTCATGGATAAGCTGTTCATCCTTTAAAAGGCGAACTTGCAGTGGAATACTTGCTAATACTTTGAGCTTTTTTTCGGTAAACGCACTTGCTGGAATCGTCATATCAAATAACATAAAAACCCTCCTTTGTTTTTGGCTATTCTTGGTGTGAAACATAAAAAAGTCCCTATATCTATACACTTTGTATAGATATAGGGACGATAAATTCGCGGTTCCACCCTACTTCCGACAAGTCGGCAGCTTCATTGATCATGCTCACGGACGCCTGCGAAATAAGGTTCCAACTTGGCTTTCACTCTCCCAAGTTCGCTTCATGGAATGGTCTTCTTTCTTTCTTCCGATCATAGCACAGATTCGATTACCCTTATGATAGTAGTTGAAGCTAGGGTTTGTCAATGATTAATTTGAACTTTTATGCTTCTGGGCCTAAATCCGCCTGATCATGAAAGACGATCTCATCAGCGATTTTCCCATCACTTTCAAAAACGATGATCTCATTCATTCCGATTTTTAAAAACGGTGCTGGGACGTACAAGCGCTGCTGCGGTCCTTTTTCCCAAAAACGGCCGATCGTATGACCATTGACTTGGACAAACCCTTTACCCCAGCCTGGCAATTCGATAAAGGTATCTGCACATTCATCAAAAACACATTCAAAGCGTGAGAAACTTGGTTGTCCTTTTTGCCATTTTCCTTGGAAATCAATGGCATGCAAATTATCCATCGGTAAGGGATAGATTTCCCAGTTGCTTTGGAAGGCGCCATTGATGATCACACCGTCTTTGATGCCTTTGTGCTGATGGTTCATTTTTACGGAATAATTGACCCGCCCCATATTCTCCACCAAGATCCCCAACTCGTTTTCTGATACTGATAAATCGAAACTGTAGGTTTGACCGATTTCTTGATCGTAATCGATGCGCAAAAGTTCCTGGTTGATAAACGTATGGGCACGATCCATCGTATTGATCAGACGGTAGTCGGCAATCTTCCGAGCAGGCCCAATCAGTGAGCGATAATAGATATAACCCGTCGCTTGATTGCAGGCTTCCATCGATAACGGGTAATTACTTATGATCGGTTGACTGATCGTGTCGATCGTCGAAAACAAGGAGACTCGTTCTTTCACTGAGAATGTTCCATAAGCTTTTCGCTCAATTTCCATACTCAAGGGAAACTCAGGAATTTCCGCATAGTCAGCGATCACCTTTTTGAAGGCTTGGTATTTGGCAGTAGGTTCTCCCCATTCTGTCAACAAGGCATCGTAATCATAGCTAGTGACATCCGGCGCTAAGCGTTCATAATAGTTTGACCCGTTCATAAAGCCAAAGTTGGTCCCGCCATGAAACATATAGATATTGACAGAACCTAATGCTAAACAATCCTGCAATTCCTTTACTGCATCTTGTGTTGAGGTCGTATGGTGCTGGTCGTCACCCCAGGCATCAAACCAGCCGATCCAAAATTCCATGACCATCAGTGGCCGTTTTTCTCCGTGAAATCTTCGAAGTTTTTCAAAATTTTCCTTGATGTTGGAGCCACAGTTGATCGTAGGCAATGCCAAGTCTTTGATACTGCCGTTTTCTAGCATATCGTGCCAAGGTCCGTCAGAGGTCACTAACGGCGTTTCTACACCATGCTGCCGCATCGCAGCCACCATTTTCCGCAAATACTCTTTGTCATTGGCGTAGCTGCCGTATTCATTTTCTACTTGCATCATTATAATCGGACCGCCTTGGGTGATCTGCAGATCCTGCACTTGTGGAAACAAATGGGCGAAATAACGAGTGATTTTTTCCATAAATGGGGGATAATCAAACCGAAGCTTCATCATAGGATCTTGCAACAGCCAATAAGGCAGTCCCCCAAATTCCCACTCCGCACAAATATAAGGTGCTGGTCGCAAAATGACATAAAGCCCTACTTCTTGTGCCGTTTGGATAAATCGCCGCAAATCAAGGATCCCATCAAATTGATAGACACCTTCCTGTGCTTCATGAAGATTCCAAGGAACATAGGTTTCGACGGTATTGCAGCCCATCAAGCGTAGTTTCTCTAAGCGATCTTGCCAATATTCAGGAACGACACGAAAATAATGGATCGCTCCAGAGATCACTTTAAAAGGCTTGTTGTCTAAATAAAAGTCATCTTCAATAGCAAAAGTTCGCATCAGTTACGCCCCTCTTTGACGATATAGGTGGTGTATTGCGTCAGCATCATTTCTGAAGAAAGAACCTTACCCGTCAGAAGATCCGTTTTTCCAACAAACATTTCTGGCAGCGGTTGTGCTTCTTCGTGGAAATTGATGATGACGAAAAATTTCGCCTCTTCATTTTCACGACAGGCAATTTCTAGTTTTGTTACCTCCTCGATCACTGGGGTAATATCGGTCTCTTTGACGATCGTTTTGAAAAGCTGATCTTGCAGCTGATCTTCCAACTGTCCACCAAAGTAATAGACGGTTCCATCGCCAAATGTATTTTTGGTCACTGCCGGCATTCCTGCATAGAAATTGCTCGTGTAATGCGCTAGCGCTTCGGCGTTTTCTAAATGGATCAAATCGCTGACTAAATTACTTGTTCCTGTAAGTTCTTCATTAACTAACGAAACCCCGTTTGATTGTTCTGGCGCTAATGCATCGATTTCTTCCACCCAGAAGCCAGCTAACTCCCGCAAGGGGCCAGGGTAACCGCCTAAGTGAACATTGTCTGATTGATCAACGATGCCGCTCATATACGTTGTAAGTAAAGCACCGCCTTGCATAACGAAATCAGTTAGCCGCTCTTGCATCCCTTCTTTGATCATGTACAGAACCGGAGCTGCGACTAGCTTGTATTTTGATAAGTCAGCATCCACGGGAACCAAATCGACCGCAATATTTTGTTCGTAAAAATAGCGATAGTAGCGATGGATCTGTTCAACATATTTCAGATCAACGGTCGGACCACTCGTATATTCTAAAGCCCAATAATTGTCCCAATCGAAAATCACAGCAACCTGTGCTTGGGTTTGCGTGCCAATGATGTCTGAAAGCTGCGCTAATTCAGCCCCAAGAGCTGCTGTTTCTCGGAAAACCCGCGTGTCTTCATGACCGACATGTTCGATGACCGCACCATGGAATTTCTCACAAGCACCAATGGAACGTCGCAATTGGAAGTATTGGATCGTATCTGCCCCATGAGCAATCGTTTGATAGCTTTGCGCCCGCATCTGTCCTGGTTTTTTTAATGAATTATAAGGCTGCCAGTTTTGTTGGGAAGGTGTTTGTTCCATCAGCATAAAGGGTTGCTGTTTTAACCCGCGCATCAAATCATGGGTCATGGCTACTAAGCTCCATGGCGTATTGTACGATGGATAATTATCCCACGAAACAAGGTCCATTTCCTTTGCCCACTTGAAATAATCCAGTCCTTTAAAGGTTCCCATCAAATTCGTTGTAATCGGTGTTGTGGGATCGATTTTCCGAATAGCGTCCCGCTCCATCATGTAGTTTTTTAAAAGACTATCCGAGTTGAACCGTCGGTAGTCAATAGAAATTCCTGCAAATGCCGTCTTGTCATAGCCGATTCCTTCTGACAGCGCATTTGGCAGCACGATTTCATCCCATTCATACACGGTATGACCCCAAAATTCCATATTCCAGGCTTTATTCAGTGCTTCGATCGTATGATATTTATCCTTTAACCAGACACGAAACGCTTTTTCACAGTTGTCGCAATAACATTCGCCGCCGTATTCATTATTGATGTGCCAACAAGTCACTTGTGGATTTTCGCCGTAACGTTCGGCTAATTTCGTTGCCAAGCGTTCTGCGTATTTTTGATAAACCAAACTGTTGGGACAGGCATTGTGCCGTTGCCCAAACTTATGATGGCGTCCATCATAATCGGTGCGAGCGACTTCTGGATACTTCTTAAACATCCAAGCTGGCAAAGCAGCTGTGGAAGTGGCTAAGACGATGTCGAAACCTTCCGTACTTAATTTTTCGATGATTTGATCCAATTCCTCAAAATCATAACAATTTTCAGAGGGTTGGATCTTTGCCCATGAAAAAACATTGACGGTCGCGCTATTGATACTTGCTTTTTTAAAGATCCGAATGTCTTCTTCCCAAATCTCTTTCGGCCACTGATTTGGATTATAATCGCCGCCAAATAGAATTCTATCAAAAAATTTTGTCATGTAAGTGAACGCTCCTTTAAAATAAAATGATTTCTACTCTCTTATTGTAAGGCTTTTCATTCTGTTGTAGTATAATACATGAAACACTATTTTATAACTTTTCGAAACACGGAGGTACACTATGCCTATCTACTTTTATCAAACCAATCAGCAGCTGCCTTTATCTCTGGAAAGCATCGGCAACGATTGGGCGCAAGATGACGTCGCTCGTCCTGATGGCTATCCCTACTTCCATTGGCTGCAAACCGAGCAAGGGGAAGGCCGAATCACATTTGGTCAGGAATCGTTTATCTTACGTCCGAATGAAGGCATTTTGATTTTTCCTTTTACGCCCCATCGCTATTATCCATTGACTGACTGGAAAACATCCTTCGCCACATTCCAAGGCCCTTTGGCAGCTGAGGTGTTAAAGCAGTACACGAATCAGCCCTATATATTAGCTGAAGAGTCAGAAACCTTTTCTTATGTCACCTGGATCAATCAACGGATCAAAGAAGACCAACAAATCAGTTGGGACCCGCTACGGGCTTCTAGCGAATGTTACCGCTTTTTATTGGCGATCATGCAAGAACGCTCAGGGAATCCAACAGAAAAACACCCGCTGTTCCAACAATATCTGGTTCCCGTTATACAAGAAATCGAAACGAATTACGATCAGGCGATCACGATCAAAGAACTAGCAGGGCTCGTCTATGTGTCACCACAGTATCTCTCACGTTTGTTCCAACGTTTTTTGGGGCAATCTACTGCACAATATTTATTGAACTACCGTATGACCCGAGCCAAAGAGCTTTTGGTGGCACAGCCAGATCTGCCCATTCAACAAGCTGCCTTCGCAGTGGGGTTTCAAGATGCAAGTCACTTTACAGCATTATTCAAAAAAAGAGTCGGCTTAACTCCATTAAAGTTTCGCCAACTCTATCATTGATTTTTCGGTTTTAAGACGTCTTGCCATTGCCCCATCTGATCGATAAACTTCTTACTTTTTAAATAAATGCCCACATATTCATCATATAATAAATCAATCACTCGTCGGATCGCGGCTTTCGTTTCTGGCTTTAATTTGATTGAAGCAATCTGCTCGTAGGATATTTGCGAAAATAAGCGAATAAAATGGATCGCCCGAGAATCAGCATGATAACGACGTTCGTCCATCCCCCAGTGCTGTTCACATAAAATACCGCTATATTTTGAGGAATAGTCAAACCGACCGTCGGTTTTTCCGCAGATCGCACAATGGGTCCAATTCGGGGTGATCCCGAAACGGTGCAAAATCTGGATCTCAAAAATATTGGTGATGATCTCTGCGTCGTTTTCTTGATCCATTAATTGCAAGGCCTCATGTAAAAATTGGTATAGATGTGGGTCATAGACTCGATCATCAATAGCAGAATCAGCCAAATTCAATAAGTAGGTTGCATAACCAGCAATAAAAATATCACTTTGGATCGTACGAAAAGGATGGATGTCTTTGGCATTGTTTAAAAAGGACAAGCCTTCCGTTTTGATGGTTCCCATGTAGGTGGCTTCAGTATAGGAGAGCAGCGCTGGTGCCAAGGGGTTATTTTTCCGATGGGCACCCTTGACATAAAACATTTGCTTCCCAGCAGATTCCGTAAAGATTTTGACTAGCTTGTCTTTTTCTTTATGGTCTTTTGAAAAAAGTAAGATTCCTTTTGTTTCAACAAGATTCATCGTCGCATCCCATTTCTTTAAAAAAACTGATCCAGTTCGCTAACTGCATCAGTTTTTCTTCATTAAAACAGATCATGTTTAATCTGCATGTCATCAATACTCATCTTTGCGATAGCCATAATCCGTTAAGAAGGTTTGCTTGTCGCGCCAATCTTTTTGCACTTTTACCCATAATTCCAAGAAGACTTTGTCATCTAACAAGTGTTCAATGTCTAAACGAGCTTTCGTACCGATCTGTTTCAGCATTTTTCCGCCTTTGCCGATGATAATGCCTTTTTGACTGTCACGTTCGACAATGATCGTCGCTTGAATATGCACCTTGTCATTGTGGTCTCGTTTCATGGAGTCAACCACGACCGCTACTGAGTGAGGCACTTCATCTCTGGTCAGTAGCAAGACTTTTTCCCGCACCAATTCGGAAACGATAAAGTATTCTGGATGATCCGTGATTTGATCCTCTGGGAAGTACTGAGGCCCTTCAGGCATTTCATCGATCAGTAGCTTCATTAACGTTTCGAAATTATTGCCTTCTGTTGCGGAAATCGGTACGATCTCAGCAAAGTCCATTTGTGAGGAATAGTCTTCAATAATTGCCAATAAGGCATCTGGATGGACTTTATCAATTTTATTGATCACGAGGAAAACCGGTGTCTGACTTTGGCGCAATCGTTCGATAATAAAATCATCGCCCTTGCCACGCTTTTGGTCCGCACTGATCATAAATAGCGTCACGTCAACTTCTCGCAGTGCACTATAGGCGGTTTCAACCATAAAATCGCCTAAACGGTGTTTGGGTTTGTGGATCCCTGGTGTATCGATAAAGATCAGCTGTGCGTCATCCGTCGTGTAGACCCCTTGGATTTTGTTACGGGTCGTTTGCGCTTTGTCACTCATGATCGCGATTTTTTGTCCTACGACTCGATTTAGTAGTGTTGATTTCCCAACATTTGGCCGCCCGACGATCGCAACGAAGCCTGATTTGTGTGTTGTCATTGTTGTTCCCCTTTATCTTGTGTTTTGGTGCGCATCAGAAGAGCTGCAGCAATTTTGGCAAGAAGATGATCGCTGCGACGACTAACGCAAAAACTGCGGTCATCAGCACGGCACCAGCTGCCATATCTTTGATTTTTTTTCCGATAGGATGGAAATGGAAATCTGTAAACATATCTACGACGTTTTCAAAGACGGTGTTAATGATCTCAACGATCCAGACTAAGAAAACAGCTAGCAGCAACCAGAGCCATTCCATTTGACTCAAACGGAAAATAAAACCCGCAATGATCGCAACGATTCCTAGTGCAACATGTTTACGCATATTGCGTTCCTCTTTAAAGACGGTTTTTATACCAGTGAAAGCAAATTCGATCGACGAAATAAATTGTTTGTTTTTCCCAATATTCTTATCTTTTGAGTCCATAGGCATCCAGTATTTCCTTTTGCAATCCAAACATTTCCTTTTCATCTTCAGGTGTCATATGATCATAGCCATTGATATGCAAGAAACCATGTAACGCCAAGAAACCCAGCTCCCGATCATAGGTATGCCCGTATTCAGCAGCTTGTTCTTTCGCTCGTTCAATGGAGATCATGATATCTCCAAGATCACGCGGCAGCTCTTCAAGGGCTTCGTCAAAAATGATCGACAGCTCTTCGTCTGTTTCTTCTTCAAAGGCAAAACTAATGACATCCGTTGGCATATCTTTGCCGCGGTACTCCCGATTGATTTCTTGGATCGCCGCATTGTCCATAAATGTGACGGACATTTCTGTATCCTCTGGAAGTTCTAAATGTCCTGCAGCAAATTGCAGCAGTCCTTCGATCTCTTTGATCTTGGTTTCCCCCACTGAATTTGTCTCATCTAAAAAGGTAATCTCCATTAGCGCTCTCTTCTTTCTTGTTCTTCTTTCATTTTCTCTGCTTCCGACTTCATTTTTGGATATTTGATCCGTGAATGGAAGGTACTGCAAAGTCCGTTGACCAGTGATTTTTCAATCATTCGGATTTCTTTCAAAGTCAGGCCTGTTTCATCCAGTTGACCGTCTAAGATCCGATCATTGATGAGATTTGCAACAAATTCTTGAATCTTTTGATTTGTTGGATTTTCCATCGCTCGAACAGCTGCTTCACAACTATCCGCGATACTCACAACGCCAGCTTCTCGTGTTTGCGGTTTTGGACCAGGATAACGGAAATCTTCTTCCGTTACCTCGGGATTACGCTCTTTGGCTTTCACGTAGAAATACCGCATCAAGGTCGTGCCATGGTGTTGACGACAAATGTCGATCACCATGCGGGGCATTTTGGCTTCTTCGAGAATTTCCGCCCCATCGATCACGTGACCGAAGATAATTTGTTTGCTGTCTTCAGGCAACAAGAAATTATGCGGGTTTTCGGCACCAGCAGGTAAATTTTCTACGAAGAAATTGGCATGTTTGACCTTGCCGATATCATGGTAATAACAAGCCACACGAGTCAGTAAGCTTTGCCCGCCGATTTCGGCAACGGCATTGGCACTAAGATTGGCAACCATCATACTGTGATGATATGTTCCTGGCGCTTCTTCCAGCAACTGTTTTAATAATGGATGATTCGGGTTACTCAATTCATTTAACACGATCATACTCTCATCCGTCACCAACAATTCGATGTAAGGATGTAGTCCCATCGTTAGCAAATAGCTTAAGAGAGAGCCTGCTAAACCACAAATGATCGTGGTCCAAGTGTTCCCGCGAGCAAAATCCATTCCTTGGAAAATCACCAGCACAAAACTCAGTAAGAGCGGAAAGACGATCACCCACGCTACTGCCGTTTTCCCTTGACTAGCGATGCGGGCGCGCTTGATCATCGTTCCCATCAAGCCAGAGAACAAATAGGTGACTAAGACGGTCGTCAACAAGTTGGTTCCGCTAGAATCAAAGTAAATAAAGAGTGCACTGATTACTTGGAAAATCGCAGACAAAATCCCCAAACGACGGCTAGAGAAAATACTCAGGATCAACGGTGTAAACGCAGCTGGGAAAAACAGCGGGATAAAGGTCACTAATTCAGATTGGAAAAGTTGGAAAAACTTCATGATCAAAATACTGAATGCCATTGCCAAAATATAAAACGTGACCGCATTCATCCGTTTTTCCACGTCTTTCGTCTGTTTCGTGTAATAAAACACCATCAGCATCTGTAAGACTGTTGCTAACACTAAAGCGATCAATGGAAAAACAGAAAAGGTCTGATTAGTCATTCCTAAAAGCTGCAGCTTCTCTAGGGCATTGGCATCGATCTGCGAGCCCTCACGGACAATGATCTCTCCTTGATAAATCATCACTGGAGGAACAGCATCCATGGCGGTTTGCCGTGCTTCTTCTGTCCGTTTTTCATTTGGGATATCGTTCACGACGATTCCTTGATTGACTAAGAAACGTAAGACAGAAGCCATATCTGAGCTAACATCTAAGAACTGGATCTTATCTTCCGCCTCAGAACGGAACGTACTTAATTCCGTTTGGCGGATCTGTTTCGCCATTTGTTCATCTATTAATTGTAGCGCATAGGTACGCACTGTATTTAATTCATCATCACTTAATGAGAACATCGTCGTCAAAAAATTATTGGTAAATGACTGATAAAAATCTAGTTCATCATCACTCATTTTTTCAAATTCTTGTTTTAAGGCTGCGATATATTCATCTGTACTAGGTTTAGGGATATTTTCATCCTCATCGGCTTCAGCCACTTTTTTTTCATGAGCTTCATCCACTGATTTTTTGACTGAAGCAACTAAGTCAAATAAATGATCGATACGATCATGCTGCGTTTGCGCCAGTGTATCCTGATACGTGTACTCTGGTGGTACAGCTTCGGCAGCCAGTTTACGTTTTTGTTCCGTCGCAGCGGTATTTTCGATCGTTTTATTGGCACGGATATTTTCTTCCGCCACTTGACCTTCGCTATAATCGACATTGTTTTGTTTGACGCTGGTGTACATGATACCAATCGAAAAAAGAAAGAAAAGGAACATCAAAACTGGTAGATAGAATTTCCCAAGTCTTTCTCTAAATTTCCGTAGTGGTTGAATGATCATAGTTCTCCTCCTAAAAGACGATCAGCGCTTGTCTTTAAGATCTGCTTCTTCATATGCGCGAATGATCTCGGCAACAACTGGATGCCGCACGACATCTCCTGCTTCAAAATTAGCAAAAGCAATTTTAGGGATCTCTTGTAACGTCCGTTCGGCGTGGATCAGGCCGCTTAAAGTCCCTTTTGGCAAATCGATCTGGCTGGTATCGCCATTGACGATCATTTTAGAGTTGAATCCTAAACGGGTCAAAAACATTTTCATTTGAGCGATCGTCGTATTTTGCGCTTCATCTAAAATGACAAAGGCATCTTCTAGCGTACGTCCACGCATATATGCCAAGGGTGCGATCTCAATGACGCCTCGTTCCATGAGACGGTTCGTATGATCCATCCCAAAAATTTGATACAACGCATCATAAACGGGGCGTAAGTAAGGATCGACTTTTTCTTTCAAGTCTCCTGGTAGGAAACCAAGATTTTCTCCTGCTTCAACGGCGGGACGTGTCAAAATGATTTTTTGCACTTGGCCTTTCTTTAGAGCTGCAATTGCCATTACGACTGCTAAGAAGGTCTTTCCGGTTCCAGCGGGGCCGACACCAAACACTACATCATGTTTACGGACGGCTTCGATATATTTTTTTTGCCCAGCATTTTTCGCTCGGACCGGTTTGCCGTTACGGTCTTTGATGATCTCTTCTTCATACATATCTTTGAAATAATCAAGACTGCCCTTATTCACCATATTCAACGCAGTGATCACATCAGGGGTACTGATATTGATGCCTCGTTTGATCAACTCTTGCAAAGCCCGAATCACGGATTGTGCCTTTTCAGCGGCTTCAGTTTCTCCTACGATTTGGATCAGCTCACCACGAGTGTGAATGACCGTTCCTGTGGAGTCTTCAATAATTTTGATGTTCTTATCGTGGGCACCTAATAATAAACGAACGTCATCGTTTTCACTAAGTGTTATCTCGATCGTTATTGTTTTGTCTGTCAAATATGTTACAGCTCCTTTTTTGGCGTTCTTATTAATAATAACATAAGATGGAAAAAAGAAAAATTACTTATCAAGCACAACAGTCGTTTCCCCTTGTCCTTATGCTTTTTTTAAGTTTTCGAAATCAGAAAAAAAAGCCGCAAGCATGTCATCCATACTTGCGGCGTGAGCTTACATTTGATCCAATAATTCTTTAACGATCGCATTGACTTGATTACCGTCTGCTTTGCCTTTAACTTGTGGCATTACAGCACCCATCACTTTTCCAAATTCTTTGGAAGAAGAAGCACCAGTCTTTTCAATCGCTCCAGCGACGATTTGGCGGATTTCCGCTTCATCGAGTTGTGCTGGCAAATATTTTTCAACAACTGCAATTTCAACTTTGACTTTCTCTGCTAGATCATTTCGGTCAGCTTTCTCAAACTCATTTAAAGAATCACGACGCTGTTTCATCTCACGAGACAAAACGGTCAACTCTTCTTCTTCATTCAAGTCAGAACCTTTTTTGATCTGCTCATTTTGAATTGATGCTTTCAACATGCGGATCACCTGCAAGGTTTCCTTGTCTTTGGCTTTCATCGCTGTCTTCATGTCATCATTCAGTGTACTTAGTAGTGTCACACTACCAGCTCCAATTCTCAAAACAGTAGAAAATTAGAATTTTTTGCGTTTTCTAGCTGCTTCAGATTTTTTCTTACGCTTTACGCTAGGTTTTTCGTAAAATTCACGTTTACGAGATTCCTGTAAAGTACCCGCTTTTGACACGGAACGTTTGAAGCGACGAAGAGCATCGTCAAGTGATTCGTTTTTGCGAACGACTGTTTTTGACATGTAAATTCCCTCCCTCCGAGCTTAAAAAGTAACCGTAGTTGTTATTGAAATAAAATCCCAAAAAACACGACTGTCCTTTAAAAATTATAGCTAACCCCTGAAAAAGTGTCAAGGCATTCTGTTAAAAAAGTCTTCGATCCCATCAAGTTTGTTTGGGTTTTCATTGACATTCTTCACAACGGCCCAAAATCTCGAAGCGATGTCCCTCGATCAAGCAGCCAGGAAGCTGTTCTTGGAAGAAGTCCATCGGGCAAATATGCAGTTCTTTTGTTTTGCCACAAACCGTGCAAATAAAGTGATGGTGATGATGGTCCTCTAATTCTGCACAGCAGTTATAGCGAAACTTCATCTCCCCGTTCAGCTCTGTTTCTTCTAAAATACCGATCTCAGAAAAATCATGCAGATTACGGTAGATCGTATCATAGCTCAAGCCAGGATACTTTTCTGACATGTATTCATGAATTTCCTTGGCTGGCAAATAGCGATTGCGTTTCACTAAATAGGTGATGATCGCTTCTCTTTTTTTGGTGTATTTAAAGCCATTTTCTTTCAATGTAGTCATGGCATGCTCAATAAGTGTTTGATTTTTCATCGTAGGCCCTCCTGATAAATCAAAATCATTCCGATTCTATCGATCTTAAGTATGGTATAATGAAATCAATAAAAAAGCAAGAGAGGATTTTTCTTATGAAGCCAACTGAACCTGAACAACCAGACTTGCAAGAAAAATTGCAAACCAGTGCCGCAGTGACGATGTTCGTGTTGTCGGACTCTGCCGGCGAAACGGCATCGAAGCTAGCACAAGCGACAATGGCCCAATACCCCAGCGTCGAATTTAACCTTTTTAGACGCACGTTTATCCACACAAAAGAGCATTTGATCAAAGCTTTGTCTGATGCAAAAAAACACAACGCCATTATTCTTCATACCTTGATCAAAGAAGAACTTGTGGATTTGACGAATCATTTTTGTGAAGAAGCTGACCTTTATCATTTCGACGTATTGACCCCTCCAGTAAGTGAAGTAGAACGACGAACTGGCGTAGCACCTTCACGAGAGCCAGGGGCTTTGCACCACTTAAACGAAAATTATTTCAAACGCATCAAAGCCATGGAATTTGCGGTTATGTACGATGATGGGAAAGACCCTCGTGGCTTCTTGGAAGCAGATGTCGTGTTACTAGGGGTTTCTCGGACGTCAAAAACGCCTTTGAGTCTATTTCTAGCAAACAAAAATTTAAAAGTTGCTAACCTGCCTTTAGTACCGCAAGCCCACATCCCAAAACAGCTCTGGGAAATCGATCCGAAAAAAATCGTCGGGCTAACAAACGATCCGAATGTGTTAAACAGTATTCGCAAAGAACGGATGCGCTCCTACGGCTTGAACCCAGATTCTGCGTATTCCGATATAGAAAAAATCAAAGCGGAGCTGACGTTTGCCAATGATCTTTACGAGAAACTAGGCTGTGTCGTGATCAATGTCGCTTCTCTTTCCATCGAAGAAACCGCCTCTATGATTTTAAATGCATTAAACTTAGAAGATCATAGTTATTACACGTCAGAAACGAAAGACTAACCTCGATGAAGCAATGAAAAACGGCTCTTTGTCAATAAGGACTGATGAGTTGTGCAAAATCAAATCTGGGTCAGAATGAACCACATTCTGGCTCAGATTTTTTGTTATCTTACATTGATTAATTTATTGATCAAAAAGATTCTAATTCTCATGTTCTCGAATGATTTAAATCCGTAGGATACTCGTTTCATTGTCTTTATGTGGGTATTCTTCGCTTCTATTTTTCCATTGGAATAAGGATAGATCATTGCGTTGGTGATGCCTTCTTCATAGGTCAGAAGGTTTTGAAGCTTCTCCCGAAAGCCGTCATCTAACGTTTTGGGAAGTTCTGCCAATATGCAGAAAAATAAGTCAGGGTCTTTGTCTCGAAAGGCTTCAACTAATTCATGAAAAAAGGGATACGCCTCCTTCAGGGGCGTAGAAAACTCAAGCAATCGATCAATCATCATTGCTTCA
>NZ_NGLH01000001.1:1471497-1498496 GCF_002140635.1 Enterococcus sp. 3G6_DIV0642 | reverse complement strand
CAGGGGCGTAGAAAACTCAAGCAATCGATCAATCATCATTGCTTCAGTAAGAAATGGGTATTTTGGTGCTCGGAAACTTTTCCATGTTTTGTATTCATAATGGTTGATGTTTGCACGATTTTTTAGCAAAAAGCGCCAGTTCTTTTTCAGTTTTTCTGCCTGGCTTTTCTGTCCTGCTTTACGAAGTTCATTCATTTCACGGATACGCAACTCATTGAACGCTTGATTCATGTGTTTGACAATATGAAACCGATCAATCACTACTTTCGCATTTGGCAGAACACGTTTGGTGAGCTGGAAGTAGGCGGCGTTCATGTCTGTCACCAAGAATTCTACTTCTTCTGGATTGGTACAACCTAAGAAATAGCTTGTTAATCGAGGTAATTTACGCGTAGGCAAAACATCTATTAATTTTCCTGTTTCGCCATCTGCGCAAATAAAGCTCATTTTATCTTCTATGGAAGCATGGGAACGAAATTCATCAACCATCAATACTCTGGGGAGAATCTTCTTAGATTGCTTTGGTAAATAGCTTTTAAACTCTTTCAATGTACGAATAACGGTGGTCAAAGATACCTGACAGCTTTTCGCAATAAAAGATAAAGATACTTTTTCAGTCAGTAAAGAAGCAATTTTATATCTAACATGATTTGCGATTGAATGTCTGGGTTGGACAAAATAACTTTGAGCAGTCCAATGGGTTCGGCAGTTTTTACAGGTATAGCGCTGCTTTTTTAGGCGCATAACCAAAGGCATATGATTGTATTGTTCAAAACGGACAATCGTTTCCTTCTTCCCATTTTTCACTATAATTGCTTTCCCGTTTCCATCTACCACAGTAGAACCACAACTTCTACAAGCACGAGGAGTAGGCGAGAGAACAGCATCGACGACCAACGTCTTTTTCTTCTGAAGGGTCTCGTAAGAGACCTCTGTAATCATCAAATCTTTCTCTATTATTCTCAGCATTTTTTTGATAGAATCATTCATATAGCATATCGTCCTCTCAGTTGTTTATTTTGTGGTGATTTAATCATACTAGAGAACGATATGTTTTTTAATACCTAAAATGAAAATGGGACTGAAGAATCAATTCTGATTCATCAGTCCCATAAATTATAGAGCCTGAAAAACGGTGAGCAGAAAATCTTCTGCTCACCGTTTTTGGTCTGTGGCTCATTTATTATTCTCTTTTAGAACACTTGCAGCCCTTCACGATCGATTTGCAATTGTTCAATATACGCATTGCTCTCCAAGGCGTGCAAAAGTTTTGAGATTCGTTCTGCCCGTTCCTCTGGGACGATCGCTAAGACCGTAGGACCTGCGCCGCTTAAGAAACAGCCATAGCCGCCTTCTTCTTCGCAGATTTGGCGAATGGTCGACAAGTGCGGTACAAGCTTTTCCCGATAGGCTTCATGAAAACGATCCTGCTGCATCAATTTTCCTGCAAGAGGCAGATTGCCATTGATGACCGCTGCGATCATCACGTTGGCGATCGCACTGGCTTCGACAGCTTGCTCGTGAGAAAGGGTCTGCGGCAAGACTTGACGACTTGCTTCAGTCAACAGTTCTTCATGAGGAATATAGGCAATGATCTCGCACTCTGGAAAATGATGCTTGACTAAATACGTATGCTTGTGCTGATGGTCGTAAGCAGCAACCGCAAAATCTCCATAAATTGCTGGTCCAACGTTGTCAGGATGCCCTTCGATGGCAGTTGCGATCTCAAGCTTTTGTGCTGCACTCAGATTCATGTGGGCCATGCGGTTGGCTAGTTCAATCCCGGCGACGATCACTGAGGAACTGCTGCCTAAGCCTCGTGCCAAAGGAATGTCCGAACTCATTCGGATTTTCAAAGGCTTCATGTTTGGTGCTAATTTCAATGCCACACGCAAAAGCAAGTTGGTTTCATCCGTTGGGATCTCTGAACCTAGCTCATGGATGATTTCCCACGTATCGTTTTCTTTTAAAACTTCAATGAACAAATACTTTGACAGGGCAATCCCGCAGGAATCAAAACCAGGCCCTAAGTTCGCACTGGTTGCAGGAACGCGGATCTTCATAGATTGGCAACTCCTTCACGAAGATGCTGACGCATTTCTTCTAAATCACTCATCTTATTGATGGTTACTTCTGTCGCTTTGATAGCTGTATCAGGATCCTTCAGACCATTTCCAGTAAAGACGGCAACGACAGTCTCACCTGGTTTGATTTTCCCTGCTTTCACGTGCTGGATGACACCAGCCAGCGAGGCAGCTGAGCCTGGTTCAATAAACACACCATCTTGCGCAGCAATTTTACGGTAAGCATTCAAAATTTCCTCATCGGTTACTGCATCGATGTGTCCATTTGATTCATCACGAGCAGCTTCTGCCAACTGCCAGCTGGCTGGATTGCCGATCCGAATCGCTGTAGCGATCGTTTCTGGTTGTTCGATGACTTCCCCACGGACGATCGCAGCAGCACCTTCAGCTTCAAACCCATGCATTCTTGGCAACGCGGTGCCTTTTTTCTCATGCCATTCTTTGAACCCTTTCCAATATGCCGAGATATTCCCTGCATTACCGACAGGAATCGCAAGAACATCTGGTGCTTGTCCTAATTGTTCGCATACTTCAAAGGCCGCTGTTTTTTGTCCTTCTAAACGATAAGGATTGACTGAGTTTACTAGCGCCACGGCTTCGGTTTCTGCAATATCTCGTACTGCTTTTAACGCTTCATCAAAGTTTCCTGGGATCGAAATGATGTCGGCTCCATAAACGATTGCTTGCGCCAATTTTCCCATAGCGATCTTGCCATCTGGAATAACAACATAGGCTTTGATCCCCGCTCTGGTCGCATAAGCTGCTGCTGCCGCACTGGTATTTCCTGTCGATGCACAGACGATTGCTTTGGCACCTTCTTCCACCGCTTTTGCCACCGCCATGACCATCCCTCGGTCTTTAAAAGAGCCTGTCGGATTCAGCCCTTCGTATTTTCCATACAATTGAATCCCTAATTCCTTGGAAAGGCTTGGTAAGGGAATCAACGGCGTGTTGCCTTCAGCCAGCGACAATGCTGGTGTATTTTCGTTGACTGGCAGATATTCCTTGTATTGATGCAATAATCCTTGATACATGTTTATTCCTCCATCACTTTCATTATTTGTATGTCTTGTGCATCGGTATAAGTTGCGAGTTTTTCTGTTAGCTCTTTTTCGCTCATTGGATTGGTGATTCCAGCTATTCGTTGGTTTGCTTCGTTGAACACCGTTTGCTCAAACGCAAACCATTCTGGAAGAGCTTTTCCTTTGATCTCTTGACTTGAAAACGACACATAATGCCGACTAGAAACTTCTTCTACAGATGCTAATGCTGTTTCTTTTTCAAAGGTTAGAAAAGGTTCAACGATCCCAAAGCTTTTATTTTTTGCTAAAACGGTCAAATCCGCTACCACGCTGGTGGCCGTCGGTCGCGATCCTGCTCCTGGTCCATAAACCATTGATTGATCGATGCCTTCACTCTCGATAAAAATGCCATTAAACTCGTTTTGGATCGTCGCTAACGCATGGTTTTTCGGCACTAATACAGGTCCAACTGACACAGTAAGGGAACCGTCAACTGTCTTTTGTGCTACACCGATCAACTTCACTTCATAACCAAAGGCTTGTGCCTGCTTAATATCTGCCACAGCTAAGCCACGGATGCCTTTTGTTGCCACATCAGCAACATGGATCGTTTTCCCAAAAGCAAATTTGGTCAGGATCACCATTTTATAAGCCGCATCGATACCGTCAACATCATTGGTAGGATCTGATTCGGCAAAGCCTTTTGCTTGGGCTTGAGACAAAGCATCTTCATAGGTCATGCCATCTTCCGTCATTTTCGTCAGCATATAATTGGTCGTCCCATTGACGATGCCAAAAATTCCTGTGATGGTATCAGGCAGATAGTGGGTGCTCAATGTACGCAAGATAGGAATGCCACCACCCACGCTGGCTTCATAATAAAGAGACACCCCGGCTTTTTCAGCGATTGCCAGTAGCTCAGGTCCATGGGTGGCAATCAAGTCTTTATTTGCCGTCACAACGTGCTTCTTATTTTCTAAAGCAGCTGAAATAAACGCTTTTGCCGGATCGATCTTCCCGATCAATTCCACAATTACGTCAATGGTCTCATCTTCAAACAACTCATTTGCCTCATTCGTCAACGCAAACCCGTACTTAGCCGCTAACGCAGACTTATCCTCGTAAGGCGAAGCTAATGCTTTCGTGATTTGCACACTGACTCCTGTGCGTGCCAGAATGGCTTCTTTTTGCTCTGCCAACACTTGGCATACCCCGCTGCCGACAACACCCATTCCTAATAATCCAATGTTCAATTGCTTACCCATAATGCCCCCTAACTGAAAACGTTATTAAAAACCGTTCATCTAATTTTAATATTTCCACTAGCATACCAAAAACAATAAGAAAAAACTAGGACTTTTGAGAAATTCTCGCCCTAGTTTTAACGGTGATGGATATGTTCGAATGTTTTTTGCAAAATATCCACAACATGTTTGTCATCAAGACTATAAAGGATGGTTTTCCCTTGTCTTTCCGACTTTACGATCCGATTATCTTTCAAAAGTTTCAGCTGATGAGAAACTGCTGATTGTTCCATATGTACTTGTTCTGCAATCGAAGTGACATTGCGCTCTCCTTCTTGAAGAGACAACAAAATTTTTAGTCTAGTGGGATCACTAAGCATTTTAAAAATCTGTGTTACTTGCTGAATTTCTTCTAGTTTCGGCGTAGTCATCGCGCCACATCCTCTCTTATTTCCTTTTGCATTTTAGCCCTTGATAGACAGCTTGTCAATCAATGCTCGACGATCAAGGAGAAGAAACGAGCTAAAAGACAAGAATAGATCCAAGCGTCAGAAAATTCCCTTTAGAAGCTTCGGTCCCTCAACACCTGTTTGCTGAGGGAAGCGAACGCTTCTTTTTCTACCACTCGGATCATTCAGTCAATTGCAATTTTTTTGATTATGAAGACATCAGATGACTTTATTCACCTGTGATTTCTTCGATCGCTGCTTGCAGATCAGCAATTTTTTGTTCTGCTGCTTCTGCCGTATCGCCTTTTACACCAATATAAAACTTGATTTTAGGTTCGGTCCCAGAAGGACGAACAGCAATCCAGCTTTCATCTTCCAAGGTGTATTTCAAAACATCAGAAGGCGGTGTGGTCATTTTTTGTTGGTGACCATCTAAGCCCACACGAGTCAACAATTTAAAGTCTTCTGTTTGCACGACAGGGGTTCCTGCGAAGACGGAAGGTGCTTTTTCACGGAAAGTCTTCATCAAGGCAGCAATCTTAGTTGCCCCTTCCATGCCGCTCATCGTTACAGAAATCGTTTTTTCTGCATAGTAGCCGTACTCTTCAAAAATATCTTGCAGACCATCATACAATGTTTTGTCTGATTGTTTGTAAAAAGCAGCCACTTCTGCTAATAAAACGAGCGCTTGGATCGCGTCCTTGTCCCGTACGAATGGTTTAACTAAGTAGCCATAGCTTTCTTCAAAGCCAAACATGAAAGTTTGAGAATGGTCTGTTTCAAATTGTTGGATTTTTTCGGCAATAAATTTAAAGCCAGTTAAAACATTGATCATATCAACATCGTAGGATTTAGCGATCGCTGTTGGCAATTCACTAGAAACGATCGATTTTAAGACTGCTGCATTTTCTGGCAATGTTCCAGCTGTTTTATGGGCTTCTAGAATGTAACGGATCATCAATGCACCTAACTGGTTACCTGTCAAGACTTGGTAGTTGCCATCTGGCATTCTTACTGCAGCCCCTAAGCGATCGGCATCTGGATCTGTTGCGATCAATAGATCAGCACCTTCTTTTTCTCCTAAAGCAATCGCATATTCAAAGGCAGAGTGCTCTTCTGGATTCGGTGATTTTACTGTACTGAAGTTTGGATCAGCAACCGCTTGTGAGGGTTCAATAATGAATTGTTGGAAACCAGCTTGTTTCAACGCTTTCTCGCCAAGCATCCGCCCTGTTCCGTGAAGTGGTGTATAGACAAGTTTCAAATCTTTGCCCACCGTATCGATCAATTCTTGATCGATCGTGACTTCTTTGATTTCTTTCAGATAGGCAGTATCGATTTCTTCGCCAATAATAGAGATCAAGCCGCTGTTTTTGGCTTCGTCTTCACTTAATACAGGGATTTCCAACGGATTTTCAATTTCCCGAACAAATTTTGTCAATGCATCCGCATCTGCTGGTGGCATTTGCCCACCATCTTCCCCATATACTTTGTAGCCATTGTATTCGGCTGGATTGTGAGAAGCAGTGATCATGATTCCAGTAAAGGTTTTTAAGTAACGCACAGCAAAAGATAATTCTGGCGTCGGACGTAAGCTTTCAAAGACAAAGGCTGGAATATCATGTTTTGCCAATGTTTTTGCTGCTTCCATCGCGAACTCAGGTGAAAAATGACGGGAATCATAGGCAATCGCTACGCCACGACGTCTTGTTTCGGGATCTTGTGTATCCATAAAGCGAGCCAAGCCTTCCGTTGCTTGACGAATCGTATAAATGTTCATCCGATTGATACCAGGTCCTAAAATCCCTCGCATGCCAGCAGTCCCAAATTCCAAAGGCATATAAAAAGCGTCTTCTAACATCGCAGGATCTGCTTCTAATGCGGTCAATTGTTCTTTTAATTGTGGATCTAAGTGTTCACTGTTTTTCCATTGATTAAATGTTTGTTCCCATGCCATAAAATAACCTCTCCTTTTTCCGTTAAAATGCTCTAAAATTAGTATAACACTACTTACAGATTTCTCAAAGAATAACCAAACGAAAAATAAAAAAAGCTGCTATCAAAAGTGATTGACACTTTAAAAATAACAGCTAATTCCATTAGATTATTTTGTTAATTGAGCATCCTTTTGTGTTTCAATAAAATCAAACACTTGTTGACCAGCAATACTGCCATCGCCGACTGCCGTTGTGATTTGACGCAAGCCTTTTTCACGAACATCGCCAATCGCGTAAACACCAGGAATTGAAGTTTCCATCTGATCATTTGTTAAGATCCAGCCAGCATCATTCGTGATACCGCTAGCTTTGAATGGTTCTGTCAACGGATCTAAACCAACATAGATAAAGACACCGCCAGCAGCTTCTTCTGTCACTTCATCCGTTTTTACGTTTCTGATTTGCACGCCAGTTACGACCATCTCATTGCCTTTGATTTCTTCCACAACAGAATCCCAAATAAAAGAGATTTTCTCGTTGGCAAATGCGCGGTCTTGGATGATTTTTTGTGCTCGTAATTCATCACGACGGTGAACGATCGTTACTTCAGAAGCAAATTGCGTTAAGTAGATAGCTTCTTCGACTGCTGAGTCGCCTCCACCAACAACGATCAAGCGTTTGTTACGGAAAAAGGCACCGTCACAAACCGCACAGTATGAAACTCCGCGTCCTGCGAATTCTTCTTCGCCTTTGACGCCTAACTTTCTATGTACACATCCTGTGGCAATGATGACTGTTTTCCCTTGATAGGTTTTGTCTTCGGTGGCAACTTCTTTGAACTCCCCTTGATCCGTGATGCTTTGAACGATCCCATAGGCATTTTCAACACCAAATTTAATGGCACCTTCATACATTTTAAATGCTAATTCAGGGCCTAAGATTGAATCGAAGCCAGGATAGTTTTCAACCTCAGCCGTATTGTTCATTTGTCCGCCAGGTGCTCCTCGTTCAATCATTAGTACTGATAAATTCGATCTTGACGCATAAAGCGCTGCTGTCATCCCCGCAGGGCCTGCGCCGATGATAATTACATCATACATATATTTCCCTCCAATTTGGACTACCCATACTTTACTTTCAAAAGCAAATTCTTTCAACTCATCTGCTTACAAAAAATAATAAGATATTCCTGCTTTTACTTTTGAAAATTACATTGACTTTCTTTTCAATTTTTGTAAAATTTTCACGATACGTCTATTATATAGAAAATAAGGAGTCCTTACAATTGAATAAGAAAAAACTTTTAGGAAAATCAGACCGTGAACTGATTTTTCTCAGCTGGCCGATTTTTGTTGAGCTATTTTTGCGAGTCGTTATTGGGAATGTCAACGTTTGGATGATTTCTCATTATTCCGAGCCAGCAGTAGCGGCCGTCAGTGCTGCTAATCAACTATTGAATTTAACGGTCTTTATTTACGGTTTCATCACCGTGGGTACTCAGATCATTATCGCACAATTGATTGGTGCGAAAAAACGCGACCAGATACCGAAAGTCATCAATACCGCTCTTTTTGGGTCATTGTTCATCGGGATTTTGATCAGCTTGATGTTCCTTTTCGGCTCAACCTACCTTTTGCGATTCATGGGCTTAGATGCTGAATTAGTTGCTTTAGGTCATGGATACTTACAAGTATATGGCGGAAGTCTGTTCCTTTCATCGATCACGGCGGTCATAATTGCTGTCATGCGTAGCCACAGTTTCACAAAACCTGCGTTATTGGTACCGATGTTTGCTAGTATCCTAGCCGTCATTGGCAATTACTTTGTCTTATACAGCCCCTTTGGTTTACCGAATTTCGGTGTGACTGGATTGGCATTTTCTAGCGTCTTTGGTAATTCGATCGGTTTACTAATTGCCGCCATGTTGCTGAAGAAACATGTGAATTTTTCTGTTTTATCTGCCCGTTTCTCGAATGTCTCTTGGGGCGTGATGAAAAACATTTTGACTTACGGATTGCCTTCTTCTGGCGAGTCTCTTTCCTATCAAGGAGCGCAAGTCGTGGTGACGATGATCGTGGCTCAACTTGGCGCAAGTGTCTTGATTGCAAAATCTTACGTAACAGCTATCACCCAATTTGTTTATTTGATCGCCTCCGCATTAAGTCAAGGAAACCAAATCATGATTGGCCGCAATGTCGGTGCGGGTGAATTCGATCGTGCGCATCAGCGAGGCATGCGCACGATGGTGATCGGGATCATCGCCTCGGTAACGATCTGCTTATTGACCTATCTATTTATTGAACCGATCATGGGGATCTTTACTTCCAATACCGAAGTAATCGAGATTGCTAAAGGTGTCTTTTTAGTAGAGATCGTCTTAGAAACAGCGCGTGCAGTCAATATGATCCTAGTTGGTTCATTAAATGCAAGTGGTGACGTGAAGTTCCCATTGATCTGCAGCCTAATTGTTCTATGGGTCATCAGCTTACCGTTTTCCTACTCACTTGCCATCGTCTTGAAATTTGGCTTGATCGGCGTTTGGATCGCTTATGCCATTGACGAAGCATTGCGCAGTGTCTTAATGATCTATCGCTGGCATTCTGGGGTATGGAAAACTAAATCTGTCGTTCATCCACAAGAAACAGAACCCGAAGTATTGCCAGAAGCATAATTAAAGTCCAGCGGTCTCGGTGACTGCTGGACTTTTTTGTTTTCCATAAAAAATAAAATGCGCCAAGAAGTTTGCTTGGTTTTTTTGAAGACTTTGCTCTATACTTGTCTCAGAAGCTATCGACTACGATTTACATTAAAAGGAGCGTTTGCTATGTCAATCTATGACTACCAAGCAACATTGGAAAATGGCGAAACTTATTCGCTAGCAAAATACGAAGGTCAACCGCTAGTGATCGTCAATACAGCTACGAAGTGCGGGTTGAGCCCGCAGTTCAAAGAATTACAAGGTCTTTATGAAACTTATAAAGACCAAGGGTTGGTCGTTTTAGGGTTTCCTTCTGATCAGTTCAAACAAGAAGTCGGGTCAGCCGAAGAAGCCGCAGCCGCTTGCCGAACCACCTATGGTGTCGACTTTCCGATGCACAAGTTAACGGTGATCAATGGCAAAGACGCAGATCCCTTGTTTCGCTATTTGGAAGAAGAAGCACCGGGTACACTAGGCAAAGCCATTAAGTGGAATTTTACGAAATTCTTGGTGGACCGCCAAGGTAAAGTCGTTGAGCGTTTTGCTCCACAAACTAATCCTCAAAAAATGATTCCAGAAATCGAAAAAGTTCTTTAAAAAAACTGATAAAGGCGACCTCAAGGACAAAACATGTCATCCTTAAGGTCGCCTTTTTTGCACTTGCTTCAACGCAAACATTTTACAGTACTCTAATTGTCGGTTATCAAAAATCTCTGAGCAGCCATTTCTACTTATAGAAATCATTTGTTAAAAAGTTTTTTAAAAAGACTTTAAAAAAACTGCAGTTGATCTACTTAGATTTCTCTAAGGGATCAACTGCAGCTTCTTATGATTAGTTATTCGATAAATCTTCACCGTTTGAAGCAATCACTTGTTTGTACCAATCAAATGATTTTTTCTTTGTTCGTTTCAAGGTGCCGTTTCCTTCATTGTCACGGTCCACATAAATGAAACCATAGCGTTTTTTCATTTCACCTGTTCCAGCTGAAACTAAATCGATACAACCCCAAGTCGTGTAACCCAATAAGTCGACACCATCTTGTTCAACCGCATCTTTCATTGCTTGAATATGTTCTGCCAAATATTGAATGCGGTAATCATCTTCCACATAGCCATCTGCATCTGGTGTATCCACAGCTCCTAAGCCATTTTCAACGATGAACAATGGTTTTTGGTAGCGATCATAAATGTCATTCATCGTGATCCGCAAACCAAGTGGATCAATCTGCCACCCCCACTCACTTGCTTCCAAGTATGGGTTTTTCACAGAGGCAAAAATATTGCCAGCCGTTTGTTCTAATAACTCAGCGTCCGTGGTCGATACGCGTGAAGAATAGTAAGAGAAGGAAATAAAGTCTACGGTGTGAGCTTTCAACAGCTCAAGGTCGCCTTCTTCCATTTTGATTTCGATCCCATTGCGTTCCATTTCTTTCAGCGCATATTGTGGATATTCCCCACGTGATTGAACATCAATAAAGAAATAGTTTTCGCGATCTGCTTTGCGTGATTCCCAGACATCTTCTGGTTTGCTTGTATATGGATAGTATGCGCCAGCAGCTAACATACAGCCTACTTTGTTCTCAGGATCGACTTCATGAGCGATTTTCGTTGCGATCGCAGAGGCCAATAGCTCATGGTGAGCCGCTTGGTATTTCACTTGCTCAACGTTATCGCCTTCTTCAAAGTAAAGACCTGCTCCCATAAATGGCGCATGGAGAATCATGTTGATTTCGTTGAAGGTCAACCAGTATTTTACTAATCCTTTGTAACGGTTGAAAATCACGTTACACAAGTTTTCATAGAATCCGACTAATTCACGAGAACGCCATGCCCCGTATTTTTCAACTAAATGCATTGGGCAATCAAAGTGAGTGATCGTTACTAATGGTTCGATCCCATATTTGTGGCATTCTTTGAAAAGATCTTCATAGAACTTCAAGCCGTCTTCATTTGGTTCTGTTTCATCCCCTTTAGGGAAAATCCGACTCCAAGCGATCGACAAACGGTAGGTTTTAAAGCCCATTTCGCCAAATAGCGCGATGTCTTCTTTGTAGCGATGATACATATCGATCGCTTCTTTTGCTGGGTAGAAATGTTCGTCATCAAAATCGAACATTTTCATTTGACCAGTAATGACTGGAAAACGATCTTTGCCGATCGGTACCACGTCAACGTTTGCCAAGCCGCGTCCGCCTTCTTGGTAGCCTCCTTCACATTGATTGGCAGCTGTTGCGCCGCCCCATAAAAAGTCTTTTCTAAATGCCATGTTTCTTTCCTACTTTCTCTTTATTTAACTAGTTCGCGATCAAGTTCGCGGGCTACTTCATCTTGTACTTCTACGCCTTCTTTTTCAAGACGTGCGATCGTTTCCTTAAATTTAGGCAAGTGATCTTTGTGGGCAATAAACAGTTCGTCCATGACACGTTTTGCCGTATCACCTGATGGAACCAATGGGTTGATGGTGAAGGCTTGTAATGCGATATTGTAATCCCCCGTCACAGCTGCTTCGATCGTTAATAATTCCATTGCTTTCATTACCTGTAACCAACCTTTTTCAGCTGTCGGTAACTCACCAAAGGCAACATTTCTAGCCCCTTGTCCGCCAACGTAAGCTGTTACTTCGACTACGCAATCGGCAGGAAGATCTGGAACGGCGCCTTCATTTTTGGTTGAAACGACGATTTGGGTATTTTTATTAGCATAAATGGAAGCAATCGTTTCACACGCTGCATCTGAGTAGTAAGCACCACCACGTTTTTGCAGCTGTTCTGGTTTATGATCTAATTCAGGATCTTTGTACAACTCAAACAATTCGGCTTCGGTTTGTTTCACTTGCTGTGCGCGTGTACCGACAGTCTTGTACTCTTCGATCGCATGATTCAACATTTCTTCTTGACGATAGTAATAACGGTGATACCCGCAAGGAATCATCTTCATTTGTTCCAGCTGTTCTTTGTAAAATGGTACATCAAAGATATTCTTCGGTAAGCCATTGTCTTCTTCATACATTTTATCAATAATGTCCATCGTAACGTCATTGCCGTGTGAGTCGGTAACTTTGTGCCAGTGAAAGTGGTTCAATCCTGCAAATTTGTAAATCAATTCGTCAGGTTCTTTGCCAAGCAACGCAGGTTCAACCATCGTTGCCATGACAGGCACGTTACACAACCCGATGACTTTGTCCCATTTTCCGTAACGCACGATTGCTTCAGTCACCATACCGCTTGGATTCGCAAAGTTGATCAA
Source organism: Enterococcus sp. 3G6_DIV0642 (assembly GCF_002140635.1). Lineage (NCBI taxonomy): Bacteria > Bacillati > Bacillota > Bacilli > Lactobacillales > Enterococcaceae > Enterococcus > Enterococcus sp. 3G6_DIV0642. The sequence goes on along the minus strand of NZ_NGLH01000001.1, from coordinate 1,485,816 downwards.
CCAGGCATCGGGACACAAGCGTTTCATGTCTTCAACGATTTCAAGAATGATTGGAACCGTACGAAACGCTTTGAACATACCACCAGGGCCGTTGGTTTCTTGACCAATCATGCCGTAATAGGCAGGAATTCGTTCATCTTTGATACGGGCATTCAGCAATCCTACTCGGAATTGAGTCGTAACGAAATCAGCATCTTTTAACGCTTCTTCTCGATCCAATGTCATGTGGATTTTTACATCGTAGGGTGACGCATCCCACATCCGTTGTGCCATCGCACCAACGATTGCTAATTTTTCTTTTCCTGCTTCGATATCTACTAGCCAAATCTCACGAATCGGCAATTCTTCATAGCGTTTGATAAAGCCTTCCATTAACTCCGGGGTATAGCTGCTGCCGCCACCAATGGTTGCAATTTTAATTCCTTTTGTCATTGTATTGCTCCTTTGCTATTTTATTTACATTCTTATTATCATTCATAAAAACATTTGATTCAATGTAAATAGCCTATTTAGAAAAAGCGTTTGCAAATCTCGCTTCTTCTTGCATGTGTTTTGTAAAAAAGATTTACAAAGAGCATCAAATAAGGAATAATTAGGATGTAAACGATTCGCTAGGTACTGAATAAAAACGATTTTCTGTAAAAACCATTTACAAATAATCATAAAAAAATGTAAAAAGGAGCATATATACCATGTTGTTACAAGAAAAAATGCGCCAAATCAAACTAGCACCCGCCGAACGATCGTTGATTGATTATTTATTAGCCAATCCGACCGCGATGGCGGATCAAACCATCAAGGAATTATCTGAAAAAACCTATGTTCATCCTTCTACTTTTATTCGGATCGCAAAAAAATTAGGCTTCAATGGTTGGCTCGACTTAAAAACGGCCTTTGTGGAAGAGCAAACATATATGAGCAGCCATTTTACCGATGTGGATGCGAACTTTCCCTTCTCTTCCCATGACGGTATTATGACCATCGCCAAAAAGTTGGCAAAGCTTGAACAAACAACGATCGAAGATACGCTTTCCTTGATCCATCATGATGAATTACAAAAAGCGAAACAATCGTTGCTCAATGCCAACCATATCAGGATTTTCGCCAGCAATGCCAACACCTTGATTTCTCAAGACTTTGTTTTGAAGATGCGGCGTTTAGGAAAAAGTATCCACGTCTGCGATACCTTCGGCGAAAGTGCCTATGAGGCATCCAACTGTACCTCCGATACGACCGCGATTTTGATTTCTTACACAGGTGAAAACAAAATGGTTAAAGAAATCGGTAAGATCCTCGCCGAACGGCAGGTCTCCATCATTGGGATGACTAGTATTGGCGAGAATGCGTTAGCGAAATTAAGCGATTGTGTCTTAAATATCACAACAAGAGAAAGGCTTTATTCAAAGATCGCGAATTTTACGATCAATACCTCAGTTTGCTACTTGCTAGATTTGTTGTATGCAGTCGTCTTTTCGGAGCACTATGAGAAAAATCTGCAGCATTTGATCGATATTGGGATGGCGTATGATAAGCGCCCCACTTCATCAACGATAATCGCTGAACCAACCTATGATAAAAACCTTCATTATAAGGACTCACTGTTTCCCAATTAAATGACTGTCAAAAAGCGATCGCGCCTTCACGACCGATCGCTTTTATCCTTATATAGCTGTTTTGCAGGAAAATGTTTCCTAAACTAAAGCCGTGATCAAATCATCGGAACAACCAACTTCTCGTTTGTCAGACTCGATGATATCCAAATAATCCGCTGAGTTGGTCACTAGCACTGGGGTCTCAATATTGAATCCTGCTTTGATCAATGCATCTTTATCAAAGCTGATCAATTTTTGCCCACGAGTGACTTTATCGCCTTGCTTCACATGCGCTTCAAAGAACTCACCATTCAATTGAACAGTATCCAAACCAATATGGATCAAAAGTTCTAAACCATTCTCAGAAATCAACCCGATGGCATGTTTGGTTGGGAACAATGTCATCACTGTACCATCAAAAGGAGCCACGACTTCGCCTTTTGATGGATGGATCAGGATGCCTTTTCCTAGCACTCCTTGAGCAAAAGCTTCATCTTTGGCACTGCTTAGTGGCGCGATCGTTCCTTCCACTGGAGAAGTGATCACTTCTTTTCGAACAGTCATCGCTGGTTGTCCTTCTGCGATTTCTTCTTCCACTGCATCATCTTTCCAGAAAGCCATGGTCAAACCAAAGCCAATCGCTGCAGCGATCAAGATTCCGAAGACAGAGAACCACATGCCACCAGCGTCGCCTTCTGGAGTGATGTAGTTGAAAATGCCAAAGACCCCTAACCCACCAGAGGTGTAGCTCGTTGTTCCATTGATCATCAAGAAGGCACCTGCGACCGCACCACCGATCATTGAGTAGAAGAACGGCATTTTTTTCGGTAACGTGATCCCATAAATCGCTGGCTCCGTTACACCGAAAAGCCCTGAGATAATAGCTGGTGGACATAGTGCTTTCAGTTTTTTATCTTTCAGTTTAAAGTACATCGCCATCACTACGGCTGTTTGAGCAAAGCTGGCACCAAACGTAGCTACCAAAATCTGACTATAACCAAGTTGCGTGATTTGCATAATGTGTAGCGGAACAACTGACCAGTGAAGACCGAAAATAACCAATACTTGCCAGAAAAAACCTAGCAACAAGCCATAGGCAACTGGTGAGAAGTCCATCAACGCTTCAAATCCTGAGCTCAAAAGGTCCGTCAACATACTGATTACAGGTCCAATCACCAAAAACCCAATTGGCAATGCAATCAAGAGAACCAAGAACGGCACTAAGAACGTTTGGACAACAGAAGGAATGATTTTTTTCGCAAATTTTTGAACTTGCGCAGCAAAGGCAATGATAAAGATGACCGGCACCACACTGCTAGTATACGTTGCGCCAACCCACGGAATTCCTAAAAACGTTTCGTACGCAGGCAAGCCTAACAAGCTATACGGTGCAGCAGCTCCCTCGCCAGCGCCTGCAAGAAATGCGGCTTGCAAAGCAGATCCTTGAATCGTTGGGTAACAAAGCGCTGACCCGATCACGATTCCCACCATTGGATTTAAGCGAAACTTTTTCGCTGACGTATACCCTAAAATCACTGGCATAAACATGAAGATCGAATCGCCGATCGCATTGAACATCACATAGGTACCAGTCGTTGTTGTATAATCGATCAAGCCTGTTGTACCAATAAAAAGCAACAGTGCGTTTAGTCCTTTGATCATCCCCGCCGCACACAAAGCCCCTAAGAAGGGTTGGAAGCAGCCGCTCAAAATATCGATCAAACGATCAAACAAGTTGCCACCTGAAGCTGTTTCTTCAGCATCACCACTGATTCCTGCTACATCAATCACTTCTGCATAGACATCAGGTACATGGTTTCCGATAACCACCTGGTATTGACCGCCACTCTTCATGACCGTCACGACCCCATCCATGTTCTTTAAGACTTCATCATTTGCGACACCTTCATCCTTTAATTTAAAACGCAGTCGTGTGATACAATGCGTCAAGCTATTGATGTTCTCTTTCCCACCAACATTTGCTACGATTTTTTCTGCTAATTCACGATATTTTCCCATTTTTGATTCCTCCAATTTTTTTGTATTGAAGGTTTAGCCAACTGAATGTCACTATCCAAAATGTTTTCTTTTTTTTGATTTCTTGCTACATGGTCAGATGTCTTGAAGCTGACGTTTGATAAGAATCATTGCGAAGAAATTTTTCTTTTTCGACACCTTCTCATGAATCAAAAAATCCTTCTCCTTTCTTGTTTTTTTTCAATCAACGATTTTTTTGCACAAGTCTGGCAATATGAATCGTTAAATACAAACTTTCGTCACTGGACATTTGATACTGATACTGATTTTCTAATAGCTCAGCGATTTTTTGTACGCATTGATACGCATTTCGGTACTTCACTTTGACCATAGCCAAAAGATCTTCATCGGTTTCATCCACATGAGTAGTATGGTTTTGCATTCTTGAAACAAAAAATTTCAAATGCGTAGTGAAGCGATAAAAATAAACGGACTCTTCATCAAAGGTTGTTTTGAAAAAATATTTAACAATGTTTATGATGTCTTGCATCGTTTGGGTTAGTTCAGCAATATTGCCTTGGTCACCATTCTCAGTTTGCGCATTGACCAGATGCAGAGCAATAAAGCCAGCTTCGTCATCTGGCAGCTGAATCCCGTAATGTTCTTTGATTTTCTCTACTGTTTTGCAGCCTATTTGGTACTCATCGGGGAAAAAACGCTTGATATCCCACAATAAAACATTTTTGACCGTCATTCCTTTTTTCGATCGTTCAATGGCACAGTGCATGTGATCCGTCAACGAGATGTAAATGGAATCATTGATTGGGGATGACAATTCTCGCCGAGCATACTCAATGATCTCATTGGATAATTCAAGATATTCCAATGGTAAGTCAGCAAGCAGCTCTTGAAATTGAGATAAGATCGTCTGATTTTCTAAGCGATACACTTTATCGACCGTTTCTGAAGAAATTTCATCTCCCACTTTTTTCTTAAATGCAATCCCCCGCCCCATAACAATAATCTCGTTTTGACTTTGATCGGTAGTGATCACAACATTATTGTTTAACACTTTACTGATTTTCATGTCCTACCCCCACTTACTTTATCATTGCGGATATGGTTCATTGCTTGTCTTTATTGCTGAGCCAACAGTCAACACAGAAAAAACCTCATGAAAGCAGCGCAAATACCGCAGCTTCATCAGGTTTAGCTTGTTTAAAATCAACAATCACTATCCATTAGAACCAGTTTTATTATCTTTATCATAGCAAAGGTAGAAAGCGCTGTCAATCGTTGTTCGTTATTTTTATTTTCATCCCTTCTTTCTTTTTTCGTACAAAAAAACCTTAAAAACGAAAGTCTTTAAGGTTAGCGTTACTATCAAAACTATTAAACTTCACTTGCCTGCAAACGGTACATATCGGCATACAACCCTTTTTGAGCCAAAAGTTCATCATGGGTGCCTCGTTCGACGATCGAGCCTTTATCAAGCACCAAAATCAACTCGGCATCGCGGATGGTAGACAATCGATGGGCGATCGCGATCGTGGTTCGCCCTTGACGCATATTTGCCAACCCTTCTTGGATCAGTCCTTCTGTTTCAGTATCGATATTGGCAGTCGCCTCATCCAAGACTAGCACTTTCGGATCGGTCACCATGGTGCGGGCAAAGGAAATCAATTGCCGCTGCCCGCTTGAATAGCTGGCGCCCCGTTCAATCACTTTGGCGTGGTATTTACCAGGTAGTTTTTGAATAAAGGCATCTGCTTGAACAAATTTTGCTGCTGCTTCGATCTGTTCTTCACGAATGTCCTGATTCAATAAGCGGATATTGTCAGCGATGTCCCCATAAAACATGAAAGCATCTTGCAATACGAGTCCAACTTTTTTCCGAAGCTCTTCCATCGTGAAGTCGCGGATATCTTGATCATCGATCAAAATTTGCCCTTCCCCGAATTCATAAAAACGCATCAACACATTGATGATCGAGCTCTTGCCACTTCCTGTGTGACCGACTAAAGCCACGGTCTCACCTGGATAGGCGATGAAAGAAATATGATTCAATACGTTGTTTTTACCATCATAGGAAAAACTGACATCGCGAAATTCGATTTTCCCTTTGGTAATGGTTTGACTAGCATCGGGGTTTTGCTGCGGCGTGTATTCTTCGTTATCCATAATCTTTAGAATACGGCTGCCGGCGACCATCCCATCAGTAAAGACGCTGAGAAAATCCATCATCTGTGTCATGGGATTAAAAAATCCTTGAATATAGGTCGTAAAGGCGAAAATCAACCCGACTTCAATGGGCGATTCTAAGGCATCAAACCCAAAGACCGTTAACGACAAGGCGATCGCTAAGGCATACAACAAACTAATGATTGGTGATAATAGCAGCGCATTCGTGCGGATCATAGCGTATCTAGTTTTCAAATAATCATCGTTGGTCGCTTCGAATTCTTCATTCAGCCGCGCCTCTTGACGGAATTGCTGAATGATTTGCATACCAGAAATCGATTCATTCAATTTCGTATTCAGCTGACTCAGTTTTTCCCGCATTTGACGATAGATACGAGAGCTGAATTTTTGATAATACCAGATGACTACCATTAGTATTGGCAGAAAAATCAAGTTCAGTAAGGCAATTTTGACGTTGATGCGGAACATGGCGGCAAAAGAAGAAACCACCGCAAAAATTCCTGTCAATACCATCAAGAAGACATACCAAAATTCATACAACGTTTCTGTGTCGTTACTGACCCGTGAAACGATTGAACCCGCTGGCGTCTGATCGAAATAGCGCATCCCAAGACTATGCAATTTTTCAAATAATTTTGCTCGAATATACTGATAGGTTTTTAAAGAACCCATCGAATAAAGGAACCATTGGAAAAACCAAATCACAGCTTTTACCAACACCCCAAAGAAATACAATGCAGCAAAGAAATAAATGACTTGCTGGGTCGCCGTTTGATTGGTCAAATAATTATCCATAAAGGTTTGAATGATCAAAGGCAACAGGATATTGACGATCGATAGCACAAAAGCAAAAAAGATCGCTGCATAGAAGGTTTTTCGAAATGGCTTGGCAAAAAGAAACATTCGTTTGATGATGTTTTTTTGCTCTTTAAAGGGAATCGATTTGCTCCATTCTGATTCTTGCATTAGGCTTCACTCCCTTCGATTTTGGCTTCTAGTTGCTGTTTGTCCCACATTTTTTTATACCAGCCATTTGCAGCCAATAATTGTTCATGGGTCCCGCGTTCACTGATTTTCCCATTGTCGATCACGAGAATTTCTTCTGCGTGCTTGACACTGCTTAGGCGGTGGGCAGCAATGATCGTTGTTTTATTCTGACGGAACGTCCGCAACTGTTGTAAAATAGCTTCTTCTGTTTTGGCATCTACTGCTGAAAGGGCGTCATCTAAAATCAATAATTCTGGATCAGTGATCAAAGCACGGGCAATGGATAAACGCTGTTTTTGTCCACCAGAAAGAGAAACACCACGTTCCCCCACCATCGTTTCGTACCCTTCAGGAAACTGACTGATATCCTCGTGGATCACTGCCAATCCAGCAGCTGCTTCCACTTCTGCTTGAGAAGCCCGTGGTTGCGCAAAGCGGATATTGTCTCGAATCGTCATAGAAAATAAGAAATGATCTTGCGGAACATAACCGATCGAACCCAAAAGAGCATTCAAGGAGTATTGCTTGCTGTCGATGCCCCCGAAGGTGATCGCTCCATCAAATGAATCATACTCTCGCAACAAAAGCTTCATCAAAGAGGTTTTTCCAGCACCAGTTTTCCCGACGACACCAAGTGTTTGCCCGGCAGGCAAAGTAAAGTGGATGTCTTGCAGGGCAAAATCATCTCCTTGATAGTGAAAATCATTGATTTGAACGTCAACCGTTCCTTGGGCTGGGGCATCGACCGCATCTTTGGCTTCAATGATATGGGTCTTGGCCGCCAACAATTCGGCAACCCGATCATAACTAGCATTGCCTCGTTCCAGCACATTAAACAGACGTCCGATGGCAAACATCGGCCAAACTAACATACCGATATAACTGATGAAGGATACCAATTGACCGATCGAGATGGTACCGTCCATAACATAATTGCCGCCGACGATGATCGTTAGCACATAGGAGATTCCGATGATGATCGTAATAAACGGATCAAACAAGGCATCCAGAAAATTGACTTTGCGGTTTTTGATGATGGCATGGTCGATTTTGGTTTGAAAATCAGCGATGTCCTCTTTTTCCTGTCCAAAGGTTTTGATGACTTTCATCCCAGTAATACTTTCTTGGGCTTTGTCGTTGATGGAAGAAAATGCTTCTTGCGAGTCACGAAACGCATCATGCAGTTTGCTACCAAGAACCCGTGCCATGACTGCTAAGAAAGGCAGCGGCAATAGAGCAATGATCGTTAACCGCCAGTCGATAAAGAGAACCATCGCAATGATGGTTGCCCCTCCCGAGATGAAGGAATCGGCAAAGGTCAAGATCCCTGCCCCTGCCACATTTTGGATGGCATTCAAGTCATTGGTGGCATGGGCCATCAAATCACCTGTCCGATGCTTTTGATAAAACAACTGATCCATCCTTGTAAAATGTGCAAATAGCTGTCTGCGTAACGTTTTTTCTAGCCGAGCGGCACTGCCCCAGATATGCGTTCGCCAGACAAAACGAAACACGTATTGAGCGATGGCTGAAGCAATCAAGATCATGACCCAAAAAAAGATCGTCTGCATCGAGATCTCTTTTTCCGCAATCTCATCGATGATGATCCCGATAACTTTGGGAGGGGCCAACTGTACCAAGGCGACCAAGACTAAAGAGCCTACGCCTAACAAATAATGTTTCTTTTCTTGTTTAAAAAACCAACCTAACTTCCTAAATATTGACATAACACTCTCCATTTCTTTATGACCTGTTGCCTAAATTTTGCGATTTTTCCGAATATTCATTGGATTCAGATTCGATTGCTTCCCCGCTATTTACAGAACATAAATAGAAAAAGTACCCTGGGGACATTTTTGATTCGTTGCTGCGTTTTGCCGCAATAAAAAGCGAGCTGATAAAATCAGCCCGCTTTTTAGAAAAAACCCTACTTTTGGTTTTTCATTTGCTGCATCATCTGACGAATTTTTTTCTCAGAAGGTTTTTGACCCATTGACATCATCATCGAGCGAAGCATATCCTCATTAACGGGAGGATTTTTCTTTAGATAATCTTGCATATATTTACGCGCCAAAAAGAAGCCGCCGACAGCGCCTAGTAATGCTGCAACAACAGCGATCACGATTACGATTCCTACACTAACCATTCGAAAACTCTCCTTTCTCTTGTACTCTCAATGAATCATTTTACTAGAAAAAAACACAAAAAGAAAGAGTGAAAGCTGGATTTATCCAAAAACTTTCACTCGTCTCCTCAACTTAATGCGACATCTCTTTTGTTGAATAACCAATTTGTTAAAAGGTAGATTAAAACACTGTAAACAAGGATCCCAATCGCCATTTCCCAATAGCCCAATCCCGGATCAAAAGCAGTCATCTGCATGTCAGGACTATTTAATAAACTCGGTATCTGCTCTTTGATATTCATAAAATTAAATGGATTCCACTTCAGCCATGGGTATTTTTCTTGCGCAAAAAGCATGATCGAGTTGATGATGCTGCTTCCAAACAACATACCCAAGCCTAAGCCTACCGCCAAGCTTTGGGAGCGAATCACGGCTGAGATAAAGATGGTCAGTGCAATATAAAAGACGATCAATAGCAAGTTGGTTCCCGCAAAAACAAGGGCAACGAGAATCGCCGCTAACCCGTTGTAGCCAGTAGCAGCAAAAGGTGATTCAGCTGCTAAAAATAAATTGGCAGCTGCTAAACTACTGATGAGTAAAACAGCAGTCCCTAAAAGCGCAAATAAAAACGTGTTGATGGCTTTTGCTGCTAAGATTTGGCTTCTGGAAAAAGGCCGAATCAATAAGAACTTGATCGTTCCTCGACTAAACTCTTCCGCCACTGAAGAAGCCGCCACAATCACTACAAATAAGTTTAAGAACGACGTCATATCGCTTAAAGAAGCAAATAAATCATTGGCACCAATTTCTGGACTACCTAAGCGTACAACATAGGTCAAGCCAAACGTCATTAAAACCAATAAAAGCAGCATGATCCAAGTAGAACGCTTTTTGGTTAATTTGATCCATTCATTTTTAATCAATGTCAGCATGCTTACAAACCTCCTTCTTCGGTCCAAGCCAAGAATGTATCTTCCAAAGAAGATTGCTTTGTCCGTAGTTCTTTTAAGCCGATACCCGCCGTCACGATCGCTGCAGCGATTTCAGAACGCTGATCTGTTTGCAGCGTGACGTGCAATTCGTCTTCTACGTGCAAGACCTCGACGTCAAAGGAAGCTTTTAACAGTGCTTCTGTTTGCAAGTTATCATCGGTTTTGATGATCAACACATTTTTCTCTGCTTTCAACTCTGCCATTGCTACTTGATGGGTGACTTTTCCTTTTTGCACCACGATCAAATGATCCGCAATTTGCTCGATGTCGCTTAACTGATGACTGGAAACTAAAACAGAGACCCCTTTTGCTCGCAAAGAAAGAATCATTTCCCGAAACTCCCGCATGCCTTTAGGATCCAGACCATTCATCGGCTCATCTAAAACTAATAGATCTGGTTGATGGACCAGCGCCTGGGCAACACCTAAACGCTGACGCATCCCTAAAGAATAAGTTTTGACTTTTTGATGGATATGTCCTTCTAAATGCACCTGACGGATCAGGGCTTCTAGCTCAGAGGCTGTGCCTTTTTTCTTCGCCATACGTTGATACTGCATCAAATTCTCATAACCGGTCATATAATTATAAAACTCAGGATTCTCAACGATCGCTCCGACTGAGGCAATCGCTGTTTTAAAAGAAGAATCCAATAAATTTCCCATAATGGCAATCGATCCTGTGTTGTGCTTCATCAAGCCAACGATCATTCGGATGATCGTCGTCTTCCCAGCCCCATTGGGCCCTAATAAACCAACGACTTGTCCTTGGTCCACCACAAAGGAAACATCATCAATGATTCGTTTGGTTCCAATCAATTTGGAAACATTTTGCAGTGCTAATACTTCTGTCAAAGTTACCCCTTCTTCCTAACACCATTTCTGCAACGATTTTAAATAAAAAACGTTATGATAATATGTATACCATGCCATCTCTGTAAAAAAAAGTCAAGAAGTGAAAAAGGAACATCGATGCTCCTGTTTTTGCTTCTTGACAACTTCCTGTATCCCTGTTGCTTTTCACGTTTGCCCTATTGCTGCTAGTCAAACGCTTGGCATAATTATAAGTTCTATTTACTCGATCTTATAGCGGGGTCACTCCGTTTGGGTGAATGCCAGTTGGGCGAACGCTGCCTTGTTCTTGGCACTTCTGATCTGTTTGATCACTTGCTTGAGCTGTTTCCACTCCTTTGCGCTTGGGTGACCATTCCAATAAAAGAGGTAAGGCTGTTCTTCCTCGGAAAATTCCTGATGGATCGGATAATCGCTGATCACCAAATCTGGTTTTTGAGACAGCGAATAATGGGCCATCGCTCGATGCGTGGCATTCATCAAGCGGTTCTTGATCCAAAGCTCTTGCGTTTTTCCGTATTTCGAATGGATCGAGAACGTGACCGGCTGTTCATATTTGATAAAAATAACTCTCAGTAACATACAGTATTGGAAAATCAAGCGATCATTCATTTGCAGTAATCTACGCAACGCTGGTAAAGAAACAGTCGCTTCCAAAAAAAACCGTTTCATGGTTGGATAAAGCACTGGAAAAGCGGCTTGCAGCTCTTGCTCGTCGGTTGTTTTGCCAAAACTATCGCTTTTTTGTCGCGTACCAAAACTGCCAGAGGCGGAATGGATCATGACCAGATTAACCAGTAAATAGTTTTTTTCGGCTTCTGTAAACGTCAACCGAAAATACACGGCTAGTTTTTCAACGAGCTGCGCTTCTTGCTGGTACTTTGGCTGAGTCAGCCACGAGATGTTAGCAGCATCGAGATCCTCCTCAAGATAGGTGTTCATTACCCCAAACATATAATACAAGAAGCTGCGTTCAACCTCCGAAATTTCAGAAAACGGCAGATGATTCCTGTGAAACAATGGGTTCAAAAAGACCTGATCAAACTGTTTTTTTTCAATTAATGGGTGCTCAAAGGTAAGTACTTCGTTTGGTAAAAACGAAAGCGGATGCTTTTGATGGATTCTTTGCACGGAGATAGCGAATAGATGAAGAAATTTATCGATATCGATTTTTCTCATATAAGAAGCATGGGTTTCAAACAACGCTTCAGCCTGCTCTTTCTCCTTGATCGATGCCAAGACTTGTGAGTCCTTCTCATCAAAAATTTGCCAATAGGTAAGATGATAAAAATAGCGGATCGCATATTCATCACCTGCCAAAGGATCACCTTTTTTTAAACTATAGGACAAATGATAGTTCGCCAAAACATGATTTAACTCCTGCAATTTTCGTTGAATCGTGCGGGGACTGCTAAAGGTTTTGTGGCTGAGTTGTTCAAGGGAATGATAATCCCCCTGAAAGAGTGCATCTAGCAAGATAAACCCAACGGTTCCCTGCAACAATACACTATAGGCTTGGCTCAATAGAAATCGTGGAGAAAAAGCAATCGACACTTCTTTTTCCAGCCGATCATAGGTCAAAGTAAACTGAGGATAGCGTGCACGAAACACCTCTACTTGCTGAACGATCGACTGCATTTTGTTGGTTTTCCTATCAAAAACACCTGAGAGCTCTTTAATTGTATAGTCTTTCTTGTTCGTTTCGTAACAATAACTTAGAAACGCATAAATTTGTTTTTCTGTCGTATCCAAAAGTGCCTGTAACATGAAATTTCCCTCGCTCGTATAATCAGCAAACGCTGTTTTTATCCTAAATTTGTCATCTTACAAAATTCTAAGCTGGCAGTGTTTGGTGATCGTACCACCGTGCGCTCTTTTCTGTCAAATCACTTTTAACAAATTTTCCTTTCGTTATCTGTATATTTTCTTAAAAAAAGTCTGACGCCTCAAAATGATCGTCAGACTTTTTGTTAAAAACGGTAAAACAAAACGTGATTGTGCTTTCTGGGGAAGAAAATTCCAATCGTGGGGTATCAATTCTCTCATTATCCTCGGCTTTTTTCTTTACTGCCTCTCATCAGAAAATAACTTTCGATTCAGCCAGTAAAGGAAGACAGTAAGGATAACCACGCCTAGACCAAAGAGTAAATAGCGAATACTCGTATTTTTGCTGCCGGTTTTCGGTAGTACGGCTCCATTGACCTCCTTAGCACTGCTTGTCTCCGTAGGTTGTTCCTGTTCCATTTTCACTGAAGACGATGCTTTAGCGAGTTGTTTGCCTGCGGGATCATCGGAGGAAACACTTCGCTTGCTTGACTGACTTTGGTTAGGCGGTAATTTGTTTGGTTTCGTTTCTGAATCTGAAAGATTCTCAGATGCCGCTTCACTAACGGTCGTTGTTCCTGTTGTTGCGGTGGTTTCTCGACTCCTAGTTATATGAGTCGATTCACTCTCACTAACTGGTTGGGTGTTGAAGTTTTCTGACTCACTTGCATTGTGACTACTTTCGATACTTTGAGAATCCTGACTTGTGTTTTCCGTAGTAGAAGTCCTTGGATCCGTCGATTGAGAGTCGCTAAATTTCGGTTCGATACTACTAAAGGAAGAGCTTGTTTCTTCAGACACCTTAGAGCTTGCGCTTATCTCAGAGTTCGTGGTCTCACTAGAGCTCGGGGGTGTTATTACCTGCCATTGACTAGGCTTCAAGTTTTCAGTAATCGTTGTTTCACCGTCATAAATCACAATTAAATCTACTTTATCCACACTTTTGATCTCATCGATGGCCATCTCAGCATAGATCCTTAAGTAGTTTTCAACACCTGAAAACCAATCGACATTTGTTAGATACGTTTCACCAATCACCTTTTCACTGTGTCCATTGCCATCCCAACCATAAGTTAAACGGATACAAACGTTTTGTGAAGTCAGCGTTTTGTTCGGCCGTACCGGGATCGTAATGACTTTCAAGGCTTCATCATAGATCACTCGATTCGTTTGAACAGAAAACGATAAATTCCCTCCGGCTCGTTCTTTTGCTGAAGTATGATCGAAGCCAAACACCAGCAGCAATAATCCCGCTAACAGCAAAATCAACACAATTCCAACCAGTTTTCTCATTTCCTCACTTCCTAAATGAATATTTCAAGATAACTTGATAAGGAAATTATAATAAATTCTCAGAGAAAACATGCGCCGAAAAAAAAAGGAAAGACCCAATAAAATGGCATCTTCCCTTTAAATAAGTCTTTATTAATTATTCTTCCAAGTAAAAAAACTGCCTCCAAAATTTCAGTTTCTATCTACCTGATAAATTTACTCCAACTTAACTTCAATGCGCATCCTGCTAAAACCATTCCTATTGCAATCCATAAATGATTAGACGATTCATTCGTTTGAGGAAACTGCTGTTTTTCTGATTGATTATGCAAATTATTTGATTGGGATACCTGCATGTTCCCAGGGGTTGAACTTTGATGTGTAATCGCTCCATTATTACTAGAACTACTCCCGTTATTTGATTCTGAACTACTAATCATACTGCTTTCGCTACTTGGTTCCGTGCTACTGCTGGTGCTACTTTCACTACTTGGTTCCGT
>NZ_NGLH01000001.1:1271140-1471397 GCF_002140635.1 Enterococcus sp. 3G6_DIV0642 | reverse complement strand
TACTTGGTTCCGTGCTACTGCTGGTGCTACTTTCACTACTTGGTTCCGTACTACTACTTGTACTGCTTTCGCTACTTGGTTCCGTACTACTACTTGTGCTGCTTTCGCTACTTGGTTCCGTGCTACTACTTGTGCTGCTTTCGCTACTTGGTTCCGTGCTGCTACTAGTGCTGCTTTCACTACTTGGTTCCGTAGTACTACTAGTGCTGCTTTCGCTACTTGGTTCCGTACTACTACTCGTACTGCTTTCACTACTTGGTTCCGTGCTGCTGGACTCCCCTGGTTCACCGGTTCCGCCACCACCGCCACCATAGCGTGGCGTATAGCCAGTAATACTGCTTGTTCTTGGCACATCATTGACCAAAGCATCAAGGATGCCCCGATTGGTATATTGTTCCAATGAACCATCCGTTTCTGTTTTGTAGGTAATGTAGATCCGTTCCTCTGTATCCCGCAAAGGAATTTCAAAGGAGCCGTCACTATTTAAAACGATCGGTACTTGCTCGACATACGTTGGGTTGGAAACGCTGGGTCCATAGACCACTCGAGCACTCGTACTGACTAGTGTCTGATGAGGACCTAAAAAGTCAATAAACGTTCCATCTTTGATCGTCACTTGGTCCGTGTCAAACGAGTTGATATACACTCGCCAATCAATGATCCGTTTGGGTTGTTGCGTACCTAAATACAGTCCTTGTTTGGTGAGTAAGGCACCCTCCCCTGAATCATCCACTGCTTGAATAAAAATAGGCACCGATTGCGTCCCATTTGCCGTTTCAAAGTTGATGTTGTTGATCTGGTTTTCTATCACGTCATCACTGAACTTTGTCCAAAAATAAAAGTCCCCATGTACATTGGTATTTTGTTCGACAAATTCTGTGAAAACAAAGGTCAGCTGATTGCCAACTTGGGTAACATTGACCACTAAGTTGTTATTTTCATCGTATAAAGCATACGTATTATTAACGCCTTCAATCTCAGCTGGCAAGGTGACGGTCGCTTTGTCACCTGCTTTTAAATCACCTAAGTCCTCCAAACTCCAGGTCATATCTATTTTGAAGGAATCATCCTTTTCAATACTTGTGATGACCTCGTTGTGGCTATTAACGATCGATACATTGGTAATCAGCTTGGCACCCACATCGGTTTCCCCATAAACAACCCGCATACCAGCAAAAACAGGAATCAACAGCAGCAAGACAGCAAATGCTTTTCCTAAACGTTTGATCATTGGTTTCCTCCCTTAAGTGAGCGCTTAGCTAAACCCATCGGTCACAGCAATTACTGTACTCGACATGAATATTTTCATTAATAGTTGTCTTTTCGTTTCACGGTAAGAAAAATAGACTTCCAGTTGCCACATTCTTGCCGCGTATCCGCGACTGCCTAATAGAATCAGTGTTACCTAATTTTATCTGCTTTTCGGTGATTTACACAATTAAAACGCTTCATTGGTGAAAGAAAATAACAATGCAGCAAACAAAAAAACCAAATCCCAATCTGTGTTGATTGAAAGGGATTTGGCTAAAAAATAAATCACTCTGTCGGATCGGCGATCCGATCAATTTGCTGGAAGTACCGGTACTGACAAACAAAGTAAAAAACGATTTGGAAAATCAAAAAGAGACTAACGATCACACCATAGTATTGCCAAACAGGCAATTCTACTAAAATACGCAAAGCGGTCATTGCCACCGCAAAATGGATCATTGCCACGACTGTTGGCAAGAAGTACATCACTTGTAGCTGGCGTCTCAGAACGTTGTGACGCTCCTTGGGCGACACACCTAAAATATGCAAGGAACGATGATACGCACCATCTTTATCTAAATCTGCAAATAAACGGAAATAGATAATCGAAGCGGAGAAAATAAAGAAAACCGAACCTAGTAATACCGTGATCATTAAGATGATGCCATTTCCTTGACGATTTTCTTGGAAAACTTGGTATTTCGAGGTATAAGACGTACGCATCGGAATGTCTTTTGCCGCTTCTGACCACTCTTCATCTGTATAGTCACCTTTGGCTTCAAACTCCCGACTGAGTTCTTCGTATTGCTGATCGATCAAGGCATTTTCTTTATCTAAATTCCCATTGAAATCAGATACCAATTCAGGTGTTTCAGCCCATTCTGGATAGTCTAACCAAATAAAACCAGATTCCATATCATCGTTAAATTCTTGTAAGAGAGCTTGCCATTCCTCAAAGGTC
The DNA here is from genome assembly GCF_002140635.1 of Enterococcus sp. 3G6_DIV0642. Classification (NCBI taxonomy): domain Bacteria; kingdom Bacillati; phylum Bacillota; class Bacilli; order Lactobacillales; family Enterococcaceae; genus Enterococcus; species Enterococcus sp. 3G6_DIV0642. The sequence goes on along the minus strand of NZ_NGLH01000001.1, from coordinate 1,469,185 downwards.
TTATCTGTCACAACTGACAATCCAAAGTAATCCAGAGAAAGCATTGAGGGGCTGTGGACAATCGTAACATCCTTTTTTATACCGGTTCCTGAACCTAATTCAAGTGGATAGATACTTGTGCGTTCGTTCTCAGGAACTTCTAGAAGCTGTTTTCGACGTGAATAATTAGCACTAAGTGTCATTATTTGATTATCTGCAACGGAATCAGCTTCCTCACCGATTTGTTTCATCATTTTCTGATAGTCGCTTTCTCGCATAATTGAAAAGCCATTCGTCGTATAAAATGGATCATTCATAACTGCAGATTCATCAAGATTCGCATAGGCCCATAGTAAGGAAACACTATCCGTTACAGGTGAGTACCCTTTTTCTTCTATGGCAGTTTTAATTTCATTCATTTTCCCCTCAGAATGATCGAGGTCTTCTGGCCCAGACCACGGAAACACATAGGCTACACTGATTCCTTGGATCGAAGAAAAAGAAGAACTGCCGATCGCCAGCATCACGGAAATCCCAACGAATGCCACGGAGGTACTAATCGCGATTAAACTATACATCGCCGCATTGTCTCGCATGCGAAAGATCCATTCGCTTATAGTCAGCATCCGAGTCCCTCGTAAGAAGGTCGGGCGTTTTTTTAATCGTTTCAACAGAAATACGCTGAACTGATGGAATGACAAAATCGTGCCTGCAACAGTCAACAAGACTCCTAGCATAAGTGGCAGCATTGAGTAGGTTTGGTAGCTAAAATAAAAGACCGATCCATAGCCAACTAGTAACAGCACAATTCCTGAAAATGCCAATGCCCAATGACTTTTTGGCTCAGGACGTGGTTTTTCATTTTCCTTGATCAATGAGATGATCTGTTCTCCTTGCAAGGCCCGAGTACTGAAAAAGGAGATCAAGAGGAAAATAAAGACATAGATCCCAAAGGTCAATCCTAAACCTTCCATAGGAACCATAAATTTCAGTCCTTCTGTTAGATACATGACATTTTGCGCAATCAGCAGCAATAATTTCGTCAATAAAATCCCTAACCCAATACCAGTTACTGTGGCACAGGTTCCTAAAAGGGCATTTTCGACAAACAAAATCTTTCGCAGATCTTTTTCTTCGATCCCCAAAATCAAGTAGATCGCCAGATCACGTTTGCGTCGTTTCAAAAAGACCACAAATGTATACCATAAAAACAACAGCGACAGTAAGGCGATCACCACGAGTGCGACGGATAGACCAACCTTAGCTAAGCTTGAAAGTGTATCGCTATTAGATAAGTTTTCTTCCAATTGCGGATGAAAGAGCAAAAGACTAAAGATATAAAACACCATCGCCGCAAAGGCGCTGCTGACGAAGTAGGCCGCATAAGTTCGAAAATTCCCCCGCAGATTACGAATGATCAACTGTCTGAAATTCATGGCGGCGACCTCCTAAATGTGCTAGGACTTCAAGAATTTTTTGATAAAATTGCTGTTGATCAGCACCACGATAGACTTCGTTATACAGCTTTCCGTCTTTGATGAAAACGACCCGATCAGAAAAGCTGGCGGAATACGGATCATGGGTGACCATCATAGTGGTGACTTTTCGCTGTTTGTTCATCTGACTTAGTATTTCCATGACATCTCGTGCTGCCTTGGAATCAAGATTACCCGTCGGTTCGTCTGCTAAAAGCAATTCTGGTTGATGGATCAAAGCTCTAGCAATCGCAACTCGCTGCTGCTCTCCACCGGAAAGCTGATAGATGCGTTTGTCTTTTTTCTCATAGATCCCAAGTTCACGTAATAGCTGCTCCGAACGTTCTTTCATCTCAGGAACTGCCACCCGATCCAATGTCAGTGGTAAAATCACATTCTCAAGCACGCTCAATGGCGAAAGCAAATTGTAGTTTTGAAAAACAAAGCCTAGTTGCCGACGACGAAACTCCGCGAGTTTTTGCTTAGATAATTCTAGTGGCTGCTCTCCCTTGAGGATCACCGAACCTGAAGTGGGTTTATCCAATGTTGCCACCAAATTCAGCATGGTGGTCTTGCCACTGCCAGATGGACCCATAATGCTGATAAATTCTCCTTCTGGCACTTTGAGATCGATTTGTTGTAAAACCTCAACAGACACTTCCCCTGTATAGGTTTTCGATACATTTTTCAATTCTAGTAAAGCCATCATCTTCACTCCTTTGCTACCAGTTTAGCAGGCGACACCGCAATCAGTTATCGATTTCATGATAGAAAGCTTACAAAATTGTAAGAAAGCCTTCACCTCCGAAATGTTAGGGTAACCGTCGTGCCTTGATTCTCCATAGAGGCAAGCGACACATCGATATCTAATTGCGTACTGATCGTTTCAACTAAATAAAGACCGATCCCAGTTGCCTCTCCTGTTTGCCGCCCATTCTGCCCTGTATAAAAGGGGCGAAAAACCCGCGGGAGATCCGCTGCTGCAATCCCGCAGCCTTCATCTGCGATCGTTAAGCTTCTAGAAAAAGGATCGATCTCAAAATAGACTTTACTGTCTGGCTTTGAGTACTTAATGGCGTTGCTGATGAGTTGAAAGAGCAAAATACCTAGCCATTTTTTGTCTGTTGTCACCGTGATATCTGCTTCACTCATCAGCTTCGGATAGACTTCACTGCGAATAAAATTTCGCTTCTGGTCACCGATACTGTGTTTTAACAATTCCAACAATGAGGCTGATTCGATAACGAAGTCCTCCGTGAAATCTTCCAAGCGCACAAAATTCAGCGCAGTCGCCAAGCCACTTTTTAAGCGATCTGTTTCAGCCAAAAGATCATAGCTATCGACTTCTTCACTTTCAGCCATTAGCGCCAAAACTGAGACAGGTGTTTTCATTTGATGAACCCAGATATTCATGAAACGAATATGATTTTGATGGTGCTGATCTAATTCTGTCAGCCGCTCTTGCTCTTGCTGTTCATGGGCATCGAACTGCTTGCGCCATTGCTTGGAAAGGTAGCCATTGCTTCGGTGTGTCGCTCTTCCATGCTTGATATACCGATAAAACGCAGTATTGGAAAGGTAATCTACCAAATAAACAAGAACAATGAACAGCCCGAATAGAAGCAGACCATAACCAATTACGAGGTAATTTCGATAGCCATCCAACCAAATCACTAAAACGAACAATGAAATGGCTAGGAACGTAACGAGTAGTTTAGGTAAATGGACACTTGCATATGCTTTCATTCTTCCGTACCTATCACTGATAAAGCGTAGCCCTTTCCGCGAATCGTTTGGATCGGATCATTGATGCCCATTGCCGCCAGTTTTTTTCGCAAACGGCCGACATTGACAGAAAGCGTATTGTCATCAACGAAGCGCTCATCATCCCATAATAGATTTAAGATCCGTTCCCGTTTGACCATCTCTGGGTGTGCCGACATTAACAGGGTCAATAATTCTCCTTCTCGAACAGTCAGCCATTCACTGGCTTCACGATAGACCATCTTCAATGCTTCGGGATAGTAGATCAATTCGCCAGCTTTCAAACTTCTCGCCCGATCAGACTGTGCATAATCCCCGTAGACTCTACGAATGTGGCTTTTTACTTTTGCCAGCAGCAAGTCATAAGAAAAAGGTTTGACTAGATAATCATCAGCACCATATTCTAGAGCCATCACTTGATCCATATTGCCGTCACGGGCGGAGATGAAGAGAATTGGAACCAACGAGCGTTCCCTGATTTTTTGGCACCAATAAAACCCATCATAATAAGGAAGATTGACATCCAACAAAACCAAATCAGGTTGGATCATCAAGAATTCATCTAAAACCGCAGCGAAATTTTCTGGAACAAAGGTTTGATACGCATAGCGGGATAATTGATTTTCCATCATTTTGACTAACGATTTGTCATCTTCGACCACGAATATTTTCATAGAAATCCTCCTGTTTTCTCTAAAGTTTACCAAATCTGTGTGAAAAAAACTGCAAAATTCCAGCTTTTTTAAAAAAAGTGTACTTATTTATTGTAAGCAAAATTATTTTATAGTATACTACGTTTTGTGATTAAAACTTACTTAAAGTAAAGGTGGAAAAAAATGAAAAATATTTTAGTTGTTAAAGCCAATAACCGTCCTGATGGAGTATCTGCAAAAATGTTTGATACGTTCGTTGAAAATCTTGATACCAACAATGTGGACGTTGTAACCTTTGATGTGTACGCACAACCAATGCCTTATATCGGTCAAACGTTATTTGAAGCATTTGGCAAACTTTCACAAGAACAAGAATTAAACCAAGAAGAACAAGAATTGATGACTGTCCGTCAAGACGTGATGAACAAATTCGCAGCAGCGGATACCATCGTTTTCGCTTTCCCAATGTGGAACTTAACGATTCCTGCTGCCTTGCACACATTCATCGACTATATCTTCCAAGCTGGCTTTACTTTTTCTTATAACGAAGATGGTTCAATGAACCAATTATTGAAAGACAAAGAAATCGTTCTATTGAATGCCCGTGGTGGTGTTTACTCAGGCGAAATGAGCGCAATGGAAAACGCTGTAACCTTTATGGAAAAAGTTTTCGGTGGTATGTTCGGCATGAACATCACAGAAGAAGTAATCATTGAAGGCCACAATGCAGATCCTTCTAAAACAGCAGAAATCATTGCTGAAGGTTTAGAACGCGTAGCAGCTGCTGCGAAAAAATTCTAATCATTGCTATCGATCAACTCCTCAACAAAGCGCTATTGCTTGTTGAGGAGTTTTTTTATCCAAAAGCGTAGCTCGTCCATGGGATCGATGAAATAAAGAAGCCCCTTAGAACACAGCGGTCTATGTAGTGACCCCAAAAAGTTAGACTTTTATGGAGTGGAGAAATCCACTCCTTTTTTGTACGATAAGATTAACTGTTAGACAGCTGTTTTTACAGCTTCTCGAAACTGAACCGGACTTCGCCAATTTAATTTCTTTTTGATGCGTTTATGGTTGTAATAATAGATATATTGGTCAATTTTTGTTTTCAATTCATCTAAACTCCGATAGACTTCTCCATGAAAAATCTCTTGCTTTAATAAACCAAAGAAGTTTTCCATAGGTGAGTTATCTAAACAATTCCCTTTACGAGACATACTCTGGAAGATTTTATGCTGCTTCAATTTATTCTTATAAGCATTCATTTGATAGGCCCATCCTTGATCTGAATGGAAGGTTCTACGAAATGGACAATCATTTGTCATCTGGATTGCTTCTTCTAATCCTTCCATTATGGCTAGTGCGTTTGGTTTTTCAGAAATCCGATAAGATAGAATTTCACTATTGTAGAAATCCATGAAAGGATCTAAATACAGCTTTTTCTGACGAACGACACCTGTGGTGTCTACTTCATAATACTTAAACTCTGTGGTATCAGTTGTAATTTTTTGGTGACAGATATTTGTATAAAACCGACGATGAATACGATTTTTGGCGACAGTACCAACCTTCCCACGATAAGAATTGTACCGTCGAGATTTTCGAGTGTAAGACTTTACTTCGATACCTAGTTTTTTTATCAGACGTTGAATCTTCTTTTTATTGACATGAATCCCTTGATTCTCTAATTCTTTTTTTAGTCGCAGACAGCCATAGTCTTTATGCTCTTTGCGAATTTCAAGCATTTTTTCTTCAATTTCTTGGTCTGGGTTTGGTCTGTCAAACCGTTTCTGCCAATACATGTAGGTTGCTTTAGGAAATTTCAATGTTTCAAGAAGCTCAACTAGTTTGAATGATCCTCGGAGGCTGGCGATGATTCGTGCGATTGATTCTTGCGTCTTTGCTGGGCTTCCTGTTTTCGCAGCTTCCTCAACTCTTTTAAAAAGGCATTCTCAATTTGAAGGGATCGGACTTGCTTTTCTAATGACTTGATACGCTCGCGTTCTTCAGTTGTTGTATTTTCTTTTTTGTTTTCTTTTTTTCTAGTCAAAGTAAGTGGTCGCCCTTTCTCTTTTGAGAGCCCCTCAATACCTGCTTCTCTGAAATTACGCATCCAATTGGCAATAAGCGCAGGGTTGTTCATTTCTAAAGTGCTAGCAACTTCTCGATAGGACATCTCACTTGTTTGATATAACTCTAGCGCATTTAACTTAAATTGAACAGAATATTTCTGATTTTGATGCTTTCTCAATAGACCTTCCTCTCCGTATTCACGATAGGCATTCACCCAATTACTTACTTGAGACTTGCTTGAAATACCGTATTTGTTGGCAAGATACCGATATCCGCCCACGCCACTAAGATATTCTTTAACGATTTTTAGTTTTAATTCAAAAGGATATTTTGCCATACAAATAACGACCCCCAAAAGTTAGATTTTTTGGTCTAACTTTTGGGGGTCGCTTCACTAAGGGGACTCTTTTTATTTTGATGCTTTCCAATCAACAGGCAACAGCTCTTCTAGCGTCATGATTTTTCCTGCTGCGATCATGACCTGCGTGTTATGGTTGGCAGGATCCAGCTGGCTGATGAATTCACGGCAACGACCACAAGGTGGGATCGGCTCACCTACCGAATTGATTGCAACCATCTGTAACACCCGCTGCTGACCATCAGTGATCATTTGCGCAGCCGCAGTCTGTTCGGCGCAAAAACCCATAGAACAGCTGGTATCGATACAGATCCCTGTATAAATCTGTCCATCTGCAGTAGCCAGAGCTGCCGCAACACTCCCTGCTTCTGCAAATTGAGAGAGCTGTCTGAATCCCAGTTTTTGTTTCGCGGCATCGATCAGCAACTGAAAGTCCATTTTTCTTCCTCCAATAATAAGCTGGCTCATGGTTAAATGAACCGTTTAAGCACCCGCCATAATTTTCGTCAATAGCTCAGGATCAAAGGTCATTTCCCGCAGCATCGCGATTTCATAGCCATAAGGGGCTTTTTTATTCTTTTTGTCTTCGCCAACATAGGGTGTTTCCAAAATTTTCGGTAACGCTGATAATTGCTCATGATGAACGATCTTATTTAAGGCTTCAAAGCCGATCGTGCCAAAACCAATATTCGCATGTCGGTCTTTGTGGCTGCCCTGTGGATTTTTTGAATCATTGACATGGATGACCTTCAAGCGATCCAACCCGATGATTTTGTCAAACTCGTTTAACACGCCGTCAAAGTCTTCTTTGACATTGTAGCCAGCATCATTCGTGTGACAAGTATCTAGTGTAACGGATAATTTTTCATTTAAGGTGACACCATCGATAATTGCTGCCAATTCTTCAAAGCTGCGACCAATCTCGGTGCCTTTACCTGCCATTGTTTCTAATGCGATCTGGGCAGTTTGATTTTTTTCAAGGACCTCGTTTAAACCTTTAATGATCTGCTTGATCCCAGCTTCTGGTCCTGCACCAACATGGGCACCGGGGTGCAATGTGATTTGAGTTGCACCTAAAGCTTGGGCTCGTTGGATTTCTTCTTGTAAGAACGAAACAGCAAAGCCAAAGTTTTCTGGTTTGATGGTATTGCCTAAATTAATGATGTACGGGGCATGGACGACGATATTCGAAATTCCTTTTTCCGTCATAAAATCTTGTCCAGCTGCGATCTGCATCTCTTCGATCGGTTTGCGCCGCGTGTTTTGCGGAGCTCCGGTATAGATCATAAACGTAGTAGCTTGATAGCTAGCTGCCTCTTCTGCTGCTCCTAAAAGCATTTTTTTGCCGCTCATTGAAACGTGTGAACCAATCAACATTTTTGTTTTCCTCCTAAATCTAGTCTTCTCTATTATCGATAAAAGCGCCTTGTAAAGCGATTATTTTGCTCATTGCCGTATTTTTTTATCAAGCGAGTCCAAATAACATCAGGACACCCGTCATTAGCGGCATACTTATCAAAAAGCTAATGGAAGAAACGAACCCCACCGCTTCTTCCTCCATTCCAGCAATCACGGAATTAATGACACCGAATAAGGGAATTGGAGCAAACACTAACAAACAAAGAACTGGCTTTAATAAAACTGGGATTGGTAAAATATAGAAAGCCGCGAACAGCACGAAGGCCAGGCCGTACCGCAAGCTTAAAATTTTGATCACGGTTTGAGTGGTGTGCTTCGGTAAGCGGAAATCCAAAAATAAGCCAATCATAAACATGGACAAAAACGTATTTGCGATCCCGATTGGTTGGACAAGCGCCAATGCCGCTTCGGGAATCCTCCAATCCGCACTGCGGATAATCAGCATCACTAGATAAATGGTAAACGTTGGCGAACGCAGGAGATTCAAAAAGATTTTCCCTGGTTCAAACGTCGTCCGCTTTCCAATCAAGAACTCGATGAAAATCGTCGTTCCCCCTGCCAACATGATACTGTTCCCCATATCAAACAGCGAAATCAGCGGAATCCCTAAAGGATAAAAGCTTTGGGCAAAAGGAATCGCAAAATTGCCGATATTAAAGCCTGACCCGCAGTACATCGCAAACTGCTGCAGTGTGTTCGATTCTTTTTTGGTCAAGAAAAATGCGAAGAGGATCTGGACGATCGTAATGATCAACGCGATCACAATCAAACTAAGGGCACTGACTTGTACTTGCATTGAAGCTAAATTCAAAATGATTGCTGCCGGTAACGTCACATTCAAAATAATTTTGGATAAGATCGAGCCATCCGCTTTTGAAAGGACATTTAGCCGCTTAAGAAAATACCCTAAGAAGATCATGGCAAATAAACCGGCGGCATTCAACACTATATTTCCCATTCCAACAAAAACCCTTCCTCTACAAAAATTTGAAAAAAGCGAACCAACAGGTCGGTTCGCTTTTTGCGATTAAAATGTTAATAAGAAATATTTTTTCTTGCCACGACGAATCACGACGTATTTTCCACCGATCCGATCACTTGCTTGGAGCTCGTATGTTAGGTCTTGGACGCGTTCCCCATTGATGTAGATGGCACCATTTTGTACATCTTCTCTTGCTTGACGTTTTGATGGTTCGATTTTAGCAGTCGTCAACACTTCAACGATGTTCAAAGAATCATCCTCTGTTACCTGATGACTAGGAACCCCTTTAAAGCCTTGTTCGATCTCTTCAGCGTTCAATTCTTTGATATTGCCGCTGAATAAACTTGCTGAGATGCGTACGGCTTGTTCATAAGCCTCTGCCCCATGAACCAAAGTAGTGACTTCTTTTGCCAAAGCTTTTTGTGCTGCTCGAGATTCTGGTGCAGCGTTAAATTCTGCTTCGATCGCAGCGATCTCTTCTAATGATAAGAAGGTGAAATATTTCAAGAATTTGACTGCATCACGATCATCCGTATTGATCCAGAATTGGTAGAACTCGTAAGGCGTTGTTTTCTTGGCATCTAGCCAAACCGCATTGCCTTCTGTTTTCCCAAATTTCGTTCCATCTGCTTTTGTGATCAATGGCATAGTCAAACCGAACCCTTGAACTTCACGCTCACGACGTAATAATTCGATCCCAGAGGTGATATTGCCCCATTGATCGCTACCGCCCAATTGTAATAAGCAACCGTGGTTGTCGTAAAGGTTCAAAAAGTCATAGGCTTGTAAAAGCTGGTATGCAAATTCCGTGTAGGAAATTCCTGTTTCGATCCGACGTTTGACACTTTCTTTGCTCATCATGTAGTTGATGGTAAAGTTTTTCCCCGTGTCACGCAAGAAATCAATCAGTTTCAATTCCCCTAACCATTCATAGTTATTGGCAATGATGGCAGGATTTTCTTGGTCATCAAAATCAATAAAGCGAGATAATTGGCTCTTGATACTTTGGGACCATTCTAAAACGGTATCTAGTGTGTTTAATTGACGTTCTTGATCTTTAAAGGATGGGTCACCGATCATTCCGGTACCGCCGCCTACTAATGCGATCGGCACATGTCCGTTTTGTTGGAAACGGCGCAACATTAAAATAGGCAATAAATGACCAATATGCAGGCTATCTGCGGTAGGATCAAAGCCGATATATAGTTTCACAGACTCTTCATTTAATTGTTTGGTCAAGGCTGCTTCGTCTGTGGTCTGATGAACTAATCCGCGTTGCTTTAGCTCTTCAAAAAAGTCTGTACTCATTCTTTCTCCTCCTAATAATTGCTTCATTGTTCATCTTAACTGAAAAAGAGGGCAATGAAAAGTCTTTCTCTCAAAGTCCTTTACCAAAAAAGAAACTTTTAGGCAAATCCGTTCATTTTCCTTTATTATCGCTGGTTCAATACAAACACCAACTGGCATTTTCTCCCACACTTCTTTCGATAACAGATAGGGTGCTACCCAAGCGCCTTGTTTTTTGCTATAATTACACGGAATCTATTCTAATTTATTGAGGTGACTCTTTTTGTCCCAGAAAACGAAAAATCAAAAGAATACAGAAAACAAAAATAGAGGCTGGTTCTATTTCAACATCAGTCTTAGGGTTTTACATGCCTTGTTCTTAGTGGCTATTTCTTTGCTGGTTCTAGGCGGTTCTTTAGCCTTAGGGATCGGTGCCGGCTACTTTGCTTTTCTTGTGGAAGATACCGCAGCTCCTTCTAAAGATGAGTTACAAAAAGAATTGACCGACATCACAGAGACTTCTCAACTCGCATACGCTGATGGCAGCAAAATCGCAACGATTCGCTCGGATCTAATGCGAACGTCGGTTAATTCCGATCAAATTTCAGATTATTTGAAAAAAGCGATCATCGCAACAGAGGACGAATATTTTAATATTCATAATGGGGTCGTACCAAAAGCAGTCGTGCGGGCATTATTATCAGAAGCGACAGGCTTTGGCGGCAGCGGGGGTTCCACTTTGACCCAGCAGCTGGTAAAACAACAAATCCTTTCCAGTGAAACGACCTTCAAACGCAAAGCCAATGAGATTTTATTAGCCATGGAAGTGGAGAAATTTTTCGATAAAGATGAGATCGTCACCATGTATCTAAACATCTCCCCTTTCGGTCGGAACAATAAAGGGCAAAATATCGCAGGTGTGCAAGAAGCGGCGCAAGGAATTTTTGGCGTCAACGCAGCTGACCTATCTTTACCACAAGCAGCCTTTATTGCGGGTCTGCCACAAAGCCCGATCGTCTACAGCCCATATACAAATACGGGTGAGATCAAGGAAAACTTGACCGCTGGCTTAGAACGGAAAGACTTCGTGCTCTTCAGTATGTATCGTAACCACGATATTACGAAAGAGGAATACGAAGAGGCGCTTAATTATGACTTGAAGCAAGACTTCAAAAAACAAGAAGCCATTGAACAAACGGATCAAAGTTTCCTTTATTACACTGTGTTAAATGAAGCAAAAGACATTATTGCCAAACAGCTGGCAGATGAAGATGATGTCAGTGACGAAGAATATGCCAAAGATGAAACCTATCAAAAATACTTCGAATTGGCGCAGCAAAAACTTGTTAATGGCGGCTATACCGTCACATCAACGATCGATAAAGATATTTATAATGCGATGCAAGATGCCGTCGACAAATACGGCTATATGCTAGACAACTGGGGTGACTCCACCATCGAAGTCGGCAATGTCATGATGGACAACGCCACTGGGAAAGTACTAGGCTTTATTGGCGGTCGTAACTATGCTGACAATCAATTCAACCATGCCTTTGATGCCAAACGCCAAGCAGGTTCAAGTATCAAACCCATGCTGGTTTACGGACCGGCGATCGAAAGTGGCTTAATGGGCTCTGAATCGATGGTTTCTGACTATGCCGCAAAATGGCGGACAGGAGAAAACGCCGGTGAGCCGATCGTCAATGCCACAAACCGTGGAACCAATACCTTCATGTCGATTCGTGAATCATTGGAGGTTTCCAGTAATATCGCAGCGACAAATATTTTCCAAGATCTTTGGGAAAAAGAAGGCGATCATTTTTATGCCTACACAAATTATTTAAGCAAAATGGGCTATCCCGAAGATAATAGCTGGGCGTATGAATCAGCGCCATTAGGGGTTACCGATGTCACAGTCTTGAATCAAACGAATGGCTTCCAAACATTTGCCAATAATGGTGTTTATCAGCAAGGCTACATCATCGAATCAATCAAAGACAATGAAGGCGAAGTGCTTTACCAGCATGAAGCCAAACCTGTCCAAGTCTTTTCAGAAGCGACGGCTTCCATCATGACCGACATGATGCGTAGTGTCATCGATGAGCAAAAAACCAGTTCCTTTAAATCGGTTATCAGCGGATTGGATTGGAACCTCGGAAATGCCGATTGGGTCGGAAAAACTGGTTCCACCAACAACTGGTCGGACTCTTGGCTAGTCGTCTCCACCCCATCGATCACCATCAGCAGCTGGTCAGGTCGAGATGACAATAAAGGGACCGATAGCGCTGCAGGAACTCGGACAGCCAACTATATGGCTTACTTGATCAATCGTATTTATCAAACAAACCAAGAAGTCTTTGGTGTGAATCAGAAGTTTGAACTTTCTAGTGATGTCAAAAAAGCTCAAGTTTCCAAGTTTACTGGTACCCAACCAGGAGGAACCGTGCGAGTCGATAATCGAACCTATACCAATCCAAGCAGTACCGTTACTTCGTATTGGGCCACTGGTGGACCTGATACGGTCGATTTCAAATTTGGGCTCGGTGGTTCAGATGCAAACTATGCTGACTATTGGAAAAAAGCATCTTCTAGCCGTTCAACCAATCGTTCGTCGAATACATCATCGAATAACGGATCCAACAATGTTACACCTACGGCAAATGATGAGGATGACGATGAGGAACAGCAAGACAATAATCAACAAAATACTAACAATGATGATGACTGATCAGCCTTGTGCTGATCAGTTTTTTTATGCAAAAAAAAAGTGTGAGGAGAAAATCCATAGATTTTCTCCTCACACGAACGATCGTTGAAGCAAAAAGTGGAACAACAAGGCGTTGTTCCACTTATCGTTTGATCAAATCGTTGCTTATTTCGTAGAGCTTTTTTCTGAAATACCGTAAGGCAAGACGATCGTTTTTTGTTCTACATCTTCTTTGTTCATCATTTTTGTCAATAGACGCATCGCAACGGCACCCATATCATACAATGGTTGCGTCACACTTGATAAGCGTGGACGAGCTGCTTCAGCCAATAATGAATTGTTGCTGGTGATGATCTCGAAATCTTCAGGAACTTTAACACCTTTGTCTAACAAACCATCTAAGACGCCGATGGCTAACTCATCGTCTGTGACATAAGCTGCTGTTGCACCACTGTTGATGATGCGATCAACTAAGGCTAAGCCTTCTTTAAAGCTGTATGGTGATTCGAAGATCAACCCTTCAGAATAGTCAAGGTTGTTTTCTTTCAAGGCTTCTTTATAGCCTTTCAAGCGGTTTTGGCCATTGATTGGATCGATCAAAGCACCGCTGACAAAAGCGATTTTTTGATTGTTTTTCGCCAATAATGAAACAGCATCTTTGGCAGCTGCTGTGTAATCGATATTGACGCTTCCTACTTGTTCATCAGGATCGATCGAACCAGCTAAAACGACTGGTGTTTTTGAGCGAGAGAATTCTCCGCGAATTTCATCCGTGATGCGATGACCCATGAAGATAACGCCGTCCACTTGTTTTGCTAACAAGTTGTTCAAAACGTTGACTTCTTTCATTGTATCGCCATCAGAGTTGGCTAAGATGATATTGTATTTATACATGGTCGCTACATCATCGATCCCACGAGCAAGTGATGAGAAGAACATATTGCTGACATCAGGAATGATGACACCAACAGTCGTGGTCTTTTTACTTGCCAACCCTCGAGCAACTGCGTTTGGACGATAATCCAAGCGGTCGATCACTTCCAGCACTTTCTTACGAGTTGCTGGTTTTACATTTGGATTTCCGTTGACTACCCGTGAAACAGTTGCCATCGATACATTCGCTTCCCGTGCAACATCATAAATCGTAATTGTTTGTTTTTCCATGATATATCTCCCTTATTCTATTTTCAGAAAATCTTATTTACATTTCTTTGTTAGGATAGCAAATTTTTTCCGTATTTGCAACCGTTTTAATTTTGTTTTCATGAAAACTTAGCAATTTCCTACTTTCCCCGCCCCTATTCTCTTCGAAAGCATGATAAAATAGAAAAAGAATACTTGAAAGAAGGTTTTTTCAAATGAATGATAAAAAAATCAATGAGTTAAATGGCTGGTTGAAAACCAATGGCGCAGATGTTGCCTATATTTCTAATCCAGCAACAATCGCTTATTTTTCAGGTTTTAAAAGTGAACCTCATGAACGGGTCCTTGCTTTGTTTGTCGCACCTGGAAAAGATCCCTTTCTTTTCACACCAGCTCTGGAAGTAGAAGAAGCAAAAAATAGCGGCTGGCCTTTTGACATTATCGGTTATCTCGATAGCGAAGACCCTTGGGCGAAAATCTGTCAGGAATTGACCTCTCGTTACCAAGTTTCTTCCTTGGCACTAGAAAAAAATGACCTTTCCGTCGAGCGCTATGAAGCATTGAAACGGTTTTTGCCACAGACCGATTTTTCTTTAGATGTGACTCCGATCATTCAAAAAATGCAGTTAACTAAAACGGCTGCTGAGATCGACACCTTGCTAGAAGCTGGCAACTGGGCAGATGTTGCTTTTGAGATTGGGTTTGCTGCCATCAAAGAAGGCGTCAGCGAAATGGCAATCGTGGCAGAAATTGAGTACGAGTTGAAAAAGCGTGGGGTTTCCCATATGTCCTTCGATACAACGGTGTTAGCTGGTGCCAATGCAGCAAGTCCTCATGGCGTACCTGGGGATCGCAAAGTGACTGCCAATGAACTTGTCTTGTTTGACCTAGGGGTCGTTTGGAAAGGATATTGCAGTGATGCAACCAGAACGGTTGCCTATAAAGAACCGACTGCATTACAAAGAAAAATTTATGACATCGTTCTTGAAGCAGAACTAGCAGCGCAAGCAGCGGTCAAACCTGGGATCACCGCTGGAGAATTAGACAAGATCGCTCGTGATGTGATTACTGGCTATGGCTACGGCGACTACTTCAACCATCGTCTAGGTCACGGCATCGGGACCACGGTTCATGAGTTCCCCTCTTTGATCACTGGCAATGATTTAGTGATCGAAGAAGGCATGTGCTTCTCTATCGAACCGGGCATTTATTTACCAGATCAGGTCGGTGTCCGCATTGAAGACTGTGTGTATGTCACAGCAGATGGCTGTGTACCTTTTACCAAAACAGCAAAAGAATTATTGATCTTATCTTGATTTTCCTAATGAAACGGCGCAACTTGTTGGCATTACATGAAAAGGAGTGTTCTTATGAGTAAAAAAGTGTTGGTTTTAGGCGGCACACGTTTTTTCGGTAAATATTTGGTCCAATCACTAATTGATCAAGGATTGGACGTGACGATCGCTACCCGAGGGAACACGAAAGATTCCTTTGGCGATCAAGTCAACAGAATCATCTTCGATCGTACGGACGAAGAAAGTATCAAAACGGCATTGACAAAAGAAACCTATGAGGTCATTTACGACAATATTGCTTATACTTCTAACGACATTGAGATTCTACTGCGTCATGTCACACCCAAGCGCTACATCGTTACTAGCTCAATGTCTGCGTATCATGAATTACACTTCGATTTGATTGAAGCGGATTTTGACCCTGCTAAAGAACCCTTCAGACTGGTCAGCTCTGAGGAGGTCGATTATGCACAAGGCAAGCGAACCGTGGAAGAGATCCTGACCCAAAAATACAGTCAGATCCCGTCCGTTTTTGTCCGCTTTCCTTATGTGATCGGTGCAGATGATTACACAAAACGTTTTACCTTTTACATTGACCATCTGATAAAGCAAAAGCCAATGGCTGTCGATAATCTAACGCATCAAATGGGCTTTGTGGATGCCCAAGAAGCTGGTAAATTTTTAGCGTTTCTAGGCACTAGCTCGTTCACAGGCCCCATCAATGGTGCGTCAAAAGGTACAGTTTCCTTAGAAGAAGTGCTGCAATACGTAACGAAAAAAACCGGTCTTTCCCCGCTCTTTTCAGAAACAGGCGATCAAGGCCCTTATAATGGTACACCTGCTTATTCGATCAATGTTGGTCTCGCTGAGGAAATTGGCTTTCCATTCAGTCACCTGCAGGATTGGCTCTATCAACTTTGCGATTGGGAAATCACCCAAGCATCAAACGAATAACTACCAAAATCACAAAAAACGTTCGCCGATTTAACTGGCGAACGTTTTTATCTTTTGAAGTAATCAAATTTTGGTATCCTTACTTATGCTTCAGGATTGTTTTTTTCTAATGTATCTTTTAATTCTTCTTTCGCATCTTCTAAGTCAGCTTTGGCATCTTTTGTTTCTGCTTTCGCTGTTTTTTTGGCATCATCTGCTGCTTTTCCAGCTTCTTTTTTCAAATCAGCTGCGGCTGCTTGACCGTCTTTTTTGGCTTCTTCAACTACAGGTTTTGCTTCTTGTGCTCCTTCTTTGACGGTTTGTTTCATATCCGCTGCAGAAGATTTTGCATCAATGATGATATCTTGCATCGTGTCATCAGCGTCTACTTTGGCATCTTTCGCTGATTCTTTGACCTCGTTCGCTGATTTTTTGAAGCGTTCTGATAGATCACCTGCTTGTTTCTTTAACTCTTCAACGGTTTCTTCTGATGAACCAGCTGCTGTTTCTTTTAAGTCATCGACTTTCGCTGTTAAAGAACCGGTGAAGTCAGATGCTTGCTCGCTTAGTTTTGCCGCTTTATCTTTAGCGATATCGACAAGATCCGTACTTCTTTCTTTGGCTAAATCACCATAATCAGATGCTTTATCTAATAAATCGTCTGCTTGTTTTGCTAATTTATTTCTTAATGTTTTACCAGATTCTGGCGCCAACAAAAGTGCTGCTGCTGCTGCCGCTGTTCCTCCGATGATTGCTCCTAATAAAAATCCGCCTTTTTTACTCATTGAAAGTCCTCCTTTTATTTTTGGTTATTTTTGTCTTTGAAAAATTTCATGGCTGTTTGACCGACTTTTCCAGCTACCGTTGCTTTGGCAGTGGTCCGGCCAAGACTACCCACGCGCGTAATTAAATTTTTTCCAGAAACATTTAGTTCTGAAACACTGGTACTTAGATCTGCAACTGCTGTGAACAAAGGATCGATGGTTGCGACTTTTCCGTTCACATCTTGTAAAAGCTCATTCGTTTTTACCAATAGACCTTCAACCTCTTTTGAGAGAATATCAACGTCTTTGGTAATGACACGGATGGTTGTGTTTGCTTCTTCGACCGTTTTGTCTACTTTGGTCATTGTCTTGCTGACTTGCATCAACAAACGAACGACGAAAATGACCAATACGACAAATGCAATCGCAGCAATCAATGCAGCTAGTTCTCCTCCTGACATAGAATGGCTCCTTTCCCCATTTACTTATATTAAGAATAGCATTTCACTGCACTTTCTACAAATAAAAGACTGCATTTTTAAGAAAATTATCCGCTTTCAACGAGAAATAATAAAAAAACAAAGCAATTTCATCAGAAATCGCCTTGTTTAGGAGTTTTTGTTATTTTTTTGACGCTTTCGGTGCTTCTTTGACTTCTTTTTGAGCCGGAGCTAGTTCTTTTCCTAACTCGATCAAATACTCTTTCAAGCTGTCTTTGACTTCAGGGTGCACTAGACCATACTCGATACTTGTTTTTAAGAAACCGAATTTGTCTCCAACATCGTAACGCTTGCCGGTAAATTGATGAGCAAACACGCGTTGGGTTTTATTTAATGTGTCGATGGCATCCGTCAATTGGATCTCGCCACCAGCACCTGGTTCTTGATTGGCTAAAATATCAAAAATTTCAGGGGTCAGCAAGTAGCGGCCAATAATTGCTAAATCACTTGGCGCATTTTCTGGCGCTGGTTTTTCAACAAAGTTTTTGACATTGAACAAGCCTTTTTCAACTTCCATACCAGGATCAATGATCCCGTATTTTGATGTATCTTCATGAGGAACATCCATGACAGCGATCGTTGATGCATGCGTTTTTTCATAATTATCGATCAGCTGTTTGGTCAACGGTACTTGATCTTCCATCAAGTCATCACCTAGCATAACTACGAACGGTTCATTTCCGACAAATGCCCGAGCCTGTAATACGGCATGGCCTAATCCTTTCGGATGAGATTGGCGAATGAAGTGAAGATTTACGTCAGTTGTTTCTTCCACTAATTTCAAAAGCTCCGTTTTGCCTTTTTCTTTTAGATTCATCTCTAATTCTAAATTGGCATCGAAATGGTCTTCGATCGGACGCTTTGCTTTCCCTGTGACGATCAAAATATCTTCGATCCCTGATTGTAAAGCTTCTTCCACGATAAACTGGATCGTTGGTTTGTCAACGATCGGCAACATTTCTTTTGCCATTGCCTTTGTAGCTGGTAAAAATCGGGTACCTAGACCAGCTGCTGGGATAACTGCTTTTTTAACATTCATGTGACTCGCTCCTTTAATCATAATGATTGATCTACCGAAAATTCGTTTTCTTCTTTGCCGTCTCGCAGCATAATATCTTTCGCTGCTTGCTTGATGTCTTTGCCTTCATACAAGACCGAATAAATCGTTTCTGTGATTGGCATTTCCACCGACAAAGCTTCTGCTAATTCGCGGGCAGCTTTTGTGGTTGAAACTCCTTCAACGATCATCCCCATATTGTCTAATACTTCATCTAAGCTATGGCCTTTTCCTAATAGGTTTCCTGCACGCCAATTCCGTGAATGGACACTGGTACAAGTGACGATCAAATCGCCAACCCCACTCAATCCGATAAAGGTTAAAGGATTGGCACCCATTGCCACACCAAGACGACTGATTTCTGCTAACCCACGGGTCATGATCGCTGCCTTCGCATCATCCCCAAAGCCAAGTCCTGCGATAGCACCGGCACCAATGGCGATGATGTTTTTCAAAGCGGCGCCAGTTTCGACACCGATCACATCGTTATTCGTGTAGATTCTAAAGTAATCATTCATAAATAGCTCTTGTACATACTTAGCAGCCGCTTCATTTTCTGAAGCTGCCGTAATCGTGGTGATATCATGGACAGCGACTTCTTCCGCATGAGATGGTCCTGACAAGACAACGATTTCTTGCCGTTTATCAGCTGGGATCTCTTCGGCAAGTACTTCTGAGATTCGTTTATGACTGCCTTGTTCTAACCCTTTTGAGGCATGGATAATGACTGGCTTGCCAGTTGTTTTCTTAGTGAATTCTTGTGCCACGGCACGAATCGCTTTGGTTGGTACGACAAACAAAACGGCATCGGCATCTTGGATCGCCTCTTCTAAATCTTTACAGCCTAAGATATTTTCAGGTAATTTTAAATCTGGCAAATAATGCCGATTCGTATGATACGTATTGATTTCATCGATTTGGGCGGGATTGTTCCCCCAAATAGTCACTTCATGTCCATTTTCAGACAAGACTTGTGCCAAAGCAGTCCCCCATGATCCGGGACCTAAGACGGCGATTTTCTGTTTCACTATGGAAACCTCCTCTATCCTTTTCGCAAATTCATGCACTTCATCATTTTACCATAATTTCGATAAAATAACTGTTTAGATAATCGCTTGGTTCTTACCAAAGCTGCGGTTGTAATCCTTTAACGCTTGTTTTTTCCTGCGCCAGATCATTAAAGCGATCGCTCCGAAGAACAATAAAGCGGAAAGTGCCTGTGACACACGGATTCCACCAAATAAGTATAAACTATCGGTACGCATTCCTTCAATAAAGAAGCGCCCGAATCCATACCAAATCAAGTAGCTCAAGAAGACTTCGCCTTCTTTTAATAACCCAGTTTTCTTACGCAAGAAGATCAAAACGATAAATCCAATCACGTTCCAAACCGATTCATAAAGAAAGGTCGGTTGCCGATACGCTTCATCAATATACATATTATCGATAATAAATTTCGGTATATACAAACTTTCTAAGAAGGAGCGGCTGACTTCAGCGCCAAATGCTTCATGGTTCATAAAGTTGCCCCAACGCCCGATGCCTTGTGCCAATAAGACACTTGGTGCGGCGATGTCTAAGAAGGTCCAGGGAGAAATAAAATTTCGTTGGCAGAAAAAGTATAGCCAGATCCCCCCGGCGATCAGTGCGCCGTAGATCGCGATCCCACCAGAGCGAATATTGAAAATTTGACTTGGGTCATCAATGTAGTATTGCAAGTCAAACAGAATATAATAAAGCCGCGCACCAATGATCGCTACTGGCAATCCAATCAACATAAAATCAGTCACATCATCTGGCTTGAGCCCGACACGAACCGCCTCTCTCGTGCTTAACCACATAGCAATGATCACGCCTGATACGATAATGATCGCATACCAATAAATCGGCAAACCAAATAGTTCAAATGCGACTCGATTTACTAAACCTAACATCTATCTTATCCTCTCTAGTTTCCAGAATTTTCTTCGATCAATTGCGTCAATCGATTTTCAAAGGTCTTCGTTGCATCGTAGCCCATCGTTTTCGCTCGGAAATTCATGGCAGCGACTTCGATAATGATCGCAACATTTCGTCCAGTTTTTACGGGGATCTTGATTTGTGGTACATCGACGCCACCAATTTCAACCGTCGTATCATCGGTTCCTAGTCGGTCATACTTTTTGTCTTTCGCCCAAGCTTCTAAATACACTGCTACTTGAACCTGCATATATCCGCGTACGGCACTGGCACCAAAAAGATTCATGACATCGATGATCCCGATCCCGCGGATCTCGATCAAGTGCTGCAAGATTTTCGGCGGTTCCCCTACCAAAGTCAATTCATCTTGCTTATACACATCCACACGGTCGTCAGCGATCAACCGATGCCCACGTTTGATCAACTCTAAGGCTGTTTCGCTTTTACCAATTCCACTATCGCCTTGGATCAAAACGCCCAAACCATAGACATCCACTAATACTCCATGGACACTGGTTCTTGTTGCTAAACGCCCATCGAGAAAACTAGAAAGCTCTCCTTGCAGACGTGACGTTGAGATGGGCGAACGTAGAATCGTAATCTCGTGTTCTTTGCAGGCTTGAATCATTTCTGCTGGTACTTCCAAGCCGCGAGAAACAATAAATCCCGGTGTATCATCGGCACACATTTTGCGCATCACCATCAAGCGTTCTTCTGGCATCATTCGTTCCGCAAAGGTGATCTCTTTGCTGCCGAATAATTGCAGACGATCATGGGAATAGTAATTAAAATAACCCGTCAATTCCAAACCAGGTCGGGAAATATCGCCGGTAATGATTTCTCTTTCTAAACTGTTTTCAGTTCCTTCCACTATCTCTAAATTTAAAGCCTCCGCCAGCTCGCTGACTTTGACGGTTTCTGCCATAGGTTTTACCTCTTTTCTCAATGATTCTTGCCGTTGCTTCTTGTAAACGACACTCTGGTTCTATTTTATCATTCTATCAGTAAAGTTACTACCTTCGCCAATAGAAGTCCTCATTCTTTTTCGTTTGTGTTATTATTTTACTAAGGAGGGATTTTTAATGAAATTTTCAGCATACAAGTATCAACGCCCTGATTTTCCAGTTTATCAAGAAACATTCAAAAAAGCATTAGCAAACCTTCAGTCAGCCAATACCTTCTCGGAGGCGAAGCAAGCCCTTGATGCTTTGAACGAACTAAGAGGAACGATCGATACCGCAATGAACTTGGCTTCGATCCGCTATTCGATCGATACCAACGATGCCTTTTATGAAGCAGAAGACACCTTTTGGAATGAATACCAGCCTCATTTTGAAGCTCTGGATTTTCAATTCTATCAAGCGCTCCTGGCTTCACCTGTCTTAGATGAATTAAAAGCCGAATATCCAGAAACACTTTTTTTATTTGCCGAAAGCCGTGTGAAGCTTTTTGATAAGGCCTTGATCGAATTATTTCAAAAAGAAAACCAATTGGCTTCCGATTACAGCAAATTGGTCGCTTCTGCCCAAATCGACTTCCAAGGAGAAACCTATACCCTCGCACAACTGCGACCATTTACCGAAAACAAAGATCGCGGTGTTCGAAAAGAAGCGTTTGAAAAACAAACGGCTTTCTTCACGGAAAATGAAGACCGTTTTGATCAAATTTATGACGAGATGGTCAAGGTTCGTACCGAGATCGCCCACAAGCTCGGCTTTGAAAATTATGTTGCCTTTGCGGATACCCAAATGAATCGTTGGGACTATGATCGTTCAATGATCGAGACCTATCGTCGGGAAATTTTAGAAAAAGTCGTCCCAATTACCCAAAAACTGTACCAAAGACAGGCGCAGCGTAATCAATTAACTCAGGCAACCTTTACCGACCTGCCGCTTGTTTATCCTAGTGGTAACGCAGAGCCTAAAGGAACTCCTGAAGAACTAGTAGAAAAAGCCCGTGTGATGTATCAGGAACTATCCCCTGAAACTGGCGAATTTTTTGATTTTATGGTCGAGCATGACCTACTTGATCTACTAAGCAAAAAAGGCAAACAATCTGGCGGCTATTGTACGTTTATCCAAGACTATCAATCGCCATTTATCTTTGCCAACTTTAACGGCACTTCTGGCGATGTCGATGTTTTGACCCACGAAGCTGGCCACGCGTTTCAAGCCTTTCGCTCTCGTTGGATCAAAGAACCGGAAATTCTCTTTCCCAATTATGAGTCTTGCGAGATCCATTCAATGTCGATGGAGTTTATCGCCTGGCCATGGATGGATGCTTTTTTTGAAGAAGAAACAGAAAAATACAAATTTGCGCATCTTGCTAGTAGCCTGCAATTTCTGCCTTATGGCGTTTTAGTGGATCACTTCCAACAAGATGTTTATGAGCATCCCGAATGGTCACCAGCACAGCGCAAAGCCCGTTGGCGGGAATTAGAGCGCCAATATTGCCCAGAACGGGATTATTCAGAATATCCAGACCTTGATCGTGGCTTGTATTGGTTTAGACAAGGGCATATTTTTGAATCACCTTTCTATTATATCGATTATACATTGGCGCAAGTGTGTGCGTTCCAATTTTGGTATCGATTCATCGTGGCAAAAGACGAAACCGCTTGGCAAGATTATTTGGCCATCTGCGAAGTCGGCGGCACGAAAACATTCCTTGAGATCCTGTCTCTTGCTCATTTGCGTTCACCTTTTGAAAAAGGGGCGCTTGATGAGACGTTACAGGCAGTAGATACGTACCTTGCTGCTATCAAAGAAGAACAGTTAAACTAAAAAAGACGTTTCCGTTTCTCCACTAGCTTGATAGCTAGTGGGAGAAAACGTGAAACGTCTTTTTAACGTGAATATTTTTCGATATGGTGTTCGGTCACGATCATATTGATCACTGACATGATCAGTGCCACTAATAAAGCAGCCCCAAACGAGGAAAAGCCGAAGTTGGCTGACCCAACAAAATATGAAGTCAAATTCAGCATGAGCGCATTGATCACAAAGGTGAAAAACCCAAGCGTCAGTAAAGTCAATGGAAATGAAATGACGATCAAAATTGGTTTAATCAAAGCATTCAGGATCGACAGTACGAAACTGGCGATCACTGCAGTCATAATGCTTTGAACGTGGATCATATTTGGTAATAGAACCGCCAATGTGACAAACGTCAGTGTATTCATGATAAGCCGTTGAAAATAAGACACTAGAAGTCACTCCAGTCCTCATCCTCCACCTTTTCCGCTTCTTTACGGGGACGATTTGCTTCATTGTATTTGTTTTGTTTGTAGTAGTGATTGTCGTGACCATATCCTGAGGTGCTCTTGCGTCCTGAAGGAATCAAGACCGCCATGATGATATATAAAGTGATTCCAGGGAACCCAGCAGTCACTAAAGATAGAAAGACATAGATCACGCGAACGATGGTTGGATCGATTCGCAAGTATTCTGCCAGACCCCCTAGAGTACCTGTAATGACAACGTTATTGGCTGATTTTGTTAATTTTTTGTTCATTTATCTACACCTTCCTTCTTTTCTTTAATGAGTGTAAACCCAGCGATTCTTATTTGTCTGTATCTTTGATAAAGACATTTCCTGTTGTTGTGGATAGATCGATTTGAGCGACTTTATCGGCAACCCGACGGAATTGCAATAGTTGGTTTAGGCGTTCTTTTTTCTCACGCACAACTTCCATCTCGCTTAAACGATTGTTGATGCTACCTAAACTTGTTTTTGCGATCCCTTCAAAACCGATTCCTGTCGGTAATGCTACTTTGACATTCCCATTTACAGAGCTGGCGTTTAATTTTTGGACCGTTTCTTCTTTGTAGGTCACACGGATATTGCCGTTAACTAAAGAAATGCCGGTATTTTGTGGCGTTGCTGTCAACGTAACGTCGCCGTTCACCGTTTCGATAATGGCATCTAAAATCTCACCCTCTTGAACAGTGATCGTTCCATTCACGCCTTCAATCTCTAACATCGATGCGTTTACTTTGCGGAAATCGATATTGCCGTTTGTTGATTTTGTATAGACATCTTTCGCATCCAATTCATTGAATGTAACATTGCCGTTCAACAATTTCACTGCCACATGATCATAGGTCCGTTTTGGCAAGTAGAAAACGAGATCGGCACGAATGCGTTTGTTGGGAATTTGGAAAGAGATGCGTTCATCATCGACATTGATTTGGCTTCTTGCTTCAAAAGCATCGAAAGGCTCCGCCGCATCCATTTTACCATATAGTTTGATTTTGGCATCTACTTTGACACCTGGTTCATCCCATAATTGGAAGGAAACATTGCCGTTTGCCAATTTCACATCGATCAATGTCGCTGCCGTTTCATCATAGCTGAATGTGTGCTCAAATTTTGTCGCTGCAACACCAGGAACTTTCAAGTTGATGTCTTTCCATTCCATGTTGTCATTGACTGACTCTGTCACTGCCCGAACTGTTTTCTTCAAGAAGTGTCCGAAGTGTGTGCTGGCATCGACCATTTTTTCACTTACTTGGTTAAAGGTGTCAGTCGCTTGCTCTTTCCAATCCTCTGGAATATCTAATTTTTGAGAAATTTTTTCTTTTGTTTGAGACCATTGGTCTTTGCGAATATTTTTTAATTTTGCTTCCAATTCTGCTTTTTCTTCAGATAAACCATCTAAGGTTTCTTCCAATGCAGTAATGGTCGCTTCTGTTTCGTGACGCGTAGCCAATTCATCTTCTGACAATTGATCCAACTCTTCTTTGGTGTTCAATTGCATCAGTGTTTCTTGTGCTTCTTTTAATTCTTCTTTGACGCCAAGAATTTCAGCATTGATTTCGTCCAACTCAGCAGATGCTTGGTTGGCTTCCGTTGCTAAACCATCGAGAATCTTTTCAAGATTTTCTTTGTCTTGCGCTTCGTTTTGACGAAGTTTTTCTTCGCTGTCAAACGTGAACATCTCATCGTCGTTTTCAGTATCATCAAATGGGCTTGTCGCATTCTTATCCGCGGTTACCTCAGCAGCAGCTTTGTTAATTTGTTTTTCGTCTTTGGCTTTTGCCATACCTTCTAGTAAATCCAAGGCTTCTTCTGTAGAAAGCACACCTTTTTTTACTAGATCCAATATACGTTCTCTTTCGTTCATGGAAATTGCCTCCTTCAGCAAATGTGTGATTGCAAGTTTAGCTTACGAACCTATTATGCCTTGTTTTTGCAAAAGTGTCATAGGTCTTAAGTACCAAGTTTTTCTCAATCTGCAGATTGGCAAGCAAAACCGACACTTTTTCTTCATTACACTAGGCTCAAAACGATCTTCCTATTGTTAACAGTACCACGAAAAACCAATAGAAACAAAAGTTTCAGCTAGTAGAACTCTTAAGGAATAGGCCTGCTAGAGTAAATGAGTGATTGCTCCTTTCACTGCAGGTCGGCGACGAAAAGCATAGACGGCTCAACTAGTAAATTTCAGGGACGATAGAATCGATTTCCATTGGCCATCTTTATGGTGGAGCCATTTTCTAATTTGCCTATCCTGTTCACGTCATCGATTGAAGCGATTCTTCCAAATCAAAAAGACCGCCGAGAGAAGTTACTCCTTAAAGGACAACTTCTTTCGACGGTCCGTCCCATCTCTTTTAAAAGAGATATGTGATCAAGAACCCAAGCTGGTTTCTTAAATCATTTCCGTACGGTTTGTATTCAATTCACTGATTTTCCCAGTAGCAAGATACACGATCCATTCACAAATATTCGTTACGTAGTCACCGATTCGTTCCAAGTATTGAGCAACGGATAAATAATCGGTCCCACTGACAACTGTTTCTGGATTTTCTTTCATACTCTCGATCGTTTTGTAATAAATGTCTTTGTAATATTCATTGACCCGATCGTCCATTTGAGCGATCATACGGGCATCTTCTTGGTCGGTCTTTACATACGCCACTAAAACATTATCAACCATTTTTTTGACGTAATCCGACATATCTGAGATTTCTTTTTCGATTTCGGCGATCCGCGTTTCGCCTTTGACCCGTATCGTTGACTTCGCGATGGATACCGCATGGTCCCCCATCCGCTCCAAGTCAGAGCTGGCTTTCATAACGGTAATGATCATTCGTAGATCGGTCGTTACTGGTTGTTGCAAAGCAATCATCTCAAAGCTCTTTTTTTCTAAACGAACCTCCATATTGTTGATCGCCAAATCATTTTCAATTACTTCCTGCGCAATTTCTTTGTCATGTCTGACATATGCTCGCACAGATTTATGAATGGCACTGCTGACTAGCATCCCCATTTCATAAAATTGATTGTGTAAATTTAATAACTCTTCTTCAAATTGTGTACGCAACATCCCTTTTCCTCCTAACCAAATCTTCCTGAGATATAATCTTCTGTTTCTTTTTTGCTTGGACTTAGGAACACTTTTTTCGTGTCATTGAACTCGATCAAGTTGCCGTCCAAAAAGAACGCGGTTTTATCTGAGATTCTTGAAGCTTGTGACATGTTGTGAGTCACGATGATCATCGTGTAGCGTTCTTTCAGCGCTAGAAGGGTATTCTCGATTTTCCCTGATGAAATGGGGTCTAACGCACTGGTTGGTTCATCCAGCAAAATGATTTCTGGATCGACAGCCAATACCCGAGCGATACAAACCCGCTGCTGTTGTCCACCTGATAAAGAAAGCGCACTTTGGTGAAGTTTGTCTTTGACATCTTCCCAGACAGAAGCTGCTTTCAGGCTTTCTTCTACCGTCTTATCAAGAATCTCCTTGTCCGTGACTCCTTTTAATTTTAACCCATAAATCACATTTTCGTAAATTGAAAAGGGAAAAGGATTCGGTTGTTGAAAAACCATCCCGATTTCTTTGCGCAAATCAACGATGTCTTGCTTTGGACTATAAATGTCTTTCCCTTTATAGACAACACTTCCTGTAATTGTCACACCAGGGATCAAATCATTCATTCGATTAAGAGAACGCAAGTAGGTCGATTTCCCACAACCTGAAGGTCCGATCATTGCCGTGATCTCGCCTTTTTTGATGGAAAGGTCGATTCCTTTCAATGCTTCTTTTTTTCCATAGTATAAATGCAGATCTTTCGATGTAATAATTTCTTCTGCCATTGTTTTGCCTCCGTTTACTGATCGAATCGGCTCAGCCAAAATGACCGGATACGTAATCTTCTGTTGCTTTAATTTTTGGACGAGTAAATATCTTACGGGTCTCATCGTACTCGATCGCATTTCCTAAGTAGAAAAAGGCAGTATAATCGCTGATCCGAGCAGCTTGCTGCATATTATGGGTCACGATGATGATTGAATAGTCGTTTTTCAAGTTGATAAGAGTTTCTTCCACTGTCCCTGTTGAGATTGGATCAAGGGCACTAGCTGGTTCATCTAGAAGCAAAATATCTGGTTTCATCGCAATTGCTCGAGCGATACACAGACGTTGCTGCTGTCCACCGGACAATGCCAAAGCACTTTTGTCTAAGCTGTCCTTTACTTGATCCCAAAGTGCGGCTTGTTTCAAGCTGGTTTCGACTGCTTCATCCAATTTCTTTTTGTTTCTTTCTCCATGACGTCGCAAAGCAAAGGCGATATTGTCATAGATCGATTTACTGAAAGGGTTTGGTCGTTGGAAAACCATGCCGATCCGCTTGCGCATTTCGAAGACATCGACTTCTTTTGTATTGACGTCGACTCCTTTATACATGATGTTTCCTGTGACTCTCGTGTTTGCGATCCCATCATTCATTCGATTCAAAGAACGCAGATACGTTGATTTACCGCAACCGGAAGGTCCGATCAATGCGGTGATTTTATTTTTTTCAAATTGTAGATCAATGCCTTTGATGGCTTCATTTGATCCATACCATACATGCAAGTCAGTGGTATAAAGCGCCACATCTTCTGGTTTATCGAAGGTAATGATATTTCGATCGTCCCAATTGTAATCGTTCATACTGTCATTCTCCTTATGCTGACGTCATTTTCTTGTACAACCGTTTGCCAGCTGCACGGGCGCCAAAGTTAAATAGCAAGACGGCAATGATCAATACCGCGGAAGCCCCGGCTGAAACTTGAGCGCCATCAGGCATCGTACCTTCTGTATTGATTTTCCAAATATGGACTGCCAGCGTCTCCGCTTGTCGGAAAAGACCGATCGGGCTGGAAACACTCAATGGATTCCAGTTTGTAAAATCAAGGGCCGGTGCACTTTGTCCTGCAGTGTAGATCAGCGCTGCCGCTTCACCAAAAATCCGACCAGAACTTAGAATGACCCCAGTCAAAATCCCTGGTGTTGCTTCTGGAACAATGATGCGTGTGACAGTTTCCCAACGGGATAAGCCTAACGACAAGCCCGCTTCACGCTGCGTATAATGAATCGCTTGTAGAGATTCTTCCACATTTCTAGTCAATAGTGGCAAATTGAAGAAAGTCAATGCCAAGGCACCTGAAATGATCGAAAAGCCATAACCAAACTGGATAACAAAGACCAAGAAACCAAAAAGACCGACAACCACAGAAGGCAGTGAACTCAAGATTTCGATCGATGTCCGAATGATATCCGTCAACCAGTTTTTCTTCGCATATTCTGATAAGTAGATTCCCGCTCCTAAAGAAATCGGAAAACTAATGATCATTGTCACTAAAAGCAAGTATAGGGAATTGAACAATTGGATGCCGATCCCGCCACCTTCTTGATATGCTTTTGAAGAAGAAGTCAGAAACTCCCAATTGATATGGGGAATACCACGTACCAAAATGTACAATAGTAAGGAAGCCAAAATCAAAACAATGACTCCAGCAACAGCATACAAGACGCCGGTAGCAATTTTATCTGAACGTTTTGCATTCATTATTTCAATGCTCCTTTCTTCCCAATAAAGCGAATGACAATGTTAAATAGTAAGGACATCAATAAGAGAATCAAGGCTAATGACCATAGAACGTTGTTTTGGACTGTTCCCATGATCGTATTCCCAATACCCATGGTTAAGATCGATGTCAATGTTGATGCAGGTGTCACTAAGCTCGTCGGCATCAATGCCGCATTACCGATAACCATTTGGATCGCCAATGCTTCCCCAAATGCGCGAGCCATTCCGAAAACAACTGCCGTTAAAATCCCAGGGACAGCTGCTCGTAAAACAACTTTATAGATCGTTTGCCAGCGTGTTGCACCTAAAGCTAAGGATGCCTCACGGTAGTGCCGAGGGACTGCCCGTAACGCATCGACAGTCATCGTAGTCACTGTCGGCAAAATCATGATAAATAGGACAAAGGTCCCCGCCAAGATCCCAAACCCTGTACCGCCAAAAACCGAACGGACTGCAGGTAC
Source organism: Enterococcus sp. 3G6_DIV0642 (assembly GCF_002140635.1). NCBI lineage: Bacteria > Bacillati > Bacillota > Bacilli > Lactobacillales > Enterococcaceae > Enterococcus > Enterococcus sp. 3G6_DIV0642. The sequence continues at coordinate 1,439,518 of NZ_NGLH01000001.1, read as the reverse complement.
AATGACAGACAAACCGATAAAACCATAAACTACAGAAGGAATACCGACTAATAGTTCGATAACGGGCTGCAAAATCTTCTCTCCGTTACGAGGGGAGATCTCCACCATAAAGACTGCTGCACCGATCGCAAATGGTGTTGCGACGATCGCTGATAGGAAGGTTACGAAGAACGAACCAAGGATCATCGGTAAAGCACCTACTAATGGTTGGCCATCAGGACCAACAGCACTTGGATTCCATTGCGTACCAAACAAAAAGTCGAAAACATTGACTTTGTCTACAAAGAATGTCGCTAATCCACGGCTAGCAACGAAATAAAAAATGGAGATCACAACCAATACAATCAGCGCAATACACAGAAAGCTAACCAGCTTTCCTCTTTGTTCCATTCTTGCGCGCTTGGATTTTTTTGTTAACACTTCTTTTACATTTTCCACGAGGGTTCCTCCTCAAAAATCAAACTAAACTCATAACCATTAGTTTATCGGTTCAACATCAATTTCTGTTAAAGCTTGTGTAAATTTTGTGTAAAGATTACTCGACGATGTTGCCTTCCCAATCTCTTTCCACCTGCATGATGGAAATTGGAATATAACCCAGATCCCCGACGATATGCTCTTGTACTTCATCAGAAAGCATATATTCGAGAAATTCAGCGGTCAATCCCGTTGGTTCTCCTTTTGTATACATATGCTCGTAAGCCCAAACTTTCCAATCATTGGTCGTTACATTTTCAATCGTTGGTTGAACCCCATCGATCGAAAGGACGTTGACTTCATCTGTCACATAAGAAAATGCAACATAACTGATGGCGCCTGGTGTATCTGAAACAATCGAACGGACCATCCCACTAGAATCTTGCTCTTGGGAAGGAATCGCTGTTTCGCCATCCATGATCCATTTTTCAAACGTACTTCTCGTGCCGCTTCCAGTCGCCCGATTCAACAAAACGATGGGCAGATCATTTCCGCCGACTTCACGCCAATTTGTAATATTTCCTAAGAAGATATTTTTTAAGTCCTCTGTTGAAATATCCGTGATCCCGACGCCTTTGTTGACGATCGGTGTGATACCCACCGTTGCCACTCGGTGGTCAACGAGTGCATCCGCATCGATCCCTGGCTTTTCTTCTGCAAACAAATCAGAATTCCCAATATCGACTGCGCCTGCTTGGACTTGACTTAACCCAGTGCCGCTCCCGCCTCCTTGGACATTGATAAATCGCCCAGGATTTGAGTTTTGAAATTCTTCCGCAACGGTTTCTACGAGTGGCTGCAAGGCAGAAGACCCGACTGCTGTGATCGATTCTCCTCGATCTGCCCAGCTTGCACATCCTGAGAGTAAAATAACCAATCCGATGATAGGACTTAGAAGTTTTAATTTTTTCATCATAACGCTCCTTGTACTTTCGAAAGTCATTGATTGTAAAAATCAATTATTTTCATTTTACCATTAGTTGAAATCAATGAAAATTATTATTTGCTTTTTTTTCTTGAGCTGAGTCTGTCCCTTTATTTAAAACGCTTTTTTTCTTTTACAAAATAACTATTTTGTAAATAAAATGACAAGATTTCTTAATTAAATTACGTGCATCCAGAAGGTATGCTGTGCTATACTGTGAGAGGAAACGTATTTTAAAAAGAACATAATTATTAATCTTGCTTCCCCAATCAAGTACAATATGTTGTTATGTTCAGCGTTTTCACGATTTCATCAACATTTCCCCAAAATGTCTGTTGAATCGAAACGGCAGAAAGAAGCATTCCTATGCATCTTCTGCCGTCTTTTTTTTATTCTAATTCACTTAACCATGCCGCCATCTGCTCAATGATGGCTTCTTGCTGTGCTTCATTTGGTAGATCCGCTGCTGCTTCTCCTTTTTGTAACCCATAGGTACCAAAGCCAGCATGATTGCCGCCTTCGATCGTTTGGAACGTCGTAGATTCTGGAAGGAGGCTGCGGGCAGCTTGCCAATTTTCCTGATTCACTACTTGGTCTTGACTGCCTGAGAGTGACAACACAGCAATCGATTGATCAGCTAAGGATCCTTTTTCATCTGGGTAACTAGCAAAGAAAAAGACGCCTTTTAACTCGTTGTCGTTTTCAGCCAACTGATTCGCTGCAAAACGGCTGGCCATGACGCCACCTAATGAATGACCACCAATGACATAGGAGCTATGGGGAATTTCTTTCAAGACCTCTTCTGCTCGATTGCCTGCTAAAACAGCCATGTTAAAGGGCATTTTAACGATTGCGACAGGATAGCCTTTTTCCGCTAAACCTGCTGCCCATACACTATAGCTTTCGGCATCGACAAGCGCACCAGGATAGAAAATAACCAAAGGCTTTTCTTCATCTCCAGCAAAATAGAGGACATTTCCCTCATCATCTGCCTCTTTCGCTGCTGTAACTGCAGCATCCACTGCTGGGTAATGCAGTTGTTGCCAACCGACCCAACCGGCAATAATTAAAATAACAACGGTGATCAATACACCGATCAAGACTTTTGTTCTTTTTCTCATCATGTCCTCCTGCAAAAAAGAAGATCAGGAAAGGATGGCAGACGAAACTTGCGGGTCCATCATCTCCTGAATCTTTCTATAAGTGTTTCCAATTTTTATCGGTGAGCCAGCGCCAATAGTTCTCGTGCATGTTCGATTGTTAAATCGGTGATTTCTGCACCTGAGAGCATACGGGCGATCTCAGCCACTCGTTCTTCTTCTGATAATTTACGGACATGGGTTTCTGTCCGACCTTCTTGAATTGCTTTTTCGATAAAATATTGATTGTCCGCCACAGCCGCTACTTGCGGCAAGTGGGTGATACACAAGACTTGCGAATTCGCAGCGATCTTGGCGATTTTTTCGGCGATCGCCTGAGCTACTCGGCCACTGACCCCAGTATCCACCTCATCAAAGACAATACTAGTGATTCCTTGCTTGCGGGAGAAAATCGATTTAAGCGCTAATAAGATTCGGGAAAGCTCTCCTCCAGAAGCAACTCGCACTAACGGTTTCATGCCTTCACCGGGGTTGGTGGTCAAATAAAACTCCACGGTATCAAAGCCGCTGCTGCTTAATTGTTTTGAGCCAGATGCAAACCGTACTTCAAACTGCGCGTGCTCCATATACAGCTCTTTTAACTCTTGAACGATTTCTTTTTCTAAACGATGAGCCAATTCACGTCGTTTGACGTGCAAGGCTTCCGCCAGCTGCCAAACTGCTTCAGCTTTTTGGGCAAGCTCTTCTTCTAATTGCTCCAACTGACCTTCCGTATAGGCTGACTCGCTGATTTCTTTACTGATCTCATCATAATAAGCAAGAATCACAGGAATTGACTCCCCGTATTTGCGCTTCAATTGACGAATCGTTTCCAGCCGTGAAATGACTTCTTCCAGTCGGCCTTCATCTAATTCAAGGTTGTCGACTTGCCGCGAAATATCAGTGGCTGCATCTTGCAACAAGTAATACGCACTTTGGATCGCTTCACTGATTTTTTCATACGCAGGATCAAGATGGGCGATCGACTGGATCTCTGATAATGCCACACTGACTCCATCTAGGCTATTAACTTCTTCGGCGGATAGAGCGCCATAGCTTTGCCCTAGAGCATCCACGATTTTTTGATAATTGGTCAGTTTTTCTCGTTCATCGATCAGCTGCTCTTCTTCATTTTCCATCAATTCCGCTTGGGCGATCTCTTCTTGTTGAAAACGCAGCATGTCCATTCGCTGCACATAGAGCTGTTCATTTTCTTGAATGGTCCGCACATGTTTTTCTAAGGAGCGATAGGCTTGATAGGCTTGACGGTAACTTGCAAGTTCCGCTTTAAAGGCATCATCTCCAAAACCATCCATCAACGCCAAATGTTTTTCTGGCTGCAGCAGCTCTTGATGCTCATTTTGTCCTTGGATATCAACTAAAAACAAGCCGATTTGGCGCAAAACCGACAAGGTAACAGTTCGACCATTCACACGACAAATAGTTTTACCCGATTGAGAGATATCCCGTTGTACGATCAGAACTTCCTCTTCATCAATACCCAGATCTGCGGTCAGCTCTTTGAACTCCAGCTGATTCGGCCATTCAAAAATCCCTTCCAAACGGCATTTTTCTGCGCCTTGACGCAAATAGTCACTGGATCCTCTGCCACCTGCTAGTAAGCCCATCGCATCGATAATGATTGATTTCCCAGCACCTGTTTCACCTGTTAGAGCCGTCATCCCCTCATGAAAAGACAGGTGCAAGTTGGAGATAATCGCAAAATTTTGGATCGACAATTCTAAAAGCATCCCTTGCCTCCTCTTTTATACGTAACGTTGGAAATCCTTGAATAGGTTCTCGGTATCTGTTTCTGTTCTAGTGATCATCAAGACGTTGTCATCATCGTTTAGCGTGCCAAATAATTCTTTGGCATAACGCTTATCGATCAAATTCGCCAAAGCCGAAGCATTGCCAGGCAGTGTGCGCAGAATCACAAATTTGTCCATTCGATCGACAGAAACAAACGCCGTTTTTAGGATTTTATCTAGTTTACCACTCACGTCTTCCGTTGTCTCTTGTGGAATACTATAGCGATAGCCGCCTTTTTGGGAAGGAACTTTCACTAACTTCAATTCCTTGATATCCCTTGATATGGTTGCTTGTGTGACTGAGACGCCGCGATCTTTTAACAACTCGACAAAATCTTCTTGTTTCTGAATATCTTGTTCACTTAACAATCGTGTAATCAAGCGATGCCGTTCTTTTTTTCTCATCTCTTGTTCCTCCTGAATGAATTCCTACTAATTTTATCCTATTTTGCGCAAGAAAGAAAGAGAGCCGACAAGTAAAATGTCCACTCTCTTCCATTCTTTATTTTGGTTGATGAAAGGTCTCATGTGCTGATGCAACAACTTTCGGGATGTCGATCCCTGCTGCGGTGCCTTCTTGCAGGCTTTTCTTTAAATGTACGATAAACTCGATGTTCCCTTCGCCACCAGTGATTGGTGAAAAACTTAGGTTTAATACATCGAATTTTGTTTTCTTAGCGAATGCCAGTACTTCCTCCAACACTCGTTCATGGGTTTTAGGGTCACGAACGATCCCATTTTTTCCGACCGCTTCTTTGCCCGCTTCAAATTGTGGTTTGATCAGCGCCATCACTTCGCCATCCGCTACCAAAATATCATAAAGGGGAGGTAAGATCAGTTTAAGTGAAATAAAAGAAACATCGATCGTAGCAGCTTCAGGAAGACCATCCAGGAAGTCTGTTGGTTTTGCATAACGGAAGTTGACCCGTTCCATTACGATCACTCGCTCATCTTGCCGCAGCTTCCATGCCAACTGATTGTAACCGACATCCAGTGCATAGCTTTTTTTGGCGCCATTTTGCAACGCCGCATCAGTAAAGCCACCGGTGGAAGCGCCGATATCTAACATGATTTTATCGGTTACGTCAAAATCAAAAACTTTGAGTGCTTTTTCTAACTTGAGACCACCACGAGAAACATAAGGCAGCTTCTTCCCTTTGATCTGCAGCAGTGTATCTGCGGCAATTTTTTCTCCAGGCTTATCTAGGCGCTCATTGTTTTTTTCTTTGTACACCAATCCAGCCATCACTCCTCGTTTGGCTTGCTCGCGGGTCTCAAAGAGGCCTTGCTGGACAGCTAAAACATCTACTCGTTCTTTCTTCATGCGTTCCCTCGAATCTCAAATCGTTCCACAAATGCCAATAAAACATCCGGCGTAAATTGACCGTATTGGCTTAACAGTGCCAGAATTTCTTTGGCTTTGCTCAATTCTTCAGTCAAGGCTTGCTGCGCGCCTGCTAAGCCAAGTAAAGCAGGATAGGTACTTTTCGCCAACTCGTCATCTCGGCGGACAACTTTGCCTAGCTCTTCGGTCGTACTAGTGGCATCTAACAGATCGTCGCGAATTTGAAAGGCTAACCCAATATGCTGGGCAAAGCGATCCAATTCATGCAGAACCTCTTCCGTCTGGTCGGCTAAGACACCACCAGCAATCACCGCAAAGCGGATCAATTCTCCAGTCTTTCGTTCATGGATTGACATGAGCTCCTCAAGACGAAGGGCTTGGTTCTCCCCTTGAATATCAGCTGCTTGGCCGGCGACCATCCCTTGCGTGCCCGCTGCTTTACTCAACTGCTGCAGCAGCAAGACTTTTTGATTGGCTTCGATTTCCGCCATAGCGACTAATTGAAACGCAGCCGTCAAAAGACCATCTCCAGCTAAAATCGCTAAAGCTTCACCAAAAACCTTATGGTTGGTGGGTTTTCCTCGACGCAGATCATCGTTGTCCATTGCTGGCAGATCATCATGGATCAGCGAATACGTATGCACCATTTCTAGGGCTGCTGCACACTGGTACACCGCGGTATTGATGGGTTTGTGAAAAGCGGCGACTGTTGCTGCCAATAAAAGCGGGCGAATACGTTTGCCGCCGGCTTGGATCGAATACTGCATGCTTTCAAATAATCGTTGATCAGAAGTGTGTTCTTTGACAAAGCGTTCCATGACTTCTTCGATCAATGGGGCGTGTTCTTTTGTGAATTCTGTTAAAGCACTCATTGGTTTTCCTCTTCAAAGGGGACTTCTTCATTGGATTCAGTCATCATTTTTGTTAAGGATTTTTCCGCTTTACTCAAGGTGTCCTTGCATTGCTTGCTCAAAACCATGCCTTTTTGAAAAGCATCTAACGCTTCTTCCAATGGAACATCGCCTTGTTCCAAACGGGTTACGATTTGTTCTAATTCTTGTAATGATTCTTCAAATGTTGGATTTGCCATGATTAACTCCTTCTGTACTAATAACTTCGACCAGTGCTTGGCCATCTTGGTAATGGATCGTCAGCTGATCTTCTGGCTCGATCGCATCAATCGATTTGATCACCTGCTCATTTTTCGTGGTATAGCTGTAGCCGCGCCCCATGATTTTCAGCGGGCTTAGCAAATCAAGGGATTGGACTGCATTTGCAAATTGATTTTCTTTTGCTGCATAGATATCTTTCATGGCTTTCGTTAAGCGTTGAGAAAGATAGCTGACCTCTTGATTGCTGGCTTGTAATCGCGCTTTTGGTTGTTGTTGGGCCAACCGTGAAATCAATTGCTGTGCCTGGCGATCCTTGTCATAAAGCAAGGTTTGCAAGCCTTGCTGCATCCGCTGCTGCAACTGATCGAGTTTGATCGACTGTGCCTCATACAAGCGCTCTGGTTGTCGAAAAACATACGATCCAATCACTCGCTGATAGCGTTCTTGTTTGTACTGGATCTGGTGCATAAATGCTTGCTCTAATCGGGCTTGTCTTTCTTCGATCCGCAAAATCTCCTCCGACAGCACTGGCACCGCTAATTCGGCAGCGGCGGTCGGAGTTGCCGCCCGCACATCCGCCACTAAATCGGCAATCGTCGTATCGGTTTCATGCCCCACTGAAGAAATAATGGGGGTTTTTGCATCAAAAATGGCTCTTGCCACTCGTTCTTCATTGAAAGGCCAGAGGTCCTCGATCGATCCACCCCCACGTCCGATGATCATAGTATCAAAGGTCCCATCGGCTTCGACTCGTTGGATATTTTTCACCACATCATCCGCAGCTTTATTACCTTGTACCACGGTTGGATACAAAACGATCTGAGCAATGGGGTAACGCCGCTGTGTCGTCGTGATGATATCTCTGATCACCGCCCCACTAGGACTGGTCAAAACTGCGATGCGTTTCGGGTATTTCGGCAAGGACTGCTTCGGTGCAGAAAATAATCCTTCCGCTGCCAATTTCTGCTTTAATTGTTCATAGGCTTGATAAAGAGCGCCGACACCGTCTGGTTCCATGTGATCGATCACCATCTGGTAATTTCCGCTTGCCTCATACAGAGTGATACGCCCAACCGCCATGACTTTCATGCCCTCTTCTGGTTGAAAGCGCAGCTTGTCAAAAGCGCCTTTGAACATGACGGTCGAAATTTTTGCACCATCATCCTTCAAACTAAAGTATTGGTGATTGGGGCGCCGACGAAAATTGGAGATCTCCCCTGTCAAATAAACCCGCTCTAAATACGGATCGACGTCAAACTTACGCTTGATATATTTTGTTAATGCGGTCACCGTTAAATATTCTTGCGCCATTTAGTTTTTCATTGTCTCCTTTGCTGCCTCGATCGTTTGGGCCATCAACATCGTGATCGTCATTGGACCTACACCTCTAGGTACCGGTGTGATATAGCTAGCGATCGGTTCGACTTCATCAAATTTCACATCGCCGATCAACTTGCCGTTGGCATCACGATTCATCCCAACATCAATCACCACAGCCCCTTCTTTTACGAAGTCTTTTGTGACAAAATGACCGCGGCCGATCGCCACGACTAAAATGTCCGCTTGTTTTGCCAACTCGGGCAGATTTTTGGTTTTTGAATGAGCAATAGTCACGGTGGCATTTGCCCCCAAGAGTAAGTGCGCCATTGGTTTTCCGACAATGTTGCTGCGACCGATCACTAAGGCATTTTTTCCTTCCAATTCGATCCCATACGCAGCAAACATTTTCATGATGCCATAAGGGGTACAAGGAATTCGGTCAGGTACACCTGCGAATAATTTTCCTAAATTGATTGGATGAAAGCCGTCGACATCTTTTTCTGGTTTGATGGCTAACAGTACTTTTTCTTCATTGATATGTTTTGGCAAAGGAAGTTGAACCAAAATTCCATGAAAGGCATCATCGTTATTGAACTGTTCGATTTCTGCTAATAATTCTGCCTCAGTAATGGATTCAGGGTAGCGGGCAACACGGGAATTAATGCCGATTTTCGCCGCAGCTAGTTCTTTATTTTTCACATAAGTCTGACTTGCTTTGTCTTCTCCAACAAGCAAAACAACTAATCCCGGTGTCACACCCTGCTCTTTTAGTGTTGCTGTCTCTGAAAGAAACGCTGCTTGCATTTTTTCAGCCAATTCTTTTCCATTGATCAATGTACCCATTCTGACAACTCCTCCAACCTGATTATACGGACTTATTTTGTAAAAAGAAACGCACCAATCGTTTGTCGATATGCTTCTTCATGTTTTCTATCATAGCATTTTCTGAAAAGAAAAACACCGTCTAAGGCTCCCTTTTTTCGGAAAAAACGAGGGTAAACCGACAAAGTGCGTGCAAAAAAACCGAACGATCAAGCAGGACCGTCAAAACAAGGCGGTTGCTCATAAATCGTTCGGTTTCTGACTCGATCGAAAAAAAGCTGATCTCTTTTGATCAATCGTGTTAGGGCTGAAAATTACTCACTTACTTGGTTGGTTTTTGTTTCTAGCTCTTGATTGACTGTCGATAAAATACCGTTGACAAACTTTCTGGACTGATCGTCACTAAAGGTTTTCGCTAATTCGATCGCTTCATTCAAAGCCACACGATTCGGCACATTATCCACATAGACCATTTCATACAAAGCAATTCGTAAAATCGTCACGTCCATTTTTGATAAACGCTGGATTTTCCAACCAGCTTTTAAATGATTTTGAATGACTTCATCCAAGGCTTCTTTGTAATGACAGACACCTGCCACTAATTGATCTAAATAAACAGGCACAAAATGCTCTTGTTCTTCATCGATCAATTCATGGTGTTCCAACTCGATGGCATGCATGATGGCATCTTGTTTCGTTAAATCTTTATTAAAGTCTAGTGGAAATAAAGCTTGTAACGCCATTTTCCGTATTTCATGCCGTGATAATTCTTTACTCATTTTCTTCCTCATCGTTTCCAAATAATTCTTCGATGTCTGGTAAATCTACTTTTTCTGGCACGACTGCCACAACATGAACATTTACTTCAGCCAGTTGTACATCTGTCATAAATAAGACTTGCTGTTTGACCCGTTCTTGGATCTCCATTGCCACTTTAGGCACTGACATCCCATAAGTGATATAGCAATAGATGTCCACTTTGATCCCTGTTTCATCGATCGTTAAGTAGACCCCTTTGCCATGAGCTGCGCGACCTAATAATTCAGTGACACTGTTTGCCAGTGTTCCTCGCATCCCATAGACACCTTCCACTTTAGAAGCAGCGATCCCAATAATGATCTCGATCACTTCTGGCGCGATGACGATCTCGCCTAATTCAGGACTTGCATTTAATACAAGGTTTTTATCTTCATTCATACGTTTTTGCCTCCATTCTAAACAGCTGTACCGTATTGTTTGTAAAAAAACCGCTCGTTTTTTCCGTTTGAAGCAAACCAACGCTTGATTCAATCAATAACATCCATGGCACAGTGTTTCTTCTCGCTCTAAGTTTATCATTTTCTGCACTGAGAATCTATAATAACCCACTATTCTCAATGAATTTTCTGAAAAACAAGGTCGATGAATCAGAGAATGATCAATTCTTTCGGTGAATGTGTCAACACTTTATTACCAGTTTCGGTGATCAAAAGATCATCTTCGATACGAACGCCGCCAATTCCTGGAAGATAGATCCCTGGTTCATCTGTAATGACGTTTCCGACAACAAATGCTTTATCAGCGCGGAAGGATACATTTGGTCCTTCGTGGATCTCTAAACCAATCCCATGGCCTGTTGAATGACCAAAGGCATCTCCGTAGCCAAAGGAAGCAATGTGATCCCGAGCGATCGCATCTAGTTCAATTCCGGTCATTCCAGGTTTTGCTGCGGCCAAGACTTTTTCTTGCGCTTCAAGTACGATTTGATAGATTTCCTTCAATTTATCGCCAGGATCTCCTACTGCAAAGGTTCTAGTCATATCAGACACATAGCCTTGATAGTAACAGCCAAAGTCTAACGTGATCAGATCGCCTTGTTCGATCACTTTTTCACTGGCAACCCCATGGGGCATTGCTGAACGCAGACCACTAGCAACGATCGTTTCAAAAGATACGCTTGTGGCACCTAATGAACGCATAAAGAAATCTAACTGATTCGCCACTTCGATTTCTGTCATTCCTGGGCGGACCATTTTCAAAATATGTTCGAATCCTTGATCAGCGATATGGCAGGCTTGTTGGATCAATGCGATCTCTTCCTCATCTTTGACTTCCCGCAAAGCCTCGATCATACCCGATACAGGGGCAAGGGATGATTCCTCGATCAAGTCTTCTAAGACGGAGTATTCGGCAAAGCTGACGAAACTTTCTTCAAAAGCTAAGACATTGATTTCTTCCTTTTGGCAGATGGTTGCAACTTCTTCAAAAATCGGTCCGCTATTTTTTACGATCTCAAATCCTTGAGCTTGGGCAGCTGCTTGCTCTGTATATCGGAAATCTGTTACAAAAAAAGCTTTGTCCAACGTAATGACTGCTAAACCAGTTGTCCCAGTAAAGTTTGTCAAGTAACGCAAATTGTATGGGCTGGTGATCAAGAACCCATCAATCGAATCTTTTCTCATTGCTTCACGTAATTTTTCAACTCTTAACATGTATCGTTCCCTACTTTCTTGTTCTATACGATAGTATTATAACAAACTTCCAGAAAAAGCGGAAAGCAAGCGAAAAGTTTTCTAAAAAATCAAGCAATATGAATAAACGATAGAGTACTTTAAAAAGACTGCCGTGTGATCTTTCGTTGTTCTCTTCTAAATGATGGCTTCCGTGCACAAAAAAAAGCAATTCAATCAATGAATTGCTTTTTTGATAATTATCTTTTACGTCCCAAAAAGAACGATACGACTGCCACGAAAATGACCGCGCCGATAATCGCAGGCACGATAGCCATTCCTGCTACTTGCGGTCCCCAAGTGCCAAAAAGGCCTTGACCAATCGATGCGCCTACAAGTCCCGCAACGACATCAAAAATACAACCGCGTTTTTCGCCTGCAATGGCACCACCGATTGAACCGATGACCGCTCCTACGATCAATGTCCATAAAAAGTGCATACTAACCCCTCCTAAACTTTCTTATAAAAAGGGTACCATATTGAGAATCAATTGGAAAAATATATGCTCTCTTGTTATTTTCTGCGAGTGAAGGCTCGTTTCAATACATCAAAAAAGCCTAATGAATGCACCATATGGTCTGGATCGACGTATTCACGAATCGCTCGCAAGACTTTTTTTGGTTCTTTTGAGGAGAAGGTATACGTGCCATTCTTTTTGGTGCGGATCGCATAGCGTGGTATCCAACGGCCTTTGAACATGACCGAAGCGATCACATAGTCGACATCTTCCCATGGGATCTGAATAAACTTGCGTTTGTCACGGTCATTGTAAAACTCAAAGGCTTTATCGCCGATCATGATTTTGCCGTACTCATTGATCCCTAAAAAAGACGTAGCATCGATCGTCAAATCCACTTTTGTATTAAGAGATTGTACCATTTGCGCTTACTCCATTCTATATCGACTTATTATCTTATTATACGTGTTTGCAGCAGGTTTGGCGAATAAATAAAAAGGTACTTGGGTTGCCCCAAGCACCTTTCATTGAAAAGATTATAACAATCCGATCAAGTGTCCACCGATACCGACTAAGAATAGACCGATAATAATGATGATTGGAGAAACTTTTTTCTTCAATAACCACATACATAATAAAGTAAGCAATAGTGCAGCTAGACCAGGAATCAATTGATCCAAGTTGTTTTGCAATGTTGTTACTTTTGTATCAGTCAACGCACGGCCTTCAGCAACTTGTTGGAAGGCTTGTTGCAAACCAGCAGAGCCAGAAGGCAAGTTCGCCCAATCGACATAAGCACCTTCATCAAGCGGTACGCTTGAGACAACTGGCGCAAATGAGATCGATACCCAACGCTGAACGAGTGACCCTAATACGAACATCCCTAAAATTGAAGCACCTTTTGTTACATCTTGCAACAATCCGCCTGAAAGGTCATCAGTGATTTTTGAACCAGCACGATAGCCGAATTCTTGTGTGTACCACATAAATGCCCAACGGATGATGTTCCATGCAACGAAGAAGATGATTGGACCTAAGATGTTTCCAGCTAAAGCAAGAGAAGCACCTAGAGCACCTAACATCGGACGGACAGTAAACCAGAACACAGGGTCACCGACACCGGCTAAAGGACCCATCATACCAACTTTTACCCCTTGGATCGCTACGTCATCGACAGGCGCGCCATTTGCGCGTTCTTCTTCTAAGGCTAATGTTACCCCTAAGATTGGCGATGCGATATATGGGTGAGTGTTAAAGAATTCTAAGTGACGCTTCAATGCAGCGGCACGGTCTTCTTTTGTTTTGTATAATTTTTTGATTGCTGGAATCATTGAGAATGCCCAACCACCATTTTGCATACGTTCATAGTTCCATGAACCTTGAATGAAGGTAGAGCGCCATGCTACGGCTAAACGATCTTTTTTATTTAATTGAATTTTTTCTGCCATTTTTTTCTCCTCCTTCGATTCTAATAGTCATTCAAGATATCGCCTAGAGGGTCGCCAGTGTTGCTGCCGCCGCCTCCATTTGATGATCCGCCCATTTTAGTTAGGTTCAAGTAGATCAATGCGATTGCTACTGCCAAAGCACCGATAGCGATCAATGTCAATTGAGAAATAGCTGCGATAACGAAACCGATAATGAAGAATGGCCATACTTCACGAGTTGCCATCATGTTGATAACCATTGCATAACCAACGGCAACGACCATACCACCACCGATAGCCATACCATCAGTTAACCATGCAGGCATTGATTCTAAGAAGTTTTGAACAGTTGCAGCAGGAATTGCCAACAATGCAGCTGCAGGAATCGCAATACGAACCCCTTGCATACATACAGCGATCACATGCCACATTTCGATTTTACGAATGTTGCCTTCTTCAGCAGCAGCATCCATAAAGTGAACGATTGGCACAGCCAATGTACGAACGATCATTGTCAAGAACAAACCAGCAACAGCTAGAGGGATCGCAACGGCAATCGCTGTATCAACACCAGCAGTTCCTTGTCCACCTAAAACTAGAATAATTGCAGATGCAACAGACGCCAATGCAGCATCAGGTGCAACAGCGGCACCGATATTTGCCCATCCAAGTGCGATCATTTGTAATGATCCGCCCAAAATGATACATGCTTCCAAATTACCGGTCACTAAACCGATCAAAGTACACGCGACTAGCGGTTGATGGAATTGGAATTCATCCAAGATTCCTTCCATACCAGCTAAAAAGGCAACGAGTACTACTAATACCATAGATATAATAGTCATGATAGACCTCCTATTTAGTTGAATACGTTTCTATTTATTCGCCAATTCATTTTTGGCTTTGCGTAAGATTTCGTCCATGTTGTCTCGAGAGTCATTTGGCACTTTACGTACATCAAATTTGATGCCGCGTCCTTTTAGATCTTCAAATGTCTTCACATCGTCCGTACCCATCGACAATACTTTACTTACAACAACTTTCCCAACAGAGTGAGCCATTGAACCAACGTTCACTTCAGTGATGTCAACGCCGCCTTCAACTGCACGCAATACATCTTGTGGGTTTTCAAATAATAGTAAAGCTTTCGTATTCCCGAAACGAGGGTCTTTAGAAACTTCGATCATTTTGTCCACTGGAATGACGTTCGCTTTTACTCCAGGAGGAGCTGCTTGTTCGATCAGTTTTTTACGCAAATCATCTTTTGCAACTGCATCAGAAACAACGATGATCCGAGATGGATTAACTGATTTTGTCCAAGCTGTAGCGACTTGACCATGTAGCAAACGAGAATCCACACGCGCAAGCACGATTTTGATTTTGCCATCGCCTAGAACAGTTCCCGGAGGAAGTGATCCTTTAGGTTGATCGTCTTGCACAGCTTTTGGTGCTGTCGCTTCTTCTGGTTCAAGCTCTTCTGGTTTGACCTTAACCCCTTCTTTAGCTGTTTCAACGATGTGCGCAGCGATTTCATGCGCAGTGTTCATTGAAAAACGTGAAGCATAGGCTTCGATCACCATTGGTAAATTCATACCAGCAACGATTGCCCATTTGTCTTTGTGATCTTCAAACAAGCTGTTTGCTTGGTTGAAAGGAGTACCACCCCAAAGATCAACTAAGAATAATACTTCTTCTTGATCGTCAAATGTAGCAATTGCTTCTTGCATTTTTGCCTTGATGTCATCTGGACCTTCACTTGGCATCAATGTAACAGCTTTAACATTTTCTTGTTCGCCGAAGATCATTGAACCAGATTGCAAAATGCCGTTAGCAAATTCTCCATGACTTGCTAGGATAATTCCTACCATCTTTTTACCTCCTATATCAAAATTGAAAAATGTGACACGAATACGAAAGAAAAAACAACATCGAAAAAATTAAGGGTGACTACCTTCTTTTTCCAAAATATCCTTCAAAAAGATTTTACGATCAGCTGGAACTTTGCGTATCTCTACTTCTATGCCTTGATTTTGCAAATAAAGCAGCGAAGCAAGATCTTGATCATTGACTGACACGAAATTAGTGATCATCCGTTTTCCCATTGAAAAGCTCATGCCGCCGATATTGACGGAACGAATGTCAATGCCTCCTTTGACCAGAGTCACGACATCTTGAGGGTTGGTAAATAATAACATGACTTTTTGCGTATTAAATAATGTGTTATGCGCCACCTCAAGCATTTTTGCTACTGTCACCACATTGGATTTGATTCCTGGTGGAGCAGCTTCTTTCAAGAGAAACTTCCGTAATTGGTCATTTGCGACCTCATCACTGACCACGATGATTCGATTGATACCAGTCATTTTCGACCAAGCTGTGGCGACCTGACCATGAATCAACCGATCGTCGATTCGGGCAAGACGTATATCCATTCCCATTGTGCAAGCCTCCTACATCCATCGATCCGCTTTTCATATTGAGGATCTGTTCTTTTTTCAATCACCTCCTGTATCCACTTATATAGAAGCAAGAAGCGTGCCAAGTTTTTTCGATACACTATTCTTGAAAAAACCTTAAGAATCAGCATTCGGACAATACACTAAAAAAGATACACTAAAAAATACTGTATCTTTTTTAGTGTATCTGTATTATTTGCAGGATTTAAAAATACATTTCTTTTTCGTGATGGTTTTTGATCAACTCCAGCAGGTAATACTCTTCTGTCTTCGGCACTTCGATATTCATCAAGCGCGAAAATGATTGGACATGCACATGCAATTGGCCGTAAAGAGGATTCTCCTCCATCGCTGCTAAATCAATTTCAGAAACAGTCAATGGTTGACGCAATAAGATCCGCTCCAGCATACCTGCGCCATGCATCACAAAATTGATCTGAAAGCCTTGCTGCGCCCCTACCAAATCCAAATCGTGAATGATCTCTTCGCCAAATTTCCACAACGGCTCTACCACTTTTTTCGCATTGATATAGGTAAAGTTTTCCTCTAAATACCGAACACAGATTTCCTTTGCCTGCCGATCATCTAGCTGCACTTCATCTTCAAAACTCAAATCGTTTTCCAATAAGATATCATCCAACAAAAGATCAACATCTTGGTCGATAAAACGTTCTAATGAAATAAACGGTGCATCGATATGCGGATCAATGATCCCCGTTGCGGCAATCAGCCGGTAGCGCTGTTGAATCTGATCCAAGTCCGTTCTCAGATCCGCCACCGATAAGGTCACTACGTCAACATTTTGATTTTGGCGTTTTGACAATGAGCTTTGGATCAATTCTTTGATGCGCTGCGCTGTACCTTTTCCCGAAGCGCAGACCGCTAGAATCGCTTTAGGGTGGTGGTTTTGTGTCACTGGTTCTTCCACAGTGACCGCTCCGTATCCGCGGAACTTCCGTAATGAATCATAGAGCTGATCGAGGTCCGTGCCGATCACTGATGCTTTGCGGACCGTCTCGAGGACGATGGAGGTAGTCACCATATCGACTGTTCGAACAGCCACACCCGTTTCTCGCTGGATTTCATTATTAAAGGTCGCTAAGGACCCCATATCGACTAAGAGGATCACCCCACTGCCGTCATTGACTGCTCGTACACTATCCACGATTTTTTTCAACGCCACAGCCGGTGGCATATCTAATGGCATGTCCACCGCTGTCACTTGATCGACTTCCAACAGCTGCTTGACTACTTGTACCATACTACTAGCCGTACTGTTGCCGTGAGCTGCCACAACGACACCAATTTTCCCAGAGGAATGTGTCGTACGCAGTGAAACCAATAGAACTGCCAAGTAATAGGATTCACTTTCAGGAATCGCCACGTGAAAGCTGTCGCCGATGAAGTCGCGGACTTCTTTGGCAACTTCGAACTCTTGGGGGTAATCCGCCACCATTTGACGAATGTTGTCGTTGGTTTGCCGTTCTTCTCCCAAATGGATCTTTTTCAAAAAAGAACTGATATGCAAACTCATCGCGTAAATAAAGTTTTGCTGGAAATCGTAATTTAACCGTTTCCGAACCATCTCATAAATTTGATTTGTTACACTGATCACTTTCTGATCGACAAATTCACTTAGTTTATTGACAGAATTAAAAGAGAAGCCGTGATCTTTATAAAAAGATTTCAAATGAACATTGATATCGGTTGAAATAAAATGATTGATTGCTTCTTGATCCAAACCATCTGCTTTTAATAAGGCTGCTTTATCCCCGATGATGTCGTAGAGATTGTAAGGCAATTCATAGGAATCTGATTGAATATTGTTTAAGTTTTGATTCGGTTGAATGCTGATCTTCGGTTCAAGGATTTTAGAAAGCTCCGCCAGCTCATTGCGGCGATTCCCCAAAACGATCAATCCAGAACGAATCCCTTCTGGCAAATCGATCAAATCGATCTCAATCTCATCTTGTTGCATATGATTCAAAAAGCCCCGTGCACAGACGAGCTGGACATTGGATTTCAATTGACCGATATTCCCAAAACTGACACTGCCGATCAACGCTTTGACTACATCTTCTGTCAAGGTGATCGTCCGCTGAATACGGGACGCCTCTTGCCCGACTAACACCCGAACGAGATCGACTTTTTCTGATGCGGGTCGTTTCTCAAAGAAGGGCAGTTGAATATTGATAGGAATGCGTCGGGTAAAGGTATCTAATAGCGTTGAGTTGGGGTCTTCGGTAGTCGCTCCAACGATTCGGACATTCGCTTGATGATTTTTGCCCGTTTCCCCTAAACGACTAAACGTTCCATGGTCCATAAAGTAAAAAATCATTTCTTGCCCTTCTGGCGGTAATCGATGGATCTCATCGAGAAACAACATACTCTCATCCGCTTGATCAATAATACCGATCTTCTCTTGATCGGCACCCGTAAATGCCCCCCGTACATAACCAAACAAATGGCTCATCAAAAGCTCTGGGTTATTTGCATAGTCGGCACAGTTAAAGACGATCAATTCTTTGTCATCGGCAATTACTTGATTGCTTTTGGCAAACTGGAACATTGCATGGGCAAAGTAGGTTTTCCCAGAACCAGTAGGCCCTGTGATCAAGCAGTTTAGCCCTTTTGGCGGATACAAGATCGCTGCTTTCGCCTGCTCAACGGCATTTTTCATACTTCCGTTGGCACCGATGATCGTCGCAAAAATATCTCGGTCAGAGGGTTTTCCTTGTACCCGTTGAGGGAAGGCTTTTTCTCTTTGCGGGCGACTTTCTTTGTAGCTTGGCACATACTTTTCCCTACTGCTGAGATCGACCCCTGCCGCCCAGTAGCGAACAGGCCGCGAGTCGCTTTTTTCGACGCGCCCTTCTTTGACAAGCTTATTTAAATCCTTACTGGCATTACTGCGCTGAATGGCTAAATGATCGGCAACTTCTGAAGTAGACAACCCTTTCTTTTCCCCTAAGCCGCTCATCGTATTTTCGACGATATATTGATAAATCCGTTCGATTCGCTTGCCCAACAGCTTCGCCTCCTTGTTTTTTCCACTTGAATACTTTACTCATTTTTCTATAAAAAAGCAACTTTTTTTCCGCACAGAAAAAGCAAAATACTTTGTTCGAAAGAGCAATAGAACGTCCTATCACATGCTACTCTCAGCATAAAGCATTTTGCCAAAAAAAGATATTCAAAAGTCAGGATGCGTTAGGCTTTTTCATTGGGAATGAACGCTGGTACCTTCTCAGGAAACCATTGCAGTTCTTTTTGCATCCAAATCACATCGTGCCATTGATTGAACTTATAGCCGACATGCGCAAAATCAGCAACTTTCCGATACCCAAGCTTCTCATGAAAAGCCTCGCTTTGTTGATTGCCTCCTGTAATACATGCAGTCAGATTGACCACGTTTTGCGCTTTTAATTTTTCTTCAAGCGCTTGATAAAGAGCGGTGCCGAGCCCTTTTGCTTTGGCATCCGGTGCTAAATAAACGGTTACTTCAACGGTCCAATCGTACGCCGCCCGTTCTTTATAGGCTGACGCATAGGCATAACCGACGATTTCACCAGCCTCTTCTGCAACGAGATACGGGTAGCGTTTCAAGGTCTTGGCGATGCGTTCCGCGAATTCTTGAACCGATGTCACCTCCGTTTCAAAGGTAATCGGGGTATTTTCTACATAATAAGCATAGATGGCTGTCAAGGCTTGGGCATCTGCAATCGTGGCAGAACGTATCGTCATAGAATCCCTTCTTTCAGTAAATTTTTTCCCAGTATACTCTTTCTGAACAAAAAAAACAATCCGCTTTTGACGGATCGTTTCCTAGCGATAAATGATTTAGCGGGCTTTTTCAGCTCCGCAATACACGGTAAGATGTTGTGGCAGTACCGCTACTGTGATTGGCAATTCAGGTCCTGGATCACCATCGACATTTGTTTCGATCGTTGCCCCATCCGTCAAACGAATCGCAGCTTTATCAAAGGTTTGATAGCCAAGAACATCATTTGATTCTGTCACCCCTTTGAGAAGCTCTGGGACACTTTTGACGGTCTCCCAAAGATTCGTATCCTTCAAGTAGATCAGATGCAATTTGCCGTCATCGGTACTCGCTTTAGGCAAAAGAGATTCGAAACCGCCGATCGTATTGGATGACCCAACGATCATCGTACTGCTTTCCACAGCGATCGTCGTTTTTTCGCCATTATTTTCGGCGGTCACTTCAAACGGATGACTTTCATTTTTCCGCACTTCCCGTAGACCAGAAACAAAATAGGCCATTTTTCCCAGCTTGGTTTTTTCTTCGACTTCTACGTTGTTGATCGCTGCTGGAATCATACCGATCGCCACCACATTGGTAAAATAGGCTTGATTGACCTGACCAATATCGATTTTGCGGGTGTGATCCACTGCAAATGATTCGATAGCTTCTTTAGGATCTAGTGGAATCGCTAATGCTCTGGCTAAATCATTTACTGTTCCCAGCGGGAAGAAACCAAAATTTGGTCGTTTGTCATGAGGGGCTAAGCCATTGACCGCTTCATTGACGGTACCATCACCGCCCATTGCGAAGACACTGTCAAATTCTGTTGCCGCTTCAGAGGCAAAACGTGTGGCATCTCCTTCTTTTTCGGTATGTTTGACCACGACTTCTGAAAAAGCCTCCCGCAGCTTTTCTTCTGCCAGCTGCTCATATTCTTGGGCCTCTTCCCCACCAGAGCTTGGATTGACGATCAATAATGCTTTCATAAAACAGCCTCCTTGTTTGGGTTCATTTTCTATGAATCCAGTATAACAAGTTTCACGAAACCTGTCTTAAACGACCTCCGCCTATCCGCTACAAAAAAACACAGCCTAATCAGACTGTGTTTTTTCGAGTACTCACTTCATTTAATTAAACCAATCGTTTACGCAAACGCCCAGAAATAAAATCAATGATCGTGACCGTCACCACGATCCCTAATAAAATGATTCCTACACGGCTCCATGATCGCGCATTGATGGCAAAGATCATCGGCGTACCGATCCCACCTGCCCCTACGATCCCTAAGATCGAAGCTGAACGGACAGCCAGTTCAAAACGATACAAGGTAAAAGAAAGAAATTCTGGAATCAGTTGTGGCAATGTCGCAAAGCCTAATACATCCCAACGGCTTCCTCCCGCACTAATGACGGATTCCGAGGGACCATGGTCCATGTTTTCGATCGCTTCGCTGTAAAGCTTTGCTAGCATCCCAATGGAATGGACACTGACCGCCAAGACTCCAGCAAAGGAGCCCGGACCCACTGTTTTGATGAACATGATCGCTAAGACGATTTCTGGAAACGTTCGAATCGCCGTCAGCACGATTTTCCCAAATCCCGATAACCAGCGAGGGCTGTTTTTGCTGCGCGCCGCCCAAAAGGCAAAAGGAATACTTAAAATCGATGACAAAAAGGTCCCAACAAAGGCAATCGCGACGGTTTCGATCATCAGACTGATCAAATCTTCGCCATCACCGGTATAAACATAGCCCCAATCAGGATGGATCAGGCCATAAAAGATCGAGCCGACAATTTGACCGACATTTTCTTTAACACCAGCAAAAGGCACGCCAGCAAAAGCCCAGATATAAAGGAGGATAACGACTACTGCGATCAGCCAATTCCGTATTTTTTTCTTCTTCGGTTCTGCTGGCAACATCATAATAATCGCTCCCTTAATCTATTACTAATGGTATCAATCACCAAAACAACTGCAAAAATCACTAAGACGATAATCGAGGTCTGGTCATATCGAAATTGGCTTAAAGATCGTTGTAAGAAAACACCGATTCCGCCTGCGCCGATATACCCAAGAATCGTCGATGCCCGCACATTGATCTCAAAGGCATAAAGCAAGTAACTAAGAAAATGGCTCATGACTTGCGGTACGACTGCATAGCGGATGATATCAAACTTCGATCCTCCAGAAGCCGTGATCGCTTCGATCGGACCTTCATCAATCGTTTCAATCGATTCATAAAACAATTTGGTGATCATCCCAAAAGAAAACACAGAGATGGAGATCACCCCTGCAACGGGACCAATTCCGACAATGGCAACAAATAAAGCCGCCAGCATCAAATCAGGTACCGTCCGAATGATATTCAAAACAAAACGGAAACAACCACTGATCCAATGATTGGTCATGATATTTCGTGCTGCTAAAAGTGAAAACGGAAAGGCCGCCAGTGCACCAAAGGTTGTGCCGATGATCGCCATTTGGATCGTTTGCAAAATCGGCTCAACAATGATTTTGGCATATGCCCAATCAGGATGAGCCATCTTTTGTAAGATGACATTCATTTGACTGCTATTGCTAAAGAACCGTGCCAAATCAACACCTGAAATAGAGCCGCTAACGAACAATACCACTAAAAAAATGACGAGCCAAAGAACATTTTTCCATAGTCCGCTGCGTTTCGGCAACGTATTTGTCGTCATTGTCCCGCCCCTTCCTGCTCTTCCATGATCTCGCTGCCATAAATCTGTTTCAATCGCTGGTCGGTCGCTTCACTGACAGGACCATCAAAAACCAAGCCTCCGTCTCGCAACCCAATGATCCGCGTGCCGTATTCTCTTGCCAATTGGACAGAATGTAAATTGACTACGATGGTGATCCCCAGATCTTGATTGATCCGTTTTAAGTCATTCATGACTTTTTCAGTGGTTAACGGATCCAATGAAGCAACTGGTTCATCCGCTAAAATAATCTTCGGTTCTTGCGTCAACGCCCGGGCAATCGAAACCCGCTGCTGCTGACCGCCAGACAGTTCATCGGCTCGGGTATAGACTTTTTCTGCTAAATTGACCCGCTGCAGTGATTGATACGCCAACTCTTTGTCCGCTTGCGGAAACAGACCCAGCAGCATTTTGATCGTGGGATGATAAGCCACCCGCCCCGTTAAGACGTTTCGCAAGACACTCGAACGTTTCACCAAATTGAAGCTTTGGAAAATCATGCCAATGTCTCGACGAATCAAGCGCAGCTCTCTTCCTTTTGCTTTTGTGATCGACTTGTTATCGATTAAAATCTCGCCGCTTGTGATCTCGTGCAGTCGATTGATGGAGCGCAGCATCGTCGATTTACCTGCACCGGATAAGCCCACTACGATGACAAATTCCCCTTTTTTGATATCGATGTTCAAGTCCTTCAACCCCAACACCCCATTTGGGTATTGCTTGGTCACATTCTGAAATGAAATAATCGTTTCGTTCTCTAGAGCCATGATTCTCCTACTTTCTTTCCATTAGGTAAAAATTGCTGTCCATTCGAAAAGGGTACCTCAACTACCGGTACCCTCCCGATCTATTCATCTATTAATTATTGTCCGACTTGTTCCGCATACTCTCTTACGATGTCGAAATTGCTGTCTTGTGAAACAACGTATCCTTCATGAGAGTAAATATCAGAGATGATTTGTTTTCCTTCTTCATCTTTTCCGATCGCGATAAAGGCATCTTGGATTTTTTTGTCCCACTCTTCACTCATATCGCTGCGAACACTGATCGTATCGTTCGGAATCGGTTCGGTAAAGTACATTGGTTCTACCTCATCCATGATTTCTGGGTAATCATTTTTGACCGTGTTACGGGCATCTTCAAAAACGAACGCCGCGTCAACATCGCCATTCAAGACAGATAAGACCGCTTGGTCATGGCCTTTGACTTGAACAGTCGTCACATCCGTATTGATATCGATGCCTGCTTTTTTCATTTCTGCTACTGGCCAAACATAACCGGCAGAAGAAGTAACATCTTGCGTGGCAATCGTTTTGCCTTTTAAATCTTCCAACTCTTTGATGTCGCTGCCGCTTTTTACGACGATCATTGAACGATAGCTATCAACCAATTCATCCGTTGATTCGCCACCAGGCTGCTTGATGCCATAACGCTGTGCTTGCAACAGTACCTTAACATTGCTTTGTTCATTTGCTAAAACATAGGCATTCGGCGGTAAAAAGCCGACATCTACTTGTTTAGAAGCCATTGCTTCGACGATTGTATTGTAGTCAGTGGAAACACTCACTGTGACTGGAATCCCTAATTCATCACTTAATAATTGCTCAAGTGGTTTTGCTTTTGCTTCTAATGTTTCTGCTGCTTGTGATGGGACAAATTGAACGGTCAACTTTTCTGGTACATATCCTGCGTCCTCAGCCGCCGAGTCAGTACTTGCTCCACCTGAGCCACATGCCGCCAGCGTAACTGCTGCCACCAAACCTAAACCAAACATTGCCGTTTTCTTCCAAACTTTCATCACTTTTTCTCCTTTTCATATAAAAAATCGAACTCATGGAATTCCGAACTTTCCTTTTTGATTATAAAAAACCAACGAATTAAAAACAATCTTTTTCGAATTACGAACGTTTTCTTTTTTGATAATGTTCGTGTTTTGACCGAAATCATTCGTGAGCACATTCTCAATAATCAACGTTTTTCGAAAGTTTCTTTCCATTTGTTCTACTTCCTCAGAGTATCAAATGAATATAAGGTTTGTGTTGTCAACGTGTAAAGATTCTGTTAACAGCAAAAGGAACTTTGTGAACAACAAAGCATGGACATACTCGTCATTCTTACCCCAAGTACACAAAATTTCTTGAAACGTCTAACCAGAAGATGACCGCACACTTTTTTTAACGAAACAACACAAAAAAAGCAGAGGATTCCCTTAAGAACCTCTGCTTTTGACCTCATTCTCTTACTGTAAAAAGAGTCATTTACCCTTGATCCGTTGGCAGCTGCAACAAGAGTACATGCTCGTTCTCAATCATTTCACCCGTCAAAACAAAGCCATTGCGTTCGTAAAGCTTCGTTGCGATCTCGTTGCCATCCACAGCGGAGATCCTTAATTCTTGCGCTTGGATATGGGTTTTGAACCAATCTAACCCAGCAAGAAACGCCTGAGTGCCTAACCCTTGATTTTGGAATTTTTCTGCGATCATAAACCGCTCGATCCACCACGAAGCTTTTGGATAATCCTCATCCGCCTCGTAAAAACTAAATAGCATAAAGCCGACCATTTCCTCACCATTGTATAGGGCAAATGCCTGACGAGGTTCCTCATAGATTGCCTCTAACATTGAGTACCAATTGGGCGCAACAAAATCTTCTTGCTCCTTCGTTGTCTTCAAATTCATGCACGCACGATAGTTTTCTTTCGTGATTTCTTTTAACTGAATCATTGCTTCGCTCCTTATCTAATCCATTATAAATAACTATTTCGTTAAAACGGTTTCATTGGTGTATAAAAAAACACCCAGGTTACTTTTACGTAATCTGGATGTCATTTTCTTATGCTTCTTGCGCTACTGGATACACAGATACTTGCTTTTTGTCGCGGCCTTTACGTTCGAAACGAACAACGCCGTCAACTTTTGCAAACAATGTATCATCTCCACCGATACCTACGTTTACCCCTGGGTAAATTTTAGTACCGCGTTGGCGATAAAGGATTGATCCGCCTGAAACGGTTTGACCGTCAGCACGTTTCGCACCTAAACGTTTTGATTGAGAGTCACGTCCGTTAGAAGTAGAACCCCCACCTTTTTTGTGAGCGAAGAATTGCAAATTCATTTTCATCAACATGAGATGCACCTCCTAGTTTTCTTTAGTAGTTTTGATTTGGATATAATCGTTGTACTCTTCTTGAACTGATTGCAAGCCGATCAACAAATTTTCTAAAAGAATTTGTGCGATATTCGACTGCTCTTGGGTCAAACGAGAAGGCAGTGTGACTAATAAGTACCCACCATTTTCGTTATCTGCTTCAACTTTTGGCGCAACGCCAGCCAAAGCATCGATCCCATTGACTGCACTGATCGCTAAAGCGGATGCTGCAGCACAGACGATGTCTTTGCCGTATTCTCCTGCTTGTGCGTGTCCAGCTAGTTCAAAAGAAACAATCCGACCAGAGTCATTTCGTTTGAATGTCCCTTTGATCATATTCGTTACCCTGCTTTTCGTAAGAATTAAGCGTTGATCGCGTCAATAACAACTTTTGTGTAAGGTTGACGGTGACCTTGTTTACGGTGTGAATGTTTTTTAGGTTTATATTTGAAAGTTACGACTTTCTTTTGTTTGCCGTGTTTTTCAACAGTTCCTTCAACAGTTGCTCCTGCAACGATTGGGGCACCAACTTTTGTTGATTCGCCACCTACTAAGATAACTTCATCAAAAGTAACCTTTTGTCCAGCTTCAACGTCTAATTTTTCAACGTAGATTGCTTGACCCACTTCAACTTTTACTTGTTTCCCACCAGTTTTGATAATTGCGTACATGCTCTACAGCACCTCCTTATAATATACTTAGACTCGCCATCCCAAGTGACTTTCGTACTTACTACTTGTTCTGTGCGGTTGTAGCTGTGGAGTCCACAATTACAACAGATTAACTTTATCAAAATGTTTTCCTAAAGTCAATCACTAATTAAGGAAAAGACAGAATTCTTTTGCTACTAGTCATTTCCTTTTGTGCATTTTTTATTTTCTATTACTATAGAAGAAAGAGCATAAGTGAAACAGAATTGGAGGAGTTTTCATGCAATACCCCAAAGAATTAGCCACTGCCGTCCAACAGGCGTCCCGCAGTTATCCGTTGGAAGGATTTGTTCCCGGTCAAGGACCGCTACAGCCCAAATTGATGATCGTTGGTGAAGCCCCTGGTCGAACCGAAATCGAAAATTTTATTCCTTTTAGCGGACAAGCAGGAAAAGAATTGATGAAATCGTTGGCTTTAGCCGGTTTGACCCGTGAGGATGTTTACATCACCAGCGCTGTCCGCAGCCGTCCATATTCCGTCAAAGAACGAATCAACAAACGCAGCGGTGCCCATGAGATCGTCCATCCCAATCGGACACCTACCAAAAAAGAAGTCTTGCTACACGCACCGCTGCTTGACTACGAGTTGTCCGTTGTAGATCCGCCTGTCATTGCAACTGTTGGCAATATCGGACTGCAGCGATTATTAGGCAACGCCTATTATATCAAAGATCACCATGGCGAAGTGATCCGTTCCAAAATACAAGAAAGCAATCCAACAAAAGATGGCTATCACTGGTCGGAAAAAGAATATTTGATCGTGCCGATGTATCATCCCGCTGCGATCTTTTACAATCGAACGTTGACTCCGCAAATCGAAGCCGATTGGCGAGGGTTAAGAAACATTCTCTCACAAATACCCGCCGACGAATAACGACCAGTCCCCTAGCCCTACTGCCAATACGCTGGAATCGTCTGCTCATAGGCGGTGATTTTCGCCTCTTCCTGCAACGTGATACTGATCTCATCGAGACCGTGGATCAATTTGTGTTTCCAGGTAGCATCGATTGCAAAGAAATGCTCCTCCCCAGCAACGATCACACATTGCCTCGGCAAGTCAATGCTGATTTTTTCTGAAGCAGGCAGCGAAGCGATCCTTTGGCGAACAGTCAAAGGCAGCTCGATGGGCAGCAGCCCGTTTTTGGTGGCATTCATATAGAAAATATCACCGAAGCTGCCAGCAATCACGGCTTTAAAGCCGTAATCCAACAGCGCCCATGCCGCGTGCTCTCGAGAAGAGCCAGAACCAAAATTATCACCAGTGACGAGGACTTGAGCGGTCTGATATGCTGGATCATTCAAGATAAATGCTGGATTAGGCTTGCGTTGCGGCAAATAGCGCCAATCGTCAAATAAAAATTCGCCAAAACCCGTTTTTTCAACGCGTTTCAAATAATTTTTCGGTAGGATTTGATCGGTATCGATATTGTCATTCATCAAAGGCAGCGTCGTACCTTCAAATTGCGTAAAAGCTTTCATTAACCAACACCTCCAACCACTTCTCGTACATCGACAAAGCGCCCATGAATCGCAGCTGCTGCCGCCATCGCTGGACTACAGAGGTGCGTCCGCGCGTTTTTCCCTTGCCGTCCAACAAAATTGCGGTTTGATGTGGAGGCACAGTGGACGCCTTCTGGTACTTTATCAGGATTCATTCCTAAGCACATGGAACAGCCAGGCTCCCGCCATTCAAAACCAGCGTCAATAAAGACTTTGTCTAAACCGATCGCTTCCGCTGCTTTACGAACAGGGCGTGAACCAGGAACGATAATACCAGTGACCCCTTCTTTGATGGTCTGACCTTTCAAAATCGCCGCTGCCTCTTGCAGATCAGACAAACGACCATTGGTACACGATCCAATAAAAATGTATTCAATGGGGATATCAGCAGCTGTCTGTCCAGGTTGCAGCGCCATATATTCATAGGCTTGCTGATCATTGTGATCCCGCACTTCAGGAAACGCTTCGCTGACTGGTACCCCCATTTCTGGATTGGTTCCCCAAGTGATATAGGGTTCTAAGGTTGTTGCGTCTAGGGTGATCAGGGCATCATAGTTAGCATCTTCATCGGTATAAAGGCTTTGCCAATCAGCCACCGCACTGGCAAACGCTTGTGGCGCAAAGCATCGATCCTTCACATAAGCAAAGGTCGTTTCATCAGGGGCGATCAAGCCCATTTTCGCCCCACCTTCGATCGACATATTGCAAATGGTCATGCGTTCTTCCATCGTCAGGCTACGGATCGTTTCGCCAAAGAATTCTACGGCATAGCCACCACCAAAATCAGTGCCATGGGTCGCGATCAATGCCAAAATAATATCTTTGGCGTACACTCCCGGCTGCAGGTGACCGGTAATCTCAACTCCCATGCGTTTCGGTTTTGTCTGCCAAATCGTCTGTGTCGCAAAGACATGCTCCACTTCACTCGTACCGATCCCAAACGCGATCGCACCGAAAGCACCATGGGTGGCAGTGTGGGAATCCCCGCAAACGATCGTTTTCCCTGGTTGGGTCAAGCCAACTTCTGGGCCAACCATGTGGACGATTCCTTGGTTGGCAGAGCCATTGTCACACAATTCGATCCCAAAATCACGACAGTTTTTACGTAACGTGTCCATTTGCTTTTTTGCAACCAGATCAGTGATGGTAAAAATATCTTTGGTAGGCACGTTGTGATCCATCGTTGCGAAGGTTTTTTCGGGACAACGGACGGTCCGTCCCGCTTGCCGTAATCCTTCGAAGGCTTGCGGTGTCGTCACTTCATGGATCATATGCAGATCGACATAAAGCAGCTGCGCTTGCCCTTCTTCTCCTGTGATGACATGCCGATCCCATAGTTTATCAAACAGCGTTTTCCCCATAATTGCTCACTCCTAACTGTGCAATAACCGCTTCTGTAAAGGCAGTTATCGTTGCTGTACCACCTAGATCACGGGTCAAGATCCCCGCATTCATTACCTCGTAACAAGCACTTTCGATGGTATCCGCCAGCTCTCCCTCTTGAAAGGACTCTCTTAGCATCATGACGACAGATAAAATCATGGAAACCGGATTGGCGCAATTTTGCCCAGCGATATCAGGTGCAGAGCCATGAATCGGTTCATATAAAGAAACCCCTTCTGCGCCATGACTTGCGCTGGGCAGCACCCCTAATGACCCTGGCAAAACCGAGGCTTCATCACTTAAAATGTCGCCAAAGAGATTTTCTGTCACGATTACATCGAAGTCTTTGGGATTTTGGATGATTTTCATAGCGGCGGAATCAACATATTGATGAGTCAACTGACAATCTGGGAATTCCTGTGCCGTTTCTTCCGCTAATCGGCGCCAAAGTCGGCTAGTCGCCAACACATTTGCTTTATCGACAGAGAGAACCCGCTTCTTCCGCGTGCGGGCGATCTCAAAAGCTTTACGCAAAATTCGTCGAATCTCTGCTTGATGATAATGATTGATGTCGTAGGCTTCTTCAGGTTTTTCTGCTTTTTCGCCAAAATAAATACCGCCAGTCAACTCACGAACGATGACAAAATCTGTTCCCCGAAGGATCGCTTCTTTAATGGGAGACAAATCAATCACCGCATCAACTACTTTGATGGGTCGAATATTGGCGTATAGCCCTAACGCTTGACGCAAATTCAAAAGTCCTTTCTCGGGTGTTATCGGTGCGTTTTCCCAAACTGGATCACCAATGGCTCCTAAAAGGATCGCATCCGCCTGCTGGCAAGCTTGTAGTGTTTCTTGCGGCAATGGCTCTCCAGTAAGTGCCAGCGCCGCACCACCAAATGGCCGCTGGTCAAAATGAAAGCGATGAAGATGGTCTGGACAAGCCGCTTTCAATACCGCAAGCGCACTGGCCATAATTTCTGGTCCGATGCCATCTCCTGCTAAAACCACGATTTTTTTCAAACAAGGACACCTCGATTCTTTAGAGCTGCGCTAGCCTGTACATAGGCTTTGGCTGACGCCTGCAAGACATCAAAGTCTAAGCCGATCCCGCTGATTTTTTCATTGGTTTCCTGGCATTCAATAACCACGTGCACTTCCGCTTGCGCATCTTCCCCACTGGTCAAGGCAGTGATCTCATAGTTCAACAACTTCGGCTGCTGCTGGAAAATCTGATCGATCGAGTTGTAGATAGCTTGGATACTGCCGGCACCGATAGCTGATGCCACTTGTTTTTCCTCGTCTTTGATGATAGAAACCACCGCTCCTTGATGGCCATTGGACACGTATTGCAGCTGAACTGACTCCAACTCGCAGCCATCTTCTTGGCTGCGGCCCTGGTCAGCCACCAACGCTAACAAATCTTGTTCGGTCACTTGCTTTTTCTTATCTGCCAACTCTTTGAAGCGTTTAAACAATTCATTGGTTTCTTCTTGGTCAAACTGGTACCCCAGCTGCTGCATTTTATCGACAAACGCATGGCGGCCAGAAAGTTTGCCAAGAGGCAGTGAGTTGGTTTGTACGCCTACCAGTTGCGGGGTAATGATTTCGTAAGTTTCAGGATTTTTCAAGACGCCATCTTGATGAATCCCAGATTCATGAGCATAGGCATTGCCGCCGACGATCGCTTTGTTTTTCGGTACCGTGATCCCAGACAAACGTGCCACCAGATCGCTGGTGCGTTTTGTTTCGTTTAACTTGATGTTGGAGGTAGCCTGATAGAAATCATTGCGAATATGCAACGCCAGCGCCACTTCTTCTAATGCGGTATTGCCCGCTCGTTCGCCGATCCCGTTGATCGTTCCTTCCACCCGATCAGCACCATTTTCGATAGCTGCCAGCGCATTGGCTGTCGCCATTCCCAAGTCATCATGACAATGGGAAGAAAAAATGATCGGCTGCTCACTCTTGATATTGGCGATCAAATAGGCAAAAAGCGCACCATATTCCGTAGGATTGGTAAACCCTACTGTATCGGGCACATTGATGATCGTCGCGCCGGCATCAATTGCTGTTTGAACCGCCTCAAGCAAGAAGGGCTTATCGGTGCGGGTGGCATCTTCTGGCGAGAATTGGACTTTTTCAAAGCGTTCACGGGCATAAGCCACATGTTCTTTGATGGAAGCGAGTACTTCTGCTTTCGTCATATTCAGCTTGTACTGGCGATGTACCTCACTCGTTGCTAAAAAGACATGGATCTGGGGATCGACGGCTTGATGAAGAGCTTCATAGGCACGATCAATGTCTTTTTTCTGACAACGGGCAAGTCCTGCAACGGTCATTTTCGTCACCGCCCCAGCAATCGCTTGGACTGCTTGAAAGTCTCCTTCTGATGCAATCGGAAAGCCTGCTTCGATCGTATCGATCCCCCATTTTTCTAATTGCAGCGCCAGTTGAACCTTCTCTTTCGTATTGAAGTTGACTCCCGGCGTCTGTTCACCGTCTCTCAATGTGGTGTCAAAAAACTGGATTTTTCTCATCACTATTTCCTCCTTGGCAGTGGTAGGGGCACGCTTGGCGCGACCTCATTCAAACAAATTGAAAAAATGGTATAAAAAAAGCACTCCATAAAGGGTTTCCTTCATGCAATGCGAATAGGACTCTTCAAATGATGCCTTAAAAAGGCGGGTCATAGAAAAAGAGTCCTTACGATAATAATAATAAAAATGCAGCTGTTTGTTTCAATCGTTTATCCATCGTCGTCACCTATCACTTTTTTTATCTTGTTATGAAGATACCAAACAGCAGGTTCCTCTGTCAACACTTTTCCCTGAATTTTCTGAATATTTCGATAAAAAATTCGTTTTCGCCCTGATGATGGGTTGCTTTTCTTCCTTGATGAAAATTTAAGCAGAACCTGACGAGATCTTCACAGGATTTTAACCAAACCTCCACATAACACCGTTATGATAGAAATATCCCAAAAATATTTTTCACCCCTTTATCCTGCCAGTCGTATGACTGGTTTTTTTGTTGTTCCAAAGACTCGAAAAGATTGAACTTAAGGTGAGTTATTCGTATAATAAGGGGCAGCGATAAATGAGGAGGATGAAGATGCGCAACGAAATGATGCATCGTCCAGTAGTCAAACCAGAACTAGTGGCGTTTATGCGTGAAAAACAAAAACAATTACCCGGCGAACTTGGTGAAATCGAGCAAGCCGCTCATGAAAAAGAAGTGCCAATCATCCCACATGAAACTGTGGTCTTTTTGCAGTTTTTATTGGGACAGCTTCAGCCAAAAGAAATCCTTGAGATCGGCACAGCGATCGGTTTTTCTTCAAGCTTAATGGCACAATGTGTGAAAGAAGGTCATGTCACAACGATCGATCGCTTTGACGTCATGATCCGCAAAGCCAAAGAAACCTATGCTCGCTTAGGAAATGAAGACAAAATCACGCTTTTAGAAGGACAAGCGGCAGATGTCCTGCCTACATTGAGTGGGCCTTATGATTTTATCTTCATGGACAGTGCCAAATCGAAATACATTGAATTTTTGCCAGAATGTCTACGCCTGTTACGCAAAGGTGGCGTGTTGATGGTGGATGACGTGTTCCAAGCTGGAACGATTCTACAACCCATCGAAGACATCCCTCGCAACCAGCGAGCGATCCATCGCAAGTTGAATCTTTTCTTGGATACCGTGATGAACCATCCTCAGCTGACCTCCACCCTCGTCCCTTTAGGAGATGGCGTGATTCTCATTACGAAAGAAGCAGATAGCGTAATCCTTGAGGAACCTGAGAAAGGTTGAGGGCAGCTGCGCTTCCTTTTTTCAAAGAAAAAATAAGAAAAGGGCGAAAAGAGATTGACATTGCTGCGCCCTTTTTCTATAATGTTATTTGTTGCTGATTGATTTCAACAGCTTAGGCGAAGTGAGCATTCGCTGAAAATTATTTGTTCCAGTAGCTCAGCCGGATAGAGCATTCGCCTTCTAAGCGAACGGTCGGGGGTTCGAATCCCTCCTGGAACGTTATATTATCGTGCATAGCGCTAGCAGATCGTTAGGAATCTTGATTCCTAGCGATTTTTTTTGACAAATTTTTTAAAAGCCACTTTTTTCAAACGCACTTTTACCACAAATCAGCAGCACGGTGCTTTTCTTTTGCAAACAACCTATTAACTAATTATCTAAAACATTATTAATTATCACATATAGTTTTAACTGCTAAATAAATATGATATTATCCTCTCAAAGAGCGGCTTAATTGCAAAGCTCGTTTATGGTTTCCCATAATCCAGTAGCTTCACGTTTTTAGATATTATACTTCTCGAACACAACTAACAAAATTTATTCCATAGGAGGAATTTTGATGGAAGAATGTCCTTTTTGCCGTATCGTCTCTGGAAAAATAAAAAGCCATGTAATCTATGAAGATGACAGTATTTGCGCCTTCCTTGATCATGCCAAAGACGTGGATTATCATATGCTGGTTATTCCTAAAAAACATTACACCAGTATTTTAGACTGCGACCCCGTTCTTCTTGCTCACCTCATTCAAACGGTTCAAAAAATAGCAGATCATTGTGTCACTCGCTTAGGATTTGATGGGATTAATTTGCTAAGCGCAGCAAATCAAGCAGCGGGTCAATCAGTCCCTCACTTTCATCTTCACTTGATTCCGAGAAAAAAATGTGACGGTATCAATGCGTGGCCCACATTCAATGGAGCAGCGCTCTCTTTAGAGGAAGCAGCGGCATTTTTGACCTTTGAAACAAATAGTAAGGGAGTTTAAACAAAACTCAGTAGACTAAATCTTACTTAAAAGCGCTTCTTAAAATACTTGATAATACTTTACTTGTTCTGCTAGCTGATCAGCTGGTCGAGCACCATCCAGTACATAGTCGGCTGTTTCAGCAATGATCTGTTCGTGTAAAACAAATAGCTCCCTTGCATAGGAAAGATAAGTATCTGCCCAAGTCAAAATCGCTTCTTTTGATTCGTTCGTATAATCCCGTTTAATCTGACGAGCAAAAGCAATATCTAGTGGTGTTTTCAAATAAATCACCGTATCGATCAACTGACGCAAATCTTGGTGCTCATATCCGAAGGGAAAGTCCACAAAAATGATTGGGTAAAGTAGCATCGCTCTCTTCAGATCTTTCAGTAGCAGACTGATGTCATATTGATTGATCGCTGCGCGGGGATCTTGTAAAAAATAATCAAAAGATGGTGCTGAGGGCAATGCATCGATACTATAATCATCAAAGGAGATCACTATTCCATCTGCCAATCTACTCAATTCACGAACCAATGTCGTTTTGCCGGACGCTGTAACACCACTGACTACAATTACTTTCCCTTTCTTCATGAAGTCCCTCCTCTGTCGTACCTTCAGTATAACACGCTCAACCAATCCGTTTTCTTATCCTCCCCCTGCAAAAATTATGCTATGCTTGACAAGAATAAAGAAAGCAGGTGTCCTATGGAGATAACGGTATATATCGCAAGCGGGTTTAGTAAAAATCAAACAGGTGGCAACAAGGCTGGAGTCGTTTTGCTGGAACAGCCCCTTACACCACAACAAAAGTTAGCCATCGCAAAAGAGTTAGGCTTTTCAGAAACAGCTTTTTTATCGAAATCCCCGGAGGCCGATTTCCGAGTTGACTATTTTACACCAAAAGAAGAAGTTGACTTATGCGGACATGCAACAATTGCTTCCTTTGCTCTATTGTCATATTTGAACAAACTTTCCAAGCAACAGTATCGCATCGACACCAACGCCGGACGTTTGTCGATCACCATCAAAGATGGTGTCATTTTCATGGAACAGAACAAACCGCTGTTTTCAGATGTCCTTTCACTAGAACAATTAGCTGACTGTTTCGATACCAATGCTATCGATGATCAAATTCCTATTCAAATCGTTTCTACTGGATTAAAGGATATCCTTGTTCCAATCAAAACAACGGCCCAGTTGCAGCATGTTGTACCTGATTTTGAGGAAATAAAAAAAGTAAGTGCGCTGCAACAAGTAGTTGGCATGCACTTATATGCAATGGAAAAAGAACGAATCGTTTGCCGTAACTTTGCCCCATTGTTTGACATCAATGAAGAATCTGCCACAGGTACTTCCAATGCCGCTTTGGCTTGCTTATTGCATCAAAAGTGTTCCCTTGAAAAAGAAGTGTATCGCTTTGAACAAGGCAGCAATTTAGGTGAACCTTCTGAAATCTTTGTCAAACTAGCTACGTCCTCGCGAAAGGAAATCCAACGTGTTTATGTTGGGGGCAGAGGGCATTTTTGCGAGACAGTCACCATCGACACCGATACACTGGCATAATCACAACAATTTAGGCTGATCTTCCATCAGCCTTTTTTCCTCTTCACACATCGTGTTCTTTTTCCATAGCAGCCCATCAGTATCTCGAATACTAGTTTTCTCATAAAAAAAAGAACCCAACTCGGGTTCTTTCCTTCACCTTGATTTTCTATGAAATACCGACAAGTTCTGCTAACAGCTCACTGACTTTAGGCAGTGGCTCGTTTTGTAAGGCTGCTACGATTTTTGAACCGATCACTACCCCATCGCACACTCGGGCAAAACGCCGCACGTCTGCGTGGGTCGAGACCCCGAAACCAGCTAGTACTGGAATCGGACTTTTTTCCGAAATGGCTTGCAAATGCTGATCCAGCTGTTCGTTGTATTGGCGATCTTCTCCAGTGACACCGTTCACTGTCACAGCATAAACGAATCCTTCCGCTTCTTCGATCAGCGTCTGAATTCTGTCTGGAGGACT
This sequence comes from Enterococcus sp. 3G6_DIV0642, assembly GCF_002140635.1. Lineage (NCBI taxonomy): Bacteria > Bacillati > Bacillota > Bacilli > Lactobacillales > Enterococcaceae > Enterococcus > Enterococcus sp. 3G6_DIV0642. Next base: position 1,403,714 of record NZ_NGLH01000001.1, on the reverse strand, counting down.
GGTCAAAGAGACCAGTGTGAGCAGCGCGAGATCCGCCGCATCAAACGTAGGCGTTACTAGCGATCGATGTTCAAAAGGCAAATCTGGAATAATCAACCCTTTCACATTTGTCGTTTTTAACTCATTTGCTAACTGTTCAATCCCATAATGAAAGAATGAATTGGCATACCCCATCAATACCAGTGGAACCTCAGAATGGATCGTTTGCAGCGCAGCAATGATCTTTTTTAAAGTGGTGCCATTGGCTAATGCCTGCATTCCAGCTGCTTGGATGACCGCTCCATCTGCGACTGGGTCTGAAAAGGGCACGCCGATTTCAATGGCGGCTGCGCCATGTGTCGTCAACAGTTCGATTTCTGCTGGCAGGCGTTCCAGTCCGTTGGCACCCGCCATGATATAAGGTACAAACAAAGGCTTGCCTTGTTTTTGGCGCTCTTTTAGTTTCATCGTCAATGTTTTGCTGGTCATTTCGCTGCTCCTTTCCGATCTTTGATTTGTTGAACATCTTTGTCCCCTCGCCCAGACAAACAGATCACTAAGCGTTCTTCTGCTGTCATCGTTGGCGCTAACTTTAAAGCATAGGCAACGGCATGAGCACTTTCCAAAGCGGGAATAATGCCTTCGATTTGAGACAAGAGATAAAAGGCGTCAACAGCTTCTTCATCAGTGACCGCGAAATACTCCGCACGTGCAATTTCCTTCAAGTAAGAATGCTCGGGACCGACCCCTGGATAATCCAAACCAGCTGAAATCGAATAGGGTTCAATCACTTGCCCATCATCGTCTTGCAGCAAATGCATTTTTGTACCATGTAAAATACCGATACTGCCTTTCGTTAAAGTCGCCGCATGCTCGGTAGTATCCACGCCTTTTCCAGCTGCTTCAACGCCAATCAAACGAACGGTTTGATCGTTGACGAAAGGGTAAAACATTCCCATCGCATTGCTGCCGCCGCCAACACAAGCAACGACTGTCGTTGGCAGTTGTCCTTCTTTTTCTAATAGTTGCCGCCGTGTCTCACTCCCAATCACACTTTGAAAATCTCGAACGATCTCTGGAAAAGGATGCGGACCGAGTACCGAACCCATCACGTAATGAGTGTCCTCGACGGTTGCGACCCAGTAGCGCAGCGCTTCATTGACAGCATCTTTCAATGTCTGATTGCCTGATGTGACTGAAACCACTTTTGCTCCCAACAATTCCATTCGAAAGACGTTTAGTGCTTGCCGCTGAACATCTACCGCGCCCATAAAAATCGTGCATTCCATACCGAACAACGCGGCCGCAGTTGCTGTGGCGACGCCATGCTGCCCAGCACCGGTCTCTGCTACCACTTTCTTTTTCCCCATCCGTTTTGCTAATAAGACTTGGCCAAGTGCATTATTGATTTTATGGGCACCCGTATGATTCAAATCTTCTCGCTTCAGATAAATTTTGGCACCGCCTAAGTGTTGTGACAAGCGCTGGGCATGATAAAGGGGGGTCTCTCTTCCTACATACTCTTGTAAATATTCCTGTAATTCAGCTTGAAAACTTGCTTCCGTTTGTGCTTCACGATAGACAGTTTCCAATTGCTTGACTGCATACATCAATGTCTCTGGCACAAACTGTCCGCCAAAAGAACCATAAAATCCTGTTTTTGTGGGATACTGAGTCATCTTTTTTTCTCCTTTACTAAATGAATAAATTGTTCGATTTTCCGACTGTCTTTCTTGCCCTGGGTTTCAACGCCTGAAGAAACATCGACAGCATAAGGCCTAAAAAATTGGATCGCCTCTTCTACATTTTCCGCGTGCAACCCGCCAGCAATAAAAAATCGCTCAGACAACGGCAACGGTTCTCTCGCCGCTTTTTGCCAATCAAAGGACTGGCCGTTGCCGCCAGCATAAGGGTGATCTCTTACTGGAGCGTCCAATAAACCAAAATCTGCATCGCAGTTCAGAAAGTCTTGCTCTAAAGTCTCTGCTTCTCCATCAAAGGCTTGGATCACTGCGATCTTTTGATGAGCAAAAACCCCCTTCTGAATGGCTGTTTGCAAAGATGGCAGAACCTTTCCATGGAGCTGAATCGCTGTCAGTTGGGCGGCTTGAATTGCCGCTTGCACTTCTTCAAAACTTGGAGAAACGAAAACCCCGACTTTCCCTACATTTTGGGGTACTTGCTCCGTTATCTTGCGGACTTGTGTCGGATCGATTCTCCGACGGCTTTCGGCAAAAACAAAGCCAAGGTAATCTGCTCCTGCACTGATGGCAGTTTCGACATGCAGCCGTTCGGTGAGTCCACAAATTTTCACTTTGGTCATCGGCGGCTCACCTGCAAATCTGCAGCCGTTTCAGCAATTCGATTGCTTCTCATCAACGTTTCTCCAACGAGGACTCCATGATAAAACGGTGCAAGCTGCAGCACATCGGAGGCAGTTCGAATACCAGATTCACTGATGTAAACCGCCTCTGACGGCTGAGGTGCTAAAGCAACACTGACATCCAAGGAAACGTCAAAGGTTTTTAGGTCACGATTGTTGACGCCGATGATTTTGGCCCCTAAGGCTTGGGCTTGTTGAAATTCAGCCGCATTATGAGTCTCAACGAGTACTTCCAACCCTAGTGCTATTGCCTCTTGATGAAGTATGGCTAAGCGTTCTGGTTTTAAAGCGGCCACGATCAATAAAACAATACTGGCACCCGCATTCTTGGCGCGAATCAATTGTTTTCTGTCGATAATAAAGTCTTTGCATAGTATAGGCACCGAAACGGCATTACTGACTGCTTCAAGATCTGCCAGCGAGCCTTTAAAAAACTGCTGGTCGGTCAAAACGGAAATCCCGCTGACACCCGCGGTTTCATAAGCTTGCGCTTGCGTGACTGGGTCGATCGCTTGATTAATGTCTCCTTTTGAAGGTGAAGCTCGCTTGATTTCAGCAATGAGGTGCATCTTTTGTGGTCGTTCCTTGACTTGCTGATAAAATGATGGGCGTTTCGCTACGACCTTTTCGGTTTCTTGTGGCATCGCGGCAACTTCTTTAACTTTTTTCTGGATGATCGTTTCTAAAAAATCCATGATTCTCCTCCTTACAGCTTTCGTAGTTATTGGCTATTTGACTGGCGGATCAACTCCTGCAGTTTGTCATAGGCGGCACCCGAAGCGATACACGCCCGTGCCATCGCAAACCCTTCTGCTAGCGTGGTGGCTTTGCCGTTAGCGTAAAAGCCTAACCCTGCATTTAAGACCACCGTTTCTAGATAAACGGAGGGTTGATTTTTCAACACCGCAGTTAAGATCGCCGCATTTTGAGCGGCGCCCCCGCCGACGATCGCCTCGATTGGCGCTGGCGTAAAGCCGTACGCTTGTGGGTCCAAAGAAAAATTGGCTACCTCTCCTCCTTGATAAAAGCTGATCGCAGTTTCACCTGCCAAATTGGCTTCATCCATTCCGTTGCACCCATGGATCACCATTGCTCTTTGCCGACCAAGACTGCCTAACGCCTGAGCGGTGTCGGCCAAGCTCTCGCCTGCGTATGTCCCAATCAGTTGCGTAGTCAACGGAACAGGATTGATCAAGGGACCTAATAGATTAAAAATCGTTGGCGTCGCTAATTCTTGCCGTATCTTCATCACTGCTTTCATGCCTGGATGCAACGAGGGAGCGAAGAGAAACGCGATGCCGACAGTCGCTAATAGCTCAGCGATTTTTTCTGGTGATGCTTGGATCGATACCCCCAAGCAGGCTAAGACATCGGCACTGCCTGAACGACTAGAGATACTGCGATTGCCGTGTTTTGCCATCGTGATTCCTCCAGCTGCTAACACGAAAGCAGCCGTAGTGGAGACATTAAAACTATTGGAGTGGTCGCCGCCAGTACCGCAATTGTCCATGGCGTCTCCTCCTTCATAAGGAATGGTCACGGCATGCTCTAACATAATTTCTGCTAAAGCAGTCAATTCGGCAGCTGTGATGCCGTTGATCTTCATCGCAACTAACGCTGCCCCCAATTGACTTTCTGAAAACATCCCGCTTAAAATTCCTTGAGCAAAGTGGCGCATCTCCTGATAACTTAAATGACGGCCATTAAAAAGCTGCTGGGTGATTTGTTGCGGCGGCTGTTTTTTTATTGCTTGCATAAATGTTCCTCCTTTTTCATTTGCTGCTTTTTGCTGAGTTTTCTGGAATGAGTTCAAGAAACCGTTGGATAAAAAACGCCCCTTCGTTTGTCCCCATTGATTCAGGGTGAAATTGAAGGCCTACGATCGACTTTTGTCGATGCTGGATCGCCATGATGATCCCTTTTGTTTCAGCCAACACCTCAAATTGTGTAGGAAGGGTCGCTGGCTCAATAACCAGCGAGTGATAGCGCATGACAGTCATGTCTCCTAGGTAGGTTTCGAATACGCCTTTTTTCTGATACGTAAGGCTCGATTGCTTGCCGTGCATAATGGCTGGTGCTTGGACCACTTTGGCACCAAACGCTTCTCCAATGGCTTGATGACCTAAGCAGATTCCTAGAAGCGGCTTGCTATTGTGATATGTTTTGATCAAAGGAATCATGTATCCTGCCTCTGCGGGACGGCCTGGTCCCGGGGAAAAAATGATGGCATCTGCTTCTTTAGCAACATGGAAAAGGTCTGGATCATCATTTCGCAAGACGACCGTCTCTTCTGGACAGAGCTGGAGAAGATTGTAAGTAAACGAATCATAGTTATCGACGAGTAAGATCATTGGCTGACACCTCCAATAGTGCTTTGGCTTTGTGTAAGGTTTCGTGGTATTCAGATGAGGGATCAGAATCATAAACGACACCCGCCCCTGCCTGGACATAAGCGATCGCGTCTTTCAAAACCATTGTCCGAATCCCGATGGCAAAATCCGCTTGATCGTTTCGAGAAAAATACCCAACGGCTCCCGCATAGACCCCTCTTCGAACAGCTTCCCATTGATAGATGCGAGTCATGGCGCGAATCTTTGGTGCCCCGCTGACCGTGCCTGCTGGCAGGGTTGCTTTCAAGGCATCCATTGCCGTCACACCTGCTCTGCGCTTGGCAGCCACCACCGAAACGATATGCATGACATAGCGGAATTTCTCGATCACCATGTATAAAGGAACATGAACCGTGCCATGTTCAGCGATTCGTCCCAAATCATTGCGCCCCAGATCGATCAGCATCTGGTGCTCTGCACGTTCTTTTTCATCTGCTAATAGTTCCGCCGCCAAAGCTTCGTCTTCTGCTTTGGTTGCCCCTCGTTTGCGGGTACCAGCGATTGGATTTGTGGTGATCGTTGTTCCTTGAACCCGAATCAAGCTTTCAGGTGAACTGCCGATCACTTTGAATCCGTGATCGAAATCAAGATAATAGAGGTAGGCAGACGGATTCGTCACTCGCAGTTTTCGGTAATAGTCAAAAGGATCTTGCGTAAATGCTGCTTGCAGACGTTGGGAAGGAACGACTTGAAACATATCCCCTGCCGTAATTCGGGCTTTTGCCTCACGAACGATCGTTTCATAGGCATGTTGGGTAACATTACTTGTAAAATGCAGCTTTTCATTCGATAACCCGCGGGTCTCAGCTGCGACCGGTGTCCTTAATTGCTGCTGCACCGCTTGGAGTACCTGCTTCATCTCGGTGGTCCCCCTTTGGCTGTAGCAATTTTCAAGGATGATCGTCAAGGTTTCCCTTTGATGGTCCAGAACGAGAAAGGTTTCAAAAAGCCAAAAGGCCATATCAGGCACCTGCAATTCATCTGTTGGCAGTTGTCCAATATCTTCATAGCAAGCGGCGATATCATAGCCCGCATACCCGATCGCCCCACTTTGCAACGGCAGATTCGGTAAAGCGGTGGTTTCTTTTTTGACTACATACCGTTCCATTTCTTTTAAAGGGTCCTGACAGGGATACTTGTTGACCGTTTTTTCCAAAAGATCCTCTACTTGAAAAACACCATCTTTAAAGGTCAGTTTCTGAACAGGATCAAAAGTGAGGATCGAATAGCGTCCCGTATCTTCTTCTCTGGGAATACTTTCTAGTAAACATTTATGCGCCCCTTGAATCCGTAAAAACACTGAGACAGGTGTCAAACAATCGCTGTTGATTCGTTCCATTCGATACATAAGCTGCTCCTTTCTTTGTAAACAAAAAGCCCTCAAGCAAACATCATAAAAACGTCTGCTTGAGGGCGAATGACCGCGGTACCACCTCAATTGAAAGTTGCCTAAAAAAACAACTTTTTCTCTATCAACCGTCTAACAACGGTCTTCCTCTATAACGGGAGTTCCCGCATTTTCCTACTGCCAAAAAAGGGTTCAAAAAATGATCGGCTAAGGCCATTTCCTTGATTTCTTGGTATCGGACTCTCATCACCGCCGACTTTCTGTAACCAAAAAAGACTCAAGTACTTCTCTTAGTTTGATTTTACGTTTATTTTTCTATTGGTTGAAGGGCAAGAAAAACAAAAAAGCCCTCATGCAAACAAACTCGTCTGCATGAGGGCGATTACTCACGGTGCCACCTCAATTGGTTCTCTAGATCGTCTATCAACGATCGTTCTCTGTAACGGGAGATCCCGAAAAAAGCCTACTGATTTCAGCCTTTCGACACAAAAGTCCATTTCTGAAGCGTCAATCTGCTGATTTACACCACCATCAGCTCTCTGCAAGACGAACGTCCTCATACTTCTCTTTTGTTTGGTCTTTACTAGTTATTGGTAGCTATATTACGTGGCTTTTGCTGATCTGTCAACAGAAAAAAGCGAATTTTATTTTTTTGACTCCTTTTGACAATACAAGAAAACAACCTACAATGGGTTGCCTTAACCAAAATAAAAAGACATTCTTTAGGACAAAAATCTCCTTCACTTCTTTCAGCGTACTTTATTATAGCTGCCACTCTATTTAAATAATATTTGTTTTTTTATAACCCTTGCGTGAAGATCAAAGAGTGAAAACTTTGCTATAATTTTGCCAAAAAATAGACATTTATCCAAAATTTTCATAACATCATGAAAAAACAAAATTGTTATTTGAAATATTCTTCTATATGATTGAACCGAATGTAAGAAAGGGTGATTAAATGCACATAGACAAATTATATTTTTCCACCTTTATTTATAAGATGAGCTGCTTAGAATTTACTTACTCTCTCATTCAATCCAATGAGAAAAAAGTCGAATTATCCGAGGAAGAACAAGCAGAAATTGAATGGATCATCAATTCTGCGCTCCATCGAAAACTCTACGCCTCTCGCAAAAAGAGTCTTTTTTCCTCAAAAATAAAATTGTCAAAAGAAAGTTATTCTATGTATTTGCGAATGAAGAAATACGAACATATGATAGATCTCTAACCGTTAAAACACATAAAACAAACGCATTCCTTTAGACAGTTACTCAGAAGGTTGCCGATCCCATCTTTTTTAATAAAAAAAACATCCTCCAGTGAATTGGAAATAGCAAAACTTGCCTTTTTCGTATAAAATCAAAAAGAACACGAAAGAGTTGTCTTTCATCAAAACAGTCAATGTGACTCTTTTGACCTTCAAGACTCGGAAAGGAAGTTTTTGTCATGGATGGGATGATGAAAAAAATCATTACGGAGAAGGATTTATTACGTCAGATCCTTCTCTTGGAACAACTGGCGAATCACAAAATGATCACTGCCAAGCAACTAGCAAAATTGATCGATACGACGGAGCGAACCGTTTTTTCCGATCTAACCTATATTCGCCAACAATTGCCTGATGGTTGGCAGATCGAAGCTGCCAGTAGTGGCTTTGCTCTGACCCATGATGGGCCATTGTTGATGAGTCAGCTCTGGGAAACGTTTTTCCCTCAATCGATCGGTGTTTCTTTGATGAAAGCATTGCTTTTTTCCAGCGAACTCCGTACGCAAGATATTCTTAGCCAAACAGGGACATCTTATGAGACCTTGCGACGACATGTGACAAAATTAAACAAAAGCCTTACTGATTTTTCGTTGCGGATTCGGATCACCAATCGCATGATCCGCTTTGAAGGAAGTGAGATCAACATCCGTGTTTTTTTTCATCGCCTGTTACTGCCATACACCCATAACAATTACTTTTTTGAGGAATATACGATTCATGAGTCCCACTATTATCATTTCTTGGATCGCTTAGCAAAAGCCAAGCTGCAGATCGAGGTGGAACAAATCTACGGTACCTGCTGGTTTTTTATCAATACGATCCGCATCAAAGCCAATTGCCGTATCGATTCCTTTGAATTTCAGGGGGACGATCCCCTTTATAGCCTTTTCCAACAGCCATTAAGCCAGCTGTATCAAAAAGAAGGCGTTTATTTAGAACGCAGCGAACACTTCTTTAGCTTCTACTGCTTCTTAGAAAGTTGGAACTACAATAACGACTGGTCCGCAACGATCCAAGCAACCCTTGAATCCTACCAAACTATTTATCAGAAAACGACCCATTTTGTTGGAAAACTAGACCGCTTGTTGCAGTTGTCTTTAGCTAGTGATACACAACTGATTGAGAATCTACTGTTGCTTTTGATCAAATCGCAAGAGTCAGCCAAGCTCTCAGAATTGTTCGGGCTAGAATTTCACGAGATCCAACGGTTAAATCAACCCTATTCGCTATCGATCGAAGCTACGATCCATGACTTTTTAGAAGAGCAAACAGCCAGTCAATCGGAAATGAGTTTTCCATTATGGTCAACCACCACCTTACTGATCCAACAAGCGATTTTACAAATCAATCCCATTCGCGCAAAAGGATATTTTGTTTTCCAAGGTGAGCCTGCCTGGAAAGCTTATCTCCTGCAAGAATTGAATGACTTCCTCGGTGCCCGCATCCTTTTATCGGCGATCGAGCCTGGTCAACTAGAAGCGTTGGCGAAAATCGAGGTTGATTTTATTCTCTCAAATTTCCCTTTAGAGGAAGTATCTGTTCCAGTTTTTTACTTATCGATGGTACCAACGAAAAATGAGCTCAATCAAGTGACTGAGCTCATCCAAAGCTATTATTTAAGTTATCACTAGAATCATCAAGCTGCCTTTATTGTTTCACTGGGGCGGCTTTTTGCCGTCCTTGCAACTTATTTGTAATAAATTTCTCACCTTCGACGACTGCGAAAAGGAGTGCGCCGTTAGCAGCGATACTCAACTGCTGCATCAAGGTCAAAGAACCGATCCCTAAAAGCTGGTGCCCAAGAGGGGTTAGGAAAATCGCTGCCTGCAATACGATCAGAAGTGCCAGGGAGACTAAGAGTGCTTTATTGGCAAAGAGTTGGCGATTCAAGGCTGGCTTGACCAGCTCACGACAGTTCAACAAGTAGACTGCTTGAGCAAAGACGATACTTTGCAGCAGCATGCTTTGCTGAAGGACCGTTCCTTCAAACTGAATCGCTAAGACGTAGGAAGGAATCATGATCAACAGCGAGACGTAGAAGATGCGGAACAGACTGTACCAAGATAAGATACCTTCTTTGATTGGCCGTGGTGGTCGATTCATGACATCCGCACTTGCCTTTTCAAAACCGAGTGCGTAAGAAAGCGTGATGGTTGTCACCATATTTACCCATAAAATTTGGACAGGTGTTAGTGGCAGTGGTCGGTTCAACAAGAGTGCCGCAATAACGATCAATCCTTGGGCAACCGCAGTTGGTAAGAAGAAGTTGATGGTTTTCTTCAAATTATCGTAGATTCGACGACCCACTCGGACGGCATTGGCGATCGTATGAAAATTATCGTCTGCCAAAACCATATCGGCTGCTTGCTTGGTTACTTCACTGCCTTTGATCCCCATAGCGATCCCAATGTCGGCTTTTTTCAGCGCTGGTGCATCGTTTACACCATCGCCGGTCATTCCGACAATCTCTTCATTCGCCTGCAAAGCACTAACGATCCGCAATTTATGCTCTGGGGTCGTTCGAGCAAAGATATCTGTCTTTTGGACTGCTTGCTGCAACTCCTCCTCAGACAGCAGATCGATTTCCAGCCCTTCCAACACGTGATTCGTGTGCTTCAATCCAATTTGCTTGCCGATAGCTTGAGCGGTCTTGCCATGATCTCCTGTGATCATTTTGACTTGGATGCCCGCTTGCAAGCACTCTTTTACTGCTTTGATGGCACTGTCTTTCGGAGGATCAATGATGCCAGCGATCCCAACAAAGGTTAAATTGATGAGTGCTTCGTGGGACAAGGACTCCTGTGCCGACAGCGTCAGATGCGCAAAGCCGATCAGCCGCTGCCCTTTCGCTGCTAATTTTGCACTTTCATCTAACCACCATTGCTTTTGATCTGAAGTCAGTTGGCTTTTCTCAAGCAACACTTCGGGCGCACCTTTGACAAAAACTACCGAGGCATTCGGCTCTTCTTGATTTTGATGGCGTGTTGCCATGTACTTGTAAGAGGAACTAAAAGGAATCTTATCGACTGTTTTACGCAATGGTTGCTGCGCTGATTCTGCGTATTGTAACAAAGCTTTTTCGGTTGGGTTCCCAACGAGATCCGCAGCCTTTTGTCCTTCATCTTGCTTCAAGTCTTGACAATTTGCCATGATATCAAGCACCGTTGCTTTATCCACGTTTGACTCAACTAAAACATCGACGACCGTCATTTCATTTTTGGTCAAGGTTCCTGTTTTGTCTGAACAAATCACCGTCATGGCACCTAGTGTCTCCACTGATGGCATCGTTTTGATGATTGCTTGCTCCTCAGACATTTCCTTGACACCCATCGATAAAATCATGGTCAGCACGGCTGGCAACCCCTCAGGAATCATCGCTACCACTAAGGCGATACCTGATGAGAACAAGAGATCAAGATCAAAGCCGTAGCGGAAGGTAGTAAAGAAGATCAAGAAAATCACTAATCCGATAATGCCTTTAAAGATTTGGTGATTCAATTGCTTCATTTTTTTGATCAACGGGGTTTCTTGCGCTTTCACAGACTGAATTGCTTGATTGATCTGGCCGATTTGTGTATCGTCGCCTGTTTCAACGACGATCCCGCTGGCAGTTCCGCTTTCTACATGGGTACCAGAAAACGCCATGTTCCGCTGATCACCAATTGTACTTTCTTGAGTAATAGGCTCGGTCATTTTTTGAACAGGCTCAGATTCGCCAGTTAAAATCGACTCTTCAATCACAAGATCATGGGTTTCGATCAAGCGCATATCTGCTGGTACAACATCTCCTGGTCCTAAAACGACTAAATCTCCATCTACTAAGGAAGAAACAGCAATTTTCTTCTTGCGGCCGTGAACATAAATCGTTGCTTCTTGCCCCATGAACTGCTTCAATCCATCCAGTGATTCTTGGGCTTTGCGCTCTTGCCAGTAGCCGACGAATCCATTGATGACGACGACCGCCATAATAATGCCGCTTTCGATATAATCACCAGAAATCCCTTTTAAGACGGCTGCGACGATCAAGACCAACATCAGTAAGTCGGTAAAGTGCTTGCCGACTTTCTTCCATGTGGGGATCTGCGCTGCCTCAGTAATTTTATTTTCACCTTGCTTTGCTAAACGCTGGTTGCGTTCTTCGGAGGAAAGGCCCTGCCGTGTTGTTTGCAACGTGTGTAATAGTTCTTCTGTTGTGTTTTTGTACCAATTCATATTTTTTTCCTCCTTGTTTATTTATTTGATCTGAACATAGTATAAGACATTGAAACCATAAAATTCTGGCGATAATTTCAGCGGAGCCTGAAAAAAATGAGTGCTTTGATTAAAGGGGAAGAGCGGCTTGCTCGCGTGGGTTCACACAACCAACTGAAAACGTCCGTTGATTGTTTTTGCAGGTGGAATCAAGTAAACTAGGACACACCCAATCAATTTCTATCTGTCCCATCATCCAAAGGCAAGATAGACGAAAGGAGCCAAAGAAATGGCAATCTATACCGATACAAAAATCGCTCAAGGACCTTTTCTTTTCATTTCTGGTCAAACGCCGTCGCAAGACGGAGCCACACCTGAGGACCCGCAAGAGCAAACAACCATCGTTTTGAAAAAGATCGAACAGCTTCTATCAGCCAATCAGTTGACTTGGTCATCAGTGGTCAAAATGACCGTCTTTTTAACAGATGCTGCCTACTTAGCTGCTGTCCGCACGGCATTTACAACTATTTTGGCAGAAAACAAACCAGCAATGAGTCTCGTCATCGTTGCTGGCTTGGTTGCCCCTGAATTTAAAGTAGAGATTGAAGCACAAGCTACCTTGGCTTAAGCACAGAGAAAAACACCAAAAAAACTTCGTACAAAAGGCAGTAGCCAATTCGAAGTTTTTTTGGTGTTATCTTCTTATTCAGTCTTTTTTTTGCCACTGCTCCACAAAACCAGCGATGGCTTGAGCAGTCTGTTGAGCATTCACTAAGGTTCGCTTTTTCTCCATCGCTTCTGTCAACGAAACCGGACCTTGCTGGATACAAAAGACGGCAGATAGTAGTTGCGGCAGTTTTCCTAGATCGTCGCTTCGGGAGCCGCAGATGGCAACAACCGGGACCTGATGTTTGTGGGCGAGCAACGCGACACCATAGGGTACTTTTCCCCCAGCGGTTTGCCCATCGATGCGTCCTTCACCCGTGATCAACAAATCTGCTTCTTTGATTTTTTCCTCAAATCCAATCAATGAAGCGATCGTCGCAAATCCTGGAACCAATTGACCACCTGCCAAATGAACAGCACCACCAATCCCACCTGCCGCACCAGCGCCAGGGACGGCCAGATCGATCCCCGTGGTCCGCTTGATGTGCTCAGCCAAGCGCTTTGCCTGCTGATCCAACTGCTGGATCGTTTCTTGGGATGCCCCTTTTTGCGGACCAAAAACCTGCGCAAATCCCTGATTGCCAAAATAGGGATTCGTTACATCGGCTAATGCAAATAGGTCAATTTGTGCAAGCAGAGAGTTCAACTGGCTGAGCGCCAGAGATTCTACTTGCAGCAAAGGATTGTTTTCCATCCGCTCGTTTCTTTGAATGGTTGCTCCTAGTGCAAGTAAAAAGCCTACGCCCCCATCAGAAGTGCCGCTACCGCCAAGGGTCAGGTAAATTTTTTTCACTCCTTGCCTGCAAGCTGCTAAGACCATTTGGCCTAAACCAAAAGAAGAGCTATTGCGGGTGGTCTCGTCACTAGGTTCCACGAGTTGCAACCCAATCACTTCTGCAGATTCAATCAGGGCAATTTTTTCTTCCTTGATTTTGGTGATCAACATACGGGCTTGCAACTTACCGCCTAATGGAGCGGTCACTGAAACCGTTTCGTAATTGCCTCCCAGCGCAGCAATGACTGCTGCCATTGACCCTTCTCCCCCATCAGCGATTGGGATACTGCGTGTTTCCCACTGGTCTGAAAACCCGCTTAAGACCGCTTGATTTAGTTCTGCGGAAGTGGCACTTCCTTTGAAGGAATCGATCGCTGCTACAACTTTCATTTTTCTACCTCTCATTTACGATCATCTCTTTCCCAAAGATTGGAATACTTCGACTTATAATCAACTTTTAGTTAATTAAATCAACCAAAAATTAACTAGCAATCCATTGTAAGTCATCTCTTCTCCTCTTATGATAGAAGTATACCAAACAAACCTATCGGAGGTGCACTATGGACTTACCAATTGGCGAGGAAATCGCTCGGAGAAGAAAACAACGAGGTATTACCCAGCAAGAATTAGCAGTGTTTATGAATGTGTCCAAAGCATCCGTTTCGAAATGGGAAACGGGACAGTCTTATCCAGATATCACCTCGCTACCCTTATTAGCAGCGTATTTTGATTGCAGCGTCGATGAATTATTGATTTTGGACTCGCAGCTATCCCCTAAAGAGATCCAGCGAATCTACCAATTACTAAAAGACGCCTTTCAAACACAAACACCAACGGAAGTTCTCGCACTTGCTCAAAGTTTTACCAAGCGCTATTACTCTTGTTATCCATTCTTATTACAAATGGGGTCCTTTTACTTGAATCATTGGGATCTGCTGCCAGATGTCCCCGTAGAAGGCGTCCCGAAAGGGCAAACTTACGAAGACGCTTTGATGGAAGCAAAGAAAAATACCTATTTGAAGGAAGCAGAAACCCTGTACCAACGCATCATGGACCAAGGCGACAGTGAGCTGGCACAACAAGCGAAACAGATCGATGCTTATTGTCTTCTGATGAGAAACAAGCCAGAAGAAGTCTTGGCGATCCTTGGCACGAAAACTCTCTCGTTTTTACCCAGCGAACCGTTGATTGCCGCAGCATTTCAGCAAAACAATCAGTTGCAACAAGCTGAGCTCGTTACGCAAAGTGCGATTTACCAGTACTTAATTATTTTTATGAGTTTGCTAACGAATTATTTAGCAATGCTCACACAAGACGAGGAGCAACTGGAAAAAACCTTTGCACGTGGGCTGGCACTCAGCGAGAGCTTCCAACTGGCCCAGCTGCATCCTATTTCTTTACTGAATTTTCTAGCCGCTGGGATGGTTTCGTTTGCGGCTTTAGGAAAGGAAAGCTTATTGCTGCAAGCATTAATACTGTATGTCAAAACATTAGCAGACACGCCTGAGGAAATCGTTTTGAAAGGAGACGATTATTTCAACAGCATCGATGAGTGGATCAGCGAATTAGAATTAGGCAGTCAGATCCCGCGGAACTCAGGTAGTGTCAAAAAACAATTTCTTGCAGTAGCACAGCTGACACCCTTGTTTGAACCGTATCAAGAAAAACCCCCATTTAAAGAGTTGTTTCAGCGCTTGAGCAATCTTGCTGAACAAGTATCTAATTCTCAAAGGAGTGACTCACATGAATAGTTTTTCACTAAATATACCAGAAAATATGTCTGATTATTTGCCCGTACTGATCCCCTTGATTGTTTTGCAATTGGTCCTGATCATCTTGGCGGTTCGCGATATTTTAAAACAAGAACAGTTTAAATTCGGCTCCCGCCTTCTTTGGCTTTTCATCGCCTGTTTTGTTAGCCTGATCGGTCCTATCCTTTATTTTGCTTTCGGAAAAGAGGGCCAACAATGAAGATGATCGAGATCAACCATTTATCCAAGCGTTTTGGGCGCAAACAAGTGCTGCAAGACCTAACCTTTTCGGTTCCAAAGGGCAGCGTTGTGGGGTTTGTCGGGGAAAATGGTGCTGGCAAAACAACGACCATGAAGGCGATTTTAGGATTGCTCCCCATTGATGAAGGCGAAATCACCGTTTGCGGCGAAGTGGTGCAATTCGGCTCAGCCAAGACCAATCGCTGGATCGGCTATTTACCAGATGTACCGCAGTTTTACTCGTTTATGACAGCTGTAGAATATTTGACTTTTTGCGGAAAGATCCAGCCCAATCAAGAACCTTTTCAGCCTCAGCGGGTGATGGAAGTTTTAGCGTTGGTAGGCCTGGAAGCTTCGAAACAAAAAATCGCTGGCTTTTCTCGAGGCATGAAGCAGCGTCTTGGATTAGCTCAAGCATTGATCAACCGACCAGCTATCTTGATTTGTGATGAGCCGACCTCTGCACTCGATCCTTTAGGTCGCAAGGCCTTTCTTGATGTATTGGCTAAAATCAAAGAAGAAACGACAGTTCTTTTTTCATCCCATATTCTCGCAGATGTCGAGCAGCTGTCAGATTACATTGCGATTTTGCACAAAGGCCAGATCCAGGCGTTTGAACCGATGGATTCCTTAAAAAACCGTTATCGAAAAACCGCCTTTGGGATTGTCTTTACCAACGAAGGTGACCATTCGAAATTTGCCAATCTGTTAGCATCCCACGGCATTGCGTCAGAAAGAAAGAACAATCAATTACTGATCGACGAAACTGCCGACACGAATGTTGGAAAGCAGTTGCTGCGATTGCTCAATGAACAACAGATAGTACCTGAATCCTTTCAACGGATCGAACCGACTTTAGAGGCGATTTATTTGGAGGTGATCAAATGAAGGTGTTTCTTGTTTTCTTAAAGAAAGAATTTCTCGGTGGTCTTCGCAGCAAAAAACTGCTGATTTGTTTGATTCTGTTTGCGCTGATTGGTATGCTCTCTCCCTTTACTGCCAAAATCATGCCAGATCTGATGGCCAGTATGATGCCAGAATCGATTGAAATCACGATTGCTGATCCGACATCGATCGATGCGTGGCTTCAGTTTTACAGCAACATCGGCACGATTGGTCTGCTAGTATTTGTGATTCTTTTTACCGATACGCTGTCAGCCGAAATAAATCAGGGTACCTTTATTCAGCTGATTACGAAAGGATTACCGAAAACGACGATCGTCTGTGCCAAAGCTGGCTATTTAACGATTCTGTGGTCTTTGAGTTACCTCCTAAGTGCCAGTGTCAGTGCTTTTTATACGATGATTTATTTCGATGATTCCAGCGCTGCTCAAGTCCCTAGCGCATTGTTCAGCTATTGGCTGTTTGGTTTACTAGCAATCAGCATCCTGCTGCTAGGTTCCAGCTTTGCTAAAAGTATCTATCAAGGTTTGTTGTTTATTGGCGTCTGTTATCTGATGGGCATGTTAGGCAACCTATGGAGTCAAGTAACAAACTGGAATCCTTATTCCCTTTCCAGCCAATTTCCTAACTACTTAACCGACCAAATCAAACTAGGGGAACTGCTGCCAGCGCTGCTGCTGAGTTGCTTATTGATCATCAGCTGCCTAGCGGGGGCTATTGCTGTTTTGAGAAAAAGAAACTATTAAAAAACCATCGGTGCAAATGTTGTACTGACCTCCTATAGGTAGACGTTTCGTCTAACTCTTGGGGGTCACTACCTGTTGCACCGATGGTTTGCTTCTGCTAGTTTATTCTAGTTCTGCTGTTTCTTGAACGTTCACTGCTTTTTTTGCCTGTGTTTTTTGCTCGATCCGCATAAAGAAGCGCATGAAAAAGGCAATCAAATAGATAGAGAAAGCGGAAATGAGGGCTTCTTGCCAAGAAAAAATCAGGAGATTCAACAAGATGATGATCAGATTGGTTAAGAAGACACCACTAGACTTTCGAATGCCATAGTATTTTTCCAAAATCAGCGGCGGAATCGTGACCCCACCATTGGAAGCACTGATTTTATAAAGTGAAAAAATACCGAAGCTAAAGAAGAAACTACCTAAAATCAAGGAAACAGAATAAAAACGCAAGAGCATGATCTCTGGTAAAAGCGCCAGAAGAACGGGAAATGCCAGACTGCCGATAACCGTATTGACAAAGACCTCTCGCTTTAAAAGCAAAAATGCCAACGCCAGCATCAATAAATTAATCCCCCAGACAACGATATGACGATTGATCGACCAGCCGGTTTCGATCAGGTAGCCGATCGACCCGACACCAGCAGAAGCAATACTGTGAGGCAAAAGGAAAAAGTTTAATGCGATGCAGATCCACAGCACCCCAAGCAATAAAGCAAGATTTTTTTTGATAAGTGATTCCATCAACGTTCTCCTTTCAATCTGGCAACTAATTTTATGGATAAAAGCTTCTGTCTATTCTATCAAAAAAAGCTCAAAAGAAAGAACCATTTTTTTCATGAAAACATGAAAAAAATGATTCTGAACTTCAAGAAAGCATGTTGGTTTTCATCACAAATGCACAGGCTTTAGGCTGTATAGCAGTGATACATCGCAAGCATTTCTTCTGCGACTGCTTCTTGCCATCCCCCTGGCTGTAACATACATTCTTCCATTGATGGCAAATGAACAAAGCGAACAGCCAACTCTGAGCCTACAATCAATTGGTAGGACATCAAGCGATTTTTTTGCTGCAAGAGCAGCTGATGCTTTTCAGGGGCAAGAAAAGGCGCTGTTAAGTCTGCCAATTGCTTCAATGCCTCCGATGTACAAAGTCTTTTTTCGGGTGCGACACTGATCAATTGGTTGACCTCTGCTAATTTCATTGCCTCGATCACCCGCAGCGTTGCTCGAGGATCATGGATATCCGTCAAAAAAACCGACTGGCAGCCTTGCAATGCCCGAACGAGTCGTCCTAAATCGAGAAAGTCACCATCAATGATCGTCTCACGCGCAGCATCGATCTCATGCAAACGCTCCGTTGCACGGCGGGCATAGAGTACGAGTGGTCGATTGGTTCTTTCCAAAAGTTTTTGCCGTGATCGCTGACCGATCGTGCCAGCAGCACCTAAAATCGCAAGTCGTTTCATAAGCTCCCTTTCATTTTTGAAAAATTCAAGCCTCGTTCTTTGAGTAGAAAAAATGGCTTGTCATAAAGTCTGGTTGATGAGATTGGCTTTGCGTTGACGCAGTCGTTCTTCAGTCGGCAGAACATGCTCGTCGTAATGTTCCAATTTGTATTCTAAACGTTCAACAGCTTCCGTCATATCTGAGATTTTCTCCCGCAAAACTGCAATTTGTTCGGCTAACAGCTGCTTGCGCTCAGGAACCGTCCCACGCCCTTCTTCAAATAAAGCTAGGTAATGACTCAGGCCATCAATCGATAGTCCAGCGTTGCGCATTTGCCTAGTAAAGGTGATCCATTTTAAGTCGTCATCATCAAATTCACGAACACCGTTTTTATTGCGTTTGACCGCCGGGATCAGCCCAATTTTTTCATAGTAACGGATGGTATCAGCTGAGACACCGCTCAGTTCACTGACTTTTTTGATATTCATGGCTTCACTTCCTTGTTTTGCATTTTTTCCTAGATCGTTTTGTATGCTACGAGCCAGAAGCCCTTTTGTTACTCGTTATTCCGCTCCTACCACTGCATGAGGCAAGTATGGCTCTTCCAAATACGCAATCTCTTCGGCAGTCAGCTTTAGATCAAGGGCAGGTAATGCATCTAATAAATAGCTTTCTTTTGTTGCGCCGATAATTGGTGCGACCACTTGTTCTTTTTGTAATAACCATGCCAAGGCGATTTGCGCCCGTTTGCTTTGGTGTTTGTCAGCGATCTGTGCGACCCGCGCCACGATCTCTCGGTCTTGTTCCATCGTTTTGTCGTACTTTTGATTGGCGGTTTTATCCGTTAAGTACCGTTTGGTCTCTGCACCCCAATCTCTTGTTAACCGTCCAGCAGCCAATGGGCTATATGGCGTCACGGCAATTTTTTGATCGGCACACAAGGGCATCATTTCCCGCTCTTCTTCTCGATAAAGCAAGTTCAAGTGATTTTGCATCGAAACAAATTTGGTCCAGCCATTTTTTTCAGCGACTGCTTGTGCTTTGGCAAATTGCCAAGCGTACATCGCAGATGCGCCGATATAGCGTACTTTTCCAGAAACTACCAAATCATGTAATGCCTTCATGGTTTCTTCAATTGGCGTGTGGTAATCCCAACGATGGATGATATACAGATCAATGTAGTCCATTTGCAGGCGTTTTAAGCTTTGTTCGACTTGATAAAAAATCGCTTTTCGGGATAAGCCTCCACTGTTAGGTCGCTGTTTCATTTTAGAATATAGTTTTGTGGCAACCACGATCTCATCCCGGGGTGCAAAATCATTCAATGCTCGACCGACGATTTCTTCGCTCGCTCCATAAGAATAGACATTTGCCGTATCAAAAAAGTTGATGCCCAGATCCAAGGCTTTTTTGATGACTTCACGACTGTCGTCTTCTTCTAACACCCACTCATGAAACCCGCTGTTGGGATCGCCAAATCCCATTGTCCCTAGACACAAAGGTGACACATCAAGTCCTGTATTGCCAAATTTTACATAGTCCATTTGTACGTCCTCCTGTTTTTTTAAGTTACACTAAGCATACAGGTTGAAGTGCACTCTAAGTCAAGCGAATCTATAAACTTTTTTTTATTTTACTGTCAATTGACTCAAAAGGACATGCTTTTTGTCGTGCGTTTCATTTCAAATCAGCTTTTGGTACACTAAAGATAAGTATTGATACGCTATCTAGCCGAGAAAAAGGAGCGAAAGATTTTGACTTGTATTTTTTGTACTGCCTCAAAACATGCGATCATTGAAAACGAACGCTTTTATGCGATCGCTGATAAGTACCCCGTCAGCCCTGGACACTTGCTATTGATCCCCAAAGCGCATCGCAGGGATTATTTTGCTCTCACCCAAGAGGAATTACAAGACTTGCAGGCTTTGTTGCAGGAAGACAAAGCTTATTTATTGGAAACCTATCGACCAGACGGCTTCAACATCGGCTTCAATTGCGGGGAGGCTGCTGGACAGACGGTCTTTCATTGCCATTGTCATTTGATCCCACGCTACCAAGGCGACGTGGAGCAGCCAAAAGGTGGCGTTCGAGGCGTGATTCCTAACAAGCAAGCCTACTAAACACAAACAAGCCGTTTCTCCAGCAAAGGAAAACGGCTTGTTTATGTTTGTTAAAATGAGGACGCTTAGGAATTAATCGCTGAATGATTCATCAATCGATTGATATGAACGCCTAGATAGACGATTTCATTGACAGGGATCTTCGTTTGGTATTCTTTATCGATATAGGCTTTGACTTTTGTCGCAATCTCCATAGCATTCGGATAAAGAGCCCACATTTGACGGTATAGTCCTTCATCTTCTTCTTGCAGCAGACCATCCAAAAAGAATCGGTCAACGAAGAAACGCACGTGGGTGATAAAGCGATTATAATGGATCGAATTGGTGTTGACGTCTTGCTGGATCGAGTAGCGCACCATATTGACGATCAACCCGATCAATTTGGCCTTTTTCAACCCATCTTGATTTTCCTCGGTGTTCGACTGGGCATTGATCAAATGAAACGCGATATTGGAGGCTTCTTCTTCTGGCAGCTCAATCTGATACTTCTCTTTCAGTAAGCGCAGTGCCTGTTCGGCGGCTCGAAATTCCTCTGTATAGTAATTCTTGATTTCCCAATAGAGCCGATTCGTCACACTCAAGCCTTTTTGCTGACGTTCTACAGCAAAGTGCAAGTGATCCGATAAGGTGAGGTAAATCGTTGAATTTAGCGGATATGGCAGCATTTTTTGCGCCAGCTGGACGATTTCTTTGGTCATTTCAAAATAGTACAACGGAATCTCATCCACTAAATCGGCAAACTGACCTGATTTTTTTTCATCGATTGGCAGAAAAACTTGATCGATCTGGGTATCGGCTATGCTGTCGCCGACTTTCTTTCCATAGCCGATGCCTTTCCCAAGTGCAATCATTTCTTGGCCTTCCTTATCAACAAGTACGACACTTGAATTTAAGACTTTCTTGATGTAAATCATGCACTCTCGCTCCTCACTGTTTATTCTGCCAAACTTGCGCCATTGGTGGCGATCACTTCTTTGTACCAGTCGAAGGAATCTTTTTTCAAACGGTCATAACTGCCGTTTCCTTCATCATCGGCATCCACATAAATGAAGCCATAGCGTTTCGTCACTTGTGACGTCCCAGCACTGACCAGATCGATCGGTGCCCAAGAAGTATAACCAATCAAATCGACCCCTTCATCGATGGCTTCCTTCATTTGTTTGAAGTGTGCCTTGAAATAATCGACCCGATACGGATCATGCACTCGGCCGTCTTCAAGGACATCCACGGCGCCCATACCATTTTCAACGATCATTAATGGCACTTGATACCGATCATACAATGAAAGCAAGGAGATTTTCAAGCCTTTAGGATCGATCTGCCAGCCCCATTCAGTTGATGGCAGCTTGGGATTTTTTACCCCTAAAACCGTATTGCCCGGTGTCCGTTCGGCATTTGGATCACCTGATTCGGCCATAGACATATAATAACTAAAGGAAAGAAAATCAACGGTGTGATCTTTTAAGATTTGGCGGTCTTCTGGTGCCATTTCAATTTTGATGCCGCGTTTTTCCAGATCTTTTTCAATCATTCGCGGATAAGCCCCCTTGACTTGAACGTCCGCATAAAAATCATTTTCCAAGTTTTTCTTTAAGGTCAATTCAACATCCAATGGGTCACAAGTCAATGGATATGTCATTAGCTTCGTTAACATGCAGCCAACTTTATTGTTTGGGTTTTTCTCATGAGCGATTTTGGTCACTAATGAGCTGGCAACAAATTGGTGATGGAGCGCTTGATACACATCCTGTTCTTCTTTGCCTGCTTCTGATTGTTCTGGAATGATGCCCGCTGTTGTAAAGGGATGACGATGGATACTGTCGATTTCGTTAAAGGTCAGCCAATACTCCACATACTCCCCAAATTCTTCAAAACAGACGGTTGCAAAGCGGACAAAGTCATCGATCACTTTGCGTTCCACCCAGCCATTGTACTTCAAGCTAAGCGCTAGCGGCATTTCATAGTGAGACAACGTTACGATCGGTTTGATCCCCAAGCGCTGCATTTCTTGAAAGACATTGCGGTAAAAAGCGATCCCTTCTTGATTGGGTGTCGTTTCTTCCCCGGTTGGGAACAAACGGGTCCACGCAATCGACAATCGCAACACTTTAAAGCCCATTTCCGCAAACAAAGCCAAATCTTCTGGATAGCGGTGATAGAAATCGATTCCTCGCCGTTTTGGATAAATGGTATCTGTTGGATCTGCCATCGCTTCTTTGACGGCTTCTACGGTCACGTTCATGTGCGCCGCATAATCTTTGTTATCGACATGAGGTTTGTAGGTCGCCACATCTGCCACCGACAAGCCTTTGCCGCCAAGATTCCAACCTCCTTCTACTTGATTTGCGGCGATAGCGCCACCCCATAAGAAGTCCTTTGGAAAAGTTGTTTCAGTCATTTTTTCAATCCCCTTTTTACATTGTTTTTGTTGCATTGTTCAATTGTTTAGACGAGCGGTGCGATCAATAGGACACCTTGGTCGCTTTGCTCATCGGTTGATTCGATCGTTTTGACCGTAAAGTTTTCTTGATTGGTGACCACACAGATCACGATTGGATCAAAACCAGCTGCTTTGATGGCATCCAAATCAAATTGGATCAGCGGTTGCCCTTGTTTCACTTGATCCCCCGCTTTTACATAAGGGGTAAAGTGTTTGCCTTCTAGTTGAACGGTATCCAAGCCGATATGAAAGAGCAATTCTGCGCCATTGCGGGTTTTTAACCCGATCGCATGGTTGGTTTCAAACAACATCGTGATCTCGCCATCTTCTGGTGCGATCAATTCGCCAGACGTCGGAATGATCCCGAACCCTTCTCCGATCATGCCGCTTGAAAAGACTTCATCGTTGACTTCAGATAAAGCTACCACTTGCCCATCTACTGGTTTGCTCAATACTTCGGCTTTGGGATCGGCAACAGTCGTCTTATTTTCTACCACTTTGTCTTTGAATAAGAAAAGGACAAGGACAAAAGAAACAGCAAAGGATACCCCTAACGTGACCACTGCCCACACAAGATTCATCGGGTTGGCTTCATCCACGAACATAGTGATACTTGCTAGACCAGGGCCAACTAATGCGAAGGCCTTGATGGCAAACAAACCAGCCACCGCACCACCAACTAGGCTGGAAGCCATCACGCCGTAAAGCACTCGTTTATGCAGGATCGTCACCCCATACAAAGCAGGCTCGGTGATGCCAAAAAGGGCGGAGATGCCTGCAGAAACAGCGGTTGAACGAAGTTTTTGGTCTTTGGTCCGAACACTCACCGCAAAACAAGCACCAGCTTCTGCAATGTTATGTGCCAATGAGGCAGGCAAGTATAACAGCTCTGCCCCCATCTCACTCATAGACGAAACAGCATAGGGAATCATGGCTTTGTGCATACCAGTAACCACCATCAATGGTAAAACAGCAGCTAAGATCCCTGTTGCCACCCAACCTAAATGGGCATACAGCCAAATGATCGCTGCTGAAAAAATCGTTCCGACTTCAAAGCCTAATGGGCCTAAAATCAATAAAGCAACTGGAACCGTAATAACTAAGCTCATCATCGGAACAAAGAAGATACGGATCGGTTTTGGTGAAATTCGGGTAAACAGCTTTTCAATTTGAGCGTAAAATAAAACCGTTAAAATTGCTGGAAATACTTGTGACGCATAGGCGATATTTTGTAAACCGAAGCCCATGAACGCTGCGCCATCTGTCAATAGTGTCGTTAGTTCAGGCAAAATCAAGGCACCAACAGCGGAAACCGCCACCAATTGGTTGACCTTTAATTTATTTGCCGTGGTGATCGCCACTAAAATCGGTAAGAAATACAATGGTGCGCCACCGATCAGATTCAAAATTTGATACGTCTGGCTCGTATTGTCCATCAATCCAGTGACAGAAGCAAGTAACAGTAAGGATTTCAAGACGCCCCCTCCAGCGACTGCTGGAATCAACGGTTGAAATATCGAGATAATAAAATCAAGCAGGACTGCACCCCACGATTGTTTTTGTTTGCCTTCACTTCCTCCATCCGCTGTTAGCTCATGACCTAACACATTCATAACCTCATCATACACTTCGACGACATCATTGCCGATGATGACTTGGCATTGGACATTTTGTCGCACCCCAATCACGCCATCGACTTTTTCCAAGGCATCTTTTTGTACGAGGCTATTGTCTTTTAAGGTAAAGCGCAAGCGTGTGGAGCAATGTTCCAAATGTGCGATATTTTCTTTTCCGCCAATCAACTCAACGATGGCAGTTGCCGTTTCTTTTACATTCATAATTTTCTTCTCCTTTAATTAGTTTTCCTTTGTTGGCCAAACAAAGAAAAAAGCAGGCAGCACCTACAAAAACATTGAACGGAATCCAACGATCCCTTCCATGTTTTTTATAGGTCCTGCCTGCATTACCAGTCACATGCCTGTTTTATTACTTGCATAATACCATGCTTTATTTGAAAACGCAACCACCGTTTTAAAAATATTTTGCTAAGCCTTTTGCTGAAACGAGAAGTTTGCTACACTTAGTGGATAATCAGTTGTTTCGTCTTCCTTGGCTTGCACCAGAAGCAAGAAGAACATCGCTGGCTAAACGTATCACAAGAAAGGATGAATCGGATGACTTCATTGAATCACTCACTGCATGTTGCCGTCCCAACAGCATTTGATCATGCAGAAAGACTTGACACGAAAAGAACGATCGCTCATATCTTGCAACTGCAAAAGCAAGGGATCAAATCGGTTTTGGTGTGCGGCTCCACCGGTGAACAGCACTCATTGACCTTGACAGAAAAAAAAACTTCTACATGCCTTAGCGCAAGAAACCAGCTGGGCAGCCGATTTCGAAGTCCTCTTCGGTTTAGCTGGCATCGTATTTCATGAAACGCTCGCGTTGGCAGAAGCAATTAGCAA
The DNA here is from genome assembly GCF_002140635.1 of Enterococcus sp. 3G6_DIV0642. Classification (NCBI taxonomy): domain Bacteria; kingdom Bacillati; phylum Bacillota; class Bacilli; order Lactobacillales; family Enterococcaceae; genus Enterococcus; species Enterococcus sp. 3G6_DIV0642. The sequence goes on along the minus strand of NZ_NGLH01000001.1, from coordinate 1,378,616 downwards.
AAATCCCCGAATCGATGGTGTGGTTTTAGGCTTTCCCCCTTATCTTTGCCTGACGCAAAAGGAAGCCGTGCTCTATGCTCAGGGATTGATCCATACTTGCGAAAAACCAGTTATTTTTTACAACAATCCCCGCCGCACGGGCTTTGATTTATCTGCAGAAAGTATCTTGACCTTGATCGCTGACCCTCGGGTGATCGGCTTAAAAGAAGCTGGCAGGAAGGAGCGAGTGCCTCAACTAAAAACAAAGACGGCTGCCGATTTTCGCTTTTATGCTGGTGGTGAAGCGGACTTGGAGGAAAAGGTCGCACTAGGGTTTAACGGGCTGTCATCAATGGCAGGAAACCTTTGTCCCAAGGAGATCCAGGTGATTTGGCAGGGCTTATTGAAAGGTGATGCAACGATTTCTACGTCGAATGAATGGCAGAATATGGAACAAGCAGCTGCTGGCGATCCAACCAATACTATCAGTTACCTTCCGTGGCTCAAGCAGCAAATCACCATTGATGGACAGCCCTTTGGCTTTTGTCGTCAGCCGCTAGGTCTAGCAACAATTGATCGATTTGGCACTGGCTCAATTCCCCCTCATCTAGCACATGAAAGGCAGGAGAACCAGACAAATGAAGATTGATGCACCGATTGATCCACAACTAAAGCACTATATTGAAAGCTCCATCATCCCGCAATACAACCAATTGGATAGCAGTCACTCCCCAGCGCGCGTCCACCAAGTGATCCAAAATAGTTTTGAAATTGCTGAAACATTGCCCGTTGACCTGAATATCGTCTATACGGTAGCTGCCTACCATGATATCGGCTTGCTCTATGGCCGCAAAAACCACGAAAGCAATTCCCGCAAGATCGTTGAACAAGATGCTGTGTTGCCACGCTTTTTCTCTCCTCCAGTCATTTCAATGATCGGCGAAGCTGTAGAAGATCATCGCGCCTCGCTGCCCTATGAGCCTCGCTCGCTTTATGGCAAAATTATTTCCGAAGCCGATCGCGACTTAGATTTTGAGCGAATCCTCAAGCGAACCTTGCTTTTTGCTTATGAGAAAAAGCAGCTGACAGATTTAGAACAATTGCATCATGAAGCGTATCAGTACATTTCAAAGAAATACGGTCCTCAAAGTGAGCTGAAGGTTTGGTTGGATTATCGCAAAAACCAAGATGGTTTGGCGATCATCTATCAAAAATTAGCACAACCTGAAAGCTTCCGTCACTCCTTTGAAAAAATCGTGCCGTTAGTTATCGCTACAAGAAAAGAAACTGACGATTGAAACTTTGATCCAGCACCAGACTTCAAATAGGAACCCTCTGATTCAGCGCCGCAGTTGTGTCTGCACTGAATCAGAGGGCTTTTACTGTTATTCTAAACGTTCTTTCTCCACTAAAATCCCCCGCCCCCTCGCTACTCCTACGCTCCTATTCAAATCAAAGGGCAGCAAGTGGTTTTCTTCAATCAACAGACGCCCCTTCTAAATAACCTTCCTTTTTTCACCGAATTTACTCTTTGTAAGCAAGATAGTTTGCTGAAAATAAAAAAAATGGTATTTTTATTTTATCAAGTGATAAAATATTAGGAGGAATCGTTATGTTTTTGGCAATCAATGAAATACGCCATTCCAAATTGCGTTACGCCCTAGTCACAGGGGTCATGTTTTTAATCGCCTATTTGGTCTTTTTTTTAACTGGGTTAGCTTACGGGTTGGCTCAAGATAATCGGATGGCGGTCGACAAATGGGAGGCAGATCAAATTTTGTTGACCGAAGAAGCAAATGATAATTTAAACATGTCGATGCTTCCTCGCAGTCTTTATGATGAAGTCGATGCACCAGAAAAAGCAGTTTTGGCGCAAACCGCTGGAGTTGTGACCAAAGAAGACAACGGTGAAAAAGTCGATGTCACCTTTTTCGGCATTGATCCAGATCAATTTTTAGCACCAAATATTACCGATGGCGAGATGTTTGCTTCAGATGATGAAGCGGTCGCCGACAGCAGTATTGAGGAAGAATACGGGATTTCCATTGGTGACACCATCAAATTAGCAGGCAGTGACAAAAAATTGAAAATCGTCGGTTTTACAGATAACGCCCGCTTCAGTGTCGCTCCGGTCCTCTACACCTCGATCGGTGCTTATCAAGAAATTCGTTTTGAAAAAGAAGATGATTCTGAAAATGCCCGTATCAACGCGATCGTGACTCGCGGCAAAATCAAAGAAGTGCCAGATGATCTGGTCGCTACGGATATCAGCAAATTTATTAATGAATTGCCTGGTTACAACGCGCAAGTGCTGACCTTTGGCTTTATGATCGGGTTCTTGATCGTGATCGCTGCCATCGTTATCGGTATTTTTATCTATGTGCTAACGATGCAAAAATCAGAAATTTTTGGTGTCATGAAAGCTCAAGGGATCTCTAGCCGCTACATTGCTTTTTCGGTGATCGCCCAAACGTTCTTATTGGCAACCTCGGGTGTTTTGATCGGTGGTTTGGCAACGATCGGTACCGCCCTCGTGTTACCTGCGGCAGTGCCATTCCAAATCAATCTATTATTCTTTGCTAGTATCAGTGTCATGATGATTCTGATCGCGATGCTAGGTGCTTTCTTCTCGGTGCGAACGATTGTAAAAATCGACCCATTGAAAGCAATCGGATAGGAGGAAAAAACATGAGTGCCATTGAATTCAAACAAGTCAAAAAATCATTTAAAGATGGGGACGCGACAATTGAAGCCTTGAAAGAAACCAACTTTTCGGTAGAAAAAGGCGAATTTGTCGCCATCATCGGTCCTTCTGGCTCTGGGAAAAGTACCTTTCTAACGATCGCCGGTGGTCTGCAAGCCCCCTCTGAAGGCGAAGTGTTTATCAATGACGAACCCTTCAGTAAACAAAAAGAAAAGCAACGGGCAAAAACTCGTTTCAAAAAGATCGGCTTTATTTTACAAGCTTCCAACCTTGTCCCTTTTTTGACGGTCAAAAAGCAACTCCAATTAGTGGATAAGGTCAGCAAAGAAACCCAAGAGCAATCAGCAACTGAATTGTTTGAACAACTTGGGATCGAAAAGCTGCAGAACAAATACCCCGATGAACTTTCTGGTGGTGAAAGACAGCGTGTGGCTATTGCCCGAGCGCTCTATCATGATCCCACCATCATATTGGCAGATGAACCAACTGCGAGTCTTGATTCAAAAAAAGCCGTCGAAGTCGTCAAAATCTTAGCAAAAGAAACCAAAGAAAAACAAAAAGCCACCATTATGGTGACCCATGATACCCGTTTAACAGATTATTGTGATCGGGTTCTCGTCATGAAAGATGGCGTTTTAGAAGAAAAAGAACACACGAAAAAAGAAGCCGAATCAGATGATTCGCAGAAGGAGCAAGCATGAAAAAAATTATTGTTGTCGGTGCGGGCGTGTCAGGATTAGCTGCTGCTGTCCGTTTGCAAAAACTTGGCTATGACGTCACCCTCTACGAAAAAGAAGGTCAACCTGGGGGCAAAATGAATCAGATCAAGGAAAACGGCTTTACCTTTGATGTGGGCCCCACTATCGTGATGATGCCTGAAATTTATCGTGAAGTGTTTGAATTTGCTGGCGTTGATCCGAATGACTATATTCCTATGGAGAAAGTCGATCCGATGCTGCAGCTGTATTTTGCCCAAGACGAACCGCTGACCTTCTCAAATGACTTAGTAGAATTGACCAAAACGCTAGAAGCGATCTCAGAAGAAGATGCTCAAGGCTATTTTGCCTTTTTAGCAGATATTTACAAACGCTATGTGATCGCCAAAGAGTCCTTCATCACCAAGTCGTTTCGGACATGGCGAGATTTTTACAATCCCAAATCATTATGGGCAGGGTTAAAGCTGCGAACGTTTAGTGACGCCTACTCTTCCATTTCTAAATTTGTCAAAGATGATCGCCTGCGTAAATCATTGGCGTTTCAAACCTTGTATATCGGTGTCTCCCCTTACCAAGGGCCGTCCCTTTATACGATCATCCCTATGATCGAGTTGATGTATGGGGTCTATTTCATCAAAGGCGGCATGTATACGTTAGCCACTGGTATGGCACGTTTGTTCCAAGAATTAGGCGGTACGATCCATTACAATACGCCGATCGATGAATTATTGATCGAAAACAAGCAAACCAAAGGCGTTCGTGTCAATGGAGAAACGATCACCGCAGATGCCGTGATTTGTGCGGCTGATTTTCCTTATGCTATGGAAAGCTTGATTCCTGATGAATCAAAACGCGGCAAATACACCAATCATAAAATCGCTTCGATGGATTATTCTTGTTCTTGTTTCTTGCTTTATTTAGGTCTGGACAAAAAATATGAGGATAGCGCACTCCACAGCATTTATTTTGCCAATGATTTCAAACGCAATGTAGATGATCTTTTCGAGGCTGGTAAGCTGCCAGAAGATCCTTCCTTCTACTTGTATCGCCCAACCCTGAAAGATGCTTCCTTAGCACCTGATGGTCAAGAAGGTCTTTATGTTTTAGTCCCAGTACCTGAATTATCTAAATTTGATCAATGGACGGATGAAACGATCCAAAGCTACCGCCAGCAGATCATTGGATTATTAAAAGAAAAAACGATCTTTACGGATATCGATGAACACATCGTGTATGAAAAAATGTATACGCCAGATACGTTCAATGATCGGTTCAATGCCTACAACGGTGCGACATTTGGCTTGAAACCGACCTTAGCCCAAAGCAATTACTATCGTCCCCATAATAAATTTGATTATGCAGAAGGCCTATACTTCTGCGGCAGCAGTACGCATCCGGGAGCGGGTGTACCAATCGTGATGCAAAGTGCCAAGTTAGCTGTGGAGGAGTTGTTAAAAGATGACCGTTAAATCATTAAGCGTCTTTGATGAATACGACAACGATTTTTTATACTGTGAGGCCATCATAAAAAAGCATTCGAAAAATTTTCATACCGCCTTTTCTCAATTGCCAAAAGACAAAGCCCGCGCCGTCTATGCCGTCTACGCCTTTTGCCGACGTGCCGATGATGCCGTCGATGAAAAGCAAGACCCATTGTTGATCGAAGCCATGAAAAAACGCTTGGAAGAAATGCAAAAACAAGTATCAGACGATACGATCGACTTGCCGCAAGCCGTCAAGGAAGAAGATCCTGATGAAGCCATTTGGCGGGCATTGACCCTTTCTTTCCAACAGTTTGATCTGCAATTTCAACCCTTTTTCGACCTATTGGTGGGGCAAAAACAAGACCTTGACTTCCAGCAGCCCACCTCTGAAAAAGAGCTTTCTGACTATAGTTACTACGTAGCTGGCAGTGTAGGTCTGATGCTCTTGCCGATTCTCTCGCAAGCAGCCGCTGCGATTCAAGAGCCTGCCATCAAATTGGGTGAAGCGATGCAGCGCACCAATATTTTACGTGATATTGGCGAGGATCTGCGGATGGGCCGCATCTATCTGCCGCAAACGGTCTTGGCGCAATTCAACCTTTCGCGAGAGGCTTTAGCAGCTGGCAATCAAAACCCGCAGTTTATCGAGATGTGGGAACACGAGGCGCAACTGGCAGAGACGCTTTATCAAGAATCTTTTGTCATGATGCCGCAAATCGATGAAGATTGCCGTGAAGCTCTATTAGCAGCTGCTTTGATCTATCGGGAAATCTTGACTGTGATTCGCAAAAACAACTATCAAGTATTTGCTGAAAAAACAGCGGTACCGAAACAACGGAAAATCCAACTTTTGTTTACCGCGAAAAAAATGCTTCGTCAGGAACGTTGGGAGGGCTAACTTTGAACTTGCGAGAAAAAATATTACGAGTCGCAGAAAACCTGTTTATGCAGCAGGGGTATCAAGCAACTTCTACTAGACAGATCGCAGAAGCCGTCGGCATCACCCAACCCAATCTTTATTATCACTTCAAAGGCAAAGAAGCCATCTATTATGAAGTGATGGTCTCTTTGGCACAAGAGGTTTCTGGAAAATTAAATCAGACCGTTGAAGATACTTCCTTGACGATCTCTGAAAAAATCTTGAACATGTTTCTTTTTTTAAGAAGTCGGCATCGCATCAATTTTTATATGATGATGCACGACATTCAGCATACCGTTTCTGAGGACACTTCTAAAAAACTGTACTTGCTTTGGCGGAAAAATTACAAAGAACCGTTTCTTGACTTGTTTCGTCGCAGTGATTCCAATCTCCGTTCGGATGTCGACCCAGAATTTGTCACCAGTCAATTGTTAGTACTGATGGCGGCTCATTTGGACTCACCAGAAAAAGAAGACAAGATGCCAGAAGCGATCAATTTGTTTTTATTCGGTGCACTAGGCAATGGGCCAATTGCAAAATAGCTGGAACGTTGGCTTTTGTCCCGAGAATAATCATTCGACGAATTTCTGACAATCGCGTACACTGATCCAGTAAACAGAAACTTAAAAGGATGGATGTACATGTCAAAAAATCGAATCGAAGCCTTTACCGATGCGGTCATTGCGATCGTAATGACCTTATTAGTATTGGAATTGCACCAGCCCGAAGGCGATACCTTTGCTTCTTTTTTAGGAGTGGAACAGCAATTTATTATTTATTTGATCAGCTTTGTGATGTTAGCGATCTACTGGAACAATCACCATCATCTATTTCAAGTAGTGTCTAAAATCGACGGTTGGACCTTGTGGGCGAATCATTTGTTGATCCTGGCACTGACCCTCTTTCCTTTTGTAACGTCATGGGTCAGTCGTTATCCAGTCGCTCTTGCCCCTCAGCTGCTATACGGGGCTGTCATTTTATTGACGGATTTCAGCTATTTCCTTGTAGGAAAATCCTTGGTGCGTGCCAACCCTGATAATCAAGCCATCGTAGAACTGTTTCGCGGATACAAGAAACTCTACTTTACGTTGTTTATCAACGTGCTGGCATTGCTCCTCGGCTGGCTGATCCATCCCTTATTCATCATCACACTGGATAGTCTCGTGCTATTGTTGTGGGTGATCCCTGAGAAAAAAGTAGAAGCCTTTTTAAAACAATAAAAACACTTGCGTCCTTCTCCTAAAAGCGGTGAATGATTGCGCAAAAGCAGCCGATTGGTCTACTTTTGCACAGTCATCCATCAAGAGAAGGACGCAAGTGTTTTTTCTAGCGAATCAAGTCTTTCCCAGGTGCCCGTAAGACTTGTTCCACTTGTTCTTTGGTGGTTAAGGGGACATCTCCCAGCATCGTATGAGCCAATACTGCATTCGTGATAGCAAAATCAGCGGTGCGTTGGAGTGACCATTTTTCGGCGTAGCCTAATAATACGCCAGCAGCATAGGCATCCCCTGCCCCGATCCGATCCAATACTTGCAGCAGCTGCGGTGCCGTTTCATAGGTATCTTGTGCCGTAATGATCCTTCCGCTGATAAACTGCTTGTCTTCCACGGCTAGACGCCGTGTCCCGCAGAACCATTCTAGTTGATACTGGTCAATAAAGGATTGGATCAATGCAAGCTCGGCGCCTTCGGTTTCCTCTAAGGGATAAGCCAAGAGCTCCTCCAAGTCACGGACAGAGCCGAAAACTAGGTCACAATAGGGTAGGATCGTTTCATACCGTTGTTTCAGTACCTCCCGATTTAATTCTTCATTCAAGCTTGGACGGAAGTTGAAATCAAAGCAGACGCGAATCTGCTTGGCATGGGCCTGTTTCGCCAAAGCCAAAGCTGTTTGCCAGGTTTTCTCAGTCAAACTAAGAGAGATCCCGCAAATATGAATGAGATCGATCGTTTCTAAAAAACCATCGATAGCATATTCTTCTGGACCTGAAACGCCAAAGGAACTATGATGTCGATTTTGATACGTCACATAGGTCGGACGAGCGCCGTAGCCGATCTCGGCGAAATAACTACCGATATGACTATATTTTTTGCCAACAAATGCCGTTTGAATCCCATAGGAACGCAAGCTGGCTTTTGCCGTATCTCCTAATCGGTTGGCTGGCACCTGCGTCAGCATCGACGTCGTCAAGCCGAAATGCGCCAAATTGCCTAACAGATTGACCCCTGTTCCCGTAAAATCCATTCGCAAAGAGTGGGTCTGTTCCAACGTTCGATATTCTGGTGGCGTCAACCGCATCATTACCTCACCGTAAGCACCGATCCGCATCATTGATCCCCCCCTAATTGGCTGCTGCCAACACCTTTTTCGTCATCTCTGCTAATGTCTGTACATCTCCAGGGCGTGTGTCCCCTGTTTCTCCATCGATGATCGAGCTGTAAATATGCGGAATGATTTTTTTCACGCCTGCATCAACAGCAATCTGCAAGATTTCTTCAAAGTTTTCTAAATCGATACCGCCGGTCGGTTCCAAATAAAAATCATTCGCGGCACAAGCCTCGGCTACCGCTTGATATTCTGCTTTATGAGCCAACCCTTTCATTGGAAAATACTTGATAGAACTAGCGCCCATGTCTTTTAATAAAGCGATCGCTGTTTCAACTGGGACTTCTGCAGCTGGAGTTTGTGAACTCAATGGACCAGTCGCAATATTGACATAGCCGACTTTTCCCGTTGGTGAAACAAGGGCATTGACGATCGTTTCAGATTGTCCTAGCAAAGCTCGTGAGGTCCCCGCTCCCGTGAACACTTGGTTAACATGCTGTGGTTGAAGAACAGCGGAAATTCGGGAGACCATTTCACTTTGATTGGGGTCGCCAGCACCAAGCCCTACAGAAAGGGCATTATTTGTTGCCACTTGATAGTTCTTCATGTCAGCGATAGCCGCCTCGTCACTATCATAGTTTTTTGATAAAACACCTAGGACGATGTTGCCCTCTGCTGCTTCGTAACAAGCTTTCGCATTTTCGATGGAGTTTGCTAACACATTTAGACAGACACGGTCAGCGAAATAATTGGGTGAAGTTTTCATTTTTGGGTTGCTCCTAACATAATTTCTTGTAAGCGATCGGTGATCACTGCCATTTCTTGTTCATTGACTGCTCGGATATCAAATTCAATAATGCCGTTATTGGCTTGGTACTCACGGGTATAAATCGCTGGTTCTCCTGCTTTTAGCGCGTCGATCACTGCTTTGGCACTTGGTTCTTTCACTTTGACACTCGCCCGATAAATGTCTCTGCCCGCGCTGTCTTGAACGATTTTTGCTTCGAAACCAGTGATTTCATTGATTGCCGCAATAAATGGTTGCAGACGCTCTTGCATCGAAGCGCCAGATTCTGTTCCCTCCGCTAGATAATCCGTCACGGCTTGGGTAAATCCGAGAATATTGTCTTTACCGATTTTCATTGCTCGACCTATCCCTTTGGATTGCAGGCGCACCCAAGAGACATAGGGCTGCTTGCCGATCACTAAGCCAGCACTCGGTCCTGACAGTGCTTTCGCACCTGAATAGATCACTAAATCAGCACCAGCTTGGGTATAGGCAAACAAATCTTCCTCAGCAGCCGCATCAACGATCAATGGAAGATCGTGTGTCTTGGCAACTTGGGCCGTTTCTGCTACCGTCAGCATACTTTTTTGAACGGTGTGATGACTCTTTATGTAGAGGATCGCCGCCGTTTCGGGTGAGATCATCTGTTCAATGTGCTCGGGTGTACACATATTGGCATAGCCTGCTTCCACGACCTTCCCACCACCTTGTGTCACCATCACTTCCACTGGTGTGCCATAATCTACGTTGTGGCCTTTGGGCAAAATGATCTCCCGCTTACTGATTTTCTCACTATATGGATGATACAAATGATAGCTGTCGCCTTGACCGATGAGTGCCGCCACTGATTGGGCGATCCCCGCTGAAGCGGAAGAAACGATCTGTGCATCTTCCGTTTTCAACAATTCTGCTAAATAGGCTCCGGTTTTTTCTGCTAGATCTGCCATTTCAAAGAAATGCTCCCCGCCATAGCGCTGGGCTGCAAGCACACTTTCGCTGACTTTCGAGACACCAAGAATCGTCATTTTGCCAGAAGCATTGATGACTTCTTTCAAGCCTAATTCTTCAATATTCAGTGTCAAAAAGTTCCCCTCCTATCACCGCTTTTTGCGGCACGATCTGTTGTGTCGTGATTCGGCGATTGCCGTTAGAATCCGTCAATTCCTTTTCGCCCGCTTCAAAGCGGAAAATCGTAAAATCAGCATCATACCCCAATGCGATTTCGCCTTTGTTTTGTAAATGAAATTGCTTCGCAGGGGCACTGGTCACCTTCTCGATGATCTCACGCCAATCATACCCTACGACCGCTAATTTTTCCATAGTCGTCGCTAAATCAAAGACTGGTCCATTGGTACGATTGCGGATGTAGATATCCGTACTAATGGAAGAAGCCTTCAGCTGATTGGCAAAGGCCGTCTCCGCCACGTCAAAATTGAAACTGTCTGTCCCATGACCAATATCGAAGACCAAGCCTTTTTCATAGGCAGCAAAGACGAAAGGCTTGATGGTTTGGTTTGTCTGATCCAAAATCCCATTGGCTTTGCCGTTAAAGCAATGGGTTACCACATCGCCTGTTTCCAATTCAGCGAGAATCTCTGCTAAATTCGGTGGTGCTGAACCAATATGGACCATCAAAGGCAGCGGTTGATTTTCAGCTTGGATTGTTTTCGCTAATTTCAACGGCGTGATGCCATTTTCGCCGATCACCGTTTTGCTCATTCGGGCTTTGATCCCGACGATAAAGTCAGGAAACTTCTGCAGTGCTTCTTTGACCAATTCTTTTTTGACTTTTGACAGATCCGCAAGTTCATCCTGCTCTACGATCCCCCATTTGGAAATGTTGACTAAAGCAAAGACATTGGTTTTGGCTTCTTTGGCTAAATCATAAAACCGATGGATATTTTCAGCGCCCGTCGTCCCCGCATCGATAACGGTCGTGACGCCTTGTTTGACACCGATCTCGTCTGGATAATCATAATAGAGCGTCATTTCCTCGAAACAATGGACATGGTCATCGATCCAACCAGCTGACAAGAACTCCCCTTCTGCTAAGGTCAGCTCTTGTTTCGCCTGCTTCTGCAACGTGGGTGCCAGAGCAGTGATTTTGCCGTCTTGAATCCCAATATCAAATACTTCTTCATCGATCGTGCGGGCTTGACGAATAATCAAATCAAACATTTCGTTACACCTTCCTCTCTGTGAAAGTGAATTTCGACCAAGGATGGATAAAGGGCAGCAGAACTAACTCTTGTTCGACGATCGAACCGATTTTATTTTTTCGTGGATCTGAATGAGGCTCCAGCACGACTTGCAGCTCGTTTTTGTACTTGCCAAAATGATCGTTGCCGATCACAACGTCCCCTCGTTGAAAGACGCCTTCGTGGTCATGGACAGGATTGTCATGGTTCTTATACTTTTTACGAACTTCTGTGGAACGGATCATCCGATCGGTGATGTCGCCTCGACGATAATGCTGCTCGTCCAGGGCGATTTGGCGTTCAACTTCATTGATTTCAGGCACAAATTCAATAGCAAATGCGGTCTGGTAGCGATCAATCGCTCCTAGTGCCGCCAATTCTGCTTCAGAAGCATAAGCGTTTCCGATAATGACATCGTCGATCAAGCCTGTGGCAAACAAATGTTTTGCGGCAGTTTCTACAGGCATTCTTCGGTGCATTTCTAAGGTCGGTAAGCCATCATTGATATCCCAAGGTCCGATCGTTCCCGTTTGAGAAGAGATAAATGCGGCGGTTCGAATGCCTTTTTCCTTGAAACGACGACTGCATTTTTCAAAGAAATCATAGGGCAAGGCAGTCCCTTCTTGCGGATAGAAATTGTGGCAGCCATATAAGTAAGGAATGTTGGCTTGATAGGTCAAAATATTGTCTAAATACGCCACATCATTGCTCATATTCAATTCAACAGCTAAGCCAAAGGGATTGTAGGTCAACATCGCTTCTTTATTGCCGTCAAAGCCTAAATCTAAACGAATCCCATCGGCACCTAGTTCATGGAAAAAGGTCAAGTCATCATAGGAGATGCCTAGTTCCGAAAAGATGGCTGGTGCCACGTCTAAAATCGTTTCATAGCCTAATCCTTTGGCAAAATCAATCAACGCTTTAAACTTTTTCTGCACGTTTTCTTTGCCGTCACTCACTTCCAGCATACTCATAAAAATGCGGCTAAAGCCATAATCATGGGCTAATTGCAGATAGGCTTTGTCTGTTTCAAAATCACTGTGATCGGGATACACCGATACTCCTAGTTGTCTTTTCAACTTATCTCATCCTCATTTCTTCATAAAAAGCAGTAAAACGTGTCAGTAAAAGCGAACTGCAAACAATCGTCGCCGTTATCGTCAAAAATGGTCCCCACGGAAACTGACGGCTCAGTAGGATCGCTGCAGCAACGCCAAGAATCCCGAACAAAAGCATCCGCCAAAACGGCACTTCTTGAATTTTTTTCCCTTGTGCTGATTTTGTTAACCAAATTTGACAACCAAAAAATAAACAAATGGCATAAATCCCCATGTTTGCACCTCACTCTTTTTGTCTTGCCTAAGCGGCAGTTTCTTCTTCTTGTTCGCGGGCAATCTGCTGTTTCTCAAAGACTTTAAAGAATGGGTAGTAGATTGCGAGTGTGATAAAGAAGTTGACGATCACTAAAATCGCTGCTGCGATACTCCAGTCCGTACTCATCCAGGCGGCGATCGGTGCTGGAATGGCAAACCCAAGTCTGGCAGCCATCATCGGTACGACACCCGTAATGGTCGCGAAGTAAGAAATCGTTGTCGTAATCAATGGTGCCACCAAGAACGGAATGCCTAAGATCGGGTTCATTACGATCGGTGCACCGAAAATCACTGGTTCATTGATATTGAATAAGCCTGGCAAGATGGACAAACGGCCCAATTGTTTCAAGTATTTTGATTTGGAGAAGAAGAACAAAACGACCAACGCTAAGGTCGTACCGGCTCCACCGATCCAGACGAACCATTGTAAAAATTGTTCCGTAAAAATATTAGGCAATTCATGCGCATTGCCAGATGCTTGGAACGCTTCCATATTTTCAGCGATGGAAATATCCCAGAATGGACGAATGACAGGACCCATGATGGCTGGTCCATGAATCCCCAGTACCCAGAAGAAACAGATCAAGAAGACAGTCAATAAGCCACCAAACAAGCTGTTACCAGCTAGCACGTCTTTTAACGGCAACAACAAGTTACTTAAAAAGCCATTGATATCAAAGCCTAACATATGACGGATCACCCAGAACAAAATCAGGATCGCTCCTCCAGGAATCAACGCCATGAATGAATTCGTCACTTCTGGTGGCACGCCATCTGGCATTTTGATGGTGATGTTTTTTACGATAAAGAAACGATAGATTTCAACGGATAAGATTGCCGTGACGATCGCGCCAAACAAAGAGCCTGACCCTAAATTTGCCACATTGATATAACGTCCCGCATCAATGATGCCTTCCACAGAATCAAAGACTCGCAACGGTGGTGCAGCGGTTACAAGAAAGGACATCGTTGCTAAGATACCCGCAGTCAATGAATCCAGCTTGTAGCTTTTGGCTAGCGATGAAGCAATCCCATACGTTGCATACAATGCCAATAATCCGACTGTATAACGAAAGGGAATATCCAAAACTTCCCGATACGGTTCGATCACCGCAGCGACTGATTCGATGGGAAAATTCAGTAAGATCGTGAAGAAAGACCCAACGATCGTTAACGGTAACGTAGCGATGATCCCCTTACGAATCGCTACCATGTGCCGTTGCATCCCCACTTTATTTGCAATCGGCATCAACTTCTGTTCAATAAATTCTACAAACCCTTTCATAATTGCCTCCTTAGTTTATAACATTATAATGTTTATACAAGGATAATAGCACAGTGCTTCCTAGGAGTAAATATGTTTTTTACGAATAGACGAAACTATTTTTAACAGTTTAAAAGAACATTTATTCATCGTAATTTTACACAGTAGCATAACTTAAAAATTTATGTGTTGATGAGGAATTTTAAAATTAGCTAGATACAAAAAAACCTATTGGCAATGTTTCCCAATAGGCACGATATTAAATTCAAAAATAAGATTCTTGCTTCATTTAATTTTTTTTGGTTTATCAAATGAATTTCCTGCTTAATTATACTTTCTTCTCATAAATAAAATCATCCATCACAAAACCCGAACCAATCGTAACAGTACGTTCAGAAACACGCTTAAAGCCGCGATGCTCATAAACAGCGATCGCCTGCTGGTTTTGTTTGTTGACGTTTAAATGCAGCGTTTTGCCTGAGGCGATCTCCTCATACCAATCAAAGACTTGGCTGGCATAGCCTTTGCCTCTAGTGGATTGATGGAGATACAATTTACTTAAATAAATCTGTTGCTGCGTTTCTTCATACGCTGTATATCCTACTACTCGGTCTCCTTCTAATAATAAAAGATAGACTGCTCCTTGCTGGACTTCGTTTTGAATCGCTGCTGGTGATTGATAATGAGCCAGCATATACGCAACTTGGTCGGACCCAATGATTGGTGTAAACACTTCTGGCCAGATTTCTTTGATCAAACGATCCAACGTTTGGAAATCTTCAGGTGATTGAATGATTTTTTTTGTGATTGCCATAAGAACCCCTTCTTTCTGCTGCACGAAAAAAAAACTCGTTTTTAAATATCTCTATTATAAGGGATAAGAAAAAAAAAGAAAGGGCACGTGGAACAAAGACCCCAAAACGTCTCAAAAGATGATAAACTAGAAGTGAAAAAATGGTGACGAAAAGGAGGTAGCAACACGATGCAGCTCTTGCAACTACTTTTACTGGCAATCATTTTTGTTTCGTTCTTCATGGCGTTGATTGGCTGGGTTTTATCGATGACCAATGGCTTGATCTTCTCTCGTTCTCCTCAGCAATTTAAAGCGCATGCCCATGATCCTAACTATGAAAAAGAACGACAAGCAGGCAAGCGCTTGAAAGAGATTATATTCCGACGCATTGTTCCTCTAGGAATAGCCTCTTTGATCGTCTATGGGTTAATCGCACTATTAAACGTCCTTTAAAAGTTTTTAAAAAGACTCAAACAAATTAAAAAACAACCGGCATCTTTTCCTGTTGATCAATGCGCCTTTCGCTTTCGCTGAGGGGAACATCAATGCATAAGATGCCGGTTTGTTTTTTATTTACTTACTGCTGCTTTTGAGGCTTGAACTTTTTTCAGTAAAGCGAAGAGGACTTGGCTATCATCAATAGCCGCAATATATTGTTGGCAAAGTGCCATCATTTCTGTTTCATCCATTTTATCTAAAGAAATAACTAATTCATTTTCTACTACCTGCTTATTATTCATAGGGCTCCCTACTTTCTTCCTTTGTTACCTCTAGTTTGCCATGAATGAGCAGGTTCCGTAAGAACTTTTCAGTTTACAAACAGGAAACGGGTGGTTTACATCCTTGTCCTATCAAGGTTTTGCCAGAAAATTTATTCGGTAGCAGGTTCGATGTGGATGTCAGTATCAAACACCTGAAAACGATCAGCTAAGAGATCTTCAATAGCATCTGCCACGTTATGACTCTTTTCAACCGTCAAAGATTTGTCCATCGTCACGACGACATCGAGAAAAACATTGGCGCCATACATTCTTCCTCGAATCGATTTGACAGATTTCACTTCAGAAAAACCAGCGATTGCCGCTTCATACTCCACGACTAACGATTCATCAAACCCATCAGAAAGTGAAAAGGCACTCTCACGAAAAATATCGACGGCGGTTTTGATAATCAAAAAAGCTACCACGATCGCAGTCAAACTGTCCAACCAACCGATACCAAATGAGGCGGCAAAAATTGCGATCGCCGTTCCAATACTTGTCCACGCATCGCTGCGGTTGTCTTTCGCAGCTGCTAGCAAAGCGGAGCTTTTTACGCGAGCGGATAATCGCTTATTATAGTAATACATGCCATACATCAAAATAGCTGAAATGATACCGACGACTGCCGCGATCATATCGGGACTTTGCGTTTCTCCGAGTAGAATCGTTTGAATGGAGGACCATAAGACCTGCAGACCAACCGCCAGCATAATCAAGGATGTTACGAGACTTGCCACATTTTCTGCTTTCCAATGACCATATTTATGGTCTTCATCTGCTGGCTTTTGAGCCAGACGCAAACCAATCAAGACAGCGATCGACGCTACAATATCCGTCGCATTGTTCAGCCCATCTGCCCATAGTCCTTCAGAGTTTGCCAAACGACCGATGGCAAGTTTGGCGATCGAAACCAAAATGTAAGCAACGATACTTAAGATGGCGCCTCTTTCTGCTTGTTTTAATTCTGCGTATCTTGTTTGATTCATGTCATCCCCTCCAAATAGTCAACTTGAAAATAATAGCTGAAATTTTCACAATTTGCATCATTTATTTGAGAGATTTTATTTTTTAGGAGCGGCAAACATTCACTTCTAGTGAAACGAATTTCTGTTCTGAGGACACCAAAAAAGCAGGACCCATAAGGGACTCCTGCTTTTTCTACTTTTTCTTTCACAAAGAAGCGTTGCTACTCATTCACCAACAACTGGCGATTTCTTTCACTGAATTTCTCATTGTGGGAGGAAACCATCGCCTGTGGGACACTGGTCGGCTCTAAATAGTGTTTGATTTGGTTGACTGCTTGCGCAGCATCTTGAAAGGCTCCCGCCAAAAGATTCACTTTGCCTTTGAAATAATGAATGTCGCCAGCTGCAAAAACACCTGGATGGCTAGTTTTTGTAGGAATCTCGCAATTGAGGTAAAAGTCTTCATGGCGTGCCAGATCAAAGGAAACTTTATCTAACAAGCCACTGTCACGGTCATACCCGTGTTGGATCAGTAGATGATCGCATAAAAAATCGATCGTCTCATGGTTGGCACTGTTTTTTAGTCGTAGAACCATATTGAATGTTTCTGCTTGATTCACCCCATCGATGGTGTGATTCATCAGCACTTGAATCCGTTCTGCTTTCATCTTCTTTACTTGTGCTTCATGGGCTTTCAATTTTTCTCCTCGGTAACACAGGGTGACTTTGGCACCATAAGACACTGCTTCGATCGCATAATCCACTGCCGCATCACCGCCGCCAGAGATCACTAGATGCTTGCCTTGGATCGCTTGCTGGTCAGGAAACTGATAGTGGATATAGTTGTCGACATTATTATGGATGAAACATGGCAATTTTTGCGGAGAAACGACACCGCCGCCGATACAGACTAAAACGGTGCGTCCAACGTGGGTCCTCCCTTGGTCATCCACTGCATTAAAAAGGTCGTCTTCCTTGGTCAATGCGATGATTTTCGTTTTCAGATAGACCGTTGGATCAAACAACTTAGCCTGTTCAATCAAGTGTTCTTTGACTTTCTTCCCCTTGGTTGGCGGCAATGCACCCACATCCCAGACCATTTTTTCAGGATAGAAATTGATCTTCCCGCCTAATTCGGCTTGTGCTTCAAACAATACGACCGATAGATCACGTAATCCAGCATAAAAACTCGCATAGAGTCCAGTGGGTCCTCCGCCGATAATCAGAACATCTGCTATAGTGGTCATTGGCTAGCCTCTCTTTCGTAAATGAAAATCATTCTCAATTAGTTAGTTCGATTATAGACAACGATCGTCCATTTGTAAAGAATTTTCTGAAAACAAATTAATTATGTTTACCAATTATTTTTCTTTACATTGTAAAGAAAAAAGCCTTTTCCTGAACTTCTGGTAAAAAAAAGATGAGCAGATTGTTATTTTTTCTCATTTTATCTAGTGATATATTTGTGATCGTCCCTGACTTCAAGGTATACTCTTAGAAAGTAGGTGAAAAAATGGAAGTTGAAAAATGTTACGCGCCCTTACCGGACGGGTCTGTCCTCTATTACGAGAAAACCGGTTCAGGACGCCCTCTTTTTTTACTGCACGGAAATGGCGGCAGCAGTGCCTATTTCTCAAAGCAGGTCGACGCCTTGCGTCAAAAACATCAACTGTATTTAATCGATAGTCGAGGGCATGGCAAATCCACTAATACGCAGAAGAAAATCGATTTTTTTAAAATGGCAACAGATCTTTTAGCAATTATTCAGCAAGAAAAGCTAAAGAAAATCGCCTTACTAGGATTTAGCGATGGTGCCAATCTGGCGATGGTCTTTTGCCATCTCTACCCAGAGCATGTCAGCTGCATGATTTTAAACTCTGGCAACACGGAACCGCGAGGTGTGAGGCTCTTTTCTCGAATCGGCAGTGTCTTGCAATATCTGATCGTTTGGCTTTGTTCCCCATTCTCCAAAGGTATGCGGGGCTTTCTGCCTATTTTGGGATTGTTGTTTCGTCCAATCGGTTTATCTACAGCCGATTTGAATCACCTCAGCGTGCCGACATTGATTTTGGTCGGCAAACGTGATTCGATCAAGCTTTCCCATTCTTTTTATATTGCAAACAGTATCCCTCAGTCCAATTTTATCGTTGTCAAAGGACAAGGACATAGTTTTGCACGAAAGAATCCTGAAGTTTTTAACACGAAAGTATTATCTTTTTTAGAAAAGGTCGGTGAATAACTATGAGAATCTTTACTTGGCTCCGTGACCACCGCTCACTGTTTAAAACCCTCTTCTTAATTGCAGTCGCCGTGATCGTGTTCGGCGAGCTGCTTTCGTTAAGCAAGACGATCTCGATTGATCAACTAAAACAATTGTTTGCGCAACTATCCCTTTGGCGAGTGGCTTTAATGGCTGTCATTGGCTTACTGTGTGTCTTTCCCATGGTCTTATATGATATCGTCTTGAATCGCTTGCTAGGGGACAAACCTGATCGCCGCTATTTACTAGAAACCAGCTGGATCATCAATACCATGAACAATTTGATCGGCTTTGGCGGATTCATCAGTATCGGGTTACGGTCGGAATTTTATGGCAAAGGAAAAAAAGGCAAAGACGTTGCCCAAGCAATATCGAAGATTTTTATCTATTTGATGTCTGGTCTTTCGATTTTATCGCTTGCTGCGCTGGCATTCGTCCTCTTCGGTCCCACGACCGATTATCTACAACAGTATTGGATCTGGCTTTTAGGCGGCAGTCTTTATTTTCCAATCGTCTATGCGCTTAGTTTTTCCAAAAAAAATGCCTACTTAGGTGGGCTGCAACGACGTGATCGTCTGCAGCTGATCGCCGCTTCCTTATTGGAATGGCTAGGTGTTTTTGCCGCCTTCTTTACGACGGGTCTGTTGATGGGTCTCTCGGTCGATGTGTTTCAACTGTTGCCGCTTTTCATCGCTGCTTCCGTGATTGGGATCGTCTCGATGATTCCTGGCGAACTGGGAACCTTTGATGTCATGATGATTATGGGAATGGGTTCACTACAGATTCCCCGTGAAAGTGTCATTGCCTGGCTCTTGCTGTTCCGTCTGTTTTATTACATCATTCCCTTTTTGATCGGTTTGCTTTTTTTCTCAAAAAATGTCGGTGTCTCCCTCAACCAGCGCTTTTCTGGTATTCCAAAAAGCTTGTTGTTGGAAGTGTTCCACAAGATCGAAGTGTTGCTGCTTTATCTGACTGGAACGATGTTGGTGCTTTCCGCCACGATCCCAGAAGCCTTTGATCAAATCAAATGGTTAGCCCACCTCAATCCGATTCGCTTGAATTTTGTGATGCAGTACCCGAGTATCTTTCTCGGCTATCTCTTTTTGATTGCCGGTCGCGGCATCTCTGCCCGTGTCAGTCGCGCGTATGTGCCGACGCTTTTGTTGATTGCAGCAACGATCGGCTATGCTATTTTTGCGGGTTTCCGCTTTTCGACCATGCTGTTTCTTCTATTATTACTGGCGATCATGATTTTTTCAAAAAGCGAGTTATTCCGAAAGCAACTGGTTTTCGCTTGGGAATGGCTAACGATCGATGGGTTGCTGATTGGTTCATTGACGATCCTCTATGTCATTATCGGGGTCTACAATATGCCCCATATCAATCGGCATCCGACGCATCACCATTCGATGGATTTTTTGCTTTTCCCTTCTGAAAAATTATGGCTTCAAGGCTTCGTTGCGATTTTATTCGTCGCCGTTGCGATGCTGCTGTTTGCACGCTACTTGATGGGACCAAAGCACCAACTCGGCGTCAGTGCCGCCACCGATAAAGTGAAGCATATTTTGAACACTTATGGCGGCAATAGCGACAGCCATCTTGTCTATTTAAAAGACAAGCAAGTGTACGTTTATCCAGAAATCGGCGAGCCGACGGTCTTTTTTCAATTTACGACCTTTAATAATAAATGCTTAGTCATGGGGGATCCTTCTGGGAAGCAAGCAGACTTTCCCCAGGCACTGGAAACCTTTCTAACAGAGATGGATCAGTGGAATTACTTGCCAGTCTTTTATGAAAGTAGTGAAGAAATGGTGATGCTGCTGCATGAATTCGGGTATGACTTTATCAAATTCGGTGAGAAAGCCTATGTGGATCTGCCTAGTTTCACCCTCTCAGGAAAGAAAATGAAGGGACAGCGGGCTTTGAACAACAAGATCACCAAAGAAGGCTTTACCTTTGATGTGCTCACCCCACCCTTTTCAGCCGAAACCTTTGCCACTCTTAAGGAAATTTCTGATAACTGGCTAGATGGGCGGAAAGAAAAAGGGTTCTCCCTTGGATTCTTTTCAGAATCCTATCTGAGTACCGCACCAATTGCAGTCGTCCGTAATCAGCAACAAGAGATCGTCGCGTTTGCCTCCTTTATGCCAACCTATCAGACAGGCTTAGCTTCCATTGATCTGATGCGTCACGATCCTGAAAAAGCCCCGAACGGAACGATGGATTTCTTGTTTATTCAGCTGTTTGACTATTTTAAAGAGCAAGGCTATCAACAATTCGATTTAGGCATGGCACCGTTAGCCAATGTTGGTACTTTCCGCAGTAGTTTCTTGCAAGAGCGGATCGCCTATCTCGTTTACACGTTTGGTTCTCGCTTCTATTCTTTTGAAGGGCTACGAGAATACAAACAGAAATATGCCGCTTCTTGGTCCCCTCGCTACATCTTATATTCTCGGGACAGTTGGATCGGTTATGTCATGATTGCTCTGTTGATCGTCGATAATCAAGCGGCGGACAAAACGAAGTAAAAAAGCTCAAATGCGCCGGTTTATTCTCGGTGCATTTGAGCTTTTTTCATTTGTTGCGCTTTGAAGTTATTCTGCTGATTTAGATGGTGCGTTTTCCCAAAGTTGTTTGACGACTGGAATATTTCCTAGTTCCGTCATATTGGATGGCAGAATGACCGTGTTGGTATTGCTGTTGACCACGTCTTTAAAGGCTTCGATCCCTAGATAAGATAAGGAGCGCTCGTCTAGCTGGCTTTCTTTGATTGCTTCATTGATAGCTAAAATCCGTTTGCGTTCAGCTTCAGTGATTTTCGCGATTCGTTCCGCTTCTGCCTCAGCATCGATCCGTACACGTTTTGCCCGCGCCTCTGCATCGATTTGGGTTTGTTCTGCCCGAGCTTCGGCGTCGATCGTCATTTGAGAAGCTTTGGCTTCGGCACTTAAGACTGAAGAAGATTTCTCCCCTTGGGCTCTTGTGATCATGGATTCTTTGTCTCTTGAAGCTGTGATCAATTTATTCATTGATTCAATGATTTCTTGGGAAACTTTGATTTCCCCGATATTGATCCGGTCGATCGCTAACCCATAGCCAGCAGTGATGTCTTTGATCGAAGTAAATAGAGCCACGTTGATTTCTTCAGTTCCATTTAAAACTTCATTTAAATCCATTTTCCCGATGATTCCCCGCAAGTTCGATTGGGCATCTTGGATCATTGAAACAACGGAGTTTTCATTTTCGTAGACAAAGGCACGCACATCTGTGACATGGTATTTGATTGCTTCATCAATTTGAACGATTACATTATCTTTTGTGATTGCACTTTGGGGTTCGATCTCCAAAGGAATCTGTTTCAAGGACACTCTTTCTCGAACTGTATACAAAATCGGAACAAGAAAATGAAGCCCTGGTTCCAACGTTCGAACGTACTTCCCAAAACTTTCGACAACTTTGACTTCCCCTTGACGAACGATCACAGCAGTGCTTGCAATCAGCCAAATCAAAATAACTAATACGAAGATAACTAAAATAATTTGGATAATGATCATTGTAAAAACCCTCTTCCATTTTCAAATAATGTATTGTTTACACGGGTCAATAAGACACCGTTTTCAACCCCGATAATCTCTAACATGACATTTTCAGCAGGAATCCCTGCAATCACCCGATATTCTGTATAGGTGCCATAAAGCCGTATATAGCCTGAATAATGATCCGTCAACGATCGAAAATAGCGCCCTACCGCTCGTTTTTCCATATAATCTACGATGATTTTCACCCTCTTTGCCTTCATGCAGTAAATTTGAAGCTTCAAACTCATTTGTTAATCTATTACAAGTGTTACTAACTATGATAGCACGTTTCACCCAAGAGAACAGTAAACTTATGCAGATTCCGCTTTTTTTTAGAAAAAAAACATAGAACGAAAACCAATTCCTTGCATTTTCTCATTAAATTGCATACAATTCAATTGTACAAAATATAAAAAATAGGAGTGAAGAAATGATGAAAAAAATGTATTCAACTAAAATGATCAACACTGGTGGCCGTTCAGGAGAAGTTCATAGTCCCGATCATTCATTTGAGCTAAACATCACTGCACCTGGCAAACGTGTTGAAAATGCCACCAATCCAGAACAACTTTTTGCGGCAGGTTTTAGTGCTTGCTTCAACAGTGCCCTTGAATTAGTGAAAAGCAACAAAGGAATCGACGGTGCTTCAACTGTCAGTGCACAAGTGACTTTATACGCAGAAAGTGAATCAAGCTTTGTTTTAGGCGTTGAGATCGAAGGTCAAATCGAAGGTTTATCAACAGAAGAAACACAAGAATTGCTTGAAATCGCTCATACCGTATGTCCTTACTCAAAAGCTACAGCTGGCAACATTGAAGTGACTGTCAAAGCCGTTAGCGAGTAGACTTTCGTTGAAAAAACAGCTATGATAAGAGGCGGATGTTAGAAAAAGGGGTGAAAACATGAATGTTTTAGCGTTAGAAAACCAATTGTGTTTTCCTCTATACGCCGCTTCAAAAGAAATTATCAAACAGTACAAAGACTTACTGGACCCGTTGAATTTGACCTATACCCAATATTTAGTGATGTTGGTGTTATGGGAAGATGAAGCGATCAGTGTCAAAGAATTGGGGAAGCAATTATGTCTAGATTCTGGCACACTGACACCGGTTTTAAAAAAGCTTGAAGCAAAAGGATACCTAGTAAGAAATCGAAATCAAGACGATGAACGTTCCTTGCGGGTCACATTGACTGATTCAGGCAAAGGACTCCATGAACAAGCGCTAGAGATCCCCTACAAAGTAACTGAATTCTTGCCTCTTGAACCGGAAGAACTGTCAGTCCTCCAAGAATTGACGACCAAAATGGTCCAAAAATTTCAAGAACAAGAAAAATGATCCGCTGTTTTCACAGTGGATCATTTTTTTATCTTTTAAACCTTCACTAACAAACAGCGAAGAAAACGTGGATGACTTAAGAAGCTTTGGTTTTCAATTCGCCAATAACATTTCGCAACTGAGTTAATTGTTCTGGGTCTTCAATTTTTTTGATCGCAATTTTTACCAGTTCAAAAATTTGTTCCTCCGTCAAACCACTTTGCAAAATCTCCAATTCGGTGACGGCTGGTTGGAAACGACGAGCCAAAACTGACCCACTCATCTTGATACTTGCGATCTCAAGTATCCCTTTATTGACTAACTTACGAATCACTGACAATGACGTGTTGCGATTCAAGCCGAAGCGTTCACTAAATTCGGTACAGCATAGCGGCTCATCCACAGCCCAAAAACAAACTAAGACTTCCCACTCTTTTTTTGAAAAACTCAAGTAATCCATAACTGCTCCTTTCCATGCCAATCAGGCTGGTTCTTATTTTCTAATCAAAACAATCGCAGCTATTGACATAAGCTATCTATCCTCTTCATTTTACGATTGTTTTTTCTTTCACTAAAAGGATTATATACCAATAATAATCTATTTTATTCATAATTTCAAAATAATTTTTATTTTAATGATAAATAACACGTTTAATTCTCCTTCTTCTCCATAAAAAAAAAGCGACTAGATACGCTAGTCGCTTTCTTTTCTATCAAGTGATCCTAAGAAGAACCGCTTATTGGATGTTGAAGATCAGGCTTTCGTGCTCTTTTTCTTTTAAGGAATAGCCACAAAACTCTTTATTCAAATTCGGATAATCGCGTTCGATCATCTGAATAACCTCGATTTCCGTCAAAAATTTGTCTTCTGACAATTGCAACGAGTTCAACAAGACAAAGCGTGAATCATAGCCTAAAATCTCTGGCATCAATTGCCAAAAATTTGAGTGATCAATTTGTTGGATCGTTTCTTCAAAGTTAGCAATCAATTGTTGTACATGATCATAGACTTTGGGATAATCAGATTTTAACAAATCCAACAGTGCTTGATCGACCACCTTATCCAAATAAGCCTTTGTGTCCGTATAGATTATTGAAGAAATCACTTATTTCATCAATCCTTTCATTCAAATGCCATATTCGACATCGTCAAGGATGGCTCCCTGTTCCTATATATAGCATACTATCGGTGATTTTCGTTCTCAGATTAAGGATAAAATCAAGAAAAAAAGGAGAAGTCGTTTTTTGATTCCTCAATCTTACTCCACAATAGCAAAATTTTGCTGAACTGATAAGCAAAGCGAATCAGCAACATCTGAAAATGAGAAAATTGTCAGATTTCCCTCCTTTTTTAGATAGATTGCCTCTCTTCTATACGAAAAATCAGCCGCCAAGGATGGCATCCTTTAGCAGCAATCGATTTGAAACAAACAACCAGCAGCCCTTATTGCCCTTCACAAAAAACGGAGACAGCATAATCTCAGACAGAACCTCCAGCAACATGTATAATTAGAGTAGAGAAAGTCATCAAAATAAACGAGACAAGGAGTGGAGCAAAGATGAAGAACCATTGTAAATGCGGCAAGAAGTTAACTGGCAATGAAAAAAGCTGTCCGGACTGCAAACGCAAAAAACAGCAAACTTTAGATTCCTTGGAAAAATTCGTTAAATACGGCAGTTTTGCTTTAGCAGGCCTATCATTAGTTTTAAAAATTGCGAAAAGTCGACAAAGTTAGCAGTGATCGATTGAGAACTTTAATAAAAAAAACGCCGTAATGGCGTTTTTTTTATTCGTCTACAATCGTACTCTCCAACTGCCAATTGACCGTACCAGTATACGTCCCCGGTTGAATCAAATCAAAATCAGGAACAAATCGTAAATAGCAGTTGTATTCATTTAAAGCAAGGGTCAAATCAGCCTCGCCGTCGGGAAGCTGCTGAAAAAGGATCGTTTCTTCTTTCGTAACTGTTGCCACCAAGTGATCGTCGAGCGGATCATAGATCACGAATTGGACTTCTTCTGCCAACTGCTGCTGGTCTTGCAAGAAATCAGTCATTTGCCCACTAAGCTGCCAAGTCCCTTCACTGCTGTTGCTGATAGACAGTAGTGCCGAGGTTTGATCAAAAGAAACGGGAAGATAGGCAAAGCCATCACTTCGGAGCGATCGTGCGAGCTCATTTACATTGATTGTCGGTCCGTTGATCGACTCCGGCGCACTGAGAAATTGTACACTGCCTCGAAAATCAATGCCATAATAATGGGTTTCTGATTGATTTCCCTCTGCATCGATCACAAAAGCAGCAAGATAATAAGTGGTTCCCGGCTCCAGATTCGCGGTATCTCGTTCCAACGTGTATGTAAAGGGATCTGCCAATGTGGCACGATCTATCTGAGCTGTTTCTAAGAAATCTGCCTCCGTCACCGTCTCTTCTTCCGTAAAAAAATCCGTAACATACAAGCGTGCTTGTGTTGAATTGCGGTCGTCGATGGTGATCGGGGTAAAGCACAAACGGTTTTCCCGCACGAGCTGCTGGGTTTCTTTCGCTTCTGCTAAGGTAGGCACACCCGTTGTCAGCATCGGCGGAAACACACCGGTCATTGTGTAGGAATGCGTCTCAGGGCTGCCAGATACGATACTCGATACAAAGGCATTCCCTTGAAAGGTCGTTCGCACAGGCACCGTTTGATTCAAGTTCTCATTGAGCGGCGCCCCCGTATAGGTAATCGAATAGTGGATAAGATAGTCATTCCCTTTGGCTAATGCAGGTAGGGTCGCGACCAACTCACCAGCTTCAACGCTAAAATCAATCGGCGTGCCGCCTTCTGGCATACCATTTACCATCAAATCAGGACCACCAAAATACACTGTCTCATCGACTAAAGAAAACCCTTCTGGAAATATCGAACTCAGCTTGATACCTGCTTCTAAATCTGATAAATCACTGGAGTCTTTGTACGAGAGATACGTTGCATAGGTAATTGTTTTTTCTGCATCAACTATTGCTGTCTGACTAAGAGCTGTCTCGGTATCCAGTAACAACTTGTTGGGGTCGCGTTCGAAGACACCGGTTCGCATATCAATAGCGACTAGTCCTTCTACGTCAATAAAAGCAACTGCTTTTTCTTGGACGTTTCCACCATTTGCACCGGTAAAGCCAAAGTATACGGGCGCATTGTTTGTCAAATTCAAATTGGTTCTAAAAGTATCGTCCACCGGTACAGTAACATCGACCCCAAAATCAGGGACAGAATAGTGTAATGTTTGATTCGTCTGATTGAATTCAACAGAAAATGTATGCCATTGGCTATCAGAAATATCGGTGACCGCACCAAGGTCCTTATGGTTGACGACCTTGTACGACGGCAGCCAGCCTTCTGTCGTATAGGCGTCGTTTGAACCTGGAAAATTCCATGCGATATGATGGCTATTCGGTGCATCGCGATCCATGGCACCATGGACACCCAGACTACCAGAATTGTAGTAAGTATCGAATTCGATGGCAAAGCTTTGCGGAATCGCTCCGGTATTCAGTGGGTCGGTTCCCCCTACATTCGACCAAACACCAATCGTTGGACCTGCTTGTTGAGCGAGTGCATCTACACCACTGCTTTGCATAACAAAAGCTAAGCCATCGCTATCAGTTGCTGTATTTTCGATGCAAAAAGCCATTTCTAATCGAAAAGATCGGGTAAAAGAAACCGCTTTGTTGAACCAAACACCCCCACTGACATTTGATGTCACCCCATCATTGATCTGAACATAGTTATAACCATCCGATCCTTGCGGAGAACCGGCTTGACCTACCGTGGTGATCAAGGTCTCATCGATCGGTAACGTCGCAAAATCTGGCTCCACGACGGTCGCCGCAACAGATGCGTTTCCTGTATGAAATAAGGCGATACCTAACAAGAAGAAAAGTAAAAAACGTGTCGTAAAAATTTTTTTCATCGTCATCCTCCGCTTTATTTGATCAGAACTTAAATGAAGCCCTCTCAATCCTGCTCTGTTGTTTCCTTTGATTTTTTTCGTCGCAAATACATCAGGAGCAATAGACTGGAAATAAGCAGAAGAATGACCACTGCAACAATATATACCCAACGGTTGCTGTGAAGAGAGCCTGATCCCACGATTGTTTTTCGATTGATCGTTTCAGCTTCTGGGCGAGAAACAGTGACGCTATCCTCAAAAACCCACGTTCCACGTGGGGCGCTCAGCTCGATTTGAATGTGATAGGTTCCTGGCTCTACGATTTCTTCATCAAACGCGCTATAAAGATCCAGTGTAGAGTTTGGGCCAAATTGAAAACTTTCTGCTGTAAATCCCCCCACAACGCTGTCACTGTCTTGCTCACGAATCACTGTCTTAACAGCAATCTTCCCAAAAGCCACTGGCTGATCATTTTCAATGCGGCTTTTTAGGGATGCGATGCCGTCTTTTTCTACCGCCTCACTTTTGATCAAGGAAAGTTCAGGATCAGGTAGCGCATCTAACTGCTGGCGAAGGCGGACACCTTGGATGATTTTATAGGTTGACGTAAGACTGGTTTCCTCCGCCTCTTGCCCCTCTTTTTGTTCTTCTTCAAAAGAAAAGGCACCTAAGATTTCACCTGTAAAACGCTTGTCATTCATTGAAAGAGGAAATACCACTTGGCGTGTTTCCCCCGGTTCAAGCTGAATCATTTGATTTGGTTTCTTTATTAAAGTCGTGAAAGACACACCGCCAAAATCCTCTGCTGTTTCGGCTGCCTGATAAGCGATGATTCCACTAGCAGCTGTGTAACTATTCAGTGCGGATGCTTGTATCGTAAGGGTTTCCGAACTCGTGTTATGAAGGGCAACGGTCAAATTCTGTTTGGTCTCATGATTTACCAGTAAGTCGAAATAAGTGACGTCACTGACTTGATTTTGGGGAAGTTCAGGTGTTACAGTGAACCGTGTGGTCTGTGCATGACCGGTGACTTTCGTAACGCAACACAAACTGATAAAGAAACTAATGAGTACGAAGCACTTGATTTGTTTTTTCATTGTCGCCCTTTCTTTCCTACTCTGCTTGATACGTGTTCGCTAATGTCCAAGTGATCGTGCCGCTATAAGTGCCGCTGTTCACATTTTGCTTCGGTACGGTTAATGAAGCATTGGAAAAGTTAAAGTCATTGGTTGCTAAGCCAGTTGTGCCATTAGCAGAAGCAATCAGCGTTGGGTCTGTTGCCCCTACTATCAATTCGGTGCCCGAGACTAGCGCTGCATCGCCAGAAGCCGTTGTACCATTTAAAGTGACTTTGGCATTTGCCAGCTCGTTATCGCTCGCATTCGTCATTTTCGATAATTGCGCCGTCAACTGCCAGCCAGCTTGATTCGGCCCCCGGTAATCCGTGATCGAAGTCACTTCATTCGACGTTGTTTGAATCACTTGTTCATCAGTAGCGATCTCTTGGATACTGCTTGTACCGAAGTTAAAATTAGTCACCTGATCCAGTGACAAGATTCCTTGTTCGATCGTTAGTGTTGCTTGACTCGTCATTGAAGCCGTTGGATTCGCTTCTGCTGCAGCTGCCGCAGTCGGCGCCATTCCTAAACCCATTCCGACCAAACCTAACATTACTGCCTTTTTGTTCATTTTCATCTCTTCCTTCACTTTTTTTAATGAGAAACCGAGGTTAATCGAAAAAAACAGCCTTGAAAAATAATAAATTAATTGGCGTTTTTTCATTCTATTCTCATCTATCATAAGTATAATCCATCATGGTTATCATACGGTTCACAGATTTAGCGTAAAAAAAACGCCAAAAAGGAGAATCCCTTATGTATCGAGAATTCATTTCTCCCGCAGAAGAAAAGAAATTAGAGATTTTCAAAGTTGTCTGTAATTCCAATGGCGTGACATTGGTCCAACTGTCAGAAGTTTTGAACATCCCACAAAAAAGTCTGCAAAAATATATTTATTTTTTAAATGAAGATTTGCAGCTGCTCTCCCCTCACCTGCTTCTATCAAAAAATCATTACAATCAGTATTTTGTTGATCGAGCAGAGGATGATGAACCTTTCTATGCAAAATTGATGTATCATTATTTGCTCAACTCCACACAATACACCTTGATTCACTACTTGATTGGGCGCCCGCAAATGACCTTGACGCAATTATGTTTGGATTTGCATGTCAGCCAATCGCATATGTATCGGTTGATCAAGAAAATCAACCAACTATTGGAAAAATTTCAAATCCAAATTCGAACAGACCTGAATAACCGCATCGTTCTTGCTGGAAAAGAGCTTGATATCCGTATTTTCACCTACAGTTTCTTGACCCAAAGTGCGCCTGCTGATTTGTGGCTATTGCCGAGCGTTTCCCATAAAAATGTCGAAGAGTTTACAGCGTTCTTTGCTGTTTCTCACTTTGATCCGTTGACGAAAAATAAACTCGCTGCATTTTGGCAAGCAGTGGTCAGCCGAACGATCCAGAAAAAATATTTGCCAGCGATCCCTGAAAAATACATGGGATTGATGAATTTCTATTGTTTTTTACCAGAGGAAATCCTCGAATCGCTTTTTTTGAGTGCCGATTATGCCTCAGAAAAGACGCTTCAGTCAGAATATCTTTACTTAAATTTCTTTTTGCATGTGTTTTTGCCAGGGGTAATTCCCCAAGCGAAGAATCAAGCGATCATCCAAGAAATAAAACATTCTGATACCGATCTTGTGCGCTTTTTCACTGCAATGATCAAAGATTGGCACGATACCTTTGCTCCAAGTCAGGAAGTCGCCGAATTTGAAAAATTATTAAGCAGCTGTCTGCTGGTCTTCAATCTTTCGATCATTATCGGCATCGATCTTCTGGAAGTGTGGCAGCTCGAACACCAACTGTTGACCGAAAACACTCCTTCGAAAGACAAAACCTATGAAGCAATCTGCAAGCTTTTACTGACCCATGTTGAAAGGTATCCATTTGCTGACTTGGATAAAGAGTATTTTGAACAGACACAGTTGCCTTATCTTGCGCATCTCTTGTATTTGGAAACACAGATGAATACGCCCCCGACCGTGTCGGTCTATATTCAAACGACGATCCAATACCGCACGAAGCAAATGATCGAGACAAGGATCCATTCGATTTATTCCAAAGCTTCAGTGACTTTTATTAACCAGATGGAAGCAGCCGATCTATTGATCACCGATAGTTATGAAGAAGTGATTTTTTCCGAAAAATTAGTCTTACTGTCTAACCTGCAAGCCGAACAAGAGTGGGCAGCCGTTTTTGCAAAGATCAATCAACTGATGATGTCCAAGATGTTTGCCAAACAAGGAAAGTAAGCTACCGATTCCATTTTCATCCCAAAAAAAAGCCCGAGCATCTTTGCTCGAGCTTTTTTCCTACAAATTTATCCAGGGATTGTTAAGCGAAGAAGCTACCACCCGTTACACTGTACACTTGACCAGTTACATAGCTTGCTTCATCAGAGGCTAGGAAAACGTAGACTGGTGCTAATTCGACTGGTTGTCCAGCACGTTTCATCAATTCTTTTTGACCAAATTCTGGGATCGCAGATTGTGGTTGTCCACCAGAAATTTGAAGTGGCGTCCAGATTGGACCAGGCGCAACGGTATTGACCCGAATGCCTTTTTCACTTAATTGCGCAGCTAGCCCTTTACTAAAGGAAGTAATGGCACCTTTCGTGGCTGCATAGTCTAAAAGATGGGCGCTTGGTTCCGCACTTTGGATCGAAGTGGTCGTGATGATGCTTCCACCAGCTGGTAAGTAATCCAATGCTTCTTGGACTGTCCAATACATCGAGATGATATTCGTTGTAAAGGTGTCTTGAATTTGTTGCGTAGTCAACTCTTTGATGTCCTTCACTGCTTGTTGCATCCCAGCATTTAGAACCAACGTATCTAACCCGCCTAATTCTTTGGCTGCTTCATGAACCAATTGACGAGCGAAGGTTTCATCTTTCAAGTCTCCTGGGATCAAGACGGCTTTGCGTCCAGCTTTTTCAATGACTGCTTTGACTTCTTGCGCGTCTTCTTCTTCAAAAGGAAGATAGTTGATTGCAACATCGGCGCCTTCTTTGGCAAAAGCGATCGCTGCTGCTCGACCAATACCAGAATCACCACCGGTCACTAATGCTTTGCGTCCAGCTAATTTGTCTGAACCTGCGTAGCTTTCTTCCCCACAATCAGGTACTGGCTGCATCTTTCCTTGAATCGCCGGTGCTTCTTGCACCTGTTTTTCAAATTTGCCATCATAATACTTCGTTAACGGATTGTTGATTTTTTCTGACATGCTCGTTTCCTCCTTGATTATTTCTACTTCTATTTGTCATCGTTTGTTATGACCTTACTTAAAAGTGTAAAGGAAGATGGAGGGAATGAGAAACGAAACGCTCAGTAGAATAGACGAAACACCGAAAATAAGGAGGCTTGTTCATGCTGGAAACCGTGCTAAATCACGATCAAAAGCGTCGCCTCATCGAAGCCTTCCTCTAGGGATGACTCGTCGACGGCGACGCTTAAGAAAATGATTATTTTACCAAAAGTGTGATAAGTGCCTGACGAAATGTCTCCATCTCCTCAGCGGTTTGCAAAAAAACATCGGGATGACTATGATGGCTGTCGATCATCCAACGTTTGGTATCCGTGATTTTTAGAAAATCTGCTACCAAATCGTCCGTTTGCTTCGGTTGAGCAGCTTGAGCGGTCTTCAAGAGATAGAAATCTTCAATCCCCCGCTGTAGTTGTTTATATCTTAGAGACAACAATATATGTCCGTGATTCCCAGGATAGACGAAACAAAGATCACCGATCGGTAGTGAGCTCGTGTTGTATCGAATATCGGTCCGAGCCTGTTCTGGCCAGCAATTGTATGCCCAACGCAGAAAGCCGTCTGTTTTGAACTGATACGATAAGATTCCTTGCATTCGCGTCTCTAACAAGGGACTATGCAAAAAGGTATTTGGTTTGTCGGGATAATTGCAGACATAGTACTGCATCTTGCCCGGATGGCTTTGTGCTAGTGTTTCGTAATGGTTGCAAGTACAGTAATAGGAAGTCACAGGATGATCGATCACTGGCAGCAGCTCAAATAACA
The DNA here is from genome assembly GCF_002140635.1 of Enterococcus sp. 3G6_DIV0642. Lineage (NCBI taxonomy): Bacteria > Bacillati > Bacillota > Bacilli > Lactobacillales > Enterococcaceae > Enterococcus > Enterococcus sp. 3G6_DIV0642. The sequence goes on along the minus strand of NZ_NGLH01000001.1, from coordinate 1,346,111 downwards.
CGTCTTCTTTATCAAAAGCAGCTTTGATCTGGATCGACGGATCAATTTCTTTTAAAACAGCTAACGAGGATCGGAAACTGTCGATTTGCTGTTTCTTCGGTTCGTCAGAAACGATGCGAACCTTCTCCCGTAGATTCTCCCCTTTAAAATAATCAAATACTTGGCGTAGATACTCCTGCAAATCAGCTTTTTGATTGAGAAAGCCAAAGGTGCCTTTTCCCTCATCGTAAAAGCGAATCACCAACTTTTCTGGATGGTCCAAGTTGACCAGCGGGAAAAATGGCGGCTCCCAGACCCCTAATAAACCAAACACGTCAATTTCTTCTTTGATACCCGCAGCAAAAAAACAATCCAAGTAACGCGTCAGCACAGAAAAATCACAGGACAGTTCTCCGTCTGGCGTCTTTTTGACCTTGACCATCGAATACTCATATAAATTAGCAGGATAATCTTTGACGATGTAATTGAACCAGCCCTTCCATGGGATCTCTCCGGCGATCACTGTGATCGCTTTTTGTCCGATCGCAGCGAGACTCTCAGCCATTTCCTTGATCAAGTCAAAGTGGGCATCGCTCCATAACGGAACGTCAAAGGTGCGAGCCAAATTGCTGGGCTGCTGCCACATATTTAAGTGGAACGTCTCTAAATAGTCTTTTGGAAAAGTAAAGCCATCCACTTCAATCGTTAGGTTCTTTTCTAACAAGCACTCCTCTTGGCTAGTCAAGTGTGCCCGATAGACCTTGATTTTCACGGGATATGCTTGCGGTTTGATCGTCTCATCGATCTGCCACTCCAAATAAAGAGGCGCAAAGCGATCGCCAGGATAGGTTTTGGCAGTTCGTTCAAGCAATTTATCGGCGTACGCCAATTCCTGCTGACCGACATAATAATCGACGAATTGCGCTTTGACCGGCAATTCGCTAAAAATCTCAACACGTATCATGGGAATTTCGATTTCATCGGGGATCGAAAACTCGTCGCCAATAATATAATGATTGCGATTGCCATCGTGCAGCAGCAGCTGACAAGCAGCAGTACTGTTACGAACAGCTGATAACTGTTCAATCGCTTGTGGTTCTTGGGTGATCAATTCTGTTGAAGCCTTATAGCTTTCATGGACCAGGATTGCTTTCATTTTTACTCTTCCTTTCTAGGATCAATCAGCTGCGATACAAGCTTTTGATAAGAAACATTTTCAAACGCTTCTGGCATGATCGTTAGTAGTTGCTGCAAGCTGATGTTTTTTACGATTTTTAAGCGACTTTTGTCTGCCCATGATGGAAAAGCCTGCAACAGCAAGCGTTTGTTTTCCCCTGATTCAAGCAACGCTCGAATTGGCCACTGCCCTAAATCAGGAAACAAAGCTGGCTGGGCAACTTTATCTGCCCAGTTCAACTCTAGCCATTCGACGCATTCATCAAACCAACGGGCAAAGCGTGGATCGACCATCTCTTTCCGATTACCGAAGCGTTCGGTCGCCAAAGAAAGACCGTGACGTCCTTTTTGGAAAATATGACTTTCAAAGGGAACCTCGTGCTCTTCTAGGGCTTGCAGATACGCCAATGAATTTTCGATAGGAACGACATTGTCTTCAAAGGTTGAAAACAAAAAGGTGGGTGGCGTATCTTTTGTGACACATTTCTCTAATGAAGGGGCATCGATCTTCATCACAGCAGCAAATGAAGACACTATCGCTGGGTAGCCTAACATACATAAGCTCGGTTTCATTGGGGAGAGTGTCGATAACGCCGCTGCCAAATGACCGCCAGCAGAAAAGCCGATCACAGCGATTTTTTCGCTATCGATTCCCCATTCACTGGTTAGTTCTTGGATTTTGGCAATCGCTTTTTCGGCATCTTCTAAGGAATGGCTGAAACTGCGATGTGTCCCCACATGATAGCGCAAGACTCCTGAGTGAAAGCCTTGGGCAGCAAAACTTAAAGCAATCGGCTCGGCTTCCCGCTCACTGCAAAAGGAGTAGCCGCCGCCAGGAATCACCATGACAAACGGACGATCACCCACCCGTTCATACTCGGCTTTTTCCTCATGCAGATACACTGTCAGACCGGCTTGCGCTTCTGGATCAAATAGATATTCCTGAATAAACACCGCTTACTCTCCTAACCCATTTTTATCGATGACGTTTTGATACCAATAAAAACTATCTTTCTTGTATCGTGCCAAGTCCAACAGCTGCTCGTCCGTACGATTGACATAGATAAACCCGTAACGTTTAGCGATGCCTTCGTGAGTACTGACTAGATCAATGGCACTCCACGGGCAATAGCCGATCACATCGACACCATCTTCGATCGCCAATGCCAGCTGCTTTATGTGCTGCTGCAAATAGTCGATGCGATAATCATCATGGATTTTTCCATCAGTTGTCAAAACATCCTTGGCACCGATCCCGTTTTCCGTGATCAAGAGCGGTAGACGATAACGGGAATAGATTTCGTTCAACGTAAAGCGAAAGCCCTCTGGATCAATCGGCCAGCCGAATTCAGTCATTGGCAAATGGGTGTTTTCTACTGCTTGGAAAAAGCCTGGAATCCCGAAACCAGATTGTTGATCGAGTTTCGTTTCTTTTTGAAAATAGCTGCTGACGGTCATCGTATTATAATAATTCAATGCGATGTAATCACAGGTACCCGCTGCCAAAATTTTTCGATCTGCTTCAGTGACTGTCGGTGCTGCGCCAATCTTCTCTAATAAATGCCATGCGTTGTGATTGTACGTGCCTAAAACAGCCGCATCTAGGAATAACCAATTTCTCAGCGCACTCATATATAGAGCTGCCAGCTGATCTGCTGGTTTTTCAGAAGCTGGATAGACACTGGCGATATTCGGTGCTGGGCCAATCTTGCCGCTAAAATTGCCTGCATGAAACTGCTGGGTGACCAATGCTTGTGCCACCAGCATATGATGATTTTCTTGAAATTTTTCTTTCATGGATTTTTGACTCGTACCAATGACCGAACCAGCAAGTGCCATCACATTTTGCTCGTTGATGGTTTGCCATAACGGAACTTGTTGCCCAAAGTTTTCGAACAGTACTTGGCAGTAATCAGCAAATGCTTGGATCGTCTCTCGGTTTTCCCATCCGCCTTGCTTTGCGATCGCGACAGGAAGGTCAAAATGGAAAACGGTGACGATCGGTTGAATCTCGTTTTCTAGTAGCAGATCGATCAGTTTTTGATAAAACGCTAATCCTGCTGGGTTGACCTGACCATCGGGCATGACGCGGCTCCATGATATGGAAAAACGATAGGCTTTTAACCCTAATTCTTTAAACAGTTTCACATCTTCTTCATATCGGTGATAGTGATCTGATGCTACTTTAAAATCAGTGGTCCCTTGCGGAATCTCTTTGATATCTTGCACTGAGGGACCTTTGCCGTCTTCCGCCCATGCGCCCTCTACTTGATAAGCACTAGTGGATGCTCCCCACAAAAATGCTTCTGGAAATTTACTCATCCCACGGTTCCTCCTTAGCTGCGCCGATCAAATTGGCGTCCGCTTGAAAATAAGCGGCTTGGATCGCAACTGGCTGCAGCGTTTTCTCAATGATTGGTGCGGTTTTAAAAATAGCTTGATAGCTGCTAGCTATGGCTTCGATCAAGCGTGGTTGACGGCTGATCCCGCCACCGATAACGATTTTCTCCAGAGCTAAAAGACATTGAAGATCGAAGCACAAGACAGCGATTTCTTTGGTATAGGCTAAAAATAAAGCTTCTGCCTCCGGATCAGCAGTTTTCGTAAGGGTATCAAAGACCAAAGGACCCTCAGGCGCAACAGCCATACAAGTAGCCAAACGCTCAATCAATCCGACAGCCGAAAGACCGATCCCCACAAAAGAGTCCGCGCCTCTCATTTGTCGGTCACGAATCATAAAACTGACTTCACCAGCTTGTCCATGATGCCCGCGATAGAGTGTTCCATTCAGACAAAGGCCGACCCCCACACCGGTTCCTAAAATGATTGCCGCACCATTTTGGATACCTTGAAGATTGCCAGCTTTCATTTCCCCTAGTGCGGCGGCTTTTGCGTCGTTTTCGACAGTAACCTCTGTCACCATGCCATCGCTTAACTGGCAGATCAATTCCGGCAAATTTACCCCATCAAGGTATGGCAAGGCACCACCAAAGAAGACCGTCCCTGTTTCATTAACTGAACCAGGGACTGCGATCGCGACTTTGGTGAAAGAAACTTGACGGGCATAGCTTTGCAAGAGCCCTTTGATAGCTTCTTTAAAAGGTTCCAAAGCTGCAGGGGTTAAAATGGTGCGCCGTTTGCTGACCTCGTTGTGTTCGACCCATCCCGTTTTGATGTGCGTCCCACCGATATCAATTCCTAAATAAACCAAATGTGCCACTTCCTTTATTTACGCTTGAATTTCTTCCACGACTTTTTCTGTCATTTTTGCTGCTTCACTTGCTTGCTTTTTTTCAGCAGCCAGTTCTAATTCGTACTCTTTTTTATCCGCAATTTTTAGGAACGGATACCACATCACAATACCTATCAGCATACAGATGATCATTAAGATCGTGTAGTTAAGCCCTCCTGAAAATGGCATTTTGATAAAAGTCGGTGTCGTCCATGGCAATAGACTCATGGTTGGATTCAAGCTGATTGGGAGGATCGTAGTCGCCAATCCCCAGGTCACAAAGCCAGCGATCAATTGTGTAAAGACTTGCGGAATAAAGAACAACGGATTCAAAATAATCGGCATCCCAAACATGATTGGCTCTGTGATATTAAAGATTGACGGGATAAACGACAATTTTCCTAATTGTTTCATTTTTGCCGATTTGCTGCGGATCATAAAGAAGGTCACAAAGCCCATGAAGCCAGCAGCATACATACCCATATAAATCACTGAAGGAATCAGATAAGGCAGTTCTTGTCCTTGTTGGTAAGCGGCAATATTCGAAACGACCATGGTCATACTAATCGCGCCGAGCGGTCCTTGTAAAACTGCATTATGAATTCCGAAGAACCATAAAACGGCTAATAATTCCATAATGATGATGATCGATAGCGGGCTGGCAACTAAGGAGTTCAACGGCGCATTGATCACATCGATAAAGAATTGGAAAATCGAACCAGATGAAGTAAACCCAAATAAGACCCGTAAGACAAAGACGACTGCAAAAATGATCGTGACAACAAAAACGGGTGCTAAGGACTGGGTCACCATTGGGGGAACACTGTCTGGCAGTTTGATCATAATATTTTTTCTCGACAAGAAAGCATAAAAGCGAGTGACCAACAAAGCGGTCAGCATGCCGATAAACAGTCCTTGCCCGCCTAAGAAATCAAACTTCAAGGCACCAATCGTTTGTTCCACTGCTTGGCCATCTTGCATGACAGTTGTTGCGACGGTTTGGGGCATCAACATAATGAAACTAGCTAAAGAAATAATCGCCGAGTTGCGTTCGTTGCTTCCTAACTGTTTTGCGTAAGAATACGCCAAACTGTATACGACATACAAGGCAAAAACGCCAGTTGCTCCGTTGGTGATCGCTTCAACATGTTGGAAGATGCCAATTTTCGTCAAATAGTCCGTCCAACCGGGAATCGGAAAATTTCCAATAATCGTGATAAACGCAATTCCTAAAGTGATGGGACTTGTTCGAATAAAGCCTTCCATCAAAGCGGCCAACACTTTGTTTTGTTGTAATTTTTGTGACATTGGTAATAGTTTGCTACTTAAAAATGCTTCTAATTTTTCCATTCTTTCTCACTCCTTTAGTTTAGATCGTTACACTAAGCATCGTTTCTTTTTGATCGATCCGTATTAGGAATCGATAAGTACCTTTGGTAAAATGTTTGGTTCCTTGATTGTCATAGAAAACAAGTTCTGACAACGGCAGTGAAAATCTTCGCTCTTTTTCTTCCTGGGGCGCGAATGAGATGAGGTCACTCGCGATTAATTGGCGACTTGGACGTACCACTGCCGCTGGGCGCTGCATGAGATAAAGTTGAATGACGGTTTCTGCAGCTGTTGCTGATTGGTTTTTCACTCGATATGCCAATTGGATCGTCTCGCTAGATACTTCACTGCCTAGCCATTCACCAGTAAACGAACTATAACTAAGACCTGTTCCGAATGCGAATAAGGGTTCATTTGATTCATCGCGGTATTTTGACAAAAAGCGATCAGAATGCTCACTATCTGTCAAAGGTCTGCCTGTTGGCATCTGGACACTGTATATTGGGATCTGTCCTTCACTACGAGGAAAGGTCATCGCCAGTTTTGCCGTCGGAGAAGCCTGCCCACTCAACAGATTGGCGATCCCGATCCCGCCCATCGTTCCTGGATACCAAACGAGCAACAGACTATCAAATAATGCTTCCACTTGTGTTAAGACTAACGGTCTGCCAGTGTAAAGCACGCCAATCAAAGGCTTGCCAGTTTTTTTCAACGCTTGGATCAAACGCATTTGTTTCAATGGCAGCTGCAAATGAGCTTTTGATGCCCCTTCGCCGCTTTCCAAAAATTGTTCCCCAAAAGTCAAGACGATGACCTCTGCAGCCTCAGCCGCTTTGACGGCTTCTAAAAGCAGCTGGTCTTCTGGTTCGATCGGTCCATTCAGCTGTTCGATCCCGACTTTTAAAGGACCAAATTGCTCATACGAATCGAATAAATTGTATCCACGAGCAAAGATCAGGTTTTCAGGTGCGAAGTGCTTCAGCAAACCAGTTTTTAAAGGAATCGTATCTTGTGGCTTGCCGCTAACTGACGCCCAAAAGCCTAATGTCAACCGGCTTTCTCCATAAGGACCGATCACAGCGACGGTTTGGTCTTTTTTCAAAGGTAAGCTGCCCTCATTTTTTAAAAGCACGCAGCTTTTTTCCACTAACTTAACGGCTAGCTCTTTGGCTTCCTCCGACAAAACCTCTCCAGTCTGTTGCGTTTTCAACCCTCGATAGGGTTCCTCAAACAAACCTAATTGATTTTTTAATACGAGAATTCGCCAGACTGCTTCATCCAACAAAGCTGCTAATTTGGGTTGTTTGATCAGTTCTGGCAAGTGCGTTGCATAGACCGATGTCATCATATCAAAATCAACGCCCGCTTCCAAACCTTTCTGAGCGGCCTCCCGTTCATCTTTGGCAAAGCCATGAGGGACCAATTCTTTGATGGCCGCATGATCGGAGACCAATACCCCATCAAAACCGAATCGTTCGCGCAAAATCTCTCGGTTCAGCCAGCGGCTACCCGTTGCAGGTTCACCATTCAATAGGTTGAAGGCCGTCATCACTAGCAGTGCTTGGGCTTCGATCGCCGCTTGATAGGGTTGCAAATATTCATTGAATAAGCGCTGATTCGACATATCGACCGTATTGTATTCTCTGCCTGCTTCGGGTGCACCGTAACCAGCAAAATGTTTGATGCAAGCAGCAACGTGATTGTCTGCCACTCCTTGATCAAGATTACCTTGGTAACCGGTCACGACGCTTTTAGCAAAACGTTTGGCAGTATAAACATCTTCTCCTGGCGACTCCATCACCCGCCCCCAGCGAGGATCGCGAACAAGATCCAGCATGGGTGAAAAGATCACATGAAGGCCATTTTGGTAACATTCTTTGGCGGTCATCTCAGCGGCTTGCTCGATCAGGTCAAAATCATAAGAACCTGCTTGCGAAAGGGGGATCGGAAAAATCGTCCGAAACCCGTAGATGACATCAGACATAAACAGCATGGGAATCTTAAGTCGGCTGTGTGCCAACGTTTCCCTTTGTAACTGAATCAACTTTTGGTAATCGTTCACATTATAAATCGAACCAATCTCGTGAATCTTCAAATTTGGTGGAAGCCCTAAATCTTGCATCGGTCCCGTAGACATCACCTCATTTTCAATGACTAAACTGCCATTCAATTGAATCGTCTGAGCGATTTTTTCTTCTGGCGTCAATTGCTGAAACAATTCTTTCAATTTTTTACTATCCATGTTTGCTCCTTCCTGTAACCGTTTTATTTATCTGAATTATAGGAAGAATTCTTCCTTAGATATACTAAAAAAATATTATTTATAATAAAATATTTATTGAATGCGAAAAAATTTACGTTATACTAAAAGAAAAAACAATGTTTGGACTTTGAGGTGTCTCATGAACAAAACAACACTTACGACCGCCATGGATCTGCTGTATCGCAAATATTTGATCCCGATGATCCTCTTGGATCAAGAAGGAACTCCTTTGTATCCCCCACTCACCTTAACAGCCCAGAATCCTCTGAAACACTATTTGGAAGAAACGAACGGCCCAGTTGCGAATCTCTATCATTACGGCAAATATATGCTTGGTTGTTTTGCATTTCAGTTAACTGGAAAAACCTGTTATATGGTCATAGGCCCTTGTGGTGTGATTGGTACACCAGATACGTCTTACCTGTTTCTTGAGCATGAATACCACTACAATGTGCACTACTCAAAAGAAAACAAATACTCCTTTGAAGAGTACATCCAGCTGCTTTATACGCTGTTTGCGGAGCAACCTCTTGCAAAAGACCAAATTCATTGGCATTACCAAAACGAGCCTCACGACCGATCCATGCAAACAGATCTTAGTCTGGAAACCAATCTTTACGAACGTCGGGTGCATGAAGCCACCTTTGATTCCTACCATTTTGAATTGCGTTATCTCGACTACATCAAACGTAATGAGCCTGAAAAAGTGGTTTGGGTGTTCAACAAAATGAAAGAGACCTACAGCGTTTCGCTCTCTCCTTATGAGCTTGAAGGGTTGAAACTAAAATTTTCGGCCTTTGTCGCTGTCGTGACCCGCATGAGCATTGATGAAGGAGTACCAGTCAACCAAGCATTCGGCTTATCTGACTCCTTGATCCAAGGTCTGGTTTATATTCATTCTGCTGAGGAATGTCTTCGCTATATCAAAGAAGCCACCTACCGCTTCATGGAGCTTTTACATAGCTACCCGCTAGCGAAAAAATCACTGCTAGTCAAAACGATCGTGAATCATGTTGATAGCCATCTCTACGAAAAAGTGACCATTGATGACCTCGCTGCCATCACTCAAAAACACAAGACCCATCTGTGCAATCAATTCAAAAAAGAAATGAACAAAACGATCCACAGTTACATTCAGGAACGAAAAATCAGTGAAGCCAAGCATTTATTGTTGTTCACAGATTATTCCTACGAAAAAATCAGCACCCAATTAGCCTTTGCCAATCAGAGCCATTTTATTCGCAATTTCAAAGCAGTCACGGGGCAAACACCAAAAGAATTTAAAGAGCAGCATTACGCCCATGCCTTAAGTTGAAAACACACGCTTCGAAAAAAAAATACTCATAAGCAATGGCTATCATTTTTAATAACAAGCGTTTTAAGCTATCCTTTTACTCAAATCAATTTGAATGAGGAGAGATAAAATGATCCAACTTGCTCGCTTGATCTTTTGGGTACCAGTCATCTTTTTTTCGTTAGGTTTGGTCTTCCTAACCAAACGACTGCCGCGTTTCACATGGGTTTCTCTAACGATCACTGTTTCTTTGATCATCTTTGTTTGTAAAATCTTAGAATACTCCTATGTCATGCCAGATATGAAACTAACCGTTTATTTTATGGGTTTCTTGATTTCTGCTAGTCTGCTTGGGTATATTTTTTATTTGCGTAGTAGAAAACGTTGACTGCAGCTGCGCCTGACTCGCGCCAAAACGCCCTCTTAATGCCTTTTGACTATAACAAAGACGATCTATACCTATGAAGCAGCTCCTTTCATCCCCTTCGTAAGGATTACGGCTCATGATCCCCTTTCGAGGGGATTTTTTTATTGTTCATCCTCACTCATTCTTATTCAGTTTACTTTGATGAAAAAATCACTTTTCGCCGATCACGGCATGCCAAGCCTTTCTCTCTGATTCCTTTCGTTGTGACACTTGCGATCCCCAAGAACACATTGTCTTCATAAACAATTAAATATATAATAAAATTGTAAATTACCACATCATAACAAAGAATCATCAAATCTCTTGAAAGGAGCGTTTCCTATGAGCTGGCTGACCTTTGTCGTCCAACCACTGACCCTGTTGTTTTTTCTTACAGTATTCTCTCTTGTCTATTTGATACCCGAATCCTTTGTGCCTAAATTAAAAATGAAAAAATGGGCGTTGACTGTTTCATTGATCTTTCTAGCATGGCAGCTGCTAACCCCCTTTCTCTTCTTTTTTTACTGAGCACATCAAAAAAGCGGCTCTCACAAAAGAGAGCCACTTTGGTTTAGTTTTTAATCCTGTAACAAACTACCGCCATTGGTGGCAATCACTTCTTTGTACCAGTAGAAACTATCTTTGCGAGAACGATCAAAGCTGCCATTTCCTTCATCATCCGCGTCTACATAGACAAAGCCATAGCGTTTCGACATTTCTGATGTGGAAGCCGAAACTAAGTCGGTACAACCCCAAGGCGTATAGCCCATCAATTCCACACCATCTTCGATCGCTTCATACATTTGCTCGATATGCGCCTTCAAATAATCGATGCGATAGCTGTCATGGATTGAACCATCTTCTTCCACCGTATCCAAGGCACCTAAGCCGTTTTCAACGATAAACAACGGTACTTGGTAGCGGTCGTACAAGTTATTCAAAGTCACACGCAAGCCGATTGGATCGATTTGCCACCCCCAGTCAGAGGCTTCCAAGTAAGGGTTTGATTCGCCTAAAGAAAAATTGCCAGCAGTTGCTTCGCCGCCTTCTTCAGGATTGTGGCGGGCAATAGAACTCATGTAGTAAGAAAAGGACATGAAGTCGACAGGGTATTGCGCAAGAAGGTCTAAATCGCCATCTTCGAAGGTCACTTCGATGCCGTTTTCTTTAAAGAAGCGCTTCGTATATGCGGGATACTTCCCACGAACTTGGACATCAGAGAAGAAGAGATTCTCGTGGTCACGCTTGATTTCTTCCATCACATCTGCTGGATTTGGTGTAGCTGGGTATGCTTGCATCCGTGCCAACATCATCCCTACTTTGATGTCAGGATTGATTTCGTGGGCAAATTTTGTTGCTAAACTAGAAGCCACAAATTGATGATGCACGGCTTGATACATGTCAGAAAGGTTTTGTGTGCCGTCTTCGGATAACAAGGCACCACCAACATAGCCAGAGATCCCCATAATATTGATTTCATTGAAGGTCAACCAGTATTTGACTTTGTCTTTGTAGCGGGTCAACACGGTTTCTGCGTATTTGACGAACAAATCGATCACTTGGCGATTTTTCCAGCCGCCATAGTTTAACGCGATCCCGATAGGTGTTTCGTAGTGAGAGAGGGTCACTAAGGGTTCGATCCCGTATTTCGCACACTCATCAAACACATTGTCATAAAATTGCAAGCCTTCTTCATTTGGCTGAGCATCGTCACCATTTGGAAAAATTCTTGACCAAGCGATGGACAGACGGAAGGTTTTGAAGCCCATCTCTGCATACAAGGCGATATCTTCTTTGTAGCGATGGTAGAAGTCTGACCCCCAACGTTTTGGATACAAGCCTTCTTTGTCATTTAAGGCAAACAAAACTTTTTCCCGTGTCATTGGTGCAGCAAATTCTGCCATGTTTTTGCGGTCTTCTGGTTTGACAGCGATCGCTGTATCAGATGTGGCTGGACCACGTCCGCCTTCGTTCCATGCTCCTTCAAATTGGTTGGCTGCAGTGGCGCCGCCCCATAAAAAGCCTTTTGGAAATTGTTTTTCTGTCGTGATTAGCCTACTTTCTTTTTCTTTAATAATCGACACAGCAGATCAGCAAGAAAGCATTCTTACTGATCCAGCGACGTGCCGATAAACGCATTTATTTTACGACTTCGATCAAATTGTCGTTCGCTGTTACTTCTTTTGACTGTGTCGTTTGGATGTCACTGTAGTCGTTAGAGTTTGTGACGATGACTGGTGTCAGTAAGGAATAGCCTTCCGCACGAATCGCTTCAGTATCAAAAGAGATCAATTTTTGACCGGCTTTGACTTTGTCTCCTTGGTTGATGTAGGCAGTAAAGTGATTGCCTTCAAGTTCCACCGTATTCATGCCGATGTGGATCAATAATTCTGTCCCATCCTCAGTGACTAAGCCGATGGCATGTTTTGTTGGAAACAAGATTTTGACTTCTGCATCTGCTGGCGCAGTGATTTCACCGATCGCTGGTTCAACGGCGATCCCTTTTCCCATAGCACCTGAAGAAAAGACTTTGTCTTCCACATCTGCTAAAGCAACCACTTGACCGGTTACTGGACTTTTGACTGTTTCATCTTTGACGCTGACAGAAACGGTTTTTACTTCTGGTGCTGGTGCTGCTGGTGTTGCTTGACCGTCGACTGGTGAATCAACAGTTGTATACAATGTTGGTACTTTCAACAACATCATGATGATAAATGACGCTACGATCGCAATCACTGTACCAATCGCCAAGTGGATCACACTATGGAAGCTGCCTGTTGCTGGATCAATATATGCAGGATACAAGAAGATCCCCATACCACCCATTGCATAACCAGTGACGTTAAAGATTGACAAGTAGATACCGACGAAACCTGAAACTAAACAAGAAACGATAAATGGTGTTTTCATTGGCAACGTGTACCCGTAGATCGCAGGTTCAGTCACACCGAAGATCGATGAGATCAATGCTGGCATTGCGCCTTGTTTGACTTTTGGTTCTTTCGTTTTCAACCAAATCGCTGCTAACACACCCGTTTGCGTGAAACATGGTAGCACTGCTGCGGTCAAAATAATCGAAGAGCCGTTTTGCGCCATATCCATGATCGCCAATGGCACAAGACCCCAGTGAAGACCAAACATAACTAATACTTGCCATAATGCCCCTAAAGCAAAGCCGTAAATAATTGGGCTGAAATCGTACACTGCTTGGAAAGCAACACCGATCCAGCTAGATGCTGTATTTGCGACTGGACCTACCACAAAGAAGGTCAACGGCACGGTGATCAAAATCGTTACAAACGGAACCACAAACATTTTGACTACGTCAGGTGTGACTTTGCGCATAAACTGCTCAATTTTTGAAGCGACAAAAATCGCTAAAATAATTGGCAATACGCTGTTGAAGTAACCGCCTGCTGGCAAGGTCAAGGTTAGACCGAAGACTTTGCTCGCTTCAGCTACGCTTTCTGCTAAGCCAGGATAGACCATCGCCCCTGCGATCGCTAATGCTGTATAGGTGTTCATCTTGAATTTCTTCGCTGCAGTGACGGCTAAGATCATTGGTAAGTATTGGAACAAACCATCGCCTAAAGTATTCATTACTACATAGATACCATTGGTCGCTTCCATCCCAGTTGCTGCCAGCAACGCCGTGATCCCTTTTAAGATACCGGCTGCCGCTAATGGACCTAAGAACGGTTGGAACAGGCTTGAGATAACATCGATAAAGCGGTCAAACAAGCTGCCTTTTTGTCCGTCGCCTTCGTCGATATCCAGACTGCCGCCATCGGCTAATCCGCCGACTTTCAACACTTCATCATAAACATCTGGCACATGATTACCGATAACGACTTGGTATTGTCCGCCTGCTTTGACGACGGTCACGACACCGTCACGTTTTTGCAAATAATCAGTGTCCGCTTTGCTTTCGTCTTTTAAGTGGAACCGTAAGCGAGTCACACAGTGTTTTACAGATGAGACATTTTCTTTGCCACCAACGTGGGCCAAAATGTCTTGCGCTAATTCAGTATATTTTGCCATTTTGATTGCTCCTTTTTTATTGGTCATTTAATAAAAATAAAAAGACCAGCCATTTCTACAATAAACAAGCATGAGAGACCCCCTAAAAAAAGAGCGACGGGTTTCCTCATCGAGTATTGTAAGAAAGTGCAGGTCTTGCCAGCCGAACTGTAACGAATCCATTTCCATTCTTAGGTTAATTTTGAGTGAGCGGCTAAGTTACCGATATGCAGAATCAAATACATCAATTCCATATCGTTGACATGCCAGCCCTTTTGTTCAAATAAGTATTCTTTGATCGAATCTGCGGTTTCTTTTTCTTTTGGATAGCTGCTGAAGGCCAAGGCAATCATTGGATTTGCCAATACCGGCTCTTCTTTTTCTTGACTTTGTCGAATTAAATAATAGCGAATGTGGGTCACGAACCGTTGGAAGTAAGAAGAATTCTCATCAAACTCGATGTTCATGCTGTACTTAACGATCCGTAAAATATTGTTCGTCAACTCGGTGTGCTCATAAGCACTTTGATTGGCGCTTTTTTCAATTTGCGCATTGACGAAATGCAAAGTGATAAACGCAGCTTCTTCTTGTGAAAAATCGGGATACAGCTCTTTGCGGATCAATTCGACCGCTTGGACACTGACCGCATATTCCTTGGCATAGATTTTCTTGATTTCCCAATGCATGGGATTGGTCAAAACAATTTCTTGCTTTTGACGACTGATGGCAAACAAGATATGATCCATCAGTGTGAAATAAACATTTGGATTGAAATCGGTTCCAACACTATCCCGAAAAAGACGCACGATTTCATAAATGACGGCCATTTGTTTTTCGTCAGCCTTTGTCATGACTTTCGACATATGTTCCACTGTCAAATCATCTTCTGGATAGTATTTTTTTTCGATTCGCTCAGCTGGAATCGGGTCACCCGGTTTCGTTTGAAAGCCGATCCCTTTTCCCATTAGGATCACTTCAACTTCATCTTCTTTTGAAAGTACAACATTGTTGTTGATCCTCTTGATAATCTTCACGAACGATCCTCCTTGATCAGCATAGCCCATAAAAAACGTTGCATCCTTTGACGTCTATGCAGAAGGTCTTGTATTTTTTTCTTTCTCTGACGTGCCGTTAAGTGACGAGGTGATTGACTGCTCCAGAAAGTGTTGCAGGCTATCGTCAAACCTAGCTGGCAGTTCATTGCGTTTTACTTCTCCCCTCCTTTGCTGATCAATGACTGGATCTTACCTTGGAACCGGTTCTTTTTTTAGCGAATAGAAATAATGGAGCAAAAAAAGAAGACCAAAGCAAAAAAGTGTACAACCCAAGAAACTTTGGGTAATCAACGCACTTTTTTCCTCTGGTCTTGCCTGCCGAACAGTAACGAATCCAGTAATGAGAACACTCTCATGTTCCGTTGAGATAATAGTACTCATTCTGAGAAAAAATGTCAACACTTTTTTGCAAACGTTTTTCTTTTTTCGTTTTCGGCTTCGTTTCACTCTTATTTGCTCGTAGTTTTCTTACTGATAGTGAGGGTTTTTTCTGTATAAATCCTCTGTAACAGCTTGGGCATTTTTTATCCAACAGCACACAACAAAAAAAAACCGTAATCTTCGTACATTACGGTCATAGCTAGAAGGATGATGCTTTACAAAAAACGATCAATCACAAAGAATCAAAGAATTGGGGAAGGTCTGGTGCATGACAGACATTCAATGTGACTGACCGCTTTTAGCGATTCATGCGCTTCATGACTTCCACAAACGAAAAGGTGTCTTTGAGAGGGGGAAGCAATCAAATAACCTTTCGATTCTTCAAGATGTTGCTCGATCCTGCGATAAAAACCGCAGAGAGCGAGGAAAATGCTGTTCCTATCATAAAGGAAACAGTCACAAGACTTATCATTGAAAGGTCAACGATAAGGTTTCGCAGAAAAGGCAGTACTAGTTTTTAAATGGGTTGATTTCCCAAGGGCCGAATGGTTCAAATTCCATGAAAAACTACCTCCTTTATTATTTGCTATACCTTATTATATTTGATAACATGTTATTAAAATCACATTGTTCAGAAATGCGTCACAATTAAGGAGGTCCCCCATGAAACAGCTAGGCTCTTTAATCAAAAAACTGCGCACAGATCGCAAAATCTCGCAAGCCAAGCTTGCCGAAGGTATTTCCTCACGTACCACCCTTTCATCATTCGAAAATCGTAAAACAAACCTCTCTTCACAAACCCTGTTTGACTACTTAGACAAAATGAATATTACGGTTCATGAGTTCAGTCTGTTGATCGACAGCGAAGCCACGGATCAGAAACGTCAGCTGGTGCAAGATTTCTATACCCGTTACTATGAGCGAACACTGACTCTCGACTACTTGACTAGCCTGGAAAAACGCTACTTTGAGACACAAAATTTTTTCTATTATTCTTTGTATGTCCAAGGATTGCTGCTGCTCAACCGTGAATCATTTCTGATGAATCAAGGAGCTTACACCCAAGAAGTGGAACTGGTAAAGCAATACTTGTTTGATATCGAAACCTGGGGGCGCTTTGAGTTAAATTTATTCTCAAATTTGTTATTTATTTTTGACCAAGAAACAATCAGTTATTACTTAGATCACGGGATCAAAAAAATCCTTCGCTACGCCAATGATCCATTTTATGCAAATCTGTTAAGTGTCGTGATCCTAAACGGCTGTGCCTTTGCCAGCGAAAATAAAGATGCCTATCTGCTTAACAAGTTTCTGCTCTTGTCTGAACCGCTACCCAATACACCCCTCTATTTTTATTTAAAAATCCATCAAGTGCTGTATCAGGAAATTTACTCGTATTTGCAATCCGCTCAGTTGAACAAAGAGATTCTTAAAAACACCTTAGTCGTTATTGAACAAGCGGGTTACCAGAACCATAAAGACGATCTCCAACAGTTGCTTGCTGCTGTTACCAATCGTGCGATTTAGCCGCTTATTAAATGGACATTTATGTAATGTTATCTAACAAAAAAAGCTGTTATTCCAACGGAGCTCAGCTTTTTCGTCAATGTCACTCCAACCCGCCCACGAAACAGCCGCTCAAAATGAAGGGTTCAACATTCGACTTGCTTCTTCCGTCTGCATGGACCAAGAAAAAAACCAGTTAGGTTTTAGACCTAACTGGTTTTGTTTGGCAAAAGCAACGAGCATGCTGCTGCCGATTCATTTGTGTAATTTACTAACCGATTAACGAGATTCTGAAGTCACACCGATGGTTGCCCATGGGTTATGATCGGCGTCAAATGCCCAGGTAAAGTTTGCGACACGATCAGAGATCGGTAAGATTTGATTCCGATACAACGTTGGGATCGCAAAAGCTTCTTCAATCGCATATTCTTGCCATGCATCAAAAGCAGCCTTCCGTGTTGCTTCATCAAAGGAATCGATTGAATCGATCGCAGCTAACAATTCAGTATTTTCCTCTGACTCAAAACGAGTGTAGTTAAATGCTGAATTTGGTCCCCATAAGCTGGTTGGTGATGGATCTGAACCAGTAGACCAAGCAGCTTGAAAGACATCGATATCTGGATCATCGTTTTTCAGCTTGTCGTAGAAGGCTTGGAAATCGATCAAACGACCTGTTGAATATTGAACATCTAAACCGATTTCTTGCCATTGTTGAACATAGTAATCCGCCAATGGTTGGGCAACTTCCCCACCAGACATTGACGCAAAGTTGATGGTCAATTTGTTGCCATCTGGATCTTCTCGGAAGCCATCGCCATCCACATCGATAAAGCCAGCGTCATCTAGAAGTTGGTTTGCTTTCTCCATATCTAAATGGTATCCTTCAGCATCGCTATTGTGCAACGTACCATAAACAGGTGGGATCAATGTTGAAGCATTTGAACGCAAGCCGTGGTAGAAACGCTCACCGATCGCATCATTGTCGATGGCATAGCCCATTGCTTGACGCAATGCTTTGTTCGCCATTTTAGCATTTGGATCAAAATCAACACTGTTTGTTTCATCATTCCATGAACCTAAATTAAAGCCAAGATACGTGTAAGACTGTTCTGGACGACCTAACATTTGGTAGCCATCCATGTTTTGATACGTATCAAAGGTATCTGTTGGCATTTTTAAGACTAAATCGTATTGCTTCGCGTTTAACGCTTCATTGATTGAAGCCGAAGGGACGTTACGCATCACGATTTTTTCTAAGTTTGGTGTATCGCCATAGTAATGTTCATTCGGTACATATTCCACCGTTTCACCTGGTACGATATTACTCATTTTGTATGGACCAAAACCGATTGGATTGGTTCGAACGGGATCACTTGAAGGCATATCTGCCACTTCAATGCCTTCAAAGGCATGTTTCGCTAATGCAGAATGCCAGATCGCTCCACCGGATTGCTGCATACCTGGATGCATTTCTTTAAACTCGATTTCAACAACTTTATCGCTGACTGCTGTGATACCTGAGATCGTATCAGCTTCGCCGCTGTGGTATTCTTCCATACCAACGATATTCGTAAAATCATTGTTGTAACGAACGCCATCATAGTCCTGATGTCCGATGACTTCATAAGAGAAGATCACGTCTTCAGCCGTTACATCGACCCCGTCAGACCATTTCAAGTCCTCACGCAAAGTGATCGTTGCTTTGTTATTATCGACATCTAATTCTAAATCAGCTGGTCCACCATTCACAATTCGGAAATCTTCATCTTGTAAGAACAAATATTCATGGCTTGGTAACATGAAGTCACGGTCATAAGCATCTTGATAAAACTCCCATTGAAACAACCCTTGGAATTGCGTATCTGTTACTACCGCAACATCTAAGACGCCCCCATCGATCACTTCATCGTTATTTTCAACTGCAAGCTGCAAATCATTGATATCAAATCCAGCTGCCTCAGTTGATGATTCTTGTGTATCAGTCGAACCTGTTCCACCTCCGTTACTTTGTCCGCAAGCCCCTAAAACAAGCGCTGCCAATAAAGTAATCATGCCAAACTTCGTTTTCTTCATACTCTTCCTCCTTATTTAAATCCCTTCCTCGTGATTCAGTGATCACTCGATCTTCGAATAAAAAAACCAAGCAAACAGTTTTTTTATCTTAAAATGGCTTTTTTATTAGAAAATCTGAACGAGATTAACTAAATTATAACAATTTTCGTAAAATTCTTTCTGTCAATAATTTCACCGATTGATGAAATTATTGAAAAAAGGGCGATTCTCCTTGATACATCGCCGTTATTTTTATTCCCATTTTCTTAAATTTTTCTTTTTCTCCCTTTTTTGGTTCTCATTTACCTTGTTCTCCCGCTACTTAAAACTGTCAAAAAATACTTTTTTGTCGCTAAAAGGTGTGATACTATGAAAAAAAGGAGCGTTCAATGAAACTATGGCAGATAAACGAGTTTTCTTACAAACAAAATCGAAACCCTTTGCACCTATCTCACAGCTCTTAACCCAGCGCTTGCTTTTGGCGTATAGCATCGTCTTGATCCTCATTGGCTTGGTTGCTTCCCCTCCTCAAGCTTTGTGGCAAGGCTCGCTGGCAATCTTAAATGCCCCCAGCAATTTGATTTCTGATTATTTTGCGATCGGCAATCTTGGAAGCGCCTTTTTAAACAGTGGCTTATTGACATTGATCAGTATCCTTCTCGCGAAAAAGCAAGGAACGATTATTAGTGGACCAATGATCGCTGCTTTTTTTACCATATCTGGCTTTTCTTTTTTTGGAAAAAACATCTTTAACTCGATTCCCATTCCACTTGGTGTCTATTTATACTCTTACATACAGCAACGCCCCGCAACACAATATTCACTGGTTGCCTTATTTGGCAGTGCCGCCTCGCCGGTGATCAGTTACTTAGCATTCGGTTTAGGGTTGCCTTTACCCGTCGGGATCGCTTTTGGTTATGGCATCGGTCTATTGATCGGTTTGGCGCTTCCTCCTCTAGCAGCTCAATTTTTACAATTCCACCAAGGTTTTTCTTTGTATAATATCGGGTTTGCTGCTGGCATCATCACTATGTTTTTCACGAGTTTTTTACGCCTGTTCGACTTGGAAGTCTATTCAAACAAACAGTTGACGACGGAGTATCACTATTATCTGACTGGGTTCTTGCTCATTCTTTGTCTTGCTATGTTTCTTATCGGGTATCTTCTAAATCAGCGATCCCTCAAAGGCTTGCCTGAGCTTTTTCAAACGTCAGGGAAATTAATGACGGACTATGTCACGATTTTTTCCCTTGGGGTCACGATGATGAACATGGCGATGATGGGGATGTTGATGCTGTTCTTTGTTTTCTTCTTACAAGGCGAACTATCTGGTCCCCTTTTAGGCGCAATACTGACCGTAATTGGTTTCAGTGCATTCGGGAATCACTGGAGAAATAGTTTGCCTGTCATGATTGGGGTAGTTTTAGCAACAAAGGTCGGTTTGACCTCTGATGTCTCGACCTTCAGCTTATTGCTGACAGCGATCTTCGGCACCAGTCTAGCCCCCATCAGTGGGTATTATGGTCCAGTTGCTGGCGTAATCGCTGGGGTGGTCCATGCAGCCTTGGTCACAAATATCACCTATTTACATGGAGGATTGAACTTATACAATAATGGCTTTTCCAGTGGATTTGTCGCAGCAGCAATGGTACCATTGTTAGATGAATACCAGCAAATCAGAAGGCGGAGAAGAAAATGATTGAAAAAGAACGGGCACGGCGAATCGTCGATGAAGTGGTCACCTACTTTTTGTCCCATGACTGTCAAAAGATAATAAGTGAGATGGCCTTTGAAGCAGAGGGGTTTAAAGCAGTTGTGCAAGGTCAATTTCCAGAGCAGCCCTCTGATTTAGAACATTTTATCGACATGCTCAACACACCAAGAGATAGCACGTTAGAAAATTATTATGTGGAGCTGTTAGGCGGTCATCAAACGATCCATGAAGAAAAAGATTACTATTTATTAGGATTAATGATTGACGAAGCCGCCATTATGTATGACGAGGGCCAACTAATCGTTGAACTATTTCGCAAAAAATACAACTGAAAAGCCCTACGCAAAAAACGTTTCTAAGCGGTGACCTTCACCCTTCAGAAACGTTTTTTGTTCGTTTGTCGTGACAAAAATGAAAGTTTATTGATAGATTTTTCACACTACTTTTCAGAAAACCAGCGTTATACTTTCATCATAATAAAAAATGAGGTGACCGATAGATGAAAAAACTTCTGATTGGACTTGCAGCGCTCCTCCTCATAGGGTTCGGCGCATTGCAGGTCGCACAAACCGTCATCATGGGCGGCGACAGCTACTATGTCCAAATCACCACAGATGGTGAAAAGACGACTTCTAAGGATGACAATGGGAATGTCTATACGCAATACCATTACGAATTGCCAGGGTATGATGAGAACGGCAAAAGCAAAACCCTTGATTTCAACGGTTTCCAAGAACGACCATTGCGTAAAGAAGCCTATTTGAAGCTTACTTGGAACGAAAAAAAAGGGGTAACTGGCTATGAAGAGGTCAAAGAAAAAGACATCCCAGCCAAAGCATTAACCCAATTAAAAGGAGCGTAACGCAACGATGGAAAAAATTATTCAAGCAAATGAACTGACCAAAGTATACGGAAAAGCCAACGAAAAACAAACCGAAGCCTTAAAAGGTATCAGCTTTGATATTGAAAAAGGCGAATTCATTGGGATCATGGGGGCTTCTGGTTCAGGGAAATCCACCCTACTAAACATTCTTTCAACTCTGGATCATCCGACAAAAGGTGCCATTCGCATCAACAATAGCGATATCACCAAACTAAAAGGCGATGCCTTGGCAGATTTCCGCAGCCGTGAAATCGGCTTTATTTTCCAAGACTTCAATCTATTAGAAAACTTAACGGCTTCAGAAAACATCGCTGTGCCGTTGTCTTTACAAGGAGTCAAACCAAAGATCATCCAACAACGGATCAAACGAGTCGCAGAACGCTTGTCCATTACACATATTCTCGACAAATATCCAGCAGCGATCTCTGGTGGACAAAAGCAACGGGTGGCAGCCGCTCGAGCCCTGATCACGGAACCAACGATCCTTTTTGCGGATGAACCGACAGGGGCCTTGGATTCAAAAAGTGCGAAAGACTTATTGAATATGATGGACGACTTGAATACCAATGACCAAGTATCAATTTTATTGGTCACTCATGATCCCCTTTCTGCCAGCTATTGCCAACGTATTTTATTTATCAAGGACGGAAAGATCCATCAAGAAGTCAAACGTGAGGATCAAAGCCGCGAAGCATTTTACCGCCAGATCCTTGTCATTCTAGGAAACTTGGAACAATAAGGAGGAAGAACACATGCTTTGGAAACTATCACTTACCGGGATCAAAGCTCGGTTGAAGGATTATATCGTCCTCTTTTCTGGTTTAGTCATGGCTTCAGCCATCTTTTATATGTTCGAATCAATGGCGAGCAATGAAGCCTTTTTAAAAAGCAACTCGATCATCAGTATGGTGGTCTTCGTCTTTCGTTTTGGCTCGGTTCTCTTAGGGATCATTACCTTTGCCTACATCTTATATGCCAATTCTTTCTTGATGGCGATGCGCCAAAAGGATTATGCCATGTTTATGATGTTAGGAGCCAAAGGACGAAAGATCGCCCAAATGATTTTTATCGAAACCTTTATGGTAGGTATCGTTGCCACCGCTGTCGGCTCTATCTTAGGGATCGGCTTAGCAAGTGGTGTCAATACTTTGCTAGTCAATCAATTAAACTTGCAGATCACCCATTATGCAGCATTTAGTCCAGAGGCATTGATCGTAACCGTCGTCTTCTTCTCGGTTCTCTTTTTGATTGCTGCCATCTTCAATGCACGGGCAATTGCCAAAAAATCGATTTTAGCATTATTACGAGAAACAAGCACGCCGGCACAAGTCAAACAACGGCCATTCTTGCTCTTCTTGCAAACCATTTTAGGTCTTTGTTCCTTAGCCATCGGCTATTATATGATGAGCGATTTGATGACCTTCCAATTGATCGGGATCGGCATCGCCCTTGTCACGATTGTTCTTGGCACATACCTAGTCTTTCGTTCGGTGATCATCGCTCTTTTATCCTTATTAAAGAAGAACGATACGATCGCGTTTAAAAAGTTAAACAATTTCACCTTGTCGCAATTAAGCTTTCGGATTCGTGAGTATACCCAGATGCTTTCGATGGTGGCGATGCTTTTTGCTCTAGCATTAGGAGCCTTGACGGTTGGTCTTGGCTTTAAAAACGAGATCCCTATCCTAGCAAAAACTGTTGCCCCTTATGACTTGTATTTGAACAATGCCCAAAACGCCTCTGACGAAAAAGTCAATGCGTTAAACCCGACCCTTGATGTGACCTACAGCATGAAAGAAACGGATGACACCATTTATTACGTGAAGGAACAATTCAACGAAAACAACTTGCTCAGCTCCAGTACGGATCAGTTGAGTGTCGATGTTACTTACAACAAGCTGACTGGCGATCAATTAGCTTCTGATGTGACCGCCCAAGATCAATTGCGTAGCTACCTCTTACCAGAACAACGAGGTAAGGAGATCCAAGTCGTCGATCAAACCGCTTTTGGTGCGGTCAATGCACCGGAAACCAGCTTGCGAATGGTACAAGTCAAAGACTTCCAAGCAAGCTACGATGGGCTGCGTGATTTGGCGCAAGCAAATCAAGACGCAAATTCTTCAGAAACCGCCGATATGAATTTCTCACAACGGGTCTTCGCCTACGACAGCTATAATGGGATTTTCTCTGGTTTTGAATTTATGGGCTTCTTCCTGGGTATCGCCTTCTTGACGATGTTAGCTAGCTGCCTGATGTTCAAAATTCTTTCAGGGGCAAACAGCGACATCCAACGTTACACGATGCTGAAAAAAATCGGTACCCGCACGCGTTTACTAAAAAGCTCGATCCGCAAAGAGATTGGCGTGCTCTTCCTAGTTCCTGGTATCTTAGGAATGATCCATGTCTTGTTCGGTCTAAAAATGTTCACCACCTTGATGATCGATCCGTACCATGACCTATGGTTACCTTTTGGCATCTTTATCGCCCTCTATGCCATTTATTACGTGGTGACCATTGGGTTATACACCAACATTGTTTTAAACCCAAAGAAAAAATAACAATCACACTCTGAATTGCTCAAAGCAAAGAGACCATCAAGCCATAAAGGGCATGATGGTCTCTTTCATTTTTTCGTTTTTTCTCGCACAAAGGGAAAGCAAGCTTAGGGTTTGACCCCTAGATGCATCGCCGCCGCACCTCCTGCATAGCTTTTGACTTGCAACACATCAAAGCCAGCTGCCTGAAATTCTCGTTTCAATGCCTCCCTGTCAGGAAAATCCCGTGCAGACTCCTGCAGCCAGGAATATTCTTGATAGCTTTTGGCGAACAGTTTGCCAAATAACGGCATGACATGGTGAAAATAAAAAGTAAACAGTTGCCGCCAGCCGATCAGTGTGGGCTGTGATGTTTCGAGACAAACGATTTTCCCGCCTGGGCGCAGCACCCGATGGATCTCTGCCAAGACTTGTTGGCGATCCGCGACATTTCTCAACCCGAACCCGATTGTCACATAATCAAAGTGCTCGTCTGGAAAGCTTAATGCCATCGCATTGCCAGTCTGCCACTGGATCTGCATTTGTTGCTTTTTCTGGGCCTTTTCTTTGGCAACCGTTAACATTTCTTCGCTAAAATCAACGCCAGTCACTTGCCCCGTCGGACCGACCGCTTCATTCAACGCAAACGCCCAATCCCCGGTACCGCAGCATAAATCTAATATCTCAGCACCCATTGGTACTGCCATTCGTTTCATGGTATCCTTGCGCCACCGTTTGTGCAGCTGAAAGGAGATAATACCGTTCATTCGATCATAACGGGAAGCGATCGATTCAAATACATCATGTACTTTGGTTTCTTTGGCTGTTGTTGCCATTGCGGCACGTCCCTTCTTTTCCTCGTTTTAGACGCTAAATACTCACACCCCTTAGGTGTCAGTTGCTAAAAGCTGCTGATGATTTTAGTCTAGCACGAAAAAACGAGGGGAACAAAGACCATGCTTGCCATCGTTTTTAGATGATTTGCATTGTTAATAACTTAAAGTATTATCTTTTTGTGCATATACAGGGTTGCCATCCGATAATCATAATGGATCATCGAAAATGCCAATAGTTCGCCATTTCTTAAGTAACTATCATCCCTTACAATCAATGCTGGCATGCCTTCTTCTAAATGAAAGAAGGCAGCTTGTTCCTTCGTTAACGGTTTGCTCTGGATAAACTTGTCGATGAAGGCAACCGTCAGCTGTTTTTCTTCTGCCAAAGCTTGGAACATCGACCCCTCCATCATCGTTTTGGAGATCTCCCCTACGATTTCAGGAATATAATAGGAACGTTCAATCAAATAGGGTTTGTCATCTAGCGTGCGAAATCGCTGGACTTCGATAAAGTGTTGATCTTTCGAAAATTGTTTATGACTAGGGAGAAACAACGCATCCGCTGCCTTGACCAGTCGTTTTGAAGCTTTGACTGTTCGAATATTTTTCTCCCCCCTTGTCAAATCTTCATTGAAGCCAAGATCTCCTTGCTCAATAGTGGGTTTTTGATTGCTTTGAAAGCGAATGTAAGAGCCTCGCCCTTGCATCTGGTAGATCCAACCCATCTTGCTCAATTTATTAAGGGCTTGGCGTAACGTATAACGAGAAACTGGATAAATCGCCAAAAGCTCTCGTTCACTAGGCATCTTCCCCTGCTCATTTCCAATGTCACCGGCTTCAATCTTTCTGATCAATTCTGCTGCTAAGTCTTCAATACTGAGTTTGGTCATCTAGCTATTCCTTTCTATTCGATTCTTTACTACTATTATCATCCTCGACGTAAAAAAAGCCAGCTATTTTTCATAGCCGACTTATCAAAAAAGCGGATTGATTATGCCTTCGTTGCGTTTGCTTGTTCGTCCTTGTATAATTTGCCATCATACATTTTGATGAATGGGAACCAAATCAAGAAAGCAACGACTGCACAGATGATTGCTAAGACAAAGGCACGCCAGTCACCACCTGAACCAATAAAGCCGGATAAGCCAATTGGCGTCGGCCACGCTACTTGGGCAATCGGCGGATTGACAAAGCCTAGGTTGATGCCAAAATAAGCAACGGACATTGAAGCCATCGGTGCTAAGAAGAATGGAATCGCTGTGTACGGGTTGTATACCACTGGCATCCCGAACAAAATCGGTTCATTGATATTGAAGAAGGATGGCACGATCGCTGCTTTTCCTAAAGCACTTAACTGCGCTGATTTTGCAAAGAAGGCGATGAAAATCACCATTCCTAACGTCGCTCCTGAACCACCGATCGTAACAAAACTATTGTTAAACTCACCCGCAAAGGCAATGTTGGCACCATTTTGGTTTTCCACCATATTTGACAACACGATTGGCGTCAAGAATGAGGTCACGATCGTTGCCCCATGAATACCGACAATCCATAATGCATGCATGAAGAAGTAGATAACAAGTAGTCCGATCCAGGTACTGGTCAATTGCGTCACGAAACTAAACGGAATCGCGATGACTTTGAAAATATCTGTGCCCATTGCGACTAATGCACCATTGATAACGATCACAACTAATGAAGTCAGTGCCGTTGGGATTAATGCTGTAAAAGAGGAAGATACTCCTGTTGGCACTGTGTCAGGCATTTTGATGACAATATTGCGTTTCACACAGAATGCGTAGATTTTTACGGCAATGATCGCCATGATGATCGCTGTAAAGATCCCAGTTGTCCCTAAACGAGTAACGCCGCCAGCCATTTCCCAACCATCGATGATTTTTTGGTCATCAGAAATCACATTGACTAGTGTTGCCATACCGCCTTCAAAAACTAATTGTGGCAAGCACATAAAGAACGCCATCATTGAAAGCAACGCACCATTGACTGGGCTAAGAACGATTTTCTCTTCTTGCGCTTGGATTTTCGTATACTCGTAACCAAACACGACACAGAAGTAGAGTGCTAAAATCCCCATTGTTGCGGTATTACCTAACATATAAAGATTTTGGATTTTATCGAATGACGCACTCCAAATACCTTCTAATGCAGGGAAACTTTGTGGCAAAACACTGACGATCAAGAACATCGATCCTACGATAGTGAAAGGAATCGACGCCATCCCGGCTGCCATGACCCCACGAACGATCCGTAATTGTGAGATTTTTCCCATTGGACCCATTAAGTAGCGGTCCAAGAAGGCAAACATTTTGTTATTTTCTGAATCCATTGACTGTTCCTCCTTGAGTTTCAAATGTAGTCAAATACGTGAAATATTTGTCGCGGTCATGCTCGATCAACCACGCTTTACGCTGAATGAACAAACACGCCATCATGCCGACAGAAAACAAGGCAAGTAAGATCCCTCTAACCGATTGATTCATAAAAGGAATCAACGTTGCTTGCTGCCCGATCAAAATACCAAAAATTGCAATGAGATTGACGCCGAATTGGAGCCAATAACCGATTTTTGTCACCAGTAAACGATTCGATTGCTGCCAATATTTTTGAGTTTGTTCAATAAGTATAAGTCCATCAACGATCAATAAGGCAATGGGAATCAAACCAGCCCATGTCCATTGAGACAGACTCAATATGGTCCAATAAAGATTGACAAAGAAAAAGATCGCAGTCATATAACGAAAAAGTAAAAAACGATTAAACCGCATACTTTTGTTTGCATATTCTTTTTTGGCTGCTTGGGTTACCGGTTTCCTTTTGGTCACAAGTCCTCCTCCTTTCTTTTTGCTTTCGCTCGAAAACTTGTTCGAACAAGTTATATTCTAGCAGAATTCTTGTTGAATGCAACCGATTTCTTTTTTGAAAGTGTTCTCTGAAAATAATCTGCTTTTTCATTCGTTATTTCTGAAAAGTTAAACTAATCTTAAGGAACCTTGCAGGATAACGAGGGAATGTTCCTGACTCTTGGCTTTTGTTCGAGTAGAAAAAAGTTATTTTTAGCATTTGTTTTTGCAAACAGTGTTTGATCCTGAAGGCGTTATCCCCAAACAAGGCAACAGGTTTGTAAACTTGCTAACTTTACAGTACACTCTAAGTAACAAAATGTTTGATTTCGAACACGCGTTATTTTTAGTGATCGACATTCCCTGTACTCGTTCCTTAAAACGAAAGGAGATCCTCCCAATGGATGTATTAGAAACTTACTTAACCAGCATTGAAGATCCAGTAAAGCAAGAAAAACTGCGTGCCGTATTTGCCGCTATTACCAAGAAATTTCCTGACCTCGTTCCAGTCATCAAGTGGAATCAGCCGATGTTCACCGCCCATGAGACCTTTATTATCGGTTTCAGCGTTTCAAAACCGCATTTTTCTGTCTCCCCTGAAACCAAGTGTCTTGAACAGTTTGCCGATGCCATTGAAAACGCCGGTTACAGCCATACGGATAACATTTTTCGCATCAAGTGGACTGAGCCGATCGATCAAGGATTGATTGAGGACATGATCGCTTTCAACCTGAAAGACAAAGCGGAGATGACCCGCTTTTGGCGCTGAGCCAATTTAGACTTCGTAAAAGAAGAGCAACCCAAAAAACCGCAGAAGCCTGTTCGCTTCTGCGGTTTTTCTGACTATTATAAGCCTAATTCTGGCGCCGGATCAAAGAATCCTGACCATAAGCTTGTTGACATCCCTAAATGTAGATGGACGCCAGTTGAATTCCCAGTCGTTCCCATACCGCCAACATATTGTCTAGCTGAGACGCTTTGTCCGACCGAAACAGCTGGCAGCGTACTAAAGTGCATGTAGTAGCTGTAAACGCCATTGGCATGTTTGATGATCGCATAGTTACCAGTTGACGGACCATAGCCCGCTTCAACGACTTCGCCTGCTTGGATCGCATAGATCGGCGTTCCTGTACCCCCAGTAAAGTCGATGCCATTATGTTGATTTCCTGATGCACCTGTTGGATCTGTTCGATACCCAAAACGACTCGAAATATGAACCGAATCGACTGGCATTTGCCATCCACCTGTGCTTGCTTGTTCCTTTGGCTCAGCTGCTTGCTGCACAGGTGCAGGCGTAGCTGCAGTTTTTTCTGACGACACCGATGTTTCTGGCGCCACTGCGGCTTCCGTCTTCGGCTGGGCTGCTGCCACTGCTGCTTGTTGAACGGCAGGACTTTCGGCGGTTTCAGCTGACTTGGCTTCTGCTGCTTGCTGACGTTTTGCTGCTTCTTCTGCTTCTTTGCGCGCTTTTTCTTCTTGTGCTTCTTGCTCAGCCAATTGCTTCAACGCTGCTTCTTTTTGCCGTTGTGCTTCTGCTTTGTCCGCTTCCAATTGGTCTTTTTTCTCTTCTTCGGTGTTCAACGCCAAGGCAAGGTCGGCTAGTGCAACTTCTTGATTCAACTTGACATCAGCTAATTCCGCTTGTTTTCCTTGCAATGCGTTTGACTGCTCTTCGATTGCAACCAATTGTTCCTGCAACTCTTTTTCCAATTTCTGGCTTGTTGCAATATCTTCTTGCTGTTGTTCGACAATGCTATTGCTGGCATTCATGATCGTTACTGAAGCGATCGCCCGTTGAATAGCTTCTCCGATGGACTCCGCATCAACGATTTTTTGGAACAAACGATTGGAAGGTTCCGACGTTTGAATGTCACGCGCTTGATTCGCCAGTACTTCTGTGCGCTTGATGATTTTCTCTTCAAGGACTTGGATCTCTTGTGCCAAGGCATTGACTTCTTCTTCCGTCGCCGTTTTCTTTTGTAGGATTGCTTGGATTTCTCCTTCAATCGATTGAATCTCTACCTCTGTAGATCGTTTCAGCGATTCTAATGAGGTGGATTCATTTTTTATGTCATTGATTTTTTCATTTTGCTGCTGGATCTTCTGATCAAAGCTGTCTGCGGATACCGTCACGACAGGCAGCGTCAGCAAAACAAGTGAACTTGCAACCAAAAGTGTCTTTTTCATTTTTTCTCCTTAACTAGATGTGTCATATCGCTTTCTCTAGCATACCGAAAGATGTCACTCTTGGGGCTGTTTTCACACAAATAACATCTGGCTGCAAGAAATTGACATCTAGCTGAAACAAAGTTGTTAGAATATTTCAACGAAAAAGATTGCTTTTCTTCGCCATTTAACCTTCGTTACTTATCAATCGGTTCATCTCCTGTCCGATTGCCTATGAAAATGCCGCGATTTGCAGTAATCAGCAGTGAACCTATGCTATACTGGATTAAAAAACGGAGGTTCTCATGATACAACAAGTGACCAAATTTACCGATTCTGAATTAGAAACTATCGCCCAGATTTGGCTGCAAAGCAATTTGGATGCCCATGACTTTATCTCAGCTGCCCATTGGCAAGATAACTATGACTTTGTGAAAAAAGCCTTTGCCGATGCCCTTATCTACACCTATTCGGTGGATGATCAGCCTGTCGGCTTCATCGGGATGTTGGATGAGTATATCGCTGGTATTTTCGTTTTGAAAGACTATCGTGCCCACGGCATTGGCAAGCAGCTTTTACAAAAAGTACAAGCAGAACACGAGAAGCTGACTCTGAACGTCTACCAAAAAAATACAGCTGCTATTGCGTTTTATCTCAAACATGGCTTTACCATCGTTTCTGAACAACTGGACTCTGATACCAATGAAATCGAAAACACCATGGAGTGGCATCGTTGATGCCGCTTTTTTTCCTTTTTCGTTTTTTCTACCTGTCAGTTAACTAACCCTTTGGCATCTTAAAAAAAATTCTACCGATCAAACAATAAATTTATAACAAATATACAAATTTTAAACGAGTGACATGATTGCTTGCTTTCCTCTTCATGCAGCCCCTTGTCCACTTAGATTTCCACTGACTGCAATCCTTTTTATACTGATAATATAAAGCAGTAGACTCTGTGCTGATTGAAGTGATTCATGTAAATAGCCTCCTCCTAAAGTTTAGGAAGAGGCTATTTACAGTTGAAACGAATTTATTCAGAGAGTTCTGCTGGATACTCCCGCAAGCGATACCCGACGCCGATTTCAGTGATCAAATATTCTGGCTGCAGCGTATTGGTTTCGATTTTTTTGCGAATGTTTGAGATATTGACTCGCAAGGTTTGTGCATCCGCTGCAAAAGGTCCCCAGACTTCGCTAGTCAGGGTATCGTAAGTGACGACTTTGCCTAAATTCTTGAACATAACTGCCATGATGCGGTATTCGTTTTTGGTCAAATGGATCTCATTTTGATTCTTGTACAGGATTTTTTTCTCAAAATCGATCGTTAACTCCTTGTTTACGAGAATTGGGCTGCTGCTAAAGGCAGTTGTCTCCTTGTGCCGTAGTGCCGTGCGAATGCGGGCAAATAATTCATTGGTACTGAAGGGCTTCGTTACATAATCATCGGCACCGAGGTCTAATGCTTGCACTTTGTCTTGTTCATCTTTGCGGGCAGAGATCACGATGATCGGTGTGTTCATGCGCTTACGAATGATTTTCAACAGCTCCATGCCGTCAATGTCCGGTAAGCCCAGATCCAGCAAGATGAAGTCGATGGTTTCTTCCTGCAAGAGCATCAATGCCTCCATGCCAGTGCCGACTGACGTAAAGTTGTAATGCTCTCTTTGCAAGACGACCTCCATAAAATCAACAATATTCGAATCATCTTCAATCAATAAAAAATGTCGCTGCATGTTCTCCCTCCTTACTGCTTTAAATAAATACGAAAGATCATACTGCCTGCTTTCGTTTCGATCGCCAATTTGCCTTCATGGGCATGGATGATGGTTTTCACGATACTCAGTCCGATGCCTAATCCATTTTTTGAATCCACCGGCACTTCGGTGTCATTGGTCAAATTCGCTTGGATTTTTTGGTATTGTCCTAAGGGGATCTCCCCTTGGTTTTCGATTTCAATGACCACTTCTTGCTCTTGAGAAACTCGCAAGAAAATCGGTGTATCGGCGGTTCCATGGCGAACCCCATTTTCAATCAAATTAAACAAGGCTTGTTCGATCAAGATGGGATCGACTTGAACAAAAATCAGCTGATCAGGCATTTTCACGATGATTTTTTGTTGCGGATAGACTTTTTTTAGGTGTGTCAAAACCGCTTCGATAATTTCTTCGATTGGTTCTTCACTGCGCTTGACCGCCATATTGGTCAAGTTGATGCGGGTCACCGACAATAAGTTTTCGACCATGCGGATCAACCACTGGGATTCACTTTGGATGTCTCCTAGCAGCTTTTGTTTCGTTTCCTTTTTGATCACGCCTTCGGTTTCGCTCAATGTTTCGGCAATGCCAGAAATTGTCGTCAAGGGGGTCCGCAAGTCATGGGAGACCGCACGCAGCAGATTGCTGCGGACTTTTTCCCGTTCGTTTTCTAATTGGATCTGTTCTTTCTCACTCGCTAATGAGACTTGCTCCAACACGGTCGCGATTTGGGTGATCACAAGGCGCAAGTAATTCAATTGACTATTGGCCAACTGATGCTCCTCGTTGCGTTCTACCCCAAGGGCGCCTAGTGGTTTGCCGTTTAAAACGATCGGCAAGTAGAACCCATTGGCACCAATCAGAGTATCTGTGCCGCGACCAGCTTCTTTTTGATTTTTCACGACCCAAAAAGCGACGGCTTTCTCATCCTTGCCAGTCAGTTGAGACAGTGTTTCTCTTGAAGAATGCAGACTTCTCAAGTGGCCTTCTCTGTCATATAACGCCACTTCTCGCTGGAGTAAGCGTGCCAAATAGGTGGTCGTACTTTCATAGATTTCTTGCTCATTCCGCGTTTCCATGTATTGTTTGTTCAGTTCATACAATATCTCCATTTGATGCTCTTTTTCCTTGGCATTTTCTGCTTGGGTCTTCAATCGAACCATCAAGTTACTGATCATCAAGGCAACGATCAGCATGATCACTAATGTGATTGGATAACCTGCTTTATAGACCGTCAAGGAATACAAGGGTTCGACAAAGAACCAGTTGTAAGAAAGGACACTAATGATCGATGCCATGGCACTCCATAGATAGCCACTCGTGTAACGGGCCACTAAGAGAACAAAAAAGATGTAGACCAGCATCAAGTTCTGCTCGCCGAAATGCAGATACTGCATGCCTTCTGTCACTAAGGTGGCGAGCATGATCAGCCCAAAGGTCAAGGTGAAATCTCGACCGCCGCCTTCAAATAATTGCGAAAACGTCAGCCGTGGTCGCTGCATTTTTTCTTTAAAAGGAATCAAATGGATCTCAATGTCATCAAGGCGGCGAATCAAGCGGTCTTCTAAATCCTCGACAAACAATTTTTGGAACCACTTTTGAGAAACCTGTTTCCCCATGATAATGTCACTGGCACCCGTCATTTTGGCATACTCTACGATGGTTTCAAAACTGTCATCCGCTTCAATGTTGATGACTTCTGCACCCAAACGCTCTGCCAACGGCACTTCGGTAGGTGTATCATCTAACGATCGAACTTGGATGACCGTCCATTCGGCACCGACTCCTTGGGCTAAGCGAGCGGTCCAACGAATGCATTTTTCTGCCATTTTCGGCAAGCGATCATCAATGATGGTCAAAAGTTTGCTTTGAACTCGTTTTCGACCGCCGTTCATTTGATTGATATGATTGGAAGCTTTTTGGATCGCTAATCCCCGCAGATGATCAAGTTTTTCTGGCGTAAAAAAATTTTTTAGCGCTCGTTTGGCATTTTCATCAGCATAGATTTTTCCTTGTTCCAATCGATCGATCAGTTCGTCTGGTTCAACATCCACTACCCGCAAACTGGCGTGTTGGAAAAAGGTGTCAGGCACCGTTTCTCTGACTTCCACTTCCGTGACCTTTTCCACGATATCATTCAGACTTTCGATATGCTGGACATTGATGGTCGTGTAGACGGTGATTCCTGCATTCAATAGTTCATCGACATCTTGGTAACGTTTTTTGTTTCGCGCACCAATGGGATTGGTATGTGCCAACTCATCGATCAAGACGATATCTGGTTTTAGTTGGATCAGTCGATCGATATCTGGCTCATAAAGGGTCAATTGCTTGTGCTGGTATTGCTTTAATGGTACTTGTGGTAACCCTTCAAGCAATCGATTGGTATCGGGACGTTTGTGGGGTTCGATATAGCCGATCACCACATTTTTGCCCATGAGCAAACACTCATGGGCTTCGGTTAACATCGTATAGGTTTTTCCGACACCGGCAGCAAAACCGAAAAACACCCGTAGTTTGCCACGTTTAGGTCCAAAGCCTGCTTGCAGCAGCATCTCTTCTGGGATCGTCTGCTGGTTGTTTTCACTCATAGATGCTTCCCCCTATTCCTCGGGTAATTGATCGAGCTGCTGATTCAAGGTCATGATATTGACGTATTCTCTCGTGGAGAACAGATCAGCTACTTTATTCCTGTTTATTATATCATGAATTATTTGTTCATCGATGCCTCTTGTGTCAGCGATCCGTGGCAGTTGAAAAAGTGCCGCTTCGACACTGATATCAGGATCAACGCCACTACCCGAAGCGGTCACGAGATCGATCGGCACACTGGTTTGGGTTGGGTTTTCTGCCAGCAACGTCGCTGTCCGCTCAGCTACAGTCTTTTTTTGGGTCGTATCATAGGGCGACAATTGTGAAACGGTTTGATCACGCCCTTGGAAGTAACCTGCTTGGTCAAAGGGTTGCGCAAGCAGCTCAGATCCTTTGACCGCTCCGTCTTCCACGATTTGACTGCCGTTGGCTTGATGGGCAAAAAAGACTTGTCCGACACCAGTGACCAACAATGTATAGAGACCGCCAAATAGCACGGTACTAACTAGTAAAAATTTGATACTGGCAAAGAGGGTGTTCTTCATCATGTTTTCCTCCTAAATGACTCCTTGACTCTGATGGATTTTTCTTATAGCAGAACAGCTGACAAAAGCAAATCTACTAGCTTGATGCAAATGAATGGTGCGATGATGCCGCCTAGGCCGTAGACGACCAGATTGTACCGCAGCATTTGGCTGGCTGGTTTTTCTTGGTATTTGACCCCTTTTAACGCCAAAGGGATCAAGGCGATGATCACGACTGCATTGTAGATGACTGCGGACAAAATCGCAGTTAAGGGACTACCAAGATTCATGATATTCAGCGCTGCGAGTTCTGGATAAATGGCATAAAACAGAACAGGGATCACTGCGAAATATTTGGCGATATCATTTGCGATACTAAAGGTCGTCAATGCCCCACGGGTCATCAGCAGCTGTTTACCAATTTGGACTACTTGCAGTAATTTGGTCGGGCTGGAATCAAGATCGATCATATTGCCCGCTTCTTTGGCTGCTTGCGTACCAGTGTTCATCGCCATTGCCACATCGGCTTGGGCGAGTGCGGGTGCATCGTTGGTTCCATCCCCCGTCATCGCCACCAAATGCCCTTTTTCCTGATATTCGCGAATCAGGTTCATTTTGTTTTCTGGTGTTGCTTCGGCTAAGAAATCATCGACGCCCGCTTCGGCGGCAATAGCAGCTGCCGTCAAGGGGTTGTCCCCAGTGATCATAATCGTCTTGATGCCCATTTTTCGCATGTCGGCAAATTTTTCTTTGACGCCGTTTTTCACGATGTCTTTTAAATAAACGACTCCAAGTACCTGGCCATTTTTTACTACGACCAATGGGGTTCCACCAGCCTTAGCGACCTTTTCTACGATCTCGTCACATGCCGTGGGATAGGTTTGCCCTTTTGCCGTCACATATTGCTTGATCGTATCCGCAGCTCCTTTACGGATCTCATCGCCACGATAGTCGATCCCAGACATCCGTGTTTTGGCACTAAAATCGATCCAATGAACATCGGCTTGCTGAAACTCCCGCTCACGAATATTGAAGGCTTCTTTGGCTAAAATCACAATACTGCGGCCTTCCGCCGTTTCATCGGCAAAAGATGCCAACTGCGCTGCATCTGCCAACTCTTTGGCGGTGACCCCTGGTACTGGCAAGAACTCACTGGCACGGCGGTTCCCCAGAGTAATGGTTCCTGTTTTATCCAGCAGCAAAACATCCACATCTCCTGCTGCTTCAATCGCGCGGCCACTCATGGCGATGACGTTTTCTTTGGTCAAACGACTCATTCCAGCAATCCCAATCGAGGAAATCAAGGCGCCGATCGTGGTCGGTGCAAGACAAATCAATAAAGCGATCACGATCACACTGGAAATCGCCGTTCCCCGACCAGATAACTGACTGCTAAAATCGGTAAAAGGAATCAATGTGATGGAAACTGCCAAGAAGATGATGGTCAGTGTCACTAAGAACAGCTGCAAGCCAATCTCATTGGGTGTTTTTTTCCGTTGCGTCCCTTCCACCATCGCAATCATCTTATCCAAAAAGGAGTGGCCATTTTCAGCGGTCACTTTGATGACCAAGTAATCGGAAACGACTAACGTTCCTCCCGTGACTGCACTGCGGTCGCCGCCAGACTCACGAATGACAGGGGCTGATTCTCCTGTGATGGCACTTTCGTCCACCGAAGCAGCACCTTCCACGACATCCCCATCGGCAGGAATTTGTTCGCCAGAAGGAACATACACCAAGTCGCCTTTTTTCAAATCGGAGGATCGGACTTCGATAAAAGCCTCTTTCGCTACATCTTCCAAGGACATGACTTTGTAGGTCATGATTTCTTTTTTTGCTTGCTTCAAACTATCCGCTTGTGCTTTGCCGCGCCCTTCTGCCACTGCTTCGGCAAAATTGGCAAACAACAAGGTCAACCATAAGAAGACGGTCACACTGATGCTAAACCACAACGGGACCGTTTGTTCTTGAAAACATAAAATCGTTGTCAAGATCGCCCCTAAGTAAACCACAAACATTACGGGGTTTTTGATTTGTTGGCGAGGGTCCAATTTCTTAAAGGATTTGCCGATCGCCCATTGATAGATTTTTTTCATTTTTCTCTCTCCTATTTCGTTGTAAAGAAGTCTGCGATTGGACCTAAAGCCATCGCTGGTAAAAAGCTCAGTGCACCGATCACGATGATCACAATGATCAGCATCGTGACAAAGACTGGACTCGTGGTTGACAAGGTTCCTTCATTACGAACGGTTTTCTTTTTGGCCCCCATGTTTTCTGCCAGATACAAGATGGCTGCGATGGGAACGAAACGTGAAACGAACATCAAGATACTACCCAAACTATTCAGGAAAACAGTATCTGCGGTCAAGCCGCCAAAGGCACTCCCGTTGTTGTTGCTAAATGAAGTTGCTGCATACAACAGTTCGCTAAAGCCATGGGCGCCTTGGTTGGTTAGCCAGCTCATGATGTCAGGATGCAAGGTCATCAACATAGCCCCGAAAAGCGTCAGTAGCAATGGCGTCAAAATAACGATACTCGTCATTTTAATGTCAAAGGCTTCGATTTTTTTGCCGATATATTCGGGTGTTCGTCCGACTAATAAACCAGCGATAAAGACCGTCAATAATAGAAAAGCGATCATGCCATAAAGCCCGCTGCCGACACCGCCAAAGATAATTTCCCCCAGCTGCATCAAGAACATCGGGATCGCACCCCCGAGTGGTGTAAAACTATCCAGCATGGCATTGACTGATCCACTGGAAGCAGCGGTGGTACTCACTGCCCAGAGACTCGACCAACCGACACCGAAACGTACTTCTTTGCCTTCTAGATTGGCATTCCCAAGCACTTGACTGAATTGCGGTCCATAAGCTTCACTGATCACTACGCCAATAAAAGCTAGGATCAAAAAGACGGTTGCGGTGATCAAGATCGTACGTCCTTGTTTCCACTCTTTGATCCAAAAGCCAAAGGCAAAAATCAAAGCAGCTGGCAGCAACAAGATCGCTAAGTTTTCTAAAAAATTACTGAACATCGTTGGGTTTTCAAATGGGTGAGCAGCGTTGGCGCCAAAGAAACCGCCGCCGTTGGTCCCTAATTGCTTGATGGCGATTTGACTCGCTACTGGTCCGAGCGCCATCCAAAAGGATTCCCCCTCAAATCCATTGACTTCCACGCCGCTACTGAACGTTTGAACGACACCTTGAGACAGGAGTAAGATCGCTAACATCAATGAAAGTGGCAAAAGGATATAGAGCAAGGAACGGGTGATGTCTTGCCAAAAATTCCCTACCGTACGTTTTTGTTTTTGCTGCAGCCCACGAATCAAGGCACACAATACGGCTAGTCCTACTGCCGCTGACAAGAAATTTTGCACCGTTAATCCTAATGCTTGGGAAAGATTGGTCAGTGCTTCTTCCCCAGCGTAAGCTTGCCAGTTCGTGTTCGTCACAAAACTGACGGCTGTGTTCAATGCTAAGTCAAAGGACATGTTCTCAACGGCTGCCCCTTGCGGTAACCAATGCTGGACCATCAATAATCCAGTCAATCCGATGATGGATAAGACACTGACGGCCAAGACGGACAATAGATAGGTTTTGGCCGTCATTTCTTTTTTGCTGACCGAACCAATCACTCGATAGGTCAACCGTTCAATGGGTTGAATAAAGCGGACAAACCGCGGTGTTTTTCCTTGCATGATTTCTTTGATATACCAGCCCAAAGGAACCGCGGCTGCTAGTAAGATCAGTAAAAATAAAAAGCCTTGCACAAAATAGCTACTCATCGTTCTCCCCCCTCAAACAAGTACCAAAAGAGATAGATCATTACGATCACTCCGATTATTCCTAAAACAAGATTCATATTCTTCACTCCTTCATGACGTAAGCATACGCAAAAAGAAATAAAAATAGTGTAAATCTTCTGCTAGCATCTTTATATCTTCTTTATACGGCTGCTTATCGGACAAGAAAACCGCAATACAGCAGGTATTAAAAAAAACAGCGGATATCTTTCACGATATCCGCTGTTAGAGTCATTGAGACTTATTTCGTTTTTCTGCTTTTGTTCGTGTGTTTCTTACGAAAGAAGACGATCCCCGCTAGTGCAACAAGGCTCACTCCTGCAATCGAATAGCCTTGAGTGATGGCTGTACCAGTCTTTGGTAACACCCGTTTGTCCTTTGCGGTCGCTTTGCTTTGTTTACCAGGCTGTCCTGCATCCGTTGGTTTTTCTTGCCCTTTATTAGAATCATCTTTCTCTGGCTGCTGATCGTTCTCCTCTGGTTCTTCTGCTTTTTCAACGACTTTGATCGTCGCTGTGGCGGTGACTGCTTCTTGTGAGTCAGTACCAAATAAGCGTGCGAAAAAGTTAGGAGTTGCTGCTTCATCAGTGACGATTGAATAAGTGACTTGATAGGTGCCCGTTTTCTTCGTATCCACTGAACCGTCCACCAGCAGTTGCTCCAACGTAAGTGTCTTACCATCACGATCTGTAGCGGAGACAAAATTGTCGGCAGCTGTCCAGTTGTCACCAACATAAATCACGCTATCTTTCACAGTCACAGAGGTCTGGTCTGCCAACACGGTAATTGTGGCAGTTGCTTCGGCTTTGCCGTTCCGATAGATGACTTGGTATTTTCCAGGCACATCAGTATTGACTGTACCGCTAATCAATACTTGATCATAATCGACTGCTTGTCCGCTTTTATCTGTTGCCGAGACAAAATTATCGACGGCTTGCCATTTCTCTCCTTCATAGATTGTACTATCTTTTGCTACGACCGTTTCTTCGTGAGCAACCACAGTGATTGTCGCTGTGGCGCTGACTTTTCCATTCGTATAAGTGACATCGTATGTGCCTTCTTGATTGGTATCGACGGTACCAGTAACGATTACTCCTGATAATTCAACCGTTTCTCCCGTTTTGTCTGTGGCTGAGACAAAGTTGTCGGCAGCTTCCCAATCGTCGCCGACGTACAGAGTACTGTCTTTGGCTTTGACACTCGTTTGATCAGCCAACACGGTGATCATGGCTTTCGCTTCGGCTTTGCCATTGCGATAAATCACTTCATATTTCCCTGGTGTGGCGCTATCGACTGTGCCTACTGTTGTGATATCAGTCAGTTTTACTGCGTTACCGTCTTTATCTGTTGCCGATACAAAATTGTCGGCGGCTTGCCAGTCATCGCCTTCATAAATCGTACTGTCTTTAGCAACTACCGTTTCTTGGTTGGTAACAACCGTAATCGTCGCCGTTGCTTTGACATGACCATTTTGGTAAACCACTGGGTACTCGCCTGCTTTGGAGGTATCGACTGAGCCACTAACGGTTACTCCTGAAAATGGTAGGCTTGCTCCCATTTTGTCTGTGGCTGAGACAAAGTTGTCGGCAGCCTCCCAATCGTCGCCGACATACAGAGTACTGTCTTTGGCTTTGACACTCGTTTGATCAGCTAACACGGTGATCGTGGCAGTCGCTTCGGCTTTGCCATTGCGATAAACCACTTCATATCTGCCTGCTTTAGAGGTGTCAACTGTGCCATCAACGGTTACTTCTGTTAGCGGCAATGCCTTGCCGTCTTTGTCTGTTGCGGAAAGAAAATTATTCGCGGCTTCCCATGAGTCACCTACATACAACGTACTATCTTTAGCTGCCACCGTTTCTTGGTTCGCAACAACCGTAATCGTAGCAATAGCTTCTGTTTTACCATTGCTATAAGTAACTTTGTACTGACCTTCTTTGCTCGTATTAACTGATCCACTAACAGTCACTCTTGAAAATGGTAGGTTTGCTCCTGTTTTATCCGTTGCCGAAACAAAGTTGTCGATTGCTTGCCAGTCGTCACCAACATACAAGGTGCTATCTTTAGCTTTAATTGATGTTTGATCAGCTAACACGGTGATCGTCGCTTTCGCTTCGGCTTTGCCGTTACGATAGATTACTTGGTATTCTCCTGGTACTTTCGTATCCACTTCACCACTGGTGGTGACTTCTGCCAAGCTTAACGGTTGTCCCTTCTTATCCGTTGCTGAAACAAAATTATCCGCAAGTTCCCATGAATCTCCAACATAAAGTGTACTATCCTTGGCAACGACTGTTTCTTGATTGGCAACCACGGTGATCGTCGCTGTTGCTTTTTGATTGCCGTTTTGATAAACCACTGGATATTGACCTTCTTTGGAAGTATCCACGGTTCCACTAACGGTCACATTTGTAAATGGTACATTCGCTCCTGTTTTGTCCGTTGCCGAAACAAAGTTATCCACCGCATGCCAGTCGTCCCCGACGTATAAGGTGCTATCTTTAACTTTGACCGATGTTTGATCAGCTAACACGGTAATCGTGGCTGTCGCTTCGGCTTTGCCATTGCGATAAATGACTTGGTATTCTCCAGGTGTATCCGTGTCAACTTCACCGGTGATGGTCACTTCTGTGATTGTCACTGTGTTACCGTCTTTATCCGTTGCCGATAGAAAATTATCAGCTGCTGTCCATGCATCGCCTACATATAACGTGCTGTCTTTTGCTGCTACCGTTTCTTGGTTGGCAACCACGGTGATCGTCGCTGTTTGGCTAACACTACCGTTGATGTATTTGACCTCATAGGTGCCAACGTTTGTCGTGTCGACCTCGCCATTGACGGTAATTTCCGAGAAGGTCAACGCATTGCCGTGTTTGTCTGTTGCTGAAACAAAGTTGTCTTCAGCATGCCATTCATCTCCCACGTAGATCGTGCTATCCTTGGCGTCGATCGTCGACAAGTCTTCTTCTGGTGTGATGCCGACAGAAAGATGATTGCCTGTCCGGTTCACTTGCACCTCTTTACCAAGCTGAAGTTCCTGTGGTATGACGTAACCTTCTGGGACGTAGGAAACATAAAGCGTATAGTTCCCCGTATAAATATCAGTTAATTGGTATTCTCCATTTTCATCCGTTACGACAGAAACGATATCTCCAGTCAATTGATTCCAAAGCGTCAAAGTAACCCCCGCAATCTTCTCAGTTGGTTCTTCGGTATTATAAACATCAAGCGTGGCATTGGTTTTGTAGATGATCCCGCTGGAATCGCCTGCCGAAAATTGCAGATTGGCCACCGTCGAGGTAGCCGTCCGTTTGGCTTCCGATAAGGTATCGATCGTATCAGAAACGATCGTGGCTGAGGCTGAGATTTGGCCGGCGTTTTGTGAAAGGACGTTGTAACTGATTTCGATATTTTTCGTTAGAACATAGTTTGAAAAGACAAGCTGTACGTTCCCATCAACTTCTTTGACTTCATAGCTGTCATCTGGCACATTCGAAACAGTGATCGATCCTAAATCGATTTCGCCATTGGTGTTCCCTAACGATTTTAGAAGGATCGTTGGATTTGCTACTTTTTTCGAGCCATCATCGATATTTTTTGTCGTGACTTTGACCTGCGTCATGTTTTTCGTATTATTGACGGTATTTTGCGTAATGCCAATAATATCTGTCGCCGTATTGGATACTGAAACTGTGGCTGTGCCTTGCTGATTATTTGATAACGGTTCTTTTGCATAACCAGGTACATAAATCGTACTCATTTCCTGCCATCCATTGGCGTATTGATAGGAAATAATGTAGCGCCGATTGGTCGTCCCAAAATCAAAGGTATAATAGTTGGTTTCTTCATCATGGGTGATCGTTGGATAATTCG
Source organism: Enterococcus sp. 3G6_DIV0642 (assembly GCF_002140635.1). NCBI lineage: Bacteria > Bacillati > Bacillota > Bacilli > Lactobacillales > Enterococcaceae > Enterococcus > Enterococcus sp. 3G6_DIV0642. The sequence goes on along the minus strand of NZ_NGLH01000001.1, from coordinate 1,303,877 downwards.
GATTGCTTTCCTTCATGGCTTGGTTATCATAATAACCGCGATCCCAATACTGTGGATAAATGCCACTGACTTGTTCATTGGAAACATCGATGATCGAAAACACGACATCGGTATTTTTCGGTACATGAGTTTCAACAGTCAAATCACTGATGGTATCTTGACGCGCGTTGACTAAAAACTGATTTTTACTACTTTGGAGCGTGCGTTCAGAATACAGTTTTCTTCCGGTATAGACGGAGGTATGAACCGTGTCAAGTCCCGTTGCGGAAATCGTGATTGGAATTGTATCGTTAGGAATCGATTTTGTCGGTGCTAAACTGTCTGGCACGTAATTGAAGCCGATATCAAATTGAACGGAATAAGTAATGGGCGACGTAAAGGTGACCATCGTTCCGCCTGCTACTTCTTCAATCGTATAATCTTTTCCTAATGTGTAGTAAAAACTGACTTTTGGTACCTTTCTCAAAGAAAGATACTCTGGGTGTTCAATAAACATTTGTAAATTTTCGATTGGTTGTGAGTTACTGCCTTCGATGTTGATGGAAGTATCACTCATGTAAGCACCATTTTGATCATAATTTCCCCAAGCCGTTTCAGCATTATTCGGATTAAGAACACTGATTGGTTCGACATAGTTGTCTTCAACGATTTTGAATTCTCTATTGGCGATCAACGGTGTCGAGACATTGAGAATGATATCTTTCTGATCAAAGGGTACGGTTATGTTCGTGGAACCAAGAGTGAGATTGCTGTCTTTTGTAGCAGTCACAATCAGTTTGTCCCCACTATTTTCGACAGAAAAATAATCCGCAAAAGTCACATTTTGATAGAAGGCGTCTCTTGCTGTTAACTGTTTCGCCGTGATCGGCTGTCCGTTTTGACTCGAAAGGATGATTTGTTGACCAGCTTTCATCTCCGTCGGCATTTGATGAATTGATACATAGTAGTTTCCTTTAGAAAGGCCATTCATAAAACTGGCAGAAGCAACCCCCATATAATACCTAGAATCGACTTCTTTTTCATCTTTGCTGGTTTTTGCGATAAAGGAAAACCCTCTATTTTGGGCAGTTGTTTGTTTTAGCTGTACCGAACCAAATCCGGTCGTTGGATACCCTTTTGAAAAAGAAGCAGTATAATCCGTCAGCTCGGTCAAACTCATGGTGAATTGATAAGAAACCCCATAAGCCTTTTGTTTGTCCATCTGTTTGACTTCAACGGCAGTATTGTAAAGACTATTTGAAGTGATCGCATAGTCCGTCCCTTCGACTAATGCTGTCTGTGTTTCTGGTTTGATCTTTCCTTTGATATCCACCTCATAGCTGAAGACTTTTAACGGTTGGGTCTCAATCTTTTTGAAGGAAGCCCCCGGCGTATCAACCAAATTCAGTGAAAGAGTTTCCGTTCCAGATAATGTCCGATCGGTATTGTAGTAGACCATTCCTTCCATCCCAAAGACATTTTTTTCTGACACATATTGAATCGGATCGACTTCTTCATACAAATCAATCGCATAGCTTGTCTGGTTTTGATCGCCGATCTCAATCGTTAGCTGAGGCTTATCTTCTGAATATAGATAACTAGTCAACTCGATCGAAAAAGAGGCATCATGAACCGATTGATTAAACGTGATCATCAGTTGATGAGCTGCACTATCTACAGCCCACGATGCATTGATCGCTTCATTGGTTCCTTGCACATCACTAAAGCCAAGGCCTTGCGGCAAGTCAAAAACAGCAGTGGTGCCAGCGAAATAATCTTTGTCATTGATTTCAAAATCCAATTTCAGTTTCACTGGACTATTGTTTAAGATTCGTGTTTCTTCCGTTCGGCTGAATTCTTCGCCAGAAATGGTCAGCAGGGTGCCTTGTTCCAAAAGTTCTTGGTCATTGATGCGCGTGCTGACACGAGGTGTGTGTTGCTCTTCTTTGGTTTCTTTTGAATCGGATGTTGAAGAACTTTCTTGTCTCGCATGGCTAGAATCTTCCGTTATATTTGAGGAAGCCGATGTGGTCGTTTCACTTGGTTCCGTGTTTTCTGAACCAGCTGATGATTCCTCTTTGTTCGCTTCGGAAGAATAATCTGTTTCAGCATCCTCAGCTGCTTGTGCTTCGTTTCCGTTAGCATCATTTGTCGATTCAGTCATCGTTTCTAGTAGTTGATCGGATTTGTCTAGCGTGTTGACGGTCTGTTCTTGTTCGGTTGTTTCCGCTATCGCCATGACCGGAGTGATCACTTGAGTGATTCCTAGTGCGGTAACAACGATCCCATGACGAATTCTTTTGCTTCTCTTATTCATTTTTTCCTCCAATAAATGTATGTAGTTTTAACTGATTGCCTTACGGATTTTTTTCCCGACTTCTAACTCTTCTCCATTAAAAAAGCACAAAACATTGTTTGTTCGATCGATCATTTTGATTTGTCGCGCATTGATAATGTAGGATTTGAAGACGTTATAATACTCTGGCAGCTCTAATTGTTTGATCACCTTCAAGGAAGTTTCGAGGAATTCGATCGACTTTTTTTGGTGAAAAGCGATTCGGTTTCGCTCTCCTTTGATCGTTGTAATATAGTTGATTGCTTCTGCATCAACCACCATCAACTCTCTTTTACTGACGATTTTTAATAAGTGCTTTTTTCCGAGTAATGATCGTTTGACTTCGATCGCTTCCGTTAATAAATTTCTTAGCTGCATTGCCACCTCCTTTTCTTTTGTATCGATGATCCCTAAAGGACAGATAAGATTCAGCTTCTTGATTTCGATTTTGGAGGCATAGGCACCATAAAAAGCGATCTGACACTTTTTGCATTGTTCCCTCAAGCTTCCTGCTAATTGAAAACTTCGATCAAATCCTTTCATTTCAATGGAAAATAAGAAGAGATCGTTCACATCTGTTAGGTATCCGTCAAGAAACGGGGCTAGTTCTTCAGGCGAAAGAATCTCAACTAAAGAATGCGGAACACGACTTTCCGTAATCATTTTCTTCATCAAATTCCCATTAAAAAAGTTGTCATCTACTATATAAACAGCGAAATTGCTCAAATTTGCAGACATCTTAATTCTCCTTTTTGCATCATTTCTAATTGTATTCTTAATCAAAAATGCCTGCTTGCACTTTCAAACGAATTAAAGAAACATTCATGCAAAAAAGGTCGTTTAAATTAAGAACAAAGTAAGAAAAGACGCTGTAATTGGTCTAAACCTATTATAGATAAAAAGACACGCTAAAGAGTTTTTTTAAAGCTTTTATAAAGGAGTAAGCGCAGTCAACAGAAAAATATTATGTTTTTTTAACAATATCTACGACAGACTTTAATGGAAGCGGAAACATTATTATGTAAAACTTTATGATAATTCTCTGTGAAAAAAACGAGCAGAACTCAACATCACAAACGTTATTTATTTCTCGTTGAATGTTTCACTCATTTCAACGATTGAAGAACAATTATTCATCAGTCATGACATGACTTCCTATTGGTGAATGTCAAAATTCCTCCTTCACCGTTCTCAACAAAACGTGCGGAACACGAAAAAACCATTTATTCTCAATGATAAATGGTTTTCTTTACTGATTCTTTTTATGAGAGGTGCTACTTTTAGCTTTTCGAAAACATTTCTTACTATAATAATAGACTTTTCATGCATCCACCTTTGATTTCCACTACCTGCTAGTCATCACTTTTATTCAATGCTCGCTTCAGCTTACGATTATGCCAAATCAAATAGGCGATGATCAGACATAAAACACCACCGATCAATAAATAGAGAAGGATCGGCGAAGAGGTTTCTTCAATACTGACATCTTGCTCGTTTCTTTCTTGCGCTTCTTGCCTTGCAACTTGGAAGGTAGGCTCTCCTTGCCATTGTTGATCAGCTGCTTTGAGGGTCGTTTTTATTTCATACTCTCCTGATTGCAGTTCGTTTCCATCTAATGGCAGTGCGTAATTCATTAACGCATTGGGCGCTAATTGGATCTCTTTTTCTCCTTTGATCGCTGTTGCTTGTCCATCATGAAACACTTCATAAGCAAGCGTGACCTTACTAAGATAATTTGCCGCTGTATTTTCCACCGCTACGATAATGACATTGCGGCGATTGATTTCTTCCAGATGGGCTTCCTCAATTCGAACCGCTGGTGGGATGTCGGTCTCTTTGTTACGGAGCAACACCGCCACTTCTCTGGCTAGTAGGTTTTGGACATTTCCTTGAAATTCTTCACTGCCGGTTTGCTGGACGTATAGTCCCCCTGCCAAAATCCCATCAAAGGATTCAGATGGCATCTGGACTGTCAAGGTGATTTCTTTTTGCTCATTAGGGGCTAACGAAAGGGTTTCATCACTTAAAGTGACGAGTTCTTCGATCGCGTATGGAGCAGAAGGCGTTGCTTCCTCATTTGCCCCAGAGTACTCAACGACACCCGTCATGTTCGTGACCGCTCGATTAAAGGATAGCTGTAGATTGATCGGTTGCTCGCTTTTATTGGAAACCATGACCGCTAGTTTTTCTTCTGCCTTGGGCTTCAGCAACAAATCATAGTACATCAGCTCTTTGTCCCGCTGTGACTCTGGCAATTTGATTTGAACATCGAAGGTATCAAGTGAATCTGCTGCTCCCGTAGTGCTCGTACCAATGAAAAATAAGACCGTTAAAATACTTACTACCCAATACTGAAATCCTTTGCCTCGAACTTTCTTCTGATGCATCCTGTCAGATCCTTTCTACACAAAATAGGAAAGAAAAATCAGCTAGCATAAAAAGCAGCCGCTCAGGCAAGCTGCTTTTTTTCTGCTAACTGTTACGCAATGACTACTGCCCTATGGGGTCGTCGGAGCACTGCTGATCGTCCAAACGAGGGTCGTTTGGTAGGTTGCTGATTGTTTTTCCGTATTGGCTGGGATCGAAAGGGTAAATTGTTCTAAAGGCATCGACGTTTCACCAATCCCTTCGCCAGCATTGGCGGTCAAGAACGCATACTCATTGTTGATCGCCGCAAAATCAAGCTCGCCATTGGCAATATCACTGGTTCCTGTTGGCGGTGAACTCAAGTTATTGGTCAACGTCCCCGTATCTACCGTTAATACCGCACCGTCCAACGTGCTGTCTCCTGCCGTAAATTGGGTTGCTTGCCGTACTTTGATCGCCCAAGAAGAGTTCGCCTGTCCTCGGTTATCGCTGACCGCAACTGCCCCTCTTTGCAGCGTTGACCCATCCCCAGGTAGTCCAGTTCCATCCGTAGTAGCCACCCATGTTTCGGCATTTTCTGTTTGGATTTCATGGGCACCAAAATCTAAATTCGTTGGTAGCTGCGTATTGGGATCACTCCCGCCTTTATCCGGGTCAAACACGATGCCCCCAGAGGTATATTCTACGACACCGGTCGTGTCATCTGCTTGCACTGTCGCACCAATGCTAAGTGCAGTCAATACGCCCAATGCGCCTATTATCGATTTCTTTGAAATCATTTTGCCATCCTCCTTTTTTTGATGCAAATGATCAATGTCAGACTAGTGAAGAATCCGCCTATTACGGGCAGCCAAAAGTGATTGGTTTCTGCAAGCTGTGGCAGCGGTTCTTCTGAGTTAGTGACCGTTTCTTGACTGGTCGGTGGTTCAATTTCTTCATCAATGGAATCACTGCTAGCTGTTTCCGATGGTCCTTCATAAAACTCAATGTTGCCGGTCGTCGTATTGGCTACTGCTGATGGAACGATACTGTAGAAACTGCCGATCATCAAAACCAGAAGTAGCACAAGGGAATTTTTTTTCATTCGGCTCTTCCTTTTCAAGGTGTATCGGAAACGGTCCACACGACTGTGGCGCGATACTGACCTTGAAATTTCGGTGTTTTCTCAGGTACAAATAAATTGAACTGGGAAAAATTAACAGTCAGTCCACCAGTCGATGCCGCATTTTCCAACGTCACCACATTTTTTTCGACATTTTGCTGCAGAGCAATCGTTGCATTATCAGGTAAAACCACTCGACCGTCTGTAAATGTCGAATTGACAGTTCCAAGCTGAACCCTTAATTCGGCAGCTGGCAATGTTCGCGTGCCATTGACCCAATTGGTGGATTGTCTGACCTTGACTTGCCATTTTTTCTGACGATTGCGGGTATCATTGATCCGTAAAATCCCAGTTGTAGCTGCTGCGCTTTGGTCGCCGTTGGCGGTTGCCCGCCATGTCTCACTCTTTTTCGTTTGAATGGCATGTCGGCCAAAATTCAGCTGAGTCGGCAGATTCGTCCGATCCATCGTCAGTGCTTCGACCATGAAATAAATCATGGTTTGGCGACTGCTGATATTTAGCGCACTAAAGTTCAAGAGATTGATGTCCGTCGGCTTTGCCTTCAACACAGAAGCCGAAAAATTGGCGGTCCAATTTGCGGACAACTGTCCTGGACCCGAAAGTAGCGTAGGAATTTGAACATCCGTTGCTCCTAAAACGGCTGCATCCGCCATTTGTTCTTGGACGGTTGCCAAATTATTTAACGCTGACGTTACAGTGTTAAGCAGGGTATTCAGCAACCCTTGCAGCAATGCACGAACAACGCCACCAATATCGATGCCGATCACTCGGATCTGGGTATTTTGAATCGCCGTACTTAAATTCCGTAAAATTTGCGGGACATTGGTTCCTAAAACGACACCGAGGTTCGAACTCATATTGGCATACAACGCTTCTCTTTGGGTGGTGAACTGCAACGGACTGCTTATTTCTACATTGCCTAAATTACCAACGGTTTTTAGCAAGGAAATTTGTTGATTGACAGCCGTTAAATCGATTTGCACAATCCCGAGATTGAGATTTAAGGAGCTGGTCAAGGAATCAAGCGCTGTTAAGATCGCATTCAAAAGCGGGACATTGGCAATATTGACTGTGGTCGACGTTTTGATAGCTGCTGATCCATTGGCACTGATGCGATTTCTCAACTCTGTTGGGATCGCCAACAAAGCAAATTTATCCTCACCGTTGACATTGACAGAAGCATTCAAGCCCCCGTTCCCTTTGATCGAAAAAGTCACTGGTCGATTTGTCACACTGCCTGGCCAAGGGGCACTTGCTGAAGTACCACTTGTATTGGCACTCGTCAAATTGCTTAAAATTTCCACATCTAATACGTTCACAGCCGCCTCGGCTTCTTTGGTCGTTGTTAATAGATACAAATTGACGAAACTGATGCTGGTCAACAAGAAAATCAACTGAGCGATCGTCCATTTGTAAAAGCGTTTTTCCCTCCTTCTGCTTTCCATACCATTTCTAACCCTTTCTTTACGAAACGATGATCAATGCTTCAAAGTTTTGATTCACTAGAGATACCAGCGGAGGATGTCCACTCCGCTGGTAAAGTCATGCTATTTTTGCTGGTCTTTTTTCTTTCTTGCTTTGAAGAACAAGCCAATTCCTCCGACAACGAAGACTGCTGCTCCAATCACTGAAGCGTACCAGGTTCCTTCTGATCCCGTTTTCGGCAAGAATTTACTTCCCCACCAGCTTTGGTTGTTATTGTTGCTGTTCCAATTATTGTTTCCCCAATTGCCCCAGTTGCCCCAAGCGCCATTGCTTCCGTCGGTACCATTCGTACCATCAGAACCATTGGTGCCATCCGTGCCATCGCTACCGTCAGTACCATCTGAACCATCCGTGCCATTATCACCCGTTGGTACCACGATTGGTGTTGCAGCACTGCGGTATTCTCTGCCACCTGCTGTAACGATCGCAACAACGTTAAGGGTTTCTTCTGGTGACACATCCTCTGGATCTAATGTGATGCTAAACGCACCATTTCCATTGGTCGTTCCAGTTCCGACAACATCACCCGCTTCATTCAAGATTTCGATCGTCGCATTGGCTGGTCCATTCCCGAAGACTGGATAGCCATCGGTAGGATTGCCAGTGATCGTAGCAACCGGTGCATCAACCGTCAAAGCATCGACTACGGTCGTCGTCGGATCACTTAGGGTTTCGCCATCTGCTAAAGCAAGAACCGTAACGGTTTCACCTTCCGTTGCTTCCGCGGATAGCTCAACACGCCAGTCGCCATTTTGATCGGCGATCGTTGTGATTGGTCCTTCAGCCGCGAAGATGGTCAGGAATCTACTTGTTAACGGATCGCTGATGGTAACGGTGATCGTAGCACCTGGCTCACTCGTTCCGCTGATCGTTGTATCACCAGCCGTGACTGGGTCAATGGTTGGTGTATCTGTCTTGATGCTTTCATCATCGACAGGTACGACGATTGGCGTCGCATTACTGCGGTAGTCATCCCCACCAGCCGTGACGATCGCCACAACCGATAAGTTTTCTTCTGGTGCGACATCCTCGCTAGTCAATGTGATCGTGTAGTCACCATTTTCATCGGTAGTGCCTGTTCCAACGACATCTCCCGCTTCATTCAAAATTTCAATCGCTGCATTGGCAGGCCCGTTCCCAGTTACTGGATAGCCTTCTTGGGAATTACCCGTAATGGATGCTGAAGGTGCGTTGACCGTGATGCCATTAACAACGGTCGTTGCTGGTTCACTGGCGGTTTCTCCTTCACTTTGCGCCACTGCTGTTACGATTTCATCTCGAGAAACTTCCGCAACGTCCACTGACCAATTTCCTGCTTCATCTGCTTCGGTTTCAACCGCTTCTTCGCCTGTTACCGTCACGGTGACCATCGCTCCCGCTACAGCAGTACCGGTAATGGTCGTGTCACCAGCTGTGACTGGTTCGATGATTGGTGTAGCGGTTTGATCGATCGTATTCTCAACGGGCACTACGATTGGTGTCGCATTACTCCGATAGTCTTTGCCACCAGCGGTGATGATCGCAACGACATTCAATGATTCTTCAGGAGAAACAGCTTCACCAGAAAGCGTGATCGTGTAGTTGCCATTTTCATCGGTAGTGCCTGATCCAACGACTTCTCCCGCTTCATTCAAGATTTCAATCGCTGCATTTGGTGCTGCCATCCCCGTCACTGGGTAACCATCCTCTGGATTGCCAGTGATGGACGCGGTCGGTGCTGAAACCGTGATGCCATCCACACTCACTGTGATTGGTGCACTAGGATCTTTTTCAGGTGATTGTGCCACAACAGTGACGGTATCACCCTCCGCAACTTCAGGTACCTCGACTGTCCAATTGCCCTCTTCGTCCGTTTCGGTCGTGATCGGTTCATTTTCCCCAATCGTTACCGTCACCGTTGAACCTGGTTCGGCAGTCCCGCTGATCGTCGTATCGCCAGCTTTGACTGGATCGATCGTTGGTGTTGCAGTTTGTTGCTCTTCTTGATCCAAAGGTACCACGATCGGTGTCGCGTTACTGCGGTATTCTTTGCCGCCAGCTGTCAGAACTGCAACGACGGTTAAGCTTTCCGCTGGTGCAACAGCTGTTGGTTCAAGAGTGATACTGTAGTTCCCTTGCGCGTCTGCAGTTCCTGAACCGACGATTTGTCCATCGCTATTCAAGATTTGTACGGTGGCATTGGCTGGTGCCGTTCCAGTTACTGGATAGCCGTCCGTGCTATTGCCTGTGATCGTTGCACTAGGAGCAGTGACCGTCAACGCACCTACACCAACTGTGACTGGAGCGCTTGGCTCTTTGTCAGGTGATTGTGCCACAACAGTGACTGCATCGCCTTCAGAAACTTCTGGTACTTCTGCCGTCCAATTGCCTTCGTCATCCGTTTCAGCCGTGATTGGTTCCGCATCTGGTACGGTGATCGTCACGGTTGAACCTGGTTCAGCCGTTCCGCTGATGCTGGTATCCCCCGCCGTGATTGGATCGATCGTTGGTGCAGCTGTCTGATCCACTACCGTATCTGCTGGTACGATGACCGCTGTTGGATTACTGCGATACTCTTTCCCACCAGCTGTAACGATGGCAACGACGTTTAAGGTTTCTTCTGGATCGACAGTTTCAGCAGTTAAGGCCACTGTATAGTTGCCGTCTCCATCGGCAGTGCCTCTTCCAACGACTTCATTGGCTGCGTTCAAGATCTCGATCGCTGCATTGGCTGGTGCTGTACCAGTCACTGGGTAGCCATCCGTGCTGTTGCCGCTGATGGAAGCTGTTGGTGCTGCGACAGTCACTCCTTCAACGATGACAGTGATTGGATCACTTGGGTCTTTGCCGTCACTGTCTGCGACGACTGTGATGGTATCCCCTTCAGACAATTCTGGCACATCGACACTCCAGTTGCCTTCGTCATCTGTTTCGGCGGTTTCTTCTGTGCCATCCGGTAGTGTTACAGTCACAGTTGAGCCTGGTTCGGCGGTTCCGCTAACTGTTTCATCGCCTGCTTTGATTGGATCAACCGTTGGTGCCGTTGTTTGATTTTCACCCGGTTCAGCTGGCACCATGATCGGTGTCGCTGGACTGCGATAATCCTTGCCACCAGCTGTGACCACCGCAACCACCGTCAAGTTTTCTTCAGGAGAGACATCTTCACTGGTCAAATTGATCGTGTAAAGCCCTGCATCATCGGTTGTACCCGTTCCAACTGTCTCGCCAGCTTCATTCAAGATTTCGATGGTCGCATTCGCTGGTCCTGTTCCGGTCACTGGATAGCCATCGGCTGCATTGCCGCTGATAGACGCACTAGGCGCCGCCACCGTTAATGCCCCGACCGTGATCGTTGCTGGTGTACTTGGTGTTTCATTTTCTATTTCTGCCACTGCTGTAACAGTCGTCCCTTCGGAAAGCGCTGGTACCTCAGCTTGCCAATTGCCCTCGTCGTCAACTTCAGCGGTGATTGGGTCTTCCTCACCGACCGTCACGCTGACTGTTGCTCCTGGTTCGGCTGTTCCGCTGATTTCTGTTGCGCCAGCCACTGCTGGATTGATCGTTGGTGTCGCCGTTTGATCCGCTGGCACCACGACAGCCGTTGGTTGACTACGGAAGTCATCCCCACCTGCGGAAACGATGGCAACGACACGGACCGTTTCCCCCGCTGATACTTCTTCACTGGTCAAGGTAACGGTGTAAACGCCATTCTTATTGGCTGCCCCTCTGCCAATCACTTGATCATCAGCATTTAAGATTTCGATTGCCGCATTGGCTGGTGCTGTACCAGTTACTGGATAACCATCTTCACTATTGCCAGAAATCGTTGCCGTTGGTGCTGCCACGATCAGCCCTTGCACCGTCACTGTTACTGGTAAACTTTCTGTTTTGCCGTCTGCCAAGGCAATAACTGTCAAGACATCATCCAGAGAAACCGTCGGCACAGTTGCCGTCCAATCACCTTCGTCATTCGCTGCCACTGTAACAGTATCGCCATTTGGTAGTTCAACCGTTACATCTGCCCCAGGTTCAGCCGTTCCGCTAACGGTTGTAGCCCCAGCAACCACGGGTGCGACAGTCGGTGCTGCTGTTTGGTCTTCTGCGTTATCTTCTGGCACCACGATAGTAGTTGCTGGACTGCGGTATTCTTGACCGCCAGCAGTTACCACTGCTACCACTCGCAAGTTTTCTGCTGGAGAAACACCTTCTGTCAAGGTGATCGTATACTCACCGTCTCCATTGGCAGTCCCACTGCCCACCACTTCATTGTCATCATTTAAGATTTCAATGGCTGCGTTGGCTGGTGCTGTCCCTGTGACTGGATAGCCGTCAGTACTGTTGCCAGTGATCGTTGCCGTTGGTGCTGCCACGTTCAAGGCACCGACACCGACACTGATTGGTTCACTTGGGTCTTTGCCTTCAGCTTCAGCAACCACTGTGACCGTGTCGCCTTCTGAAAGCTCTGGTACGGTGACCGTCCAATTGCCTTCCTCATCCGTTTCGGCAGTCACTGGATCTTCTCCAGGAATCTCCACCGTCACCGTTGAACCAGGTTCGGCCGTTCCTCCGACGGATGTATCCCCTGCTTGCACTGGCTCGATCGTTGGTGTGGTCGTCTGGTCTGCTGGTACCACGATGGAAAGCGGTGCACTGCGGTATTCATCGCCCCCAGCGGTTACCACTGCCACCACCTGAAGCGTTTCTGAAGGATCAACATCGTCGCTGCTCAAGGTGATGCTGTAGGCACCTTCCTCATTTGCTTCGCCACTGCCGACAACCTCACCGGCTGCATTTAAGATCTCAATCGTTGCATTCGGCGTTGCCGTTCCTGTAACTGGATACCCCTCTGTACTATTGCCGCTGATCGCTGCTGTCGGTGTTGCCACACTAAGTGGATTTACGATGACCGTTGCTGCGTCACTTGGCGTTTCCCCATCAAGGGTCGCTACCACTGTAACTGTTTCTCCTTGAGAAACCTCGGGCACCGTTGCCGTCCAATTGCCTTCGTCATCTGCTTCGGCAGTGACGGGCTCTGCGTCACCAATCGTTACCGAAACTGTCGCACCAGGTTCAGCCGTTCCGCTGATCGTGGTGTCGCCGGCTGTCACCGTTTCAATGGTTGGGACTGCGGTTTGATCCAATGGTACTGTGATTGGGGCAGCCGCACTGCGGTAATCTTGACCACCGGCTGTGACTACCGCCACCACCCGTAAGGTTTCAGCTGGAGACGCATCATCACTCGTCAACGTGATCGTGTATTGGCCTTCGTCATTGGCAGTGCCAGTACCTACTACTTCGTCATCGGCATTCAAGATTTCGATGGCTGCATTGGCTGGTGCCGTTCCCGTTACTGGGTACCCATCGGTACTATTGCCACTGATCGTCGCGGTTGGCGTAGCAATCGTCAATCCATTGACCCCAACACTGATTGGTGCACTTGGGTCTTTGTCTGGTGCTTGTGCGACCACTGTGACGGTTTCTCCTTCAGAAACTTCAGGAACTTCAACCGTCCAGTTGCCCTCGTCATCGGCTTCACCAGTCACAGGTTCTTCACCTGGGATCGTTACTGTCACCGTAGCGCCTGGTTCGGCAGTCCCACTGATCGTCGTGTCCCCTGCATTGATTGGGTCGATGGTTGGTAATGCTGTTTGTTCAAGCTCATCTGCTGGTACCGTCACTGGTGTGGCAGGACTGCGGTACTCATCCCCGCCAGCTGTTACGATCGCAACGACAGACAAGGTTTCTTCTGGTGCTGCATCGGCTGGTGCGATGGTTACCGTATAGTTTCCATCCCCATCGGCTGTGCCAGTACCAATCACATCGCCTGCTTCATTCAGTACTTCGATCGCTGCATTCGCTGGTGCAGTCCCCGTGATTGGATAACCATCGGTACTATTGCCGCTGATGATCGCTGTCGGTGCTGCCACCGTCACTCCTGCGACCCCGACGCTGATTGGCGCGCTTGGCTCTTTGCCTTCAGCTTCCGCAACAACTGTGACTGTATCGCCACCAGAAACTGCTGGCACTTCTGCAAGCCAGTTTCCTTCGTCATCCGTTTCAGCCGTTACTGGTTCTTGATCCGTGATCGTCACAGTAACCGTCGACCCTGGTTCTGCCGTTCCGCTAATCGTGGTATCACCCGCTGTAACCGGATCGATCGTTGGTGTCCCTGTTTGTTCAATGTCTGCTGGTACCGTGATTGGTGTGGCATTACTGCGGTAGTCTTGACCGCCTGCTGTCACAACTGCCACCACCTGCAAGGCTTCTTCTGGCGCCACATCGGCTGGATCTAAGGTCACGGTATAAGCACCCGTGTCATCCGCCGTCGTGCTACCAACAACATCGCCTGCTTCATTCAAAATCTCAATTGCCGCATTCGGTGTCGTTGTTCCGCTGACTGGATAGCCATCCGTGCTATTGCCTGTGATGGAAGCGCTCGGTGCACTGACCGTAACACCATCAACGGTCACGGTAATCGGTGCACTTGGATCTTTGCCTTCGGCCTCGGCAACGACTGTTACCGTATCGCCTTCTGATAATTCAGGAACCGTCGCTTCCCAGTTGCCTTCGTCATCGGCTTCTGCCGTGATCGGATCGCCTTCAGGCAGCGTGATCGTCACTGTTGCCCCTGGTTCAGCCGTTCCGCTGACAGTCGTATCCCCAGCTGTTACTGGGTTGATCGTTGGTGTTTCCGTCAAGTTTTCTACATCATCTGCAGGAACTACAAGCGGTGTGCCTGTACTGCGATAGTCTTCACCACCAGCCGTCACGATCGCTTCCACCCGCAAGTTGTCGCCAGCTGCCACCTCTTGAGGATCAATGGTGATCGTGAAGTTGCCATCGTCATCGGCTGTTCCACTACCAACGACATCGCCTGCTTCATTCAAAATTTCAATCGCTGCATTGGCAGTCGCTGTTCCCGTTACTGGATACCCATCTGTGCTATTTCCAGTGATCGTAGCTGTTGGCGCCGCCACAGTTAAACCGCTTACGCTCACGGTGATTGGGGCACTCGGATCTTTGCCTTCAGACTCAGCTACGACCGTCACGGAATCGCCTTCTGCCAATTCAGGAACCGTTGCTTCCCAGTTGCCTTCATCATCGGCTTCAGCCGTGATTGGGTCGCCTTCAGGAAGCGTGATCGTTACCGTTGCCCCCGGTTCGGCTGTCCCACTAACAGTTGTATCTCCAGCACTGACTGGATCGATCGTTGGTGTTTCCGTCTGCAGGATATCTGCAGGCACCACAACAGGTGTTGGGTTGCTTCGATAGGTTTCGCCGCCAGCGGTCACAACCGCCGTCACATTCAGGGTTTCTTCCGCGGCAACATCCGCTGGATCTACCGTCACCGTATAAACGCCATTCTCATTGGCAGTACCTGTTCCGACAATTTCGCCATCCGCATTGGTGATCTCAATGGCCGCATTTGGTGCAGCTGTTCCAGTCACTGGATAGCCCTCTTGACTATTTCCTGTGATCGAAGCCGTTGGTGCATTGACCGTTAAGGCGGACACGGTGGTGCTTGCTGGCTGACTTGGTGTTTGTCCTTCTAGTTCGGCGACAGCTGAAACCGTATCGCCCTCTGACACTTCGTCCACGTCAACACGCCAATTGCCCTCTTCATCGGCTTCCGTCACGATCGGATCTGCACCGTTGATCGTCACAGTAATCGAGGCACCAGGCTCAGCCGTTCCGCTGACGCTTGTATCCCCGGCAGTCACCGGTTGAATCGTTGGTGTTCCCGTTTGTTGCTCCGCATCATCTGCTGGAACGACGATTGGCGTATTGCCACTACGGTAAGTTTGCCCACCGGCAGTGACGATTGCGACAACATTCAAGTTTTCATTTTCTGCTACATCTGCTGGGTTCAACGTGATACTGTAGTTGCCGTTCTCATTTGCCGTCCCAGAGCCAACGACTTCACCTTCGGCATTGGTGATTTCAATGGCTGCATTTGCTGCGGCTGTCCCTGTCACAGGATACCCATCGGTGCTGTTTCCTGTAATCGAAGCCGTCGGTGCATTGACCACTGGTGCCGCTACCGTTGCCGTTGCAGGTTCACTCGCCGATTCCCCATCAGCTTCCGCTACTGCTGTGACTGTATCACCTTCTACCAATTCAGGGACATCGGTCGTCCAATTGCCGTCACCATCTGCGGTTATGGTAATAGGTGCACCGCCGTTGATCGCCAATGTGATGACTGCGCCTGGCTCAGCTGTTCCGCTGATCGTCGTTTCCCCTGCTGTCAATGGATTGATCGTTGGTGTATCGGTTTGATCTTCTGGTGTGTCTGGTGCAAACCAAATCGAGTTATTGCCGTCAGCATCCGTAAATAAATCAATGGTGATGAGGTCAAGCTGAGACATCGTTGCTTCGAAGCGAGCTTCGTAAGGAGTGGAAGGATTCGCCACACCATTTTCAACCAATTGCGCATAGGTCGGACTGGTAACATTCGTTGGAATCACCACGTTGGTTTGACCTAAAACAGAAGCAGAAGCAACCTGATCTGCTAGATCTGTCGTAGCATTCAAGACATTTTGAGCAGTTTCAACCGTGCCATTTAAAGTCGCTTTGGCGGTATTGACTGTTGTTTGAACCAGTGTATTGATCCCGCTGATCAAGGTACCAATTCCTGGGATGCCGCTGGCACCATCTAGAATACTGACTTGGATCTGTGCCGCTTGTAAATTATCAAGAATTTGATTGATGCGCTGATTGACAACGATAAATAAACCATCATCCACATTGGCAATCAGGGCACGTTCGTTATCGGTTAGTCCAGCTGGAACTTCAAAATTCGCTTGGCCAAATTGTCCAAGCTGGTTTAGTAAGTCTAACTGGGTCGTAATTTCACTTAAATTGACGGTAATCACTTGGCTGACATCTACGATTGAAGCCGCCGTATACAACGGATTCGGCAAGCCACCAACGATTGTTGGCGGAATATCCAATGCGTCAGCTAAATTTTGATTGACGATCCCATCCACCGTGCTGATCAAGGTATTGACTGCTGGTGTGACTGTCCCGATCAATGTTTGCAAGGCTGGGAAATTTCCCAATTGTAGTGTCACATTGGTGGAAATTGATGCATTTCCTGCCGGTTGAACCAAACCAGTAAGCCCTTGAGGAACCCCAACAACTGCGACTTTATCCCCATTCAAGACATCAACCGTTACTGCATTTGATCCAGAAATCGAGAAATTGACTTGGTTCGTTGCACCAGGAGTTGCGTAAGGTGCAGACGCACTCGTGCCTGAGTTATTAGACGCTGTGATATCTGAGAAAAGTTCAGCTGAAACCAAAGCAGCTTCAACCGTCGTTGGTGCCCATAATAAACTTGCTGGCACGACCACCGTACTCGTCAACAACATCCCACTGACAGTTAAATTCGCAATAATATTTTTCTTTGTTCGAACGCGTGTGTTTTTCTTTGAATCCATGAGCTTTTTGTAATTTATGCCTTTCATTCATTCTCCTCCTGTTCGAAATAATTTAACCGACAAAAGATAAAACTGATGATCTCTGGAATGTTTCCTGCCCCCTTTAAAACCAGATGAAAATCTATTTCAACCCAACACCCAAAGGCATAGAGAGAAAACAAAAGTTACCGATCGCAAAGCGAATATTTTTTCGCATGCTTTCTGAAAAACCCAGTGATCTTTGTTCAAATAGTTTCGCAGCACATTAGCATACGCTTGTGAAAACCAAGAAATAAAATAACTAATTGAACACACTGTATAACAAAATTCCAGCAAATTTATTTCTTTCCAACAAATTATAAACACGATAAATAATTAAAAAAACACTGAAATTAACGTTACAAAACATAAAACATTTATTTTATAAACAAGCGCAGATTATTTATATTTATCTTATAAACAGATGCATAACGATAAAATGCTAACATTTTTTATCAAAAAAGCACCTTACTATTCATAATTAATCAATATAATGAATACGATTACATTTGTTTCTTTATACTCAACAAGAGAGAAAAACGATGATGTTGTTTTTTCTTGTCTTCAACCCCGTTTTTTACCTACGAAAATAAAAAAACAAAAATAATTCAGGCGCTTTTCACGATATTGTCTAAAATAACTCTTACCGACGAAAAAAATGGGCTCGAAAAGCTCCCAGAACGTTCTGTGAAAAAAGGAATGAAAATCTCCTATTAAAATCGAGCGTGAGCAATCATGAAATGAAATTTCTTCAATCGCCATTTACTTTTTTCTTTCAGGGAAATTCTTCCGTAGCTATTTGGTCTTATATTTTGGACGTAAGCGTTCATTCGCTTCTTTTTGTTTATACTTGCTGGTAAGAAGGAAACGCTGCTGCCCAATCGTCTTCTTCTAATGCCACATAAGGAGCATGAGAAGATGGATTGGTTAGTAATGATTCTTGTATTGATATGTCTTAGTTTTGTCTGAGAAAAAAGCGTGAGAACGAATCGTTCTCACGCTTTCTTATTATTTCACGCCCTCTCTGGGTGCACATTACCGCGAAACATCCTTCCATCAAATCAGAAGCGGTCTGAAATATAAGACCTTTTTAATTCCTACACTGGACTTGTTTTACTATAATGGGGATACATGATTTCATTAATTCAATGAGAGCGGAGACTTTCTTATGTATGGCGAAACGATCAGACAAATCCGATTGAAAAAAGGCTTCACCCAAAAAGAAGTCTATGGCACGATTATTTCAAAGTCTTATGCCATCGAATTTGAAAAAGGCAAGCATCAGATTGCTGCCAACCTGCTATTGCAAATCTTAGAAAATCTATCAATGGATATCGATGAATTTCTCTATATCGCGAATGGCTATCGGCTGGATGAGCAAAACAGCTACAACCATCGGTACACGCAATATTCAAACAAGCACGATATCAACCAGTTACAAATTCTGTTACAGGAACTGCAGCAAACCTCTAGCCGACTTAACAATGTCCGCATCGCAGAGGTTCGCTCACGGATCCGCATGCTGCAATGCTTGGCAGAGCATGTGGTCTATCGGAAACGTGCGGTTTTGGAATGTGATCGTCAAACGATTATTTCCTATCTCGTTGATGTTGAGAGCTGGACGTTACAAGAAATCCAACTATTTGGCAACACCATCGATCTTTTGGACAACGACCATAATTTCCTCTTTTTCAAAAAAGTATCCAAGATGCTCGAGTACTACATCGATATGGAAAAAGGTCGGGAAATTTATTGCGCGCTACTGATCAATTTGATCGAATATACACTAAAACACCAGCAATACGATGCGACGGAAGTTCTCGTCGTCCAATTGAAACTTTTGGCGACAGACTACAAAGAATTTTTCCACCAAACCGTCTGCAAATTTTTCCAAGGCGTGTTGCTCTTACGAACTGGTGATCATAAAGCTGGTGAAACGATCACGCAAAAGATGCTAGCTATCATGCGAGAATTGGATCAAGGTGCCCTTGCCGATGATTTTGCTTTGCTGCTGGATGATGACTACCTCCGAGCATTTGCCTCCTCCGAGTGATAAAACGGCAACTGCAGTGTTCGTTAAAAAAAGGAAGTGATGATTGCCATCCCTTCCTTTTTCAGCTATTAGCTAACACTGCGTTCGTCTGTCGCACCAAAGTATTGATACATTGGTTTTTGGTTGCCATTTAGCAATTGATCCACCGTCACAAATTCATAGCCTTGCGCTTTCAGCGTTTGAATAATACCTGGTACGGCTTGAACGGACTTTGGATGAATATCATGAAGTAAAATAATCGCCCCATCATAGACGTTGTTTTGAACGACTTTCAAAATTTTGTTCTGGTCTTTCAGCTTCCAATCCTCGGTATCAACACTCCATTGAATGATCGATTTTCCTGCCGCTTGGGCGCTTTGTTGATCGATCGCCCCATATGGCGGGCGCAAATTCTTCGGTAAGACCCCTGTCGCCTGATAGATTGCTTTGTCCGTTTTGGTTATTTCCGCTTTGACCTCCTCTGGCGATAGCGTGTTTAATTGGGGATGTGAATAGGAGTGACTGGCAATTTCATGCCCTTCCTCATGGACTTTTTTCGCAACTTCAGGATATCGATCCACCATTTGGCCTAATTCAAAGAACGTTGCCTTCACATCATTGTCTTTCAAGATTTTTAAGAGATCCAATGTCGAGGTATTGTTTGGTCCATCATCGAAAGTCAACGCAACATATTTTTTGTTTTCGTCTAACATCGCTTGTTGCTCTTTCAATTGATCCGCATTGACAAGCTCTGGATCAATAAACGGCGCAATCTCTTTGTAAGCCAAAGTGATCTCGGATACGCCTGTTTGATTTTGCGGCAACTGGAGCGTTATTTTTTCAGGATCATAAGTAAATTTCGAGTCATAGGTAATTCGGTCCATCCCCAGAACCGCATCAAGGATTTTAGTCGGTTCTTTGGCTTGATCCAAAAGCTTTTGTTGAATGACTTGCTGGATCCCTAACAAGCTGCCTTCATCGGGTACTAATTCCTTCAAGGATAGTTCATTGCCAGTTTTCTCGGAAATAAAAATTGGATCGGCAACCACGCTATCCGCATCTTCAAACCGCCCAGTCTCCCGATTCCAAACATAGCTGTCCGCTTTTAAGGAATAGGTTGACACTTTTGATGCAACTGCTTGTGCTTGAATCCGGGCGATCGTAACGGTCTCTTTGTCGGCGTGTTTTTTGCATAGCTGGTTCGCCATGGTCGATAATTTCTTACTTGCATCCTTTACAGGGATGGCATTTTCTTCTTTTGGTCGGAAAATCAATTCTTTTTTGTCGCCATCAGACAATGTTTCAAGTTTTGCGGGAATTCCCTCTTTGGCTTGTTCTTCTTGGATCGATGCTAATAGCTTTTGCGCGGCAGCTTCATATTTTTCGCGTGCCAATGCTTCTTGCTGCTTCAAAGTAAAAGCGATATAGCCCCCAGTGGCGATAATGACAATTGTCAGCAGCGTCATCAATGAAAAGAGATATTTGCGATGGGTTGGCTTCTTTTTAGAAACTTGACGATTGGCAGTTGGCGTGCGTCTTGTCGTTCCCGTTGTTTGCTTTTGATGTGATTCGACCCTCGAAATAGGTACTTGTTTTTCAGAAGTCGCTTCTCTATGTTGTGAATTATTTGAATCATTGCTTGATTTCTTCATAAACATTCTCCCTCAAACATAATAACGTAAACAAAATGTAACATAAGCGTAATAATATTTCAACAGTGTTACAGTGATTCTTATAAACTTCTCTTTTTGTTCACAAATTTTGAGAATTGCTCTTAGAAATCCTTTATTCTGCTTTTAAGAAAACCAATTCTGCCAAGTATGATATCGTGTTCACTGCTTTTTCTTTTTGTTTAAAAATAATGAGAGATATCTTTTTGTACTTTGAAGTTTTTTCTGTTTATAATTCAGCATGTGGCAATTACTATGAAGGATGTGTTCAAAATGAAACACAAATCAGCAGTTTATTTATTCGTTCTTACCTTAATCATTGGGTTAACCTATCAATTACTTCCTTATACCCCACTAAACGATTCCGTGTTATCGATCGCCGGTACCATCTGGAATCTGGTCTTCGCATTTAGTGCAGGGTATTTTCTCTTACGAACGACCTTTTTGGAGCAGTTCAAACATTTTCGTTTCACCGTTTTATTGTGGGGTGTCCCTTTCGTCATTTTGACTGGCGTGTTCTTTTCCTTTATTTATGCCGCTATTTTTGGACAACCAACAACCAACTCGATCAGCGAAACCATCACTGTCCAAATGGTCTTTTTGCAAGTCCCCTTTATGCTGATGGGAGAAGAATTGCTTAGTACCAACCTCTTGTTGGCCTTGCAGAAAAGAGGCCTTTCTTTTGCCTGGTCATCCATCATTTGCAGTGTGCTATTCGCTTTATGGCACATCTTAGCGTACGGCTTTCATCCAGCTCAATTATTGATCACCTTGATGCCTGCCAGATTGGCACTCAACTACGTTTGGAAAAAATCCAATAGCGTATGGGTCAGCTGGATCTGCCATTTTCTCTATGACTCTCTGGGATTCATTTCATTTTTAGGTAAATAAGCAACAAAAAGGACAGCTGAAGCCTAGCTGTCCTTTTTGTTAGTCAGTAACGCCTTTCCCCAATGGCTTACTTAATCACTATTTTCGCTTTCTGAAATAAAGCCAGCTTGCCGTGGCGATAAAGCACAAACCAACTACAAATGGGAACAACGTCCCCTGTTCATCGGTCTGCGGCAATCTTTGTGCAGAAGCGCTTTTTTTCGAAGTAACAGTCGCCGTTGGTTCTTTTTTATCAGAAATAACGACGGTTGCTGCATTTTCTTTTGTATAAACATACGTCACAGTTGCCTCTTCCTTACCGAATGTACCTTTGGCATTTTGCGGCAGCCGACTTTCGTTTAATATGTAGCCTTCGATTTTTACTTGATATTTTTCTGTGCTGGCATCATAAGACTCGCCTACGTTTCCACTAATTGTTTGTGAAGCGTGAATTTCTTTAGCTTCCGTATCCACGTACTCCACAGTGACATCCGTTGCTGGTATCGGATTTTTTGTGTAGATATACGTTACTGTTTGCGTTGTTTCGCTAAATATGCCTTTACTATTTTCTGGTAATTGGCTTTCGTCTAAAGTGTAGCCTTCAATCACTAATTGATAGTTCTTCTTGCTGGTATCATATGAGTCACCCATGTTTCCACTGATCGTTTGTGAAGAGTGAATTTCGTTGCCTTCTGTATCCAAGTACTCCACTGTGACATCCGCTGCTGGTATCGGATTTTTTTTGTAAATGTAGGTGACTGTTTGTGCTGTTTCGCTAAAGACACCTTTACTGTTTTTTGGTAATTGGCTTTCGTCTAAAGTGTAGCCATCGATTGTTAGCTGATATTTTTCTGTACTAGCATTATAAGAATCGCCCACATTTCCACTGATAATTTGAGAAGGATGAACTTCTTTGCCTTCTGTATCCACGTACTCCACTGTTACATCCGCTGCTGGTACGGGATTTTTTTTGTAGATGTAAGTGATGGTTTGCGCGGTTTCTCCAAACACACCCTTGCTGTTTTCTGGTAATTGGCTTTCGTCTAGTGTATAGCCATCGATCGATAGTTTATATTGATCTGTGCTTACATCGAAAGAGTCGCCTACATTCCCGCTAATCGTTTGACTAGCGTGGATTTCGTTGCCTTCTAAATCTACATACTCAATCGTGACATCCGCTGCTGGTACAGGATTTTTTGTGTAAAGGTAGGTGACAGTTTGCGCGGTTTCACTAAATACGCCAGTACTGTTTTCTGGTAATTGGCTTTCGTCTAGTATATAGCCATCGATCGATAGTTTATATTGATCTGTGCTTGCATCGTAAGAGTCGCCCACATTCCCGCTAATCGTTTGAGAAGCGTGAATTTCGTTGCCTTCTGTATCCACATACTCCACTGTTACATCCGCTGCAGGTGTCGGATTCTTTGTATACACATAGGTGACTGTTTGCGCTGTTTCGCTAAATACACCTTTACTATTTTCTGGTAATTGGCTTTCGTCTAGTGTATAGCCATCGATTTTTAGTTGGTATTGTTCTGTGCTAGCATCATATGAATCACCCACATTACCGCTAATCGTTTGGCTAGCGTGGATTTCGTTGCCTTCTGTATCCACGTACTCCACTGTGACATCCGCTGCTGGTACGGGATTTTTTGTGTAAATGTAGGTAACGGTTTGCGCTGTTTCTCCAAACACACCCTTACTATTTTCTGGCAATTGGCTTTCATCCAATGTATAGCCATCGATTTTTAGTTTATATTGATCTGTACTAGCATCGAAAGTGTCGCCCACATTACCGCTAATCGTTTGAGAGGAGTGTATTTCGTTGCCTTCTGTATCCACATATTCAACAGTTACATCCTCTGCGGGTATCGGATTTTTTTTGTAGATGTAGGTGACTGTTTGCGCTGTTTCGCCAAATACACCCTTACTGTTTTCTGGTAATTGGCTTTCGTCTAGAGTGTAGCCTTCAATCACTAATTGATAGTTCTTCGTGCTGACATCGTATGGTTCGCCTACGTTTCCACTTATAATTTGAGAAGGATGAATTTCGTTGCCTTCTGTATCCACGTACTCAACCGTTATATCTGCTGCTGGTATCGGTTTTTTTGTGTAGATATATGTGACGGTTTGTGCCGTTTCGCTAAATACGCCTTTACTATTTTCTGGTAATTGGCTTTCGTCTAGTGTATAGCCATCGATTGATAGTTTATATTGATCTGTGCTTGCATCGTAAGAGTCGCCAACATTCCCGCTAATCGTTTGGCTAGCGTGGATTTCGTTGCCTTCTAAATCTACATACTCAATCGTGACATCAGCTGCGGGTACAGGATTTTTTGTGTAGATGTAGGTGACTTTTTGTGCTGTTTCGCTAAACACACCTTTAAGATTTTCTGGCGACTGGCTTTCATCCAATGTATAGCCATCGATCGATAGTTTATATTGATCTGTACTAGCATCGAAAGTGTCGCCCACATTACCGCTAATCGTTTGAGAGGAGTGTATTTCGTTGCCTTCTGTATCCACGTACTCGACCGTCACATCCGCAGCTTGTATCGGATTTTTTGTGTAAATGTAGGTGATGATTTGCGCTGTTTCGCTAAATACGCCAGTACTGTTTTCTGGTAATTGGCTTTCGTCTAGGGTATAACCGTCAATTGATAGCTTATACTCATCCGTACTAGCATCATATGAAGCACCAATGGTACCAGATAAAGTCTTCGTTTCATGGATTTCTTGCCCTTGAGTATCAAGATATCTGACAGTTACCTCTCCCACCTGCTCCGGATCAACAATGACATTGACTACATGTGTCGTATATACACTATATGAAGCTTGTCTAGCCATAAAAATTGCTACGTAAGTCCCCGGTTTGCTTGGATCAACATTTGTATAGTAAGGAATGATCTGTGAATCAGAAATACTTTTTTCTATGTTGCCGCTAAAATTTAACTTAAACGCCTCGATCCCTAATGCCTGTGTTGAGAATTCGAAGGTACTGTTTACAGGAATATGAATAGTATCGGGGCTATCTCCAAAAGCATACTCGCCTACAATTTGACGCTCATAAAGTGCCAATGTTTTGGTTTCTCCTGCTTGCAAATTGATAGAATTTCCAATCGATGTAAATGCGTAGTTCAATCTTTGATTCGTTGTACCCACTTGCTTAATAAAGTAGCCCCCTGAAGGAACCTGAATCGTTACCTTTCCTGAACTGTCCGTGACTAACAACGTCACTTCACCAGATGTCGAGGAGGTCAATGTGAAATAAGCGCCTTGGATTGGCTGGTTTGAATTACTATCTAAAACTTGAACCGTCAGTTGCGCATTGGCAGCTCTTGCAGACGACGGATCAACAGAAGAAGGGACATTATTTACAGGGCTTGCAGCAGGTTCTTCTTTATTTTCTGATCCGCTGATGGCTTCTTTACTGTCACTACTTGCTTGTGTTTGCTCATTCTTAGCATCCACACGCGCTGAGGTCGTTGTTGTTAGCGTAGGATTTTCTACTTGAGAGGTAGCTTGTCCAGCATCCGCAGAAGCATTCGTATCATCAGATTGTACAGTTTTCACTTCTTCCTGATCCACCTGCGGAGATTCTGAAAACACTTGGCTTTCCGCCACTACCTGAAATGCTGGCGTTACCACCGCAGCACTTAATAAGATTACTAAAGATAGAATAGATTTAAACTTCTTTTTCACAAACTTTCACCTTAACCTTCTTTTTCAAAATTAAAACCTTTTTATCCAAACTTTTTTTACGCCTAAAAATCATTATAATTTATTAATTTTTAATTTACAAACAATTTTTTATTTAGCGTAGCATCCACTCCTATCAAAAATTTTTTATGCGGACACATGAAATACCATTGATCGTATGTATACTTAATTCACTTGTCATCGCATTGCATCACCTCTTCACAATTTTATAATTCAAGCACCCTTACCTTCAAGCAAATCCAGTGCAAACCAGCGCAAATCTTCTTTGCATCCTTGTTTTATCAATGATTTCATTTTTAAAAAAGCAAATTATTTTTTACTTAAACGTGGCATTCTTTTTTTGAATGATTCGAGCAAGTCTATCTTCTACTCTCAATATGTGCTATCTTTGAACATTTATCAGTTCATATATGACAATTGTTACCTATTACAGGTGAAGGATTCACTGAAAAAAATCGAGCACTTTCAGGAAATTTTTTAGGAATATCTGACATAAGCTCATTTAAATTTAATCTTTTAAGAACAAAGAAAAGAACTTGTGCATTTTTTCGTTAAATCGAGCTTTACAATTGTTTCTTTGAACCGCTTTATGATAGGATAGGTCAGAAGGAGCATTGAAATGACTATAGCTGAAAAAATAAAAGAGAGTCGCTTGAAGTTAGGACTCACCCAACAAGAAGTTTCCGAAAAATTATTTGTTACCAGACAAACGATCTCAAATTGGGAAAACAACCGAAGTACCCCAGACATCGATACATTGATCAAATTAAGTGATTTCTATCAAATCGATTTAGAGTCACTGCTAAAACCAGAACAATTAGCAGAAGAACCAGAAATAAAGATCGAGGAGAAGAAAAAAACCTTCCGTCTTCCTCTATACTTGCTCAATTTAACTGCAGTCGTCGCTTGCGTTTTCACCGACTTCTTAACACCAACAGGAACAATGACCCTATGGACAGCTGCTGCACATTTTTTGTTACTAGTTAACTTTGTCCTTTTATTCGGCTTTTTCCTCACAAAAAAAAGACCCCTCCCTGCAAAAACAATTGTCTTTGCATTAGGAAAAGGTCTGATGATCTTAGCCATTATATTAGGTTTTACTCTTTGGTCGAATAAAGGAGCTTCCGCTGATGCGTTACATCTGATTGGCCATAATTATGGTCATTTTATCTATTTGACGTTTAAAGCAATCGGGGTGATTTATTTGTTTGATTGGCGGAAGTTTATCTACTAAAAAATTTAAGCAGTTTAAAAAAACGCGTGCTTTTTATCCTATTCAGATAGACAGTTAAAATCCATATTAAATAGAAAAGTACTCTGATATCTATACAAGATATCAGAGTACTTTGTTTCAAAACTCAGAAGGTTTTTCATTAGTTAAGCCAAAGCTGTATGCAATAGCATCTAAAATTCTCTGACTAGCAAATCCATCTCCGTAAGGGTTTGAAGCTTTAGACATTTGGTCGTAAATATCATTATCTTCAAGCAATTCTTTGGCAGACACAAATACTTTATCTTCACTTGTACCAACTAATCTTAATGTGCCAGCCTCTATTCCTTCTGGTCTCTCAGTTGTATCACGTAAAACTAATACAGGTTTTCCTAAGGAAGGAGCTTCTTCCTGCACTCCTCCAGAATCTGACATAATCATATAGCTATGATTAGCAAAGTTTTGAAAATCCACCACGTCTAATGGTTCAATTAAATGAATTCGATCGCAATCAATCAAAGTTTCTTTTACGGTTTTTCGAACTATCGGATTCTTATGCATAGGGAATACCACATGTACATCATCAAAGCGTTCGACAATTCGATTTATCGCTTTGAAAACGTTCTTCATAGGATTTCCTAAGTTTTCTCTTCTATGCATTGTAACTAGTATTATTTTTTTATCCCCTATATCTGTTAATAAAGAATGACTATATTGGTCTGAAATGGTATATTTCATGGCATCAATAGCCGTATTTCCGGTAACGTAAATATCGCTGATATTTCTTTTTTCATTTAATAAATTTTTCTTACTCATCTCAGTAGGAGCAAAATAAATATCTGCTAAAACATCAGTGAGCTGTCTATTCATTTCTTCGGGAAACGGAGAGTACTTATTCCAAGTTCTTAGACCTGCTTCTACATGCCCAATTTTTATTTGATGATAAAAACTAGCTATTGATGCCGAAAAAGTTGTTGTCGTATCACCATGAACAAGAACAATATCTGGTTTTGCTTCTTCAAAAATCTGATCTAATTCTTTTATTACGCGACTTGTTATACCTGCTAATGTTTGTCCATCTTTCATTATATTTAAATCGTAATCTGCTGATAAATCAAAAATATTCATTACCTGATCTAACATTTGGCGATGCTGAGCCGTCACAGTTACAATTGACTCGAATCGAAGATCTTCTTCAATAGCTTTGACAAGTGGTGCCATTTTGATAGCCTCTGGCCTTGTACCAAATATTGTCATGATTTTAATTTTATTCATTTTATTCCTCTATTTTCGTTAAAGTTTGTATGAAAAATCAAATATGTTATGAGGATCCAAAACTAGTTTGTTTTTAAGCTTATCTTGTTGGGATTTTATTTGTGAATGTGGAACCATTACTACCACAATCTCACTATCATTAATAAAAGAATCAAAATCCATGATTTGACTTTTAACTACTCTATTATGAATCATTGGATCATAAACTCTGAAAGGTTCCGCGAAATGCTCTCCCATTTTCTCAAACATTTGCACTGTTGGGCTTTCTCGATAATCATCAACATCCTGTTTATAGGATAATCCGTAAATACCTACCTTTGACTTGTCAGTAATTCCGTGGTCTTTCATTATGTCTGTAATTCTGCTTAAAACTAGGTCAGGCATAGATTCATTAACTTCTAATGCCGCTGAAATCAATTTCGTTAATCTTGGATAATCTCCAACTAAAAACCACGGATCAACAGGTATGCAGTGTCCCCCCACTCCTGGACCAGGATTTAATATATTTACCCTAGGATGCATATTTGAAATTCTAATAATTTCATGAACATCCAGATTATCATATCTTGCTATTTTAGTTAATTCATTTGCAAACGCGATATTAACAGCTCTAAATGTATTTTCTACAACTTTGCTCATTTCTGCTGTTCTAATATCAGTACAAATAATTTCTCCTTTACAAAATGTTTGGTAGATGGTTTTAACTTTTTCAGCTATTTCCGGTAGATCAGCCCCAATTGTTCTTGAATTGTTCTCTAACTCATAAATCATTTGTCCTGGTAGTATTCTTTCTGGTGCATGAACTAAGTGAATGTCCTTATTTAGTTCTAAGTCAGAATCTTTTATTAATGGTCTAATAAATTTATCTATTGTGCCTGGAGAAACAGTAGACTCAATAATTAATATAGTTCCTTTTTTACAGACCTTCAATATTTCTTTCGTTGCCGCTATAACATAGGAAGGATCAATTTTTTTGTTTAATTTATCATATGGAGTTGGTACTGTAACGATATAAACATCGGAAGCAATATATTCATTAGTAAATTTAATATCTTTGCTTATAGCTTGATTAAATAAATTTTCTAGTCCATTTTCTTCAAATGTTAATTCTTTTCTGTTTAATTTGGAAACTAATTCCATATTATAATCCGTACCGACCACTTCATTGTTATTTGCTGCTAAAATAAGCGATGTGGGTAAACCAATATATCCTAAACCTATAACGTTAATCATTTAATTTCCTCCTGTTTTTATAAATATAAAAGTATATTAGAACATAATTAAGAGAATATCCTAAACTGATTAAGATTAGAAAACTTTCAATAGGCAAATTCATTCTTTTAGAAACAATATATATTATTAATGAAATTACTAAAAAGAGTGATTGAAAAAAAAGTTCTATAGCTTGATTTTTTGTGACTATAAAATAATTCATCAAGGAAGATACAACCAATCTCACTCCAAACATTATTGAAAGGATTCTTACATAATCACCTGTCACGATCCAATTTTTCCCAAAAAGTATTGAAAAAAGTTGAGGTGAAAAAAGAAATAGCACAAGAGAAAAGGGAATAGCTAAACATAGCAAAATCATAGTATATTTTTTTAAGGTTTTCTCGATAGTATTATCTGTGTTCCACTCATCTGCTGAACTTTTCATAAATACTTTAGACATATTACCTGTTATCAATACTAAAGGTAATCCCAATATACGAAATGACAAACTATAATATCCAAAGATTTCAGTACCATATAAAGCCGTTATTAAAAAATTCAAAATTGTATATGACATTGAGTTAATAAAATGAGCTGGAAATGAATATTTAATCATATCTGCGTTATTAAAGAAAAAATTTTTCATTTCAGTCCTTGAAATATTGGCATTCTTAATTTCATTTTTTGGAACTATTCTCATTAAACTAATAAAACCAAGAAAATTTCCGAGCAGCAAAGAAAGCAACATACCATTAACACTAAAATTCAACAAACCTAAACATATCAACAATATATTTTGGGCTAAAGAACGTAAAAAATTATATTTACCAATAAGATTATAATTTTCATACCTGTTACTATAGGCTACACCTAAATTTGAAACTCCTGTAATTACCAATATAAAAAAAATCAGAAGGAATTGAAATAAGGATAGATTCATTCCGGAAATATCACAATACAATTTATACAAAACTACTGTAAAAAAACTTAATAAAAAAATTATCAAATAAGATAGTTTTAAAGCTATATAAGAATTTTTTTCACTTTTTTCAGATACAATTAAAGAATCAAATTTTAACGACAATATAGGCATTACCATGGAAACTACGGATGATATTAAGGTATAGAACCCAAATTGTTCAGGACTAAAAATACGTGTTGTCACTGGAGATAAAATGAAAGTAATTAGTTGCGCAAAAATCGACCATATAGTTAATTGAACCATGGGTGAATGTTTCACTCTATTCAAAAATTCATGCATTTAACTTTTCCACTTTCATTAATTCTATCACTCTTTTCATTTGACTTACCCATGTATAGTTTTCCACTGCAAAATCATGCATCTTTTCTTCATAATTTTCATTTATTTTTAAATTATTATAAAATTTAATAAGCAACTCAATATCTATTGGGTTTTCATTAGCATCTACTTGAAGAGCATAGCCAAACGTATCGCTTATTTTGGTTTCTTTGTAAGCATATACAAACGGAAGTCCAAGTGAACAATATTCTTTAGTCTTAATAGTTGAACCCTCTATTAGTCCAATTCTATGCATACCGATCGAAGAGATTGCAACATCCGTCTTATTGTAAATAGAAATTAATTGCTCGTTAAATTTTGGTCCATGAAAAATAACGTGATTTTCTAAATTATTAAGTTTAACTAAATTTTTAAGATTGGAAATTTCAGGACCATCACCGACTATATTAAAAATAATTTTTTTATTGTTTTTAATATCATCAGTATATTCTTTTATACCATAAATAACTCTGTCAAAACCATGCCATTTAGATACATTAGCGACGCCTGTAAGAACAAAAGTACTTGAATCATGGATTTTATTCGTCAATGGTAAGTATTTAGTTACGTCTACACCATTATCAATTGGGATAGTTTTTACCCCCCATATGCTATCGTATGGCATGTATGTTACTATTCTATTTACGTATTGATTAAGATTTCTAGACAAAAGATTATGCGTCATAAACAAAACGTTTTTCAAAATATATTCAATATATAATTTTTTATTTTTTAAATCTTTTAATTGCTCATCGAACTCACCTTTTATAGGATAAGTAGGAACTTCTAGGATTACCTTATCTTTTCCTACACATTTAAATAGTGATAATACACTGAAATCAATAGTATTTGGAAATCTTATATATACATAATCATAGTTACTTGATATTGCTTCCATTTTAAAAACTTTATAAATACTGCGTTTGTATCGGGACAAGCCTTTTTTTATTTCAAATTTCTTTTTTATTTTCCCATTTTTTTGTATTAAAAGTTTGTTTCCTTCTCTATACATTAACTCGCTATTAATACCTAAATCATCAAAAGCATTTAATTGTGAAAGAATTTTTTTTTTGACACCTGCCATCTGCGGCAAATTAATATCAAAGTAAACCAAGTATAGCAATTTCATATTATCCCTCGCTTCATGTTCAATCTATTAAAGTACTATGGTTAGTTTTTTTCTACTTATACTTAACAATATATAGTTGACAGAAAACCAATACAACGGAGATACCCAGTATACGTTAGATAGCATAAGTGGAATAAATACTGAAACTATAAAAAAGAAATATACATTTTCTTGATTAGATTTATCATTTTTCATTTTAAACAGTTTGATTAAGTAGATAGACACAATAAATAATGGTAAAATCAAATAAATAACCCCACCTTCAATAAAATATTGTGCAAATAAATTGTGAGTATATACCCCATTTATACTTTCAAAATATCCTATTCCTCTACCAAATAAAATGTCTTTTACTCCGCCGATATCACTAGTAATTTTTTCAAATAAAAACATTCTTCCACTATCCAAATTTTGGTTTTCTATTATCAAATTCAGAGTTTTATCTATCGCATAAATTTCAATATGTAAATAACTCAGAACATCCTTCAAAAAAAAGAAAACCTTTGAAATATTTGACATGACAGCAAAAATTACAGCCCCAAAAACTCCAGTTAAAAAAATTCTAAGTCCAGTCGAATATTTATCTTTGTATAATATTTTCAGTAAAAAGAAAATCAATATACATAAAACTACACCTCGATTTCCTCTAGTTATAAAGAAATAACTTGATATTATAACCGTTATAGCAGCAACAAATTGATTAACTAAATTTTTTGAGTTTATCAAAACATATAAACTAGCAATGAAATTAGGCAACATCGAATAACTTATACCTAAAAGAATACCAATATCATAGTCATGAGTATAAACATTGTAAAGTAATATAGGTAAGGACAAACTTAAAATGTAACTCATCGAAATGAAAAATAAATCAAAATTAATAACTTTTGATAAAACAATAAAAGAAAAAAAACTGAAAAATAAAAAGTAAAACACATAGCTTTTGGTTGCTTCGAAATCAAAATTTATTACTGACAAAATTGAAATAAAAATAGTAACTAAAAAATATATAAATGATATAAGAGAAATTTTAATCTTACGTGTATTAAGATAAATTATTAAGAAAACCACTGCATAAATAAACTTATTGTAGTCATAATTCCCCAAAGAATAAGATATTAAATTTGCTGAAATAAAAATCGTAATTAAGAACATTACAAATTGATTATGCATTAACTTGTCTGTCATCTAATGGCCCTTCCATAATGCTTTTTTCAAAATAAACTAGATTATTATCAGTCTTTATAGGTTTAAATCCTAACCGTTTATAAAAATTTATTCCTCGAAAATTTGTATTCAGAACAGAGAGATAATAACTTTGATATCCCAGATCGTTTAAATAAACTTCAGAAAAATCGATTAAAGACTTTCCAATACCCTGGCTTCTATTTTTTTTATCAATTGCCAAAGACAACAAAGACATTCTAGGCATATCATAGATATTACTGTCTGATTTTACTGTAGAAATTACTCTAGATAATGTTCCACTGATCACAGGTTTATTAAGCAGCACAAATTTTTTTAATATATTTTTAGAAAGAAGCAAGAAATTATTCTTATTAAGAACGTCTTTTCCTAAATTAGTTAAAT
>NZ_NGLH01000001.1:1081057-1265207 GCF_002140635.1 Enterococcus sp. 3G6_DIV0642 | reverse complement strand
GAAATTATTCTTATAGAAAACATTTATTTGTTCTTCGAAATCTTCAACAAATAAAGCTAAACCAACAATTTCTTCACCGTCTTTAACCAAAAAAAACTTATTTTTTTTATTATTTAAAAAAAAGTAATAATACTTATTAAGAACGTCTTTTCCTAAATTAGTTAAATAATATCCTTCAAAATTTTCCAAATGAAAATCTACAATTTTATTTAGATCTGCGAATGTTGCTAGTTTGTAATCCATAATTCACCTCTTGTTAGATTTAAAAACAGAAAGCTGTTTAACAACTTCAACATCATCGAATTTTCTTGCAAAAAAGTTAGATGACGATTTTAAATATTCAACATCATCTCTCCCCCAAACTTTAGGAGTTCCATGGGTGAAATCAATACATCTTTTTATTCTCGAATAATCATTATCCATATTAATTCTTATACCTTCACAAAATGAAGAATTCATAAATAATGTTTGTACGAAACTTTCATCAGGGCAAAGTGTTCTTCGAAAAATATTATCAATTTCTTTTTCTTTCCCAATTAAGTATTGGGCAAAAGTATCTGTAATACTAAACCATTGAGAACCCATATAAAAATTGATGTTTGAATTACGTTCTATTCTGAAAAATTTTTGAAGTTTAATAGACAGATACCTCACTGAATGATAAAGTAATTTATTTAATTTGTTTCTGTTTTTGGGTAAAAGAATATCGTACGTCTTATATCGATCCATAAATAAATTTTTCTGCATCTCATCTTCTTTCCAAAAATGTATAAATTGTTTTGCTTTGCTATCATTGTAAAAATTAAAGATCTCCTCTTTATCTTCAATTAATGCATCTACACCTGAAAGTAAATGTAAGTAAGAATACTCATTTGTTCTTAGAGCAGTTTTTAATAACTCAATCTCAGCTTTTACTATATTATATGATCCCCATTTAATTTCAAATCTATTCTCCAAAAAATAAATTTTAGAATATTTAACATGATCTCTTATTGCAATAAAATCATCAATAGGTGTTTTTCTATCGACATGAACAAAAATATCATGATTCGAAAAATCTATTTTC
The DNA here is from genome assembly GCF_002140635.1 of Enterococcus sp. 3G6_DIV0642. Classification (NCBI taxonomy): domain Bacteria; kingdom Bacillati; phylum Bacillota; class Bacilli; order Lactobacillales; family Enterococcaceae; genus Enterococcus; species Enterococcus sp. 3G6_DIV0642. Next base: position 1,264,141 of record NZ_NGLH01000001.1, on the reverse strand, counting down.
TTTACTAGTTCATGAAATATTTGAGGGGCATTATGAGCCAGTATCAAATAAGCTTGTTTTTTTACCATTCTTCAACCCTTCTTTTCTAAAAGGAATCATAATAAATCCTAATAATGTACCCATGCCATATGATAAATGTAGAAGTGGTAGTATAAATATTAGGCAAAGATAATAAATATTAAATTTTTTCTGAATAAAGGTAATCATGGTTGTTAATACCAAAAATATAATATATATTGAAATAATTAGCACTAATGGTAACGACGTGATGTTTAATCCTGAAAGAATCATACTAAATAAAAGACTCAGAACAAATAAAAAAGGTATAAAGTGAAATATTGAAAAACATTTGGCACAAACATAAGTCGTTAAGCCTATCCAATATCCATTGAAAAACTTTTGTTTAATCATTTTTTTCAAGCTGCTTCTTACATATTGATATGAAATAATATCAGGATCATATGAAAGTAATATGCCGTTTTTTCTCATCCTGTAATGAATTTCGTTATCTTCAGTACGGCCCAAACTTACATTTAATAAACCAATTTCATCAAATATTTTTCTTTCATAAACCCCGTGAAAAATACTATTTACATATTTTGACTTTTTAGAATTTCTGTAGGGAGCGATACTAGATCCAAAAATCGCTCCCTCTGCAGCTAATAATGCATCATTCCATTTAGTATTATCAGAAGGTGCCAATACATTCGGTCGTGCCCCCCCAGAAACTCTTTCTCCTTGTTCTATTCGAAAAATATTCTTTTCAACGAAATCATTCGGAATTGAAGAGTGTGCGTCAACTCTTAAAACCAAATCTGTTTTAGCGTTTTTTATACCTAGATTCCATCCATAAGCTAATCTCTTATTCTCGTTAGAAAGTATAATTGTATTCCTAAAATTTTGTTTTCTTTTAAACTCTCTCATAATTTCTAAAGTGTTATCAGTAGATAAACTATCAATCAATATTACATCAATTAAACTGTGACTATATGTTTGTTTTAGTAAATCTCCCAAAATATTTTCCAGATACTCTTCTTCATTCATCGCTACTATAATGATTGAAATAGTTAGCTTTTTCAAAAAAACACCTCTTTTATAGTTAAGAAGATGATTTTAATATCTTCCTTAAAACTAATTTTTTTCATATAATCAATGTTGTATTTCATTTTATTCGCGAGAATTTCCTTGATGTAGGTTTCATCTGTATTTTTAGATTTATTCAATAATTCTGCTTCATCTTTATACATGATACTTGCTCTAGAAGTAACACCTGTAGGAAGTAACAATGTTGCCAACATCTCTTCATTATAAAAATTAACATATTTTGGAACCTCTGGTCGTGCACCAACAAAAGACATATCACCTAGCAATATATTAAATAGTTGAGGTAACTCATCAAGTCTAAACTTTCTTATGAATTTTCCAACTTTAGTAATTCTAGAGTCATTATTGACCGTTAAATACTGAGTGCTATTTGATACTTTCATGCTTCTGAACTTTATAATTTTAAAAATTCTACCATTTTTTGTGACTCTATCTTGTAAAAAAATCGGAGTGTTTCTATCTTCCAAATATATTAAAATAAAGATTATAAGCATTGGAATAAGCAAAACTATTATTAACAAAAGAGACAAAAGAATATCCGTAAACCTTTTAATTAATAAATATATATATTTCTTTCTAATTTCTTCTTTATAAACGTCAAACTTTTTATCGTCAATTTTATACAAATATGTCTGTCTATCCATTAATTTACCAACTCATTATATTTTTTAGCAATATAGCTTATTTGCTCTTCATCTAAATTGGTATGAAGAGGTAAAGAGATTTCATTGATAAACATATTATATGCATTTGGATAATTTTCCATTTTGAACCCCATATTTTTATAAGCTGTAAGTAAAGGTAGCGGTTTGTAGTGAACATTCGTAGCTATTCCTTCTTCTGCTAATTTGTTTATAATCTCGTTTCTTTCAAAAATCGAATTATCAAATCTTGTTAACATCAAATGCATGCTAGAATTTTCATGATTTACAGTATGAATGTTTTCTTTCAATAACTGCATATAATTTGTAACAATTTTTTTCCTTTTCATTAATAAATCTGAATATCTTTTTAGTTGCACTAATCCTAATGAAGCCTGAATATCCGTCATGTTACATTTGTAAGCAGGTAATACAATATCATATTCCCAAGATCCAAGCTGACTTTTTGCTAAGGCATCTTTCGTTTGTCCATGAAGAGAAAGCAAATTAATTTGATTGTAAATTTTTTGATTTATTTCATTGCCTAAATCTTTCCAGGTTAAACATCCCCCTTCAGCTGTGGTTAGATTCTTAACAGCGTGAAAAGAAAAACTTGTAAAATCAGCTATATTACCGCTCTTTTTTCCATATCTTGTCGCCCCAAAAGAATGAGCAGCATCTGATAAAACAATTACTCTATTAAACAATCTCTGGATTTCGTTATCAGCAGTAAACAACTTCCTTTTATTTTCTAACACATCAAATATTTTTTCGTAATCACATATTACTCCTGCTATATCCACAGGAATTATTGCTTTTGTTTTAGTAGTGATTGCTTTTTCTAATGCATCACAAGAAATTTCATATGATAGTTCATCCGTGTCAACTAATACTATTTTTGCACCTACATGATCAATAACACTTGCAGTTGCAGTATAGGTATATGCAGTTGTTATAACTTCATCTCCGGGGCCTATTCCCAACATCCTTAAACACATTTCCATACAAGCTGTTGCAGAATTTAAACAAATACTTTTTTTTGTTCCACAATAGTTTGATATATTATTTTCAAGTTCTTTTGTTTTTGGACCTGTTGTGATCCATCCGGATTTTAATGTGTCAATAACTTCTTCAATTTCTTGATTAGTAATATCTGGTGGCGAAAAAGGAATATTTATCATTATAAGTACCTCACTCTATTTATTAGAATCATTAGCAAACTTTACAATTTTTACTGCTAAATCTTTATCGTTTACTGGTAAATTCTCTATAAAGTCTAGAACCTTATTAAAAGAATAGCCAGTAATATTTCCTACAAAAATTTTCTCAAAGACTGCTTCATCATTCCGTTCTTTATCCAATAATAGTTCTTCGTATAATTTTTCACCAGGTCGAATCCCAGTTTCAACAATCTCAATCTCTTCTTCACTATAACCACTTAGACGAATCATATTCTTCGCAAGATCAACGATTTTCACCGGTTCACCCATATCTAAAACGAAGATTTCGCCACCTTTAGCAAGCGCCCCTGACTGAATAACTAAGCGGCTTGCTTCAGGGATCGTCATGAAATAGCGAGTCATGCGAAAATCAGTCACTGTGATTGGTCCGCCTTTTGCTATTTGCTCACGGAATACTGGAATCACACTGCCTCTTGAACCTAAGACATTGCCAAAACGCACAGCAGAAAATTTCGTGCAACCTTTTTCATTTAAGCCAGTAACAATCATTTCAGAGATGCGTTTGGTCGCACCCATGACGTTTGGCGGATTATTGGCCTTATCTGTAGAGACCATTACGAAGTTCTTCACTTTCGCGGCTTTAGCAGCTTCAGCGGTATTCTTGGTTCCGTAAATATTGTTTTTGACTGCCTCTTTAGGATTGTATTCCATCAATGGCACGTGTTTATGGGCTGCCGCATGATAGACGATATCCGGTTTGACTTCGTTCATGATTTCAAACATCTTTTCACGATCTTGTATATCGGCTATAACGGGAACGATTTCGGTAATATTGTCTTTAAAATTAATTTTCAACTCACGGTCAATTAAGTAAATTGAGTTTTCTCCATGTCCTAATAAAACTAGTTTTTTAGGATTGAATTGAATCACTTGGCGACAGATTTCGGAGCCAATCGATCCGCCAGCGCCAGTCACTAATATCGTCTTTCCAGTAATTTGATCTTTAATGGAGTCGATATCCAATTTGACTTCATCTCTGCCTAACAAATCAACGACATCGATTTTCTTCAAACGTGAGGTACTGATTTTTCCAGAGGCGATTTCTTCCATTGATGGCATCGTGTTGACTTTGACATGTAAAGGTTCAATTAAGCTAAAAATACTCCGCAATTTTTTCCGTGACAAAGAAGGAATGGCGATCGTAACCATATTGATCTCATACTTTTGAATCAAATCAGGTAAATCACTGATACACCCCAAGACTTTTTTCCCAGAAAGATAAGTGTTTCGTTTATTCGGATCATCATCGACAAATCCGATAATATTAATGTCACTTGCCGTTTTCGAACCTACAAAGCTATTATAAAGAATTCTGCCGCCTTCACCTGCACCGACGATCAAGGTATTCTTAACAACCTCATTGGACGTCCCTCTCATATTTTTTCTTTCTATATAGATCCGCCAAATCAATCGACTAGCTATGATCAAAAAGAGCGAAAGAAAGTACGTAAAGATCACTAACCGCACGCTATAGGTTTCATCACCAAAAAATAAGATCACATTGCAAGTAAAAGCGCTACATGACACCGCTAAGAAGATAGCGATCATTTCTTTTAAGTTCGTGTAACGATTGATCCGAGAAAAAACACGGAACACGGAACCATAAAACAGGTAGAAACCGACTGATAGGCTCACCGACATCAATGTAAATTCTTTTGGAATTGCCACGAAGGGCTTCATAAAATATACAGCTGCTATATTCGCTGCTATGATCAATAAACTATCTACAACTATCAAAGTTACAATTTTTCTTTTTCTCGTTAATTCAAACAACCCAGTTGCCCCCTAAAATAACCCGAATTTCTTTTTTTTCACTTCTATATAACTTGGAAAACTGATTTGATCCCCGTTTATCAAATCTTTTGCCACTTGTTTCATCAATGTTACTTTCTGCAAACCAAAATCTTTTTCAATTTGATCATAGGCTTCTTTTAAATAAAAGGTGCGTTTTGTAACGCCGTGGGCATCCGAAGCGACCATTTGAACAAGATTATGTTCAACCATCGTTTTTGCTGTTTTTTGGATCTCTTTTCCAAATACGCCGACATAACTTGGCGCAGTTAACTGAGCTAAACAGCCCATATCTAAAAAAGGGATGAGATTGTTAGGGTCTTTTCTAAAATGAGCATTCCGCTCTGGGTGGACAATGACTGGAATCTTTCCCAGCTGTAGTAAATCGAAGAATATTTGTTCTGTATACGTAGGCACTTCAATCGTAGGAAATTCTATCAAAATATACGTATCATCAAGATCTGTAAAAAGGATGGTATTTTTCTGTATATCCTCAATTAAATCTCCTGTTATTCTCACCTCTTGTCCCTCAAGTACTGTCAAAGACAAGTTCCGTGCGTCCAATTCTTCTTGTAAAGAAGTAACGAGAGAAATGACTTCAGACTTTGGATTGCGATATTTTCCGTTGTTATGATGTGGGGTACAAAGGATATGCGTGATTCCTTGGCTAATCGCTTTTTCTGCCATAGCGATGCTCGCATTGATGTCTTCTGCACCATCATCAATTCCTGGTAAAATGTGGCAATGTAAATCAATCATTTCTCTCGTCTCCTTCAAACTAATTAATTTCCATAATAATAGTAGTATCCTGAATCTTTCGAATGTTCGGCACCGTTATATACGACACCAACAATTCTTGCTTGGACCATATTTAAAAGATCTCTCGCTTTTGTTAAGGATTCTTTGCGAGCAACATTCTCTCGTACTACCAAAATCGTCCCATCTGCTTTAGATGCCATGATTTGCGCATCGGTCACAGCTACAACAGGTGGCATATCAAAAATAACCACATCGTAAAGGTTTTTCGCTTCTTCCATCACTTGGTTCATTCGGGCTGATCCAAGAAGCTCAGATGGATTTGGTGGTTTTGGTCCACTTGTTAAGACAGATAAATTATCGATCACCGTTTTTTGGGCTGCTTCAAGGACGCTCGTTGAGGTACTTAACACGGTACTCAATCCACTTGCATTGTTTAGACTGAATGTTTTGTATACAGTAGGCTTTCGCATATCGGCATCAACTAACAATACCCGTTGTCCTGATTTAGCAAAAACAACTGCTAAATTGGCTGAAGTTGTCGATTTCCCTTCCCCTGGACCAGAAGAAGTAACAACAATAGTCTTGATTTGTTTATCTGCGGAAGAAGCAAATTGAATATTTGTACGGATCGTACGATATTGCTCTGAGATTGGTGAAGAAGGATCAATTAGCGTGATCAAACTTACTGCATGTGTCTGCGTCCCAGTACGTTCTTGTTTTTTTGCCATCATTGTTCCCTCCTAGACCCGACTACGACTACGGCGTGATTCTGCCATTTTGTCGCCATTCGGTTTCTTAATCAATGGTATATTTGGTTTTTTCTGAATTGTTGCTGCCAACTCTTTCTGGGTCATTTGAGGCACAGTTCCTAAAATAGTAAGTTCAAGTGTTTCTGTAACAAATTTATCATCTTTTACTGTTCGGTCCAATAGTTCTAAAAGGAAAGCTAGCCCCACTCCAACTATTATTCCTAATATAAGACCAAATGCTAAATTTAATTTATTATTGGGTGAAACAGGTGTGGAACTTGCTGTTGCACTTGAAATAATTGATATTTTGTCAACATTCATTACATCCTGAGCATTTTCTTGGAATACCAAAGCTGTCGTGTTAGCTATATTTTGTGCAGATAATGCATTAGTGTTCATAGCTTGTATTGAAAACATTTGAGAATTTTGAGATTGATTGATTGAGATTGCGTCTTTCAAATCCTCTACAGTCATCTTCAAGCTATTTTCGGACTCAAGACGATCTTTTACTTGTGTTAAAACTAGATCGCTGACGATCATATCCTTATACGTATTGATCATTTGTAAGTTTGTATTTACATCATTCACGTTTGCTGTTTCTGATTGAGGCAATGTTACAATCAACTGAGCTTGGGAACTGTATTTTGGTGTAATGACAAAGAAGGTGAATATCCCTGCTAAAGCTAAACCAGCAAACATTGAAATAAAAATAGCAGCTAAGTGTTTCCGTAGAATTGCGAATATTTCTTTTAAGCTAATTGTTTCTTCCATCTTTTCTCCACTTTCCTATTCATTCTCTAGATTTAGTTGAGCTTTCAACTCTTTTTGAACTCTTGCTAGTTCTTCGTCACTCACACGCTGATATGAGATGCCGTCTTGCATGAATCCTTCCCCTTGCAACTGATCTTGTTTGATTGTTTGAAAGGCACTGCGATAATTAAATGCTAATGTTCGCATGTCATCGAAACTCATATCTGTTTTCATGTTTTGCTCAACAGCATTTAAGATCGTTTGATATTGGGTGATTCCATCAAGACTCAAGACTTTCTTAACGATCCCTTCAACGATTTTACGTTGGCGTTCTTGACGACCATAATCGCCGTTTGGATCTTCATAACGCATTCTTGAATAGGCAAGGGCTTGTTCGCCATTTAATGACGTACGTCCGATGGCAAAATCAAAGCCATCTTGCGAAAAGGTGATTTCATTGTCAACTTCAATTCCGCCGACTGCATCGACTAATTCTTTTAAACCAGCCATATTGATTGATACATAATGATCGATCGGAATATCCAAGAATTTTTCTACGGTATTCATTGCCATCGCTGGTCCACCAAAAGCATAGGCATGGTTAATTTTATCTGTCGTCCCGTGTCCAACGATATCAACATAGGAATCTCGTCCAATACTCACCACCGTCGTCTGGTTGTCCTGTGGGCTGATGGTCGCAACCATCATGGTATCAGAACGACCTTGTTCGACTCTACCTAAATCACCAGTATCGATCCCCATCAGTAAAACCGAGAAGGACTCTTGTTGGGATAGATCGACATCATTTTCACGTAGGCGAACTTCTCGATCACGCTCGACTGATTGATAAGTTTCGTTAATTGAGTTTGACACATCAAAATATAGTTTGGCAGCGACACCGATCAATCCGATGACTAACACTGCAACGATTGAAAAGATAATTAAAAAGATTTTTTTTCCTTTTGACATTTGCTTTCCTCCAGTTATCTTAAATTTCCTTCAGCACAATTCAACTTATTTAATAGTAAGACGCTGAACTCATGTCTGTTCCAGTACCGTCTCCTGTTGATGTCTCGTCAGAATAACTTTCAGTTGAAGCTGAGGGAATATAACTGGTATAGCCTGTATACCCCATTTGTGCCGCAATTGAATTAGCGGACTCTGTAAAAGAATCTTTGAGTACTTGATTTCGCACTTGATTGATGCTATCAATCAGAGCTAAATAGCCATCCAAAGTCACTTCGCTAGTTACAACATTTTCTTGCAGCATAGCATTCAAGCTGGCTTGAATTTGAGTAATGCGATCCAATTGAGCGGTCGCAAACTCTAAATAAGCAGAAACAAGGTCTTTCCATGGACCATCTTCAAGAAAATTTAAATCCTCACGGACATTCCCTAAGTCCGCTTCTTTTAAATCCTCTTTAATAGTGACATTGTTCTCAGCAGCTTGCCAATTCGAAATACCTTCAGTAAACAACGCTGCTGTCTTAGCTTGTACTTTCACTTTTGCCTCAATCACTTTTAGTTGATCATCCAGCGCTTGTTTCTTTTCTTGAATCTCAACAGATTCGCCCGGCAATGCGCTCTCTTCGATTCCGTAATCATCTGCAGATACTTTTACTGCTGATAGTTTCGCGACAGTTTTCAAAACCTCTTCTTCGCTAAGATCACTTCGTAAAAACGTTTGCTCTTCGTTGCTGTACATACCAGCAATTTCTCCGGACAGTTCATTTAAGCGCTCTCGCTCGCTTGCAATCGCTGTCTGTGCGTATTCGACTCGTTGCTGATATTGTCTTTGGTTATTTTGTCGGTAACCTATCAAACATATTAAGATGGCTCCGATTCCCACAGCTAACACAGTCAAAGTCTTTATTAACGGCTTTCCCATGAACACACTCCCTAATTCAATTGTGCTTGTTTAAGCATGCTGCCTTCGTCTCACATAATAAAGGCAATTCTAGTTTATTATAAGAGAAATGTATCATTAAATAAAGGAAATTCCTGTTTTTTCTTTTTAAAGGTATATTTTTCGTCAATAAAAGACTTATACAGTGGCAAACATCAGTTATTTTAAATATACATAAATAACGTGAAGCATACTTGACAGTTTTTTTAAACCCTCATTTTAAATAATAAATAATTCAGTGATAATCGTTGTTCTCATCGTCTTTGAGAGTTGTTATATCATAGAAAAATAACCTCGAGCGATTACATTCGTTCATTTTCTCAACATCTTTTCATTATAAATAGAAAAGATAAGATTTTCAGAAAGAAAAGTTAAATACTTTTCTTGTTATTATAAATCGGTTTGGCAAAACTGAATATTTTTCTTGGTGCACTAAGGGTTTCTTTCGCGGTTACTATTTCTTTACGCCAATCGTTCCTGTTAAAATTATAAGTTATCTTCAGAAAACTGACTTTCCCCCTCAATTTCACCTCACCAACTTCTATCGGTTTATTTCAAATATAGTTAATCAATTAATTTTTATTTTATCGTAATAAAATTATCCCTCCTATCTTACTATTCAATGCCAATCAATTTCCTTCTTTGCACTGTAAAAACGTGTTTCTACCTATATATATGCCGATTTTCAGTTGATTTATAGAAAATGCAAAAAATCTTGCGCATACTCAGGTATAGATTTCACCAATCGATGAAATACGTGATTTGTTTTTTCTTCCCTATCTTCTTTAAGATGAATAAGTAAGATTTACGATTTTGTTCATGAAAGGAGCCACGTCTTGAGAAATTTTCAAATAAATTTTATTACCAACACTGCAACGATTCGATGGCTGAAAATTTTGATGGCATTCGAGAAAAATTATCAATGTTCGACTCAAGGTTTGGCAAAGATTTCAGGAAGTACCACGCGAACGATCGTGACGGATGTAACGGATCTAAAAGAGTATTTTGGCGACTGTTTATCGATCGACTCTTCTCACAAGGGGTATATTTTTTCAATCAAACACTCCGCTGTGTATTTAACGAAAAAACGTGCGCTGATTGCCAATGAGATTCTGTTCCATATCATTGAAAGTATTTTCCACAATGATCTTTATAGCTCATCGGAATGGGCAGAGAAATACCATATATCAGAAAGCACTGTTCTTCGCTATTTACGGAAAGTGCAACCGATTTTTTCTTTCTATCGTTTAGAGATTCAAACCAATCCTATTTGCTTTCTCGGTGAGGAGATCAATATTCGCAAGTTTTTCCATGATTTCTATTATGAATCAGAAATTACTGCCCATACGATCTTTCCGCCGATCGCCATCCAAAATATCACTGCTAGTGCTTTTTCAAGATGTTATCAACTCGACCAACATGCTTGTTCATTTGGTGAATTCAATTATTACTTGTATATCACCTTTGAGCGCCATTGTGCAGGTCAACGTATCGAGTTGCCTAAGCAAATAAAAAAAATATTCGAGCAGTATAATGATTTTCGGCTATTTTCTGAAATCAACGAGGCAATGAGTGAACAATACCAAAAAGAACTTCCCTATGAGGAAGTCCTTTATTTGTTCTTACTAGTGAAAACCCGTCGCTCAATCAGCAACTTGGCGATCGAACAAACCTTTTGCAGAGAGTATAATCATTGGCCTGAAATTAAGCAGCTTGCGGCAGCCTTTGTCAAAGATTGTTTACCGGATACACAAGATAGCGCTCGTGACCGGCTCTTAGTGGAGTCCTTTTTTACGGTAGCAAAAATCAAGCAATTATTATCCCCTTTATTAAACCATATGATTTCTGATACCGTTCAATTTGTCGAAGAGGCATATACGGATGATTACCATCTATTTAAAAACTATCTGTTGACGCAACCATTAGCCAGAGAAATTTGGGACAGTAACACACTGGAACACTTAGGAACGAGTCTTACGATGTATGTTACTTCTATTAAATCTTTGTACTGGCAAGCAAAGAAAAATATCGCTTTTTTATTCGAAGGCCCCTTTTATTTATGCCAATTATTAAAATGCAAATCTGTTCGTTATTTGCGCAGCTCTCGGACCTTTTATTTTCCGGACTCCAATGAATTGTCCGCAGGCTATTTGGAAAAAAATCAAATTGATTTGATCGTTACCAACTATACGGAATATATTACCGAATATGCCCAAGACATTGATTATTTGCTATTCAAAACCTTTCCCGATGAGCACGACTGGGAAGCATTAGAAGAGAAATTGAATGCCAATTTCAATCCTTGATAATCGTGCACCCTCTGTTCTCCTCCTTCTGACCAATCTGTTCAAAAAATGCTCCTGAGAACGATCGTAAGAGCTTGTGAGCAGTTTAACAATAAATCCAGAGCGGTACGTTCGTGTCAGCACTGACGCAGCGACACGCTCTTTTCTTATGCATTCCTCCATTAAAAGCAAAAAAAGAAGCAGCCACTTCATTCAGTGAGCTGCTTCTTGCTAGTTAATTGATTAATCAAGAATCGTTACTTTTACTTGACGACGTCCCCATTGTCTACATTGTGCGACGTTATCAAAGTGAACATCAATGATGTTTCCTTTGATTGCACCACCCGTATCAAGCGCTAGTGCTACGCCATAGCCTTCAACATTGACTAAGGTGCCTAACGGAATCACGCTTGGATCAACGGCAACTGCCATTGGATTTTTACGTAAGTCTGTCCCACTTGCTGTAAAGAAACTAGAGCCAGCTTCTTTATAAGAGTAAGCAGTTGATTCCATCATCAATGTTCGACCACTACTTGTATTGCTGTTGTTGCTATTGTTATTACTGTTGTTAGTTGTATTGCTTGAGCTGCTGTTCGAGCTATTGTTGTTGCTTGAAGAGCTGCTCGATGATGAGCTGCTGCTTTCAGTCGTATTGCTGCTCGATGAAGCAGACGCTTGTGATTCAGAAGCGCTTGAACGTTCGGCAGCCTGGGCTGCTTCTTTTTCAGCTTTTTCTTTCGCTGCTTGTTCCGCCGCTTCTTTGGCTGCTCGTTCTTCTGCTGCTATTTCAGCAGCTAAGCGAGCTGTTTCAGCTTCTTTGCTGGAAGCAATTTGTGCCAAAGTTGCTTCGTTTTCTTTCAATTGGGCTTGTAGATTCGCAATTTTTGAATCCAGTGTTTTGGCTTCTGATTCTAATGCGGTTTGATTTTCTTTCAATGATTGCTGTGTTGACTGTGCTTTTTCTTCTAAAGCTTCCAGCTTTTCTTTTTCTGCTGTCAATGAATCGATCTTTTCTTTTTCCAAGTTTTGTAACATCGTCATCGCATAGGCACGATTGATAAAATCTTGGATGTTGGATGATTCTAACAGTACCGTCCAGTCTCTGGTTGCCCCGCCATTGACTTGGATGTCTTTCATACGTTCCGCAACGACTGCTTCACGCTTTTCAATTGTTTCTTGTGCAGTTTTGATTTCTGCTTTGGTTGTTGCTAATGATTCTTCATTTTCAGCGATTTGAGCTTTTAGCTCTTCTACCTCACTGTATTTCGCATTCACATCAGTCAATGCAATCTGTACTTCCGTACTGATTTCCTGACTTTGCTGCATGACGGCACTTTCTTGCTCTTGCAATGATTCAAGTGACTCAGCCTGCGCAAAGATTGGAGAAACGATTCCTGCCGCAAAGACAGCGACAACGATTGTTCGTAGTTTCTTTGCCTTCAAAAAATTCCCTCACTTCTCACTATGGTTTCCAACATATCCTATTATACAAATTCTTAAGAAGAATTTTATTGCAGGACCTTTACAATTTATTACAAATTATCGTAAAAGTGGGTGTTTTCATCGTCTTTTCCGACTGAAATTAGTCAGAAGTGGGAAGAATCAGCATTGATAAGGGTTTATTATTTGTAATCTAACCGTAACAAACCTATTTTTTCTTACGAATGGCTTCAATAAATCGAGACAATTCCTGACTGCTTTTTATCTGATTGATTTCTAACTTTTGAAAGTTTTTTAAGAGTCTTCTTTGATGGAAATTCAATCTCGGTAGATTTTGTTTTAAAACGCGCCATTCTTCTGGAAACGCTGCGAAGCGCCCTTGCCAATCGTTTTTATATTGCTCAATATTTTCAGCCAATTCTTTTTTGTGCTGTTCAAAGGCTTGATTGACCTGTTGCACCGCTTTCTGAAAGGCAACCAAGTTAGCTAGGGTATAGCCCATATCAAAAGAGAGAACCATTAATAAGAAAACTGGCAATAAGAATCCGACTCGAGCACTCAATGTTTGAACAATCTCCAGCATTTGCGGATGAACAAATCGAACAATCAGCACACAGCACACGCCCCAAAAAAGAGAAATCGGCAATGCCACCCGTCCATTGATATTCAATGGGACTTCTTTATAATCCCACCATGAGGCATGAAAAAAACGCTCAAGTAAATAACTTGTCACATATTCAAGCACGGTAACCAACAACGCTGCCGCAAAGAACAGTGGAATCACTTGCTCATGCAATGGCCGTAAAAAATAGACAACGCCAAGAATCCCAAAGCCGTAGATGGGTGTGATCGGACCAATAAGGAAGCCCCGATACACAAAGTGCTTGGCTTTTAGTGAGCAATAAATGGTTTCCCAAAGCCATCCGATAAATGAGTACAAGAAAAACAATAAAATGATCCGTTCAAATTGAACCATACCTCTCCGCTCCTTTTCAAACTGTTGCAATGATCTGTGCAATCGTACTTGTCATCACAATCATACCACAAATCAATCGGTCTTATTTTGAATCAGTGTAGGAGCTTATTCCTCGTTTGAACGGTCTTTTTTGTTGCTTATTGATCACCAAAAATAATTGATGGGTGCACCTGTTCTTTCAAACTATAGCCACACAGTTCTTTGTTAAAGGTAAAATGATCTTGTTCCACATTGGCAATGATCTCATCTTCGGAAAATCCGTGAAAATCGTAGTCATTGATGTAACTGCGAAGTAATACTAATTTTGCATCGATCAAGAGAACTCGTTGGATGTCCATCCAAAAAGCCATGTCTTTGTTTTTCAATATTTTTTTCAATTCTGCTTCCTGTGCTAACCAGTATGCATAGACTGATGGCATTTCACCTTTAATGGTTTCAGCAGATAATCCTTCTCTCATTTTTACTAGATACTCATTTACTGATTGATAAAACAATTTCCTTCCCCCTAGTTCCATTATTTTTAAACGTTGATCCTATGTTTCTTCTATTTCCTCGCCGCTTTGAGCTATCTTTCTCTATCCGACTGTTGCTGATGTCGCCTTTTTTGTATCGAAAGAAGCCATAGTATTTCGCAACAAAATTCTGACAATTATTCAAAACAAATAGATACATAAAAAACACACTATTATTTTATAGATATAACCGACACAATTTTTAACTTCACTATTCTTTTAATGCTTCCTTTCTTTTCTAAAGCATAGCAAAAGTCGCCCCGTATTTATAATCAACTTTTGCATCAATCTAAGAAAAAAGTGAAAATAAGCGTTAATAGTCAGTTATTTCCGCTTCATTTTTTTAAATTTACTATTTAACATTCCTTTATTTTTTTCGATTCATGCAATAACTGAGAATATTTTATTGCGTTATTTCCTTTCCTATTATACGATTAACTAAATAATGTTGGTTATTTGAAAATAAAAAACAAAGGGGAACGTGAAAATAATGAAAAAAAGTGTTGTTTTTAGTTTATTGGGGTTCACACTTCTTTTTGCTGGCTGCACGCCAAAAGAGGAGAAACCAGCTTCAGAAAGTACGGAAAATGCAAGTGCTACAAGCTTATCTATGACTTCGACAACAGAAGTCGCCCAAGAATCGACGGTCTCTTCGAGCGAAGCGGCTTTACCAAGTTCGGAACAGACCATCACAGGCGTGAGCGGAACAAACTATACCATCGATTTACCTAGCAATTGGCAAGAGGTACCTGATTTCACTTCATTGAATCCTGACAATGATTTCATGTTGTCCGATGCGTTAGAAACAAAATACTTAGCTGCAGTCGTTGAATCGAAACAAGATTTTGCCGATTTAGAAACTTATCTCGGATTGGTTCAAGAAAATTTGGCAACGAGCTTCGATACGACTGCCACCTTTTTACCAATTCCTGACACGAAGGCCTATTTCGTTGATTTCCCAGCGACAGTTGAAGGGCTAAATATCCACTATATTTATTATGTACTTGAAACCGAAAATAATTACGTTCAGTTGTATGGTTGGACGTTAGAAAGCTTATACGACTCTTCAAAAGAGGAACTAACAGCGATCATGAACAGCTTCAAAGAAGAATAAACAAAACATCTGCACCCATTTTGGCAAATAGCCGCAAAAATGGTTGCAGATGTTTTTTCTTTTTATCTACGGACTACAAGTCGTTGCCCTACAAGAATCAATGAGCCAGAAAGATTATTCCACTGCATCAACTGATTGACAGTCACACCATAGCGTTGCGAAATCCCCCATAGAGTGTCTCCCGAACGCACGGTATAGGTGGTGCTGTTTGATGAGGAAGCGTTCGTTTCTTGAACATACGCTGCACTTACCCAGCCACGCCCTTCAATTCGATACCAGACATTGTTACCATTGACGCTGGTTCCGGTCTTTTGCGCAACTGCGCGAAAAGAGGAGTTGTTTAACAAAGATCCAACAATTCTAGCACTGGTAGACGCATCAGAGCGAATATTCAATGTTGCGGTGGTGCGAAACTCTTTATTGATGCTTTGTTCAGAGCTATTACTTCCAGCGGTCACTTCTGTCACGTACGCAGCGCTCACCCAGCCGCGTCCTTGGATTCGATACCACACATTGTTGCCGTTGACACTCGTTCCCGTCTTTTGAGCGACTGCTCGAAATGTTGCATTGCTTGCCAAGGAGCCGACAACAGAAGCGCTAGTCGATGCGTCGGAACGGATGTTCAAGGCGGTGGTGGTGCGAAACTCTTTGTTGATGCTTTGTTCGGCATTGTTGTTATTGTTATTATTATCGTTGTTATTATCATTATTATTGTTGTTATCATTCCCACCCGTATTCGATGAGATCTCCGTCACGTGAGCGGCACTTACCCAACCACGTCCTTGAATTCGATACCACGTCGTATTGCCGTTCACACTGGTGCCGCTTTTTTGCGCTACTGCTTCAAATGTTGCGTTGGCAGCCAATGAACCCACGATCGAGGCGCTGGTGGAAGCATCTGAACGGATATTGAGTGCTGCATTTGTTCTGAATTGCTTATCGATCGCCTGTTCAGAATTGTTATTGTTGTTATCATTGTTATCATTTGAACCGCCACCACTTGATGTATCGTACTGGGTCAAATTGTGCGTTTCAATCAAGTTGTTTAGCTTACTTGCATAAGAAGTATCGGTGGCATAACGTCCTTGCAGCCATTGAGTCGCGTCACGATAAGAATTTGTATTAGACTTCCATGCCCCATGGTAGAAGAAAACACCCGGCGAAAATGAGGTAGTTCTCAAAACATGCGCATTGTCTTGAAAAGATTCTTTTAATGAGGGGTATTTACGAAACCTAGCAATAATCGGATAGAGATTGCCATTCCCGTCATCTTCCATGGTTTGCATCTCTACAAATTGTCCATTGTAAGATCCCTTGATACCAAACATATTATTTGCAAGAGTGGTCAGCGTGGATTGCCCCCAACCCGATTCTAAGATCGCTTGGGCAATCATGACCGAAGCGTAGAGGTCATTTGCCCCGGCAACTTCTTGTGCCATTGGTCCTACTTGCTGAATAAATGCTTGCTGATTGTTGGAACGTGCCATTGGATTGTTATAGTTGGGCATGACCTTCGTTTCAATGGCGATCCGCTCTTCTTCTGACAGAACAGGAATATCACTATCGGTTTCTGCTTCATTCTGTTCAGAAGCATCATCTGCTGGTGCATTTTCGGGTACCTCTTGGATGTCTACTCCATCCGCACTTTCAGCTTCTGATGGATCGGTACTATCTTGAGTTGCTGGTGATCCCTCGTTCACTTCTTGATCTTCTACAATGCTCACTGAATCATGCGTCGATGTGTCTTGGGTTGACTCTGCTGTTTCAACTACTTGAACACCATTTTGGGCTTCTGCTGACTCGAGTGTATCTGCTAAAACATTCATCGGCAAAATATTCACCGTACTAACAAGTGCAGCGGTTGCCGCCGCACTTTTACGGTAAAGAAGCCCTCTTTTTTGTTTCTTCGCACGATAACGAAGTTGTTTTCTTTCTTCCATTTGTCTCTCCTTAAAACTACAGCTAGCTACTTCTTACATTCTTACTGCAAAGCTAGGTGTAAAATGAGCGGTGCTGCCAACAGAAACATTTTGTCCTGGGCGTGGTGCATGAATGTATTGTCCGCCACCTAAAGCAATGGCTACATGATAGGTGCTACCTGATGAACCCCAGAATAAAAGATCTCCTGGTTGTGCTTGGCTAACGGAAATCACTGTACCGGCTGTTTCTTGTGGCACCGTCCATCCACCAATATCTCTCCCTGTTACTTGTAAAAAGACATAGCGAGTAAACCCAGAACAGTCAAAGCTGTCCGGTCCTTTGGCACCCCACACATAGGGTTTTCCGATATGCTTATAGGCTTCTGCCACGATTGCAGCACCATTTGTTGATGCTGGTGCAGAAGGTGCTGGCGGCGTCACGATCGGTGCAGGTGACGGAGCAGGCGTTGGCGCCGGTGTTGGTGTAACTGGCGTCGGTGCTGGCGTTGGTGCAGGAACTGCAGGTGCACTGTCCGCTGGCGTCTCCGGTGCTGCAGGTGTCACTGGTGTTTCTGGCTCATGAATTTCTGGTGTATCTACTGGTGTTTCCTCTGGAACCTCTGGTGTTTCAACCGGTTCAGATTCTTGCGTTTCCTCTGGTTGCGTTTCTGCTGGTGCTTCTGGCTCTTCCACTGGCGCTGGGCTCTCTGTTTCTGCGTCAGGTTCTGTGCTCTCTACTTGAACAGCTGCTTCATTCAAGGCTGCTTCTTCCGCTGCAGCTTGTTCTGCCTGCTGTTGCGCCGCTTGTTCCGCTTGGGCTTGTAAAGCAGCTACTCGGGCAGCTTCTTCACGAATTCTCGCTTGCTCCGCTTCATAGGCTTCTTTTTCCGCACGCAGCTGTTCTTTTTCTTCTTCTTTCGTTGCTTCTTCGTAGGCTAAATTACTAACTAAGACATTTAATTCTGCTTGGCTTGCTTCCAAAACACCTTTTTGTGCTTCCAGATGGCTCTGTGCTGCTTGCAATTCTGCCACTTTTTCTTGTGATTCCGCACGCTTTTGTTCAACAGCTTGTTGGTCGGCTTTTTGCTGTTCGATCACTTCATTATTCGCTCGAATGATCGTCGTCATCGCATGCAAACGACCGACTAGATCACTGACAGAGTCCGCCTCTAGTACCGCTGTTAGAAAATGGTCGCCTTTTCCATTAACTTGTGTTTCTCTGGCTTGCTTTTCAATGTTTTCTGAGCGTTTGGCAATGCGCTCTTCTAACTGACTGATTTCCTGATCCAATCCTTCGATCGCTTGCAACAAATCACTTTGCTGCGCTAAAATGATTGCTGCTTCTTGATTTAACGAATCAATTTCTGCAGACAATCCGTCAATTTCCCCTTGTACGCTTTGACGTTGCTGTCTCAACTGATCAATTTCGTTATTTTTTTGTTCGATCAATTGATCGTGATTCGTAGCAAAAACGGTCACAGGTCCGCCGAATGATGACAATACAATGCCGCACATACACACTGTTGCAAAGATTTTCTTCTTCATCTGATCCTCCAAATTCAATTTTAAAACTTTTTTTTCATTTATTTGACCATTTTCATTTTACCATAGTTCAGCAACAAACCCAATCCGTAAGCGATTTACATTTTAGTTACATAAATAAGCTCTGTTTTTTTATTACATGTTCCCCACTCCTATCCCGCCGACACGCCGAGTGAATCCCTATGTATCAACTGTTCAAGAAAACTTCATAGAAAAAGTCCTTTTTCTTAAGAAAAAATAAATAATGTTGTAGATTTCACTTTTATTACATTAATTTTCTGCAAAATATGCTTGATTCACAAAGTTATAAACAGACGAAAAAAGCTCCTTCCTAGTGTTTTCTAGAAAAGAGCGAGTTTTTTTTGTCTGTGTTATTCACGATAAGGGAGTAGTTGTCTCATTACGGCGATTTGGTCATCAATGGTCTGTTCTGTGATGTGACCGGTCAGAGCCAAAATCCCTAATCCTTCAATCACGAACATATAGTTTTCTGCAATCACTGCCAAGTTTTCATCTTTTAATACACCTTGCTGAACGCCCACTTGAAAAATCTCATGGATCGTCCGTTTCGTCTCAGCGAGTTGAGCTTGCTGCAGTGAACTGGAGGCTTCGGTTTTATGCGTATAGTAATACTCGTAGACGGCTCGCAGCATACCGTCAGAAATGCTGTGGAGTAGACGCTTGCGATGGTCGGAAAAATATTTGTTTAAAATCGTTTCAAAGGGTACTTGCTCCATGATCATCTCTCGTACATCATCAAATTTTCGTTTGGAACGCTGCTCTAACACTGCCAAAAAAATCTCATCCACCGAACGAAAGTACAAATAAATGCCGCCGCGACTAATGCCGCACTCTTCGATAATGTCCTTCATTGTCGCATCAATCAAACCTTTCTTACTAAAGACGACTTTGGCACTTTCAAGAATCAAATCACGCTTTTGTTGTTTTTTCTTTTCCGCTGTAGTCAATTCGCTCTGCTGCTTCTTCGCCATTTTTTTGGCTCCTTTCATCACATTATTAATGACACTCGTGTCATTTTGTTGTATAATCAACCTAACTTAAAAATGACACGAGTGTCATTATAAAAAAAGGAGTTTTTACAATGAATACAAAAAGCAAAACCTATCGCCTTGTCATTCGTGCCATTTTGACTGCTATTATTATTTTACAGACGATGGTACCTTTCCTTGGATTTATTCCGATCGGTATCACTAGTTTAACGATCATCCATATCACGGTGATCGTCGCTGCCATCGTTTTAGGGACAAAAGACGGGATGTTCATCGGCTTAGTCTGGGGTGTTTTTACCATGATCCGTGCGTTTACTTCTCCGACAACGCCCTTGGACATTGCCGTTTTCACCAACCCAATCATCTCGGTGGTTCCCCGTGTGTTGGTTGGCTTAGTGGCTGGTCTCTTGTTTACGATCATTTACAAAAAGACCAAAAAAGTCGTCGCTGCTTCGATTGTTGCAGCAATCTTTGGGACCATCACCAATACAGTTTTGGTCTTAACCCTAATGGGAACCTTATATACTGGCTTAGTTGCCAATACCTATGGTGTCGATGCTTCGGCTTTATTCGTGACCCTCGGTGGAATTGCTATAACGAATGGAATCTCTGAGGTGATCACAGCTGCGATCTTAACACCCATTCTAGTAAAAGCCTTATTTGCGGCAACCAGTTTACGTCCAGAAAATCGTTAGTCCCTTCTCTTATCCTATCATTTTTTTCACGTTCTGAGTACTCTTTGCCCAAACATTAAAAGCCCCCGATTTAAGAAAGCTTCTATTGTATAGAAAGGCTTTCTTAGATTAGGGGGCTTCTTCTTTTATTGGTTAAAAAAAGGTGGACAGCAAGGCAAGGATCGCTAGACCGCCTTGGGTCAAAATAATTTTCTTGTCGCTAGTCACACTGCCATATGCAGCTACTAAGATAATGTAGATCAGCAACAAGCGACTGATTTCCAATGGTGCTGAAGCAAAGGTAATACTATACAGTAACCCCAAACCAATGAGTCCATTGTAAACCCCTTGGTTTTTGAACAAGGTCACAACGATCGGTCGTTCAAGTTCTGCTTTCGTCACGTTGAAGACCCGCGCCGTTGCTTTGGACGTAGTGGCAAATGTTTCTAAATAGAGAATATAGAAAAACTCTAAGGCAACCAGTACAATTAAAATCGTCGATAAAATCGTCATCTTTATTCTCCTTGTTGAGCGACAATGATCTCGCTCGGTTTGGCTGCAAAGTCAGGCATTTGCTGGAATAATTGTTGCAGCAGCGGGTTTTGATTGTGGGCGGTGATCGCTTCTTGATTCGCCCATTTTTCGACCATGACAAACTGATTGTTTTCTTCCAATGATTCATAGAGATGATAGCCGTGGCAGCCATCCTCAGTTCTTGCCGATGCTATTAATGGGGTAACAGCGGCTAAAAAATCTGCCCGCTTTTCTTCTTTGATGTAAAACGTTGCATTGATGATTTCCATCGTTTTCCCTCCTCTTATAGAAATGTCGTAATTTGTTCTGCGTCTAACCGAACGGATTCATAGCCTAATTCTTTGGCTTTTCCGACTGAAAGGATCATGACAGGAACATAACGTTCTTTGTCTAAGCCAAAAGCTTCTGCTAATTGATCTGCTTCAAAGCCGCCGATTGGGTTGGTTTCATAGCCATGCGCCCGCGCAACTAACATAAATTGCATCGCTGCTAAACTAGCGTCGATCTTCACCACATCATTCATTTGTTCTTTTGTAAGATTTTCGTAATGAGGAATGATCGCTGCTAATTGTTGGTCACGTACTTCCGCTGGCATTTTGCCTTCTGCTACTGCTTTGTTATAAATTTCTTCTCCTAGTTCATGACAAAGCATATCGCCAAAAATCAAGACCATTGCAGAAGATGTATCATTTTGTCGGACGTTGAAACGAATCAACGGTTTCAATTTTGCTTTTTGCTCATCGCTTTCCACAACGACAAAGCGCCAAGGCTGCATATTGACTGAGGAAGGTGCTGTCGTTGACTCTTGGATCATGGTCAACATTTCTTCATGGGGGATTTTGTAGGTTTCATCATAGACACGAACCGATTTTCGGCCAAAGGTGATCTCTGAAAAATTGTTATTGCTGTATTCTGTCATGGGTTTGCCTTCTTTCATGGAACTAATTTCATAAGTAATGTTAGAAGCTGGGCTTCTTCTTCTTCGGTCAAATTGATGCCTAACGACTCCTCAGAGCTGGCATGCTTTGAAGCACAACTAGCCAAATCGGCTTGTGCTTTCGGTGTCAAAGAAACAAAAATCTCGCGGTTATTGTCTTTGTTTCGTTCCCGTGTCACAAATTGTTTTTCTTCGAGAATCTTCAAATGCCGAGTGACCGCTGCACTATCGATCTTCAATTCATTCTGTACTTGATTTTGGGTACAGCGTCCTTGCTCATTCAAAAACTGCAGCAACTGATAACGGGTCAGACTAAAGCCAGTCTCTTTTTCAAAGATCGCCGTTAATTCTTGATTCACGATTTTCATCCGATACAGCAATCCGCTTAGCTCACGTAAATTCATTGCATAAACCGCTCCTTTCATCATTGACTTGTCAACTGTTGACTAGTCAAGTATAAATCATTTTCTTTTGCTTGTAAAGAGTAAGCAAAAAAGACCCGCAGCTAGGCGAACTTCATCAAGGATCGAATCAAGAATCCTTTGGCGAAGTTGCGCCATTAGGCTGCGGGTCTTCGTTACTCCGGTATTGAGAAAATACTGGAGAATTTATTTTATTTTAATTGGAAGAGTTTCTTCAAGCCCATCACAATCAGTGTAGAGATCGCTGCAGCAGCGAAGATGATCCCCCACGTGCCGGCTTGAATTGGCATCGTGTCTAATAGCTCATTCATAAACGGTACATAGACTGCTGAAAGCTGTAAACCTACGGAAAGGAGCAATGCCCCCATCAACGGTTTGTTTTTCAAGAGAGTTTTGTCTAAGCCAAAACCGCTGCTCTTACGAACGTTGAAAATATGCATCAATTGTGCTACTGCCATAAAGGTAAAGGTCGCTGTTTGTGCATAAAGCAACTCGTGATCCGTCAACATCAAGAAATTGAAGAAGCCAAACGCCACCAGACCAATCACAACACCACTTAAAATGATGCGTCCTAAGAAGCGTTTGTTGACGAGGCCATCAGCTTTCGACCGTGGCTGACGTTTCATGATATCGTCTTCTGCTGGTTCAAAGGCTAACGCCATTGCTGGCGCAATATCGATGACTAGATTTAAGAAAAGGATATGCAGCGGTTGGATCGGCATTGGCATCAAGAAGATGACACTTAAAAAGATCGTCACGATCTCAACCATATTACATGAGAATAAGAAAGAAACATATTTTTTGATGTTGTCAAAAATGATGCGTCCTTCTTTGATGGCATCGACGATTGTTCCAAAACGGTCATCCGTTAAAATCATATCGGAAGATTCTTTGGCTACTTCTGTCCCACGAATCCCCATGGCGATCCCGATATCGGCGCCGTTGAGTGCCGGCGCATCGTTAACGCCATCGCCAGTCATAGAAACGATATCGCCTTCTTCACGCAAGGCTTCCACAAGTTGTAATTTATTTTTTGGAGAGACTCGAGCAAAGACAGCGACTTCTTCGATTTTTTCGTTAAAGCCTTCCTGCCCTGCCAATTCATCGATCTCGCGACCTGTCATGGTTTTTTCATGATCTTTTAAGCCAATTTCTTTGGCGATCATGGATGCCGTCTTCGGATGGTCCCCCGTGATCATCTTCACTCGGATCCCCGCTTCTTGGGCGACCTTCACTGCCTCTTTGACATCTGTTCGTGGCGGATCGACGATGCCCGCAAAGCCTTGGATCTTGATTTCCTGTAATGCTGCTTTCAGTTCTGCTTCGTCCGTCCCACCTTGATAATCCTTGATGCAACCGACAGCGATCACCCGCTGCCCATGACTGGCTAACGTGTCATTGTATTCATGAAGTTGTTCTTTTTCTGTGGCATCAGCATCAGCTAAATCAATTAAGACATCTGGTGCCCCTTTGATGATCAATGTCCGTTGCTCTCCTTCATACACGGTCACCATGTATTTGTTGTCGGAATCAAAGGGCATTTCTGCGATTTTCTTCAGCCCGCTGTCCTGCTCTTTTTGGCGATCGATGCCGATTTTTTGACCTAAAACGACGAACGCCCCATCTGTTGGATCACCGAGGATCTCGTATTGCCCTTCGTTTTCACGTAAAGTGGCGGTGGTACATAAAGCACCATTTTCGATCATCCCTTGCAGCGCATCATGATTGGCTGCATCGATCTCGGTTTCATCCTCCGAGTCTGCCTTGTAAAATTTCCCGTTGGGTTCATACCCATTTCCTGTCACTTTGAACATTTCTCCTGAACCTAAAATGATCTCAGCAACCGTCATTTGGTTTTCTGTCAGCGTCCCCGTTTTGTCACTGGCAATGATACTGGTGGCGCCCAGGGTCTCAACAGCTGATAACGATTTGACCAGTGCTTTGTGCTCGGCCATCGTCCGCATGCCTCGGGACAATGTGATGGTCGAAACGGCTGGCATTGCCTCAGGTATCGCTGCGACCGCCAAAATAATCGAGATATGGATCATTTCGACAAATGGTTGATTCGTCAAGACCCCAGCGATCAAAACTGCCACCGCAGCAAAAAGCGCGGCAATAATGATTGCTTTTCCTAGCTTGTCCAATTCGATATCTAACGGCGTTTGACGCTTTTTGTCACCCGTCAGCATGTCACTGATTTTTCCGACCTCAGTCTTCATACCGGTTTCTGTCACTACAGCATAGGCATTTCCCCGAGTTGCCGCAGTTCCTGCAAAAACGACATTGCGGCGATCGCCTAGTGGAACATCTTCTTCATAGGTTTCTCGTGCATCTTTTTCAACAGCTTCTGACTCACCGGTCAGCGCTGATTCGATGCAGGCAAAGTTGCTCGTTTCAAGTAAGCGGGCATCTGCCGCAATGGCATCCCCTTCTTCCAGAACGAGAATATCGCCTGGAACGATTTTTGCCGACTCGATCTCCATTACTTCTCCATCACGAATCACTTTTGCGGTAGTGTAAATCATGCTTTGAAGAGAATCAATTGATTTTTGTGCTCGTAATTCTGTGATAAAACCTGTCATTACAGCAATCACCACGGCAATCAATACTGCAATTCCTTCAATCGTTTCCCCCATCGCAAAAGAGAGTAACGCAGCTGCTAGCAATAAATAAACAATCAAGTTGTTCAAGTTATGCCACAGCAATTCCCATACAGAAAGGGATTCTTGTTGCTGGATCGTGTTTTCTCCGTATTTTTCTAAGCGTTTGTCGGCTTCTTTCCCGCTTAGGCCTTGCTTGCGGTCACTTTCAAAATGTTTCAAGGTCTCTTCAGTCTTTTGCTGGAAAAATTTTTCCATCAAATTCCTCCTTTAAATTATAAACTTCTTGCCGAGGGTTTCCACGTTTCTGAAGGGATAAATCGGTACAGATACCTTGCACAGTCATTTTTTGATTTGAATCGGTTCAGGCAATTGCTGAGTGAAGGGAATATAACCAATAAGAAAAGCAAGCGCAGGTTGACTGGCTGAGGGAAAAGGTATGTGTGTTGAGCATCGATCATTTTGCGAGCAATGAAGTCGCTTCTTTTAATCGTCGCAAGTGATCTTTCTATGTACGTACTTTGTGAAAAAACCATCCGGCCTACTTCTAACCTATCATGGATGAAGATGTTCGCAAAGGATTTTGCTTCACAAGTGGTGTAAAAAAACAGTCGTAACAAAATTAGCACCACCGCTTTTGGTGACGATTGGGCAGCATGTCAGCAATGCCAAACAGGTACTCGTTTCGGTGTTTTCTTAATAAACTAAGCTTCTGCTATGTTGTGATTTACAATGTTACAACTCTAGCAAAAAAATAACTTTAAAAAGAGAACGCTTGCTGTCCTTACTTTATTTTAACAAAAAACAACAAACTTTTGAACAAAAAAAGTGTTTATTGCTAAAAAAACAATTGAATTACGACCTCTCGCTGACATTCTCCTTCCTGATCGCCAGAAAAGGTTGAAGCAAAACAAGCCATTGATCCATTGTGTTCATATAAAACAAGCACGCCAATACCCCAAAAAAGCATTCCTCGTTTGAATGATAAATCACCAACCGAGGAATACTTCGTATCTATTCTAATTTAAGAGGGAACTTCCTCACTCTCGATGTAGCAATAGACTCGCAGATCAGGCAAAGCCTGTTTGATCCGCTGTTCGATGGTATCGATAAATACGCTTGGTTCTTCGGGTCCTAGCTTCAAGGTAAGGTCGGCGACGATCAAAAGTTCTTCTGGACTTAGATGGAGGGTTCGCAAATCTTTGATTTGAATGATGGCAGGATCGGCTAAAATTTGTTTGATCGCCATTAAATCAGAAGCAGAAGCGCCTTCACCAATCAAGAGGCTATAAAATTCTTTGGCTAAAAAGACAGCAGCAGCAATCAGCAACAATCCACCTAAAATGCCGCCGAGGGAATCAAATACTGGATTGTCCGTCAATGCGGTCAATAAGATTCCTGCGATGGCGATCGTCACACTACCTAAGGCAAACAAATTTTCCGTGAAGCCTAAAAGCAGATCGGAATCGCGGCTTTCTTTTAAGAAACGGACGAGGGGCTGGTTTTGCTTGTTTTGTTCTTTGACTTCTTGCCAGCCCTCTTGAACAGCCGTTACTTCAATGAACAAACTGACAAATAAGATCGCTGCCACCAGCTGGATCTGCTCCACTTCGTGGGTTGGGTCTAGCAGATCACGGCTGGCTTCAACAACCGCTAAAATCCCACCACCTAAAAAAACTGTCATGGCAACTACAGTACTAAAAAAATAGGTCGCTCGTCCTTCACCAAACTGATGCAGTTCACTGCGTCCTCGCTGTGCTCGGTTTTCACCGATGGCTAGAAGTCCTTGATTGATGCAATCGATCAGACTATGGATACTTTCGTTCATCAAGACAGCACTGCCGCTAAAGAAGTAGCCGATGGATTTCATGATCAACCCTAAGACGTGGGTCAGCAAAACGATTCTACGGGCTTTTTGCTCTTGCTGTTTTTCCATCATGGTTCCTCCTTCGGTGTCGGACTCGCTGCAACAAGCTGTCTCTTTTCATAAGCATAGCACTGCACTTCCTAGATGAAAACGAAAGTGGCTTGTGATAAAGATTTACCATTTACTCCCCTCTTGAACGCAAAAAAACCAGGATTTCTCCTGGCTTGCTTCTGACAATAATACTTCATTAATAATTTGAATCTGATCCATACTCCGTGCCATAGCCCGTTCCGTTGTCAGTACCGTACTCGCTGCCATAGCCTGTGCCTTGAGACCCATCGTCGTACCCTGTCTGAGCATCTGTATTTTGATTTTGGGTACTCTGTTCTTCTGTCTGCTTGCCTAATGCCTTAAGCATGTCGTTTCGGATTTCATTGTAAGAGTAGTCTTGGATGTACACAATGGACTGACCATCGTAAGACTCCCCATCATACCATTCAAAGGTATGACTATTGATTTCAAATCCTGAAATCATATTTCCAGCAAGGGAAACTAAATCTTCAAATTTAAAGTTTGTATTTACGTCATTACTTACAGAATCTAAAATTTCTTGATATTTCGTCACGTTATTAATTTTTAAAGCCTGATGAATTGCTGCTTCAATGACTTCTTGCTGACGATTTCCCCGATCAACATCGGTATCCATTTTTCGAATACGCGCAAAAATCAAAGCTTGCTCACCGTTCAACAACTGACGACCTTCCGGAATCAATGTTTCCCCAGAGTTATCTGCGGCATAATCTTGATTTATGTCGTAAGGGAC
Organism: Enterococcus sp. 3G6_DIV0642; assembly: GCF_002140635.1. Taxonomy (NCBI): domain Bacteria; kingdom Bacillati; phylum Bacillota; class Bacilli; order Lactobacillales; family Enterococcaceae; genus Enterococcus; species Enterococcus sp. 3G6_DIV0642. The sequence goes on along the minus strand of NZ_NGLH01000001.1, from coordinate 1,236,545 downwards.
ATTTACAGTTACACCACCAATTGCATCAATAATTTTTTTAAAACTAATAAAATTCACGTTTACGTAGTAATCGATTGGGAGCTGCAAATAATTTTGAACGGTTTCGATTGTTGCATCCTCTTCACCGACTGTATAGGCACTATTGATTTTTGCTGTCGTATAAATTGTACCCGTTCCAGTTCCATCATAGATATTCGTCCAAATATCCCGCGGGATGCTCACCATATCGATTTTTTTGTTTTCGCCATCATAAACCATGTAAATCAAGCTGTCTGTACGTGCACTGTCTAAATGATCTGTTTGTTCACGTTCCTCATCATTATCGACACCCATCAATAAAACTCCGAATTTGGAACTTACATCGGATGTTTTGAGTGATCCATCCTCTTTTTCTTTGTTAGAGGTTATCACAGCGGATTCTTTAAACATTTTATCCACTGAATTTTTTGCTGCATAATACGTATAGCCGGCAAATAAAACGATGCCTGCAATGGCGAAAAGAAAGATTCCTCCAATAATCACGCGTTTGTTGCGCGCTTTGTGGGCTCTTTGCTGTTTATATCTCGTCTTTCTATCCATAGTGCCTCCTTCATTTCTCCTGAATTGCTCTCCCCGATTGTACCAGAATTTTTGCGATCCGCCTATTTTTTTAAGAAGTTTTATTCTTTTTCTGTGAAGTCCTTTAAACATTCCTTAAAAATAATTCTGATGATGAAAGAAAGCTGGATAATTAGTCAACTTCTATGGATATTTTATTAAAAAACGATTTTTTTCATTCACCCTTTTTTGATGGATCAACTTCTTTTTCGACAGTAAGCTGAATAATTACACCAAATGGATCGCGAACACTTGCATAAAAAAACGCAAACGGATTTTCACTAGGTGCCTGGATCACCTGACTGCCCTTTTCCACTAGTCGTTGATAAAGCTTTTGAGCTGTTTTGGTGTCGTCTATCGTCAAACTCAAGGATAAGTGATTCCCTGCTTGAATGGGCTCCCCTTCGATCAATGGATTGTCAGCCAGCTGCAACTGGAAATCTCCGATTTGTAGGATGGAATGAGAAAGATACTGTTCTTGACCTGCAAGAATCTCCAGCGTTGGATCAAGTTTTTTTTGATATTCTTGGTTGGTGATGGCGAATAAGAGGGTCGCGTCTAATGTTTCCTGATAAAAGTGGATGGCTTCTTGGGCTTTGCCGTCTAAGGTCAAAAATAAAGCGATTTTTGGTTCGATCATTTGTTGGTTCCTCCTTTTCTTGTTACCATAAGTGTAACTGTGAATATTGCCAAAACTTGGCACCATTGGAGAAAGAAATGAAAAAAACAGAACGTTTAACTCAGGAGCTATTGTATTTACAAGGAAAAACCACTTTTCATCTAGCTGATTTGATGGAAACCTTTGCGATTTCAAAACGCACAGCCGTCCGCGATGTCCAATCGTTGGAAGAGCTGGGCTTGCCTCTCGTGGTAGAAGCCGGTCGTTATGGCGGCTATCAGATCTTAAAAAATCAACTGACCCCCTTGTACTTTGACAAAAATGAACGTTATACCCTTTTCTTTGCTTTACAGCTCTTACAAAAACTGTCCGATTCTCCTTTTGATCGGAGCTATCAAGGGCTGCGGCGAAAACTTTTGCAGTCTTTTTATCAAGGAGATACCGACTGGTTAGAAAAAATGGAGACGGCGGTTTCGTTTCAAGGGGTGCCTCAATTGACGAGTGCACCGATCCTCTCAGCGCTTTTTTCAGCAATCGTACAAGAACAGGTCATCCAATTTACCTATCAGCGTTATCAAAAAACGAACAAGACCGTACAACCCTATCAGCTGGATTTTCGTGCTGGTTACTGGTATTGTTTGGCCTTTGATTGTCAAAAGCAGGCCTTTCGCCGCTATCGCTGTGATGCAATGCAGGGACTTGCTCCGACTGAAAAAACAGGCTATACCTTGCAGCAGTTAGCTGAAAAACAGCTGCAGCAACAAGTGTTGACACAAACACTGGGCTATCACATCCGCTTTGATCTATCGGCAAAGGAACGCTTGTGGCAAGAAAAATATCCTGATATGGCAGTGGTGGAACGTCCTAGTGAGCTTTGCTTAGAAGGACACATTGCCGACAATGAGCTTGATTTTCTAGCTGACTTTCTCTTGCAATTTGGGCCAACCATCAAAGAAATCGAACCGTTAGCCCTCAAACAGGCGTATACTGAAAAAGTTCGGCGGATGCTGCAGCCATTTACAACTGACTAAGCGTCTTCACGCTGTTCGATGATGGTTGACACTCTGCCTAAAACGATTCTTACTTATAAGGAGTTTTCTACCCATGTTTCTTTTAAATAAAAAAACCTTCCAAGCGTTGGCAGCCCCCTATTTAACGGAAGGAGCTGTGATCGGCTATGCAAAATGGCAGTCCTTCAATGCCATCACCAGCCGTACCCTGCTCGTCTTAGATGATCAGCAATTGACGATTTTGGCATTGAATCTTTTCTCGACAAAAGTCCTGCAGCACAAAAACGTGCCGCTTGCTGAGCTGAAAAAACAGCACAAAGATCCTGTTGTAGGGATGCTCGTCCCGATTCGCTTTACTTATAAAGGGGAAACCTACCGTTTTCAAATGCAGCGAGTGATCTTGCCCTTGGGAGATTGGCAAAAAACCTTTCTTGCCCGCTGGCAGTCGTGGTAAATGAGCAGCAACTGGCAGGGTTCGTTTGCCTAGAAAAAGACTTTTCAAGTGATTTACATTTTTTTTGCAAGAAAATGAATAGATTTTTCAGGGGATGTTTTCGGCTATTTCATTCTATGGTAAGATGTCCCTAAAGAATTGGAGGCTGTTATGGATTTTATTGAAAGCGAACGTTTACTGCTCCGTCCGTTTCAAGAAAGTGATTTTGCCGATACCTTTGCTATTTATCGTCAAGCGGAAGTCTGCCGTTTCTTACTTCATGAGCCTTGGCAGACAGAAACGGCAGTGGCAGCTTTTGCCAAAAAATGCCAACAGCACGCCTTGACGGACCAAGCAGGCCTTTCTTTGGCGGTACTACACGATCAAACGGTCATCGGCGATTTGTCGGTGTGGTTTACTGGTCAGCCGTCTTCCGTTGAAATCGGCTATGCCTTCCATCCGTCATTTGGCGGACAAGGGTTTGCTCAAGAAGCATTGAAGGAATTATTGGACTGGTTGTTTGCCAGTCAGAAGATCCATCGGGTCCAAGCGACGCTAGACGCCCGCAATCAGGCCTCAGCTAAGCTTTGCCAACGCATTGGATTACGCCAAGAAGCACATTTTATCCAAGACTGGTGGAACAAGGGGGAATGGACCGATAGTTTGGTTTTTGCCTGTTTGGCCAGTGAACATCCTGCTCATCCGAAATAATTTAGGAGGTTTTTTATGATTAGCTTGTTACGCTATGCCAAGGATTATCGCAAACAGATTATTCTTGGTCCGTTTTTCAAATTTTTAGAAGCGGTGTTTGAATTGGTCCTGCCTTTGCAGATGGCCGCTTTAGTCGATGAGGGGCTACGGCAAAACAATTGGTCAAAGGTCGTTGAAATGACGATCTGGATGATCGTGATGTCCGTGGTAGGCATGATCTGTGCCGTCATCTGTCAATATTATGCTTCCGTCGCTTCTCAAGGCTTCGGAACAGAATTACGCAATCGCTTGATGAAAAAAATCAACACCCTTTCCCATAGCGAACTGAACTTATTCGGTACAGATACCTTGATCACCCGAATGACCAACGACATCAATCAGATGCAGATTGCTCTGGCGATGCTGATTCGGCTGGTGGTCCGTGCGCCCTTCTTAAGTATCGGTTCGGTGATTATGGCCTTTGTCATTGATTGGCAAGCTGGCTTGATTTTCCTACTCGTCTTACCGCTCTTTTGTATCGTCTTATTCTGGATCATCGCCAAAACCGTGCCATTATATAAGAAAGTTCAAATTCATCTCGACGAATTGAACGAACTAGTGAGTCAAAATTTAAGCGGGATTCGGGTGATTCGTGCCTTTGCCCGCACAAAAACGGAAACGAAACGTTTTGATAAAGCAACTGATGATTTAAGTGATGTCTATTTACGGGTCACAAATCTCTCCGCCTTATTGACGCCTGCCACCACCTTGATCATGAATGTCGGCATTATCGCGTTGTTTTATATCGGTGGATTCAAGGTCAATATTGGCAATTTGCAGCAAGGACAAGTGTTGGCACTGGTCAATTACATGAATCAAATGCTCTTAGCGTTGATCGTGGTTTCCAACTTAGTGATCATCTTTACCCGTGCCGCAGCATCTGGTTCACGGATCAACGAAGTGTTAGCCACTGAGCCATCGATCGGCGACGAACTTTCAGAAGTCTTTATGGATCAGCCGAAAAACAACGTGGGAGCGATTCGCTTTGAGCACGTTGATTTCCGCTTTTCAAAAGAATACGGATTAGCCTTGAAAAACATTGATTTCCAAGTCGCGCCGGGGACTATTTTAGGTATCACTGGACCAACCGGGAGCGGGAAATCTGCCTTGACCCAATTGATCCCCCGCTTCTACGATGTGGCAGATGGCAAAGTGATCGTTGACGGGCACGATGTGCGGAAATGGCCTTTACAGCAATTACGCCAAAAAATCGCCATGGTGCCTCAAACCGCCGTGCTGTTTACGGGAACGATTCGAGAAAACTTGCAATGGGGCAAAAAAGATGCCACCAATGAAGAGTGTTGGCGAGCACTCGAAATCGCTCAAAGCCGCGACTTCGTTGAAGCCTTGCCGCAGCAATTGGATACCCCGATTTTTGAAGGGGGCAAGAACTTTTCTGGAGGACAAAAACAACGGTTAACGATTGCCAGAGCATTGATCGCTAAACCAGATATCTTGATTTTGGATGATTCTTTAAGTGCCCTTGACTATCAAACCGATCTTGATTTGCGGATGGCTTTAAAAGAAAGCATTCGTGGTACGGTCATCATCATCTCCCAACGGGTTCGCTCCATCCAAGATGCGCAGCAGATTTTGGTCTTAGACCAAGGGAATTTGGTAGGCAAAGGGACCCATGAAGACCTACTGGCAACGTCAAAAGAATACCAAGAAATCGTGGCATCACAGGCAGAGGAGGAAGAAGCATGAAAAAGAAATCATTCGATTGGTCGGCCTTTCGTCGCTACCTCCCTTATTTGACTGCCTACGCGAAGGAAACTTGGGCAGCAGTTGTCCTCGGGATCGCTGCTGGTGTTTCATCGGTTTATATGACGTATCAGATCGGTCAAGCCGTCGATCAGCTGATAGGTGCCGATCAAGTGCAGTTCAGCGCCCTCTATCGCATTTTGCTTTTGTTTGCCGGAGTGGTTTTAGTGACTGTGGTCAGTCAATGGTTGATCCAGCGACTAGGCAACCGCGTGGCGTATTTATCTGTCGCCGATTTGCGTAAAAAAGGCTTTGCCCATCTCAATATATTGCCGTTGCGCTATTATGACCAAAACTCCCACGGCAACATCGTCAGTCGTTTTACCAACGATATGGACAATATTTCCATTGCCGTCGCTGCAGTCTTTAACCAATTGTTCTCTGGTATTTCGGTCGTCTTGATCGCCTTAGTCGTCATGCTGCAAATGAGTGTGCCCTTAACGTTGGTCGTATTGGTTTCGACCCCGATCATCTTTTTGGTCAACTGGATCGTGGCACGAACGTCTCAATCGCATTTTGCTCGCCAACAAGAAATCGTCGGCGAAATTTCTGGCTTTGTTACGGAAATGATCGGCAATCAGAAAATCGTCAAAGCCTTTGATCGAGAAACCATCAACCAAAACCGTTTTGAAACGATCAACCAAGAATTGAATGTCCGGGGGCAAAAGGCACAGTTTTCTTCTTCTTTGACCAATCCCCTTTCACGATTCGTCGATCATTTGGCGTATCTGTCAGTCGGCTTTGTCGGCGGTCTGCTTTACTTTTCTGGTACAGGTGCTGTCACGGTTGGGATGATTTCCAGCTTTACGATCTACTCCAGTCAGTTTTCGAAACCATTCATTGAATTGTCAGGAATTACGACCCAGATCCAAACGGCATTGGCTGGACTTTCAAGAACCTTTGAGCTGTTGGATCAAGAGCCAGAAACAGCCGATGATCAAGAATCTCAATCACTGGGAGAGATCAAAGGCGAGATTGCCTTTGAGGAGGTGTCTTTTGCTTATGATCCTGGTCAAAAATTGATCGAAGATTTCACTTTTACTGCAAAACCTGGAGAAACCGTCGCAATCGTCGGAAAAACCGGTGCCGGTAAATCGACGTTGGTCAATTTGTTGATGCGTTTCTATGATGTCGATAAAGGCGCGATCAAGATCGATGGCACCGATATTCGTCAGTTGAAACGAGAAGAATTACGGCAAAGCTTCGGAATGGTCTTGCAAGATACATGGCTCTTTGATGCCTCTTTACGAGAAAACTTGCAATACGGAAATGATACTGCCACAGATGAAGAAATCTATGATGCCCTAAAGCATGCCTATATGTATGAATATGTGATGCGCTTACCAGAAACACTAGATACGCCGATCGGTCATCAAGGCATCAAGATCTCTGACGGACAACGACAGCTATTGACGATTGCCCGCACGATGATCAGTAACCCACCAATGCTGATTTTGGATGAAGCAACCAGTTCGGTTGATACTCTGACTGAGAAAAAAATTCAAGATGCCTTTTTGAAAATGATGGAAGGCAAAACCAGCTTTGTGATCGCCCATCGGTTATCAACGATTCGAGCAGCAGACAAGATCCTTGTAATGGATGCCGGTCAAATCGTGGAGCAAGGAACCCATGAAGAATTACTGGCAGAACAAGGCTATTACTATCGCCTGTACCATGCTCAATTCCAACATTGATCAGTCAACAACAACCCCCATCAGCTCAAAGGTACCTGCTTGAGCTGATGGGGGTCTTTTTTTATTTATTGGTTCCAAACATCGGCATATTCCGGTTTGCGTTCAAATTCTTTTTTGGCAAAGGGACACAAAGGAATGATTTTCTTTTGTTCTTTGCGGGCTTTTTCCACCCCTTTTTCCACTAATTTTTCGGCCAGACCTTGGCCCCGATAAGCGGGATCGACAAAGGTATGGTCAATGATCAAGCGTGTTTCGCCCGCTTCCGACCACGTCATTTCACCGATTTCTTTGTCGCCGTCTTTTAACACAAATCGAGTGTTTTCTTCTAAGATTTCCATGGTTCTTCCTCCTTTAATATGTACTTTAATGCACCGCTGGGGCAAGTGTGGATCACTTGTGCCGCTTGCGCTGCTTCCCCGTTATCAGGAATCACCCATGGGCGCCGTCCAACTTCAAAAATAGCGGGATTGCCCCTCACACAGTTGCCGCTGTGAGGGCAAATTTCTTTGTTGTAATAAATATCGATCGCTTCGCCACGATACTTCCGATATCCTGCAGCAATCAACCCTGCTTCTGTTTCCTTGCCTAGTGGCTGTTCGTCCATGTTGAACACCCTCCTCTTATTGATTGTCAGAAGCAATCTGCCTGCCTCCTCCTTCATCATACGACTTCTCGAGAAAAAAATAAATCATTTGTTCAAAAATAACCTCTCAGTTGCCGATCATTAGCCAAAAGCTTGCGGCAGCACAATAAAGCGTCCCGTCAAAACATGCTGCTTTGACGGGACGCTGATTTTCATTCGTGAGGCGCTTTTGCAACAAAATGGAACCGCTGCGTGGCGTAATCCCCTGCTAAATGAGGATCGATATAGAACCCGAGCTGCATCAATTCATCACCACCGAAGGTCTCTTCCCCACTTTGATAGGTCAGGTCAGGATCTAAGCCAGCCAGCTTTAAAGTAACCAATGGTGCAGAGGCTTCGGCTAAGACTCGGAAGTAAAAGACGATCGCTTCTTTTTTATCTGGGGAAACATACAGCCAGGCGGTGTCATTGCCTTCATAAGGGCTGAGCAGTCGAACAAAGCGACCCAACTGCAGCAGGCGCCGATGTTTTTTATAAAAAGCGATTTGTTCTTTGATCTGCGCTTTTTCCTTTTGTGTCAGCTGTGTCAAGTCAAGCTCATAGCCCAGCAAGCCAGACATCGCAGCATTGCCGCGAATCGCTAGGTCCGTTGCCCGTTGGGTCTGATGGTTCGGGATCGCTGAGACATGGGCACCCATGGTGGATGGCGGATAGACCAGACTGGTTCCGTATTGGATCTTCAGGCGGGCGATGGCATCGGTGTTGTCGCTGGTCCAAATCTGCGGCATATAATACAAGAAGCCAGCATCAAAGCGCCCACCGCCACCAGAACAGCCTTCAAACAGGATCGTCGGATAGGCAGTGGTCAGTTTCTCTAGGAACTCATACAAGCCCAGCAGATAGCGGTGCGCGACCTCCCCTTGCTGGGCAGGATCGAGGAGCAAGGAATAGACATCCGACAGACTGCGGTTCATGTCCCATTTGATATAGTCGATGGCAACCGTATCAAACAGTTGGGTTAACTGGTGATAGAGATGGTCTCTGACATCTTGTCGAGAAAAGTCCAACACATACTGACTGCGGCTAAGCGCTGGCTTGCGATTGGGTACTTGTAACAGCCAATCGGGGTGCTGTCGGTTTAGTTCACTGTCACCAGAAATCATTTCTGGTTCCAGCCAAAGCCCGAATTGCAGCCCTTTGTCATGGACTTTTTGGGCAAATCCTGCCAAGCCAGAAGCTAGCTTGCCTTCGTTTTCAAACCAATCGCCTAATGAGGTTTGGTCATCTTCTCGCTGACCAAACCAGCCGTCATCCAAAACAAACAGTTCGATTCCCAGCTCCTTGGCTTCATCAACAAGGGCATCCAGTTTTTCTTCATTGAAATCAAAGTACGTTGCTTCCCAGTTATTGATCAAGATCGGCCGTTCTTGCTTTTTGTATTTACCCCGAATCAAATGCTCGTCATAAAAATCATGATAGGTGGCTGACAGCTGATTCAAGCCAGCCTCACTATAAGCGATCACGGCTTCTGGGGCTTGAAAGCTTTCAGTTGGCGCCAATTGCCAGGCAAATTGATGGCTGTTGATCCCCATGATCACACGGGTTTGTTGGTAAGGATCTTTTTCGATGATGGTTTCATGATTGCCGCTATATAGCAAGCTAAAACCAAAACACTCCCCAGCAAACTCCGTAGCATTAGGTTCCAGCAAGACGGCAAAGGGATTTTGCTGATGGCTGCTGGAACCCCGCTTGCTGTCTAAACGCTTGATGCCGCGATGGATGGGTTCTCGGGTAATTTGGCGTTCCTTCGCCCACGCCCCCGGCAAGTGGATCAAATCAAAGGGCCGGTTAGGAAAATCCAGCGCTTGACTCGCCAGCTGCTCGATCGTAACAGGCTGGTTACCGTGGTTGATCACTTTGCTTGAGCGGACGATCACTGCCGCATCCTCAAAAATCGTGTAAAACAGCTGCAGTTCGAGTCCCGCCACATCATCTTTTAAGGACAGAATCAGTGTTTCGATGCCGTCGTCGGCCCCATGGGTCTGAGGCAATCCTGCTAAGGCTGGTTTGCCTTGTTGAATCTGGTAATCACTAAAGACAAAATGGCTGACTCGGCTGCCGTCAGACTGGCGAATCGTATAGGCAGCTTCTCGAAAGTCCCCGAAGCCATTACCAGGAAACTCTAGCATCAAGGTGTCTAATGAGAAAAGCCGATCGCTACTGTCTGGGGGATTAGGTGAAAAGGACCGATCAAGGCGTGGGTAGCGATAGCCACCAGAATAATGGGCGATTTTCTTCCCAAAATAAAGGTGCGCCACATTGCCCCCTTCCTCTATCTGTAAGAGATAGCTGATTTGATCGTTGCTTAAATGAAAGACGTTTAGTTGTTTGTCAAAAAGAATCATATCGTACCCTCTACTTTGTATTTGCTTGCTGATGTCCCGCTTATTTCACGGAGCCCAGCATCCCTTGGACGAATTGTTTTTGTAAAACGAAGAAAATGATGGCCGTTGGCAGTGTGGCGATCACGATGCCGCACATCATCATGCCATAATCAGGTGTATAAGAAGCACCCATAGCCGAAAGAACCAGTGGAACGGTCCGTTTGTCTGGTGATTGCAAGGCAACTAATGGCCACAAATAATTGTTCCAGCTGCCCATAAACGTAATGATCGCGGCAGCTGCATAAGTATTTTTAGCCGTCGGCATGTAGACTCTAAAGAAAATACTCAGTTCATTCAAGCCATCGATCCGAGCAGCTTCGACTAATTCTCTAGGGAATGCCTTGATGTTTTGGCGGAAAAAGAAAATCAAAAAGGCGGTACAGATCGAGGGCAAAATCACGACAGCGAAGGTATTGATCCCGATTGGTGTGCCGCTAAGCTTGCTGAACATCCGATAGAGCGGGATCATTAGCGCGGCAAAAGGCACCATCATCGACAGCAGGAGAATATTAAAGATGCAGTCTTTGGTTTTCGTCCGATAGATCTCAAAGCCATACCCTGCCATGGAGGAGAACAACAGCGCAAAGACGGTCGTAATCACGGCAATCACTGCGGAATTGCCTAATGCTCGAGTAAAATTCAAATCAGAAGAAAAGAGATTTTGGAAGTTGATCACCAATTGATCCCCAATCATGATTTTTCCAGCAACGATATCAAAGGTTTGATTGGTCATCCCTAGGATCATCCAGACAAATGGAAAAATAGAGATGAAAGCCAAAATCGCCAGAAAGACGTATTTTAAAGTGAGTGAGATTGTTTTCAATTTTCTTTTCCTCCTATTTTCGTTTGGATGATCGATAAGATCACGATCGCAATCACGATAACAAAGGAGACCGCAGCGGCGTACCCAAAGTTTGGCGTGAATTTGTAACTCAAATTGTAGATATATTGCGACAAGGTCGTCGTAGCATTGGCTGGTCCACCGCCAGTGATATTTTGAACTTCATCGAATAATTGCAGCGTACCGATCGTTGAGGTGATCGTGGTAAATAGGATGATTGGACGCAAGTTGGGAATCGTGATTTTGAAGAACTGATCCCATTTTGAAGCGCCATCGATCTCTGCCGCTTCATAAATACTTGGATCGATATTCTGCATGCCTGAGATGAAAAAGATCATATTGTAGCCAGTCCAACGCCACGTGATGGCAAAAATGATCAGTACTTTTGCCCAAAAAGGATCTGTCAACCATTGGATCGGTGCATCGATCAAGTGTAGCTGTGTCAAAAAGTTATTGACTAACCCATTTGCCGAAAAGAGACTTTTCATGATCAAGGAATAAGAAACCAAAGATGTGATACAGGGTAAAAACAAAGCGGTGCGGAACAGCCCTTTAAATTTCAATTTTTTGTCATTCAATATGTTCGATACGATCAGCGCCAAAAAGAGCATGATCGGAACTTGGACTAATAAGTATAAAAACGTATTGCCAAAGGCTTTTTTAAAGGTTGAGTCGCTCAACATCCGCTGATAGTTGCCAAGACCGTTAAAGGTCATCGCTGTCGGTGGTCCTGATTGGAATGACGTGAACAATGCCGAGACCATCGGGATAAAGACCAGCATCGTGATCAAAATGACGGGTAAGGTAATAAAGGCATTGCCGTTTGCAAACCAATTTTTTGTTTTGTTTTTCATTGTAATTCCCCCTTAACACAGAAACTCGCGATCGCTCACGAGTTTCTGCAAAGTTGTTCGATTAGTTTGCAATTTGTGCTTCCACTTGTGATTGTGCTTCTTCTAATACTTTATCGATGTCTTCGCCGTTGATCACTCGTTGCAAGCTTTCAGTCAAGACAGATTCAATGGCATAGGTGTGATTTCCGTAGTTCACAGCTGGAATTTCTTGTGACCATTGAGAGAAATCTTGGAAGACTTTTTGACCGCCATAGAAATCAAGCCCTGACGTATATTCTTCCGTTTCTTCTGCAGCATTCATGGTTGAAACCAAACCGATCTCGGTAGCTAATGTACCCATCAATTCTTTATTTGAAGCAAAGGTATTGGCTAAAAAGTCTTTGGCATTTTCTTCGCCGTCAACCCCTTTGATCACGTACCAGCCTGCTCCGCCGATGCTGGAAGCATTGACTGAATTGCTGTTGCCAGCGATAGATGGGATTGGAGCGATCGCCCATTTGCCGCTTTGGTCTTCCGCGCCTTGAATCGTGCTGGAATACCACGCACCAGTTGGCGCAGAAGCGACATTGCCTGATTGAACGGCATTGACCCCGCCATCCCAATCAGAAACTTGTTCAACTAAGCCTTCATTCAACAATGTTGCTAAGACAGTTAGACCAGCTTTGAAGGATTCATTGTCTTTGATGGTTACGGTGGAGCCATCTTCACCGGTATACCATTCGCCTGCCGATTGCATAATGATTCGTGCCAAGCCAAGATCGCTTGGGTCTAACGACATCATAGCGTGACCCGTTTTTTCTTTGACGTCTTTGGCGATGCTGATAAAATCATCCCAAGTAATATCTTGGAGATCAGCCTGCTCATAGCCTGCATCGGTTAAATAGTCTGTGCGGTAAAATAGTCCTGCAACGCCACTGTCAAATGGCACCCCATAAATGACATCGTCGACTTTATTGACCGCAAATTTATAGCTGGAGAAATCCTCCTCATTCACGATATCCGTTAGATCACTAAACGCATCTGGATAAGAAGAAAGGTATCCTTGGATGCGGTAGTCTTCGATCAAAACGATATTTGGTAGTCCGTCCGTATTTCCAGATGCCAGACTCGTATTTAATTTTTGGACGATATCATCTTGCGACATCGTCACGACTTCCACATCGACATCTTGATTTTCATATACTTTTTTGGCTTCATTGACTGCCTTGATGTTGAAGGTCTCATCCCATGCCCAGACCGTGACTTTGTTTGAGGACTCGCCAGAATCCCCAGAGCTTGTGTTGCTGTTTCCGCAAGCCGCCAAAGTCAGCACTGCAGCCGCCGTTACCATCGATGCAAGTAGTTTTTTCATTTTTATCCCTCTTTCCTTTTATTTACATGGCTAACTATACACTGACTTTGTAACCGTATTCAACGATTATGAAAGAGCTTACTAAATTTGTCCAAAAATAGAAAAAAGTTACAATACCTTTCTTTTTTGAAAGCGTTTATAATAAAGAAGAGATATAGGGGGGATACCATGACTATTTTACGCACGGTCTTAGTCGTTGATGATGAGGCAACGATCCGAGATGGATTGAAACATATGATACGTTGGGAGCAAGAAGGGTTCCGTCTCTTAGGCGATGCAGCGAACGGGCAAGAAGCATTGGCGCTGATCCATGAACTGAATCCCGACATCGTGATCACAGATTTGAAAATGCCACAAATGGACGGTCTTCAACTCACAACGATCATTCAACAACAATATCCAGAAGTCCATTTTTTGGTCTTGAGCAGCTACGATGATTTCCAATACGTCAGTCAGTCTTTTAGAAATGGTGCCGTAGATTATCTTTTAAAACCGACACTGACACCGATACTCTTGTTGAAGACACTGCACAACATCTCACAAAAGCTGTCACATACAAAAGGCTCCGTGACTGAGGAGACGCAGCTGCAAGAATCGTTGAATCGCTATTTAGCAGGGTATGAAGAACCGTTGGCTCCTTTGGCGGACTACCTTGCATTAGATCAGTCGCAACAGCAAGCCCAAATTTTGACCACCAATTTTAGCGGCTTTCGTGCCAATGATCAGCTGCTGCACGCATTAACGGAATTTACTCAATCACAACCGCAAGTAAAGACGCTCTTTTTTCAAACCAGTAACAAAGATGCCGGCTTAGTGATTAGTTATCCCGAAGGAACGGATGTTTATTCTTCTTTGAAAGAAACGTTGGAACAATTGCGTTTTACCGAGCCAGACGCCTTCTTTACTCTCAGTGTGCCCTTTCAAAAGATTGAACAGTTGCGGGACCATTTTGTGACGCTTAAAGCCAAAAGCCAAGGACAATCGTTTTTTTATAAACGACAACGGCTGGTGCCAGAACAAGAACTCTTTTTGTACATTGAAAGTGATCGCTTTGATACGAAGAAGTTCTTACGGGCTTTGTTAGACAACAACTTTTTGTTAGGAATCACCAGAATCGAGGAATATTTTAATGACATGATCTTATCCAATGTCGATCCGACATTCTTAAAACAGCAGGCCAGCAGTATTTTTTACACGTTACTGTCCCGCTTGGAAGAAGAATTTCCCACTGCGCCACGCTTTAGCCGCTTAAAAGCCGAATTTTTGCATGCCATCGGTCACGTGCAGTATTTGGAAGATTTTTCTGATTTGTTGTTGGCGACCATTGATGATATTCGTCAACAGTTGACGACCTTATCACCGCTGGATGAAGATGATCTACTCGTTGCGATTCAGCGCTTTATTCAAGACAACTACACCAAAAGTCTGTCTTTGTCTGAACTAGCTGAAACCTTTCATTTTAGTTACACCTATCTTTCGGCTTTTCTTTCTGCGAAACTGAAAATGAGCTTTTCTGAGTATGTAAAGAAAACCCGCTTGGATAAAGCCAAAGAACTACTGACACAATCTGATCTGAATCTATCTGAAATCAGTGAAGCGGTCGGGTATTCGGATATCAGCTATTTTTCTCGCATCTTTAAGAAAGAATGCCAAGTCACCCCATCGAAGTATCGGCGGTTGAATCAATTATGAAAATCAACCAATGGATTCAGAAAAATGAATTATTCAGTCGGATCTTCCTCTTTGTTGTCGTCGGGGTCATTAGTGTTTGTCTGCTAACCGTCGTCGTAATCTATGGTCGCTCGAAAGATGCCTATGTTGCTTCGTACCAGAGTTCCAATCAGCTGCTACTGGAAAAAATCCAAGAAGATTATGAGCGTCTGAACGAGAATATCCATCGGATTTTTGATATCGTCGATGAAAGCAAAGCCGTTGAAACATACTTAGAAGGCGACATGAATCAAGGCCGTACGATTTTAGAATTAAACGAGCAATTAAAAGACACCCGCTCTTTGTTTCAAGACATCCCCTCGAATTTAGTGTTGATTGGGGTCAACGGGGGCACTTTCTTTCAAAACGATGCGGTTCGCAATCAATCAGTAGATGATTTTCTCGCCAGTGCCTTTATCCAGCAGATCAATGACAATGACGCCATCAGTCAGTATTATTTCTTGGACCAAGGCTTGAGCACCTCCACCAGCGACTCCCCTGGCTTGATGTACGTGCGCAAATTAATGAAAGAAGAAACGATTTTCGGCTATGCCCTGATTTTCTTAAAAGAATCCGATTTTTCTTCGATCTATCGTCAACTCTTAGATACCAGTCTCCACTCGATCTATATCGTCAATGAACAAAATCAAATTCTTTCTACTTCTGATCCGAGCCTTTTAGGCAAGCCGTTTGAAGATCGTCTCGTCACGGTCAAAAGAGATACTAGCATCAATCAGCTGCCCCTTTATTCGTATCATTTTACTTTTTACGATGTTTTGGATGAATCGCATCTAGTACGCAATATGAATCTGATCAAGCCAGCTCTTTTGATTTCTGTCGTCAGTATTTTACTCTTTAGTCTGCTGGCATTTTGGATCATCCGCAATATCACCCAACCGATTTATCAGCTGATTGCCAAGCTGCCGGCGGTCACACAAGGCGATTTCAGCGACAAGGTCACCATCAACGGGACGTACGAAACGCGAGAATTGGGGCGTGCCTATAACTTGATGCTAGAGGACTTAGAATCTTATGTCGATCATTTAATGGTTACAGAAGCCGAAAAACGCAAGTTCGAGATCCGCTCGTTGCAAATGCAGATCCAACCGCATTTTGTCTACAACACATTGACTGCCATTAAGTTTTTGATCTGGCAAAACGAACAAGAAGCCGCAACCCAAGCGATTGAAAGCTTTGTCCAATTGTTGCGGCACACCTTTAACCGCAAAGAGATCGTCCCCTTAAAAGATGAGCTAGCGATCGTGGAAGAATACCTCGTGTTAATGAACGTACGTTACGGCAATCGCATCCAATCGACGATTTTTTCAGAAGATGGCTGTGAAGATATTCTCGTACCGAAAATGATTTTGCAACCGATTATCGAAAATGCCTACCTGCATGCCTTTCCCGAAGAGGATTCAGGATTGATCCAGATTTTTTCTCGCGTCAGTAAGGAAGGCCTGAAAATTGAGATCATCGATACGGGCATCGGGTTCAATGAAGAGCACCCAACCAGCACCGCCAACCACTTTGAACACTATTCGGGTATTGGTTTAGACAATATTGATCAGCGTATCAAGCTGCTCTATGGGGAAAAATACGGATTGACTGTAGAATCACGCATCAACGAAGGAACCACCGTTCGCTTGCTGCTGCCGATCCAGCGGGAGGAATCAGAGTAATTTCTTTCATTAAATAAGAAAAGCGCCAACAGAACCAGACAGCTTCCAAGAGCAGTTCTGTTCCGTTGGCGTTTCTTTCCTTAAAAATAATCGTTGGTTAACTGGCTTAAGCCAAATCTTCCCCATTTGAGGCAATCACTTTTTTGTACCAATAAAAGGATTGCTTTTTGCTGCGGGCTAATGTGCCATTGCCTTCATTGTCGCGATCGACATAGATATAGCCATAGCGTTTCTTCATTTCTCCGGTTCCTGCAGAAACCAAATCGATACAGCCCCATGAAGTATAGCCCAACAGTTCAACACCGTCTTGGTCAATGGCTTCTTTCATCGCAGCGATATGCGCACGTAAATAGTCGATGCGATACACATCATTGATTTTTCGATCTTCGTTTGGTGTATCCACCGCTCCTAGACCATTTTCGACGATGAAAAGCGGTTTTTGGTAACGATCATAAAGATCATTCATCGTGATCCGCAAACCAAGCGGATCAATCTGCCAGCCCCATTCCGACGCTTCTAAATACGGGTTTTTAATGGTCGGGAACAAGTTGCCTTCCGTTTTTTCAACACCGGAATCTTCTGAAGCAGCGACCCGAGAGGCATAGTAAGAAAAGGAAATAAAATCGACGGTATGGGCTTTTAATAAAGCCGTATCTTCGGCGGTTTGCTCCAAAGTGATTCCTTTTTCCGCTAGCATCTTCAAACCATAATTTGGATATTCTCCTCGCGATTGCACATCGATAAAGAAATAGTTGCCGCGATCGCTTTTTTTGCTTTCCCAGACATCTTTCGGATTGCAGCTGTAAGGATAATAACTAGCCGCTGCCAGCATACAGCCTACTTTGTTTTCTGGATCGATCTCGTGGGCGATTTTTGTTGCCAACGCACTAGCGACTAACTCATGATGAGCAGCTTGGTATTTGATTTGTTCTTCATTTTCGCCCTCAGCAAAGGTCAGCCCTGCACCGAGAAACGGGGCATGCAAGATCATATTGATTTCGTTAAAGGTCAGCCAGTACTTCACCAATCCTTTGTAGCGAGTGAAGATCGCCCGACAAAGGTTTTCGTAAAAGGCAATCATCTTACGGTTGCGCCAACCGCCATATTCTTTGATCAGATGGATCGGACAGTCAAAATGCGTGATCGTCACCAAAGGTTCGATTTGGTATTTTCGACATTCTAAAAACAGTTCTTCATAAAAGCGCAAGCCTTCTTCATTAGGGGTTTCTTCGTCGCCCTTCGGAAAAATTCTTGACCAAGCAATCGATAAACGATAGGTTTTAAAGCCCATCTCCGCAAATAAGGCGATATCTTCTTTGAAATGATGGTACATATCAATCGCTTCTTTTGCTGGATAGAAATACCCTTCTTCAAAGGCAAGCATCTCACGCTTGCCGGTAATGACTGCTCGTCGGTCCTTGCCAGTCGGAATCACATCGACATTGGCAAGTCCACGCCCCCCTTGATCAAAACCGCCTTCACATTGATTGGCGGCTGTAGCGCCGCCCCATAAAAAGTTTTCTGGAAATCCCATGTCTTATTCTCCTTTTTTAGCCGATCACTTTGATGATTTGATCGCCAAACGTAATCGGACCACTGTTTGCCGTCAAAATGTCGCCAACTTCTGCACTGTTGGTGATAACGATCGGCGTGATCACTGGATAACCTTTTTCTTTGATAAACTCGATATCAAACGTAATCAAAGGATCGCCAACTGTCACTTTTTGTCCTTTTTCTACTTGATAGGCATAGCCTTCGCCATTCAATTGCACTGTATCGATCCCCACGTGAATCAGCAGCTCAATGCCTTCCTCACTGGTCAATCCAATGGCATGTTTGGAATCAAAGACTGCTGTGACAGTCCCGTTGACTGGTGCTAGCACTTCTCCAACGGTTGGCTCGATCGCTACCCCTTGTCCAAGAATTTCTTCTGAAAACATGCCGTCATTGACTGCTTGCAGGCTTTTTAGTTCCCCTTTTAAAGGTGCTTTGATCTCCGCGCCGCTGATTTGATGGGTTGGTTCTTGCTCTTTGTCTGCTGGTGTTGCTTCAGGTGCTTCTTCTGTAACAGGGTCTTTGTATAAGAATAATGTCGCAATAAATGTGACCACGATACTGATTGCCGCACCAATGCAGGCATTGGTCAAATGACGTAAGGTGTCATCGCCGATATAGCTTGGCAAAGTCAATAGGCCCGGTGAACCGCCTGAGAAATTGCGGACACGCATGATTCCCATAAACAGACCCCCAAATCCGCCACCGATCATTGCTGCATACAAAGGTGTTTTAAACCGTAAGTTGACCCCATACAACGCTGGTTCAGTGATGCCGAATAGACCTGTCAGACCTGCAGAAAATGCCAATTGTTTGATCGTAGAATCTTTTGATTTGAAACCAACGCCGATAGCTGCAGCTCCCTGACTGACGTTTGAAGCCAGCATGCCAGGATAGATCACTGTATCATAACCTGTGGTCATTCGGTTGTTGATACCGATAGGAACCAATCCATAGTGGGTACCCGTTGCCACGAACAATGGGGTGAAGGCACCGATCAATAACGGAACGATCCATGGGCTGACCGTTTCTAAGGCTTGGATCCCTGCGGAAATCGCTTCACTGATCATATAGCCTAGAGGACCTAAAGCAACTAATGCTACCGTCCCTACGACGAAGATCGTCAGCAACGGTTTGCTAAAGAATTTGATTGCTTTTGGTGAGACCTTATCAGCAATCGGTTCAACGTAAGACATGAACCAGACACTTAAGATGATGGGGATCACCGATGATGAATAGGTCACTGGTGAAATCGGCAAACCGAACAAATGGATGCCGCCACCTGACTCATTGACTGCTGTCACCATACCGATGAAGTTGGGATGCAGTAAAATTCCACCCACCATCATCGCCAGATACATGTTGGCTTTGAACTTTTGCGCAGAAGAAGCAGCCAGTAGAATCGGTAAGAAGTAGAACGCAGCATCTGCCATAAAGTTTAGGATTTGGTAACTTTGACTTTCTGCCGTCAAGACATTGAAGACCACCAACAACGAAAGGACCGCTTTTAACATCCCAGCTGCCGTGATGGCTGGCAAGATCGGGGTGAAGATCCCAGTGATCGTATCGATAATTTTCGCTACACGTCCCCGATCGTCTTCTTCTGTTTCTTGATCACTAGTCAAATTGGTTTGGGCAGTGATTTCGTTGTAGACATTGCCAACATCACTGCCGATGATCACTTGGTACTGTCCGCCCTTGTTGACCACACCCATGATGCCTGGTGTGTGTTTTAAAGTGCTTTCTTGTGGTTTGCTGTCATCTTTCAAGTTGAAGCGCAAGCGGGTCGCACAATGGGTCAAGCTTTGGATATTTTCTTCCCCACCAACATTGGTGATGATCGTTTTTGCTAACTCTTTGTAATTCATGTCGTTCCTCCTATTTTGGTCCTTCGTTTGCTTTTCGTGTGTCAAAACATAAAAAAATACCTAAACGAACCCCTTGGGAGTTCATTTAGGTATAGCCTGCCAATCCAGTAACAATCCTAAGCACTTGTTATTCGTTTGATGTGTATAGTTAAATAGATCAATTCGTCTTCTTCTAACGGTCTACCGAATTCTTTGTTGATGTAGTCGCTGATTTTCAGCGCACACGCATATTCCTTCATATAGCGGTCTTTCAACATAAAAATAAAACTGCCGGTTCCTGCATCATCGAGCTTTGTTCCGCTGAATAAGCGCTGGACAAAAAATTTCAAATGGGTCACAAAGCGTTCGTAGTTCAATGAATACTCATCAAGCTCCATTGAAAAATGATATTTAACGATGTTTAGGATATGCTGAATGATCTTCGCCATTTCCGATACTTGACTGACCTGCGCCATATCCAACTCCGCATTGACGATGTGCAATGCTATGAAGCCGGCTTCATCTTCTGGCAGCTCGATCGCCAAGCGATTTTTGATGATCGATAACGCTTCTTTGCCAATGAGGTATTCATGGTTATAAAACCGCTTGATTTCCCATAGCAAGGCATTTTTGATTTCCATGCCATTTTGATAGCGCTCGATAGCATAATTGATATGATCGGTCAGCGTCAGAAATAATTTTTCGCTCAATTTTTTCCCAAGGGAAACTTTTGCAAAACTGATGATCTCATTCGCTACTTGAATATGTTCGATAGGGATAGAAGAAAGTAATTGGGTTAGTTTTGTGACATTCCACTCTTGTGTACTGAGATAGACTTTTTCAATCTTGGTATCGTCGATCACATCGCCTGGCTTTTTCTTAAAGCCTAAGCCTTTGCCCATGACGACCAATTCTTGTTTTTCCTCATTCTCAGAAATCACAATGTTGTTATTGATCACTTTTGTTACGTTCATTTTAACGACCCTATTCTTCTTTAGATTTCTTCACACAAACAAATAGGTATAGCCCGCCTAAAGCGGTAACAATCCTCAGAGCCAGTGTAGCATGAGAAAAATCACTCGTCAATGGGGATTTTTAACCGCTTGTTTAAAAGCAGAAAACAGCGCTGCTGCCATTTGAGTCTTTGGCAGAACGCTGTTCACTGGTTTATGGCTCACTAACTCTCTTTGTGAGAGATGAATTAGATACGATTTTCGTGGTCAGCAGTTTTGACTAAGTTTGCACCCACCATACCACCGATTGACGTAAGAACGAGTCCTAAGACCATTGCCACAAAGCCCCAAATGGATGCTTTGGCTGTTGCATCACTTGCTTCTTCCGCTTTTTGACGAGCGTCTTCCACTGCTTGGTCAATGTCTTGTTTGGCTTGTTCAAGATTTTGTTGCGCATTTTCGATTTGTTTTTGCGCTTCATCAGAAGCATCTTGTAAGCCGTTCACGATATTGTTCGTTGCTTCTTCTGCTTCTTGTTGGCTTAGATCTGTGTTTTGAGCCACTGCATTTGAGATTGCTTCTTTATCGACTGAATCACCGATCGTTGTAGCACGATCTTGTAATTTGCTTGCTAAATCATCAATGATTTTATCAGCATCATTTGGATTCGTTGCAATGTCTTTGCCGGCATCTTTGATGTCGTTCGTCGCATCAGACAATTGATTTTGCAAGTAGTCTGGTTGTAATTCAGGAACATCGGTATCTTGTAAAACATCATTGACATTCGCTTGTAATTCATCTGTATTGACGTCTTCCATGTTTCCTGTTATTTCATCGAAGGCTTTTGAAGCGACATCGCCAGCACCTGAGGCAACTGTTTCAACGCCACTGCCAACAGCAGAAGCAACGTTCCCTAAAAGTGAACCGACTACAGAAAATGCACCGATCGTTAAGTAAGAGAGCATAACCATCATCACGATCATACTAGTTGCCCATGTTAAGAAACCATGAACCAATCCAACACGTCGAGCCGCCACACCTGAAACAAAACCAGCACCGAATAATGCCAAGACAAAGGTAATGACTGTCCAAATCAATAATCCTGTCCCAACACCATCTAATGGATTATTTGATGTTGGTTCCACCAAACCAAAACCGATTGCTGAGCCGATCATTGACAGTGTCATGAACAATGCGATAAATGTTACGACCCCTGCAAAGATAGACCCCCAAGACAAATTGTAGCCTGCCTCCCGCTCATCTGAACCTAAATAATTTCTGAATCCTCTTTTCATCATTACATCCCCTTTTTGTTTTTTTAACCTGTATTCAGTCTAACAACTGATTGTTTTTTTATCAATCAACTCGACTTGCGCTATCTTTTTGTAAGAAAAATGAATGAATCTGAATTGTTTGACTATTTATTAAAATAATGCCTCTCAAGGCAATTGTTTTTTATCTGAGGAAAGCTATTTCACCCCCTGCGTCAAGCCTTCCCCAACCTTATGGAAAAGTAGCCAAGCTGGTTATTGCTACTTATAGTTTCAAAGAACCGGTCATGCCTTTCACAAAGCCTTTTTGCATAAACAAAAACAATACCAACGTTGGGATCGTTGCAATCACGATCGCCAGCATTTGAACGCCATAATTTGGTACGTAACTGGCTGACGATAAATTGGAAATCAGCAATGTCATGGTTTGACGACTTTCCGTTTGCAAAAAGACCAGTGGTAGCAAATAGCTGTTCCATGCGTTCATAAAGGCATAGATGGCAGCGGCAGCATAGGTCGAGCGCATCATAGGGAAAACGATCCGGAAAAATATCGTGTACTCTGTTGCCCCCTCGATGCGACTCGCATCTAAAATACCGTCAGGAAAAGACTTGAAGTTCTGGCGAAAAAAGAAAATCAGAAACAGGTTATTGACCAATGGCAAAATGACCGCCACGTGCTGATTGACTAGCTGCATTCCTGCCATCATTTTAAACAACGGGATCACCAAAGTTGCCAGTGGCACCATCATACATAGCAGAAAAACCGCATAAATCCCTTCACTCGCCCGCGTTCGAAACTTCTCAAATCCAAAGGCAGCCAAAGAAGTGACCAGTAGACTGACAAGGACGGTGATCAATGAAATCTTGATGGAATTCCACATGATCAATGGGATGTCGTAATTGCTGAACAGCACCTGAAAATTGCTTGCTAGCTGATTCCCAAAAGTCAGCTTCCCTTCGGCAACTTGATTGGCGGTATTGGTAGAGCCCACCATCATCCAGTAAAACGGAAAAATCGAAAAAAACGAGACGATCAGTAAAAAACCATATTTTATGCATCCACTTAAAGTAACTTTCATAGCTGCTCCTTTCTATCGCTTTTATTGATTCGTTTTCGAGAGTTTCAACTGGATCACAGATAAAAGAGCGATGATGATCACTAAGACCCACGACAGCGTAGCCGAATACCCAAAATTTGACGTATAGACAAAGGAGTGATTATAGATCAGTTGGGCGACAGTCAACGTCTCATTGGATGGGCCACCACCTGTTAGATTCACCACTTCATCAAAGAGCTGGATCGTCCCAATGGTGGAGGTGATGGTTGTAAAAACGATCACCGGCTTCAGCTGCGGGATCACTACGAAAAAGAACTTTTGAAACCCATTCGCCCCATCGATCGCAGCAGCTTCTAAAGTGTCATCCGAGATATTTTGCAATCCTGCCAAATAAAAAATCATGTTATAGCCTGTCCAACGCCAGCACAGGGCAATAATAACGGTCAGTTTTGCTAAAAACGGATTATTTAGCCAATCTAGCGGTTGCGTGATCAAGCCAATGTTCAGCAGCCCTTGATTAACGATCCCGCCAATTTGAAACATCATTTTAAATAAAACTGCATAGGAAACCAGCGAGGTGACACAGGGTAGAAACAACGCCAATTTAAAGAAGGAGCGTCCTACAAGCTTCGGCGTGTTCAAAACAAACGCTAGCAGAAGACCCAATAACACCATGATTGGTACTTGAAAGATCAGAAAGATAAAATTATTAAGTAAAGCTTTTTGAAAAATCGTATCCTGCAGCATGCGCAGGTAATTGCCGAAACCGACAAAAACCGATTGCAGTCCCTGCATCCGATGCAGGGAAAGGTATAAGGAATAAACGATGGGATACAGCAAAAAGACACTACTGAATACTAAAGAAAGGCCAATAAATCCCCAGACTTGTTGGTTTTTGGGGCGCTTTTTTCTGATCGTATTTTGCATATTCATCACTCCTTAAGCAACACAAGTCGGCTATTCGCCGACTTGCATCTTGTAGGTGTTTTCTGCTTCCGTCAACATATCATCTAAGGACATGGCACCATCAAAATAGCTTTGCATTCCCCCACGCAAGGCATCCACTGCCGCTTGGGTATTTACCCCGTAATCAACGGCGGGGATGTCCGCCATCCAACTGGAAAAATCTTTATAGATCGGGGCGTCATTAAAGAAAGGATCTTCATATTGATAAGCTTCTCCTTCTTGTGAGGGTAGGTAAGTCCCCACTGCCCCATTTTCTACTAAAATCTCTTGATAGAATTCATCATTCCCAGCAAATTCTTGTTTGAGAAAATCAATGGCCAACGCTTTATTTGGTGAGTCATTAAGCACCAACCAGCTAGAGCCACCCAAGTTCGAGTAAGGTGTCGCTCCAGACACTGTCTCTAATTGGGGAAGATTCGTATAGCCCCATTTTCCTTTTTGATCTTCTGCGGATCGGATCGTCGCTGAAAACCAGATGGCTGAATTGACTGCCGCCACTTCTCCACTCGTCACTGCACCGATCCCTTCTGGCGCAAAATAATCTACTGGTTTTGCCAACTCTTTTTCTTCGATCTTCTTCAGGATTGGCAGCATTTCACGAATAGCAGGATTGTCTTTCAAGAATATGTTTCCGTCTTCATCAAAATACCATAATCCGGCTGACTGCATTGCCATCTGGATATAATGAGTGCCGCGATTTGGAATAAACGCGACGAACCATTTCCCCGTTTTTTCTTTGACTGTCTCACCAATCTCCACAAATTTAGACCAGGTTAGATTGGTGAGTTCCCTTTCATCAATCCCCGCTTCACTTAAATAATCTTTGCGGTAGTAGAGTCCAGCAGAACCTGAATCAAAGGGAACCGCATAAACGCCTTCTTGATAGGTCGCATTCGTTACTTTGTAAGGAGCAAATTGGTCAAAGTCCATGTCTTCCGATAATTCTGCAAATTTTCCTTCGTAGTTTAGCAAATAGTTCTGCACATCATAGTCATCCATCAAAACGATGTCTGGCAAACCTTCGGAGACCCCTGAAGTAAAGGATGAAACCATTTTTTGCTTGGTATCCTCGTTGGACATCTCGACGACATTAAGGTCGATTGCATCATTGTCCGCATTGTAATATTCCCCGGCTTTTTCCATAATTGGAATATTAAAATTTGTGTCCCAAGCCCAAACAGTCAGCGTATTCTCATCTGTACTGGCAAAATCTTGTGAATCTGCTGTTTCTTGATTTCCTCCACAACCAGCAAATAACAACCCTGTGAAAAATACTAGCAAGAACAAGCCACTTTTTTTCATTTTTCTCCCTCCAATATGATTCTCTCCTCATCCCCATCAGCATAAAAATAAAGTAAGCGCTTTCCGTTACACCAATTATAAAGAATGATGGTCATAATTGAAAATAATCGGATCGTTCCTCTCGTTTTACCAAAAAACCACCTTCGCCCAAGGCGAAGGTGGTTGTCTGCTTATTTTTCTTCATTTAGTCGATCTGGCATCATGTTTTCCATAAAACCCCAAACGCCGTTTTGTAATACGAGTTCCTCACGTTCGTAAGTAGAAACCGTGGTGCGGATCAACTCATCTTGACCGTCTAAGACTTTTTGTCCCCAATGAGGATCGATCAACAATGCCCGGCCCACTGCTACAAAGTCTGCATGTTCTAGCAAGCCCGCGGCATCTTTCGATGTTCGGACATCCCCTACACCAATCAAAGGAACCCGCTGAGCGATTTTTTCATAGACATACGCCAACATCGATTTTTCTTGGTACGTTTTTGAAATCGATTTGCGGGTATAATCCGCAAGGGAGATGTGCAGATAGTCTAATCCTTTTTCTGCCAGTTGGTCCACTAAGAACAACGTATCTTCAAAGCGAATCCCTGGTTCTTCGAATTCTTCCGGTGAAAAACGATAACCGACGATAAACTCCTTCACACCTGATTGGTCCACTGTTTCCAATACTTCATCGACGAGCTTCTCAATAAAACGATAACGGTTCTCTAGTGAGCCACCCCATTCATCGGATCGACGATTTGAGTGCGGAGAAAAGAATTGTTGGATCAAATACGTATTGGCTCCGTGGAGTTCTACGCCATCAAACCCCGCCTTGATCGCCCGTTCGGTAGCTTTTTTAAAGTTTTCAATAATCGTTAAAATCTCATCTACTGTGACTTCTCGGGGAACCTGGGCATTTGGTCGTTCGGCAGCAACTGCGCTGGCAGAAATCGGTTGTGTTCCTCGTAGGACCGAGTCATCCGTCATCCGACCGGCATGAAAAATCTGTAAAATAGCTTTGGTCCCATTGGTTTTGATGGTGCTGGCTAATTTACTTAATCCAGGTAAAAAGGCATCGTCGTAAGCGCCTAATTCCCCTTCCCAGCCCTTGCCATCTTCTTGGACATTGGCTGCCGCTGTGATGACTGCTCCGACTTCCCCAGAGCGTAAGCCATAGTAAGCCAACTCATCTTTCGTAATCACCCCATCAAAGAAGGACATCTTGGTCGTCATTGGTGCCATAATGATTCGATTTTTCAACTGCAATCCGCGCTTAAATGTTGCTTTGTCTGTTACATTTCGCATGGGTTTCCCACCTTTTCCATTGGATTCATTTCGCTTTGTAGATCTGACTGGCTTAGTTGCCCAAGGAGATCCTTAAAACAAATCGGTGCATCTTTTTTCTTTTTATCAAAATATACATGCACATGCATCTATATTACAAAAGAATCAAGGAGAAAACAAGTGAAAAACATCATTAGTCCAGCATTTCCTCCAAGACTTTTTCAAAAACGACTTTTGAACGCTGCAGTTTCTTTTCACCTGATTGGGTCAAATCAATATAGATTCCCCGCTTATCATCTTGACAAGAATGCCGTTCGATCACACCGCACAGCTTGTCTTCCATGCGCATGATCATACGTGACATCGCACTTTGACTAAGATCAAAATGGGCGATCAAATCATTGAGGCGCATGCTATGATTGGGGGTCTTTTCTAAGTAATAAAGCACGTAATACTCATTCAAAGACAGATTGCTTTCTGCTTTGAGGGCTTGCTCCAAACGAGCCTCGATCGCTTGATGCTGATTCGTAAAGGCTAACCATTGCCCCATCCGTTCTTTTTCCATCCTCTTCACCACCCATTCTTCTATACCAAGGTATTTTAATCTAGATCCCTGCGTTACGCAAGTGGTCAGAAAAGGCTAACACTTTATTATACAAAATTAGCCAGCTACTGCGGGCGTTCATGAATGTTTTATGATAGAATTGACGAAAAATTCAGCAAAAACTTCCTGTTCTTTCTCAATATTCTATACTACAATAGCTTTAACACCAAAGAATATTTAAGCACTATATCAGCAAAATTGTGCATTCCGACACAATAATTTGCTTGTTTTAGATGTTCTAATATTCTAAGGAAAGGATGAAGCAAACGATGAAAAAAACATTTTCTTTGATTGGGGCACTAACACTCGTCAGTTTGGGGCTTTTGACAGGTTGTAACAACGAAAAAGATACTGCTCAGTCAACCAGCGAGCTAAGCCAGAGTCGTGTGTCTACTGAAAGCAAACAAAGTACGTCGACGCAAACGACTGAAAGCAGCTCCTTAGCGTCAACCTCTACTTCAAAAACTTCGACCACAAGCCAGCAATCGACGGACCACTCTGACACAATGCAAACGACAGCAAGCTCAGCTTCCAACGAGTTTCCATATGCCGTTGATCTTTCCCAATATGGCCCTACACTGACTTTTCACTTCAACGGTTTCAATGTACCAGATACTGTCACGATTCAAAATACGACTCCAATGATCATTTCGATTCCCGACAGAATTAGTTATGAAGCACAAGTCGATACGATCGCGACAAAGGAGATTCGCATCTTTTCAGCAAATGACAATGGGATTCGCACCGTAAAAGTGAATACCCAGTTGACCTTTGCAAAAGAGATCACACCCAATAGCAATCCTGATTTTAACCAAAACCTGTACCTATTTACAAATAAGGAGGGTGGTCTATCTTTGATCACGCCGAACTATGCGGGAAATGTCAGCGATGACCAACGAGATGTGATGTTAGAAGTACTTCAATAAACGAAAAACAGGGAAACGAAGCGTGCTTCGTTTCCCTGTTTCGTTACCCGATCATCACGGTTTCATCAGGATATTTGTAGCCAGCTTCTTGTTTGTTGGCTTTTTTCATCAATGAAAAAGCAACGGTCATGATGCCGACTCGACCAATGAACATCAAAAAAATGATCAAAAGTTTGCCAAAAACCGACAAGTAAGGCGTCAACCCCATGGTCAACCCCACCGTTCCAAAAGCGGAAAAAACTTCAAAGGCAATGGTTGGCAACCCAAAGTTTGGGGTTTGCGGCATACTCTCAGTGATCGACAACAAGAAAATCGCTACGAAGCATAACGTCAAGGTAAGGAAGAACAACGTAAAGGCACGCGATACAGCAGATTCTTTGATCGTGCGACCAAAAACTTCCGCTCGACTGCGCCCTTTCAATAAGCTGCGGATCTTGATGATCAAGACCGCAAATGTCGTTGTCTTCAATCCCCCAGCAGTTGATCCAGAGGTCCCGCCGATATACATTAAAATCATCGTTAGCATCAAGCCTGCTTGACTCATTTGTCCGTAATCAATACTGAAAAATCCAGCGGTTCTTGGGGTGACCGCTAAGAAGAGGTATTGGAAAAAACGTTCGATGACCGAATCACCCGTGATCAACTGTGAATTGGCTTCGGTCAAAAAGAACCCTGCCGTTCCAAAAACCACCAAAACGATCATAGCGATCCATGCCAAGCGGCTATGCAGGGACCTTTTTTTGGACGCCGTATGCAGGAGATCGAACCAAACGAGAAACCCCAGACCACCGGCGATGATCAAGAAACTGATGACCCCCAGCACAAATGGGTCGTTTTGAAACCCTACCATGCTGTTGCCGAACAAATCAAACCCAGCATTACAAAAGGCCGAGATCGCATGAAAAACACTGTACCAAAGGCCTTGCTCCCAACCAAAACGGGGCACGAATGCAAAAGCCAGCAAGATGATCCCACTGACTTGGATCAAAAAGGCGATCCGAATCAGGTACCATGCCAAATGGATCTCTCCAGACATTCGGTCCAGATTCAATGATTCCCGCAAAATCATCCGAGTACTAAGATGGACTCTTTTTCTCGCCAAGATGTAAAAGAAGACGGGAATCGACATAAAGCCGATCCCACCGATCTCAATCAGCATCAGCAAGATCCCTTGGCCCCACAGGTTGTAATGATCGGCTACGGTCAAGGTCGAAAGACCCGTCACGCAAACAGCCGATGTGGCAGTAAACAGCGCATCTAAAAAGTTGGTGCCTTCACCACTTTGGGTGACAGCCGGCAGCATTAGCAAGCCAGTTCCTGCCAATATCAGCAAAACGAAGACCAGAGTGACGATCTGCGGAATCAAAAAGCGTTGCGATGCCAGCTTTTTTTTCAAACGATTTCTTTTTTTCATTTTCATTTCCTTTGACCTTTTGCAAAAACCAATGTCTTAGTAATCCAAGTTTAATGCATTGGTTTTTTCTCTTATCATACCATTTTATTTTGATTTATTCTTCACTTTGATCATTCTTGTTACGTTTGCTCGTTCATTTTCTTCCAGCCGCATTTTGATTCCATAAATGGCTTCTTCCAGCTCGGGAATCGTCAAATATTCTAGGGCATTGACGCGTCGGCGCGTCCGTTCGATTTCCCCTGCCATCAATTGACAGGTCTTTTCGATTTCCGTTAGCTCCAGCAG
Organism: Enterococcus sp. 3G6_DIV0642; assembly: GCF_002140635.1. Lineage (NCBI taxonomy): Bacteria > Bacillati > Bacillota > Bacilli > Lactobacillales > Enterococcaceae > Enterococcus > Enterococcus sp. 3G6_DIV0642. The sequence continues at coordinate 1,206,769 of NZ_NGLH01000001.1, read as the reverse complement.
CTTTGGCATGACGTCGGTAAAACGGGCGACCGCATTATCTAACGGAACATTGGAATTCAAAAAGCCGTACTCGATCGGCGCTTGCATCACCGTATCGTCATAATCAAAATGCATCACTGGCACTTCCACACTCATGATGTATTTCGTGGATAATTCAAGGGAGACCTCAGTTGCTGGTAAAATAAACATTTCTTCAATGTATTTTTCATTGATCGTAGCATTGGCTAAGCGAAATGCCTTCATGGCACGCTGCAATTGTTCTTCGACTTCTTTACGCAAGCGGTCATTCTTTTTGATCAATTCAATAAATTGACGCATGAGTTCGTCTTGTTTGTCTTTTAATAATTTGTGTCCGCGTTTGGCTGTCGCCAATTGTTTGCTGAGGCGCGACAGCTCCATGCGGGTTGGATTAACGGTTTTTTGCGCCATTGTTCTCCTCTCCCGGTAAGTATTCTGCCAATAAGGCATCGCTGATCCGCTTCAGCTCGACTTTTGGCAGCATCGCCAATAATTCCCAGCCTAATTCCAAGGTTTCGATAATCGAGCGGTTGGTGCGATACCCTTGGTTCAAGTATTCATTTTCGAAGCGTTCCGCAAATTTGGCATAGGTTTTATCTACTTCCGACAATGCCGATTCTCCTAAAACGACCGCCAATTCCTTGGCTTGCTTTCCTTGAGCATACGCAGAAAACAACTGGTTCATCGTTGCGGCATGGTCTTTACGGGTTTTGCCTTCACCGGTCCCTTTATCTTTTAACCGTGACAATGACGGCAAGACATCGATGGGTGGCTGGATGCCGTTTTTATACAAATCACGAGACAAGATGATTTGTCCTTCGGTGATATAGCCGGTCAAATCGGGAATCGGATGGGTTTTGTCATCTTCTGGCATGGTCAAAATCGGCAGCTGGGTCACTGAACCTTTCAAGCCGCGAATCCGTCCCGCACGTTCATATAACGTTGATAGATTGGTATAAAGATACCCAGGATAGCCCCGACGTCCTGGCACTTCACGACGAGCAGAGGAGATCTCCCGCAAAGCTTCACAGTAGTTGGTCATATCCGTCATGATCACCAAGACATGCATGCCCTTTTCGTAAGCCAAGTATTCGGCTGCCGTCAGTGCCATTCGGGGAGTAGCGATCCGCTCGATCGCTGGGTCATTGGCTAGATTCATAAAGACGACAGAATGGTCGATGGCGCCAGTTTGACGAAAATCTTCCATGAAATATTCTGCTTCTTCAAAGGTGATCCCGATGCCAGCAAATACAACAGCGAAATCATCTTCTGAATTCAGCACTTGTGCTTGACGCGCAATTTGCGAAGCCAATTCTTTATGAGGCAGGCCAGAACCAGAAAAAATCGGTAGCTTTTGTCCCCGAACGAGCGTATTCAAGTGGTCGATCGATGAGATCCCCGTTTGAATAAACTCATCAGGATAATCCCGCGCTGCTGGATTGATCACTTCGCCGTTGATGTCCATAAATTTTTCTGGGACGATCTCTACTCCGCCATCTTTGACCCGACCTAAACCGTCAAAGACTCGCCCGATCATTTGCTCGGAAACGCCTAATTCCAAAGGATGTCCTAAGAAACGCACCGCAGATTCCCGCAAATTGATCCCGCCGGTTCCTTCAAAAATTTGGACCAACGCTTTGTCTTCTTGGATCTCCAGTACTTGTCCTTGCCGCGTTTCGCCGTTTTGCATGCGGACTTCGATCAACTCTTCGTATTTGACACCGGAGACGCGATCGACGGCCATCAATGGTCCGACAACTTCTCCAATCGTTTTATATTCCTTGATCATCGGTGCGGTCTCCTTTCTGTAAAATTTCTTTCATCGTTGCTTTGATCTCTTGATGCAAAGCAGGAATTTTTGCTAATTCCGTTTCAGGCAGGTACTTCATACGTGCCACTTTGTCTCGCAATTCTTCGGTTCCTGCATAGATTTCTGAAAGATACGCACCTAGTGTCAACGCATCTTCCGCTTCTTTGTGGAGCAGCAAGATCGTCTCCAGCATTTTGAACTGCTTTTCACGAGAGGTAAACGTATCGACGTCGTCAAAAGCGTTTTGTTGCAAGAAATCTTCTCGCAATGATTTGGTGGTTTCCAGCAATAACTGATCTTTTTCGGACAAAGCGTCGATGCCGACAAGTCGAACGATCTCTGACAACTCAGATTCTTTTTGCAGCATCCGCATGGCTTCTGTTACTTGTTTGGACCAATCCACTTGCATTTGTTGGTCCAAAAAGGCACCCAATTCGTTTTCGTATAAAGAGTAGCTCTTCAACCAATCGATCGATGGAAAATGACGCTTTTGCGCTAAGGTGGCATCTAAGCCCCAAAAGACTTTAACGACCCGCAACGTATTTTGGGTAACTGGTTCTGAAATATCGCCGCCTGATGGTGAAACGGCGCTGATGGCAGTGATACTGCCTTCTTGATCAGAACCTAAGCAAATCGCTTTTCCAGAACGCTCATAATACTCTGCCAAGCGGCTGCCTAAGTAAGCTGGATACCCTTCATCCCCAGGCATTTCTTCCAGACGACCAGACATTTCTCGCAGTGCTTCTGCCCAACGTGAGGTGGAATCCGCCATGATCGCCACTGAATACCCCATGTCTCGGAAGTATTCCGCAATCGTGATCCCAGTATAAATCGACGCTTCCCGAGCGGCTACCGGCATATTGGAGGTGTTAGCGATCAACACGGTTCTCGCCATTAAAGATTCACCACTACGAGGGTCGATCAACTCTGGAAACTCGTTCATTACATCGGTCATTTCATTGCCGCGTTCGCCGCAGCCGACATAGACGACCAGGTCGACATCCGCCCATTTGGCGATTTGGTGCTGAACGACAGTTTTCCCTGCACCAAAAGGTCCTGGAACGGCTGACGCCCCGCCTTTAGCGATTGGAAAGAAGGTGTCGATCACTCGCTGGCCAGTAATCATTGGTTCGACTGGATTCAGTTTTTGCTTTACTGGACGGCTATGACGAACGGGCCATTTTTGCAGCATCGTGAAAGACCGTTCTCCTTTGGGTGTATCTAAAACATAAATCGTTTCATCGATGGTAAATTCCCCCGCATAAACAGCCTTGACTGTTCCTGAAACGCCATGAGGAACCATGATCTTGTGATTGATCAACGGTGTTTCTTGCACGGTGCCGATGACCATCCCGGTACTGACTACTGCGCCGACTTCGACTGTCGGTACAAAGGGCCACTTTTTCTCATGATCCAACGCAGGCAATTGCACCCCACGCGTCAAGAAGTTGCTTTGGGTGACAGACATGAAGGTTTCTAAGGGACGTTGGATGCCATCAAACATTTGTGACATGATCCCAGGCGCCAATTCGACGGATAGCGGTTCACCGGTGGTTTCGACTGGTTCACCAGGTCCGATCCCAGACGTTTCTTCATAGACTTGGATCGAAGCGACGTCGCCGCGCATTTCGATGATCTCACCGACCACGCCTAAATCTCCTACATAACAGATATCTTCTAAACTTGCATGGCCCATATTTTTGGCTAACACCAATGGACCAGATACTTTAATAATTGTTCCTTTTTCCACAACATCGGCTCCTCTCTATAGTATGTTTTGTCCAACTGCTTTTTCGACATTTTCTTGAATCATTCGCTTGCCGATTCCTCGGGAACCATCATAATCAGGAATCAAGATGACTGCAGGTGTCATTTTTTGTTGGACTTTTGCTAATTCATCGGGAATCAGCTCAGCACATTTTTCAGTCAGGTAGATGATCGTACTGTTCTTTATTAATTTTGCCAGCGCCTGCTTCACTTCTTTTTCTTCCGAGGCATAGCAGACCTGAAAGCCAAATAGTTGAAAAGGAATGACGGATTCTTTCTCGCCGATTACGCCGATTTTATGAGTCATAGTGCCGCATCCTTTCTCTGAGTTGTTCTTCCGTAAAGCCACTGCGTTTGCCTACTAGCAAGATACGCAGATTTTGTAGTTCCAAAACCTTAGCATTCAAAAATGCGAGTAAAGGCAATGGTCCTAAAGCATCCGTTTGGGCTTGGCCATAGCTTTCTGTGATCAAATTGTCTTGCAAAAGTGCCAAGCCAGCAAAGTCGATCACCTGTTCATGAATCAAAGGCCGCAACACTTCCTGATAATCACTTTCTAATAAGAAGGCTAAAAAGTCACTATAGGACGCATTCGCAAACGCTAAAAATTCTTCTTTCGGGATACTGCCGACACTCACTAAGACTGCCTCCATAAAACTACGCGATCGTTTTTGAAGTACACAACGAGCGGCAATCGTTAGATTGGTCAGATCGATCATCTTGATGACAGCTTCTTGTAGCTCAGGGATCTTGATTTCATCTGCCAGTCGCCGTTGTTCATGTAAATACCGGCGATCGTAAATGATATCGATGCCTTGCAACACGGCGCCGCCTTCTAAGTACTCCCGCACTTCTTGGATCGTAGTCACGATTTTCTCAGGCAATACCTCTGAGGTTCCCGTTTTGATGGCGGTCCGACACTCATCGATCGTGTAAAAACCATCTTCGATCAGTAGATGATCATAATCTTTTCCAGTGACTGACTCTTTGGTCAAGACTTTTAGATTATGGAAAGTAAAAGGCATCATATACAGTCGGAGGATCTCTTGATCAGGAACCAGCTCGGCCAATTCTTTGATTGTCTTTAACAATTCTTCATCGAGATAGGTTTCGAATCGTTCATGAAAATCTGGCTTTAAATAGCGTTGATAATGGGTCTGCTGCAAGACAGCTTCGACTTCAGCAAACCCTTTTGCCGCAATCATTTGTTCGACTTCTTGCGGCTTTAGCAACGTCATCTCTTTCAGCCGAATGATTGGATTCAATTGATGATAGTTCCTCATGGATCAACCTCCTTGTTGTATGATCTGCAACCACCGTTCTCGGGTTTCTTTCTTGTATTCATCAAGCAGTACCTGATAGGTAAAATTGTATTGAATGCCGTTGTCATCCACCAAAAAGCCTGCTTCTGTCAATGGTGCGCCTGCTTTGATTTGATACGGTAGTTTTGATTGACAAGACGTAAGCCAAGCGGCATCTAGATGGGCTGCTTGCTCAGGACCAGCGTGGAAGGTCACCGTCCCACTGATCGGCAGCTGTTGCAGCACATTTTCAGCAAATGACTGCAGCTCTTCTGGCGTCCAGGCAACCATTTGTTGATACGCTTGCTCAAAAAGTTGTGTCAGGTATTCGTTTTGTTTCACCATTTGCTGCTGCTTAGCGGCACTTGCTTGGCGATTCAGCGCTTGCTGATAATTTTTTTCGGCTTGCTTTTTTGCTTGCTGGGCACGAAGCTGCAAGTCCGACTCTTTTTTCGCCCAGTCACGTGCCATCGTTTCACTGATCCTAGCACGTTCAGCGGCAGCCAAACGTTCCCGTTTTGTCTGCGCTTCTTGGTCTAGTTCAGCAATCATTTTGTCGATTGCATCCATACCTTCGCCCCCTTTAAATCGTTCCTAAAAGTAAGAAAGAAATAACAAAGCCCAAGATGGCATACATCTCAACCATTACTGAGAACATGACCCCTTTAAAGAAATGCTCTGGTTTCTTCGCTAAAATTTGAATCCCAGCTGCAGCGACCTTCCCTTGGGCCATTCCTGAGAATAAGCCAGTAAAGGCAACTGGCAGTGAGGCCATCAAGTACGCCATACCAGTCACTGTCGACATTTCACCACTTAAGCTACCATAGATCATAAACGCAATAACGAATCCGTAAAGTCCTTGCGTTCCGGGAAGCAATTGTAAAATCAAGGCTTGTCCAAACTTCTCCGGCTGATTCGTCGTTAAGGCTGCCGCTGCTTCACCAGTTTGGCCCACCCCTTTGGCTGAACCGATCCCAGAAAAGATCGTAGCGATCCCCATTCCGATAATTGCAAACACCATACCACCATTATTATTAATTAAGTAATCAATCATTTATTGTCTCCTCCATTTTCTTTATCAAAATCAACGTATTTCTCACTTGGCTTAAAGGTTTCAAATTGGCGCCCCCCACCAGTGAAAAATTTTCCGAAAAACTCTACATATTGTAAACGAGCGGCATGCACATACGCACTCAGTAACGATAAAAAGATGTTTAAAGCTTGTAGGACAACCAATAAGAGAATGCCTACAGAAAAACGAGCGGCTGGCGGCAAATAGCCCACCAATAAGTTGAAGGCTGCTGCGATACTCCCACCAGAGATCCCTAATGCCATCAAGCGGCTATAGCTGACAAAGTCGCCGATGTAACTGGTCACACCGTATAAGTCATACAAGCCTAAAAAGAAGCCGCCCACTTTGGTTTTCCCTTTCAGAATCGGTACCACGATGATCAATAAGGCACTAAAGCCTGCTAAAATCAAGCCGACGGTTGTTAGTGCTGGGACATCGATCAAAAGATTGCCTGCGGCTGCCACTAAAAGACCACTCAAAAGTCCTAGCCACGCAAAGCCTTCGTTGACTGCACCTAAAAGATCCTTTTTGCGGATATTTTCTTTGGCTGCTAAATAAAGGCCTGTAAACAGTTGGATCCCACCAAAAATCATGGATAGACCAAAGATCGCCATAAAATCTTCGGAGGGCGATAAAAGTTGGAAGGGCAATGTAGCACCAAAGAAGGAGCCGTAGATTGCGCCCCAAATCATAGTTGGCACAGACAAAATCTGGAACAATTTCAGAAACCGTTTGGTCCCTTTGGGCAAACGCAAGGCGTGTAGCCCAATCGTGGTCGCGACAGCCATTAATGCACCATAACCTAAGTCAGCCACCATCATACCAAAGAAAACATAGTAAAAAGGCGTCATCCATGGGGTTGGATCGATCTCATCGTATTTTGGCAAGCTGTACATTTCCGTCAACATTTCAAAGGGTTGAATAAACGAGGCGTTTTTTAGTTTCGTTGGCACTTGATTGGCAGCGATCTCCTCTGCAGTGGGTTCTTCAAATGAATAGTAAATCTCGTTGGCAAAGGATTCTTGGACCATTTCCGCCACTAACGGCTGATCCTTTTCTTCGATCCAGCCGCGCAAGAGGGCAAAGGTCTGACCAGCTGCTAAGCGCTGTTGCATCATTGCCCGATTCTCACGAGTCAAAAACAGTTCTTCCGCTTGCTGCAGCAGGATCAGCCGTTGTTTGTGCTGACTAATTTCTGTAATCAGTTCTTTGCGCTGCTGCGTCAAGGAAGTCAAGGCTTGTTTCGCATTTTGCAAAACCACTTTTGGTGATTCGGATGTCAGGCCAGTTTCTTTCTTCACCCCATATCGGTGAAACAATTGGAACACTTGCTCTTCGATCGCTGTTAAAAACAGGCAGCTGAAATTGACTTTTTTGGGTTCAGAATAGATCACTTCGATATGAACCTCTTCCAATTGACGCAAGGCTTCAGCTAGATCTTCCCAGCGTGGACCTTCGACACTCCCAGCAAAAAAACTTGTATGTGCAGGCGCTTCGATCTCCAAGGGTACGTCAAGATTTTGCCATTGTGTCGCCCATTCTTCCGACTGCGTCGCTGCTTCGATCGCTTCGATCGTCTCTACCCAGCGCTCCTGCAAATTCTCGACTTCAACCAGCTCCGTTAATGCTGCTGCTTCATCGAAGCTTGTTTCAAAGTCCGACAGCCGCAAGGCATCTCGTTGCCATTCCGTGCCTTTTTTCGCATCACCATTTTGACGAATAAAGCGGATCGCTTCTTGCAGTCGACGAATCATTGGTTGATGAGAAGCACCTTCTGGGGTGGCTCCTGCAAAAAATTCCCGCAGCCAAGTTTCGTTCGCTTCCTGCTCAAATACGTTCTCGATTTCAACAAACTGCATCGTTTGCAGCTTCGTCAATAACCTTTCTTGGTAGTGCTTCGGGGTGATCAACGTTAGTTTATTTAGTTTGGTTACTGCCATAAGTCCCGATCACTCCTTCAACGATCTGTTGAACCGCTTGTTCTTGGAAGCTTTGCATATTTTTTTGGTAACGATCTAACACTTGCTGGTTCTCTTTTGCCAGCTGCTGCTTTTGTGCTGCTAGTGACTGTTGCAACTGCTCTTCGATTGTTGCTTGTTCTTGAGCAAGCGCCTCTTCCAAAGCGGCTGATCGCTCTTGCAATGCTTGTTGCTGCTGCGCTTCTTCCGACTGCAATTCTTTTTTCAAAGCGCGCAATTGCTGTTCATTGGCTTCTTCTGCTTCTCGTAAACGAGTCAAAGCTTCTCTCATCGATTCCCCTCCTATAATGATTTGTATTCTCAACTGAAAAATAAACAAAAAAAGCATACCTCACGAAGAAGTATGCTGATATGAAAAAAGGCCAGCATTCCTCCAAGAATGTTTGCCTCACCCCTTGGCAAACCTGATCCTTGAAGCATAAAAAATGCTCAACCTTTGTCTATTTTATTTTTCAATTCCTGAACTATTATAGCAAAAAACGGCGTTCTATTCAAGTGAAATCATCTTCTGTGAGAAAAAAGCCAGTGTCTACTATTGTATGTTCGCTCGTAATTCCATTGCTATGGGCTGTTCAAATGACCATTACTATTCGTTCAGTCTCTTAGAGATTTTCCACCTAACATTTGCCAGGGATCGGATTGTTCTTACTAAATTGAAATCGGTCAAAATCAATTTAAGACTTAGAATGGTATGAATGAAGAACGTTGAGATTTTTTGAAAATGCTAGACATCATTTGATTGGTACCCAAAAGGAGATAACAGTTCCAACAACCCATTCGATCCCTGACAAATCTTAAGTGAGAAGTTCGCTTATTTCGCTTCTCTTTTTGTCGGTGGCAGCGGTTGGCCCTTTTCTTCACAAATGAAATAACCGCCTCGATAAAGGCATGTGTAAATTTTACCCGGTTCCATTGTTAAAGGAAGCCCATTTTTTAAATACATCGGTTTTCTTTCCATTGTGCTCACCTTGTCTTTCGTGGGAAAATCAGTCAAAATAAAAAACAACAGCTATTTCTAATCTTATCTTCAAGATTACCAAAAAATAAATCAATTTTCTAGTTTTTTAATCAAAATATAGAAACTCTATCGATTATTTTATATAAAGATGGAGATTTAACGAAGTGTGTGTGTAAAGAATGAACAGGAGGAAAAATGGATGTCAGATGAACGTTGGTTTCAAATTAGAAGAAAGCGAAACATCGAATTGGGAATTTGTTTGCTCGTCGTCCTGCCAATGGTCTATGGCTTATGGTTTCAGCTCGCTTTTTTGATCCACTACATGTCGTTTTTGTTTCTGGTGGCTGTCTTCACTGCAATCTACGAAGGAGTTCGTTGGATCTGGGCTATCGTTAGAAAAAAACGATCTTGAAAAAGCTTGGCTCTGCTATAATAAATGAAACGAGCAGAGAGGAGTGCTTTTATGAAACGAATCATTATGGCTTATGACTTACAACATGCCCCCAAAGCTTTACAAGAATCCGCCCTTTCTTTTGAGCCTTTTCTCCCGGAATCTCGAAGCGTTGCAGAACTTTTTTATTCCGCCTATCATGAAACGACGGATGACGAAGGGGAATCGCTTGCTGATTGGCAAAAAGAGCTGAGAGAGACTGCTGACGGAAAATACGGTCCCTTGATTCCAGAGCTTTCTTTTCAGTTACAAAAGGATGATCATCCTATCGGTGCCGTAGTAACCAGCACGTTTCAAGAGCTTCCCCTGCTATTATTTGTCGTTATGGACGCAGCCTTTAAAGGCAAAGGCTTATCCAAGCTGCTGATGAAGGAAGTGATCCAACGAGCAAAAGGCATGGGACTCATTCACCTTTACTTGGTAGTGACGGTTGAAAACCAGCCAGCCTACAAGCTGTATGAAGCATGCGGTTTTTCTTTTGCAGGTGAAAGCTGGGCTGATCTTTCTCCTTAGCTAAGCTTGCAAGTTATCTAAGTCATTTTCTACTATTTGAAAAGGAGCTTCCAACCAATGAATGAACGAGTAGCTGCTGCGATCCAACTGCGGACTGAAAAAAAACTGCAACAATCAAATGAACAATTGATTCAATTAGCTGCCGAAAATCCCCAAGATGCCTTTGTCCACTACCAAACGGCTTGGAGTTATGATATTTTAGGGGAAGAACAACAGGCAATTCCTTATTATGAACAAGCAATCGCGTTAGGTTTATCAGAAAATGACTTGCCAGATGCCTACCTAGGTCTAGGCAGCACCTATCGTGCCCTCGGCAATTATCAAAAAGCCGAAGACGTGTTTTTACAAGCGATGAAGCAGTTTCCAAAAAATCATGCTTTGCAAACCTTCTATGCCATGACACTGTTTAATCTCGCCGAGTATGAGCAAGCCACTAAACGATTATTGACCCTGCTTGCCGAAACCTCTAGCGATCCAGACATCCAGTCTTACCGACAGGCAATTTTGTTTTATGCGGATAAACTCAATGAGACATGGACATAAATATACCCCATGAAGCAGCTCCTCCGCTCCCTTTTCTCGTAAAAGGGAGTCTTTCTTTTTTCATTTTCCCACGATCATCCTTTGCTACCAACGACTGTCCTTTGAACCTTTTCCTCCAAGCAACGCTACCCATCATTATCGAATTTTTCGATAAAAAACCAGTTGACGGCTCTCAATAAATCTGTTAGTTTATCTATGTTTTTTTAATAACAGATCGGAGGAATGACTATGCCCTTTATTGTCTATTTTTTCCTATCCTTATTGATCATTTATATTCCGACACCAACCCTTTTGCTGTTTTTTCAAAAACTCGCCTCGCAGCATGACAATCTGACGGCTTTCAGCAAACTTTTTCTATTATTGATGATCTTTCTGGATTATTACTTAAGCTATTATTGGTTAAAAAACTGCAAAGTCAAAAAAGCGCACTACCTTTATTTAGTCTTTGTCAATGTCTTCGAATGGCTGATCCACTTCTATCTTTATTCACGATTTGAAACGATCAATCTACTAGTCATTTTGTTGTTCCAGACTGTGCTTTTGTGCTGCATGGTTTTCTTCCCTTTGTCGGAGAAGTTCCGACGTTTCTTATTTACATAGTCAGTGAGAAGAAGGGTTCACAGTTTTCGGTTTCCTTGATACACTATCCTTATCTATTTGCGAAAGGAAGTGCGCGTATCCACACACCGGAACAAGCTCTTGAAGGCTATATTCAAGCAACCAATACCCACGATTTTCGTCAAGTTCAGCCATTCCTTGGAAAACAGGCGATCTATTACTTTTCTGATGCAACCTGTCGAACACCTATGGAAATTTGCCAATATTTTGAGAATGCTTGGGACTTAATCAAAGACGAACATTATCATATTTCAGATGTACAATGGCTCCACAAATCTGCTCAATCCGCAGTCTGTCTTTATACGTATCACTATGAAGGTTTTCTGAATGAAGAATTTATTGAAGGCTCGGGTAGAGCCACGAATGTTTTTGAAAAGATCGAAGGAAACTGGGTTTTGGTCCACGAACACTTAAGCTCCTCAGTTACCCCCTAGCCTACGTCATGATTTAAATGATCACAAGAACTGATTTACATTGCAAACCACCTTTGTTACGATTGATAAAAAGGATGTGTTGTGATGTCATTGATCGTCTTGATTGGCGCGCAAGCCGCAGGGAAAATGACTGTGGGCAAAGAACTGGAAAAACGATTGGATGCAAAACTTTTATTCAATCACCAGACCATTGATCTTTTTGCGAACTTTCTTGGCTATAGTCCCGCAGCATTCGCTTTGTCTAATCAAACGCGGATCGAACTCTTCAAAGCCTTTGTTCAAAATGAAGCCAATAATACGACAAAATCAATCATTTTTACGGTCTTGATTGATTTCGATCAAGCGGGAGATTTAGCTTTTTTACAAGAGATCGCCCAACTATTTACCGATGCCCAGCAAAAGGTCTATTTTATCGAATTAGTGGCTGATATTGAGGAACGCTTAAAGCGCAATTGCCATGAGGACCGTTTAGCCGCAAAGCCGTCAAAAAGAGCGCTGGATTTTTCTAGAAACGAGCTTTTGTCTTCGTTTGAAAACTATCGCTTAGAAAGCCTGCCACAGGAATTAACTACCCTTTTCCCAACAATTCCTTCGCTGAAAATCAACAATACCCACTTATCACCTGATGAAGTGAGTCAAACAATTATTGCCCATTTTTCCTTGACTTAAGTGCCAAAGAAACGCCATTCTCAAGCTTTGCTTCAATACGAAAATGTCTATTGACTTTGACGCTGCGTCAAGCGGTATCCTCTAATTAAGAGGAGGTGTCAAAATGAAAGTTTATGTTATGCCAATGTTTTATCAATTGAAGACAAAAGATATTGAACAATCATCAAAATGGTTTGCAGAAATCTTGGGTTTCCAGTCATTGTATCAGTTTCGCAATCAAGAAAATCAAGTGACGATGGACCATCTGCGTCTTGCTGACTACCAAGATTTGATGCTGATTGCCGCAGACTCGTTCACTGTTGGCGATGGGGCAATTTTGAATGTAGCGATAATTGATCTTAGGAATATCGCTCAGAAAATTCCCGAAAAGTGGATCGTGGAACCTTTGATGGAAAAGCCGTGGAATGCCCTTGAAATGACCATCAAAGACCCCAACGGTTATTTGTTTACCCTAACAGAGGCGATAAGAAAAAACGAATCAGACTTTCAAACCTTGATGGACCAAACCAAGGATTACTTACAATAAAAAGGAACCGAGTAAGAAGGGTGGCTTTCTTACTCGGTTCCTTTTTTATAAAACTTGATTCTGGCAACAATGACAAAAACGAACGCTCCCTAAATTTTACTAGGAAGCCTTTTCCCCATCAGATATACCAATATACCTTTTTAGTATATTTTTAAATATTGAAGGTAATTATTAACACACTCAACTCAGAACATGCTACACTATTTAAAAAGGAGGAGTTCCTATGGAAAAGAAATCGCAGCTTCCGTGGTACAAGCGCAAAAAGTTCTACCTTCCAGTTGCCGTCGTCCTCGGCGTGATTGGGGTTCTTCCCAGTCTCGTCTCTCTTTTCGGGGTCTCGATCGATGATGAATTCAATCCTGATTACTATTCTGATCCGAATGAACCAATGTTCAAGAAAAAACAAAACTGACTGTTGGGATGCCGTATGCAGGTTTTTTGACCAACAAAAAAAGAGCAATCACTCGCTGTTGTGTTTGCTCCTTTTTTAAAAGGGATTCGGCAGACCTACGCACCTTGACAGGGTAAGCTGTTTGGGGAGAGGGCGTTTGAATGCGCGAATGAACAGTAACTTATTACGTGAAACCACTTATACTTTTTTCCTGTTAAAAAATCAATTGCTAACCAATCACAAAGGATCGATTATTTGAAGAAAGAAAAAACGTTAGCCATTAGTTCTACAACTTCCCAGGGAAAACTAAAAAAATCAAACATCCATTTCTCCTCCTTTAATTGACTTTCTTCAAGTTTACCCGCAAAATAAAGCTGTAACATATTTGGACTATTTTTCCGTCCACTTTTTTTAGGAGGGATTTTTTGAAGGCCAATGACTTGTTAAAAGAGTTACGAACGGAACGAAATATCTCACAGCGAAAATTGGTTGAGAACATTTCAGAACGCAGTACACTGGCAACCTTTGAACAAAAAGGGCACCGCATCGCCTTTGATATTTTGCACCAGTATTTGGACCGCTTAAATGTCACTTTGGAGGAATTTGAGTATCGCTTGGATGACAATCAAGTCAGCGAGAAAAAGCAGCTATCCAAACAGTTGACCACCGCTTACTATGAAAGCAAGTATTCTGAAGTCCTCTCTTTGATTAACAAAGCCCAAGCGCTGTATAAAACCACGAAGGATTTCTTCTATTATGTCCTGTATAGTCAATTCTTTTTGATTTTAGAGAAAAAAGGCGTGGTTACCGACGAGGAAGAACGGTGCATCATCGAAGCGACCATCAAGAAATACTTGGAACGCATCGACACGTGGGGAAAATTTGAAATCTCCTTATTTACCAATCTGCTCTTCCTCTTTTCTGACGAGTACATCTTGTATCAAATGAAACACCTGAATAAAAAAATTTTTTACAGCAATACATTAAGTATCAATTATCAAATCTACACAAAATTGCTGACAAATGCGGCTTTCTTGTTTATCGATCGCAAAAAACCTGCCGAGTTGGCGCATGTGCTGACGTATCTAGCCGATCACCTGCCGCCGGACAATGATCGTATCCGCTTGATGATTCGTTATTTCGAAGGCATTTACGCCTTGTTCCAAGGCGATCGTACGTTGGGAATGGCCACGATTGAAAAAGCATTGGACTATTTGCGATTTATTGGTCAAGAAGCCTTTGCCAAAGAATTAGAGGCACTGGCTCAGAGTATCTAAAAAAACCTGCTGCTTCCTCTCAGTAAGAGAACAACTCTCTTACACGGAGGAAACAGCAGGTTTATTTTTTTCTTAAAGTAAATGCAATGCTTCTTTCCAGAGCAAGACTCGTTTGACGGAAGCATTCAAATCAGCTTCTAAATAGCGGCCATCTTCAACCGCTTGTACCACAAAAGGGATCTGTTCTTGATAGGTAGAGGAGATCACTAGATCATTTCCCGCCTGCAACGCCTGTAATGCGGCTTCTTTTTGCGGAATGAACTCAGAAAGTCCTGCCATATCCAAGTCATCCGTCATGATGACCCCTTCAAAATGCAATTCATTTCGCAGCAGCTCATGCACGGGTTTTGAAATAGAGGCGGGTACGGTCTTATCGATACTATTGACGATCGTATGCGCCACCAAAATACTATCGGCACCAGCTTTGATCCCTGCGGCAAAAGGCAGAAAATCCGTTTCCCGCAGTGCAGATAGCGGGCGGTCATCGGTGACGATTTCAACATGCGAGTCACGATTGTTGCCATAGCCAGGAAAATGCTTCAAGGTAGACCCAACGTGGTGTTTCTGTAAAACATGAACCACACGTTCTACAAACGTACTCGTGCCCTGCGCATCCATGCCAATGGTTCGGTCGTAGATAAAGGACTGCGGATCAGTGGAAACATCGGCAACGGGAAACAGCCCAGCATTGATGCCGTAAGCTTTTAAAATTTCCGCTTTCTTTGCTGTATCTTCTTCGATCGCCGACCATCCACCTTGGGCATACAGCTGTTGTGGTGAGAGAAAACGCTGATCCGTAAGGTTCGGATTGCGGCTGATGCGAGTCACTGTGCCCCCTTCTTCATCCATACCGATCAACAGCGGAATGGCGCTGGCTGCTTGGTAATCTGAAATTTTCTGTTTCAAGCTCTCCGCCGTCTCATTTTCGGTATCACGGCCGAATAACAGATAGCCACCGAAATGATACTTTTGAAGCTCTTCGATTTGATTGCTTTCTGGCACACGGACAAAAAACAATTGCCCGACCTTTTCCTCCAAACTCATCGTGGCGATTTTTTCTGCTATTGCCTCTTCTGGCTGTTCTTGCGTGGAAGTTGAAACAGAAGTTGACGTGGAAACTGAGGTAGTTTCCTGGCTTTCCCTGCTTTCTTCCTGTGTTTCGTCCCTCAAGCTGCTTTGCTGGATCATGGCTGGCTCTTCGGTTTGCTGTTTTTGCTGTTCTATCATCCACTTCATCCCTCCCATTGCTGCTAAGACCAAGAAAAGAAACAGTCCCATAGCGAGTCCTTTTTTATTCATAGATTCCCCTTCCCCTCTAAACAAGTTATTGAGAATGATTAAGCCAATCCTTAGAAAGAAAAAAGTGAACCACTGACGAAATATTCGCAGATGATTCACTTCAATGGATGTTATCGTTCTTTTTTACTCGTTAAACGAACCGTCGGATCAGCCGTTTGTATGGTACCGCACGCCCTACGATGTAAATCAACGCAGTTTGTATCGGGAACATGATGACTGCTTTTAGCAAGCGGACCGACCAAATCGCCCAGCTTGTCAAAGGAATATTCAGCATCATAGCTAACCAGATCGGTGTTAAGATCAAGGTTATTAAAAGTGTATTTAACAAGACGACCATCGCCGCTCGTTTTAATGTGACTTCTTTCCGATAAAAGAAGTAGCCATAAATCAGTCCACCAACGAAGGCATTGATGGTAAAGCCAAAAAAGTAGGCTGATTTTGGAAAAATTACCATTCCTGCGATATCAGCTAATGACGAGCCAACTGCTGTCCAAAATGGACCAAACAGCATACCCATGATCAGCTGGGGTACAAAGGAAAATGTGATTTTGATATAGGAGGTTTCAAACCCCAAGATTTGCGACAAGACGACCATTAAGGCAATCAAAAGTCCCATGACCGCAATCATGTGTGCATCGACTTTTCTTTTCATAGCGAGCATCTCCTTTTAGAGTTGCTACAAATTCATGCAGCGAATGCGAAAATAAAACCGCGAACGAATGATCGTTCTTCGTCCGAAAGGCAACATCCCATCCTTTCAGCACTTGACGCTTTATTTCCTACTCTGATTTTTTTAGGTATTGCTACCCAGACACACTATAGCATACAAGCGCGGACTGCTACAATTTTTCTTGCTTATTTTCTTGTACAAAATCTGTCAATGTTCGCTTTTCGTTTTTGTGCATCAAAAAAACGCTTTTCTCATGTGAATCTTTCTACCACCAGTAAGTGAGCAGCAAACATTCTCAAAAAAAGCGTTCATGCTTGTTTCTTGTTTCATTTCAAGCCTTATGACAATTTACCCAATCAGATTGTCATTGATCAATACCGATTTGATGTCGCGTAATTGATGATCGATAGCAAGTTGTTCATGGGTCATCGTTGCGGTAACCTCTTTCATGGCATGCATTTCTTCATTCAATTCGTTGATATTCGTTACTAATTTGTTCAATGCTTCAATAATCAATTGATTGTTATCCATGGTGAAACACTCCTTTTTGTAATGGTTGAGGTTAGTCTTCTTCGTTGATTGGCTGCTTCATCGTACCAACGGCGGCAACTGCGCGTTTCGTTTTATAAAACAATTTGTATAAAACAAGAACGACGACTGGGATCAGTCCGCATAAGATGTAGATCTGCGAGTAATCAAACAAACCGTGCAAGCTTCCTAATGCATAGGGACCTACGCCTAAGCCGAGATCCAGCCCGATGAAATAAGTGGAGAGCGCTACGCCGACACGGTGAGGATCGACCTCTTTCAGACAGACGGCTTGGCCATTAGACATGAAGGTGCCATAGCCCAAGCCGACAAAGCAACCCGCAAGCAACAACATCCAGCTGTTGCCAGTAATACTCAATAAGAAAAGACCAAGGGTCAAGAATAGAAAGCTAGGATACATGACCGCATCTGCGCCATGGCGGTCAAATAGTTTGCCAGTCATTGGCCGTGTGAAGGTCACAGAAAGTGCATAGACGATGAAGAAAAAGGCACCGGCCGTTTCCAACCCAAGGTCACTGGCGTAGATCGACAAGAAGCCGAGAACGCTGGAATAAGCCAACCCGATCAAAAAGGCAATCCCAGAAATGAAAAAGACTTTTGGTTCGACAAAACTTTTGATGGACCATTTTTGCAGCTGTGCTTTGTGTTCTTCCGTCAATGGGATGTTTTTGACCGGGAACCAGAAACAAGCGATGGCTGTTGCGATCGATAAAATAGTTGCTAACCAAATAATGAAATCAAAGCCGACTGTCGGTAGTAAAAGCATACCAATAAAAGGTCCGACCGCCGCTGCTAAACTAGTACTTAATCCATAGTAATTGATCCCTTCGCCATGTTTGGAAGCTGGGATATAAGCGGTGACGATCGCATTAGCCGCAGTCGAGACGGCACCATAAGCAAAGCCATTGAAAAAGCGCACTGCATCTAAAATATAAATGTTGACTGAGACCAAATAAGCAGCGGTGGTAATGACATAAAACACTATCCCCCAGCGCAAAACGGCTTTACGACCAACTAATTCTAAAATTTTCCCAACATACAAGCGAGCGATCAAGGTCCCGATAATGTAGATCCCCGCTGCCAAGCCAGCTTGTGCAGTGGATGCCCCTAACTCCTGTGTGGCAAATTTCGCGGTGATGACGACAAAACAATAATACACGAGAAAAACGATAAAATTGATCAAGGTAATCGTGATAAACCCTTTGTTCCATAGTTTTTCATTTTTAGTTGACGGCAACGAGCTGACGACTCCTTCTTGATTGGTTTCCCTATCTGACATGTTTCTTCCATTCCTCCTGTTTGTGCTGTGATGCGTTTTACTATACCGAAACTTCCTCTACTTGAAATGCGCTTTTGCTGTTAAAAAAGAGCATTAACAAGAAACATTAACATTTGTTATTGCTTTTTCACCAGAAATGTCTTTTAATGAAGCATGAATAGAGGAAATTTCAGATTTTTTTCAGAAAGTGTTGGGTTGGCATGAAGTGAAGGAGTAACGTGGGTGGAGAAACAGATATTACGTGATTATTTAGAAAAACAAGCAATACCGGTCGTTATCCGTAAGAAAAAGAGTTACTTGACGTATGAAGGCATCCCGGATCGGTACGTCTATATTTTAAAAAAAGGCATCATCAAAACTAGCGTAGTGACCCATGAAGGGCGCGAATTCAACTTGCGCTATTTGACGGATTTTGAGATCGTCTCTTTGTTTAAAGACGAATCCTCTCAAGAAGTCGAAGCCCCTTTTAATGTGCGGGTTGAATCAGAAGAAGCCGAATTATACAAAATCGTGCGGGATCAATTTTGGGCAGATGTCAATCGTGATCGCCTGCTGCAGGATTATGTCAAAGAGTATTATCGAAGAAACTTGATGGATACGATGAAAAAGATGCAGCAAATGCTGATGAACGGCAAATTTGGTGCTGTCTGTACCCAAATCAATGAGCTGTATGAAACGTTCGGAATCCAGACAACAGATGGTGTCTTGATTGACTTTGAAGTCACCAATGAGGAGATCGCTCGCTTTTGCGGCATTACCTCTGCCAGCAGTGTCAATCGAATGATGCAAAAATTACGAGAATCTGGCGCCCTAAAAAGTGTCGATCGCAAACTATTAGTGACAGATATCGACTTTATTCGGGAGAATATTATTTATTGATCAAAAAAAAGACTTTGTACGCCTATTGGTTTCAGGCACACAAAGTCTTTTTCGATTAAATAAACGTCACCGTTTCCGTCACTTCGATCGCTGAATCTAATGATTGGATCACGGGGCAATTTGGTGAAACGAGTTTTAGGCAGCGGGTCGCTTTGTCATGATCAGCTTCGGCGATTTTCGCATAAAACTGAATTTGGATAGCACTGACTGGTTGGGCTTTTTTATTGTCGTCTCGGTCATAGCTGACTTCGATCTTTTCGATTTCTGCTTCAACCTTTGAATTCTCTAAGACGGATGCGTATACATAGCCGCCGCAAGCAGCGACCGCACTCACCAGCATTTGGACTGGCGAATAGCCTTTTTCCCGTGCTAATACCCAATTGCCAGTTGGGGTCGTCATTTCAAATTTGTCGCTTCCTTGCTGGATCGTCAATGTTTCTACTGTCATCGTTTTTCTCTCCTCACAAAATGATCTGGTTCAACTTCGACCCATTCATACAATGGTGTCAAAGTAATCGTGCTTTGAATCTCCGTTTGTTCCATCGCACCTCTTGCTAACACAGGATCAGCGATCGGCGCTGCTGCTAATAATTTCTTCGTGTAAGGATGCAGCGGATTGTCAAACAAACGGTCGGTGGGTGCCAATTCAACTAGTTTCCCTTGATACATGACGGCTGTTCGGTCACTGATATGACGAATCACGGACAAGTCATGGGAAATGAACAAATAGGACAATGAAAATTCTTTTTGCAGACGCAGCAGCAATTGGATGATCTGAGCCTGAATGGAGACATCTAATGCCGAAGTCGGTTCATCACACAAGACGAACGCCGGGCGATTGACCACCGCACGAGCGATGCCGATCCGTTGCCGTTGTCCGCCGCTGAAACTGCGGGGCAGTTTATGGACATCATCACCCGTGATCCCGACGATCGCTAAGATTTCTTTGGCTTTCGCTCGGGCAGCATCTTTCGTTTCATGATACAACGGCTCCATCACCAGTTCAAGTGCCGTCATGCGGGGATTCAATGATGAATACGGATCTTGGAAAATGATCTGCATTTGCTGATACGCTGCTTTGCGATCTTCTGCCGTCAATGCTGTTAGCTCTTTGCCTTCAAAGAAAATCTCCCCGCTTGTTAAGGTCTCTAAATTTAAAATACTGCGTCCTAAAGTGGTTTTCCCACTCCCTGATTCCCCTACTAGCCCTAATGTCTCGCCCCGATGGATCGTTAGGCTGACATCTTCGACCGCTCGGACTTCACTGACAGTGCCGCGCCAGTTTTTGCTGCGAAAGGTTTTCGTCGCATGTTCTACGCGAATCAGTTCTTCCATTATTCTGTCACCTCCTGATTGCGCCAAACGCGATGGGTCTTAGATAGCTGCGTTTCTTGCAGTTCATCTGCCAATGTCTCATGATAGTCAAAGACTTTTAATTCGGCATGCTTGTCGCCTAAATGGGCCGCCTGCAATAATTGTTTCGTATAAGGATGTTCCGGCTGATAAAAAATTTCTTCCGTGGTTCCTTCTTCCACGACTCGGCCTTGATACATCACTTTAATAAAGTCGCACATTCCTGCAACGACCCCAAAGTCATGGGTCACAAGGACGACGGAAAGCTGGTTCTCTCTTTGCAGGTTTTTGATCAATGCCAAAATCTGTGCTTGGATCGTCACATCTAAAGCCGTTGTCGGTTCATCTGCGATCAGCAATTTCGGTTGCGCCAACAAAGCCATGGCAATCATCACCCGCTGACGCATCCCCCCAGATAGCTCATGAGGATATTGTTTCATGCGTTGTGCTGGAAAAGGTATGCCGACTTTTTCTAACTCTTTGACGGCGATTTCTTGTGCTGCTTTTTTCGATACTTTTTGTGAGCGGCGAATCACTTCGATCAAATGATAGCCAATCGTGCGCAAAGGATTTAACGAAGTCATCGGGTCTTGAAAAATCATGGCGATCGGTAATGTTCGACGATCGGTCACTGCTGCTCCTTCAAATGTATAACTGGTATAGTGATCGGTCACTTTATCAGGCAAAAGATCCATGACGCTTTTCATGGTCATACTTTTGCCGCTGCCAGATTCGCCAACGATCCCAACGACTTTGCCCTTAGGAATTACCAGATCAAGATTTTTTACTAACGGTTTCGGACCGGTTTTGCTTTGAAATGTCACATTCAACGCTTCGATCGCTAATAACTCTGTCTTCATCGGTCACACCTCTCTCTGCAAGACATGTTTGATCATGTCGCCGATATTGTTAAAGGAATAGATGGTGAAAATAACAAAGAGCCCTGGAAGAATCGCCATGTATGGTGCCCGCTGCAAGCTGTTTTGCGCGTTTTGCAACAGACTGCCCCACGAAGCCATCGGTTGCTGAATCCCTAATCCGAGGAAGCTCAACGCTGATTCGGTCATGATCGCACCAGAAATACTTGCGGATGCCGCAACGATCAAGGTTGGCAGTACTGCGGGGAAAACATGCTTCACGATAATACTGAATGAAGAACGACCGATAAATTTCCCGTAAGCAACATACTCCCGTTCTTTCGCTGCTAACGTTTCACCACGAATCAAACGAGCGATGTTCATCCATGAAAACCCGCCGATCACAATAATGATCGTGGTTAGTCCAGGACGTAAAAAGACGCTCAAAACGATCACTAACACCAGCCAAGGAATCGATGACAACACATCGACGAGCCGCATCAGCAAGTTATCGATCCATCCGCCAAAGTAGCCAGAAACAAGACCGACAAGAGTCCCAATAAACGTCGCAGTGATCATTGCCAAGACACCTACAAACAATGATACCCGACCGCCGTAGACGACCCGAATAAAGTAATCTCGCCCCACTTCATCGGTTCCAAATAAATGAGACCAACTCGGCGGCTGTGACATGTTGCTGACATCCGTTGCATTGGGATCGATCGGGATCAAAGGCGCAACGAGCGATAACACGATCAATAACGTCAAGAAAACGACAGAAAAAGTATAGATGGGCGAAGCAAGCATGACTTCACTGATTTTTTTGAAACGTTTCATTACTTGCTCCCTCCTTTACGGATACGTGGATCAACCACGGAATATAATACATCCGCTAACAAATTCCCTAAGATGACCAGTGTTGCTGACAGCAGCATGATCGCCATGATCACAGGATAATCGAGGCTTTTCGTTGCACTCATCAAGTAAGGTCCGACGCCCGGCCAGCCGTAGATCGTTTCTGTAATGATCGCACCGGTAACTAACATCGGTAACGCCAAGCCGATTTGGGTGACAACGGGAATCAAAATATTGCGACTAATGTGACGACTGAAGATCTGCCATTTGCTGGCGTGGAATGCCCGTTGCACCATCACGTAGTCTTCTGATACTTGCTGAGTCGCTGATGCCCGAATATACCTTGTCAAATCTGGGAAGAAGGCGACAGTCAATGTGATATAAGGCAAAATAAAATGCTGCAGAAAATCGCCAAAATCCCCTTCTTTACCGACCGTATACATGCCAATGATCGGAAACATATTTAATAAGTAACCAAACACATAAATCAAGATCATCGCAAACCAGAAGGTCGGCACAGCGATCCCTAGAGATGCCACAGCGTCAATGATCCGATCCCAAATCTTTCCTTTGTTGGCAGCAGCCAACAGGCCCAAAATGATCGCCAGCAATAAAGCGGTCAAATATGCAGGGATCACTAGCCGCATCGTATTCGGGATCCGAGTCGCAAGTTCTTGTGAAATACTACTTTGAGACACCAAAGAAAAGCCAAGATTACCAGTAAGAACATTTCTGATCCAAAGAAAATATTGAACCAAAAAGGGTTGATCCAAGCCATAGCGCTGCCGCAACAGATCGATTTGCTCTTGTGACATATTCGGTGTCGTGATGGAATCGATCACATCATACGGGGCGATATGTATAAGTGAAAATACGATAAAAGAGATCACAAATAGCAAAGGGATTGCTTGCAATACTCGTTTTGCAATATATCGAAACATAATTGACCTTCTTTCTTTTTCATAGAAAAAAGCTGTGATAAAAAAGATTCCTCTTTATCACAGCCAATGGATTTACTTGATTGTCAATTTAGACATATCTTCGAATGTATAGATTGGGATCAAGCCTGCATCTTCTACATTACCAATTCGGTTATTGACCGCTAAGATTTTCTTGTTGTCAACGATTGGGTAAATGATCGCTTCGTCAGCAATGGCTTTTTGCAGATCATCGTACAATGCTTCACGCTTGTCTGTGTCCAATTCAACTGCTGCTTGCGCAAACAAATTGTCAATGGTTTCGCTATTGCTTTGGAAGTAGTTGGCACTACCGCCAGTTTCAAATAGACTGCCGTATAAGTCGGGGTCATTTCCCATGATATACCCGCCAAGGAATAAGTTGTACTTCGTTGAATCAGGTTTCTTCAACTCAGTGAAGATCGCAGTACCATCGCCCCCTTCAAGGGTAACTGTGATGCCTGCTTGTTGCAATTGTTGTTGGATCAACGTAGCTTGGATCGTTTGAGCTGGGTCAGTTGAGTTGAACGCCAAGTTCAATGACAAATCAGTGACACCTGCTTCTTGTAAAAGCTCTTTTGCTTTTTCAGCATTTGTTTCATATTTCTCGACATCTTCGGTGACGTATGGATTGTTCGGTGGTAAGAATGAATACGGTGTTGCATAATACTCTTCATCTAGATATGCAGCTTGATTTAATTCATCTTTGTTCAACGCATACAAGACTGCTTGACGGACCTTCACATCTTGTAATGCATCTGAATGAGTATTTAAGCCTAAGTATCCGATGCGGTTTTCTGTATAGGGATAAACAGAAATTTGCGTATCATCTAAGTCTTCAATATCTGAAGGCAAGACAACGGCTGCATCCACTTCCCCTTTTTGCAAAGCAACTTTGGCCGTATCAGTACTTTCAATGATCCGCAAGGTCACGTTTTGAATCGAAGGCTTGCCGCCATAATAGTTTTCATTGGCTTCAAAAGTAAAGTACTCACCACGTTTGTATTCTTTCAATTGATATGGACCCGTACCAACTGGTTTTTCAGGCAGTTCACTGACCGAAAAGTCGCTAACATCTTTAAAGATGTGCTCTGGAATGATGTATGTTTCAGTTGCGATATTGCTGATCGCTGCCGCACTCGGTGTCGGCAACACGAATTTGACGGTGTATTCATCCACTTTTTCGATCGCGATTGGTTGGTCGTCGACCCAAAGGGAATCGGCATTGCCATTTTCTTTTTTGACTTTTTGTTCATATGTGAAAACAACGTCATCGGCGGTAAAGCCTTCGCCATCTGACCATTTCACATCTTGTTTCAAATGCACGGTCAATGAAAGGCCGTCTTCCGCCGGTTCCACTGATTCTGCCAACGCATTTTGTGTTGTTCCGTCTGCTTCCACTGTAACTAGTGGAGAATAGATCATGTTTGTCACTGTCAAGCCCCAGCGATCACTGGTGTTGATCGGGTTGGTGGACGATGGGTCCCCGCTGATCGCATAAGTGAATGTTGCATCATCCCCAGCTCCAGCTGCACTACTGGTTGACGTTTCTTCTGTATTTGATCCACCGCAGGCTGCTAGAACAAATCCTAGTCCAACGACGGCAACACTTGCTAAACCTTTTTTCCAATTGATCATTTTTCCATCCTACTTCCTGTTCCTATATAATTATAGTAGATTTTTTGCTTTTTATTCCCAAACAGGGATACTTGATTTCTTGGTAACTTCGTCAATAATTGCTTTTACTTCATCGGTCTGATAATACGCTACGACCGTTTGGTACACATCATTTTCTGCTTCGTCTGCTCGCGCAGCAATGACATTATAATAGGGCGTGGAGGAGTCAGCCACAGGTTCTAAGAAAATCGCATCTTCTGTCGGAACCAAGCCAGCATCGACTGCCATGCCGTTGTTGATCAAAGAGATGTCGACATCGGTCATTGCCCGAGCCGTTTGATTGGAATCAAGCAGCTCAAATTTCAAGGCTTTGGGATTCTCAGTGACATCACTGGTTGTTGGCAGTAACCCTTTTGATTCATCCAAAGTGATCAAACCGGCCGTTTGTAAGAGTAATAGTGCGCGGCTTTCATTTGACACATCATTGGGTAAAGCCACCGTAGCACCATCTGCCAATTCGCTGACATCAGTGATTTTATCGGAATAAATACCAAGTGGGTTTAATGTCGTATACGCAATCGTCGTGTTGGAATAACCACTTTCTTCGTTGACATTATCCATAAAAATTTCCGTCAATGCTGCGTGAAGATCGATTGACCCATCCTCTAGTGCGACGATTGGTTGGCGATAATCGGTGAACTTCACCAGTTGCAAGTCGATATTTTCGTTTTCCTTCAATTCTTCCTGCACATGTTCCCAGGCTTCATTTTGTTCGCCAACGACACCTAATTTGACGACGGTCGTTTCTTCATCCGCTTGGTTGGTGCCACAGGCAGCCAAGCTAAACAAGGCAAGCAGCCCAATTACTCCTGTCGTCAACACATTTACTACATTTCTTTTCATCCCTTTTTTCCCCTTTTGTTCCCTCCTCAGATCAATCGTCCTATTTCCTTGTCGAATGGCCCAACTAGACCAATTTCCCCTCTGTTTCTCAAAACAACCTACTTTTTCAAAGGAGAAATGGTTAATCCCTGTTGCCGTCAACCGAAAACATCGGACTCACTATTCATATGTAGTGTAACTTTATCCTATACAACTAAAACTGTCAATAAAATTACTCTACAAAAGTAAGTTTTTCACTAGCTGATCTGTGGTTGGGTTATTTGAATATCTTCAGTGCATTTTCTAAGTCATCGATCAAATCTTTACTACTTTCGATCCCAATGGAGATCCGTAAAAGATCCGGCGTCAATCCATAAGATTCTCGTACCTCTTGAGGAATATCTGCGTGGGTCTGTGTCGTTGGATACGTGATGAGACTTTCCACACCACCCAGGCTTTCCGCAAAGGTAAAGACCTTTAATGCCGCTAAAAAGCCGCTGATTTTGGTTTCATCAAGCACCCGAATACTGATCATCGCCCCTGCATTTGGGTACAACACCTCTTTGATCGCCGGATGGGCTCGTAAAAAGCGGCCAACTTCCTTGGCGTTGGCTTCTTGCCGTTCAAAGCGCAACGGCAGCGTCTTTAAACTTCGGATGAATAACCATGTATCAAAGCTGCTCAAGGTCGGGCCTGAAGTATTGGCTAAATAATTCAAGCGCTCCCCTACTTGCGCATCTTTGGCGATCACGACGCCAGCCAAAATATCATTGTGACCTGATAAGAACTTGGTGCCTGAATGGATCACTAGATCCGCGCCTTCTTCTAATGGCAACTGCCGTAACGGCGTCAAAAAGGTGTTATCTACGATCAGTAGTGCCCCATGGTCGTGAGCAAGCCTGGCGGTTTCAGCAATATCCGTCACGGTCATCAAAGGATTCGTTGGGGTCTCTAAAAAGACAGCCGTTACCTCGTCAGTTAGTTTTTCACTTAATTCTGTTACAGTGCTGAAGGTATCGAAGAATGCCCGTTGGCTTTTTTCCAATTCCGCAAAATAGCGAAAGCTGCCGCCATACAAATCACGAGAAACCAAAAAGCGACTCCCGCTGGTAAATAAGTCAAAAATCAAAGCGATCGCACTCATGCCAGAGCTGGTCACTACTGCCCGAGCTCCTTTTTCTAATTCAGCAAGACCTGCTTCTAAGATATCACGGGTCGGGTTTTTGGTACGGGTATAATCATAGCCTGTACTTTGCCCTAACTCGGGATGAGCAAAGGTCGTGGAAAGATAGATCGGTGGGCTGATCGCCCCAGTTTGCTGATCCGAATGATTGCCTAATTGTGCCAGAAAAGTTGCTGTATCAATCGTCATGTCGTTCCTCCTTTTTGATTGCCTCGATCATGCGATCAAGGGCTTCTTGAATGATCGTCGGTGTTGTCGCAAGATTCAGACGAATCAATCCCTGACCGTCTTGTGAAAACCATTCCCCATAGTCGACTGCCAGACCGGCAGTATCTTGGATCACGTGCTTGGTTCGTTCTTTGGCAATGAGTTGCCGCAGATCGACCCAGAGAAGATAGGTTCCTTCTAATGGCAGGAGCTCAATTTTGGGAAATGCTTCTTGCAGTTGCTGGCGGACCATTTGTTCATTGGCAGCAATCACCAAAAGCAGGTCTGCTAGCCATTGATCCCCCGATTCATACGCGGCTTTCGCAGCCACCAATCCCAAACGGTTGACTTCCGTCTGCTTGTATTGTCGGCACCACGCCTGATAGGCTCTGCGCATCTCTAAATCAGGAATCCAAACATGAGAGAGCAATAATCCTGCTAAGTTGAAGGTTTTTGAGGGCGAATCGACAACGATCAGTTTTTCAAAACCTAAACGCTGCGCCACTGTTATTGCCGAAACAAATTGCTGCTCACCGAGTATCAGCTCCCGATGGATCTCGTCGGCGATCACGACAACCTCATGTTTTTGGCAAATGGCCAATAATTGATGCAGTTCTTTCTCTTGCCAGACCCGCCCTACTGGATTGTGGGGGGAGCAGAGAATAAATAGTTTCACTTTTTCTTCAATGATTATGGCTTCAAAAGCAGCAAAATCGATTTGATAGGAATTCCCTACCTTTTGCAAGGGTGCTTCTATCAAGCGCCTTTTCGTCTCTTTGATGCTGTCAAAAAAGGGATAATAGACGGGCGGCTGGATCAAGATGCCATCGTCTGGTTCTGTGAAACAATGAAGCAAATCAACCAAAGATTGGACGACCCCTGTGGAAAACGAGAGCCATTTTTCTTCGAATTTCGTCCCCCAGTGGCGATCTTGCCAAGCTTGATAGGCTAAAAAATAGCCTGAGGGGGGAATCGCATAGCCAAAGGTTCCTTGAGCAACCAGTTGCTGCAAGGCTTCTTCCACTGCCTTTGGCGCAGCAAAATCCATATCAGCTACCCATAAAGGCAAAAGCTTTTCTCCTTGGAACCGTTGATCCACAAGATCCCATTTTAAAGAATCAGTGCCTTTTCGCTGTCTAGCATAGTGGGAGAGAAAATGCTCAATCGTCATTGATACTCACCCGACCTTCTGGCTCACTGCCAATTCGGTAACCTTCTTTCGTCGGCGTGACGGACAGGTCATACGGCGTTCGCAAGTAGGTTTCATTGATCCAATTGCTGAAAAACAAAGAGGCATGTCCCCGCCAACGGTTGGTAATTTTTCCGCCTAAACGGTCATAGGCAAAGTAATTTTTGGGCAATGCGGTAGCTAATCCCCGTTCCATGTCTCGCAAGTACTCTTCATTCAAGGTCGTTGTGTGGTATTCAAAATGCCCTAGCAAGAAGGCATTTTTATGATCTTCTGATACGAAGATGGAAGGCCCTGTTTCAACACCCGCTGCCAAGATTTCTAAAGGCGCTTGGGCGAGCTGGCCTTCATCGATGCCAGTATAGCGCGAATGGGGCGTATAAAAGACGTCGTCAAAACCGCGAACGAGCGGATGAAAATGCGTGACTGCTTGTTCGAAGACGCCAAACAATTTGCTTGGGTACAACACTTTGTCGATACCATAATGATAATAAAGACCAGCTTGTGCCCCCCAACAAATATGCAGGACTGAAGTGCAATTCGTCTGGCTCCAATCCATGATCGCTTGCAGTTCTTGCCAATAATCAATGACTTCAAAGGCCATTTTTTCAACAGGGGCACCAGTGATGATCAAGCCGTCGAATCGTTGGGACTGGATCACTGAGAATTCTTGATAGAACTTTTCCATGTGATCGACAGACGTGTTTTTACTTTCGTGGTACTTCATTTTCAGTAAAGTTACTTCAATTTGCAGCGGACTTTGGGAAAGCAGGCGCAGCAATTGATTTTCTGTGGCGATCTTTTTCGGCATCAAATTGACGATTGCGATCTTCAAGGGACGAATCTCTTGTTTCACCGCTTTATGCTGCAGTAAGGCAAAGACATTTTCTTTTTGCAGGACCGCTGCAGCGGGTAGTTCTTGGGGAATAATGATCGGCATTGCTTCAACTCCTTACAGATAAATTTCTTGTTGAAAAGAAGGCGAACAGTTTCGGCTGTGAAAAACAAAAAAAGCCGCCCTTTTATCCTTACGGATAAAAGGGACGACTTGATGCGCGTTACCACCCTAATTCGTGCTATTCTCACAAATAACACCTCAACAGTACACTATGATACTTGGCGCTGTAACGGGCGCATGCCGTTTTGCTGGCGTGAACCAACAAAAAAACTCAGAGCTCATCTTCACTGATCACCGCATGTCTCCTTTTTCACCAACCGGAGTCTCTGTACCTTTGTTGATCTGCTACTCTTCTCTTCAACGTTATCGATTTCTTTGTTTAATTTTAAAAAATTATAATTGTTTTTTCATTTACTGTCAACGGCAAGTTAGGGATTTTTCTTAGATTTCTTCTAAATATAAGTATTGCTGACCCATTTTTTCATAGATCGCTGCTAAGTCTTCTTTGCTGACTTCACGATCCTTATATCCATAAGGGTCGTTGACATACATCGTATCACCATCAATGCCGGTGATCACCACCGAATGGATCAATGCAGTCACAAGGATTTGCCCACTTTTGGTCTCCCATTCAAAGAAATCCTTATCAGCAGGTACTTGTAATTCTAACGTCGCAATCATCCAAACTGGTTTCCCGGATTGTAGTACTTTGACGATCTCATCAAAGCTTTTGTCTCGTCCACTAACAACTTCGTATTGCTCTTTTACAATCCTTTCGGCGACATCGGTGATCGGTTCTACGTCAACCCCCATCGCGCTATCGCCGCCATAGATGTTTCCAACAAAGCCTTCTCGTGGATCTCCATGGTGATAATAATCCTCATAAAGCGGGACATACGCTAATTCTTCCGCCAATTGATTTTTATTGGTATCAAATCCGTAAAAATTCAAGAGCATCGATAAAGCCGTTACCTCACAGCCGTTCCCTAACGCCACTTCATCGAATTGATTTTCTAACGGAACATCCAACTGAATAACCTCACTGTATTCAGGCTCTGGTGTTTGTTCTTCATCCGAAAGTGCTAGTGTCAATTCATCCTCTATCTTTTCAAAGGGGGACTGCCCGTTCTTACTGTCATAAAAAATCAGCAGAAAGAAGAGCATCAAGACGAACATACCTAAAAGTAACCGTTTTAACTTTTTCTTCTTCATCTACTTCCTCCTCTTGTATATTATAACTTATTTCTGTTTATTATTTCACTATAATAAACTTTTTAGGAAGGAGTATTTTCTTAATCTAAACACAAAAAAATAGACCCGTTTAGGCAGCGGGTCTATTCAAACTGGCGCTTATGCCGCTTTCTTCTGTTTCTGGATAAAGCGTCCTTTTGCTTTTGAAAACGAACGAATATCAAATTGTTTGCTTAAGGCACCTGCAACAAAATAAGCCAAATTGAAATCGATCAAGCTATGGATCAACCCGCCGATCCCCATCAAAACGAACAAGAAATAGTAGAAATTACCATCGAATGCGGTCCCTGGTACATTTCCTGTGAAGTAAAAGGCGGCAACGACGGCCATTTCAACGGCAGAATGGATCAGTCCGATAATCAAGTTAAAGCTCTGAAATTTGATATTCAATAAAGAGGGTTTGCCATTTTTTAGTAAAATATCTGGGTGCTTCTGTAAATAAAAGGCACCGATGACGGCAAAAACAACATGAGACAATGCCCGTAAAGCAATGATTGGTGGCAGTGTTAAGAAAAAGCCAAAGGTCGTTCCTAAAGCTACCGCGATCGCCATCGCAGGTGAAAAGAACATCGCCACAAAGACGGGCACATGGCTAGCTAAGGTAAAAGATGCTGGTCCGATGACGATTTTGGGCATTACCATGGGAATGACGATCCCCATGCCGATCAACAATGCAGCGATCGTTAAATGGCGAATGGAATGATTTTTCATTTATACTCTCTCCTTCAATGTGTCATGACAGTTCTGTCTTGCTTATTCTACTGGTATTTCCACGAGGTGTCAAGACACAAAAAAAACGAATGTTTATTCAACATCCGTTTTTATTGAAGTTATCCTTTACGCGCTTGCATTTCATTGCTTAATTTGGCAAATTCCGCTAACGACAGCGTTTCTCCACGTCGTTTCGGATCGATCCCACTTGCTTCTAAGCTGTCTGCCAACCACTGTTTGGTTGTTTCATCTTTTCCATAGCTATTTTGCAAATTGTTCCAAAGGGTTTTACGACGCAGCTGAAAGGCTGCTTTCGTTAATTTGAAAAACTCTTTTTCATCGGTGACTGCGACTGCTGGTTGTGATCGACGCGTCAATTTCAAAATAGCCGAATCAACATTCGGTTGGGGCACAAAAACGGTTTTCGGGACGATGAATGCCAGCTTTGCTTCCATGTAGTATTGCACAGCGATCGACAACGAGCCATAGGCTTTAGTCCCAGGAACTGCTGAGATTCGATCAGCCACTTCTTTTTGCATCATAACGACCATTTCATCTACTTTTACCTGAGACTCTAAAAAGTGCATCATAATTGGCGTAGTGATGTAGTAGGGCAAATTTGCGACAACTTTTAATGAAGCAGCCGTATCGCTGAATTCTGACCGAATGGTCGTTGATAGGTCTGCTTGCAAGACATCTTGATGAATGATCTTTACGTTTGCGTAAGGCTGCATCGTATCAGCTAACACAGGGATCAACCGATCATCGATTTCAAACGCCAACACTTGCTTGGCGTGTTTTGCCAACTGTTCGGTCAGCGCACCGATTCCAGGACCAACCTCAATGACGTTTGTCGTCTCGTCGATGCCTGCAGTTTCTACGATTTTCCGTAAAATATTCGGTTCTGTTAAGAAGTTTTGCCCTAAACTTTTTTTAAAGGTAAAGCCATGTTTCGCTAAAATCTCTTTGGTTCTTGAGGGGGTTGCTATATCCCGTTCTTCCTTCACAATTCTTCCTCCACTATTTTCATTGCTTCTGCCAACTCTGCATCGGTGATACGAAACATTGTCAGCCGCTTCTCTAATTGTTTGCCGTTCGTATAGCCGATGCGTAAAAGATCCCCCAACCGCTCTCGTTTCTCTTTCGCTCCAGCCCCTGCGATCAAGCCATACGCTAACAACTGTTGCCGATCAATGGTCCCCTCACTGACTTCATTTGAAGCAATCGGGGTTACGACTTTTCGCAAGGCTTCTTTCAACGCTTCATGGCTGGCGTGTTCCACGCCTAAACTGCCCTTGCTTTTCGGTGCTGCCTGACTGCGCGGTAAAAAGGCATGCTTGGCATCAGGAACGACTTCCATAATGATTTTGCGAATCTTTTCTCCCGAAAAATCGGGATCGGTAAACACGATAACCCCTCGTGTCTCTTGGGCGTGCTCGATTTGATCAAGGATCGTGTCATCGATCGCCGAACCGATCGTCTCGATGGTATCTACATCGAACACTTCTTGCAATCGGCGGGTGTCGTCTTTGCCTTCGACGACAATGATTTCTTCGATTTTCGGTTTATTAGTCATTGATCCTAAACAAGCGATGGGCATTTTTTGTCGTGTAGGCCGCAACATCAGCCACCGCTTCTTGCCGCAGCTCCGCGATTTTATCCACTACATAATGAGTATAGCCCGGTTCATTGCGCTTGCCACGATAAGGAACAGGGGCTAAATAAGGCGCGTCAGTCTCAACGAGTAGCCGATCTTGTGGCACGACTTGCGCAGCTTCTTGTACCTCCGTCGCCTTTTTGAAGGTCACGACACCACTAAAGGAAATATACATTCCTAGGTCCAAGAACTTTTTCGCCCATTCGCCGTCCCCACTAAAGCTGTGCATGATGCCGCCGATCGTTTGGACTTTTTCATCCTTTAAAATCGCATAGGTATCTTCTAAGGCTTCACGGGTATGAATACTGATAGGCAGCTGATGTTCACGGGCGATCGCCATTTGCCGACGAAAGACCTTTTCTTGAACTTCCTTCGGATCTTCCATCCAGTGATAGTCTAAACCGATTTCACCTAGGGCAACGACTTTTGGTTGTTCCAAGCGCTCTTGCAAATAGGTTTCCACTTGCGGGGTATAAGAACCAGCTTCGGTTGGATGCCAACCGATAATACTGTAAATGCCAGGATATTCTTTGCTTAATGCTAACGATTTTTCAATCGTTGGCTGATCGAAACCGACGACCGCCATCTCCGTTACTCCTAGTTCTTGCGCACGGGCGACCGTTTCGGGAATGTCTTCGTTAAACTGTTCTGCATTCAAATGTGTATGAGAATCAAAAATCATGAAATCTCCTCCTTAGTCCTTCTATACTCTAGCATATTTTGACGGTTTAAGAAACGAATCCTCTTCGCTTTTTTCATCAGTTTAAGAAAACTTTCAGCAAGCCAAAAAAATCCGCCCAAAGTTGGAGGACGCCGAAGCTGATTTTCTCTATACTGAGGGTAACGAAATTGTATGGAGGTGGAAATATGGAACGATCAAAAATTGATCCCGGCCGCTTTTTTTCTGGCCAAAAAGCAGCAACGAAAGGCACGTTAAAACATCAATATCATTACTATCGGCAGCAAAATGCCCATCAAGCATTCAACAGCGATTTTCAGCGAAATTTCCAGCATGATTTCCCGAATTTTGCTACCTGGCTAAAATTGCAGCAACAGACACCACAAAAGAATCAAACAGCGACTTTTTCTCACTGGTTATTGGTTGGTTTCTTCGGACTTTTGACAGCAGCAAGTTTTTCGCAACAGCTCTTATTCCTACTTTTTGTCTTTGTCTTAGCCGCTCTCGTCAAAGGACCTGGCATGATCGTATGGGGCATCGTGTATTCCTTCTTAGTTAGTCTGTTCCCGCCATTGGGTATCGTTCTTTCTGGCTTATTTTTCTTACTGACCCTGCGTCAATTAACCAAAAATGTCACTTTCGTTTTGACTGCATTGTACTTTTACGGTTATCCCTTTGTCATCACTGCCCTCCAACACTTTACGAATTGGGACCCGCAATGGCTGTGGGTCGGCAGTATCGGGTTTGCCTTGATCAGTGGCCATTTTGTCTTAAAGCAAAACTATCCCTTTGCTTCAAGTAAAAGTCTCGCATGGGCGATCATCTCCGTCCCTTATGATT
This sequence comes from Enterococcus sp. 3G6_DIV0642, assembly GCF_002140635.1. Lineage (NCBI taxonomy): Bacteria > Bacillati > Bacillota > Bacilli > Lactobacillales > Enterococcaceae > Enterococcus > Enterococcus sp. 3G6_DIV0642. Next base: position 1,172,631 of record NZ_NGLH01000001.1, on the reverse strand, counting down.
GTGTCATGGCTTTGATCCCCGTCAAACACAAAGCACGCTTTAAACGTTTGGTGAAAATCAAATAATTACGATCTAGGATACAAAAGTAGGCTATTGCCGCCCCTTTTGTATCTTTTTTTCATGGAAGAAACAAACGAAATACGATGGATATTTTTTGTTATTTTTGCTTTCGCATGATTGCTTTTTTTGTAAGAATCTACTATGCTAGAAACTAGCAAATCAAAAAAGGAGCCACGCCATGTACACCCTCATTCTTATTGCATTCCTCCTTACGGGCTTGCTAGTTTACTCCTTTATTATTGAACCGCATCTTCTCAAACAACGGCACTACCTCATAAAAAAAGACAAGCGCACCGTCTTAGATATTTCAAAGGCTTACGATCTTTATCAAGCAGAAAGCAATCTCGTGATCGCCCATATCAGCGACCTTCATTTTTCTCGTTGGTACAAACCACGGCGAATGAATCGCATCATTCGATCAACGATCCAAAACAAGCCGGATCTGATCATCATCACAGGGGATCTGATCGATAATTATAAAAAATGGCCGCATCGTTCAACCAAGCGACTGATCGAAAAGCTGAAAAAATTGCAAGCGCCTCTGGGTAAGATCGCAGTTATGGGGAACCATGACCATTTGAATGACGGGCATTACTTTGTTAAGGAAATATACCAGCATGCAGGGTTTACCTTACTTGATAATGAGTCGGTTTTTGGTTCTGATGACAAGACGTCGATGAATATTGTCGGTATCGATATAGAAAGTCCGAAAGTCAGTTTTACCTATGAAGCAACCTTAGCAGAATGGCAGCTGCTTTTGCTCCATGAACCCGATTATGTTTCTCGGATCACCAATCTGCCAAACTACGACTTGATTCTTTCTGGCCATAGCCATGGCGGGCAGATTCGCTTGCCTTTTTATTATGCGAAAACAAAGGGCGCGTTGAAATATACCGATGGGCTCTACCTTTTAGGCAATGAGACCTTATTAAGTGTTTCCAGCGGGGTTGGTATGACCAAGATTCCCGCCCGACTCGGTGTCCCACCTGAGATCCTTTATTACCATTTAGAACCGCAACAGCAATTGAACGTTTCTTAACTGTTCATCGGTGCAATTGGGAAAAAATCAGCGACTCGTTTCAGCAAACGTTCGATTCGCTGATTTTCTTTTTGCGCCTACCGTGTTAAAATATACTAAATAAACACTTTTCAACAATTAGGAGGAACCAAAAAATGCTCATCTCGGGAACGCTTTGGTTTTTGATCGCCTTCTTCGCTTATACAGCCTATGTATACGGTCAGGGGTTGTACTTTCCTGTCATCGCTTTTCTTGCTGCTTTGATGGGCTGCGGATTTTATCTCTTTGCTTTTCTCCAGCACAAAAATACGACGAAAAAACATCCTTAGCCAGAACGAGCTAAGGATGTTTTTTGCATTATTGATTCAAGCCCTGATAAATCGTATCGAGATTCCACTTCATCATGTTATAGTAGCTGTCGCCTTCTTCTCCCGGTTCTGCAATCGAATCGGTAAAGACGGTTCCGAATATCGGAATACCTGCATCACGAGAAACACTTTGCATCGGACGAGTATTGACGCTGCTTTCGACAAATAAGGAAGCGACGGCTGAGTTTTGCAGCTGATCCACTAAGTTCTTGATTTGCGCAGGGGTTCCTTCTTCTTCGGTATTGATTTCCCAGATATAGGCCGACGGTACACCGTAGGCTTTAGAAAAGTATTTGAAGGCTCCCTCACTGGTGACGATCAATTTCTTCTCTTCGGGAATCGATTGGAAGTTTTCCTTCGCTTGCTGATCCAGTTCTTCTAATGAAGCCAAGTAGCGTTCAAGGTTTTCTTCATAGAAAGAGCGATTGTCAGGGTCCATTTCGCTCAAGCGTTGAGCAATGTTGCGGGCATAGATCATACCGTTTTCTAGATTTAACCAGGCATGAGGATCGGCTTTGCTGTGGTCTTCATCATCAGAAAGATAAAGCACATCCACGCCATCACTGACGGCAAAGTAATCTTCATTTTCTACCTTATTGGCATTGTTCATCAATTTGGTAAACCAGCCATTGCCGCCAGTTTCTAGATTCAAGCCGTTGTAAAGGATAAGATCGGCATCGGTCGCTTTTCGAACATCTTCCACTAAAGGTTCATATTCATGGGGATCACGCCCCACTGGTACGATACTGTGAAGATCGATTCGATCACCGGCAATGTTTTCCGTAATATCAGCAATGATCGAATTGGTCGCTACTACTGAAAGTTTCCCTTCTGTTTGGGCCATCTGTCCGTTTTGCTGTGCCAAAAAGAAGCCACCAGCTACAGCTGCCGTTGCTAAAACCGCCGTCGCTGACCAGCGTTTGACTGGACTGGTCTTTTGTTTTGGTGAGAACAAGAAACCGATCACGAAAAAGGCTCCTGCGGTCAAAACGATACTTGATCCTGCGGCAATATTAAAGCTGTACCCGATAAACAAGCCGATAAATGAGGCGAAACCACCTAAAACCCCTGCGATGACCATCATATGCTTCAATTGTTTTGTATAAAGATAAGCCGTTGCTGCTGGAGTGACTAACAGAGCCACGATCAAGATCGTTCCGACGCTTTGCATCGCTGTCACTGAAACCAAAGTCAACAAGAACATCAATAAATAGTGATAGGCTTGCACTTTCATCCCAAAGGCCTTTGCCATCATCGGATCAAAAGACGTGATCAACAGTGGACGGAAGAAGAGGATGATCACTGCCAGCACAAGGATAGCGATAGCGATCGTCAGCCATTTGTCGCTGTCTTGCACCGCTAGCACATTCCCAAACAAAATGTGAAACAAATCAGTCGAACTATTTGCTACTCCAATCAAGATAACCCCTAAAGCTAGAAACGAACTAAAGGTGATACCGATCGCCGTATCGCTTTTGATCAGGCTGTTATTGGCGATATAGGTAATGATCATGGAAGCCAAGATCCCAAAGAAGATCGCCCCGACAAAAAAATGAACGCCGAAGATATAAGACAAGGCTACCCCTGGCAAGACCGCATGAGAGATTGCATCCCCCATCAAGGACATCCCTCGTAAGATAATAAAACAACCGATCACCCCTGCCACGATCCCGATCGCGACTGCCGTGATCAAGGCATTTTGCAAGAAATGATAGTTACTTAAACTCGTAAAAAAGCTTGTCAACATGTTAAACGCCTCCTTTCACGATGATCGCATCGCCAAATGTTTGCTTCAAATTGCTCTCGGTAAAGACTTCACTGACTGGTCCCGCAGCGATCAGGGTTTGATTGAGCAGAACCAAGAAATCAAAGTATTCGGTGATTTTCCCCAGATCATGGTGAACGATAAAAATCGTCTTGCCAGCATCTCGCAAGTTACGCAACAGGCCGACGATGATCGCTTCACTGGTGGCATCGATCCCTACAAAGGGCTCATCGAGGAAAATATAGTTGGCATCTTGCACCAACGTTCGAGCAATCAAGACCCGCTGAAACTGCCCGCCGGACAATTCCCCAATCTGACGTTCCGCAAAGGATTCCATTTCTATCGCTGCCAGAGCGGCTGTCACTTTCTGCCAATCGTTTGCCGACATCCTTTGGAACATGCGCATCTTAGGATACAAGCCTAAAGATACGACTTCTTTGACTGTGATTGGAAACGTGTAATCAACCGCGGTCTTTTGTTCGACATAGGCAATTTCCTTTTGAAAGTCTTTTAACGCTTTTTTGTCGACACTCATGTTCCCACTGGAAGGGATCAATTTCAACGCCGCTTTGATCAGCGTCGACTTCCCTGCCCCATTTGGACCAATGATCCCTACGATCGACGGTTTTTCTACTTGAAACGACAAATCTGAGATCACTTGATGATCGCCATCATAGGCTGCGGATATTTCTGAAAAAGTAATCATTATTTTCACTCCATTTCCATAGTTAAGGATAGTTTATTTATTTTTTAGGTAGACCTAACTTATTTTTATTATACTAGAAAGGATTTGTTTTGCAAGACAGTTCTCTTGATTTTTTTAAGAAACACCACAGTTTCTTGGCAATAACTCTTGAAAACTAAGTTTCTATCTTTATTTATTGAGTAAAAATTGGTGCCCACAAACACGGATACCATCAATTTCTTTCTATCTTTTGATCGCAAAGCATTTGATTTATTCTTAATAAAAGAGATCATTCCTCGGCACCTCAGTGACGTACGTTTTTTCAATAACAGAAGAGAGGCGAATCAAAGCCTCTTTGCTTTCTCCCTTCATGATTAATACCAAACAAATCAAAGAATCAATAATTCTTCTATTTCCATAAATTCACGAATTCACTCTTTTTTATGATGACCAAGAAACCCTTTCACCTCGACTAAAACGCTTTATAAATTAAACTTTTCTAATTATTATGTGATTTTTCGAACAAAAGCTAAAAATAACATGACAACTATGTTAGTCTTTGATTTGGAAAAAGTTTTAGGAGGAATAAAAACAATGAAGAAAATTTTCCAAACACTATTAGTCCTAACCTCGTTAGCAACTTTGAGTGCTTGTGGCGCTGATTCACAAACAAGCAGCAGCTCAAGTACTGGTTCATCTGCTAATGAAGAAACAGATGCAACTTCTGCTGCATCTGGTCAAGAATACACAGACCCTAGCGAACTTGCAGGCAGCTACGATGTCGTGATCGTCGGTGCAGGTGGCGCTGGAATGGCCGCTGCGATCCAAGCAAAAGAAGCTGGCGCAAACCCAGTTATTTTAGAAAAAATGCCAATTTCTGGTGGGAATACATTGAAATCTTCAGCAGGAATGAACGCTTCAGAAACCAAATTCCAAGAAGCAGAAGGCATCGAAGATTCAAACGATCTATTTTATGAAGAAACATTAGCTGGCGGTCACAACACCAATGATGAAGAATTGTTGCGCTACTTTGTGGATCATTCAGCAGAAGCGATCGATTGGTTAGATTCCATGGGTATCACTTTAGACAACTTAACAACGACTGGCGGGATGAGTGAAAAAAGAACGCACCGTCCATCGGATGGTTCTGCTGTTGGGGAATACTTAGTTGATGGCTTGATGCGCAACATCCATGAATTGGAAATCCCAATTTTTGTGAATGCCGATGTCAAAGAAATCAATGAAGAAGATGGTCAAGTCAACGGGGTGACCGTTGAAGTAGAAGGAACCGAACAAACCATTGATGCCAAAGCAGTTGTCGTTACAACAGGCGGTTTCGGTGCCAATTTCGACATGATCACCGAATACAAACCAGAATTGGCAGACTACGTGACAACGAACCAAGAGGGTTCGACTGGTGATGGGATCAAAATGATCGAAGCATTAGGTGGACAAACGGTTGATTTAGAGCAAATCCAAATCCACCCAACAGTGGATCAGTCTAAATCACTGTTAATCACTGAAGCTGTCCGTGGAGAAGGCGCGATCTTGGTCAATCAAGAAGGCGAACGGTTCTTCAATGAAATGGAAACACGAGACAAAGTCTCTGAAGCGATCATTGCCCTACCTGAAAAATCAGCAACGTTAGTTTTTGATGCAGGTGTCAAAGAACGCGTGACAGCCATTGATTTTTACGAGCAACAAGGGTTAGTCAAATCCGCTGACACGATCGAAGAATTAGCAAAAGAATTGGACATGCCTGAAGCAGCGCTTGCTGAAACGATCGCTACCTGGAACAGCAGTGTAGCTGCTGGTGAAGACGAAGCCTTTGGACGCAGCACAGCAATGGACAACGATTTGTCAACAGGACCTTACTATGCTATTGCCATCGCTCCTGGTATCCACCACACGATGGGCGGCGTGAAGATCAACACCAACACAGAAGTGATCGCTACGGATAACGAGATCATTCCAGGTCTTTTTGCAGCTGGTGAAGTAACTGGTGGGTTGCATGGTGAAAACCGAATTGGCGGTAATGCCGTTGCCGATATCATCATCTTCGGACGCCAAGCAGGAACAAAAGCTGCCGAATTTGCGCAAGAAAATTAAAACACTCTCTATAAAAAAGAAGTACTTACGTTTTTTTCATCAACGTAAGTACTTCTTTTTTCATATAATTGACACAATAGTTTTTATTGTTCTGGTGCTGTCACTTTGATAATCTGCACCTCATAAGGCGCCAACTGAAGCATTTGGTTTGTCGTTTTTCCAGTAAGCAAATCGACTCCTGTAGTTGCTACCTCTACTTCTTGATTTTCTTCGGAAAAATTCATCACAAAATAATAGGTGGTCGGAGCGAGCTGCTCTTGCTGACTTTCTCTACTTTGGATCGACACGTTCGTTGAACCTTGACGGACCCACTCATTTTGTATGCGAAGCTGTTGTGTTACTTCTTGATAGAAGTCTTCCAAAAAGGCTTGATCCGTCCGTCCCCCAAGATAGTAGGCACTTCCTTCACCATAATCATTTACGGTCACTGCAGCTTGACCTTGATAAAAATCAGCACCGTAGACCCCTAACGTTTGGGCAGTGTTTGTTTGAACAACACTACAATAATCATGAATTTGGTACTGCTGCTCCTTCATTAAAAGCAGATTTTTTTGTTTCGGATATAACGTATCGATTTCTTTCACAGACACACCAAACAGTTCTTCTAACTCTTGGGGCCAGCCCCCTAAATAGGTCAAGTCCGTTTCATTCACGATCCCCGTCAAATAAGTGGAAACCAGCGTCCCGCCATTTTTCGTATACTGTTGAAACTTTTTCATAGTTTCTTTTGGTAAAAGGTAAAGCATCGGAGCGATGATCAATTGGTAAGAGTCAAAGTCATGGTCTTTCGTGATGACATCAACCGCGATGTCATGATCCCAAAAATAGCGATAATGCTCTTGCAACGTTTGTGGGTAGCGTTTGCTCTCCAAACCAAAACCTTGCGCATCATTGAGCGCCCAATTGTTATCCCAATCATAGATGATCGCCACTTTGGCTTTTTTGTGCAATCCTTTGATTTCTTTGATTTCTTCTAAGGCTTTTCCCACTTCTGCTACATCTTGAAAAACACGATTCTGTTCGTCGTTGTCATGGTCCACGACGGCCCCATGGAACTTCTCAGATGAGCCTCTTGATTTTCGCCATTGGAAATAAAGATTACTATCTGAACCGTGAGCAATAAATTGCATAGAAGACAACAGATGCATCCCGGGGCGTTTCGTGCGATTGACTGGATGCCAATTCACACCACTAGGGGTTGATTCCATGATCAAAAAGGGTTGCTTTTTCAAGCTACGGTACTGATCATTGATAAACCCAACCTTACTTGCCAAATCAGCGGTCGTTCCCCAATCATTATGCCAAGCAGGATAACAATCCCAACTAATGACATCTACATGCTGGGCAAATTTTCCATAATCAAGGCTATAAAAGGGAATCAAATCTCGGGTATCTGCCATGAAATTCGTTGTGATCGGCACATCTGGAGACAAACGACGAATGTCTTTGATCTCATGTTCATAGAAATCAATGGTCTGATCTGTCACAAAACGATGCCAGTCTAGATTTAGTCCATGAACTTGCATTTCGCCGATCGGTGAAGGAGATTCGATTTGCGACCAATCGGTGATCGTATGGCTCCAGAAAGGTCCCCACCAGGCCTCATTCAAGGCTGCTAATGTTTGGTACTTCTGCTTGACCCACTGACGAAAGTTTTCTTGGCAAATGGGACAATGACAATCTCCAGAATACTCATTGGAAATATGCCACATCAATAGTGCTGGGTGATCGTGGTAGCGTTCAGCTAATTTCCGATTGATGATCGCCACTTTCTCACGATAGATCGGTGAAGAAAAGCAGTGATTGTGACGCCCGCCGTGTAACATTTTTTCCCGTTTTTCATTGGTCCGTAGAACTTCAGGGTATGCTTTAGACAACCAGGCAGGACGCGCGCCGCTTGGCGTCGCTAAAATGACGTTGCTGTTTCGTTCGGCGAGCTCATCCATGATTTTGTCTAACCATTCAAATTGAAACACCCCTTCTGCTGGCTCTAAGGCACTCCAAGCAAAAATACCAAGGGAAAATGTATTAGCATGAGCTTTTTCCATTAGTTCTAAATCTTTGGCTAAGATCTCGGGATAATTTAGCCACTGGTCAGGATTATAATCCCCACCATGTAAAAAGCGTTCTTCTAAGTTATATCTTGTCATCTTCTCTTCCTATCCTTTTGTGCCACCAGCGGTCAAACCGGAGACAAAATGTTTTTGTAATGCAATAAAGACGAGCGCGATCGGAATACTGATCAAAATAGCCCCTGCCGCAAAAGTTGTATAGCTGGCTCCCATTTTATCCGTGACTAATTTGTATAACCCGATGGGTAATGTATAGTACTCAGGATTACGTAAAATCACAGAAGACAGGGCAAAGTCTCCAAGTGGTCCAGTAAAGCCATTCATGGCAACGACTGCCAGCATTGGTCGTGATAAAGGAATCAAAATTTGCCAGAATATTCGCGTATTGCTTGCGCCATCTATCTTGGCACTCTCGTCTAAATCTAACGGGATCGAGTCAAAATACCCTTTCAATAAGTACGTGTTCATGGGAATCTGGCCCCCAACGTAAATCAAGATCAGCAACCAATGGCTATTGATCAAGCCGAGCATTTGCGCCAATACAAAAATTGCGATCAAGGCAGAGAACTGCGGGATCATTTGTAGGAGTAAGAACAGCATCAACCCATTTTTACGGCCTGCAAAACGAAATCGTGAAAAGGAATACGCCGTCATGGAGACAAAAATCAGTGACAAGAACATGGTGCATACACTGATTTTTAATGAATTCAAATACCATTGACTATAATAAAGCGAGTTGTCACCAGCAAACAATTTCGTGTAGTGACTTAATGTCGGACTCGTCGGAATCAAACTCGTACTTACTAAACTGTTCCCAGGATTAAAACTAGCACCGATCGTCCAAAGTAAAGGGTAGACGATCACTACTACCGTAAAAATCAGTACGAGATACGTCAAGGATAGGCGGACAAATTTTTGTTTCTTCATACTTGCTGCCTTCATGTTATCCAACCTCCTTGAATGAATTTGTTCGGCGGAATTGCCATAAAGCAATCGCGATCACGACGATCGATAAGAGAATCGTCAACGCTGCTGCCAGTGCATATTGACTATTTTGCATCGTTAGCTTATAGATCCACGAAACCAAAATATCGGTACCACCAGCGGTCGAACCAGGAACTGCTGGTCCACCAGAATTAAACAGATAAATAATATTGAAATTGTTGAAGTTAAACGTATATTGCGTAATCAAAATCGGTGCCATTGCATAAAGCAGTAATGGCAATGTGATTCGGCGAAATTTTTGTAAAGCTGAAGCACCATCGATGGTCGCCGCCTCATACAAATCATCAGGAATGGATTGCAGCGTCCCTGTAGTCACGATAAAAATATACGGAAAGCCTAGCCAGCCTTGAATCAGTAGCAAAGCTAAGCGGGTCCAATTCGCACTCGTTAGCCAAGGAATCGGTGAAATCTGGAAGAAATTCAAAATCGAATGATTGATCGCACCAAAGGAATCATTGAACATTCCTGAAAACACCAAGATCGTAACAAATCCCGGAACTGCCCATGGGAGGATCAAAATCGTTCGAAAGAACTTTTTGAGTCGTAATTCTTTTTGATGCACCAGCACCGCTAAAAATATTCCGATAGAAACTTGTAACGTTGAGGCGATCAATGTCCAGATAACTGTCCAGCCCAGAACATTGAAGAAGGTACTACGCCAAATATCGACAGTAAAAATCTTCTTAAAGGTCTCTAATCCCACCCAATCTGCTAAATTGGCAGGTGCAGAATGATACAGATCATAGTTCGTAAAAGCTAACGCGATACTAAAGAGAATCGGAAAAATAACAGAAAACACGAGTAAGAAAAATGCTGGGCTACTCATTAAATAAGGATACCCTTCTCTTAATAGTGCCTGGTAGCTTTCACGGATAGAGTTGACTGGTAGCTCATTATCTCTTAATTCACCGTTTTTATAGGCATCACGGATGTTTAAATAATAAAACAACAGACCAAAACCGATGACGATCAAGGCAACTAATCCTTCTGCTAATAAAAAGATGGAATTGTCTCTCGGCACTTCCACGCCTAATGTCACGATGCCCCAAAGTCCCATATTAAATAAATCTTTAAAGACGACAAGATACATAGCAAAAAAGAAGAAAAATAAAGCGCCTTTGATTTTTTGCCGATTATAAAATTGACCGAATCCTGGTATTATCGAGAATAGCATTGCTCGTTTTGCATACGACTGCGTGTTTTTCACATTTTCGCCCCCTGTAAGAAAAAGCCGCTGACAAACGTTTCGTTCGGCCTTACTTGATTCCTAATGATGAATGACCATCCGAAACGTTTGTCCTTGAGACGACTTTCTAGTTTTGAATTGCCGCAATGGCTGATTTGATCTGTTCGACTGCTTGTGGTAAAGCTGTTTTCGGTTCAGCCTTTCCAGTAGCAATGGTTTGCAATGCGGCATCCATTGGTTCCCATACTGAATTCATTTCAGTGATCCCAGGCGTTAGTTCTGCGTGTTGGGACTGAGCGGCAATGGCTGCAGCACTTTCACTTTCTTGAACTGCTGGATCATCTGCCAATGAAGCAACCGCTGGTACTTCCTGTGTTTTTTCATAACGAACTTTTGAATTTTCTTCATTGCTGATAAATTTGACGAATGCTTCAGCTAATTCAGGGTTTTGGGAATAGCTACTTACGTTGTAGCTTTTGACACCGATAAAGGAGCCCATATGTTCACCATTGCCTAATAATGGCAATTCTTTCACACCATAGTCGATGCCCGCTTCTTTATATGGAGACAAGTTCCATGGTCCCGAGATGACAGCGGCAGCTTTTCCTTCCGTAAATAAAGAGTCCAACACATTGATTCCTTGTTCGCCGACCAATCCCGATGGAAAAACACCTGCATCATAAAACTGTTGGATATAGTCTGCCCCTTCGATCGCGCCTTCATTAGCTAATCCAATATCTTCAGGGTCATAGGATCCATCGGCATTCTCGCCAAAAACATAACCGCCATAACCGCTCAATACACCTTGTGCGTAATAAATTTGATCCCATAATGCCAGTAACCCATAACTGTCAGCATCTAAGACAGACTTGGAATACTCCAGCCACTCATCCGTTGTCTGTGGCAAGTCTTCTTCGGAAATTAGTTCTTTGTTATAATACAAAATTTGTGTTTCAACCGCTTTTGGTAAGCCGTAGACTTTGCCGTCAACGATTTGCGATTGCATTGCTGATTCTGTATACAGCTCTTGTAGCGTTTGATCGACTGTTAATTCTTTCAACAAACCTTCGGTAACGGCTGTACCGATTTGATCGCCAGGAATCGTGATGACATCCGCACCTGTACCAGCGGGTCCATCCAATCGCAAATCTTCGATCTGTCCACCATAGGCTTTTTCGACCACTTTGATCGTCACATCGTGTTCTTCTTCAAATTGTTTGACTGCCTCTTCAATCCCAACTGATTTTGCTTGGTCTTCCCAGACCAATAGATCATAGTCCTTATCGCTGCCACTATTTGCTGCAGTACTATCTGTCCCTTCACTTTGTGGACCGCAAGCACCTAATCCTAAAGCTGCTACACTTAAAAAAAGAACTCGAGACATTTTTTTCATCATCATTTCTCCACCTTTTCTTTATTTTGCAAACGCTATCTTCTTGTTTATAATAAATTATTTTACTTAATATGTAAATAGTTTTACTAAATTAATTTCTTCAACGAAGTAAAAAAACGGATTAAATAAAGGTTTATCTCACAAATAATTTTTTAAAATACCTCCACGCTCTAAAATTTCACTATTGAGTAAATATATTTAGTAAATTCATTTACTTAGTAAAGTTGTTAGCGTATACTAGAAGAAAGAGGTGAAGAAGATTGGTTACAATAAAAAAAATTGCCGAGCAATCAGGCTTTTCACAAGCGACTGTTTCCCGATTATTGAAAGGCGACGAATCGTTGTCGATCGCAGCCGATACGCGTCAAAAAATTATTCATACCGCTTTATCACTAGGTTATGATCGCTCAAAAATAAAAACAACACTAGAAAAAATCGCCGTCCTTTTCTGGCTGACAGAACAAGAAGAGCTGCAAGATGTCTATTTTCGACAATTGCGTATCTCTTTAGAAAAATATGCGAAAATCAACAATTTGGAAATTCAACTGATCACCCATGAAGATGATGTTTTAGAAACACTGCAAGAAGTCGCCGGATTTATTGGGATTGGCTCTTTCACTGAGAAAGAAACGCAGCAGTTCAAATCCGTTTGCCCCTATGGCGTCCTTTTGGAAATCAACCCCTGTCCAGAGCTGTTCGATACGGTCAAACCTGATACTGATCGAATGACGCAACTGGCGATCGATCTATTTTTAACAAAAGGATACCGAAAGATCGGCTTTATTGGTGGTGCTTATCTAAATCCTGATACCCAACTTGCAGAAATGGATAGTCGCGAGGTCATCTTCCGTCAAACGCTGGCTCGTCGAGATGCGCTCGATGAGGCGTTCTTGTTTAGTGGTGGCAATTTTTCCGTTGAAACCGGCTATCGTTTGGCGAAAAAAATGGTGGAATCCCTTGGTGACAATTTGCCAGAGGCGCTCTTTGTGGCTTCTGACACCATCGCAGTTGGTGTGCTCCAAGCGTTAAATGAACGATCCATCATCATTCCTGATCGCTTGGAATTAATCAGTATCAACGACAATGAGATCGCAAAATTTGTGGCTCCCCCTCTAACAACGTTTAAAATTGATGTGGAGGAAATCGCCAAAACCGCGATCGATTTATTGGTGGATCAGATCGTTCATCCTCGAGCGATCACCAAAACAGTCCTTTTAGGGGCTGAACTCATCGAACGAAAAAGCTTTACGCAAGCATAAAAAACGCCCCTAGAAAGTTAGAAAAGCTAACTTTCTAGGGGCGTTTCATTGTCTAAATCGAAAAAAGCATTCTTTCGTTTTTCACATCTCTTTCGCCACAGCATACACAAGATGCGGCATGTCCACTTGCCGATAGTGTTTGACAAAGCGATCCACCAGCTTCATTCCATTGCGCAATGCCACATTTATGGAGGCTTGATTGGTCTCACGAATGATCGAATAAACAATGGCGGCATTCAGCGTTGCAAACGCATAGCCTTTACAAGCCTGGGCGGCTTCTGTGGCAAAACCATGATGCCAGAAGTTCTTTTGAAACAAGTACCCAATTTCTAAAACGGCTTCTCCCTTGACGTCTTGCCATGTCAACCCGCATTGACCGATCGCTTGCCCGGATGCTTTCTCAATCACTAGCCACAAGCCAATGTGATCGTTTTGATAGCGTTGCAGCTGTTTGTCGATCCAACCAGTGACTTCTTGCTCACTGAAGGGTCCTTCATAGGCAATCATCACTTCTGGATCTTGCAAAATCTTTTCAATCGCTGGTCGATCGTCATGACTCATTTCTCGCAGCACTAATCGCTTAGTTTCAATTAGTGGTTCCATGGTGGTTGCGCTCCTTCCTATTCCATTCGGTTTCTTTTCAAAAAATACCAACTTGCTGCCCATGCGGTGATGGGTAAAATAATCACCGCTGCCAGACCCGTGATCAAACAAACGACCAATTCTGAGACGAACGCCTTCGAATTGATCATTTCACCAAAGGAGATCGACAAATCTTGAAACCACGCAATCAACGCCAGATTACTTCCCATAAAGGCAAACAATAAGGTATTGATCGTTGAAGACAATACGTCTGATACCACGGTCATACTACTTTTACTTAATGCCTTGATCGAGACTTGCGGGTTTGCTTGAAAAAGTTCATAGGTCGCAGTGCTGATTGCCATACTCCCATCTGCCACCGCCCCCGAAAAACTCATCAAAATGATCGCAGTCATCAATGTCTTAAAATCGATGGCTACATCAAAGGAATACATCGCCAACTCATCCAGTTCCTCTGCCGAAAACCCATGCAGATTCATTGCAGAGAGCACAAGCGGAAATAGTAGTAGAAAAAGCCCTAGAAAGACCAACACACAGACAAAGGCAATTTTGGTTTTCTGATTGACGCCATTCACGAAAAACAAGGTGATCGCCGCCACGGCTAAAAAGGCAACACAAGCCGCTGGTATGATCGGTGCCCCTCGGTCAATCAGGACCAGAAGCGCTAGAAAGACAGCCACATTCATAAACAGACCAGTGACTTGAAACAGCCCTTCGATCCGAAAAACAGCGAAAGTCAGCAAGAGAAAAAGCAAGATCAACACAAACAAAACATTCATCCTGCTTTCCTCCTTTGTAGTTCAAAGCAAAGGAGCGTCAACGGTACCGATAAAACCAGCGCAAAGCCGCCGCATAATGTACGCACTATTTCTAAAGAAAGATGCATCGGCAATGCTTGCGACAGCAGCCAGCCATTTGCTAGGTAAAACAATAGCGCTGGCATACTCCCACTTAAATAAGCAAACAACAAGACATTGATCATCGAAGAAGTCGTATCTTGCGCGATGGACCGACCGATCGCTAATCGTTCCTTGCGGCTAGTCTGGGGATTGATGCGCTGGATCTCATCTAGACTGGCAATCAGCATGACAATATTGTCCATGCTGGCACCAATCGCGCCAATCAGCAGACTCCCTAGATAGACACTGCGATACGGACGGGTCAGAAACGACATTTCTTCATAGCGCAACCCATGATCTTGCAAAAGATCCATGGCGAACCGACAGAGAAAAAACGCCAAGAGGACGCTGGCTAACGAGGCAATGATTTTGCGGCTGTCGATCGTACGAAAGCCATAGGAAATCCCCATCGTCAAAACCAACGAGACGATCGTAAAAACGATCATCAAAAAGACCAATGAAAAGGAGCTGTTGCCTTTGTGAAACCAAAGAAAAAGGAGCAGCAAGCCAGTATTCACAAAGATACTAAGTAAAGCCCGCAAGCCCTTTTTGCCACCAATTGCGACTACTGCCATCAAAAATAAGGCAAGGAAGAAAAAGAGATACCCATCCCGTTTTTGTGCTTGTACCTGCCAGCCATCCCCTTCTTTTTGCAAAAGCAGCTGTTGTCCGGTCTGATACAACGGATGAATCGCACCGTTGGGGGTGTATTGCGTAGTGACTGTCCGTAGTACCCCCGCTTCTTCTCCGTTACGAACGATCCCTTGGATCTGCTGCTGGTCGGCGGTGACTTGAACCGTTTGTACTTCTATGATCGGCTGTGCATAAAAGCGGCTGCTTTGGGTTTGGATCAGCCAGCTCAAGACCAGCACGCTAACAAAGGCCGCTAGATAATAATACTTTTTCAAGATCGTCTCCTTTCATTTTCAGCAAAAAAAGACTTAGACAAACCCCCAGTCCTACGACCGATCACCTTGTGAGGCTGGATGACTGGTCGAAATGGTTACTGTGTCGGCGAGACTAACTGCTTTGCTAGTCGCCTGTTTTGTCAAAGTCCTTTTACTTGCTCGTTTTGCTTACACGACATTTTGCGGTGTACCTGCTTTAAAGCCGCTTAAGTTCGCCACAGCAATCCCCATCAAACGACGCCGCGTTTCGACGGGTGCCCAAGCGATATGCGGTGTCAAATAGCAATTTGGCGCCTGTAATAAGGGATTGTCAGCTGCGATCGGTTCTTTTGAAACGACATCTGCCGCCAAGGCTGCGATCTGCCCAGTTTGCAGTGCTTCAGCAACTGCCGCTTCATCGATCAAGCCGCCACGGGCGGTATTGATCAGGATCGCAGAAGATTTCATTTGTGCCAATGCTGTGCGATCGATCATTTTTTCTGTCTCAGGAAACTGCGGAACATGAAGGCTGATGATATCTGCTTCTTGATACAATTCCGCCAGCGAAACTTGTTTTGCCCAATCTGCTTGTGCTGGTTTTGGTCGATGATTAAAGTAGATCACCTTCAACTGAAACGCATGAGCGATCGTGGCAACTGCTTGAGCAATCGCACCATATCCAATCAGCCCAATCGTTTTGCCTGCCAATTCCATCAATGGTGTCTGCCAATAAGAAAAATCTTTGCTGGTTTGCCAGTCGCCCTGATGCACGGAACGATTATGGTGTCCCACTTGATTCGTCACTTCCAGCAGCAAAGCAAAGGTCGCTTGTGCCACTGCATTGGTACTGTAGCTAGGAATATTGGTCACGGTGATTCCCTGTTCCTTCGCTGCTGCCAAATCAACGACATTGTATCCAGTTGCCAAGACCCCAATGTAGGTCAATTGCGGACATGCTTTGAGCACATCTGCGGTGATCGGCGTTTTATTTGTCAAAATTGCTTCGGCATCGCCGATTCGCTCAATAATTTCTTGTTTATCTGTATACGAGGTACGATCATACACCGTCACCTCTCCTAATTCTTCAAACCCTTGCCAAGACAAATCTCCTGGATTCAACGCATAGCCATCAAGTACAACGATCTTCATTCTTTCGCTCCTCTCGTTTTTCCTTTTGCTTTTCCATAAAAAACGGGAATTCCTAGTAACGTCACGCCGATTCCCACGACTGCTAACCACGTGTCAGTGATCAAGGTCATGATCAAGATAAAACAGCCGCCTAAGATCGCAATCAAGGGAATGATTGGATAGAAGGGAACTTTATACGGACGCTTCATCTGCGGTTCTGTTTTTCGCAAACGAAAAACTCCTACAAACAATAATACACTAAAGAACCACATAACAAAAACCAGCATATCGGTCAAGAGATCAAAGGTGCCTAAAAGCATCATGATACATGCGATCCCCAACTGTAAAAAGGCCGCCGCATAAGGTGCATTGGTGGTTTTACTTAAGGTGGCAAAGGTCTTGCTGAAAGGAATCTCATCTTCCAACGCCATGGCATACGGGACCCGCAAGCCAGTCATTGTATAGCCGTTCAATGCGCCATACACAGAGATCAGGATACCGATCGTGACCAGTTTTCCGCCAAAGCTGCCAAACAAGGCCATCGCAGTTTCTGAAGCACTGTTCAAATTACCAGCGATTTGATCGATCGGCAATGTTTTTAAAAAGGCAACATTGATCAACACGTACACCAAGGTAACAAAACTCAACCCAAAGATGATGGCTTTTGGTAAATCTTTTTCAGGTCGCTTCATTTCCCCAGCGACATTACCGACTCCCATCCAACCGTCATAAGCAAAAAGGGTTGCTAAGAGGGCACTACTGATGCCAGCTGCAAGCGATCCTTGAGTATTGGAAGAA
Source organism: Enterococcus sp. 3G6_DIV0642 (assembly GCF_002140635.1). Classification (NCBI taxonomy): domain Bacteria; kingdom Bacillati; phylum Bacillota; class Bacilli; order Lactobacillales; family Enterococcaceae; genus Enterococcus; species Enterococcus sp. 3G6_DIV0642. The sequence goes on along the minus strand of NZ_NGLH01000001.1, from coordinate 1,155,396 downwards.
AAATCCACCAATGAGACCGATACTTGCCCTGGTGTCAACAGGCCCGCCACGATGATCACCGCAATCGGGATCAGCTTGACTGCTAACGTGATGGACTGGACTTGAGCAGCGGCTTTTGTTCCCAAAAGATTGATCAAGGTCACACTCGTTCCGGTCAAAATCGATAAAGGAAGCAAATAATTGCTGGGTAGATGAAATAAGTTCAAACACTGGGTCGCAAAAATAATACTTAATGCCGCCACGTTCGCTGGAAAGTAAATGATACTTTGTGCCCAGCCTAATAAAAAGGAGGGTAATTTTCCATAAATTCTTTCAATATATCGAATGGGTCCGCCAGTCTCAGGAATCGCCGTCGCTAACTCCGCCACCGTCAAACCGCCGCAAATCGTTAGAAAGCCGGCAAGCAGCCAGACCAACAAGGTCAAACCGGTGGATTGGGTCTGCTGGACCACAGCCGCTGCTTTGAAAAACACGCCGGCGCCGATCACCGTTCCCATTACTGTCGATAATGCCCCAAAAAAACTGATTTCTTTTTTCAATTGACTTTTCACAACATCACTTCCTTTTTAAATGAATAAGTCAAAGTATAGCGGATAGAAACTATCTTGACTAGAGGAATTTCAGAAAACAAAAAGCAAATACCATGAAAAGACGGCATTTGCTCCAAAATTTTTTTATTCTTTTGTGGATTCTTGAAAAATCAGCAACGGAAGCTGTCGTTTTTTGTGCATTTGTTGAACTAAATAAATTCCTGCCAGCAAGATGATCGGGAAAATGATCGCACCTAAAATCCCAACCTGCAGCTGTTGTCCCGTCCATTCGACGATACTGCCGACGACAGCGGGTCCGATTGAACACCCTAAATCTCCTGCTAATGCCAAATAAGCAAATAGCGCCGTTCCGCCGTTGCGAATGTATTGCGCAGAAAGACTAAAGACCCCTGGCCACATGATCCCTACGGCAAAACCGCTTAAGCCGCAGCCAAGGAACCCGATCAATGGCAATGAAGCAAAGCCGATCATCATATACGCCAGTAGGCAAAGCAAAACACTCAAAAACATAAAGCGTTTCAAATCGATGCGTTCCCCGAACTTGCCGTAAAGCAAGCGGGAGATCCCCATCATCAAGGCAAAAACCATTGGCCCTGCTAAATCGCCTAGCGTCTTACTAACGCCTAAGCCCTGTTCAGCAAACGTCGATGCCCATTGACTGACCGCTTGTTCGCTGGCTCCGGCACAGACCATCATCACCAGAAACAGCCAAAAGCTTTTCAAAGAAAAGAGCTGTCGAGTGGTCAAGCCTCGTTCTCCTTCGGCAACAATTGGCGCCAACGGTACTTTGGTGAAGAAGAACAAATTGAGCAATGGGATCAGCGCCCAGATGATCGCCAAAGTCGGCCACTGTTGAATACCGAACAGCATGAAGAACGCCGTCGAGAGCAAAACGACTCCAACATACCCCCAGCAATAAAACGAGTGCAACAAGCTCATGGTTTTTTCTTTATGTTCCGTCGGACAGGCTTCGACGATGGGACTGACTAAGACTTCCAACAAGCCACCGCCAATGGCATACAACAAAACCGCTGCTAACAGCCCGCTAAACGGAGTCGGAAACCATAAGGGAAAAACAGCTAAACCAATCAAGCCGATCGCTGCAAAAAAATGCGCCGCTACGATCGAAATACGATAGCCGATGCGGTCTACAAAAAAGATCGCTGCAAAATCGACGGCTAACTGGGTCAAAAAGTTAAAACTGACCAACAAGGTGATCTGACTGATCGGCAGCTGGTATTGGCTTTGAAAGGTCAAAAATAATAAGGGGGCAAAATTATTGATCACGGCTTGAACGATGTACCCTACAAAGCAAGCTGCAATCGTCGAACGATAACTTTTCATTTTCACTTCTCCTTTACTCGTCTTATCAGTATACCAAGTCCAATAAGACCGTAACCATGGAGAAAACACTTTTTTTACCCAGAGAATCTTAAGGAAATTAGGATTCCTCTCCCTTCAGATAATTCCTTTAAATGGAAGCAGTAAAAAAGCTGCCCTCACAGACAGCTTTTTCCGACTTATTCTCAAGGCTAGGCGTTTTTCTTCCGAGCAGCGATGGTTTTCATGGTGGCTTCAAAGATTGGGCCAATAAAGACGATACACAAGAGAGTACCTAACCCCACACTGGCGCCTAACGCAAAACCGATCAAGACCATGGCTGCATCCAAGCCGATACGGATCGTTTTTTGCGTCAATTTGCTTCGTTTGTAGATCAAGGCCGTCAAGGCTTCAAGTGCGGCTGAACCTTTGTTGGAAGAAACGTAGATACCGGCGCCGATCCCGAATAAGATCGGTGCCGCGAAAATAGCGATCCACGGGTAGAAAGGCAAATGAATCGATACTTTGTCCATCACTGGTTCAAAGATCCCGATCAACAGGCCTAAGCCGATCCCGTTGATAAAACTGCCAATGCCTAATTCGGCACGATCAAAGACAGCAACGATCAACAAAACAATAATATTAAAACACAAACTGGCAATCCAAAAAGGGACATCGACGAAATTCAAAATTCCTAGTAAAAACGTACTGATCGTATCATATCCTTGATGGGCGGTGATCAATAAGGAAATGGCCAAAGCAATCAGCCCGGTACCTATCAAAACTTGTGCAAATTTTTTGGTTTCTTTCACAACATCACGCTCTCTTCTTTATTTTTCCTCTCTTAGTTTACCGTGAAAGCGTCACAATTACTATCATTTAATCACAAAAACCAGAATTTTTTTGAAGAAATCTAAATTCAATCAAGGGATTCATAATGCTGTTCATAAGTATCGCGAAATTCTTTGGGGGTCAAGCCATTCAATTTCTTAAACATTTTGGAAAAATAATTGGTATTGTTGTAACCAATACGATCGCCGATCTCACTGATCGTAGCTTTCGAATGAAGCAGCAGCTGCTGGGCTTGCTTGATCCGCACCAGATTGACGTACTGATTAAAGCTCATTTCCGTTTCTTTCTTAAAGAGCTGCCCCAAATAAACGACGCTGACATGCAATTCTTCTGCCGCTGATTTGACTGTCAAATCATGGGTGTAGCCTTCTTCGATCAGCTGGATCGTCTTTTGAACGATCTCTGAATAGCGTTTTTGCGGCGGCTGCGATTTCGCCAGCTCCAACACATCATCAAAGAGTTGTCGCAAATCTGCCAGTGTATTAGACTCACGAATCCGTGCCAAAATCTGTTCATGGTTTTCATGGGAAAGTACTGGCAGCTGTCGATAGATATCATTGAACAACAAGAACGAAACATAGCGGACATGCTCAGGGTCTGCTTGGGTTTGTTCCAAAATAGCGAACATTTTATCCAGCTCATGTTGGATCGTTTTGACATCCCCAATCGTCAGTGCTTTGTTAAAAGATAGAAACGGGAGTTCTTCGTTTCGCTCTAATATATCCACGTGGATCGTCTGTTCTTGTAAAAACAGATCTGGGTAGAAGGCTTGCAGTGACTGAACCTGTTTGATTTTTTCATAGGCTTTATACAAATTCTCCCACTCGTTGATGGTTTCGCTCATAATCAACTGCCAGTCAGTACTATTGAGCTGCTGTGCCAGTGCTTTTAGATCAGCGTTGATTTGCTGCCTTGGTCCAGCAGCAGTAATGATCACTTGGTTTTCATCTAATCGCCCTGGTAAGATCAATGGCTGATCGTGTTGCTGAAAAAACGTCGTGATTTTTTGTAAGATCTCAGCAGTCCCATTGAACTGCAAAACGGTAAAGGGTGCTGCTAGCGGCACCCGCTGTTGCGCCAGCAAATGGAGGTACTCGCTTTCGTTCAATTCATCATTCAACCAAAGCAGCAGGCTTGATTCTTGATACAGTTCTTTTTCTGCCAACAGTTTTTGCTGCTCCTCTAACTCAGCTGCAATCGCTTGAACACTGCTACGCAGTTCTTCTTTGTTAACAGGTTTGACCAAATAATTACGCACACCTAACGCCATGCCTTGTTTGACAAAGGCAAACTCTTGATAGCCTGAGAGAATGATCGAGAAAAATCGATTCCCAAACGCTTGTGCTTGGCGGATCATATCGATGCCGTTCATTTCTGGCATCCGAATATCCGTGATCAGCAAATCAACGGAATGCTCTTGCAAGTACTCGAGGGCTTCACTAGCACTTTTCGCTGTATGCACCACCTCAAAGCCCAGTTCTTGCCAAGGCAAGATCATTTGCAGCCCCTGCAAGATCATGTATTCATCATCAACGAACATTGCTTTATACATCTGTCTCATGCCCCCTTTGCAAACGTTTCTCATCTAAGCGGATCTTGACCGTAAACCCAGCACCTGCCTGAGATGTAACGTCCATTTGATAGGCGCTGTTGAACATGCCCCGCAACCGTTCGTGAACATTTTTGATCCCGATCGAGGTTTGGGCTCCGATCTCCTGATTTTGCAGTTCTTCATGAATCATCCCTAACTGCTGCGGATCTGCGCCTTTGCCGTTGTCTTTGACCTCAATCACGATCTGATCGACTTCTTTATAAGCCTTGATACTGATGGCATTATCATTGCGCTGATAATCGATGCCGTGAACAAAATAGTTTTCGACAAGCGGCTGCAGCGTGAACTTCGGCAATTCCAACTGTTCTAATGCCGAATCGATGGTTACATGATAGGCGATCTTATCTGGGTAGCGCATCTGAAACAAGTAGACATATTTTTCACAAAAATCGATTTCTTCTTTTAAGGTCTTCGTCTTTTCTTGCGTCGTATTGTTCCGTAGCAGTGCCGAAAAGGCATAGACGACATCCGCCAGCTCTTCTTGGTTGCGACTCAAGGCATACATTCGAATGTATTCTAACGTGTTATACAGAAAATGCGGATTGATCTGTGCTTGCAGCGCCCGCATATCGGCGTCTCGCTGCTTGATCTCTAACGTGTAGATGTCTTTGATATACTCGTTGATACTGTAAGTCATTTGATTGATGGCTTCTGCGATTTCTTTCAGCTCTTGTTGGACATTGGCGGTATCGATCCGCTTATCAAAATTTCCTTGACTGACTTCTTTCGTCGCATAGACGATCTGCTGTACTTGCGAGGTATAGCGCTTGAAGGTCCGATGGAGCACCCATAGAACCAATAAGAGAATCCCAATCCCAAAGCTAAAAATCCAAATGGCGCTGGAAAAAATATCCCGCCAGATCACGCCTTTTGACAACAAGATCAGTGACAACTCTCCGCTGACAGTGGTTTGTTTTTTGATATAAAAGTCTTTCGACAGAGTGTCGTGAATAGTTCCATGAGCCACCGCCTGATCAATTTTCGCTAAGGTCTGCTTGCTAAGGTTGGCGGCATCCTTGTATAGCCGCTGCCCATTGGAGGTATACAAAAAACTGTTGATACCATGTGTTTGGTTGTCTTCTTGACGATTGGCTAAGACATCGTCTGAGTGAAAAATCACGTAAACTTGCCCTAACGGTTGCGCATAATTACTTGGTTGGGCGATCGAACGAACAAAAAACAGACGATTTTTCAAATCGATCTGCTTGCCGCTGCGTTTTTCTCCATAAGGGGTATCTGGGGTTGCCACTAGTGTCTCATTGCTTTCATCTAGTTGAATAATGATCTCTTCGATACTAGGATGATTACGGATCAAGCGATAGAGGATGTTTGGCAAATACACACTTTGTCCCGTCTGGCGAAAAATATCATTACTATAGGAAAAATAGTCTGGCAATGAAAGCTGTAAATAATTTCGCAGCGATTCAAAAGCAGTATCCGAACTGGTAAATTCGCCTAATACCGTTGAAACGACCGCGTTTTGATCCTGCACGTATGCATCCAGCTGCATACTGGTAGCTTCCACGAGGCGTTCGCTGCTATTGAAGCGGTCTGCCCCAGTATATGCCGTCAGAACCAGCATGATAATAATCGAGATGATCACCAAAAGGACGCTATACAACTGCATCAACTGATTGATCAAAAAGTCATGTTTAAACAAACGAAAGCGCTGCTTAGTCATGTGCCAAGTCCCGATCAATGACGGTTTTTTCCTGACTGATCGCCACATGGCACCACAAAATCAATAGACTGAAGGTTCCAAAGAGCAAGAGCCCTTTCATCATCCAAGTAAAAGCGAAAATACTGGCAATCCCCACTAACAATTTTAGAAAGGTCGCCATATGAAGAAACAGACACACGAAGGACAATTTCAGGTTATTCCACAAGGAAATCTCATAGGATGTGTCAAAAACCACACTTAGTAAGTACAGTAAGATACTCAATCCGCTGACGACAACTAAAACAAAAGAGATCATCAGCCAAATCAAGCCTTGGATCTGGGTAGCTAAATACAAGTTATACACTAAGAAACCTGTCAGTAGGAAGAAAAGATAAAACTGTTTATTGGCTTTGACAAAGACGCTGCACCAAATGCGCCATGCGCTGCGAAAGCTTTGATGCTCATAATTTAGTCCGTCTTCATGGATCAAGGTACTAATGGTATGAAACGCTGGACCGATCCCTAAGATTCCGCCACCTGCCAATGTCAAGACGACGAAAAACAAATTCAACTTCACGATCGCCCAAATCAAGCGAAAGCCCTTGACCAACCCACTATTTGCTGTTTCTTCCATTTAAAATTCCTCCCTTATTTGTTCCCTATCGAAAATGTAGCATGATTTTAGCTTCCTACTCAAGCTACCTGAGAATCTTTTAATGCTATGTATGTTTTAGATGCTCCATGCTTGCTGCTTGAAGGTTAAAAAACAAAAGTAACGTTATTTTTTCATCAAAGATTTCGCTATTTACTTTAAAGAAAAAGCAGCCAGAAGCTAGACGTGGGAACCATTGGTCCTGATGCGTTTAGCCTCCGGCTTACTTGATCTATTGATTGGTGAGCGGCGCCTATTGCTTATTCTTGGCTTGCACGATACTCATCAAATTGTTTTTGCATTTCATCGCGGACCTTCTCCCAGCCAGCGGTTTTTAATTCTTCGTTTAGTTTCGGAACATTTTCTTCTGGATCGATCGTTCCGGTTGCTAAACTTGCTTTGTAACGATTCATGACATTGGCGATATTCGTGATTTCTGTTTTCACATTATCAGTCTTGAAGTTGAACCCTAAGATTGGTGATGCTTCAGCGTTAGCAATATTTTCATCACGCTCTTTGATCATATCGTCTGTGATGGATTCTTGTGTATAAAGGATCATGTTGTTCCCAGTGTTCCAAGCAGCCATTCGGGTATTTGGCAAGTAGCCATCAAGGAGACGGATTTTGTTGTCTTCGCCCTCGATTTTTTCCCATGCTTCGCCTTCGACACCCCAAACTAATCCATTCAACAATTCAGGATCGCTGTTCAACAAGCCCAACACTTCTACTGCTTTTTCTTTGTTTTTCGAAACATTCGCTACGACAAAGTTTGCCATTTGCGCTTGTCCGGTTGATTTTAATTGTTTCGTGATTGGACGTGAAACCAATTCATGACCTGCGGCATTGCTTAAGATCGTATCGCCGTAATCCATTGGTCCTTGGGTTTCTTCACGCATGAACCATGTGTTGCCTTCTAATGGGTAACCAGTCGTATTAGTGGCTGCATCAGTTGGGATCAAGCCTTCGTTGTACCATTTGTGCATCAATTTCAAGTTTTCCATTTGTTCATCATCTTCGTATTGATTGATGATCTTCGTTGTATCGCCGTCCAATTTAACAGCAAATGGGTAATCTTTCCCGATCACATAATCATAGTTTCCAGAAACATTAAAGGTTTGTCCGATCGCAAACGGTGCGATGTTTGGTTCTTCTTCTTTAAACTTCTTCAACACGTCTTCGGCATCTGCATAAGATTCGATCCCGCTAATTTCCAAATCATATTTATCTAAATACTCTTTATTGAAGGTCAAGACTTGTTGGGCATAAATATTGCCGTTGACTGGAAAGGCATATAATTTTCCGTCGATCGTATTGCCTTTGATATAAGATTCGTCTAATTGATCATACGCTTCTTTGGCATATTTTGGTGCTAACTCCGTCAAATCTGCATACGCGCCTTTTTGCGCATTCGCAACGTAATTTGAGGCAAAGGAAATATCGTAGTTTTCACCCGATGAAATGATGGTGCTCATTTTTTGATCCCAGTCTCCCCAGCCGATGTACTGCAGATCGATGCGAGCGTTGGTTTTTTCTTCAATGCGTTTATTGGCGATCTCCATCAATTGATCAAAGTTTTCTGGCTTGTCCCCGACTTGATACATCAATAAAGTCGTTACGCCGTCTGCATTGTTTTCTGAATCGGATGTTGCGCCGTTCGACCCACAGGCAGCCATTCCCAAAGTTGCCGCTGCGGCCATCCCAGCAAAAGCTGTTTTTTTCCACAAATTCATTTTTGTTTCCTCCCTATACTTATTTGATTATTCTTTGACGCCACCAATTGTCAGACCACCGACAAAATACCGTTGGAAGAATGGATAGGTGATCGCAATCGGTAAGGTTGCAACAACAACGATTGCCATGCGAGCAGTTTCGCTTGGCAAAGCGGCCAAACCACCTTGGATCTGGGCAGCCATACCAGAGCTTTTGGCTAGATAGTCCAAGTTGCTTTGAATCCGCATCAAAAGTGCTTGTAAGGGCACTAAAGAGTCTTTTTGAATATACAACAATGCATTGAACCAGTCATTCCAATAGCCAAGAGCGGCAAATAGACTGATCGTTGCGATCCCTGGAACGGCTAACGGCAACACGATGGACAGAAAAATCTTCATTTCGCTGGCACCGTCGATGCGCGCAGATTCTATAATACTATCTGGTACCGTCTTTTTAAAGAAGGTCCGCATAACAAGGATATTAAAAGGCCCTAAGGCAAGGGGTAAAATCAACGCCCAAATCGTGTCTTTCAATTGGATCAAGTTGACCATCACTAAGTAATTGGCAACCATCCCTGGCGCAAACAACATGGTGATCAAAGCGAAGATCGTAAAGAAACGACGGAATGGAAAATTTGAGCGAGAGATGACATAGGCATATAGCGAAGTCATCGTTGCATTGACGAAGGTACCAAAAACAGTGATAAAAATAGATACGCCAAATGCTTGGAAAATTTTGCTGCTCATTTGTCCGCTAAACAGGTAGGTATAAGCTGCGAACGAAAATTCTTGTGGCCAAAAGCGATAGCCGTTTTCTGCCAAAGAGGTTTCACTGGTCAATGAGATCGCGATCACAAAGAGAAACGGCAAGACACAGGAAATCGCGAACAGACCGATCACGATATTAAAAATCAGGTTGACCGTTGGGTTAAAGGAGCGGATCTCGACTTTCGTTACTTTTTTCTTCATTTATCCATCCTCCTTAGAATAATGCTGAATCTGGTTCTAGTTTACGAACAACCAAATTCGCTGTTAGTAATAGTAATGCCCCAACCACTGATTGATAAAGGCCGGCAGCTGCGGTCATTCCGAAGTCGCCTGTGGCAGTCAGTCCATTATAAATGTACGTATCTAAAACGGAGGTGACTTGGTACAACGCCCCAGAGTTTCGTGGGACTTGATAGAAAAGTCCGAAGTCGGCACGGAAGATCCCACCGATGTTCAAAATCAACAAAACAGAAATCATTGGAATCAGCTGTGGCAACGTCACATTTTTGATCTGCTGCCATTTGCTGGCGCCATCGACCATCGCGGCTTCGTAATACGTCTGATCGATCCCGACCACTGACGCATAATAGATGATGCTGTTGTAGCCTAAGCTCTTCCAGACATTCATAAAGACGAAAATAAACGGCCACCATTTCGGATCAGCATACCAGTTGATTCCTTCACCGCCCATACCCGTGATCCATTGGTTAATGATCCCTTTGTCTGGACTCAAAAAGGCATAGACAAAGTACGAAATAACCACCCAAGAAAGGAAGTACGGCAACAGGGACATCGTGTGATACACTTTTACCAAGCGCTTATTGCGCAGCTCACTCATAATAATGGCAAAGGCAATCGCAAAGAATAGGTTGAATGCTAAAAATACGATATTGTAGAGTAGGGTATTTCTAGTGATCAGCCAAGCATCATTAGATGCAAATAAAAATTTAAAGTTATCAAAGCCGACCCATGGGCTTTGTTTCAAACTGGCAAAAAAGCCGTCTGGTGAAATGTGGAAATCTTTGAACGCCACCACATTTGCGAATACAGGTATATAGAAAAAAAAGATAAACCAGACAACACCTGGCAAAGCCATCAATATCAATGCTTTGTATTGCCAGACATTCCTCCAAAACCCCTTTTTCTTCACATCTCATCATCTCCTTCATGCTACTAGAATAACGCTTTCATCCCTAAAAAATAAGGAACAAACTAAAGATAAAATGAAACAAATTAAAGGTCTTTGTTTATATTTTGTTTTTATTCTCTAAAAAACTGAAAAACGTCCTACCTTTTGCAAGATAGGACGCTTCATTGATTTGTTTTTTATGAATGATCAGTCGACAAAGCCGTTTTGCTGAATCACTTCGTGGAACCACTCACCAGACTTTTTGATGGTCCGTTTTTGGGTAGCCAAATCGACAGCAATAAACCCGTAACGATTTTTGAATTCATTCAGCCAAGACCAATTGTCCATGCAGGTCCACATGTGATACCCGCGGCACTGGCTGCCTTCTTGGATCGCTTGGTGAACATACCGCAAATGATCTTTGATAAAGGTGATGCGGTACTCATCTTGGATCTGACCGCTGGCATCGATAAAGCGTGTTTCATCTTCGACCCCCATGCCGTTTTCTGAAATATAACAGGGGATATTGCCGTAGTTGTCTCGTAGGTTGATCAAGGTATCATAGATGCCTCGTTCATAGATCTCCCAGCCTCGATGGGGATTGATTTTCTTTTCTGGCCAATCATACACATCGAAGTAATCTTCTGGCATTGGTGTGTCCGCTGTTTTGGCAGAACGCTTTTGCTGCACCCGCCGTGGCTGATAATAGTTGACCCCCAAGAGATCGACCGTGTTTTCTTTAATGATCTGCAAATCTTCTGCCCTGGTTTCTGGCATGATCGCCAACTCGTTTAAGACAGCGATCAATTCTACAGGAAAGGTGCCTTTGACCGCTGGATCTAAGAAGGATCGGTTAAAAAAGGCATCTGCCAGTTGCGCCGCTTGGACATCTTTTTCATCGTTCGGATCTTTCGGATAAGTCGGTGTCAAATTCAAGATGATGCCGATTTCGCCTGATTGCTGAGATTGACGGAAGCGTTGGATCGCTAAGGAGCTGGCGAGTGCTTCATGGTAGCCGACTTGCACCGCATGTGCCAAGTTGATTTCTGCTGGGTAATGCTGTTGATACAAATACCCCATCTCCACTGGCACGATCGGTTCATTTTGCGTGAACCAATGACGGACTTGATCACCGAACAACTCAAAACACAAAGCAGCATAATCTGCAAATGCTGTGACAGCCTCGCGATTGAGCCAGCCGCCTTCTTTTTGCAGTGCCATCGGCATATCAAAATGATACAAATTGATGAAGGGTTCGATACCATTTTCGATCAAAGTGGCGAAGTACTCGCGATAAAACGCCACCGCTTGTTGATTGACCGCTCCTCTTCCTTCTGGCAGCAAGCGACTCCACTGAATCGAGGTTCGAAAAGAATTAAAGCCGATCTCTTTCATCAACGCCACATCTTCTGGGTAACGCTGCAGCAGCTGGACGGTATCTTTTGGTCCCCGTTTTTGATAAAAACGTTCTGGCTCCGTTGCGTACCAATAGTCCCAAATCGAATCGCCTTTACCATCATCGGCCGTTCGTCCTTCAGTTTGCGGACCGCTGGCGGCGGCTCCCCACCAAAAATCTTTAGGAAAATGCAAGTTAGTCATGGGCAGTCACCTGCTCTTTGCCTAACAAGAGACAGCCGATAATCCCGCTTTTGTTCGGCAAGCCCCAAGTGACGATGTAGTCTTCCACTGGTGGTGTCTCCATATAGCCTGCCATTTGTTTTTGGAAGGCTTGTTGGATTTGAGCGAGTAGATGCGGCTGATTCATGACCCCGCCGCCTAAAATGATTTTCTCAGGTGCTAAGGTCAACGTGATATTGACCAGCGCTTGCCCTAGATAAAAGGCCTGCAACCCCCAAATCTCGTGCGCTTGCGGCAAGTCTTGTCCTTTGATCCCCGTACGTCCTTCTAAAGAAGGCCCTGCGGCTAATCCTTCCAGACAGTCGCCGTGATACGGGCAGGTGCCAGCATACGTATCTTCACTGTGGCGTTTGACATAGGTATGACCGATTTCTGGATGACCGATCCCCTCGAAAATCTTTCCTTCACGAACGACTCCTGCGCCAATGCCGGTTCCTACTGTCAAATAGACACAGCTGTCTTTGCCTTGCGCCGCTCCTTGGCGTAATTCCCCATAAGCGGCAGCATTGACATCTGTTGTCCAAGCAAATGCTGTCTCTGGGTAGCGCTTCTTCAATGCACCGAGAAAATCGAACTGCTGCCAGCCCTGTTTCGGCGTCGCTAGTATGTGGCCATAGGTCGCTTGGGTTGGATCGATCCCGATCGGACCAAAGGAACCGACCCCTAATGACACGAGATCGTAGGGATCGAAAAAGGCAAAGATCGCCGCTAACGTTTCCTCTGGTGTTGTCGTTGGGATCGACTCTTGGGCGATGATCGTCAACTGGTCATCGGCAACGGCACAGATCATTTTTGTGCCGCCGGCTTCAATTCCTCCATAAACCATCATTACTCACTCCTTTACTCCAATGGTACGAATTTCATATGGGTGTAATTGCTGATTGACGGTCAATGCTTGTTCTTCCTCTAAAAGGTTCAACAGACAGAGCGTCGCCTGCTCTTTTTGCACGTGAAAGGCAGTGGCTTGATCCGCTAAATTATAGCCTCGCAAAACGATCTGCTGGTCTTGGCGATTGCGTTTTAAGGCGGTGATAGCTACTGTCGATCCATGAGCTTCCATGTATTGGTTGCTGCTGGCTATCTTGCCTTGATGTTTGTCGGTCTGACTTGCCGTCCAAGGAACTTGGGCAGCTTGTGCTTGGCGATACGTTTCATAACGTTCTTTAGGAGCCCCATGACAGGCTACGCCGTATTCAAAGGTGTGGCTGCCTAAGCATTGCGCTTCTGGTGTTGGGAAGTAGCCCCAATCGCCTAGCTCTCCCGTACAGCGCAACAAGGTCAAGCAGATCTGATCCTTCACGATTTCATATTCGTTCAAACCAAAATTAGAAACCGTCATGCCGCTAGTTTCATCATGCAAGTTGACAAAGGCGTGCTGATGCTGCGGATTTGTTGGGTTTTCCCAATGACTGGAAACCTGATTCGGCCGTTTTACGACTTCATAAATGCTGTCAGCTTCATGGAAATCCGTGATGATCCCTGTTGGGAATAACACCCGCAGTCGGTGATCTTTACTTTGGTTGTTGACGGTGGTTTTAAATGCCAGGCGGTTGCTGGTTCGTTCTAAGCGAATCTCCGTCTCGATCTTGAAAGCAACCAATTCTTGACTCCGCTGTGCCTTACGGAAACGGAAATCGACAACAGCTTTTTGTTCTTCTAACAAACGGTCATCTGCTGAAACGGGAATCTGCAATTCTTGCGTCAGTCGCACGATTCCAACCAATGGATCGTTTTGTTCGATCGTCACGTGATGCGGAAATTGCGTCGATAAGATTGCTTGATCCCCTTCTGGTTGTTTGAAGATGTACTCATTGGCGATATCCCCCACATCCTCGAAAACCAGTAAATTGCGATACGTTTTTTGGGTTGCTTTGTCTGTAATCGCCAAGCTGCCGTTTTCAGTAATGACGGCTTCCAAATGTGCGTTGGCAAGTTTGCGCCCTCCTTCTGAAACGATCGGGGCGCTCTCTACTGGCGTAGCGGCTTTTTCTACTAGGGCAAAGGTCTGCCATGAAAATTCTGGCAACTGGTTTGCTTCAACTTGGACCTTGACAAAGCGTTTCATGAAAGGAATCCGAAAAGCATCTTTAGGCAATTCATAGTCAAAAAGGACCTCTTCTTCACTGATGATCGCAGCAACAGGGTTCCCCTGTTCATCGATCACCGAATAAGAACCTTTTGGCTTCGCCAACAATTCGTGGTAAAGCTTGCTTGGCAATCCTTCACGGAATGTTTTACGCTCAAGTTCGATCACGACTTCCACTAAACCAGAACGGGTGCTGCCAGTGGTGTTGAAGACCACGAAGGGGCGACTCTCCTCAGGAAACTGGCTCGTGTCGATGGCGGCTACTAAATTGCGTAACGCTTCATCTGCCACGAACTTGCCGATTTCATTGGCTTTTTCAAACCGCGGCATCATTTCTCGGTGTACTTCGTCCACTGAACAGCCGCAGATGCTGTCGTGAGGATGATTTTGCATCAGGGTTTTCCACGCATGATCCAACATATCGTGAGGATAGCTGCCGCTTGCTTCATAAGCCATAGTTGCTAATGGCTCCGCAACATTTTCTAATTGGCGGGAAACCTTTGTATTCCATTGTTTTAGATAAACTCGGGAAGAGGCGGTATTGGCTAGAGTATACCAACCATCGGTTTCTTGACTGGTCAATTCACCTGTGACAGTTCCTAGGTCATCTGGCAGATCTGCTTGCACCGCTTCAAGGTATTCGGTAAAGCTGGCGTGTTTGAATTCATACTCTGGGAATAGCTCGTTGGCTGTACGAATCGCTGCCGAAATGTCTTTTTGGACGGGTTGATGATCGACCCCATTCATCATTAAGTAATGATTGGTGGCTCCAAATTTTTCTACATCTTGCAGTTTTTGTGTCCAAAAAGCTTTGGCTTCTGCTTTATCCACTGGAATCTCATTGCCATTGGAGTACCAGTTGGCAAAAAGTAGACCAAAGATTTGACTGCCATCTGGACCTTCCCAATGCATTTCAGAATATTGGGAAGTAAATTGATCATCGGGTAAAACTTCGTTGTCAAAGCCGATCGGTTTGACGCCACGTCCAAATGCAGCACTTTCAAGATTGGCTTGCAGCATCATTTGCGGGGTTTGCCCCATATTGCCGAAAGTATCTGGGAAATACCCCAACATAACAGGGGTGCCCCACTTTTTGCTTTCTGCCTTTCCAATCAGCATATTACGGGTGTTTGATTCAGCACTGATCAAAAAGTCATCTTGCAAAATATAAAACGGACCGATCTGTAATTTTCCTTGTTTGATGGCCGCTTTGACCGCTTCGCGTTTTTCAGGTCGCACTTCTAAATAGTCATCCAAGATGATCGTCTGCCCATCTAGATGGAAGCTGTGGAACTCAGGGTCATTTTCAATTAACTCTAAAAGATCATCCATCAATTCAACTAGCCGCATGTGATGCTGTTCGTAAGGCATGTACCATTCCCGATCCCAGTGGCTGTGTGAGATGATATAAACTTGTTTCTTCATTGATTTTTACTCCTCGCTGTTTGCGTCGTTGGACTGCTTTTTGTGTCACTCGAATGGTGGTGGGTCGTGCTGCTTATTTTTCCACTCGGATATCGAAATAATCCATGACCAATTCACAAAACATCATGTTCGCCCACGAGAACCATTCTCTCGTGTATTGCGAAGGATCATCGACATCGAACCCTTCATGCATCAAATTTGTACCCGCATCTGTCGCCACTAACTGATCCAAAATTCGTTTCTTTTCTTCTTTGTCAGTGGTGGTCATCCCTTCCATTGCCATGGCGATCGGCCAAACATAATTTTCTGGTGTATGAGAGCTACCAATGCCTTTGGCGTATTTCCCTTCATAGAAATACGGATTTTCACTGCTCAACAACGTTTTACGGGTTTGAAGATAAAGGGGATCTTCCATGCTGCCATACCCCAAGTAAGGGGCGGCGATCAAATTCGGCACATTGCTGTCATCCATCAGGGTGCCATTGCCGAATCCATCCACTTCATAGGCGTAGACTTCTTCGCCAGCTTGGTTCGTGGTCAACCCGTATGCTTTAATCCCTGCTTCGATATCTGCTTGCAATTTTTTCGCTTGTGCCACGATCGCTGCGTCTTCTAAAACCGTCGTAAAGATTTCTTGGATATAGCCTAAGACCACCACCGCAAACATATTGGAGGGAATCAAATAGCCGTATTTGCAGGCATCATCACTTGGTCGAAAGCCTGACCAAGTCAAGCCGACAGGTTTCACTGGTGCGCCTTTGCCGCCATGAGTCAAGGTATCTTCTTTTCGCCAGGTATCCCGTTCAAAGCGATATGGAGATTCCTCATGATTTTGTTCTGTCACAAACACCTCCAAGGCTTTTTTGATGCCTGTTACAAAATCATCATTGAACTGATCGGTTCTACCTGTGTTTTTATATAGCAGATAGGCCAGTTGGATCGGATAGCATAGAGAGTCGATCTCATATTTGCGTTCCCAGATCCAATCGTTCATTTCAGTATCGTCTGTTTGGTGGCCAGCGCCATTGGCTGATTCGTTAAAGGCATTTGCGTAAGGATCGATCGTAATATAGTAGAATTGCTTTTTAACTAACCCGCTGATCATGCTTGCTAAGTCTTCATCTTCTTTGGCGATCACCAAATACGGACGAACTTGTGCAGTGGAATCTCGCAGCCACATCGCTGGAATATCCCCCGTCAGTAAAAAGGTCGTGCCATCCTCATGACGCTTGACCGTCGTTAATAGTGTATTGGCGAAAGCTGCGTTAAAATTTTTCGCCCAATCGGCATGCGTTTCTCCGCATAGATCCGTAATCGTTTCCATAAATGTTGCTACTGAAGTTGGTATTTCTTTATAAACCATTCCATCACCTTCCCTGATTTGATATATCAATTTACGAACCTAGTATATCATGAATTATCTGAATGTCTAGCGCTTTTCCAAAATAATTAAAGGGTTTTCATTTTTATTAGTTTATGGTATGCTAACAAATATGATATATCAAAAGGGGTTTTCTTATGAAACAACCATTATATAAAAAAATTTACGCGGAGCTTCACGAAGCCATCGTTGAAGGGCGATTAGCGCCTGGCAGTCGTGTCCCTACTGAAAAAGAACTATCTGAACAATACCAAGTCAGTCGGATCACCTCTAAAAGAGCCTTGACGGAACTGGAACAAAATCAGCTGATCTATCGCGTGCAAGGCAGCGGCAGCTTTGTCCGAGAATTGAAGGAAAAAAAAGCGACTGGACGAATTTTGTTTGTCTTGCCCTTTGCCAATGATCTCTCTTTAGGAAACTTTACCGAAGGCATTTACCCCGTGATGCAAGAACACGGCTTTGAACTTTTGATGACACCAGTGGATTATTTGGAAAAAACGACGGCAGCTGAGCTGATGCAAGAATTCGACGGCCTGATCTATTACGCCAGCAATACGTTTTCTTACTATGACTTGCTGTTCGAATGTGCTGAAAAACACTTTCCTATCGTGACCTTAGATAAAAAGCTGCATGAGTTTGATTTTCCAGCGGTCATGCCAGATAACTTTCAAGGTGGACAGCTAGCTACGGAGCATTTACTTGCGTTGGGGCATCAACGGATCGCTTATATTTTTGGTGATACCCATCATCCACAATCCGTCCGTCAGCGTTATCTAGGTTACATCGATGCGCTGAAAAAAGCCCAAAGAACCTTTCGCACCAAGCTCGACGACACAGCTGCCAGTATCGCAAATGCGCTTGCCTACCTGGAAGAACATCAGGTCACGGCAGCCGTCTGTGAAAATGACTTGATCGCCATCGAATTGATGCGGGCATTGCGCCAAGCAGATTTGCACGTCCCTGCCAACATTTCCCTGGTTGGTTTCGATAATATCCAAGCCGCTGCCCTCGTTGATCCAGCACTAACGACCATCGGGCAGAATTTTGCGGAGATGGGGCGCTTGGCAGGAAACCAAGTGATTGAGAAAATCAACGCTGCGAAGGCAGCACCCCCAGTACCAACGGAGACGACCACCCATTTAGTGGCTGTTTCTTTGATCAAAAGAGAATCAACCCAATTAAAGGAGTGAACCAAGTGAACGTATCAATGATCGACACACGACACGGAACAGACAACCAATATAGTTTTTCCCATGGCAACTGCCTGCCTTATACAGGGGTTCCTTTTGGCATGAACTACTTTGCCCCGCAAACCAGCGATCAACGAGGCAGTTGGTGGTTTCATCCAGAAGATCGAACCTTTCAGGGCTTTCGCATCACCCATCAGCCTAGCCCTTGGATGGGTGATTTCAGCCATCTGACGATGCTGCCGCTAAACGGCACGCTTTCTGAAAATACCCTTTTCCATGCGCAAAGCTCGTATCGTCCGGAAGAAAGCACCTTTAATCCAGCCTTTCTTAAAATCAAGACGCAGCGGTATTTAACAACAACGACTTTGATTCCCAGTATGTATGGCGGTGTGCTGACTATTGAAAACTGCGGGGATCAGCCGGGTCTTGGCTTGTCACTGCCGGGTGACTATGTCTTAGAACAGTTGGATGAACAGACAGTGGCTGGTCAACTGATCGTATTTTCAGGATGCGAAGACGAAAGCTTCACCTTCCATTTCGTCTATCGTTTTGAAACACCCATCACGGCGATCGAAGGTGCCTTGACAGGCAAAGAAGCCTTCGTCGTTCTCCGCTTTGATGATTGCCAAACACAGACGATCCGTTTTGCAACCTCGTTTCTCAGTCGCGAACAAGCTTGTTTGAACTTGCAGCGGGAACAGCAATGGGCTCCTGCCGATTATCTGGCTTCTGTCCAACAGCAATGGAATCATTTTTTGCAAAAAATCGAGATCGAGCATCACGATCAAGCACAAGTTTCTACTTTTTATCATAATTTTTATCGCTTATTCTTGTTTCCTCAAACCTTCTTCGAAATCGATCAAGAGGGTCGCAAAGTGCACTGGGATACCTTGGCAAAAGCGATCAAACCAGGACCACTGTACACAAACAACGGCTTTTGGGATACGTATAAAACTGTCTACCCGCTCTTTTCACTCTTGGCTGTCGAACAATTGGAAGACATGCTGGAAGGCTTTTTGAACAGTTATCGCGAAAGCGGCTTTTTACCAAAATGGCTATCACCTGATGAGCGTGGATTGATGCCCGGGACGCTGATCGATGCCGTGATCGCTGATGCCGCAGTAAAAGGCATTCGTCCCGATTTGATGCCCGAATTTTTAGCAGCGATGAAAAAAGGTGCCACCGTCCAAAGTGAAAATCCCAATTATGGTCGGCGCGGCACGACGGACTATTTGACTTACGGGTATGTGCCATTGACGCATCATGAATCGGTCAATCACACCCTTGATTATTGTTACAGTGATTTTTGTATCTCACAAGTCGCGCAACAGCTGGGTGACGAGCAAGCAGACTATTATCAGCAGCAATCGCAAAATTACCGCAACATTTTCGATCAGGAGACCGGCTTTATGCGGGCAAAAGACCCAGATGGCGCTTTTCGTCCAGAGTTTAGTGACACACGCTGGGGCTTGGATTATGCAGAAGGCAGTGCGTGGCAAAGTAGTTTTGCTGTTTACCATGATTTCGCTGGCTTGATCACTGCACACGGCGGCAAAGCGGCCTTTGAAGCAAAACTGATCGACTTGTGCAATCAAGAACCTCGCTATACGACAGAAGGCTACGGGTTCGAGATCCATGAAATGAGTGAGATGGCCGCACTCGATTTTGGTCAGCTGGCGATCTCCAATCAGCCAAGCTTCCACTATCCGTATCTATTCAGCTATTTGGGCAAACCAGAAATGGCACAGCCCTTGATCAAGCAGTTACTGACACAGTGCTTCAATGACTCACCAAAAGGCTTTCCTGGCGATGAAGACAACGGCAGCATGGCTGGTTGGTACATCTTCAATGCCTTGGGCTTTTATCCAGTCACACCGGGGACAGGCGAATATGTCATTGGCATGCCCTTATTTGATCAAGCAACACTGCATCTTGCTTCAGGCAAAGACTTAGTGATCAAGAGCACGCCCAATGCGCCGCAACAGCTCTTCGTGGATAAAATTACATTGAACGAAGAACCCTTCGAGCGATTATTTTTCACCCACCAAGAATTGACTGCCGGTGGTACATTGAACTTCCAGCTAGGTATCGTCCCTCGCAGCAAAGAGTGGTCAGCCGATGCCTATCCTTATAGCGTCAGTCAACCACATGCATAACGAAAAAACCGCTCCTTAGCAACAGGCAGCAGTCTACTTTCAGTCAATTGAAAGTGCACGCTGTCCCTGCCAGGGAGCGATTTTTTTATTGTTTCATTTGTAGCGGTAACAGACGTTCGATAGTTTTCAGCACGCCATTTTCATCGTTTGATTTGGTCACAAACGCTGCCGCTGCCTTGACTTCCTCAAAGGCATTGCTCATGGCGAAACTAAACGTGCCAGCTGCCATCAACTCCAAATCGTTCAAGCCATCGCCGAAAACCATTGTCTCCTCGGGTGTGACGTGCAGCAATTCTTGCAAGTGTGCCACAGTCGTTCCTTTGTGGACGCCTTGATTGGTGATATCGATCCAAGCGGCTTCCGAAGCCACGATGTACGCTTCATTAGTAAATTCGCTTAACTGTTGGACATGCTCAAAACAACGTAGTTTGGGATCAAAAATAGTGAGCTTCACAAAATCTTCTGTGATAGTTTGATAATCCGCCACCGTTTTGACCACCCGATAAGAGCCACGCACTTTCTGCGCATCTGCTTCATTGGTCGTTTCCGCAATGTACGCCGCAGTCGGTGTACAGGCGATGATCACATGATCTTGCGCAATCGCAGCGAGCTTCGCAATGATCCGTCGCCCTAATTCGTTTGGCAGCAGTGATTCAAAGATGTATTCGCCTTGATGTTTGATGCGGGTCGCGCTATCCCCAAGAATCCAAACATCCGCTGCTGCTTCACCAAACAGTTCTTCCACTCGTTCACACTGTTTGCCGGTACACGCAGCAAAAGCAACACCCGCTTCTTTCATTTGTTGGCTGACTTGTTCATAATAAGGCCGGTCAAAACTGCCTTGGCTGTTCAAAAATGTGCCGTCTAAATCTGTGATGACTAATTTGATCATACGTTTCTCTTCCCCTCTACCTCGTGTCCTCTTTATGGCGAACCACTTAATTAACATTGTTAATTAAGTATACTTATTTTTAAGTTTTCCGTCAAGTCAGTCTTTTAAAAACTTTACATCGTTTCATCCCGTCGGTATACTTAATTAAATTACTTCATTAAGGAGAACACCTATGGCTTCTACCAACCATTCCATTCGCCAGCAAAACAAACAGCTGGTTTTAAAAACCTTATTTCAAAACGGGGCATTATTCGCCTCCGATTTAGTGAAGAAAACCGGCATCAGCATGGTCACCACTAACTCATTATTAAAAGAATTGTTAACAGAGGGGGAAATCACGAAAGGTCCGCTGGAGCAAAAAGAGCTAGGACGACCAGCAGTGACCTATCAGCTAAATCAAGACCGAGGCCATTCTCTTTTGCTTAGCTTTATTGATCACGATGGCTCCTTGGCTCTTTGGTCCATGCTGATCGACCGCAAGGGAAAGGTTTTGGCAAAACACGACCAGCCCTTTCCTGATGTTGCCCCTCATCGCTTTCAAGAATGTGTAACGAACGAGCTAGCATTATTTCCCTCTGTGGAACAGATCGCCCTCTTTTTACCAGGAAAAATCAGTGGAGGAACCGTGACTTCCAGCTGGTATGAAAAATTCAATGGCTGGCAGCTGGCAGCCCTCGTGGCAGATGTCACTGCACTGCCCTTCTACTGTCAAAACGATGCCCATATTTTAACGATCGGCTATTGCATCGCCCAACAGATCTCCTTGCAGCAAACCATCGTTGGCATGTACAATCCCGAAAAAAGCATGCCCGGTATCACGCTCCTAGTCAATGGTGCGCTTTTAGAGGGAAAAGATGCCCTAGCGGGAGAGGCAAAATTTTTACCCGGCTACTTGGATCAAGGGGCACCGCAAGACCGCAGGGCTTTGGTCCAGCGCCTGACAAGCTTACTGCCATTTTACAATGCAGCTTTTGCCCCCCACTGTATCATTTTAGCCAGCAGTGATGCAGTAAAAACCGATCTCTTAGACGCGATCCAAAAAAATCCATTGCTGCAGCAACAACCCAATCAACCTGCTTTCCATTATATCGATGCTATCGAGGAAGCCATGGTGCTAGGCATGCACTGGCTGATTTTCCGCAAGACACCTTTTGACTTAGCCCGTTGATGACACAAAGACCATAGAATAATTGAGGTGGTGTGATATGAAAATAGCGATCATTGGTGCTGGTCCTCGTGGACTTTCACTTTCAGAACGACTGATTGCTCATAGCAAACAAAACAAACAAGCCATCGACTTGCTGCTGTTTGATCCCTTTCTTCCTGGGGCAGTTTGGCGCACGGACCAATCGGCGGATCTGCTATTGAATTCTGTAACCAGTCAAGTCACCCTTTTCACGGATGACACATTAAGCACCGGCAGTCCCGTGGTCAAAGGACCTACCTTATACGAATGGGCAGTGACAGAAGGGAAACATTTCGCAGCCACGCATGCTCCTGAGCTCGTTGCGGAATGCACAGCACTTGATTCACTTGATCCTAACGGGCATTGCTCGCGGGCGTTATATGGCCTCTATCAGCAGTGGTTTTATCAGCAGCTATTAAAAGAGCTGCCTGAATCCATTACCGTCAACCATCTGTCAGACAGTGTCAGCTCCTTGACCCCTCTTTCCAAAAATCGCTACCAGTTGACGACGCCTCACCAAACATTCCTTGTTGATGCCGTCGTCTTAGCTACAGGCCATTCACAAGCCCAACTGTCAGCAGCAGAACAACGATTGGCGGCGGCCGCAGAAAATAATGGCTGGTTTTATGCACCGCCAGCCAATGCGGCAGATACGGATCTAACGGCGGTGAAAGCTGGCGAACCTGTGATTTTACGGGGACTAGGACTTGCCTTTTACGATTACGTCACCCGCTTGACCAGCGGTCGGGGCGGCACCTTCGTCAAAGTCAATGGATCCCTCGTCTATCAACCTTCTGGTGAAGAACCACAAATCATCGCAGGTTCTCGTCGGGGTGTCCCGTATCATCCTCGTGGCCGCAATCAAAAAACACCGACGCAGCAGCGAAAGCCCGTTTTTTTGACCACTGAACGCCTCGCTGCTTGGCAAGCAGCCAAAACGGTTGCTGGCAAGACCCTGCTCTTCTATTTAAAAAAAGAGGCAGAACTCGTCTATTATCAGACGCTGCTTTTAGAAAAACAGCTGCTGGACAAAGATCAGCTTGCCGCTTTTACCGCCGCCTTTGTTGCCTCAGAAGGATCTGAAGACTTGCTGAAAAAATGGCAGCTTCCTACGACGGAGTGGTGGTCATGGCAACAACTAGCCGACCCCTTTGCTCAGAAAAAGCAGCAGTCGTTGCAAGACTTTTTCATTGCACTATTACGTACCCAAATCCAAGATGCCGAAAAAGGCAATCTAACAGGACCTATCAGCAGTGCCTTGGAAGTCTTCAAAGATCTGCGGGACCCGATCCGGTTTGTTCTCGATCATCAGCTAATGCCAGCACAAGACCTGAAAAAACTCTTTTGGCAGTCTTTCGTTCCCTTGAACAGCTTTTTATCGATCGGTCCGCCGGTTCAGCGACTGCAGGAATTGGTGGCATTGATAGAAGCGGGAGTGGTGACCTTACTAGGTCCTGACATGACTGTTGAGATCGAGGAGGCATACTGTACGTATTCAAAGCGATTTGACGACACACGCTATCACGCGACGCAACTAATTGAGGCCCGCATTCCATCGACAGCGATTCGTCGAACCAACAATTCCTTGTTGCGGCAACTGCTAAACGATCGGATCATTCACCCGCACCAGTTGACGATCCCCAATGAGGTGCCTTTTGAGACGGGTGCTATCGCCATCGAACCTGAGACCAATCAGATCCTTGGACCAGATGACCGCCCTTACCCTACCCTCTATTGTTTTGGGATTCCCACAGAAGGCATCCACTGGCTGACGGCTGCCACTGCTCAGCCAGGAACCGATGCTTGGAATTTACGGCAGGCGGACCAGATCGCCGTTGACCTCTTCCACCATGCCTTCTAGTCGCTTCTTTTCTATCAAACACAAACTTCCGAGGAAACGCTTCGGAAGTTTTTTGTTTTTCTTTCGCAAATCCGCAGAAAGGATTTTTCTTTTTTTGAATATTCTTGAAATTTTCTTTAATTGTTACACGAAAATTGCGACAGTCCTAGAAAACCGTTACAATGGAAGAAACGAACGTAGGGAGGTTATCAGATGACCGCTGAATTACAAAAAATAGATGCCTTGATCGCAGAAGTGGAAAAAGTGATTTTAGGCAAACGAGATGTGATCCAATTTACCGTGGCTGCGCTGCTTGCTGGCGGACACGTTTTATTCGAAGATATCCCCGGTGTCGGGAAAACGATGTTGGTCAAATCGTTAGCCAAAGCCATTCAAAGTGACTACAAACGGGTACAGTTTACCCCAGACCTTTTACCTAACGATGTGTTAGGTGTGTCGATTTTTAATTCCCAAAGCCACCAGTTCGAGTTTCGTCCTGGCCCGATCTTCACCTCCGTCCTCTTGGCAGATGAGATCAACCGAACCACACCAAGGACGCAAGCCTCACTCTTAGAAGCCATGTCAGAAAATCATGTCACCATCGACAATCAAACGTACCCATTGAGTCCCCACTTTTTTGTTTTAGCCACGCAAAATCCAATCGAGTATGAAGGAACGTATCCTTTGCCTGAAGCCCAATTGGATCGTTTTTTGTTCCGCCTGCATATCGGTTACCCAGATTTTCAAGATGAGCTCGCCCTCTTGACTGGAAAACGACAGCAAAGCTTGGATCAGATCCAAACCATTTTACATGCCGATGAAGTGACCGCTTTAAAAGCGATGGTCGATGACGTGTATGTCGATGAGCGGGTCGCCCGTTACGCATTGCAGCTGGTTCAAGCGAGCCGTCAGCATAATGCCATTGACCTTGGTATCAGCCCTCGTGGTGGGATCGCCTTCTTAAAAGGGGCCAAAGCGTTAGCATTGACGGAAGGTCGGACCTTTGTCACGCCGCAAGACTTGCAGCGAATTTTACCAGCAGTCTTCGGTCATCGTTTATTACTGAAAGGTGGCGTTCATGCCAGCACGGAGACCCTTTCAGACTTGATGAAACAGATGATCCAACGAGTGCCTGTCCCAACGAGGAGATAGCGATGAAGAAAAAGAAGCTTGAACGCCTGCTGCGCCTCCTGTTGTTTAGCGCTGCCTATTTTCTGCTGCTGGCTTATTGTGTGATCTTCAATAATAATGCTGGCTGGAGCCTTTGGTTTTTACTGACTTTGTTATTGTTGCTTGATGCAGTATTCTTGCTCCCCTCCCTCAAGAAGGTCCAAATCATTTTAGAAGAATCGATCCAAGCTGAAACACACACAGCGATCACCTTACCGCTGCAAGTCTTCAAGTATCGCCCGACGCTGCTGCCGCTGGTCGATTTCACCTTACAGTTTGACGATCGTTTCAAGGAAAGTCATCACAGCGCCTTTTATCGAGGAAATCTGATTCGGCTGCAGCTGCCTTGGACCCCAAAGGAGCGAGGCATCTATGAAGAATTGCCCGTTCAATTGTACAGCCAGGATCTCTTTGGCTTTTTTGAAAAAAGCTACGCTGCAGTTGCGAAACAATCGATTTTGATCCTGCCTAAATTGGCGCCAGAAGCCGTTACCCTGCTGCCATTTTTTAAACAGCAAGTCCGCAGCCAAACCCACGGAGAACCCAATTTTTCTATTCGACAGTTCCGTCAATACCAGTTAGGGGATTCCTTAAAAAATATCGATTGGAAATTATCCAGCAAACAACAGGAATTGATCTATCGCGAACGAGAACATGAAGAAGAACAAGACATCATTCTGCTCTTTTGGGGAGAAGATCATCCTGCTTTTGAAGAGACTTTGACACTGTTTTATTCGATCCACCATTTCTCGCAAAATCAACGACTTTTTCAGCCGCTCTTGATTGGTGACGGATTGACTTCTCCTTACCAAACGGATGCCGCTGCCTATGCCCAGATCCTTCCCTTCGAGAAAGTTCCTGAAGGGGTACCGCTTTTGACTGGCAGCCATCTTGTCTTCATTACCCCGTTTTTTACCCCACAACTGGAAGACTACCTCAGTCAGTTGGAAGCAAAAAACAGCTGCCAAGTGTTTACCTACGCTGATTTAATGAGGCAGTTGAATAAACTTGAGGAGGCGGTAGGATGAGATTTATTAAAAAAGCGCTGATTGGTCTTCTGACCTTTCTCAGTCTATCACTGGTGATCTTGCCGTTTATCGCAGTTTATGACCTTGGCAATCAGTTCACCCTTTTAACTTATGCCTTTAGTGTCTGTTTGATTTTGACCGTGGTGCCGAAAGTCCGTTACAGTTTGCCTTTGCTGGCAGCCGCTTGGCTGATCGTCTTGTATCGGATCTTTCCTTATGGGACTGCCTTTTCTTTTGATTGGCTGCTGCGTTTTTGGCTAGACCTGCACCGTGCCTTTCAAGAGATCCTCAGCGGTGAAGTCGGCTATATCACCGAACTGGCGGCGGTGACATTGATCGTTAGTTGGGTTTTGTTTTTAGCGATCTTACCGATCGCTTATCAACGCTTTTTCTTGATTTACGCTACCATGATCGGCTACTTGCTAACAGTCGTGATTTTTAATCAATTTGATCTGACGTGGCATTTGATGGGTATTTTTCTTTGTGCCTTGGCTTCTTCACTGATCCAGCGCAGCGTCTTTCAATCCAGTCAAACGATCGCTCCCTGGTTCGCTGTGATGCTATTGATTGGTGGATTAGCCGTCACTGCTGTCTACTTGCCGCAAACGAGCCTGCGGGAACAGTTGGCAGCCCGTTCCACGCCTATACGGACAAATCTGAATCAGCTGGGTTTTTATCAATTTATTGAAGAACATGGCACGCCCAGCGGCTCTCGCACTGGATTCAGTGAAAACGACCGTCAATTAGGCGGACCACTACTGGATGATGCGACGATTTTATTTGAAGCGCAACAAGAAACCCCGCATTACTGGCGGGTGGAAAGCAAAGATTTTTATTCTGGTAAGGGCTGGATCAGTACGAGCCGCGAAGAGGCTCGCTTAAAAGCAGAGGCCGTCACGATCGCGGATCAAAGCTATCAGCAAGCCTATCTTGAGAACGAGTCTGTTCGGGTCCAATTTCAAAACCATGGAGACTATGTCCCATTGCCCTATGGACGCAGCACGTTGTCCCTTGAAAACGGTGCTCGCGGTTTTCAGATCAGCGACGCCATCCAGCGGGTCGATCTCATTGATCCACTCCCAGACACCACCTTGACCCTCGATTGGGACCATCCAGATTTTGCCGCAGAAAATCTCCAAAATCTGCCTTTGATCTATCCGGATTCTCTGATCGATTATATCCAGTTACCCGATTCTTTGCCGCAGCGGGTACGAGATCTCGCAGCTGAGATCACCGCTGACAGCAACAGTCTGTTTGATCAAGTCACGGCGGTTGAAAGCTATTTGAAAGATCCGCTCGTATTCCGCTATTCCAAAACCGATGCCGTCGTGCCTGCAGAAGAGCAAGATTATGTTGATCAATTTTTATTTGAATCACAAGTCGGCTACTGCGACAATTTTTCCACGGCAATGGTCGTGCTACTACGGAGTTTAGAGATCCCTGCTCGCTGGGCAAAAGGCTTTTCTCCTGGATCTCCTGCAACAGAAAACGGCATTACTACCTATACCGTTCGCAACTTGAATGCCCACTCATGGGTGGAGGTCTACTTTGACGGCTATGGTTGGGTACCTTTTGAACCGACCCCTAGTTTCCAAAATCCAGATCGTCCCGTGTTGACTCAAGAATCTACTAGCTCCGAAGAAACACCGACCGCTAGCAGCGAAACAACACCATCGAGCAGCAGGGAAACAGAAAGCAGCGAAACCACGACCAGCAGTTCTGCAACAGCTGCGGTTACCGATGACGTTTGGTTGACTGAGGAGTTGAAACAAACGCTGCGCAATGGCTTCTTTGGAGGCTTAGCTATCCTAGGACTTGGCCTACTTTTCTATTTCCGCCATTCGTTTTTCCGTATTCATTTATGGTTGATCTGCCGCTTTAACAAACAGCCGCTAGTTGCTGCCTATCCTTTGTTTTTACGGCAAACGACGAAAGTTCTGTACCGTAACGAGGCGGAGCCGTTGATCGATTATGCCCAACGACTTGAAGCATTCTATCCACTGTTCCATGGTGATTTTATCCGCTTGACGCAGCAATACGAAGCCTACCTTTACAGCCAAGAACAGCCGGCTGGTCAAGAAGCCTTCTTGAAGCAAGTCGCTGCCCAAATCAGTCAGCTGAAAAAAATCAACTAAGCAGTGAGGATAAACGACAAAAAAACGTATCGATCAAACGATCGATACGTTTTTTGCTTTAGGCGTTTCCTTGACGTTTTTGAACGGCAATAATAATCAGCTTCGTGATTTCCATCAAAACAACTGCCACAGCAGCCATTGCGATACATAAACCGACATGTCCTAAAGTGAAGGTTGCTGGAATCGCAAAGACTTCACGGATGCCAGGAATCAAGGTAATGCTGTATAGTCCACCACAAACGACGATCGCCAGCCATACCATTTTATTGGCAAAAAGGCCAGCTTGCCAAGCAGTCTCAGTGTTTGAGCGTGCTGGTAATGTTTGCAATGTTCGGCTCCAGATAAGTGTTGAGAAGGCCATCGCTACACCTAATTCAGGTGATTGGTTCATTCCTAACCATTGTGCCAAAATCACGACAGCGGCAATCAAAATACCGCGATACGTTACTGAGATCAATGTTTTTCCAGTGAAGATACCAGCATTTGGATCTCTTGGCTGGCGCTGCATGATCGTTGGTTCGGCTTTTTCCATTCCTAGAGCAATCGCTGGTAATGAGTCGTTGACTAGGTTGATAAAGAGCAGCTGCAAGGCAGTAAATGGATTGTCCCAACCCATCACTAAGGCAAAGACGATCGCAATGATCGCACCTAAGTTTCCAGCAAACAAATACGAAATAGCTTTTTTGATGTTGTCAAAGACGTTTCGGCCAACTTCTACGGCACGAATGATCGAGGCAAAGTTGTCATCCGTCAAGACCATCGCCGCTGCGTCTTTGGCAACGTCCGTTCCGGTTCCCATTGCGATCCCGATATCCGCTTGTTTCAAGGCGGGTGCATCATTGACCCCATCCCCGGTCATGGCAGAGATCTTGCCTTTGTCTTGCCAAGCCCGCACGATACGGATTTTGTTTTCTGGCGAAACACGAGCATAGACTGTGATTTTGTCTAATTGATCCGCTAGTTCGGTTTCAGAAAGAGCATCCAATTCCGTACCAGTCAAAGCTAAGTCGCCCTCGGCTGAAATACCGATCTCTTGTGCGATCGCCACGGCTGTCGTTTTGTGGTCCCCTGTGATCATAACTGTTTTGATACCAGCAGATTTAGCATCTGCTACGGCTTGTTTGACTTCTTTACGAGGAGGATCGATCATCGCCATCAAACCAACCAAAATCAACTCGTTTTCATCCTCAAGTGTCAATTCTCGTGATTGGGCATCAGTCAATGGACGGTAAGCAAACGCCAAGACCCGTAATGCCCGTTTTGAGAATTCTTCGTTTTGATGCTGCAATTTCTGCTTGATTTCATCTGTTAAAGGCACGACTTGATCATCGATCAAGACTTTGGTACTGCGGCCAAAGACGATGTCTGGACCACCTTTGGTCAACAATAAATGTTCGCCATCGATCTCATGTAAGGTAGACATCAATTTACGATCAGAATCGAAAGGCAATTCTTGCAATCGAGGAAACTGTTGACGAATTGCCCGATAAGGCTGATTTAGTTTCTCACTGTAATCCAGAAAAGCAATTTCAGTAGGGTCTCCTAGCTTCGCCCCATCTTCACTGATGGCAGCATCATTGGCCAAGACACTGATCTCTACCAAGCGTTTTTCAGGCAATGTCCAGGTAGTCGGCTCATCGGAGAACGTGCCCGTTTGCCCATTTGGTAAATAGTAGTCAACAACGGTCATTTTGTTTTGGGTCAAGGTCCCTGTCTTATCGGTACAAACGATACTCGTTGAACCCAATGTTTCAACCGCTGGTAGTTTTCGAATAATGGCATGACGCTTCGCCATTTGTTTTGTTCCGATCGAAAGGACGATCGTCACGATCGATTGCAATGCTTCTGGAATCGCTGCAACGGCTACGGCCACCGCAAACATAAAGGCGTTGACTAAGTCTTCCGTCATATCACCTGTTCCGTCACCTAAGAACAACCGTGCGACTTGAACCCCTAAAATAATCAATGAAAGGACCAAGATTGCCAAGCTCAGTTTTTTACTGAAGCTGTCCAGTCCTCTTTGCAATGGCGTTTTGTGTTCAACCGTACTTTCCAATAAGCCAGCCACTTGACCGATTTCCGTCACATTACCAGTCGCGGTTACGATAAACCGACCACGCCCATAAGTGACGATCGTTCCACTGAAGACCATGTTGTCACGGTCGCCGATCGGTGCGGTACGATCGATCACCCCTAATTCTTTTTCCGCTGGCGTTGATTCCCCAGTCAGCATTCCTTCATCGACCTTCAAAGAACCCTCTTCGATCAATCGACCATCTGCTGGTACATAGTCCCCAGCTTCTAAAATAACGATATCGCCGACAACCAATTCTTTCGCCAGCACACTTTGTTCTTTCCCATCCCGAATGACGTTAGCATCCGGTGCCGACAAGCTTTTCAAAGCGTCTAACGATCCTTCGGCTTTTTTCGTTTGAATCACACTGACGACGGAATTCAACAAGAGTACTGCAAAGATAACGATCGACTCAACGTGCGCACCCATAACCATTTGGATGATTGCCACGATCAGCAAGACGATCACCATCGCATCTTTGAAGGTATCTAAGAATAAGGCAAAGCTTGATTTCTTAGGTGCTTCCTTCAGCTGGTTCAAGCCATTTTCTAACCGCTTGGCAGCCTCTTGCTGCGTCAACCCCTCTGGACTGCTCTGGACCTCTGCCATAATTTCCGAGATTTCTTTTTGATACATTTCTTTCGCCAATTTTTTTGCCCCTTTTAATTTTATTTTCCTTAGGCACTCTGCTAGAAAAAAAGAGACCTAAGACAAGTATACGCTTGTCTTAGGTCTCACCATTTCAAATAATACCAGAAAGCTGTCGCCAGCTTACTTACTGTTGATATTATCGCAGCTTGCGCCACCGGTTACTCCCCTAAGGAATAATAATAAGAATGTATCATTATCATAACGGAAACTTTTGTGCTTGGCAACTATAAAACATCAATTTGAAAATTTTTTGAAAACATTCTTTTTGTTCCCATTCCTTTTTTTCTGTTACACTAAGGAAGAAAGAAATTTGTACGTTACAGGAGGAAAAACGATGGATCTTTTTGATACTTTTATCCGCCACAGCTCTGTCCGAGATTTTCAACCACGCCCACTACCAAAGGAACTCAAGCAAAAATTAGTAACGGTTGCCCAGAGCGGTTCCAGCTCGAATTTTGTTCAAGCCTATTCGATCATTGAGGTCAGTGATCCCGAAAAGCTGGCTGAGATTGAAAAGCTCGCGGGTGCCCCAAACTATATCACTCGAACGGGCGTCTTCTACCTTTTTGTCGCCGACTTACATAAGCATCAGCAGCTGCTGACCCAAGCAGGATTGCCGGATACCCACTTAACCACGATGGAACCATTTATTGTGTCAGTCGTTGATACGACCATCGCTGCCCAAAATATGGTAGCTTACGCTGAAGCGCAAGACTTAGGAATTTGTTACATCGGCGGCATCCGCAATGATTTGCCTCGTATCGCAGAACTCGTCGGCTTACCAAAATTGACGTTTCCGCTATTCGGCTTGACGATCGGCTATCCGCAACACAGAAATGAGCCGAAAGTCCGCTTGCCCCAAGAAGCGATCGTAAGTGTCGATCAGTATCAACCGCTGACGCAGGAGCAAACAGCTCAGTACAACCAAACGACAGAAGCCTATTATGCACAGCGCAGCAGCAATCAACAGCAAACCAATTGGCAAACGAAAATGACGGAATTTTTCCGTGAACCGCGACGTCCAGATGTCGCTGCCTTTATGAAGCAACAAGGCTTCTCAGACCACTTCGGCGAATGAGGACACTAATTTCCACGGGAAAATAAAAAACGATCTTTGGCAAGGAACCTTGTCAAGATCGTTTTTTGCTTGGTGTAAAAAATCAGGTTCAGGCGGCTCTTGTATCTTTGTCATGCTAATTAACGTGTGGCTTCTTGTGCGGCTTCGTTGACGGCAACTGCCTGCTCACATTTTTCCATTAATGCTACTAACGCTTTATCTAACACTACTTCATTTTCGGAGGTTCGCTGACTGATTTGCGTCATAGGCTGCGCCGCAAGATCCAGCAAATAGGTAGGGATTGCTTCTTTTTCAGCAAAAGTGCCCTTGATCAGCGGCTGGTAGACAGACTCGCCGCAGGGTCCGGTTTTGATAAAGGCTAGTTCGAACTGCGCCTTTCCTGACAAACGCAACCGATAGACCCCTTCTTTGGTCAGCAGTTTTTCATCGGCAAAGCGTGCCTGTAATCGTGCGAAACGATCGTAATCCATGGTATCTGCTCCTTTATGATTCCTTCTTTTCTCTAGTGTAGCAAATTTCTTGTTAGCAAAACATCTTTTTCATAGAGAACGCCTCCTTTTTCCTCGTTTGGTGATTTTTCACTTTACAAACAGAACAAACATTCGTATAATTCAAGTGAGGTGAATGCGTATGCCAGCTGCAAAAATCGCTTATGCAAAACAAGAAACCTATGCATTTGAAAAACACTATTATGAATTGGTAAACTTTCCCACACCAGTAGCGCTTTTGTTTGATGAATTCGCACTGACGATGGAGCGCAATCAAAAATCGTATATTGCGATCCCCGCACGCTATTCCGTCTTAAAGGTTCCGCTCGTCTTTGTTTTTCGACTAGAGACTAAGGATGCGCCTGTTTATTATTATGAGCACGTACTTGCTGAAAATAAGATCATTCGCCGCTACAACCCCGAGCGTAACTATTTGCCCGGCGGAAGATAGACAAATGGTTCGATACGTTTGCTGAGATAAGCGGATGCTCTCTCCTGATGAAAATCATGGGTAGCAGTTCGAATGTTTGTCATCAAAACAAAACCCCTCTATACTAAAAAGAAAGGGGTTTTTCACAATGACGAAAAAAACGCCGCAAACGTCTGAAGAAAAAGAAGCCGCTTCTAACAATATGGGACTGGGGATCGGTGTCGGAATGGCCTTAGGTGCTGCATTTGGGCTGCTGTTTTTTGACAACCTGGCATTAGGCATGGGTTTAGGCATCGCACTAGGTGTAGCGATCGGTGCGGGCATGGATCAAAAAAGCAGCAAAGACAAGAAATAGCTGCAGCAAGGAGCTGTATTTATCTGTTACAGCTTGCTGCCCAGTAAATACAAAAAAAGCCTAGGTCTGCACTTGTTGTGCAGGACCTAGGCTTTTTTGCTACTTCGAGCAATATTCTCGAAAGCAGCTGCTTCACAGTTAGTTACAGCAGATTTCTTTTCGCCATTTCTGCGCGATACAGTTCATAGACCGCATCACTTTGCTTTGCATGGCTGCGGTAAAAGAGCCCATAAGAGAAAATCGCTTGGAAATTACTTCCTTGATTTGCTCGTGCTACAGCATGGTACAAATTCGCCAATTGCTGATCAGACATCTTCCCGCTTTTGATTCGTTTGGCAACTGCTTTTTGGGAAAAGGTAAATAAAATCGTCGTAAATACTTGATAAACCACCCAAATCGCCAGAATAACCAAAATAAATTTCACCAAATCAGGCATCACTTTTCAACTCCTTACAAAAAGTAAATCATTCAGATGATTTGATGTCAATAATAAAATAACCCAACGAAAATAAAATATTTATTTCCCAAAGTAATAAAATAGCAGTACGACATTGATTGAAACAATCAGTCGTACTGCTATTCCTTTATTACCTCTATTCATCTAAGTATTAATAAATCGACTCAGCTAAAAAAAGAATAGACGGTATTAATATCTCTTTATTTCGCCAAACGGTAGATAGCATCTGCATAGATCACCGCTGCGTTGAATAGGTCATCCAAGCTCATGAATTCATTGGCTTGGTGCATGGTGTCGACATAGCCAGGGAACATTGCGCCATAAGCAACGCCGCGTTTCAATAGACGACCGTATGTGCCGCCGCCGATGATTTGTTCGAAGCCTTTTTCGCCGGTATGTTCTTCATAAACCGCCAATAAAGTTTCTACCAATGGATCATCTGCTGGCACGTAGTGAGGTTCCATGTTGCGGTCATTGCGGGTAACGGTTGCCCCTTCCATACCGACGGTGCGTTCCACACCGATTTCAAGTCCTTCCGCAGTTACGCCTTTAGGATAACGGAAGTTCAATGCGATAAAGTTGTCTGCTTGCGTTCCTGCTTGGTTCGCTTTGAAAGCAAACAAGCCAGCATTCATTGTCAATTTACCCATTTTTTCGTCTTCGTACGCCACACCTAATTTTTCACCGTAGAAATCTTCATGGACATAGGCTGCTGCTGCATGGATGAATTGTTTTGCGCCGCCGCCAAAGGCATAGTTATCTAAGAAGACTGCTAAGAAAGTCCCCGCATTGATTCCTGATTGTGGGCTGGCACCATGAGCACCTTTACCGACTAATTCGATCGTCACTTGTTCATTTTCTGTTTCAATCGTCCCCGTCACTGGATTGGCTTCAACGTAATCGAAAAAGGCTTTTTCGATCGCTAATGCTTCTTCTGTTGATGGAGCAATGAAGCTTGCTGTTGCCGTTCCTGGTACCATATTTTCTCGCAAGCCAGCAGTAAAGCTTTGCAGCGTGAAGTCTCCTTCATTGTTGCCTTGGAAATGGATCCCTAAGGTCACATTTCCTTTTTCTCCATTGATGATTGGGAAATTGGCATCTGGTGAGAAGCCAAAATCAGGCTTTTCTTCATGCTCAAAGTAGTAATCCATATCTGCCCAGCCGCTTTCTTCATCAGAACCAACGACAAAACGGATTTTTTTCGATAATGGCAAGCCCAATTCTTTGATGATCTTCATCCCATAATAGGCAGCCATTGAAGGACCTTTATCATCAGAAGAACCACGAGCATAGATTTTGTTGTCATTGATGACTGGATCATAAGGATCGGTTGACCAGCCGTCACCTGCAGGAACAACATCCATGTGGCCGAAGATCCCTAATGTTTCGTCTCCTTCACCAAATTCGATGTGCCCAGCGT
Organism: Enterococcus sp. 3G6_DIV0642; assembly: GCF_002140635.1. Classification (NCBI taxonomy): domain Bacteria; kingdom Bacillati; phylum Bacillota; class Bacilli; order Lactobacillales; family Enterococcaceae; genus Enterococcus; species Enterococcus sp. 3G6_DIV0642. The sequence goes on along the minus strand of NZ_NGLH01000001.1, from coordinate 1,120,063 downwards.
AGTTATCGACGTTTTTGACTGTGAAGCCATCACGTTCGCCATAAGCTAGCATGTGCAGCAACGCATCACGAGGTCCAGGACCAAATGGCGCATCCGCAGTCGCTTTATCATCTTCTCTTTCACTTTTCACTTTCAATAGATCAATCAAGTCGTTCAGCAAATCGTCTTTGCGGGCTTCGACCTCTTTTTTCCAATCGATTGTCATAGTGTTCCCTCCATTTCTGTTCTCGCTATTTATGATAACACTCTTAAACCAAAAAAGGAAAAAAAATTGCGCCTTTTTCCATGGGTCTTTTCTATGAAATTTCTAGGAAACAGGTATAATAAATATAACTCGATTTTGATTAACGAAAGGAGTCATTGCATGGAGCAACTTGATTCTGCAATTTTATCCAAAGTGATCCAACAGCGCCCGACAAAAAGCCACAAAGGCACTTTTGGCCGAGCCGTTTTAGTAGGGGGCAACCGCCAATTCGGTGGGGCGATCTTAATGGCTGCGCAAGCCTGTGTGTATGGGGGAACTGGTTTGACCACCGTGATCTCCGATGGCGTCAACCGAACCGCCCTGCACGCCCGCTTGCCTGAAGCGATGTTTGTCGATTGGCAGCAAACAGAACTGATCGATACGGTCACCGAATCGGCAGACGTCCTACTGATTGGTCCTGGATTAGGCGAAGGAAAAAGCAATTTTGATCTGCTGCAGCGGATCGTTTCTGCCCAAAAAGAACACCAATGGTTGGTGATCGATGGTTCGGCGATCAATTTGGCTGCCAAATATCCGCTGATCATCCCCTTTCCTGAACAAGTCGTCTTCACGCCGCATCAGATGGAATGGCAACGGCTCAGCGGACTGGCAATTGCCGACCAGACAGAAGAAAACAACCAGCAAGCCCAACAAAAACTCGGAAGTCTGGTAGTCTTAAAAAGCCATCGCACACAAATTTACGGCAGCAGCATCGCCCAAAATCCCCTCGGAACACCCGCAATGGCGACTGGTGGGATGGGTGATACACTGGCAGGCATGATCACCAGCTTTTTGGCACAGTTTGAAAAAACAGAGGAAACGATCCAAGCGGCTGTCTATCTCCATAGCCTGATTGGCGAAGCATTGGCAAAAGAGCACTATGTCGTTTTGCCGACACAAATCAGTGCCGCATTGCCTCAATGGATGAAAAAGCACCAAGCATCCGATCCAGAATGATTTCTGATAAACCTTTCATCAAAAAAACGTCCCTTTCTGCATTTGTCGAAAGGGACGTTTTTTCCAATGGTCAGCTAATTGTTAAAATAAACCACTCGCACTTCATACGGCGCCAAGGTTGCTGTTTGAGGGACTGCTTGATTGGTCTCTAAATCAACGACTTCTTTGATCAAGTGTAGTGTCTGCTCTTTCTCAGAAAAATTCATGATGAAAAAGTACGTTCGTTCTGGACTGAACCTGCCTTGGATCGAGACTGCAGGATTGGCATGCGCGATCCTTTCCTCTGCCAAGGACAGCTCACGGACCAAAGAGGCATAAAACTGTTCGAAAAAGTCATAGTTGGTGCGAGCCGCCAGATAGTAGGCGGTGCCGGCACCAAAGGCATTTTTGGTGATCGCAGGTGTTCCTTGGTAAAAATCCGCTTGATACTCCCCTAGTACCTCCGCTGATTCGGCTTCGATGATTGCAGAATAGTCCCGTGTTTCAAAGGGCTGTCCTTGAAAAACCACTTGATTGTGTTCAGTGTCAAAAAGAGTTTCTAGCTCCAGCACGTTGATGCCTAATAACCCTCGCAACGGCTGTGGCAAGCCCCCCAGATACAACAGGTCGGTTTCATTGACCATGCCGCTAAAGTAACTGGAAATCAAGGTACCACCGGCTTGTGTATACTGGCAAAGTTTTGCCATCGTCTCTGATGTCATCAAGTAAAGCATTGGAGCGATCACCAACTGATAGTCAGAAAAATCTTGCTCTGGCGTCAAAATATCGACAGCGATGTCTTGTTCCCAGAAATAACGATAATGCTCCTGCAACGTTTGCGGATACCGTCTGGTTGGTCGACCAAACCCGCCGCCTCGCTTCAATGCCCAGTTGCTTTCCCAATCAAAAAGGATCGCCACTGCTTTTTTTCTTGTGGTTCCTTGAATCTCTTTGATTTTTTCCAAGCGCTTGCCGTAAGCCGCAACTTCTTTGAAGACCCGATTCTCCGTGGAATCATCATGTCCCACGACTGCCCCATGGAATTTTTCTGAATTGCCGCGGGATTGGCGCCATTGAAAATACAAGGTACTATCTGAGCCGTGAGCGATCTGCTGCATGGCACTCAACTGATGGACACCAGGCTTTTTCGCTTTATTGAAGGAATGCCAGTTAACAAAACTCGGCGTGCATTCCATCACTAAAAAGGGCTGTTTCTTCAAAGACCAGTACTGGTCATGCACATAGGCAGATTTCATTGCTGTCGCTGCCAAAGATTCAAAGTTGTTGTTCCAATCAGGGTAACTATCCCAGCTAACGATGTCCACATGACGAGCAAACTTGCTGTAGTCAATGCCTTCCAAAGGAATAAAGTCTTGGGTAGCATGTCCTTCCGCCATAAAATTCGTCGTCACAGGAATGTCCGGTGTCAGTTGGCGAATCGGCGTACATTCATGCAAATAAAAATCGATCGTCCTATCTGTAACAAATCGTTTCCAATCAAGATCCATGCCATGCACTTTGTGTTCTCCTAGAGGCGAAGGCGGTAAAACCTGCGACCAATCGGAGTACGTACCACTCCAAAAAGAAGTCCACCAGGCATGATTCAACGTGGCTAAATCACCATATTTCTTTTGCAGCCAGCTGCGCCAGTTTTCTTGACAATAGGAACAAAAGCATTCACCAGAGTACTCATTGGAGATATGCCACATGGCTAATGCCGGATGCTTGCCGTAACGTTTTGCCAACTGCTGATTGATTTGCGTTACCTTTTCCCGATAGATCGGTGAAGAGTAACAGTGATTGTGGCGAAACCCATGGGTATGTTTTTGCCCTTGGGCGTTGGTCCGATTGACTTCGGGATACTTTTGGCTCAACCATTGCGGACGTCCACCGCTAGGAGTGGCCAAAATGACTTTGCCGCCGATGCCATGGATCTGATCAAACACACGATCCAACCAGTCAAACTGATAAACGCCTTCTTGCGGCTCTAAGGCACTCCAAGCAAACACCCCTAATGTGACGGTGTTGACATGGGCTTGCTGCATATAAGCAAGATCCTTTTGCAAGATTTCTGGATAAGCCAGCCATTGATCGGGGTTGTAATCCCCGCCATGCATAAACTGCTGATCAAAAAATTGATTGCTCATCATTCTGCTCCTTTTTTGGCTTGTAAATGGTAGACAAATGATTGAAAATCGCCAGTGACTTGCGCCGTTCCATGGTTGACGGCATTAAACTGATAGGGTTTACGCAACCCTAATTGCCTTAACAGCTGACCAGAAACGGGTTCGCCATTGACCTGATACACCTGTTGGCCATCGAGAAAGGCTGCGGGCAAAAAGTCTTCCGCCGTCGGATTGGCTTGTGCCAACACGCGAAAGAAAGCAACCAATGCTTCTTCGTTTTGCGGATCATACACCGCCCAAGTTTTTTCATTGGCATGTTCCAACTGCTGCAGCTGATAAAAAGTACCAAAGGTCAGCAATTGCCGCTGCTTTTTATAAAAAACGATTTGGGATTTGATTGCCTGCTTTTCAGCGTCAGACAAGTGAAAGAGATCGAGTTCATACCCCAATGGCCCAAACATTGCGACGGTTTGCCGAAAGGCTAAAGAAGTTGTCCTGCCGACTTGGTGGTTTGGTGCCGCCGACACGTGATTGCTGAAGGAGGACAACGGATACCCTAACAACGTTCCGCTTTGGATGGCTAAACGTTCCACTGCATCACTATCATCACTAGGCCAAATCTGCGGACTGTAAAACAAGATCCCCAAATCGTATCTGCCCCCGCCGCCAGCACAGCCTTCGATCAAAAGGGTCGGAAACGCCGCTAAGATTTTTTCATATAAGCGATAAAGGCCTAAAATATAACGATGATAAAACTCCGTCTGAGAAATTCCCTGTTCCGCTAAGTAAGGAGAGTAAGCTTCCGTGATATTGCGGTTCATATCCCATTTGATGTAATCCAGCTTGGTTTCAAGGATCACTTTTTGCATCGCTTCGAAAATTGCCTCGACCACTGCTGGATTGGCAAAATCCAACACGTATTGCCCGCGCCCCACAGAGATCCGCTCATAAGGATGCTTGACTACCCACTCAGGATGCTCTTGGTACAACTGACTATCTGGCGAAACCATTTCCGGTTCAAACCAAATCCCCAGCTGCAGCTGCATGGCATGAATTTTCTCAGCAAAAGAACCGATTCCTTTTGGAAATTTGGCAGGGTCCGCCACCCAATCGCCTAATGAACTGCGGTCGTTGTTGCGTTTTCCAAACCAACCATCATCCAGCACAAAGCACTCCATCCCTAACGCCTTGCTTTCTTGGGCTAAGGTCAACAGCTTCTCTTCATTAAAATCAAAATAAGTCGCTTCCCAGTTATTAAAGACGATCGGCCGCTGCCGCTTTTGCCAATAAGGGGCAATCACATGCTTTTCGATAAATTGGGCGGATTCTTGACTCAAACCATTCAGGCCAGCAGCGGTGAAGGTGAAGAGACATTCCGGCGCTTCAAAGGTTTCTCCTTGTGAAAGCTGCCAGCTGAAACGTTCAGGATGTATCCCCAACATCAATCGAACGTTGTCCCATTCATCCATTTCTGCTTGCGCCAAAAAGTTGCCCGAATAAATCAGGTTGGCACCGTAGACGTGACCAGTGTCATTGGTGGCTTGCTGTTCTTTTAAGGCAACAAAAGGATTGTGCTGATGACCAGACGCTCCTTTTAACGAGCCGACACTGATCGTCCCTTGGGTCAAAGGAACCGTCTTGATATGTCGTTCTTTCAGCCAGGCGCCTGAAAGATGCAGCAGTTCAAAATCGCGATTTTTCAGCTCCAAGACACCACTCAAAAAGCGCTGGATGGTTCTAGGCTTGCTCCCCGTATTGGTCAGTGTTTGCTGCCGCGTGATGGTACCTGATCCTTTGAAGATCGTATAGGTGATCGCCAGTTCCAGCTGCCGCTCTTGATCTACCAATTCAAAGACGATGCTTTGGCTTTCATCGGCAGCCGCGAAGCTGGCTGGTTGCGCCAGCTTTCGTTCTTTGCCCTCAAAACAGTGAAAAGCCACAAGTTTAAAATCAATATAAAGTGGGGTTTCTTCCTCAAAAACCGACACTGCACCTTCTCGAAAATCAGAAGTCCCATACGTTGGCAATTCTTGAAAACGGTCCGCCAAGGTAAAAAGATTGTCTGCTTCAAAAAATTTGACGGTTCCTGCCGATTTATTCTCTTTTTTCTCAAGGTACGCTTGATCAAACGGCGCCAGTGTGCCTAGAGATGGCCCAAAATAGACATGACCCAGTTGCTGATTTGGTAACACATTTATGATATAACTGATTTTTTCATTGTATAAGTGAAAGAGTTGTTCGTTCTTTATTTCTATCATTGCTATCCTCAATTTTCCCCATTTTTTTCATTTGTCCCTGCTCGTTGACAAGCTGCTTCAAGATAACGCAAGCGTTTTTTGACAACACGATTGAAAAAGAATTTGTAAAACAGCGCCGCCAGCATAAAACTGTAGGTTGTTTTCTGCTGCTCAAAACGGCTTTGTTCCGAATACGTGACTTGCAGCTTCCCTTTTCGTCCTGGAACAAAACTGTACCGTTGATCGATCACTCCTTCTTCATGGGTCGTACGAAGCCACAGCTCATCCGCGGCAATTTTTTTGACCGTCATAACGGCAGGTACCAACCGCGGAGCGGTTTTGGTTTGAATCATCGTTTCAATACGGCAGCCTTCCCCGAACGGTTCTTGGGCTTGTTTGGCTAGAAAGAATTTCTCTTGTTCCGCCAATAACACACGGGAAAAGTCCGTAGGTGTGGTATTCATTTGATAACTGCAAGACAATGTATCGGTTCTCATCACAAATTCCTTTCTAAAGGATGCGCGTATTGCATTCCTTTACGTTTCTGGGCTTATCTTTCTTCTACCCTTTGATTGATCGTCTCAGATGCCGCTTGTTCATTTAATGCCGCTTCCGCTTTTTCTTCTTTCAAGTACCCGCGATCCATTACGATCAAGAATGGCACCCAGATCAAGGTCATTACGGCAACCGTCACTAACTGTAAGATTGCGCCGGCAACAGAACCCGTGCCTAACCAACCAGATAAGAAGACCGGGGTCGTCCAAACAACCGTTGCTCCGATTGGCCGCGGAACCAAACCTGCGGCAATCGCAAAGTAAGAGATCGTCGTACTGGCTAATGGCGCTAAGATCCATGGGACAAAAGCGATTGGGTTCAAGACGATCGGCAAACCAAAGGTCATCGGTTCAGATACGTTGAAAACAGATGGAGCGATCACCGTCTTCATTAATTTTTTCATCCGAATCGAACGAGCGATAAAGAAGGCCATTGTAATCGAGATCCCCAACTGCATTCCTTGATTGACGAACACGCCCATAAAAGTAGTGTTAATGATATGGGGCAATTGCTCAGCTCCCGCTTTGTAGGCTTCATAGTTTTCGATCGCTAACGCATTCATGATTGGATCGATCACCGCATTGACCACCAAGGTACCGTGAATCCCAAACCACCAGAAGAATTGGGTGAACAAGACGGCAATCAGTACTGCTGGCAACGTACCGCCCAAGCCCATTAATGGTTTTTGCAGAATCTCATAAACGAAATCAACGGCATTGCCCCATGAAGTAAAGGTGAACAAGTAGCGGATCAAATTGAAAAGGAACAACGGTGCCGCACCAGGAATGATGGCGACAAATGATTCTGCGATCATTGGCGGAACCGAATCTGGCATTTTGATCGTCAGTCCAGCCGCACTGATTTTGCAATAGATCTGCGTAGCGATAATGGCCGTGATGATTCCGACAAACATTCCCTCAGCCCCTAATTTCGACAAGGGGATCACTGTACCTAACTCTTCGGATGAGCCAAAAGGCAGTAGCATCAAAAACGAAGACAGTGAGATGGCACCCGCAAATAATTTGGCTTGTCCATATTTGCCAGCCAACTGATAGCCGATCCCAAAAACAACGAAAATAGCGGTGATACTCATGGTCGCATTTCCGATAGGACCAAAAAAGTCGTTTAGAAACGTGATGAATCCCTCTGGAAGTTTTTCCGAGAGTCCGAAAGTAGCAGGCAGATTTTGAATAATAATCATAATTGACGCAAACATTGTCGCAGGAAAAGCGACCATAAACCCATCACGAAGACTTAACAAGTATTTGTTGTTGGCAATGATCTGAGCAAAAGGCACCATCTTTTCGGCTAATTTATCAATAAACTTCATTTCGTTTTCTCCTTTATTTTTAACTGTAAACGTTTACTACAATCAGTATAGTTGTTTAGTTAATGTTTACACAACCCCTAAAATAAAAAAAGATCAGACGTCACTGATCTTTTTCGGCAATCGATTCTCTAATGATCAATTCACTGCCACAAACGACGCGAACCGGCATCGTCCGCACCCCAAGGATTTTATTTTTCGCTAATTCGACACTCATCTGCCCCATCTCTTCGGCTTTCATCTTAACGGAGGACAATGCGGGCGTCATAAATTGCGCCATTTCGATATCATCAAAACTAACGACCGACACATCTTTAGGAATCGATAGCCCCGCTTCAGCGAGTGCCTTGTAAACCCCGACAGCCATAGGATCGCTGGCAACGACGATCGCTGTGGGGCGAGGATTCATTTGCGCGATCTGCTGACCAAAATGCAACCCAGTCTCTGGTGACCATTTCCCCTGCAACACGGTTGTGAACTTTTCCAATTTATTGAGCAGCATCCATTGGCGGTAGTTTTCTGCTCGAATCTCTTGTTCATCGTAAACGACTTCGCCAGAAATCGTCACTCGGCTGGCAACACCACCCACAAAGGCGATATTCTCATGGCCCTTCTCTTTTAACATCGTGAGGATCTGGTGGGTCTTTTGGGCAAAATCGGTTTGGATGCAATCGTAGCTGGGTGCTTCACTATAATTATCCACCAGGATAATATTGGCATTTTGCTGACTGATCTCTGCCAAAGCATCGCTGGTCATCTCTCCAATAATAATGACTGCGCCATACTTCGCCAATTGTGCCAAATCTTTTTGAGGCTCCCGCATGGAAAAGGCCCGAATCGTTTTTAAACGCCACTTCGCCGCTTCCTTTTCGATCCCATTGCGGATCATCATAAAATACGGATCGTTTCTTTCCGACTCTCGATCGTGGCGGGTAATGATGGCAATCGTGTTTTGGTCGCCGACGTCACGGGAATGGGGTTGATTTTTTTCTTTTGAATAGTTCATTTGATTGGCGATCTCAATGACTCGTTGACGCGTGTGTTCATTGATACTGAAGGTTTCATCATTGTTAAGGATTCTAGAAACACTTGCTACCGACACCCCGGCTAATTTCGCGATATCTCTCATACTTGCCATAGCTGCACCTCATCTGTTTACTGTTTACTAAATTTACATTCAGCATAGGCATAATTTTTGGCCCTGTCAACCTTCTTTTCACAAAAAAACCGAAACTCCTTAGCTTTTCACTAAGGAAGTTTCGGGATACCCATTTGTTTTCTATTTGAGCGCTTGGTCACAGAGCACGACATTGACTAAATACAAGGTGCTGATTCCTAAGACCAATAAGTAGACTGGACCAAACAGCAAAAAGGTCAAGACAAGCGTCACTGTTGCTAAAAGATGCGCCAGTACTCGTTTGGGTGAACGAGCAAACTGATAAAAACTATAAAACAATGAGCTGGGCTGCTGCGGATAGGTGTGAAGCAGCCTCGTTTGATAAAGTAAGACCAAGCAAAACAAGCCAAAGGTGAACGCTAACGCGTAACTAGCGATCTGAAACAGCGGGTGCTGCAAACGGCTAAAGATAAAGCTGTCCGCCAAAAGCAGCAGGAAGAATAGACTGAGCAAACGGTCTTGCCCTTTTCTTGTTGCCCACTGCTGATGAAATGCTTGCTGAAAACGAGCTTTGCTGCTTGCCTCCAAGCCATCGTTCCGCAGTTCCGTCAACGTCTCGATCAATGCTCGACTAGCGGTGGCACTCGTGATCAAAGGCAAGGAATACAACAGCCACATGCCTTGTAAAACCAGTAAATGCGGAAGCCAGTTGATGCCAGTCAACAGCGCTTGGTTCAAGCGTTGCGGGGTAACTTTTGTTCTCATCCTTTGGAACCTCCCGTCAGATCCATTCCCTCAATAAAGTAGCGTTGTGCGAGGAAGAACAGCAAGATCGTCGGCAATAGCACAAGCGTTGCTCCTGCCATCAAGTAGTTCCACTGGGTCGTTGATTGGTTTTGGAAAACTTGCAAGCCAATCTGCAGCGTGTACTTTTCTTGGTTTTGAATATACAGTAATGGTCCTAAGAAATCATTCCACGCCCCATTGAAGGAGTTGATGGCAATCGTGATCAGCGCGGGTTTCGTCAATGGGATCATTAGATGGCTCCAAATATAAAGATGATTGGCGCCATCGATCTTAGCGGCTTCGATCAATTCATTGTTGACGGACAAGTAAAACTGCCGCATCAAGAAAATGTTAAAGGCGTTGCCGAAAAACGCTGGAACGATCAGCGGCAGATAGGTGCCGACCCAGCCGATTTTGGAAAATAAGACATATTGCGGGATCATCGTCACAAAGCTAGGAATCATCATCGTAGACAAGACGAGGGCAAAGATCAGATTTTTTCCTGGAAAGGCCAATTTTGCAAACCCATAAGCAATGAAGGAATTTGATAAGACATTCCCGAAGACCACTAAGACGGTAATGAATAACGTATTTTTTGCATACTGCCAAAATGGAAAGGCGTTGATAGTCTCCAAATAATTGCCAAGATTGATTTCTTCTGGGAAAAAGGTCGGCGGGTAGCGCACGATCTCCTCCATCGGTTTCAATGACGTAAAGACCATCCACAGCAACGGAATCAGCAGCACGATCCCGATGATCGACATCACCACATAGCTGATGATTTTTTTGACTCGCTGTTGGCTTGATTTGCTTCGTGTTTTTGTCGTCATTTCCATTAGCTGCCACCTCCGGTATAGTGAACCCAGCGCGGTGCCAGCTTGAGATTGATAAAGGTCAAGACTAAGACGATCAAGAACAAGATCATCGACATGGCCATCGCATAGCCCATATCAAAGGCGACGAAGGCTTTGTTCCACATATGCAAATTATAGAAGAGCAGCGAATTTGCCGGACCGCCGGTACCATTTTTGGTCATCACGTATGCTTCTTGGAAAATTTGAAAAGAACCGATCGTTGAAGTAATCACATCATAGAAGATGATTGGCGTGATCAAAGGGATCGTAATATTTTTGAATTTCGCCCAAACTCCCGCCCCATCGATCTCAGCCGATTCATACAGCGTCGGTGAAATATTTTGCAAGGTAGCTAGATACAAGAGCATCGCGCCCCCCGAACTCCAAATCTTCATCAAAATCAACGCTGGTTTCGTCCATTCGGGATCAAACAGCCATGCTGGACCTTTGATATTGAACCAGCTCAAGAAGGTATTGATCAATCCTGCGGAAGGAGATAATAATTGCATCCATAAGACGTAGACGGCAACCCCTGAAAGGATCGCTGGCAAGTAAAAGGTGGTTCGGAAAAAACTGATTCCGCGGATTTTTTGATTCAATAACGTGGCTAGAAAGACACTGAACAACGTGGTTAAGGGAACATTGAAGAGTACAAAATACGCCGTGTTATAGAGAGATTTCCAAAACAGGGTATCTTGCGTAAACATGCGGGTAAAGTTCTTAAAGCCGATAAAATTCATTTTCGAAGTCAGATTGTAATCGGTAAAGCTTCCTACGAAGGAAAACAGCATGGGCCCTAACATAAACACCACGAACCCAAGCAAAAATGGTGCTACGAAGAAGTAGCCCCAAAGAGCTTCTTGCCGTTTACTTTTTGAACGCTTCTTTGGCATTCCTTCCACTCCATTCTATTTTTACTCATTGTTTGTTCAAGAAAACATGTCCGCTTCGCAAAGCAGAAAGCAAAGCCCAGTCCGCTAACCGACTGGACTTTCCTTCTTTTTTAAAAACGCTCGTTTTGAGGTTTATTTGTTTTGCTCAACAAGATCTTCCACTGCTTTTTGCGCATCTGCCAACCCTTCAGCCGGTGTTTTGCTACCTAGCATGATTTGGTCGATCTGTTCATTGACAAGACTGCTGAAGTCAGGCGCTGTCAATGGCACAGGCGTGATCACCGTATTGGCAAAGTTTTCATCCGCCATTTGGTAGATCATTTGGCCGTTTTCATCTAGATTGTCGTTGTTGACCAAGTTTTCGTTGGCTGTCCGATTCGCCATGATATCAAAGCTCTTCTCACCAAATTTCTCTTGAACTTCTGGTGTCGACAAGTATTTGATAAACTCATAGGACGCTTCAGGATCTTTGGCACCGTATGGCACTTCTAGGACGAACCCGCCGCCCCATGACCAGTGACCAGAGCCGCTTTCTTTTTCAGGAATTTGAATGACCCCAAATTCAAAGTCATCTGGTGCATTTTCCGCCAAACTTGAGTAGTAGTTGATGTTTTGCGCACGCATCGCCACTAATCCAGAAATAAATGGATCGGCAACCCCTGAACCAAATTCAGCTTCTAAGCGATTGATGGTATCTTGACCATAATACTCTTGCCAGTCTAAGATCCATTCCAACGCTTCCACTTTGTTGTCTGTATCGATTTTGACGTTCTCGTCCTTGTCAAACCAGCTGACGCCATCGTCGGCATTCAACGCCCACACGTCAGCGCCTAGATTCCACAATGGGTAAAAGCCGATCCGCTCAAAGTCATCACCGTTTTTGACATCTAATTTACGAGCAACTGTTTCTAACTCCTCCCACGTTTGTGGCAGTTGCTCTTCACTGATACCAGCCTCTTTAAAGAGTGTCTTATTGTAGAAAATCACTTGCGTATCTGTATTGAAAGGAACGGCATAGGCATCCCCTTCATACTCCACTGTATCCCATAATTGCGGATAAAATTCATCAGAAAAGCCCTCTTCGATATACTCGCTTAAATTTGTTGCTTGCTGCGCTTCTGCCCGCTGAGCAACAGAATTGATATCTTGTACAATAACATCAGGCGGATTGCCAGCAGTGATTGACGACAGTGATTTTGTCCAAATATCGCCCCAAGGCTGGTAGCTGTATTTGACCTCGATTTTATCTTGTGACGCATTAAAATCATCAATAATTTCTTCAATTACTTCTTGTCTTGCACCAGACCCCCAGAAGGACCAAAAGTCCAACGTCGTTTTGCCATCTGCTGACTCATTCCCCGAGGAATCAGCGGTTTCACTGTTGCCGCATCCTGCCGCCAGTACACCAACTGAAAAAAGCAAAGTCCCCATATAAAATAACTTTCTCATTTAACCTAACCTACTTTCATTTATTTTTAATGTACTATTTAAAAGCTATCACTACTTCTTCTTTTCAGCAAATAAAAAGCATCGTGATTCGAATAAAAAAATAACGTTTTTACCGTTTCTCGACAAGAAGAGCGTTTTCTTTGAAAATATAAAAAAAGTGGGGCATCATAGAAATAGCACCTATTTTTCAACCTCACGTCAGACCATTTGAAAAACGATGTTTATAGAAAGGGAGTAACCACATGCTAGTCATTGTCGATATGCAAAACCAAATTCTCGATGAAGAGAACGAAGCGTATGTGCCAGATGGCGCCGCTCTCGTCAAACGAATCGCCAAGCGCCTAGAACAAGCGCGGGCGGATAGGGAGTACATTTTACACACCCGCGACATTCCAATCGAAGTCAAAGGAACGCCTGATGAAGAAGCCGATGCCCTGCAGCTGATCCCAGAACTTAAGCCTCTCGAAAATGAAAAAGTCGTTAAAAAATACTATTACAGTATTCCACCTGAAGTCTTGATCGATATAAAGAAAAATCTATTTGAACCTGAAGAAGAAAAGAAAATCGAAATCACTGGTGTTGAAACCAACATCTGTGTCCTTTCCAATACCATCGAGATCCAAAGCGCCTTTCCTGACGCTGATTTTACTATCAATAAAACATTAGTCGCTGGTAAAAACCACGAGTCACAAGGACTCGACATCTTACGAGACTTCAATGTCGAAATCATTGATGGCACAAAACAAACCAATGACCAATAGGTAACGAAAGCTCCCTGTTCAAGGAACAGAGAGCTTTTTCAATTTGATTATTCATTTAATTCATTGAGCCATCTAATAGCTCGGTCGGAATTTCAATCCGAACCTCATTTTCAGTCTGACAGTTTGGACATATGAAGGTTCCTTCGATGGCTTCCTTCACTTCCCCGTAAGCATAATGAATAGCGATTTCATCTTCTGCCAATTCATTCGTTTCCAACGGTGGTACCATGGTTAATTGCCCCTCGCTGTCTTCTTGTAAATGAACGACCAGCTTCCCATCAAAGTTTTCATTGCAATTGGTGCAGGAAGCTTTTCCTCGAATCGTTAGATCCATGATCATCCCTCCTCATTTCTTGTCACTGGTGATGCAGGTTCCGTTAGATACTCGTAACGCATGCATGCTTCACTTTAATAGTGTCACGCTTTCACTTTTTTAGCAAATCATCTGTTTTTCTTTTTTTAAACCATTGATGAAGAAAAAACAAATCAACCGTTTTGAGCGTTTTCGTTGTCAAATCCTTAAAATCCTTGCAGAATTAAATTATCTGTTACTAAAAAGTAAAAACGTGTTGTTGAAAAAATTAGTGATTGTCCGAACTTATCTGAACAAACAAGGAGGAAAAATGATGCAAGCAGTAACCTGGCAAGGAAATCAAAAAATGGACGTTCGACGTGTAGAAGATCCAACGATTTTAGAACCGACGGATGCGATCATCCGAATCACCGCAACCGCAATCTGCGGCTCTGATCTCCACCTTTACCACCATGGCGGCTCGGTCTTGGAAGAAGGCTATGTCGTTGGTCACGAACCAATGGGTATTGTCGAAGAAGTTGGCAGTCAAGTACAGAAACTAAAAAAAGGCGACCGTGTCGTCATCCCTTTCAATATCGGTTGCGGCCATTGCCACTTTTGTCAAAATGAAATGGAAAGTCAATGCGACAATTCTTCAGAAGATACATTGTATGGTGGCTTATTCGGTTTCGGAAAAATGAACGGTAACCACTGGGGCGGTCAAGCCGAATTCTTGCGCGTACCTTTCGCAGATTTCACCTCGTTTATCGTACCTGAATCAACGATCCCTGATGAAAAAGTATTGTTTTTATCTGACATCTTACCTACAGCGTATTGGAGCGTCCAAAACGCTGGCGTCAAAAAGGATGATACCGTGATCGTCTTAGGATCAGGCCCAGTTGGGTTGTTTGCCCAAAAATTTGCCGTGATGGCAGGCGCTAAGCGGGTGATTGCCGTGGATCCTGTTGCTCATCGCTTAGAAAAAGCCAGCAGCTACAATCAAGTCGAAACATTCCAATTGGATGATTTGGCTACTAGTGCTGATGAACTGTATGAGCTGACCAAAGGTGGCGCTGATGTGATCATCGACTGTGTTGGGATGGATGGTTTAGAACCCGTCAAAGAAAAAGCCAAAAACCTAGTCAGCTTGCAAAGTGGCACGATCTCACCGATCCAGATGGCCGCCAAAGCAGTCAAAAAATTTGGTACCGTCCAAATCACTGGCGTTTACATGACACCAGCTTCTTCTTATCCATTGCAAGAATTCTTTATGCGCAACATCGATGTCAAACACGGGCAAGCACCTGTGATCCATTTGATGCCAAAAATTTATGACATGATTGCGGACGGATTGTTTGACCCGTCACAGATCATCACCCACACGATGCCTTTAGCAGATGCTGCCAAAGCGTATGAGATTTTTGACAAAAAAGAAGACAAGAACATCAAAGTTGTCTTGAAACCTTAGCACAAATAAAGGAGCAGTGATGGCACCTATGCCAAAAATCAAACGGAGTGAACATCAATTCGATCCGGGAAAAGAAGAAGATGTGATCATCAAGGCAAGCCGCTTTCGCATCTACTTTCAAAATCGCTACATGTTGATCTCACTTACGAATGATATTTTGACGGGCTTGTTTTATATTTTCGGGAGTATCGTTTCATTAACTAGTTTGCCTGCGATTTACGGAACGATCGCCTATTTGATCGGCGGAGTCTTTTTGACCATTCGCCCGCTGATTAAAATCGTTCGCCATGTCTATATCTATAATGATCGCAATCAAGAAGGCGAAAAAGAAAAAGATGTCACCATCACCGACGACGAAAGTTGATGGGGCGACAACTAGAGAGGAGTTTCCTATGTTAAAAACATTTGATGGGATCGCACTGACCTTATTGATCATCGGCGGTATCAATTGGCTGCTGGTCGGCGCCTTCGAGTTTGACCTTGTCGCAGCGATCACCGGCGGCAGCACGTCGATCATTGCCCGCGTCATTTATATTCTAGTTGGGATCAGCGCATTGTATAGCCTGAAATTCTTTCCAGCTATCGCCCGCCAACAAACCCTCGACTAATTGAAAATAAAACCTGCATCTGCGATGTCCTGACCCCAAAAAGTTAGATTTTTGGTCTAACGTTTTGAGGTCGCATCTGTGGATGCAGTTTTTTTGTCTACAATCATTGAAAAAAAACACCAGTTGTACTACTCTTGTATTTAACCTACTATTTTCGAAAAAACAAAAAGGACGTGACTCATGACCCCACCTACTAGACCCTCACTGATACGTCGGATACTCAGCCGGATACTTTTGCTATTGATTTTCTTATTTATTCTAAGTATTATTGGCGGAATCATTGTTTTAAATAACCTCACCATCGCGGAAAATTGGTTTGGTCTGAATGAATACCAAGTCGTTGAAACCAGGCATCAGATCATTCGTTTGTTCCCCTACTTTTGGGTAGCAGGGATCCTGCTGGTCTTTTTGATCGGTCTGATCATCGGCATCAAGAAACGCAAAAAATCGCCATTCTATTGGTTATTCTCATTGCTCTTGCTGCCAGTGATTCTCTTTTGTATTGGCGTAGTTTCCACCTTTTTACCTGTAGACCGCCAACTCTTTCGAGAAGAAGCCAGTGCCAAAGAAATTATGGCTGCGCTGCCGAATCAATCCTCATTCAAAGACAAAGAGCTGCAACTGGTCAGCTATAGTTTTCACATCCGCAATGTCCCGCTGAAAAGCGGCATTTATGCAGTTGCGCGAGTGATCAATCCAAACACAGGCCTGCAAGACGAGTATTGGTATTACCCAGAAAATCTGTTGACTAAATGGAAAAAAGACGACGATACGATCGAGCTTTCGATGGAAGATACCATTGCCTTTGATGCCATCGATTGGGGCGTCATTCCCAAGATCATCAAGGATTCTGAGGCACGAGCAGCTCAGCTGGATCACTATGTTCCTGGCGTCAGCATCGTCATTTTAAACGGCTTCCAAGGCGAATGGACTTGGACCGTTGGTTTAAATGGGATTCGTAATCGCACCGAGATCAATTATGTTTATGATCTCAAAGGAAATTATCAATCCGAATGGCAATAAAACAAGCGGCACCTATCCACGTGAATAGGTGCCGCTTTTGCTTTTATCGGTTTACTGATCCAAGTCTTTGACACACCGAAACCCTAGATTATTGGCTGCCGACATCCCAGAATTACCATTTCTAGCGGCAATTCGGTATCGTTTGCAATAGGATTCGTGGCACAAAAACGAACCGCCGCGAGTCGCATACAGTTGATCATCTTGTGTTTGATTCCTTGCCCAAAAGGTTTGTCCCGTCTGTTGTTGAAACTGTGTCAGCGGGATGCGGGCAGGATTGACGCAC
The DNA here is from genome assembly GCF_002140635.1 of Enterococcus sp. 3G6_DIV0642. Classification (NCBI taxonomy): domain Bacteria; kingdom Bacillati; phylum Bacillota; class Bacilli; order Lactobacillales; family Enterococcaceae; genus Enterococcus; species Enterococcus sp. 3G6_DIV0642. The sequence continues at coordinate 1,103,104 of NZ_NGLH01000001.1, read as the reverse complement.
CATTCCCAGACGTTGCCGATCATTTGATACAGACCAAAGCCGTTGGGCTCATACCATTTCGCTGGCGCTGTATTGGCAAAGCCATCTGCTTGCGTGTTGCTTTTTGGAAACTCACCTTGCCAAATATTGCAATGATAGGTATTTTCTGCCAAAAATTCCCTTCCCCAAGGATATTTTTCAAAACTTGTCTCGCCTTTTGCAGCGATCTCCCACTCTGCTTCTGTTGGGAGGCGTTTTTTTGCCCATTGGCAATAGGCGATCGCATCGTTGCGAGACACCTGAACCACTGGGTGATCCATCCGCTGGGCAATCGTTGAATCAGGTCCTTCAGGATGACGCCAATCTGCGCCGCTAACCGCGTACCACCAAGCCATATTTGGTACCTTTTGACTGCGGTGTTTCGTTTGCTCACTTAAAAAATAGTGAAAAACGAACGACCAGCCAAAGCGCTCGGCTTCTGTGACATATCCTGTTGCTTCCACAAAAACTTGGAAAGCTTGGTTCGTCACCGTCGAGGCATCAATGGCAAATGCTGGGCTGTCGAGGCTGATTTGCGGTCCCTCAAGATCCTCGGCAAAGCCGTCCATCGTATTCGTGCCGATTCGATAAGTTCCTGCTGGAATCGTGGGCATCTGCTTGCCTCCTTTTTACAATAATTGATAGCCATTGTACAGATTGATCAGTAACACCAGCACGATCACAGTTTGAAATACCAGTGTCACTCGCTGCGGTGACAGGACGTTGCTGGCCTTGGCGCCTAACAGTCCTCCCACGATCGCGGCTGGAATAACAAACCACAAAATTTGCAGATCATACGCACCAAAACCTGTCGTAAAAGCGATCGTCAAAATTTTTGCCAGCTGTGAGAAAAAAATCGTACAAATTGAATAAATCGTCGCCTCTTTGATCGGCATGGCAAACAGCAGCATCAATAAAGAAACATTGATGGGTCCGCCGCCGATCCCCAGCAAACTGGCTAGAAAGCCGAGAATCAAGCCACAAGCTGCATACCAGCCAACTTTTTCCAACGCAAACCCGCGCCAGTTATATTTTGTATACAAAAAAGCAAACAATAGTGTCAGCACGGTCACAAGGATTTGGATCAGCTGAACCATCTTGTCGTCTCGAAAGACAAGCAATAGCTGTTCAAAGGCAACATTGCCTAAAACACCGCCTAACACAGCGCCGCCAGAAACCCACAAGGCAATCGACCAATTGATTTTCCGTCCACTGGCTAATTGTCTAGCTGTCGAAACGATGGACATCGTGAAGACCGCTGTCGCCGAGTAAAAAGAGATCGCAGCAACAGAATGGGCGCCGATAAAATCGAAAATCGGTTTGATCAGCACGCCGCCCCCCATGCCCGAAACTGCCCCTACGGCATTTGCTAAGACGATCACGAGAAAATAAATCAGTCCGATCATTGTCTCACCCCTTGCAAAAGCCCCAGTATCTCATTGATTCTAGGTGTGAAGTCTTTTAACAGCTCCTGATAACCGCAAAAACCCTCACTATCCACGTACATTGCATCTTTCATTCGTTTACAGCCTCCTCGGCACATTTTTTGGAAAGGACATTGCGTACACTTCGAAGGCATGTCTTTTTTCTGGCACAAAAACTGCTGTGAACAGTCTTGAGAAAACAATTCCCGTAACGTTTGCTCTTGGATATAGCCCATGCGAAACTCATCTAATACATAAAAGTCACAAGGATAGACACTGCCGTCGGCTTCGATCACATACTGCACTTGGCAATTGCCTAGAATCCCGCAGGCAGTTACTTGCTGCCGCACCAATAGATTCAGTAAATCATCGAACAGCTTGATACTTAGGTAGCGCCCTTGCTTCAATTCCTGCAGCCAAAACGCCAACAGCTGCTGATAAAAGCCAGCAAAGCTTCTTGGTGTCAAGGCATAGTCGTTGGTTGATGTGGCATCCAAATCAGCCAAGCAAGGAATGAATTGCACAAATGCAATCTGCTCTTCCTTGAGAAAGTCAAACACACGCTGGGCTTCCTTTGCTAACGGATTTGTCAACACGCACAAGACATTGTACTCGATCTGATAGGCATCCAATAACCGCTTGGTCTGTATAACCCGCGCAAAGGTTCCCCGCCCTTTGGCGTCTAATCGATGCCGATCGTGCGCAAGCGGATGCCCATCGATCGACAGCCCGACTAAAAAGCGATGCTCTTTCAAAAAACGACACCACTTGTCATTGATCACCATGCCGTTGGTCTGGATCGCATAGTGTACTGTCAGTTGCTTTTTTTGCGCCGCAACATAAGCCGTTAGTTTTCTAAAATAACTCAGCCCCGCCATCGTCGGCTCTCCGCCTTGAAATGCCAACGTCAAATGATCGCCAGCTTCTAAGTCTGCATAAATGTTTGCAATCATCTTTTCCATTACATCCTCTTTCATTTTGCCAAAGGAACGCACTTCACGCAAGGAACTGACGTTGGCATAAAAGCAATAGGTGCAGCGCAGATTGCAAAGAGAGGATGCTGGCTTGATCAATACGGAGATGTGTTTCATGTGGAGGCCTCGATTCTTTTTTTACTTATTTAGCGTTTGTCCCGTTTCATCGGAACAAAATCAGTCGTTTCCATATAAAAACGAGTAACGCGTTGCTTCATTTTCTCAACAATTTCGGCGTATTCTTTTTCTAGCGCCAAGTTTTTGATTTCCATTGGGTCTTTTTCCAAATCATATAATTCGTCATGCTCATAAAGACGCATCACATATTTATAGTTCCCCATCTTGCACATAACTGCTTTAGTATGTTCCGGACCTTCGCTATACTGTGTCGCAAGCCGCGGCCAATACGGAGATTTCGGTCCATGCCCCAGCTCCATCGCTTGTGTCTCGCCATGAATGCGTCCGCCTTCGCAAAAAACAGCATCTTTGTGCTCTTCGGCTCCTTTGATCACAGGAACCAAGGATTTTCCAAATTGTGTATAGGAAAGATCGAACTCAGCCAATTCGGCGATCGTTGCTGGTAAATCTAGCAGTTCCGCTTGTGCTTTGGTGATTCGCGGCACACTTTCAATCGTTTTCGCAGGTTTGATGACCAATGGGACATTCGTGATCGGCTCTTCAAAACAGTTTTGGACTTTTTCAGTGATCGTGTAGTCACCAGTATAGTCTCCATGGTCACTGAAAACAATGAGGTTTGTTTCATCATAAAAACCTGTTTCACGCAGCTTCTCTTTGATCATGCCCAGTTGATGATCAAAACGCGAAACCATTGCTAAATAGGTAGCTCGTAATTCATCAAAACGCTCTTCTGTCCAACCGTTCAAATTCTGTTTCTCATTGATGCCATACAGCATTGAGGCTTTGTTAGGAATATCTTTGATATTCGGCCGGCGTTTCGGCAGTTTCTGACGATCAATACTCGAATACCATGGATCTTCGCAAGCATAGGGTGGATGTGGGAATGAGATCGTACAATAAACGAAAAATGGTTTGTCTGTCTTTTCCTGACTGCGGCGTTCAAGATAGTCCAACGCCTTTTTCACACAATTCCAGTCCGTTTTGCCATAGCCCTCACTGTCTGGTAATTTTCCCATATAAAATGAATAATACGTATCTCCTGAAAGCATCTGGTCGTACAGCTGTTTACTGGCTTCGTTCATATCCGCAGAATGATTGACTTCACTGTTTTGAGCATCCCGAGTGTTTTCGTCTACCACACCGTCATAATATTCATCACAATAGTCTGTTTTTGGTTTATCCCCTGGAACCACATCATTTCTGCCGATCCAGATGACTTCATAGCCTTGATTCTTCATTTCTTTCAAAATATTGGGTTCATCTTCTCTTTGCAAATAGTGCATCGTTCGATGCCCATTGACATGTGGATAAAAACCTGTGAGAAAACTATTTCTAGAAGGCACGCAAACAGGGTTTTGGCAGTAGACATTTTCAAATGAAACCCCTTCTTCTGCCAGTTCATCAAAGTTAGGGGTGATTGATGCGGGATTCCCCATATGTGCGAGTGCGTCATTTCTCATCTGATCTGCTACGAATAAAAAGATATTTTTTTTCAACTTGTCTTTCCTCCTAACCGATGACCGTTAATAAGGTATCTTGTTTTTCAACATCTTGTTTGTCTGTTTCAACAATATCTAGGTAATCCGCCGTGTTTGAAATAATAATCGGTGTCACGATGGAATAGCCTTCTTTTTCCAATGCGTCTTTATCAAAACTCAAAAGTAATTGTCCCTTCGTTACTGAGTCTCCTTGGGCAACGGCTGGTTGGAAATACTGTCCTTTCAAATTCACTGTATCCATCCCTACATGAATCAGAACTTCAACACCATCTGCGGTCGTGATTCCCACAGCATGATTTGTCGGAAAAAGTGTTGAAACGATTCCATCTGCTGGTGCGTAGACCTTTCCTTCTGACGGAATGACAGCTAATCCTTTCCCTAACAATCCGCTGGAAAACGCTTCGTCTTTTACTTCTTTTAGTGGGATGATCGTTCCTCTAACTGGTGTTGCTAAATCATAGAGAACAGTTTGTCCAAGTTCATGATTCAGTGTCGATTGCTCCACGTTTTTTTCCTGAGTGCCTTCACTTGCTGGTTCGTCATCACTTTTAGGATTATAGGCATAAAAGAATGTGATCAAAAATCCTAATGCGAAGGCAACGGCACTAGCTAAGGCAAACCCGATAAAACTGTTATCAATGCCATTTTCTGGGTGAATAAATCGTGGTAAAGCGAAAATACCTGTCCCGCCGTTGATGTAGACTCTCGTTTTGAACAATCCCATGATTCCTCCTGCAACAGCGACTGCGATGGAGGTAGTATAAAATGCTTTTTTCCTTGGTAAGGTTACCCCATACAGTGCCGGCTCCGTGATACCAAAGATTGCCGAAAGAAAAGCAGGGAAGGCAATTTCTTTTAATTTTTTGTTTCTAGTTTTCAAAAAGATTGCGAGGGTGACTCCCGCCATCGCCACGGGTGTTGCCAGACCAGCCATCATCACGACATCGTACCCTAGTGTGGCATAGTTGTTCAAAGCGATCGGCACAAAGCCCCAATGCAGGCCAAACATAATGAAGACTTGCCAAAATCCACCGATAACAATACCCGCGATAATCGGACTAAATTCGTAAGCAGCTGACAATGCTTGTCCTAATAATAATCCTGCCCAAGTAGTAATCGGTCCAACGATTAGAAAGACTAATGGAACTGTGATGATCAAAGTCAGAAAAGAAACAAAGAAACTCCGCACTGCTCGTGGAATCAATAAAGAAAAGAAAGCTTCTAGTTTTGATGCCAAATAAGTAGCTGCAATAATCGGAATCACGCTTGAAGTATAGCTCATCAATATAACAGGGATTCCAAGAAAAGTAATATAGATTGGAGATTCTAAGACAGAACCTGCAAATAAGGTATACATCGCTTCGCTTCCGCCATTTGCTGCTACGATCGTCGGATAAACTAATGCTGCCCCGATCGCCATTCCGATAAAGGGTTTACCCCCAAATTTTTTCGAAGCAGTGTACCCTAGAAAGAGTGGGAAGAAATAAAACAATCCATCCCCTGTCGCATTTAAAATCAAATACGTCCCTGATGCTTTATCCAGCACTTCAAATGTTGTCAATAAAGCAAGTAACCCTTTGATCATCCCTGCTGCCATCAAGACATTGATGATCGGCGTAAAAATACCAGCGACAATATCGATAAATCGGTTTAAAATCCCTTTTGGTTCTTCCTCTTGTCCAGAAGTTTCTTCCGTATTCATATCGATCATGTCCGTAAATTCTTTATAAACTTCTGCTACGTGATTTCCGATAACTACTTGATATTGTCCCCCACTTTGGACGACGGTGACAACCCCCGGCAAATTTTTGATCGTTTGGGTCTGGGCTTTTGATTCATCTTTAAGTTTAAACCGAAGACGGGTAATACAATGCGTCAACCCAGCAATGTTTTCTTTTCCGCCGATATTCTTTAAAATTTGTTCATTCAATTCTTGGTATTGCATATCGTTCATTCCTTTCTCTACTATCAACCAATGAAAAAGGCAAGACCAAACAACACTACATTTCTTGTAGCCTTGTCAAGTCTTGCCTGCTTTACCAGTAACACCTTGAATTATTGATCGATCAATTTTTGTACATGAAGCGTTAAGTACAATTGTTCATCGTCATATAATGTTTTATTTAAATATTCGCCAATCAAACGGGTGGTTTCATAGGCTTTAGGATATTTATCGATCACATGAACTAATAGGGGATTCCCCACGCCTTCAACGATTTCCTTGTTTTCAATCCGTTTAAAAAAGAATCTCAAATGGGTGACGAAGCGATCGAAAGCTAAACTATTCTCATCAATGTGCACACGATTGTGAATACGAATAAGTGAAATAATGTCTTTGATTTTTTGTGTCAGCAATTCGATATCTTCCATCTTCTCTGAATCGTCATTGATTTGCGCATTAATAAAATGCATGGCGATATTACTGATCTCTGCCTCATTTAGGGAGAATTGCGTTTTGCTTTCGATCAACCGAACCGCATGCTCTCCTACTGCATACTCGTTGGGATAGAAACGCTTGATTTCCCAGGTCAAGCGATTGTTGATGCTGATCCCTTCTTCTTTCAAGCGAATCAAATTATAGATATGATCCGTCAAAGAGATGTAAATGGAATCACTTAATTGGTAGGAAATGACTTGCTTGCCATAACGGATAATATCATCCGCAAGAGATGCATATTGGATTGGAATGTTCTCTAGCAATTCTATCAAACGATCAGAGGATTTCTTATGAAGCACAAACACTTTTTCAATTTTTGATTCATCGGCGGTTTGTCCTGGTTTCATTTTGAAGCCAAGGCCGGTACCGATCCAGATAAAATCTTTGCCATCTTGTCCGACCAAAACTGCATTGTTGTTTAAGATTTTTTTGATCTTCAAGACGCTTCTCACCTCCTTAAAATGAAAAAAGGCGATACCTTAATACATGTGTAGGATCCATACACACGTAAAAAGGTATAGCCTGCATTATCAGTAACTACCCATTTGATTGCCTTTACTATACTATTTTTCTAGAAACGTTGCAAGCGTTTTATTGATTTTTCTTTTTTTGCTTCGTTTCAAATAGACACGGATCAGCCTTTCTCCAAACTGCTCACTGGTCAAGCAAACGGCTTTGCCCTTCGATTTTTTGGATCTCCGTAATGTCTTGCGTGACTTCTAGACAACCTAAATAGATGCCTGCTTCATTTTTTAATGCAAAGTAGCGAATATAGATTTTACGGCCCCGCATATCGATCCAAAATTCAGCTGTCTCCCTTGTACCCGCTCGAAAATCATCCAAAATCTGTTGCACGAGATGCATGCTTTTCGGTGGATGGCAGTTGACGACTTCACGACCTAAAACCGAATTCGTTCGTGGAAAGACGCGACTCTTGCCTTCTGAATAAAAGCGCACCCGCTCTTCACTATCTACAAAGGTCAAGTCCACTGGCAGCGTTTGAAAAATGGCCACCAATTGCTCAAATTGCAGATTACCAGTAGGCAATGAAACGGTCGGCTGTTCAGCAATTTGCGGTGAATCTTCCGTTTCTGTGACTTGAAATTCATCGAATCCTAAACCGGCTGCGATGCCAGCGGTTGTTTCTCGGGCTTGTTTGATCGCCGCTTGCCGTGCGGGTTCTGCCGCCTGTTCCTTTTCAAGGGCTTCTTGGCTCGGTTTCCAAGGAAGCGGTTCTGGGATAAAGGCAAAGCCGATGTCAAAACTGTCAGCCGCAATTTGTTCCCAATCTTTAAGACTGAAGACATCCAGCGTCATGGGCACCATGATTTCTTCTTCTTTGAAAATCATCTCTTCGATCTCGTTTTTGACTGCTTCCCATTGGACAGCGATTGGATTATAGGCAGCTTTTTCGGATGCCAAAAGCTCATTGAGCGCTTTGATCATAACCCGAATATCATCATCAACACCCCACATCACTTTTGGCGGCGCAGTGATGCCGTACTTCTCCATGTAAGAAAAAATCAACGTTTCTTTTCGCGCATAGTGTTTGTCGATCTGCATTAAATCATTGCAGGCAGCTTGTAGACGCTTTTTAGGCGTCCAATCACCGGTTTTGATTTTGGCTAAGAGGCTGTCGATCTCATCGGTCAACAGAGATTGCAGGACTTGGTTCTCCAATTTCAGGGTATGAACAGGATGGCCTGGTTGCCCATATTCTTCATTGGAGTGATGGATCTCGTTGATCGATCCTTTAAAAACAGCAGCATGAATATTGCACAAACGCTGAATCTCAGAAGGGTCCAACCCCGTTTGGATCAAAGCTTTTTCAGCAGCAGTGATCTCCGTCACATCCACACCATCAAATTCTTCGTTAAATAAGCGTTTAGCTTCTTCAAAGGAACCGCCTTGGTGAAGCAAACTCAGTATTTCGACGATCCGTTCTTGTCTTTGACTGTTGGTTTTCATTTCGTCGCTCCTTTCACAAGAAACCCTTGTTTTTCGAAAGCGAGACAAACCATTTCCAAGGGGATCTTCTTCATCTGAGCACCTTTGGTTATCGTCATATAACGTCCAGCAGTTTGCAGCATCCCTGGTTGATTGATCGCCGTAAACCCTAGTTGACTCATGATTTCTTGTATTTCAGGATATTGTGCCACAAGTTCATAGAGCGTTTTTGACAGATCGATTTCTTTCATAGTAAGGTCTTCCTTTCAGTGAGAATGATTCTCAATAAGATATCCTTAGTATAAATCATTTTGTTCAAAAATACACGAACTGCCGCAAACATTTATCAATCGATCATTTTTTTCTAAGATTGTCGGTAACGGCACACCACTTTTTCCAACCAATCGATACTGGCAAAAAGCAGATAGCCCATCAAAGCAATCAGGAGGATACCCGAAAGCATTTGTGGGTAGTCCATTTTTGACCACGCACTTAAGATCAGATAGCCGACACCATACGTCGTGTTATAGTTTTCGGCAAAAAAGAGGGAAGCCAACGCGATCCCGATACTGACCCGCACACTGGCAAAAAGTGCTGGCATAAGCGCGGGCAAAATAACGAAGCGCAAGACATGGCGCCATTGGTTGGTATAATTTTTCATGACTTGAAAATATGCTGGCGGGATCTTTGTGACTGCATCACGAATCGAGACGATCACTTGAATGACGATCACCGCAAAAATCAAGAGAATTTTTGAGAGATTGCCTAAGCCAAAGAAAATCATAAAGACGGGTAAAAACGCAACTTTAGGAATCGGATATAAAAAGTAAAGCAGTGGACCAAGCAGCCGATCCACTCTTTGGGATCGCCCAATCAAGATTCCTAACGGCACCCCGACTAGCAACGCCCCACTCAACGCCGCAAATACCCGCAGCAAACTGGCACCTGCGTGGATCAGCAAGACTTCTCGCAATGCCCAAAAACGTTCAGCTGTTTCTAAAGGATTAGGCAGTGAGCGATTGTTGGTCACCCAGCTTACACCCCACCAAACCACGACAAACGAACAGAAGCCCCAAGCAAAAGATTTGATGGTTTTCATTGCCTTGCCTCCCTCATCTGTTCTTTCAACTGCAAGACGACTTCATAAAAAGCCAATGAGTCTCGTTCCTGATGGCTGCCGTAAAAAGGATTACTGATCGGCGTAACGTCCTGATCTTTTAGCAGCAAAATCGTCTGCCCCAAAAACACTGCCTCTTCTGGATCGTGGGTCACCACGATCAAGCTGTTTTGTCTACGCTGCTGTTGGGCAGCGATCATGGCTTGGGCGTTTGCTTTGGTTTCTTGATCTAGCGAAGCAGTCGGCTCATCCAATAATAAAACATCGGGCTGTGTGATCAGCCCCCGCCCCATGGCGGTCCGCTGTTTTTGACCGCCGCTAAGCTGATGCGGATAGCGGTCCTGCACCTGCGTCAATCCCAACTCAGCCAAACAGCTGGCGACCCGTTTTTTACGGCGCTCACTGGGCGTTTGATTGATAATCAGCGGCATTTCCAGGGCTTGGTAGACTGTTTGCCAAGGAAACAAATGCAGTTCTTGGAAAACGACCTCGATGTTGTCAGGGGAACAGCCTTGGTAAGTGATCGTGCCCGATTGCGGTCGCTGCAACCCTTTGATCAAGGATAAAAGCGTGCTTTTGCCAATGCCCGATTCTCCCAGCAACACATAAGTCGCGCCTTGTTCAAAACAAAACGAAAGGTTTTTAAAAATGGCGGTATCTCCATAGGTAAAGGAAACGGAATCGAATAGAATACTCATAAGAGAATAAACTTCTTTCTTCAAATTATTTGTGTTGGTTTTCACATTTTATGCTATACTATTTTTTGCGTGATTGACAAGAAAGGATGGTTTATGATGTTTCAGACCCTCGTATTTCATGAAATACGTCCCGAAGCAGAACTTTATGATCAGGTTCGCCCGATCAAAGTCGCAGACGGTTATCAAGATGCCTTGCCTCTGCCCTTATTCAATAGCACTTCTCATTTTAAACAACAAATTGACTTTTTGAAAGCAGAAAATTACCATACGTTGACCCTTGCAGAAGTCAAAGATTTTTATTTCCAGCAGCAGCCGCTACCAGAAAAATCCGTGTTGCTGACCTTTGACGACTGCTACCAATCGATGAAAGAATATGCCTACCCACTGTTGAAAGAAGCTGGTTTCAAGGCAACAGCCTTTGTCGTGACTGGCTGGCTTTTTGATGCCCCTCAGCCTTACGAGCCAGAAGTTTCGCGGACATTGAGCAGCGCCGAATTAGCCGAAATGAGCGATGTCTTCGAATATGCCAACCATACCGATCATTTTCACGAACGCAAGGACCAGCAAGGGCGTTCAATGTGGGAAACACCAGCAGCCTTTGCGCAAGACTTACGAAGCTGCAATCAGCACGTGGCCATCAAGGATGTTTTTGCCTATCCCTTTGGCTTTTATGATCCGCAGACGATCGCTACCTTGGAAAAGGAAGGCTTCGTTCTAGCATTTACCACCAAACCAGGTATCAACACGGCACAAACCAAGCCAATGGAACTCCATCGGGCAGTCATCCCGTTCTCACTACCAATGGCTGCTTTTGAACAACGATTTAGAAACGAGGAAATGAACCAATGAAAAAAACGATTTTAGCAAGTATCCTAGCACTATTCGCTGTTGGCGCTGCCGCATGCGGTAACACTGGCGAAACAGCAAGTACCAGCAATTCCAGCACTAGCAGTACAGAAGCTGCGGTCACAGATCAAACATTGACGATCGGGGTGTTACCAGCAGAATCAGCGATTCCGATCATTCTAGCAAAAGAAGAAGGCTTTTTCGAAAAGCAAGGATTGACTGTGGAACTCAAATCCTTCACTTCCCCGAATGACCGCAATGTGGCGGTGCAGGCAGGCGAGCTGGATGGTACCATCAGCGATGTCATGACAGAAGCGACCTTTAAGCAAAACGGCATTGATATGACGATCACTTCTGATATTTTGGAAAACTTCAAGATTCTCGCTTCACCGAATTCAGGGATTACTGAGATGAAAGGGTTAGCGGATAAAAAAATCACCCTTGTACCGAATTTCATTTTAGAATACATCATGGACCAATTTGCACAGGAAAATGATTTTACCTATGACATCGTGGATATCGCTTCTTTTTCTGCCCGTTCCGAAGCATTGCTCAATGACCAAGTCGATGGCGCTGTTTATACGGAACCGCAAGCCAGCATGTTGGCTGCCCAAGGGGCGATTGTTTTAGGCAGCTCTAAAGATGCTGGCATCAAAGGCGGCACACTACAATTTATGGACGAAGTTATCCAAAATCGCCCGCAAGACCTAAAAGCATTCTACAGTGCTTACAACGAAGCCATCGATTACATGAATGCTCATTCAGCAAAAGACTATGCCGACATCTTGGCAGACTATCAATTTCCCGATGCTATGAGTACTTACTTAGACAGCCAGGAAGACTATCCGTATGCCCAGGCAGTGCCGCAAGAGCAATTCGACGCAATCATTGCTTGGACGAAAGACAAGGATCAAATCGACCAAGCGTATTCTTACAACGAGTTGACCAATTTCGATTTTTTACCCGCTGACGAATAAGAAACAACAAAAAAGACGCATTTGCGTCTTTTTTTGTTGTTTCACTTCTTTTTGATACTCTTTTTTGCTCGTGGCAAGAAATTCAGGTATACTTTTGACAAATCAGCTGCCATGAAAGGATTTGATGCAATGCCAACGATCGCTGTTTATGCCGACCAGAAAGAAGATACTTGGGAAGCACACTTGACTCACCAGTTAAAAATAAATGAAGAAAGGACCCAGGCTCATCAAACATTCCATAACGAACCTTTAACGATCGACGAATACTTCTTTACAGAAGATCCTACCCCTTTTCATACGAATCAAGCCGTCAGGCAGCAATTAGCAAGCAATGGCCGCAGCTGTCTGCCACTCGTGTATGTCGACGATCAGCTATTTTGCCAAGGCCGCTTGCCAACGATCCGTGAATGGGAACAATTGACGAAATCTGGGATCACTTTGCAATTTGATGAGTAGCAGCCACTGTTTTCTTTGCCAGACAAAACAACGCACCACGAGCCAATCATAAGCGTTTAGTTCTCCCCCTTCGCGGCAACTGCGTCGGTAACGCCTTTTTCTTCTTCCGTTAAACTTCGTTCGCTGATTTTAAAGAATGGATAGTAGATCGCCACACTAATCAGTAAGGAAGCGATACTCCAAAGAACAGCAGGGATATTGCCGCCGGTTGCAAGGTAAGTATTGATAAAGGGCGGTGTGGTCCACGGTGGATTGAACATGATTCGCCCAATGACATTGGTGACCGACAAGAAATACGTTCCGACACATAATACAAGGGGTGTCAGGATGAAAGGAATCATCATAATAGGGTTCATCACGATCGGAAACCCAAAAATGATTGGCTCATTGATACAAAAAATAGCAGAGGGCAAAGCCATCTTCCCTAGGGAACGATAGGCTTTTTTCTTTGAAACTAACATGTTGATGATCAGCCCCAGTGTTGAACCAGTGCCTCCATAGCACAAAAACATGATATAAAACCCGCCTGCAAAAATGTTCGGTAACGGTTCGCCTGCAGTGTAGGCTTCGGTATTGGCTGCTAATAAAGCTAGAAAAATCGGATCGCCGATACTCCCCATCACATTGCTGCCATGAATCCCTAAACACCAAAGCAACAAAATCAAAAAGGTATACAACAGCATCCCAGGCAATGTGTTTAGACCAACTGCCAGCGGTGAAAAGATGGCTTGCACGAATTGATTGACATTAAATTCCAACAAGACCCGAATCACCCAGGCACCCGTGATGATGGCAGCTCCAGGAAGCAAGACCGAAAAACTCTTGGCAACTGCGGGCGGCACTTCTGCTGGCATCCGAATCACTAAGCGGTGCTTGAGAAAAAAGCGATGGATCACTACTGTCGCAATCGCTGTGACGATTCCTGTAAACAGACCAGACGCCCCCAAAGAAGCTGGATCGATCGTCCATTCTTCCCCTGCCTGCAGCAGCAAAAACGCGCAGACTGCCAACACGACAGAACCGATCCGATCGATCTCATACGAAGCCGCCAAATAGTAGGCGATCCCGATACAAGCGGCCAGTCCCAAAATTCCAAATGTAAAATTGCTGGCGGCGCCTAGTTTGACGCCAAATTCCCCGACAAACTCGGTCCAGCCAGGAAAAGGCAGATTGGCTAAAATCAAAAAGAGACTGCCGATTATCGTCAGCGGCATCGTAACGGCGACTCCGTTGCGCACGGCAACTAAAAACCGATTTTCACTGATCCTAACCAATTTTGGTGCAAAATTTTCCTGAAACCCTTCAATCAACCGATTCATCCTGTCTCCTCCTACTAAATATCTCGCTTTTTTAATAAGAGTAGCATAAAAAACGCTTTCTGCATTTTTAGAACACTCGACGCCTTCCCGATTCCAAGAATACTGCTGGCTAACTGTTTCTTTGCCAAATGGGTAAAGCCCCTGCCAAATCACGTTCCTTCGACCAAGCAATGGCACCTGAGAGCAAAAAGAAACTAATGACGGTCCCTTCCCTCACCGCTAGCGGCAAGCCCAAACTGATCGCTAGCAAGAGTGCCCCCGAAATACAGACTGCATCAACGCCATAACGGTACTGCTTAAATGTCCAACGACTGCGTTGCGCCAGCAAATGACACCAGTGCTCGATTGGAAATTTCAGGACCTGCAACCGTAGGACTTGTCCCGTCGCCGTTCCAGAAATCAAGATCCCACCGATCAAAGCAGCTAGTTGGCTCCAATAATTCGTCAAGTGCAGCGATGCCAAGAAGTAGTAAACAAAGCCATTGATCAAATAGCCGAATGCCAGCAAAGCAAAAAACATAATCAAGTACTCACTGCCTTTTTGTTTGAGGGACGTCTGCCGCCGATCCAATAGCCAACAGGCAGCTAAAAAGCTCAAATTGATGGCTGTTGTGATGGTGCCGACTTTGATTCCTGACATCGTTGCCAGCGTAACATTCAAGGCATTAAAACTACTGACCCCAACGCTTGCCTTAATGGTCAAGCTGATCCCGAATGCACTCAACCCATAAAAAATCCCTGATCCTATCCATTGCTTTTTATTCATTTTTTCTCCCACACTTTCGTTTTTGCTTTTCTAAGTATGTGCTATACTGACTAAAAACAAATAGGAGATTTCTCCTAGTTTGGAGGGAAAAAGTGAAAAAAACCGCTTATGCCTTGGCAATAAAGCAGGTACCAATCAAAGAAAGCTGCCCCTTGCCGATTCCTGAGGAGATTTTACAACAAAGTGCCCTCTGGACCTTTGATCATCGAGAAGCGATCCAAAAAGAAACGGTGCCGATGTCGGTCTTTTTCGTCCTATTGACTGGCAAAGCCAAGATCATTCAAACGCAAGAAAACGGCAAACGTGCCTTGCTGCAGTTTCTCCATCCTGGTGATTGCATTGGCGATCTCACGTTGATTGGCGCCGAAACAGTACCGAAAACCGCGGTTGCGATCGGTGAAACAACATGTCTGGGCATTCCTATGAAAGCAGCGGACCACGGGCTCATGCAAGACCTGGCTTTCGTACAAACACTAGGCAAAACTATCGGTGAAAAATTGCTGCTGCGTATGGATCATTTTTCCGTCAATCAAACCTATCCCTTAGCATGGCGCCTTGCCCAGCTACTGTTGGAAGCTTCGATCGATGATCTTTTTCAAGAAAAATTGACGGAGACCGCCGAATACTTAGGCGTGAGCTATCGCCATTTGACGTATACCTTAAAAGATTTCAAAACGCAAAAACTAGTGGTCAAAACTGCTGACGGCTATCGGATCGATGCGCCTGCGCTGCAGACCTTTATCCAAAACCAACAAAAGCAGTAGTAAGCAAAAACGACAGCGAAATAGTTGGTATGATACACCCTCTAAAAGCCAGAGAGAAAGCTGACTTTTAGGGGGCGCAACAAGAAAAACCAACTGTTTGCTGTCGTTTTCGGGACGTTGCTTTATTTTTTCGCCAATGCCCAAGCATTGACACTAACCGTGCCGGTTCCGCTGAGAGCGATCGCCGCGGTCCGTTTGGGATACACGCGAGAAGTCAAACAATATTGCCCGCCATTTAGGAAGATCTCAATGGAAGACGTATCGACGAAAATCTGTAGCTGCATCAGTTCATCGACCTTGACACTACGCTGTTTACGACCATAGCTAGAAACGCCATGATGAATCGTAAAGACGCCAGCTTCATAAGCCAAAGTCGTATCTTGCAAAAGCCCAAGCTGGAAATGCTGCAAGGGTGCTTCCGCCGTAACTTTCAACTCATATACCGATTCATCGAAAGACAAGTGCTGCGGTTTCTCTGATAGCACAATTTTTTGGCTGACTTGCTTGTCTCGCAATTTTTGAAATTCTGGCAAAGGTTCTTGATACAACTGGTCATTTTTGACCGAAAGCTGTCTTGGCAGCGTTGCGGCATGCTGCCAGCCACGAGGGATCGTAGGATTGCTGTATTCAGGACTGGTATCCCCTAGTCCCATCCAGCCCCATAAGATGCGGCGTTTCTGCTCATCTTCAAAGGTTTGTGGGGCATAGAAGTCAAACCCATAATCAAGTTCGCGAAACGCAGAAGTTTCTTTAAACGTCAGAGTCTCCCAATCCACCTCACCAATCAGATACCCTGATTGATGGATATTTTGGCAGGAATGTTCTTTGGCTGCCAAGCCTTGCGGTGAGAAGACCAACACATCTTTGCCATCTAAATGGAAGTAGTCTGGGCATTCCCACATGTAGCCTAGAGCATAGTCCTCACCGAAAAAGATTCCTCGATAGGTCCATTCATTTAAATCCGTCGATTCATAAATCAAAATTTTGCCTTCGTTTTCCAACGTACGCGCGCCTAGCAGCATATAGTAGGTGTCTTCGTGGGCAAAAACCTTTGGGTCACGAATATGATCGGTAAATCCTTCAGGGTAGTCCTCATGAGGAATCACGACTTCTTGCTTTTCGACGGTATAGCCGTCTTTGCTGATTACATGGACCGTGTTTTGTTCTCGTCCACTAAAGGTATAGTCATGATCACCTGGATGTTTGACATTCCCAGTATAGAAGAAATGGATCGCGTCATTCTCGATAAAGGCAGAGCCCGAGTAGACCCCGTCTTTGTCATAGTCGTGTTCGGGAGAAAGAAACAGCGCTTCTTCTTGAAACGTGACATAATCCGTCGACGTTTTGTGTCCCCAGTGAGGTGGTTCCCCGCCATGGGGCGTTTGCGGTACATATTGATGGTAAAAATGAACCACGCCTTTGAATTGGCAAAGACCATTCGGGTCGTTCATCCATCCTGTTTCTGGCATCAAATGGTAGTTCAAGCGCCACGCATCAGCACTGATTTTTTCTGCTAAATCGTTTTGGGTTTGGGCAAGTTGTGCCCAGTATTCCTTCGTTAACAATGTGGTACCTCTTTTCTCTTGCCGATGAACAACAAGGGATTATTTATTGGTTCAACTCTTTGGCTAGCGGCTTGCGCTGCAATTGGACACCAGCAAAACCGACACCAAAGGCAATCAAAATCACGACAACGTATTTCAGCATGGCTCCGAAATCTCCAGTATACAACAACAGTCCTGGAATAAAAGTGATGCCCATCCCAGTGGCAGCTAATTGGAAGACATACGTCGCAAACCCACCGACTGCGCCTCCCAGCATGCCTGCGCCAAAAATCCGCATCGAGCGTAAGTTGACCCCAAATAGTAAAGGTTCAGTGATCCCAAATAAGGTTGGAACCGCCGCACTGATGGCATTTGAGCGTTTGACTTTGTTTTTATAAATAAATGCCGCAGCAATCGCAGCCCCAAATTGTCCCGCCATACTTGCTGTACCTAAGACTTGTAGGACGTTTTCGCCTGTCGTATTCAATAACCCTAACTCAATAATACTTAACGAATGGTGCAATCCAGTGATTACGATCACTTGCTGAACCCCTCCGTAAATGATATAACCGATGCCCAATGGTGCTTGCACCAAGTAGACGATACTGTTGATGACTGCTCTTTCAGCTACTTGCAAGATTGGTCCTAACGCAAACAAAATCAAACCTAAAGTAATGACAATCGTTAAGAATGGTGTCACGATCAAGTCCATCATTTGCGGAACAAATTTACGGAACCATTTTTCTAGCTTAGAAACTAAGATCCCGACAATAATTGCTGGAAAAATCGACCCTTGATACCCAGAGATCGATAAACCGAATAAGTGCAATGGCTCTGCATCTCCGCTGGCAACTGCCCAAGCGTTCGGCAATTGCGGTGCCACCATCATCAATCCTACCACGATCCCGATGATCGGATTACCGCCGAATTTTTTCGTCGCACTATAGGCAATCAAAACAGGTAAAAAGGCAAACGCTGTATCCGTTAACATTTCAAACATAGCTAACCAGTCAGCACTATAAGTGACCCCCAACTCGGTCAATAATCCCCGAATCCCCATCAAAAGCCCCGTCGTTACCAAAGCTGGAATCAATGGCACCAAGACATCTGACAACGTGCGGACAACTTTTTGGACGGGTGACAGATTCGAATACACATCATCTTTGAAGCCAGCTTTATCAGCGGAGGCGTCATTGCCCATTTCTGCTGCGAAGGCTTGATAAACTTCATTGACTTTTCCTGTTCCAAAAATGAACTGATGCTGTCCCGTGTTGAAAAAATAGCCCTTGCTGCCCTCAACTGCTTCCGCTTTGTCTTTATCTACTAACTGATCGTCTTTCAAAATCAAGCGCAAACGTGTGGCACAGTGTTCAAAGTTTTTGACATTTTCTTTGCCGCCAACAGCTTCTAACACTTGGTCGATCGTTTTTTGTTCCTTCATTTTTCCCACTCCTTTGATCGTCGGTCCATTTGTGGAACCGGTTCTACATTTGTAGATTAACAGAAACCGTTTGCAATTGCAAGCAAAGAAAATAAAAAAACAGAACGCCGCAACTGGACGTCCTGTTTTCTCTAAAAATGTTTGCTTTATTTCTCCTGCTTGTCAAGCTTGGCAGTCGACTGTTTGACCACTAATCGATTCGGTAATTCGATCACCTCAGGAACCTCTTCCCCTTGCGTCAGTTTTTGGATCGTTAAGACGGCATCGATGCCTAATTGGACATAGGGATATTGGGTCGTTGTGATGGTCGGATAGACATAATCCGTCGAATCATAGCCGCCAAATCCGTTCAAGGAAAAGTCTTGCGGCACCTGATACCCTAGTTCATGGGCGGCTTTCAATACAGCAACAGCAATATTGTCGGTAGCACAGGCGATGTACGTTGCCGTTTGATCTTTCAAGAACACAAGGGCTTTTTGGTACGTTTCTCTTCTTGAAAAGGAGGTTTCGATAAAGTCGACTTTGACGTTAGGCGTTTGTGCCAAGACATCAAGAAATCCTTTTTTCCGCAAGACACCTACCGCATAATCATTTTCGCTGACTCCAACAAATAAATAACGTCGGTGGCCAGCGCTGACTGCATATTCTGCCATGGTTTTGCCAGCTTGATAATCTTCATGGACGATGGAATGAATGCCAGCTAACTGTTGACCTAACAATAAAACCGGCATAGGAACCTCTGCCAGCACCGCTTGTAGCTGCGGCGTGATTTTGCGCGCAAACAGGATCATCCCTGCTACTTTTTGTTTGACTAGCATTTCGATATTTTCTAATTCCCGTTCATCGCTTTGATCAGAGTTGGTGATCAGCATTTGATAGCCGTTTTCCCGTGCCGTCGTATCGATCCCTTTCAACACATCATTTGTCGATGGTGAATTCAGTCGAGGAATGATCACGCCCAGCAATTTCGTGTCTTGGGCTTTCAGCGAACGAGCAAATGTATTGGGGCGATAGCCAGTTTCAGCAATGATCTGATCAATTTTTTTGCGCTTTTCTTCACTGATATAGCCATTGTTCAGATAGCGGGAAACCGTACTTTTCGCTACTCCCGCCTTTTCAGCAATGTCCTTGATCGTTGTCATGATTTCCCACCTTTGCGTTTTCTTTTATTATAACAATAACAGAAAGAAAAGCGCAGGTTTTGCGTGAAAATTGTTGGGTTGGGCGGTTTTGGAATGAAGTTTCACTTTCTCGTTGCTTTAATACCCTGGTCCTTGGTATGCCATAAATGATCCATCTAAAAAACTTCGTAATTCTGCTTAAAATCTAACATCTATTTTTCTGAGATGTTCATCCATCTTTTCAAACAATATTTCATTGCGGTTTCTTATCTATCTTATGTAAAGTGCGTTTTGAACTTTTGATGTGTTCAAAATACATTAAATCTCACTGTTGTCTTCTCCTTCCATAGTATTGCAAGGTATACTATCTCTAAGAGGTGATACTATGCTTATTACTAAATCAAGTCTACAAGGCAATTCCATCGTCGTTACGCTTCCTTCTGATAACGGAAAAAATCCTCCTGAAAACCAAGAATATATTGTTGTCTACGCAGAGGATGGGACGATCATTCTTGTTCCTAAAATTGAAGATCCTTTTAATGGTGGAGTGGAATCAGAGTTTTATGAAAAAGATGCGTGGGAAGACCTTTCATCTGAAGGGAAAATGATTTTTTAGTAACTAATGTTCAAACATACATTTCCAAAAAGCGACTATCGCTTGGATCGACTTTGCCCCTTCGGCTGGAAAGGAAATTCAAAAAAAAGACGTCCTGGCTTAGATATTTAACCGTTATTCGATTCTGATCATTTTTATAGCAAGCGGCATATAATAAAAAAACCAGCTAAGCTGCGCTTAACTGGTTTTTTCATTAGTAGAAATCGTACTTTAACTTTACTTTAAATCACCTCTACCCACGGTCCATCTTAACCCCGATGCTTTTTCGATAAGTTGCTATTTTTCAGCAGACATTAAATACTATTGAGTACTTCGTTTGCATACTAAGATCGTACCCACACAATTCTTTAAAATAATTTTGATAATCACTTTCAATAATTCTTATAATGTCGGCTTCTGAAAAATCCTCATACTTTGATAAATCAGCTAATAGACTCAGTTTCGCATCAATCCCAAGAATTTTAGGAAAAACCTTCCAAAACGTTTCTTTCGAAATTTCATCTATCAATTGATTTAACCGTTCCAGTTGTTTTTCTAAGTAGTCTTCCAGCATGTCTTTCTCTCTTGGCAGAGATCTAATCTCTTCTAGAAAATATTCGTTATATTCTTTTTTCGTCGAAAACATCAATTCAATTGAACTCCTTTCCACTTTTTACTGATTATTACCATCTACTATAAAAGTAAACCGTGATCCTCTTCATTTAGTGAATGATTTTTCTGAAGTTTTTTTAGATTTGAGAAAGCAGCAAAACCTCCACGGGCTTTGCTGCTTTCTTTTTATATTGACTATTCTAAAAACTAATTATCTTGTTTTTTTCTTCTTGTCAAAGATAATGAAAATGGCAAATAACAGTAGTAGTGATCCAACAATGATCATGATTCGTTGTCCAACCATCGCTTCCCCAGTATTGGGAAGTTTTGGATCGTTAGAATCTTCCTTCTCATTTTCTGGATTCTCTTTTTCAGGTGTATTTTGCCCACCGTTATTTTCTTCTTTATGATAGACATAAATCACTTCTTGCACGTCATTCGTAAACGTTCCAGATGCGTTATCTGGTATTTCCTTCACGGTCCAACCAGAAATTTCTTTTGGCTTACTCTCGTATGGCAGACCAACTTTTCCGCTTAGAATCGTTGGTTCTGATAGTTGATTTCCTTCGGTATCTTCATATTTGACTGTTACAGGTGCTGCATCGGAGCGGTCATAGATATAGATTACTTCTTGCGCTTCTTCAGTAAACGTTCCAGACACATTGCTTGGCATTTCTGGAACATACCAGCCTGGAATTTCTTTCGGTTTGCTTTCATATGGCAGACCAACTTTTCCACTTAGAATCGTTGGTTCCGAAAGCTGATTCCCTTCGGTATCCTCATACTTAACTGTTACAGGTGCCGCATCCGAGCGGTCGTAAACATAGATCACTTCCTGTGGGTCTTCGCTAAAAATTCCACGAGCATTGCTTGGCATTTCTGGCACATACCACCCTGGAATATCTTTCGGTTCGCTTTCATATGGCAGACCAACTTTTCCGCTTAGAATCGTTGGTTCCGACAGTTGGTTTCCTTCGCCATCTTCATACTTGACCGTCACTGGTGCTGCATCCGAACGGTCATAGATATAGATTACTTCTTGCGCTTCTTCAGTAAACGTTCCATGAGCATTGCTTGGTGTCTCGGGCACATACCAGCCTGGAATTTCTTTCGGTTCGCTTTCGTATGGTAAGCCAACTTTTCCACTTAAGATCGTTGGCTCCGATAGCTGATTCCCTTCGGTATCCTCATACTTAACTGTTACGGGGGCTGCATCCGATCGATCATAGATATAGACCACTTCTTGCGCTTCTTTTCCGAAAATTCCATGAGCATTGCTTGGCGTTTCTGGAACATACCACCCATGGATTTCTTTTGGTTCACTTTCATATGGCAGACCAATTTTTCCGCTTAG
>NZ_NGLH01000001.1:1075021-1075511 GCF_002140635.1 Enterococcus sp. 3G6_DIV0642 | reverse complement strand
TTTCTGGCACATACCACCCTGGAATTTCTTTTGGTTCGCTTTCGTATGGTAAGCCAACTTTTCCGCTTAAAATCGTAGGTTCCGAAAGTTGGTTTCCTTCGCCATCTTCATATTTGACGGTTATAGGTGCCGCATCCGAGCGGTCGTAAACATAGATCACTTCCTGTGGGTCTTCGCTAAAAATTCCACGAGTATTGCTTGGCATTTCTGGAACATACCAACCTGGAATTTCTTTGGGTTCGCTCTCGTATGGCAGACCAACTTTTCCGCTTAAAATCGTAGGTTCTGATAGTTGATTTCCTTCGGTGTCTTCATATTTGACTGTTACGGGGGCTGCATCCGAACGGTCATAGATATAGATTACTTCTTGCGCTTCTTTTCCGAAAATTCCATGAGCATTGCTTGGCATTTCTGGCACATACCAACCTGGAATTTCTTTTGGTTCGCTTTCGTATGGTAAGCCAACTTTTCCGCTTAGAATCGTTGGTTC
>NZ_NGLH01000001.1:759657-1074921 GCF_002140635.1 Enterococcus sp. 3G6_DIV0642 | reverse complement strand
CCATGAGCATTGCTTGGCGTTTCTGGAACATACCACCCATGGATTTCTTTTGGTTCACTTTCATATGGCAGACCAATTTTTCCGCTTAGAATCGTTGGTTCTGACAATTGATTTCCTTTGTCATCTTCATATTTGACTGTTACAGGTGCTGCATCTGAACGGTCATAGACATAGACCACTTCTTGCGCTTCTTCAGTAAACGTTCCATGAGCATTGCTTGGCATTTCTGGCACATACCAACCTTGAATTTCTTTTGGTTCGCTTTCGTATGGTAAGCCAACTTTTCCGCTTAATATCGTTGGCTCCGAAAGTTGTTTTCCTTCAGTATCCTCATACTTGACTGTCACTGGTGCCGCATCTTTATGTTCTATTTTTTCCCAAATATAGGTTCCTGGAATGGTTCCGTCATATAAGTCCATAAAATCAAACGAGGATTCATAAACCATTGGTACACTTGGCTCATTCCCATAAGCATCTTCTTTTTGTATCCACCTGCCAGTATATCCGTTCTCAATAAGAATCTCTGGTAAACGAGTAGACGTAGAAAAGATCGAATGCTCGCCTACTACTAGTTCGTTCAATTGTTTCGCGTCTAAAAACATCTGAGCCATACTTTCCACTATCGATGTGTCGAAATTTGATACATCAAGCTTTTCTATGGCTGATTCGCGAAACATCCACCACATATTGGTTACTTTCGCGGTATTCCAATTTGACAGATCTAAGTTTTTCAATGCTCTTGTATACTGGAACATTTCTCTAATATCAGTGACATTTTCAGTATTCCAGTTGGATACATCGAGAGAAGTTAAAGAATGAGTGGAGGCAAACATGTTTCTCATATCAGTTACGCTAGATGTATCCCAATTGCTAACACTAAATTCAGTTGGTACCCGTACTCCGCTGAACATATACGCCATATTTGTTACTTTGTTTGTTTTCCAATTGCTTGTATCAAGTGATGTCAATCTTGAAGCATTTCTAAACATGCTTAACATGCTCGTCACATTCTCTGTATTCCAATTAGATACGTCCAGAACTTCTAAATGAGGTAAGTTCTCAAACATCCAATTCATATTTGTTACATTAGATACATTCCAGTTTGAAACATCTAATTGACTCAGTGAACTATTTCCTCTATTGAATCCTCCAGCAAACATGCCATCCATCCGTTCTACTTTAGAGACATTCCAGTTGGATACATCCAAAGAGGTCAAATTCTTCTTTCCCCCAAACATATACCTCATATCTGTTACATTTCCTGTCTTCCATTTAGATACATCCAAAACAGTTAACGGTGTTACTGGGCTAGCAGAATTATCTAATTCTCTGAACATTTCTGCCATGTTTGTAACATTTGAAGTGTCCCAGTTAGACACATCTAACTCTTCCAAACCATAAGCATATCTAAACATGGCGAACATGTTAGTAACTTTAGAAGTGTCCCAGTTCGAAACGTCCACTTTTTTTAATTTTGGTAATCTAGCAAACATGCTTGCCATTGTCGTCACTTGGGAAGTATTAAAATTATTCCCATTTTCTATAATCATAAGCTCACTTAAATCACTGAATAAAACCGCAGAATTTACTGGCAACAATACTGGTGCCTTAACAACGATTTGTGTCACAGACGTGTAGGTTTTCCAAGGCGCAGTTGCAACGGTACCCGCATTTCCTTCTTCTAACACAATTGTTTTCGTTTCTTCATCCCATGTCCACGGAACGGTTCCCCACGTTCCTCTGACTAATGAATCTGATCGCTCATAAACATAAATGACTTCCTGTTCTTCTTCTGTAAATCTACCTGATGCATTAGCTGGTGTTTCTATAACAGACCAACCGGGAATCTCTTTGGGTTCACTTGTGTAACGTTCTCCCACCTCCCCATTTAATATGTTTGGTTCGGATAATTCATTTCCTTCAGTATCTTCATACCGTATAGTCACTGGTGCTGAGATTAACCTTTCCCAAATATATGTCCCTGGGTTACTGCCATCATACTGATTCATAAACTCATCAGATGAAGCATAAATTACTGGAGTTGGACCGTTATCCCCCCCATCATTGATACGCTCTATCCATCTTCCAGAGTAGGGTAGACCTGCGTTGATTCTTGGCAATCTTACGTTTGAAGCAAAAATCGATTTCTCACCTAAGGTCAGTTCACGTAACGATTGGGTCATGTCAAACATATTATTCGTATTTGTAACATTCGTTACATCCCAGCTCGAAAGATCAAGACTCGTTAAAGATCTAGCCGAACTGAACATACTCAGCATCGATGTGACATTCGACACGTCCCAGTTTGACACGTCAATAGTAACTAATGAAGTCGCTACTCCAAACATATTCGACATGTTTGTTACACTCGAAACATCCCAACGTGAAAGATCCAAGCTTGTGAGAGAGTTAACCGCATTAAACATCAAGCCCATATCAGTTACACTGGAAACATCCCAGTTTGAAAGGTCTAAGTCGGATAGGGATCTGGCTAGACCAAACATGCTACGCATATTCGTCACGCTTGATACGTCCCAACTTGCAACATCCAAACTCGTTAAAGACTCTGCTGAATTAAACATTCCTCCCATATTTTGTACATTTGATACATCCCAATTTGACACATCTAAGCTTGCTAAAGATCTGGTTTGTCCAAACATTCCATTCATGTCCGTCACATTCGATACATTCCAATTTGATACATCAATATTTTTTAGTGTAGTAACGCCATGAAACATGCGATCCATGTTTGTCACATTTGACACATCGATATTTCCTGCATGCTCAATCGTCAGCAAATCTGTTAGACGTTCTGCCGCTTGCGCTTGCGGTGATCCAAACAACCATGAAACGTCTTCTGGAAAAATAACCTTGCCATTAACAGAAATTTGAACAACATTCGTGTAGGTTTTCCAAGGTGCTGTGGCTGACGTGCCGGCTGCCCCTTCTTCTAACACAATTGTTTTCGTTTCTTCATCCCACGTCCACGGAACAGTTCCCCATACGCCTTCCACATTTTCATCTGACTCTTCATGACTGTCTTCTGCACTACTATCTACTGATTCTTCATGACTGTCTTCTGTACTACTATCTAATGTAGCTTCACTGGAGCTTTCCTCAGAAGAGCTTTCAGATGAATCTGCCTCTATACCACTGTCTGTTTCGGTATGTTCCCCAGATCCATTGGTACTTATGTTTTCTTCAGTTGCTGTCGACGGTTGATCGTCTTCTATCAATTGCCTTTCTTCATAACGATCTGCATTTCCATCCGCCAATTCACTTAGAAACCCTTCAGCAACAGGAACATCCGTCATTTCCAAATTATTTTCTAAGCTGTCGTTTTGAGAGCCATCCTTTACTGTATTAGCAAATACCGTGAGCGGCTGTCCTAGAGTCATTGCAATGACCAACATTATGTAACCTAACTTGCGTATCACTTCCCTAACACTCCTTTTCTTTTTAACGTAAACTTCTTGAAACATGAAAAATAATTATTCATGCAGACACTGCCGAATTGGTAGAATAATCTATCACGAGCTTGGAAGTTCTAAACAAAAGTATATAAGGATGTTTTTTAATAAAAAAATCATGTTTTTCACCCTAGGGGGAAATTAAGCATAAAAAAACCTATGCAAAAGGCTTTCTTTCCTTCTGAATAGGTAAAAAATAGGGTTATTATTTTAATTATTTTATAAGTTCGAACATTTTTGGTTCGATCGTTTTGAATAAGAGTTCCCAATCTTGTTTATCTGGAACTGTTTTCAATAATAGGCAGTTGGTGCTCACCTTATACTCTGACAAGTATTCACTGTAGTTTGTCACAATTAAATCAATATCTTCTTGGTTTAAGAATTCTTCCGTCAAAGCTGGAATCGTAATAAAAAAGATTTGATGACGATCACCAAAGTATTGATATACTCGCGATCTTATCAATTGACAGACATACAGATCGCCTTCTAATAAAAAAACAATTCTCTTGCTTTTGTACAAATACTGTTCTTTCAATCTTTCTCCCAGCAAAGTTAAGCTCGTCGTAATATCTTCCAAAAAGTCTTCTGTTATTCCTGATTCAGCGAAAAAGGAGCGCAAAAAGTGATGATTGTTGATGTATGATTTTTTGCATTCATGTTTTGTTTTCTCTATGATTTCTGACATTATTCTATTTTGAACTGGTGAAATTAGATGATTCACGTACCTAGAAAGGAAGAACGCACGATAGATCCATAAAATTTCTGATGTGTACAACTCAGGCGAGCAATCCTTGAGATAGTTTTCAGTTAAATGAGCAAAAGAATCAATGCGCTGCAATTGCTTACAGAATACTTTATCTTGGTCTATTTGATCAAAAGGCCGTTTGGCAATCGTTACTAAAAATAGCCAACAGAGCTCATCTGCACATAATTCCACTTGATAGATCTTTTGAATTCTTTGCTGAATCAAGAATAAATTAAGAAAATCCTTGTTATTCCTAACACTCTTGTAAAGATTTGTTGGTACATTGATCCTCTTTCCCTGACGTACTCGCTCGATAGCAATATATAAATTATAGTAAAATTCATTTGGAGAAGTACCTGTACCAATCGTAATTTCCTTGATTTTAGATAAAAAAGTTTGATAGATCAATTCATGAATCTCTTTTGGAGGAACCAACGTATGAGGGGTCATTTCCCCTTCATAGTAAAAATCTTTGAAAAACTTTCGGATGTTTGCTTCATCGCCTTTTAAATCAATTGGAGTGAGTGATAGTTTTAATCCGTATTCTTTAAGAACCGGCTCAATTTGTCTCAAATAGCGTCGAAATGACGTTTCTGATATGTGAAATCGGTCAATTAATTCTGCTACGTCCTCTAGCTCTCCATAGAAAACGTTTCCCAATAATTCAAACAAAATTTCATTTTGCAATAGTTTTTCTTTTTGTTCAATAAATCGAAGGGAGTTCTTTTTTTCGAAAAGGTACCCATTGTTCGTTGAAACAATTTGCGCACTATCAGAAAAATACTCCTTTAGCTTATTTATATCAGTTAAAATCGTCCGTTCTGAAACCTCATTTAGTTTAGCTAATTGACCCTTAGTCGCTTTTTGTGTCCGCTCAAAAAGATTCAATATACGAAACCAGCGAATAGTTGTTGGATCAACAATAAACTTTAACTGCAGATCTTTCATCCTAACACCTCCCAACTTTATAGAAAATCATACCATGTATTTTTAACCCATAATCATTTTTTCATTCCTTTTCTAACTTACTACATTTTCTCAATGATGTGAACGTCACTTGTAAATGAATATTTTTTGCTATTGATCAAAGACTCTAGTCAAAAAATATCAAAACGATTACTGCTGAAAAGAAGGCGTTATTTATCTAATCTAAACAAAGAACAATTGAAGTAAGAAAACCTATACAAAATCAGCTACGCCAAAACTTTTCCTTTTGTAGGTGCTACCATTTGATTGAAGAAAATTATAAGTTAGAATCAATGATTCGTTTTTTTAAATCAGAATAAAATCATATGAATGTTAGGTAAAAAATAGAATTCCTTAACCACTCCTCGTATTTGTAAAAAATGAAAAAAACTACTATTCAGCATCCATCGCTTTAATAAACACTGTTTTACTTTTTTCAGTTTGTATTTATCAACTCTTATTCTCAATACAAAAAAAACAGCTAAGCCACAAGCTTAACTGTTCTTTCTTTTATAATTGATAAACGTCTCTATCACACATTCAAAATCCACATAAACCCAAGAAAGACAAAGAACAAGCCGTACATGATTGGTGAGACTTCTTTGCCGCGTTTGGCTGCTAACATGGTGATTGGGTAAAAGATGAAGCCCAAGGCGATCCCATCGGAGATGCTGTAGGTCAACGGCATGCCTAGTAGAATCAAGAAGGCTGGGATTGCGATTTCCATTTCGTGCCATTTGATTTCTCGCAGCGATTGTGCCATTAGTACACCTACAACGATCAGTGCTGGTGCCGTCACTTGGGAAGTGACTACGGATAGCAATGGTGAAAAGAACAAGCCGAACAAGAAGAAAACTCCAGTCGTCACGGCAGTCAAGCCAGAGCGACCGCCCACGGCGATCCCAGCGGAGGATTCGACATATGCGCCTACTGGTGAGGTCCCTAATAAAGAACCAGCGAGCATGGCGGTGGAGTCAGAAGCAAGTGCTTTGCCGACCCGCGGCATTTTGTTGTCTTTCATAAAGCCCGCTTGATTGGCAAGTCCCACCAAGGTGCCTGCCGTATCAAAGAAAGTGACGAGTAAGAAAGTCAGTACTACGACCCACATTTGCAGGGAGTTGATGTCTCCTACATGGTTTAGCGCCACTAAGAATGTGGACGAAATACTCGGTGCAGCAGAAACGATACTGGATGGTGCTTGGATCAAGCCAGTCAAAAGACCTAAAACAGTTGTTGCGGCCATCCCGATAAAAATTCCACCAGGAACTCTGCGAACCATCAAGACGGCAGTGATCACTAAACCAAAAATCGTCAGCCACGTCGTACCGACACTCAATGACCCTAGTGCCACAAGGGTCGAATCGTCGGAAACGATGATCCCGCCTTCGCTCAATCCCAAAAAGGCGATGAACAGACCGATCCCCCCAGAGATGGCATATTTTAAATCAGCAGGGATCGCATCAATGATCAGCTCCCGTAATTTGAAGATCGTGATCACGATGAAAATCAGTGATGCCACAAACACACCCGCTAATGCTGTTTGCCACGGAACCCCCATTCCAATACAGACTGAATAAGAAAAGAACGCGTTGATCCCTAATGCGGGTGCCGTAGCGATCGGGTATTTTGCTAAAACTCCCATCAAAATACAGCCCAATGCGCTGGCTAACGCCGTTGCCGTAAAGACGGCACCTTCGTCCATCCCAGATGCCCCAAGGACCGTTGGATTGACGAATAAAATATAGGCCATCGAGATAAAGGTGGTAAAACCAGCTAAGATTTCTCGTTTGACCGTTGTTTGTAAGGCATCCAGCCCAAAAAAGGAATTGATTTGATTCTTCATTTTTACTCCTCCAGCAATCAAGCAAAGGTGTCGCCATTGCTTGATTTTTTATAATGAAAACGACGAAATCAATCATAAACCAACTTTATCTGCAAGTAAATATTATCCAGTTAAAAAAACCAATAAAACGCTTTTTCCAACATCTTACCCTTAGCTGTTTTTAATCAACGTGTAACGACTTCTCATTCACCAATTGCTCCAGTTGTTCCTTGGTGGTGCGCTTGATGGAAAGCTTCGGCAGCTCCTTCAACGAAAAGTAATCGCTGTTGGAGGTTTCACTGTTTTTGATGAAGTCCCCTGCCAAAACATCACAGGCAAAGACCAGCTTATAGTATTGAAACACTTGCGGAATGTCTGGTCTTAGATTCGTATCAAAAATTGCTCGCAGCTCCTTGACCTCAACGAGTAAGCCAGTTTCTTCCAGCACTTCTTTTTTGATGTTTTCCCGTGGCGTCAAGCCAATTTCTGCATAGCCTCCTGGCAGTGACCATTCTTTCGTCAGGCTGTCTTCCACCAGCAAGATTTTTTCGTCTTTTTGGATCAATGCTCGTACATCGACTTTGGGCGTAGGATAGCCCTCATTTTTTTCTGTTAAAAGGGTCAACGCAGCTGCGTCTTGATCCACGACGGTACTCATCAAATGCAATGCCAACTCTTTGATCTCTTGGTAACGTTCCTTATCGTACACATCTTTGCCATAGTACAAACCTGATTCAGCGATCGATAACAGGCGTTTGTATTGCGCAAAATAATCTTTCATCTATTCCCCGCCTTTTCCATTTCTCTGTTATGCTTCTTATTCTAGAGGAAATCGGCGGTTTTGCAAAAGATTGGCAACCCAATCATTGAATTCTCGTTGCTGCCATCGCCTGATAAACGCAGATTTTTGTAAAATCAGCCGATTTAAGGGACAATGAAAAGAGCAGAACGATTTTTCTCAGAAAGGATGATGAAGGTGAACTTAACGCCTGATTTAGTTTCCAAAGAACAATTGATTGGAAAAATTCAAAAAGATATGGACCAAACGATGCTCGTCTATGCACTTTTAGTTTGTGCAACGCTGATTGCTTCGATTGGTTTGAACTACAACTCTACGACAACGATTATCGGGGCGATGTTAATCTCGCCACTTTTAAATGGGATCAACGGGATCGGCTTTGGTTTAGGTCTTTCCCACTTGCGCTTAGTCAAAAAAGGGCTGCTCGTCTTTAGCATCCAAGTCATCATCGTACTTATCATCTCATTTGCCTTTTTCTTACTCACGCCAGTCAAAGATACAACCCCTGAAATCATGACCCAGACGTCTGCGACGATTTGGGATATTTGCATCGCATTGATCGGTGGTTCCGCACTGGCTTTTGCCAAAGTCAGAGGCCGCGACAACGATGTCATTATCGGTGTCTCCATCGGGACGTCCCTGATTTTGCCGCTTTGTGTGACGGGTTATGGGCTGTCGATCAAAGACTATTCGATTTCATGGGAGTCTGCTCAACTCTTCTTCACCAATTCCTTTTTGATTTGTTTTTCCTTGTTCATTACCATCTGGCTGTTGCAGTATGGAGATTTCCGTCACCAAAAATGGTGGAAGTTTGCTGTGGTTGCCTTACCGATCACGGTCATTGGGAGTTTCTTCGTTTATACGACGATCCAAACGACCATCGCGGAATACCATGCCAAGCGTTTTGTAGAAGCCAAACTGGGGGAACATTATTTGCTGGAGCAAACACTTAATGAGCAGAAACAATCCCTTGAATTAAAGCTCGTCGGTGAACCACTCTCAAAACAAGCGGTCGCGCAGCTTGAAGCAAGTCTTGAAAACTATGCTTTGCCCGACTACCAGCTCAAGGTCAATGTCTATTCTGCCAATAAAGAGGGGCAATTTGATGCCAAAGTATTAGCCGAAATCCTCCAAGTCCAAAACCAAGGAACTTCGAAATTTTTGGGCTTAGACTAAAAAAACAGGTGCTGCCCTTTTCAGGTGTAGCGCCTGTTTTTCTTCAATTTGGGTCATTGAGTTGTTCAGCGATTCTCTCGATCAACGGGCGATAATCCACTTGCTCGTAATCTTCCACATTGACTTCGATAAGCGCTCCTAACTGAAAGTCATCGTAACGGCGATCAGTGATGATTTGCCGAAACGCTTCTTTGGTTATATGGTTGGTTGCAGCTTGTCTATCTTCCAGTACATCCCCGTAATGGTACCGTTCCATGATGAAACTCAAATGGCGGTCATCCGCTCGATCACGTAAGTAACGTCTTTCCCATAAGGTTTCAAAAGAAGCAGTCAAGCGAATGGTCAAGCACTCATAACCATAGCTTTGGGCGAGAAAAGTTAGCAATGGCTTCTGTTTTTCACTAAAAGGGTATTCCGAGACCACCAAGCGTTTTCCTAAAGACATGTACAAGCCCAATGCCTGATAGTAAAAAGGCCAAACATACTGCTTTTCGATCTGGGCTTTTTCTGCCAATGAATCAAAGCCAAGGGATTCGGCATAGCACTCTTTGATTTCATCTGGCGTAAGAGCGAAAAGATCAGGAAAACGTTTCTTCAACAGATTCAGTAAATAACTTTTTCCAGTTCCAGGGCTGCCTGCTAATAAAACAAGCATCTTTTTGCGTACCATCTATTTGCCGATCGCAGTCGGCGCTTTCGTATTCATGAAAAGGCCGATCTTGTGCTTGACGATTTCTTTGATGGCTTCATTGGATGGGATCACGTTGTGGCGCAAAGATTTGTTGACTTCCGTTGCCCCAAAATTTTCTTTCGCAATCTTCGTCCAATTGACCAACAATTCAGTACCTACATTAAACTTGCGAATGCCGTTATTGATCAATTCAGGATAATCTTCTTCTTTGACGCCAGTTCCTCCATGAATGACTAGCGGCACGTCTACGACCGCATGGATCTCCTTCAATAACTCAACATTCACTTCGGTTTTGGAACGGAATTGACCGTGATTGGTTCCGATAGCGATGGCTAGCGCATCGACGCCAGTAGCAGCAACAAATTCTACCGCATCTTCTGGGCGTGTGAAGACTTTATCGTCTTCTTCCACATGAATGCCTTCTTCTGTGCCGCCGATCGTTCCTAGTTCTCCTTCGACGGACACCCCATGAGCATGAGCGTATTCGACGACTGCGCGCGTCTTCAAAATGTTTTCTTTGAAGGGCAAATGCGAGCC
Organism: Enterococcus sp. 3G6_DIV0642; assembly: GCF_002140635.1. Taxonomy (NCBI): domain Bacteria; kingdom Bacillati; phylum Bacillota; class Bacilli; order Lactobacillales; family Enterococcaceae; genus Enterococcus; species Enterococcus sp. 3G6_DIV0642. Next base: position 1,064,715 of record NZ_NGLH01000001.1, on the reverse strand, counting down.
ATCATACATCACCGAGCTATAGCCGCTATCAATCGCCGCTTTGATCTCATCGAAATCTCTGGCATGGTCCAAATGTAAGACAGCATCTACTAGCTCGTGATCGGCAATCGTTTTGACGACATTGACCAAGACATCATAGCCGATGTATTTCGCCGTATCGATACTTGTTTGAATGATGATGGGTGCCCCCATCTCTTTGGCTGCCCGCAGCATACTTGGCAGCATTTCTAAATTATGGGTATTAAAAGCCCCCACTGTAAAATTCAATGCTTCTGCTGTTTTCGTTACTTCTTTTAATGTTGTATACATCCTTGATTCCACCTCGTCTAGTTTAATTGCCGCTGATCGTAAGTTGTTTGGCGATTTGCCGCATTTCTTCCATTTTGTCCATGTAATAGTCGATCTTTGCATCGTCGCCGTTTCGTGCGGCGGCGGCACGCTGAGCATTGTAAAGGGACATCAGTTTTTTGTAGCCGTCCCCGATCGATTTTTTCGCCTGCAAGCTTTTTTCCAATGCGTCGATCGCTTCTTCTGTGCGGGAAAGTTTTGCCTGCGCTAAGCCTAACGCTTCATACAATTTTGCTTGTTCGTCGATGTCAGTTTCTGCTTGCAACTGACTTTCTAGATTTGCAATCAGCGCTTCTGCCTCTTGGCTTTCTTCAGCGGTCAAAGGAACCGCTGGTGTTTCTGTGGGCTTTTTTTCTTTTTTGAAAAAAGAGAACATGCGTCTTCCTCCTAGCGATTAAAAGTTTTTCAATAAGGGACTGATGATCCAAGCATATAGCAAGGCTGCCGTGACGGTATCCACATCAGTTGCCGTAGCGTTAACAAAGCCCATCTGATTGAAGATCGTTACAAGTAGGGCTGGCAGTAACGTAATGAAGAATCCGTGAAAGATTCCTCCGATGATCGCCCCTCGACGTCCACTGACCGCATTGCCGAAGATCCCAGCGGTGCCGCCTGCAAAGAAGTTCGTCAGCATCCCTGGCAAGATCATCGCCAAGCCAAAGACTGGTAAAACGAACATGGCGATGACTGTCCCAATCGTTGTAGTAATGAAGCCTAAAATAACTGCATTTGGGCTATATGGGAAGAACACTGGGCAATCGAGTGCTGGTTTTGCATCAGGCACCAATTTCATGGCGATCCCACGAAACGCAGGGACGATCTCGCCTAAGAGCAACCGAACGCCTGCTAACAAAACATAGACCCCAACCACGAATTGAATGGCTTGTAAGAAGGCATACATGATGTAATTTTGATCACCAGAGAGCGTAGAAGCAAAGGTTTCTCCAGCAAACAAGACCGTCACGATATACAGTGGAACCATCACGACCATGACAGAAAGATAGGTATCTTGTAAAAATTCAAAAGAACGTGGCAGTTTGATGTCTTCGATCGATTTTTTCTTCTCGCCTCTTTCTCCAAACAGATAGGCAACGCCTGCTTCAAAGAGGTAGCCGATCGTACAGAAATGTCCGAGAGCAATGTCGTCTGACCCAGTGACTTTGCGGATGATGGGCTGAGCCATCGCTGGCATCGCTACGGCAAAGACCGCCCCAATCAACCCACCGACAAGAATCAAGACAACGCCCCGTAAACCAGCGAAATAGCCAAAGACCGTCGTCATGGTCGCCATCCATAAAATGGCTTGACCCGTCAAGAAGATATATTTCCATTTTGTAAAGCGTGCCAATAAAATATTAAAAACAAAGATGGCTAAAAATGTCAGCGCTATGTCCCGACCCAAGCCCAACTCATTCATCGCTTGCCCGTTGATGGCTTCGATGGAAGGAATTATGCCTTGCATGTCGAATCCTTCTGTGAAAATCTCGCCGAAATAGGTCAAACTACCGACGATGATGCTAGAACCAGCGCTTAAAACCTGGAAGCCCAATAGCGTCTTTAAACTTCCTGAAATGACTTGACCTGCTGACTTTTTCTGAAGCAGCAGCCCTAACATCGCGATCAAAGCGATCGTGATCGATGCCTGCGTTAAAATATTATCAATGATAAAATTGATGATGCCCATTTTTTCAAACTCCCTTCGTCATGCCTCTTCCTTACAGTGCGCCTTTTTCCGTTAATACTGGGATGATTTTTTCTTCGATTTCTGGTTTTGAAACGATGTTGCGTAAATAAATAATTGCGGTTGTCGGGTCCAAGGCAAACTTTTCAAATTGCGTTCGGAAATTCTCTGCCGTAATGATGATGTCTGGTTTCATTGATACCGCTGATGAGATATCAACATGATCCAATTTCGCCTCCACTCCTAATTTCGTTAAGACATCTTCTGTTGACATCTGAGCCGCAAAGCTGCTGCCAAGACCTGCACCGCATACGAATAAGATCGATAATTTGTTCATGTTTTTTTCCCCTTTTCTTGTTTTTTATGAAAATAGCAATGATTGAAACGCTTCAATCGTAGAGCAAGCCAGCAACTGCGTGACTTTTTCTTCATCATTGATCAGTTCGATCAATTCCTTCATGATGGCAAGATGAGAGTAGGAGTCCACCGCAGCCAAGCAAAAAATGATTTTGACGGGGTCCATTTCTGGGTTCCCAAATGCGACTGGCGGCGCCAAGGTGAGGACACTCACACCCAACTGCTGGGCGCCATCTTCTGGTCGTGCATGCGCCAACGCCAAATGTTTGCCAATGACGATATAAGGACCGTATTCCTCCACCGCCGCAACCATTGCCTCGATATAGCGTTTTTCGATGATCTGTTCTTTTACTAGCGGCTGCGCAGAGCGTTCAATGGCTTCTTCCCAATTTTGAACAGGAACGTTTAATTGAATATGATTAGCGGATAAAACATCTTTTAACATTGGCTGAATCTCCCTTGCATTAATGGCTAATTGATTTTGTTCAAACAAGTGTGTCAATTTGCGATAGGCGGCAGCATCGACTGTCCCGCCGCTTTCTTCAATCACTGTAAGCAACTGATTGAAGAACAGCGTGGCATTTTTTTGGTCAAAGGCGATCCGCTTGAATTGTTCATTGTTGTTTAAGAAACGGCGAATCACTTGGTGATTTTCTTCATTGATGATCGGTGGGATCAGTAATACCGGCTTTTCTCGATAATCGATCTCATAGGTTGAAAAAATCAGATCCACATCGAATTTCGTAATCAAATTGACTTCTTGTGAATTCAAGACTGCCGCAACTTCTACTTCTGGAAACTTCTCCTTGAGGCTGGCTGCCAGCAGATTGCCGGTTGCCATTCCATGGTTACAGACGACGACCGCCTTATAGCTCGTAATGAGCTCGTGGTTCAATGAACTTAGGGCTGTAGAAAAATGGATCACGAGAAATGTCAGTTCATCTTCTGAAAGTGGTTGCCCGACGATCTCTTCGATCGTGGGGGCGAAGCCCTTGACGGCTTGGTAGATTTGTCCATAATTTTTGCGAACAGTCTCTTTGATCGGATTGGGTACTTGAATGCCGCTCTTGGCTCGAACGATCAGCGCGGCCATATGTTTATACAATCCCTCTAACAGCTCTTCTTCCTTTTTACTAAAAGGGATCTTGGTTTGGCATTCCACAAATTGGATCAGCTGCAGCGACAAAAGTTGCGCATGCGCCCATTCGATGGAATTGGACAAATCTTTAAAGTTCAGTGACTCGATGATGAAAGAAAGATAGTTGACTTCGATTTCTGGTGGCTGGATCGAAAAGGTTTCAGCGATCGAATGGATATAGGCTGACCCTTGGAGCTGATTGCTGGAAGTAGACCAGTTCATGCGAGTGATAAATTCCTTCATTCTGATACGCATCAGCCAAATGGCGGTAAACAATAAGATTTGGCTGCTATACAACTCATTTTGATTTGGCGGCAACACTGCTTGCATCACTAGTTGGATCTGTTTGATTTCTTTTTGCGGCAAATAGCGATAAAGCAATTTCGTAAAGACTAAATCTGGGGTCTGTTTATCAAGTGGCAACCTACCGATCCGCTGATTGATGATGTCAAAAATCATCGTCCGAATCGCTCGTTCCGATCCATTCAACCGCAGTCCTTTTTTTCCTAGGCTGATGATCTCAATGCCATATTTATTGATGTCCGCCCGCAAACGGCGCATGTCTTCATCCATGCTGCTTTTTGATATCTGGTACGCTTCTTCTTTTTTATTCAACACCAGGATCTCTTTTGAAAAGGTCAGATGCAGCAGCAGATCAAAACGACGCTCTTCACGGGTCATATATTCCGACTGTTGTGCGTGTAATGCCTGCCAAACGATGGCTTGCTGTTTCGAGGTCAGTTTCAAAAGGATGCCCTTTCCTCGAAGGGTTTGGATCGGTCCGATGTGTAAGTCAGCAAGAAACGTGTTGATCTCATTCAAATCATTGCGGATCGTCCGCCCACTGGCTGCGGTCTCTTCTGCCAGTTGCTCGATGGATAGTGGATAATCAGTCACCAACAGGCGATGCAAAACATCTACGATTCGTTTTTTCACAACTTTCTCTCCTTCTCTGATTTGAGTATATGATTTCGCTTACAACAAAAAAAGTAGATGTTTCTGCCACTTTAGTTTGCAAAAATGTAAACGCTTCTATTTCGAAATAGGAACCTTTCCTCGATTATTTCATATTTCCCTTAATTTTCCTATCCGATGGAGATAACGTTTAGATAGAGGATCAAAGGCAAAAAAAAGCAAGAGCTGCTGCTCTTGCTTATCGATGATGGTGCATTCTATTGTGTATGATCCGTCGTGTCTTCTGGCTTATTTCCCAGTGCTTGCTCCATTTGCTTTACTGCCCAATCCATTAGAAAGATCAACAGCATTGCCAGCACGCTGCCGATCAATGCCCCTGAAAAACGCAATGGGATCAATTTCAGCGGCGTAAAACTAGTACCGATGGTCATTAACAGCAGGACTTGCGGATTGGTAAAAAAATTAGCAACGGTATAATTGACTGGCATAAAAAACTCCGTCAATATGTTTAGAATGATCAAGACAACTGCGATCGCTTCAAGGGGCATATGCAAGGACATCAATAAGAAACCCAGCAGCAGCCCCACGATTCCTCCCAGTACCCTGCCAATCGTGCGATTTTTGATTTTTTCCATATGTTCTCCTGCCAAGACGGCAGCAGCAGAAATCAAGATCCAATAGCCGTTGCTGTCCCGCAACAGATAGGCAATGTAGGTCGCAATAAACAATATCAAAGAAAAGTGCAGCGCCTTGATGACCATTTCTGGTTGCTGAGATAATGCTAGCGAATATTTCTCGTGCAAGCTCAGTTGTTGAAAGGCCGTTTTTTCTTCTTTCAACGGCAGCTGTTCAGCCAACGAAATCACCAGTCCAGCAAGCAGCGAGCCTGCGATGCCATAAAGCAAATAGGAACTGTGGTGCAAAATCTCTCCAAGGTGCGCTGCGTGAAAATTAAAGCCGGTGGCATAAAGCATCAACACGAAGAAATAATCGGGCTTGGGGATCCGCATCACTTTTGACAACAAAAACGCAGAAAACGATAACGCACCGATGATAAAAGGCGCGCTCCAAGGAATCAGTGCTGTCCCAGCACCTAAAATAAATGCCAGCAGCAGCGCAGCGCCGTGGGTCAAAATGGCGCGCAGATTATAAAAAAGGGACCGATGTTGAAAAGCCAAGTAGGAAAAAGCCCCCATCGCCCCCACAGAACTTATCAAAGGGTCCTGAACGAGGATCCCTATAAACAAAGGAACCGCCATCGCAAACCCTGATCCTAACGGACGCAAGACTTTTCGTTTGTCTTTCATGCAATTCCTCCTATCAAAAAATATGTACGATGATACAGCCGTTTTATAAGCAACGTCCTAAACTAGTATACGAAGCAAAAGATGAATATGCAAATTTTTTTCAGAAACTTTGCGAAATCCTCGCAACGATGTCCTTGATCAATTCAATCGCTCATAGAAAACCGTTCATTCATGAAAAAGCAGCAAAAAGAGAAGCATTCGCTTGGCAACTGATTGCAAGCGAATGCTTCTAGCGATTCCTTCTCTCCCTTTAGACAACCCTTATTTCACTGAAGCGCTGGTGACCGCATCTGCTGCAGGTGCGTCATGAGTACTGGCACTAGTGACCGCATCGGTCGGTTCTTGGTGCACAGAAGCACTGGAAATGGCGTCTTCATTGCCGACAAGTTTTTGACCGGTTTGTTGCAAATACCATTCGATGATTGGCTTGAAATCAAGGATGTATTCGTTGATCCCCGCATATTCGCCGTTTTCATCGTGCATCGCTTGATAATTGTGGACGATGTATTTTTCTGGCACCTGTTTCGGTACATGGACCCGAACCGCGTCGGTCGCTCCACTGCGCAGCTGTTGGATCACCCACTCAACATTTTTGAAGGATTTTTCAGGATGGCATTTTGCTAATGGATTGCCGACTTGTCCTGGCACACGTGCTGCCAGCATATTTTGGGCTTCTTCCCGCAGATTGTAATACAAGAATTGGTTGTTGCTATCGGCAAATGTCAATTCCATCGGCATCGAATCTAAGAAGTAATTGATCTGATCGACTGTCAGCAAGCCGCGATTTAGTTTGACGTAGGTATTGCCAGAAACGGCACCGACTGCTTCAGCGGCTTTTTCCAGCCATTGATCATCATACATATCCACCCCTTCCACGGTGGTTGCGATTTTCCCTGTGGCGTAGAGGTCTTCGGGCGGCAATTGTTTGGGACCCGCTAAGGCAGAAACGACTTTGATAAATTGCAAGAAGCTGTTGATCGTCGCATCTAAAAAAGCAACCGTTCGGGCATCGATCAAATCACCCGCTTCATCGAAAGCTTCTTTGGCTTTGCCCAACAAAAACTCATTCCCTGGCATCACTAAAGCATTGACTCCCGGTGCGTCCAAAATCTGGCGCAGATGTAGCTGGGCCCTTGAAGTTCCTTGATCGTAGTAAGAGGCACCCACGATCATTACTGGTTTGTTTTCCAGAGGATGGATCTTGAATGAAAGCCATTCTAGCAAGCTTTTCAGTCCTGCCGTCACGGTATGGTTGTGCTCTGGTGTAGCAATGATCACACCGTCTGCCATCAGCAATTGCCGATTCAAACGCTGGATGGCTGGGCTTTGGGTTTGATCTTCCTCTTGATTAAAGAGAGGAAAGTCTTTGATCTCTACAAGTTCTAAAGTGAATTCCTTTTTGTATTGCTTTTTGATAAAGTTCAGCAGCTGACGATTGGTGGAGACTTCAGCGGCTGATCCGGCGATTCCGATCAATTTCATTGTCTTTACGCTCCTATCTTTTGCGATTAGATGGTTTCCCATGAAAATTCAGCAGCTTCTTTTTGATTGGCGGCATGGGCGTGCTGCAACTGGCTGGTAATTTTTACAAATAAAAGAAAATCGTTGAACAGTCCTTGCAGTTTTTGGGTCTGCTCTTCATCGATCAAGTTGCCTTGCTCGTCAAACGCTTGCAGCGAATGACCTAAGAGAAATTCAGAGCTAGGCATGATCCGTGCTTTTAACTCTGGAGAGTCCAGAATCTGTCTTAGATGGGCTTGGGCACGAGAAGAACCTAACGTCCCATAAGAAGCACCAGTGATCATCACTGGCTTGTCAACAAACGGGAAAATTCCATAGGACAACCAGTTCAGGGCATTGATCAACGCTGCGGGTACGGCATGATCATATTCTGGTGTGCTGATGATCACACCGTCTGCTGCCGTGATTTTTTCGGCAAGCTGGGTTACTTGTACGGGCAACTCCTTTGATTCTGGTTTGTTGAACATTGGAAGATCTTTGATCTCGACTAGTTCGATCTCTGCCTCATTGGCAAACATTTTTTTCATAAACTGCAACAACGTGCGATTGGTGGAACGAGTGGCATTGGTTCCCACGAATCCGATAAATTTCATCCTGTCTCTTCCTTTCTGGTTGGGCTATCTTAAAAGTCTTGCCTGAATGCCTTTAGAGGCAATGACTTCATTTTCTTTGGTTACGATGATTCCTTCGATTTCTGGCTGCTGCTGAATCTCTTGCAAAACAACTGGAATGGGCTTGCCAAACAAGCGCGAAGTCCAGATTTCCCCCAGTAACGATGTCGCTGCAACGATCGTGATGCTCAAATACCCACATTCGATGGGAAAGCCACTCTGAGGATCAATCAAATGATGATACGTTCCTTCAGCGGTGGTCAAGACCCGCTCATAGATCCCCGAAGTGACGACGGTTTGGTCCTTGATTGGCAGAATGCCCAAGGTGTCGGCCCGACCACCCTTGGGATCTCGGATCCCGATCCGCCAATGCCCGTCCGAATGATTTGGTGCAGCGCCGAAACAGACAATATTTCCGCCTAAGTTGATCAATCCATACGCTACGCCACGGGCTTGGCAATGGGTGCGTAACTTATCAGCGATGTAGCCTTTTGCTAATGCTCCGAGGTCGATCCTCATTCCAGCTTTTTTCAAAAAAACCTTGCCTGCTGCCAATTGGATCTGTTGCGGGTCTGTTAGCGCAAGCAATTCTTTGACCTGCATCTTTGATACGATGCGGGCATCTTCAAACCCGATGCGCCATGCTTGGACCAGTGGACCGATGGCAATATTCAGCTGACTGTGGGGAGCACAGCTATGATGTTTGCCGATTTCGATCAGCTGGTACAATTCTGGATCAAGCACAAGCCCCTTTTGTCCTGCCAACTGATTCAGCTGATTCAATTCCGATCGCGGATCATTGGCACTAAAGCGATGGTCGTATCCTTTCAGCTGGGTCTCCAGCTCGTCCAGTACACTTTCTGGTTTTGTATGAGCGACTTTTAACTCAATGGACGTGCCCATCCGCTGAATCGTGCGAGCGGCTTCTCTCACTGCTGCCTTCATAAAATCCCTTCTCCTCAAAACAATGTATCTCAAATTATGTTAGTTTTTTCACAATTAAAGAATACTCCCGATATATTTTTTTGTCAACACGATTATATATTTTTTTATATAAAGAAAATTCAAAAAAGCAGTCCCTTCGTCGAAAGGACTGCTAGCTATCAAGCATTTGAGCAACAAAGCTTTTTTTTCGATTATATATTTTTAATCGATCGTTTCCTCGATCGATTTTAAATGCGCCAGTAATTTTACGTTTTTATTGATTTTGGCATATGCTCGTGCATCGTGTAACATTTCCAAAATTGTTTCTTTCGCCTGTTGTTCACGAATGGCATTTTCGGTCAGTTGGGCTGCCGCGCGAGCCAAGTAGTAGGTCAAATGATTGTCGGAACAAATCGCCAACACATAATTCAACAAGGTATCACTAGTTTCCAAATCATCGACTTTGGCATAAAAGACGCCGCAATGAAAGACGATGTTCAACACCCGCCACGTGTCTTCGATCGTTTTGATCGGATAGGTATAAATTTTCTCAAAGACCTTCGTCACATAAAACTCAGCCTTTGCCCATTCTTCTTCTCTGGCATACACCAAACCGATCCCAGTATACGCTAAGAGATCAAACAATTCCTCCGCCGTTTCATTCATCAATAACTGATCGAATTGAAACAGGACATCGGTAATCGCAGCTTCATTAAAAATCATTTCAAAGCCTTTTAAATAATCATATTGCGCTTTTAATGCTGGTTCATCGATCAGCTTCACTTCGATTTGACTTAGCAATGCAGCCAACTGTTCATACTCGCTTGTGATCAAGTAGAATTCGGCTTTTGCCAATTCTTCTTTGATTTTGGTCGTTGCGACATTCATGGAAGAAAACAAGTCGACCAATGGCAAGCCGATCCGATTACACAATTTGATCAAAATTTTGAGGGACGGTGCCTGACCGTTGTTTTCAAATTTACTCAAAGTGGCTTGTGTACAGATTCCTTCCGAAAGTTCTTGCTGCGAGAAGCCCGCCTGTTTCCTCGCTTCAATAAATCGTTCAACATTCATCGCCTTGCTCCCTCCCATTGTCGATAAGACACTTGTTTTTTTCGTAAGCCGTCCTCAACTGCTGGGTCAGCCTGTCACAGATGCTGCGTTTTTCTTAGAAAAATCACCTTTTGCGATGGCTTTGTCCGTACAATAGTGGCCTTTGCCATGGGTCTGACGGACTTCCGCCAGTTTTTCTTGGATCATCTCGAGGATCACCATGAGGTTGTCTTCATTGGCAACAAAGTCCAATTGATCCCCATCAATTTGCATTTTCGGACAAACGTCAAAGTTTTCATACCATTCATCGTACCGCTGATTTAATTCTTTGTAATAGTCGTACAATGTCGGATCGTTGGCAATTTGTTCATAGGAACGACCACGTTTGTTGATCCGTTCAATCATTGTATCCAAGGAAACCTTGATATGAACCATTAGATCTGGATGTTTCAATGGCGCTGATTCTTCCAATTCCCGCAACATCGTGTTCAACAGGTTATCGTATTGTTCGACTTCCATCGGTGCGATGCGACCTAGATCCGCATTTAGATGAAACATCAAGCTATCCTCATAGATGGAGCGGTCAATGACATTGTCATCATTGGACAAAGCTTCCCGCATCCCTAAAAAGCTTTTGTTTAAGAAAAAAATCTGCAATAAAAAGGCGTATCGTTCTGGATTGGAATAAAACAATGGCAGAACATCGTTGTCCTCCACGTTTTCATAGAAAGGCTTCGACGCCATTTCCTTCGATAAAAAATCAGTCAAACTGCTTTTTCCTGCCCCGATCGTTCCTGCGATTAATAACACATTCATCATCCTTTATTAAATATAGTCACCGACAAATGCTCGGTGCGCCATCGCTTCAAAATCATACGCTGTTCGTGCCGCCAAATCAGTCAAATACGCTTGCACCGACTCCGTCAACATCAGATTGACCGCCGCGACTTTTTCCTGAAGAGCGATCACTGGTTTATTTCGTACGTGTGCTGCGCCGATTTCAAAGGCTGTTCCCGGATCGGAGATCCCTTCATGGTCATCCAAAACGGCAACGACGACGTCGGCTCGTGTCAATTCCAGCATGTCTTTTTCAAAAATTTCTCTTGCCTATTCTGGTGTATTGGGTTCAGATGAACCTTCTAGATACAAACGCGGCGAATAGACCGCCAAGGGCTGCGGGTTTTCAGCTAAAATGCGTTCTACTTGTTTGAGTCGGTCGACTTGTTCGTTTGAAAAAAACGGTCCCGCTAAATAGACATGCTTCATCCTGCCAAGCACTCCATTCCTGACCCCTTCGCAGCCAATCGTCGGATCAACGACTCAACGTCAGATAGGAAAAAGAGCGTATCAGACAGTTCAGCCCAAGCAAAGCTGGAAGCTTCAAACATTTTTAGCAGCGGCTTTAGCCCATCATTTAAGCCTTGGGTCATCAACACACCGATCGGCTTGCCTGACAATGGCCCAAGAGTCGTAAAAGAGCATACTGATGACAACTCCTCTAGTGTACCAAATCCACCAGGTAATACAAGGTAGGCATCGCTCATTTCCAGCAATTGTTGCGTTTGTTCCTCCCTCGTATCCGTATAGAACTCAGTATAGGTGCTTGATCCAGTGACGATTGGCGGCAAATCTTCTGCAAAAGAACCTGATGGATAGATCCACGTCACTGCGCCTTCTTTTTCAAAGACCCCTTTCACGATCTCCCTCATCAAGCCAGCCAAAGGGCCGCAATACACCAACTCGATGTGATTTTTTGCCAAGGCGTTGCCGATGGCACGAGCGGTCTTTGCCAACTTTTTCTCATTTTCTAAACGGGTCCCGCAACATACAGTTACTCTCAAAAACAACAGCTCCTTCTTCACTACATCTGCTATTTTACACAATCTCTTAAAAAAGTAAATACTACATATTGTGTTCCATTATAAAAAAATCCGTTATATTCACCATATATTGTATATAGCCGTTAACATCTTTTCGCTTTTTCTTAAACGTTACAAACCTTGAAAATAGCAGAAAAGAAAAAGTAGAATCAGCTTTCATCGATTGCCTCAGCCCTCTTTCATCCCACATAAAAAAACACGATGCAGCTAGGCTCGTGTTTTTTTATCCATCACTTTTTTTCTCTTGTCCAAGCAAAATTTAGCAAAAACCTGTATAAAAAAATTATTTTTCGTCGGTGGCTGCTTTTAGCTTTTTCAAATCCTCTTGCTCGACAAAAAAGGTCACTTCTCCTGTTTCTAAATCGACAGATGCTTTGACTTCAACTCCTCGTGGGAAAAACTTGCTGGCATCAGTCTCGATTTTCAAACGCATCGTTCCGTCTTTCAATCCAGCACCATAGGTCATCGTACGAAAGTTCTTTTTCATTCCTGCTCGCTCCTTTTTTAATAGCTCATCGACACTGCACCCATAAAGGGTACTCAGTTTCAATAAATTCAAACTGTCTGGTACCGTCTTGCCGGTTTCCCAATTTGAGATCGATGTGCGGGTCACTAAAATTTTTGTTGCTACTTCTTCTTGGCTCATTTGCTGTGTGACTCGATGGTTCTTTAATGCTTCCCCAATTTTCATCTTGGCCTCCTTCTTCTACCTTAACGCAGAGCTGCTGTGGTTTCTGCTCAAATCCATTGATATTACGGCATTGTCAAACAGTTTTGACAGGATTTTCTTTAACGAAATCTCCGTGATAGCGGTTTTCTTTCTATCATAGTTGAAAAAAGAACAAATGACTAGAGAACCGCTTATTGAGTGATTTCGGCATAATACGTATCTGAGCTTTCTACAACATTAAACCAGATTCCATTCAATTAACGTCTTAACGCAAAAAATCCCAGCTACATGAAGTCGGAATTATTCCATTAGTATTTTTTTGTTTTATAATTTGTAGACCTAATAAATCATAAGGCATTCTTCAGTCTCAGATTTGAATTTGCAAAACACATCAGCCCTTATTGACAAAAAGTCGTAGAAAAAGGAAGCTGTAGATTCCTTCTGCAGCTTCCGCATAACTTTTTTCATTATTTTTTCTATCATTAACCGGATAGTTGATCATGCTGTTGTACTTAGCTGTAAAACAATCAATCCATTCCCGGAACAAAACTCAGTTCCCAATGGATCGTGGCTGTGTATGCAGTCGCCTGTGGTACTGCTCCAGAAGGAACTTCTAGCACAACGCTATCCGCCATTGTTTCTTGATCTCCATACCGTTGGATCCACGTACCGCCGCCTTGATTTACTTCGGCGTTCGCCAGCGTTTGTCTACCAGTGTTGAGTGCTCGGCTTTCCCAGTAGTGAGGACGCATCGAATTGTTGGATCCCGTCGTTACCATATCAATGTTGTTCAGCGAGAGTTCGACACCACGAAGTTTGTGGCCATCATTGCTGACAAAGCCATCCTCTCCGAGACGAGCACTTAACGTCCATCCACTATTTTCCGCTCGCCGATCAGTGACTTGGATAAAGTTTGGTCGTTTTCCACCGAATGTATCCCCTTCAGCATTGTTTAATTGTTGTGGTTGTGCTGAATAGGAGGTTCGGCTTGAACGAATCGGTACCGACCCAAAATTAAATTGTGAAATAAAATCGATACTGATGATGCCGCGATTCACACCCAAATCTGGTGGATTATCCGGATCGATCGTATTGTCAGGTTGCAGTGGATCTTTTGGATCCATATCTTGTATTGCCTCAACGATCACCGTTTTACTTGCCCACTCACCATATAACATAGCATGGGCTGTAACAAACTCTCCCACTTGAAAGCGTTCAAAAGGCTCATACTGTGTTAAATCAAATTCATAGTAACCATTTGCATCTGACATGACATGAAAGGATTCAGTATCCTGATTTATTGTTGTGATTGCTGATATCTCTGGCTCAGGGAGTGCTCCCTCTCTTTGAAATCGAATATAGCTGCTTGGTGTCGCCCTGCCAGATATAACACGAGAATTTCGAAGAGACGGATCTTCTGTCAAGGAATCGATGGTCACTTCCACGTTAGGAACATGTTCAAAGAGTAAGCGATTTGATCTCGAATTAAAAGTGGTACTCAAACTTTCCTCTGTAACTGGGAGAAAAGACGTCACACTCGTAACGTTTGTTACGGCATTTGCTGCATTGGAGATATTTGCAGTCATCGAATAAATCGGTGCCCAATGAAAGTTGGACCCGCCACTGATATTCCCATAGTCCCATTGCTTAATCGACTGCCTTCGTGCAGTAACTCCCCCACCGTGGATTAGATTGCCAGTACTCATGCTGTTTAATTTTTGAAGATTGACACGTTTGGCTTCATCTATCACAAATCTAGCAGCATTGTTTGCTCCAGAAAAACCAATAAGATTTTGACCAGTAGCCGTAGTATCCGAACGAATATCCAACGTCGCATCTTTACCAACTTGAAGTATTCCATTAGTCCCACTAAAATTCACGATATTCGCCCCTGAGCTTATTTGATTGATTGCTTCTATATCCAATGTACTTCCCTCACTCAGCATAAGATTATTTCCTGATGCTACCCAGATGAGGTTGGTTGTCAAACCGTTAATGCTTGTTGTTCGACCCGATGAGCGAATAGAAACAGTGCTATCTTCGAGTAATTGAATGTTTCCATTGATTCCAACCATAGTGATGGCTGCTCCATTCGCCCGTGGAATTAGATCGACCGTTGCGCCTTTTCCTACTGTCATATTCCCTTCCAAATTTTGAAAAACGATATTCGCCCCAAAAGCTGACTCAACCCCAAAAGCAGTACCATTTGACTGTAATGTCATTTTTGCGTTCTCTCCGATTCTTAAAGCAGCTCTTGGATCGGTTGGCCAAACCCCGCTTCTCAAATCGAGATTTCCCGAATTAAAGGTGGACAAAGATACTTCCGCATTTTCTGCAATGTCGATTTGATTGACGAGAAGATTTGCTAAGTTTCGGGTAGCAGAAATGTTCCATGACGGATTAAAGAGTGAAGTATAGGTAGTTGTTTGGTGTGAACTAACATGACCGGATAGAATGACACTTCCTTCTGGTTCAAGAACCATACGATTTCCAGTGCTTATCACATTGTGGAAACGAAGTCGTGAATTTCGCACATTTGCAGCTCCAGCACCATAAAAATTAAACGTACCGTAGAGACTTCCATGATAGATTTTCATGTTTTGATAAGTGACATCCCAAGGGCTAGTGGGATCATGTGTCACGAGCGACATCCCTAATACCACTGCCTGCATATCGAGGGTCAATCCTTTTCCGTCAACAATCAATGTTCTAGATATACGAGGTTCCATAAACCAAATGCCATTATCTCCCCCATTGACGTTATGGAAACCATGATTGTTTTGCATATTAGTTAAACCCGCAGTAGCTGGTTCGGTAGAGTGAAAGCTTCGCTCAAAATAAATGTAATTGACACTAGGATCACTATAGGCGATTAAAAATTCTCGCCAGTTGCTGACCCCCCGCTCAACGATTTCCTGCCCCTCTAACAAATAAAGATTTCCTGAATCATTGGGGGCAAAAGGCAAATCTGGATCAGGTGTTGTAAAGATATCATCACGAGCATGCTTTGTTCCATCTTCTGAATCCTCTACTTCTCTCGGAGTTTCTGGCTCAGCTGTTTTATTGTCTTGCTCTATTTTCACAGCGAGCATCTCATTTTCTACTTGGATTTCATACTCGCCAGTTTCTTCAAAGATCAATGGGAGCAAAAAAACGCTTAACGGTTCTTTGGACAGAAGATGCCATTGCTCAGCTTCTACCTGCTGGATGACGACACCTTCTAGCAGAGAAGATGTTTCGATTTTTGCTTCTGCTGGCAAGATCAGATCGATTTCGTCTAGAGGCTGATTAGAAGTGAATTCGATCAAGACTGTCTCTCCAGGACTCCCTTGCTTCGTTTCTGTTGAAAAACCAATTTCGACGTCTTGCTGTTCAGTCCCCGCAGTCTCCAAGGTAGAATGCACTGCATCATCTTCTTTATCTTGTAGTGCATAAATCGTATCAATGAAAAAATTTTGAACTATGGGAAACCCCTGCTGAACAATAAACAGCCCGATAAAGATTAATGCCATTACTTTTAGTGTTTTCATTTTCATACTATTGATCCCACCTTACTTTGTTTTTTTCTTGATGATCGAGACAACAATATGCAAGACGACTAAGACAATTCCGATGATTCCAGCAAACAGTCACCAATTGGTCTCCGGCTAATGGAGACATCTTCATTGTTCAAACGGCGTACGTAAGTAGCATCGATCCGAAGCTCCTGTTTGCATTCACACTGCTCCTTTAGAACGAGCAGTCATCGCGGAATAGAATCGATTTAGATTCAAAGCGCCTTGAAATGGCATATGAGTACTTAGTGCCATTTGCATACCAGAATGATGGCATTCATCCAAAACCTCATAACTAACACAGCAATTAAAGAATGTCTCGCTTCACAAAAGCAATTTATTGACTGCCTAAGTTAAAAGTATCCAGTGGGTTGAGGATCGTTATTGAGATAGAAATTCGTTGTTTTTTATCACAAAAGAAATTTACTACAGAAGCAACGTTAGGCGTTACTTTAAAAACCTTTTAATACGTCTTCATTGCTGTTATTCATACACGAAGTTTCTCAAACTTACTCTCTTCCAGTATAGTGGACATCTTCCATGAGAAAAAATCAGAATATTCATCGATCAACGAAAATCGTGTTTCAAAGATGGCATTCTCTTCAATGGGTATAAAAAAACATCAACTTTTTAAAACAAATAACGATACACCTTTTATTTGAAACATAGCAATAACATCCGAGACACTTGTTTTATAAAAATCCACTCCTATATGTGTGAAAATATTCATTTAAACACAAAAAACTCGTGAAATGATTGAATTCTTCATCTCACGAGTCTGTTTCATCTATTAAAATATGTTTTATTTTTGCATCGAAAAATTAAGTTTCAATTATTGTCATCAGCGGTGGATCGTCACTTCTTTTTTGACTTCCACAGTGATGCGGCCATTTTTGATGACCACCAAACGTTCAGGAATGTCAATCAGCACATCGGCTTTTCTCTGGGTATCTAAAAGAATCAAATCTGCGCGGTTGCCAACAGCGATCCCATAGTCTTTGATATTTAATGCTTTTGCGGTATTGGTCGTAATCATTGGCAAGACTGTCGGCAAGTCATCGGCGCCGCCTAAGTGTGCCACTGGCACAGCCAGCATAGCGATTTGGATCAAATCCCCATTGCCATAGGGCGTAAAGGCGTTTCGGATATTGTTGCTGCCTAAGCAAATATTCACACCGGCATCACGTAATTTGCGAATCGGTGTCACGGCACGACGAACGTTGTAGGCATCGTTTCTAGCACCTAAATGCAAGTCGGTCGCAGGCAACGGCATCACATTGATTTGGGCTTTGACCATCAAATCGATAACTTCTGCCAGCTGATCCGGTTCCATGGCGTGCAGTGCAGTCAAATGTCCTACAGATACCCGACCTTGGTAGCCTTCTGCGATGGTTTTTTCACACAGGTAGACGATCGATGTATCGTCTGCTTCGTCAGCAAAATCCTGATGCAAGTCAATGTCTTTGTCAAATTGTTTGGCGATCTCAAAGATCAAGTCGATGTGTTCATTGGCTGGCGCATCATTGTAAGGAATGCCGCCAACGACATCGGCGCCTTTTTCCATCGCTTCGATCATCATTTTATCCGTCCCTGGGGCTTTAAAAATCCCTTCTTGCGGAAAGGCAACGACCTGAATGTCGATCAGGTCTCGGTATTCTTCTTTTAAGCGCATGATGGTGTCAAATCCAGTGAAGCCTTGTGCTGGATCAAATTCGGCATGGGTGCGCACAGCAGTCGTGCCATGTACGATCAGCATTTCTAATGCGCGTTTCGCCCGATCATAAATGTCTTCTTCGGTAAAGGTCGGTTTCAGCTTTGCCGTAACTTGGATCGCTTCTTGCAATGTTCCTGAATTATTGGGCTCACGATCGGCGATCAAGGCTTTGTCTAAGTGGATATGGCTTTCGATCAATCCAGGGATCACCACTTTGCCTTTCGCCTCAATCGTTGTTGCTGCTGATTCTTCAATGTTGGGTGCAACTGCGGTGATTTTTCCTTCTGAAATTGCAATGTCTACTAATTCTGCATCGTCTTCAAGACGTGCTTGCTTGATCAATAAATCCATGTTTTCCTCCTATCCATCAGCCAAACACTAAGCCGATGACTAATAATAATACGGCTGCTAAACTCAACCACTTCACGTTTCCTTTGACTACATCCAGAATCGGAATTTGGAAACCAGAAGATAAAGCTTGCATCGTAATGTTGACAAAACTCATTTGACTGCCGAGGCCAACCCCCATCGTTACAAAGCCAAGAGCTAAGACTGGGAAGCCTAATGAAACGGCAACTGGTAGCACGAGTGTTAAAACGGAGCCGACATAGGCACCTGCGGGAATCCCAATCAAGACACCCGTCAAGATCGCCACGGGAACGACGATCGCTGCGGGGGCATTTTGTGCCGCACCTGCAATTACAGCAAACGTCCCAGTTTCAGCGATCACGTTGATGAAGGCTAAAAAGATCCCCACTTGGAACAAGCGGGTCAAAATATACGTGGATCCGTCCACCATCGCTTCCACCGATTGATTCATGGAAAAGTCGGTACAAACAAAAATCAACGCTAACGTGACCACCATATAAACTAGCGGTGTAAAGAGGACAAAGCCGATCAGGTCATTGATCAACGGGCCAAAGATGACCGCAAAAAGCAAGAAGATCGCAGGCAGTGTCGTTTTGAATAACTCGCCATTGCTTTTGTTTTCGTACTCTTGGTTGGCTGATTCTTTGAAGCCCAGATGACGACGCTTGGTCCCGAAGAATGCCAATAAAATCGCCAAACCAACGAATAACAACCAAAATGGGCGCATTTGATCGACATAAGAAGCGACACTAAAACCGCCTAGTTCAGACACGATACTAGATTCCAAAGAGGCAGGAGAAGTCGTAAAGGAGACCGCTGCCGCTAACGACATCGCTGCGATCAATTCGGGTACCACCCCAACTGCCGCAAATGCTAACGGTGCGATCACCATCGCACTCCCGCCGCCGATTCCAGACATATAAGTCGCTGCTGCCAATAAGATGACAATAAAACCAGCCACATATTCCACTTTTCCTTTGGTTCCTCTTTTGGCTAAGGTTAAGGCCGCCGTATAACTGCCCGCTTTGAAGACCGCCATCGCTACAGCGGAATTGATGATTGGCACCGTAATACTCAACATCGTCGGAATAGCTTCCAACAGTTGCGAATTGGCTTCAGCTAAACTGATCCCGCCAATAATCATCGCCAAGATCCCAGCAATCAAGCCAGCAATGATCATATCTACTTTTTTAAAGAGCAAAACCAGCACTAACACTAATGGAATCAGTACTAGAAATGCTTTAACTCCTGTTGGTGCGACGATCTCATTGATCGCTTCTGCCGCAAACACTGTTCTTTCTGAAAAGATAAAAAGAATGAGAGCCATAAACAGTGAGACGAACGTTCCCTTTTTTTTCATCACATTTCTCCTAACTTATATGAACCTTCATATAATAAATGTTGTGTTGCTATGGGGTGTTGCCGATTGATTTTTCCGCTGATTTTTCTCTGGTGTTTCCCACCTTCTTTCCTCGAAGAAAGGAATCAAGCAAAAGACACCTGCTTTTTCGACCTTTTTCGCCACTTTTTCTTTCTCTATTATAATTCTTGTTGTTAACGCTTTCTTTGGACATTATTCTAAAATAAATCTACGTTTTTTATCCAATTGGCTAAAAGCGCAGAAAAAAGCGCGGCTTGTGGAGAAAAGAGCCTTCATTTGATTCTTTTCCCCTTTTCTCGGAGCCCCGCTTTTTTTAGTGATCCTCTGTTTATGATCGTTTTTTTCCTCGGTTTGTCCAGCGTTTCAGCCGATAAAAAAGCATCAGTTGTTTGCGCGCTCGCTTGATCCGCTGGTAGCGCTTTGGCTGTTTCTTGTAAAATGCTTGATGGTAGTTTTCCGCTGGCCAAAACTGTGTGGCCTTGCGGATCTCGGTCACGATGGGTTGCTGATAATAACCAGATTGGGCTAGTTCCTTTTTGGCTTCTTGCGCAAGCACTTCCTGTTCAGCAGTCGTATAGAAAATGATTGGGCGATAAAAATTGCCGCGATCTTGAAATTGTCCGAAAGCATCTGTCGGGTCTGTCACTTGCCAGTACAACTGCAACAAGTCCTGATAGGTGATGATTTTGGGATCAAAAACGATCTCTACCGCTTCGACATGCCCTGTTGTTCCGCTTAGTACTTGATCATACGTCGGATTCGGGACTGTTCCCCCAGTATACCCCGACAAGACGGAAAGAATGCCCGGCTGGTCTTCAAAAGGCTCTACCATACACCAAAAGCAGCCGCCAGCAAAAATAGCCACTTCTTGTGCTTTTCCACCTGTTTCGTTCGGCTCCACGGAAACTTCTGCTGGTTGGACTTTGCTTGTTTCTTCATTCTTTGCCTTTTTCGGTGCTGACTGGCTGATTGTTTGATAAAACTCTGCGACATTCGGGGTCAGATTGTTTCTCAGTGCCAACGGACGCAACGACGCTTCTAGTTTTTCCAAAACCCGTCTAGTCTGTTGGTCTTCAAGGCTATTTGACGATTCCTTTTCGTGTTTGCCTGCTTTTTGTTTGGTCGCCAGCTGGGTTTCCAGTGTATTTTTTGCTTGCACCAGTTGTTCTCGTTCCCACTGTCTCGTGCCAGGATGCAAGATCAAATTATAGATTTCTGACAGCCACGCCATCGTTGTTTGCTTCATCACCATTGCCCCTTTGCCTCATGAAGGAGCGACTCTCGCTCCTTGTTTGGTTGCACTGTACCATAGTTTCGCCGATTCGCCCAATTTGATGCCCAAAAAACGTTCGAGAGAAATCCTCGAACGTTTTTGGCTTTTGTATGGGTTAGTTCTTATTCATCCTCTGAGGGATCAGCTCAGTATCATTGGTGGGTACGCAACTGGGCATTCATTTTTTAAAGAAACATTGAAGCGGAATGAGATAGGATTGCCTATCTCAAAGAGTGATCAAGAACCACTCAATGCAAATGAACCTTTGCCTTTGTTAGTAAATACGCAATTTTTCTACAATCCGTTTAAATAGTCATCGGTTTTCATCACCGTAGAGAAGGTTTCCAAGGCCGATAAAAACGCTCGTTGAACAGCTTCTGCAGGAATTTCGTGTGCTTCAAATGTTAATGTTTTCGTTGCCGTGGCATCAGAAATCAGTATGGGCTGATAACCGAGCTCTTTACTAGCTCTTGTGGTTGAGTCGATGCACATATGCGTCATCATCCCAGTGATGATGACTTGTTGAACACCTAAAGAGTCTAACGTCTCTTTTAAATTTGTTTCAATGAACGAGTTAGGAAAGTGCTTTTCGATAATAATAGAAGAATGCGTTGTTTTTAACTGTTCATGCAGCAGTACGCCTTTGGTCCCTCGTTCAAAAAAATCAGCTGCTTCTTGATCGTTGATGTGTTGGATATAGATGATCGGGAGTTGCTTTTCGATAAAAGATGCTTCTAGTTTATTTATGTTTGCAAGCGCCTGTTCAGGGGAATGAAGGGCCATTCTTCCTTCTTTAAAATAGTCATTTTGGACATCAATAATTACTAAAGCTTTTTTCATAGAATCACCATTTCTTTTCTTATTTGTTATAATCCAGTATAAATACATATGACCCTACAACAAAGCGTCTCTTGAAAAAGATAAAGTCAATTTACTTTCATTATGAAAGGAGGAACCCTTATGGACATCATCGATGAACAAATCCTAGCTATCCTGAAACAAAACAGCAAATTATCGAACAAAGAAATCGGCGAAATGGTCCACCTGACGGGACAAGCCGTGGGCAATCGGATCTTGAAATTGCAAGATGAGGGAATCATTCAGCGATTTAGTATTGTAGTAAACTACCCAAGTACGCAATACATCCGGTTTTTTATGGATTCAAATCGCTATACAGCTTTTGAAGCCTTCGTGAATCAATACAAAGAAATTGAGGTCTTTCATAAAGTTTCAGGTCAAGCTTGTTATCTCTTGGTCAGTCATTTTACAGATGTAACCTTCCCTTTATTTATAGAGAGTCTCTCAAAATGGGGCAGGTATAGTGTAGAAACCTTTGTGGCTGACAAACTCAATCATGAGGATGTTTGATGTTAGCGGCTGTGGGCTAGTCCTCCATTCATTAGATTCCTTGATAAATTTATCGAAGACTCAATCGCCGAAATTTTGGCAATGATGCCCAGCAGCAGCGTGCCGAATTCAACCATCGCCAAGCACAAAGTATTAAGATTGCTAGTGCAAACACAAAAGCGCCCCCCGTTGCCTTGTTTATATAAGTATCGTTCAGGATCACGGGAATAGAGCTAGTATCTCAAAGATTGTACGGCGTATAATGTTACGAGACAAAGCGTTTATAGAATAAAAGAAAACAGCATGGTCAACATCGATAAGATGAGCATGCTGTTTTTATCTACTTACTTTTTGAAATACTGTTCTAACTTTCATCAATAACTCATCAACCAAGTGCTCATGCGCTTTTTCCAAAAAAACACATGCTCTGGCTTCATAATCAATTGTCGTTAATTGATCCAACAATACTTTTCCTGTTGTCTTCATGCCATAATCTGGATTAATACTTACATATAACGGATAGTTTCTACTTGTACTCGAAATCGGAGCAACGGTGGCAACGTTACTATAATCTGCAATCATGTCATGACTTAAAACAATATAGGGCCTTTTTCCCGTTTGTTCATGTCCAGCACGAGGAGCTGTATCCAATAACAAAATATCCCCTTGTCTAGGTTTTCTTACCATTTTTCATTCCCTACTGCTTCACCTAAATGTTGAATTTCCACATGATTTCTCTCAGCAGTGTAGTTTTCAAATAACTCTTCAATCGTTAACTCGTTTTCTACATTTGCCGCTTCGATGATTAGCCGTTTATGCCCGTTTACTTCTTCTTGTATTATCTTCACTTTGTCATCTGTATGAATGCCAAGATACTCCATAATGTACTTTGGCAATCTAAGACCGTTACTATTGCCCCATTTTTTTACAGGTAACATTTCCATGCGCGACACCTCTTTCTGTATATACATAGTATAACATATATCGGACAGAGTATATACATAATTATCCTTTTTGGTCGATTCACCTAAATTCCATTAAAAAGAATCGTTCTTACAAGTTTACACTGCTGTGCTAATAAAAATTTGTAGTATGCCGAAATGTCAAATTGCAGGACAATGACTGACATAAACGATTTGATTATAACCACGTTGATACGCTCTTTAGGTATTAACAATATTTGGATGCAAGTAAGTAGTAAACAACAGGGATTGCTGTCCCTCCCCTACTTATTCCCTCATGTGTTCTATATTCGATAGCATAGCTAGTTCGAAAAAATAGTTAACTTTCCCACTAATCAGGAAGCCAATAATTTCTTCAATAGGAATACCTGCAAAACCGTCACCCATGGCTTTATCAGAAAATACTGGGTCGTTTACTTTATCCGAATTTATCACTTACATGTACATTTAATTTAAATTTTCTCTATTTAAAAAAAAGAGAAAACAGTAACTCCCACTATAGACTATTTTTTTCACGGTAATACCTCAAGTGGGGGTTACCATCCATATTTCGGAAAATAGAAGTAGAGGTAATTAAATTTCAAATTTATTAGGTTTTCTTTATCTATTCGAATGGATATCACGGGTAGTTTTTTATTTTTCCTGTGATATAATAACCTTGCGAAACGATAGAAAGTTTATAGCACTGCAGCACAAAGGCGCTCCCTAACCGCGACGAAAGGGAGCGCCTTGTTTATGCTAGTTGCGACTGCTAGCATGTGAGTTGGATAGCAACTTGCTTAGTTATCGTCTTTGTCTTTCTCATCCAACCAGTGAGAAAATAGTTCGATGACTATACCAACAACAATTGGTGCGACAACCAACGATAGATAAATCATATACACTACACCCTCCACAGGGGGAGTAGAAAATATTCATATTACGGAAATTACACACAGTTATTTTTCAAAGACATTAAGTGATGTTCACGTTTCTTCCTTTTGCAACGTCATGATGACTGGACCTTCTTTGGTGATGGCGATCGAATGTTCATATTGGGCACAATAACTGCCGTCAATGGTGCGTGCTGTCCAGCCGTTCGGGTCCATCTTCATGCGCCAAGTGCCGGTCGTGATCATCGGTTCGATAGTGATCGTCATGCCCTCTTTCAACCGAATTCCTTTGCCTGGTAAGCCGAAATGAGGAAAGAATGGTTCTTCGTGAATGGTTGGGCCAATGCCATGAGCAATAAAGTCCCGCACGACACCATACCCTTTTTCTTCAGCGAAGCTTTGGATCGCATAACCAATATCGCCGACACGGTTACCGACTTGTGCTTGCTCGATGCCTCTCATCAAGGCTTCTTTCGTTACTTCCATCAGCGCTTGATGTTCTGGTGAAATCTCTCCTACCGCATACGTCCAACAGCTGTCAGAGATTGCCCCTTTGTAATCGACACAAAAATCGACTTTGACGACATCGCCTGATTTTAAAACATATTCTGAAGGGAAACCATGACAAATCTCTTCATTGACACTGATACACGTCGCAAATTCATAGCCTTCAAACCCGATTTGCGCGGCTGTTGCCCCTGCAGCTTCTATCTGTTGATGGACAAAGGCGTTGATTTGGTTCGTGGTGATACCGGGAACGATTTTTTCCCGTAGCTGTTCGTGAATACTTGCCAAGATACGACCAGAAGTTTTCATTTGTTCGATCTCTCGTGGGGATTTTAATGTGATCAATAGATGATCTCCTTTCCTTAAATAGCCATTACCATGTTTCTTTTAATAATACACCTCATCTAGAAATAAGCCATGAGAAGGCACTGTCTCACCAGCTGCTTGTCGTACTTTATCGGCTAACACTTGATCGATCACTTCTGGTGGCAGTGTGCCATCGCCAATGGCAATCAGTGTGCCTGTCAAGATTCGGACCATTTTATGCAAAAAGCCGTTGCCTTTGAAGGTAAACCGCAATAGGTCGCCTTCTGGTGTGATGGTGATTTCATCGATCGTGCGCACCGTTGATTTTTTTGATTTTTTCAATGCAGAAAAGCCGATAAAATCATGGGTGCCGATCAACTTCTCAGCCGCTTGCTGCATTTTTTCCAAATCAAGGGGCTGCGGGCAATGAAAACTAGTATTGCGAGCAAAGACTGATGGGATCGCGTTGTTCCAAACATAATAGCTGTATTGCTTGCCTTTGGCGTGATAGCGTGCATGGAAGCGCTCAGGCACCTCTTCAATCTTGTTGACGACGATGTCTTGCGGCAAATAGCGGTTAAAGAACTGCTGCATCTCTGGCAAACTCATTTGATGGGTCGTCTTGAAATTCGCCACTTGTCCTCGAGCATGCGTGCCCGCATCGGTTCTACCAGAACCGACGATCTCAATTTCTTCTCCCGTCAATAATTTGATGACCCCTTCAACTTTTTCTTGGATCGTTTTTTCAGAATCTCCTAGTCGTTGCCACCCTAAGTAGCGCTTGCCGTCATATTCAATCGTTAATTTGATATTTCGCATGGTTGTTGCTCCTTTTTACCGATACTATCGGTGGATAGTTTTTTCTATTCTATTGCTTGAGGTATTTACTTATGATAAGGCGCCCCCGTATTGATTCGATACGCACGATAGATTTGCTCCAATAAGATCAGTTTCATGAGTTGGTGGGGGTAGGTCATTTTGCCAAAGGAGATCTTGGCATCACTGCGCGTCATGACTTCTTGACTCAAGCCTAGGGAGCCGCCAATGACGAAGGTCAGCTGGCTTTTTCCTTGGATGCCGAGTTGATCGATTTGTTTGGCGAAGGCTTCGCTGGTGGGGTTAGTGCCTTCGATCGCTAAGGCAAAGACGTATTCGGTGTCTTTGATTTTGGCTAAAATGCGCTGTCCTTCTTTTTCTTTGATTTGCAGCATTTGGGCTTCACTCAAGGTTTCTGGTGCTTTTTCATCCGATACTTCGACAAACTCAAGCTTTGCGTATGCCCCCAATCGCTTGGCGTACTCGTTGATTCCTTGAACGAGGTACTTTTCTTTTAGTTTTCCTACTGTGACGATTTTGATTTTCATAGGTTCCTCCTCGTTATCCCCTTATTTTATGAAAATGTGGACAATGCTATCCACAACCTTTTACACACTTTGACTTTCTTTGAAATTCTCCTATCCCATCTATAAAACCGCGACACTTCAAGGGTTTCTTCATCCATCCAAACAAAGTTCTCAAGTTTGTCCACACACTGTGGATAAACAGACCTTTGCTTCTCCCCAGATTCCCCTGCTATTTTTATTCAAAAATGAACGGGTTTTGCGAAGAAAATTTCATCGTTTGAAACAGATTCTTACGCAACTTCTTCATATTTTTTTCAAAATCTCTTAGTAGACTAATCTCAGATAGAAGGAATATACTGATTATAACGAATTATTCATTAAGGGGGAAATAGTAATGGCAAGAAAATATGTCACACCAGGCAAGAAAACTTCTCCTGGTTTATTAAAACGATTAGGTATTGGGATTTTAGGCGGTATGGTCGGCGGTTTATTGACCTTCGGCGGTCTGTATCTGGCAATGGGTTCCTCTTTGACTTCAACACCAGAAACCACGACCAACAGCGGGGTCCAAGATTCTAACGGACAAACCCAAGTATCCAATGTAAAACTTGATGTGACTAGCGATGTCACTGAGGCAGTTGAAAAAGTACAAGATTCTGTCGTTTCCATCATTAATCTACAACAAAGTCAAAGCAACGATTGGAACAGCCTCTTTGGTCAGCAAGGCGGACAAAGTGAAGGCGATAGCCAAAGCGACGACGACAGTGCTTTAGAAGCTTCTTCTGAAGGGAGTGGGGTCATCTACAAAATCGATGGCGACGATGCCTATGTTGTAACCAACAACCACGTCGTAGAAGGTCAAGACGGTTTAGAAGTT
Source organism: Enterococcus sp. 3G6_DIV0642 (assembly GCF_002140635.1). Taxonomy (NCBI): domain Bacteria; kingdom Bacillati; phylum Bacillota; class Bacilli; order Lactobacillales; family Enterococcaceae; genus Enterococcus; species Enterococcus sp. 3G6_DIV0642. The sequence continues at coordinate 1,037,805 of NZ_NGLH01000001.1, read as the reverse complement.
GTTTTAGCAGACGGTACGAAAGTCAAAGCTGAATTGGTCGGTACTGACGCTTACACAGACTTAGCTGTATTGAAAATCTCTTCAGAGCATGTGACGACTGCCGCAACATTTGGTGATTCAAGTGCCTTGAAAGTCGGCGAACCAGCCATCGCGATTGGTTCTCCTCTAGGCTCTGACTACGCAAACTCTGTGACACAAGGGATCGTTTCTTCCTTGAATCGTCAAGTAACAAGCCAAAACGAATCTGGTGGTACGATCAGCATCAATGCGATCCAAACGGATGCTGCGATCAACCCAGGGAACTCAGGTGGTCCACTGATCAACGTTGATGGTCAAGTGATTGGGATCAACTCAAGTAAAATCGCCAGCACATCTGGCTCTGCTTCAGGTGTTAGTGTCGAAGGGATGGGCTTTGCGATCCCAAGTAACGATGTCGTTGAAATCATCAATCAACTAGAAGCAGATGGCAAAGTGGTTCGCCCTGCACTAGGTATCCAAACGATCGATTTAGGTTCCATCACATCACAACAACAAGAAGAAATCTTGAAAGTTCCTTCATCCGTAACTTCTGGCGTTGTGATCTACTCAGTCAACAATGCAACACCAGCAGAACAAGCAGGATTACAACAATATGACGTTATCACGAAGATCGATGATACAGAAGTCAGCACAACAACGGATCTGCAATCTGCGTTGTACAAACACAAAGTCGGTGACACGATCACTGTAACCTTCTATCGTGGCGATGAAGAAAAAACAGCAGAAGTAAAACTTTCCGTTGATACGTCGATCAACGAACAATCAACAGACAGCAGCAACTAATCACCAAAACCAATCAAAACAATCAAAAAATGAACTGCCGCAAAAACAGGAAGCGGCAGTTCATTTTTTTAGGCTTTACCGACTGGAAAAGCTTCACCTACAACGGCATCTTGAGGCAGCTCAAGGATGCCTTTTTTCATTGGTGCACCTTCTAAATGCAGTTCTTTAGCAGAGCAGATCATTCCGAAGCTTTCTACGCCACGAAGCGTCCCTGGCCAAATCATCAAGCCATCTGGCATCATTGCCCCAGGTTTTGCGACAACCACTTTCAAGCCTTTACGGATATTGGCAGCACCACAGACGATTTGCAAGACTTCTCCATCTCCAACTTCTGTTTCCGTGATAGACAGATGGTCGCTGTCTGGATGTTCCACACAAGATTTCACATAGCCAACGACGATTTTTGGTTCCGTATCTGCAGGCAGTTCTTCGCTGAATCCTGCTTCTTTGATCATGGTGTTCAATTGTTGGATTTGTTCTTTCGTCAATGTCACTTGGCCACGTCCTTCGATCGTCATCACTTCTGAGATCGCAAAAAAGTTCCAGCCGACGATCGTGCCTTCTTCATTTTTGATTTGGGCAACATTGCCTTTGCGTTCGACGGTTTGTTCTAATCCTTTATCATCTGCTGTGATGGCAAGCAGTGTATCACTGACATATTCTTTGTTATAAGCAAAAATCACGTTTTTTCCTCCTTAGGTACTTACACATTCCGCCCATAATCTTAACAAATTTTTCGGCATCCGTCATGGAATTTCTTTGTTTTCCTTGAAATTCTACTTATTTTCAAAGACAAAAAACGCCTGAGAACCAACTTCTGCTGGCTTAGGTTGAAAATTGACGAAGGAGCAGAACCCGCGGCTTCTGAAGAACTTGCTGGTAGAACTAAGCTCTACGAAAGAAGGCAACAATAAGTTATCCAAAAACTGTATACAGGAAAAAACTAAGAACCAGCTGCGGCTTATTAGCTAAGACGCTGCTTTGCTAACGAGTCGATAAACGCTGGTTCTAAAAACTTCTGTTTGGCACTATTACCTACGAAACAAGACAACAGCGACAGATGTCTTCCCTCAAAACGAGCACAAAAAAACCTAAGAACCAGCTGCAGCTTATCAGCGAAAGCCAATGCTTTGCTAACAAGTGAAACATCGCTGGTTCTCAGGAACTTTTTTTTTACCCTTGTCTTCTTTTGCTGCCATCTTCTCTAAGGAAAAGAACTCGGCAACGACAAGTTTATTTTTCAAAAAAAGACCTTACGCTTTGGTTTCTTCAGGCGATACGATCAGCACGTCGCACCGAGCTTCACGGATAACGAAGCTGGCGACACTCCCCATCATGAAGCGTTCCACTGCGTTCAGCCCAGATTGCCCCACCATGATCAAATCGATGTCGTATTGGTCTGGTAATTGAGTGGCAAGGGCATCTTTGATGGAGCCGTATGCGACGATGCCTTCTACTAGATCAAAATCCACTGATTTTGCGTAAGCTTTGCAGTCGTCGATCAGATTTTTCGCCGTATCTTTTTCTTGTTCTAAGATGGAACTATCCAAAGGTGCATAGCCCATCATGGTCGGCACTTGCTGATCAATGATCGTTGCTGCATAGACCTTCCCTTGATTTCGACGAGCGACTTCCACTGCTTTTTTGAAGGCAGACATCGCTTGATCTGAACCGTCGATCCCTACTAAAATGTTTTGATATCTTTGTGCTTCCATCTTTTTCCCCTCCTATGCTGATTGTACGCTGGTTAAAAAGGCTTCGATCTCTTCTTTGGTTTTGCGATCCTTGTTGACTAACCGTCCCAGCTCCTTGCCGTCTTCGATAACGACGAGGCTAGGAATACCAAAAATGTTCCATTCAACCGCTACATCCATGTATTCATCACGGTCGACTTCGATAAATTGAAGATCTGGAAAGTCCGCTTCGATCTCAGGCAATTGCGGTTTGATGTATCGACAATCGCCACACCAATCGGCGGTGAAAAAGAAGACATTTTTGCCTTTCTCCACATATGTTGCTAACTCTGCTAAATCTTTTGGAATAATCAAATACTCACCACTTTCTTTTCTTTCAGTATACACCTTTCTTTCAGGGACTACCAACTGACATGCTGATCTTGCAAAGCCCTGCAGAAAAAAAGAGACAACGGATGGCTGTCTCTTTGCTTTCGTTCGTTCTCGCTTATTGTCCAGCCAAGATCGTATCAACAGTTGAACGATCCAAACCTTTCAAGACTTGAATCACCATTTCCCGTGCCGCTTCAAAATCAGCGATACTGAATAGGGTTTGGTGAGTATGGATGTAACGTCCAGGAACACCGATGACTGAACTTGGGATCCCTTCATTTGCCATGTGTGCCGCACCAGCGTCGGTACCGCCTTTTGAAACAAAGTATTGGTAAGGAATATTGTTGCTTTCTGCTGTATCCAACAAGAATTCTTTCATCCGTGGCAACATGATCATGCCTGGATCATAGATTCGCATCAAAGTCCCGGCTCCTAGATGACCAAAGGTACCATTTTTGGTGACTGTGTCATCTGCTGGCGAGCAATCGACCGCAAAGAACAAGTCTGGCTTGAATTTCGTCACAGACGGACGAGAACCTCGTAAGCCGACTTCTTCTTGAACGTTGGCACCAGCAATCAGCGTATGGCCTAACGTTTCCTCTTTCAAGGCTTCAAGAGCTTCTAATACGACTGCACAGCCGTAACGGTTGTCCCAAGCCTTCGAGATGATGTTTTTCCCATTGGCTGTTTTGATGGTTTCCACTTGTGGGACGATCGTATCGCCAGGACGTACCCCAAAGCTTTCTGCTTCTTCTTTTGATTCAAACCCAGCATCAAACAAAATATCTGTGACTTCGACATTTTTTTGACCGCTGCTTCCTCGCAACAAATGTGGCGGTACTGAAGAAGAAACACATGGATAATCGCCTTTTGCTGTTTTCAATGTAAAGCGTTGAGCAGAAACCACATAAGGGTTCCATCCGCCCAAAGGAGTGACTTTGAATAAGCCGCGATCGGTGATCGTCGTCAATAAGAAACCAACTTCATCCATGTGAGCAGCTAACATCACTCGTGGGGCATCTGCTTCTTGGTGGTGACGCAAACCGAAGATGCCGCCTAAGCCGTCTTGTTGGATCTCGTCCACCAAGGGGGTCATCGCCTCACGCATATACGCTCGCACGTCGTGTTCAAACCCGCTGGTTCCTTGTAACTCCGTTAGTTCTTTGATGCGTTGAAATGTTTTTTCTTCCATGATCATTCGAGAAACACGTATCGGTTGTTTGCTGCCCTAAAGAAACAAAGCTGCTTTTTTTGAAAAAGCAACGCTTGCTGTTGCTGTGTTTTCCAGCAATTTTTGGGTGAAACAACGGATGTGCTCTCTTCCTCCTTATTCCTACTGACATTCTTTATTATAGCGCAAATTTCTATTGTTGGTTATTTTTCTTATAGAATATTTCTAAACTATGGTAAACTATTGTTAAGAGAACCTGTGCTTTCACCGAGATCAAAACATTCGGGAAAACTTACTTTAGGAGGGACATTAGATGGAGAATGAGCATCCATTGCATTATTTTAAAAATGGACTGACCATCGGTTTAGGTCTTGGCTTTGCAGGAGGGATTTTTTCAACGATCTGGTTGAAGAAAAGGCAAGCCATGAATGCCGATGATGTCTTAGACAATATAAAAGCAGCATTTATCAAAGAAGGACCGATCGAAGGTTCTTGGATCAATTTCGAAAAACAACCTTTGCGCAAATTTGCGATCACTTCCCAAGGATATACTGGCGGCATCACCCGCACCGAAGACGGGCAACTTGTCACCTATGAATTTTTGGCAGATGCTCATACAGGCACCGTCTTAGATATCCAACGAGCAATCGTGGAATAATCACTGCACTTACGACCAGCTTCTTAAGAGGCTGGTCTTTTTTCTTTTTAAGCAGTGCTTTTACTGGAGCAAGGTCGCAAGATCCAATACTACGACTTCATCGATGCTGCCGCCTTTTTGCCGATACGCCCATGCCCCACTTTCAAACAAGCAGTACAGCTGCCCTTTTTCTACCACGATCTGTTCAAGGTAATGGGGAAACTTGATGCGCCGCAACGCATGTTTGCGGGTCAGCACCGTTGCATCCTTTGAAAAGACCCATAACTCCGCCGACCCTGGTCCAAAAGAACGTGCCAGCAACATGTATTCAGTGGTAAAGGCGATACTTTGGACTTTCGTGGTGGTGACCCTTCTCTTACGAGGCTTGATGCGAGGAGGCGCTTTGCGACCGCTGTCTGAAAGGACAGACAACGGATAATTCGCCACCTCGCCTCCTTGTTTCAAGGCAAAGGTCCCTGAGACAAGTTCACCGCCATCGGCTGCCAAATAGGAGCTGTGAGTGATGCCTGCCAATTCGATGACTTGCTGATAAGCGATAGGCTGATTGGTTGCCAAGGAATCATCTTCCAGCAGTGCTTGTAGAGAAACACACGCCACGCGCCCCATTCCTTTCCCTGTAATGGTTAGCCACAGCATTTGCGTTGCTCGATCAAAGACTAGTCCACCGACATGGGGGCGTTTTGGCAGAACCACCGTTTTCAGATGCCGCCCGCTCGTTCTTTCTATTATATAAAGCTGTGAGTGATGTTCCTGCTGCGAACAATACGCTGAGATGAACAAATAGTCCTCTGAAACGGCCACCCCTTGTGGGGTCATTGCCTGACATTGATCTGCATGCTTGTGCAGCCTCGTTTCTGCTTTCGCCGTTGCCGTCGTTGCCACTGCGGCAGTGGCTTCTTTTAAACCGGGAACCAAAAGGACTGCTTCCCTTTTCGCCCCGGCTGCCAGCCACGCTTGCCGCACACTGGGATAACGCTTCAGCTGGGCTGCCAGTGCTTGGTTGTGGCGTGTATGTCGGTGCTTTTTTAGCCAGTACACCACAAAAAGGCCAACCGCAAACACACCCAAAAGCAGCAAGCTCTCTGTTTGTCTCATTGATTGACCTCCTTGATGAATTCCCTCTTGTCGGTTGATTTACCAACCGCTTATTGTTTGTCTATTCGTAATAATGCTTAGACTACTTGAACTTCGACATCAATGTTGCCGCGAGTGGCACGAGAATACGGACAAAAATCGTGGGCTTCTTCTGCGATTTTCTCTGCCTCGGCTTTTTCAATGCCTGGTAACGATACTTCTAAAATCACGCCGATTTGGTAACTACCGTCCTCATGCTGATACAAAGACACTCTTGCTTTAACTTCGGATTCGGATTCGATGTTATGCTCTTTCAGCATATGCTGTACGGCACCGTTGAAGCATGAAGCATAGCCTGCGGCAAATAATTGCTCAGGATTGGTCCCTTCACTATGAAGACCTGGCTTGTCGATTTTCAGATGAAAACTACCGTTTGGTGCTTCGACCTCTCCGACACGTCCGCCTCGATTGATCATCGCTGTTTCATATTGCTTTTTCATTGAACCTCTTCCTTTCTTTTTTTGACCTACTTCAAGTGTAACGACAATTTTCAAATCTGACAAAAGGATTGCTTATGCATCCTTTTAAAAAACAAAAAAAGACAAACCCAGAAACTCTGGATTTGCCTGTCTATTCGAGGTAATTGCTACCCGAAATAAATGAATGAAAACAATTGCTGAATGGACTAGCCGTTTGAACGTCCTAAGAAGAATGAAACAACAGCAACTACAATAACCGCACCAATAATTGATGGGACGATTGCCATTCCAGCAAGTGATGGACCCCAAGAACCTAAGATCGCTTGTCCAATAGCTGAACCTACTAAACCTGCAACGATGTTGGCGATCCAACCCATTGATCCACCTTTATTTGTGATAGCTCCGGCGATCAAACCGATAATAGCTCCTACGATTAATACCCATAACCAATGCATATTTTTCTCCTTCTTTCTTTTAAGTAGTTATTACACATATTATGTTACGCTTAATCCCCGTTTTAGACAAAAGATTTGCACTCAATTTGCAAAAATAATTCTCAAACCTTGTTATATTAACGTTTATCAGCACTTCTTAATTATCGTTGTAAGAGCTTTAATTCGTTTTTTTTAGTATTGGTGCATTTTTTGAAATCGTTTTATTTTGTATTTTGCATCTTATCCGCTAAACTGAGGGAGAACCACTCTTATTTTGTCAGATAATTGGCACTTTTCACTCCTCGATCAGTCCTAGGACTGCTATCATTTCAGTACTTCAGCTATTTTTCATTGGGGGACGTTTCGATCGTTTTCGATTGGAAACGTTTTTTTGAACAAAAATCATTCAATAAAGGAGAGGAACAAAATGAACAAAAAAATAGGGTATTCAATTTTGTCTTTGGCGGCAGTGATGTTAGGGGTCGCTGGCTGCGGCAGTGGTGACAGTGCCAGCGAGAACAAGCAGATTCGTATGTTCGTTTCTGGAGATACCAGTGAAGGCGGCGCTTATTCGAAAATGGCGGAAAAATACAAGGAAGAAACTGGTGTAACTGTCGAAGTCACCGACGTGCCTTATGCAGACTTGCTGACAAAGATCACCAAAGCTGTTCAAGCGGATGATGCGCCAGAAGTCGTGCGGGTTTCTACCGTTCAACCTGACTGGAATGACTATCTGATGGATCTATCGGACATCGCCAGTGAGGCAAAAACATTGGAATCGATGATGATCAAAGATGAAGCAGATGTCGTCAAAGCACTTCCTTCTGATGTCACTGCCACTGGGTTGTTTATCAATACGGATTTGTTTGACGAAGCTGGTGTGACCTACCCCACTTCGGAAGAGGACATTTGGACTTGGGATGAATTTTTAACCGCGATCAATGAAGTCGTTGAAAAAACCGATGCCAAATACGGTATGGTCATGGACGCGTCGGATCACCGTTTACGGGCTTTCACCTATCAATACGGGGGACAAGATTTCTTTTTAGATGACAGCGGTGATTCTTACACGACCGATGATGCTACGAAAGCGGCTTTGCAAAAATTTGTTGATTTGAACAATGACGAAGTGATGCCAAAATCGGTTTGGACCTCTGGAGAAGATGCTTCTGCTATGTTCAAGAGCGGCCGTGTTCCAGCTTACTTTTCTGGCAGCTGGCAGATCGTTGATTTTTCTACCAACATCAGCAACTTTAACTGGCAATCCACCTATTCTCCTTATGAAGAGACCCGCGCGGTCAATATGGGCGGCAACTTCATCACTGGCTTCAACAATAGTAAAAACAGTGAAGAAGGCGAAAAATTCATCAAATGGTTGTACGAAGAAGAAAATTACAAACAGCTTTGTACCTATGCTGGTTACTTACCTGCGGTGGAAGATTTGACGGTCGACTATGAACAAGGCCAGGATGCTTATGAAATCTACAACCAAGAGATCGCAGCCGCTGCTCAACCAATCAGCAGCAAGCAAACCACCGATCAAGTGACGATGAGTATGAAAGGCTACACTGGATTGACAGGGGCTTACCGTGATGCCATCGTGCAAGTATTAAATGATGAAATTACATTAGATGAGGCAATCGACAAGACGATCAAGGATTACAATGATGGGTTTTTGAAGAAATAAACAGACGTTCAACCACAAAGAACCCATAGTCTGACTTTTTGCAGACTGCGGGTTCTTTGTTGCTGATACGATCGTCGGAGGAGGAATTTTCTGTGAGTACTTTACAAAAAAACAAATGGCCGTTGCTATTCACTGGCGCAAGCATCATTTTGTTCATTATCTTCTTTTTGATTCCAGCACTCTTAGGACTTTATTACTCGTTAACCGACTATAAAGGCTTTGCGACAGCCAATTTTATCGGTTTGGCGAATTATCAAGAATTGTTTCAAGACGCCAGCTTCTATAAAGCACTATTTCGTACATTTCGTTATGTGATCATTCTGGTCCCAAGCATCTATGTCGTTTCTCTCGCCGTCGCTTTGATGTTGAACAGTCAGCTGGCGAAAGGCAAATTTCTCGCAAAGATCATTTTTTTCTTACCATGGACTATCTCTGGGATCATCGCTGGGGTTATCTGGAAATGGCTGTTTGGTGAAAACTTTGGCTTTATCAACTTTATTCTAGAGCAAGCAGGACAACCAACTGTCCCGTGGTTTACCGACTCGAATGCTGCCTTTTCTGTCATTATTTTGGCTGCCATCTGGGGCGGGACTGCCTTTAACATGCTGCAATTTACTGCAGCTTTGAAAAATATCCCTCGCTCATTGTATGAAGCTGCCGAGATCGACGGCGCCAGCTTTGGGCATAAATTACGCTACATCACCTTGCCTATGCTGCGGCCGACTTCCTTTATGGTCATCTTATTGGCTTCGATCGGCGCTATGAAAGAGTTCGCCCTCGTGCAATCGCTGACCAATGGTGGTCCAGGAACCGACAACATGTTGATCGTGCAATATATCTATACGACTGGGTTTGACAAAATGCGGGTCGGCTATGCCAGTGCTGCCTCCATGGTACTTTTCGTGATTCTTTTACTGTTAGGCTTAGCACAAATGAAGATTGGAGGCGGCAAGAATGACATCTAAGACCATCAAAACCAAACGACCTGTCACAAGAAAGTCAGCGATGTTTTTTTTAACGCTGGCACTGATCATCACTTCCCTGCTGTACCTTTTCCCACTACTTTGGTTCTTATTAAGTGCCTTTAAACCAGGGACTGAACTATTTGCTTATCCCTTGAAAATCATTCCTGAAAATCCAACCATTCAAAACTTTATTGATGCTTGGACAACATTGGATTTCTTTCGTTACTTCAATAATACGTTGATTTCAGCGGTGGTCACCACTTTATTGACGATCCTAGTCAGCGCCGCCTGTGGCTATGCCTTTGCAAAATACGATGCCAAATGGCTGCGTTTTTTCTTCATCTGTATCATCGCCACCACCATGCTGCCGACGGAAGTTATCATGAACCCAACGTTTTCTGTCATTCGTTCGCTAGGCTTATATGATAACTTATTGGGGATCATCATCCCTTCCATCAATACAGCAACAGGTATCTTTATGTTCCGAACCTTTTTCGTCTCCGTTCCTGACGATCTGATTGAATCAGCCCGCATCGATGGCGCTTCGGATGGGATGATCTTTTTGAAAATCATGCTGCCGATTGCCCGACCAATCATTATGACACTGGGGATCTTTTCCTTCCAGTGGCGGTGGAATGATTATATCTGGCCCTTGATCGTCTTGAATGATCCGAAAAAATACACCTTGCAAGTGGCGATCCGCAGCTTGGTGGGTGCGGAAAATATCAATTGGACGATTTTGATCGCTGCCTCGGTAATTTCCATTTTGCCTTTGCTGCTGGTCTTCCTCGCCTTTCAGCGCTGGATTCTCGATAGCAATTTAGACAGCGGACTAAAATAAAAAAAGTGCCGACTGCTTCGTCACACCTTTCTCCTTTTATGGATGAATGGTGCAACAGAGCAGCGGCGCTTTTTATTTTGAAAAGTCTTTTCGTGACAAGTAGACGGCAGTTAAAATGCCGACTAATATAGCCAAACCAAAGACAATGATCGTGCCGATGGCATTGTCTTTTCCTGGCAGTCCCCCGGTGTTGATCCCCCATAGCCCCGCGATCAAGGACGGCACAGCCACCACTAATGCCGCAGAATCTAAGTATTTCATCAGATGGTTTAGATTGTTGTCCATCATATCAGAGAACAAGCCACCGATGGTTTCTAGCAAGTCGCGATAGATGGTGACCATTTTCATGGCAAATTTCTGCCGCAGCTTGATGTCATAAACGAGTGCTTCATTATCCAAACGATCCAAAAATTCTTTGCGATCCATCAAACGATCGACAGTATGGTTTTGGTCCCGCAAGGTGTGATCCAGATAGACCATGTCTCGTTCGGTATCGGCTAAATTAAACAATTCGTTGTTTTCCGTCGTTTTACGGGCTGCTTCATCTAGTGCATCAATCTGTTTCTTCATTTCCTGCAGACCTTTGATGTAATGGGTGTAGATCATCAGCGTCGAGTAGGCAACAATATCTTCATACCGTTGAATGTCTTGCTCATGCTTTTCGATCAATCGTTTGATCAGATTGGATTGATGAGAGACATACGTGATCAACAGATCTTTGGTGTAGATAAAAGTCACAGGCTCAAGACGGTCTTCGATTCGATCCTCAGTCACTTCCGATAAATCGATCAGGGTATAGAGAATCGGATGATTCAACTTAGTGTTGCGCAAGTATTCCAACCGCGACACTTCTTCCGGTTCATTGGCGCCAATAAAAATATCTTCGGGCAGTTGATACTTATCTAACAAGTGGCGTTGTTCCTCTGGATCTGTGCCAGAAACCACTAGCCAATTGTAATCCTCCTCCGAAGATTTCCTTATTTTTCGGTCTTCCATTTTGTAATACTGAAACATGGTGACTCGCTCCTTTTCTAATTCTCTCTTAATTTAACTATCTAACGCTTCAGGCTTTTTGTCAAAATAAATGGCTTTTCTTTTCAATGCTTTTTTCATTTTGGCAAAGTGCGTTTTATTAGACGAACGTTTCGATTCATGAGAAACTTTTTATGGGCCCAATAAAAAATTTTAGGAGGAATCGTATGTTTCGTCATCAGAAAGAATTACAGTTTGAAGCTAAACCAGAAAAACCAAATCCGTTAGTTGCGAAATACCTTCAAGAATTAATCGGTGGACAATATGGAGAAATGAGTGTTGCCATGCAATACTTATTCCAAGGATGGAGCTGCCGTGGGGAAGAAAAATACAAAGACATGTTAATGGATATCGCTACTGAAGAGCTTGGACACGTTGAAATGTTAGCAACGATGGTTGCACGTCTACTGGAAGGTGCACCTGTGGAAGATCAAGAAGCGGCTATGAAAAAAGACCCAACGATCGGTGCGATCATTTCTGGAATGAATCCGCAACATGCCATCGTTGCCGGCTTAGGACCACGTCCTGCTGATAGCGTCGGCAATCCATGGTCAGGTGCGTATATCATTGCTAGTGGCAACTTACTTGCTGATTTCCGTGCCAACTTAAATGCGGAATCACAAGGTCGTCTGCAAGTAGCACGCATCTATGAAATGATCGATGACCGTGGGGTCAAAGACTTACTTTCGGTCTTATTAGCGCGTGATAGCTACCACCAAAATCTCTGGGCAGCTGCCGTGAAAGAATTGGAAGAAAACGAAGGCTCAATTTTAGTGCCGACTACCTTTGACCGCAAAAACGAACGCTTAGATATCGCTTATGATTTCTATAACTTCTCAGAAGGCGACCAAAGCAAAGAAGGCTCTTGGGCGAAAGGCAAAGCCCTTGATGGTGAAGGCGAATACCAATGGCTAGACGAACCAAAAGTCGAAGGAAAAGCGCCAAAACTCGATCAAGTCACACCAAAAATGTATGGCACACCGCCTGAAAAATAATTTGATCAAAAAGAGCAATTGTTTCTGAAACAGAAACCGTTGCTCTTTTTTCTTTGTCTGCTTGAGCAAGTTGGTTACGTTCCTGTCAAAAAAGCGTTAGAGTAGAATGTAGAAAAGAAAAGGAGGAATCATTTTATGAAAGCACCTTTACTGACATTAAACGACGGCAATTTACGCCCCGCAGTGGGTATCGGTACCTATCAGATCCGCGGTGAAGAAGGATTGAGCCAGCTGCAAGCAGCGATCGCCGACGGGTATCGCTTGATCGATTCTTCAACCAATTATGACAATGAAGGCATTGTCGGCAAAGCGATCCGTCGCTCTGGTATCCCACGTTCAGAATTTTATATCACCTCAAAATTACCAGGAAAATACCATGGCTATGATGATGCCTTAACCAGCATTCAAGAATCCCTTGCTCGCATGGGGCTCGACTACTTCGATGCCTTTTTGATCCACTGGCCATTACCAAAACGCGGCAAATATGTCGAAGCTTGGCAAGCCTTAGTGACCGCCCAAAAATTAGGCTTGATCCGTTCCATCGGCGTTTCCAATTTTGAACCAGAACATTTGGATGCCATCATTGAAGCAACTGGTGTGACCCCTGCACTAAATCAAATTGAGATCCATCCTTACTGGGTCCAAGAACGGATGGTCGCAGAAAACAAAAAGCGCGGCATCGTAACGGAAGCTTGGAGCCCATTAGGTCGTGGCAGCGATGCCCTGAAAGAACCACTGATCACTGAATTAGCTGAGAAATACCAAAAATCCGCTGGTCAAATCATCTTGCGCTGGCATGTGGATCGTGGCATTTTGCCCCTTCCAAAATCAAGAAACCTCGCCCATCAACGAGAAAATCTTGCGATCTTCGACTTTGAACTGACTGAAGATGAAATCAATCAAATCAATCAGTTAAACAAAGCAGACGGCCGCATCGATAGTCAAGACCCAAATGAGTATGAAGAATTTGAATAAACAATTTCAACTGGAAAAAACACCATAGCTATCTCTTGGTAGACAAAACCTCTCAAAAATCAGCGACCAGCTGCTTTTGAGAGGTTTTTTATGTAACCAAGGCTCCAGTGGTTAGCTTTGCGTGGATCAAAGTCGTACGATCAAAATATTCTTTTTGGCAGAAATTCCCTTGCTAGCACTTCGATTTTCTTAAAGGCGACAAGCGTCAGCTAGGCGTTCATCACAGCTTTTAATCGAATGTTGGTTTCTCGAAAGAAGGTTGTCCTTCACTGTTTCGACACTTAAAGACAACAGCGTTTCCCCCGTTCTCCTTCAGCTTGAAAGGACTTTCCACATGCCAATCAATGAACGTTATCCCCAAAACTCGTGTTTCTTGCGAGGAGGTCTTTTTCGGTAAATGAAGATGGCGAAATTCAGAATGCCACAAAATAGACCGGCGCCTCCTAGTAGTTTCACGATAGTCGGCAGCCCTCTTAAGCCCATTTTGTATATGGATGATACTGTGCCATTCCTATTGATGGTCGCCCAGATAGGATAGTTCCGTTCTTCAAAGGTGCTCATAACACGCCATCGTCGTTTGTATTCGGCTGTGGTAGTATAGCCATAATTATTTTGCCTTCCTCTGATTATTACATACCCTTTTGAAAAGACTTCGGGATAATTCGTCAGTAGTTGTTGCCCTTTCTTCACTAAATTCCTTGGTGTATTTCCTCCTACAGCTATTTGCACATAAGGATAAGAAAGTCGATTTTCTTCTAAACGAACGCCGCCAATCGCTGCAACAGCTTCATCGATTTTTTCGTTTATCAGTGCCTTGCTGAGATAAGTTTCAGGAAATGATTCTGGACTTAAAAATGTGGTTTCTTCATGCAGCTTGAAACCTACTACATTGTCCTGATATCTTCGGAAAAACAAACCTGGTACCCAGCCGATTTTTAGCATCTCTGGTTTGAATTCTACAGAACGATTGACAGGTTCCTCTGTCCTCGGTAATCGTTCTGCTGCTGCTAAAGTCATTTCTTCAATTTCTCCATCGGTAACAATATCCTCAGTAAATGTTTCTAAATCACGAATAAATCTATTAAGCTCTCTATAAGGAGTTTGTTTTAACTGAATCGTTACTCGGGCATTCTTGTCTGGACCAGCAATCAATACCATGTCGTAATATGCAAGTTCATCAAGCAAATCATCTAAAAATTTTTCGGCATTCACTTCATTTTCTTGCACGAATTTCTCATTATTCAATTGGAGATGAAGCCGATTGTTAATGAAGGTCACTTCTTCCCCATAATAATCTTCCGTCGTTACATCAGCGATAGTCGGCAACGGCGGCTCGGGATTTTCCGATAACCAAAATGACTGCTCTATGGGATAATAAGTCCTTTTGTTACTACTATCGACGGCGACCAATTCAAATTTACTTTCCTGTTGGTCACTAGAGAGAAAAAGCCTCGCCTCACCAAATGTTCGCTCCGTGAACTTTGGCTCTCCTATCGCTCTTTGATACAAATGCCGATCATATTCACCGTTCACATTGACATAGACTTCTTTCAGCATTTCCCCCTCACTTGGTGTCACTGCATAAATCAATTCAAAAAAGGGAATCATTAGTTCTGAATCGGGTAGCTCTGTGACGATTTCTAGCAATGGTTCAGTGAGTGGCTCTGTGGGTTCTGGGGTATTCCTTTCGCTGTTGAAGATGTCGGCTAAGACGCCTTGAGACTGGCCGGTTGGTACTTCGACTGCTGATACTTGCCAACTGGTCATATGATAGATGGCAAGAGAAAAGAAACACAAACAAAAGATTTTATGGTTGCGAAAGAGGTTTTTAATACCTTTCTCGTCGGTTGAATTTATTTTCGCAGCGACTTGCATTCACTTTGCTCCTTTCTTCTTTAGAGGTAACAGAATTCTTTCAGATTTTAAGAATGACAAACGGGTATCAGTTTTTACCTGGTTCCCTATTCCTCTTCCGTTTTTCTGCCCTTTGACAAGCAAAAAATTCAAATATAAACACAATAAAGCCGATAGAACCAAATCCTATCACTAACGCCATGCTGACAGTCACGCCGTGCCAACCCATACTCGTTAACGACGAAACTGTGCCGTTCGGGTTGATGATTGCCCAGATAGGGTAGTTCCGTTCTTCAAAGATACTCATAACACGCCATCGTCGTTTGTATTCGTCTGTGGTAGTATAGCCATAAAAATTTTGCCTTCCTCTGATTATTACATACCCTTTTGAAAAGACTTCGGGATAATTCGTCAGTAGTTGCTGCCCTTTCTTCACTAAATTCCTTGGTGTATTTCCTCCTACAGCTATTTGCACATAAGGATAAGAAAGTCGATTTTCTTCTAAACGAATGCCATCAATCGCTGCAACAGCTTCGTCGATTTTTTCATTTATCAGTTTCATACTGAGATAAGTTTCAGGAAACGACTCGGGATTTAAAAAAATGGTTTCTTCATGCAGCTTGAAACCTACCACGTTGTCCTGATACCTTCGGAAAAACAAGCCCGGTACCCAGCCGATTTTTAACATATGCCGTTTAAACTCAACCGAGCGATCGACGGGTGCTGCTGTTTTGGGTAACTGGTCCACCTCAGCTAAAGTCATCTCTTCAATTTCTCCATCGGTAACAATATCCTCAGTAAATGTTTCTAAATCACGAATAAATCTATTAAGCTCTCTATAAGGAGTTTGCTTTAACTGAATCGTTACTCTCTCATTCTTGTTTGGTCCAGCAATCAACGCCATGTCATAGTAAGAAAGTTCATCCAACAGCTGATCTAAACTCGTTTCGCCGTTTTGCTCGTTTATTCCTGTAAGTATCTCGTCATTATATTGGAGATGGAGACGATTATGTACAAAAGCTATCTTTCCTTCATAACGATCAAGGATTGATATGTCGGCAATAGTCGGCAACGGCGGCTCGGGATTTTCCGATAACCAAAATGACTGCTCTATGGGATAATAAGTCCTTTTGTTACTGCTATCGACGGCGACCAACTCAAATTTACTTTCCTGTTGGTCACTAGAGAGAAAGAGTCGTGCCTCACCAAATGTTCGCTCCGTGACCTTCGGCTCCCCTATCGCTCTTTGATACAAATGCCGATCATATTCATCGTTCACATTGACATAGACTTCTTTCAGCATTTCCCCCTCGCTTGGTGTCACTGCATAAATCAATTCAAAAAAGGGAATCATTAATTCTGAATCAGGTAGCTCTGTGACGATTTCCAGCAATGGTTCAGTGAGCGGCTCTGTGGGTTCTGGATTAATTCTTTCGCTGTTGAGGATGGCGGCTAAGGTGCCTTCTATCTGAATTGAATCAGTATCTGAAACTTCGGCTGCTTTTACAGGTAAAACTAAAAAGTGACAGATGGTGAAACAAATTAATAAAATACAAAGAATGATACATAAGGGATTTGCTCTATCAGTCTCTTTCTTATTCATTGCGGTTATGCGTTGATCTGATTGCATTCAATTCACTCCTTACATCTAAGGTTTTCGAAGTTTATGAAAAATGTCCATCAAATGATTATTTTTCACTAGTAAAAAAACTAATTGATAACCATTTGATGAACAACAAATTCATATTCCTTAAAAAGAACTCTATGCTACTAAACGTTCAGACTCCACATTGGTCGTCTGAAGATTTTGAGCAATAGTATCTGAAAGTTCGATTTGCAGCTTTTGGATATCTTCGTCAAATAGTTCGTAACGAATTTTTTCAAAAATTTCTGCTAATTGTTGGAAGTTAGAGATATGGAAGAATTCACCATCTGTTTCTTTTGCAATATTTTCGAGAAAGCGTTGATTTAGATTATTCCCCACCCCTATAGAAAAGATTGTTACATCGTTTTCTTTAGCCTGTTGGATCAACTCTGCCTCTGGGGGACCTGAAATATTATTGTGTCCATCTGTAAGAACAACCATTACTTTTTTTGCGTTTTTTCGTCTATACTGTTCAAATTCTTGGTTACCTTGCGCAATTGCTTGGTTTAATGCAGTACTACCGCCAACTTGCCTAGGAAGCCGCTCAGCTGCAAGTAAAGGATTTAAAAATGAGAAATGTAGATTTACTCTAGAATTAAAGGTAAACAAGCTAATCCGATCGTCACTCGTAAAAGCATCTTCATTTAAAAATAATGCCTGTACTTCATTAGTCATCTGCCTAAAATTATTCGCGCTGATACTGCCAGAATCATCTAATAAAAAGACAGTGTCAATTCCTACATAAGAAGATTCATGGAGGAAAATTAGCCCTACATTCGTTTCTTGACTGCCAGCAGTAGTTGAAAGATTATTGATTCTGGCAGCTGCATGCCATGGGTAGTGCACTGTTATTCGGTAATCATGACCGGGCGTTTGATTGTGGAATCGAAACTCTCCCCCTTGATCTGTCCATGTTCGTTCTAATAGTTCATTATTCTGATACAAATGAACACGAGCATTTTCGACCATATGACCATTAGATTCTAGACAAACTTTTCCACGAATGAGAACCGTATCAATATCTGGATTTACTCCACGAGCTTGACTTAGTGCAGCATGAGCATCTACTTGATAGTATGTTAGTTTAGGAAGATCTGCCCTAGTTTCTTTAACCTCTGTGCCAGACCTTTTTGCAGATTGGGTGATGACCTCTTTAACTTGTGCACTCGAAAGTCCTGGATTTTCCGACCATACAAGAGCGGCAAGACCAGCAACATGAGGTGCTGCCATGGACGTTCCACTCTTATGAACATATAAGTCTTTACTAACCGATGAAGTACTTTTTATACTATGCCCTGGAGCAACAACATCTATAATCGTTCCATAATTTGAATCGCTCCACATTTCAATTTGATTGTTCTCAGTCATTGTTGCTCCTACTGTTATTATTCGTTCTCTTAATGCATGGTTTTCTCTAATGTTAGAAAAAGACGTTGTATATTTAGCATCCATTGTACTGTTCCCTGCAGCATGGATAATCACGAACTCATATTGAGCACTAGCTAAGTTCTGAGTTATTTTTATAAAAGGATTAAAAAAACTAATCTGTGGTAATGGTTTAACCCCCTTATTTGAGCCAATACTTGCATTGATTACTTTGGAACCGCTTATGACATTCCATTTTAAACCACTTAATTGAGCATTAGCACTGGTTGTTAAAGATTTTTTACCCGTGTTTCTATCTGTAGCTATCCTATCAAACGAATTATAACTAAGAAGATTCTGTCGTGAAATATTAATTACTCCACTAACTCCTAGTTGATTATCTTGAATGGCTCCGATCGTTCCCATAACATGCGTACCATGATCGGCTGTAAATAGATCCGTATTTGTTTTAGCTCTGGGATCATTTTGAATATTTCCAGCTGGTATTTGTAGATCCTCGTGCTCCCCCCATACACCATCATCGATAATTCCTACTTTGACATTCTCCCTTTCATGTGTGCCAAATGACGCCCATGCTTCGGGTAAATTAATCGCACGTAGCCCCCATTCACCGTTATTCCACCATGGATCGTCAGGAAAATATTCCTTATTGCTCATTGTTTCCACAGGGGTGACTTCGTCGATTGATGCATCATCTAATGTATCAAGATTGCCATTTTCAAAGACTTCTGGAAATTTTTCTATCACATCTTCAATCATTTCAATCAGCTCTTCTGCTGTACTTTCTTTCACTTGAACAGTAAGCTGACCGAGCCAATCAGGTTCGATCAATAAAGTGGCATCAATGGAAGCAAGTGCTTCTTCAATCATCTCTGGCGTCACATTTTTTCTTTCCTCAACGGTAGCTCCTGTAAGCCATAACTGGAAGCGATTATTCACAAAGGTGCGTTCATCTTCCCAAAAGAACTCCGTACTAATTTCTTCTGGTTTTGGTGAATCTGGAACAGGATGTTCCACCACTTTCACAGGCTGATCAACTTTATAACTTCCTGTCACACCACTACTATCAAAAGCCACGACCTCAATATGATTTTCTCCTTGTATCGGTCGGAAAAAGACTCTCCCTGTGCCCAACTCACCCTTGGGCGTAATACCATTCCCGCCTTTCAGATACAAATAACTATCAAAATTACCGTTGATCTTCACATAGACTTCTATAATCTCATTGCCTATTGTTGGGGTTGCTGTATACTCAATGTCAATGAATGGGACAGTGACTTCTCCTTCTGGAAACGCTGTATGAACAATGATCATGGGTTCTTCGATCTCCTTTGGAATGTCAAGTTCTTTATAGGAAAATTGAAATACTGGATAGCCCTTATCAATGATCCAAGTATCTTCAAAGTCCCACCCATCGAATGTCCCTGACTGTGAAAATTCTTGCGTATCTTTTCCTTGAGGTCTAGCTCCACTCGTTTGCTCGCCGCCTGCATTACTTAAATTTTGTGCGATACCAGCTATTTGCTGATCAAAATAATTCGTCCCTGCATATTGTTGCCGTGTGCCAAGATGTTGACCGGCAAAAGCACCGGCACGCTCTTGATTTCTTTCATCCGTATGGATCGTATTCGCTGCATAGCTGTTTTCAATGATCGCAGAATCATAGAATGTACCAACAAAACCACCTAGTTCGGTCGTTCCAGTCACTGCTCCTCGTGCGTAAGAATTACTTACAGAGGCCGAGTTATACAATGCTCCGACAAAGCCACCTGTATAGCGCACAGCCTCGACAGAACCATAAGCCGCAGACTGGTCAACCTTTGAACGATTGTAAATGACTCCAGCAAAGCCGCCATTGTAGGATCCTTTGCCGTTTATTTTCGCATGCGTCAGTGTTTGCCGCACTTCACTGCCTTCATAAATTGCCCCAATTGCCCCACCGGCATAGGAGCCTCTTCCCTGTACGCTGCTTTCAGTATCGACAATGTTTTTCGTTACTAATGTGCCATTGCTGTGCGCCTGAGCAGAGTATCCATAAGTAACCCCAGCTATCCCTCCAGCATAGGAATACGCCTCTACCTTGGCACGATTGATTGCATTATCGAATAATGAAGAGTTACGAGCAGCACCGACAAGTCCTCCGGCGTAATTGCTAACGCCATTTGTCAGGACATTGATATGGTCAACCTGATTGTTTTCCAGTCGTGTATTATCTCCAGAATAACCAATCAGCCCGCCTGCATACCCAAGCAGCGCCGTGGCTCTAACTGTATGCCCGTTGCCAATCACCTGATTGTTTTCTAAAACGGCACCATTGTTTGTTACATGCGTCGTTCGCCCTGCAATGACACCAACAGCGGAAGATCCTAGGATATCTCCACCAAGTGCAACGGTCACATTTTTGATTGTCGCTCCATTGACTGAACCAAATAAACCTAAAAAACTACTACCTGTTCGATTTATCCGCAACCCACTGATCGTATGGCCATTACCATTGAACACACCCGTAAAGTTTGAGATCGGTAGCCATCCTTGATTCGCAGTATTTGTATTAGAACGATAGTCGGATAGATCAATGTCCTTAACTAGCTTAAAATTCCCGTTTAGTTCCTTACGTATTAAGGTATCTAATTCTTCTGCTGAATGAATCTCTGTATATTCGATACCATCTTCACTATTTTGCTTTTGTTCTGTAGAAGTAACGGCTTCTACCACATTGTCAGCATAACGACCAAATGGAAATAGATTAAGTACAAGGACAACGATCAGTCCGACAAGCAGATACTTATGTAGTTTCCGACTCCTTCGCTTGTCTGTTTCTTCACAATAACTTTTATCACCAAACATTCTCTTTTCTTTTTTCACATTCTTCCTCTCCTTCTTATCGAAAAATCCATACCCACTACCTACTCCATAAGCTGCTCCTTTCTAATCAACGGTTTGTAGATTTTTTATTCATTATTTGTTGTCTTGCTGTAGCTCCCAAGCTAATTATACCGAGCGGGAAGTTAAACAACAATCGTTTTCGCAGTATTTTATTCACATTTTAGCTATTATTTTATATATTTTTATTTTTAAAGACCATTATTAAGTAAAAATATATAATTCCAATTTAAGTCTTCTTTGCTTGAATCGCTTTTTCATCCCTATACTCCTGCCCTTTTCTAACAAGTAAGCAAAAAAAGACATTCTCTCGCAAGGAGAAAATGTCTTGAATGGTTTCTTTGACCGTCTTAGTTCGCTAAGGAACGACTAACTCTTGACTTACAGCTGATAATGGATCGCTTCTTGGTACTTTTCAAACAGGGACTGGTTCAATTCATCCCCGCCGTCTAGGTTCGCTGAGTAAAAAATCGGCGGATAGTCGACACCGGCTTCTTTTAGTTTTTGGCAAACTTCAACGATGATCGCATTTAAGATCGTTGCGCCGACTACGGTGGATGTAGGTCCGACTTTTTGTTCTACGTCTGGAATCGTACACGCTGCATCGCCAATCTCCCCATGATTGTCGATGACGATATCCGCCGTTTCAAACAAACGCAAGCCTGATGTATGACGGCTGCTGACTGTTTTCGAATAGGTAAGGTTCGTTAATGCGATGATCTTGACCCCTTTTTCTTTGGCATGAAGCGCCATATCGATGATAACTGGGTTTCGCCCAGACACCGAATGCAAGATCAGCACATCGCCTGCTGTAAAGGGCTGGATCGCCGCCAAGGCACTACCGTAGCCTTCTAAGCGCTCCATTTTACTAGTGAAGGTGATTGGGCTGCGATCAAGCATCAGTTCTCTTCCAAAGATCGCGTTGATCGTCATCATGCCGCCTGCTCGATAATACATCTCTTCGGCTAAGATCCCAGCGTGACTAGCGCCAAAAATGTAGATGGCTTTTTTGGTCAAGTTGGCTTGCGTCAGCAATTCAATGGCTTGCTCAATCGCTGGTGCTTCTTTTTCTTCTACAATAGACAATAGTTCTTTTGCTTTTTCAAAGTATTGAAACATTTAAAACCCTCCAAACAGCTTGCCGATCAATTCACCAAGGATGCCCCATAGAGATAAATCGTTCCCACCGAAAATCAAGATCCAGTTTTGAATCGTCGTTGAGAACATCGCTGCAGAGATCCCAACGAGTGCTACCATAACGACAGAAGCTGTGATCGTACCAATAATGGCACCTCGCAAGCCCCCTTGTCCTTCGCCGATCACCGCAGCACCGCCACATTCAAAGAAGCTGGTGATGACTAAAGGAACGATCAAAATGCCAAAGACGTTGGTGGTATTGGCAATGACCACTAAAATCGTTGAGGTGATCATCGCCACGATAAAGCCGATGATTACAGCATTTGGACGATAGTTGAACAAGATGGGCACATCAAAAGCTGGTTTCGCTCCAGGAACGACTTTTTCTGCGATCCCTTGAAAGGCGGGAATGATTTGGTTGATCAATAGACGTACCCCATACAACATGATCAATAGTCCTGCACCGAAGTTCAAGCCAGCATCAACCGCAAACATCACCAAGTTGCCCCCTTCAGGAACTAATACGGGCGCAATCAAACCGATAACGATATTCATCAAAAACATCACTAACGCGCCAGTAATCGATATTTCACGGAAAAACGAGAGATTTTCAGGCACTTTCAAATCTTCCGTCGATTTTTCTTTGTTTCCGACCCGTTTTGCAACAAAGCCTGAAACCAATGACAAGATCCCCGTTGGATGACCGATCAAGAATGAATCATCGCCTGTGGCATCCCATACATATTTACGCATGATCCATGGCATGAAGGACCAGTAGCAAGCAGATAGAACCACCCCTAAAATCAACAGTGGGATTCCGGTAAGTCCGCCTTCAACGCCCCCAGCGACGATAACAAATGGGAACCACCACAACATGTGGCCGGTGAGGAAAATCGTCTTCACAGGTGTAAAGCGAGCAATCAATAAATGAATGACAAGTCCGAAAAACATCGCTAAACCTACTGTTCCGCCGTATTCTGCCGTAAAGGTGATGTCAGATAGCCCATCTGACACAGCAACGCCTAATTGGGTTTGAACCGCTGCATTGATCGGTGCGATCGTTCCCACCAACATATTTACCCCAGCCGTCAATGCCACCATCCCGAAGGAAGCTGTTAAGGTTCCTTTGACGACTTCTGCAAAAGGTTTTCTTTGTACCAATAACCCAATCATGGCAATGATCCCCAGTAGGACTGGCGGATTTTTTAAAATATAATCCGTGACAAAATTCATGATTATCCCTCTCTTTCAGCTAAAAATTTTTCCATTTGCTGTTTGACTTCTTCTTTATCCATATACTTTTTGATTGGATAAACGGGTGCTTTCACGGATGCTTTTAACTCATTCAATAATTCATTACTCGTAAAATAAACATCTGCTGGTGTCGCTTTTGCCGTCGATAAATCAGTATTCTCGGCAGTTGCCGTCAACCCTAACTCTTTGATCACCTTGTCGATCGTCATTTTCAATACCATTGAGCTTCCTACACCAAATCCACATACTGCTAAAATTTTCATATCCTTTTCCTCCTATTGGAATAATTGACAAATTTGTTCCCGATCGCCATTTAATATCACGTTGTATTTTTCTTCATCCATAAAGATTGCCATGATCTCTTTCAAGCTTTCTAGATGGCTTTGGCTATCTGCGGCGGCTAAGACAAGAAATATCCGCACCGGTTTGCCCTCAAGATCGATGGGCTGTTTCGTTACTAAAAGGCTCATACTTTGTTCCAAAACGCCTTCTCCAGGACGGGCATGCATCAGCGCAAAGTAATCCGCCAACACCATGTAAGGACCATTTTCTTCCACACTTTGAATCATCGCTTCGATGTATTCTGACGTGATCAGCGCTTCATCCAGCAAGGGCTGACTGGCTAATTTTACGGCTGAGCGCCAATCTGCCACTGTCTCATCCGTTTGTATATGCTTTTCAGGCAAAGAATCCTTCACTTTCATTCTGATTTAACCTCCAACATTTTTGATAGGAACCATTCTTTGTTTTCGATTCCTTGCATGATCAATTTCATCATTGGTTCCACCTTTTGCGTCTCATCCTCTCGGATCATCAATAAAATAATGATGTCGGCTTTTTGGTTGCCCCATTCTACTGGCTGATCCAAAAGCAAAATCGAGATGGCTGTTTTTTCGACATAATTCGGATTGCCATGAGGGATGGCAAAGCCATTATCTAAATAGGTTGATTGTAGCTGCTCTCTTTCAATGACGGATTGCTGAAACTGCGCTTTTCGTTTTTCATCACTAAAAGGGGTTTGTTCGATCAGAAAATTGATGGCTTCTGTTTTGCTGGCAAATCGCTCGAAAAAGACCGTTGGCTGGATCATCGATTGGGCTTGAAGAAGTAAACCATTTTGATCGACCGCCGCCTCATTATCGATGACTAAATCGATGTAGTGATTCATGATCCGCTTCATGTCACGATTGGTCACCATAGGCGAGATCCGCACCACAGGTTTTTGAATCCCTACGAGATCGATGGTTGAAATAATAAAATCGATCGCCGAGATGTCCATCTGCTTTAATTTTTCTACTGAAACGGTTTCGATACTGTCGATCTCTGGCAGAATGCGACGAATTTTCGCAGAGACAAACGAGCTAGTGCCGACGCCATTGGGACAGACAAAAATGATTTTGTTCATGCGGCGCATTCGCTCGATCGCTGCTTGAAAATGGATCGTGACAAATCCGATCTCATCATCAGAGATCCCCACTTGATACGCTTTCAAGAAATCATGGAGCGAGAACCAGACCACGCCATACAAGGCAGGATAGTTTTGTTTAATTTCCTCTAACAAAGGGTTGATGACTGTGGTTTGCGCTTCGATCCGCAACAGCAGTTGATACAGATGGATCGTCACATCTTCTTCCAATCGATTGTCTTGGGTCAAGTCGGTGCCTAAGCCTTCGCTGATTTTTTGAATCAAGTTGCGCACTTTTCCCCGAAAGACGAAAGGAACTTTTTCACTTTTCATAAAAAATTTCAAGCCGCTACCGACAATCAGATAGGTTAGATATTGCACTTCTTTTGGTGAAAATTGATAAATGTGCTGTTCTTCGATTTCTTTCAGTAGCTCATAGACTAACGGATATTTGTCGAACTCCAAAAACAGCTTCCCCACTTGGCGATTTTCTTCAATCACTAAGTTTTCCGCATGACTCGCCCGTTCGATCAGCAGCACGATGGAAAGGACGATACTTTGGATGTAGCTGTCGGGCATTTCCACTTGTTTTTCCATTAACGCTCGACGAAACGCCTGATTTACTTCCTGGTATTTCGCAGGTTCCACCAACAAGGAAAACGCCTCTGGTTGATCCAGCATTATTAAGCAAAAGCGTTTGAGCACCCGATGGATCTGGGATTCACTTCCTTCAAAAAATGTACCTGAATTATCAAATCTCAGGCGCAAGCTTTCTTTTTGAAACAGTTCTTTTAAATAAGAAATATCTTTTGCAATACTGCTGCGGGAAACGAAATAATCCTCTGCTAACTGCTGATAGCTGAGGTGCTCGCCAGCAATCAACCGTTTAAAAATCAAAATCCTTCGTTCCGATGTCCCCGAATAATTCATTTTCATACGCTCACCCTCTACCTCTATTTTATTGCTACTGTACCAAATTAGAAGTCTAATTGTTAGATTAAAGAATGATTAAAAGGAGTGTACACTTTGATTTTCAAGGCTCCTGCAGGCATTTTATAACAATTTCAAGGCGCTTTTTTTCACAATCTGCCGCCTTTCTCTTATAATTAAGCTAGGATTTATATAGGAGGAGATAACATGAAATGGCGTGGGGGTAGACAAAGCAGAAATGTCGATGATCGAACGGGGCGATCATCTGGCTCAGGCGGGATGCTGGCTGCTGGTGGCGGGATCGGTACGGTGATCATCGCTGTTTTATTTTTCCTGTTTAGCGGTGGTGATTTAAATTCGCTGCCGGATGTCTTGGGTGGCAGCGGTCCAGCAGCCAATTACCAGACAGAAAATGTGGGCACCAGTGAGTACACGGAGGAAAAAGAATTTTCCGCAGTCGTGTTCGGCTATTTAGAAGATTATTGGCAAGACGTTTTTCAAGAGCGGCAAGAAACCTATCAGGACCCGACACTCGTACTATTTACGGGAAGTGTGCAGTCGGCATGCGGCTATGCCACGTCACAGGTTGGTCCGTTTTATTGCCCAGCAGATGAGAATGTGTACCTTGATCTGAGCTTTGCCAATGAGCTTTCCGATAAATATGGCGCAAGCGGCGACTTCGCAATGGCCTATGTCATCGCCCATGAAGTCGGTCATCATGTGCAAAATGAGCTGGGAATCACCCAACAATTGGACAAAATCCGCCAACAAGTTTCAGAAAAGGAATACAATCAGTACAGCGTTCGTTTGGAACTGCAAGCTGACTACTTAGCTGGTACTTTTGCAAAGTATCTACAAGGTGAAACCTATCAAGGACAACCGATCTTAGAAGCTGGCGACATTCAAGAAGCGATCACGGCTGCCAATGCTATCGGGGATGATACGCTGCAAAAAGAATACCAAGGCTATGTTGTTCCAGATAGTTTTACGCACGGCACATCGCAGCAACGCGTGGACTGGTTTAACCGTGGCTATCGTTATGGTGACTTAGCACATGGCGACACCTTTAATGTCGATAGCCTTGACTTGAGCAAGTAGCTTCAACTAAAAAATCACTCCGAAACAGCATGAACCGCCTGCTGCTTCGGAGTGATTTTAGGTTCTTGTTGCCCCTTCAAGCCTTTTGGTGAAGGGACGCTTTACGCTTTCTTAACTTTCGCAATGATTTTTTCGCAAAAACGTGCCTGCTTCGTCATACTTTTTTCACATTTCGAGACTATTATATAAGCATACCAACAAACAACCCTAACACTTTTTCATTTTTACTCCTTTGCCTGTCAGTCCCCGCTGACAGGCTCTTTTTTTGTCTTTTGATTGATATACTCAGACCTGCAAGTCTTTGCGCTCATAACGGGAAAAGGTGCCAAAGAAACAGATGATACCGAGCAGCAGTACCCATAGGACTGATGTGGCGCCGTTATCCATTAGTTGGACGGGTAATGCCATGCGGACGGGTGAAAGTCCTGCCAGCCATTCCAATTTATCGTAGAGTTCCCCCACGATACCGAGCAAATACAGACCGAACACGCAGCCTAAGCCGACGCTGGCGGTTTGTTTGCTGGAACGCAAGATCGTGGATAAAAAGAAACCTAGACAGAGGAAGAAGACTAAGACACCGTACTCGGCAACGAAGATTTTGCTGATTTCTTCTATAAAAGCGGACAGGTCATCTTCAGGTAGTTTGAACAAAGCAAATGAGGCCAGACTACTGCCGTAAGCAATCAGCCAAAAGCCAGTCAGCAACAACAATCGAGCGAGGAACTTCCACCCAACGATTTCTCTGCGGCTAATAGGCTGAGCGTATAAATACTCGATCGTTCCTTCTGATTCTTCAGTGATCAGACTGTTCAAGCCTAAAAGCATCCCATAAATACACGCAGCAATAAATAAGTATTGAAAGTAGTACCCGAAAAAACCTGTTGGAGAAACCAAACTTGAGGGTCCTGTCAGTTGAATGTTAAAGATGCCTAGTAATTCTGGGCTGAAAGAGCCCAACATCTGGTCTAAGGACGTTTTCATTTCTGGCGTGATCATTTGAGGATAGATAGCCGTAAATGCAAAAATGATTGCTGCAAAAAGGATCGCCCAGACTAGCCAGCCTTTGAAGGTATTTTTAAGGTCGATTTTCATTAAAGTCATTTTTGAGAACCTCCTTCATAGAGCAGCATAAATTGCTGTTCAAGGGTTGGGTGTTCGATCGTGAACTCTTTAATGGCAGGATTGGTTAGAAAATGTGCCAGCTGATTCATGTCCCCTTGATAGAAAAAACGCACGGTGTGTGAGTCCTGAGCAAGAACTTGTACGTTTTCCAAGCCGGCTAATGAGAGGCTCCCCCCATTCGTGAGCGTTACAACTTTGCCGAAATTTTCTTCCTCACTCAATTCTTTCACGGTGATGATCTGTCCTTCACGAATAAAGGCGGTACGATGGGCATAGGTCTGAATTTCATGCAGATCATGACTGGATAGAAAAATCGTCATCCCCTGTTTGTTTCTTCTGAGAAGCTCTTCAAACAGCCGTTTTTGGATCAAGGGATCTAATCCATTGGTCGGCTCATCTAAAATCAACATTCTCGGTTGTGCAATCAAGGCGCTCGCAAGCCCGACTTTTTTCTTGTTCCCTAAAGAAAGTTCTGCGATCGATTTGTTTGGATCAATTTGAAAAAGCTCCATCAACTCCTGAATCTCTTTTTTTGGCTGCTTGACTTGATGAAAATCCGCCGTAAATGCCAGTAGTTCTGCTGTCGTCATTTTTGAATAAAACCGTACATCACTGGAAACATACCCAGTAAACGTTTTGATCTCTTTGACTGCTTGTTGGCAATCTCGTCCAAAAATCGCCGCCTGTCCTGCATCTGGTTTGATAAAATTCAACAATACTTTGATGGTCGTTGATTTTCCCGCACCATTTGGTCCGATAAAGCCAAAAATCTCTCCTTCTGCCACTTGCAATGATACGTTCTCGATGGCGTACTTCTTGTTGTATTGTTTACTTAGTCCGTTGATCGTAATGGCATCCATCCTGTCCCCTCCTTGTACTGCTTTGATGCCATCAGTGTAGCCTTATTTCATGTTTCCGTCAATCAAAGATCTAAAAGGCTTCCGCTGGAATGTTTTACGAAAATCATCAACAGATTGACACACTTCTATTGCTTTCTCTTCCTATTTTTTTCACATTTTCCCGCTATTATCAATACATACCAACAATCAACCCTAACACTTTTTCATTTTTACTCCTATCCCGCCAGTCCCCGCTGGCGGGCTCCTTTTTTTAGCGGCAAAAAAACGCAGACCTAGCAGCCTCTGACTTTAGCAATTGTAGCACTCGCTAAAGTCAATTGACTGACTATCCTGCGTTTTTTGGCTCGATCATTTCTGGTACGGATGAATCAATTCTGATTCATCCGTACCACTTTCATTATTGACAAAGAGCCCGTTTTTTTAAATTTTCATGTGTTGATTTGTTAACGAAACGGATTGTAGAAGCGTCCGCCATTAAGGACCATCAAGAACAATCCAAGGGCCACGATCAAGCAAACGACAGCAATCGCCAAGAGATCTTTGCCTTGGATCGGCTTAGATTTCAGCCAGGTACGCTGCTTGTGCTTACCAAACCTTCTTAGCTCCATAGCAGCAGAAATATGGTCGATCCGTTCCAAGCTGGAAAAAATCAAAGGAATCGCGATCGCGACATTGCCTGCCACTCGCTTGCGCAAAGGTGCTTTTTTAGAAAGCTCCACGCCCCGTGCTTGCTGCGCTTTGGCAATGGTCCGGAAATCATCTTGAATATCAGGGATGTAACGCAAAGCCAGTGCGACTGCATAGGCGATCTTGTAGGAAATCCCGATGCGGTTGATACTAGACGCCAACTCACTCGGATTAGTGGTAAACAGGAAAATCAACCCTGGGGGAATCGTGACAAAATATTTGATCAACAGATTCAGCTCATAAAACACTTGCTCTTGGGTCAATGTATACCGACCGATCCCTTCAAAAATCACGTGGCGCGTACCGTAGATCTCCACCCCATATTCTGGTGCGAAAAGATAGACCGCCACCAAATTCAAAAGCGAAAAAAAGATGATAAATTTCAATACAAAAGCGATATCTCGGTAGCGAATTCCAGCACTGGCAAATAGAAAGACCGAAAACAATGCCAGTCCAATGAGAAAACGCGTATCATAAGAGATCATCCCGATGACGGATAGCAGCAAAAAACAAATCAGTTTTGCGGCACCGCTTAATTGGTGAATCCACGTTTTGCGGTCAAGATAGCCGATTAGATTACTCTCCATCGTGTCCCTCCTTCTCGCTGGCAATGAAGGCGGCAGTAAAAGCGGCGGGATCTGTCAGCTGGTTAAGAGTCGCCAGTGTATACAAGCTGGTTTCTTTGAGGTTCGCGGCACTCACCACTTGTTTGTCTGCTAAAACAATTTCCGGTGGTGCGTCCAGCAAAATCGTTCCTTGCGTCAAAACGATCGTCCGCTGTGTATACTCCAACATCAGGTGCATATCGTGGGTGATCATAACGATCGTTAATCCCCGCTGGTTCAACTCCTGTAAAAATTGCATCATTTCGGTGTAATGGCGATAGTCTTGTCCCGCTGTCGGCTCATCCAATAAAATGAGTTCAGGATCTAAGACGAGGATCGCTGCAATGGCGGCTCGGCGTTTTTGCCCATGACTTAGTGCCGACAATGGCCATGAGCGAAACGGATAAAGACCACAAATTTTCAAGGTCTGGTGAACTTTTTCTGTGATTTCAGCCTCTGGAACGTTGCGGTTGCGCAAGCCTAAGGCAACTTCGTCAAACAGGAAGTTTTTTGACAGCATTTGATTGCTATTTTGCAAAACATACCCGATTTTTTGCGCTCGTTCTTTGATGGAATCATTGCCCATGTCTGCTCCTTGCCAAAGTAATTTGCCAGAAGTCGGAGTCAAAAAGCCGGTAATCAAATGGGACAAGGTCGATTTTCCTGCGCCATTATGCCCGACCAAACTAATCATTTCTCCTTGATGGATGGTAAAATCCAGTGCCTGCAAAATGGGTTTGCCCACTTGGTAGGAAAACGATAGATTTTTTGCTTGCAACAACGGTGGCTGGTGGCTAGGAAGCGCCGGTTTCGGAAATTTTTCTTGAAACTGAGTCAGTTTTTCGGCAATCTCAGGTGATGCAAATGCTTCTACCGCGACCAAATCAGCAGCGTCGGTCACGGGAACCCCCGCTTTTTTTAAAGCGGCTAAATACAGTGGTTCACGGATGCCGACTTGCTGTAGCATATCCGTTTTTAATAGTTCATTCGGTGTACTGTCGGCAAGGATGCGGCCTTCTTCCATCACGATGATGCGATCGACAGCGGCGGCTAGCACTTCTTCTAAGCGGTGTTCAATGATGATGGTGGTAAAACGCTTCTCTTGATACAGCTGGTCGATCATTTTGATGGCTTCCACACCTGTTTGCGGATCCAAGTTGGCTAGCGGCTCATCAAACAGTAGAATCGGTGTTTCATCGATCAAAACACCTGCCATTGAAACACGCTGCTTTTGGCCACCCGATAATTCTTGCGGTTTTTTCGCCAAATGATCCATTAAGTCAGTCTTTTCTGCCCAAAAACGCAGCGCCTCTTGCATCACTGCTTGACTGCGCTGATCGTTTTCCAATGAAAACACGATATCTTCTGCTACGGTCAAGCCTACAAATTGGCTATCGGTGTCTTGCAGCACCGTGCCGACGGTCAAAGACAGCTCGTAGATGGAAGCTTGCCCAAAGGTATTGGTACCGATCGTCAACGCTCCAGTACTACTGCCTTTGTCGTTTTGCGGGATCAAACCGTTCAAACATTTTCCTAATGTACTTTTGCCAGAACCGCTGGCACCGACGATCAGGACTTTTTCTCCTTCATAGATCGTTAGATCGATGTTTTTCAAGGTCGGTTCCGCTTGTGCATCATATTGGAAAGAAAAATTCGTAAATTGAATGATTTTTTGTTTCATTTTTAGCCTTCACACATTTCTTTGGTTAGGATTCCTTGCTCAAGCTGCCTTTTTTGGTTTTGGTTTGGGCATAGGCTTTTAGCAGGATCACTCCGATTATCCCAGTTACGACTGCATTGGTCAATCCCGCAATGACTCCTTGCGTAAAGACTTTGTTCGCTGGTTCGCCATAGATCAAAATATCCCCGATCGGGGCAATGATCACCCAGACGACCAAATTTGCGATCGATTCACCGATCAAGAAGGTACGAATTTCTTTAGCGCCAAAGGTTCCTTGCTGGATTGGAATCCAACGAGTCAAAAGTCCAAAGAACACCCCTAAGATCCCAGAGGCGGCGATCCAAGACCACCATGGACCATAAGTCGTTAAATCTCCTAGAGCATGACCGATAAAGCCTGCTAAACCAGCCACGATCGGACCGTAGACAACGCCTAACAGCGCCAAGAAAGGATAGGCTGTGGCGATATCTGTATTTGGGAACCCCGTCGGGATCGTGACGAAACGTTTTAAGACGAAAAAGACCGCAGCACCGATACCGATTGCAACAATGTGTTTTACTGTAAATTTTGATTGATTCATTTTTCATTTCTCCTTTTTTTGAGGGTAATTTTCCAATTTGTGCCAGTCCCGATTTTATAGGTTTCAGCAAATGAAGCCAAGTTGAGCCCTAAACCGATATTCAGCAAGGAATTGACATATAAGACGGGTTCTTGTTCTGCCACTTGCGCAAAGGAGCGTCCGAAACGCACTTCTTCTTGATAACGCAGGGTATCTTGGTAGTAGATACTGACGAGCAGCGACTCATTGTATTGGACCTGCCATTGCTTAAAGAACGTGTGGGGAATATTCGTCCACAACGAACCAAAGCGGATATCGAGAATATCGATCGTCCCTGTGATCGTTTCAGCTGTTTGGCTTGGCTTTTCAATGGCAAAAACTTGGATCGCTTCTTTAGGTTCAGGTGTTCCTAGCTCTTCAAAGCTGATGGCACCGCTGGCGAGCCGAGCGGCGTTATACATATAAACATCCCGACCATGAAACGTATGGCTTTCGGCTGATCCTGCCAAACGCTCAGTTGCCTCATTGATCACCCGAAGTTCAGCGATTCCGATATAAGTCGCTAAATAGGTCAGGGTGCCGTTATCTGGTGTCAAAACCAACTGCCCGGTCGCCAGCTTGGCAACCACACTTCGTCGATCAGAGCCTACGCCAGGATCGACCACTGAAACAAAGACTGTTCCTGCTGGCCAATAGGTGACGCTTTGCAGCAGGCGATAGCTGGCGTCATGAATGTTGTATGGCTCGATCTCATGAGTCAAATCCGCAATGACCAGCTCCGGTGCCACTTGATAGGCTACCCCGTACATCGCATTGACCGCTCCATCTTGCAAACCAAAATCGGTTTGAACCACTAATTTGTGCATTTTCTCTCCTCCCAACAACCTTTCTCCTTTTCAACAAAACCTTCGCATGAAACAGCTGACCCTACAGACACAAAAAAAGCCCTTAGCCAAAGCTAAGGGCATCACCTGCGGTACCACCTTAATCTGTAAAACCTTCACAGGCCTCACCTCATTCAGTACCCGAAAACACTCGGAGACTGTCGCTTGTTAACGGGGCAACCGTATTTTCCTAATTAGTCAGAAAATCCGCTCCAAAGTCATTTTCAAATCATTTGTTGTCGTTCCTTCTCACCTGCTGGAACTCTCTGCTAGACAACGCCCGTGATTCTACTTTCTTTTTCATCGCGTTTGCATTTTGTTTCATTAAAATTATCAAAGCTTGTGCCTTTTGTCAATTCTCTTTTAAGAAAAAATTCAAACAGAAGCCATAATTTGTCAAAAGATTCACGCAATTTCTAAATTTCACGCGAAAATTCTTCATATTTTCTCGGTATGATACTTGTATACCAACAAACAACCCTAACACTTTTTCATTTTTACTCCTTCCCGCCAGTCCCCACTGGCGGGCTCCTTTTTGTCTTCTGACTGTTTTATCTGGTTTCACTTTTTCTTGGCGATTTCTTCTCAGAATTCTGTTTGATTCGTCAATTTTTTTTCACATTTTCCCGCTATTATAAATGCATACCAACAAACAACCCTAACACTTTTTCATTTTTACTCCTTCCCGCCAGTCCCCGCTGGCGGGCTCCTTTTTGTCTTCTGACTGTTTTAAATGGTTTCACTTTTTCTTGACGATTTCTTCTCAGAATTCTGTTTGATTCGTCAACTTTTTTTCACATTTTCCCGCTATTATAAATGCATACCAACAAACAACCCTAACACTTTTTCATTTTTACTCCTATCCCGCCAGTCCCCGCTGGCGGGCTCCTTTTTGTGAGATTGGACTTGCATTTCTTCCTAGAAAGGATTATCTTTATCTTATGCGGAAGTGGCGGAATGGCAGACGCGCACGCTTCAGGCGCGTGTGAGTTTATCTCGTGTGGGTTCAACTCCCATCTTCCGCATTTAGCAGTTCAGCTTTCTGAACTGCTTTTTTTGTTGCAAAACGCGCATGTTCATCGAATAAACATGCGCGTTTCATTCAACTATTTTTCCCCTTATTCACTAACATAGGCGGTGCGGAAAAAGAAATGCGCGCCATAAGCTGGGAATTGGATGTCTTTAACATTTGATTTGATCAGATAATTTGAAGCACTTTGGTAAAGAGGGACTTGCGCAGCATCTTGCTCCAACAAAATTTCTTCTGCCGCTTTGTAATCTTCAAAATATTGATCGGGGTCATTGGCATGAACGGTGCGCGCATCTTCCGTCAACGCCGTATATTCTTCATTGACATAGCCGCCGTAGTTAAAGGAAGCGCCGTTTTTGTATAAGATAAAGAACATATCCATGTCACTGCTTCCAGCGATCCAGCCAGAAACGGAAAGCTCATAATCACTATTTGCTCTTGATTGATTCAAGCTGGCACGTGGCTGTTTGTTGATGGAGATCGACAAGCCTGGCAAGTTTTCTTGCAGTTGGCTTTGCAAGTACTCCCCGATTTTTTGACCATTGTCATCATCTGTCACTAATAAACGCAGCGTCGTACTTTCACCAATTTCCGCTTGGGCTTTTTCCCACTCTTCCTTGGCAGCCTCTAAATCATACAGATTATAATCACCGCTATATGCTCGAAAATCTTCGCCAGTATTTGGATTCGCAGCTAATCCAGTAGGGATCAATCCATTTAAAACTTTCGCTCCATCGTTCAACACATTATCCACGAGACTTTCTTTGTCGATCGCCAACGCGATTGCTTTACGCACATGAACATTTGCTAAGGCATCGTTGGCGGTTTTATTGAAGTCTAAGAAAAAGTTTGCCACATCGTTTTGCGTAACTAGTTCTTCATTGTCCCCGTATTGTTGGACGTAGATCCCGCTGATTTTTTGCAAATCAAGGTCGCCGCTTTCAAACAATTGGATCCCCGTATTTTCTTCTTTGATGGTGGAGCCTTTGATCTCCTCCAATTGAACGACATCAGCATCGTAGTATTGGTCGTTTTTCACTAGCGTCCACTCATCTCCAGTCTGTTGCCAATCGGTTAAAGTAAAGGGACCAGAATACAACAAATCTTCACTTGTCCGGGCATAGGTCTCGCCTTTTTCTTCAACAAAGGCTTGATTTTGCGGTGCCAACCAGCCGATGGAAATCAAGGATAAAAACGAAGGCTGCGGCTGCTCCAACTGCACGATAAAGGTCGCGTCATCTGGGGTTTCCAGACCAATCATTTCTACGTCTGCATTGCCTTCACGAATGTCTTTACTATTGACTACATTATCCAACAAATAGGCATTTGGTCCCATCGTTGCTGGATCAACTAACTTTTTCCACGCATAAGCAAAGTCAGCCGAAGTGATCGCTTCGCCATTGCTCCATTTCGCATCGTCTCGCAAAGTAAAGGTATAGGTTTTGCCATCTTCACTGATTTCGACTCCTTCTGCCAAGCCTGGAACTGGTTCACTGTTTTCATCGAAACGATAAAGCCCTTCGAATAAATGTTGTACGATGGTAAACGTTGCTTTATCCGTCGTTTGAGTCGTATCGAGAGTCGTCAGCTCAGCTGGTAGACTCACCGCGATCGCTTGATTCTGCGCTCCGTTAGTTTCAGCCTCTGATCCCTCGGTATTTCCTGTTGTCGTGCAGCCAGAAAGGGTCAACCCAATCACTCCTGCTGCAACCAATAAACGCTTCTTCCAGATCATTTTCATTCTTCCTCCTATGTGATTGCGCAACCAACGCAAGTGTTTTTCATGACAGCAAAAAACGCATTCAACGATAAAAAGAAAAAACCTCATCCCTTTGCTTATCAACTTTGACAAACAAAGGGACGAGATTTTCGTGTTACCACCCTTTTTCGCACCACTCTCACAAATGGCACCTCAACAGTACGCTAAGATACTTGGCACGGTAACGGCTGCTTTCCGTCTGATTTGCGTGAACAAATCAGATCACTCAGAGCTCATCTTCACTTTTTTTCTGCTGCCCTTTCTCACCATCCGGGTTCTCTTCTAACAGATTCCAAAGCTACTCTTCTCTTCATCGTCTTTCTTTTTATCTAAAAAACAGGTAAATGACGTTTTTTTGTCTATTTCATGATTGTTTTAAAGTATACTATTGGTGTTTTTGGAAGTCAACAAGAATTGCGAATATTCAGTTTTTTATGATTTTTCTATCAGAGCTTGTTTTGCGTCTTACTTGCCTTTCGTCACGTTCTTCTCTAGGATAAGAACTAGATAAGCCTTCTCATTTGTAAAAAGGAGTGTGCCAAAATGAAATTAGCAGAAGCGTTACTTTTAAGACGAGATTTGAACAATCGTCTGTTTCAATTGCGCAACGAAATCTCTAGCAGTGTGTTAGTCCAAGAAGGCGATACCTTGGATCGCAGTATCACAGAATTGTTCAAGGAATACGATGAGATCAATCAACAGTATTCAGAATTAGTCGTAGCCATCAATCGGAAAAATGCGACTGCCTCTTTAGCAGATAGTGCGTTATTGCTGATGGAAGCACTAGAACAGCGAGAACAGCTGCGCCGCAAGCATGCACTGCTTACGCAAGCACTGGATGAAACCAAAGCAGCTCCCCGAATGGGTCGCAACGAAATTCGACTGGTGCGCACGATCGATACAAAAACGCTAACGGAGCAATTGAATGCGACCGCCAAACAGCTGCGAGAATTAGATGGAAAGATCCAACAAACCAACTGGCTAGTCGATCTTTAACAAACATGGGTGGGTGTCAAAGGCGAGCACAAAGCAGGTACAGGCTGATATGTACACTATGGATCGTCTGGCAGAGACGTAAACGTAACAACCACTGCTTACGAATCACAATCGTAACAATCACATTGTATTTTTTAGCGACCACGTGCTGATTTGACTGGATGGGAAAAACCCTCTTCTTTTTTGAGAAGAGGGTTGTTTTTGTCGTATCTAGTCGTACATTGATGCGGCTCTTTTACTGAGGAACCTGCTGCTTGTTACTCACAGCAGAAGGACGCGCCAGAAACGCTTGCCCTTTCTCACTGCTCCAAAACGCCTTCATCAATGCCGTCAATCCCTCTTTGGTTTGATTGGCACCAAAGAAAGGACTGCCGGGTTCTAACATGATGCCATTAGCTAAAGCACCGATAGGAAAGGGATCAAAGCCGAAGGCAGCAATGATTTCTGCTGTCTGATCGAGGGCGGTTTGGTCATCGCCAGCAATGGCGATGGCTTTTTTGGCAGTTCCTTGAGCAGCTGTTCTCGTCAGCAAGGATTCCTCTTGGATATCGTGGTACCCCATATGATTGAATCCTTTGACTACTTTACTTTGGGAAAAATAGCGTTGCACACGTTCCGAAGAAGTCTGCTCGATGGATGAGTATTCTGTTTCTTTGCCATCGACTTCCCACCAATAATTCATGGCATCGATCACTAGCTTGCCAGCCAAAGCTTCTGCTGGCAGCTGTTGGTACTTACTCAATGGGATTGCCAAAATGATCGTTTGGGCTTCTGTCATCACTTCAGCGGCATTTTTTGCGATCGCTCCCGGAGCCAACACAGAAACGGACAAGGCGATTTTTTCTGCTGGCTTCGTACTAGCGATCAAGACCCGATAGCCCGCCTGGGCACCAAGATTTGCGAGCGCTAAGCCTAACTTTCCTGCGCCTAAAATACCGATGGTTTTAGGCATTGCCATCACCTGCTGCCAACAATTCTTTCACCCGTGGAATCACTTTGGTTCCATACAATTCAATCGTTTTGAAACGGTCTTTTTGCAGCTGTCCGCCAGTACCGTAAACCAGATCAAAGCGTTCTACACCGACTTGCGGCATCATACGGGCAATTTTTTGCGCCACGGTTTCTGGACTGCCTACATAGTAAGAACCATGTTCGACTTCAAAGTCAAAGCGCTCTTTGCTCATGGCTGGCCAGCCGCGATCAAGACCGATTTTGTCCATGCTCTTTTTAATGTAGTTCCAGCCGATTTCATAGGCTTCTTCGTCGGTGTCGGCGATCACACCATGGGAGTGCATGCCGATTGGCAAAATCGGTTGTCCCAGTTGCCGCGCTGCCTTTTTATACAGATCAACATAGGGCGCAAAACGAGCAGGTTCGCCACCGATGATCGCTAACATAACGGGAAACCCATAACGGACGGCACGAATGATCGATTCAGGGGTTCCACCGACACCTACATAGGTATCTAATTGGTGTCCCTCAATTTTTGGAAAAACGTCGGCATTTTTTAAGGATTGCGTGAACTTGCCTTCCCAAGTTAATGGTTTGCCTTTTCTCAGTTCACTAAACATCGCTGTTTTTTCTTCAAATAGTTCTTCATAATCTTGCAAGTCATAGCCGAATAGAGGGAATGATTCAGTAAAAGATCCTCGTCCCAGCATGATTTGTGCACGACCGTTCGATAACGCGTCAACGGTCGCAAACCGTTCGTAGACCCGCACGGGATCATCCGAACTCAAGACAGTTACACCGGTACCTAATTTGATGGTTTTGGTAACCATCGCTAAAGCCGCTAGTACCGTATCAGGACTTGAGATCGAATATTCTTCCCGATGGTGCTCCCCTAAGGCAATGACATCGATGCCGACTTCATCGGCTAATTTTCCTTCTGCCACGATATTGCGCAACGATTCGCTGTAACTGATCCGTTCTTTCGTTGTATCATCAAAGGCTAGATCGCCAAACGTATCTAACCCAAATTCAAGATTTCTGTGATTGATGGTCATTTTCTTTTCCTCATTTCTCATTACTGATTCTCTGTTCTCACTATAACAAGGAACAAAAAAAGTTGCGAACAATATGCTTACTTTTTGTAAGTTGTCGATTTTAAAGCAAAAAAACACTTTCCCGAACAAAAATTCAGGAAAGTGTTTGGTCTTTAAAGATAGATTCCTTTACTATGGAGATTCACTAAGCATTCTTCCAAGTATGCTTCATCATGTTCTGGAAAGATCGGCGTAGTCAAAGGAACAGCTTGAACGGAGGGTTCCAGCGGCAGATTTTTGCCACGATACGCTGGATCGTACCATTCAGGTGCTGGCCGATAGCCTCGACAGGTCATTTCATCCAGTACTAACTGATGGTATTGAAACAATTTATAGGGCGGATGGGTAAAAACGTAATCGACGGTTGCGTGCTTTTTACCCCAGCCTAGCCCCCGCAAGGCTGCTGCTTCACGATGCTGGCCTAACAGCTGCTGCCGAGGCAAAGCAGGTATCAGTGCTTCATGCCATAAGCGCATCGGTTCAGCCTCCTTTATTCTGCGTCTTGGCTGATGAAATTGTCTTGGTTTTCAATAACGATCTTGCCGACTGCATGGTGTGTCTCACTCAATGCGTGGGCATCGTAAATCCCTTGTGCCGTCAATGGGAAGGTTGCACCGATGACACTGTTGACTTTTTCTGCTTCGATCAGCTCTGTCAATTCTGCCAATTGTTTGCCGTTGGTTCGTAACCAAACTGCTTTGGCGAAGATGTCTTTTTCTTTTGCCAAGTCTTCGTCTTCAATACTCAAAATCGAGATCAGACGGCCCTTTGGTTTCAAGACAGTGAAACTTTTCTTCTGGGTGTCGCCCCCCATCATATCAAAGACCAAATCGATGTCTTGCAAGACTTCTTCAAAATCTGTCGTGTGGTAATCGATGATCTCATCGGCACCAAGTTTTTGTAATAACTCATGGTTACGAGGACTAGCCGTCGTGATGACGTAAGCGCCAGCTGCTTTTGCTAGTTGGATCGCATAGGTACCAACTCCGCCTGCTCCGGCATGGATCAAGACTTTTTCCCCTTCTTTTAAACGACCGTGTTCAAACAACGCTTGGTAAGCAGTCAAACCAGCTAATGGCACTGCAGCTGCTTCTGCGTAGTTTTGGTTTTCTGGTTTGATCACTGCTAACTCAGCATCCACGATGGCGTAATCAGCATACGTCCCAAAACGAGTCGTTTCAGGGCGGGCATAGATCGCATCACCAACTTTGAACTCTGTCACGTCAGCACCTATTTCTACGATATCCCCTGCGACATCCCAGCCTAAAATAATTGGGAAGTCCCACGGAAACATTTGTTTTAAATAGCCTTCTCTTAATTTCCAATCGATCGGGTTGATGGACGTTGCGGCAACTTTGACTAATAATTGATTTGCTTTTAATTCTGGTAATTGGACCGTTGCTTCTTTTAATTGGTCTTTTCCACCATAGGCTTCAATAACGACAGCACGTGTTTCCATTGATGCTTCACTCCTTACATTCATTCTTCATCAAAGAGAGGTTCCTGTTTTTCCATCCCTTGATTTCTCACTTCCCTAGCTTAGGCAAAAGGAAGGAATTTGACAAATGATATGTTTGGAAACTGCCCCAGCCACCTGGCCGTTCCTCCTTCAAAGCCTTGAAAGAAACGGGTTTATTTTTTCTTCACTTTTTTATTGCCTTTTCTTTAAAAATCAATTACGCTACTCAAGAAATACGAAATTGTAGAGAAAGAAGGAATTGATGAATTGAAAAGGTTGTGGGTGTTTTTTGGCGGTGTGATCGGCATCACCGCGTTGCTGTTTTTAGGTGCTTCGGTGTTAACGAAAGAATCGGGGGCAGCAACGTCGTCCGACAAAAATACAGTGATTATTTACAATTGGGGCGAATATATTGACCCCGAATTGATCAAAACATTCGAAACTGAGACTGGTTACTCAGTGATTTATAATACATTTGACTCCAACGAAGCGATGGAAACGAAAATCAAACAAGGCGGCTCGCGCTATGATTTGGTTTTCCCTAGCGAATCGATCATTCCGAAAATGATCGAAGAAGGATTGTTAGTGCCTTTAGACCATCAGAAATTGACGGGAACGGAAGATCTGTCGCCTTTTTTGATGGATCAAGCCTTTGATCCTGACAATACCTACTCAATCCCCTATTTTTGGGGCACGATCGGAATCATGGCAAATACTGAAGAAGTTGATGTTTCTTCGATCCATGGCTGGAGTGATTTATGGGACCCTGCATTTAAAAATGATTTATTGATGGTGGATGGTGCTCGCGAAACCTTAGGAATCGCGTTACAGACGCTCGGTCTTTCCCAAAATGAAAAAGACCCGACCAAGGTCGCCAAAGCCTTGAAGAAGCTGGAAAGTATCCGTCCCAACGTCAAAGCAGTTTTGACCGACGAGATCAAAACCTTGATGATCAACAACGATGCCCCTTTAGGAATCGGGTATTCGGGCGATGCCGCTTATGTGATGGCGGAAAATCCTGCCGTCACCTATATCATTCCCAATGACGGCGGTGCGATTTGGACAGACAATTTTGCGATCCCGAAAACCGTTGGCAATCTTGAGGGAGCCTACGCCTTCATCAATTTTATGCTGCGACCAGAAAATGCCGCACAAAATGCCGAATACGTGGGCTACGCCACGCCGAGTGAAACGGCCAAAGCTATGCTGCCAGCAGAACTGACTGCTGACAAGGCTTTCTACCCTGAGCCAAGTGCGATGGAACAAATGGAACATTATGAATACTTAGGAAAAGAAGCGGTTGAGCTTTACAACGATCTTTTCCTTGAATGGAAGTTGGGATTATAATTGTCACTATTACTAAAATCTGAACACATCTTTGATACCAAAACAAAAACGACTTTTGCGGGCTTTCTCCTGATTGAAGACCAGAAAATCACGGCTGTGGGTCCTCTTTCAGCGCTGCCAACACTT
The DNA here is from genome assembly GCF_002140635.1 of Enterococcus sp. 3G6_DIV0642. NCBI lineage: Bacteria > Bacillati > Bacillota > Bacilli > Lactobacillales > Enterococcaceae > Enterococcus > Enterococcus sp. 3G6_DIV0642. The sequence continues at coordinate 995,854 of NZ_NGLH01000001.1, read as the reverse complement.
GCTGAAGACACCCAGGTCATTGATCTCAAAGAACAAATGATCATCCCAGGCTTTATTGATGCTCATGTTCATTTTTATCTTTCCGCATTACTCCATCAAGGGGCACTGACCCATCTTACGGGAGTGACAGAAGAAGCCGTTGCCCAGCAAGTGCCCGCCTTGCCCATCACCCATGGATGGAAAATCGGCATCGGCTGGTTCAGCAGTGATTTCGGCCAGCAAGTCTACCCGACGAAAGATACGATCGACAACTATTGTGCCGATACGCCTGTCATGCTGATTTCCGGTGATGCCCACAGCATTTGGTTGAATAGCCAAGGGATCGCTGCTTTAGGGATCACACCTGAGAACTTGCCAACGGGGATCAGCGGGGAGGCATTGCTTGACGAAAACAGCGGACAACTAAGCGGCTGCTTTTTAGAAGCGATCGCCATTCATTATTTAGCAAAGGTCTTGCAGTCATTCCAAGCACAAAGCCCTGCTGCTTTTCTGACCTATATGAAACAGCTCAATCAATACGGCATCACGACGATCGGCGATGTTGCCTTGACAGGAGAAAGCTGGGACGATCTGGTCTATCCCACTCTTTATCGACAAACGGAAGCAGAAGCGACCTTGCGCGCTGTCTTTTATCCAGCCATGCGAGAAGACATCACGCAACTAAAAGAAACTTACCGTACTTATCGCTCCGAAAAAGTACAGATGGGCGGCGTCAAACAATTTTTTGACGGCGTGACGAGTACGCACACGGCTTTTTTAAAAGCGGAATATGAAACACCGTATTTTGCTGGTGATGTCGGGATGCCGTTGATCGATGTCCAACGGATGCGCCGCTTTATTTTACAAGCCAACCAGCAAGACTGGCCGATGCGCATCCATACCATCGGTGATGAAGCGATTCGACAAGCACTCCTCTTTTATCAAGAAAGTGCTGCTCACCCGCTTTCTAAGGGCAAAGCCAATACCTTGGAACACTTGGAAGTGATGGATGCCGCTGATCTGTCACTAGTTCGCCAAGAACAACTGGTACTCTCCGTACAGCCTAGCCATTTATTAGTCGGCTATGAGACCCTCGATGAAGAAGTAGGACCTCAGCGTGCCAGTCAAATGTTTCCTTTTCAGTCCTTTCTAGAGCAAGGCGCAACCTTGGCTTTTGGGACTGATACGCCAGTCGTGATCGACGTGACCCCTTTAGACTCGCTGTATTATGCGGTTGCTCGGCAAGAGAAAAACGGCCAGCCAGCAGGCGGATTGATGCCACAAGAAAAAATCTCCATCGCCGATGCCCTCTATGCCCACACCGCAGGTGCCGCCAAAGCCTTGAGTCGGCAAGATATCGGTCGATTAGAAGTTGGCTGTTTAGCCGATCTTTGTATTTTGTCCCAAAACATCTTGCCTTTGACTGCCGAAGAATTGCTTCAAACGACCGTTGAAGCGACCGTATTTGATGGGCAATTTGTTTATCGGCGTAATTGACATGAACCACCGATAGGGACCACGCGTGAGCTACGCGTGGTTTTTGTTTTGTACACGCTGAAATTGATGCGCAAAAAAACTCCAGCACTTGTTCACCGCAAGTACTGGAGTATTTAATCATAAGCCGTTTCGTTCAATCACTTTTTGATACCAATAGAAACTGTCTTTTTTCTTTCTATCTAAAGTCCCTGTCCCGTCGTCATATTTATCCACAAAAATGATGCCATACCTTTTTTTCATTTCTCCTGTAGAAGCACTGACAATATCAACGGCACTCCAAATCGTGTAACCAATCAACTCGACACCATCATCGATGGCTTTCTCCATTTCAGCAATATGCTTTTCTAAATAATCGATGCGATAATCATCATGAATCTGTCCATCTTCAGCAAGAGTTTCTGAAACCCCGATCCCATTTTCCACGATCATCAATGGCAGTTGGTAGCGATCATAAATATCATTCAACGCAATTCTCAATCCTACTGGATCAATCATCGCATTCCATTCCGTCTGCTCTAGATAAGGATTATTTACGCCAGAGCCGCCAATCATGCTGTGTCCATTTTTGGTAACTTTCTCATCTGCAGAGACACAAAGTGTTAGATAGTAACTAAACGTGTAGTAATCCACTGTTCCCTTAGCTAGGATCGCTTGATCTTCTGGTGCAAACTCGATTGCAAAGCCATGATCAGCAAAATATTTCTTTGCATAATAAGGATATTTCCCTGTGACCTGCACATCGCCACAAAATTTCGAATGCATATTTTCTTCTTGTTTGGCTAGTAATACATCATTTGGATGGCTGGTATAAGGATAGCGTGGCATATAAGAAATCATACAGCCGATTTTCAGATCTGGATAGTGTTCATGTCCGTAAGCGACAACCTTTGCACTGGCAACAAATTGATGATGCAGGGCTTGGTAGCGTTGCTGTAGATTATCCGGCTGATTGATAAACTCAGATTCACCAACTTGAAGTCCCAGTGATAAAAAGTTTCCGATACTTAAAGTGGCCGTGTTGATTTCATTAAAAGTGATCCAATAGTTTACTTTTTCGTGATAGCGTTCAAACAGCACCGCCGCATATCTCGCATAAAAGTCGATCACTTCACGACTCGCCCAACCATTGTATTCTTGGCTCAAATATGCGGGAACATCAAAATGAGCAATGGTTACAATTGGTTCAATCCCGTACTTCCGACACTCGTCAAACACACGATCATAAAAGGCCAGGCCTTCTTCATTCGGTTCAGCGTCATTGCCCTTGGGAAAAATCCGGGTCCAGTTGATAGACATACGGAAAGCTTTAAATCCAGCTTCTGCAAACAACGCAATATCTTCTTGATAATGATGATAAAAATTAGTTGCTTCGTGGCTTGGATACAACAACTCTTCTTCAATTTTTGCTGTGATTTTCCGAGAAGTCGTATGGCTGCCACCACTGATCAAGTCAGCACAAGCGAGCCCTTTTCCGCCCTCATTATAGCCGCCTTCATATTGGTTTGCCGCCGAAGCGCCGCCCCATAAAAAATGTTTTGGGAAACTCATTGCTGTCATCCTTTCTTCTTTCTAATGGTTAAAAAATGGCTAATAACTGATCGCCAGCTTGAATTTCTTGATGTTGGGCAAGTACCACAACATCTAAGAAGTCTGCCGTATTAGTAACAGTGATCATAACGGTATCTTCATACCCTGCCTGAGCGATTTTTTCTGAATCAAAATGCAATAACGTTTCTCCCACTGTGATTAGATCACCTTCATTGACTAGTCGTTCAAAGGCACTCCCTTGCATATTCACCGTATCGATACCGATATGGATCAGTAGTTCAATCCCCTCGGTACTGGTAAGTCCAATCGCATGATTCCCTGGAAAAACGGCAGAAACCTGTCCCGTAAATGGTGCTATCACCTGTTGATCGTGTGGCTTAACTGCAATTCCTTTACCTAATGCCAATGAAGCAAACGCCTGATCATTGGTTTCTGTCAATGGAACAGCAGTCCCTTTTAAAGGTGATAATACATTTTTTTCAATCGCTGGTTGTTCTTTCTTCGTTTCAGAAGAAACATCAGTTGCTTCGGGTGTCGCATCTTGCGCTCCAGATTTGACTGCTTGTGGCTGATTATTGTTAGGAAAATCTGCATCTTTGACCATGAGCCAGGTGTAGGCAAAGGCAATCGCAAAAGTAATCAACGAGCCGATCAGCGCATGAAACACACTGCTGTATGATGGAAGCGCCACAAATGAAGCAATGACTACTGGCGTATTGATTTTCATCAAACCAAAATAAAGTCCCCCAGCAGCACCCCCAAGGATCATTCCGACAATCGGTTTTTTCAGACGTAGTGTTACTCCGTACAAAGCAGGTTCAGATACACCCATCAAGGCAGTAATTGCTGATGAAAAACTCACTTGTTTAAATTCCGTATCCTTAGCTTTGATTCCAGCCGCTAAACAAATCGCTGCTTCGGCAGCCAATCCAAGCAGCATACCAGGGACGATCAAATCATCATACCCGTAGGTCGCCAGAGAAGTTAATAAAATAGGAGTCAGCGTCGTGTGCATGCCCGTCATTACAAGCAATTGAGCAAAGGCACCCATAAACAAGACCGCTAACGGACCAAAATTGTTTGTTAAGTAGTTCAAAAACTGTGACACATAGTTACCGATCGTCACACCTAATGGTCCGATTAGTAATAGAGCCAGCGGTGTGATCACGATGATAGCAATCAAAGGACGTAGAATAAATTTGACACTGTTCGGTAAAATCCGATCGGCAAACCGATAAACATAAGACATAACCCAGACACTTAATAAGACTGGTAAAACGGAGGCATTGTAGCTCACATTCGGTACGAGTAACCCAAATAATGAGATTCCTCCTTCTTGGCTAAGAAGTGCCGTCAATCCAGGCATCACAAAAATCGCTCCGACGTAGCTTCCTAAGAAAGGATCAATTTTTAATCGTTTGGCAACAGAATTTCCTAAATAAACGGGAATGAAAAAGAAGGCTGCTTGTGATACTTGATACAATACAAGATACGTATCATCAGTTGCTGCTAAAATGCCTGATAACTCCAACAGTGAAAGGACCACTTGCAGCATTCCTCCAGCTGCAATGATTGCAATCATCGGTGTAAAACAGCCTGCGATAAAGTCAAGGAGTCGTGAGATGATCGATTGATCGCTGCTGCTTTGATCAGCCGTCGTTTCTATCGTCGGAAGTTGCGCGTATACGCTCGATACATCCGGCCCAATAATCACTTGGTATTGACCATTTCCCTGAACAAGTCCAGTCACTCCTTTTAGCTGTTTGATTGCTTCACTGTCAGCTTTTTTGTCGTCGGCCAGCGTGAAACGCAGTCTTGTTGCACAGTGGGTCACGTGCTGGATATTTTTACCACCGCCGACATTTTCATAAATTTCATTGGCTAGTTGTTTATAGTCCATTGTTTTTCTCCCTTTCTCCTTGTTCCGTCAATTTCTGGATATGGAGTGATAGATAGATTTCTTCATTTTCTGAGATATTGATATCATACGTATTTTTGATATAAACCTTGATTTTTTCCACACAGTGAAATGCTTGCGGATACATCTTTTCAATTTGTGCATAGAGCGTCGACGCTTCATAGCTGGGAAGTGTATGATTGATCACATTTTGTGCGAAATAGTGCAGATGCGTGACAAAGCGAGAATAATGGAAACTATTCTCATCAAAATTTTGTTTGTACTCATACTTTACGATCGTCAGTACGTCTTCTATAAACTTCGCGATTTGATTGGTAACCGCCATATCCTTCTTTTGTGATTGGACATTTACAAAATGCAATGCGATGGAGATCGCTTCTTCTGTTGGTACATCGATCGCTAGTTCTTGCTCCATAAGCTGGACAGCATACACCCCAATGGCATATTCATCGGGATAAAATCGCCGAATATCCCATTGCAAAGGACTATGAAAAGTCATTTGCTGCTTGATCCGATGAACAGTGAAATCAATATGATCCAGCAAAGTCAAATAAATATAGTCGCTGACTGCTAAGCGATAATTCTGTTTGGCATAAGCCACAATTTTAGCAACGATCGCTACGTATTTCGGATCGCATTTTCCTAATTGATAGCTAAAATGTTCCAGCATTGCATGGGTATCCAATACAAAAATCTTTTCAAAATCTTGTTCTTCTACATCATCTCCTACCTTCTTATTGAAGCTGATGCCTGTAGAAAATCCGATAATTTCATTGCTGCCTTTCTTTAGTAAGACAACATTATTATTTAAAAACTTCTTTATTTTCATGATTTCCTCCACCTTAAAAACACTAAAAAACCTCATACTCCACCTTTGGTGGAATATGAGGTTTGCCTTCTTACAGTAACACGCCTCTTGGTCACAGCACTTCTGTAACCGTTATCTAATTACATCGGTATCATAGCACTTCAAAAAAAACTTGTCAATCGCTTCCTTAAAATTTTTCACACGATCGGTTAAGCCCCCGTTAAGCTTCTCACAAAAGCTGCCTTTGTCAGACGGACATTTCAAGAACAACTTTTGCTTTTTTATTCCCCAAAAACCAGCAACTTGCCAACACAATAAACAACAAGCTTCGTGCTTATATAGCGCTTGAGTCATCGTTTCTTCTACAAATCATTTTTTGAGGGGAAAATGTATCAATAACACGCAAAAAACGAAAGTAGCTTCTATTCTCTACTTTTGACACATATCTTAGTTATTCCTCGATTGGTCTATTTGTTGAAATGCCAAAACAAAATAGCTTTCATTCTTTGTCCTTCTATGCTGGAAAGCAAGTAGCAGAAATTTTATACGTTTACATTCCTTCGTCTTTCCTCCAAATGCGCATTAGTCTATTCCACCCCCTTACTTTCTCCTTCAATCGTTTTTTAAACCTTTGAATAAATTCTTAATAAAATAACTAACAAAAAATAAACTTTTACTATATCCCTTGAATGTAAGCGGTAAATTTGTTATTATTACCAAGGATAAGGAGGTGTTTATCTATTGTATGCGATTAAAATCTTTCATGGTTATCTAACCGCCGAAGGAAAAAGAACACGGGACAAAACAATTGCATTGACCTATACTTGCAGAGAAGATGCTGAACGTTTCGCAAATAAAATCGGCGGGAGAGTTAAAAAAATTGGCTAACCAACTAGAATAAAAAAGGCTGTCAACCTCAGTAGGTGACTGCCTTTTTTTGTTATCTGATTTCCAACAAATCAAGCGATACTCCTGACTTTTTACATATGTTTAAGATCCTTTTCTTGTTGAATCGAGAAGTGAAGCAAGTTAGTTGGTTTTGACGCCTTGAGTCTTTATACTGAAACAAAGGCACCAGCCAATCCAAAAAAAGGAGTGACCCGTCCATGTGCGGCCGATACTTATTTGACCCAACAACTGGCGAATTGTCAGAATATTATCAAGAAGCCGCGGCGAAAGCCCGCAAGCGCCAACAGACTGTCGCTGTCAATGATGTTTTCCCTTCCAATCATGTCGTAACCATCGGTGCAAATCAACAACAACAAGTTGTAGCTGGTGTGACAAGATGGGGCTTTACCGGCTTTAAAAAAGGGCATTTGATGATCAATGCGCGTTCTGAGACCGTTGAAGAAAAACCGACTTTTCGCAAACCTTTCCAAGAGCATCGCTGTGTCTTTCCGATGTCTGGTTTCTATGAATGGAATCATGAAAAGGAAAAGTTTCTTTTTTCGCAAGATCACGTGATTTATGCCGCTGGTTTTTATCGTATCCTTCAAAAAGAGGATCAGATCGAAACCGAATCAATCATTCTAACGACTGCCGCGAACGATTCTGTTGAACCAGTCCATGATCGAATGCCTCTGTTCTTAGAAAAAGAAGCGATTGCTTCTTGGATCAATGACTTGGCTTTTGCTCGCCAACAACTCAAAGCAGAAATGCCCAAGCTGAAAACCCAATTGCTCTCTTCTTAACTGCTTGCTACTTCTTTTTCAGCAGAACAAAAACCGCCAAGTCAGCTTTGATTTGGCGGTTTTTTTCTACTTCTGCTTTTTCTTAATAAACGGTGAAGGTCTTGCCAGTCATGATTCCAAAGACTGCTTTTTGATACGCTGCAAAAACGGGTGCGTCACCAACGGGAATAAAGCCTTTGAAAGAATCGGCGAAGGTTTCCCAAGAGCCCACAAGCGCATTGGGACTGACTGCATTGATTCGTATCCCCTGACCGATCTCAAAAGCTGCCGATGCCACGAAGGCTTCTAAACCGCCGTTGACCAGTGCTGAAGGCGTGCCCATTGGGATAAATTCGTCTTTGATAATTCCAGAAGTCAGCGTGATACTGCCACCTTCATTGAGAAAATGCTGGCCAATCAACGCAAGGTTGACTTGTCCTTGCAGCTTCGAAGCCACCGACTGTTGAATATCTGCTGGCGTCAATTCCTCAAAGGGTTTAAACACTGTGCTTCCCGCAGCGGAAACAATGGCATCCACTTTCCCAGTGGCTGTAAATAGCTGGCTGACACTGTCTGCATCCGCAATTTCGACTTGATGATCGCCGCTGCTACGGCTAGCCGTGATCAGCTCCACCTCTGGTAGCTGCTGAAAGCCTTCAACTAAAAGCTGCCCAAGTGTGCCGGTATGTCCAATCAAAAGTAATTTCATTTGCTCGCCTCTTTTTTTGTTTTGTGTTTCGATTCTAACCCAACTAAGCGATTTCGACCATTCATCTGCTTTTCCTGCTTTTTAGGTCTATTCTTGCCCTTGTCCATTTGTCCCCCTACTACCTGCGTAGTGATTGGAATCACCTATCACGAAAGCAATTGACAACTTTCTCATCTTGTTCTAAGATACTACTAATTTCATACACATGCAGTGAGAAGAAGAGTACGATCCCCCCTTTCTTTCAAGAGAACTCGGAACTGGTGGAAACGAGTAAGGAAGACGATCCGAAAATGACCTTTGAGCATTCGTGGACGAACAATCCCCGACGGAGAAAGCCCGATAGCGCAATGCAGTTTATTTGATGAACTGACTGAGGTTTTTTGTTTCAGCAAAAAACAAACGAAGGTGGTACCGCGAAATGATCGTCCTTCCCAAAGACTATTCTTTGGGAAGGCTTTTTTTATAAAAAAGGAGGAAAAGTTATGAAACGAAAGATTCGATTGGGTGTGGGCTTTGGTTTATTGTCCTTAGTTTTATTTGCCGGTTGTGGCAATCAAGAAGAAGTAACGGGAAATGCCGAGGAACAGCAGACAGAAATCAGATTGGGGACGACACCAGGGCCTTACAGCGAACTGTTTCTCAAAGGAATCAAACCGATTTTAGAAGAAGCTGGCTATACTGTGACGGATATTGGCTTTACTGGGGTCTTGGAAGCGGACATTGCATTGAACGATGGCGAGATCGACTTAAACGTCGATCAGCACACCGCCTATTTAGAAAACTTCAATGAAAACACGGATGCCGATTTAGTGGGTATCACACCAATTCCTACCGTTCCAGCCGGCTTGTATCCTGGCAGAAAGGACAGTTTAACAGCGATTGAAGCAAACGATACCATCGGGATCCCCAATGATCCGTCAAATAGTGCCCGGGCCCTGTTGCTGCTACAAAAAGCCGGCTGGATCGAGCTTGACTCCGAAGTGGCGCCCATTGCCGCGACTTTGAGAAACATTACTAACAATCCTTATGACCTGGACATCGTCGAGATGGATTCTGCCCAAATCCCCCGCAGCTTAGCAGATTTAGACTATGCGGTGATTCCCGGCAGCATCGTTTATAGTGCTGGAATCGCTGCAGAGGAAAGCCTATTAAGTGAAGACATTTTGCAAGAATATGAACTGGTGGCAACGGTAAAAAAAGCCAACAAAGATAGTGACTGGGCACAGGCAGTGGTGGCAGCTTATCATTCTGAAGCCTTTAAAGAACTGCTGGCAGAAGAGAATCAAACGGGTTATTGGTTTATTCCTGAAGAATTGCAATGACCGCTTCACAAGTAGCAATAAGCAGCAACTGTCGTCGTATTTTTTAAAGAAGCTTCTATTACTATAGAAGGAAAAGACATGACTACTATTGATTAGTGGACCATTCCCCGTCTGAATCTTTGTAAAGGAGGTCAAAAATTGAATATTCAACAAATGCGCATCGTGCAAGCGATCGCTGACCATGGAAGTTTTCGTGAAGCAGCCAAACGGCTGTATCTTTCGCAGCCAAGTCTTTCCCAAGCCGTGAAAGAGTTGGAAACAGAATTGGAGGTCCAGCTTTTCGAGCGTACGAATCAAGGCGCCCGCTTGACTGCCGAAGGCTCGGAATTTCTAGACCATGCCCAGCCGATCTTGAGTCAAGTGGCGCAGCTGCAAACGCGTTTTTCCAGCAAGCAAGCAGCGAGTCAAACCTTCGCTATCGCAAGCCAGCACTATGATTTCACGGCTGGAATTTTCAGTGAGCTGCTGCAGGAATTTCCCGACTGCCGCCAGTTTCGCTTATTAGAAACCACGACCTTAAAGGTGATCACGGACGTGCAACAATATCGAAGTGAATTTGGGATCCTTTATTTGAATGAGCAAAACCAAGCAGGATTGGAACGACTGCTGCAAGGCGCCCAATTGTCCTTCGAGGCGTTGGGACGGTTTCGCCCCCATGTCTTTTTACGAGCAGCTCATCCCTTGACAGAAAAAAGGCAGCTTTCCTTAAGAGATCTCGCCCCTTATCCACAAGTACGCTTTTTGCAAGAAGATGAACGCTATTCGTTCTTCTCAGAAGATTTGATCGACTTCGCTCAAAGCCCTCAAGTGGTGCATGTCAGCGATCGAGGCACGATGGTCCAGCTATTACAACAGACGGATCTTTATGGAACCGGCTCGGGGATCGTTGCCCAACCAGAACGCCAAGGCTTGGCTTTTCTTCCTTTGATCGACGCGTCCGAGGGTGAGATCATCCTCATTAAAAAGAACGATCGCCCGTTATCAGTGATCTGCGAGCGTTTCTTAGCAAAATTACGGCATCATCTTACAGCTTTTCCTAGTGATATATAAGCGAAGGCCTCCTCTTCCAACTCCCCATAGATGATTGGCTGCTCCTTCGCATTATATAAAAAATCCTTGAGCCACTTCCCATGCAGGAGGCTCAAGGATTTTCTTTTACGGTTAACATTGTCGGCAATCACCGCTGATTACAGCTGCTCTGCCTGCATTTGATACATTTGCTGATAGATTCCTTGCCCTTGGACAAGACTCGAATGGGTTCCCCGTTCCACGATCTTCCCTTGATCCAAGACCAAGATTTGATCTGCTTGTTTGATCGTTGACAAACGGTGAGCGATCATAAAGGTCGTCCGTCCTTTTTGCAAGATGGTCATCGCCTTTTGAATGATGGATTCTGTTTCAGTGTCCACATGGCTCGTCGCTTCATCCAGAATCAAGATTTTCGGATCAAACACCAATGCACGGGCAAAACTGATCAGCTGGCGTTCTCCACTAGAAAACTCATTGCCTTTTTCAACGACTGGATGATGGATGCCTTTTTCATAACGGCTCAAAAGGTAGTCAGCGCCGACTTGTTTCAAGGCATCGATAATCATCGCTTCGGTGATCGTTGGATCGTTCATTCCGATGTTGCTGGCGATCGTTCCAGTAAATAGATAGGGATCTTGCATGACGATCGCCATTGACTCTCTTAAACTATGACGATCAAAATCAGCGATCACTTGTCCATCCACAACGATTTTTCCGTGCTGCGGATCATAAAAACGGAACAACAGGTTCAAAATACTCGATTTTCCAGAACCAGTATGACCGACTAGAGCAATGGTCTCTCCTGCGGCAACGTCAAAGTTGATATCGTGCAAGATTGCTTGCTCAGGGTCGTAGCCAAAGGTCACTTGTTGGAAAGAAACATCGCCATTCGTGACAGTCAGCTGCTCACTTTGTTGTTTTTCAACCGGCTGATCAGCAAACTCAAAGACCCGCTGTCCAGCAGCTAATGATTGCTGCACATTGGTGATGGTTTGGACAAGCCCTTCGATGGGATCATACAGGCGGTTGATGTAATCAATAAAGGCATACAGCAAGCCTGCTGAGATCGCCAAGCGGCCATCAAGGAAAAAGGCGGCCAAGGTCGTGATCAAAATCAAGATCGTTGAATTTCGCAACAAATTGCCTAACCCCCAAGCGATACTTGAATCGAGTAAGAGGTATTTACGTCCAGTTTTGAACCATTTCTCTACTGTTTCATTAAATTCTTTCTGCAACTGATTTTCTCGTTGGAATGCTTGGATGATCGCCATTCCTTGGACAAATTCATTCAACTGCCCACTGATTTGTGAGATGTATTCCCGCATTGCTAAATTGTAACGAGAGGCATATTTGGTATAAAAGTGCTGCCAGATTCCTAAAATCGGGATCAAAATCAGCATCGCTGCTCCTAAGGTACGGTTCAAAAGAAACAATGCAATAAACGCACCAATGATTTGGATGATGTTGCTTAACAAATTACTGATCACGATCACGTAGAAATTCGACCGCAAGACTTCGGTGTCATTCGTGATCCGTGCGACGACCTTGCCGGCTGGAATCTGGTCAAAGTAAGAAACCGGTAATTTGTGCATATGGTCAAAAAGCTGATCCCGCATTTTTTTGACGATACTGTTGGACATTTTTCGCAATTGTAGCAAGCTGATATAACGAAAGAGGGAACCAATCAAATTGACCAGCAAATACCCAGCGAGTAATTGGATCAAAAGCATCGTGTCTAAATTGCTACTGTTAACCGCCGGTGTCATCACTCGGTCGATCAGCTGCTTGGCAATCAGTGGTGAAGTCAGTTCGAGCGCGGCAGCCAGCAACAGCAAGATCGCACCCACGGTAAATTGTTTTTTATAATAGCTCAAATACGTGAGCAAACGTTTAATCGTTGAGAACACTCGTATCGTCCTCCTTTAACTGTTGATGATAATACTGCTCTTGGTACCAGCCTGGCGTTTCGATCAACTCCTGATGGGTACCACGCTGTGTGATCCGTCCGTCTTCTAAGACGATGATTTGATCCGCTTCGGTGATGGCGGACAATCGATGGGTCACGATGATGGAGGTCGGTGCCTGCTTCATCGTTTTCAAATTCGTGATGATGGCTTGTTCCGTTTTGGCATCAACTGCCGAAAGGGCATCATCCAGTAAGAGAACTTCACTGTTTCGTAAAAACGCCCGTGCTAAGGACAAGCGTTGTTTTTGTCCACCAGAAAGGGAAACGCCTTTCTCACCGACGACCGTTTCGAGCCCTTCTGGCATCCGCTTGATGTCTTCGCTAAAGCAAGCAGCTTCCAGTGCTTCCCACAATACTTCTTCGGAAGCGTCTGGTTGTCCGAATAACAAGTTCTCGCGAATCGTTCGTGAAAACAAGGTATGTTCTTGCGGTACTTCTGCAAAGTGGTTGCGCACTACTGTTGTTTGATAGGCCGTCAACGGCTGCTCGTTGATCAAGGGGACTTGATCAGAGTATGGATAGCGGTGACCGAATTGTCTTAGCAGCGTCGTTTTTCCGCTGCCGGTCTTCCCAACGATCCCTAAGACTTCTCCACGAGTGATCGTCAAATCCAGTCCTTCTAACACATAACGAGCTGCTTGCGGGTATTGGAAATGATATGCTTCAAAACGGATCGTATTGATGGCTTGCAGGTCGGCTTCACCTGGCGTTTCTAATTCATCCCCCGTCTGCAGCACTTCATTGATTCGACGCCAGGATGCGGCACCTTGCTGCATCACATTCACAAGATCTCCTGCTGAGATCATCGGCCAAACGACCATTGTCAAGTACACTTGGAAAGAGACCATCGCACCGATGGTGATCGTTTGGTTGGCAACAAGAAACGCCCCGACACCAAAGCTCATCACAAAACTGATTGCTAAGATGATGGTAATCAGCGGCCCAAAACGGGAATCGATCTCAGAAACGATATTGTTTTTCGCTCGTGTTTCCAGTGTTTTCTTTTGAAACTGTTCCGTGGTGGCTCCTTCTAGTCCATAAGCTCGGACGACCCGAATGCCATCAATGATCTCCAGCACTTCACTGTTCATCTCAGAAACAGAATTCTGCGCTTCCGTAAACGCCTTATCGACTTGCGAGCCCCATTTGAAAATGTAATAGGCTAAAAGCGGCATTGGAATCAAGGCAATCAAGGTCAATAACCAAGAAACCGTCCCAGCCATCATCGCTACGATAAAGCTTAGATACAAACTAGTATTTAAGAAAACCATCAGACCATACCCAACGGTCATCCCCATCACTTGGACATCGTCACTGGAACGGGTCATTAAATCACCTGTTCGGAAACGATGGTAAAACGGCGCCCCCATTTTGAGAAAGTGGCTCATCAATTGTTCCCGTAATTGTTTTTGCAAATCGTAGGAACCAATAAATAAATTAAACGTCCAAACAAATTCCGCCAAATATCCTAACAAGATAGCTCCCGCGAAGAGACTCACATATTGGATCAGTACGGAGTAATCAAAATTATCTTGAATCAACGCATCGATGAACAAGCGCAGAATATAGATCGGTGCAACATACATCGCACTAGCGATCACCATAAAGACGAATACAAAGGTATAGCGCACCTTATGTTCTTTAAAATACGTTGTTAATTGTTTTAATACATACTTCATGTTTTATCCCTCACATTCTAAAAAAGTACACAAAAAAGCTCTGTCCCTTCGGAAAAAGGACAGAGCATAAACGTCGTTATTATAGACATTATCTGTACACTAATGGTTACCGAATGAGGGATTCACTTTATTCAATTTGGTTGTTTTTTTATCAAATACTTTTTGCATCGTAATCCCTCCTTCTCTTTTTTATTATGCTGACTACACCTAACACTTTACAGATAAGTTTCTGAGAATGCAACAACTTTTATTAATTTTTTTTCAAAAAGATTGACTTTTCTAAAAAGGCGTTTCTCAATTTTTCGCTTTTTAACAACTATTTTTTGAAAACGAATTCTCGGTTTATCCTAAGCGTTGCAAGGAATCTGGCAAAATAAAAAAACAGATGCCCCTCTCTTCAACAAGCGTTGTTTGGTCAGCACACTTGGTTGAAAAAAGTTCCTCTGTTTTCTTACTGCCTGTTTATTCTGTGACAGATGCTAGGCGATAGGATACTGTTCGTCCAAAAGGAAACACTTGCACCCCTTGCAAACGATCTGTTTTCAAATACGCTACCGCTCCTTGATATAACGGCAAGACGGCTGTATCTTCAACGATCAATTGTTTCTCGAGTTCTTTCAATAAGTCCCAACGGGCAGCTGGGTCGTTTGCTAAAGTCGTCCGTGCTTCTTGTAACCCTTGGTCGTACCTTTCACTAGCATACCCAGAGGTATTCAAGCCACCTGTCGAATCATAAAATTCTAAGAAGTTGATCGGGTCCGCGTAATCTGGTGTCCAAGTCCCGAAGACGAGATCAAATTCACCTTGGGATTGCAAGTCCAAGCGGTTTTGTAAAGGAATCGACTTGGCATCGATGGTTAATCCAGGCAAATTGGTTTCTAACTGTCCTTGGACAAATTCGATGGTTTTCTTGGCTGCTGCTGTATCTGCTGACAACAGTTCCAAAGTGATCTCGTCTTGTCCCAACTCTTCTTTGGCTTGTGCCCAAAGCGCTTGTGCGGCTGTTAGATCATACGGCAGTAAATCGCCATTTTCTTCACGAAAATCTTGGTCTGTTTCAGGATCTTTGGCAAAGTTGCTTGGCACAAAGCCGTTCAATGCAGTGGATCCATCGCCTAAGATATTTTCAGCAAATGCCTCTTTGTCGATGGCTTGTAAAATCGCCTGACGTACCTTGACATTGCCTGTGACTTCTCGTTTTTGGTTGGCACTTAAATACCCCACCAGCGCCTTTGGCACATAGTTGGCTTGAGCTGAGTTTTGGTATTGCTGCGCGTACGTATCCGTTAAGGTGGTGTAGTCCAGTTCTCCTGTTTCAAAAAGGCTGACACCAGTTGCCGTTTCCTTCACTACTTGCACGTCGATCTTGGTCAATTGGACATTCTCAGCATCCCAATAATCAGGATTTTTCGTTAACGTCCATGATTCATTGGTTCCGTTCCACCCTTCGATCAAGAATGGGCCGTTGCCAACAAAATTTTCCGCTGATAACCCATAATCGGCACCTTTTTCTTCAGCAAACGCTTGATTTTTTGGCACAAAAGGTGTCCCGACCAAAATTTGATCCAGATACGAGATTGGACTTGCCAATGTCAGCTCTAACGTCTGCTGGTCCAATGCTTTTGCACCTAACTCACTCACCTCAGCGTCCCCTTGACGCACTTGACTGCCATTTTTCAACACATCCATTTGATTACTGCTACTAGAACCATTCTCTGGATTAGCAACATATTGAAAGGCGTAGACAAAATCATCCGCAGTAACAGGATCGCCATTGCTCCATTTTGCATCACGAATGGTGAAGGTATAAACCAGTCCGTCTTCTGATACCGTAGGCTCTTCAGCGGCCATCGCAAGCTCAGGATCCCCCTCTTGATCCAGACGGTATAACCCTTCTGCCACTTGTCCGATCATATCGGAACTATTGACATCCGTGTATTGTCCGCTATCAAGGGTTGATAAGGCGCCAGCGGTTGACACTTGAATTTCTTGCGCAACGGCTCCTTGCTCCTCTTGCTGTCCAGAATCCGTCGTGGGGCTCGTGGTACTGCAGGCACTTAAAACCAATACTGTGAAAGCAGTGATACCCATCATTTTCTTTTTCATTTTTCTCCTCCTTGCGTGACCCTCTTTCTTACAATACGTCAACGACATACTTGAAAACCGCTTGTTCTTGTATAAGCGCATCATAGGCAAAATCAGGATGCCATTGAACCGCCAACAAGCGCTGACCCACGTGTTCAATGCCTTCAATGATGCCATCAGGACTCCAAGCTGTCTTTTGCAATGGACGAGCCAATCGATCCACCGCTTGATGATGAAAGGAATTAACCTTTGTTTTTTGACCGTAAACACGAGCCAACATGCTTTTTTCAGCCGTCACGATGGCATGGGTCGGCACTTCTTTCGGAATCGGCGCCTGCATATGAATGATCTCACTGAAGGTACTGATGTCTTGCTGCAGCGTGCCACCGAATGCCACGTTGACCAGCTGCATTCCCCGACAAACCGCAAAAATTGGTTTCTTTTGCAGCAGCGCTTCATCGATCAGCGCTAGTTCAAACTCATCCCGTGCCAACAAGCCGCTTCCAGTTGCCTGATGGGCCTCCTGCCCATAAAACTTGGGTGAAATATCTTGTCCACCAGCTAATACCAGTTTATCGATCTGTGAAACATAGTCCTTGGCTGCAGCTGGCTCACTGATTGGCACGAGCAATGGCAGTCCGCCCGCTTGCTGGATCGCTCGCACATACCCTAATGGTGTGTAGGCGATCGGCAAATGATGCAGCACATCGCCAGCATCTTGCACTTCATTCGCAGCGATCCCTATAATTGGTTTGCCCATCGACTTCCCTCCCTGATTAACGATTTTTTAAGAAAAAAGCGGTATCTAGCATTTGAACAAGGCAAGCGCCGCTCTTTTCCTCAAGATATGTTTCAACTATTCTAAACCAATCCGCACTTTTTGTGAAACACTATTTTCACTTTCGCGATCATTTATTACAATCACCATTCTATTTAACCCCCTCTTTGATAAGCAATAAAGAACACCGCTAGTCAGATATAGTTGAATTTTGCCAATGCTTTCTCTACGTAAAAAAACATGCGAGAAGCCGTTGCTTTCCGCATGTTTCGTCATTAAAATAATCGATTGTCTTTTAAAAACTCCAGCATTTGTGTTTTTAGGGGATCTTTTTCATTACGGATCGACTTTGTTTGCGTCGTTTCATCAAGTGTCGATGGCCGCGTTTTAGGAAAAGGCGCCGCTGGTTCTTCTGCCAACTCTATGATTTGGAAGCTATCCACCACCACTTCTGCCGCACAAAGTCTCTGACCTTCTGGTGTTTCATAAGGACAGCCTTGCAAGTGTCCATTGATTTTGATACTTGCCCCTTTTTGAGTATACCGTAAAAAGGTCTCTGCCTGTTTTCCATGAATGACGCAAGCAAACCATTCATGGTGCACTTCTTCACTGTTTTGCCATTGAGACACAATGACAAGATCAAAACGTACGCCCTGATCGTCCGCCGCATCAAACGCTTCTTTACTAGGCATCTCTGCGATTTTCCCAGTAAGAACCACTTTATTCATTGCCACGTTGCATCCTCGCTTTTCTCTCATTTCTTGAGTGATCTTACCTTATGCGACCTATTCTACCACATTACAAAAAACAAGCAATCAAAGGTCGAATGGCTTAAGAAATGCTTTGAACAAAATGAACCAACTCAAAGAATTCGTCTAATCTTTCCAATAATGTGCGATTTTCTGACTGAAAACTTCTCTTTGCTCCACACAGCAAAAAAACAATTGGTTCAATCCCCCTCTGAACCAACTGCCTTTTGCGGATTTTTATTTAGCAAAGGAATCTTGACTACCATAGCGATCAAAATGGAGGGTTTCGCTTTCGAGATAATCGATGATCGCTTTGGGGATTATGACCCCTTCTTGCTGGGCTTTTTCAAAGTGTATTTGGCTGATCTCTCCAGGATAGTAGACTTGTGATTGCCCTTCTACTGGCGGGATTGCATGCAGCTCAGTCACCATCTGATCGATGCTTTGCTTGAAGGTTTCGGTGTTGGTAAAACGAGATGGATCGATCACAAGAAGGAATTGTCCTAAGCGGCGTTTTTCCGTCAAGTCCGCATACATGGAGGTGACCTGTTTACCAAAAGCCAAGCCTAGCATCGAGCCAGCTAAAATATCCACCATCATCATCAAGCCATATCCTTTAGCACCAGCGATTGGCAATAATCCTTGGACAGCATAGGGATCGGTGGTAGGCAAGCCATGCTCGTCTACTGCCCAAGTATCGGGGATCTGCTGCTTCTTCGAGCGAGCATCCAAAATTTTGCCCCACGCTTGAACCGTCGTCGCCATATCAAAAACCACCGGTGGATGATTGGCTCGTGGTGCAGCAAACGCGATTGGATTGGTGCCAAAATAGTTTTCGGTCCCACCAAAAGGCACCGCCATCGGATCCGATTGACACATGGCGATCGCTACTAAGTCGGCTTCAGCAGCCTGTTTGACGTAATACGCCATCGTCCCGCTATGGCTGGTCTGCTCGATTCCTACTGCAGCGATCCCGGCTTCTTTTGCCAGATGAATGGCGATCGCCATCGCTTCATTGCACACATAATGCCCCATGCCGTTATCTCCGTGGAAAATTCCGGTAGCGGCGCCTGTTTTTTCAAAAGACATGTTTGGTTCCAGCGTGATGCCACCTTTTACTAAACGCTCGGCATAGTAGTCCATCCGCACGGCACCATGAGAATGGATCCCGCAAGCATCCGCAAAGGTCAAATGCGCCGCTGTTTCACTGGCAGCGGCTTCTGGCAAACCAGCAGCCAATAGTTTCTTTTTCATCAATGCTTCTAATTCCAGCAGAGAACGTCTGCTCATTTCTTCCATCTTTTCTCCTCCTTAGAAAAAGAGAAGCACGCTTGGCAACGGCTTCTCTTATTGATTAAACACGCGATAATCCAGTTCATCGGCTGACTTAGCGATCAGCAGCGCTGAATAGACGTCTGAGTTCACGTTCAAAATTGTCCGCAGCATGCCAACAAACCATTCGACACCAGCAAATAGCGCAATGCTTTCGATTGGTAAACCAAGCTGGGGAACGATGATTGCCAAGGAAACTAACCCCGCTCCGGGAACAACTGCATTGGCTAAAGAAACGAAAGTCGCAGTTACAGCTACCGTCACCATTTGGATCCCGTCAAAGTTGATTTGATACATTTGGGCGATTGTCATGACGGTAATCGCCATATGCATCGCTGACCCATTGCTGTTCAAAGACATGCCCAATGGCAATACCAAATTGGTGATGCGGCTACTGAGTCCTAATTTGTTCTGGGATTCTTCCATAGCGATCGGCAGCGTGATGGCAGAGGAGGTTGTCGCCAATGCCATGACCGACATATTCTTCATATTTTTGATCAATCGTAACGGATTGATCCGACAATACACGGTCAATAAGACTAGCCACAGCCCAAGGAACGTGACGGTGGCTAGACCGTAGACGAGCAAATAGCTGCCTAATGGCAAAATGATCTGCAAGCCCAGGGAGCTGATCGTTGAAGCGATCAATGCAAAAATACCGATTGGTGCCACGATCATCACGTAACGAATGATGGCAATGACGACCTCATTCAGATCCACGATCAGCCCATAAAGAGATGACTCAGGTTTCTTTTGCATAAAGCGATTGAGGGCAACACCAAAGAACAACCCAAAAACGATGATTTGAATAATTGACCCTTTACTCAACGCATCGAAAATATTCGTGGGAATAAAGTTGATCACTGTCTCTGATATAGAAATTTCTTGTGCTTGCAGAGGTTCGCCGGCAGCTTGTGAAAAGTCGATCCCTTTGCCTGGAGCAAAGAAGAGCGCCATCAGCACGCCCCATGCAGCAGCGAATAAGGAGGAAATCCCAAAGACAGCGATCGTTTTTCCACCCAAACGAGTGAGTTCTTTCGGGGCAATCCCCCCAACTGCTTGAATGATTTGTCCAACGATCAATAACGGGATCGCCATTTGCATCAGACGCAAGAAAAGATCGCCCAAGATTTTTAGGAATGAAGCGGCTTGCCCAAAGAACAAACCGCAAAGAATCCCTAGAAGAACGGCAATAACGATCTGCGTCACCATCGGTAGTTTTTTTGCTTTCACTTTGATCCCCTCTTTATTTTCGAAGTATGGTTCCTGTATGCTGATCTAGTTCAGCTAACTTTTCGATTGAGGTAATAATCGCGGTTCTGGCTGCATCTTCTTCAACAAAATCAATCGCAGCTTCTATTTTTGGCAACATACTTCCCGCTGCAAAATGGCCTTCCTCGATGTAGCCCTTGGCTTGTGCCACACTGATTTCCCCTAAGGCTTGCTGATTCGGCTGATTGTAATTGATGTAGATATTGTCGACACCGGTCAAAATGATCAGGCGATCGGCCTGCACATCTTTTGCTAAGACACTGGCGGTAAAGTCTTTGTCGTTGACGGCTTCCACGCCAGTAAACCCATTATCGTTGCGAACGACAGGTACGCCACCGCCACCGGCACAAATCGTGATCACACCTGCATCGACCAATGTTTTGATGGCTTCTTTTTCAACAATTTCTTGCGGTTTCGGCGATGGAACCACTTTGCGGTAACCACGCCCAGCGTCTTCTTGATACACCCCGCCATTGGCTGCCATCGCAGCATTGGATTCCTCTTCACTATAAAAAGGTCCGACTGGTTTGGAAGGTCTCTCAAACGATGGATCTGCTGGATCGACACGAACTTGGGTGACTAATGAGATCACCGATGGATGTGCTTGACGTGTGGCAAACTCATTGATCAAGGCATTTTGCAGCCAATAACCGATACTTCCTTGGGTCATCGCTACGCAGCTGTCTAATTTCAATTGGGGATTTTTTTCACTTTCCCCGGCTTTTTGCTGCAACAGCAAGTTGCCGACTTGTGGTCCATTGCCGTGACAAACAATGACTTTTTCCCCTTTTTCGACAAAATCGGCAATATAACGTGCTGCTTGCGCAACAACTGCTTTTTGTCCTTCATCACTGGGGTCTTTATCTAAAATAGCATTACCGCCTAACGCGATCACATTCAAACTCATTTTATGCTCTCCTTCTGATTTTCCTTTGCTAATACGGCAAAAACACCTAATCCGATCAGCAGTAATAGACAAGACAGGTAAAACCCGACCTGCATCGATCCTAAAGAATCGGCTAAAAAGCCAGTAACATAAGGTGCTAAGATCGACCCCGACATCCCGATAAAGTTATAGGCACTCAAGGTCGTTCCTAAGGCGCCTTTTGGTGCGTTTTTCGTCACAAAGGTCACGACGATTGGATCAAGCGCCAGCTTGCCAGTCAATCCATACAAAATCAAAACAGTGATCAGTAAGGTACGATCCGTTACAAAGGCAATGGCAAATACGGAAAGGGTCGCCAATGGGACCAATAAATAGACTAATTTTTTCGTTGCGCCTGTTTTATCATTCAATCGAGCAAAAATCAACGCACCTGGAATCGATGCCCATGGGACTAAGGAAGCAATAAAGCCGACACTCGCCCCTTCAAAGCCACGCTCGGCAATCAAGAATTGCGGCAACCAAGTAATGATTACAAAGTTTGCATAAATGCTGGTAAAGCAAAGAACAAAGGCTGCCACGAGATTGCGGTTTGAAAAAATCTGCTTCAAGGAAATCTTTTCTTTTGGCCCTTCTTCTTTTATTTCTTGTCCTTCATCTTCTGGACGAATCACTTTTTCTTTCAAAACAAAATAGAACAAGACACCAACGATCAAGGTCGGAATTGCCATTAGGAAGAAGGGTTGGCTCCAATGGCCCCCGTTATCCAAGACTAATTTACTAGAAAGCAAGTACCCGCCAGACGTTCCAAACGCCATCCCACTGTTGATAATGGCATTTCCGACGGTTCGTTTGTTGTCGGGAATCGCTTCGGTAGACAATGCGTATTGCGGACCGTAATAGGCACCTTGACCAATCCCTGCAATGGCACGAATCACTAAAAACAAAACAAAGCTTGTGGCTAGCCCACTGAAGTACGTAGTCACCGCCAATAAAACAAAGCCTAGAGCGATCACTAATTTGCGACCGATTTTGTCGCCGATGATCCCAAAAGGAATTTGCGCAACGGCATAAGTCAAAAAGAAAATACTATTGGCAAGTCCTAGTTGTGTGTTACTTAAATTGAATTCTTCACCGATCACACCCATGATTGGATTGAAGATCGTCCGTGTGGCGTACATTAAAATCCAGCCGACAAAGAAAATAGCAACGACTTTTTTCCAGTAAGAATTGCTTACTTTGACCGCATCTTTCTGGTTACTGATTTCCATGATTTCTCCCCTTTTCTATTCTTTCTCCTCAAGTGACAATGACTCCAACGCTAACAACAACCCAAAGCTAAGATCTTTGCCTGACGAATGACCGATGGACATCAGCTGCTGCACATCGTTTTCCAGCACCTGCGGTTTTTTACTTTTTACGTCTTGGAATAATTGCAGCATTACCGAATTGACATACCCTTGACTGGCACTTTGAATATATGCAAGGCTGACATCCGTCGTAGACAGCGGTTTTGCCAATGCTTGCGCTAACGTTTCGGCTTCTGGCTGCTGCAAGGCATAGAGCATCGCTTGATAGGCAACGAGAAGATCATCGCCGCTAGGTGTCAATCCTTTGCCGCGGCCAATCAGGTGGTCAATGATTGGTTCCCAATCTGAGACAGGCTGCCGCAATGCCGCAAACACTGCTTGGGTTTTCTCATCTTCTGGCAACCCAATCTTGGTTTCTAGTTCTTGCTGAAGCAGTATTTCTTTCAAAAGCTGCAATTCCGCAGAGGTGAAGGATAACTCCTTCACCTGCAGCGAAACCAATTCTTTCTCCTCTAATGAAAGAGAAAATGTTCCTTTTGTGCTGTAAAAGGTCAGACCATGCTCTCGGACTTGCACGCGATTGCCGACTTCGATCAAAGGCAAGACTTGTTCAAACAATGCATTGGGTAAAAAGACCCCGAAGCCAGTCAAATAGTTGCGATAGTTGTTGATATTGACCAGCTGCTGCCCGATCATCACATTGAATGAACGATCAAACACGCTATGCACCCGACCGGTACGACCGAATCGTTGCAGTGGGTCTAGATAATCACTGATTTTGATTTTCTCAGTCAACATCGATCCCCAGATCCTTCGCATAAGCCGTCAAGGCATTTTCAAAACAGCCTAACGGTGCACGCACCGTGCCTGCGCCGACTTGACCGACACCTGCTTCTTTATGGGCGATCCCAGTATTAATGATTGGGGTGATGCCTGTTTCAACGACTTTGCGGATGTCGATCCCCAAACAAGTCCCTTGGAAATCCCATGTTGGGATCGAGAAGGTCGGATTATGACCGAAACAGATTTTTGCCATTTCATTGGAAGTTTCTAGCGCATCTTCAAAACCACCAGCGCCGACAAAGCGTGTTACCCCTGGTGCGGCTACCATTGCCATTGCTCCGACACCGACGGTTTCAGTAATGGCACTGTCCCCAATATCGGGATTGCCATCTGCTTCGGTAAACCCAGTAAAGTACAAACCTTTCGGCGTATTGACTGGTGCAGTATGCCATTGGTCTTCTGTTTGGGCGACACGAACCCCAAAGTTAACACCGTTTCTCGTCATGGTGGTCACGATCGTTCCTTTGGCATCGACACGGGCACTTTCAACGATGGCTTTGCCAGTTGCCATCATGATATTCAAGAAGAACTGATCGGTATCTGCTAAGAACTTGATCACTTCATATTTTTGCTTTTCATCGATCTCTGTTTGGATGATCAACGGCGCGATTTCTTTCAAAAAGTTCAATGATGCTGCAATATTTCGTTGATGGAATTCATCCCCCATTGTGATCGACCGGGCAATCAATACATTCAAGTTGATGCCTTCTTCTGTTAATTGCAATGCCTTGGCAATGGTTGGTCCTAAGACGTCTTTGATCCAATCCAAACGATCGATGACTTCTTGTGAATAGGCACCAAATCGTAAGACTTTACCGATCCCTTCGTTCAAAATACAGTAGGCTTTGTTGCCGACAAGGCGGTTTTCAACCACAAAGACAGGCATATTCCCAGAAGTGATTCCCCCCATTGGTCCAACTGCCTGGACATGGTGACATGGCATAAAGCGGACTTCCCCACTTTCGAGTAAGCGGCGAGCTTCGTCTTCATCCTTCGCCCAGCGTTCAAACAAGGCAGCGCCGATACAAGACCCTTGCATCGGTCCCGTCATTTCCGACCATTGGATCGGCGGTCCTGCATGCAGCAAGGTTTTCTGGCTTTCGTTTAATTCAGCGATCACTGATTTAGCTGGAACGACATCAATCAAGAATGGTTGGGCATTTTTGATTTTATCCGTCACTGCTTGGTTTTCAGCTGTGATTTTTTCGTCAAATTCTTCTAACGCGTCTAAAATACGGATCATTTTCTTGTTGCCGTTGGCACGAGGACGCCAGTTAAATTGTTCTGTTTTCCCGCCATATTGCAGGATCGATTCATTGAAGCTTTGCAAGCCAACATTGATGATCCGTGGTTTGGTGGTCAACAGCTCCATCACTTTCTCGCTAACTGTCGGCACCTCAACTTTGCTACCAGTATAGTCATTGACCGCTTTGTCTGCTTCAGAAAGAGTCGCCCCTTTTAAGGCGAGGGCTAATTGCACTGCTTGAGCATTGCTTGGTGCCACATAGACGCCAGCTGCTTTCAAACGGTTGACTGCTTCTTGATAGTTTTGCGGATCTTTTTCAGTTCCGCAGACGGTAGCAACAAAGTACAACGCGCGATCGGCTGCTTGGGCTGTTTGCTGTGCAGCTTCGATGGCTGGTAACAAAGCTCCTACCATATCTGCATGTGCGCCGTAACCTAACACCACATCAAATAAAATGACCCCGGTTTGCTCATCTTGCGCATAGTCTTCGATTTTTTTGATGCGCACTTCAGGATCGATCATTGGGTGCGGTTTGCCTTGGGTATAGATATCATCACCAAGGTCGATCACATCATAGCCGTGGGAATGCAAGATATAGCCTTCTTGTTTTACAAGGCCTTCTAGATTCAAGGCTTCGGAGATCAGCATTCCTGCTTCGGCAGCTAATGTACCGCCAGAATAAAGACCTTTGACCACTTTGTCTTCAGCGAGTTTGGGCACATCTGGGGTTGCCACGCGTTCAAAATAGTTCGCTTTGACGGGTTCTTCATTGGCAAGATCAACAGCGATGCGCGCTGTTTCTTCCAGAGTATGTGCCAAATAGACTTTTCCTTCATGGGCTTCTGGTTTTTCTCCTAAGAAAATCGCTACCACAGGTTTGCTGATACTTTGCAGCAATTGAACGACTTCATCCCGCACTTCTTTTGCAGGTGGTTTCGAAATCACGCAAATCACATCTGTCGGTTCATGATTTTCTAAAGCAACGATGGCATCTTTGACAGTGATCGCCCCAACTTTGTCGCTTAAGTCACGTCCGCCGGTCCCAATGGCATGAACGACACCACCGCCTAATCGGTCAATGATCGTCGTCACTTCTTGAATCCCCGTACCAGAGGCACCAACGACGCCGATGTTTCCTGGTGCCACGACATTCGTGAAGGCAATCGGAATGCTGGAAATAATACCGGTCCCACAGTCTGGCCCCATCATCAATAAGCCTTTTTCATGAGCCAGCTTTTTCAAACGCACTTCATCTTCGATAGCGACATTGTCCGTAAACGAGAAAACATGCAAGTCATTTTTCAAGGCTTTTTCCATCTCGGCTGCGCCATATTCCCCAGGAATACTAAATAATGCAACATTGGCATCCGGCATTGCGCTCAAGGCTTCTTGCCATGAAGCCGCCGCTGGCGTTTCTTTGCCTTGATCTTTTGCTGAAAGATCAGCTAAAAATGAATCGATCGCTGGCATTACTTGATCCATGATCTGTTCGTTTTGGCTATCGACTACGATCATCATATCGTTGGGTGAAGCACCTTCAGCCTCTTCAGAAAGCAAGCCAGTGTTATTTAATATGTCTTTGTTTGCATCCGTCCCCATCATGATTTGACTCATTTCGACATCGCCTAGATCATTGATCGTATTCGTCAGCAGCATTAAGTTAATGGAATCTTGGTAGTTATTCTTTAAGATTACTGTATGCAGCATTTGTTCTCCTCCTTTTCTTATACTCTCATTCTAACGAGCCTTGTTTGCGTTTTCATTGGATAAAGTTCTAAAAAAATGCTATACTTTTTATCCAAAAGAGAAAAAAGGAGCATTTTATGAAATTAAAAGAATTGGTTGAACTGCCGCTTTTTGAAAAAAGTAAAGTCCTGACTGGCTCCATTGGTTTAACAAATTCCGTCGGTTCCGTCATGGTGCTGGAAGCGATGGACATCGAGAAATGGAGCAAAGCCCATCAATTGATTTTGACTTCTTTTTATGCCTTCAAAGACCAATCCCCTGAGGAACTGCGTGTTTTTTTTGAAAAAATGCAGCAAATCGGTGTCAGCGGTTTAGTGATCAAAGTGGATCGCTTGATCCCTATGATCCCAGATTGGGTGATCGAGCTTAGCTTTGCTTATCAGATCCCTTTGATCAAAGTGCAGCAAGAAGTCAGCTATGAAGCCATCATGCTAGCGGTTTACGAACCATTGCTAAATCACCAAACCCAGCTGCTGCGCACCTATTACGAAGTTCGCCAGCGCTTCATGAAAGTTGAGCGCAACCACTCTTCTTTCGATCAGATCATGCAGGAGTTCTATCAATTGATCGAAAAGCCTTGTTCGTTGCGCATTCCTCATTTAGATGTGCATGTGTCCGTCGGTCAATCCTTTAAGAATTTCGTGGTGACCAAACAAGAACCCATGAAAACCATCGAGTTTACCAAGAACCACTACGAATATTTGGAATTATTTTCTCATGAGAACAATCAATATGTGACTGCCATAAAAGTAGAGATCATCAATCCTTACAATGATCTGTGTACCTTGATCGTTTATCAGAAAGATTCGCAGATCCCTGAGGCAAAAGTCATGATCATTGAAAATGTGATCGACGTCATTTATGAACGCCTCCAAATGGAGTATTTGTTGAAGAAAGAACGCTACAATCGCATGAACAATCTGGCCGATGCGATCTTACAAAACACTCCTAGTAATTTGGCTGAGCTGGATCTTTTGTTAGAAGAAGCGCAACTGGATCGCTACGATTTCTACCAAGGCATTGCCTTTGCTTCCAACAGCTTTAAAGATAAGGAGCGTAAGTCCGTCGTCTTGCACAAGCTGCGGGCGTTGAAAACACCCCACGTCTTTTTCGAACACCACAATTATTTGGTGATCCTCTATAATTTCCAATCGATCGCCCATCAGGTGACGAAACAGATGCTGCAGACACATTTTGATAATGCCCTATTAGCCGATGAACATGGCTGCTTGGTGGTCAGCGAAGTCTTGCGCAAGGAACAGATCAAAGAGATCCTGCCAGAGTGTTTGGATGCGATCCGCTTCAATCGGCAGTTTTATTTGGCGCCGATCATTGCCTATAGCGACTTAGGTATCTTTAGTTCCTTTATCAAGGAGAACCAACTGGAAAAGCTGCAGCAAAGCATTCCCCCGAAGCTGTATCAACTTTCGGAAGAAAATGAAGAGCTGTTCAAAACGCTGTATACCTTTTTTATCACGAATCGCAATTACAAAAATACGGCTGAAACCTTGTTTCTTCATGCCAAAACGATTCGCTACCGGCTAAGCAAAATCGAACAGCTACTAGAGATCGATCTGACAAGTCCGATCCAATTAGTCAATTACGAGATCGGCACCTATTTATTAGAGCTTCAGAAAAGGAGTCAAGCAAAATGAAAAAAGAATGGCAATTGACCACCGGTGCTTCGGTGTCCCTTTATCCTGCTTCGGAGAAATACCTGATTTACTTTCACGGCGGCGGTTTTGTTTATGGAACCCGTCAAGACATTCCCGCATCACTGATCGCACTATTTCAAGAGCAGCAATACAGTGTCCTCACAGTCGATTATTTACTGGCGCCCAATTCCTCGTTAGCGGAGATTTTGGCGCTGAACTGGCAAAATTTTCAAGAATTGCAAGCAACTGTGCTTAAAGATAACCCGTTTTGTTTCTGCGGACGCTCAGCTGGCAGTTATTTGATGCTGGCGCTGACCCAGCAATTACTGAAGGAACAACAGAGATTGCCTGAAAAACTGGTCAACTTTTATGGGTATACCGATCTTTCTTTTATTGAAAACAAACGAGTCTTGCAGCAGCCGCTCTTAAGCAAAGAGCAAGTCCCTTCTTTGGATCAAACCGAGAACGTTTGGGATGATCCGCATTTTCAGCGCTATTTGCCTTATGTTTATTGGGTTCAACAGCAAGAACTCACAACGATCTATGGTCTAACAGCTGAAGCTCTTTCTGACTATACCATTGATCCTGAGCTGCTTGCTCAATTTCCTCCAATTTTCAGCAGTGCCAGCAGTACCGATGAGGAAGTTCCTTTTCGTTACAGCAAAGGCTTGAAGAAAGTGCCTAAAAGCAAATTTGTCCCTGTCTATGATTTGCCCCACGACTTTTTGAAAAACGTCGAGGAGCCGCAAGTCCAAATGGTGTTTCAGCAGCTCGCCCGTTGGCTGGAGCATTAATTTGTTATAAATAAACCGAAAGTAACGTTTTTTTATTTTGGTAGCCAATGGGAATGCCTTCATCTGATCTAACTTTATCCGACTTTTCGAAAAAGGAACCGTTTCCGAATCTCCCTTTATTCAAAAAAGGCTTGATACAGGCTCAATTCAAGAGAGAATGCTATACTAAAGGGGAGTATGTTATAGGAAAGAAGGATGAGGTTTTATGCATTTTGTCGGGATTTTGTGTTTGATCCTAATCACGACGACCCTCTTCTCGCATCTGGCGAGACGGATGGGCGTTCCTGCTGTCATCGGGCAGTTGTTAGCGGGGGTTCTATTAGGAGGCGCAGGACTCAATTGGGTCCATCCAGATATTCTGGTTCATGATTTTTCAGAGATTGGTGTTATTTTGCTGATGTTTTTAGCGGGATTGGAAAGTGATATTTCTTTATTGAAACGCTATTTTCGTCCAGGGATGCTCGTTGCCCTTTTGGGGATCGTGTTCCCTATGCTCTTCGGGTATGCCACGGGGATCGGCTTTCAAAGCAGTCCCACAGAAGCGTTCTTTTTCGGGATCGTATTAGCTGCCACCTCAGTCAGTATTTCTGTCGAAGTATTGAAAGAGTTGAATGTGGTGAATACGAAAGAAGGGTCGACGATTCTTGGTGCTTCCGTCGTGGATGATATTTTGGTCGTGTTGGTTTTGAGTCTTAGCCTTTCCTTTTTAGGCGGCGAAAGCAGCCAAGCAACACCACTGCCGGTCACCTTATTGGTAGAATTGATTTATTTTGTGTTGATTTTTCTATTAGTGAAATGGATCGCTCCGTTCTTATTGGCACTTGCAGAAAAGCTATTTGCAAATTCCGCGGTGATCATCATGTCACTGATCATCTGCTTAGGAATGGCGTATCTTGCTGACCTTGTTGGGTTAAGCTCTGTCATTGGTGCCTTCTTCGCAGGGATCGCTGTCAGTCAAACGAAGGTTCGTGAGGAAGTGGAACACAGTGTCGAAGCATTAGGTTATGCCGTCTTCATTCCGGTGTTCTTTGTCAGCGTTGGCTTAGAAGTTGATTTTTCCCGCTTAAATGAGCAATTATTCTTTATTCTTGCCTTTACCGTGGTCGCGATCTTGACCAAGCTGGTCGGCGGCTATGTCGGGGCGAAAATCGCGAAATTCTCGAACAACAGTGCTTGGATGGTGGGAGCTGGAATGATTTCCCGAGGTGAAATGGCATTGATCATTTTGCAGATTGGTCAACAAAACCAATTGATTTCGTCCGCATTGTATTCCCCTTTGGTGATCGTTGTCTTGTTGAGTACCTTGATCTCTCCCCTGATCTTAAAATACTTTACGAAAAAGATTTATTAAGCGATGTAGCAACAGCTAGGCGATACCGATGATTGCGAAAAAAACAGCACGGGTTTTGTAGTGACCGCTCAACGGCCGATTGTTGATCGATCGTTGAGCGGTCGCTTCCTTTCCCGCGCTGTTTTTCTTTATACAGGTATAAAAGCGACAATGCTGCTAGTTACTGGAAACCAATGTTAATTTTCCATGATCGATTTGATACACATCATCCGCGACGGCATCGATAAACGCTTGATCGTGAGATGTGAACAAAACCATGCCTCGATAGCTGCGAATCAATTGTTCCAAGACGGTGATTGTCGGCAGATCAATAAAGTTCGTCGGTTCATCAAGTATCAAGACATTGGCAGATTGAGTAAAGATGCGTGCGAGCTCGACCCGTGTCGCTTCCCCGCCGCTTAGCACATTGACTGGCATCATCACGTCAATCTGGCTAAATCCCAGATTGTGTAAAATACTGCGGACCAGTGGTTCCTGATAGTCTGTTTGAGCCATCAATTCCGTCAAAAGCGGTGTGGTGCTGTTTTTTCGATAGCCCATTTGCTCGTAGACCGCAAAGACGATTTTCGGTGATACATAGATTCCCTCTCCACCTGCGATGATTTCTTTTAGTAAAGTCGACTTTCCCGAACCGTTCGGACCCACGATAGCGATTTTCTTCCCGGCAGCAAACTGGAAACTGCTGCTGTCTAGCAAACGTTTCGCCCCTCTTTGAATGGTTACTTGCTCCCCACGAATCGGTCGTTTATTATGCAGCTCCACTGCAGGGACTACTGGAAAACGAATCACCTGCTGCCGGGCAACACCCTTCACTTCTTCCAACTGATCCAAGCGGCTTTCCATGGCTTTGACTGTTTTTTGCAATGACTTTTGCACCGTGTCTTTTTGTTTTGATGACGACAAACGGTCTGGTCGGATGTTCTGCTGCCGCTTTTTTTCAGAAATACGACTGCTCTTGATCGCTTGTTCTTTTTTCTTTTGGATTGCTTGGGTCAACTGCTGTTTTTGTTGCCGATACTGCGTCGCCTCCCAGGCAACACGCTGTGTCGCTTGCTCTTTTTGCTGTCGGTAACTGTCATAATTGCCAGAATACTCGGTGACTTTGCCTTGATCGACTTCCCAGATTTTCGTTGCCAGCTGATTCAATAGGTACCGATCATGACTGACCACGATCAGGGTGCCATAATAATACTGCAATTCCTCAATCAAGACTTGAATTCCTTGCTGGTCCAAATGGGTCGTTGGCTCATCGAGCAAAAGTCCTAACCGATAGGAAGATAACGTTTGTGCCAACCGGTATTTGGTCTCCTCCCCGCCGCTTAGTGTCGCCAATTCATTTGTTGGGATCGAAAAACGACCAAACAGCGCCCAGTCAAGGGCCTCCGTCTTTTCAGTCACCTCAGCGATTTGCGGGAAATAGTGAAACGAATTTTCTCTTTGGATCGTTCCTGAATCAGGATCGATCACTCCCGCAATCAATTTCAGCAAGGTAGACTTGCCTTGCCCATTTGCGCCCACGATCCCGATACGATCCGTTTGATAGGCACTCAGTTCTTCAATGTTCAGTACTTCTTTGGCCCCATAATTTTTGATTAGATTATTTATTTTTACACTTAATTGTTCCATCAGTCTGTCCTTCCCGTCTAGGAAAACGCAAGCACAAAAAAGGGCATAGCCTACCGCTATACCCTGATTTTAATAAGAAATTGGAAAAAAGAGGACACTCATCCCTTGAAATCACGATTGCCTAGACTTTTGAAATAGATTTAAATTAGCTATTCAAAAGGTCAATCCACAATTTCATCGATGCTGTCATGTTTTTTCCTCCTCTTTTTGTCGTAGTTGTCTGTTGAATGACAAGCGGAAAATTAGCCGCTACTGTTTACCGTTTACGGTATTTCAGGAAGCTTCTTTAGTCTATCAACGAATCAATCGTAACACGTTTTCAAAAAAGAGTAAAGTTTCATCACAAGAATGATTGGTCTTATACGCCATCGGTGATTTTTTCTGCTAATTTGACCGGGGCTTTTTCACCATTGAAGACTGCATGATCCAGTTCTCCTTCATCATGAGCAACGATCAACGCCACTGTGACGTCAGGGTCAACATTCAAGAGGGTCCGAAACATCCCAGAAAACCAATCGATCCCAGCCAGTAAGGCGATGCTTTCATTAGGCAGTCCTAACATAGGTAAAACCGTGGCCAGTGTGACTAATCCGCCACCTGGAACGACGATCGTTCCCAAGCATGCCAACGAGGACAACAAGACCACTTGCAAAAGATCCCCCCAGCTCAATTGGATCTGGTACGCCTGAGCAACGGTTACGATTGCCAGGGCTAAAAATAAGGAGAGCCCATTGCTATTTAAGGTCATGCCCAGAGGCATCACGAGCTTATTGATTCGATCACTGATCCCAAATCGTTCTTTGCCATCTTCCATTTGAAACGGCAATGAAACAGCAGAAGAGGTAGTCGTAAAGGAAACCACCGAGAGGCGCCACATGTTCTTTATCAAACGAAACAAGGAAACTTTGCAATAGAGCGACGTCAAGAGAAACCAAAGAAACAAAAAGAGCAAAGATGCTGCTGCTAACGTCAATAAAAAACTGGCTAACATTCCCAACACACGAATACCGGTATCTTCTACTAAGGAAGCAACAAGGCCGAAAATCCCGATCGGCGCCAACTTCATGATCATGCTGACCATTTTTAACAAAATATGATTAAAACTACTGATCATATCTAGAAACAGCTGATTATTTTTTTCATGCTTGATCAAGCTCAAGGCAAGGCCAAAGAAGAGCGAAAAAATAATCACTTGGATCATATTCTGCTCCACCATGGCTTGAATAATGTTCAGTGGAACAAAGTTTAAGATGACTTCTTCCATGCTGCTGGTACTTAATGCAGTTTCTGTACTTTGCAGCAGTGACTGATCAAGGCCTGCGCCAGGCTTGAGGATCAAGGCGAACAAGAGACCGAAAATAGCGGCGACGAGGGTCGATCCAGTAAACCAGAGAAAGACTTTCCCGCCGATCCCACCTAATTCTTTTGGATCAAGTCCCCCCACCGCTTCAATCACCGAGCCCATGACCAGCACGACCACAGACATTTGAATCAGTCGCAAGAAGAAGTCCCCGACTAGCTGCATTTGATCACCTAAACCGGGAAAGGAAACGCCCCAAAAAATCCCCAATACCGTTGCAATCATGATTTGGTTGGTCAAACTGATTTTTAAGGATCGTTTTTTCATCTTTTGTGCCTCACTTTTCTACTTTGCTGTTTTCTTAGAGTTTACAGTCAAGAATAAGAATGTACCACCGATCAACAAAATAATTGCGATATAAAAGCCCATTACTTTTGACCCTGTTGCATCCGAGATCGATCCGGTCAATGTTGGTGCGATAACGGAAGACATCATGCCGAAAAAGTTGAAGACCCCTAACGTCGTACCGACCCCAACTTTTGGTGCATTTTCCCCTAGCCAAGAAATGATGATTGGTTCAACCGCTAGTTTTCCAAGGAACCCGTACAAGATCAACGCGATCATTAAGAAGGTCGAATTTGTCGCTTGCACCGTTACTAATAACATCAACGCCGCCAACACTTCTAAAATAACGATAAAAGTTACTTTTTTATGCATGTATTTGTCTGCCAAGCGGCTAAAGAACAATGCCCCAGGAATGGAAGCAAATGCTACCAATGAAGAAGAGAAGCCGATCGCGACTCCTTGGAAGCCTCGTTCTGTTCCTAAGAAGTTTGGTAGCCAAGTAACCGTCATATAGTAGGCATAACACGTCGCAAAATATAACACGTAAGTAAAGAGCATCCGCAGTGAGAACAAGGTCGAAAGGGAAACTTTTTCTTTCGGCTGATCCGTTGTTTCTTCTTCAGCTGCTGCTTGACTCTCCAAGAAAGCTACGTCTTCTTTGTTGCTGCGGATCACCAATGCAAAAGCGATCGTCATACAAACGATCAAGAAAGCGGATAAATACATCATTGTTTGCCAAGGCATGTTCATCTGAATAACGATAAAGCTTGATAAGATCATCCCAAACCCTGAACCAACGGCAGAACCACTATTGACGATCGCTGTTGAGAAGCTCTTCTTTTCTTTCGGAATGTTCTGTGAGGTCAAAGAATACGCTGAGCCGTAAAATGACCCACAGCCGATCCCTGCTAAAAAGCTACCGGTATAGATCATGGAGATTGAAGAGGCTTGTGAAATCAGTAAAGCTGCCAGTGCAAATACCACGAATCCTGGAAGCAGAACTGTTTTCTTCCCAATCTTATCCACCAAAAAGCCGGCAGGGATCTGCATGATCACATAGCCGAAAAAGTAAAAGCTGGCAATCGATCCTAATGCTGTATCAGAAATATTGCCGCCAAGTGACTCATTGATTTGCGGATAGACCGGTGATAACGCAGCGCGATAAATCCAGATAGTGACCCAGCCTGAACACATTAAGATAATAATTTGTTTCCAGTAGGCAAGCCCACCACGTTCTTTATTGATTTCCATTTTTTTCCCTCCATCAGTTACACAAGTAAAGTTTGTGAAGCACGCCAACGAAAGCGCTTTAAGATAGTCTTAGTGTACGTTTTTTTGCCGACGATTGCATTTGTCATTTTTCACAAAGCGCTTTCAGTCGTTGTGCATTTGTGCTAAAAATTTAAGTCGTTTTTTGGTAGTAATTTAACGCAGCGATGAGCGCTTTGCCAGCAGAAATTGGTGCTTGCTGGTACAATAGTGCCCCTTCTAACGCGGCTAGGACATGTAAAATATTTTCTTTGCGGCTGCTGTAGCCCATATTTCCAATCCGCCAGATTTTTCCTTTTAGATCACCAAATGAACTAGCAATCTCTACACCAAAGGAGTGAAGCATCTCTTCTCGGACAGCTTCGCCATCAACACCTTCTGGAATAAAGATGGGGGTAACTGTCGGCATTTTGGTTGCTTTTTCGCCATAAATCGAAAGCCCCATTGCCTCCAGTCCAGCGACCAACGCCCCTTCATTCGTCAAATGACGTTGATAGGCTGCATCAAGGCCTTCGTTTAGCAGCATCCGTAATCCTTCATGAAGCGCATAGATCATACTCGTCGCTTCTGTGTGATGGTTGATTCGCTCTGTGTTCCAGTAGCGTTGCAATTGACTCAAATCCAAGTAATTACTCATAATGTGCCGCTTGTTTCGATCCGTTTTGCTCAAGCCTAATTCTTTTTGGTAACGGGCATTAAGGACGGCTTCGACTCGCTCGTTGTAGGTCACTAATGAAAGACCAGACGGCACACTTAAACACTTCTGAGTGCCGGCAATTGCCAAATCGACACACCAATCATCGACTGACAGGGCCACGCCACCATAAGTCGCCACCATGTCAACGACAAAGAAAATATCTTTTGCGCGACAATACTGCCCGATTTCTGCTAACGGCTGCATTTGCCCATTGGCAGTTTCCCCGTGGACCATCGCCACGATCTTGGGTTGAAATGCATCGATTTCTTTGATGACCTCTGCGGGTGCAAAAGGAGCCGTCCATTCTTTTTCTACATATTTGACTTGCGCTTGGGCACGTTCACAGATTTCTCCAAGTAAGAAAGCAAAGCGCCCATAGGCGGGGATCAAGACTTTGTCCCCTGGTTCGATCAAAGCGATCAGCGCCGCTTCTAAACCAGCTCGGGAAGTCCCGTCAATGGCAAATGCCTCTTTGTTTTTGGTTCCAAACGGTTGTTTGATCATTTCTTTTACCTCATCCATGATCGCCAAAAAATTCGGATCAAACTGCCCCAAAATACGATTGGTCATTGCTTGTAGAACAGCTGGATGGGCTTCTACAGGCCCAGGTGTCATGATCGTACGTTGTGCGATCGTTAACTCTTTATACATCTTTTCCCCTCATTTCTCTTTTTGATTTCACTGTCCAACGCCTTGTCAACGTTTCCAAGTTTGTTGTACAATAAAGCTAAAAAAGGACATGTTTTTGTTTGTTTTGTTCAATTCCAAAAGGAGTTTCTCTATGAAGTTAGTTGCTGAATTGCTTGCTATACCACGCTTTTCCAATTTGCGTTTATTGACAGATCCCCTGACTGCGGAAATTCCCGTCGACAGTATCGAAATCACCGAGACCCCCGATATCGCCCACTATATTCCTGAGCATACCTTTATCTTAAGCACGGCGATGGTTTATAAAGATAATCAAGGAGCGCTTCTAGAGCTGATCGATTCTCTCGTAGCCAAAAATGCCGCTGGATTAGGCATCAAGATCGGTCGTTTTTTGGATGTCATCGATCCTGAAGTCATCGCCTACGCCGATAGCTTGGGTTTCCCCATCGTAGAAGTACCTGCCACGATGCCGCTAGGTCGTTTGATGCACCAGCTTTTGAATTTATTGTGGAACACCAAAACCGAGCAGCTGAGTTATGCGTTAGACATTCAAAAACGGTTCTCTGCTTCCTTGATGAAGGATGTCAGCATCGCTCGCTTTATCGCTGATTTTGGCCAAATGGTCAATACACCGATCATTTTGTTGAATCCTTTTAAACAAGTGATTGCCCACTCCAAGCATTTCACCCGCATGTCAAAACCCGCGGAGTATTACATCCATCAATTAGGACAAACGAAAGGGGTTTTTACTGGTGAAAAAAGCGGGGCGATCCCTATCAAAGATCTTCATGAAAAAACGTCACAAATTTCTTATTATGCCATTGAAACCTCCACTTATTTCCCCCATTATTTAGTCATTTTGAATCCTGAGGCGATTCCTTATCCTGTCTCGGATTTTGCGCTGGAACAAGCAGCCTTGGTCTTGTCGTTTATGCTTTACAAGAACCAAAAAGTGCAAGAATCTTTTGAAGATTTAAAAAGTGACTTTTTAACACGGATGATCGAATACCAGCAATCCACCAAGCAAGAACAAAAAGATTGGTTAGATCTCGGAAAGACTTACGGGTTAGTCAAAGCCCGCCATTATCGTGTCATCTATGGTGCCTGCGAACCAACCAAAGAAACCAAAGGCAAAGACAAATACTTAAAAGAAGAAAGTGACTTGGTTTATCAGTGGTTTAGTGAACAACTGCCTTATCGCATCAAAGATGTTTGTCTCTTTCGCTTAAAGGGCAGCAATCACTTTGCGATTTTCGTGCAGCACAAGTGTGATGCCTTAGAAGACCATTTGATCGAGACCGCCAATGCTTTGACCAATCGGTTGCCATTTCGAATGGCCTTTGGGGTAGGGAGTGTCTGTGAAAGTATCAATGATTTAGCCAGCTCCTACATCGAAGCAAAGACTGCTTATGAAGAACAAAGAGGCCAACATGATTCGTCCATCGTCTCTTTCTACCATCAACGGGGAATGCGGAGTCTATTTGAAAAAATGAGTCCTGAAGATATCCATTATTTCTGCCGTACGATCCTCAAAGAATTGGCGTTTCCGCAAGAAGATGCCACCATCGAATTGCGCAAAACCTTACGGGCTTACTTGGATTATCAATGTGAGATCACCCGCACCGCCAAAGCCTTGTTCGTTCATCGCAACACGATCAAATACCGCATCGAACAGTGTCAAAAGCTACTAGGAAAAAACGTGCATGATCCTAGCATCAGCCTGGATCTGCGTTTAGCCCTTGAGCTGTCGGAAGAAGGCGACTAATAGGCGAATCAAGCAGTTGGATCGCTGGTGTTACCCAGCGATCCTTGTGCCTGCTTCACCTAACAATGCTAAGTCCGCTTCTTCCAATGAGCAGATGATTGCTGTCTTTCCTTGTTTGGCAAACGCAATCGCCGCTTCCATTTTCGGCCCCATACTACCTTCTGCAAAATGCCCCGCATCAAAATATGCTTGCGCTTCACTTACGGATAAGCCCGTTAATTTTTCTTGTTTCGGTGTTCCATAATTGATATAAACGTTGTTGACGTCGGTCAGCATCATAAATACATCGGCATCCACTTGTTCTGCCAGTTTTTTCCCAGTTCGATCTTTATCGATGACTGCTTCGATCCCTTTCAAGCCTTCCGCTTGTTTTACGACTGGAATCCCACCGCCGCCACCAGCGATCACGATGGTATTTTGATTCAATAAATGAACCATTGATTCCACGCCGTGGATCGTCACAGGTTGTGGAGATGGCACGACGCGACGATACCCACGTCCAGCATCTTCTTCCATCACCCAATGTTTTTCCTCAGCCATCTTTTTTGCTTCTTCTTCTGAGTAGAACAAGCCGATCGGCTTCGTTGGCTTTTCAAACGCGGGATCATCCGCTGCCACTTCCACTTGGGTCAATAAGGTCACGACATTGCTGGTCAGTTCTTCTTGCTCGATTTTATTTTTGATGCTTTGCTCCATTAAATAACCGATAAAGCCTTGTGACTCTGCATTGCAGACATCTAGTGGAAAAGGCGGCACGACTTCTTTGGCTTCTTCATTTTGTCGTAAAATATTGCCGACTTGCGGACCATTGCCGTGCGTCACGACGATTTGATGGTCAAGCTTCTCGATTTTAGCGATCTGTTCCGCACTTAACTGGATATTTGCAAGCTGTGTTTCTACGGTCGCTGGTTGATTCGGTTTTAAAATTGCATTGCCCCCTAGAGCGATGACCACTCGTTTTGCCATATGAATTC
This sequence comes from Enterococcus sp. 3G6_DIV0642, assembly GCF_002140635.1. Taxonomy (NCBI): domain Bacteria; kingdom Bacillati; phylum Bacillota; class Bacilli; order Lactobacillales; family Enterococcaceae; genus Enterococcus; species Enterococcus sp. 3G6_DIV0642. The sequence continues at coordinate 957,061 of NZ_NGLH01000001.1, read as the reverse complement.
CTCATTTCTATTGTTTTGAAATTGATCGATACTGCGAGCAAACCCTGCCAAAAAGTCGGCCCCCGAGGTATGACCGATCGCTAGTATCTCTTTGATTACTTGGGAAAAAGCCACTGAATCAGTACACTTGGTCAAGGATAATGTCGATTGATTGAATGCGCCTGTCAGTGCATGCAGAAGATAGTGTTTACTGACGTCAGTCGTTAAATCATTGACTGTCAACAGCCTTCTTTGTAGATAAGCCAACAAGCGGGTATCTTCTTGCCCCATCACTCGGCGAGCCAGTAAATGACCAACTAGCATATCATCGCCTGTGGGGGTCAATCCGACACCCCGTCCGACTAAATAAGCGACTGCTTGCCGTTGTTCCTTAAATGAAGGCGTGCATAGCTGATCGATTGCGTCGTAAAACGGATGATTGCTGCTGATGGTTTCTGAAACAGCTTCTTGAATCCCCGTCTTTTCCGTGACGTTTTGAAGGGTTGACCAAAACAGTTCTCGATCAAATGGGACTGTGCCAGCTGGAAAGGTGGTTGTAAATTTGGCTGCCTTTTGAAAAGACAGACGATGATGCGGAAAATGGATCACCCGTTGCTGAACCAAAAGAGTGGTACCAGCAACTAACCCTGTCGCCAACGTTGCATAATCGTCGGCAGCTAAAATCATCCCTTTGGGCACGCGAGCCGTTTGTTTGGAGACACAGATCAGCTGATCCTGACGAGGATCTTGCAGATTGAAACTATGCTGAAACACACTGTGAACGAGCCAGTTGCCATTGATAAATGTGGGTTCAAATAAAGCTTGGTCGATCCATTTTGCCTGTATCATCACTAGGTTGCTCCTTTTTCACGTTTTCAGTTCCTGATTTATTCTTCAAATCCTAATTTTTTTGCATAAGCTAAGACAGCTTTTTCAAAGCAATCCATTGGTGGTGTCACTGTCCCGGCACCAATTTGTCCTCGTCCAGCTTGTTTGTTGGCGATCCCTGTATTGATCACCGGTAAGATCCCTGTTTCCACGACTTTCCGAGCATCGATCCCTAAACAGATCCCTTTGAAGTCCCATGTAGGAACGGGAAAATTCGGATTGGTATCAATTGAGATCTCTAACATCTCATTGCTGGTTTTCAACGCATCGTGAAATCCACCAGAACCAACGAAGCGTGTCACAGCTGGGGCAGCAATCATTGCCATTCCCCCAACACCAAAGGTTTCCGTAATGGCACTGTCGCCCATGTCTGGAGAGGCATCTTCTTCACTGAATCCTGAGAAATAGAGCCCTTTTGGTGTATTGACAGGACCAGTAAACCACTCGTCTCCCATGCCAGAAATACGGATACCGAATTCATGCCCGTTGCGACACATTGCGGTCACAACCGTGCCTTCTTCAATCGTTCGGGCGCCATCAAGCACCGCTTTTGAAGAAGCCATCATGATATTCAAGAAAAACTGATCCGTGTCTGCAAGAAACTGAATGACTTCTGGTTTTTCTTTTTCAAATCCTTCCAGGGTAACGATCGCTGGTGCTACTTCTTTTAAGAACGCCAACGAAGCAGCGATATTTCGTTGATGGAACTCATCCCCCATGGCGATTGCTTTTGCGACTAAGACATTGATGTTCAAGCCATCGGGTTTTGTTTGTAGTGCAGCACTTAAAACTGGCGCTAACGTATTTTTCATCCAATGCAAGCGATCAATGACTTCTTGAGAATAGGCGCCAAAACGTAAAACTGCCCCGATCCCTTCGTTCATCGTACAATATGCTCGGTTGCCGTCGGTTTTGTTTTCCACCACGAGCACTGGCATATTGGCAGAGGTGATGCCCCCCATTGGACCAACCGCTTGCACGTGGTGACAAGGAATCAGTTGAACTTCCCCAGATGCTAATAAATGACGTACCTCTTCTTCCGTTTCGCCCCAGCCTTCAAAAAGCCCCGCGCCAACACAAGCACCTTGAATCGGATCGATCATCTGGTCGTAGCGGATCGGTGGTCCTGCATGCAATAGGACTTTTCCTTCACCTAATTCTGGAATGACACTGACTGCTGGAACGACATCCAGCAAAAAAGGCGAACCGGCAACGATTTTGGCAATAACGGCTTGGTTTGCTTCTTCAATAGTTTCGTACACGATAACTTCCTCCTACTCTGATAGTGACACTTGTGCTAAGAAACGTAAGGCTTTTTGTAACGTTACGTTTCCACCAGCAATTGGCTGCCAGTCATATTGAACGACTTGACCGTGATGCGCCTGGATCGCTTCCGCAAAGCTACGCAATCCTACATTGATGAACGCGTCATTCGCCAACAATTCGCGGCTCTTTTCAGATGGCTCTGGCAACGCATCGGTAGTTGTCACTGCTTTTGGCAACAGCTTACGATTAATTGGTGAAAACGGGTGACCGAGCATTGCTAAAGCTTGTTTGACTGCTTGGGCATTGCTTTGACACAAAATCACGCCAGCTGCGGTTAAAATCTCTGCTTGCTCGTTGCTGTCTTGGGGGTCTAAATCAGTTCCGACGATCGTAGCGATCACCGCTAACTCCCGGCCAGCTGCTTGCGCTGCTTCCTTCAACGATTTGATGGTCGGTGCCAATTCACTCGCCATATCTTGATGAGAGCCATACCCTAAAACGATATCTAACAAAATCACTGCCGTTTCAGGATCTTCTCCCGCTTGTTTCAACAGTTCGATCCGCTTTGTTGGGTCGATCATCGGATGGGGCTTGCCTTGCGTATAGATGTCATCACCTAAATCGATGATCTCATGGCCAGCTGCTTTTAAGATGTACCCTTCCTGATGGGCATCTTCTTGTTCTAGATTTAATCCTGTTTTGACCAGCATCGCTGCTTCGTACGCCAATGTTCCGCCAGAATAGTAAGCTTTGATTTTTTGCTGTTCAGGTCCAAAAGCGGCAGCTGCCGTTTCCTCTTTTACTGGCTCTAATCCAATCTGTTCTTGACGTAGCAGCTGCACGGCTAATTGTGCCGCTTCTTCCAGCGTGTAGGCTCGGTAAAGATTTTCTTCGTGGTCCGTTGGTTCTTCCCCCAGAAAAATCGTGACTGCAGGTTTTGTTCCTCTTCTTAATAATGCCAACACTTCATCGCGGACACGTGGTGCAGGTGGTTTAGAGATCACCACGATCACCTCCGTATCAGGATCGTGTTCCAAGGCAAGAATGCTGTCTTTCATGGTGATCCCACCGACGGCTTCTTTGAGATCTCGTCCACCGGTTCCGATGGCTTGTGTCACACCGGCACCCAATTTATGAATGATGGTGGTGACTTCTTGGATGCCCGTACCCGAAGCGCCGACAACACCGATTTTCCCTTTACGGACGGCATTCGTGAAGGCTACTGGTATCCCATTGAGAATCCCTGTGCCACAATCTGGTCCCATTAAAAGAAGTCCTTGTTCATGCGCCAGTTTCTTTAGCCGAACTTCCTCTTCCAATGAAACATTATCACTGAAACAAAAAACATGTTTGCCCGCTGCTAATGCGGTTTCAATTTCTGGTGCTGCCATAGTACCAGGAATCGATAAGACAGCGACCTTCGCATCTTTTCCAAGATCTAAGGCTTTTTCCCAAGTTTTGACGCTTTGGGTTTCTTCTCCTGCGCTATTGCTTTGGTCCGATAAGAAGGCATCGATTTCTGACAGGACTGTTTCGATGATTTCTTCCTCTTCAATGTCTAAAACGAGTACCATATCGTTGGAGGTCGCATTGCTCATCTCCTCGGTATAAAGACCACCCGTCTTGAAGATATCCTTATTGGCAGGTGTACCCATCATGACCGAAGCGTTGTTGATCCCTTCGATCGTCAGTAAACGATTGGTCAAAAGCATTAAAACAATGGAATCTTGGTAATTGTTTTTTTGAATAATAGTGTGTAACATGGGTCTCCTCACTTTCCTGTTCCTGTCTGTGCAAAGGCATCTGACCCAGAATACTGGTCAAAATGAACCGTGTCGCTAATGAGATAGCGATAAATGTTCTTCTCGATGGGAATGCCTTCTGCCATATATTTTTCATAGGTTAGTTGATTGATCTCGCCTGGATAATAGACTTGCTGGAACTGTTCAGCAGCCGGTATGTCGTGCAGTTCGGCAACCATCGTCTCCACCGACTCTTTAAATGTGTCTAAATCTGTAAAGCGTTGCGGATCGATCAGCAAAATAAATTGCCCTAAGTCGCGACCTTTCGTCAGATCGTTGTACATAGAGGAAACATGCTTGCCAAAAGGCAGCCCAAGGAGCATTCCAGACAAGATATCCACCATCATCATCAACCCAAAGCCTTTTGGTCCTGAGATTGGCAATAACCCATGAACATGATGCGGATTCGTCGTTGGCTTGCCATGGGCATCAACGGCCCATGTTGCTGGAATCTCTTTATCTTTGGAACGAGCATCTAAAATTTTGCCCCACGCTTGGACTGTCGTTGCCATATCAAAAACCACCGGCGCACCATGCTTTCGCGGTGCCGCAAAGGCAATCGGATTGGTACCAAAATAATTTTCTTTGCCGCCAAAAGGAACCACCATTGAATCCGATTGGCACATAGATAATGCAATCAAGTCAGCTTCTGCGGCTTTTTTGACATAATAGGATAGTGCCCCACTATGACTCGTTTTCCGCACACCAACCGCCGCGATCCCAGAACGTTTGGCCATCTCAATGGCATGCTTTGTCGCTTCTAACACGACGACCTGCCCTGCGCCATTTTGACCGTGAACGATCCCGCTGCTAGGTCCAGTCTCTTCAAACGTGATCTGCGGGGTGCGATTCATCCCGCCTTTAGCGATCCGCTCTGCGTAATAGTCTACCCGCACAGCCCCGTGAGAGTGGATCCCGCTGGCATCGGCAAAGACCAAATGCTCTGCAACGATGGCTGCGTGCTCTTCAGACAAACCAGCAGCCGCTAATTTGTTTTGGATCAATTGCTGTAACTCTTGTGACTGTACAATAACCGTCTCTTCCATCTTCTAAACTCCTTTAAATTTCCGGATCGCGGTTGCAATCTTTGGAATAAATATAGGTCAATGGTTCGTCACGGCCAACACCATAGGCCGCTTGCTGTACATAGGCACTCATGAAAATGTAGTCGCCTTTTTCCACTGGGAACCACTCATTATCTAAGTTATACATCCCTTTACCTGACAGTAAGTACGCCCCATGTTCTTGGTAGTGGGTCTCAATGTAGCCATGACTTGCCCCTGGTTCAAAGGAAAGGATATGGATATTCATGTCAAAGCCCAACTCTTTCGGTAAGAAATCCCAAAGCAAGACGTCTTCCATCCCTTCGTATTGGATCGGTGTCAACTCTGAAAGATTCCCCACTACTTTGTAGGCTTGGTGATTTTCTAGCGGTTGGTAACGCTTCTTATACAAGAATACTTCTGTCGCTTCTTCTTGGAGATTTTTCATATACAGTTTTTCTCCAGCAGGCAGATAGATATAGCCTCCGTCCGTCAATGTATGGGTTTCTTTGCCATCACTTACTTCCAGTTTGCCCGAGATGACATACAAGAAACTCTCGATCTCTGGACCGCCGAAGCCCAATTGGTTGGCACCATCTTTTTTGAATGAAATGATGTAATCGACAAAAGACGCCCCTAATTTTGGTGTGCCGAGTATCGAACATTCACAGTTTTCGAAGCCTGGAATGACATTATTCACTAGCCCATCATGCGGCAAGATCGCAAAATTATTTTTTCTAATGACTGCTCGTGATTGCAGCAATCCTTCTAAATAGCCCGTATTATTATTTTTATATCCCATGTGTGTCCCTGCTTTCTATTCTTTGTATGCTAGCTCATAAAGGGAAGCTGCTAAAACTTCAACCCCAGCTACTAAATCTTCGATAGTCGTTGCTTCGGCTGGGTTGTGGCTAATCCCATCAATACTTGGTACAAACAGCATCGCAGTTGGAAAATGTGGTGCAATGATTTGGGAATCATGCCCCGCCCCACTATGCATGACTTTGTAGCGTTTGCCAGTTTGCTTCACCGCTTGTTCCACCGTGGCAACGATCGTCTCGTCCATCGGCACAGGGCGTTCATCCATCCATAGATCCATCTCCACTGTCAGGTCGTGCTCTTTGGCGATCGCTTGAATGATCTGTTCTGCTTCAGCAGTAAAGGCATCCAATAGCTGCCCATCGGTATGGCGACAATCCATCGTAAACAACACTTCACCAGGAACCACGTTGACCGTATTCGGTTTTGGCTCAACTTTACCGAATGTCACTACTAATGGATCCCCAAGCTCTAAGCCACGGTCGATCACTGCGGCACACATTTTGGCAAAACCATACACAGCATCTTGGCGATAGCCCATCGGTGTGGTTCCTGCATGATTGGCTTGTCCTTTTAAAACAAAGGTGTAACGCTTTTGACCAGCGATACTATTGACGACACCGATCTGCAAATTTTCTTTTTCTAAAACACTGCCTTGTTCGATATGGATTTCCACGAAGGCTTTGATGTCTGATCGAACCGGTTCTTGTGGGTCGCGAAAATCAAAGCCTTGGCGTTGCATCTCTGCTACGAAGCGATTGCCTTCAAAATCTGCGATCGCTTCAACGTCGGCTTTTTTGGCTTCTCCGACAAAGTTTTTGCTTCCCCAAAAAACGGTTGGAAAGCGACTGCCTTCTTCTTCTGCCATTGAGATGACTTCCAAGGAGCGTAAAGGTTGCCCATAGGTCTCTTTTAAATACTTGATTGCTAAAGCAGCAGCAACGACCCCGTATTGACCGTCTAATGTGCCACCGTTAACGACGGTATCGATATGTGACCCTGAAAGAATCGTTTCTTCTGGATACTGGCTGCCTTCCATTCTGCCGAAGAGATTGCCGACTGCATCATAGGACGTCGTTAAGCCAGTTTCTTTTAATTGTTTTTCTACAAATGATTGCGCTTCTTTCCATGAATCGGTATAAAGCAGTCTAGTCATTCCTCCAGTTGGATCACTCCCAATCTGAGATAGTGCATCGATCATTGCCGCTACTTCTTTTTTCAACTCCATTGTTCTGCCTCCTTTGATTTATACGGTTATTGTAAGCGTGTTACTGAAGGACATCATTGTTCACTTTCGACAAAACCGTTTCTATTTTTAGTCATAACGCTGTTTTTTTTAACCGCTTCCTTCTCCTATACTCTTCCTTATACTATCGAAGAAGAGAAAGGAAGAAAACAATGGTTTATCCTAAAAATGCCTTTGCGCAAACAGAAAAAATCCAATTTGACACCTACGGCACTTTGCCGTTAGAAGTGACGATCCTAAAAGCAGCGCAGCCTCGGATCAGCCTTTTGTATTTTCATGGTGGTGGCTTCCTCTATGGTCAGCGAGAAGACCTTCCGCAGGATTATGTCCACCAATTGCTGGCTGCCGATGTTAGCCTTTACCTGTTCGATTATCCACTGGCTCCCGAAGTAGCGCTACACGATATCTACCTTCATGCAAAAAAGGCATTGGAGTGGTTTTTGGCCGAAGGCTGGCAGTTCAGCGGCGTTGGTACAAATGAGTACGTTTTGTTCGGTCGCTCCGCCGGCGGTTTTTTAGCGACCTTACTGACCGCACGCACAAAGCACTCGGAGCAAAAGGGTTTGATCCGATTTTACGGTTACCAAGAGTTGTTTTGTAAAGAATTTTTGCAGCCGGCACGCTTTTACACACAATTTCCGAAAGTCCCACCACTCGCCGCTGAAGCCATGATCGAAAGCCAACCCATCACCCACGGCACGTTAGAAAAACGATTCCCTTTGTACCTTTCCGCCCGTCAATATGGCAACTGGCAGCGTTATTTAGGGAATCGGGAACAGCTAGCAGCCTTGGCGATTCCTGCTGCCGCTTACCAAGACTTTCCTCCTTGCTTTGTCGTTCATTGCAAAAAAGATCCAGATGTTCCCTTCAGCGCATCCGAAGCTTTCGCTGCACAAGTCCCCCATGCCAAAACACTTTGGCTCGACTTAGATCAGCATGACTTTGATCGGACACCAAATGCGAGCGCTGATGAGTGCTATCGAGAGATGATTTCATGGCTCCTTTTAACAATAGAGAAAAATTAAGCGCAGATTTAGCCATGCTTCTTTAGTAAACAAAAACAGGCGATCTTCAAAGGAGTGTTCCCTCTAAAGATCGCCTGTTTTTTGATTATAGTGAGTTGAAAGTATTCACGACATTCTCAACACTGAAGCCGAATTCCGTTAAGACTTTGTCACCAGGTGCCGATGCACCGAAATGATCGATCGCGATCACTTTCCCATGGCAACCAGTGTAACGTTCCCAACCAAATGGGGAAGCTGCTTCGATCGCTACCCGTTTCTTCACTGCTTTTGGCAAGACGCTTTCTTTGTATTCTAAGCTTTGTGCTTCAAACAAATCAAAGCTTGGTAAGGAGACCACCGATACATCGATGCCTTCTTCTGCCAATTTAGCTTGTGCTTGGACCGCAAGATTCACTTCAGAACCTGTGGCGATCAAAATCCCCGCTGGTGTTTCACCAGCTTGTTTTGAAATCACGTAACCACCTTTTGCGACATTTTCATCCGCACCGGTTTGCGTGCCTTCGATCACTGGTAGATTTTGTCGGCTTAAGACTAAGACCGTTGGTTTATCCGTTGTTGTCATAGCCAATTTCCAGGAAGCACGGGTTTCATTGCCGTCTGCTGGACGAATCACTTGGACATTTGGCATGCAACGGACGCTGGCTAATTGCTCGATTGGCTCATGCGTCGGTCCATCTTCTCCAACCGCTACGGAGTCATGCGTCAAGACATAGATTACAGGTGCATGCTGGATCGCAGACAAGCGCACCGCTGGACGTAAGTAATCAACGAAGACGAAGAAGGTTCCGCCATAGATTCGCGTACCGCCATGCAATTGGATGCCGTTCATCGCTGCCGCCATCGCAAATTCTCGGACGCCAAACCAAATGTTGCGGCCTTCGTATTGGCCAGGTTCAAAGTCTTTTTCTGCTGCCACCATCGTGTTGTTGGATCCAGAAAGGTCAGCCGATCCACCCCAGAGACTAGGGACGGCTTTGGATAAGGCTTGGATCATCTCTTTGCTAGATACCCGACTAGCTTGTGAGCTGCCAACTTCGTAGCTTGGTAATGCTGCAGCCCAATCTGCTGGCAATTCACCCGCAAAGGCTTGTTTGAATTGCGCAGCAAGTTCTGGGTAGGCTGCTTCATAGGCACGGAAGGTTTCGTTCCAAGTTGCTTCAGCTTTTTGCCCTTCATCGATCATGGTTTCTTTGAAGCGCGCGGCAACTTCTTCAGGTACGGTAAATTCTGGGTATTCCCAACCATAAATCGCTTTAGCTGCAGAAATGCCTTCGACACCGATCGGCGCACCATGAACGGCAGAGGTGCCTTGATTTGGCGCACCGTATCCGATCACAGTCTTGATTTCGATCAAGGTTGGTTTGTCGCTTTCAGCTTTTGCTTCGTCGATCGCTTTCGAGATCGCTTCTAAATCATTGCCGTCTTCAACGAGAATGTGTTGCCAGCCATACGCTTCAAAACGCGCACCGACATTTTCTGTAAAGGCTTTTGAAGTTGGGCCATCTAGGGAGATGTCATTTGAATCGTACAAGACGATCAGTTTGTCTAATTTCATGTGACCAGCCATGGATGCAGCTTCTTGCGAAACACCTTCCATCAAGTCGCCATCGCCACATAAAGCGTAGGTATAGTGATCAATGACTTGAAACTTGTCGCGATTGTAGGTTGCAGCCAAGTGGGCTTCGGCCATTGCCATACCGACTGCCATGGCGATCCCTTGTCCTAAAGGTCCAGTGGTTGCTTCCACGCCGTCTGTGTGATCGACTTCTGGATGTCCTGGCGTGCGGCTATCCCATTGACGGAAGTTTTTTAGATCCTCAATGGTCACATCGTAACCAGACACGTGCAACAAGCTGTACAATAACGCCGAACCGTGTCCAGCAGACAAAACAAAACGGTCACGATCCACCCAGTTGCGAGAAGTCGTTGGATTGACTTTCAAGTGTTTCGTCCACAAGGCATAGGCCATGGGTGCTGCCCCCATCGGTAATCCTGGATGTCCTGAATTGGCTTTTTGTACGGCTTCGATACTTAATGTACGAAGGGTGTTCACTCCTAATTGATCGATTTTATCAAATAGTTTTTTCAATTAAATTGCCTCCTTCACTTTCTTCAGCCAGCATGTTTCTATTCACTGCCTTTTCATAATAGAAAAGAACCGGACGTCCAAAGTTTACTGGCTAATAGGCAACGAATGCTCCTCTTTTTAACAGTCCTAACTTTGGTCGTCCGATTCTTTTGCTTTTGGCTTTGCTTAGCTGCTCAAAACTTTTCCAGTCATTTCTTGATAATCTGCGACCATGATCGACCATGCTTTGGCAATGTCATCATCTAAACCAAACAATCCACTGCGTCCGACAATATAGATGTCTGGATTGGCTTCATCGATCCGTTTGAAGGATTTCCGGTTGGAGGAACCGTCCATTTCAATGACATAGTGATAGTCGTATTCTTCCCGTAATTCCCGTAGTTCAACAATTTTATCTAACGCCCCTTCAATAAAGCGTTGGCCAGCAAACCCTGGATCAACTGTCATGATCGTGACTTTATCCAAAAGATCGATATAAGGCAAAATGACCGATACTGGCGTTTCAGGATTTAAAACGATCCCGGCTTTTAATCCAGCATCATGGATTTGATCGATCAGACGAAATGCTAATCCATCCAAAACCTCAGCGTGCATACAGATCCATTCACAGTTGATATCGATCAGCTGCTGCACCCAAAAAGCAGGTTCAGTGACCATCAAATGAGCGGACAGAGGCAAAGTACTGATTTTGCGGACCTCTTGAATAAACCATGGGGATAGGGAAATATTGGGTACGTAATGACCATCCATAATATCAATATGATAGGAGTCAACTTGGTCATTCAAAAAAGTGATTTGTTCTTTAAATTTATCTAGATCCATCGTCATCAATGACGGTGAAAATTCAACTTTGTTCATAGACTTATCCTTTCTCCTCAATCAGTCTTGTACTGAGAGGAACGACTCTTCTTTCAATTGAATCGCTTTTTTAGAAAATTTGAATATCATCTAAATCGATTTCTTCTTCTTCCACTTCTGCTTGTGCGGCTACTTGTTCTTCAGTGACATTTTTCTTAATCAAAGCCAAGGTGATCCCAGTCACTACTATATTTACCAGCAAAGCTACTGCCCCAGCCCACGGACGAGTCATGGTCGGCAGCATCAGCACACCACCAAACGGTACAGTTGCATCTGCCCCTAAGACCATTGAAACAGCCCCGCCAGCAGCGCCGCCAATAGCTGTTGCGATCAGCCCTCGGACGATATCGTTCATAACGATTGGGATCACCCCTTCAACGATATTGATCACACCCATTGGTACGGCAGATTTTAACGTTTCCACTTCTACAGGCGTATAGATGTTTTTGCCGAACAGTTTTGCAATAAAGAATGCGAAACCAAAGCCGATCGGTGTTGCAGTATTGACTAATTGCAGTGCAGTGATCGGTCCATTGATCCCTTCTGCTTGCATCGTCAGAACAAAAGCAAAGACCGTTTTATTGATTGGTCCACCATAATCAACGCCGCTCAACAAGCCGATGACGGCACCAAAAACCAATAATGAAGAGGAGCCTAAGCTATTTAATGCGTTCGTCAGTAAGTTCGTAAAGGCAGTGATCGGTGTACCGATAATATAGACCATGATCAGACCACCGATCAAAGAGGTCAAAAAGGGAATGATCAATGTCGGCATCAAGCCTTTCGCCCAATTTGGTACTTTAATAAATCGTAAAATAGCAATTACTAGATATCCAGCTAAGTAGCCGCCCAAAATTCCCCCAATAAAACCTGCACCAATGGCATTGGCTGTCAAACCAATAATAAACCCTGGCGCGATCCCCGGTTTTTCGGCAATCGCATAAGAAATTCCTGTCGCAATGACCACTGGAAGCAACCCGAGTCCTGCGCCTCCCATCGTAGCTAAAGCATCCCAAATCGTAAATTCACCTGGCACTAGTTGTCCCTGGCTGGTGCCGCCGAAAGCCATGCCAATAGCAATCAAGAATCCGGCACCGCAGACAATCGGAATCAAATAGGAGATGGCTGTCAACAAGTGTCCTTTTAAATTCAATGCTTTGATTTTTTCCATAGTTTCCTTCCTCCTTCAGTTTTCTTAGACCGCCTGCTGTTGGACGACCTCTTTGGCTTTTTCCAACAATTTGCTTGGGGACTTGATGGCAACTTCGGTCGGCACTTGAATGATCCGTTTCCCTTCAAATCGTTCACGTCCTGCTACTTTGACGTCAACTGCTAAAATCACGACATCTGCAGCCGCAATCGCTTCAGGTGACAATTCATTTTCACGACCGATCGTTCCTTGTGTTTCCACATGGATCTCGTAACCTGCCTTTTTAGCCGCATTTTCTAACTTTTCTTGAGCAATATAAGTGTGAGCGATCCCTACTGTACATGCACATACTCCGACGATTTTCATAACTAATTCCTCCTTAAATTTTCTGTTATCCTTGAAATGCTTCAATCACTTGCTGCGGCTCTTTTGCTTTCAACAAGGCAGCCGTCACCTCGTCATTTCCTAATTTCCGAGCGAACAAAGAGAGCAGTTTCAAATGCTTTTGCGCCCCTTCCGTGTCATCACCGACGGCGAATAAGATAATTCCTTTCACTCCCTTGCCATCCAACGTTTCCCAAGGGATCTCTTCTTTTAAAACCCCGATTGCTACGCCGATCTCCTTCACATGAGCACTTTTTCCATGAGGAATGGCAATGTAATTACCAATCCCTGTTTGACCAACTGCTTCCCGCTCATAGACATCTTTTAAAAATGCTGCCTGATCCGTCAAGTACTCATTGGTATATAAAAGCTGACTCAATTGCTGCAGGGCTTCTTCTTTAGAAGCTGCCTCCATGTTGGTTTTGATTATTTTTGGATCAATTACTGTTGAAATATCCATTCGTTTTCCTCCTCTAGTTGAGTACCTCTTGCCTTACTGAATTGATCATTCATTCCTATCAGCCGCGTTGGTTGAGAAGGAAGGCTTCGATTTCTTCTTTTGATTTTTCTGCAATGAATTGCAGATTTTCTTCATAGGCGAAACATTTCATTAAGCGGATGACTGCTTGTTTCACCGCGGTTGTTTCGTCAGTCTTCATCAGGATCGCAAAAATTGTTTTTGCTTGCAGCGTTCCCTGCCAAAGGACTTTTTCACCTCTGACTAGAACGATTCCGCTTTTTTTCACCACTGCACTTTCAATGTGTGGTAGCGCAAAATCTTCAGCAATCATCGTATTGCCGCTCGCTTCTCGGGCTTGCAGTGCTTCAAATAGCAGGGTTTTGCTCTCCGTCAGCCCGATTGTTTGGCTAACAGCTGCAATCTTCCTTAAAACATCGACTTTCGTCTCTCCTGCTTCTATTGAAACTAACGTAAGGGACAAAGGGAATTTAGTCATTTCTCACCCTCCCAATCATCGCTTCAAGGCGTTTTTGGTCTTCCATCGTCAGCATAGCGCTCACGATCACGACCGGAGTCGGACTATCGATCGTTAATTGAACGGTTGAGATGATCATCTCCGTATCCGGGTGTTGCTTTAAAGCCGCTTCCACATCACGAGAAGGTAGGACAGCGGTGATTGCCAACTCACGAAATTTCTTATGCACTTTTACTTTTAATAATTCGGAGGTCCCGATTCCCGTAGTACAGACGATCATAACCTTGAGTTGTTGAGGATGTTCTTCGATCGCTTGAGCAAAGTAAAGGGTGACAAAGCCGATTTCATCTTCTGTGAGCGCTGGCAAATCGTACACTTGACAGATTTCTCTTGCAGTCTCTTCGGTAGCAAAAAACAAATCTGTGTATTCTAATTTGATTTGCTCCAAAAGATTGTTTTTGACTTCGATCCCATGTCGCAATCGATTGATCATTGGTTTGATATGGCGAGCCAATTTACCGAATAACTCCTCGTCTTCAAATGAGCGCTGCAGCTGAGTGCTCATTTTTTCTATAAATGCATTGGAAATCAGTTTTACTTGTTCTGACAGATCCTCTAATTCATCCGTGGCCTTTTGCATCCGTGAGGAGACGAGGTACTGATACATATAATAGCTTTCGTTTTCTGGTAATTTCGTATGCAAGTACTGTTCGCTATTGCCAATGATCTCTTTGGCGATGGTGGCTAACTCTGGGTTTTCTTGCATTTGCTGTTTCTCTTTCTCATCTAAAATATCCTCGTTAAACGAATTCCCTACTTTGCGAAACCGCCGCAATAAGATATACAGGTGAGAAAAAAGATTGATGTTGTATGGGTGAGGAATTACTAAGCCTAGGTGATTTTCAATCAAATTCAGCTGTCGCAAAACAAACTCCGCATCATAACGGTTGAACGCCTCATTCGTCACATGCAGATCATCCAAGCGGATATTGCGGGTTTGCTGGATATACTCCTGCAATGCACGACGGATATTTTTTTCTGCACCGTTCACCCCGATCATTTTATTTTTGCGGGAAACCGTCAGCTCAAAACGCTGCAAAGCTTCAGAAATTAATTTCTCATCACTGTTGATGACCGTTTCACTCACATAAAAAGGCTGATACAGGGAAAAAATATTCTTTCTTTTGGGGGAAATAAGCAATAGCTCCTCCATCACCTTGTTACGGCGTTCCACTGGTGTCAGTGCATTCGGCATTTCTGCTTTCTGACTCTGGGGCTTTTCTTGATGATGGAAACTTAAGCGGTAGCCTTTCCCTTTTTCTGAGAGAATCACATAGTCAATCGTGGCATCCTCATTGATCGCTTTTACGATGCGATAAATCGACTTTGTAGAAAGTCGAAGCGCTGCGGATAGTTCATCGGCTGTGACAAATTCTCTCGTATTGGAAAGAATATGGATGATTTTTCTCTTTCGTTGTTCCATAACAGTCATGTAACCGTTCTCCTTTCTACACACTTATCATAGCACCAGGAAATGTAAGCGTTCTATCATTCTTTGTCCCCTTCAAGGGACAAAGACGATCGATAATAAGAATTACAATACAACGTTAAGGACAAAAAAAACAGCCATTTTTTAAAATGGCTGTAACAAAATCTGTGTTATCATCAATGTTCCTTATTCAACTGTTGGAATAAGAAAAGAAAAGCTGCTAGTTCCAATAAAACGAGAAGGAAAACGCCGTTTATCGAAACCCTTCAACCCCCGTTAAAAAACAATCCAGGTTTAAACGGCTTGTGCAGCAAGCGAAATATCCACTCTCATTGAAAGGAATGATTTGAGCTTTTTACATCAACGAACGATAAAGCTCAATAATCTCTTCTAAAGTCGTATCCCGCGGGTTGCCTGGTGTGCAGACATCGTTCAAGGCATCTTTGGCGATGGCTGGGATATCTTCTTCTTTGACGCCTAATTCAGAAATGGTCGCTGGAATGCCCACATCTTTGCTTAACTGATCGATTGCTTGGCAAGCAGCATCGCGGACGTCTTCAAGTGACATCGTTTCTGCCCCTTCAATGCCTAAAACGATCGCGATCTCACGGTATTTTTCACCCGTAAAGTCTTTGTTGTATTTCATGATGGTTGGCAACAAGGACGCGCACGCTACTCCGTGAGGAATGTTGTACCAAGCGGATAATGGATGGGCCATGCCGTGGACTAAGCCCAAGCCGACGTTTGAAAAGCCCATACCGGCAATGTATTGTCCTAACGCCATCGCTTCTCGTCCTGCTTGATCGCCATTCACGGAATCTCGCAATGAGCGGCCGATGATCTCAATTGCTTTGATGTGTAGCATATCAGTCATTTCCCAAGCGCCTTTGGTAATGAAGCCTTCGATGGCGTGGGTCATGGCATCCATTCCCGTTGCGGCTGCCAAGCTCTTAGGCATCCCCATCATCATATCGCTGTCCACAAAGGCTACCAGAGGAATATCGTGAGGATCTACACAAACAAATTTCCGATGATTGTCTTCATCTGTAATCACATAGTTGATCGTTACTTCGGCTGCAGTCCCAGAAGTTGTCGGTACCGCTAAAATCGGCAAGCATGGATGTTTCGTGTCTGCCACGCCTTCCAAACTAATCACATCGGAAAATTCAGGATTCGTAGCAATGATCGCGATCGCTTTTGCCGTATCGATCGGTGAACCACCGCCAATCGCAATGATACAATCGGCTTGGGCTTCTTTGACAAACGCTAAGCCGTCTTTGACATTTTGGATCGTTGGGTTCGGCACGATCCCATCATATAACGCATAATCGACACCTGCTTCTTCCAATAATTTCGTCACTTTGGTCGCAACTTCAAATTTCACCAAATCTTTGTCGGTGATCACTGCCGCTTTTTTAAACCCTCGTGCCTTGAATTCGGTCGGTACGTTCTCGATCGCTCCTTTTCCAAAATACGATGTTTCATTCAAAATCATTCTATTTGCCATTCTTCCTACCTCCATTTGTTTGTTTATTCACAATATATTTTAAATAGAAAAGACTGAAAGCCTTTTCTATTCTTCTACCATTGATTATACCTCAAGATAGCCTGCTCGGGGAGTGACTTTGAAAGCGTCAGCCAATTTTTTCAGATTTTCATCTGTAATGGTTTGTAAAATTGGGCCTTGCGCTTTGACATAGGTGTACACTTCCGCAGCTTTCTCTGCCGTTTCAATCAAGCCAAAGACTTCGTCCATATCTTTGCCAGCACCGTAGATCCCATGTTGCGGCCAAAGAACCAAACGGGTCTCTTTCATTTTAGCAGCCGTTGCTTCGCCGATTTCATTCGTTCCTGGAACCATCCAAGGAATGATGGAAACACCTTCTGGGAAGACCACCAAGCACTCCGTACACATTTGCCACAAGGTCCGCGTGAAACTGCGTTCATCCAACTCATGGGTAAAACTCATGGCTAAAAGATGCGATGCGTGATTATGCATGATGATTCGGTTTTCTGGATCGACCGACAAGCGAGCGATATGACTCATGAAATGACTTGGCAGTTCACTCGTTGGCACCGTACCATTTTCCAAGCCCCAAAGCAATTCCAATGTTTGCCCATCTTCTTTGACTCGGATCACACCAAGGTTTTCCGCTGGATGTGCCGCTACATTTTTAAAGTATTTTCCTGAACCTGTCACGATAAAGTACTTGCCAGCCAGTGCCGTGGCATCAAAAATCATGGGGATTTCCCGCAAGACGCTTTGCGGATCGATGAAAGGCAAGATCTCTTCTTCTGTTAATAAGTAAGAAATATTGCCGCCGTTGCGCTCATCCCACCCTAAACGGTAAAGATTTGCTGTCGTTTCCATCATTTCTTGTACAAAATTCGCTTGTAAAATATCAATCTTTTTCATCGTTCTCCTACTTTCTGGCTTTTAAGACGGTTTCTTCATAGGCTTTCACTTCTGATAGCCAATCCAGACCTGCTGGTACCCCTTGGCTTTCACAGAAGTAATTCCAAACATCTGCATACGGATAGTCTTTTAATTCTTCCGTCATGGCTAAACGAGTGGTGAAATCACCTGACAATTCGATTGCTTTTAGTTCTTCGATCGGTTCTAGCATCGCTTTTAGCAACGCTTTTTGAGTATTGCGCGTCCCGATCACCCACGCAGCGACCCGATTGATCGTCGCATCAAAGAAATCTAACCCAATGTTGGTTTTTGGCAATAAGTCATTGCGAACTAATTCGCGGCCAATCTCTTGCAATTCATCGTCCATGATCACGACATGATCACTATCCCAGCGTACAGGACGGCTGACATGTAGCAAAATGCCTTTGCTAAATAGTGCCAATGAAGACAATTTATTGGAGATCACTTCGGTTGGATGGAAATGTCCAGCATCCAAACAAATCAATTTATCGCGCGTCAAGCCATAGCCCATATAAAATTCATGAGAGCCGACGGTGTAGGCTTCGGCACCAAGACCAAACAACTTGCTTTCCACGGCATCTACCGTGTATTCCGCTGGCAATTCTTCAGCAAAAATCTCATCTAATGCTGTCATCAAGCGTTCCCGTGGTGTAAAACGATCGATCGGGTTGTCTTTGTAGCCATCTGGCACCCAGAAATTATTGACACAGACTTGCCCAGTTTCTTTCCCCATATAAGCAGCGATTTGACGAGAACGTTTGCCGTGTTCGATCCAGAACTGACGAACTTCTTCATCTGGTGAAGCAAGGGTAAAGCCATCTTTGAACATGGGATGTGAGAAAAAGGTTGGATTGAAGTCTAAACCTAAGCCTTGTTCTTTCGCCCAAGCGACCCATTTTTCAAAATGCTTCGGCTCCAATTCATTTAGATCCACTGCTTCCTCGGTGTCTAAATAGATGGCGTGAAGGTTCAATTTGTGTTTTCCAGGAATCAAAGAGTAGGCTTTTTCTAAATCTTGGCGCAACTCCTCTGGGGTATGGGCAGCACCAGGATAATTCCCCGTTACAGAGATCCCACCAGATAATGCTTCATCACTCAAAAATCCTTGGACATCGTCCCCTTGCCAAACATGCATCGAGATTTTCACATCGGCTAATTTTTTCAAAACCGCATCCGTGTCGACACCTAATTTGGCATATGCTGTCTTAGCTTCTTCATAACGCTGTTGAATCGTTGTCATTTTTTTCCTACTCCTTCTATAAAACGTTGATAGTTGCTTAAAATCTTGTGATCAAAAGGCTGTGGTTCATGAACACTGCAAGGAAATGAGTGTTTGACCGCGCGGCGTGCTTCAGCCAGCGACGTGAAGATGCCAGCACTCATCATCTGCATTAAAAGATTACCGATCGCCGTTGCTTCACTTGGGCCAGCTTCGATCGTCAGCTGCGCAGCATCAGCCGTCAGTTGATTTAAAAAGCGATTGTTGGAACCGCCCCCCACGATATGCAGTTTTTGCAGCTTGCTCGTCGTACCTGTCAGCTGTTCCAGCTTTTGTAATTCACTGGCATAGCAAAGCGCTAAGTTATCATACACACAGCGAGCCAGTTCCCCTGCGGTTTCTGGAACTTTCTGCTGGGTTTCTCGACAATACGCTTGCAGTTCAGTAATCATGTTTTCTGGATTCAAAAAACGAGGATCATTGACATCGACAAACTGTTGAAAAGCAGGCGTTGCTTGCGCCAATTCCGCCAATTCTGCATAGGAATATTGATAGTCTTGCTGCCGAGCCACTTCTTGTATCAGCCACATGCCCATGATGTTTTTTAAAAAGCGAATCGTGTTGTGGGCACCCCATTCGTTCGTATAATTTTCATCAAAGGCGGCAAGGGAAACATTGGGTACTTTGGTTTCGATCCCCAGCAATGACCAAGTCCCGCTGCTGATGTAGCCCCAATCTGCCCCCTCTCCAGGTGTACCGATGATCGCTGATGCCGTATCATGACTAGCGACAGTGACAAAGGTCGCTTGTGGCAAATCATAGGCTGGAAACTTCTGTGTTTGCAGTGCGCCTAAAACCGTTCCTGCATCAACCAATGGTGGGAATAGTCCTTCTGTTACACCGATCTCAGCTAACAATTCTGCATCCCATGTTTGGGTGTTGGCATTTAGAAGCTGCATCGTCGAAGCATTGGTTTTTTCCGTGACCATCTTACCAGTAAAAACGTAGCCCAAGTAGTCTGGAATCAACAGCAGCTTGTCGGCTTTTTGCAGCAGTTGCGCTTCTTCTGTGGCTAACTGAAAAATCGTGTTGAAGGGCTGCAGCTGAATGCCTGTTTTCTCATACAGTTTTTGCAAAGAATAGCGCTGACCAAAAGTTGCGATCGCATCATTGGTGCGACTATCTCGATAAGCGACTGGGTCGCCTAAACGTTCGCCTGTTTGATCGATCAAACAGTAATCCACTGCCCAGGTGTCGATTCCGACGAAGCAGTCATTGATACCTGCTTGTTTCACTTTTTGCAGTCCTACTAAAATCTCTTGGATCAAATAATCGATCGCCCAACGGTCAAAGCCTTCATGAGGACGAAAGCCGTTTTTAAAGCGATGGATCTCTTCTAAAGTGATCTGCTCATTTTCCCAACGGCTCAGCATCAGACGACCGCTTGATGCACCGATATCGATTGCGATAAATGTGTTCACTGGTCTCCACCTTTCATTATCTTGTTTAAAAATAAATCGATTACAATTCACTGATTCATTCTTGTTTCCTCAATTTTAGCTTGACAATCAATGAGTTTCATCACACAATTTTGATAAAGACTTGCACAATCTTGGTAAAAAGGAGGATCCGATGGATTACTGGGAAAAAGCCAACCACTCATGGTCAACCGATTCACTGCGTTACATCAATACTTCAACTCAAAAGCAGCGTGAACTTTTCTATTACATTCAAGAAATCGGCTATTTCAAAGCCAGCAAACCTTACTTTACAGAACGAGAGAACCTGCCTTCTTATTTGATCAAGTATACATTGTCCGGCTGCGGTGAATTGCGCTACAAAGGAAAAAGCTATCAACTGAAAGCGGGTGATGTGTTTTTTATCGACTGTCTAGACTATCAGTACTACCGCACCGTTAGTCGAGAGCCCTGGGAAATGGACTGGATCCATCTATATGGCGCCAACGTCGCAGCGTTTTATGAGGAATTCCTCAAAAATGGCAGTCCAGTTTTTCACACCAATCCTGCCAGCAGCCGTCAAAATCCGATCCATTTGGTCTTACAAGATTTATTGATGCTACAGCCCGAACCAAATGCAAAAACTGCCTTCCAAAGCTCTGTTTTGATCCATCAGCTGCTCAATGAACTGCTCCTGCAAAAATATCATCTCGACTTTTCAGATAGTGAGATCCCTCCTTATATTTTGCAGATTCGTGACCAGCTAGAAGAAGATTTCCGTCAAGGGATCACCTTGGAATCTTTGGAGGAAAGGTATCATATCAATAAGTATCAAATCGTCAAGGAGTTTTCCAAATATATGGGCTTGCCCCCCATCGAGTACCAGATCAGCAAACGCATCTCTTATTCGAAAGACCTTTTGCGCTATTCTCGGCTTTCCATCAAAGAGATCTCATTGGCGATCGGCATCGAAAACACCGCCTATTTCAGCCGTTTATTCAAGAAAAAAGTCGGCATTTCACCTAGTGATTATCGACAGACGGAGAATGGACGGTAAAAAAAAACATGAAATCATTCACTGATTTCATGTTTTTTTGCATTGAATCTAACGTTTTAGTTGGCAACAATAAGAGACTCTTTTTCATTCATGATCTTCTCGAATGCTGACGCATTCGTTACCACAACTGGCGTAATGGTCGCATATCCCTCTGCTTGGATAGCTGCGAGATCGGCTTTTATCAGGGGCTGGCCCTTTTTGATTGCTTGATTTGCTTCAACAAGGGTCGTAAAGTGCCTGCCTTCTAGCTCTACGGTGTCAACACCGATATGGATCAAAAGCTCAACGCCTTGATCACTGGTCAAGCCGATCGCATGCTTTGTCGGAAATAAAGCA
Organism: Enterococcus sp. 3G6_DIV0642; assembly: GCF_002140635.1. Taxonomy (NCBI): domain Bacteria; kingdom Bacillati; phylum Bacillota; class Bacilli; order Lactobacillales; family Enterococcaceae; genus Enterococcus; species Enterococcus sp. 3G6_DIV0642. The sequence continues at coordinate 935,582 of NZ_NGLH01000001.1, read as the reverse complement.
GTGACCACGCCATCAAAAGGGGCATAAAAGGTATTTGATTCCGGTTTGACAGCTTTACCTTGCCCCATCAAGCCTTCTGAAAAAACTTTGTCAGGAACCTCAGTTAAGGGAACGACTTCTCCTTGAACGACTTCTTGAAAATTGATTTTTGTATTCACTGATTCTTTTGATTTGACTGTTTTACTTTTTTCAGGTTCTATAATCCCCCAAAAATAGGTGATTAGAAATGCCGTAACAAGCCCTACTACCTGCGAAGCGATCCCACCATAAAATCCACCATCGATTCCTGCTGGATTGATGATCAAAGGAATACCCAATAATCCCGAACCACCAAAAGAATACTGCACTGTCTGCATAAATCCTGCAATAACACCACCTAAACTTCCACCGATAACAGCAGCGATCAGCGGACGCTTATAAGGAAGTAATACCCCGTACAATGCTGGTTCGCTGACACCAATCAAGGTTGTCAGACCTGTTGAGTATGCGAGTGCTTTCGTTTTATCATTTTTCGTTCGTAGACCAACCGCCACGACAGCTCCAGCCATTGCCATTTGGTTCGCTAGGAGCAGACCCATCACAGGATCGAATCCTTGCATCGCCATGTTGTTAAGAAAAATCGGAATGAATGCCCAATGCAATCCGAACATGACCATCAAGATCCATGGTCCCCCAATCACCAGCCCACCCAAAACCGGACTGAATTGATAAACATTATTTACAAGCGTTGCCAGTAGACTGGATAAGTTGGATATAATTGGACCAACGACCAGCAGGGCAAGGGGGACAGAAACTAGCAACACGATAAGAGGCTGTACCATGAATCGCAAATCCTTCAACGGCCATTTCTGAACGAAACCATTGATTTTGGCTGCTACCCAGACAGCAATGATTGCCGGAAAAACGGAAGAAGTATAGTCCATCATATTCACGGGAATCGACAAAAAAGTCAAACTACCTTCTGTCGCATACGGGAGCAAAGTAGGATAGATCAACGATGCCCCGATCAACATTCCGACATAGCTGTTTAATTTAAAATAATTTGCCGCTGAAGCACCTAATAAGATTGGCATGAAATAAAAGAAAGCATTAGACAATGCGTACAAAACGATATAGGTTCCAGATGTTTCTGACAAAATACCTGCTACTGATAAAATCGTCAAGATTCCTTTGATCGTTCCTGACGCAGCCATCGCGCCTAAAGCTGGCGTGAAAATCCCTGAAATTGTGGTGGTAAATTGATCAAAAAGAGACTTTTTTGTTTTTTCACGAGTATTGTCCTCTTTTAGTTCGCCAACTTGTTGCAAGACCGTATCATAGACATCGTTCACGCGATTTCCTAAGACGATCTGGTACTGTCCGCCCTGTTCAACGACTGAAATCACTCCGTCAAGACTAGCAATCGTCTCCTTATTTGGAATACCGGTATCATGCAATACAAAACGCAGACGTGTGACGCAATGGGTCACCGATTCGATATTGGCTTTTCCACCAATTTCCTTCAAAATATCTGCTGCCAACTGCTGGTTGTTCATTTTTGCTCCTCCTCAATAAAAAGTTTGATTTCGCCAGTGATTCCCAAAGGTTCGAACAGGACAAACTGCGAAAGATAATCCCTCATACTGCGACCTAAATTATTGATCACTTCAATCTGGATCGAATTGTTCGTTTCTTGAAGCAGGTCCGTCAACTCAAATGTATACGGTGTACTGATTCTTGTGCCTACACAATGACCGTTCACTAAAACAGTCACAACTTCTGAAGCATCTTCAATACTTAATAAAACCTCTCCTACTGCTTTAGGGAAGTCCACGGTATAAGTGATTTTCCCGCTAAACCGACTGAAATCATCACCGACCCCCAGTAAAGGCAGTGACGAATATTGCTTTTGACAGGTAACTGCTGCTTGCTCTTTCCCGATTCCTTCGAAAGTGACTTGCCATGGCTGATCGTTTAGATGAACTTCTTTCATTGGTTTGCTTGTTTTAATACGCAATGGTTGTTCCGAGGTAGCTTCAAAAAGAATCAGACTCTCTGCTGGTGCTAAATGAATCTCATAGCTGCCATTTTTATATGACACAGGTTTCAGTTTATTTTCTATTGGATCATATTGAACTAAAGGCTTCTCAGAAGGAAAAACAGCCTGAAACTGCAGCGATTCACTGTCATTTTCATTGAAAAGCATGAATACCTCATCTGTCTGCTGCTGATAATGATAGTACCGCAAATACGGCAGAGCTTTTGACGTTTCTAAACGATCCCGTACCTTCAAGCCAGCATTATCAGTAAGTGCTGTGAGCGGCGTTACTTCTGTCAGACGATCGAGAAGCCGCAGCTCATGGCTAAGCAGAGTCTCTTCAAGGGATTCTTTCACCATCTCCTCAATAAAAATAATTTGAATACCAGATTCTGCGAGAGCTGTCAGCTTTTTGATCAATGGGTCAGACATTCGCTCAGCATATGGAATGACTAGTGTTTGAAAGGCATGCTCATTGATGACAAATGTTTGATTCGTATATTGTGCATCAAGCATCATCTCAACCGAAACGATTTCAAATTCGTATTGATGTTCCATCAGTTCACGAGCAACTTTTTGAATCGGCATATAAGCGCCTGCCCACTCCGCTTCAGCATGGTACAGCACAGCAATGTCCGCTTGATGTTTCCCGTCACTAAATAGATAACTCAAACGATTCATATACGCCATCAGCTGTTTGAAGCCCTCAAATTGTGGATTATGGCCTTGCGCATAAAAATGCGGCGGACAATCGGCATCAGGAAAGTCATTCATTGAAAAGGCATGAGGGACAAAATGATTGACCCCTCGCACCAGCATGTGATCGGTTAGCCATTTCATCAGTTTGGTTCCTTCTGACCAACCATATGCGCCGAATACTTCGCACATCGTTCGACCTTGTTTCACAGGGTCTAAGTTTCCTAAAGACGCCCCCATTTTTCCTAATGCGTAATGGAAAAATTCGCCATCCCAGCCAGTAGATGTCATGGCTTCAAAGTATCCGTCATTTTGTTGCGGCATCAATTGATGCAAAACGACATCGATTCCTGCCATCGATTGACCTTTCATCGATTGAAAGAAGTGACCTGCCCCATAGCCTAAACGTGCATGGGCATTGTTATCCTCAATTACATGTCCGATATAGTCGACTTTATGTTCACGACACCAGCGTCCGATCCGCTGAGAAAAATGTTGACTATATAGCTCAGAAACCAACGACATATAATTGTAACGAATCTTAGCCGCCTGTTTTGATTCACCACGATAGAGAGCCGGCAACAGCCCTCGCAGCTCAGTTTCAGATATGGCTAGCTGGTTTGCTAACAAAGTCAACAAATCATACCGCCAGGGCAATGGCATATCAACTTTTCCAAGGACTGCATCAGGACCCTTGATATTCCCAAACCGCGGTTCATCTGAGAAAAATCCTTGGATCGTTGTGCCAAATTTCTCTCCAAAGTGTTGATAATGACTTTGATAAACCGTTTCCAGCAAAACATCCGTTGCTTCTGGTACCAAAGGATTCAAGTACCCTTGTGTCGAAGCTTCCCCTCCTTCTTGTGTCGTGTAAAAGACAAAGATACTCCACTCTCCTTCAGGAATAGACCAATACAATGTCTCATCAATCATTGAGTCTGTAAGGTCGATCCACTCCTCCTCACTAATCTGCTTAAATCCAGTTTTCTTGACCGCAACGGCGCTGATGATTTCAGCTGAAAAAAATGACTTGCCACTCTCCTTAACCGGTTCACCTTCTGAATTCAAAATATTCGGTCTTTCTGCATTAAAACACCAATCCAGCATAATTCCAGCATTCTTTTTGGGACCTACAAAATCAAATTGTCGGAAATTCAAAAATTCTTTCTGCAAGTGACGATGATTCTTTTCAATTTCCCCTGCGGCATAGCCTGTTGGAAAGTGTTTGTCATCCAAAATCCAAAGTGTCATCTGTCTTTTTTCACACTCTTCAATGATGATCGCCAACTCATCCCACCATTGCGCTTTCAAAAATTCTTCATGGGGGCGTGATTCGATACAGACAGATCGGATGCCTGCTTCATAAATTTTATTGATGTAAGTTTGAATCGTCTCCTTATCTTCTCCATGCATCCATAAAAACGGAAAAATATGATTATCATATTTTTCGTTCAATAAATTTGTTATCTTTTTCATACAAATTCCTCTTTCTTTCTCATTCAACTTCATTTAAAATCATAATAAATACGCTTTCAAATGTATCATAAGCAATTCTGTAGCTTGAAACAATGTCATACGCTTTGTAGATAATTATCATATTTTTAGATTTATGAAAGGAGGAGATCGTAATGACAACCGAAGAAATGGAAGCAAAACTTTTTCAGCTATCTGAACGAGAATGCTATCACAGAGACCATCCAAACCACCTTTCTGACTATTATCAACAGCTGGAAAAAGTGACGATCAATGGCCGACAAGTTTACTTATTCGATAATCTGATAGAAGAACAAGAAAACTTTACTCTGGTAAAGCAAAGCCGCTTCAGTCCAGTTCCTTATCATAACCACAGTTTTATCGAATTAAATTATATCTACTCAGGAACATGCATCCAATTGATCGATGATCAGAAAGTTACGCTGACAAAAGGACAAATTTGTCTGATTGATACTGGAATTCCACATTCGATTGAAATGACTGGTGAAGAAGATGTCTTGATCAATCTTTTGATCAAGCGGGATTATTTCGCTCAATTGATCAGTCGGGAACAGTTTAATGAAGGGGTCGTGCTTGATTTCGTTCTGACTGCATTGTCAGACAAACACGCGCATGACCAATATATTGTCTTTAAGAACAATAAAGATGATCGGATCCATGCTGTGATTCAAGAAATGCTGAAAGAAACTTATGAAAAAGCCATTGGCAGTAAACGAATCATCAGCAATCTGATCGCCATTCTTTTCACTTTTCTCGTGCGCGAGTTCGACTATCAGACCAACAAGCAAGAAGCGGCAAAAAAACAGCATATCCTAGCGATCTTGACCTATATCGAAGAAAATTTTCAAACCGTTACCTTACCAAAACTCGCCACCCTTTTTAACTATTCTCCTTCCTATCTAAGTGCATTGATCAAACGAGAAACTAGTAAAAATTTGACCGAATTGATTATCGAAAAGAAATTGAATCTCGCCCACAACTTAATTGCTTCCTCCACCAAACCAATCACCCAATGCGCGGCTGAAGCAGGATTCACCAATATCACTTTTTTCTATAAAAAATACAAAATTTATTATGGGCATACGCCGAAGAAGAAAAAGTGATCCTATGTCGCCACTTGTTTAAATAAAAAAATGTGGCATAAATTAAATATTCATGTTCTAAACAAAACAAAAAAAGAGTGGCTACCCACTCTTTGATTTTTAAATAAATTATTTATTTGTTAAACTATTATCTGCTATTTTATTGGTCGCTAACTAAAATTGCTCAACTGATAAATTTATTTCAACCAACTCATCCCTAATACACCAACAATATAGAGCAAGCTACCAAGAGCAACAAATTGCTTTTCTCTGCCAACTTTTCGTTCCTTTAAGAAAATAATACTTCCAAAGGTGGCAACAAGTAAGCTCATTTGAGAAAATGAATAGGTTACGCCTACACCCAAAGAAGACGACACAGCGAATAACGAAGCATTCGCGAGAACCCAAGTGCTACCAGTACCTAAATTGCGGATTATTTTGCGGAAACGCAGTTGTTTCTTACTTTTCAAGGAAATCACGCTTCCCCCGAGAAACATCCCTACTGCCTGAGGCAAGAAAATCTGTGCTCCACTTATCTGAAACAGACCAGTGACTGTCACATATAGCATCAAAAAAGCTGAAGAACAACATAGATAAAGAAGTACTTGCTGTGATAAGCTTGTTTTCTGATGACTTGTCTTAGTTACAAGGAAAACACCTGTTAGGATGACTCCTAGTGCCATGATTGAGAAAATTACCGTCGTTAAATCTTTCCATTCTTTGAGAAAGAAGCCAGATGCTAATGTAACAAATAATAATTGGGTACCGACGGAGACGGGCATTACTTTAGAAACCTCCGCTTTTTCCAAAGCGAGAAATTGGAAGTATTGTCCGCAAGCCCAAAAAACCCCAGATAATAAACTGATGAAAAATGGCACCATGGCATAACTCACTTGATTCAAAAAACCAAATACACTACCGAAAATCAAGGCTGCGATTGTTGTTCCTAGCAGTTGTTCCTCTGATTTCCCTCCCATCAATTTAGCGACGATTGGCATTAAGCCCCATCCTAGTGCAGGCAGTGAGGCAAGCAATAAAAGTTGTACGGACATAAAAACTCCTTCTAAACATTGTAAAAAGCGAGAACACAAAATCTTGTAGAGGAAAACGTTACAGAAGCAATTCCTTCTCGACAAATTTTGTGTTCTTTATTCCTATTTTTTAGTTAATAAATAGGTTGCTACCCCATAAGCATGGATGATATGATCCGCTTCAAGCGGTTCTTCTAATGCATTGATTCGTTGATATGCGTACCCATTAAATAATTTTTTTGGCTCAAGAGATCGTTCTTTGTTTGTTGAATTGACGAAACGGATAACGATTCCCTCAGAGTAATACGCATTATGAAGCGCACTGACTCCCACACCGGGTTCTAAGCTGCAGGACAACAAAGAAAGAGACATGTCGGTCAGAGATAATGGATCAATGCGCTTTTGAATTTTATTATCTATGCGATAAATAAAGTAATTCAAATCTTGCAATTGATAAGAAATCGATGGCTGTTCTTTAACAGTTTTCCAAGTAACCAACCACTCTTCAGAAAGAGCTGTTGATGCAACTCGCAGGGAAAAATCGAAGACCATCTCATAGTTTTCCATTTGAGCAAGAGGCGTTTCCATCATAATATGTCCCTTTTTGGTTGTATCGCCAGAAGCGCGACCTGGTCGATACAACAAATCCGGTTTTCCAAGGGAGTCGGTTGTAGCTAGTACCGTTACATATAAGGAGTCGTCGAGATATTCATACTCTTTGCTCTGCTCGCTATAAAAAACGAGGGCGTTTTCTTGATCATAAACAACCACTTGTTTTTCAAATGGTTCAATATTGACGGGTTTTTCTGCATATTTTTCTTGCCAATTTTCCAGTGTTTGATTTCTTTTTTCAAGATAACCAAATTGAATGGCTGCAACCGCTCTTTCTATCGGCTTGTTTAGTCGAGCTTTCACTCGAATCCGATGATTTAAAAGCGTATTTTTAAAACGTAGCTTTGCGTTTACCTCACCGTTTTTTGTCAGTTGGAGGATCAATGTATAGGCGAATGTTTTGGTGGCGATCCCTTTCATCCGTTCTTCGATCGTATACGGTAGATGTAAACTTCCTTCCAAAACCAACGTTTCTTGCTTTCCTTTGCAGCTGGCAAAAGAAAGCGTGATCGGTTGATCATTCAAAATAGGCGAATAGTCATACGTATCACCGGCATTACTATCATCGATGATCGACAAGAAATCCACGATCTGTTGTTTTCCATCTGAATAAATCAGGTGGCCGTCTTCAAAGGAAAGCGTATATTTCCCATTTCTAATCCATGTGTTTTGATCTAAAGAAAATTCGGGAGTTGTCTCTTGCTCTTCAAATGTAAAGACTCGATAACCAAGGCCTGAAAAGGCACAAGTCACTTGAACAGTTAACAGATAATACCCCTCTTCTTCAATAAAACGGTTGCCAGCAGGCGTTTCTTCCATAATATTTTTCCTGCTTGGGATATACACTGCTTCAAGAACAGATGAATCAGCTCCAATAACCTTGATATTGTTGGTTCTGGATACGATCTTAACGAATTTCTCCCCTTGAAATGGCAATGGTGTTGGATGAAGAATCAGAAATTGATTGGCTTGTAAAGCGAGTCCTTCACTGATTCTTTTTAAAATCAAATTTTCAATACTAGCACAAATCTCACTGATTTCTTTTAATCGATGACTGATATCTTGAGCAACACTATCTGATACACAGCCTGCCAAACTATCATGGGCTTGACATTCAAATAACTTTTTCCAAGCTTTCATTAGCAATCGATTACTTAATTCAACCCCTAAATCTTTCGCAATAACTAGCATTGGTTCAATTTCTAAGACTAATTTGTTTTCTAATCGAAATATCTCACGTTTCAGATCCATTCGTACAGAACCAATTGTTTTGTGGACCCGAGCAAAAACCGGTGCACGAAACTCTCCTTGATAAACTTCCAGTTCTTTTTGACGGACGATCTCCATAAATGCTGGATAGGTGCTCAATTGATACTTGTATTTTCCAAGCTGATTGATTTTCGTTAGTTTTTCTTCTATGGCAGAAACAATGCCTAACTGATCATTTCCAGTTGGAATCAAGATTTCAGGTTCATTCGCGTAGCTCTTAATAAAATCGACACCTTTATCGAGTCTGCCATCTACATAACTGCTCGTTGGCTCCAATTGCTGCTGTGCACCATATCCTTGAGGAAAATTCACCGCATACAGTGAATCTTGCCCACTTAAACTCGTCCATTTAAAGTAAGGGGATTTGACCTGTTCCCCTAAATCGATGCCTCGCCAAAAGATAATGTTATCAAGTCCAACTTCGTTCAATATGGTTGGCATTTGAGCATTAAAACCAAATGTATCTGGCAAATAGCCGATCGGCATATAGCTGCCATATTTTTTGCTATCAAATATACCAATCATGGCATTTCGAATGATGGACTCACCAGAAGCAAAAAAGGCATCTGTTTGGGTGTACCAAGGACCGATGAACAATTGACCATTGGCGATCAACTCTCTGACCTCAGTCAAGCGCTCAGGATAGAGTTCTAAATAATCGTCTAGAATAGACATTTGTCCATCTAGCACGAAAGAAGCAGTCGGTTGCCTCTTTAGTTCTTTTAGTACATCACTAAATAATTGATCACTCAAAACGACACAGTCCATTGAAGTAAAATACCATTCACGATCCCAATGGGTGTGGTTTACTATGTGTACATTTGTCATAGCTATGCTTCCCACTGCTCTTCCCAAGCAGCTTCGTCAAATTCTTCCATCGTGGTATCTGTTTCTTTCCCCGCATCTTTTGAACGTAGCAAGCTTGTACAAATCGCAATGAATAATGAGCCAGTAGCAATCGATAAAACATACAGTGGCCATTTTTCTACAGTGAACCAGCCATAAAAACCAGAGATTGGGGCTGTATTGACAGCTCCAAGACCTACAGCCATTGCAGAACCAATCGCTGAACCAATCATATTCACTGGGATCACTTTTAGTGGATTTTCCACCGCAAATGGGATCGCTCCTTCTGAAATGCCTACTAGACCCATAATGATCGACGATTTTCCTGCTTCTTTTAATTCGTTATTGTATTTACTCTTGGCAAAAACAGTCGCTAAGCCTAAACCAATTGGTGGAATAATGATTGCCACTTGCGCTGCAGTGTTTGGTGCATAAACGTTACTTGTCAATAAAGCCATCGCGGTTGTCACAGCTGCCTTATTTACTGGTCCCCCAAGGTCAAATCCAACCATTGCCCCTACAACTGCCGCCATCACGATCGCATTTCCGCCACTCAATCCGTTCAACCATGACTCTAAGCCCACATTGATAGCTGCAAATGGTGTACCGATCACATAATTCACAAGTAGGACAGTGACTAAAGTACCTAAAACAGGAACTAAGAACACTGGAACTACCGATGCCATCGATTTTGGCAGCTTTATATGGTTTTTGATCCACAAGCAAATGTACCCAGCGATCAGCCCTGAAACAATTGCGCCTAAGAAGCCTGCGTTAATGTCTTTTACTAACATACCTCCAACAAGACCAGGGGCAATCCCTAGCTTATCGGAAATCGAATAAGCAATAAATGCCGATATTACGGGAAACATCAATCCTAAAGCGATGCCACCGAATCCATCTAAACTATGGAGTAATCGGATGATCGTATTCGCACTTTCTCCATGAGAGGCGTCCCAAATATCGACGATCCCAAATATTGATCCGCCTACTCGAGAAATCGCCATGATAACTGCTCCGGCAATCACCAGAGGAATCATATAAGATATTCCTGTTAAAACATGATTTTTCATTTCACTTGCCAACTTTTTCATCTGATTTTCCTCCTCTTTATTGATCAATCAGCTTTAATGCATCTTCAATTACTTTTTCTGCATTTTTTATAGGGGCTGCTACCGGGACTTTAAGGATCTCCTTGCCATTGAAACGCTCTTCATTTCTCACTTTCGTATCGACGGCAAAAATCACGACTTCCCCAATTTGACAATCCCGCTCGTTCAATTCATTTTCGATACCTGTTGCTCCTTGTGTCTCAACCTTGATTAAATCCCCACGTTTCGCTGCTGCTTTTTTTAGCGCCTGTGCCGCCATAAAGGTATGGGCAACTCCTGTGGCACACGCCGTTACTGCAATAATTTTTCTCTTCATTCTTCTTTCTCCTTTTCTCCGTTTTATTCGCTTAATAGTTTCGCGATAATCTCTTTATCTGTTTCGTTTTTCAGCGCTTCTGTGATGTCTTCATCCATCAATTTCATGGCAATTTCTGATAAGATCCGTAAATGGGTGTCTCCTTGATGTTCTTCAGGAATAGCAAGCATAATCACAACCGTTACTGGTTCATCATCTAAGGATTGCCATTCTAATGGTGCCTTTAACCGAGCAAAAACGATTGCGGGTTCAGAAACTGCACGACTTTTTCCATGGGGGATTGCTATATTATTGCCTATTCCTGTGGTCGAGTGATCTTCTCTTTCCATAACTGATTGAACATACTCATTTTCGGATTGAACAATTCCTTCAGTTACCAATATTTTTGCTAATTGACGGACCACTTCTTCTTTAGTGGTTGCCTCTAGACCAAGAACAATATGTTCAAAAGGTAGTAGTGTTTCTATATTCATTTTATGTTCCCCCTTGTAAATACTTTTTTAATTCCTCTTTCGTCCCTTTAAGGAGGAAGGTTCGTTCATCTGATTCCATCACATTAAGCATCGTGTCATAGATTTCCTCAAGTTCTTGTACAGTTTCATCTTTGATACAGATGAAAAAGACATATTTCACCTTTGTTTCTCCCCAGTGGATCTCATTATTAAGACGTAAAAATACAATCGCTGATTTTTTCACGTATTCTGGTGTACCATGAGGTGTTGCGAATCGTCCAAAAGAAGTAAAGGAAAGCTGTTCCCTTTTTAGCGAAGAGTCAATCATTTCCTCGTTTACATACCCACGAGTAATCAATTGCTCCCCAATAAATGTAATCACCTCTTGATAATCTTCAAAATGATGATCTAAAAAAATCAAGTCCTCATGAATCAATTTCGCAAACTGACTGAAAGAACCATTTTGTTTTTCTTCGACTTTTCTTAAAAAGGCTTCTATTTTTCGCTGCTCATCTTTATTCAGTACAGGTGAAACATGGATTGTTGGAATCGAATCGATTTTTAAATCCACTGTCGATAAAATCAAGTCCTCATAAATATTGGTCTGAATCAACTCTTGAATTGAAAGAATCCTGGAAATATCGATTTGGTCATAATTTCTCCGAATACGAGCAGCTAATAGCTGTGAAGTGCCTTTCCCACTGCTACAAACTAATAAGACACTCACTTTCTTAGGTTGTTTTTCTTCTCGTTGTTCTTTCATCACTTGGATGTGTACGGCCAGAAAGGCAACCTCATCTTCAGGGATCGAAATCGAAAAATGCCAATTTAAGGCATGAGCTAATCGAAGCGCTTCCTCAAAAGACAAAGGGAAATTCTTCTTCACATCATTTAGAAAAGGGTTATGAATGACTAATCCTTTTTGAATGCGATAAATAGCTTCTTTGATATGTGATACCAATCCTAACAAAAGACTTTCATTGCGTAGGGAGATCGTTTCATGAATCAATTTGCGTATCGTTTCATCAAGCAAATCATCGGAGTCATTCTTCTTCATCAACGAATCCCCATAGATATGAAGCGAAATATAATGAACTTCCGAAACTGGCAACGACAGAGAAAACGTTTCTTCTATTGAAGCAATAAAACGATAAAAAGCTCTGTTCTCCATCAAAGGATGTCTTCTTTCTTCAAAAGTCAGATAATTCTTCTCTTTGACCCGATCAATCATGATGATTAGATGAAGCAATAGTGAGTGATAGGCAGCATCATTAAGCGTAATTTGTTCTTTTTTCAAATACTCTTGTAAGAGCGTATCAACTAAAGAAATCTTTGTCAGGTCAATAAAATCATTAACAAACTGAGGAATTCCTTGAATCGAATGCAAATAGCGTTGCTGCTCTTGTGTTATTTTCCAATTTCCACCCCAGAAATAGTAGATCAAATCAAATGCTAAACGACGTTTTTCTTGTTCTGACAAATTCAAAAAGGAACCCTTCCCCGGTAAAACTTCAATCGTAACGTTAAAATGACGAAAGATCTCGCTTACCTGCCCCATGTCATTTTCTAAAGTTGATTTACTGATGTAGAGTGCATCTTGCAGTTGTTGACGCGTAAAATACGTTTTTTGTTTCAGTATTTCAAAGCAAAGAAACTGAATACGATCTTTTTTGCTCGTCGGTAAGTTTGATTCCTCGTGCCCATCAAGATACTTTAGAATTTCAGCTGAATCACCATCAAGAAATACACCTACTCTAGGTTTGCGAACAAGCCTTATTGCTGTTTCCTGCAAAAATTCATCAATTCTCTTTAGCGATTGCGAAACTGTCTTTTGCGAAAGCGACATATGCAACCCAATTTTAGCAACCGTTGTTGGTCCATTCTCTAAGAGATATCGAATAATTGCTTTTTCCCGTTCACTGATCATGAAACTATCACCTCGTCTACGTTTCTAATGGTAGCTTTTTCTTAAAAAAATGAAAACACTTACTTTTACTGCATTCATTACAGTAAATCATAGGCACTGAATATATTGCGCCGTTTTTTTTCATGTGTACTTTTTCGTTTAATCCAGATTATTTACATGTCCCTTGGTATTTTCATAGTATAGAGGATATTACTCAGTGGGAACAGAAAAAAAATACCAATGAACAAACGAACTGTCGTCTGTTTCATTGGTATTTTAACTTTTGATTCTCTAATAACGAGACACGCTTGAGCAATTCCTTCCCTTAACGCCCCAACACCTCCGCCACCGAATAAACGCCTGGGGCAAAGGTCTTGCCTGTTAGCTTCTTCGTCATGGCATTAAAGGTATAGTGCTCTTCTAAGACGACGACTTCATCGTATTGCTTTAATAGCGTGCGAAATTCAGCATCGGATAAGAGGAAATTCTCTCGGCCATCGACATTAGGTGAAAACAAGTAATATTTTCCGACATAGCCAACTAAGTAGCTATCTACTGCTTCTTTGTTAGTACTGACCACCAAATATTTTTTCTCGTTTAGGTCAAAGTGATCGCCAGTAACGGCTGAAACTTGTGCTGGAATCGAAGCAGCATATTCACGATTGGTATAACGCATGCCATTATTCTCTGAAAGGATCAGCAATGTCGCAAAAAATAGCAGAATCAAGGTACTGTATTGATAGATTTTTTTCGTGGTCAAGCTGGCAAAACTACGGTAGTTTCGCCGATCGATCGCTTGTTCATGATACAAATGATCAATGCCTCGGACCATGAAAAAGGTCATTAATCCAAGTGCTAAAATCACGATACTTGAGGCATAGCGATCGAACCCTGCCAAAGACAATGCTTCATCAGTGGGCATCGAGAACAAGAACATGGCATAGATTCCTAAATAATACCCCCCAATGATACCATCGATCAACAGCAGTTCTTTGAAAAATGGATTGCGTTTTTTCATGATAAATCGGACAAATAGCCAACTACCCAACAGGATGATCTGGATCAAGAGAATCCCTTGCGTGGAGATCGTCGCAACATCCGTGATGGTTTTGACAAAAACATCCGTTATCTGCTGTAGTATCTGAGAATCCTTTTCACTAAAAATCTGTTTATAAGCGGTCACGCTGACTTCATGCTTCGATTTAGGAAAATTCGCTTTGACATGCAGGTTCCAAAGAATCGCTGGCAGGACAGATAGCCCAATGGCAGCTAATCCTACAATCATCATGCCCAGCCGTTGCCGCCAACGAACTGATGCCTGCCACAAGCAGACTAGTAAATAGCCGCCTAAAATCAGCAGAAAAAAGACGGCGCTATTTTTGACCAAATCAAGAGAGGCGCCAATCAAAAGAAAGAAACCGATCGACGGTAGTACGTTGCCTTTTAAAGCGAATAAGCCAGCGATGCCAGCTAAAGTCAACACTGGCAGGATAAAGTCCACTAACAAATTATTCATTCGAATCGCAATATTAAAATAATTGAAAACCGCCATACTGGTGAAGATCAGGGCAAAAGCCAGCTTTCTTTTCGGATCACGAATAATCGCAAAGAAACTATACAGACTACAGAAAATCAAAATCAATTGACCAATCAGCAAGACATTCTCATGATAGCCAACAATGATCGCTGTATAAGTAACAAACAGCGAGCTGCCTAAAGGATAGGAAGTAAAACTGATGATGGCATCGGCTGCCGTTGGCAATTGTCCCTGCGTATAAAGGAATTTAACGATCGTCGCCCAATGGGAGAAGTTGTCATAGTGGGTCAAATGACTGTGAAGCAAGGTTAAAACGAACAAAGCAAAATAGCCGTAAAACCACAGCAGGATGGGCTCTTGCAAGCCCCAACGTACCTGATGGCGCTCCTGCCAAAAACGCCAAACGCATAATAGTAAACCAAGACCAAATAAAACCCATGCCCCCCGGATCAACCATCCTTTTGGACCATATGCGACAAAGGAAAGAACGAGGATCGGCAAACAGCAAGCAGCGATCCAGCTGATGTGTTTGGGAAAATGGCAAACTCGTACAAAAAGATAGGCATAGCCAGCTAATGATAAACCAAAAAGACTAAATCGCAGCAGGATCTCGATCATCATCTTCCTCCTTTCTCAGCAAACTGTCTACCCATTCTTGAAAGGCTGCTGTAAAACGCAGCTCGGAAAGATTGCTTACTTGATAAATCACTTGATTTTCTGTTGGTTGAAGCGTTGCTTTTTCAGCGTGAAGCACAAGATTACTGATCGGCAAGGTTAGACGGGCAGGCATCTCGACTTCTTCTGTTTTTACCAAAGTGAGCTGGTCAAAACCAAACGTTGTGACCGTATAGGCTCCTTCTTCAAAGACCCATTCTTGATCAATCGACAGGACAGGCACTCGCTGAGGCGGCAATGGCTTTTCTTTGGCTTGCAGCAGATGCTTACCGAGATTTTCAAAAAGACTGTCAAAGAAGGTCATCCACGGGTCACGCAGAACTGGCAGGCTTTGATTGAAGCCATCATAAATGATCTGCAAATAAGCTAAGTAGTCTTTTTCTGATAATTGGTGTAAAGCAACCCCATAGACCCAGCGATCCTTGCCTGAAAAAACGCGGACGACGTTTCCCGTCATCTCTGCTTGGTAGTCATTACGGGTGATTTTAAACGTCAGCTGCGCATCTGGCGGAAAATAAAGAGGAACGTCAGAAACAAAGGACAAGCCGTTTTCTGAGATATTTTCTGTCATCAAAGAATAGCTGGCGTCTTGGTCGGAAACTTCAACAGGATAATGGGCTCTGAACCGTTCCGTCGTTCGGTAAATCGGGCGACCGAGATAAAATAAGACCGCAAAGGTTAAGTTAAAGAAATGGGTCAGCAACCAGAAAGTCAACACGCTGCCATAGAAAATCTCTGAGCCGAATTTGCCGTAATTAAACTTCACTAAGCCGATAATCGTCAAAATCAACAGCAACAAATGCGGCACCACAAACAACAAGTCTTTTTTAGACTGAGTTGCTGCTTTATTGGTCACTTTGAAACGGGTCTCTTTGATGCCAATGGCTTGTAAAAAGACAGGAATCACTAGGTAAGGTGCAAAAATCGTTTCCTGGATCTCGCCCCAGCGCTGCGTTCGAATATCACTGCTCAAATCCTGCATCGCCAAATGCAAGAACGTATAGCTTGGCAGCCAAAACAGCAGCAAGACCCAAAAGTTGGTCTCTACGACCCTTACATTAAAGACGGTGTACAAAATCGGCGCGAAAATAAACAGCAACCGACGTAAAAACGACCACCAATACAAATAACTGTTTAAGAAAACCATTTTTTGCGCCAAAGACAACGTCTTGTTCTTAAAAAGATGGAGATTGTGGACACTTTGGACCACTCCTCTTCCCCAGCGAATCCGCTGCTTTAAGGCACTTGGGATATCAATTGGAGACAGACCGCTGGCCATTGGCTGCAATGTTGATAAACTGCGATAACCTTGGCAATTGATCAAGGCGCCTAATTCAAAATCTTCTGTGATCGTGTCCGTCGGAAATCCGCCAGCGGCTTCGATCGCTTCTCGTGCGATCACCGTATTGGAACCTGTATAAATAGCGGTATCATGGGCGTTGTTCAAAACATTGACTTCTCTGGAAAAGAAGTCCTGCTCGTTAGGGATCGCCGCTTCTGAAAAAAGATTGTACTGAAAAAGATCCGCATTGTAAAAACTTTGCGGTGTTTGGACAAAGCCCAACGGTTTGATGGACTGGTCTTTGCGGCGTTCCTGCTGATTTGCCACAAAATATGGCACTGTTTCCAGCAAAAAATCTGAGTAAGGAATCATATCTGCATCAAAGGTCGCTACTAGCGGCGAATTGGTTTTTGATAATGCATGATTGAGATTGCCTGACTTGGCATGCTGATTGCCTGTCAATCCAATATAGCCAATGCCAAATTTATCTGCCAGTGCTTTGACCTCTGGACGGTTGGTGTCATCTGACAAGTAGATGTGAACTTTTTTTGGATCGGGGTATTTCATATGAACTGCCGCATTGACCGTTTTTAATAAAAGCGGCACTTCTTCATTATGGGTCGCAATCAACACATCGATCGCTGGATAGTCGGCTTCTGGCACGATCGGTTTTTCAAAAGGCTTTGCTTTGTTTTTGTTCCAAATCAACAGCAAGCCCGTAAAGTTCGATACGATCTCACTACCCCAAAGTAGCAAACCAAACAGCAGGGCAAACCAAGACTCGTGCCATGGCAATGTATACAGCCCCCGCCATGATAAATAGATCAGCGAAAAGACAAACGCCAGAAAGTAAACGACTTTTTTCGCCCAAGGCAAACGTTTTTGTTCCACCTCAATCACTCCTTAAAGATGACATTTTTTTGCACATGGTAACTAAAGAAAAAGAGCAGGCAATCGACGCCTATTTTTAACAACACAGAATCCCCGATCGGCAGGATCAAATAGATCAGGTAGACGAGGAAAGAGGACAGCAAAATCTGTACGATTACCAATAAAAAATACTGCAGCATACTGTTCTTTGTCCGTTGACCAAAAACAAGCTCGCGATTGATGTAGTAATTGACGATCGCCGAAATCAAGCGGGCACCCAACGAAGCAATCACGATGGAGGACAGATCGATGACAGACAAGAAATGGATCAATAACGCATAGGCGATCACATCGACAAAAAAGGAGACCACAGATGAAAACAAATACTTCAAAAAGACGCTATAGATAGCGACGGAATCTGCCAAGACCCGAAAATGGGAAGAGGCATTTTCTTCAATATAGATGGTGGCGATCGGTTGCGAGAGAATCGGCCACCCCCGTTTCTGGGCTTCGATCAGCATCCGCGTTTCATATTCAAAGCGCTCACCTGAGATCGCCAACAAATCTGTCATGAATTTCCGAGGGAAAACCCTTAAGCCCGTCTGCGAATCCTCGATGGCAAGACCAGTCGCTAAACGTAGGATATTTCGGGTCAAAATGTTGCCGAACTTACTCCGCAAGGGCACTTCTTTGCCAAAGGATCGGGTCCCTAAAATAATACTGTCGGGATGGGCTTGGGCCTTTGCTAAGCAAGCCATCATATCGGTATACTCATGCTGCCCATCCGAATCAATGGTCACCATAAATTCAACAGCTGGCTGGTTTGTCAGCACTTCGGTGAGGGCGGTTTTGATGGCTGCGCCTTTTCCAAGATTCTTTGGATGGGTCAAAACCTGACAGCCAAACTGCTGTGCCAACGCCGAAAAGACAGACTGATAAGCAGCCCCACTGCCATCATCCACGACCAAAATCGGCAGGTGCTGGTTATGCAAACGAATTTTCTCCACCAGAGCCAGCAGTTTGTGGTCAGGTTCTAGCGAAGGAATCATGATTAAACTATTTTCCATATGCGCTCCTCATTTAAGGTAGTATTTTTGAAAATAAAAAAGAAAAGAAGCCAACCCCGTCAGTAAAGACAGAGTTGGTCGCGACCGCTGCGCTTGGCTCGATACAATGCTTGATCGGCTCGTTCTTGTGTTTGCTGTAGCAACTCGCCCTTTTGCCGTTGTGCGATCCCAATCGACAACGTGATGCTGACCGAATCGCCTGCATCCAAGATGATCTCTTGGTAACGGATGCGCTTTTGGATTTTTTCGAGGAGATAAGCAGCAGCCTGTGCGTCTCCTTGGATCAAGATCGCAAACTCTTCCCCACCGATGCGATAGACCGGGTTGCTCGCCGTACAGTAGGTCGAAAAAATACGAGCGATTTCTTGCAAAATCACATCCCCAGCACGGTGTCCGTAACGGTCATTGTAATTTTTGAAATGATCGATATCGATCAAAGCGATCGATAAGTCCACCTCGGTCGTGTCTAGGCGTTGGCGGTCATCTTGAAATTTACGGAAGTTGTTCAACTGCGTAAGATCATCGATTTTGACCAATGCCAAAATGCGCTGCATATCATTGACTATCGAGTAAAGGAAAAACGCCAACGTATAGGCGAGAATGCCATAAACTATATAAATTAGGGTCGTTTTTTGAATATCACCCGTCAGATAAAAACCAAAAAGAAAGGAGATAGCGATCAAGTAGGTAATTGATAGGAATAACTCTTGTTTGTCAGTAAATCGCCGTTTGGCCCAAGCATGCAGAAATGTCAGTGTCACTATCAAAAAAAACGTAAGATATAAGTTCAACCAAGACGATTTTGATACTTCAAACAAGAAACGCCCTAACGCTAGATTGACCATCGTCGGTACGGTCACCTTCCACCCCAGATATTTCATGGAAAAAGCGTAAAGCAAAAAGCGCAGGTCAAATCGCGTTTCGTATACGACGTAAGAGAAATTCATCATCAGCATCCCCACCACGGTTTCACAAGCAATCGCCGCTGCGATCTGTTTCGCTTTGAACGTCCCTTGGCCAACGAATCCGTCACTGATTTTGAATAACAAATAAATATTGATGATAATTGCGCCTAAATTTGCGAGTGTATTGACAACCAGCGTATTTGCCATTTCCTGTGCTTCCTTTCTAAAAAAAAGAACCCTTACTTGCTGATTCGACGGGACAATTCCAGAAACATTTCATTGGAAAAGCGGACAAAGCATCAAGTAAGAATCACTATTAATTATTGACAGTTTTTATCACTCTTGATTTAGAATAATTTACCAGAAATTATACATAGTTTCAATCTTTTTGTTGATATGCGAAGACTCTCAAGATAAATAAAAAAAGCAAAATGTATATTTTTTAAATAAATAACATTATTTCTTTATTATTACTAACTTTTTGTGCATAAAGATTTAATTCTTTGTGAATTTGTGCAAATCATTTTTTCATTATTTTTTTACGTCTCAGGTAAGGTGCACACCCGATTTCGACCACTTTGTTTTGCGAGATAGAGTGCTTGATCGGCTCTTTCGACGGCTGCCAAGATATCGCCATGACAAACGGTGCTCGCTTCAACGCCGCAAGACAAAGACATCGTCCCTTTTTCAAAATTGGCGACAGGAAACATACTGCTGGAAATGGTTTGACACAGCGTCGTCATCGCAGCTACGGTCTTTTCTTTGACATCCCCTTCGATCACGACACAGAACTCTTCGCCGCCATAACGATAAAAGGAAAAGGTCTCGGCAAAATGCGCATCTAAAAAAGTGGACGTCCGTGAGGCGAAAGTTCTCAATAGCTCATTTCCGGCGATATGACCATAACGGTCGTTGACCTTTTTGAAGTGATCGAGATCGATCATGGCGATCGTCACAGTCTTTTTCTGTGAAACGGCTTGAAGCAGATCGTGGTTATAGGTCCCATAGTTGAAGCAGCCGGTCAACGCATCGATCTTACTATTCGCCAACTCTGCCAGTACTTGGTACTCTTCGCCTTCAATCAACCGATGCAGCCACATAAAGCCACCCAACAGCACAAAAGAACCAACAAGT
The DNA here is from genome assembly GCF_002140635.1 of Enterococcus sp. 3G6_DIV0642. Lineage (NCBI taxonomy): Bacteria > Bacillati > Bacillota > Bacilli > Lactobacillales > Enterococcaceae > Enterococcus > Enterococcus sp. 3G6_DIV0642. The sequence continues at coordinate 915,279 of NZ_NGLH01000001.1, read as the reverse complement.
ACTGCCAACATCGCTTCCCAGTCATAGGTCGTCGTATGATGGACCAACATCGAAAAACGCGGTGAGAGCAGACAGGTCAAAAAATACATCAAATAAAATTGCTGTTGCGGACGCAGCGGCTTGATTTTTGATAAGAGAAAATCAAGGACAAAGACGCCGACACCTAATAGTGGTAAATAAAAGGCTTTTCCAATGTCAGAAAAACCGACAAACAGTAAATAGAACACGACCATACACGGCGTTATCAAAATCAAGATCTTGCCACGATCACCATAGAAAAAATGACTCGCAATAAAAGCAGTTGTGTATTGATAACAGATAAACCCAACTGAATTCATTGAGAAAGAAAGAATAAAATACAAATGCGTAAACGTCAGAATACCAATAATAAAATACTTAAATGGACGAGAAACCGATATTTTTTGCACACTTCGTACAAAAACATCTGCGGTCACCAGTAAACTGGCAATCATCAGCGGCAAACCAAACGCCAAGAGCACGCCTCGTTCTAACATTCCATCACAATCGCTCTCCTTTAGACCATAAATATCCTTGTTGTAAATGAACCCCCATCTCAAGCAGCTGCGCCATCTTATCGCGATTCTCGATGCCTTCAACGATCAACTCAAGCTGATACTTTTTGGCGACCTTCAACCAACAGGTCAAGAAACTAAACCCGATCTCCTCATCGAGCTGAATAAACGGCAGTAGTGAAAATTTCAAACAATCCACATTTTCAAGATTGGCAAAGACCAATGACAGGGTATTTTGGCCACAGCCGATGTCATCGACAGCGATCACATAGCCATAGGCTTTGATTTTTTCAAGGGCAGTAGACAAATTAAAAGAATCATGCTGACCTTTTACAGGATGCTCTGTTAATTCGATCTGCAACTGCTCTTTGTGAGCAGTCATCCCCTCAAAAAAGGTCCACGTTGACTGCCACAGCAGCTGTTGTGGATGAATATTGACACTAAAGCGGGTTTTCGGCTTTTTTTGGCACAACCGTCGCAGCTCCTGGGCATACCACCCCATCAACTGCTGATTGCCACTTTCAGATTGAATCATTGCGCTGAATTCTTTTTGCGGAAAGCGGTTGTTTTTCTCGCTGCGCAGCAAGACCTCATAGCCGTTCACCTCTTGCTGACTTAGCGATTCTACCTGCATGATTGGTTGACATAACAGATAAAAATTGTCTGTGTTTTCCCAAATTGTTTCATTTCCCATCTTCGTTAAGCCCCCATCTAGTAAAGTTATCACTTCCGAAAATTGGTCATATTCGTATCATCGCTCGTTCATAGTCCTTAGAAAAAGAAGCTTCTAAGGAACTGACTTGCCTAAGTATACCAAATAGAGCCGCAGTTCCCCAACTATTTTAGATGATTGGGCAGAATTTTTTGTGAACGATTGGACAGAGATTGCTATTTCCACCCATAGTTCCTCTTTCTTCTGACGGTTGGAATTCTGCGCTTTTCTTGTATCAAAAACGCTGTTTCTGGCTGACTTACACGTTGGTCGATTGGCGTTTTTAACAGCTTCTTCTGCTCATCCTCATAAAAAAGCCAGCTGAACAGGAATTGTTCAGCTGGCTTCCTTTTTCTGTTAATAAATTAAATAGTCAGAGGCACCGGCTTGCTTGATCTCGATCACCAGCTTATGAGGCAGGCAAATACTCGTCTGCCCATTGCGATAGATCCAGCTGGTTTTGACAGCAATCTGGTCGGGACTATTGTCTTCACGAACTCGGATCGCGCCATCTTTGATCTCGACGATATTGTACTGACCTTCTGCTGGATAGTAGGTTTTTTCCATCGCATCGATTTCTTCTAAGTTAAAACGGTCAACCTCTTCTCCATTTATTCGCACGATTGCATACCGATCGCCGGTATCACTTTGAGCTTGTGCTTCAAATAGAAAAAGCGGTAAAAAAGAGCCGACAACTAACAGAATAAACAGCAGATAATCATAGGGCTTTAGAAGTTTTAAAAATGGCTGGATCGTCTTTTTCATCACATGTACGCCTTTCACGGTTCATTCACTGTTCCTTTTTAGAAGGTAATCGCTCTTCAAAAAAAGCAGTTAGGTCAATGATCTCTTCCTCTGTGAAGGTTTCTTGCTCCCATCGGGCAAGGATTTGTTCTTGCAAAGCCAAATCCATTTCCCAAAAATGCTCGATCTTCTTGAAATGCTTTGAGTCAAAGGAACGAAACACGGGGTAGATCATCAAAAATTCTTCAAAGGTAAGATCCCAGTCCTCAGTATAATCTTTAACGACCCCTTCTGACAAGGCTTTTTCCGTCGGATCGCCGTTTTCTTTGATCAAACCTGCTTCGTAAAAATGGCGATAGATTGCCTCTTTGGTGATCTCTGGATGAAATTTTTTACTGTGACGATAGGCTTCTTCAATCAATGACGGATAGATGATCTCCATTTTCCCCCTGCTTTCTGGACGGCGTCATAAGACGCCGTTAATTCTTTTCGATTGGGTGCTGCGCTTTATATTCTGCTAATGATACATGGTGGCTACGCTTGAAGGTTCCTGTTGTCCCATCAAACGAAATCGCTGGTGCTTTGACGCCATAGTGGGTTCGGCGCTTATTCTTTTTTGCTTTTGATGTTTTTCTTGCAGGTACTGCCATGTCATTTCCAACTTTCTTTCACTTTCTCATTATGCACGCAGCTGCAATGCATTTTTTCGTTTATTTCGCTTAAATTCATGAATGATCTTTAATGCGCGTTTCCTTGTTTTGATGTTCGGGCTCTTTAAACGTCGATACGCACTAGACAAGTCCGTTTTTTCCATATTGACTCCTTTCTGTTACCAGCTTGCTTTTGTAACGCCGGGAATTTCTCCGAGATGTGCATGCTTACGGAAATTGATCCGTGACATGCCGAATTTATTCATGTAGCCGCGCGGACGACCATCGATCATATCCCGTTTCTTCAAACGAGTCGGATTCGAATCCTTCGGTAGTTTGGCCAATGCTTGGGTATCTCCTTGTGCTTTTAGTTCTTGACGTACTGCTCGGTATTGTTCGATCAGTTGTACTTGTTTGTTGTATTTTGCAATTTTTGATTTTTTTGCCATTCAGTTATTTTCCTTCCTATTTCTTGATTTCACGAAAAATCGCTCTGCGCCGCAACTTTGGTGAATATTTTTTTAATTCTAAACGTTCCGGCGTATTGCGCTGGTTCTTATTGGTCAAATAAAGTCTTTCCCCTGTCTCCACACATGCCAAAATAATATTGTTTCTCATAATAACCAGCTCCTTTCTCTTACGTCACACCAAAAGAACACTTAAAGTGTAACGATTACGTTTTGTATCATATCACACTAAAACACAGGAAGCAAGCAAAACTATTTCTTCTTTTTGTTATTTAACACGTGAAGAAAACGTCATATGAATTTGTTTTCAACCGTCGCTGTCATTGGCGGCAAGATAACAGAAACCTATAGCTTTTGATCCCGCAAAAAAATCACCTGATTTTTAAGAAATCACTGGTTGGGCTTTTCAAGCAGCCCAAGTCGTGATTCTTTGTCAGGTGATTTCATTCGGTTAATTTACTGATTGGTTCTCATGTGATGCAAGCCATTCACTGATCGCCTGCAAGCGTTCTATCCGCAAGTTCGGCAAGCCATTGCGTGATAAACCATGAGAGGATTGAGGAAACAGCATCAGCTTCGTATCGACGCCTTGACGTTGCAATGCCATGTAAAACTGCTGTCCTTGTTCTTGCGGACATCGCAAATCATTTTCCCCATGGAGGACTAGCGTAGGTGTCTTGACTTGGCTGGCATAGGCCAAAGGCGACATCTTCCAAAGTCCTTCGGTCTCATCAAGTTCCCGCAACAATTGGAATTTGACAAAGGCAGGTCCAATGTCACTCGTCCCATAAAAGCTGATCCAATTTGAGATCGAGCGTTGCGTAACGGCCGCGCAAAAACGATCGGTATGGCCAACGATCCAGTTGGTCATAAAGCCACCATAACTGCCGCCAGCCACATGGATGGTGTTCGTATCGATTTCTGGATGGTTTGCCATCACGGCATCCACCCCTAACAGCAAGTCTTGATAATCTTTATTGCCATAATCACCTAAAATCGATTTGACAAATGTTTGACCGTATCCTTGCCCGCCACGAGGGTTCAACAAGATGACCCCATAGCCATTAGCGGCATGGACTTGCATCTCATGGAAAAATGTTTCCCCATAACAGACCTGCGGACCGCCATGAATGTACAAAATCGCTGGATGATTTTCCTTTGTTTCGGTCGGAGGCAAATACCAGCCTTGAATTTGCCAGCCATCTGCTCCTTCGTACCAAAACGCTTCAGGTTTACTGATCGTTAACTGTGACATAACTGCTTGGTTGGGATCATAGAGATCGGTTACTTCACCACTTGTTAAGTCAATCAATGCTAAGCGACTAGGGATCGTTGGCGTCGCATAAGCAACAGCAAGTTTGGCTTCTGAATAGATCGCCGCATCGAGGATATCCATTTTTTCATCAAGTAGTTTGGTCCATTCTCCTTGGGTCGTGGCACGGTACAATTGTAGCTTGCCATGTTCTGTTACGGGTATAAGGAATGTGTCATCCGTCAACCAGGTGATCGCTACACCACGATTTTTTTGTTGAAAATCACTGATGATCGCATTGCCAAAGGCAACATCTAACTCCTTGGAAAGATTTTTGACTGCTTTCGTTTTTAAGTCGATCAAAAACAAATCATCCAAGGTCACAAATCCGTAAGAGAGATCATTGCCTAATAGTAACAGCTGATCATTGCGCGCTGCAGCAAAAGTGTAGGTTCCTTCTGGCAGAATGTTTTCTAAACTTTCTGTCTTTTTCGTCTGGCTATCAAGGAGACAAACCTTCGAGCCATAGTCCCATTCATCTTCTTCCTCTTTGTCAAAGGTGAGGAACAACGTCTTCTGATCATCCGCGATGCCAAAAAAAACAAAGGGAGAATCATGCTCAAAAATCAGTTCCGTTTCTTGTGTCGCGAGCGTTTTTTTGATGATCGAATGTTTTTTTTCTTTTAAAAAGCCGACGCCATCCGCCAAATAATTGACTTTCGTAGTAGCTTTTACTTCTGGAAATTCCTTTTGCTTGTCCGTCTTTTCTGTGTCGTCTTGATTCTCTGAGATCGTCTCTTCTTGTGCCAGCTTATAATAGACCGCAGTTGCGTCTTGCTTCCAAAAATAGTCCCCCAGACCCTTCTCAGTGACAAGTGCTTGAGGCTTGCCTCCGGACACTGGCATCGTCCATAACGTACTTTCACCTTTCTTTGGATCGGTCGTCACAAAACTGAGCCTTTGCTCATCTGGCGAGACCTTTAGGTTGTTGTGGGTCGTCGCTTCGGTGCCCCACTCACGCCGTTCGTTGGTCTTTGGGTCAATACTATAAATCGCTGAATCATACGTATTAGTCTCTTGGTTGACTGCCGTTTCCAAGTAAAAAACCTGATTTTGCCCCACTGCAGGCTGCGCAATCGTTTTCAGTTCAAACAGTGTCTCATTCGTTATTTTTTCCATCCGTTTCCCTCCAAAGATACGTGTTTTCGCAGTAACTATCTACTAGTATATCAAAAGAAACGAATTTTTCTGCTTTTTTCCCGCCTTTTTTTAATAGTGAAATCCTCGCAGATTCGCTACTTCTTCAAAACCAGCCGACGTTCCCGTCTGCCGCAAGATCTCCTGCCCATTTTCTAAAAGGGTCAAGGCAATTTCCGTACTGGCGCTTTCGCGAATGATCCGATTCATTTGCCCAATAGAAGGTGCTAACAACGAATGGCCTTCTTTCGTCAACACTTCGATCGTCAGCAGCCACTGTTTTTGTTTGAGCTGGATCACTAAATGGTCTTCCGTACGTTTGACATCATGAATCTTTGCACCATGATAAGTAGCAAAACGATATTCTTGGCTGCCGACTTGCAGAACACAAATCGTTCCCAAAAAAGCAAAACCAGCAAAGGGAATGTCGGCTGCGGAGAAAAAGAACCGTACATCTGGTGCATCAAAACTGTTGCACTGAACCCAGATATAAGCTGCTGGAAAGGAGGTTCCCCAGTCTTTTTCCAAATAACCGATCCCGTTCGAAAAATCGATTGGTTCTTCGTTCCAGTACAGCGTACCTTCTAAGCTATGACTCATGCTCAAGACACCGTGGTAGCACTCCATAAATGACAGATACGAAAAAGGCCCCATGATACTCGGCGCATAACGTGTCCGCTGAATCGGTTTGTGGTCGTTGTATTTTACTGCTCCTTGTACTTGGAGATCGTTATTTTTTAAAGAGACTTGAATGCCTGCTTCACTAAAGATATTGTCACCAATCGTTACTTTTCGCTCCTCTTCTGAAACCTGAAAATCAGTTTCTGGAAAGGAGAAGTAATGCGCGCCCTCATGATTGATCACTTGAATGAACACTTCTTTGGTACCGTCTTCTTGAATCGAAAGACCTGGAATAAAAGCATAGACTTCTTCACCGATTTGGTGCTTATGGTACCAGCCTTCAAAAAAAGCGGTCTGCTTGTCGTGGCCGTGAAAGAACCGATCTGTTGTCAACATCTTGATTTCCCTCCGTTTCTTTTTTAAGTGTAGCATGAAGCAGAAAGATTCCTCAGGATAATGCCTTTGTCCATGTAAAAAAATCTCCTAAGAAGATTTTTCTTCTAGGAGAATTTTTATCAGATGAATCAACGCTTCACCCCGCGTTGATAGGAATCATTGTACGCTTGAAAGGACTTATCGTGAAGTTTCGCCGCTGCATCTGCCAACCAGTTGACATTTCTGATCAATGCGCGGCCTTGTAAAACCAAATCCACTTGATTGGTTTGCAAAAGATATTCGCAAAGATCAGGATTATCCAATAAACCGACTGCTGCTACGGGAATATCGACCACTTGCTTGATAGCTGCAGCAAAGGGCACTTGGTAGCCATCATAGATCGGAATATTAGGCTTTTTATCCACCACACCGCCTGTAGAGCAATCAAGACAATCAATGCCATCTGCTTGAAGCCATTGGGCCACTTGCTGCCAATCTTCCAACGAATTTTGGCGTCCTGGTTCTTCATAGTCTGTCAGTGACAAGCGCATCCACAAGGACCCAGAAAAGACTGCTCGAACTGCTTGTACCGTTTCTTTTACAAAGCGATACCGATTCTCTAAGGAACCACCATACAGGTCGGTGCGTTGATTGACGAAAGGCGAAAGAAATTGATCCATCAAGTAGCCATGAGCCCCATGAAGTTCGATCATCGTGACACCCGCATTGGCTGCTCGTTGGGCAGCCTGAACAAAACTATCTTGCACCCGTTTGATCTCCGACAGGGTCATTTCTGACGGTAACGGGTAGCGCTCGTTAAAGGCAACGGCACTTGGTGCCAAAGGATTGGTGGCATCAACTGCTTTTCGTCCTGCATGGCTTAGTTGGATGCCTACTTGCGCATCGAACCCATGCAGCAGTTCCACCAATTTCGTCAGCTCTGTTTGCTGCTCTTCATTCCATAACCCTAGATCATTGTTTGTGATTCGTCCGTCTGGTTCAACGGCAGTCGCTTCAATAATGATCAAGCCGACTTTGCTTAATGCTCGTGCCCCGTAGTGAACAAAATGAAAAGGCTCCGCAACACCGTCTTCTTTTTTTACTTCATACATACACATCGGCGACATAACGACGCGGTTGGCCAATGCTAAACTCGCTAGCTTCACTGGTGACAATAATTTGGACATGCTGACACTCCCTCAACGATTTTTCGCTTTGTATTTTTCTCTATATTCAGTATAAACAGCCCCTTCAAAAACACAAGCAATGACCCTTTTTCCCATTTTTAAAACAAAAAAATAGACGCATTCTGCTTGCTCCCATGACATTGGAACAATCAGCTGCCTCTTCCCACTATTATTATACCGCATCCAGAGTCAAAAAAATAGACTAGTATTTTTGGTGGATGCTCGTATAATTGAGATACTTTGGAGAATGGATGTGAGTCTGAATGAACGACCTAAAGGCTGAAAAGAAGCATCTCGCAGACACGTACCAGCAATTGCTGACGCGAAAGACAGGGCTGAACAGTTTCTTGACTGAAGGCAGAAAAAAAGATCGCCTTGCGATGCAAAGCATCGGCGAAGAGATTCGCTTAAACTTTGATAATTTTGCTGACCGTTTAGATACTTTTGCTGCCATCGAAAGTAAGAACCGTGAGATCGACCAAATGAACGCCGCTCTTCAATCTGCTGAACGTGAATTAGCTGCCATCGACCGTCTACTGGATAGTCCCTACTTTGGTAAAATCTCCCTACAATTTGAAGATGAGGAAATGATAGAAGATTTTTACATTGGGATCAATGGTTTTGTTAATGAAAATAAGGAAGGGCTGATCTATGATTGGCGCTCCCCTATTGCCGAATTGTTCTATGCCAAACGCTTGGGCCCGGTCTCTTATCAAGTGAACAATCAGACGATTTCTGCCGCTCTTGAACATCGCCGACAATTTATTATCGAAAAAGATCACTTGAAGCAAGCCTTTGATACCTCAGTCGCGATTCAAGATGAAGTGTTACTGGCAGCCCTTGAAGCCAATAATAGTCAAAAAATGCAAGATATTACTGCTTCGATCCAACACGAACAAAACGTCATCATCCGTGACTTAGCGCATAAAAACCTACTGGTCAACGGTGTTGCTGGAAGCGGAAAAACGTCTGCTGTCATGCAACGGATCGCCTTTTTGCTGTACCATTTTCGTGAAGAGATGACCGCAGAGAATGTCTTGATCCTCTCCCCGAACTCTCGGTTTATTGATTATATTTCGCAAGTGCTGCCTTCCCTCGGTGAAAAAAATCCATTGACGTTGACCATGCGGCAGTTTTGCCAAGCATTTCCTAGCGTTGACTTAGAATCGGAAGCGGCGTATTTTGACCGCATCCAGCAAACACCCAGTGAAGCAATCGACCTTTTACGCAGTGCGGACTTCAGTCGCTTTCTTCAATACTTGAGCAAACAGCTGCCAGAAGAACTTGTGCTTCAGTTTAAACCAATCAAAAGAAAAAACGTCGTCCTTTTTTCTGAAGAAACGATCGACACTTTCTTCCAAGAGACACCGAAACAGGCATCCTTGCGCGATCGCATCCAAGCAGTTAAAAAGAAATTGGCTTACGCTTGGGAGGATCGACTGCAAAAAAATGCCTTAGCAGCAAATGTTCACGACCAAGTTCGTTCTTTGACTGAAGACGAACAGCACTCCCTATTAGGGAAAGTTTTAAAGGATGATTCAGAAAAAACAATTCAGAAAGCAGCCATTCGCCTCCTGAAGAAAAAATACGCAACGGTTTCCAAACAAATCAACGACCTTACTTGGTTTGATACGAAACGATTGTTAGCAGACAGTGCCGACTATTTTACTCATGGACAGATCACTTTGACGCAAACAGCAGATAGTTTGGATTATACCGTATGTTTATTGCTGATTCGTCATTTGCTCGCCGAAAAACAACCTGTCCCTGCGTTACGCTATCTGTTTATCGATGAAGTCCAAGATTATACGCCAGCACAACTTCAGTTTCTATTATGTCTTTTTCCTATGACCGCTTTTACCCTCGTGGGGGATCAGCAACAGGCGATCTTTACAAGTGCCATCACCGTATCAGAAATCCAAACGTTATTTCAACAACAGGCGAAATCCCTCGAAACGTATCAGCTGACTACGAGTTATCGGTCTAGCGGTGCAATCACGCGGTTATTTGCCCAAATGCTACCAAAAGAAACCAATTTAAACATCTCTGCCGTCCGACCAGAAGGAAAGTTGCCACAGTTTTATGCCAATCTGTCTGACGTTGCGTTAGTAGACATAGTAAAGGAACTTAAGCAACCAGTAACGATCATCACCAAAGATAGTCGATCCAGTGAGGAGCTCAAACAGTTCTTCGATAAACAGGCCGTGTCATTTCATGGAACGGTTTTACCGATTCATCTTGCCAAAGGATTGGAATTTAAGCAGGTTCTTTTATATGATGTCTCAGAAGAAAATTATCATATCGATCAAGATCGGCGGATTCTCTATACGGCGATTTCTCGTGCAATGGAAGAACTGGTGGTAACTTCAAAAGGAACCTTTTCGCCGTTTCTCACTCCTTGAATAGTAAAACGAGAAACCTCCTACTTTCTATAGAATCTTGATTAGATTTGAGAGAACCCTGTCTTGCCTCTCTAGGTAGTTCTCTCACCTAACTGATCAAGAAGTGAAAAAGCTATCGATCAAATAAAAAAGCATCAACGCGATTGCGTTGATGCTTTGCTTTTGAATTGATTAGCGATGGATGTAAGTATATCCAGATGCGCTCATTGTTGCAGTGTTTGGTCCACCAGGACTGTCAAAGCCCGTTCCGCCTTGAGAGATTGTGATGGTATTGTTTGATGGGTTGTATGATTCAACATAAGCAACGTGTCCATAAACTGGATGAGCAGTCCATTCGCCACCAACTGATTGACCAGCGGCAAAGACTACAACGGCACCGGCTGCTGGTGTACCATTGACGGTGTATCCATCAGCTGCAGCTGACGCACCCCATTGTGCACCATTACCCCAGTAAGTACCTACCCAAGGAGCGCGGTTTTTCACGTACCAAGTACATTGACCCCAAGCATACATGTTACCTGAGCTTGAATGATCTTTTCCGCCGCCAGTAGAAATACTTCCGGTAGAATTATTGTTTGATGAAGAGTTTGAATCTGAGTTACTTGAGCTTGAATTGCTTGAACCAGTGTTTGAAGAGCCTGCGTTCGATGAACTTGAGCTGTTAGAACTGCTGGTATTGCTTGAGCTTGTGTTGCTTGAAGAACTACTTGTTGCGATTTCAGTAGAAGCTGTTGTATTCTCTGTCGCGCTTTCAGTTGATTGAGCAGCAGCTTCTTGTTGTGCTTCTTTCAAAGCAGCAGCTTGTCTTTCTTCTTCTGCTTTTTGAGCAGCAGCAGCTTCTTGTTGTTCTTTCAAGATACGGGCTTTTTCAGCTTCCGCTTCTTGTTTTTTCTTGTTCAATGCATCTTTGTCTTTTTCAGCAGTCGCTTGTTCTGCTGCTAAGTTTGCTTTCAAGACATTTAAATCAGCTTGTTTTGCTGCAATGGCATCTCTTTGTTGGCTAAGTTCTGCTTGGTTCGCAGCAACTTCTTGGATTTTGCTTTCGTTTTCTTTGACTTTGTCTTCAACATCTTGTTTGTCTTGTTTTTGTTGTTCAACTAAATCATTGTTTGCATTGACGATCGTTGTCATCGCTTGTACGCGACCGATAACATCCGTTAAAGAATCTGCTTCTAAAACAGCATCAATGAAATTGGTGCTTTGACCGTTAACTTGTACATCACGGGCTTGCTTTTGGATTGCTTCTTCACGTTTGGCAATACGCAATTTCAATGTTGCGATTTTGTCTTGCAATTTCTCAGCTTCTTGACCTAACTCAACTTGTTTCGCTTCTAATGAAGCAACTTTTGCACTCACTGTTTCAATTTCTGCTTCTAGAGAATCGATCTGTGATTGGGCGTCAGCTTGCTGACCTTTAAGAGAATTAATTTTTTGGTCTTGCTGCTCGATTTGATCATCAATGGAATCTGCAAATGCTAATGCAGGTGCTGCAACTGCTGTTAATGTTAGTGAACACACCATTAATGCTGATAACAAACTATTCTTCACTCGTTTTTCCTCCGACTAGCTGGTTGATTTGACAGATGAACTGCCTTTATAAAAACTTAATTTTGTCTAAGAAAGTTTAATGTTCGATTTAACGACAAATGAATTCTACCATAATGATATGACACACAGATAAAGGAAATGTTACAAAAATGTTTCAATCTAACACTCCCTTTATCTCCACGATAAATAACAGGACAATTAAAGACCGTTAAATCAACGTTTCTGAATAAATTACCGCATTTTCTTTTCATTTTCATCATCTAAAATAAAATAAATTTATGTTATCTTTATCGAAAGTAAGGCTAATTATTCAAGGTTTATAACTTGATCGCAATTATTTTAATAAGAAAAACTATGAAAACAAGAATTCATTCAAAAAAAGACCATTTATGTGACAAGATCCCTATTCCTTTCTATAATAAATAAAACAAGCGAGGAGGGAATCGCGATTCGTACATACAAAAAATGGTTTTGGCCATTGGCACTACTTACACTTTTTGTCACCTGTTTCCTGTTATTCTTTCAATTTCGTAAGGTGCATGAAGCCGATACTCCATTGCAACAGGCAAGCAACAGTGAGTTTTGGCTCTTAAGTGATATTCATTTTCTTTCCTCCACGCTTCATGATAACGGCGCAGCCTTTCAGACCTTCACAAAGGGAGCTGCTGGCAAAGAGATGACGTATCAAGAACAATCGATTGAGGCCTTCACCGCTCAAGCCTTAAAAGAGAAACCCACGGGAATTATTTTGACCGGTGATATGACGCTCAATGGCGAGAAAGCAAGTGCTCAAGAGTTGGCAAGATTGCTTGCACCATTGCAAGAAGCTGACATTATGGTTTTAGCATTACCTGGCAACCACGAGATTTACAATGGTTGGGCGCGAGCATTTAAAGGTGAAAAGGAATACTACGCAGATCAAATCAGTCCTGAGGATTTTCAAACGATTTTTGCTGAAGGTTACGAAAAAGCCAACAGTATCGACAAGTCTTCCCTTAGCTACAGCATTCAGTTAAACGACAAGTATCGTCTCTTTTTGCTCGATTCATGTATCTACGATTCTGAGGTTAATTGGGATGATCCTACTACGAATGGTGAGTTAAAACCGGCTACTCTAACTTGGTTGGAGGAGCAATTAACCCTGACGAAAGAAGCGGAGCAAGTACCACTGGTCTTTTTGCACCATAACTTGTTTGGTCATAATGAACTCTTACAAGACGGTTATGTTCTCGACAACGCCTCTGAGACTGTCGCTTTGTTGGAACGCTTCAACGTGCCAGCCGTTTTCTCTGGTCATATCCACATCCAAGACATTAACGAAGGGAATGATTCGCTTTATGAAGCAGTCACTGGGTCTTATTCAACAGCAGAATTAGGCTACGGCGTCCTTTCTCTTTCTGACAAGGAAATCAACTATGAAGCTCGCCAGATTGATCTCGATGCTTGGGCGGCTGAAACGAAGCAAACTAATGAACAGTTGCTGAACTATCAAAACTACCAGAAAAGTGTTTTTGAAAAAGACACCGACCAACTGGTCCGTGACCAATTGTCCGCAGTGTCTGAACTGTCAGATGCCCAGATGACAAAACTTTGCACGTTTGTCACGAGGCTGAACACTGCCCTTTTTACTGGCAATGATACTTACTCAGCCGAAGAAAAAGCTGCCATCAAAGACTCCCAGGAGTATCAGTGGTTAGCGACCTATTCTTACTTTTTGAAGCAATATGTCGATTCAATGCTGGACGATCAAACCGATGATCGCAAGCTGACGATCCCCCTCACAGCAGAATAAAGCCAAAAAGTGTCTTCTTCCTTTCTTTTAGGAAAAAGACACTTTTTCTTTTCTAATGAACGATAGCCCTCTCGTTTGGGTAAACGAGAAGGCTATCTGACGAGTCAATATTTATTCTTTGAAAGTGCAGCATACTATTACTACTATTATTTATTTCTCATTTAAACGATACAATCCCTAACCTCTATTGTATCCTTGTAACTCTGAAGTTACGCCAGGTTTGAATAAATTTCTTCAAAACAAGTAACGTGTGGTACAAAAATATTTGTCGCTTATCAATAACTATACCACGCAACTAGGCGCCGACGGAAGTAAACTAACTTATTCTTAATCATTACTTAAACAAAAGGTATTGTTTTCAAACAGTGTTACTCCTTTAAGAATTCTACGTGAAGCGATTAACCTTCCTGTCATGCATATCTGCTAACCATTCCTATAAGGTAATTCCTTTTATTCAATAGGCAAGTCGTGCTGTTTTAAGAAAGATAATTTATCCCAGTAGCCTCTTTGAAATAAAATTTTATCATTTACTATTTGAAAAAAACCGCAACCTCTCAAACCTAAGGGGTCACGCCACTCTAAAATTGCCCATTGTCCATCTTCGAAAATGTTCTCAACGATACAAACCATTTTTGCGTTAGAAAAATCTTGCTCAAACATCTGCTTGATCGCTTGTTTCCCAACAACTGGCTCGTTGGCAACCTGATGGTTTATTGCATTGTCATCATATAATTCTGAAATAATTTCAACATCTGCCTGATTAAACGCATCAACCCATTGGCAAAGTATTTCTTTTGGCTTCATATAAATCCCCCTCGAAATGTAATCATCTTTGTTCCAATCGCAATAAAAAAAGCAGCTAATTTGTACCAATATATTCTACTTTTACAATTCATTCAAGACAATATCGATGAAACGAATAAGAAATATCGATCTTTCATATCGATTACTCTTGTATAAGTACGGGGTACCATATATTGAATCGTAGCATGTTCCGCTTTACCTGTTTCTTTATTCCATTCACATGAGTCATGCCATTTGACTCACTAGTAATCATTGCTTTTAATGGTAGCAACGCTACTAAACCTATTCAACCACTTTATTAATTTATTGAATAAGGTATACAGCCCCTCTTTCTGTTTTCCTCTTTTTATACGCTTATCATCGAATGAGAAATCATGGGTAAGTAAACCGCGACGCTTAGGGCTAGTTGAATAGTGAAATCAAAGATGTACTATTTACCATGTTAGGTCCTCAAAGCCTGCAACTATTCTCTTGTAGCAGATCATCAACACCCAATCCATTTCAATATTTATATAAAATAAAACAAAAAAAAGCGAGAACCCAATGGATTCTCGCTTGTTAACGTCAATTAACCTTTAACGATGTTTGTTGCTTGTAAGCCACGTTGGCCTTCTTCAACGTCGAAAGTCACTGCTTGACCTTCTTCTAAAGTTTTGAAGCCGTCGCCTTGGATAGCTGAGAAGTGAGCAAATACATCATTGCCGTCTTCACCTGTAATAAATCCAAAACCTTTATCTGCATTAAACCATTTTACTGTACCGTTATTCATAAACGTATACCTCCATATTACACATCGACTGTGTTTATTTGTTTGTAATAGAAAATGATGTGTAATTGAAGTGTGTATCAATAGAAAAGATAAACAAGTATTAACATATCAGAACTTTACCTATTCATCATAGCACGGTTAAAATAAAATAGCAAATAAAGTTGGCTTTTTTTCTTGATAAAAAGGTAAATTGTTAAGAAACCTTATGATTAAGCCCAGCAATTGCTTTATCTGAAAGAATCAAGAATCAAAGAGTTGCGCCGTTTGAAGCAATTACTTTTTTGTACCAATCAAATGACGCTTTCTTGATGCGTTTCTTTGTGCCATTGCCTTCATCGTCTTGGTCAACATAGATAAAGCCATAACGTTTCGACATTTGTGAGGTTGAGGCACTAATGATATCGATGCAGCCCCATGCCGTATAGCCAAAGACGTCGACGCCATCATGCAACGCTTCATTGATTTGTTCAATATGCTGACGCAGATAGTCGATTCGATAAAAATCATCGATGGTGCCATCTTCGTTTACGACATCTTCTGCTCCCAAACCGTTTTCGGCAATAAACAAAGGTTTTTGATAGCGGTCATAGAGTTGATTCAATGCTGTTCGCAACCCTTTGGGATCGATCTGCCAGCCCCATTTACTGCTAGGCAAATAGGGATTTTTGATCCCACCAGTGATCAGATTCCCGACAGCACTTTCCAAGCGTTCTGGATGCGCGCTGACTGCACTGGACATATAGTAACTAAAGGAAACAAAATCAACCGGGTTTTCTCGGATGACTTCTAAGTCTCCTGGTTCGATCGCCAATTCCACTCCTTTTTCTTCAAACATGCGGTTGGCATATGCTGGATAATAGCCTCTTGCCTGCACATCACTGAAAAAGAGTGAGGTTCGTTGACTTTCAACTGTTTTTTGGACATCGTCTGGATCACAGCTGTACGGCGTTAATAATTGATAGCTGATCATGCAGCCGACCTTGGCATCGGGAATCAATCGATGGCAATAGTCAGTCACGATTGCGCTGGCGACAAATTGATGGTGCGCCCCTTGGTACTTGTCTTGTTCAATATTAGGATGACCTTCTTCAATGATCCCGACACTAACATATGGATGGTGTTTGACACAATTGATTTCATTAAAAGTCACCCAGTATTTGACTTTCTTTTGGTATCGCTCAATCACCGTCTTGGCAAAACGGACGTAAAAGTCGATCACTTGCCGGTTTGGCCATCCTCCATACTCAGTCACTAAATACAAAGGCATCTCATAATGGGATAGTGATACCACTGGTTCGATCCCATACTTCAAACACTCATCAAAGACTGCGTCGTAAAATGCCAATCCAGCTTCGTTTGGCTCTACCTCATCCCCCTTTGGAAAGATCCGTGTCCAGGCAATTGACATCCGATAGGCTTTGAAGCCCATCTCAGCAAATAAACGAATATCTTCTTTAAAGTGATGATAAAAATCGATTCCCTGTCTTTTCGGATAGTATTTCGTGCTGTTTGGATCCTGTGCTTCTGCAACTTGCTGATGAGTCATCATATGCCATTGGTCCGTCCATCGTTCTTTCGGCATTGAGGAATCGAATAGATAGACATCAGAAACCGACAAGCCTTTTCCATCGATTCCAGAACCTCCTTCAACTTGGTTGGCAGCTGTTGCTCCTCCCCAGAGGAAATCTTTTGGAAAATAACTTTTCATTTTACTTGCCGCCTTTCAAAAATGATTCGTACGCCAGCGCTTCCCCATTCGTGGCAATCACTTGCTGATAATACGCAAAACTAGCTTTTTTCTGGCGGGAAAGATCTCCGCTACCATCATTTTGCTTATCAACATAGATAAAGCCGTATCGTTTTTCCATCTCTCCTGTCCCCGCAGAAACGATATCGATCGGTCCCCACCATGTATAGCCTAGAATCGCTGCGCCATCTTTGATCGATTCCGCCATTGCTTCTACATGGTCTTTCAAATAGGCCATCCGTTCTTCATCGACGATCGACCCATCTTCATTGACAACATCCTTTAAACCAATTCCATTTTCAACGATAAATAATGGTTTTTGATAGCGATCAGTCAATTCGCTGCAAACATAGCGTAATGCCAGCGGATCGATCGGCCATCCCCAAGCAGTTTCTTTTAGGTAAGGATTCTTTTTCCCTAGTAATCCGCCAGTATTGCCTAAAATTTTCATGCCTGCTTCATGCAATGAGCTGCGGTAAAAACTAAAGCCTAAATAATCGCAGGTCCCCGCTTTAATGATCGCTAGATCTTCTTCTGTAATGTCCAGCAACAGATGATTATCCTTCACGATGCGGTCGAAGTATTCCGGATAGGCTCCTCGCAATTGCACATCACTATAGAACAAGGAACGACGGCGCAGTTGATACGATTCAAAAACATCTTGCGGGTTGCACGTTGCAGGGTAAATCGGACTCAGTGACAGCATACAGCCAATCTGATTGTTTTCATCTTCTGCCTTCCCATTCAGAACTGCTTTGGCACTTGCAACAAACATATTATGACTTGCTTGATAAAGTGCCTGTAATTTTTCTTCTTCAGTCTCGAAAGAAAACACATCGATACCTGCTGCGAGTAACGGGATCGTATGGGTATGGTTGATTTCATTGAAAGTCATCCAATATTTCACTTTCCCTTTGTAGCGTGCAAAAACCACTTTTGTATACCGATCAAAAAAATCGATCAGCGCACGATTTTGCCAACCACCATATTTCGTCACCAAATGCAGTGGCGTCTCAAAATGAGCTAATGTAACAACTGGTTGGATCCCTTTTTCATTCAAGGCATCAAATAAATCATCATAAAATTGTAAACCTGCTTCATTGGGTTCCGTCTCATCCCCATTCGGAAAAATGCGACTCCAAGCAATTGAGGTACGCAAACACTTCAAGCCCATTTCCGCAAACAGTTCAATGTCTTCTGGGTACCGATGATAAAAGTCGATGGCTTCATGGCTCGGATAAAAGTTATCCTCTTCAAGCTGCAGTGAAACTTGCTCAATACGTTTTTCACCAACTGGTAAAATATCTGCTACACTTAATCCTTTTCCTCCTTCCAAATAAGCTCCTTCGGCTTGATTTGCGGCGATCGCGCCGCCCCATAGGAAATTTTTTGGAAATACACTCATGAAATCGCTCCTTTTAATAAATCATTTGCTACCAATGCGGTAACGTCTTTTTTCGCTTGATCCACAACTGTCAATGCATCTTCTTTGATCACACTGGTAAAGACCAACATGGTTGTCGGATCATATCCTTTTTCAATAATTTTTGCTAAGTCAAAGGTGCCAATTTTTTGCCCCTTCACGACTTGATCCCCTTGTTTCACCGAAATCTCAAACACGCCTTTTGCTAAATCAACCGTGTCTAAGCCGATATGAACCAACACTTCCGTCCCAGCAGCTGATTGGATCCCAAAAGCATGTCCAGTTGGAAAAACTGTCACAACCGTACCAGTAAGTGGCGCATAAATATCGCCGGCTGATGGATAAACGGCTAATCCATCCCCCATTGCTCGAGAAGAAAATACTTCATCTTTGACATCATCAAGCGTGATCGCTTCACCAGCAACTGGTGTCATCACTTGCAGCCCTGCACCTTCTTCTAAAACAGGTTCTACCGTTTCTTCAAATCCTAATACATAGGTCAAAATAGCAGTACCGAAGAACGCAAAGGCAATGCCGATCAAATAGTACACAAAGGTGTCCCCAAAGAAAGCTGGCAATGTCGTCAATGCTGGAAAAACATAGACGATGGCCTTGGTTTGCATCATTCCCATAAACGCACCAGCAAGGGCACCAACGATGGTTTGAGCAATCAACGGCTTTTTAAATTTTACCGAAAGTCCATAGACGATGGGCTCTGTAATTCCTCCAAGCAATGCTGGAAGCAAGGAAGATAGCGCCAGGCCTTTGGTTTCTTTTCTGCGAGAGCGTAAAAATACACCTAAAGCAACCCCAGCACTCGCAAATGTTGCTGCTGCGATCATCGGGCGCAGCGTATCATAGCCATATACCGCTAGGTTATTGACCATGATCGGTACAACTCCCCAATGGATCCCGATCATTACTAAGAATGTCCAACCGCCACCGATCAACAAGCCAGCTAACAGCCCGCTCTTGTCGCTGATAAAGTTCATGGCATTGCCTAAACCGTCCCCAAGCATTACACCGACCGGTCCAATGATCAAAACGGTCAAAGGCACCATGATCAAAAGAGCTACTAGTGATAGAGCAAAAATCTCGATACTCTTAGGAATGATCCGTTTGAGTAGTCGTTCCAAGTGCGAGTAAATATAGATCGAAACGATCGCTGGAATCACGGTACCCGAATACCCCATCAGCACAGCTGGGATTCCAAAGAAATCGACCGTCACACCATTTTCCGTCACCATTGCTGTAAAATTCGGCTCCAGCAACGCCCCAACGATTGCTAAAGCAATAAACATATTGACTTTGAAAATCCGCGCTGCACTGATCGCTAAAAATAAAGGCAAGAAATAAAAGACACTATTGCCAGCAGCAGCTAATATTTTATAGGTGCTTCCTTCCGCATCCATCAAATGATAGGTTGTAAAAACAACTAGCAAAGCTTTCAACATCCCTGCCCCTGCAAGAGCAACAATGATTGGATTAAAGATCGCAGACAATACATTGAAGAATCGGATAAATACATTGCCTTGTTTTTCTGTTGATTCTTCGGCATCCCCATCACTTTCCAAAGCATTTTGGATCGAATACTTACTCATGATCGTTTGAAAAACATCCGCTACATGATTACCGATCACGACTTGAAACTGGCCATTTCCTTCAATGACAGACAATACCCCATCAAGCTGCTGAATCTTATCCTTATTTTTTCGTGCCAACTCGACATCTTTCAACTTAAAACGCAATCTAGTGATGCAATGATACAGGCTAACGATATTTTGTTCCCCACCGACCTGTGCTATAATTTCACTAGCAAGTTTTGAATAATCTTTTGCCAAATGACTCACTCCCGTGTTTGATTTATAAAGCGCTTTATGGCGTTACTATAGCAGATTTTTTTCTCTCACCTGCGAAAGTTCGCAATTTGGAAACTGCTTACAAGAAAGGAAAGAAAATGGGCCTCTTAATTATTCGTTTATTGAATCTTTTAAATAATGCACCCACTGATTCCACCAACTACTATATCGGTTTGACCATGATCAACTATTACGATCAGATCCAAACTCTAAGTATTGGTGAATTCGCCGCTCTTTGCCATGTGTCAAAGTCAACCGTTTCAAAATTCGCCCGTACCTTAGGCTTTGATGACTATGGTGATTTAAAAGACAACGCAGCTTTCATCGAGAACCGCTTCAACAATCCCCTGAATTATCGTTCGAATATTTTGTCTGCCTTAGAGCAAGAGGGCGTAGACTCCTATTTTGACGCAGTTGTACAAGACATCGATTATCTGCGTCATCATCTTGATCTGCCAGCCATCGAACGGGTCGCAAAAGCCATTGTGACGCATAAAAATGTCTTTGCTTTTGGAATTTTATTCTCAGAATCGGCTGCTATTGATTTCCAGATCAAACTAGCATACAACGGCAAGTTCATTCGGACCTTCCAAGACGATCTCGTACAGGAAGAAATCATCAAGACCGCTGATGAAGAATCGCTGTTTATCATTTTTACCAACTCCGGTGACTACCTAACGAAACAGCAAATTCGAAATGGAACACCACGGAAAGATTTCTTCGATCGAACCAAAGCCAAAGTCATCGTGATCACCGCTAATCCACAGATCTCGGAACTGCCCTTTGTCCAAGAAGCAATCATCTTCCCTCACCAAACCCATTTTCAAACCCATGCTTTTATGTATCAGTTCATCATGGATTTGATCGTATCGAAGTTCAAGCAGTTGACGGATCGAAAGCGCATGTAGTAATGACCCTCCATTATAGAAGAAGGGCATTTCTTCCATAATGGAGGGTTCTTTGTGAATAAGATGTCTCATTCATTCGTAAGCGTCACTCATTTATTCCTAGTTTCTTTGAAATTTTTTTAATCCTAGGCTGCTATTTATTAAATTTCTCCTCATTTATGTTTTTTGTTTCACAAACTTCACCTCGGTATGGTATAATCATTTTGTTTTTAAGAAAACTATGGGAATACAAAGGAGAAGGAAACATGAAAAAAACTAAAATCACTTTAATCGCTGCATCATTGCTTATGGGAGGCACTCTTTTAGCTGCATGTAGTTCAGATAACGATACAGCTGCAAGCTCATCATCATCAACAGCAGCTTCAACTGCTGCATCAACTGAATCATCAGATGACGTTGTTTCAACTGCTTCTATCAGTGACCAAACTTCAGTGATCGAAAAAGCATTGAGCGCAGATGGTAACTGGATCGTTGCTGTAACTGGCGACATGACATTTGATAACGATGTAACCGTTGATGGCGAATTCCACGACAAAGGTGACGACTCTGCTGATATCTACCGTAAATTTGCATTGTACTCACAAGATGAAGACCGCAACGTAACAGCTGAATACACAGTAACTGTTCCTAAATTGATCGTTAACTCAGAAAACTTCAACATCGTTCACGGTGTAATCAAAGGTGACGTTGAAGTGAATGCTAACGGCTTTGTATTGAATGGTGCAAAAGTTGAAGGTAACGTAACATTCACTTCAAAAGAATTCCAAGATTCAGCAACACTTGACGAAGATGGCGCTTCTGTAACAGGTGACGTAACAGTTAGCGAATAATCTTTCACTGGATTTCTGTGAAATAGATGAACAAAAAACGAGGTTGGCAAGTCGATCGTTGATCCCTTGCCAACCTCGTTTTTTGTTTTTTTATAAACAATTGCATCCGCTCTCATTACTAACATTGTGTAAGTAAGAACAAAGCCCGAGAAAAAAACTGGCTTGCTTACGCAAAACCAGTTTCTTCTTTAGGCGCTTATTCTTCAATAACTGCCCACTTGTAGTCATATTGCGCTCCAGCACCGTGTGATACGACCCCTTTTACTTTTGGTGCACGTAAATGAGCTTCAACGTTTTGGTACACAGGGATGACCCCTTGTTGATCCATAATGATTTTCTCTGCATCTAACAAATCTTGCCAGCGAGCATCTGGATTGCCAGCGTTTGTCGTGGCTGACGATTTCACTGCTGCATCGTAATCCTCGCTTGTCCAACGACCGCGGTTGTAGGAATTGTCGGTAACAAACAAATCAGTAAAGCTGCTAGCATCCGCATAGTCAGCTCCCCAACCACCCATGACGACATCAAAGTCACCTGAGTTTGAACGATCTAAACGAACGGAGAAAGGAACAGGACTTAGGCTAACTTTCACCCCATCCAGCGTGTCTTGAATCGCACTTTGAATATACTCAATGGCCTTTTTGGTTGAATCTGTATCAGAAGCCAAAATTTCAAAGCTCAAGGAATCGATTCCTAACGCCTCTTTGGCTTTTTCCCAATGTTCTTTGGCCTTTTCTTGATCGTATTCAATGACACTTTCCGCTTCATCGACAAAATCAGTATTATCAGTTGGGTTAAAGGTCATTCCTTTTGGTATCAATCCTGTGGAAGCCAATGAACCGTCCCCTAAAATCGATGTCACTAATGCATCACGATCGATGGCATAAGAGATTGCTTTACGCAGATCCTCATTGCGGAATGGCGAATCTTCTTCTCGCTGATTCAACTCGATATAGGAAGTACGGGCTAATGGTTCTGACACAAACGCTTCATCATTGGCCATTTGCTGTGCCAATTCTCCTGTTAAGATGACGTCGTCTGCTTGCCCATCTTGGAATAGATTCAAGGAGGTCGATGATTCTTTTACGACACTAACATTGATGGTATCAAGTTTCACCGTCTCTTTGTCCCAATATTGGTCGTTCTTTTCATATGACCATTCTGTATCGGTTCCTGGCCCATCAAAGCCAGCTAATACAAAGGGTCCATTGTAAACGGCATTGTCGCTTGTTGAAGCATATTGATCGCCGTTGTCTTCTACAACTGCTTGGCTTTGTGGGAAGAAGGATGGAAATGCCAATAAGTATTGGAAGTATGGCGTAGGTGTCGTCAGCGTGATTTCTAATTCATAGTCACTGACTGCTTTGATCCCCAATTCTGAGGCATCTTTTTCACCTGCTGTTATCGCTTCGGCATTGGTTACAGGCGCAAATAAGTACGCATATTCAGAACCTGTTTCCGCACTTACGGTGCGTTGCCAACCAAAGACATAATCCGCTGCCGTTACTGGTTCTCCATTTGACCATTTGGCATCTTCTCGTAGTTTCAATTTATAGGTCAGACCATCTTCACTGACTTCCGCTAATTCGGCGGCACCTGCTGGTTCGGGCTTACTATCAGCATCTAAGCGGTACAACCCTTCATACACATTATTTAAAGCACTGAAACTGATCGTATCGGTGGCTAAGGATAGATCGGCACTCGGCATTTCTTGTTGAACCACAACATTAAAAATTTGTTCGGCAGCTGCTGTCCCACTACCACTTGAACTTTCACCTGTACTTGATGTCCCTCCTGTTGAGCAACCTGCCAATACGATTCCACAAACAGCGACGACACCATATCCCCATTTTTTCTTCATCTTACCTACCCCTTATGAAAATCCAAAATTTTCAGAATTATTACAAAACTCTGAATGTAAATAAGATTTTAATAAATATTAATTATAAAAGCAAGCTATTTTTCTCATTTTATTATTATTTATTTTTTATGTTAACACTGCATGTTATTATTTATGACACAAAACAAAAAACACAAAGCGAAAGAGATCTCGTTTTGTGTTTTTTTATCTTTGGATAGAAATGTGGATTACTCCATTTTATAGCTTTGACGCGTCACTTTACCATCTCGTACCGCAGCAATAATAGTTGGCACAGCCCCAATCGCCGTAAAGAGATAGACCAGACCTAAGTTCCCGTAATATTGACTCGCTTCCAAATATCCTTCACGAATCAAATCAGGTAAAATACGGAAGGCATAGAAGACATCAACGTCCGTGTAATAATTTGCTACACTGATCGACCAGTCGATACGATTCCCGACATAGACCATGATGATCATGACGATGATACTACTAATAATACCTTTTGTGCTGAGTTTTCCACCTAATAATTCATACCCTTTGATGGCACAGATCGCCATCGCGATCCCAGACAATGCAGCAACATACCCCAGTTGTCCTAATAAAATAATTGCGCCGGCACCAATCAATGAGCCAAGAAACGCACCCACGGTTCCAGCTAACCAATTTTCTTTTTTCTGCCCTTTTTCCCGTTCTTGCGCAAGGACCGCTTCTTGTTGTTTCTTAAAGCAAGCTTCACAGGCAATGACGGGAGCGCCGCCAATAGCATACAGCGAAACCGGCTCAGCGACCGCGCCGCAGAAGGTACAAGCATTTTGGAAGCCTTTCGTCTTCAAAAAATTCGTCAACTGGTCCAACGCAGTACGGATCTTGTCCACGGTTTTCCCTGCAGTCATCGCTCCGCGTAATGTATAGGCAACTTGATATCCTTGGATCACACAGTCGGTGATCTCTTTTGACTCACTTAAAACTTCTTTGACTTCTTCTTGGTTCGGAAGTTCCCCCTCTTTGCTAAGGGAAAAATGAGCCACAAGAGAATAACTATTGTTATTCTCTTGAACTAAAAAAAGTTTATAACTATGATACGTTCCATAAATCACCCCGGTGGAAGTATCAACTGAGAGCCCCAACGGCTCGGCAAATTTGGTCAATGTCTTCTCGATCTTCTTATTCATTCTTCTCCTTCTTTCCAACAAACACTTACCTTTTTAGGTATAGCTAAAAGTTTAAGGAGAGTAGAAATGAAAGTCAATCAATTTGTTCAAAAAACCTAGTTTTTTTGTCTATTCTGTGACAAATCGCCGCAATGCATCAGCAACCCCATGGTCTGTATTGCTAGTCGTCACAAAATCAGCTTTTGCTTTGACCAATTCAGGCGCATTCTCCATCGCAACACCAATACCAGCTGAAGCAATCATTGGCAGGTCGTTAAAATTATCGCCGATCGCTAAGGTTTGCGCCAGCGGCACTTGAAAATAGGCCGCCAATTCATTTAGCGCCTTATCTTTTCCCACAGCTTGATGAGTGACTCCCAAATAATTCTCTTTGGATAAGTAAAAGGCGCTTTCTAAAAATCCAGCGTTCTGGCAGGCAGCATGAAGCGCTTGGATTTCTGCCGCTGTGCCGATCAAAAGAAACTTATGAACCTCAAAAGCTTCTTGTGCCAACAGTTGTTCTAATGAAGTTTCTACAGGAGTCTCTGTGGTGATCGCCGCTTCTGCTCGTGCCCATTGGTCCACTCTTTCGCAATACCACTGATCACCAGAGTAGACATTGATGGAAACACCAGGAAAATCAGCTTTGATGCGCGCGACCAAAGTCTTTGCCTCTGCTTTTTTGACCTCATGACTGAAAATCGGTACCAGTGTGCCCTTTTGATCGTATCGTCCAATCAGGGCACCGTTGTAACAAGCCAAGGGCCAGTCTTCTATCCCTAATTCTTGAGCTATCGGTAGCATTCCTTTCGGGGAGCGAGCGGAAGCCAAAACAAAAGGAATCGCTTGCTGCTTCAACCGTTTGATTTCTTCAATCAAATCCAGATCGATTTGATGCTTATGATCCAAGATCGTCCCATCAATATCACTTAAAATAAACCCTATCTGCTTTTTTTCCAAATAAACCATCCTTTCCCATTCCCCATCCTTTTTACGAAAGCGAATTGAGCCATCGCTTTCGACCAGAATAAGCGCCGTTTCTATAAAACGAAAACAGCTTTCTTGTTCTTCTTTGCTTCCAGTTTACCATACTAGCCAATGAAAAAAGAGTGCGTCGCTGCACTCTTAGGAAGTATAGATATAAAACTCGATTTCCTTCATGATCGGCTTTTTGATCCAGCGTTTCACAGCAGCTGCCCGCTTCAAGCCCATATGCTCATAAAAACCGTAATTACAGGTGGTATCGGTATAAAGGAAAAACGGAGCCGTTTTTTCCTGCTGGACCATCGCTAAAAAGGAAGTAAAGAGCTGCTTGCCTACACCCAATCCTTGTGTCTTGGGACTAACAGCAAACAAACCAACTTCGGTCTGAAAAGGAGTTTGTAAATCTTTCAACATCGCTTGATTTAACTCAGCCACCTCTTTGGCATAATGCAGCAGCGTGTTTCTCCCTTCTTTCGTAAGCAGTAAGCAGCCAGCATGCCAAATCGTTTTCCCCCAATAGCGCATTGGATGAAGCTTCTTCCCTCTTTTACTGTCTGCTAATAAGATGCCGACAGCTTCACCATTTAAAAGAGCCACCCGCGAATAGGTCGCACGGGCAAGTTCATAACACAAAAAGACATGAGCAAAGTGCTTGGCGGTCATCTTGTCAAATTGCTCGTCGTAGTTCCAGCTATCAATAATCACTTGCACAAGCGCAGGCAGATCTTCTCGTTTAAATGGTCGATACGTTACTTTTTTATTCATTCTATCTTCCTCCCAGTAGTTGACTATCCTTAGTATAAAGTTTACAGTAACTGTAAAGTCAAGGAGGAACGCCATGAAAACCAAATTAAAAGTATCGGAAATGGCACGCTTCGCGCGGATCAATCCTCGGACACTCCACTATTATGACGAGATTGGACTATTTCAACCAAACAGCAAAGACGAGAACGGGTATCGATACTATTCCCTTGATCAACTTTTGGATCTCGGATTGATCCTATCACTGAAAGAATTATCGATGCCCTTAAAAGAGATTCAAACAGCGTTGCAGGGGGATGACGAGACCATGAGAAACTTATTGGAAGCCAAGCGGCAAACCATCGATGAAAAAATTCAGCAGTTGACCAACATCAAAAAAATCATCGAACGAAAAGCTGCGGATTTGCGCCTGGCTGCAGAAAAAACTTCCCCCTTCACCTTGAAGGAACAGCCAGAGGAATATTTCTCCCTCAGTCCTAGATTAAACGGCAGCTCCATCCCAGAGATGATCACCCAAGCCTACGATCTTTTGATGGCACAGCCTTATCTATTCTCGAATAACGAGTACGGTTTTATGATTCGGACGAACAAAGACGATACGCAGGACATCGACTACGTTTACGTGCGGCAAGAAGAGCCGCAAGGGACTTCCTTCGTGAAACCAGCAGGATGCTATTTAACCGCCATTTATCAGGGGGATGACGAAGGATTGAAGCAGTTCTATCAAAAACTCAAGCAGCTGATTGCGACGCACCAATGGCAAATCGATGACTACTTCTATGAACGATCGATCCACGAAACGACCCTTAGCAACGAGCAAGCTTATTTGACAGAGATCCAAGTTCGGATTTTATCTAAGGAATAAGGATTCCTTCAAACAGCGTTGGACACATAAATAAAAGACGCAACGACAACGAGCAGCTTCTTTCGCCTCGTTGTCGTTGCGTTTGATTTAAATCAAATGGTTTTCTTTCAACAGATCGCCAATGTAGGTATGTTCGGTTTTCTTAACGAAGCCTTCCAATAGTTTCCGTTCGATAAATGGCAGCTCCATTTCCGTAATTTTTTTCTTATCGGTCAGATAATAGACAGCTTTGGCCAAAGTACGTAGATCATAAGCGGAAGCAAACACTTCTGGTACCCCACGTTCCACAGCTAATAGCTGATAAACAGCCTCCATTGCAGTCCGAACGGAATATTCTGTTGTAAATACAGTGTCTCGTTCAGTCTCTGCGAAATTACCGATAAAAGCTAAGTTTTTGGAGCCATTTGGAATAACCAATGGCCGATCCCCTGGTTCACGCAGCATGAAGTAAGAAGTGATAAACGGCATGTAGACTGGAACTGCCACACTTGATTCTTTTGAAATGCGTTGGATTTCTGCTTCCGGCACGCCTAAATGGTAAAGCAGTTCTTGCACGATTTCTTGTCCAGAACATTGTTCAATTGGTTTTTTGATGTAGTTTCCTGGCGTATTTGACAACAAGCCATACACCCATGTGATCGTTTGTTGATCTTTTTGTTCTTTAAAGTGCGGTTGGCGATGGGTCGCAAAGCTCATCATCCAATTGGAATCTTTGATGGTGATGATCCCGCCAGTGACGATTCTGCCTGTTCGTAACTTGCGATGGGTCAATTTTTCTAAATAAGGTTCCACATCAAAATTTTGCCAAGTGACGGTTGCCGAAACAAACCAACTTTCTTCAGGTAAGTTTTCATAAAAGACTTCTGGATGACCAAACTCAGGCGATTGCGCCGCCAAGTTTTTCCATAAACGCCAGCTGCCACCAGGTGCTTTTGAGATAGGCGCTGGAGTATAGTGGTCCCCTTGCGTGGAACTTTCAGTGATCGATCCGTTGGTAACAAAGACCAAGTCATCTTCTGACAAAGGAATTTCTTCGATTGCCCCCGCTTTTTCTAGCACAAGTTTTTGAGCAACTTTTTCCTCGCCCACGATCCGAACATCGATATTGCTGACGGTGCATTCATATTGGAAGTCGACTCCTTGTTCTTCCAAATAAGCAAGTAGTGGTTTGACCAATGACTCATATTGGTTGTAACGAGTAAATTTTAACGCGGTAAAATCAGGCAAGCCATCGATATGGTGCACAAAACGCAACACATAGCGACGCATTTCAATCGCCGAATGCCATTTTTCAAAGGCGAACATCGTACACCAGTATAGCCAAAAATTGGATTCAAAGAATTCTTCGCCAAAAACATCTTCGATTTTTTTCCCGATCAATTGATCTTCTGAAGTCATAAACAATTGGGTCATTTCTTTTTGTGCTGTAGCAGACAAGGTGAATTCTCCATCATCTGCTGCTCGTTGGCCGCGATTGTGAATGATCCGACAGTTAGACGAATTTGGATCATCGTGGTCCAACCAGTAAAACTCATCTAACACCGAAGCATCTTCCACCTCCAAAGATGGAATCGAGCGAAATAGATCCCACAGGCACTCAAAATGATTTTCCATTTCTCGACCGCCGCGGGTCACAAATCCATCATGGGGAATGAATTTTCCGTCTAATGAACCGCCTGATAAAGAAAGTTCTTCAAGCACGTGGATTTTCTCACCCGCCATATGGCCGTCACGGATCAAGAAGACTGCCGCAGCAAGTCCTGCTAATCCCCCACCAACAATATAGGCTTCTTTCTTTTCGACATCTTTCGGTTTTCTGCTTCTTGCAAAAGCTTCGTAATTTCCGTTCGTATATCTCATGTAGATCCCTCCTAATATTGGTACGTTTTTATGGTATCAGTAACTATTTTTTTTGACAAAAATTTGTACTAGTAAAAACAAGTGATTTTGACAAATCGGCCTTTTTGTCAAAAAAAACAGGGCAAAGCCCCACCTTTTTGAAGATCTGCGCCCAGCACAAAAAGCGCCCCTAAGAAAACTGATGGCAGCTTTCTTAGGGGCGTTTCTAACAAAGGACAAACTCTTTGCCTTTTCAATAAAATATTTATTTCACGCGTAGAGCGAAGCTAGCAGTCGAAAAGCCTGATTGTGCTTCGGTGACTGTATAACCCGTGCTTGGCGCATGGATATAGCTTGTATTACTTGTAGCGATCGCTACATGGTAGGTATTCCCTTTTTGACCCCAGAACAGCAAGTCGCCAGCTTGTGCTTGCGAGACAGGAATGATCGTCCCTGCGCTTTCTTGTGGGACTGTCCAATCACCGATGTTTTTGCCCGTCACTTTTAAGAAGACGTAGCGTGTAAACCCAGAACAGTCGAAGACATCTGGTCCTTTGCCTCCCCATTGATAAGGAGTGCCGATATGTTTTCTAGCTTCTGCAACGATCGCTGCTCCATTCACGCTCATCGGAACATTGGTATTGCCTGTGTTGTTATTGTTGCCAGGAGTCGTAGCACTGACTTCCTTCACATACGCTGCAGATACCCAGCCACCCGTTGATAACTTATACCAAGTGGCATTGCCATTGACTGACGTGCCTTGTTTTTGAGCGACTGCTTTGAAGGTCGCATTGCTACCCAAACTGCTGACTACACTTGCAGAAGTCGATGCATTTGAGCGGACATTCATACCAGTGGTTGTTTGGAACGTTTTATTGATGGCTTGCTCACTCGCATTGCTTGAGCCGTTTGATGAACCGGTGTTGCTTGAACCTGTGTTTGAATTATTGTTATTACTTGTATTTCCAGAACTAGACGTGACGTCACGCACATATGCCGCTGTGATCCAGCCACCAGTCGATACTTTGTACCAAACATTGGTGCCGCCAACGGATGTGCCATTTTTCTGGGCAACGACCTTCACCGTCGTGCTGTTGCTTAGGCTGCCAACAACACTCCCACTTGTTGAGGCACTCGAACGGACATTCAATGCCGCTGTTGTTTTCACGTTCTTGTTGATAGCCGTTTCTGCAGAAACACTTGTGTTGCCGCCAGAAGAACTATTGCCTGTCGAGCTGCTGGAAACATCTTTGACATAGGCCGCCGTGATCCAACCGCCTGTGGACAATTTGTACCAAGTGGTCGTGCCATTCACCGACGTTCCACTCTTTTGTGCAACGACTTGTACTGTCGCATTACTGCTCAAACCGCGTACGACACTAGAACTAGTCGTTGCATTTGAACGGACGTTCAATGCAGTAGTCGTTTTCACTGATTTCGAAATTGCTTTTTCCGATGAAGAAGACGACGAATTGGACGAGCCTGTATTGGCAGAAGAAGAGCCTGAAGTGCTTTTCACATAAGCCCCTGAGATCCAGCCGCCTGTTGATAGCTTATACCATGTTGTATTGCCATTCACTGAGGTACCGTTCTTTTGAGCCACCGCAGTGATTGTTGTATTTGCTCCTACGCCACTTACGATAGAGGCACTTGTTGAAGCATTTGAACGAACATTCAGTGAAGCAGTTGTTTTAAATTGTCGATTGATCGCCGTTTCAGCTGACGATCTGGCAAGAGTAGCAGTTGTGTTGGTTGATGACGAAGCGTTTGTCGTTTCGGTCGCATGAGCAAGAGACGTAAAGACACCTGAAGTCGATGCTAACGCTGCTGTGATACCCAATCCTTTTTGTACGAAAAGGGACCGTTTTTGTTTCACTAAACGCTTCCGTTTGATTTTCCGAGATTCCAATAAAACACCCCCTGTACCCCATTTTAACAAAAATTAATATTTTTTGATATTGTTTTCGTTTTGTATTTTTTTAATTTGCGTTTAATAAAACGTGTCATTTATTTTCCTGCGTTATTCTTTTTGATCACTTTCTCTTTGGTGTTGCTCAATGGTACTCTATTTACAAAGATTTCTATAAACTACAGAAAAACGCTATTTCATTCAACGTTATTTTAATTCGCGAATAAAAACAGGATTTTTTTTGCAAACAAACCCACTTTTTGAAAAACAAGACTGTTATTTGAATAACATTTCTTTCCAGATCCCCTTTTTCAAAAATCGATACTAAAATCACCCATTTATCATTCCTTTTTTACACGAGGGATTCTGTGAAAAAGTTGCTTCAAAAAGAACGCTGCTTTCACCTGTGTGATCAACGCTAAGATGAGATCCTGTTACATCGCTTCCAATCGGATGCGAATTTCTTAATAGAGAAGTCCCTCATCTCTGCCAAAAGAAATATTTTCACAATGTATTTTACGAGAAAGATTATAACACCAAGGAGAAACCCAATAATTTGCATAAGTTTGTGAAATCATGCTATACTTAAAAAAAAGGAAGAGGTGACCGAGTATGAAAACAAAGACGAAAGAAAAAGTGTATGCTGAACGACAACATAACTATAAAACGAAAAAAGAAGAGATTTTCAAAAAAGCCCTAGATTCCGTACCGACCACAGACAAGAAAAAAGAAGAACAGAAAAAGAAAGCGTAGACTCCTGCGTTTTCTTTTTCTGTTGATTTATAAAAAAGACGAGACTTCACCGATTTTGGCGAATCTCGTCTTTTTCACAATTTTTTTTGTAAACACATGATGCTTCCTATGACTGCCATAAATCCTACTAGCTCCACCACTGTGAAGTGATCATGAAAAACAATGATCGATAAGAAAGCAGCCAGCAGTGGCTCAACTGCTGTTAAAACTGTTGCAAGTGTTGAGGATAAATAGCGTAAACTTGTTAAAAAAATCAAATACGCTAGTGCTGTTCCAAATAAAATGACCACCAACAAATAAAGAATCACTTGAACGTTCAGTTGACTATCGATCTGCCAAATTGGATGAACCACATTCGCCAAGCCTCCACCAATCAACATCCCCCAGCCGACAATTGGTAAACTCCCATATTTTTGCAAAAGTTTACGCGGCTGGATAGAATAAAAAGCTAGTGATATCGCTGATGCTATCCCCCAGCCTAGCGCAGATTGGGAAGTCGCTAATTGCTCAATCTGTCCTTTTGATGCCACAGCCGTCACGCCAAGTAAGGTTACCAATAACCAGAAACATGTCTTTAAAGAGGGGATCTGCCTTTTGGCTATCGCAGCATAGAGTAAAACAAAGAAAGGTCCTGTATATTGAATAATTGTTGCAAATGAAGCATTGCTTTGCTCAATCGTTTTAAAGTAAGTAAATTGAACGAGAAACATGCCTAAGAAAGAAAACAAGAGCAGCTGAATGAAGTCCTTTTTCTCACGAAATGGGGAAATCAATCGGGCGCGATCCTTTAACCCAATGCTTAGCAACAAACACCCTGAAAGAACCAATCGTGTTGAAACGAGCCAATTTGCTGAAATACTATATTTCGCAAATAAAATTTGTCCAGCGATGCCAGAAACTGCCCACAAAGCTGCTGCTGAACAAGCATAAACAATCCCAACTGTTTTTTTCATAAAAACTCCTTTTGTCTTTCACTTAACTTTGTTAGTATTATACCGAATCAGATAGTGAATTTTTGTCAATATCCTGATTGTTTTTAACACTATTCTGTAAAAAGGTGGTGCGGTATGTACTTTGAACGCACAGAAGAAAACGAAGAAACGACCAAACATACAACTACAAATCGCTCCTTTGCAATTTATCAACGTTGCTTGCAACAAAAGCGTGGCGACCAATTGCCTCTGCATTGGCACGACGAGCTGCAAATCGTATGGGTCGAAGAAGGTAGCTTCGTGTATACAATAGACGACGAGCAAATTTTGCTAAGCAAGAATGAGGCGATCATTATTAATAGCCGTGTACTCCATGGTGCTGTTTTAGCTTCAGAAAACATCCGATATTGCTGCTTTGATTTTTCTTCAGGCTTTATTGCTGACCCTGTTTTTAAAGAAGCGATCGAACAATTAGTCCACGATCGCACCCGCATCTATCGGCGATTAACCTTAACCGCCCAACATCAAGCATTTGTTCAAACCGTGCGTCTGCCTCTGCTTATAGAACAACGATTTTCTCTCTATGAATTGTTTTTAGCTGCCCTTTCACAGCTAATGGCTGCAAGACCTGCTTCACCCAAGAAAGAAACTATCTACTTAATGCTGGCATTTGTCCATGAGCATTATCAAGAACCATTAACGGTTCCTGCGATCGCTAAAGCTGCTGCCATCAATACACGTACTTGTACCGCCCTTTTTCGGCAATACACGACATTGACCCCAATCAACTATCTGATTGATTATCGATTGTCTCAAGCCAAAAACCTATTGATCGAAACGGATGAGCCGATCTCAACCATCTGCTACCACGTTGGCTTCAATCACTTGAGCTACTTTAGCAAAAGATTTCAGCGTAAATTTGGTTTAACGCCGCTACAGTATCGCAAAACCTATCGCGAAGATGATAGAAATTAGCTGATCGGTACCAACAGAGCCTCTCATCTAGATAAATATTGCTATATTCTATAAGCGTTTCAGTACTTTTTTCACTTTTACGCTCATTGGTCCATAAGAATCTCTTTGAAATCCTTTTCTAAAAACCACACACCCAATATTTAGTAGGCGAAAACATGTTCCTACAACATATTGTGGATAAACCTGTTGAAACTGTGCATAACTAAAAAGCCTGCGATTTTTTCGCAGACTTTTTTATTTATTGACAAGCTATTATTATTCTAGAGATAAATAATAGCTCACATTATCTGGTAGCGGTTTAAAGCCATTCTTTTTATAAAAATCCGCTGCTGGCATACTTTCTTCGGTATCTAACAAAATCGTTGGAATCTCTTTCTTGAGCAAATCCTCTTTGATCCTTTCTAAAAAAGTGGAACCAAGGCCTTTTCCTTGGTGCGTGCCAGTAATTAAAAAAGTATCGATCACATACTCTTTTCCTTGATACCAGGGCTTGATAAAGCCTAATGAAAGACCAATCAATTCATTCGATGCTCGGTCTGTTAGTCGATAACCAATAAAAGTATTCATTGCCATCATTGATGATACATAGTCGGTGATTTGCGGCACTGTCAAATGGTCATTCCATGGTTCTGCTGAAAATACAGCAATATAGTGGTCCACGACTTCTGCTAAATCTGCCGTGGTCAATTCACGCATGCTTACGTTCTTTTCCATCCTATCTCCTGCTTCCATTTCTATTTCGGTAAGGGCCTATACTCGAGGAATCCACTAGTTTTTGTGCGTGTATCAACTATCGATTCGTTTTGCATAGCCATTGCCATAACTCGTATAACGACGCTTTTGGTTGACGGCCATTTTTTTATGAATCTCAGCTTCAAGATCGATGGAAAGGATTTCTGCTAACCCAAGAAGATAAATCGCCACATCCGCCAATTCTTCTCCTACCTCTTGTTGCTTCCGATACGCGTCAAAGGCTTCCCCTACTTCACCATATAAAGCCAAAAACTCTTTTTCAATATTTGTGACATTGAATTGGTGATCGATTTTGTTTTGATAAATCGCTTTTTGCATTTCTGATAGTTTCATAGTCGCTCCTTTTGGGATAGTATACCATTTTATCTTACCTAATTAACAATTCTGCCAATCAATAATTGTATTAACGAAAGAAAAGCCCCTTCTAAGAAGTGAGCTTTCCTTTCGTTATTTGTTTTTTGCTTTGATACAGCGTTTGATATTTTTCAAAAACTTGAGAAAGTTCTGATGCTCGCTTTGGATTCGGTTGGTAAGTTTCCGAAGGTAGTTTTGCAGTAAACGTCGGATAGGCGATTCTTAGTGCGCCAAAGGACACTGCCTCATCGATATTAATGACTTTCAACTCTTTATTCATCGCATCTGCTTTTAGTTGCAGCCATAACGGATTATTGATTGCTGGACCAATAACAACAATTCTGTCAGCAATATTATGCTCAAAGCATTCAGTTACTAATTTTAGTTCTAAAACTAGTCCTAAAACTAAGGCAAAAAGAATGTCCTTAGCTTGCGTCGTCAGGTCCAATCCATAGAGCATTCCCTTCGAACGTCCGTTTTTAAAAGGAGCACCTGAACCATTTAAATGCGGAATAAAAAAACCAGTTTCTAATGGAACGATTTTATCTTTTAGATACTCATTAAGCAATTGGCCACATTCGCTAGTTAATTGTTCCTTGGATTTGTTAAATAGCTGCTGATACCAAGCAAAGGCAATCCCTCCCGTTGGCATAGAGGAAAAAATCGTGTACATCTGCGCATCAATAAAAACACCATTTGACAATGATTTCCCGAAATTTTCTTGATTATTTGCTGGACTTTTCATTAATTGAAGTAGGCCTTCTGTCGTACCAGTTGAATTTAAAAGCTCGTTTTCCTGTAATTCGATTCCAAAAGCACCCACCATGTGGTCATGTCCAGCAATACGTATAGCTATTTTTTCATCACTTAAAATAGGTAACCCAGAATCTGTGGTATAACCAATAATAGTGCTTGCAGAGATGACTTCTGGAAACTGAATCATCCCATCTAAGTCAAAATAGCTCAGTAGTTCATTGGACCAGTCTTTTTTTTCAATGTCATAGCACATTGTTCTGCTGGCTAATGAATATTCCGTCACTTTTCTTTTCGTTAAATAGTAAGCAAAAAGATCAGGAATATTCAACCACAAATATGGACCTTGCTCTTTGTTCTTAATTCGATCCATCAGCCACTTGATTTTCCCCAAACTATAATTAGAATGCGCCGGTAACCCAGTGATCCGATAGATCGTTTCTTTCTGTTGTTTTGATAAGCATTCGATATATTCTCTTGCCCGTTGATCATACCAAGCGATCATTGGAGTTACAACTACTCCTTCTTGATCAAGCAAAACACCTGCCTCCCCAACGCTGGCTATAGTGATTGAATCGATTTTCTCCTTATTTTGGACTACAAATGATTTCAAGATTGCTTCCAATTGTCCCCAAATTGCCTGATGATCAAATAATTCACCCTCTTTATCCTCTATTTTTATCGTAGGAAAAGAGGCTCTTTCACGAATTTCTCCTGTAGTATAGTCAAATAAAGTAACCTTCGCATTCGTTGTCCCTATGTCAACCGTAATGGCAAGATTTTTGGTCATTGTGCAGTTCCTTTATCAATTAAATGCGTTTGATTGTAAGTTACTTTATAAATCCAGAATATAACCACTCCAACTACAGGAATCAGACCAAGAGCAATGATATTCCCATTGAAAATCTGTAGTAACCAATATCGTAAAGGATTCCCACCGTCCAAGAAGCTTGAAACAAGGCCGCTCGAACCTTCTGGAAAGTTGAAATTCACATCTTTTGCCATAGTAGTGATGAATGGGGCGATTGCTGAAGCAATATAAAGATCACCAATCATGATTGGAATTGCAATCAAGACTGCTCTAAAAACATTTCCCTTAGTCGAAAGAACTACCATTGACGCCATCACTGCTAAGTTAGCTAAATCTCCCAAAGGAAGAACCGTATTTCCTGGTAAGATAAATGCCAATACAACTGCGATCGGTGTTAAGAGCAATGCAGTAGAAATGATCGCAGGATTACCAATCGCCACGGCAATATCGAGACCTATATACAGATCATCTCTATCTGGATAACGTTCATTCAAGAACTTTTTGATTGCTTCTGATAGGGGAAGCAATCCTTCCATTAAAATACGAACCATTCGTGGCAAGATAAACATTACCGCTCCGATACTGATACCGGTCGTTAAAATCCCTTGTAAATCATATCCAGCAACGATTCCTAATAATAAACCTAAAATCGTTCCCACCATCATCGGTTCGCCGAAAATTCCAAATCTTTTTTGAATCGTCAGCGGATTGATATCAATTTTGCGGATGCCTGGAATCATGTCGATCAGCTTGTTTCCAATCAAACCGATTGGAAAAAAAGTAATAGAAGAAACAGTCGGTAATGAAATTCCTTCTAGACCAAAATATTCTTCTCCCATGGGCGCTGCCCAGTCTGCCAATTTGAAGACAATGACTGCGATCACACCAGAAGCTAGTATTCCCAACCAAAAACTACCTGTGCTATAATATACTAAGGTTCCTGCAAGCGCAAAATGCCAATAGTTCCACATATCAACGTCTACGGTTCTCGTTTGCTTGATTGCGATCATGATTACATTGATCAACATCGTTAGTGGAATAACAAATGGAGCAATCGGTGATCCCCATGTAATTGCTGATAAAGGCGGCCAACCTAAGTCAACTACTGGAAGATTGATCCCTGTTTGTTCTACCATTGCTTGTGCTGCAGGACCTACATTATTAGTCAATATATCGAAAATCGCATAAATGCCGACAAACCCAATTCCCACGGTTAAAGAAGACCTCAGTGCTTTCGCTGGCTTGATTTTGAAGAATAGTGCCAAAATGAACAATACTAAAGGCAGCATAACTGTTGGTCCAAACCCTAAAATATATTGCACACCATCATATAATTTCTGTGTAAGATCCCCCATTTTATTCTCCTTCTGTTAGTTTTTCATAAATACTGTTCAATACCTTCTCTTCATTGATACCTGTAATAAGCGCTAATCCATTGATTACTGGAACATTTAACTCATAAGGTATTTTTGTTGTTGAAACGATCAAGTCTGCATCATCAGAATTCGATTGAACTGAAGCGACATTTGTTTGTGAATAATTCACTGAATTCAAGCCTTTTTCTTTTAAAAATTCCATTACCTTCTCAGTAACTGCTGTTGAAGTCGCAATACCTGTAGCACATACGAATAAAAGATTTTTAGCCATTTTTTTTCCTCCTATTTTTAAAGGTTCAATTCATTTTTAGCAAAAGCAAAAATTTCTTTTTTGCTGCTATTCTTCAATGCTTTTAAGATTTCTTCTTGATTTAAGATCCCCATCAATTTTTGTAAAATATTCAATTGTTTATTTGATTCTCCCAGTGCTAAAAGAAAAACAATTGAAACATCGACCGTCCCTTCATCCATTCCCCCCATAATTTCCATTTGTATCGGAGCTTTCAGGATGGCAATCGTTACTTTATTGTTGTATACAAATTCTGGATTCGTGTGGGGAATCGCCACGCCTATCGGTTGTGTCGGTAATCCTGTGGGAAATACTCGTTCTCTTTCTATCACTTGCTTAGGGAAATCCACAGTCACATCTTTGTTTTCAAGTAATGGTTGCGCGATTATTTCCACAAGCTCTTCAAAATTTGAGACCTCAATATCAACAAAAATGTTTTCTTCA
This sequence comes from Enterococcus sp. 3G6_DIV0642, assembly GCF_002140635.1. Classification (NCBI taxonomy): domain Bacteria; kingdom Bacillati; phylum Bacillota; class Bacilli; order Lactobacillales; family Enterococcaceae; genus Enterococcus; species Enterococcus sp. 3G6_DIV0642. The sequence goes on along the minus strand of NZ_NGLH01000001.1, from coordinate 876,645 downwards.
TTTGTTAATTCTTCTACCACTATTTTTGCACCACACTATTCATACTCAAGATTTTTTCGTGAACCGTCTCAAAAACCGAATCCTCTGCTTTTTGCAGCACTTTGATTAAGTTTGCTTCATTCGGGTTTTCTTCATACGCTCTCCCGACACTTCTAATAAAGCTTTGCCGCAAATCACTCGCAATATTGATTTTGGCAACATTGTATTCAACCATTTGATGGATATGTTCATCTGGGATACCTGATCCACCATGGATCACTAATGGAACTGGTGATACTTCATTGATTTCTTTTAATAGATCAAAATCAATATTCGGTTCATCTTCTAATCCATGAACATTGCCGACAGAAACCGCTAACATGTGGCAACCTGTCCGCTCAACAAATTCTCTCACCTGTTGAGGATCCGTTTTTGCATCGGCTTCAGAAACATGATCATCTTCTTTCCCAAGAATAGCACCAAGTTCCGCTTCAACTGGGATACCATACGATTTCGCAAATTCCACTGCTTGTTTAGTGAAGGCAATATTTTCTTCAAAATCAAAAGCAGCACCATCAATCATAACTGAGGTAAATCCTGCGCGTATCGCTTTCCTCACATCATCAAATTTTTTGCCATGGTCTAAGTGTAATGCAACAGGTGTGTCCATATTTTCTGCATATCGTGAAACCATATCAACTAAGTATTCATACCCAGCAAGCGTTATATTAGTAGGCGCAACTTGAATAAATGTTGGGATGCCTGTCTTTTCAACTGCTTGTAATATTCCTATAGTTGTTTCTAAATTCGTCGTATTGAATGCTCCCGCAATGACTTTCCGTTCTTTTATGATATCTAACAATGTGAATCCGTTTACTAATGGCAATTAAATTTCCTCCCTTTGAAGGATCGTTCCAAGGTAGTATTTATTAGCCTTTAACCAGACATTTCCAAATTCGACAGGGGTTCCTCCTTCCAAATAAACTAATTGTTCCAAGTGAAGAACGGGCGAATCCGGTGAAACCTCTAATTCTAGCGCTCGCTTTTCTCCCATTACTCTCGCAGCATACCGACTTTCTGAATACGCAATTTTGCTGCCAGTCAATTGTTCGATTACACGAAATAGGCTTTCGTGATTAAAATCATGCGCTTCGATTCCCTTGCACAGCTCTGCATTTAAACGGTTTTCAATCAACATGACTTTTTCACCTTCAACATATCGAATCCGTTTCATGTACAGGTATTCATCGCCAACATTAATACTGAGTCTTGTCGCGATCTCTTTCGTAGCATTTCGAAATTCAGAAGTGATAACTTTTGTTTCATAAGACAATTTTTGACTTTCCAAAGATTCAGCAAAAGAAAGCAACCCTTTTCCTAAAGGATAGGAAATATTTCCTTCTGTTACATAGGTACCCTTCCCCTGTATCTGATGGAGAAGCCCTTCTTCAACTAACATATTCACTGCTTTTTTGACTGTACCTCGACTGACTTCAAGATCCGTCATAATTTGATTCTCTGACGGTATTTGTTCCCCCTTTCCCCATTCCTCAGCATAGATACCATTTCTCAAGTAGTCTGCCACTTGAAGATAAATCGGCTTGGAAACATTACGATTGATAATCATACAATCACCTCCTTCATTCATTACGTACATGTATACACCACTATAGACAACTTTAAACCAGTGTGTACAACCGAGTACAAGTTCATTGTAAACGGTGACATAACGAAAGTAAAGCGGTATTTTTTAACAAAACATTATTCGATTTATAGTTTTTGCTGAAAAATCATTGAATCTCTGACTTTTGAACCATTCTTGAGGAGTTAAAGAACACTTTTTTATTCAGAACAATCAAAAAAGAGTAGATTTCTCTACTCTTTCGTTCTTTTACTTAAACGCTAGCTTGTTTATTCTGCCCGCTCCAATTCAGCAGATTTGATTGCAACCCGTTGAGCGATTTTTAAAAATGGAAAATAGATTGCTACACAAACGACGATGATGATCACTTGAACCAAAACAACTTTAAAATCCCCTTTTGATGCCAACAATGCACTAAGAATTGGTGGTGTCGTCCAAGGAACCATCACAGAAAGTGGCTCAATAAATCCTACTGCGGTAGCAAAGTAGCCAATCAACGTCGCAACAATTGGACTTGCAACGAAGGGAATGATCATGGGTAAATTGAAGACGATCGGTAAACCAAAGATGATTGGCTCGTTGATATTAAAAATACCCGGAGCTAGGGATAGATTGACGACATCCCGAAAAGGTTGGTAATTGCGGACGAATAAGAGCACTGCAATGATCAAGCTGATCGTAAATCCAGTCCCGCCTAGTTGTGCGAAAACCGTCACGAATGCTGAATTTAAGATATTGGGTGGCGTAGCGCCTTCTTGCACGGCTTGCATGTTTTCATTCATATTGACTAACAGCAATGGATCTAACAAGGTGCCATTGATGACGGTTTGGTGAATGCCTAAAGTAAACAGAAAATTGCCCGTTGAATAGATGATCAAGAACCCAAAAATCGATGTGTTCAATAAACGCAGTGGTTCTTGGATCACTGTTGAAATGATTTGAATCAGATCGGTATCAAAGGCTGCTAGCACGGTCGCAACTACGGCAAAGAAGGAAATCACCAAAATAGCAGGGATCAACGTGCTGAAGGATTTGCTGACGGCAGGAGGAACTTGATCCCCTAAATTGATTTTTAGGTGCTTGTTTTCTGACAGTCGAATAAATAATTCCGTGGCAACTAACCCACAAATGATTCCAGAAAACATCCCTTTGGTCCCGACATCGTCAAATAGCATCACACCACTGATGGTCACTTCTGCTTGAGCGCCTTCTGGCATCACGGCATGAGCCATCGCCAACATGACCACTAAGCAAGTCGTTGCCACAAAGGTTGCATTGATGGCGCTCGGATTGTTTTTGTTGCGGCAAAGAAAATAAGCGATCATCGGGGCGATCAGCAGACCGGCGATATTCAATGTTCCATTGGTGATGGAATTGCCAAACACTTGCATTCGCGCCAAGGCAGCCCCTTCTAAGAACCATGGAAAGAAGACATTATTAAACAACACAGCGATCCCTGCGATAATAAAGGCAGGCATTAAGGTCGCAAACGCATCACGAAGACTTTTGAGATGAACCTGATTGCCGAGACGGACCGAAAACTCTGTAAATTTATCTAAAAACGTGCGCTTTTCTGCTGCCATTTTTGTTCCTCCTATTCTGTATATGGGTTTGTATAGATCGTACTACCATTGGTTTTGATCACTTCTTTGAACCATTCATACGATTTTTTCGGTACACGTTTCATATCTCGCAACTCATGGTTGCCACGATTGACATACACGAGTCCGTATCGTTTCTCCATATCACCTTGCGAGCTCAAAATGTCGATCAGCCCCCAACCAAGATACCCAAGACAGACCACTCCATCTTCCACCATCGCTTCAAACATCGCTCGAATATGCTCTTGATGATAGGCAATACGGTAATCATCTTGAATCGGTTCTTTGCCATCCCAATGCTCTCTGACACCAATCCCGTTTTCAATCGGAAACACTGGCAAGCGGTACCGCTGATAGACTTTATTTAAGACATCATGGAAGCCGAGCGGATCAATTTGCCAATTCCATTCCGTCGTTTTAATATACGGATTGTCTTGTTTTCCAAAAGTCATGTACCGATTCGGCGGCGTTCCTTCAGGAATTTTTTCAGCATTCAAGGTAGAAGAAGCATAATAGCTAAAGGCAATGTAATCATTTTTCTGCGCTGCGATCGCTTCTAATTCCCCAGGTAAAATATTCATATTGAGTTGATGATTTTTCACGTATCGGTCTTGTGCTGCCGAATACTTGCCGTGCGCATAGCAATCTAATAAAGTAAAGTTCGCAAATTCATCAAACTCTCTTGCTGCTTTGATGTCTTGTGGACGACAAGTCGCTGGATACGCCTCAGAATACGCCAGCATGCCGCCGATCTTCGCATTTGTTGTTTCATGAAGATAATTACAGATTTCTGCATGGCAAACCATGACATTGTGGAAAATCTGATACAATTCTTCTGTCGTTTCTTCCCCTTCTAAATAACCGCTGATCTTAAAACCATGGTCTTGGTGGAAAAGATTTTGTTCGTTAAAGGTTAACCAATAATGGACTTTATCCGCAAAACGATCTACCATTTCTTTTCCAAAACGAATGAATGCGTCCTTCACATCTTTGCTGATGAACCCGTTATAGGTTTTCGCCAGATGCAGAGGCATATCAAAATGGTACAAACAAATCATAGGCTCGATCCCTCGAGCTAACAGATCATCAATAAAACGATCGTAATAGGCGATCCCTTCTTCATTAAAGGCACCATCTCCATCGTGAACGACCCTTGACCAAGAAATTTGGAAACGATACATGTTCATCCCCAAATCTTGCATATAATCAAAATCTTCTATATACGCATGATAGTTATCATTTGCTACATGCCAATCGCTAGCCTGTTCCGAAGCTTCCCGTATATCATAAACGGATAAGCTTTTACCGCCTTCATTCCAACCACCTTCTGTCTGCATACTGCTGACACTGTTTCCCCAGTAAAATTTTTTCATATTGATTCCTCCATCATTTGTATTCGCTTACAAAACCTATTATAATTAGGTGAAACTGGCATGTAAATTTTTCAAAAACATATGTAAAGCTTTTTCTATACATGTGAATTTCAGCGGATTCTTTAGTGATAGACCTTGTTTTTATCCCCTTCAAACAAAACTCAAGTCCATGAATTTCTTTACATAAGGAGTGATGACTATGACAAAATACAAAGAGATCGTTGATCAGTTGCGGACGGATATTTATGAAGGAGTTTTTCCTGCTTTATCAAAACTACCGGAACAAACGGCGTTAGCCAAACGATTTCAAACCTCGCGAATGACGATCCAAAAAGCGCTAAATCAATTGAAGCAAGAAGGCCTGATTTCTACCAAAAGAGGTCATGGCACCTATGTCAATTCAGCGACCTACCAAGGACAGATCAATGAGTATATCGGTTTAGTCAACCGATATGGCGGACGGCATAAAGTGCAAAGTAAAATCATTAGTTTCAATGTACGTTTTCCAGAAGCCAACGAAATGGATTACTTGTCTTTGCGAGAAAACGAACCGGTTTATGATATCGTACGACTGCGCTATGTTGATAACGAACCATTTGAATTGGAGTACACGATCATGCCCATCAAAACCATTCCCGATATTGATATGGCGATCCTTGAACACTCGATCTATCGATATATCACTGATTCCTTACATCTCAAAATAGGTCCCGCCATACGTAAAATCCGTGCCGACAAAGCGGATTCCTATGATATCAAATATTTAGAAGTCGATCCCAATGATCCGATCTTAGAATTAGAACAAGTTGCTCGTCTCTCCGACGGACGACCCTTCGAATTTTCGCAAACTCGTTATCCTTACCAAAATCGTGAGATTTACTATCTTTCTGAACCTTAATGGCAAAAAAACAAGTCTGAAGAAAACTCAGACTTGTTTTTATTGTCCAGGGAAGGTGAATTCGTTAAGATTCTTCGGTTTTTTTCGCCGTTCGCTCAGGGCTGACCCAAACGCCGCTGCCGTAGCCAAGTATGGTCTTGACGGCTGGAATAAAGGTAGTGACGATCGTTATGGCATTAATCATCCAGTAAAACAGCATGTAAAAAGGGGCAAAGCGGAAATACTTCAGCTTGCTGCGGTTATCATCCGCCAAGAGGCTGGTAAATAGCTGCATGACCCCCGCAATCATCTCGAAACAAACGAAGAGAAAGGCCATCGTAAACATATGATAGATCCGTTCGTAATTCCCAGTTGCACCATAATAGATCAGATAGAAGACAAACAAGGCAGATGAAAGCCAGAAAAAGAATGACCAGATGATACTTAATGTTTGATCGACAAACATAGCGGTTCGACCAATGTTTTCAAAAGGATGCAAAAAGACCTTTTTAAAGTTGGTCAGCCATACTTCTGTACCGCCCTTCGCCCAGCGTTTCCGTTGTCGGTAGAGCATCTTGAGTGTTTCTGGCACCTCCATGAAAAACATCACTCGTGAAGCAAATAAAGACAGCCAACCTCGGAATTGGTGGTCCCAGGCAATACTGATGTCTTCTGTGGCTCGATTTTGTCGAAACAGACCCACGTCCATCAATGCCGCGCGGCGATACATCGTATTGGCACCGCTATAGGCATAGATGACGCCGAAAACGGCTTGCTGTGTCCGTTTGATAATTCCTACGATACTTGAAAACTCAACAGTTTGTGATTTTCCTACGATCGTTGTGCGGTTTTGAACGTCCATATTCGCCGTAATGGCAGAGATATTGATGGAGTCTTGGCGGATGAAATAATTGACATATTTCCATAACGCATCAGGTTCAGGAACCGTATCTGCATCGTTGCTCAAGATCAATTCCCCTTTGGCAAACCCTACCCCAATATTAAAGGCATGGGCTTTTCCTTGATTTTTTTCGATGCGCAACACTCTTAGATTTGGGTACTGTTCCATCAATCGGTCTAGTATCACAGGAGTTTGATCCGTTGAGCCATCATCAGTCACCAACACCTCATAATTGCTGTAGTTCAGATTGTTCATTAAATAATGAATCGTGTCTTCAATAACGATTTCTTCATTGTGAGCTGGTACCATAATCGTGATCATCGGCTCGATCTCTTCGGGGATCGGTATCCACTCTAATTGTCGATAACGGAACAAAAAACGATTGCAGATCACCCCGATGAACCAAGCAAAGCCGCCTAAAATCGGATACGTGAAGAGAATCATTAAAACGACTGTTAAAAATGTATCCAACCACGGGAACCCAGTATCAAAATTGACAACCATCAGCCACCCCATTTCTACGGAAAAGTTCTTGGATCTCTCTTTCTCCAATGTTTTGCTCCGGTGCAACCGCATAGTATTTTGCCCCATGGCGTTCTTCTTTCGTCCCGAAGCGTTCTTCATAAAATGCTTCTAGCAACTCTTTGCGTTTTTCCAAGGCAGCTTCATCATGCATCGATTGCTTTTGCAGCAATCGTTTGAAGCGACGGTTGTTCCTCAAAGTTAATAAAGTAAACGTAAGAACTAAAATCAAAAAAGAAATGCCTAAAAATAACGCTAGAAATTCGAAAGTGACTGCTTCTTCTAAATAGGTCCGAAAGGCGATCCGATCCGCCAGATTCGGCAGGGTCAATGGAATGGCCAGCCAGGCAAAGGGAACCAAGACCATCAGCCAAGCAAGAATCGTCAAAATCGTTTGGCGGGTCTTTAAAGCGGAACGACCTTTTTGAAAATACGCATCGGTGACCAACCGTTCTTTGACTTCTTCCCGTGTCACTCGTTGTTTCATTTTACTCACTCCTTAAAAATTTTTTTGTTTGCTGTGAAGAAAAAGAAGCAACAAAAGCAAATCGTCTGGACCTGCTTCGTTCTTCTTCTGTTTGTCTCACTTGGATTTTTTGCCAACTTTCAACGCATTGAACAGCGTGTGAAATTGGCCTTTGAAGGACATCACTTGCTCAAACACATCTTCCCCATCATTCAGCATCTTGACAGTCACCCAGCCTAAGGCTTCGGTGATACCACTAGCCACACTGGCATTGATCGCAGCTCCAGCAACGGTGCCGACTGCTGGGACAAATTTCAAGATATTGCCAACGGCACTGCGACCAAAACTCACAACGACTAGCTCTTTCGAGATACTTTTCGCTAACCCTTCACGCCATGTTCGCCCAAAAATACGATACAAACGTGCCATCATCGTCATTTGAACTGGCACAAGTAACACTGCATCTGAAAAGGGAATCGGTGAACAGCCGATGATCGCCGCCGTCAAAGAAGCCGCATGGATCGTGCGGTGGGCTTTTTTCCGCGTTTCATCATCTACGCCAACCAAAAACTCCTCAAACACCTGATCAAATTGATCCTTGCTTTTCGCTAACACTTTTTCCGCCTGGGCTTTTGATCCGTCATAGCCTTTCATCACAAGGGCAGCCGATTTTTTCGGCATTCGATTCATGACATCCGCAAAAAAAGAAGTAAACTCCGCTTCTTCTTGCAGCTCTTCTCTCGTTTGACTTTGCTCGACTTGAACGGACTGTTCCGTTAATAATTCATTTTCGTGTTGCTTCTTTTTGCGTTTTATCCATGGTTTTTTCAAAGAAATGTCTCCTTCTTTCGACTCGTTGTTTATCTAAAAATCAAAGTGAGCCATGATTTTGTTCCTCTTTCTATTTTAGCTCAGGTTTTTCAAGATAGCGAAAATGTAGCTTGAGAGAGCTTACACTTGCTGAAAAATGCAAATTTGCATCTTTAGATTATTTATTTATATTATCGTTTTTTTATGCTATGATACACAAAAGGAGTGGATCGAATGAAAAAGAAATTGAATTGGAAAGTCCTTTTTTATCTAGGCTTATTGACTTACTTTCTTTTAAGCGGGATCTTCGCATTCTTTGGAGTCGAAATACCGTTTCTTTATAAACGTTGATCTTCACGTTTTCTCAGAACCATATCATTCAACCCTTTGCTCTATGTTAAGATAATCCATCATTCTATCCTCCATTCAATCTAATCAGAAAAGGTGATTTTCTTGTCCATTTTATTTGATCTATTGCAGCTGCTTGCCGTTATCTGTATCGCGTATTTATTGTTCACAAAAAACCATTTCCTCAAACAATTAACCGCTGTTCAGAAAATGGTCTTTGTCGTTTTATGTATTTCGGTGATACTGCCGGCTCTCTACGAATTTATTACTGGTTTTGCGCAGGGATTTTGGGAACGGTTGTAACAAATCCTTCATTAACTAAAAATTATAAAGAGCGCTAGCCAGTCTCTAGCCTATGAAAAACTACCGACTAAGAGGAACACTCATTTGAAACGGATATCCTGTTCGCACACCTGCTGCTTTTTCATTGCTTTTGCGAATAAAGAGTAGAAAAAGAGATAGCAGAACCAGTTGGTTCCGCTATCTCTTTTTACTTAAACAACTACCTCTCTCTTACAGATCCCTTCAATCGGAATCGGGATGTAAGCTGTACGAGTCACCACAGCTAATTCTACTTCATGAGTGCCTGCGGATAAACCGCCTGCTTGCTGAACATAAATGTATAAAGGCTCGCCATACTCCCACTTATAGGTGGTAACCGTCGTCATCTCATCTAGTGTGAACCAATCTTTTTGGTCAACACTGCAACGAATAGCTTCTCTTGCTACTTCTTCACCGTCTACAGTGACGCGAATATCATTGACCATTGATAAAGGAACACCACGATAATACGTGATGTGCGTCTGTAATTCAAACCCATCCGTCTCTCCTTCAACGACTTTATTTTTGCAAGATCCTTTAATAAACACATTGTTATCAAACATTGATCGTCGCCCCTTCCAATTCAGTGATTATTGACTTAATTAATTTCTGATGGGCAATCACTTGTTCTTTTTCGACCATTGGGTGCCCTGGCAAAATCCAACGGTTGCCTTCATATTCTGTCGCCACATAACCATCGTAGCCATGTTCATGCAAGTAAGTCAAAATCTTACGATAATCGATGGAATACTCTTCTCCTTCGTCCGTCGTTTCCCACAGTTTAAAATGGAAATGTTTGATATACGGAAAAACGTCCTCTAAAACTGAGAGAGGTGTATTCTCATAACCGTCGGCCAACATAATGTAAGGCATGTCTTTTGGTTCAGCCATCGCAGCCAATTCTGGTTTTAATTGGTGAGCTTCATCAAAGGCTTGCGAGCCATCCAATCCTTGATCAAAAAAGGCATTGAAATAGTCGATAATAGCTGGATTGACTCCCAAAACTTGCTTATTGAATTCATTAAAGACACGGGGAATTCGATCACAGAAAATACCGGTATCAATTACCAAACCGCAATAGGGTGAATTGACTCGTTTCATTTCATCGATAAATGCTTTTGTTTCGGGAATATCAAAGCTCATCCCCGCGTGGATCTCCAGCGCGAAAGCCACATCATACTTTTCCGCATACGGTAGCAACGGTTCAATCACAAAACTTGGAACCATCGAGACCAGTCGAATGAGTTTGAAGCCTAAGCGAGAGGCAAGCTTGATTTCTTCGATTAAAAGATCCAGGCATTCTTTTTGCGTCAACCCACGATTGTTATACAAATTTGTATTAAGAAAGACATCTGCGCAAACCGGCTTGACCTGTGCTTTACTCATGATGCGATCCCAATCAGCCAGCGTTTCTTTACTTGGATGAGGTGTGTTATGGAGCATTTGATCCGGTAAGATTTCAAACCCCTCAACGTCATGTTCATCTAAAAATGCGATGATTTCTGCAAGGGTCATTCGTTTGTTCATATATTCGTCTTGCAAGCTGTATAAGCTTACACCTGATTTTATTCCCATACTAACTTCTCCTTTACTATTCTTATTATTGTCTTATTCTTTCAGCCAGCAGTGTTTCTGATTTTGACTAAATAAGCTGCGCCGAAGATACCAGCATCTTTACCTAATGATGCCCTTTTGAGTTTCGTTGTCTTGCGAACTGCTGGGAAATTCCCTTGTTCGAATCGTGCACGAACACGGTCCATTAAAAAGTCCTTGGCTTCTGCTACCCCGCCGCCAATGATGATCGAATGGGGATTGAGCAGATTGGCAATCATACTACAGGCTTGTCCCAAATAGTTGGCAGCCTCATTCACCACTTTTAATGCAAGCAAATCCCCTTTCTCGGCTTCAGCAAAGATGATTGCACTGGTCAATTTAGGGCAATCATTCAACGTAGTCGCAGTGGTAAGCCGATAACTTTCTGCTAACTTGACGATACCGGTAGCACTGACTAACGTCTCTAAACAACTGCTATTACCGCACGAACAATCAAACGAATGAGGATTTGTCACAGGAAAATGTCCGATCTCACCACCGGCACCGCCGACTCCGGTAACTAGTTGATCGTTCAAAATGACACCTCCACCGACTCCAGTTCCTAGTGTCAAAAAAACTACATCCTTTTCGCCATCCCCAGACCCCTGCCATTTCTCTCCTAAAGCCGCCGCGTTGGCATCATTTTCAAGAAAGAAAGGCAGACACAAACTTTGTTCAAAGGCCGCACGAATCGGTTGCGCATGCGTCCATCCTAGGTTAAAGGCATTACTGACCGTTCCATGGACCCGGTCAACGGCGCCAGGACAGCCCATTCCGATACCTAAAATCCTTTTTTGCTCCAGTTCTGATGCCAGCTCTTTTTGAATACTTGCCAGACAGTCAGGAATGATCCGTGTTCCGTTCTGACGACAGTCTGTCGGAATCCACCATTCTTTTTTCAATCTGCCTTCGGTGGTGACCAACCCGAATTTAGTCGTAGTACCGCCTAAATCAATGCCAAGATAATAGTTTTCCATAGCAGCTTCTCCTAAACAAAATTTCGCAAGTAATGAGTACTTAGGGCAACTGATTTCTTGACGGCCTCATAACTATTCTCAAAGGCTTTATCTTCGATCTCAATACAGCTATAACCGTCAAAGCCGATATCTGTTAATGCCGAGATGTACTTGCCCCAATCCACATCGCCGAGACCAGGTAATTTAGGACTCATATAACTCAGAGGCACAGCCATCGTACCAACATCGTTTAGCTTTTCTTGATACACTTTGATGTCTTTATAATGAACATGAAAAATCTTTTCCTTAAATTCATACAAAGGTTGAATGTAATCGATCTGCTGCCAAACAAAATGGGATGGATCATAGTTTAGACCAAGGTATTCGCTGTCCAGCAGCTGAAAAACCTGACGCCAAATCGTTGGTGTGGTCATCAGATTTTGTCCTCCCGGCCATTCATCTTCTGTAAAAAGCATCGGACAATTTTCGATGGCGATTCTCACTTTCTGCTTTTCGGCATAAGCAAGAATCGGTTGCCAGACGTTGACCACTTCCTCAAGGTTCTCTCGGATATTTTTCGTTGGCATTCTTCCTAAAAACGTTGTGACGAGATTGATTCCCATCCGTTTGGAAGCATCAATCAGCGTATACAAATGGTCAATCGCTTCTTGCCTTTTATCCAGGTTTTCGTCTAAAGGATTGGGATAATACGCCAATGCAGAAATTTCCACTCCCTTTGCCTGGCAATAGTGCTGGATTTCTCGAATGCGTTCTTCCGTCAACTGTTTCGTATCGATATGCGATACCCCTGCATAACGCCTTTGGGCTTTTCCTTGCGGCCAGCAAGCGACTTCCACGCACTCCAAGCCGTTAGCAGCAACGATATCGATCATTTCTTCAAAATTGCTTTGATCAAATATGGCACTTACAACACCAAGTTTCATCCGTATCTGCTCCTTCTTTTTTCCACCTGTTCAAGTGTTTTTTTCTCGTTTCAATCATTTTCCTTTTGTAGCTACTGTCTGAAATTTGTCTGATAAAACGACCAAGCGACTAGGCCAGCGCAACTGCCTGCTTCGTTTCGGCAGATACGCGAATAGCATCCAGTACTTTCATCAAGAAAAAGATTTGATTTGGTTTAACAGCCAACTCTTCTTCTCCTTGGACAAAGCGATAATAATTATCAAAAAACATTTCATGATTCACATGAACCTCCGGCAGCGGTTCGCTGATGATTCGGCCTTCCGGCGGTGGGCCAAATGAACGGGTCGGACCTGCTGGGGTCATGGTTACTTTGCCACTAACACTTTGCAGTAGCTCAGAAGTACGAGTAATCGCACCTTGTGGATCAAACCCATCGATAACCGCACTTCCTTTGTTCCCACCGATAAACCAGTGGCGCTCAAACCAATGCTCCTTCTCACTCAGCATATAGGTGCCTAGCTCGACTTGCCCGGTCACTCCATTGTCAAAGCGAAGCATAATCGAAAAATAATCATCAACATTCTTATTAATGACGTTTTGCACATCGGCGTAAACAGATGTTAACCGACTCGGTGAGAGCATCGTCAGCATTTGATCGATCAAATGAACGCCCCAATCATAAAGCATGCCACCACCAAATTCTGGATAAATATGCCAATCATGCATGTTGCCATTAAACCCATAGAGACTGTTTTTGACCGTAAAGATTTTTCCTAACGTCTGGCTTTGGTAAATTTCCTTGGCAATACAGAAATCTTTGTCCCAGCGACGTTGATGATGAATCGTAAAGCGGACATTGGCAGCTTGAGTGATCTGCATCATCTCGGAAAATTCGGCGGCATTCATAGCAGCTGGTTTTTCGCAAATAATGTCTTTGCCGGCTTCGGCTGCTTTTTTGACCATTTCTAAATGCAGGTGATTCGGAACTGCGATAATGACTGTGTTGATTTCAGGGACAGCCAACAACTCATCTGCTTTTAAAAAGGTTAAAATAGGATCGCTTGCTTCTTTAAACTGCAGTGCATTGGTATCGCATACTGCAAGCAGTTCTGCATAGTCCAATGTCTCGATCGTCTTTGCGTGGGTCTGGCCCATAAAACCAAAACCGATGATTCCAAATTTTAGCATCGTCTATTCCCCTCTTCTATAATTCCACGACTTGCCCGGTTTCTGCTGATTGATAAATTGCTTCTAAAATCTGTGTCACAACGATTGCCTGCTCCGGTTTTACCAACGGCTCAGTGTCATTTAAGATTGCTTCGACCCATTGTTTCGCTTCCGCATCTCTTTGTTCCAACGAAGCTCCTTCAAAACCGAAGACACCGCCAGCATCAGAAGGTTGTGTTTGTTCTAATTGATTATGATCGGCTTTATTGAAAACGACGTAGCCCTGATCAAGAAAGGCTTTGCCAAACATTTCCGCACCTGCCTTATCTCCGCATAAGGTAACTTGTGCTTCTTTCGGATTCACCATATTCAATGCCCAAGCAGCTTCTAAAAAGATCGTGGCACCATTTTCCATTTTGATTAAACCGAACGCTGAATCTTCGGTTTCAAATGTTTCAGGATCCCAAGGACCAAACATATTCGCCATTGGTTTATCCTTTAGTTTTTGATAGGTTGACCCTAAGACCATTTTTGGTTTGTAATTATCCATGCACCATAAAGTAAGGTCTAATGCGTGTGTCCCGATATCAATCAGCGGTCCGCCGCCTTGTTTTTCTTTGTCCGGAAACACACCCCAAGTTGGTACTCCTTTGCGTCTTACCGCGTGAGCTTTAGCAAAATAAATGTCTCCCAATTCCCCTTTGGCGCAGGCATCATGAGTAGCTAATGAATCCGAACGGAAGCGATTTTGATAGCCGATCGTTAATTTTTTACCCGTTCTTTTGGCTGCTTCCAACATTTTTTTTGCCTCTTCATAATTGATAGCCATTGGCTTTTCACACATCACGTGTTTGCCAGCTTCCAGCGCTGCCACTGTGATTTCCGCATGAGAAACATTCGGTGTTAAGACGTGAATCACATCAATGTCTGGGCGTTGGGTCAACTCCTGATAGTCTGTTGTAACGAAAGCACCTCCGATTCCATAGGTTTCCGCCGCTTGAACTGCCCGTTCTTCGATAATGTCGCAAAAGGCGACCAGCTCTACTTGGTCAGCTAACTTAGCTAGTGCTGGAAAATGTTTTGTATTGGCAATTCCTCCGCATCCGATAAATCCAAAGCGTAATTTTGTCATGTAGGTTCCTCCTTGTTTTGTTTTACATTTATAGATTAACCGTTTTCAAGAAAATCCACTTCCTTATTTCAATAAATTGACACACACAAATTTAACTAGAAAAAACTCTGTCTCAATCCACAGCAAAGAAATACCACACTTTCCATACTGAATTGTCACTGTTGGCCTATAAATAAAAAACCGGACAAATCCTTCATTTGAAGAACGTCCGGCACGTTAGGAAACACAGATTAAGCTGATTTTGCACAAACTACCTTAGATCACGCAAAGAGCAATGATAATGCACCTATGTTTCGGCTTGCTCGATCCGTTGGTGGATCGCAATGATTTCTTTCGCTAAATCACAAAACGCAATCGCTGTCATCAGATGATCCTGACTATGGATGGTCAGCAGCGTGATCTCTGCTGCGATTCCTTGGGCTTCATTTGTCAGCATAGTGGTTTGGGCATGATGCGCTTCTACAATCGCAGCTTCTGCGCTTTTCATCCGTTCTTTCGCCTGCATAAAGTCGCTGTCTTTTGCCGCACTGATAGCTTCCATCGCGTCACTTTTTGCGTTACCGCTATGAATGATCAATCCCATCACTGCTTCTAACTGTTCTTGATTCATCGGTTGATTCTCCTTTGCACAGAAGGAATAAATCCCTTCTATGTGCTGTTTTTTAAGGTTTCCTGCTGTCTATCGCAAATTTTCGCTTTGCTTGATTGGCAACAACGTGACTGACGAGTCTTCGAAAATTGGGGTTGCCTGCAGCTGATACATTGTTGATTTTACTAATCCTGTATTCGCAACTCGCTTTTTCTTTTTTTAACACTCGGTTACTGTGCTTGCGATACCAATCCTAATGCTTGTTGTAGTACTTTTTCTCCGTTCATCGTTCCGTATGCAGACATATCGATCACCGAAACCGGAATCTGATCTTCTACCATTGCGCGAATCTGTTTTTCCTTAAATCGAACTTGTGGACCTAACAGAATCACCTCTTTGCCGGGAAGATAACTTTTGATGTCTTCGATTGGTCGCGCATCAACACTAGCGTCAATTCCCTTGGCTACCCCGGCTTTCTCCATTTTTTCAATTAGAAGGCTAGTACTCATTCCCGCATTACAGACTAATAAAATGTTGATTTTTTTCATTTTCACTCGCTCCTTTATGTTTATTCCGTTACGACAGCACCTAAATCGACTGCTTTTTCTGCCGCTTGTTCTTTTTCTTCTGCTTGCTCCCGCTTGTATTCAAGATTGTCGGCTGCTTTGAAAAACGGGAAGTAAATTGCTGTGGCAACAATGACACAAATGACTTGTGCTAGCATCATTTTCCAGCCTCCGACCACTATTGCATTAAAGAAAGTTGGAAACCCTGTTGGAAGATGGACCCCTTGCGGTCTAGGTACCAATCCGCTGACAATTGAGAAGTAGCCAATTAAACCTGTCACTAACGGCGTTACTAGGGTCGGTACAAGAAATATCGGATTCAAGCAAACCGGTGTTCCAAAAGTAATGGGTTCATTGATGCTAAAGAAGGTTGGAATACTAGTGATCCGACCGATGTTTTTGTACTGACTGCTTTTAGCAAAAAGAATAAAACAAACCGCAAGTCCTAAAACACAGGCTCCCCCGCCAATTTCCAAAAAGACATAAGTAAAACCAAGATCAATCACATTAGGCGGTACCTCACCAGCTGCTGCTGCAATCATGTTCTCGGTCGTCATCGCTTGTAAGATCGGCGCATATACTCCGAAAATAATCGCTTTGCCGTGCAGACCAAACCACCAGAATAAGCCAATCAATGAATAGGCGACTAAGACACCGGCAACCGACCCGCCAATCGATTGAATCGGCGCTTGAACCACTGTATAAATCATATTGTGAACGCTACCATAACTTGTGAAAGCAAAGCCCCAAGAAATAACCGCCATCAATAAAGCGATCGAAAAACACGGGATGATGGAACTAAACGATTTTTCTACAAAACTCGGCACACTTTCTGGCATTCGGATGGTAATATTATTTTCAATAAACCAACTGTATAACTTTGCTACGACTAAGCCGACAATGATTCCTACAAACATCCCTCTGGAACCGATAAAATCAAAGCTAATAAAATCGACTGGTTGCATGGCTCCGCGTACTTCTTGATCAATCGTTGCTAAAGGGGTCAGTAACAAGAATGAAACGATTGCTAAGAAACCGGGAACCATTCCGTCAAGTTTAAACGATTTTGCCAAATTGAAGGCAATAAAGTACACCACAATGACCCCCATGATATTGCTGGTAAACATTCCTGGAAGCAGCAACAATGTTCTTAACCCATTAGCATCAATAAAATTTTGGTAACCATCAAAAGGTATATTTGCCAACAAAGTCAGCATCGATCCTGTGATACTGAAAGGAATTGTCATGACCATCCCTTTACTAACTGCCTTGAAATAACGATTATTCGACATTCCTTCTGCCGCTATTTGCAGCTTTTCAAGCTTATTTATAAAATTCATTTTTGAAACCTCCCCATTCGTTTCTCTAATTTAACCCGCTCTTCGATGACTTACTTTAAATTTATGAGTCACTCGTCGCTTTAGTGTCTGCATAATACGTACTACAAATTCCTTCCCATTGTGATCGTCTTTTTTCGTTCTCGATAAAACTATACTTATAAATTCACGCTCTGGTTATAAAAGAGCAGTTTTTTTTCATGCTTTGTCAGTGCTATCTTTGTGATTGCTGCATTCAAGACAACCTCCGCACAATCTATCTGCGGATCAATTAAATAGGCGAGATTTCGGATCGTGTTGCCGTGAGTCACGACTAAAATCTTGCTGTCGGAAGAAAACGTATTTTCGAGTTTTTCCAACCCAGCTTTGATCCGAGTGATAAAAGTTTCGTAATCCTCTGCGTCTTTTTGCGGATCAGCTTCATGAAAAGCATTCATCACCTCGTTGATTTTTAAATTTGCATAAAACTCGTTGACGGTCTCAAAGCCTTTTGACTTTGCAACTTTGGGCCAAACGTTTTGGTTCAATTCACCTTCAAAATAACCGAAAAATGTTTCGCGGAACTCTGGCATGAGATAGAGCTCCTTTGTTATGTTTAACTGAGTTCTAATGATTTTGCTGGTTTCAATCGTTCTGCCTAAATCACTTGAAACAATTTGGCTGATTCCTTTAGAAGCCAAATAAGCTCCGCATTTTTCAGCACTTATTCTCCCCTGATGTGTCAGCGGGGTATCTGCCCATCCTTGCATACGATCGTATTTATTCAAATACGTTTCACCATGTCGAACAAAATAAATTTCCATCTTCACTCGCCTCGTTTTCTGTCATCACATCTGCTTACTTCTATAATCTCAAATTCTTGTAATCGATTACAATTGAATCATAACAAGTTCTCCTTGTGGTTACTTCGCAGGTTTCTCCTTATCTCTTGTATGTGTATGACACTACTATGTTTCGAAAATAAAACAAACAGGAAAGTATGATACTTTCCTGTTTGTTTTACTTATTATTCTTCGATTACAATACGTTTAAAAAGCAAATCATGGGTTTCCATCGCAAATTCGATCGTCAGCTTTTCCCCTAGTGGCAAATGCTCGATCCACATTTTTGGCAGACTTTGCGCTTGTAAATAAGCCTCTTCTTCTCTTGTACTAAGAGTCTCAATCGCAATTTTTGCCATTTCTTCTAAGTGAGTCCCGTTTTTAAGCCAATCTGCTGCGTAGTGATTTTGGCTTGTTGCCTTTTGTTAATCTCCGGCAAATCAATCGTCACGCGAAATTTTTTATCTGGCATATTATTGAAAACTGCATAGACATTTTCTTTGCGGAAGGTTCCTTGAGAATTGTAATAGTATGCTGAATTTAAATGGGCATAACTGATCGCCAGAATATTGATCGTATACGGATCAGGCATTGTAACTAGCAGTTCTTCATTATAGTAGAGGGTGCGCCCTGTCATTTTCGCTAAAAATAAGAACGCATAGTAACCGATTTTTGGAATCGCATGACGGGTTAGGAGACCTGCCCCACCAAATACTTCCTTCTCCTGGCAATCAACAGCAACTGCTGAGATATCTGAAAGCAGCCAATAGCCGATCACTTTACAGTACGGACTGACTTCTATCGCATTTTTAATGATATAACTGCCTTTATAAGCTGTATCATTGATCAGATCTCGATTCGCGATCGTGACATTAAACTCAGTGATATAAATCGGGATATCAGCTTGAAGGCGATTAAATATCTTTTTGACGGCTTTTACGTGGCGCGACATAAAGTACATATCCGGTGATATTGGATTACTTCTTCTTTGTTCAGTAAAATCACTTTTGATCTCATCCATCGGATAAACCGCTAGACTAAAGAAATCCGGTTGCTGTTTTTGTTCTAGCCATAACTCGATAAATGTAGGGAAATTTTCGTCACTATTTTTGATATCGACACTAATGCCGCAACCACCCACCTTCATGTTCGGAAGGATTTTCTTGATTTGCTCACTTATCTTGGTAAAAAAGCAATAGAAGTCCTTGGCTCGCGTAATTTTTAACCGCGTATCATCATAAAAGACTTCACCAAGAAATGGAGCTTGGATCGCTTGTAAGACGATGGGATGCGGTTTCCATATCTCGATCTGCCATTTTTCAACAGCGACCCGACCATAGCGGTTGATACAGTGCTTCAAAAACAAAGCAATGGTTTTTAGGTACGCTTCCAAGTGAAGACTGTTTTTACTGAAAACTTGATTCGCCAAAATCGAAGTGTAATCTTTGTAGATTGTTTTTCCTTTAAAGCCAAGTTCCAGAAATGGAATTAAATCAGCATCAAGGATCGCATCAAGGATTTGGTTTGTCTGTGAAAAGTCCAGCTGATCTGGATCACAACCGATAATTTCCGGCGACAATAGACCCCAAATCCGTCCGTAAGTAAATGGTCCATCTTTCTTCACACGTGCTAGCGCTACATGAAAATCCTTTCTTAACAAGTCCTGTGCAAACCCTAAATTTATCAAAAAAGTCGGTGCATAGCTTTCAAAACTTTTCTCATTGCTGATTTGGATGGCATAAGTGTCGGTTCCTTCATGGGAAGTTGTCGTATCGATCAGCTTCTTTAAATCCGCCAGATCTGTCTCCTCCTCTTCCACAGGATTCGATAAGACAACGATTGATTGCTTTACTTCTTTCCGATAATCAGTCGGCGTCAGGCCTTGATACTTTTTAAATATTCGATTGAAAGAATTGATATTGGAAAAACCGGCATCATAAGCAATTTCAATCACCGATTTTTCCGTATGAAGCAGTTCATTCCTGACTTTTTCCAGACGTTTCTGCACTAAATAATCACTGATCGAAAGCCCAACTTCTTTAGAAAAGACTCGAGAAATATATTGTTCAGACAAGTACAGATTATTGGCGACATCCGCTAATTTGATATCCTTTTGAAAATTATTGTCGATGTAAAACTTGATTTCTTCAATTTTTTTCGTTGTACTTTTTTTACGGTCCATGGTCTCTTTTTTTCGAAAATGCTTTTCCAGATTTCCGATCAGCGCAAAATAATTTTGAAAGGCAAACGCATTCTGGTTATATTCTTTATAAACAAATAATTGCAACAAGCGATGAATGTATTTACGAATCTCATTGTTAACAGTACTTTGTTTTTCAATAGAGTTGCCTTGAAAGATATACTCAATATCATTATCCTTTGTGTTCAGGGGAAAATCATAAGACAAAGTCAGTGTGAACACTTCCGCATTGTTGTTCTGGATCAAGATTTTTTCTCCTTTAGGAACAACTAGAAAATCGTCTTTTTGCAAAACAAATAGCTGATCACTGTCTTGAATCGAAACATCGCCGATCAGAACGAACAGCAGATGAATATCATTATCAAAATAATAGAGCTCTGAAGTATTTAGTTTTTCTATCTTTATATTTTCCCAAGGGTTTACCAGCTGCACAAAATCACCTTCTTCAAATTTTTTTTAGTATACCATGAAAAGAAATGATTATTGTTACCGCTTTCTATTTTATTTGAACTGTTGGTGATGTATATTCGCAACTGCAGAGTGGTCCATATTTGTATATTTTTATGCAGCTTTTTTTGAAAGAGCTATAGTAAGAGTTCCGCATTAATATTCTTAGATAAACACTTATAGGAAAAGTTTCGAAAGACTTAGAAGAAAACAAGAAAATCCTGCTCGAACCCGAGCAGGATTTTTATTGTATTTCTTTTAATAATCTGGCTTACGGTTCAAGACATTCGCTAAGCGATTATAATACGGTGCAGAGTCTGTCCAGTTTGTCAAAAATGGGACTTCTTTTCCTGTATTCTCATGATACACTTGTCGAATTGCTCTCATTTCATCTTCGTGCCCAATTGCATACGCATGTTCTCCATTAAACCAGCGCACAGGCGCATTTTTATTTGCTTGATAAAATGCCCACATCATAATTTCCTCACTTTCTTTCGTTGTACTATCATCTACCACCCTTAGAAAAAGATCTGTCTCAGCTTTTCGTCTACGAATCAGTCCTTCTAGCGGTTTTCCTCCTGCATTAACATACTTATTCATCTCATTGGCTGCTTGTTGCCAATTTTTAGAATTTATATATGTTAGTAATGCAGTTTCTTGTAAAATATTTGCGCCTAAATTGAAATGAAAACTTACCAAAGCATCGAATTGGTTTTGATTCAGTTGAACGGTTATATATTTAAAAATTCCAGATGCATGACTGATAACATCCTGGTCTAAAAATATATTTGCTTGAGCTTCAGTAATTGTCATTCCTGAGTAGACACCTTGAGTATGCCCGTAACCGATCGTCCAAACACCAACTGAATCTTGATAGGCAGTCAGGCGCAATCCCTCAAATTCTTTGATTAAATTACGACCAGTTTCAGAAAGCTTCATATTTTCGTTTGCCATTACTTTCCTCCCTTTATCTGCTTATTAATAATCAGGCTTGCGATTCAAAACATTTGCCAAGCGGTTGTAGTAAGGTGAAGTATCTGTCCAATTTGTAAGAAACGGAACCTCTTTCCCTGTATTTGCATGATAAATTTGTCGAATTGCTCTCATTTCATCTTCATGTCCAATAGCATAAGCATGTTTTCCATTAAACCAGCGAACCGGTGCATTTTTATTTGCTTGATAAAATACCCACATTAGCATATCCTCACTTTCCTTATTTGGTATGTTTCCATCATTTGTAGTGTTTAATCGATAATATTCAGTAGGCTCTGGTCCCATATAACCACCAGCAGCTGGTGTAGTATAAATGCCATTACGTCCGGAGGAACAATGAATAATATTATTATTATCCATAAAAATCCCTGTATGTCCGTCGGTAGCCCAATATTTGGAGATAAAGATGTCTCCTTTTTTACATTCCGTTCTATTTACTTTTTTTGCAATCGATGGTAACGCTATATCATGCAAAGTTCCTGTCCACCCCATGCTGCCTACTGGTAAAAAGCCTCCTGAAATCAAAGAATAGTACACTGCGGAACTACAATCATAACTACTGGGACCTAATCGATCAGACATTGAATATGTCACTTTGCCTTCTCGATCTTTGAACCATTGAATCATGTTATCAATACTTCCCAAAAAAATCACCTCCGCGGAAATGTACTTCGTGCGTCCACGAGTTCGAAACATGTTTCTTATTTCCACCTTTATTATAACGAGGAAAGTTTGATAAAAGAGATCAAACTGAAAGCCACCCTAGCCTTTTGGCAATCTCAGCGATAAACTCCGAATCTCTTCTTTTAATAGTGGATTCACTAAGAAAAGTTTCTGCAGAAACTATCGCTAGTTTTTTTTTAAAATGCCCATTGTAGTATTTGACATAAAAGATATCGCTAACATCAACTGTCGAATTTTCTAAAATCGTATTGACAGTATTTACAAATATTTTAAAAAAAATTATTTGGTTCAACGACCAATTCTTACTTCCTTCATGGGTCAAGGCTGTTATATCCAGTTCTTTTTTTGTATCACTGATCTCAGATAATCTTATCAGTGATTTTTCGATTTTTTTATATTGCCAGAGCAAACTGCGAATATGTGCCCTAGTTTCATTTGTCATATTATCACCTCTAAAACAGACCCCAAAAAAGCAGGGGCTCATTCCTTCTTTTACTCGCTGAATGATGCTTTTTTGATATAAGAAATCTGAGTTTCGTCGGTACAAACCGTCGTATCATAACCGTATTTTGTCATCAACTCTTTGATTTTACTCAAATCACTTTCAGATTGAACATGGGCATATTTATTCCCTAATAAAAAATATACTTTCGGATCGTTTGGGCTTCTGAATAACAACATAATTTTCCCTACTTTCTTTATTTGTGTATTTGGTTCTCCAGGTTTTGGCAGGTTACCGCTATACCCGAATAATTTAACAACTTCTTGTACTGCTTTTTCCATTTTTGGTAATAGTTTTCTTAAATCGTCTTGATTATCAATAAACCCCCATTCTATAAGCAATGTTCTTCCTATTGAGTTGCGAATCACATATAACCCTGTTGTTGCTTTTGCTCCCCTATCGTAAAGTCCTGTAGTTTTTGCAATGACAGCAGATACTTTCGCAGCCATCTGCCGCGACTCCTCATCCCCTTCCAAATACCACACTTCAACGCCGCTTGCGATTCCGTTATATGCATTCAGATGATTACTAATGTGATAATCACCTGGACGCTTATTCATATTGTCAACGATATTTTCCAAGTTCTCCAAGACTGTTTTTCCTAAGTAATCCGACGTGTCAGGTACACCTGTATATTTCACCATCAAATTATTTATACTATGAGCGATTTCCGCTTCTTTGTAGCCATTACTTATCGCTCCCGGATCCATCATATTTAATCCCCAGTGTCCTCCATGAACATCTTTCAATACCATATTGCCACCTCTTTTTCAAATTAATAATCCTATTTATAGATTTGTTTTTTTGAATCATATTTCTATCAAAGGTTACATATACATCTAATCAATGATAATTATCTTCTGATTCTAATACATTCACAGTTACGATTGTCCATTAACTAATCAGCATTTGTCTGACTATCATCATATTTTTTTTTGTCCTCTCGATAATGATTACTAGCAATATTAAGAAAAACGCCTGCTAACGTTGCACCTGCTGTGATTGTTCCGACAATAATATCTGTCGAAAAATGATAAAGCCCTCCCATCGTCACAACAAACGCCGTTATTGCAGGTATGCCCAGAGTTAAAATTTTTTTTACTGAATCATATTGTCTGTTCGTCATCTTCACTCTATTTATTCTCCTTCCATAAAGATTTTATTTGTTCACCATGCTCAATTAAACGATCATTATGACGGTCTAATCGCTCATCATGTTTTTTTAGTTCATCATGTATTGCAACACGGTCTGACTTACTAGCCTCAAGATCTCTCGTAAGCAGATCAAGATTATGCCCAAGCTTATTTAGATTTTCTGTTATTTTGGTGAAATTAGACATAACTGGCTTAATCAGAAATGCAAACAAACCAATTATTGACAAAATCCATCCCGCCCAAGTTGAAAGTTCGCCTACGTTTAACATTTAACACCTGCTTTCAGTTAGAATTGAAACCGCTCAGTTCTTTTATTTTTTATGTTGTTATCTATCAGTAAAGACACTTCAAAGAAACTACAAAATAATCAGTTAGTCACTGGAGTCATGTTTGTGATAGTTTCGTTATAAGAAAGAATTATAGCTTTTAGAAATTATTCACTTTCATCTACCAGAACTTCTTTTCAAAAAACGGCAAGACATATAATTGTTTTATCCTTACGATTAGTAACACCATTAGTCATTCAAGAACTCAAATATTTGTTTTGAACGATCTAGTGAGAAAAGCTTTGATCTTTCATTAGAATGGTACTTGCTAATATTATTTTAGATTATTATTCCAATCCCTAACGTTCAAAAAAAGTTCAAAAATCAAGTTGCTTATCTAATTCTTCAAAAAATCTATCACGTAGTCTTTTGGCAGTGCTTAGACTTACAAGGATTATTCTCTGATTAACCAATCCTTGCATGGTATATTGAGTAAATTTTTTGATGTATAACTCATTAATGATTGTTTCAGTATCATTATCACATTCCTCTAACAACTTTTTTACAGCAAAACTGCTTCGCTTCAAATCTCTAATCTGCTTATGTGTGTGGATAGTCCAAAAATTGTTAGTCAAAACATCCAGACGAATTTCTTCGTTACTATTCCTTCTACCAGCTTCCTGATAGGGAACTAGAATCTCCCGTTCAAGCTTTTTGATATACTGTTCCATATAATGAAAATCCTTCAGCACTGCTTTGACTCTTTCTACTCGCCATTTTTCCAAATGATTGTCCTCCTCAATTTACTTTTATCTCGAAAATTTGTTCTTGTTAAACACCCATTGCTTCTAAATTATCGACTTTCTTTCTTCAAAGTAGCATATAATTGTTGTGCTTCTTGCCAAAGTTCATCTGTTGAGGCACGAAAAAAACTTTTTCCAAAATAGTTTTCGACCACTTTTTTTTCACTGATTAAGTAGTGACGATAAATAAACATAAATGTTCTAAACTTTGCTTCAGCTTCTCGAGTTTCTGTATTTCCTGTTTCCTTCACGTAACCAATCATAGATTTCAGAGAGAATTCCATAAGTGTCTGCTGTTCTGGCGGAAGCAATTTGTAAATTAATTTTACAGGTTTACTAAAATCTTTCTTCATTGGCATCTTCTAAAAATCTCCTTAAGTCATCTTCTGTAATTGTTGATTTATCCTTAGAGTAGTTGGTTGGTTCATTCGCCCAATTAGGAATACTTTCTCTTCTTAAATATTGTTTATTTTCCGATGTATTGTTCTTAGCACTCCGTTTGTCTTTTTTTGCCCAGTTCCTAATTGTCGCTAAATAATTCTTATAGGCCTTTCCAGTTGATTCACAGTATTCAGAAACTATATTAATGCGTTGTTCCCAATCATCTGGAAACTCATGCTTTAATTTGCTTAATTGATCATAACTTAAAGGAACATTTTGGTAGTTACCATACATATGGAGAACATGAGTAACGGCTGCTTTTTTTAAGTTACTGTTTCTTTATCTTTATTTCCATCTACTTCTATATCTATTTCTGAATCTATCTCTGTGGTATCACGTGATGTCACGCCAGCATTTTTTTCTAACAACTGCTGCTCTTTCTTTTTGCGCTCTCTATATTTGCGGTTTCGCTCAGCATTCTTCCTTCTTATTTGTTCCATACCGTCAATGTTTTGATGTTTTTCCCATTTGCTAATACATATAAAGCCGCCATCTATCCTTTCAATCATATTGAATTCCTCTAATGTTGCAAGCGCCAATTGTATCGTTTTGGTCTCTTTATTAAAAAGAATCGATAAGCCTTCTTCCGTATAAGGCATGTTTTTTTGAACATAAATTATTCCTTCATCATTCGTTTTCCCTGCTAAAATTAATAATCTTATCCAAATTATTAAAATAGCATCTGATTGTGGCATTGCTTGAATTAATTTGATCTTTTCATCATCAAACATCATTGTTTTTAATTTTATCCAACTTATTTCTGCCATATTTCAATCCTCCAACTTATTTCTTTTAATAGAATTAAAAGTACGCCTACTTCCTATTTGATATATTTGTTATAATATCTTTATCACTTAAAAATTTATTAAATAAGATACGGAGGGATCTATATCAATAAAAAGCTTAACCTTAAAATATTTGATAATTTCCTAAAAAAAATAAACAAACCTGAATTAATCGCAAAAGAAATTATTGATAAACGTGGTGGCATTGATCAAAAATGTCCAAATTGTCATAGAATTGCTAAAGTACCTAGAACAGGTGCTCTTTGCTCTTGCGGTCAAAAAATCAAGTATCAGTCATCCAAGCTATTTTCCTAAAAATGATATTTGTTCTACTATTTCAATCACCTGATATTTCGGAATATTTTCCTCTGAAACCTTGACAAAACACT
The DNA here is from genome assembly GCF_002140635.1 of Enterococcus sp. 3G6_DIV0642. Classification (NCBI taxonomy): domain Bacteria; kingdom Bacillati; phylum Bacillota; class Bacilli; order Lactobacillales; family Enterococcaceae; genus Enterococcus; species Enterococcus sp. 3G6_DIV0642. The sequence continues at coordinate 850,055 of NZ_NGLH01000001.1, read as the reverse complement.
GAAAATATTCCATAATAAAAACAAAAAAATAGAAGAGTAATTTTTAATGTTCTACTGATGCACTCTCAAACCACTATATATTACGTCAATCTATTTAAAATTAATATACCACTGATTTTTTTCCGAGTCAACGAATAAGAAAGAATATTTTCCGAGGTGTGAAAAATGAATGTTTTGAATAAAGTAAAGGAATTGGCTAAACAAAAAAATATCAGCATTGCTGAGCTTGAAAGGCGAACTGGATTATCAAGCGGTTCAATTACCAAATGGGGAAAAAGCGCACCTTCAGTTGATAAACTAACAAAAATAGCTGAATACTTTCATGTATCAACGGACTATATCTTAGGCAGGACCGACAATCCTCACATGGGTATGTCTGAGAAACAAAGAGAATTAACAATTAAGGAAGCTCTAAACTCAGTTATGAGCTACAACGGGAAAAAAGTTTCAGAAAACGACCGTGAAGTATTGGAAAGGATCGCGAAAGCATACTTAGACGGAAAATTATAAGAGGGTGTTTATTTGGATGTTCATATTTTAGAAATAATTGAAAAGTTAAATGTTACGATTATCTATGATGATTGTCTAGAAGATCATGGAAAATATGTTCCAATTTTAAACATCATTGTAATAAAAAATAATTTGAGTGATTTTGAAAAGAAAAAAGCGTTGTTACACGAATTGGGACATGCATGTGAAGACAGAGATAACTACGAATTATACAAAGTTTCTTTTGTTTTAAAATCCAAAATGGAATATGCCGCAAACAGATTTATGATGAACTATTTTATTGCTGAACATGAAGGCATTTATAATTATAGTCAATTAATTGAAGAATTTAGTATCGGTATGGGGTACGATGTTCGTTATGCAAAGTAATACCCATATATATTTTTGATTAGATAGCTATGAGAAAAAATGTATTCTTTGATAGTTGGTCTTTAGATAAAGAGAAGTATCAATCAGAGTCTCTCTTGGTTTTGACGGATTCTTGTTCTTAAGAGCAGTTTTTTATACACTTTTTTTCTCCTTTTCCATGGCAACGGGTCCCCAACTTATTTCATCCCACACAAAGCCTGCTTTTACTTATATATGCTCTATGTAAATACTTTAGCTTATGTTCTTTAATAATTTGTTGATTTTGTTCAATCATTGATTGTTATTCTTAGACTTAAATTAAAAATAAATTTTTGATGATATAAAGTAATTTTAACCGCATTTGTTTACAAAAAAACGGTTCTACAATATTTAGTGTTGGTGGAAAATCTACGGATTTTCTACTGACACTTTTTTTATAAAAAAAGATAGAAAAAGAGATAGCCTAACTGGTAGAATTTAGTCGTCTAAAACAAAACCAAACCAAGAAAGGATATCTCCATAGATCATTGTACTAGAAAATTGTTAGGTTTAACAGATGAAAATTTATTCTTCGAAGAAGAATGGTTAGAGACAGTAGAAGAAGAGGGGTTTCGCACCAATCTTATCCATGCCAAACTTAGCTATATACCAAGCCATTGCCGTAAATGTGGCATCAAAAATGAAGGACAAATCATCAAGAATGGCTCACACAAAACAAAAGTTCAACTTTTGCCTTATCGAGACACCAAAACAGAGTTACGCTTGGTACGTACGCGCTTTTACTGTAAAGAATGTCAGTCGACATTCAATGCTCAGACAAACTTGGTGGATGAAAACTGCTATCTTTCAAAAGAATTAAAGGTTCAAATCGCCTTGGAGCTGGCCAAGAATACAACAAGAAAAAAAATTGCCGATCGCTATTTTGTCTCTGACGTAACCGTTCTGCGTGTCCTACACACCTGTTTAAAAACGGATCATCCTCGTTTTGATACGTTACCTTCGGTCCTTTGTTTTGATGAGTTCAAATCAATGAAGTCCTGCAGCGGAAAAATGAGTTTTGTCTTTATGAATGGGCAGACCCAACAATTGATCGGCGTATTGGAGAATCGTCGCCTTGCATTCTTAAAACCATATTTCCTTAAATTCACCCGAAAAGCACGAGCGAACGTGAAATACGTCGTGATGGATATGAATGCCCCTTATTTTGAACTTGTAAAGGCGGTCTTCCCAAACGCAAAAATCGTGACCGATCGCTTTCACATTGTCCAACAAATCACTCGTGCGTTAAACCAGTTGCGAATTAAAACAATGAACAGCTTTCAAAAAACGGAACCGACAAAGTATCGACGATTGAAGCGATTCTGGAAATTGCTCCTTAAGCATGCCTATGATCTGGATAGTTCCAATTATCAATATGATCGATCCTTTCGTAGACCAATGATGCAAAAAGCGATCGTCGATGAACTTTTGAGTTATGACGAACAATTAACAAGGGCTTACGAGACTTGTCAGCTCCTCCTCTATCACTTTAAACACAAGGACAGCCAAAGCTTTTTCGATACGATCAACAGCTTAGATCAACGCCTCCCACAATGGTTTTGTAAGAAGCTGACGTTTTTAAATAAATACAAATTAGGGATTCAATATGCTTTAAAAACCAGGTATAGTAATGGGGCATTAGAAGGAACAAACAACAAGATAAAAGTGATAAAACGAGTAGCCTACGGCTATCGAAATTTCCACAACTTTCGAGCAAGAATTTATCTCATTCAAGGCTTAATCTTCCAAGCAAAACAAAAACCAGTTAAGCAATCTGCCTAACTGGTTATGACTAAATTTTCAGTTGTATCTTTCTCTACCAACACTAAATGTCGAAAAGCCTTTTTCCACTATTAATTCTGAAAATATTCATCATAGGGCTTATCCATTACTGATTTTTATAAAGCATACGAATAAAGGCCCAATCGGGCAAAGACAAATTTTTCTTGATTCCAATTTTGTTTTAAAAGATATGCAAAAAAAGAACCCCTCAAAAGAGGAGTTCTCAAGGCTTGCTTACATCATGCCGCCCATCTAAGGTCGTCTGACACACTCAATTACACTAGTATAAAAATGCCTATTTAACAGCCTTTTTAACAATTTCAATTATAAAAATAAATCAACTAGTTCGAACTAATAAAGTTATTTTGCCCCTTTTTTGCCCCCTATTCTTTATTTAAACCCTTTACAAAACGAACAAACGTTCGTATACTGAAGATGAAATAAACAAGAGGAGTGGTCAAAATGAAATATAATGATTTTAAAAACCTTTTGGAAAACCGTCTATCTGGTTACGAAGTATTTATGCAAAAAGCCGAGGAATTCCAAATTGCTAAGAATAAACTGCGTTCCGGAAAGGCTAAGTGGAATGACAAGAAAGTTAACAAAGCAATTAACGGTATGTGGGATCAAGCTGCACAAAATATCTATCAGACTGTAAAAAATATGGATAAGATTCCAAATAGTCGATCATTAGACCCTTACAATGATTGGCTTAAATTTATGGAAAGTAGAAATCTATTTGAAGTACTGTCAGATTCTCTCGCTGATGTCGAAATGGAATAGGAGTGATTGATATGCAAATACCGTTAGCGCATCAAAGAACCTATGCATTAGAAAGATATTACTACGAGTTTGTCGAGAGAATGGGTCCAGCACATTTCATGTACGACCAGTTTGTTCGGACGATGGAGAATTTCGGGAAACCCTACTTTACCGTACCATCAAGCTACAGTGGTTACCCAAAAGAATTAGCTTATGTATTTAAGAAAGATGGTGACAACTACCTGTTTGATCATGTTAGGACGCAAGACGAGATTCTTCGAAAATACGATCCGAGCACAAAGTATAAGCCTGGCGGTAACTGATATGAACATAATCAGCCAATACGAACAAGGATACCTATCTCTATCTGATTTTATAAATGAATTCCCAGACAGTATTTCAGAGTCACAGGAAGCTTTATACGGCGAAAAATGTGTCGAGTTTTATGTTGCTGTCACTTTAGGTAAAACGGATTGTCGCTATTATGTACAAGCATACGGAGGCGATTGTTATGAAAACGATGAAAGGCTGTGTATCGAAGATACGAGTACTGAAGATGAGCAAGACCCCTTTGGTGCGGTTCTCGCTTGATGGAGTGAATTGTTTGATTGCTACGCATAGTTTGAACTTTTTGGCAGATGTGGATGAGGAGATGCAGATTGCGGTTGCTGGTGAGTATAACGATCGCAAACAGTTTGTTGTGAAGAAGTATTCGGTGATCGGAAAGACGAAGATTATGATTGAATTTGAAGCAATGAAAAAAGCCCCCTACTCAAAAGAGTAAGGGGTATTTGATTTACTTTATTTGTCCGCTCGACTTGGATCAGCAGTAGTTAATCCATATTTATTCATTACATTTACATCATTAAGAACATACAATATGCCTGAACCATTCACAAGAAATCCCATAACAAGCCATGCGTAGAACCCTATAACAGCATGCACCTCATTGCTAAAATTTTTTGTAATAAGCATGATTCCCCATCCAAATGCCCCTAGAAAAATAAGTTGTGCCAACCAAAGCGGCCATAAATGTAGTAAGACTTTAGTTGCATCAACCTTAACGTTTTCCACTAGCTTGTGCCTCCCGATTATATTTAAGAAATTTCTTTGTAAAAAAGAGCAATCCTATAGCACTTGTAAACATCAATAGCAGAAGAATAAATAGATAGAAAGAAAAACCGACCATTAGATTTACAAAATTGAAAATTATAAAAACCAGTAAGAATATGATTAAAGAATAATTTGTAATCTTTGTTTCAAAAGAATGTCTATTGATCATAACTTCTCTCTCCTCCTCTATTTTCTTCGCATCAAAAGGGATGTTCAATTGAAAAACTAAATTTTTTGCGGATACGTCAATAGTATCTATTTCTTTGAATTTTATTTGATACATTTTACTTGATGGCATAGTTATATTCAGGGATGTTACATTACTAACATATGACTTCTCGGTTAATTGCGAAAGTTTAATAACATCATCATATAAATCATTTTTATTAGATATTGAATCCGAAAAAATATTTACCTTTGTTACTCTGAAATCTCCTATTGCCATATCCATCTATAAATCACCCTCATCAACTACTGCCACATTAAAATTCTGAACAAATTTATCTTCGTCAATAGTGATTTCTACTTGATACATACCTTCATTTCTAAAAATAAAATTATTCATCTCAAAATTAAACGCTGTGTTTTGAGCTGTCGTGTTTGAGGCGTCTATATAATTATCTTTAGGTAAAGTATTACTAAATGAAATTCTCCTATTATAATTATTAGCATCCAGATTAAGAACTTTGATAGAAAACTTTTCAACTTCACTATAATCGATTCCTGTAGTTAACAATGAAATAACAAACGAAAAATTATTGGGAATCGCCAACAAAGGTATAGTTAACATAGGGTTAACTAATATTGAGGGTTGATTTTCATTCCCACCTTGTACTTGATTACAAATAAAAATTTGAGCTAGTCTATTCATTTTTATACTCTCCATTATTGATCTTTTCTTAATTGTAACACAAATAGTATTTCTAACAAGAAAATATATTCTTATAAACAAACTTTCTAGCAGAGAGGCATTTATGTACCTTGTAGGACTCGAACCTACGACCGGACGGTTATGAGCCGTCTGCTCTAACCAACTGAGCTAAAGGTACAAAACCAACCACTCCCGGGGAGGAGTGGCACAATTAGATGAAAAAGTTTTTCACATTTCATGCTGGTCAAAAAAAGCTGTATACTTCTCCACAAGTTTAAAATCCTGCTCAAGATTTTTTCTAATGAATATTTGATCTCCTAAAAATGACTTACGAGATGTACGTGATATCTTATGATAAACATCATTTTTGATTAAATAGTCTAATTCCTCATTAATTTTCTCGAGGTTGCTTTGATCAGAAAGAGACTGAAAGTATCGTATTGCATTGTATTCTAGGTGTTTTGCATTATTAATTACTTTTCTATAATGTAATTTATCGACTTTCATAGAATCACCTCTAAAATAAATCTAACGCATTCTTAACTTTTATCAATCTTTCAGATTCGATAAAAAATTAATTTCATTACTATTTATAATATAGCTGGCTAATTTCCATGATAATTATTGAAGATAAGTAGATAATTTAGACGGATTTCTGAATGATAATATCTATTAAGTAAGAACAATGATAAAATAAATACGAAGAGTACTGGTCGCAGTCCAGAAAAACTTCCCCAAGTTTCCTGCGCCAGTACTCTTCTTAGATTAATGCATGTTGCACGATAAAGTCTAAGGTATAAATCAATTTAATACAAGCTAAATTACTTTCAAAATAATAAAAAATCTCCCTACTCTAATTTGAACAAGGAGCTTTTTATCTGTAACGAATCAGTTGTTAATAATCCGGCTTACGATTTAAAACATTCGCTAGACGGTTATAATAAGGCGCAGCGTCTGTCCAGTTTGTTAAGAATGGGACTTCTTTTCCTGTATTCGCATGATACACTTGTCGAATTGCTCTCATTTCATCTTCGTGTCCAATTGCATATGCATGCTGACCATTAAACCAACGCACAGGCGCATTTTTATTTGCTTGATAAAATACCCACATCAATATTTCCTCTCTTTCATTTACTGTATTGTCATTTACTGGTGTTAAAAACAAATCAGTTTCAAGTTGTCTTCGTGTCACAAGCCCCGGTATCACAGAGCCATTTCCATTTACATATTTTTTCATTTCGTTAGCTGCTGCTTGCCAATTTTTTGAATTGATATAAGTTAACAGTGTAGAACCCTGTAAAATATTTACACCCAAATTAAAGTGAAAACTTGCTAGGGCATCAAACTGGTTTTGGTTCAATTCTACCGTAACATATTTATAAATACCGGGTAAATGGTTTTCTATATCCTGCTTCAGAAAGTTGTTTGCTTGTTCTAAAGTAATAGTCATTCCAGCGTATACACCTTGTGTATGACCATACCCTATTGTCCAAACGCCGACAACATCTTGGTAGGCAGTCAAACTTAACCCTTCAAAACTTTTAATCAACTCAAAACCGTTCTGAGATAGTTTCATATTTTCATTAGCCATTCTTTCTCCTCCTCCTGATGATTTTAAAAATCAGGTGTTCGATTCAAGACATTGGCCAAACGATTATGATAAGGAGTTGCATCAGTCCAATTTGTCAAAAACGGAACATCTTTACCTGTGTTCGCTTTATAAATTTGCTGAATTGCTTTCATCTCATCAGCGTGACCGATAGCATATGCATGCTCTCCATTGAACCAACGAACTGGTACATTTTTGTTTGCTTGGTAAAATACCCACATTAACATTTCCTCGCTTTCTGTATCTGGCATATTTTCATCATCTGCATTATTCAATCTATAATATTCAGTTGGTGATGGGCCCATTCGTCCTTCTGCTACAGTTGTTCGAATGTTATCATCATATGCATTGCAATGAATGATTGTACCGTTATCTAAAAAGACTCCCGTATGCCCATCATTTGCCCAATACTTTGATAGGAAAATGTCACCTCTGCGACATTCCGATCGTGAAATTTTTTTTGCGATAGGCGGTAAAGTTGTATCGTGTAACGATCCGGTCCACCCCATACTTCCCACTGGGATAAATCCACCAGCAATCAAAGCGAAATACACTGCGGAACTACAGTCATAACTATTAGGTCCCAAGCGTCCGTCTTGGCTGTAGCTTACTTTACCTTCTCGGTCTTTAAACCACTGAATCATATTATTTATACTACCCAAATTTAAAGCCTCCTATGGAAATTTATTTCGTGCGTCCACGAGTTCGAAACATGTTTACCATTTCCACTTATAGTATAAATCGAAGTACAAATCAAAAGAGGTCAAACCGATAACCAGCCTAACCTCTTTGCGATTTCATTAATAAATTCTGCATCTCTTCTCTTTATAGTAGATTCGCTTAGAAAAGTTTCCGCCGATACAACCGCTAGGCATTTCTTCGAATGGCCGTTGTAATACTTCACGTAAAATATATCTCTAACATCAAGTGTCGAATCTTCTAAGACACTATTAACTACTCTCAAAAAGGATTTGTAAAACAAAATTTGATTCATTGTCCAACTTGGATTTTCTTCCCCTAACGGATACTCCATATAAGGGTTCCTATCTGTTGCAATAATGTCTGAGAACTCTTTGAACGTTTTTTCGATTTTTTTATATTGCCATAGTATACTGCGAATTTGTGCTCTGGTTTCATTAGTCATGCTGACAACTCCTTAAAAAATCCGCACTCAGAATAGAACGGATATTTTTTATACTTCTGTCGCTACCTTGCGGAGATACGCAACTTGAATTGGATCTGTGTGAATCTGAGTGTCGTAGCCTGCTTTTTCCATCATCGCTTGGATTTTTTTCAAATCACCTTCTGTTTTCACATGAGTAAATTTGTTTCCTGTCAAAAAGTAAACTTTCGGATCATTTTGATTTCTAAATAGTAACATGGTTTCTCCTACTTTCTTTGGTTGAATTTGTGGTGTGTTTTCTTGTGTGTTGTTGCTTGTATTGCTGAAAACTGCGTTCTTGAATCGTTCGAACTCGCTTGGTTTCGCCACCCAAGGAGCTGGACAGTTTTTGCCTGTTACGTCAAAGTGGCGCCAAATCTTCTCTCTCGTAATATGAGGATAAATGGCGATCAATTCTTTGACAGCCTTCACAGCATTTTGAAATGTCTTTTCCGTAATGTTACCATTCGTATCTAGGCACATTTCAACACCAATCGTTGAATAGTTGGCGTTGCCTATCTTAGAATACAGTGGACGATAGCGTGAACCATCTGCATTGTATTTGCTAATTTCGTTGGCGTGATACGCAACTTCATTCAAGGGAATGATACAGAGTGCTTCAATATCATCTACAAACAGTTGAGCAGAAGCATAGGTTCCTTTTAGATTATTAAAATAGTTCTTGTGATTGCGTGCGGTGCCACCATTGTTGGCGGTGTAGTGCATAACGATACCATCAATACCGTTATTCCTGATACCTGGTCTTGAGTACTCATTAATATTGATATACTCGTATTTGATGAAACTCATATCAATCATCCTCTCTAAAAAAAGAAGCAGCCGATCGGCTACTCCTTCTTTTCTGTAAATTCTTGGCCATCGCCATAGTCTGGAACATTTTTACTATCCAGAGCTTGGGTTTCAGATTGACCATCACCATAATCGATTTTGATTTCTGTTACTTTAGGTTTTGGATTTTCATTACTATCTTGTAATTTAGTTAGTCTTTCTTTTACCCAGTTTGGAATTGGAATCCCCAGTTGTCCAAGATTTTCAATAATTGAGATTCCATAAACTGCGATATAGAAAAAGACGAATGCGGTCGCAAACGTCTCGAGATTCATAATCTTTAGGTACGGATAAGCAATGATCACTAAGCACACAACTAGCATATGCTTAACAATGCCAAGTAATCCTTTTGTACTATTAGCGTCTTTGATAAATACCCCTTTGCAAAGTCCTGTCACGATATCTCCTACCACTACCCACAAGAACACCTGCACATAACCATTTGTCAACAACCCTCGAAATTCATTTAGTAACACTCCATTATCAATAATCACCATATTTACCACCTTATCTATTATTTAAGAAAAATTCGATTTCCAAAAAATCTTTCATTCTAATACCAATCAATTGAACATGTGTCGCATATTTTCCAATAAATTAAAAAGCAACCTTCTAAGGCTGCCCTTCTACTTCTTTTAGCAAATCGTCTTCTACAGTCCAAACCTTCCCCTGAAAGCTCTCAATATCACTTCTGCATTCTGTTCGATTTTGTCGATATAAATCTTGATTGACAATTGATTGATTAATATTCGTATTTCCTGCACTATCTGTTGTAACATTTGCTGTTAGATAAATAACCTGTTGTCCATTTATTTTCGATTCTCCTGAAATGTTGATAGATTTCTTCGTTTCTAATGCCATAGTATTTTCTCCCTCTATTTTTTATTCGTTATCTTGGGACTCAAATTCATCCATTAAACGATCGTAAATTTGAGCTTCTTCACCGGATAACACACCGTCATATTCACTCAATATACGTTGGACTTCTGAAAGATTTTTAGCATACATGCCCCCTTCTACAATAATTTCTTCTTCAAGAAGTATCGTCTGCTCTCTATTAAAAGCCAAAACATTATCAATTCTTCGATCATTATCCGATTTCAGTTGCCCATTAGAATCTATAAGTTCGAATTTATTCATCAACGTTTTTTCCTCTTCAGAAAGTTCTAAAAGCGCCTTGTTTAATTGCTTTACAAATTTTGAACGATGCCTACTATCTTTAGGTTTTAAATTCATTCTATCTAAAAAATTGATCGCTGTTGTTATCTCTTTGTTTTTAAGTTTGATACAAATTTTGTTGTTCATTTTATTCCCCTCACGATGCATTTCTTAATTGATTAAATTCATTTTGCAAGTTATCTATTTTTAATGCCAACATATCAATATTTTGCGAAGTTTTTTTTGCATGCTCCTGTAATGAAGTAGCTACTAAAGTTATAAAGGAATATTGATCAATCCCTTGACCTTGGATTATTTTTTCGGGCGCCTCATCAAGCACAGGCCCCAATTGATGTTGCAACGTATCAATACGATCATATTCATAAAATTTCATTTTTTGCAGAACAGACAGACTATCCTTTAGTAATACCAAATTAGTCTTTAATCTTCGTTCTGAGCTATTGGTAAATGATGCTGCATATACTCCTGACCAATCAGAATCATTTGTTTTGTGAACGTTTAAACTCGATACATACAAATCAAAGTTGTTCGCTAAGCTTATTCGCTTACCAGTTCTGAAGTTATTTAGCGTTATACTATTTCCAGAGTAGAGCAATCGTCCGTTTGCACTTGTTGAACCGATGCTGTAAAAGTCGACATACGTGCTATCCCCGGAAAGAGTTAATCCAGAGTTTCGAAAGTTTCCACTATTGCTAGAACTAGCAGCTATATTTATGCCTTCATTAAAGAAAGCTAGTGCACGTGTTCCGTAACTCGTGTTGACATTAACTATACCGTTATAATTAAGTCGGAAACTGTTTGAGGATGTATCAAATCTTAAGTCAACACCATTTAACTGCATATTCCCAGAACCGCTAGATCCATAGAAAGTTGCAGCACGTATGTTGATTCCCGTTAACTCTCCTGTCGATATGCTACTAGCATTTAAGTTAACAATGTTCACATTCGCTGCATTAAGCGTTCCAGTGGTAATCTTGGTCGCTGAAAGACTACCGATTTTAGCATCAGTGATCGCCGCATCTGCAATTTGCGCAGTTCCAACTGCAAGATTTGCTATCTGCGCTCTTCCGATAACCCCATTTTCAATATAAGTCTGACCAGTGATTTGAACTTTACTTCCAGAAATCAAAACTCCTTCCGTCGATATATTGATTTGATTGACTATATCGTTTTTTTCAACTTTCAGATTTATATTGTCTGACAGCTGAGTAATCTGTGATTGTTGGGACTGAGAAATGTCAATAATCTCATATCTTGCAATGTACCAATTAAGGGGGTTAGCCGCTGTCGGAACAGTCCCATCCAGTACATATAGATGACCAAAAGTACTGAAAGTTCCGCCTGTGCCGCATTCAACAAGGTACATATATTCAGTCCAAAGTCCAGTTCCCGCAGTAGAAGTAAGCCATGTTACTCTTGCGCCATCACCCATACTGTTATTTGCGTGCATAAATCTACGTCCTATTGGTAACAAGGCTGTAAACCTAATTACAAACTTTGCGTTAACACGTGATTGAGTAAGTCTTAATATCCCACCAAATTGTGGATTTGCTGAACCAGTCACAGTAATTTTCATGCGAGCGTTTGAATTGGTAGGCTGCGTGCCTCCGCTAATAGCTGATTCTCTTGTCAGAGTGATCACGCCGTTATTAGCATTGTTGTAAACAATTAACCCATTGTTTCCTTTGCGGAACTCTGGATCATCGGTAATTACAAGCCCACCAGCAAGGGCCGTTTTGATATTAGTAATACCAAGTTGGGACTGAACTTCAGTCACAGTCTGTCTAATACCATTTGCGGTTGACTCAACTTGTGTAGCTTTAGTTAAAGCAGAATTAGCGGTTGTCTCAACGCTTGATATGGTTGTTTTCAGGCCATTCGCAGTTGTTTCGACTTGCGTTGCTTTGTTTAGAGCAGAATCAGCGGTGTTCTTGACACTTGCAACAGTTTGAATCGTTCCTTCTACTGTTGATTCAATTTGATTGACTTTAGTCACAGTTGCTAAATTATCTGGGTCAGGTAACCAGCCTAAGTATCTGTTCCCTTCGACAATCACAAACTCTTTGATTCTAATGATACAAGTAATGTTTGCTTGCAACGCAATAGTTATTTGAGGATCATTTACCCATGTGCCGACTCTTGTCCTGCCAGTTCCTTTTACAATTTGCCATTCGCCTACTTTACTGAAATCAATATGACCTATCGGTGCATCCAGCATCGCACCGTTATTTGTTCTCAAGAAGGCATTTGACCCTGTAGAAGTAGCATTGTTGGAAACTGATTCCACGTAGACCATAATCCCCAATGTGTATTGAGTGTCTGGCTTAAATCTTCCATCTGTGATGTTACGTGATATAGTTGATCTGTTTGTGGATGTACTTTCCTTAACAACTCTTGTGTATGACCCGTTTGATGTAATACTTGTAATAAGCGAGGCTACCCACCCAATGCTATCATCGTAAAAGGAACTGTTGGGCACTAGATTTCTTGCAGAAATATTGAAGTCATTCTGCCATTCTTCCACACTAGTCAACGTCTGTGTAACACCATCAATAGTTGATTCCAAAACGTTCGCCTTATTCAAGGCGCTGTTTGCTGTTGTTGTAACCGTTGCAATTGTTTGCTTCTGCCCATCCACCGTGACGACTAACTCATTCAGTTTTTTAGTGGTACTTGTGGCAGTCGATTCAACATCTGTGATCCTTCCAGTTAAACCATTCACTGAGGTTTCAAGCGTTGCTGTTCTACCTTCGACAGCATTCGCCTTATTATAAGCATCGTTAGCTTTACTACTAATAGAACTAACTGTCCCATTGATCGTAGTAACATCGGAAACAAGACCATTAACATCAATTCTTATTGCATCGGCTTTGGACTGGACGGATTCCGCATCTAATTTTGCTTGTTCAGCGACTTCTTTGGCTTGTTCGCCTGCTTGTTTTGCTTCTTCTATAGCTTGTGCGAGTTCAGGGTCACCGGTTGATGTGATTTTCATTACCCATTTTAGATTTCCATCAACATTTCGATACACCCAAATTTCAGTGTCCTGTCCATTTGGCTTAAACCAAATGTCACCTTCTTTAGGATTGGTTGGTTCGGTTTGATCATAATAGTTTGAGTTCCACTTATTAGCACTTAGAATTGAGTCTAAGTAATCAACTCGTTGACTTAATGGTCCTCTGTATTTATAAGTAGCTTGAGAACTTGAATTCGTTGTAGCTTTTGACTCGGCAGTCAAACCTCCATTGAACGTCATACTATATGAAAGATTTGGCACCGAGTATCGTTTTCCGTCTTTATCTTCTACATAAAACCAATCTCCAGCTTCTAACGGTGGACACCCTCGCCATTTTAATTCATACGGAAAATAGTTGATGTCTTTAACAAGATTCCACATAATGTCTAACAAAGATTGGGTCATCACTTTGTTCTCAAGAATTACTTGCGAACCATTTAGTGAACCCACTCGAATTACATCCGTTTCTTCTTCACCTGTTTTAACAGAAATACCACCAATTCTATAGCTCACTTCATTTTTAGTGAAGCCTTTTAAAAGATAGCTTTCCGGAGTCACCTCAAATGAAGTAGGTGCAAGTCTTCTTATTTCAAGTTCACCATCTCTATTAAAACTTGCGAATCCTCCTTCAAATTGAGCAATCAACCCAATTGCTTGCCGATAGGTGTAACCTTCAGGTTCGGCTATAGAGGAAATTCCTAACGATGAAAATGATGCTTGATTTACCTCAACACCCGAAAGATTTGCTATTTCTAAAGCAACTTCCCTATAAGGTTTTGGATAGGTTAGGTTAGATTCAAAAACACTTTCCATGTACATCATTTTATCGTTAGCAGTTATTGTTGTTTTGTTGCTATTTCTATCTCGATCGAATTCAGATACGTAGAAATGCCCTAGCTTGGTATATTGATAATCCCCTTCCAGCAATATTGCTAATTCGGGAATTACTTCTATATCTTCTTTTATACTTTCAATAATTGAAGGAAAAACTATTTTTACAGAGTTCATATATGTGGAACCAATCTGATACGTTTCACCAGATATGCTTCCTGAATCAAAAGACAATGAGGTAATATCCCCACTGCCATAAGTAGTACCATTAATGTTTACACGAATAGACAATTGCCTTGAGGGCTTCAACCATGCGGCTTTAATTTCGTCACTAGTTACTAACACATTTACCTCACCTACCTTTCAATAAAACTCATTGTTAATCCTTCCCATTTAGGCAATTTGTCATGCCAGGAATATGCTGGGGAGGATCGATCACCCACGTAAAAAGTTTTCGTGACAATACCGCCTTCCATAGGATCTGGATAAGTTACTTCAAAGAAAACAGGCATCACCGCTTTTAAAATTGGCGAAATTTCTGCGTCAGTCAGTGGTCCCCACTCAAGGTCCATCTTTCTCTTTGTTGTAATATAGTCGCGCACCATGTCTCCTTTAGCATTACGACCAGAGTCGCCATCAACTCCTTGAATTCCAGCTGTAAACTTTTTAGGAGTTTTGATCGTAACTCCGTTTATTTTTAAATATCCAGCCATCAGATCAATCCTCCTAAATGTTTAATTCGGTATACCCGAGTTGTTGGTGGTACTTGTTAATTTCTTTAACAGCGATACGACCAAATTCTTTGCCGCCAATATTAATGATAATATCTCCATTTGGCGCCTGTGTTGGCGTTGCACCCATGGCAGAAATGGCATTCATCAATGTTGTTACCATAGATGATGTAAAGTCTTTCATGCCACCACCTTCATAGTTCATTTGGTTATTGTTACTAAACGTACTATTCGACGGTGAGAATGTTGGTGTTTGGAACATTTCTGGCAACATTATGCTTGAGTTGAACATATCAAGTCCAAGATACTCAACAGCTTGTTGGATTAATTCAGCAGCCCGTTGAGGTTTCTCAAGCGGAATGACCATCTCTTTCTTATTACCTTCACCCATTCGATATAGCCCATCTTGAGAAACTAAGCCGCCATTCTCATATCCAACACCTCGATAAGCTGCTGCCAGTGATCCGTACCGACTTAATGCATATCTCATAGAAGCCAAAATATTCGACATAGGATCCCAAATATTCTTGTTGTACGGGCTTCTTGCATAGGCTCTAAATGTTGGATCAATGACCTGCATCAATCCTTTAGAAGGTGTGCCATTTTTGGCATTGATATCCCAATTGTTGATAGCGTTAGGGTTACCGTTTGATTCAGTCTTCATTTGGTAAAGCGTGCGATTTGCATTGGCTAGTGAGTAAATACCTAGTTTGTTCAATGCGCTATTGACAGTCGATCGCCATCTTTCTACTGATGAACCATACTGACCAGCAACTGCTGCACCTCCAGATGCACCAAACGAAGCATTCTTGTCTATGTCACTTGCTCCGAGTGAGCCGTTGATATGCAAATGGTCGTAGTGGTCGTTTTGCGGCCATCTCACCCAACTTCCACTTGATCCAGTACCGGACATTCCTTTACGGTCTCGAACTTTACCTTGAGTGATTACGTAGGCTACTTTAGAAGCAAAGTTATCAAATACCCAGTTCGCTGGAGCAAAGTATCTTGATGATCCATTCATACTTGCAGGATATGCAACATCAATTGCTTGGTGCTTTCCGTGAGAATGAGGATCGCCTGGTCTAAACCCAGAAGTGATTCTCATACCAGGATATCGATCGACGGTTTTTCTGGCGATATCATATAGGTATTTGTATACACCCCAATTCCCCATTGATCCATCAAACGAACTGTTTTGCGTCTCGTATCCTGCGTCAAATTTAGATTTAACCCATTCATAGGCGCCTTCAGCAATTGTTCCTACTGATCCTTTTGCGATTGACAACGCTGGATCCACAGCGCCTTTTAAATTAACAAATTTCGAAATCGCAGCATTTAAAAGTTTTTTAGGATTCGAAGCATATGACCAAATATCTGAAGCAATTTCCTTTGCTCCATCCCACTTTTCTTTTAACCATTCGCCTACACCATTTGCGTAAGCTGGTACATCATACATTGCAGCGGTTTTAGGACCACTCAAGACAGATGTTCCTTTTGGAAGGTTAACCATAAGATTTCTTTGAGCAGGAAAGATTCCTGTTCGTCCGTCAGGTGTCCGGTAAGCTTCTTGATAATTAGATCCTAGTCCGTCATTTACTAGAGCGGGTCCCCCCGGGTGATACCCAGTACCTTTAGCATAAGTTGGAATAGTCCATTTCTGCAGGGCGCTATCTCCTGCCCCAACTTTACTTAATACCCAGTTAATACCACTGATAACACCGTTGACACCTTTTCCAATGACTCCTACCATCCCATTGAAAATTTTTCCTGCGCCTTCTTTAACTTTCTTAGCACCATCTCCAAGACCTTTCCCGATTTTTTCACCTAATCCCGTAGCCCAACCAGTTATTTTTTCAAAAGCTTCTGAGGCATTAGTTTTCATGGTATCAAAAGATCCACCCATGTTTGTTTTCAAGTTAGAGATTGCAGTGCTAGCTTTTTCTCTGGCAGATTCAGCCGATGTTGAAACTTTGTCTCGGATTTCATTCCATCTCTCTACCGTGTTACTTTTAACATTATTCCATCGATCAGAAATATTATTCCTAAGCTCTTGCAGACGACTTGATGCATTATCCTTAGCAGTTCTTGCTTTGTTTGAAACATCTGTAGTAAAAGTGTCCCATGTTTCTTTCGTGTTTTTTTTGATGTCACTCCATCTACTACTCACGCTGTTCCAGATATCAGAAGCTTTCTCAGAAACGGTTTTCTTAGCATTGTTCCAAGTATCACTAGTCCACTTTTGAACGTTCCCCCAGGTATCAGAAACAAAAGTCATAATACTACCGAACTTGTCATCTATGACATCTTTCAATTCACCAATTGCTTTTTTAGGATTCTTAACTGCATTTGCAACTTTTTCCAACACGCTGGCAAGGAATTCAAGCCCTTTAGTCAATGCCTCTAATTGAGTAAGGATCAAAAATTTAGCTACCTGAGATAAGGGAACGATAACCACATCCCAGAACCATTTAAAAATTGGTTTAAATATCTCAATCACTTGATTTAAAGCTTCCAACGCTGCTGAGAACATATCAAAGTATTTAGGCACATAGTCTTCAATGAAAAAGCTTGCCAATGGTAACAAAACATTCTTGTATAACCACTCAAGCCCATCACCAACATTTTTCAAGATAGGCCGAATTGATTTGAATAATCCATCTATCGCTTTAAGTAATGGCGTGAAATCAAGGTTTTTTGCCCACTCTTCAGTGGCTTTTGTCATGCTGTTGATATTACCTAACAAATCATCTACTGCATCGAGTATCGTTCCGAAGATTGATTCTCCAACTCTTCCTTCTTTCCACGCCTTTTTAAGTTGCTCGGCAATGTTGCCGATCGTGTTGAAGATATTCGTATAGATTTCAAGAATATTGGCAGCTATACTTTCTCCACGACCATCGTTCCATGCGTTTCGAAAAGCAACAGCAATTTCATGAAGTAATTCAAGAATTCGATTCCACATATCAAAGAACGATTGAATTAGCCTTGTTCCTCGGCCATCATCTTCCCATGCACGTCTGAACGCACCAGCAATATCACCAATTATGCCAAGTACATCTGCTAATAAAATCAGGATATTCTCAATGAATAATTGACCTGTTCCGTTTGTCCAAACTTCCATAAATGACTTGCCGATAGCAGAAGCCAAACCCATTACCTCGCCTAATGCATACTTCCAAGCATCGATCACTCGTTGGCCTTGATTTTTCCATGCATCTTGGAAAGGCTTGAAGAAATCCTTCAACAAATTTTGGATGTCTCTCATCCATTTAGGCGTTGAATAAGTGCCTGTCGCTGAACCAAAATCAATGCCAGGAGTTGTGGAATCTTCTTTCTTTTCCTCATCCGTATCCATCGTTAGCTTGTTGATTTGGTCAAATCCCATGAGAGACTTTTGTAGTTTCTTCACTTTCTCATTGACTTTATTTGCGGAAGATCCGGTATCGTTTAAAGCTTGGATATTGTCATACAGTCCACTAGCGCCTTGTTTTGCTGCATCATAGGTTGTCCCGAATAGCATCGCAATAATGGAAGCCAGCTGCCCTGTCAGTTGAGCTACTGTACTCATTAACGCATTTAATGCTGGTAAGATTGCCGTGTATATCGGATAGAATGCCGTCATAAGATTGACTTTAATCTGATTCAAAGAAGCGCTGAATTGATCGTTCGTTTTCAACGCTGACATCATACCGCTAGCTAGTTTGGTAATTGCGCCACCTAACAGCTGATAAACAACCAATGAAGGTAACAGATATTTCATCGACTGGCCAAAAGCATTCGTGCTTCCTGTCATTCGATTTGTCCCAGATGTAACTTTGTTGGAATTACTAGAAAATAGACTTCCGAACTTTCCAATAAATCCAAGAGAGTTCCTTAAGCCATTTCCGACACTCCCAAACCCGTGCGAAACTGCATTGGACATACGGTTGAATACACCGCCATATTTAGAAACAGCCCGCTCAGATTGCTTCAGTCCTGTACCTGTCATACTAGCGCCGCTAGAAGCATTGCCCGTTTGAATGGATGATTGTCCCAAAGCAGAGTTAACTCGTTGCAGAGCCTTTCTCAACGCATCTGCTCTGTCTTCTGTTTGTGCGTATTCCTTTTGCAAACGATCATTGTCACTTATAAGCTTATTCATCTTGATTGATTGTTTTTGAATCTCTCCAGACGTTTTCAGTGATTGAGGAGTATCTTCATAATTCTTGAATCCAGATGTAAAGCTGCCAGTTGGCACACGTTGATCGTTGTACTCCGCCTTCAACGTCCGAATTCGTTTTCGCATCGCTTCAATTTGGGCTTCGTTTTGGCTCATGCCTTTTGTTATATTTTCCAAGGAAGATGGAACAGCGTCTAATTCACGCTTGATTGTATTACCCATACCTTTTGCCTGATCTTGGAATTTTGTCATCTGAGCTTGCGCTCGAGCGATTTGTTCATCGTATTTAACGACTTTCCCTGTATCTCCTTGACTAGATGCCGTTTGCCTTTGCGATTTCAGATAAGCAACCTTTTCTTGTGCTGCTTTCGCTTGTCCCATCTTGGCGTTGATCTCATTCACCATCGCATCGATTTCCTTGGTCACTTTCGGACGAGCTTTACGTACACCTGTTGCAAAGTTATCACCAGCCGCTTCGGACGATTGCTTTGTAGATCGTTCAAAATTTGCTAACGTCTTTTCTAGTGCTTGATTCATTTTTTCAAGTTGTTTCGTGAAATTGCTAGCGCCTTTTTCAATATCCATATTTTTCTCTGTGCGATCCATTGAGTTACCGGACATTTGTTGGATTCTACTCATTGCACCCTCAATTTTTGGCAGTACACTCTCTAGGGATTGCTCAACTCGAGCAGTATTGATATCTAATAAGACTTCAAGTGTTTCTAATTCCATGCTTTCTCACCTACCTTTCTTCAATGAGTTTTCTTCTTTCCCTTGTTGCTTTGATTGCTTGCGCTTGTGCCAAGAATATTTCCTGTTCACATTGCATAGTTTCTTGTTTTGTTTCTTCTTCAGTTTTCGCTTCTTCAACAGCTTGCTCAAGTTGCTTGAGAAAAGGATAAGCATCTTCAAATTTTGGAAACTCCTTCGGTGCGTTGAAAGCGAAAACCGCTAAACGTTGCTGAGAGTAGTCAAACATTGCTTTTTCTTTCAGCTCATTCTCTTTGATCTTTTTGTTTGCTTGCACTTGTATCATAATTTCTTCAAGCGTCATTCCCCAATACTCGGTAGCAGGGATTCCTGCTTCAACCGCTTGAGGATACATGTGCTCAAGCATTTCAGATAAATTAGAAAAGTTTTTTATAGAAGACTGTCTTCGCTGTTCGTTTGATCCAAAGATTCCCCATCTGTCGCTTCGTTCGCCGTTTCTTTCTTTCCGAAAAAACCAGCTTCATCCAAGAAGTCGTTGATTTCGCCAAATAGATCCATCGTTGTTTTTCCTGATTCAATGTATTGCTCGAACGCATCAACGATTGCTTTATCTGTCACACCGCTTGTTTTATTAGCACCTTGCAAGATAATCAATAAACTGTTGGCTGGTGGTAATTTGATTTCGCCTTGTTTTTTAACAAAAAGACCCATAATCCCTTCGTCTAAGCGCTTTTCGATTGCTAAAATCGATTTACCATCTAATCGAAGTTGTAAAGTTAAGTCTCCTAATTGAAATGTTTTAGTGTTTGGCATTTGTACTACGTTGTTTTTTGACATGTATGTTTCCTCCTAATTTATAAAAATAGAGACTAAGGATTATCCCTCAGTCTCTGATTCGTCTGCATTGTCCCCTTTGGTATCTTCAGTGGTTATTACTCCCCCGGCGCTGGTGCCGGAGTGATATCTGGACCGTCACTTACAACGATACCTAAGTTAAACCCAATCGCTTGGTTAACTTCAGCTCCATCAAATTTGTAGTAAGGCTCGCCAGTGAATTCAGCTTTCAATCCGTCTGGATAAGTGATCGTCCAAGCCACAGATTTGCCAGTTTCAACCAATGCATGGACATCTCGGAAGTTGTCCCCTTGATAAACGATCGCAAATTCAAAGTTATCTACATCTTCGATACCTTTGATATAAGCTTTCTTTTCTGATCCCAAGTGTGTAACATCAACTTTTTCTGGGTCACTGCCCAATGCTGGGATAGATTTAACTGCTGCTACAGTTTTAGTTGTTGCACCATCTTTGTAGGTTAAGACGGTACCTTTTGATAATAGTCCTGCAAAATCCATGTGTAATTCCTCCTATTTTTTATAAACATATTTCGTAACATTATCAACTACAGCTGTTACTTCAACGATGATTCGCTTTAGATCAGCCGTGTTAGCATCTTTAGCGGTACCAGAAAAACCAATACTACCGAATGTACTTAAAACACTTTCAGCAATACTGGTCTGGCTTTTGTCTCCGTATAATTCAACTGTGATTGTCCAATCTGTTTGTAACTCATTGCCCAACGAATCAATCTGATGTGGTTTATTGGCTGTCCTATAAATAGCCAATGGGAATGTATTCCAAGTTGAAGGATAGTCCGTGGCAATCTTTTTGATAGCTGTAACGGATTGTAATACTTCAACAGTGACTGTCTTCATATTCACTCGTTCCATCACTTCAACTCCCTTAACTTGCGTTGTACATGTTCTTTGTAGATTTCAGGTGCTTCACCGATCAAATCTACTAAAGAAGGATACAAGAACGGTCGTGCTGGCTGTCCTTTGGTAATGTAGAAGTCTGTACCTTGAACAGTCACACGAGGAATACCGTATATAGCTTCCAAATCCACAGCAACATCTTTTGCTGGGATAAACCATGCTGTTTGCGAGTAAACTGGTGTAAATCCTTCTGGTAGGTCTTTTTGACTAGCTTCACCGACAGGACCAGTACCAACTTCACGAAATAGCGCTTCTTGCTTGTCGGACCAGACACGCCCAACAATTTGGTTTTGTGCATTGATCACAACTTCATTCTTCAAACTTCCCAATAATTCACCACTAGAATATTTCATGCTAGACGATAATCGCAATTCAGCGGCTTGTTTGATCAACTCGGTAATTTCAAAGGTTGCATCCCACATCGCATCATCTAAGATTTGCGGTATTGCTTTCACTTTTCGCCGTAAACTTTCAAGGCCTTTGATTTCAACTCCCACGATTATCATTCCTTTCCAGCATAATATTCTTGTGTGTCGAAAATGTCTGGATAGATTTAATCGTGAAGTCTGGTTCCTCATCTTTACCAACGTAGACGCAAATGCCGTCTAGTTCATTCTGTGACTCGCTAATCTTGTCGCCTTGGTATTTGCAAGCTTTCATTGTTTCAAGCTTGCTGCCATAGATTTGGGCGTTTACAGAACCGCTTGCAGCTTGTACATTCATACGTAACTCAATCGGATCAAACGGGTATGTGAGTATTTCTTCTGCTTCTTCGTCATGAGTGACTTTTCGCTTTTTTAGGTAGACTGTTTGCAAGTCTCGTTCTCTAAGTCTCATCTGAACGACCTCACTTTAGCCACTCTGTAGCGATTGAGTTTTGATTGGATCTTTGCAGGCACACCAATTTCAAACGATTGAGATATACCGCCCTCAGTACGAGCGGTTTCTCCTTCGTTTCCTTCAGTATTTCTGCGAAAGATATACAAATCTTTAACAGAAGACGACATATTACCCACAAGTACATCACGATTACAATAATCCAAGGCGTCATACATCGCATCTTTGATATCATCTTTCAAAATTTCGATGGCCGTTGGATCCGTAATAAAAAACTTACGCCCTAGTTCGACAGCAAGCTTATCTAGGACTATTTGATTTTGTTCGTTCATAAGCTATCACTCCTTTGAGTTAGCTTTTTTCTTCTGTTGTACTTCTTCAAAGAGAGTTGAGTTAAAATACTTCTTGTCGATTTGAAGTGTTTCTCCTGATTTATACCGGTGTCCATCATAGAACACCGGGCTATCTTTAACTTTTACCTTCATAAGCTAGACCTAAATCGGTTGTGCTTGGAACACTTCATCAGCAGCTGCAAATGAAGGTAATGCAGTTGCAACAGCTTTTGTCCAAGTTCCAACTGGATCACGAGTTTCGTCATATACAGAAGCTAAGACGTTTCCGACTAAGCTGGTATCGACAGCCGGATCACGAGTCAAACGAGTTTCTTCTGCGGTTGGCCCATATAATGTTTCTCCCAGCAAGTCGTCATTGAACATTGCAAATTTGTTTTCTGGGAAGTATTTCTTAGTAGTGTATGTTCCATTAGCTTCTTGTACTTTGTATTTTTCATCGTAGGTACGGATCACTGGATAACCATGAGTTTCCATAAACGCATCCAAATCAGCTTGAGAAACTACACGACCAGAATCTTTACCAAAGATTGCAGCAATGATTTTAGGATGGGTAGCAAGTGCACGATAGATTTTGCGAGAAGTCAATGCACGAGTTGGCTTAGTATCCAATGCATCAATCCAACGTTCAATATCAGCTAATGGATCAGAATTTTCATTCGTCCAAACGTTCGTACCAGTCAAGGCTTCTTTGTGTTCAGTAGGAACATGGTAATCAAGCGTGAAGTTCAATCCATTTTCTTTAACCGTAACTTGTCCAGCAGCTAATACTTCCATCCGCATAGCTTCCACACGAGCACGGACACCTTGCACTAATGAATCGATATCATTGTAGACTTGACCTACTAGATATGCTTGTTCTGCAGGCGTGCGTGGATTTTCCAATGCAATAATGTCTGTTTCTTTCAATTGCATTTTGCGTTTGATCAAGCTCAATTCCAACTCTTGCTTGTTAGCAATACGGCTTCCGATTTCCGCCTCAGTATCGAAGTCGTGGATAGATGCTGCGATAGGGATACGACTACCACCGCTTAATTGATCCAATTTCAAAGACGGCTGTTTGCGCTCTGGGAAGAGTGTTTCACCTAGTAAAGGTTTATATTCGCGATCACGAACATAGCTTAAAACTTCGTTTTGTGTAAATAATTCCATAATTGTTGGCATGTTTATTTCCTCCTGCTTTCTTTTATTCTCCGCTGTCAGCGGCTACTTTTGGTTTTTTATCAGCATCTAAGAAGGTGATATTCTTCAGTGCAGTGATCGCAGCATCCGTTGGTGCTTCTGGCAAACGATCAGTCAATACATAACCACCCACAAGGATTGCTACTGGTTGTGAGCCTGTGTCAGCATCTACTGTTACTGAATTAAATACAATACCTAAAGCTGTAGCGTCATTCGCTGGATAGATTTCACCAGATTCGAAAGATTTGTCAGCTTGATAGGTAAAGTTTTGGAACGTTGCGCTAGCTAAGAAGTTTAATTGCTCAGCTGTTTTGATTGGTTTTACATACATTTGTGTTTCCTCCTATTTTTTTATTTCCAAAAGGTGTCATTGTCTGCTTTTGTACGACTGTTCGCATTCTTGGCATATTGACTACCGATTGATTCTACATCTGAACCGCCACCGTTACCTGCTGGGTTATCAGCTGATCTGGCAAGACGAATGTTCACTGCTTGCTCAACTGCTTCACGAAATGCTTTAGATACATTGCCATATGCTTCATCCAAATTCTTTTCATCACCACCGAATAGAGGTGCCAAAACTGTTGAGAGAGAGTCAGGAAGCTTATCAGTAGAAAGGCGTTTAATTACACTTGTTTCATCTTTGTCACGCTTTAATGCCACACGGTCAGCTTCTAACCTTTCACGCTCTTGTTGCAACTCGTACTGCGCTTTTTCTTCAGCGGACATTTGACCTTTTTTTTCAGCATCTTGAATGCGTTTTTCAGCTTCTGCTTGCCATTTAGCCTGTGCAGTTTCAATAGCTTTAGAAATACGCTTATCGACTACAGAATCAAATTCAGATTGGCTGGCGAAAGAAATCGGCTTGCTTTCACCATCTCCAGAATCACCATCTTGACCACCGTCTGCACCGTCACCCTCGCCACCATCAGCAAAGAACTGCAGTTTCATCTTCATCAATCGATTGCTACATGGCTGTCCTACAAATTGGTTCATTAACAATTTATTCTCTTGCATAAACTTTTCTCCTTTACCCATGCACACTCAAAACAGGCATAACAAAAAGCACCCCATCCACGCTTTCGCCCAGACACAGTGCTTTCACTTTGGTATTCTATTTTGAACCCACACACGTTAATAGATTATTGCTCACTTAATTTGTAAAGCCCCAAGTAGCGAATGGGCATAGCATAAATATCTTTTATTCTTTATAATGATAAATATAGAAAGGTGGAACACAATATGAGAATTGAAATTCCTAATTACAAAAATGCTTACTTTTCTTCAAATGCAGATTATCCAAATCACATCGTTGATGCATCAAAAGTTATTAGTTTATCTATGAAAATCATAGATAGGGCATGGAATTTATCATTTGCAGATAAACTAGAAATTATAAATGATAGAAATAGAGATTCGCCTATAAACCTTTATCATGACAATATCATTTACTTAAATTTTTCATCAAACCTTCTTTATTCACAAATTGCGTATCAGATTGGGCACGAATATTGTCATCGACTAATAAATAGAAATGAAGATCAACCCTACTTATGGTTTGAAGAAATAATTTGTGAATGTTCATCAAGATACACTCTAAAAAAATTATCTCAAATGAAATTAAAAGGAAATTTTAAAAATTACGAATTAAATTATCTAAGATATTACAATGATTTATTTGATTCAAAAAATGTTAAAAGTTTCTCTTTAAAAAACCTGTTGGATCAAAACAATAAATATCCTTCAGAATTACTAAGTGAAATAATTCTAGAATGTGACTCGAATCATAGACCATTGCATCAGTATGCCGCTTCGTTTTTGACACCTATTTTCAATAATGATTTCTCGTTATGGACATTAGTTCCAGAATTTAAGTATTTCGATATTGCTAACACACTAAGAGAAAACCTTATGGAACTATATTATAAAACCAATCACAAAGGAATAATTAAAATCATTGAAACATTTGAAGAAAACTAACTCTTTTATAATAGTATTATCTTTTAATTTATTGATTTCAACTTATCCATCCAGTCGTTATAGGTTGTGTCACCTCTAATCGGAATGACATTGCCACTGATAGGATCCAAAGCGTTTCTAGGTAGCTTCAGTGTGCGCTTGCTGTGCATTACTGCTATTGTTCTGCACCATGGATGAAAAGGCGGATACGTGCCGCTAGCGCCATTTACTTTAGCTTCATAAACTGGATATATTTTGTGGTCTTTCCCCTTACAAATTTCAGATGTTCGCAAGTCCAACACAGCAACAAGCATGTACTCTTTTACGCCGTTATCTTGCCACGCTTTGAGTTTCGCTTGATTAGCCATGTAATTAGCTTCTGTCCGAATTAAGCGTCTAGCAACACCAATAGAGCGGTCGAACTCATTAGCTATTGCCTTAGCCATTTCAAACTCTGACATAGCAGTCATGCTTTCAACAGTGAACAACTCTTCCAGCCTTGCTGCTAAAGCTTCAGTATCTCCCCACAGCCGTTTAGAATAATTCGATCCATGCCAGTGACTATCAAGGATGTTCTTTGTATACCTGGTCGATAATTCCTTAAACTGATAATCCTTTTTATTCCATACTTCAATGACTAAGCCGTTCTTAGCATTCTCTTGTGCCTTACGGATGACTGATTCAGCTGTCGCCTCACGATACGTTTCATGAATAACATCTACATAGAATTCCGTCTGCTTTTCTAGTTGAACATCAGCAACTTGCTTAGAAACTAAAAAAGACTTGGCTTTCAAGTCCTCTGCACGTCTGATGCGTTCTTTAAATGCTAATGCTTGCAATCTGTTTTTTGCTGAAGCTTGCAACTCTGGATCTTTAATTTGTTTAGATAGCTTTCTTAACTCCGTTAACTCTTCAACCGAGGTTGTTTGATTCAGTATCCGTTCAGCTTCATCCTCAGATAGTCCTGATCGTTGTTGGGAGCGAGCAAATAGCTTCCTAACCTTTTGGGTTAAGTAGGTCTGCGCTTGCCTGTAAGCCTTCGCCACAGATTCCTCAACTTTGATTGCGCCATCGTTTATCTTTTGCTCAGCATCAATGTTTCGTCGTTCCCAATAGGATAATTTGCGTTTCTTTTGAGCCATTTAATCAGCTCCTCAATCCTTTACAAGTTCATAAGTTTCGTGAAAAATGTCAGGATTGCAAGGATAGAACTCACCTTGAACGCCTTTGATGATGTAACCACCATCAGATATTTCCATTGTGCCTTCTAATGTTTCAATACCAGGTAATCCATTCGGCATATTATTATGGTCAACCCATACTTCACCAACAAATTCTTTGCATTTGCGATAAGAACGTGCAGATAGCATTTTTAGTTGTACAACTTCAACCACTACTGGTTTCTTCCTAGCTTTCATCTTTTTCATCCTCCTCTGTCTCATCATCCAAATCCGAATGACTATCTTCAGCTTGAACCCCCAAAGCTCTGGCTTGCAATTTCATGTTTTCCTCTTTTTGCTGATTCAACATTTCAACCACTTCTTGTGGATTATCGATATCATCCAACCAACCTAAACTAATTAATAACGGTATAAACTCTTGCGATTCCTTGATCTGATTTATGATATCCGATCGGTTAATTGGCAAGTTAGGTTTAAACTTGATCGTTGTTCCTTCGACATCCACATTCTGACCCTTTACATTTAAAATGTTTTGTAACAATTCCAAACGCTGCATGATCCCATCTTCCAAGTATCCAATTTTGATTGACAACACAAGCAACAACCCGAACAATTTGTATTTCATCGCTTCTCCAGATTGAGTACCAGCAAAGTTCTCATCATTAAGATTTGGTACATAAGTTGTCTTATGAAAATCGTCTAGCAATGAATCTGCTAGTGTTTGTACTTGAGTTTCATCAAACGTGTTAGTAGCATACTGGAAATCTCCGCCATCTGATTTGGCTGGCGCTTCGATAGCCATTGTTCCATTAATCTCATCTGGCTTTTCGTCTGGCAGACCAAATCCAAACATGATCATAATCGCTTTGACAAAGTTCTTCTTGTCTTTGATACGATCAGTCTGTAAGACGTTGTACCCATCTATCTGGGACAATTGCTGCTCATAGTCGCCTTGTTTTTCTTCGTTATTCCTAAATTCGACCACAGGCACATCCTTGTAGTAATGTGGTTTAACTTTAGGATTCGGCGATTTATTGATTAAGCTTGTAGGGTCTAATCGCTTCGTTTTTGATAAATAAGTGATTACCCACTTTGGAGTGTAAACTGTTATCTCCCAGAATGTTCTTCTTTTCAAGTCACGCTTCTTGACCATACGAACAGCAAATAGCTTCGTTCGGTCGATAGTATCATCAACCACTAAAAACATACCTCTTGGATCAATCCAAGCAATCTTAGGTATGGTTTCAGGAACATCGTTTCCTTCGGTACCGGGTTTAATAGCAAGGTAATGTAACTCAAGTCCCATGCCCATTGTTGATAGACCTTTTTCTAATTCTTTATCGTGCTTCTTAATTTTCATCTTTTCTAACGCATCCGTAACAGGCGTAATGTCTTTATCCTTTGCTGGTGCATAAGATACAGGAGCGCCGACAGTGAATCCCACCATCATATCCGTTACATATTTAGCGTTGTTGACAAAGATTTCATCCATATCGTGTGGTGTTCGAATCTTCGTTTGTCCGATCTTATGTGGTTTACCTTCGTAGTAATCAAACAGCATATCCAGCCGTGGTATTTCTTTTTTATGCTCATCCATGCAGAAATTAATTACTTCCATACTAGGGTTATTAATATCACCAGCTAATTCACGATCAATAGCAATTGCCATTCTTTCACCTTCTTTATTCCATCCATGTAGGACGATTAGTAATTTTAACTTTATTGCTCTTGAAGATAATCGTGTAAACGAAATATCTTACAGCATCCATTGCGTGGTCATTTTGCTTTATTGGCTTATCCTCCCCACGATCCATTGCTTTAGAATCCCATATATATGAACTAAATTCCTTAAGGGTATTCACACAAGAGGAATTAAACGCTATTTTTTCTTCGTTAAGGAGAGTACTAACAAAACGAATGCCATCTAGCACATCATTTTTTGCTTTTCTTATTTTGAAGTT
Organism: Enterococcus sp. 3G6_DIV0642; assembly: GCF_002140635.1. Classification (NCBI taxonomy): domain Bacteria; kingdom Bacillati; phylum Bacillota; class Bacilli; order Lactobacillales; family Enterococcaceae; genus Enterococcus; species Enterococcus sp. 3G6_DIV0642. The sequence continues at coordinate 821,141 of NZ_NGLH01000001.1, read as the reverse complement.
TCGCTTCTTTAATTCGGCAATAAAAGAAGCAGCAGACGGATCCACAATCACTTCTTTGATTCGTATACCTTCTGTAAACTTCTGTAGTTCATCAGCAAATTCACTGTCTGTTTTTTGTTTCTTGCTATCACGTCCAGAATAATAGAACTCCTTCACGCAATACCAAATGCCATCTTTACCTTTTTGCCACAATAAAAATACGGTAGCGTTCTGCGTACCGTAGTCAATGCTTATATAATTATCGCCAAAAATAAAATCAATTAGTTTATTGTAGACATGCTTTGACTGATCAAACATATCGTAAATAACGCCTTCAGCAACTGTCCACAAACCAAGAATATATCGTTTGTAGAAGACTCCTGAATACATGCTGCGATATCTCTTCTTGATTGATTCATCTAAACTAAGGTTGTCATCCATCGTAAAGTGAAGATACACCAGATTTTTTTCTTTGATCTTGTCAATCCAATTCAGTTTGAACCAATGATATGGGCCATCTGGGTTGCAGTTGAACCAAAACTTTGAACCTTTCTCGGAACAACGTCCAGTCGCTTGGTTTACAAAAGATTCTGGCATAAGCGCTACTTCATCAAAGAACATGCCAGCTAGTGTAATTCCTTGAATCAAGTCTTGCGATCGTTCATCTTTACCGCCGAAAACATAAAAGTAATTGGTTTTGCCTTTTTTGGTAACTTCTAGCATATTATCAGCACGGTGATCTTTGTAGCGATATCCTCGCGATAAAAGCATTAGCTTTAACCAAAAAAGCACGTTCCGCCGAAACGAACCAATAGTTTTACCTGCCATACCAAGGTTCTTGCTGTCAAATGTTGACATAGCCCACATGACATAAGATAAACACATTGAAATAGTTTTGCCTGAACGAATAGCGCCATCGGCTATGATTCCGTCTTTATCCTTAACGGCAGACTTCTTTGTCCACCAAGTAAGAATCATCTTCTGTTTTTTACTGAAAGGTTTGAACTTAAATACTGCCCGTTTTACTCTTCTGGCCATAGTTCTTCACCTTCAGATTCCAATGCTGCCAGGAAACCATCGTCTTCCATATCAAACTCTTCGCTGCCATCCTTATTCTTAGCAATAACTGCAGCAATCTGCGCTTCTCGCAACCGATCACCACCAAGATATTTCATGAGTTCTGACATTGCTTTTTGCTTATCGTAAAGCTTAACAGATACACCGTCCTTGCCTTTTTTCACTTCTTGAATAAGAGTGCCATCAACCGAATCCGAATCTTTTAATCGTACAAATGACACTGGACCCTCGCTACCATCACTGAACTGAACTATTTCTTGTCCAAACTCTGTAAAATCAGTGATATCAGAAAAGGCTTGTTTTGCATACTCGCTAATCAAATCTTTAACATCTAAAAACATATCATTTTGCAATTCAGCTTTGAGTCGATGCAATTCATTTTTAATGTGAACATTTGTCAACAATCTATTTCCAGCAGTTTTGGCGGACTGATAGTCGCATTGGTATGATTTCTGATATGCTTTAGTAGCATTAAAACACTCTAAATAGTAAAGGCAAAACAGTTTTTGTTGCTCTGTAAGATCATCATTATCTATTACTGGTTGCACCTCTTTTTTGTGTGCAACCTTTTCTTTTTTTGTTGCACCCTTTATTTCAGGAGGTGCATTCCACTTTCTAGACTTCCAAGACTTAACTGTATTTATAGATACATCATGTTTAGCGGCTATGTCTTTGTACTTCATGCCGTTTTGATAATCTATGTATGCTAACTCCCATTTCTGCACATTAACGCCGCCACCTTTCTATAAAAATCTGTTCAACCTCTCAACAATATGCGAATCACTCTTCCAACCATGCCCAACATATATCAGCCTATGCCGATCGATATACTCGTCGCCAAACTGGCCAAAGCATTCAAGCAACGTGTGCTTAGTTTTCAACTCCGCTTGTCGGATGTTCTTATGATTTAGTATTCCAACTGATAGCTGAATGTAATAGTAATATCTCGGCTTAGATGTCATACGTCACCCTCAACAGTTCACTATCATATTCAAACAACTGCAGCACCTTCTTACCCATCGTCCAACCGTTCTCAATCTCGTAGCTATCATTCGGTTTAATGGTCCCTAACTGACGATGGATCACACCTTGATAGTCGTTCGTCTGTTGCGTGTGGAAATGACCAGTGATTATCTCCCTTGTAGTTGCCTTACTCCATATATCGCTAAACTCAGTAGCAAACAACATCGGCAAATCCTTCCGCTTGCCATACTGCCCATGAGTAATCATGATCGCCACATTATCCAACATGAATGCTTGTCGGTACTTATTATGGTAATTCACTTGGATATCCGGATACTTGGCTTCTAGGTATAGGAGAAACATATACTCGATCGACCCACTATGATTCCCTTCAGCGTGTTCAACAGTCACTTGCTTCGAATGTCTCACACACTCAGTAATCAACACGTCAAAAAAGGAGCGAGCGTCTTTAATCGCTTGCTCCATATCCACATCATCTAACTGTGTGCCAGCCATCGTGACTGACTTCTTAATCTGGCTGCTATGGAATAAATCTCCTAGCTGACCAATAACAATCTGCTTATAGCCTTTTGAGATAATCTCAATCATTCTCGCTAGCTTATCTTGTAAATCCTCTATCTTAGTGATACCAAAGTGCCAATCAGCCAAACCAATGAATAAGTTTCGGTCACCCGTCTTGATTGCGGTTAGCTTTACTGGCTCGATCGATTCAGTGAAGGCAGATGCATTAAATGCCTTGTGTTTTGGCTTCACCACAAACTTCAATTGCTGATTCCATTTCTGGATATCTGCTGTTGTGGTCGTCCACTCGTTAGTTGTTACTTGAGATATTTCCCACTCTTGCGGATCATAGCCCTTATACTTGAGAATGTCTTCTGGCGTTTTACTGTCCTTCTGGTAGAAAGCCATTTTTACATCGAATTCAGCTTGAGAAATAGTGCCATCAATGTTATATCGTTTGTTTTCGTTGATTGACCATCTACGGTGCGAGGCGGCGTTACTTTGTTCAATCGTTGACGTTTGCTTTTTACACTAATCTTGGTAAACTCTCTTCCGTACTCGTTTGATAATATGATTGCTATTTCTTTATTGGTATAACCTTCGTTGATTAAATCTTTGAGCCTATCAATTTCTTGTTCCGTCCAGTTTATGTCTGCCACCTCGCTTTTCTATAAATAAAAAGACCACTTTGTAAGCGATCTTTTTAAAAATTTAATTTTAGAGATGTTTTTAATTATTAATTTCTTTTTTTATATTTGAAAAAAGTTCTTTGAATATACTGAGCATCCCATATAATGCTGTTAACAACAGAGTTAGCCATAATGAATATACAAGTGTTACATCGGACCAACTTAATAAATCAGAAAATACAAAAAATAATGACATAATAGACACCAAAAAAAATAAAAAAGCATCCAGCATTATTCTTTCAAGAATTTTTACGTCTGTTCTTAAACTTTTGAAGAAAGGGGATTTTTCAGCCATTACAGGTATAAATGACACTGTGAAAAATAAAAATGCTGTTGCTAATGAAGCAAATGATAGTGCCGCATCAATAGATCTATTCAAAGTTTCTAATTGTTCTGAAGACATTAATTCTGTATGAATAGGAAATTTACATTGAAATAAAATAAATCCGAGTACTAGAAGTACACAATAGTCTTTATTTCTCCACAATATCATCTATGATTCTCCTATCTTTTTAATCATTGTCTATTTAAAGCTATAATTAACTCATTATCTTTGTATGCCATTTCTATTGAATTAACTATATTTTCAACAGTTAGTTTTCCATCACTATTTAATGGTATCTTATCATCTATATAAATTAATCGGTTATTTATAAGATCAATTACCTGTTCACGCTCACCGACTTGACCTTTTAAAATTAGCTTACCCACTTCATTTTCTTTACTTCCAATCAGTTCTCTACAGTATTTAACTACGTTGAAGACATTTAAATTACCTGTGTACACTATCTTCTCTTTTTTAGCCTCTAATCTATCGATTGTTTTCTGATCTTTTCTTGCGCTGTTTCTAGGATTGGATAATTTTTCAGTATCAACAATTCTGTGTATAGAAATATCGATTTCGTGTATAGAATCTATCTTACTAACATTGTCTAAATCAGTATTATTAACAATGACAGCTAAATCTCCACCACTTTTGCGTGCTAGTTTATAAAAAAATGTTACTAATAGATTTTTGCTAACACCACCGCGGTTTCTTGGTATAACCACTACTCCATTAGCTGGGTTGAATAATATAACTGTTTCAGTTGTAGGGCCTTCATTATTTGATTCAGCGTATACACTTCTACCGTCTTGCACAGGTTGAGAAATATCATTTACAATTGCTAATTTTTGTGTATCTACTTTAGATAAACAAAAAATCCACGCCTTACCAGTTTCAAACTGTATTTTTTTTATGTAACTAAACCCAACGTATAGTGATCTATTACACTTAATAAAATTTACCTCTGATTGCCCTTTACCATTCAAACAAACATACGCTTCATCAATTTTTTTATCTAAAACTTTGTAATCTGTTATATCTTTTTTATTCCTATAATGTTTATACATAAAAAAATCATAAGATTTTGTTGCAAGTTTCACCATTTCTTTTCAACTCCTCATCAATTTTATATCAGCTATATCAATTAAATCAAAAAGAAGGTAAAAAAACAATCGCTTTTGAACCTTCTTTTATAGCCGATATAATCATAAGGATTATAGGAACATTATAACAAGAACTAACGTTCGCGTAAACAGAAAATTTATGGTTCCTCCCCCCTCAACTAACATGAAAAAATTTCTTTTAATTTATTTCTAAAAATAATTTATCGCCCACTGAAAAATTTTACGTATCAAAAGGAGGTTGAATGCCGTTGTGCTTGTGGGCGATACCTGATAATACTATTTTACCCCTCTTGACACAGGGAAAACTACACGTTTCTTTCCCAAATTAATTGATTTCACCGATCTTTCTGCCAAAATCGAGTAAAACTTTTTGTCTAATACGATAGATTGGCGTTCTCGCATATCCATGCTTCTTGCCGAAACTTACCCAATCCATCCAACTGTCTTCTCCCCAGTACTTAGTTTCGATCAACTGTCTTATTTCCGCACTCTGATCGCTCAGAGTTTCTTTGACTGCCTTTTTCCACAACTCCCGATTCATAATGTATGGATCAGACATTTCTTTAATTACTTGCGACTCAATCGGATTGCTCATGATATTACTTCGACCGCCACCGATATTTTCATCGACTTCTCGAAGCTTCAGCTCCTCTTTTCGTATAGCAATCTCTTTGTTATATGCATGGTAGTTAGCAAACTTTCTATCTAGCTCATTGATTAATGAATCATTCTTACTCAATCACTTGCCCTCCTTGGTTAATTTTGTCCCGCACATAGGACAGAAGGTAATCTCAAACTCTGTAGTGTAACCCGCATTATCAACTTCAGCTGTAACATGCATTGTATTGCCATTCACTCCAACTTCCACACAGTCGGTACGTCCCGACCACAGATAATCAGATCTATACAAAGTTTCCCTATTCCTTGGATCGGGTTTACAGTACTCACACATTTACTCGACCTCCATATAATCTCTGACGAACTCTTCAATTTCTTCTTCGCTGTATTTTTTTCTTGTTCCAAATTCACTCTCGATCAGTCGCTGCCATACGTATTCTAACAGCATTCCGTGAGAGAAATCATAAGCATACGAGCCAGCAGCTTTCAAATCCAATCACTTGCCCTCCTCATTATCTTCCTTACCAAAAATCACACTTGCAACCACTGTCGCTACGACTGCGAGAAAAAATGCTACTGCAACTGTCATAGCCATAAATTGCCACCTCTATGCCTAACCTTCGGGGTTTTCGGTTTTCTTCGCCCTCTGAATGGCACTACTTCATGATTCTGCTTTCGCTTGTATCCACTCCATAAAATAATTCTTGTGTGTTGCACTGGCAAATACCCATTGTGAGACCAATACTTCTCGTATGTTGATTCTGGTTCTTCTAAATATTGTGGTCTATACATCTTCATCCTCCCGCTTCCATCGCTTCCCTAACTAACGGATCGTTAATAATAATCTTGTACTTCATCTGCTCATACTGCAGCTGTTCTTGTAACTGTTCAATTTGTTCCTGTTGGTCCACAATTGTATAGGATAGCCAACTCAAGCCAGCGATCGTCAACAGTATTGATACAACAGCCAGTACCGTATAATGATTAACTTTCATTGGATTGATCCAAAAGTTCTGGGTTCTCGTAGATGTTGCCGGCGACAGTTACATAAGGTTTTAATCTTGCTAATAAAAGATTACCAGCACACCAAGTTAGGTCGCCTTCATTCCAAGAAATCGCATAATCACCATCAATTTCGATGCCCGCGCCCGATTTTTCTGTTTTCTGAAATGGATGATTTCTTACTGAAACGATATCCCCCTCGAAAATCTCAACATCGTTCTTGTCTTTCAAACCAGTGGATTGCATTATTTCCCATGTTTTACCAAGTTCATTTTCATAATAAACAGGATTAAAATCGTCCATAACCGGACTCAAATACCACAATTCCCCTTCTTCATCAAATACTAAAGATGCAATATTAATCCAACGATTTTCTTCTTTATCCCATGCTCTATATCTCGGTTTCATACTTATCCCTCCTGTTCGCTATCGCTGACGATTGCGGAATTAACTCTTACTTCAAACTGATCACATACCGGGCAGTACCAAACGTCTTCGGTCTCATCTGGTTCAGGCTCTTGCTTTTGCATTGTGTACAAATCACACCGTTCACAATAATCGGGTTCATTCATCACTCTGCCTCCTGTTCCTGCGCCCATTTAGAAAAAAATTCTAGGACTTGGGCTAGCTCCCTGTTGTTCAATTTCGTAAAAGCTTTACTTTCTTCTCCGTAAGGCACTCCGTAAGAATACAACTGTTTTGATGCGTAAATAGTATTGTAAAAATCAGAATCGTCTAGCATATACTCCTTCAACCACTCCAACACAATCTGCTGATTCTTGTTGAGTTGCGGTTGTAATGCCTCAACGATAGATTTGGCTAAATCGTCAACATTTTTTTCTGTCCATTCCTCGAAGTCTTCCAAAGACATGGTCCCTACTTCAAAAGCAGCCTTAACTCTTTTTAACTCGTACGTGTATGTGTCTTCGAGTGAAACGTGATTGCTTATTGCTTCTGCAATTTTTTCTTTTAAACCACTCACATTCATTCCTCGCTTTCTGCTATTTCGTCGGATAACTGACTTGGTAAAATATGTTACAATACCTAAAAGGAGGTATTGCTTTGGGAACTTTTTTAGCTTTTATTTGGTATATTTTTATAGGATTTATGCTTTATGGAATCATCAGATTGGCAGTTAAACACGGAATTTCCGATTCCAAAAAAAATAATTTATGATTCTGTTGCTACTCTTTTAGGGTAGTTTTTTTATTTCCACAATTTTGGTGGATTACTGACTAAACTACCTGAGCAAGCCCATCATATGACCCATCTCCGTTTTCCCAAACCTCGATTTGGAAAACAGCACCATTTTCTAACTTTTGCTTCAATCTGTAGTATCCATCAACAAGGTTTTCAACTTCCTCAATATCTTCTGTCGCATAAATTTTTTCATGTTCAAGATTATTTAGTTTTAGGTAATCAACGTAGTGCGATCCCCAAGATTCATCTAAAAATTTCGTATAGGCATGAGATAGAGAATTAGCTCGGAACTCTTTATTCTCGTATTTAAACATTTCTTATTCCTCTTTTCTTAGTTGTGTATTTCTGTCGCTAGCTGACAGTCAACTTTCTAACTTCGTAAAGTCCAGTTCCTATGCTGTGAGCGCTGATTTTCACCTGATCGTGATAGCGTCTAACAACTTTTATCGTATTTCTGTCAACATAAGTGACGATTCCACGATTGAAATGTTCTTCGCCTTTTTGCTTAAATTCCACGAAATCATCAACTTGCATGTTCTTTTGATCAATAACATATGATTCTGTTTGCTTAATCATTTTTTGTCCTCCGATTCCACTATTTCTTCCGACTACTGACTCAATATCTCGACCGTTGCACCTGCGAAATTGCCCTTTTTCAAAGGTATCTGCAATCTGCACGCTCGATCCAATGTCCATTTGTTCAGCCCTGACATCTCTGCGGTTTCACGCTGTGTGCTGAATTCTTTGACTTCACCATCTGGAAAAGTAAATCTGACAGGTGTTGAGTTGTATCTATTCTGCTTTGGTCGATCGTAACTCTTTCCCCACAAAGCCTTTCTCAAAACTCTGATTTCGTCTTCATCAGCACCTGGAGTATTAACTAACCTTTCCAACCGATACAAATCTTCTTTGTTAACCATCATTCCACCCTCTTCATATCTCGCAATCTAACAACTGTCCGATCGCTACCAAACGTCACAATAGCTGAATTTTCAAGCACTTTGACACACACTGCTTTGAAAGGTTTTGTAAAACGTTCGGTCACGCACCAATACTCGATGCCTGCTTTTACTCTCCGTTGCTTTCTGACTACACGTGTCGGCGGGCTATACTTACCGTCTTGCACTCTTGTTACTGTGTCTGCTAGTCTCATAATTTACTCCTCCGTTCCATTTCCTCGGCTAGCCATTCTTGTTGCTTGAGCAATCTCTCGACATGGCTGTCGATCACTTTCTTTCTCCATACTAGGTCCTTATCCGACATGTTTCTGATTTGGATTTGAGTTGGTGTCATCTGCTCACCTCTCAAAATGGTAAATCGTCATCGCTGATATCAATTGACGAGTTTCCAAATGGGTCTGCCGTTGCGCTTTTTGTGTTTTGTTGGTTGCGAGTGTAATTATTCGTTTGACTATTTGAAACGCCGCTACCTTGTGTATTTTGGCTAGAATCGGCTTTCTTGCTTTCTAACAACTGGAAGTTGTCCGCAATCACTTCGGTGACATAAACTTTTTGTCCTTGTTGGTTATCGTAAGAACGAGTTTGAATCCGCCCCGTCACTCCGATCAACACGCCTTTTTTCGCATAGTTCGCTAATGTTTCAGCTGGCTTTCTCCAAATAACACAATTGATGAAGTCCGCTTCTCGCTCTCCGCTCTGATTCGTGAAGTTGCGATTCACAGCTAATGTGAAGGTGGCAACTGCGGTTCCGTTGCCTGTGTATTTCAAATCTGGATCTTTCGTTAGTCTTCCGACCAAAGTTAAATTGTTTATCATTTTGCTTCCTCCAGTTCAATTTCAATTCTTGGGCAATCCTTATCCACTTCAAACCGATGCTCAAAGTTGGCTACCTCACCCCAACCATCATTTGCGATCACTCTCGCTTCAATCATTCCGTCCAAGATAAACTTGATCCCGAATGCAATGTTGTCTTTATCCTTGCGCTTGTTTTTGCAGTACCAAGTGATTTTCAAGTTGATTGGCGTTGTCACTCTCAGGCCTGCCGCTTTCGCCATCAAGAATGCATAGCAACATTTTTCCGTGTTCTCCTTTTTCAACTTAGCGCCTGCATAGCGGTTCGTCCGTTGGCTATTGATGAATTTGTTTAAGTCTGTTAGCTCTCCTAGTATCGTAATCACCATGTTTTTCTTAAATTGCATCTCGTTTATCTAATAGGTCTAACGTTATGACCGCTATATCCCTTTCTGTCAGCTTTAGCTCCTGCGCAACCTCTGTCGGCTTCATTCCTGAATCTAATAAAGCCGCTGCCTTTGCTAACGTTCTTTTTGGAAAATCGAACCGCCATCCATCTAAGCAAATAACTTTTTCCATATTACTTACCTCCATTTTTTAGGTTGACGTAAAGTTGTTGAGCTTCCGACCAAAGTTCATCTGTAGTGGCTTGGAGAAAGTTTTTTCCGAAATGGTTACTCTTAACAAGTCTTTCACTTATTAGGTAATGGCGGTATACAAGCATAAACGTTCTAAATTTTGCTTCTGCACCCTTCGCTTCGGTATCTCCTGTTTCCTTGACGTAACCCGTCATCGATTCAAGAGGAAATCGCATAAGTTCTTGTTGATCAGGGGGAAGCAAGCTGTAAATAAGTTTTACTGGCTTACTAAAATCCTTCTTCGTCTCCGACATCTTCTAAAAACCCCCTTAAATCCTCTTCTGTGACATTCGGTTTATTCTTTGTGTAATTAGTTGGTTCCTTTGCCCAATCTGGCAAAGTTTCGCGTCTTGTCTTTTGAGGAGAAGAAGTTTTCGGCGCTAAATCATATTGATCCTTATAGCGCTCATCTCTAATCCATCTAAAAAACTCTTGGGGATGATACCAATCATTCAAACTTATATAAGCCAAGTAATTTGAAAAACCATTCTCAAATTGGTCAAGTAAATTCTGGTTTGTTATCTTCTTCTTGAACTGTTCTTTGGCTTTTTTCTTTTGGGTCTTTTGCGGATACCTTTCCCAAAAATTCTCAAAACTGTCTATACACAATTCAGTACTTGGTATCTGTAAGTCATTAGTAAAAGAATAAGTACTTAGTAGCTTCCGATTTTCTACTTCTTGGTTTTCTACTTCTTGGTTTTCTACTTCTTGAAAATCGGTAAGTGGTGAACTTGTTGTTAAATCAACGTTTTCTCTAATTTCAGTTCGCCATTCGATGATTTTTCCAGATTCATTCCTAACCGGAAACCTACGCACATATCCTTTTTCAGTTAATTCAGTCCATCCACTTCTAAAACTCGCTTTCTTATCAGTAGCATGTTCAATCAATTCTTCTAAATAAATTACCCAATCATCTGGAAGGCTAAGGACATAACACATGATTCCTTTTGCTTTCCAACTAATGTCATTACGTCTGAGTATTTCGTTATGAATAATTGAGTAGTTATTTGTCTTTGATTGTCGAAATATTTGAGTTCTTGTTTCTGCCAACTCCTTATCCTCCAATCCTTAATTTTTTTATTTCTTCCTGTTTCAATTTGATCCCGATAACGTGATACTTATTCTTAAACTCTGTAATCCCCAATTGGTGTTTTTCGGTATGATGGGTTCTGCAAAGTGCTGCAAATGTAAATTCTGTGTGATCAACTTCTTTCCGCTTTCGTCTTCCCAAAGCTTTGTCAAAGTGATCGATGTCAGCGTTCTTTTTACCGCAAATGCAGCAAATCCTATTTGTCACACATTTATAGAAAAAGTACTGTTCATTTTGTGGCGGAATCTCATAGCCTTCACGAAATGGAATGTCATTTGCGAAGATAAAATCTATTATCAATTCGTCTAATGTTGAGACTTCATCGACTGTGTTCTCCGATTGATTCGACAAGCTAATGTTCTTCCCTGTGAAATATCGAAATTGCCAATAGAACACGTCTTTAAGGCTCTCTAATGGTTCGCCAGTGTAAATATATATGTCTTGCATTAAAGCAAATGTGAAGCGCCTCTGCTCGACTGTGAACCCTCGTGGGTCTTTGATGAATATTTCTGCTTGTCGCTCGCCGTCATATCCATCAAAGATTGTTTTAAGTCGTTCGATGTTTAGCGACTCTTTGAGCTGCAAAGTAATTTGATCTTCATCAACTTTTGTTATTTTTGCTAGATACGAAAGATTGTTCATTTACATCACTTCTCTTTGTTTTCTTGAGCAGCTTTCATTTGATCAATACCGTTTTGCGTATACTCTTTTAGCAACTCATAAAATGATTCGTTTATATCCTCAAATTTTCCAGAGTAATTAAAGTGTGCCAAAGCTTGATTCTCAAATGTCTTCGGCGATCGTTTCAGCAAACTCGACGCTTCTTCAAACAACAATTTCAGTTCTTCTAACTGTTCTTTACTGGCAGATGGGGATTCAGGCAAATCTTCACCAGCGTAGATATACAATCCTAATCCAAACATTGCCAAGTTCTTTACTAGGCAACGCATTATCGTTTTGTTAATGTCAAACATGGTAGCTGCATCAACTCTTAACCCTTTGGCTTTCTTTGTGTCATAGGTATATGGACTAGCTTTCATCGCTTTATTAGCCCCGTCCATCACTGGCAACCACATTTCGTGTGTAAGGCCTTCGATTGTGACCTTCGTAAAAACCATATAGCCAGTGTTGGGATCAAAAACATAAGGAAGGCTATTGTCGAATTTTTCTATTTCGTACTCCGCCGTTGGGAATTTCTTTTTCACTTCTGCCCATGCCCACGCCCAAGAAAGATAGCTGAGTTGTACACTTCCTGTTTTCTTCTTTTCAACATGGTTATTAACATCTAAGGTAAACAAGAAGTTAAATATCTCGTTTTGCTTTTCAGTAAACTGTTTACTCACCTAAACTCCTCCAATCTTTGATCTAACCAATCTGCTCCGCTGACAATCTTTAATTCGTTCATAAGCAATGATGATGGTCCGAATTCCTCGACCATGCTTAGAAAGTTTTCTTGCTGTAAGACAAACTTAGTACGTGTCAGTCCGTTCTTTCTGTAGCCTATAAACAACCAGTCCGCTGAGTGTACGGGCGTTTCGTTGTCGTCTTCGTTCCAATGCGCCGATGGGTCAACCTCTTCTTGTGGCTCCTCAGAATGGATATTTGGGAACACGTGGCTGCTTTCGTCTTGAATCAGGTTGTCGTAATCTGTTGCGATATAATCTGACATCTTCCCACTCCTCTCGATATGTGGTAAACTTAGGTAAATATTTTTTCGTAAGACTCTATGCTTGCCGGCCGGAGTCTTTTTTTGTGGATTCAACTACAAATGCGTTACCCAAATTCCTTTCAAGAAACAATTGAATCTTGTTGGCAGATTCCTCATCAAATTCAATAGCTTCCTCGATTTTTCCGAATAGGCACATTCCATTAGACAGTTTCTTTACATAGTTTTTGTTCTTCCCATGATTAGATTCGATATACACTACCTTCAAGCCATATCCCTCCATTTCTTCATTCGCTCAATATTCTGCCTTTACTGAATCAATGGCTTGTTATGCTTGTACCAGCGATCAGCAATAACTTTGCCTATACGTAGCGCTTCAGCTCTGGTCATACTACTTAACCCCCATGATCCAAATCAGTGTTAACAAAAGGACGATGTTTAAACCAATGCTCAAATATGAAATCGCTTGAAGTTGTCGTGCTTTGTAAAAGTGATTTCTATTTAGACTTGCTAACCATTTTTTATTCATGCTGGCTCCTCCTTGAAGTATCGATCAAAGCGACGGCTTCTTCTTTTGTAGAAACGGTATGCTGCATTGTCGATCCATTTGTTTCTATTGAAATAGTGATTTTCATGCGGTTCCTCCTTTGATATAATTGTTTAAAAACTGGTGGTGCTGATATGGAATCTAATTCAACAATTGTTTTATCCATCGTTGTTACTTTTGTGTCTATACTCTCTCCTATTGTTATTGCATTTATAAATAACCGTCATTTAGCTAAAATGAAGCAACTTGATCTTGCTCAAGAAAACTTCAAAAATATAACCTTGCATAAAAGAGAACTGTTTGAAAATTATCTTAGATTGATTGGCGAATTTTCATATGAAGCGACTTCAGCCGAAATATCTGATTTAGTCATTAGTTACTATCTGATACTCCCTTATATCCCAGCTGATAAAGCAGCATATTTTAGAGTTTTCGCTAATCAAATAGCAACTCAAGATTTCGATGATGATGATTCTGTAGATTCAAATCTTCTTCACGAACAAATTATTCCCACAATCAAGAAAGAGATTGAGAAATTACAAGCAACGTAAATAGAATTCCAATGATTGAAGCATATGTTGCGTATACTTTGGTAATAAAACTATCTTGAGTAACTTTCTTCATGAAGTAAGTACAAAGCGGAATTATCATCCAAACAATCGCAACGAACATAATGTAAAATAAATTCACGCTAGCCCCTCCTTCCGTGTGGGGTTATTTTTAATCCAGCAGATCCATTTGAGGATAGTAACCCTCTGCAGTTAATAAGTTGTAAATGAAGACACGACCTTTTTGCGTCCACTTTGTATTCATCACAACTTTTACGCCGCCATCAGCTTTTGGAATCTCGCTTGTGTGCGATTTTGTGTATCCTTGGTTCATGTGTTTACGATACAGAATCCATTGACCACTGACTTTATGCTGAACACCTAACTCATTAAGCAATTTATTCAGTGCGATTGCCGACATTCCGTAATCTGCTGCGATTTGAGAAGTTGCTACTGTATCAGTTGATGACAGGATCATATCTAGGTAACTGATTTTCGGTTCATATTCAGCGATTTGCTGTTCGAGCAGTTGGTTCTTTTCTTCTAGGTCAGCTGCTAGTCGCAATGCCTGAGCGAAACTTTTAGGTACGTTTGTATAGCTTCCTGTTTTTCTGATTGTTGGAAGGACTTCGCTTGTCACCCAACGTTTGAACTTCTTTGCGTTTGGTAACTTGGATTTAAGTATTAAGCTGTATAGCCCTGATTCATTGATGATCGTCATCTCTCTTGATTGACCTGAGGTCGTGATTCGCGACCCCGTCTTATCTTCCGAATCTACGTGTCGTGACAAGGCATCTTTAGTGTTCGAATATCCTAAAACTCCTGCTACATCTTTACCTACAAAATATGGTTCGTCATTTACTAAGATTGTCCGAACTTCGTTTTGTTCGAAATTAAAAATTTGTGGTGTATTCATTTTTTCATTCCTTTCTTTGATATAATTACCTCGTTAGGAGGTGAAATAATTATGGAAAAATTTGATATGGACGTCGACGACTTATTCAAACAAACCGTATTCAAGACTGTTAACAAAGATTTCAAAATAGATTTCAATAATGCCGAATCTTTTCCAACAGAAATTGAATTTTTCGAAGAATTTTCTCAGAGCGTTTCTGAGTCTTTTTCTCGCCAGTTACAAAAGAATTTTTTTGATGGTCTAATGGATAAATTTCAACAACGCTACTGCTAAAATTTTGTTTTTTAAAATGTATAGTTATTAAAGCTCCTTTTGCAGAAGGAGTTTTTATTTTGTTTCACTTCGGCTCCTCTTCTTTATGCAACCTCTGAAGGTCTCAATTTTTTTGATCTATAACGATTAGCTTCTTTCCATTTCAAATACCAAAGGAATGTTCCAAGATGAATCCAAGTTACACTATGTGTTGGTTTTAAAACTCCTTCTTTAAATTCAGGAATACTCTCCATCTCTTTTTGATACGTATTTAAAGTAGTACGAGATAACCCATTGAAACGAATCATTAAATCCTCACGCCTATCCCATTCAGAAATCGAAGTCTTATCCGTAGCCATTTTGATTAATTCCGGAATAGTTGGTTTTTTCATATTTCCATTCCTTTCTAATGTGAATTCTTAAGCTGTTCTAGAGCTGTTTCGATTGGTTTTATTTGTTTATCCGGTTTACGTCGACCATTCATAATGTCAGACATATATGTTTTCGAAATTCCAATTGTCTCAGCAAGCCAATTTTGTGTTTTATCGTACCGTGCTAACTCAACCCTAACTTTAACGATGAAATCTTTAGACATACCCACACCTCCTTTTTTTAATAAAGCGAACAAAATACGCTAAAATAGTTGACATCCATCCCAAAGTTTTATAATATTGATTTATGGTTAATAAAAAGACGGAAAAATACCTATATATTAAACATTCTTAGTTTCCCGACCTCGATTGTTTTTAATAAATATAAGTGTTTTTCTGTATTTATTAGCGTATTTAATTTGCTTATGAGCTAATATTATCCCATAACTTTATAATTGTAAAGTATTTTTTATTATACTTTGGGATAAATAACTCATTTGCAAGAAGGATGGTTGAAAATGAGTTTATTTGAAAGGGTTTCAGAACTTGCAAAAAAACAGGGGAAAAGTTTAAATCGAGTTGCAGAAGATAATGGATTATCTAAAAATGCTATCTATCAGTGGAGAACGAGTAGTCCAAAAGCTGAGACCTTAGAGCTTATTGCAAACTACTTTCACGTATCGACAGATTACCTTTTAGGAAGGACAGACAACCCACACATGGGAATGTCCGAAAAACAAAAAGAAATGACCATAGAAGAAGCTTTGAAATCTGTTATGAGTTATAACGGTAAAGAAGTTTCGGAAAATGACCGTCAAGTTTTAGAGAGGATTGCAAAAGCATACTTGGACGGAAAAATATAAGAGGGTGTTTGTTTGGATGCTCAGATTTTAGAAATTGTTGAAAAGTTGAACATAACAATAGTTTATGATGAATTTTTGGAAGATCATGGGAAATATCTACCAATTGTAAATATAATTGTATTGAATAGTAAGTTAAATAATTTTGATACGAAGAAGGCTTTACTTCATGAATTAGGGCATGCTTGTGAAGATCAAGATAATTACGAGCTTTATAAACTCTCATTTGTCTTAAAGTCGAAAATGGAATATGCTGCAGATAGATTTATGATAAGCTACTTCACCAGCGAATACGATGACATTTATAATTATAGTCAATTAATAGAAGAATTTAGTATTGGGATGGGCTACGATGTTAAATATGCTAGATAAAAATACCCCTATCAAAGGACCAGCTTCGATAAGGGTTACCCATTTCTGAGATAGTACAAATATATTATATCAAAGAAATGAGGAAAGAAGATGAAAAAAGTCGTACCGTGCTTATTGTTTGTTGGTTTAATAATGACCGGATGTTCTAATAATGAAGAAAGTACAACTCCCCCAACTGTTACAACTTCTCAAACGACTTCTGTTTCTGAAGAACAGAAAGCTGACTTCGAATATGGGAAAATCATTACTGACGAGTTTGAACTTACTTATAAAAATTCTGAAATAGTTAAAAGTCCGTCTGAAGATGGCTATGGGTTATATATAACGTATTCATTAAAGAATACTTCAGATAACAATATCACACCTATTGATATTATTAATGATTACGTTTTATTTAAACAAGAGAATGAAACTTCTGAGGTTGATCTCGATAATACCTACTATAGCTTAGATGCATTTGGATCAACAGATGATGACGAATCCTATAATGAGCAAGTTGATAAAGAAAACTCTCGTTCTGATGAACTGTTACCCGATAAAACCGTGGACATAATAGAGACTTACTCTCTGGATAACTTAGATTTCCCAGTTAAAATGATAGCTATGTATGAAGATAAAGAAATAGGTATTTATGAAATTGATTTGACTGAATTAGAAATGCCTGAAGAAACAAAATCTTTAGCCAATACAAATAATCCCAATGAAGATAGTTCCTATAACGAAGGCCTTTCCGATATGCCAGCAAGCTGGCAAGAAGGTGAGCTGAGTGGGAAAAAGCAAAAGCTGAAGGCTGGACAGCCGAGGATTGGGAAGAAGCAGTCAGAGCTAGTGAAAACGAAACTTATGTAGTAGGTTCCGGTCAATGTGAAGATTCATTTAATGGTAGTCAAGCTGATCAAACAACATTGCCTGAAGGAACCTCTGAAAATGCAAGACGTATATATAATGAAATAAAAAGTATTCAAAATAGAGAATTAACATCTGGTGAAATTCAAACATTAGAAGCTATAGAACAAGGCTATTACGAGTAAAGAAAAAAACACGCCCCTCCGACCAAAGACAGGCGTGCAAAACAAAATAAACGATAGGCTTATTTAGTCATGCCTATTGTAACAAAGAATTGAGGTACACACAATGTGGAGCGAATCTTTAGGCAACGGAAGATATAAATTCATTGAAAGATATAAAGATCCATATACAGAAAAATGGAAAAAGACTAGTACTGTTCTAACTAGTGATTCATCCAGAGCCTGGAAGAATGCACAGAAAATATTAGACAAAAAAATAGCGGAAGCTTTGATTAATTATGATAAATCTGACATTACTTTCAAAGAGCTTTATGAAGAGTGGTTTGTTTATTATCAACAGCATGTAAAAAGAACAAGCTGGACCAAAGTTCCAAAAATGATGAAACATATTCAAAAAGTTATAACTGACGATGTTCTAGTTCGAAATATAGACGAGAATATGATTCGTAGTATTACCGAAAGTATGTATACTTTCGGTGACCTATCCTTGAATTATACGAAACAGACCAAGACGACCCTTTCACTCATGTTGAGTTATGCAGTTGAGAAAAAGTATATTAAACAAAATTTAGCGCTGAATGTCAAAATTCAAAGAAAAAAAACTGAAGAAGAAAAAAGAAAAAAGAACATGGATGAAAAATACCTTGATCAAAGCGAAATGACAGAGTTGCTTGTATATATGAGGAAATCTACTAAAAGATTATTGCACGCTAACATTGCAGAGTTGTTATATTTAACAGGTCTAAGATACGGAGAGTTACAGGCATTACAAATAAAGGACTTTGACGGGAATACTTTGGATATTAACGGCACATTGGACTATTCTTTCTTAAAAATGAAAGATGCTGTAAAAACTTCACCTAAGAATATCTATTCTAAAAGAATAGTTTCTCTGCCTAATAGGGCAGTAGAAATTGTGAATGAAGTTATAGAACACAACTCTTTAGTATTCGGCTCCCAAAGTAATGAGGACTATATATTTAAATCGTCTAGAGGTACTCCGCTGTCTCTCCATAGCTTTAATATGGTACTGCATCGGATACAGGACGAACTTAAATGGGATAAAAACTTATCCTCTCACATATTCAGACATAGTCATATTTCTTTACTAGCTGAACTAAACCTTCCTTTAAAAACTATAATGGAAAGAGTCGGACATTCAGATGCTAACACGACTTTATCAATCTATAATCATGTAACCAAAAAATCAAAAGAACAAGTTATCGATCGATTAAACAACTTGTAATTTGCCCCTTTTTTGCCCCTTTTATATAAAATTAATAGTAAACAAATAAAAGAACCCCTATAAATAGAGGTTCTTTTATTATAACTACATCATGCCGCCCATACCCATTGATGGGTCCATTGCAGGAGCTGCTGGCGCTGCTGGTTCTGGTTTGTCGGCAACGACTGCTTCAGTTGTTAACAATAATGCGGCAACAGAAGCTGCGTTTTGTAATGCAGAACGCGTCACTTTTGTTGGGTCAACGATCCCAGCTTCTAGCATGTTTACCCATTCGCCAGTTGCTGCATTGAAACCAACGCCTAAGTCAGCGTTTTTCAATTTGTCGATGATCACTGAACCTTCGTAGCCTGCATTTTCAGCAATTTGACGAACTGGTTCTTCTAAGGCACGTAAAACGATTTTGACACCTGTTGCTGCATCGCCATCTGTTTCGATTTCTGCAACTTTGTTGATGACATTGACTAAGGCAGTTCCCCCACCTGAGACCATGCCTTCTTCAACAGCGGCACGTGTTGCATTCAATGCATCTTCAATACGTAATTTCAATTCTTTCAATTCAGTTTCAGTTGGTGCCCCAACTTTGATCACTGCAACTCCACCAGCAAGTTTTGCTAAGCGTTCTTGTAGTTTTTCACGGTCAAAGTCAGAAGTTGTATCAGCGATTTGGTTTTTGATCAATTGAACGCGTGCGTCAATTGCTTCTTTTTCACCAGCACCTTCAACGATCGTTGTGTTGTCTTTATCCACAACCACTTTGCTTGCTTGACCTAAGTTATCGATGGTTGCATCTTTCAACTCAAGACCTAAGTCTTCAGTGATCACTGTACCACCAGTTAAGATCGCAATGTCTTCTAGCATTGCTTTACGACGGTCACCAAATCCTGGTGCTTTCACTGCGACAACGTTGAATGTTCCACGGATTTTGTTCAAGACAAGTGTTGGTAATGCTTCGCCATCAACGTCATCAGCGATGATCAATAATGGTTTTGATTGTTGTAAGATTTGTTCTAACAATGGCAAGATATCTTGGATGTTAGAGATTTTTTTGTCAGTGATCAAGATGTATGGATTTTCTAACGCTGCTTCCATTTTATCGTTGTCAGTTACCATGTATTGTGATAAGTACCCACGATCAAATTGCATTCCTTCCACAACATCTAATTCTGTTTCGATCCCTTTTGATTCTTCAATAGTGATAACACCGTCATTGCCGACTTTTTCCATTGCATCAGCGATGTATTGACCAACTTTTTCACTACCAGAAGAAACAGCACCAACTTGTGCGATTGCTTCTTTTGAATCAACGATTGATGAAATGTTGTGTAGCTCTTCTACAGCCACTTTTGTTGCCATTTCGATCCCACGACGAATACCTAACGGGTTCGCACCAGCGGTGACATTTTTCAATCCTTCACGAACGATTGCTTGTGTCAATAACGTAGCAGTCGTTGTTCCGTCACCAGCGATATCGTTTGTTTTTGAAGCGACTTCAGAAACAAGTTTTGCGCCCATGTTTTCAAAATGATCTTCTAATTCGATTTCTTTAGCGATCGTTACACCGTCATTTGTGATCAATGGTGAACCGTAAGATTTTTCTAAAACCACGTTACGACCTTTAGGGCCTAAGGTTACTTTTACTGTATCTGCTAATTTATCTACCCCACGAAGCATTGCTGCGCGTGCGTCTTCTGCAAATTTGATTTCTTTTGCCATGATTTCATCACCTCAAGTATTTTTTATTTTTCTTATTCTACTACTGCAATGATATCTTTTGCAGCAACGATCAAATATTCTGTTCCTTCATATTTCACTTCTGTGCCAGCGTATTTTTCGAACATTACTTGTTCGCCAACGTTGACAGCAACAGGAGCTTTTTCACCGTTTTCGAGCGTGCGTCCTTCGCCGACTGCAATAACGGTACCCGTTTGTGGTTTTTCTTTTGCTGCTGATGCAAGCACGATTCCGCCTACAGTTTTTTCTTCTTCTTTTGCGACTTCGATAATCACACGATCACCTAATGGTCTTAACACGATAAATCCCTCCAATGAATGTTATAGAATTTAGCATTAGCACTCTCTTGTATCGAGTGCTAACTTACAGTTTCAATATTACTCATTTTCCCAAATTTTTGCAAGCCTTTTGCTAAATTTTTTTTGCATTTCTAATTGATTGATAAATATAGTAGGATTTTTTGTTTCTAGAAGCAACCTAGTCTATAATGAAGCAAAGGAGTGTGAGGAAACAACTATGTCTTTATCAAAATATTCTTTGTCCACGATTCTTACTTACGGCATCGTCTTTTTTCTACCGATCGCCTTCGTCCCTAGCGGACATCAAGTAGCAGCAACAACGATCGGTTACTTAGCTGGTGCAGCGATCATGTTTTTCTTGTATTTCAAACAAACAGAACCGCTATCGTTTGAACACAAAAAAACCAAAGTCTCAGCGATTCTTATTTACGGGCTAACCGGCATTGTCGCAGCGATTTTGTTGCAAAATCTAGCCATCTTTATCGAATCCTTTTTCGGAGAAGTCAGCGCTTCGCAAAATACCGAAAACATCATTGCCATCGTGGTGCAAAACCCACTCTTTGCTCTCGCAGCAATGGTCGGTGGGCCAATTATGGAGGAATTTGTCTTCCGCAGAGCCTTAGTTGGCATCATTGGGAAATACAGCAATGTTTGGGTTGGTGTAGTGGTCAGCGCCGTAGCCTTTGCCTTTGCCCACAATGACAATCATCTCTTAGTCTATATTTTCTTAGGACTGTTCTTTTCTGGGCTTTATGCTTTGACCGGCAGTATTTGGACTTCCATGATCACCCATGTGGGAATGAACACTTTAGTTATTATTATTCAGTTATTGCTTCATTACGGCTATATCCAAATGCCCTAAAGAAAAAACGCTACGCAGAAATTTTGCGTAACGTTTTTTTCTTTATACCTTCGTGCCATTGGACGCAATCACTTGCTGATACCATGCAAATGAATCTTTCTTCCGACGAGCAAGGGTTCCATTTCCTTCATTGTCTTTGTCCACATAGATCACACCATAGCGTTTCTTCATTTCCCCTGTCCCCGCAGAAACCAAGTCAATGATGCCCCACGGTGTATAACCTAATAAGTCGACGCCATCATAAGCTACTGCTTCTTTCATCATTTCGATATGGGCTTTTAGGTAGTCAATACGGTAGTCATCGTGGATCTGTCCATCCTCTTCCACCGTATCCACCGCACCAAAGCCATTTTCTACAATGAAAAGCGGCAATTCGTAGCGTTCGTTAAACCAGTTCATGGCATAGCGCAAGCCTACGGGATCAATCTGCCAGCCCCATTCAGAAGCATCGACATAAGGATTGCCCACCAGATCTTGGCTCTCATCATAGTCATAGGTTGGATCATTCTCCTTGCCTTTGATCGCAAAAGACATATAGTAGCTAAAACCAATGTAGTCAACACAGCCTTTTGCCAAAGCTGCTTCATCTTCAGGGGTGATATCTAAATCAAATTGTTTTCTCTCAAAATAGCTGCGCATATAACTCGGATAGTGCCCACGGGCATGAACATCTGAAAACCAATAGCGGCGCTGCATGGCCACCGTGGCTGCCATCATGTCTTTGGGATCGCAAGAATACGGATAGATTGGGCACATCGCGATCATCGATCCGATTTGAAACGCAGGATTGATCGCATGTCCTAGCGCCACCGCTTTTGCACTGGCAACGAGCTCGTAATGAGCTGCTTGGTACATGACTTTTTCTCGGTCTTCTCCTTCCGTAAAGAACAGACCGGAATTGGTAAACGGCGCAAAATCTTCTTTATAGTTTGCTTGATTGTTGATTTCATTGAAAGTCATCCAATACTTCACTTTCTTTTGATAGCGCGTAAAACAAACTTCTGCAAAGCGGACAAACAAATCGATCAACTTACGGTTACGCCAACCTCCGTATTCGGTAACTAAATGATAAGGCATTTCAAAGTGTGACAGGGTAATGACTGGCTCAATGCCATAGCGTAAACACTCATCGAATAATTGATCATAAAAGGCCAATCCTTCCTCATTCGGCTCGCGTTCATCACCTTTTGGAAAAATACGGGTCCAGGCAATCGATGTTCGGAAGCACTTCAACCCTAATTCGGCAAAAAGCTTGATGTCTTCAGGATACCGATGATAAAAATCGATCGCTTCATGATTGGGATAACTTTCGCCCGGTTGGATACCTTCCGTGATTCGGCGAGGAATTCCGTTGCCTCCGACTGTCATGACATCAGCGACACTCACGCCTTTTCCACCCGCACGATAGCCGCCTTCCAATTGGTGAGCAGCGACTGCGCCACCCCATAAAAAATCGCTTCTTAGTTTATTCATTTCTATTCAACCTGCTTCCTTGGTATTAAACAATCTCTGTTTCTTGTTTATAGTTCAAACTATCGACCTTACGAATGAAAGGATAGTAAATAAAGAAGCCGATTGCTAAAACAACAAATTGTAAGATAGCGGTCCGAATGCCACCTACTAGAAAACCTGAAATGATCGGCGGGGTCGTCCATGGAACTTGCACAGCAGTAAATAGCGGTACGATACCGGTATAAAGTGCAAAATACGTGATCACGCCTGAAACCATCGGTGTCAAAATAAATGGTAATACCATGATTGGGTTCATGACGATCGGTGTCGCAAAAATAATTGGTTCATTGATATTAAAGAATGCCGGAATCAAGGAAAGACGTCCTAATTGTTTGAACTGCGCCGAACGGGCAAAAGCCACCATGTATAGTACGATCCCAATCGTCATTCCTGCCCCAGTTACCGTCATAAATTGATCCAAAAACTGCTGGGTCACGATGTGTCCGCCATTTTCTAATGTCAATGCTTTACCAGATTCAAGAATAGCCGTATTGGCTAATGAATTGGCTTGTAAAATTGGTCCCATGATCCCGCCCACGATCGTCGAACCATGAACCCCAAAGAACCACAAGAATGGCACTAAGAAGCCTAGCATCATTGCACCACCAAGGGAATCCGTCACCCCTTGCATTGGACTTTGAATCACGGTGTAGATCCATTCGACCACGGTTGTTTGAAAAACTTTATCAAAGAAAATATAAATGCCTAATGCGATGGTCGTCAAAACAGCGGCTGGAATCAATGCTGTAAATGAGTTTGCGACATTGGTGGGTACTTGCTCTGGCAGTTTGATTCGGATGTCGCGTTTCAAGAACCATGTATAGCCCCAACCCACAAAAAGTCCCACTAAGATGGCACTGATCATGCCTTGTCCACCGGTCCACGTCTTATCAATGACATTTGCGATGGTCACATTTGCTTCAGCATCCATCACACTTGACTCCATAGTTAATAAGAAAATAACTAAACCAATCATTCCTGCAGGGAGTCCTTCGTAACCTTCTGCTTTTACATATGAATAGGCGATGCCCATTACGGCGAAAAAGGCCATAATTGCAAAAGAGGCGCCATAGGCTTGGTTGAAGTATTCACCTAAGCCGCTATTCGTTACCCAATCCGCAATCGACTGGACGGGAAAGTTTGCTAATAGTAGGAAAATCGATCCTACGATTGAAAAGGGCATCGTATAGAGCATACCGTTTCTTAATGCAGTGATTGCTTTCGTATTGACAAATTTTAATATTGGGGGTAATAATTTCTCATTGATCCATTCGTTCATCTCACATCACTCCTAAAATAAAATTCTATCCACTGGCCAGTGAATTCGCTTACAAATAAATCTTAATGGATAATATTCCCCTTGCCTATAGCTTTTCTAAGTTATGAAACATGTTCCAACAAAAAAAACAGCCGAAGCTGTTTTTTTACGATCACTTAGATTTGCTTGTAGACTTGATGGGCTAAAAGTTCGATCAGTGTAATCACCGGGACTTGCGTCGTCAGGTTCAAATCGACTTCTTTTCCCCCACTGACGACGGGCATATAATAGGAAATATTGTAATCTGCCATTTGGGCGATCGTCGATTTTTCATCATTGGTGATACTGAGTACTTTTGCCCCATACCGTTTGAAGTCCTCCGTTTGCTTGATCATTTGAATGGTTTCCCCCGAAACTGATAAAATGATCGCTAACGTATTTTCCATCCCACGAGGCGGTACTGGCAAAAAGGGATCGACGATGCTATAGGCATTGATGCCTAAATTAGCAAAATAGCGGCTGCCATAGGTGCCAAGAATGCCACTTGTGCCGATACCTGAAAACGCCACATGGCGTGCGGAAAGAATCAGTTCTACCGCTGGCTGGATAAACTTACGGTAATCTTCATTATTGACTTTTTTTAAGAATGTATTGACTTGGATCGTTGCATCATAGAAAAGATCAAACGCTCGTGCATCTTGTTCCTTTTTTTGACAGATCGCATACTTTAACTCTGAATACCCGCGATAGCCTAATTTCGTGATACATCGTAAAATCGTCGAGGTCGAGACATGGCATGCAGCTGACAATTCGCGGATCGTCAGTTGATCGATCTCTTCAAAATGCTGGACAATGTACTTATAAACAGCCATTTCAAGCTCGTTCAGACGCTTGATTTTTTCTTCATCAAACATACCTGCTGCCTCCACCCGACAATTTTATCCTTTGTTGATCGATTAGATTGCAAATAACTCCGTCGCTTTGTCAGGATCGGTATCATAGACTTCAAATGTTTCTCCAACACCTAGATCATGTTCTTTCATGGTGTTGACCATCGTTAAGTGCGCCAACTCTTTCAAGTTGTTTTCTTTACTTAAATGACCAAGATAGACCCGTTTGGTATTGTCGGTCAAGATATCCGTCATGACCAGAGCGCCATCTTCATTCGATAAGTGACCACGATCTCCAAGAATTCGCTGTTTGAGGCTCCATGGGTAAGGGCCCATTCGCAGCATTTCTAGGTCATGGTTGCTTTCCACAAGGTACGCATCGGCGCCTTTGATAATGCCTCGTACATGATCGCTGCAATAACCGGTATCCGTCAACATCACGAATGATTTGCCGTCTTTATGGAAACGATAAAATTGCGGCGCTGCAGCATCGTGAGAGACGCCAAAGCTTTCAATGTCCAAGTCACCCAAGGTCAGCACTTTTCCCATTTCAAAGATATGTTTTTGTTCGACAGCGACGTTACCGATCATTGGATCCATCGCTTGCCATGTTTTTGTATTCGCATAGACATCAAGTTTGTATTTTCGCGCCAGTACTCCGACACCGTGGATATGATCTCGATGTTCGTGGGTCACAAGAATGGCGTCCAAATCTTCTGGTTTACGCCCTACTTCATCCAATAATGAAGTGATCTTCTTGCCGCTCAAACCGGCATCCACTAAGATCCGCTTTTTATTGCTTTCGATATAGAGCGAATTTCCTGAGCTTCCGCTGGCTAGAATACTTACTTGAAAGGCATTTTCCTTCATCATGGTTTACGTGACTTCCTCTCTGGTTGTTTCAACGAGTTCCATTATACCCGCTTTTTTATGGATTTTCTACCTTTTGAACGGCATTATTCGTGATGATCCGATTGCTAAAGGCATTGACCGTTTCGATTTGGATGGTGTCATCGCCATCTAATTGGAACGCAATAAACCATGCAGGAATGTACACATTTTTTTCCCTAACCTTCAAAATCATCGTATAGGCTAATTCCGTCCAGAGAATTTTCGAGTGACTCGGCAGCTTGTTGTTTAGATAAAGCGTATTTACTGCTTCTTTTTCTGAATAGACCGTCATCTTTTCCCTTAGAGGCGTAATATTGGAGATATGTGTTTGCGTGTAACGGGCAATCTGCAATAGATCATCCGTTTGTTCTAAGGTGATATCGATTCGACTTGAGCTGTCATTGAAAGGAATGCCTTCATAGGATTGAACCGCCACCACGGTCGGATGATTGGCGTTCAAGACAGAGAGGTTTTCCAAATAGTCATATTCATCCCCAAACAGGACTTGATCTTTTCGTTGCAAAAAACCATTGACGGTTTCTTCCGTTTGGGAATCATCACTGATGTAAAAGCCATTGGTTGAGACATGGATCAACTGCTGCCCTTTGACCGTCGACCCTCTTTTGAACTGCGTATTGAGTTGCGGATTTCGTAGCTCCACATCAAAATCCGTCTGTTCACCGCTCAAATAATAGCCACTCAAGACCTCATCTGATAATTCGCCAGAATACCGAATGTCCTCAGACTCGAGGCGTTGTTCGATAGGAATCGTTTGGTTTGATTGTGAAACCATCTGATGCTCGCTGCGAGCCTCACTGTAAACATTGAATAAAAAGACGTTCAGACCAAGAAAAGCGAGGAAAAAAATCCATTCGATTCGTTTAAAATCCAATTAATTCTCCTCCGTTTCTGCTAATTTTGTCATTAATGCATCATAACTGATCCAAGACGAGTCATAATTGACATACCAAGCAGGCGTCAAATCAACGAGTGGTGCATCTTTGATCTCCCCCCATTGATAGCCAACGATGATCTGTTGCAACAATTCAGGATCAGCCCCTGCCGCAATCAGCTCATTTTTGACCGACAAACTAGAGGGCAATTCAATCTCGGTTTCAGAAGGAATCGGCACTTGAATCGCGTTCAAACTGGCAGAAATCGTCATTTCCCGACTGCCGGTCTGACCACTTTCTGAAAAAGCCACACTGATCACCCCTTGACCACCAGTACTAAAGACTGGATAGCCTTCAACGAAGACCCGATAATCCAAGTGCTTGTCTTGTTGATCAAAATAGCGGATCGTCCCAAAATTGTTGCCTAAACGAATAATATAATCCGCACTCAACATCGCCAGATCCGTTTCATCGGAACCATCTGTGGTAGTTTCAAACTTGACTTGCTGCTGATCTTGCAAGACCGTCATGTTTTGCCCACCTTCATAATAGTAGGTATCGACACTTTCATCATTGATCTTGACGTTTTTAGGATTGCTGAAAAAGGCTTCTCGAAACAAGCTCTGAGATTGGGTCGAAGAATAGTAGCTGTATTTTTTCAGCTTGATCGAATCCTGCGTATAATATTGCTTGCTGGATCGTTCTTCATCTGCCGCCATTGTCGTCCATTCCCGAGGGTTGTCTGCTAGTAAGTGTTTTACTTGGCTTTTGTCCCAGTCGATTTTGCCTCGCACCACTCGTTGATGGGTAAAATCAACAAATTGGATCGTGTTTTCTTCAAGGTCAAACTGGATGCGGGAAAACGGAAAATCCTCTGTTTCACTTTCGTCCTCTAAGGACAGCTCTTTTTCAAAGGTTTTCTCATAATCTTTCAAGTAAAACGTTGTATAGTAGTTTAAGGACACCCCTTGATTGACTTCTTGGGCTTTTGAAAAAGCTTGTTCCTCGCCATAGGTTCGCAGTGTCAAATCACTGATCGTTGCCTCATTGATCGCCTCTTGGATCTCTCGAATCACCGCTTCAGAGTTAGTTTCTTTGATCGCGTCCTCGTCATTCCAAGTCAAATACAGGGGCAAAAACAAATCGCTTTTTTGTTTGTAGGTTTGAACCGAAGGATTGACGCCGGTATCTGTTTCCGTGCTGGCATTGTTGAACCCAGTCGGATTCAGCCAAATCATATAGGAGAAATAAAAACTCAAGGCGATCATTACGATCAAGCCTACACGAATGATTTTTTCTGAGATTCTCATACCCACCAATCCTCCTCATACGGTTCATACGGCAACATGATGTAAAATGTTGACCCGCGATTTTCTCGACTTTCCGCCCAAATCGCACCGCCATGAGCTTTGATGACTTCTCGTGAGATCGCCAATCCTAAGCCAGTACCTCCTTGCTGACGGGCACGAGCTTTGTCGACTCGGTAAAAACGATCAAAGATCTTCGTGAGATCTTTTTTCGGAATTCCTAGTCCTTGGTCATTGATGCTAAGTACGATGTTGTTATGGGTCTCCATCAATTTCACCGTAATGATCCCGCCATCTGGCGAATATTTGATGGCATTATTCATGATGTTATCGATCACTTGGATCATTTTATCGGTGTCGACTTCCACCCACAATTCTCGTTTAGTGAACTCCCGACGAATCAAGTATTTTTTGCTTTCATTCGTCACCATCATGTCAAAACGATCCAACACGAAATTGACCATTTCATTGAAGTTGATGTATTCCAACTGCAGTTGCGAATTGCCACTATCCATCCGCGACAGACTCAGCAAGTCATTGATCATCCGAATCATTCGATCCGTTTCATCCAACGTCACTTTCAAAAAGTTCGGCGCAATTTCTGGGTCTTTCCAAGCACCCTCACTCAACGCTTCGATGTAGCTGCGCATACTCGTTAATGGTGTCCGTAACTCATGAGAAACGTTGGAAACGAACTCTCGCCGTTCCTGTTCATTTTTTTCTTGCTCTGTAACATCGTGCATCACCGCAACTAACCCAGAAATAAAGCCAGACTCCCGACGAATCATGGAGAAATCGATGCGCAAAATCATATTTGTTCCCGTCAAATCATTGCTAGGACGCTCCAACAGCATGTCTTCAGGATTTTCCAAAAGCTTTCGTAACGTGTATTCTTCATCGATTTCCAATAACGTCAAAATCGACTGCCCGATCGCTTCTTCGTTGCTGACATTTAACAAGGACATCGCCATCTCATTGATGGTAATGACTTTGCCTCGTCGGTCGGTGGCAACAACCCCGTCTGTCATGTGGGACAAGACACTATCCAAGCGATTTCGCTCGGACTCCATCGCTTCTTGAGTCTCTTCGATTCGTTCCCCTAATTGATTAAAGGTCTCCGCCAATTGCCCCAATTCATCTTTTCCATGAATCGCGACCTTGCGGCTATAATCCCCTTTGGCGATGCGAATCGCTTGTTCGCGCATCTCTCCGATCGGTTGGGTGATGGAACGAGAGACTAAAAGTGCCACAATGATCGAAATCACTGCCGCAATCAGCGAGGCGGTAACAAAAATGACCGCCGTCGTACTGACTTCATTGTATTTTGACTCAAGATTGCTCCGTAAATAAAGGGTTCCTAAAACGGTATCCCCTGTCGGTGATTGGATCGACTGCACGATATTGAACACCCGCTGGCCGCTGGATTCATCATAGAGGACTTCACTGCGGTTCGTATCGTAATCACGGTAATCATTTTTTTCTCCCACCGAGCCACGATCATTGATATTGGTGGTTGCACGAATGATCCCTTGCTCATCCACCACCCGCATCTCCAAAATTTCCGATGAGTTGGTACTCGTTAAGATTCGATTCAAGGAAGCATTCATGGAATCCCAATCTAAACCGTCATCATTATCCATTCGACTCAATTCAGAGCCTAATGTTACCACTAACGTGCTGGCACGTGCCTCCATGTCGCGTTTGAAGGCATCGACCGTTGTTCTTTCCAATTCGCGAATAAAATACGCCCCGATAATCTGGATCGCAATCAATAAGATCAAGATAAAAGTCAGGGCGATTTTGAAGTTCACCGATTGAAAAAAGCGAACTTTATTTTTCATAGCTTATTCCTGTTCTGGGTTCCGCAAGTAATAGCCCACTCCGCGACGAGTAACCAAATAATTTGGATGGCTCGGGCTGTCTTCGATTTTTTCACGTAAACGACGCACCGTCACGTCAACGGTCCGAACATCACCAAAGTAGTCATAACCCCAAACCGTTTGCAATAAATGCTCCCGGGTCATCACTTGACCAAGATGTTTTGCCAAGTAGTGCATCAATTCAAACTCTCGGTGCGTCAATTCGATGGCTGCACCATTTTTAGTGACCATGTACGCATCAGGATGAATGGTTAAATCACCAATCGTTAATTCGCTGTTGGCGTTATCGTCTGCTTCCTTCGCAGCTGCCGAGCCGCGACGCAGATTGGCTTTGACACGGGCCACCAATTCCCGGTTTGAAAATGGTTTGGTTACATAATCGTCCGCACCAAGCTCGAGGCCTAGTACTTTATCGATTTCAGAATCTTTGGCTGTGACCATGATGATCGGCATGTCATGGGTTTTGCGCACTTCCCGTGCAACTTCCAACCCATCCATTTTTGGCAGCATCAAATCAAGCAAAATCAGATCAGGATCGACCTCGGCTACTTTTTCTAATGCCTCTTCTCCATCATAGGCGGTATATACTTCATATCCTTCTTTGGTTAAATTAAATTTGACGATATCAGAAATTGGTTTCTCATCGTCCACGACTAGGATCTTTTTCAAAAATGTCACCTCAATTTTTTTTGGTTTCTTACTTATTATACATTATTTAAACGGGCTTTTCATCTTTCCCAAAAACCGCAGCATCATTCTTAAGGAAAGCACAAAAAAAGAAAGGCACGGGGCCTTTCTTTTTTACTCTTCTAAAAGCTGGATACCGATCCCTAACAACCCAGGACCCGTGTGGACGACTAATGCGGGAGAGATTTGTCCAAATAAGATTTCTTTGACCTTAGGAAATTCGGCTTCTAATCGTGCTTTCATTTCTTTGGCTTCTTGCAGTGCATCACCTTGCGCCACGGCTAAACGCACATGGCGATGATCACCGATGAATTGCTTGATCAAGTCAACGGTTTTGTCCAAGCTTTTCTTCCGTCCACGAGATTTTGCGACCGTATAGTAGATCCCTTCTTCATTACAAGAGATAATTGGATTCAATTTCAAGGCATTGCCTAAGATGGATGCGACCAGACCGATGCGGCCGCCTTTTTGTAAATACTCTAAGGTAGCTACGTTGAAAAAGACTTTGTTTTTCGGCACTTCATTCGTTAATTGTGCCCGCAGTTCTTCCCAAGTCACGCCTTTTTCTAACAGTTCTGCTGCACGAATCGCTTGCAGCCCTGCACCGATTCCGATATTTTTCGTATCAAGCACGAAAACCTCAAGATCCGTCCGTTGTTCACCTAACAGGCGAACGACGTTAAACGTTCCGCTCAATCCGCTGGAGATGGTTACGGCAAAGACTTTCTCATACCCATCGGCTTTGATCCGATCAAAGATTTCCCCGATCGCAGCACCGTCAGGTAACGAGGTACTAGGGATCTCTTGCGGCAAGCGCTCGTAGATTTCTTCCGCAGTAATATCAACTTTATCGGTATAGGTCCGATCCTTGTAGATAATTTGCAATGGCAGCATATACATGCCGTATTGCTCCATGATCTGTGCGGGAACATCGGTACCTGAATCAACTAATAGGGCAATTTTCTCTTTATTCATGGGCTTCTCCTTTATGTGTGTCTAAATAAATGACTTCTAATTCAATCGTTTTTTCTGCCAATAGTTTGTTGGCAAAGGAACGCGTCGCACCTTTCATGGCTACTAATTCAATCGGGATCGGTTCCGACGTCATTTGTTCGGGTTCTCCCATCGCTTCTTTGCCGACAAGGTGGATCGCTTTTTCTTGTTCTTCACAAAATACATTGTAGGCATTTCTGATGCCGACAACTTTCCCTTGAAAAAGGATCCCCGTCTTTATTTCAGGAATCGTCAGCACTTGCTTGAGCATCGTGATCGCAATCAAAAATGCGAGATGCTTTTGATTGTAACGTTTCTTCTCTGGTGCTGGAATCATCCCTTTTTTGACATAATTATTGACCATGGAAGAGGTCAATAGCGGATGCTTTTCCGTTTGGATCACCGGCGATAAATATTGATCGATCAATGTGATCACCTGATCCATATACAGTTCCAGCGTTGGCAATTCTTCCCATCTCGGCAGGTGGAATTTCAGCAATGAATTGCCCCAATTTTTCATGTCTGCTTGTAATTTTTCCATGTCATCCTCCATTTTGACGAACAGAAGGTTAGATTATCACAAACTAATCATCTAGTTTTGATAACTAGATACATTTTATCACGGTTTTCTGAGTTTTTAAAGCAATCTGATCAATCTTTTAAGAATTTCCTATCATTTGAATTTGGGAAACAAATGGTGTTTTATTAAGATAACGCCAGTTTCTCAACTGAAAAAAGCGCATATTTTTTTCAAAAGAATGATTGATTTTTCAACAATGGAGTGCTAAGATAATGAAGTACTTTTGGTACGGGCCGTTAGCTCAGTTGGTAGAGCAGCTGACTCTTAATCAGCGGGTCGCGGGTTCGAGCCCCTCACGGCCCATTGGGTGCCAAACCCACGGAACAGGTAAATGTTGGTGCGAAAGCATTTCGAAAACATTTATGCTGTTCCATTTTTTTGTTTATAATTAATTTATTGCCAAGTGAATAAGAAGAAATGCCTTGCTGTCAAAAAGTTTCTTATTTAAATGATGTATGTAAGAGCTATGCTTTTCGAAAAGTTTTTTTCTACGAGATGACTGAACTCTTTGCACGTGAAATGCTTCGTTTTTCCATAAATTAACTGAGTCAGATAATTTGTGGAAGTAATAGCTTCTGTATAAATTCAGTGAGTGCTTCGCTAGTTCAAAAACCTTTACAGTAATTTTTTTCTCACTATTACCACTACAAATTAGATATGAAATCAAAAAAATCACTACCTAGTCCTAATGAAAAGGTAGTGTATTTTTAATGCTGTTCATTCTTCTAAGAGCGATCCTTAAGAAACTCTTCTAAACGATTCAAATCTTTCTGAGATAGTTCCCCTATATCTTTATATTTAAAATCTATTTTTTTCTTTGGAAAGAACGAATAACGTTCCTGTGTCAATCCAAGACTCTTTTTTTAAATTTGAATCTTGCCAATCATTGATATAAAAATAAAGCTTTTTTATGCGCTCTGATTTGTGTTCAAACTTGCTTGTAATCGCATAAAAAAGAACTTCATTTTCACTATTCTCAATAATCAAAACTGGTCGTCTTTTTCCTTCTGGTTTACCCACATAAGCCACATACATTGAAACTATTTTATTCATCTTCATCCAACCAAGCCTCGAAAGCCTTATTATCATCTATCCTCGTCACATTAGTAGATTTTTTCGCTAACTTAGCAATTCGCCTTGCTTGCTTTGTTTGTTCAGAAAGTTTTACCTCAAAGGGTAATCCCCCTTTTTCTATGACTTGTTTATAAAAAATAGTAATTGCCGTAGTGGGATTCATTCCTAAATCATGTAAAATATCTTCTGCTTCCATTTTTAGATCTTTTTCAACCGCAATCTGAATTCTTTCTTTTTCCTTCTTCATAACGCACCTCCAAAAAGAGTTTTTTATACTCATATTATACTCTATTTGAACGCTATTTTCACTTACTATACTCATAAATAAATTTATTTTTCGAATAAGAAATCTTACTTCTTTAAATTACCTAACTTTTAGTCAGTGGGTTTGACACCCAATGAACAGGTAAATCGTGGCGCGAACCCCTACTTATATTATCTCCATGTATTCTTCAAAAAATCCATGGATATTACACTAACACTAATTATCGTAACACCATAAAACAAGGAGCATAACTAGTTAACCTATGTCATGTCCCTTGTTTTTTTAATTCAGGTATTGATAAACTAAATACATAAACCATACTAATCCTATTATAAAAAATAGATTTAAAATGTTTTTATTTATTTTTCTTCTTTGCTCTCCAAAGTATGGCGACCTTTTTTGCCAAAACAATTTCCTGTTTTTCACATCAGAAAAAAACAATCTTAAAACTATAAATAACACAGGAAGAGAAAAATTTAACACTATATAAAAAATATCTGTAGGATCTCCAATTATAACTAACCCTATCAAAATAAATAATATAAAAAGAAAAATTAGTTTATACTGAACTTTCATAACTCACCTATACAATCAATTGATTTTATTCTATTTGCATTCTGAAGGTTCTGAGGGGACGATCGTCATTTTAAAATAGTTCTCCTATTTCTTACCCTCTTTTACAATTTTGGCTGATCTAATTCCTCTCATCAGCAATTGGATACAAATTTCGTAATAGCTGCTCTTATTCTTCATTTGGGATGGTCACCGCTAAATTATTTCTTCTATCGAAGAATGCAACAAGAAAAGAAATTGCCAATCACTATTTTGCTTCTAGCATGACTGTCCTTCGTGTCCTGCACAGTAATAAGACTAACTGTATTGAAAAAGAGTAAAAAACGTTTTGAGGCTACTTCATATATTCTTTTGCTCGATCACTACCTCATCTTCATTTACCGGTTCTTCGAATCCTGAAAAAAACCGTTGAAGGATTTCTTCTGTAATAGGAAAAGCGGAATTTGCAGTTTGGACTTTATTTCTGATCGCTAATCGTTTTCGTAAAGTATCATAATCAGCTTTTAGATAGATTACTTTAATCGTCACATCATATGCTGCCAGTAGTTCTCTATAAGCGTCTCGGTGACTTTTAGCCCAAAAACTAGAATCGACAACTACGTTTTTTCCTTCTTGAACAGCCTTTACTGTAAGCTCTTTCAATTTAACTGAAGATAATGAAGAAACTTTTGCATATTTCTCCGAAGGGTAATCAACACCATAAACGCCATAGTCTTCCCAAATCAATTCATCTATTGCTAATCTTACATAGCCTTCTTGCTCTTTTTGTTTTGAGTACGTGGTTTTGCCTGCACCACTAACGCCACACATCAAAAGTACCTCAACCATTATTCTCCTCCTACCTTTTCTGATCAATAAACAAAGAGAACGAAAAAACCTTATTTGTAATCAACGCTCATGTTTTAGACCACTGTTCGCCACCCACATCTGATGATACAATGATAACATTGTTTTTATGAACAACAAGCAGATTGGGAAACAATCTCAAGAAAAATAGTAAGTAAAACCATATATTAGAGAATAGAAGCGTTAGCCACTTAAGCTAACGGATAAATCAAATTTTTGTCCATTTCCACTCTACTATAAAAAAATTATTTTCTACAAAAAATAGGAACGAAAGCCAAAATACGAAAGAAACATCATCGCTAAAACTTATGTATGTAATGGTATCTTTATTTCTATTATTCCAATTTTAAAATAAAATAAGCCACCACTCCAAACTATGATAGAAAAACAAGAATAGACTCTTGAGTAGAACGTGAATGCAAAACTACCTCCAAAATCAACGCAAGAGTCTATCTGTATAGATAAAGGTCTTTATGTGCAAGTTCTTTTGTACCAGTAAAGATCCTTAGAATCAAACAAATCAGAATGCTTTCAAATCAAATCTGATAGTGTCATTGTTTTTTAAAATCAACGTTTGTGCCCCTTTATCGGTCATTTCGTCATTGACGGTATAGACCCAAAATAGATTGGCTTTTTGATCTTGACTGATGCCGTCAATCGAGGTGATAAAGCCATCTTTTTCTTTGATCGCAAAGTTTTCTTTCATTACTTCCAGCAGCGACTCATTTTCTCGGAACGTTACTTCTTTTGAGGTCACAGCTTCTTGATTTTGGATGACGATCGTAGCTGTTCCTTGTTCTTGCTTCAAGGAACTTTGCTGCGTGCTTTCTGGCGTTACACTTGCCTGTTGGCATCCTGTAGCGACGAGTAGTGTGCTCACTAGCATGAATACGACAAATACTTTTTTCATCTATTTCTTCCTCTCCAATAGTCAAAATACTAATCGTTTTTCTATCCAGTATGCGGATAAGAATTATTTTATCAATCTCGTTTTTTCTTAGAGCCCGCATTTTAATTGGATTTTACAGTTTGTGCAGGTACTGCAGCCGCCGATTTCCTCAATGGTTCCCTCATGGCAGATGGGACAGATTTCACCAGAGGCGACGGGTTCATCTACTTGAACGACAGGTAGCGGTTCAACTTGTGCGGTCAGCTCATTTTCAACCGCTTCTAAGGTAAGTACTTGTGAATCTCGGCTGCCATCTACATAGACGGTCCCTCCTTTGGCTCCTCCTTCATAAAGATCTCGATAAACCTTGGCTACTTGGCTTACTGTATATCCTTTTGGTGCATTGACCGTTTTTGAAATGGAGCTATCCACCCAGCGTTGAATGGTGCATTGCACACCGACATGCTCTTCGGGCGTCAACTCCATAGCGGAAATGAACCATGCCGGCAACTCCGCTTTGGTTCGTTCAGGATGATCCATCAGGTATTCGTCAACGATTTCCGCATTGATTTCAATAAACTTACCTAGTCGACCGCTTCTAAAATAAGAAAAGGAGTAGTAAGGTTCTAAACCAGTTGAAACTCCCGTCATCGTGCCTGTCGATCCTGTTGGCGCAACAGTCAAAAGATGAGAGTTGCGAATACCGAATCGCAGCACGCCTTCGCGGATGTGCGCTGGCATTTTTTTCATGTATCCTGTATCGATAAATTTCTTCCGCAACGCTTGCGTCTCTTGGTCATTTTTTCCAATCAGGAAGGGAAAGCTGCCTTTTTCTTTCGCCAATTCAATGGATGCCTCATAGGCAGTGACTGCCATTGCCTCGAAAATTTGATCAACGAATTGATTTCCTTCTGCCGATCCGTATTTTTTCCCGCAGTAGATCAATAAATCTGCCAAGCCCATGATCCCTAATCCAACACGTCTTTCCCCTTTCGCCTGCTGCTCATTTTTGTCAAAAAAGTAAGGCGTTACGTCAATAACATTGTCTTGGAAACGAACCGCTGTTTTCACGGTTTCTTTTAGTTTGGCAAAATCAACGGTGCCCTTTTGGCGATCCGCCATGTTTGCGAGATTGATGGCTGCCAAGTTACAGACCGCATAAGGGGTTAGGGGCTGTTCACCGCACGGATTGGTTGCCACGACTTTTTGTCCGTATGCTGTAGCATTCGTCATCTTGTTGGCATTATCGATAAAGAAAATACCAGGCTCAGCAGAATATGTTGCACAAAAAGTAATCAACTCCCATAACTCACGAGCTTTGATCCTTTGATAGGTTTTGACTTTATGGCCAGTAGCTGCCCATTCTCGCACATCCCCGACTTCAGCCCATTTTGCATCATATTGCGCCATCTCTGCTTCTGAATAATTGTCGATATCTGGAAAGCGTAGCTCATACCACCCATCTGTCTTCACTGCTTCCATGAATTCTTCTGTCAAGCAGACTGAGATATTCGCGCCAGTTAAGAAATCACTTTCTTTCACCGTATAGCTGCCACCTATGCGCAATTTTTCTTTTGCCTTTTGGATCATGTCATTATGTTCCTTATCTGACGATTCAGGCAGTTGTGCTAGATAAGTGAACATTCTTTCTTCCATTTTTGTCAGAGGGTCAAATTGCAGTTTTTCATTGATCAGTTGTTTGATCGTCGCATTTGTGATTGTTTTTTTTAGGTGAAGCAATACAGCAGGATTTTGAATTTTAGAAAGAATAAACGCAAAAATATCTGGATGCCAATCTGCCATCATAATCATCTGCGCTCCACGGCGGCTACCTCCTTGTTCGACAAGGTTCGTCAAGTTTGCCAAATCATTCAACCAAGAAACTGCCCCAGAAGACCGACCACTGACACCGTGGACCACACTTGATTTTGGTCGCAAGGTCGACCCATTGGTTCCAACCCCGCCACCTCGACTCATGATTTCCATAACTTCTTGTCGATGAACAGCAATCCCTTTTCGGGAATCATGAATGAAAGGCATCACAAAGCAATTGAAGTAGGTAACTTGAGAATTTGTTCCTGCTCCATAAAGTACTCTGCCTGCAGGAATTAGGTTTTGCGCTACGATTTGTTGGTAAAACGCCTCGAAGAAGCGCTCCTGGTCATGGGACTCGTTGGCAGAAATCCCTTTGGCCACACGATGCGCCACTTGCTCAAAAAAGAGTTCTAACGGTTTTTCAATGTCACTTTTTCTTCTTTTAACAAGTCCACTCGCTTGTTCATCAATATCTTCTAACGCTGAGCGATAGGCCTCTTCAACTTCGATAGAGACAAGTTCCCCATCGATTGCTTTCACCACACCGATTCCTCTTGCAGGATATTTAGGATCAGCTTTCGTTGTCAAAATCACCAAATCATCCTTACGCAATGTTTGATGGGTTTGATCCTTGTATGAATAACGATCCAGCATAATCAAACGAGCGATTCCCTCAAATGTTTGGGTCATTTCTGGTGTGATCGCCGAAACTTCTTGGAACAACTTGATATCCTCGTTCAATTTCTCAATCGTTTGTTTTTTGTATTCCATTTCTTTCCCTCGCCTTCTAAAACACAACATATTGTGCTCGTTTTTTATTATCGTACTATATAATGTGTATTTCAATCTTGAATTTTATTATTTTCCATGTATAATGAGAATGATTATCAATTAGAAAGACGGCGATTTTCATGCTTCCTCCCCAAACCAAGATATTTTCCATCCAAAGAATTTCTCATTTAGCACTGATCACTGCGGCTTGTATCGTTGGACGGTTAGTTTTTGTCTTTATCCCTAACGTTCAGCCTATGAGTGCCCTTTTATTTTTAGTGGCTTTTTCTTACCGTTTATCTGATGCGTTGATGATTGCCTTATTAAGTTTGCTCGGAACAAATATCTATCTAGGCATGGGTCCCTGGACGATCAGTCAATTTGCTGCACTTACTATCACCATCATTCTTTTTCATCAGATTGGAAAAAGAACGATCATCAAGAAAAACCGCTTCTTGCAAGCTTTCTTTGCCTTTCTTTGCGGACTTCTTTATGGCTTGATCGTTTCGTTGATGGAGGTTTGGCTTTATCAGTTTCCTTCGTTTCTTGCCTATTACCTTCAAGGACTACTGTTCGATTTCTTCCATGCCAGCGGAAACTTCGTCTTTTATCTGCTTTTATGGCCAGTATTTGAGCGAATAACACCCACCTCCTATAAATTGGCGAAAAAAAACGAGTGATTTCGATGGAACGAAGCATTCGGCTAACTTTGTTTTCGTGTTTCTTTGAAAGAATGTTCGCGTAAAATTTTTCTTAAAAAACAAAAAAACTACGACTACTCTCCTGTTTCCTTTGCTTAAAAATCTATCCAACAAGCACCAGTGAAAAGCCTTTCGAAAGGGTTTCTTCCATCTTTATACGTCCATTCATTTAAATGAAATGATCCCTCTTTCATCCATGCCCTTGACCGAATGTAGTTGGATTCCTTTCAGATTATTAATGAATGATGATGTTTGCTTTTGCTATCATCAGAAATTTATTATTTTTTTTAAATAACAATTTAATTTTTCTTGACCAAAAGAATTCAGAGGTTTATCCTAACTATGGAAAATCAACGACTGGATAAAAAGAAGCACATGAAATTTTTTTATTCAATTTGACCTTTGACATTTGTGAAAAAATGCATAAGAAACTTGATCGTGATCAAGCGCTTATGGAAAGAAATTTTTTTCTCACTAAATTTCAAAAAACGCTCTATTTTAACCAGTCAGAAAAATCATTTTAAGAAGGAGAAAGCGATGAATGAGAAACAATTACGCTGGTATAATATTGCGCTGATGGCGTTCGTCTCTGTTTGGGGACTGGGAAATGTTGTAAACAACTACGCTCAACAAGGGTTGACTGTTGTTGTTTCGTGGCTATTAATTATGGCTCTTTATTTTGTACCCTATGCATTAAGTGTTGGTCAGTTAGGATCGACCTTCAAAGAGTCAAGTGGTGGGGTCTCCTCATGGATCAAAGAAACCTCAACAAAGCGGTTGGCTTTTTTTGCTGCTTGGACTTATTGGGTCGTTCACGTGCCTTATTTGGCACAAAAACCCCAAGGAATCTTAGTATCATTAAGTTGGTTATTTAAAGGAAATGGTACATTTGTATCAACGATGGGCTCCATGGAAGTCTCGTTGATTTGTTTAGCTATTTTTCTATTCTTTTTATGGATTGCCTCTAAAGGATTGACGACCTTAAAAATGATTGGGAACATCGCCGGAACAGCCATGTTCGTGATGTCGATTCTTTTTATTCTTTTAGCAGTCACTGCTCCAGCAATGACTGGTGCTGAAATTGCTACACCAAACATGTCATCTGTTTCAACCTATATCCCTAAATTTGACTTTACCTATTTAACCACGATCTCGATGCTGGTATTTGCAGTAGGTGGCTGTGAAAAAATCTCGCCTTACGTAAATAACACAAAAAATCCTGCCAAAGAATTTCCAAAAGGTATGATCTTTTTAGCCGGTATGGTGGCGTTATGTGCCTTGCTCGGCTCGATTGCTATGGGGATGCTTTTTGATGCCAACCATATTCCAGAAGATTTGATGGTCAACGGCGCTTATGAAGCCTTTCAACGACTAGGAAACTTCTACGGAATCGGCAATTTCTTTGTCATTCTTTATTCCATCGCCAATGCGTTAGCGCAAATCTCTGCTTTGGCTTTTTCAATAGATGCCCCATTGAAAATATTATTGTCTGATGCTGATTCAGAATTTGTACCAAATGGCTTAGCAAAACTAAACAAAAAAGGAACACCAGTAAACGGGTATATTATGACAGGTATCCTAGTCAGCATTTTGATCATCATTCCAGCACTAGGAATCGGCAATATGACCGAACTGTATCGTTGGTTGCTGAACTTGAATTCGGTTGTCATGCCATTGCGTTACTTATGGGTCTTCTTAGCCTTTATGCTAGTCAACAAACACGCCAATCGCTTTACTTCCGATTATAAATTCGTGAAAAACACCAAGGTTGGCTTTGGGATCGGCTTATGGTGCTTCTTGTTCACGGCCTTTGCCTGCATTTTAGGGATGGTTCCTAAACTTGATTATGCGGCAGATCCGCAAGCTTGGTTCTTCCAATTGGCCTTAAATATCATTACGCCAATCGCCTTTCTTTTGATTGGCTTGATCTTGCCGATCATTGCGAAACGTGTAAATAAAAAATAATCATTCCCTCAAAAAAGAGGTGTCCGACAACTATTTCAGTTGTCGGACACCTCTTTCTTTGTAAATGAACTTCTCCGCCGTGCGAGGCATTTGCTCCATCCTCTTGCCGAAGCATTCATTCTTCTTCATTGTCTTCTTTGATTCCATACTTGATCCATTGCACCTTATAGCGAAAATCTTTGATCAGCTCTTTTGCGGTCCATTCATTCGAAATAAAATCTGTCAGACTATCCATCACGACCGCCATAATAAAGTAAAGGAAACTGACGGCTTCTTGCGTATCATGGATCGTGAAGCGATTTTCTTCCAACAGCTCCAACCATTGGCGAATCATGGGCGAATCGTCAGGGATCGCATCGCGCTTCGTCCAGGCATTGCTTTGGGTACATAAGTGGATCATTTTCCAATGATCATCTTCAGGTGACCATTGACTGCACCAAGCCAAGTATTCTTCGATCCCTTTGAAAAAATCATTTTTGTTGCGATTGATAAACGTAAAAATCGCGGAATGGATTTGGTTTGAATAGTCGGCGATCGCATAGTCATAGGCATCTTCTAAGTTTTGAAAGTACTTGTAAAAGGCCCCTCTAGAAATGTGCGACTTTTCGACGATGGCAGAGACCTTGACTTGACTGATGTGCTTGCTGAAGAATTCTTCTAAAAGCACGGCATCGATTTTTTCTTTTTTCGCTTGTTTTAAATGAAAAAATGTTGTACTTGGCAAGGGATTCTCCTCCATCATTCGCAATCTACTCCCTCTATTATAAACAAATCCCTCTACTTTTCCACTCAGACTTGTGCAGTTTCTCTTGACGGGGCGTTTTGTTCGATCAGATTGCCATCTTCCATTCGGAAAATACGATCACTCCATTGGATCATTCGCTCGTCGTGAGTGACCATGACTGTCGCTTTCTTTTTCTCATGCGCTTCTTTCACCAATAACTTCACCACTTCATACGCATGATCGGTGTCTAAGCTGGCAGTTGGTTCATCCGCCAAAATCAAGCTTGGGTCATTAAACAACGCCCGGCCGATCGCTACTCGTTGACGTTCCCCACCAGATAAATCGCGGGGAAACTTGTCTTGAAGATCGAGAATATCTAATGAAGCAAGCAATTCATCAATCCGTTCCTTTTCCTTGGCTTTTCTTGAAACTTTGTCGACCAAATAAAATTGTTCCTTTACCGTTAAAAAAGGGATCAAATTCGAGCTTTGCAAGATAAACCCAATCTCTTTAAAACGCAACTTTCCTCGTTGCTTTTCATTTAATTGGGAAAAGTTCACCTGGTTGATAATGATCTCTCCCGATGTTGGACTTTGTAAGCCGCCAGCGATGGTCAAAAAGGTACTTTTTCCTGAACCAGAAGGACCGATGATACTGACAAATTCCCCTTCTTGAACATGAAAATTCAGTCCTTTTAATGCAGTTACTTCGGTATGCTGCTTGCCAAATTTTTTTATAATATCCTTCATTACTAAAATGTCTTTCATCTTTGTTACCCTCCTATTGCCGTAATTGGATCGACTTTTGTGACCGTCCGAATGGAGAATAAGCCGCCTAGAACTGCCACGAGAATCAAGATGCCGCTATAAAGCAGCCATTGCTTGAATTCAAAGAAAAATGGCATGGCATCTGGTAAAAACAAACTGGTGCCGTATGCCGCCGCAAAGGCTAGGGCTACCCCGATCACACCGACCATAAATGCTTGCGCAATAATTGATTTGGCAATAAAGCTGGTCCGAATCCCTTGGGCTTTCATCACACCAAAAATCGCCGTTTTTTGTAGGGTGATTACATACATGAAAATCCCCACGATTGCCGTTGCAACAACAAATAAGAAGTAGATCATGGCATTTAAGGTCAAGTTTTGAGCAGAAAATCCAGGAAGCTTTTCAATAAAGTCTTCCGTTGCCAACACTTTGAGCTGAGTTCCTTCTTGGTTATCGACTTTCGGATCACTTGATTTGGTCACAATGATATTGATGGGCTGCTCCTTGTCAGATGCAAATGGTTGGTTAGCAAACTTCATTTTCGTCCAAGTATCGAGGGAAGTATAAATAACTGGTGACACCGTATAAGACGTTTCTGGGGTGATCCCAACGACTTTGAAGGTTTCATCTGAACGCCCGATTTTCACTTGATCCCTGACCTTGATACCTTCTTCTGCTAAGTTTTCTGAAATCGTGATCTCATTTTCTTGTGAAAACAGCTTGCCTTCTAAGACTTCTGGTAACAAGAACGCATCCTCTTGTGTACCAAAAACAGTCACATTGACTTGTTCATCGTTGACCGTGATGACACTGCTGTATAGACCAATCGGGGCTTTTTGGGTCCCTTCTACACGGTCTAGATCCCCTCTCGTCAATTGCGAAGCCGCAAATGTGTCATTCGCATCTTCTGATAAAACGATCGCGGATGAATCCCAGTCGACGATGGCCTTTTTAAAATCCCAGTTAAGTCCGGTAGCTAAGCCAGACAATATAAAAACAACATAGGCGATCAAAAACATGATTCCTACGATCAGCCCATATCTTAATTTTGAATAACGCATTTCTTTTATAGCCAGAAACATTGCTCTTTCCTCCTGTTTTCCAAATATTGACAAAGTGTCACTTTTTGAAGAATACCACACAAGGTGACACTTTGT
The DNA here is from genome assembly GCF_002140635.1 of Enterococcus sp. 3G6_DIV0642. Classification (NCBI taxonomy): domain Bacteria; kingdom Bacillati; phylum Bacillota; class Bacilli; order Lactobacillales; family Enterococcaceae; genus Enterococcus; species Enterococcus sp. 3G6_DIV0642. The sequence continues at coordinate 777,027 of NZ_NGLH01000001.1, read as the reverse complement.
CACTTTTTACAACTCGGAAAGTTTGTAAGGTTGATCGATCATTCTTTTTCTGTCATTCACTGAGGATGTTTTTTTTAAAGGAGTGAGGAAAAAGAGAGTTGAATAGTGGGCGTTTCGCGTAAAATACGCCATTTCCTTTTAACATTCTTGGCTAGATGTAAAAAAAGCATGGCCGACCGTAAATAGTCGAACCATGCTTGGCAAAAACGAACACGAGGTTTTCATTACTGGTATTCTTGAGATCAGCTGACTTTGCTTTGTCCAATTGTGGAAATTACTGCTCGTAACTGATGACACGAAGTATCAAACTGCCGTTTTTCCTCAGGGGTAAGCGTCAATTCAATAATTTCGCGGACGCCGTTTTGGTCCACGACTGCAGGAACCCCTGTGAATAAATCGTTGATGCCATATTCCCCATTAAGGTAGGAAGATACCGGCAGAATCGCTTGCTCATCATTTAAGATCGCTCGAACGATTCTTGCGACACTCATCCCTATCCCGTAAAAAGTTGCTTGTTTTCGATCGATGATTTCATAGGCAGCATTTTTTACTCGTTCAGAAAGAACCGCTAAATCGGCAACGGTCAAACGATCCTTTTGCTTGATCAATTCTAGGATCGGTTGCCCACCGATCGTTGTATGGGACCAGACAGCGACTTCCGAATCACCGTGTTCCCCAATGATATACCCATGAATATTCCGTGGATCGATGGCTAATTTTGCCGCCACTTCTTTTCGAAGTCTTGTGGTATCGAGGGTCGTTCCCGTACCAACGACACGATTGGCTGGCAACCCTGACACACGCCATGCTTGATAAGTTAAGACATCGACTGGGTTTGAAGCGATGACAAGCACGCCATCAAAACCTGAAGCCATCACTTGTTTTGTGACGCTTGCCATAATTTCGGCGTTCACATCGATCAATTCAAGCCGTGTTTGTCCTGGCTTTTGGTTGACCCCTGCGGTAATAACGACGATGTCAGCATCTTTACATTCCGAATACTCTCCCGCCCAAACTTTGATGTTTTCTTGCCCCCATGACATACCGTCTAACAAATCGAGGGCTTCTCCTTCTGCTTTGTCCCGATTGACATCGATCAAGACCAATTCATTGATCAGTCCTTGATTGATCATGGAATACGCAATGCTCGTTCCAACGAAACCTGTTCCGACAACGACAACTTTTCTGCTTGTACTTTTCATGTGCGATCCCTTCCCTTTCTTTTCAAATACTTGTACTATTGTTTTGCGTATAGTACGCATTTTCTCAAAAAATAGATGATTTTTTTGTGTTTCCTTAGTAACTATGACCGGCAATCAGCGCTTTGGTTTGCTGATACAAATGAATTGCATATTTTCCTAACACATAGCTGACGACGATTACGGCAAAGCTTGTTTCAATAATCGTTAAGGCTTGTAGAAACCCAAATATCAGTGGGTGATTTGCAAAAAACAGTGCTGATTTGAACATTGCAGTCGCCGAGATCACAAGAGGAAACGTAAATGCCGCATAGCTTGGGTAAAACCCGACTGCCAGCATGTTTTTCATATAAGCGACGACAAAGAAATAAATCGTTTGTGACAATAACAGCATAAAGGCGACAAACCAAGCAGAGCCTTGTTCAAATACGGAAAGGTAACCTGCTAAGCAAAGAGAACCCGGCGCGGTTAAAATCGTGATCAATGGAACTGCCGCACGTTCCGTCAGTTTTTGATGGACGATTCGCTTTAAAATAATCGGCAAAAGTGCAAAATACAATACCAATGCGATCCAGACAATCACTTCTCCTAGCTCTTTAAAAAAGACAGCAGAAGTATTGGGAATGACGCCAATCCCGACGAAGGTAATAAACCAGCTTGGATAAATGTATTCCAGCGAAAGGTCGACAGGCAAAATATGCACGACAACAAAATAGATCATTAAAGCAAAATGTAAGCCGATAGCCCCCCACCAGAGCAGATCATTCACCACTGCATTGGGAATGACCCGTTCAAAAACAGTGGAAATCACCATCAGCGCCATCGTAAAGGTCGGCGCAACCGAAGCAACGATTGGGTTTTGCAACTCTGACATCGTGTGCTTAAATGTAAAGCATACTTTCAGAAGGAAGAGCCCCATGATGAAAATACCAAGGGTGCAAAACGCATTTCCAACCGTCTCCATTCCTTCTGAATACAATAAATTCCCCAAAGACACAGTGCCTAAAATCAAGCCGCAAATCGGGATTGGCAATGAATGTAAAAAATGCTGGATCGATGTTTTCATCAACTCATCCTTTCTTAATGTATGAAAATTTCAATTAAATTTGCTTTCTTTTTTCTCTACACTTATACTATAATCACCTGATAACTATTTGTAAAATTGTACTTTTAAATACTAATTATAAATTTTATTAATAATAAAGGAGTCCGCAAAATGATTGAATTGCTCAAAACCTTCATTGTTGTTTATGAAACTAGAAACTTTAGCCTTGCCGCCAAACAGCTCTATAAAACTCAGCCAACGATCTCCTTGCAAATCCAACGATTAGAGGCGGAACTTGGCTTCAAACTTTTTGAACGTAAAGGAAAACAATTGATTTTACCCACCAGCCAAGCGGAGTTTTTGTATCCTCGTGTGGTCGAGTCTCTCCGCTCATTGTCCACTATTTTTTCGCAAGCCAAAGACACCAAAAATTTTAAAACAGCGTGTGTGCTCGCTTGTTCAAATACCACCGCCGTCTACTTACTGCCCAGTATCATGGCGCAGCTGATTGAAGAATTTCCAACGTTTGCCTTTGAAATCAAAATCATGAATTCGCAAGAAGTAATCGATGCCGTCGAATCAAACAAAGCCCATATTGGCCTGATCGAAAAATCAATCGTTTCGCCATTGATCCAAAAAGAATTCGTCTATCGCGATGAATTGGTGTTAGCAGGCAACCTCGCTTCTGATTTTTGGGTCTTGCGGGAAAACGACTCGGGGATGTACTACATTAACGAAACCTATCTGTACGCACAGCACTTGCATCCGCAAATCATCAAAGCCAATAACAGCGAAGTGATTTTGTCCCTACTAAAACAAAACATCGGCAAATCGATCATCTCGAAACTCTCGTTACCACAAGAGTTGCCTTGGCAGGAACTTGATCCAGAGTACCGCTATCGTGATCTTTTTATCATTCAGAATCGTCAACGTGTGACGCCGGAAACCGGAGAGGTTTATGAGGAGATTAAACGGCTGTTGTTGGCATTGATTCCATAAATATTAGTCTTTTGAACCAATTAAAGTGAATACAAAAAAGACGCTGGAGTGTCGTTTGTCGCTCCTCCAGCGTCTTTTTATTTTTATAATTCCTTGATAAACCGTTTCTGTTCATGACTGCTATGATAGCCATGGTTTTCATAAAACCTGTGAGCAGCATGGCGTTTGACATTCGAATTTAATCGAATGCCTTGCATTCCTCGCTGTCTGGCTTCTTCTTCAATTGCAGACAGCAGCTTCCCACCAACACCTTGCTTTTGCACTTGATCGTCCACTACTAAACCTAGAATATTAAAAAATTGCCCAGCAGAATAAACTGTCGAATACGGCTGTGCTTCAATCATCCCAACTGCTTTCCCCTTTATTTCGGCGACCAGTAAGAGATGGTCCTCCTCAGCTAAGATTCTCTTTAGACCTTCGATCAATACTTCTTCTTCGATTGGATAGCCTAGTACCTTCGATAAGTGAGCTAGTTCTTTACGATCAGACAATGCTGCGGCTCTAATTTTCATAGTATTCTCCCGTCTTTTGGCTTTTTATTCGGTCTTGTTTTAGATAACTCACATTCATTTATCAACTTAGAAATTAATGACAGCTAGTTGATTTGTTAAAGTGCAATAGAAAAAAAGTATACAGACAGTGTACTAGAAATCACTTTGCTGTGATCTTTTATGTTATTTAGCTAAACCAGTTTTTAATTTTGATCAAATGAAATGAGTGCGTATTCGTTAGGTATATACCTGATTGTCGTATATTCGAATAATTTTCCCATATCATTATAGACCGCATTTTCCAGTATCCCCACACAATTATTTTTTCCCAAAGCTAATTCTTTAAAGTCAGAGTCTTTTGCAGACTCAACTTTCATAATGGATTTTGATGCAGCGATTTTAAAATCTAAGTTTTGTCTGATATGGTCGTAGATTGATCCGGCTATGATTTTCTCATTAAGTCCCTTAACAATACTTTTTTTGAAATAACTCGTATCTGACATCATCGCTTTCCCATCAATAATTCGTAATCGTTTCACAAGGTATACTCTTTCACCAACCGGAAATGAAATTTTTTTTGCTAATGAATCATCAACAGTCAACTCGCGAAATTCTTGCACAATTGTTTTTTTTTCGACCTCAGTGTCTGCGGATAGTGCCTTCAATCCTTGAAAATTTCCTACCTTGAAAGACTTCTTGTCAATCTCGATTCTTTCAAGAATAACTACCCCTCTTCCTTTCACACTATAAACCAATCCATCTTCATTAAGCAGTTGAATCGCTCGGCGAACTGTATTTCTGCTAGTACCAAATCGCTCAATTAACGCCATTTCGGTCGGTAAAACCATTGTATCGTTATAAAGTCCCTCATTAATTTCATTTTTCAAAGTGTCATATATATCCCGAAACTTATTCACCATAGTTCCACCTCACTCTTTCAGTTAATTATAGCATGATATCATTCTACCTATACAAAAAACTTAAATTTGTTTAAACAAATACTTGATTATTTGTTTAAACAAATTTAAAATGAGCGTAACCGGTTAAAAGAAATGAGGAGGTTTTATTATGAGTGACAAACAGTTAGCGGAGTACATGATTGAGTACGTTGGTGGAAAACATAATATCAAAAATGTGATCCACTGCATTACACGTGTTCGTTTCTATCTAGTGGACAAAGAGAAAGCCGATACAAATAAGATAAAAGAGTTGGATGGTGTAATGGGCGTCGTAGAAGCTCAAGGACAATATCAGGTGGTTGTTGGAAACAAAGTAAATGCTATTTACGAGGAAGTAATGCGTCAGTTAAACAATGATCAAGTCTTTGATTCTACAGAGGGAGTGGTAGAAAATGATTCCAATAGTGATTTTCTTCAGCTATTTCGAAATGGCTTCAATCAGTTTATTGGCATAATTACAGGTTCAATGATGCCCGTCATCGGTCTTCTTGCAGGAGCTGGAATAATCAAAGGATTACAAGCTTCGTTGGTGACGTTTGGTTTACTACAAGATAGTTCGCAATCTTATCTATTGATTAGTACGATTGCAGATGGCATTTTTTATTTTTTACCTGTCATCTTAGGTTTTACTGCGGCTCAAAAATTAAAGGTGAATCCTATTGTTCTGGCAGTCGTGGGTGCGATACTCATTCATCCAAATATAGTCACTATTGCTTCAAGTACAGCTGCGAAGGTCGCTATTTTTGGCATAGAATTTCCCATTATGAATTATACAGCTTCGGTTTTCCCTATTCTGGTCGCTGCTTGGTTAGCAACGTATGTTGAAAAGTTTTTAAAGAAAATTGTTCCTCTCGTGATTTCTTCCATTGTGTCACCAATCGTAGAAGTTCTGGTACTAAGCTTAGCCGTTCTTCTTATCATCGGACCAATCATAACGATTATTAGTGATGGGCTTGCATTCGGAATTAGTACCATTTTTGACTTTAATACGATTATTGGCGGAGCAGTCTATTGCGCACTTTTTCCAGTCTTAGTGGTCTTCGGCATGCACTGGCCATTGATTCCGATCATCGTCAACGATTTAACTGTCAACGGATTTAGTATGATGAATGCCTTCTCGTCTGTATTGATGATGGGTATTGCGGGTGAAACGTGCTCAATCGCATTAAAAACAAAAAAAGCTCAACTAAAACAAGTTGCCTTTGCTGCCACTCTTTCACAAATATGCGGTGTTGGCGAACCGGCAATCTATGGTATTCTACTAAAATACAAAAAAGTTTTCTATCTCGTGACCCTTTCAAATATTTTTGGTGGAGCTTTAGCAGGCTCCCTTCACTTGGTCAACTATGGATTCGCAGGTGGGGTTATAGGATTTGCCTCTTTTATCAACCCGGTTGCAGGGATCGATAACAACTTCTATGCTTATCTACTCTCTCATATAGGAACATTTTTGCTATCCTTTCTTTTGACTTGGCTTTTTGGTTTCAATGATAAAATGAAAGCTGCAGATGAACTGTAAGGTGATATATGATGAAAAAAATAATTTGGCATCAATTATTTTCTAATTACCAAGTACTAAACTTTTCTCCTAATGGACGTAAATTACGTTTGAGAATCAAGCAGCCGCTTTCTGGAAAACGATTAGCACTCGAACTTTGTAACCGCTATGACTCTTTTGATTTAAACGTAGAGTCGATAAAAATCAGTAGTGATCCGAGAACCCAACAATCTAGTGTTATTACCTTAGATAATCGACCACAATTCATTGTCCCAGCTGGGTCTACTTTATGGACAGATGACCTTGATTTTTCAGTAACCAAAGGAGCCGATATTCTGATAGAGGCATTATTTTCTAACGAGATCAATCGAGTATCTTCCTCGGCAAACTTACTGTCTGATCAATTAGTCCGTTCGAATATAAGAGAAACCAATAACTTTATTTTTGGTATTACTTCAGTTGCTCTAGAAACGAATGTTGATGCAAAAGTCATTGCTTTTTTCGGCGATTCTTTAACGAATCAAGGATATTTTAGTGATAGCGTCATCGACAATCTCAACAAGCGTGGTCTGGTTGCAACAAGCTTTAATGCTGGCATATCAGGCAATCGTCTGACACATGTTGGTTCAGGGATTTCTCGTTGGAAAGACAGCTTTGGCGTTGCAGGAATAAACAGGTTCCAAGCAGATGTCGTGGATCAAAAGCCAGACTTGATCGTTTCATTGATCGGGTTAAATGACTTATTTCATCCAGGAACTGGCTCACCGCTTTCAGAATTACCTACCAAAGAGGAGTTGATCCAACACTACAAAGTTCTAATAAGTCTGGCAAAAAAAGCCGACATTCCGTTTGTTCCCCTCACGCTTCCCCCTTTTAACTATTCTTACAACCAAGGAAAGCCGAGTTGGACCGAGGAAAAAGAAGCTATCCGAACTGCGTTTAATCAATGGTTAATGACGCAAGAAAATACGATCGATATCAATGATATGGTAAGAGATCCTTCTGATAAAACGAGATTAGCTTCTGCATTTGATTCGGGGGATCATCTGCATTTTTCTCAAACTGGAGGGGAAATTTTAGGAAAAGCTGTGGCTGAGAAAATTCTTTGCCTTTCATTGCTGTGAATTGATAGACTCTCAACAAAAACTGTTAAAAATAGTCAAAAATAAAACCTACCTCCCATACACATCTGGTTAAAATGTATACGGGAGGTTGACCTTTTCACTATGAATTTTCTTCAACTCTGCACTTGAATATCCTTACTCTCGATCACTAGCAATTATTCTACATACAATGTCACAAATTTTGCATGGCCTATCTTTTCAAGAGTGACTACATTCTTTTCCACAAGAAGTGCTTCTTTTGTAGCTTCTTTTAAATCGACTGTTTCTACTACGTTCACTGGATGGTTAAATGTGATCGTCGCGTGTCCAACTTCATCTAAAAGCCCATTGTATAGACGCAAAATATAACCTGGACGAGCTTCGGCTTTTTTCAATACACTTAGGGTCAAATTGCCATTGATCTCAAAAAGACTATAGTTTGCCGGTAAGGTTGGTTCAACCGGCCCTAAAGTAAAAATCAATCGGGAATTCAGGAATTCTGCGGATTGATAAAGCGTGATCGGTGTTACTGCTTGTTTGGCATGTTGTGCAACATTTGCTTGATCAAATCCTTGAGCAAAGTAAGCAACAGAGAAATCAAAATGCATCGTTTTGTGGCACTGCGCAGCTGGTGTCGCAATCACTGATTCTCCTGAAGCACGCCCTGGTCGATACAGTAGATTCTCTTTCCCCATGAAGCCATAGGTTCGGAAAATCGTTAAGCGAATCGTATCAAACGCTTCCCCCACGATCTCATATTCACGTACCCCCTGAGGCATGACTGCTACGCCATGGGACGCATCAAATAAACCGACAAAAGATTGACAAGTTTCTATAGCGATCGGCTTCTCATTCCATTGCTCTTTATTAGCTTCCCAAAGAGCCATTTCTTTTTCAAAAACAACCGGACGCTGCAACGTGCCAAACTGTTGGTCAGCCAGCGAAAATTTTGAGATAATTCCGGTATCAAATAGCACACATACCCGATGGCTATCCACTTGTTGGTTTTCAACCGTTAATTTGAAATCTATTTGTTGCGATTGTTTTTTTAACACAATCGTCAATTGGATCGGCAGTGAAGCCGAGACCTTCTTTTCTGCACGTTCAGCTAAATCCTTCGGAACCCTCAGCGTGAATGCCACATCAATCTTTTGGTAGATTGCTGATTGCTGAATCGAGATCGTTGGTTGCGCATCAATTGATGAAATCACAAAATCTTTCACAGGTGGTGAATAATTGAATGAATCACCATCGTCGCCATTTTCTTCAATGATCCCTTGATTTTGATAAAGCACCTGATTGGTTTTATCTAGAATATCCAACGAGCCATTGCTATTGACAGTGATCTGATAGTACTCATTTTCGATCGTATTGGTTGTAATCTCTTGCAATGGTGCACTTGTATCACCTTTTAAATCAATTGTCAGCTGGGTATACCCCATACTCGGCACGTTAGTCGTTTCTATGGCAATCTTTGCTTTATAGACTTTCTCCGGCAAATAGATCTCCTTGACTGGATCTAATATGTTCCCCTGATTCAACACATACTCCGTTTGGTCGGTAAGCTCTAAAACCGTATAAGGTAACGCCTGTCCTGACTGGTCAAGGATCGCAAATTCTTTTTGCGGCAAATAGACCTCTGCTTCGATCACCCCATTACGTTTTGTGTCATAGGTATTGAATAGCGTAAAAGTAATTTCTTTTGCTTGTGGGTTGTTGATTGCAGTAGAAATCTGTCGTAACGTCAATTCGACAAGATTCATAGAAATATCTCGCGCTTGCTTATAGCGCATATAGATATCTTCGTTGGTCGTATCAGAAACACAAGAACCAATCGAATCATGCGCCGCATTTTCAAACATTAACTTCCAAATCTCTATGACTGTTTCTACGGGGTACTCAAATCCTAATTGCATAGCCATGGTTAAGATAGGCTCCATGACATTGACTAAGTAATGTTGGATCTGAGTGTTCATCGCCTTCAAATCAGGACGTGAAGAAAAAATCGTTTTGTGAATTCGCATCAATTTGCCGTTGATCAGTTCACCAGCGATTTCTTCCAACTCAGGATGGCGTGCTTTGACCGCAGCAATGTATTTTTCAATCGTTGAAAATTGTAACTCATACTCATCCTGATACAGTTGATTCATTCGATCAACTAATTCTGGAAGATTTTCTCTAACTGGTGCTTGGTCGAAACCATTTGGAAAATACACTTGATCCGTTGCACTGCGTCCCCAAGTCGTTTTAAACGGTTCTTGATGTAAGAACTCTGCTAATTCTGCTTCTCGTTCAGGAATGGCACCGCCAATGTAGTACCCACTTGGGATCTGGTAAACATTGACCACAGAACCATCTTCTCCACGCCATTTGTACTCTGTGTGTTTAACATCGTCATCACTGACACCGCGCCAAAACATCGTGTCAGTGATACCAAACTCACGATAGATTTGTGGCATACTGGCTGCTTGTCCGAAAGAATCTGGCACATAGCCGACATTCATGTAGGTTCCGAATGCTTCACAAATTTTCATGCCATATAACATATTTCGAACAATGCTTTCTCCCGAGATCACTAATTGATCGGTTTGTGTGTACCATGGGCCAATGATCAATTTCCCTTGTTGAACAAGTTGTTGAATCCTTTCTTTGTCCTGTGGGCGCCATTTCAAGTAATCATCTAACAGAGAAGCCTGTCCATCTAAAATGAAACTTTCATAAGGATCATCCTTTTCTAGTTGTTCAATGACGTTTTTTAGATCGTGCATCAAATAGATTTTCGAGCGACTCGTCGTAAAATACCATTCGCGATCCCAATGACTGTGGGGTACGACATGTACTGTTTTTTTCATTCAATCATTCCTCTCCCGTGATAAAAAAAGGCACGTAACGATGGTTGTCCGTTCGTGCCTATTAATTTTTCTCAAATTTTTTTCCATCTGGTACGCATAATTTGATCCTTACATAAATGCTTCGAATTTTGAAAATCGTTTCTCTTCAAATACTCTTGTTTTCTTCCCCAAGTCTTGTCCTTGTCAGATACCTTAAAGCGTTCTTGAAAAATCACCTGCTCGTGCCTTTTCTTTTGCTACTATTTAGCTAATCAGCCTTGTTGCTTAATTTTCAAAGCTCACTTCAATATCATCGAGGGCAATATCTTCTGTTTGTTCTTCTTGCTTATTGAAATTCACGAATAAAGGTGCGACAAAACCGATGAAGGCTGCTCCTGCAAATAGTCCAATCAAATACGCCCAACCGTTTCCAACAGTGAAGAAGCCGTAGATTCCCCCAACTGGTGGCATTTTGTCATACATTCCTAATGCGATCCCCAAACCAGAAGCAATTGCACCTCCCAACATGTTGATCGGCACAAGCCGTAATGGATTGACTAATGTAAAAGGAATTGCTCCTTCTGTGATTCCGATGAACCCCATAATAAAGTTATTACGCCCGGCATCCAGTAGCTCTTTGTTGAATCGATTTTTGTGGAACAAAGTTGCTAAGGCATATCCAAATGGTACCGCACAAATCGCAACGTTCACGATGATGGCTGGTAAATAGACCCCTTCCGCTAGTAACACATTTCCTGCCATCCAAGCAGCTTTGTTTACAGGTCCCCCTAAGTCAGAGCCAATCATTGCCCCCATGATGACTGCCAGTAAAATTTTGTTAACGTCATTTTCAATCATGGTTCGGATCCATTCAACCAAACTAGTATTGATCCACGCCAATGGCTCAGAGAGTAAGGCGCCCATGACGATTGCTACAGACAATGTAGCAATCAAGGGTAAAATTACCAGCGGCATCACCCCAGCAAACGACTCCGGTAATTTGATATGTTCTTTCGCCCACTTCACTAAGTATCCTGCTAAGAACCCAGCAATAACTGCCCCTAAAAATCCAGCATTGGTGCTAGACGCGACTGCACCACCGATAAAGCCGGCACCTAGCGCAGCCTTATCTCCAACAGAATACGCGATAAAACCAGCCAAGACAGTATTGATCAAGCCGATTCCTGTCCACCCTACTTGTTCAATCAAATAAAGCGCATGTTTAAAGCCTTCCGTGTCAGCATAAGGATCTAAGCTTGTGATCCCCATACCAAGAGCAATCATTTTCGGAATGGCAACAACCAGTGAAGCACCAATAATCAATGGCAGTACAAAACTAATTCCACTCATCAAGTGGCCTTTTAAATCTGCTAGAACTCTTTTCATCATCCTTGCCTCTTTCCTTTAGTTTGCGTTTCTTTGTTCAACAGCAGCGACACATTTCTTCAGCACCGCTTCCGGTGCTTTGATACACGTATTGATATTTACTCGAATTTGCGGTTTTCCTTCAAACCGTTCCATCCCAACAACTTTTTGGTCAGTCGCTAAAAGCAAGAAATCTGCTTCTTTTGCTTCGGCTGCAGTGATCTCATTGACTTGCCCTAATGAGCCTTGCTGTTCGATCTTGACCTCATAGCCAAGTTTCGCACCAGCTTTTTCTAAAGCTTTTGCCGCCATCGGTGTATGTGCCAATCCAGCTGGACAGGCGGAAATTCCTACTATTTTCATACAATTTTCTCTCCCATCATTTCCTTTTTGATCAATTCTGCTAAATAAGCTTTGTCTTCTGATTGTTGAATCTGCTGGATGAATGTCTCTTCAAGCAATGCGGTTGCTAGGCGACTCAACATTTGCAGATGCACCGTTCCTTCATCTTTTTTAGGAACCATCAAAGCAAACACATTTTTGACTGCCGAATCATCGAAGGTTTCCCATTCGATGGCTTGCTCTAAACGAATAAACAAAACAGTCGGTTCCAAAACCGGTTCAGCTTTTGCATGTGGAATAGCAAAGCCTTCTTGTAAGCCGGTTGAATATTGTGCTTCCCGTTCAATGAATGCCGCACATGTATCTGCTGCATTGGTAACGATCCCTGATTCATAGGCATGATGCGCAATTACGTGAAACAGTTCTTCTTTTGATGTAACAGCCACATTCAAGAGAATATTTTTTTCCTGAAAATCCATCTCATCTGCTCCTTTCCTTTATTATGAAACCATTAGCGTAATTCGTGTGGTTTATTTTCTGTACACGTTTAATTTACGGTTTCTAATTCACGATGTAAACACAACAAATTTCCAATTCAAGTGGCAATCATTAGTAAAGCGTTTTCCAAAATGATTGCCAACTCTTCTGGAAATTTTCGGTACTGGTGAAGCATTTCATTCTTATTCTTTCTATTGTATGATGAGAAAGAGCACGGAGGTGAAACAAGTGTCAAAACTTGCTTATCAACGATTAGATGAACTAATGGAAGTATTAACTAGACAAACGGCTCCGCTACCAATGAAGGAGTTAACGAAAAGCTTCTCGATTTCTGAGCGAACGGTTCGGACCGACATTGCAAATTTGAATGATTTGTTAACAAATGTGGGTGCCTCCATCAAGTTAATTCGAGGACAAGGCTATTTGTTGTCTATTGGTTCAAAAGAACGATTTCATGACTGGTGGACTGAAAGTATGTCGACTACCGAGTCCTTTCTAACTACGAGTGAAGAACGACAAGCCTATCTACTTTTCCTTTTATTTAAGAATGAAAACCCTTTATCCTTAGATGATTTTCTTGATCGATTATTTATTAGTAAAAACACCTTTTACTCATACTTAAAAACGGCTCGAGACAATTTAGCGACCTATCAATTAAAAATAGTAAATCGTCCAAATATTGGCTTTGAAGTCTTGGGTAACGAATTCGCCAAGCGACAAGCAATCAGTGATCTGTTGATTGAAAAAGATCTCCAAGAGTATTTGGTGGGCTTTACGGAAATGGAACTTGAGTTGTTTGATACGATTGATCTGAACCGCTTGCAAGAATTGTCATTAAATCATCTGGCGCCCTTAGACTTGTTAGACTCTGACTACTATCATAAAAACATTCTTTCTCATTTTGCTTTAGCAATCAGTCGCTTTATAGCTGGCCATCAGATCAACGAATTTCCCTTGCACGTGCCCGCGCTCAAAGAAGACGCCCAGAAAGTTGTTGGTCACTTCTTAGAAGAAATCGATCATGCATTTGATATACAATTGACTGCTGGAGAAAAACAATACTTCATTTACTATCTTGCGATGAATGCACCACGTTTAGTTGAAACAGGCGATGCAAGCGAGTCTTCCACGAAAACTGCGAAAGCCATTGTGGAAGAATTATTAACTGCGATCAAACAGACGTCAAACTATGCGTTAGAGACAGACAAGATGCTAATAGAAGATTTGACATCTCATATTGAGGGCTTTATCAACATGAATCTAATGGATGCACGCCGTAGCAATCCATTGCTGGCAACGATCAGAAAATCTTTTCCACAGGCTTATGATTTATGTTTGACTCATTTAGAAACGGTAAGCCTGAAACACGGTTTTTATTTTTCTCCTGATGAGATCGGCTACATTGCTTTGCACATCGCAGGTGCTATGGAAAGGAGTTCTATCAGAAATCATCATAAACATCGCGTCATCCTTGTTTGCGGAACTGGTCGAGCCATGAGCCGTATTATTGAAGCAAAAATTATCAAGCACTATCAAGAAACGATCGAAGTCGTTGATCGCTTTTCTTACGTCGAGCTACAACAATGTGATCTTTCTTCGATTGATTTTGTGATCACAACCGTTCCATTAGAACAGTTCTCGGTTCCTTCTATTTATATCAACATGGCCAAGCTAGATAAAGAAATTGACAAAATCGAACCGTTTATTGAAACGCTCAGCGAAACAAAAGAAGGCATCTATTCATTGTTTCATAAAGCATTTTTTCTTCATGAAAATCATGTAGATAAAGAAACCTTACTAAAAAAAATGGCGCAGCAATTGTACCAAAAAGATTTTGTGCCCCAAGATTTTTATGACAGTGTGAAAAAACGAGAAGCAATTAATCAGACCAATATTAATGAGTGGCTTGCTATTCCCCACCCCATGACATTGATGGCAAAACGCTCAGCCGTTTCAGTGGCGATCATTCCTGATGGCGTTGATTGGGGAAATGGTGATTTGGTTAAATTCGTCTTTCTCTTTGCGATTCAAAAAGACGAATATGAAGATACCGAAGAAATCTATAGTCTTTTATTAGAGTTGATGGATCGTGAAGATATTCAACAAGCAATTTTGCAAAAAAGTGACTATCACCACTTTTTGAGCTGTATAAAGCAATTATAAAAGGAGCTGGGGAATCCAGCTCCTTTTGTTGATTCTAACTTAGGCGAGATACAAACAAACTATACTTATTGAATAGTGGTTTCTAAACTCAGAATGAATAGATCTATGTTAAAAATCAAGTAGGTTCTATCTAGAGTACTCTTTTTAACTTACTATATTCATCAATTGTTACTGCCAGCCAATCACACTAAGTTCTGGCCACTTCGAACACCATTTTTCAATCTTTTTTTCATAAACTTCCCGGGAAATCATCGCTTTGTTTGGTCTTACTATCCCAGAAAAGAGATCATACATGCCATAAGGGGCAAAAACCTGGAGCTTGCTTTCCTGATCGAAAAAAACACCGATCGAAGTTGCAGTACTGGGCCAAGTACTGATCGCTTCTTCAGTAGAGGTATATGCGGGAATAGAAAACCCGAATTCTTCTTCATACCATAGGTGCACCCTTGCCTCATTCTTTACATCCAGCGCATATTGATTTTGTTTAGTAGTTTTCACTATTTGTTCTAGTACCATTCGTTCTTTCTCTTGACTCAAATCTGTGTCAAAATAAACGATATCCACATCACTTATTCCGTAACCGATGGGCTTAGAAAAAAGATGATTCCATACAGACTGCGTGATACTTCCACCGCCGACATAAAGGTTTGGAATACCTAAAGCCGAGACATCTTTAATGATCTTGTAAAGAGTAGTATCTTTTTTCAAAATATCAATCAATACCGTTTCTTGAATAGCTAGACTCTTATTCTGATACATTGTTCTTCTCCTTCCCTAAAGATTATTTTTAACTAATTTTCAAAATAATTGTGAGATTCTATACCATCTAAATAAGATGCGAATGTATATTTAACTAGACTCTGACAAAACTTTTTTTACTTATAGATATTGTATCATTTTATTCAAAGTAATTGCTTTCAATAGAAAAAAATGACAACTATCAACTAAAAATCAAAAGAGCGATAGTTACCAACAATTTCCACTTATTTGACAATCCCACCCTTTTCAGCTAAGATTTTATTATTGTTACATTAATTCAATATCCAAACCACCACCGGGTGATAGAAGTGTTTGGTAAACTCATTAGGTCCTTGAAGAGTTTACTGGATGCTTATTTTTTTTGAGGAGGAAAAAGTATATGACATGGATGTATTTATTTTTAGGCGGTTTTTTTGAAGTGGTATGGGCTTCGACTATGAAGCTAAGTAATGGATTTACCCACTTTTGGTATAGTGTCTCTACACTACTCGGAATGATTTTCAGCTTTGGCTTCCTGGCTTTAGCGGTAAAAAACTTACCATTAAGTATTGCTTACCCCGTTTGGACAGGGATCGGCGCGGTGGGATCGATTATTGTGGGGGTCGTGTTCTTCAAAGACCAGCTATCCCTTCTTACTTGGGTGTTCGTTGCTTTATTAATAGTCGGGATTTTGGGCATCAAGTTTACCAGCGGACATTGATGATATCTAAAAAAAACAGCCGTCACTTCACTTCTGGCGGCTATTTTATGGTAATTCATTCAATTCCAGTATAAATATAGTTAGCTTCAGTATAACTAAACTTTACTTTTATATAACTATGGTTTACAATAGTTTTGGGAGGTGATCGTTTGAAAGAAGATTTTGGCGACTCTATTGCTAATAAAGTATATGAATATCGGGTGTTAGCTAGGCTTACTCAACAAGAACTTGCGGACAAAGTAGGTGTTTCAAAACAAACGATTTTTGTCATGGAAAAAGGCAACTACACGCCAACGCTTTTATTAGCCTATCGTCTAGCGAACGTTTTTCAAGTGAACATCACAGATTTATTTACTTATACAGAAGGAGAGAGGAAATATGGTCATTAAATCACTTTCGGATATTCCCGGCGCATTATTTTACCGTCTGAAAACATGGGCAGAATATTCTAATGCCAACTGGAACCTATTGCTAGGTATCGGCATGCTTTTACTGATTTTTGGCATTGCTTTGGTTTATATTTACACTAAAAAAATTGGCAAAGAAGATGAGCACTCGCAAAAAATTTATTACATCTCCACCATTGCGATGCTGCTAACGATCGTCTTTTTAGACATTCTCTTTCCAAAAGATTACATGTGGAATCAGTTCTTCCTTTACAAGTATGCTCTGGCTTTTATAGTGAGCGGGCTGAGTTTGGTTTATCAGTATAGAAAACAATTTTTATAAAAAAAAACTCGGTCCCTCTAAGATGGGAACCGAGTTTTTTTCTGTGATCAGTACCTGTTCATAGATCACTCACTTTTTATTCGCAGAAGGAAAGCAGAAAAACTGCAAACAATCGTAACATTCGAAAATTGTTTGCAGTTTCCTACCTCTAATTTAGTATAAGCAACACTCGATCAAAGCTTCTTCAAGCGTTTCTTCGATCCTTCTTACTCACTCTTTCTTTTTGAGCGTTTCATAAAGAGACCTAATAGTGATGCGACAACCAATGCCACTCCTCCATACAAACCGTACGGCGTTGCTTGTTCCCCAGTTTTCGGAAGAATTTTTTCACTAGTTGCTGTTTTTGTTGTTTCTGGTACTTTAGTCGTTGGTTCCTTATCAGTAGACGATGTCGTAACTTCTGGATTTGTCTGATCATTTGGTGTGTTGCTTGGCTCTTTTGATGGGTCTGTCGGTTCGGTTGGATTTTTTATATACGTCACAGTCAGTTCCCTATCTTCATCTTCCACAGTCAATCCTGTTTGTTCTTTGACCGTCGTAACATCTGCCGTGTAGCCATCAATATTCTTGCTTTTCACCGCATCAAAGGTCGTATCATCATCTTTAGCTTGCCATTCTCCAAAAGTTTTGTCACCTGTTGCTTCATTGGTAATGACAGTTCGTGTAAAAGTAACACTGTCCGTTTTGTC
>NZ_NGLH01000001.1:754936-756072 GCF_002140635.1 Enterococcus sp. 3G6_DIV0642 | reverse complement strand
GTTTGCTTGACCACTTTGGTTTCTGTTGACTCAGTCATATTTGGCGAGTAAGTAACGGTCAATTCTCGGTCTTGGGTGTCGGCTGTCAAACCTGTGACTTCGTCAATGCTTGTTTTATCTGCGTGATAGTTCTTGATTTCAGGGCTTTGCACTTCATCAAACGTCGTGTCATCATCTTTGGCTTGCCATTGACCATAGGTATTTTTTCCTGTTGCTTCATTCGTTGTGACTGTGCGTGTGAACGTGACCGTGTCTACTTTGTCTGGGGCGGCTTCTTTGCCGTCTTCATAAACATAATGGATCGTTTGCTTGACCTCTTTAGTTTCTGTTGACTCAGTCATATTTGGCGAGTAAGTAACGGTCAATTCTCGGTCTTGGGTGTCGGCTGTCAAACCTGTAACTTCGTCAATGCTTGTTTTGTCTGCGTGATAATTCTTGATTTCAGGACTTTGTACTTCATCAAACGTTGTATCATCATCTTTGGCTTGCCATTCACCAAAAGTTTTGTCACCTGTTGCTTCATTCATTGTGACTGTGCGTGTAAAGGTGACCGTGTCTAGTTTATCTGGTGCGGCTTGTTTACCGTCCTCATAAACATAACGGATCGTTTGTTTGACTTCTTTGGTTTCTGTTGACTCAGTCATATTTGGTGAGTAAGTAACAGTTGATTCACGATCCTTGTCCTCTGCTGTCAAACCTGTGACTTTATCAATGCTTGTTTTGTCTGCGTGATAGTTCTTGATTTCAGGACTTTCCACTTCGTCAAACGTTGTGTCATCATCTTTAGCTTGCCATTCACCAAAAGTTTTGTCACCGGTTGCTTCATTCATTGTGACAGTTCGTGTAAAAGTAATAGTGTCCGTTTTGTCTGGTGCGGCTTGTTTACTATCTTCATACACATAATGGATCGTTTGCTTGACCTCTTTAGTTTCTGTTGACTCAGTCATATTTGGCGAGTAAGTAACAGTTACTTCGGAGTCTTTGGTGTTAGCTGTCAAACCTGTAACTTCATCTATGCTTGTTTTGTCTGCATGGTAGTTCTTGATTTCGGGACTTTTCATTTCATCAAACGTCGTGTCATCATCTTTAGCTTGCCATTGACCAAAAGTTTTGTCACCTGTTGCTTCATTCGTTGT
>NZ_NGLH01000001.1:654409-754836 GCF_002140635.1 Enterococcus sp. 3G6_DIV0642 | reverse complement strand
GCTTGCCATTGACCAAAAGTTTTGTCACCTGTTGCTTCATTCGTTGTCACTGTTCGTGTAAAGGTGACTGTGTCTACATTGTCTGGGGCTGCTTCTTTGCCATCTTCATACACATAATGGATCATTCGCTTGACTTCTTTGGTTTCCGTAGATTCGACCATCTTTGGCGAGTACATGACAAATTCTTCAATATCTTCTGAATCGGCCTTTACGTCCATGACTTCATCGATAAATTCCCTATCTGTAAAGTAGTTGGCTATCTCTGGACTCTTGACTAAGTCAAAGGTTGTATCATCATCTCTTGCTTGCCATTCACCGAATGTTTCTTCGCCAGTGGCTAGATTCGTTGTCACTTCTCGAGTAAATTCAACTGTATCTACGTGATCTGGAGCAGCTTCCGTACCGTCTTCATGCAAATAGTGAATGATTCGTGCGACAATTTTACTTTCTTCCTTGGTTTCTATCAAGGGACTATAGATATACGTGACCGTTTGCGGAACTTTGCTAAAGACAACCTTCTCATCCCCATGGACTTCCTTCAATGTATAGTTAGGAATATCTTCAGGAACAACTTCAACTGTATCGCCAATATTTCCGCCAGTCAGTACATTAGGCGGCAATAATTCCTTACCATCTTCATCTAAGTAATTGACTGTGACTGGTGCTCCTTCAATAAACCAAGGCTGCCATACATAGGTATCAGCCATCGTCGCGCCATCATAGGTCAACACTAGTTCCTCTGACTTCAATATGTGTTCACCATATGGCGCATCTACGGTACCTGTCCCTACATTTTGCCAGTAACCGGTATAATAACTTGAATGGAATCCGTACATCCCACTTGGGTCAACCAAGTTCACCGGATAGGAATTGCCTGGCCAATTGTTCCACCCAACAAAACTGAATTTTGGTCCTAATTTTAATTCTCTTAGATAGCGTACATTTGCTAAAAACTGGTTCATCCCGGCACCTAAAGAATTTATGACACCGGTGCTATCAAAATTCGATAAATCTAATGTAGATCCGCTATAGCCATAAAACATACTATTCATCGTGGTTGCTTGACTCGTATCAAGATAAGTCAGTCCCACAATCTCATTCAATTGAGAGGGCACGGTGCCGTAGTGGGAGTAACTCTCAAACAACCCTGCTACATCTGCTGGCAAAATGACTGGCGCTGTGAGAACAACTTTTTTTATGACCATATTTTTAAGTTCTTCCGTTAAAGGAATCACTTGATCCACCGCAGTTGTCAATGTACCTGCTCCTACAGTCAAAACCCCTTCAATATCTAATGTTGCTGGCGCAGTCCCCCACATACCCGTCCACAATATATTTTCTGCTAGCGCAGATTTTACTTCCTGACTCTCATCAGCCGCCATACTGCTTTCTGTGTCTTCTTCTGTACTGGCGTTTTCTGCAGACTGTTCTGTTCGCTGATCAGGTTCCGTTTCTTCTACTTGAGTTGTCTCGACTGTTTCTTGTTCAACTGCTTTTTCTTTGCTCCCCGTTTCAGAAGTGGTCGTTTCCTCCGTTACTGCTGGTTCGGAAACTTGCTGTTCAGAAAGATTCTCACTCGTACTCAGTGTTGCTTCCTCTATCTCTGAAGTGCTGATTGTTTCGGCCGCAGCAGGGATGCTAACAACTGCTTGTGTGACAATTGGGCTTCCCAAAATAAACACTGACGAACTAACAAGAAGACGCGACAATAGTTCTTGCTTCGCTGATTTTTTCATTACTGTTCCCTCTTTCAATTTAAGTGAATAAGCGCAGCGATACTCTCCCCAATGCAAAAAAGCTGCCCGTTGACAACTACTTCTTACTTCTATGTAATACGTTCGTTGTTCTCATTCCTTATGCCTGCATTATTACATGGTTCTCGGATCAGGACACGACAATAAACGGCTTGAAAAATACAAAAAAAGTCCTATTTTATAAAAAGAAAATAAAGGAATATGAAGGGGGCGATCGCTAAAAGTGTATACAAAATACAATAAATAACACGTTATTGTCAGACTACACTCTATTTTTAACTCTTTCTTCTCAATAACTTACCACACTGATGGGAGTTCTGTGATTCTAAAAAAGATGTGTTAGATTAAAAAAAGAGGACTGATTCCTCAGCCCCCTTTTGCTTTGTCTGCTTTTTAATCAATGAAGCGTAAGCAACACCGTTATTCAAGAAAACACTGGCTTACCATTACTTTTGCCGATAGGTAACCATAAAGAAACGTTCCGTTTTTCTAAAATGCTCTCTTTATCGCACTATCCCTTAAAAGCTATCGCATCAATTTGAAAAAGAATCCCCACCTCGCCAGAATGAGCAAATTCTGTCTGAATCGATTTTCTAACAGGAAATTTCCCATGGAAGGTTTCTTTTAAAATCTTTTCCATAATCGGAATATCAAAAATATTTTTGAAAAGTACATCCATCTTTACCACATCTGCTAGTGCCAAATCCACCAATTTTAATCGCTCTTCTAATTGCTTCAGTGCTCCTACAATCTGCTTTTCGATCGGCTCGCCAATATTTCCCACGCAATAGCCAACAAAAACAAAATTTCCTGCTTCGATCACGCCCGAAAGCGCCCATTCCTCATTAATATCGTAACGTTTTATCATTTTCTTCTTTACTCCTTTTGCGTTTGAGCCATTTTTTTCACTACTTTTATAAAAAAAACTTCTATGCCTATGTTTTGCCAAAACACAGGAAATTCAATGATTACCGCAAATGAATGTTTCGTTTTTCAACCAAAAGAAAAACTCCTAGGACTACCATCATGATGGAAAGAGCCATTCCTACAGAAAACTCATCACGACTTCCAAAATGAAGAATCTGCCAAAGCCTTGTCAGCTGCTTTACATTTGCGGCTTTTACGATCAGCTGTAAAAGATAATAGAGGAAAAACAATAGGGCAGTGACACCGAATGCTTTTGCTGCCGTGTAGCAAACAAGCGCTTTTTCTTGTTCATCTTTCGTTTGGACAAAGGCATAGTATACCCAATAGCCCCCATATATTGATGTAAGAATAGACACTGTTACGATAAAATACTTTGTAAAAATATACCCTGCTTCCCCGATACTCATACCCATTCCTTCTCTTCTAGTACATTTAGTGTTCATTTTATGATGCTCTTCTACTTTGGCTCATATTTAACAGCTTATTGATTTTTTCTTTATTGCTTCAGCCAGCCTTTATTTACGGCATCATCTATAAGTTTTCTAACATAGTCCCAAACTTCTGGCATAATTTCTTTGATGACCTCGTTTCGTTTTAATTCGCGTTCAACATCAATGTTATTTTCTATCCAGGTATTCCCGTCAAAGTAGTATATCTGCAAGACAGGCTGTAACCTATCGATAGCCGATGCATATTTTGCTTCTACGGTTGCCATTTCCTCAAACTCTTCTCACAAAGCCATAAATTCATCATATTGTTCACTCGGTAATGTAGAAAATAAACTTGTAGCTGCTTCCCGTTCTCGCTGTACTTTATCCAGGTACCCAGCTTCATCATAACAATAGGTATCACCTGCTTCGATTTCTACCATGTCATGAATAATTAACATTTTGAGTACTCGCAACAAATCCACTTGCCCTTCGGTTGCGACATGTTCTGCAAGCAATAGTGCACATAATGTCAAATGCCAGGTGTGCTCTGCATCATTTTCTCGTTGGTTTCTATCATAGATTAGTGTCGATTGTCTAAGGATGGATTTAAGCTTGTCAGCTTCGACAATAAACTGGATCCTTTTTTCTATTGCATTCATTTGTGACCTCCACTTATTTGTTAAATGAATTTATATCAAAGGTACAGCTTTTTTCCACAGTGCCTCCAAAGTTGCATAAAAAGACTGCAGCCTTTTCTTTTGGTAAAACAATTACTCCTGCACAAACCTTAATGGAGTCTCCCTTCAAACTTCCTACAACACTTTTTTCTCACGAATGATCTTTGTTGATACTTAAACTACTCCACGGAAAAATGCAATGAATGGGGCGTAGGCGCGATCAATGTCAGTCCACATCTTTCTTTAAAATAGGTTTTGCTATCTTGTTTCGCCACTTGCAAAATTTCTGCTTCAGCAAAAGGGACCACATTGTCACTCCCCCGCAATTCACTGCATTCCAAAATAATCAAAATCTCTGCTTCTAATGTATTGATTCTCGCATACTGTTCAAAAAAGTTCTCGTGATTGATTTCTTGGATCGCTCGTTTGATTTCGAAGCAATTGGCAAGAATCTTTTCTTTGAGTTCTGGAAACTCTTCCTTGAAAAAAAGCCGCTCCGTTTCTTCCATGTAGAAGTTTAAATATTCTTCCATTGAATGGATCTTAAATGCTGACTCCATCTTTAGCCCTCCTGTTCTATTGATTGGTGAATCTTATGTAAAATCCTGTTTATATGTTTATCGTTGTAACGAATACGTCGATGCGTACTCTATGGAAATATTGATAGGAAATCGACCTTTAGGCTGAAATCACTAGCATTACGTTAAATAGAGGATTCGAACACTTTTTTTTCCCTTCGCTTTTTCGTAAAACGTTTCTGTTGACCGAGATCTTTATGCCTGCATTATTACATGTTTTTTAGGAAAGGAGACGCCAATCATTTGTTTGTTAGAAGCAAATAAAGTCCTGTTAGATACCTTCGGGTTGGATCGTATCAATTTTAGTTTCATAAAAGTAAACAAGCCCAAGAGCCGATTGAGCGATTGACAAACTACATAGGAAATCTGAGAAACGCTGTGCAAAACTTTTCGCTTCCCACTATAAAAAGGGAGGATTCTCTGGTTTTGAGAATCCCCCTTTTTTTCATACTGTGAAATTCACAGTTTTACGTATGTTTTTGACTAAACTCATTCTGGAACTTTTCAACTGCTTCAATCAGTTCAAGCCAGCGATCCCCCGTTGGAAAACTATTCCATTTAAAAAATTGGACGTTGGGGTTTTGGTCAATAAAAGCTTGCCGATTGACGGGGTAATCTGTCACGACAAAATCGGGATTTTCGGAAACAAATGAAAGTGTGTAACCGAACCAGCGTTTCAATCGTTCCTTTTGTCTGATTTCTTGGATTTTTCCGAATTTTGATTCGTGAAAAATACGAACCGTAGAACGATCAATTTTCGCTACCAGAGAAAGAAGCATACTATATTGAAAAAGCAAGCGATTGTTCGCTTCATACATGGTTGCAAAAATTGGTGATTGTTGCGCTAACGATTGGTACATCTCCTGAACAAGCGGAAAAATCTTAGGAAAGACACGGCGATAATCTTTGTCCGTGGTGCTTTTTCCAAAGGCATCGATCTTATTTTTCGATGCAAAAAGAAGCGAAACCGAATGAATATTCAAGGCATTGACCAACAAATAATCAATATTGCTTTCAGAAACGAGAAAAACTTTCTGAGCGTTTTCCGCAAATAGCCTTGCTGCAGCGATGGCTTGAGGAGAAAAATAAGCCCCAATTGTTAGCTGACTAGGAATCTCTTCAGGTAAGTACGTCGTCATGACAGAAAACATATAATACAAGAAGAGAAATTCTGTTTCTGGAAGCCCATTTAGAATCAAATTGTTTCTTAGCAATGGCTTGATCAGCTCTTCTTTAAATTCTTCAAAGGAAATCGTCAGATGCCTCATCTCCCTCATCTCTTGAGGAATCTCTTTTACAGGAAAGCCTCTTTTAAAACGATAAATACTCAATGCCAGCAATTGCACAAATTTCTCCTGATCAATCCCGCGATAAAAACTGGGATAACTTGTCAACTTTTTCTTCAATGTACTGACACTTTGTTTCGTCAATCCACTATAACGCGCGTTCGTTGCATCATAGATCTGCCAATACATGATGTGGAAAAAATGCCGAATGCGGTATTCTTCGCCCACAAAAAGCGGTTTTCTTTTTAGGTTCAATCGAATGTGATAATTTTCAAGAATCGTTTCTACTTCCTTTAGTTTTCTTTGAACCGTGCGATTGCTGACATAATGTTGTTGGGCGGTTTCTTCCAGCGACACATATTTATCACTGAAGAGTCTGTCTAAAATTTGAAATGGCATGCTTTCTGCTAGCATGACCGAATAAAGCTTAGACAAAAGAAAATTCGGCGCAAAATAAAGCGTCATCTCTCTACCTTCATGCAACGCAATCTCAAAATAAGGATACGCCTTTTGCAAATCGAGTGCTCGCTCAAAAACTAAGACGATTCTTCGTTTTGATAAGTTAGTCTTTTCAGCAAGGTCATTTAGTTTTTCACGCTCCACCGCCTGCTCAAAAAAATGCGCAAACAATTCATAAACATCTTGGTCTAATTTAGTTAAAAGAAATTTATACATAATAATACCTCTTAACTTTATTTTTAAGGTAATTATACTCCTTTCACGATCTATTTTCATTCAGTGTGAACTCATTGATTACTTATTTCATTTTATAAGAAGTTGTCTCTGAAACTATCACCTTCTGAATCATTTAGGATAAGCAAAAGCATGGCTACAACTACTTAGAACTACGAGTTACTGCATCTGGAGAGCATTGCTCTTTCTAACAGCTGGTTTAAGACGACAAAACAGTCCAAACCGCAATTTATCAAAAAATTATTTTATAATAATAAAAGTAAAAAAACGTATATTTTGCTACGATAATAAGAGAGTCGGTTTTTAGGAGTATTTACAATCGAATAGTTAGGTAGCCTTTGAGCATTTCAACAATTCCAAAAGCTTTTACTTTCTATCAATTACGCTTATATAAAGTTGAAAATTAGTACAGTTATTTTTAAAGTATCTTCGCCATAATCAAGCTAACTTCTTACATTATTTAAAAAGAATGGGGGGACAGGTGTTCATGCTTCGCTGAATGAACTGAAATCAATGAAAATATCAAAAAAAATAGTATGGTCAAGTGTTGCTAGTATTCTCGTTCTAATTTTAATAGGTCTCGCTGTCTTTTTCTCCCCTAGTAATAAAGCTGGGATCGTTGTCTCAAATGACTTTGGAAAGATCACCGTTCCGTTGCGAATAAATAGAACCTATTTAACTCAAACAAACACTGTCTTCTATCAGCCTGAAATACGCTCAGCCAAAACAGCTCTGGAGGAGGCGAATTTATTAGGAGAAAGTACACTTTCGATAAAAATCGGTGAGGAAGAAAAAGAAATTGTTTCTTATATTGATGCCAATGTTAAGAACTTCTCTCTAGAACTAAACGTGATAGACTATGACAAAACAACAGGAAAATTAGTCTTGACTATTGCCTATCGGGATGGATTGAATGATGAATTCAAGAACGTAACATTCGAAAGATAACTGATAAAAATCTCATATTCTCGCTCATAATTAAATAGGGTTAAACAAAGAGTATCCAGAAAATAATCAATTCTGGATACTCTTTCCTCTCTATTGAAAAGCTTTTAATTTTCAGTTTTTCTTTTTCGTCTCAAAATTACTACGAAAGAAAACAGAACAGTGATGACTCCCAAAAAGCCCATGATTCGTTGACCTGTAAGTTGTTCTCCTGTTGCAGGCAACTTATTTTTTGATTTGGTTTGTTTGTTTGTTTGCTTGCTGTTATTTCCTGAGCTATTCCCGTTCTCTTCTTCCGGCGTCTTGTTTTCTGATTCTGGTGTATCTTTTCCTGAATCTTCTCCCGGCTCATTCTCTTTATCAGCACTGTAAACATAAATAACTTCTTGGACGGCAGCACTGAAGGTACCTTTTGCATTTTTAGGCGTCTTTGAAACCCACCAGCCAGATATTTCTTTGGCGTTGCTTTCATAAGACAAGCCAACTTTTCCACTAAGGATCGTTGGTTCAGCTAATTGATTTCCTTCCATGTCTTCATATCTTACGATAACCAGTGCTGCATCACTACGTTCATAGACATAGGTAACTTCTTGCGCATTTTCACTATAAGTCCCGTTAGCGTTAGTTGGCATTTGGGAAACATACCAGTCTGGGATGGCTTTAGCTTTACTTGTATATGGTAAACCTATTTTTCCACTCAATACTGTCGGTGCAGATAGTTGATTCCCTTCTTTATCTTCATACTTGACCGTAACTGGCGCTGCATCACTTCGCTCATAGACATAGACGACTTCTTGTGCCTTTTCGCTGTAAGTCCCATTAGCGTTAGTTGGTGTTTGAGAAACGTACCAGCCTGGGATTGCTTTGGCTTCACTTTCATATGGCAGACCTATTTTGCCATTCATTACGGTTGGTGCTGCTAATTCATTGCCTTCTGTATCTTCATACTTGACCGTAACTGGTGCCGCATTACTACGTTCATAGACATAAATTACTTCTTGTGCCGTTTCGCTGTAAGTCCCGTTGGCGTTAGTTGGTGTTTGAGAAACGTACCAGCCATTGATTGTTTTGGCTTCACTTGTATAGGGCAAACCTACTTTGCCGTTCAATATTGTCGATGTAGATAGTTGATTGCCTTCTGTATCTTCATACTTCACGGTAACTGGCGCTGCATCACTACGTTCATAGACATAAACGACTTCTTGAGCTGTTTCACTATAAGTCCCATTAGCATTGCTTGGCGTTTGAGCTACAAACCAGCCTGGGATCGTTTTGGCTTCACTTGTATAGGGTAACCCTACTTTACCATTCAATACGGTTGGTGTTGCCAATTCATTGCCTTCTGTATCTTCATACTTCACGGTAACTGGCGCTGCATCGCTACGTTCATAGACATAGACGACTTCTTGTGCCGTTTCGCTGTAAGTCCCGTTAGCGTTAGTTGGTGTTTGAGAAACGTACCAGCCTGGGATCGCTTTGGCTTCACTTTCATATGGCAAACCTACTTTGCCATTCAATACGGTTGGTGTTGCTAATTCATTGCCTTCTGTATCTTCATACTTGACCGTCACTGGCGCTGCATCACTACGTTCATAGACATAAACGACTTCTTGCGCGACATCACTGAAGATCCCTATCCTATCCCCTTGGATCTCTTTCAGTGTATAACCTGAGATATCCTTTTCTTCCGTAGTAAAGGGGTCGCCTACATACCCTGATAAAGTGACATTTGGTGCAAGCGTCTGTCCGTTTTCGTCAAGATACTTGACCGTAACATCTTCTGCAGTATTCACATACTTCACAGGTACTTGATAATTCACTAAATATTGAATGGTACCTGTACTAGCAGCTCTCTCGGTGGATAAACGATTAGGAACAAGAGAAGTGATTGACAAATAGTCAACATTGGCGGGAATATTTTTAAATTGAATTCCTTCTTCAGTCAGTTCAAACCCATCATTTTCATATAAGGGAAAGCTATAGCCATTTTTATCTATCCCCCGAATCGAATAAGAATACTTTTTGTTGGACAAAGAAGAGAGCAACGCATTTCCTTGGGTATCAACCATCATACGGTCTTTATAAAGAACATCAGATTGGCCATCTTTTACTAGCATTGGCTCTAATAGTATTTTCTCCTGAGTCATAATAGATAGTTGGGAATTTTGATGGTGTTCTGGAGATAGCTCTAACTTAGAAAAATCCGTCATGCTACTTGCATAGACCGTCAGATAATCTGTTACCCATCCACTAAGATATTGACCAACCCCAATTAATTCTTGGGCTGTCAAATAGGCATCATAATTTCCTATGTGGATATTTGAAAAAGATCCTTTTGGAAAAATCTGTGCTAGTACATTAGGACGGGTAAACAATGTTGCATTTTCCGCCATAGTGATTTTGGGAACATTCGTAGCAATAATAGATGTCGTATATAACGCCTGCAAGTTGCTAGCGTATTCTAAACCAGTAAAATCGACTACTGTGTCTTTGGCTAAAGAAGAAAAATCTAACTGTTTTAGATTCACCATATCTTCTTGAGTGATTGTATCAACTGTTTTGTTTAACCCTTTCGCTACCTCATTTTGCAAATTCTTATCTGGCATCCAAGCGTCTAATGAAACGCTGCGATTAGATACCTCTTTCATTTCCGCTGATGATTCAGTTGCCGAGCTAGCTGTGTCTTCACTTGAATCAGGGAGGTTTTTTTCTGTACTCTCCGTCGAGCCACTTTTCTCATCATCATTAACCACTTCTTGCGATTCTGAGTTACTTGTGGTGTCACCGTTGATTTCTTCTTTTATACGAGAAGAATCGACTGTTTCAGTAGTCTCCTCCACTTTTTCTAATGTTCCTAATGTCGTTATTTCTTTGTTTGATGGAATGGTTTCCTGTTCATCAGCCATAACTTGTGCCAAAGGTGCCAACACAGGCTGACTTAACAAGATCGCCAATGACAAATAGCCCCAAAATTTCCTTTTCATAACATTCTCCTTTTATATTCGTTTAAATACGATACGCTTTCCTATCTTTCACCTATCGACAAACTTCCCCTTCTGATGATGGTGACGACTTGTTAATTACAACTTTTAGACACAGGATACTCCTGTTCATTTTGATAGTATTACATGGTTCATCATTCTGAACACGTCAACATTTGTATCAGAAATGACCAAACTTGTCAGGTTTTAACAAACAGGTTATTCAAGCAAACAGATCGCTCACTTCACCTGCTCCTTCATGCTCCAAGTTTGGCCTCAGTTAGCGTTATAATCACTGATTTACATTGTTTTTTGAATTTACACAAAAAAAGAGACACATAACATGCATCTCTTTGGGCGGCCCATTGTAAGTTCAGCCTATTATTGATTTTTTACTAGTTATCCCGATACTCGATCGTCAATCCTTTTAAAAAGTTGCGGGCATATTTGTCTAAACATGGCTTGTAATTGCGATGGCCTTCTTTTCGTAAAATGGCGCCTAATTCACCTTTTGAAACTTTGACTCCCGCTTGCTGGAAAATGTCCAGCATTTCATCTGTTGTTAGGGAAAGGGCGATTTTTATTTTCTTCAGCATCAAATTATTTACATTGCCATTGTTCAACTCCAAGACAGGTTCTGCAGCATCTGGCTTTGTTCCTCGTTGCGAGCGAATCAAACCATTTAAGAAACGCTCAAAGGCTTCATTGGTACATTCAATCTCATAGGTCTCAGGGTCTTTTTTCTTCAATAATTGTTTTACTTCTTCTTTTGTGAAAGAAGCGCCGCCAAGTTCAAAAATTTTCACCATGTCGGTATCCTTGATATCCAAAGCATAGCGTAAACGCGTCAAGCGATCATTGTGATTCATTCTATACACCATCCATTTCTTAGGTTGATTATAACAAATAAACCTAGACGAGTAATCCCGTTTTCGCTTTTTTACTCTAAGAACCCATTGTTTTCGTTCAAATGTATATCGCTTCTCTCATTCTACTTCCTCCGCTATACTTGATTTAGGGAGTAAATTTATTCTAACAAAACAATAAACAAAAAAAAGCATCTGTTACGATGATGTTTTGGATTGCTTTATTGTTTTTATTTTGTATACAAAAAGGAGAGGAAAGAAATGAAGAAATACGGGAAATTTTTGGTGATGATTGGGGTATCGACGGTGATTATGTTTTGTATGATGTATTTCAATGTCTACGCCCTCGATCATATCTTTTTCAGCCAAACCCGCCTGTTTATGGCACTTATGATGGGCGCGATGATGGCGATCATCATGCTGTTATTTATGTGGAAGATGTATGACAACAAGAAAATGAATATCGGAATTTTAGTTGTCAGTGTTGTACTCTTTTTTGGTTCACTGTTTATGGTCAGAAGCCAAACCGCCGTGGGAGATACGGCCTGGATGAAAGCCATGATTCCCCATCATTCGATTGCGATTCTAACCAGTAAAAATGCCGATTTGTCTGATCCAAGAGTAAAAGAACTTGCAGAAAAAATCATTGACGCACAGGAAAAAGAAATCAAAGAAATGAAAGAATTGATCGAAGAGTTGGAAAACAAATAGCCAGTTTGTGTGCTCACTCAAAGTACCAGCAGATCAACTTTATCGCCACGGTTGCGAAGCCCTTCAAGCAATGACTGAAGGGCTTCTTTTTTATCGTCAGTTGCTTTCTTTCTACTGAAAAACCCTGACCGTTATTGCATCCGTTCTTGTTTGACTTTCTTATCCACAACATGACGCTTGGCAAGCTCTTGTCGAATAGCCGCTAAATCAATCCCCATTTCTGCCATTAAAACCATTGTATGATACGCCAAATCAGCAATCTCATAAACGGTTTCTTGGCGGTCTTCCTTCATCGCCCCAATCACGACCTCGGTTGCTTCCTCGCCGATTTTTTTTAAGATTTTCTCACTGCCTTTTTCAAACAAGTAGCTGGTATAGCTGCCTTCTTGCGGCGTATCTTTACGACCTTTTATCAGCTCATACAACGCATCGATGGTCGGAGAGGATTCTGTACCATAAAGCACCTCTGTAAAGCAGCTTTCTGTGCCTGTATGGCAAGCAGGTCCGTCTTTTTTTACTTTGGCGACTAAGGCATCTTGATCGCAATCTGCGGTCAATGATACTAAATGCTGGTAATTGCCGCTGGTTTCTCCTTTGCGCCACAATTCTTGGCGACTGCGGGAATAAAAGGTCATCAATCGGTCCTTCAAGGTCAAGGTCAAACTTTCTTGGTTCATATAAGCCAAGGTCAAAACTTCATTCGTTTCCACATCCTGCACGATCACTGGAACCAATCCTTGTTCATCAAATCGTACTTGCACCATGTTATCCACTCCTTCTATTGCCTATCAAAACGCCAACGCTATACGATTCGTACGGGAATATCGACGGCCTGTAATTGTTTTTTCAGCGCCGGGATTTTTACCTCGCCATAGTGAAAAATTGAGGCCGCCAACCCTGCTTCAATATTTGGCAATTGAAACAGCTCGATAAAATCGGCACTTTTGCCAGCACCACCCGATGCGACGATCGGTAATTTGGTGATTTCGCTGACAGCTTTCAGCAAGTCTAAATCAAACCCCTGTTTCACGCCATCGGTATCCATGCTGTTGATGACTAGTTCACCAGCACCTAACTGCTCAGCTTGGCGAATCCATGCCAATGCTTCTAAGCCTGTATCTTCCCGTCCGCCTTTGGCAAACACATGCCAGTTCTCACCGACACGGCGAACATCAACGGATAAAACAACGCACTGGCTGCCATAGCGTTTCGCGCCTTCTGCAATCAACTCTGGTCTGCGAAGCGCCCCCGAATTGACGCTGACTTTGTCGGCGCCACAGTTTAAGACTCGTTCAAAATCTGCTACTTGATTGATGCCACCGCCCACCGTCAAGGGGATAAACACTTCTGACGCCACGCGCTGCAAAATGTCCGTGAATAAGCCGCGTTCTTCTGCAGAAGCAGTAATGTCATAAAAAACCAGCTCATCGGCGCCTTGTTCATTGTAAAAGCGCGCCAAAGTCACTGGATCATTGACATCTTTTAAGCCAGCAAAATTGACCCCTTTCACGACTCGCCCATCTCGCACATCAAGGCAAGGAATGATTCGTTTGGCGATCATGCTTCTGCCTCCCCTGCTGCTAAGACATCCGCCAATTGGAGACTGCCGTTATATAAGGATTTCCCGACGATCACGCCAGAGATGCCCAACTGTTTTAATCCTTTAATATCTGCCAATGAAGCCACGCCGCCAGAAGCCACGATGTCGCAATCCAATTGATTGAGTTTTTCGTATAGCGGCAGATTGATGCCTTCTCCTGTACCGTCACGCGAGATTTCGGTAAAGATGATCGTTTGCGCGCCCCATTCCACCAATTGTTGGCAAAAAGTAAACGCGTCTGTTGCCGTTTTCTCGAGCCAGCCTTCCACGGCCACTTTTTCTTCCTTGGCATCGACCCCAATCGCGATCTTATTGCCGTATTTCTTGAGCATCGCTTTTGTGAATGCTGGGTCTTTCTGGGCAATCGTGCCGAGGATCACCCGGTGAACGCCTGCTGCCAAACAATGCTGGATCGTTTCTTCCTCACGAATCCCGCCGCCAACTTCGACAAACAGATTGGTTTGCTGGACGATTTTTTTTGCGACATCAAAGTAATGGAGTTTGCCAGCTTTGGCACCATCTAAGTCGACGAGGTGCAGATAGTTGGCACCTTCTTCTTCAAATGAACGAGCAAATGCCACTGGATCATCCCCAAACACTTCTTTTTGCTCATAGTCTCCTTGGTACAAACGGACCACTTTTTGATCTAACAGATCAATTGCTGGAAAAATTTTCATAGCGGCACCTCCGTAAATGCTTTTAAAATCTTCAACCCGACAGCCCCACTTTTTTCTGGGTGAAACTGAGTGCCGAAGACATTGTCTTTTTGCACGATACCGGGAATTGCTAGACCATAGTCACTGTCTGCTATGACATACTCTTGGCAATCAGTAGCAAAATAACTGTGGACATAGTAGACAAAGTCTTGTTCCCCTAGCCCGCTGACGAGAGGACTTTCCTTTCTGACAGTCAGCCGATTCCAACCAATCTGCGGCACTTTCAGA
The DNA here is from genome assembly GCF_002140635.1 of Enterococcus sp. 3G6_DIV0642. Taxonomy (NCBI): domain Bacteria; kingdom Bacillati; phylum Bacillota; class Bacilli; order Lactobacillales; family Enterococcaceae; genus Enterococcus; species Enterococcus sp. 3G6_DIV0642. Next base: position 740,443 of record NZ_NGLH01000001.1, on the reverse strand, counting down.
TTCTGTTTGGCTTCTTCAAAGGCGCTTTGCATGGAAACGTTCCGTCCTGGAATCAAACCCAGCCCCGCATGTGTGCCAAACTCCTCACTGCTATCAAACAACAGCTGCATCCCTAAACAAATGCCTAAAAAGGGTTTGCCAGCTGCTGCCAATTCTTGGATCGGTTCGATCAGCGACAACTCTGCCAACTTTTGGCGGGCATCGCCAAAAGCGCCTACGCCGGGTAAAAGAATGCGGTCGGCAGCTTTTAATTCTGCTAGTGAACGCGTGATTTGGCAGTCAACCCCCAAATAATCCAGCGAACGAGACAAGCTGAACAAATTGCCGACCCCATAGTCGATGATTGCTAACATAATACGCCCCTTTCCTTATCTCATCCCTCTGTGTGGAAGATACGTAATCATTTTCCCCTCATGAATCACTGGATCGTCCCTTTGGTTGAAGGGATCTCATCTGGGGCTGCTTGATTGATCGCTACTGCTTCACCTAAAGCCCGCCCAAAGCCTTTAAAACAAGCTTCCACAATGTGGTGGCTGTTTTTGCCAGCGATTTGATGGAGATGGATCGTAGCACCTAATTCACGGGCAAAAGCAATGAAAAATTCTTCAACCAATTCCGTATCAAACTGCTGCCCGATTTTTTCGCTCGGTATCGCCAACTCTACGACTGCCATGCCACGACCGCTAATATCGATCGCTGTCATGACTAAGGCTTCGTCCATCGGCAGCAGCATACTGCCATAGCGTTTGATGCCTCGTCGCTCCCCAAGACTTTCTGAAAACGCTCGGCCAATGGCGATGGCTACGTCTTCTGTTGTGTGATGGGCATCTACTTCTGTATCACCATCACAGACCAACGTCAAATCAAAGCGACCGTGGCGGACAAATAATTCCAGCATGTGGTCTAAAAACCCCACACCAGTCTTGATTGATTGCTGACCAGTACCATCGATCGTCAACTGCAGGTGGATCTTGGTTTCAGTCGTATTGCGGGTAACTTCTGCTTTTCTCATTCCTTCACCTCTTCTATGATCGTTGTTAACACCGTCATCAATCGTTCCATCTGGGCCCTCGTTCCTACCGTGATCCGTAAATACTCTTTGATGCGGGGCTGATTAAACCAGCGGACGAAGATTTTCTGCTCTTTCAGTGCCTGATACAACTCTTCACCAGCAATCGCAGGGTGCCTTGCAAACAAAAAATTTCCTTGGCTGTCGGTCTGCTCAAAGCCGAGTTTCGCTAGGGCTTGCTTGCTCCACTCACGCACGTGGATCGTTGCTTGGATCTTCTCATCGACATACGCTTGTTCTTGCAAAACGGCTGCACCAGCGGCTTGGGTCAAACTATTGACATTGTAAGGATTCAAGCTAAATTTCAACCGATTCAAGTCTTGGATCAGTCCTTCATTAGCAACCGCAAAGCCTAGGCGTGCCCCTGCCAGCTGCCGAGATTTCGAAAACGTCCCCACAACCAAGAGATTTGGGTATTGATCGATCAAAGAAACCATTGAAGAGCCGCCAAAATCGAGATAGGCCTCATCGACAATCACTAAGCGATCGGGATGCCGTTTTAGAAAGGCACAAATTTCACTTTGTTCTTGATAAACCCCAGTCGGCGCATTGGGATTGGCAAAAATAACGGTCCCTTTGAGCGAATCGTAGTCCGTTAACGCAATCGAGAAATCTTCTTGCAGCGGAACAACGGTGGCAGCGACTTGGTACAAGGCACTATACACTTGATAAAACCCATAGGTCACATCGGGAAAGGCGATGCCGTTTTCCGTGAAGCCTTGAAAGAGATAGGACAAGACTTCGTCACTGCCATTACCGAGAAACAGCTGGGCTGGTGTAACGCCAAGATAAGCAGCCAGAGGGGTTGTCACCACTTCAGCAGCAGTATCCGAGTAACGATTCAGCTTGTGGGCGGCATCGGCAACCGCTGCTTGAACACTTGGCGCTGGCGGATAAGGACTTTCATTGGTGTTCAGTTTAATAACGGCTTGCTCGTCTACTTGTTCCCCTGGTGTATAAGGAGTCAGCTTGTGATACTTTTGATGTAAAAAGGTCATTTTTCTCCCTCTCTTCGTACATTGATCGAACGGGCATGGCCGATCAAGTCTTCGGTTTCTGCGAACAATGCTACGGCTGGACCAGCCGCCTTCATGGCTGCTTCTGGGTAATACAAGTAGCTGCTTTTCTTAATAAAATCATCCACTGATAACGGTGAGTAAAAACGGGCGGTCCCTTCCGTCGGTAGGGTATGATTTGGCCCAGCAAAATAATCTCCCAGCACTTCTGGTGTATGATGTCCTAAAAAGACACTGCCCGCATTTTCTACTTGTCCCAACAAAGCAAAAGGATCTGCCACTGCTAATTCAAGGTGTTCTGGGGCGATTTGATTGGCAATGGTAAGAGCTTCGGTCAAATCTTTGACTAGGATCAACTTTCCGCTAGATTCAAGCGCTGCAGCAGCAATGTCTTTTCGGGGCAGTTCCTTCAGCTGCAAGTCAAGCTCTACTTGGACTTGTTCAATCAAGGCTGCTTCTGTTGTGACTAAGATGGCTTGCGCTAAGATATCATGCTCGGCTTGTGCCAAAAGATCCGCTGCCAGCCAGCGAGGATTTGCGCTGGCATCGGTGATGATCAGCACATCGCTGGGCCCTGCGATCATATCGATATCAACTTCGCCGTACACCATTTTTTTCGCTGTGGCGACATAAATATTTCCTGGTCCCACGATTTTGTCGACTTTGGGAATCGTTTCTGTCCCATAAGCCAATGCCGCTACGCCATGGGCACCACCGACTTTGTAGATTTCATCCACTCCAGCAACGGAAGCTGCCGCTAAGATAGCAGCTGGAACTTTTCCTTGGCTGTCCGTCGGTGTGATCATAACGATTTTTTTGACCCCGGCGATTTTTGCGGGCAGGACATCCATCAAAACCGTACTAGGATAAGCTGCTGTGCCGCCAGGAACGTAGACCCCGACTTTTGCTAGTGGCAAGACCCGCTGTCCCATCACAACGCCATTTTCCTTCGTCAAGACAAAGCCTTGCTGGACTTGCTTTTGATGAAATGCCAAAATGTTTTCCTTCGCCTGTTCCATCACCTCAAGCAGCTCAGGGGAGACGGCTTGGACAGCCGTTTCAACCTCCTCAAGACTGACGGTTAAGGAAGACAAGGTCACTTGATCGATTTCTTCAATTAATTGAAACAACGCCTGATCTCCTTGCTGCTGAACACGGGCAATGATTTGGGCGACAACGGTTGAAACATCCTTCGTTTCCGACTGTTTCCTTGCCACAATCGTTTCGATCGTATCTTTTTGGGTCGAAAAAATTCTCATAATTGCTCCCTCACCTTCTCAATCACTGTTTGAATGCGTTCTTGCTTGAAACGCCACGTGGCGTGGTTGATCACTAAACGCGCTGAAGACGGCGCGATGTCTTGGATCACTTCTAGATCATTTTCTTTTAGTGTCGTCCCCGTTTCGACGATGTCAACGATCACATCGGAGAGACCTAACAAAGGAGCCAATTCAATGGATCCATGCAGTTGGATCAATTCCACCGAGCGACCTAATCCTTGATAAAACTGGCGGGTGATCTGCGGATATTTTGTGGAGACCCGCAGCGGTCGGGAGAAATCTTCCTCGAAATCCGTACGCGCAGCTACTGCCAAACGGCAGACCCCCATATGCAAATCAAGAAATTCGATGACTTCTGCCTTGCTTTCCATTAAAATATCTTTGCCTACGACACCGATATCCGCCACTCCGTGCTCCACATAGATCGCCACATCGCTCGGCTTGACTAAGAAAAAGCGCAGCTTGTTTTCTTCATCACAAAAAATTAGTTGGCGATTGTCTTTGAAGACGCCTTGCGCAGCGACTCCAGCTTTCGTGAATAAATCGTATACGGCATCCCCCATGCGGCCTTTAGGTAGCGCAATGTTCAAATAGCCTGAACTTTCGTTGTCAGTCGGCAACTTTTGCCCTACATGATTGAGCTTCATACCAAAACCGATCGCCCCTTGCTCTTTGCCTTGGCGACTCATCAAGCGATCATAACGGCCGCCATATAAAATCGTCTCTCTTGCTTCTTCGATGAATCCTTGAAACAGCAAGCCACTGTAATAATCGGCATCATTTAAAATTGAAAAATCCAGCCTTATCCGAATGGAGGCTGACAGTTGTTCTTTTTGCAATGCTTGATACAGTTGTTTTAGTTCTGTTAAACCAGCTTGTGCTTGGGGATAATCAGCCATCAGCTCCTTGGCTTTTTGATACTTGGTTTCAAAATCACCTGACAAACGTACCAGTTTCGCCAATTTTTCAGCTTCTGTTGCTGACAAGCCAGCCTTTTCAGTCAGTGCATCCATGCCATGGGAACTCTTGTCCCGCAGGCAGTGCAGTACCTTTTGTCGATCCGCTTCGGGGAAGCGTTGGCAGATGCCATCCAAAATCCCCATATGAGACAGATCCAAGGTCCCTTTTCCCACCTGAGCCAAACTTTCCCAAGCCAGTTTTACAACCTCCAGTTGATCTTCCCATGTGATTTGGTCAATGAGCTCCAAACCGATTTGATCGATCTTTTGGTATTCCCCTGCTTGACGATCCTGTCGATAGACATCTTCCACATAATACACTCTGCGCGCTTCTCCAGAAGGTGTATTTTTGGCAATCGACAAGGTGACATCGGGTTTTAGCGCCATCGTCCTGCCATCCGTGCCTGTAAACGTGATGATGGAAGAACCACGCAAGAACTGATCACTTTGCTGATAGTTGCGATACTCTTCAAAATTGTTCGAGTGATAAGGTGAAAAATGATGCTGCGTATACAATTTTCTTAATTTCAGTTCGACTTGTTCGGCTGGTTTTAATACATTCCATAACTCTTCCACACTTATCACTCCTATTTCATGCCACTGATTCGGCTTTCTCACTGCTAAAGTCACGCTTTATCATCGATTCACCATCAGTTTTTCTAATAATACTAATGGTTTTGCCATAAATAAGCAATGGTATTTTTCGAAATATTCTGGAATTTTTAGTCGATTTCAAGAGAACATAGCGATGTCGTTTCTTTGTTGACGATTATTCCATCGAATCTGGAAGTCAGTTTTCCTTTCTTAATGAAGTAACTTAGTACTTGTGCATCCTCCATCACTTAGTTGCTCAACCATAAAAAAGTCCGAAATATACGACCATCTTGTTTCAGAAACTCGTTATCGATTACTCTATCTTTTGTACCGTACAAAGAATTGGCGCAAATGAAGCGATGATATGAAAATCACCCAAAACGTTCATTGTTGTACTTATCGCTTATATTACGGCACAAAAAACACACAGCAGAAGAATCAGAGAAAACAGCTAAATAGTACATGCTCTATAGCTTAATAAGGAGAGAAAAGTAAATGAACAAACTTATAGGAAAACAAATCTCATGGAACAACGCTTTACTAGGAACGGTCCTCGCAGGTATCGGTTTGGTCGGTCTTTTGTATGCCCCTGCCATCGTCAGCATCTTCTCATTGTCGATTGCCAGCTATTGGGCATTACGGCTAGTTTACGGTAAAGAAGCAGTCAAGCAGCTCTTTGGAAAACCCATCGCGCCAGTGAAGACGATCAGCAAGTATTTTCTTTTAAACATCCTGATCAGCTTTCTCGTTTCTCTCGTTTTGCAATACGGACTAAAGTGGGATCTTCACGGAAACCCTGTGAACGAAGGCTTTCAGTGGTTGACTCTGCTAGTTATTCCAATCATGTTACTTGGAGAAGAACTCTTTTCCATCTTCTTTTTAGCGATTTTTTCTAGTAAATGTACCTTGCCAGTTGCCAGCATCCTTTCCGCGATCATCTTTGGCTTGGTTCATTACAGCACTTATGACAACGGCAATGTTTTCCATACCTTGGTTCATATTCTTTTCATTCAAGGGGTGGCGCGCTTGCTATTTAACCAAGCTGCCATCAAGAGCAACTCGATCCTGACTAGTTGGGGCACACATGTCTTGTTCGACCTGTTTGCTATTTTAGTGGCTTATCTGACTGCTTGAGAAAAACGAAAAAGACTGATTCAATTGAAATCAGTCTTTTTTGATACAACAACTAGTTGCCTGAGTATTCCTCCCTGAAAGGAAGCATTGATCGCTTTTGTGCCTTTCACGAGGTTGGGTGTTTGTTCTATTCGCTGTGTTTCATAAGAAAATGTCCTTACTTTTTAAAGGGATCCTCTTTTACTTTCTCACAAATTTCTGCTTCACTGTACACCTTCATCAGCCGCTTGACTTCGCCTTCGATATTAAAACGCAGGGCTTCTGTCGCCTTCAGGTTTTTCAAAGCTTGTTCAAGATAACAAAAAAAGGTCGTTTCCTTCATTTACCCAGCCTCCTTGTCAATCGTTGGTTTTACAGGTCACTTTAACAACGTCGCTCAACTCCTGATCAATTCCTCTAGGAAACAAAAGAATTGTGCAGACATCTGCTTCTTAGTGGTTACACCAGACCGTGCTTTTGGAGTGCTTGCGCAATCCCGCCGTCTTCTGGACGAGCCGTCAGCTCGTCAGCTACTGCCAATAGCTGTTCACAGGCATTGCCCATCGCAATTCCTGTCGCAACGGCTTCAAACATTTCGACATCATTATGGCCGTCACCAAACGCCAAGGTATCTTTGTTATCGATCCCTAGATGGTTCAAGAGAAAATCGATGGCTGTTTTCTTGTGGATATTCTTGATGCCGATCTCGCCACTGTCTTTGCCAAAAACAGGAACTGTACTGCGAATCATTTGGAATTGTTCGTGGTATTGGTCATGAACCTGTTCATAAGGAATGGAATGATTGATAAAGGAAACTTTGTTCACGTCATCGTAATCGATTTTCGCTTCGTCCTCAATCAGTAAATCAAGGAACCACTGAATAGTTTGAACGCGTTGTTTTCCTGCTTCACTTTCAACAGGCTCACCTGCTAAGACGATCTCAATCAACCGATTTCGTAAATTGGTACTTGCAAATAATCCTTGATTCGATTCCAAGTAATACTCGATTTGGTTTGCTTTTAAGAAATCGATCAGTCTTAATAAGGCTTCCTTTTCAAAAACTTTGTGCAAAATCACCTCATCGTGCACCTCGCAATAACCGCCGCCGGCACCAATCATTCCACTTAAAGGCAGTGCCAGTACATCTTCTGTGATTTCGGCTTTTGAACGACCTGTACACAAGAAAAACTCATGCCCCTTCTTATGTGCCGCTGTGATCGCTTGGCGAGCACTTTCTGGTACGTTTCCCGCATCATCGCACAATGTTCCATCTACATCTAAAAAGACAATTTTCTTCGTCATTTCATTCCCTCTTTCCTAACCCAATCAATAAAACGCTCACATGAACATATTTGCTGAATCCAAGATGTCACCATCAGCCGCTTGCTATTAGTATAACAAATCACAAGATAACCTCGCTAGACTATTTTACTGACTCATACATAAACACGCTCTCGTTTTTTCTCGATGCCCTTTATCCTTGATGATCGTCAAATGGCTTTCATTTGATCACTTTTAAGGTGACTTATCCTTTGCGTAGCTTACTCTTCACTTAAATAAATCAACCCCCATTTAGGTAGTTGGTTAGTTGCATGACCCGTAAGCTCGCGATAATAGTACCGTTTGTCATGCTTGATCATACTGATAATTTCCTCTTCCTTCATCCCCAGCTCTTGACATAAGTCAGTTTTGGTATTGGTCACAAGTTCCAGTAGAATTTGGATCTGTGCGTCCACAGCCAGAAGCGCTCGAAAGGTATCAAATAAGTTCTTTGTTCGATCATAGTAAATGTCTTCGAAGTCAACACAAAGTTCCTTATAATAAGTAAAAAGTTTCGGATAGGCTGTCAGTACCCCAGCGCTTAACAATACTTCCTTTGAATAAGACAGATAATCCTTCGGGTCATTTATTTTTTCTGATAACACAGAATCACTCCTTTCCATCCATGGCTTTTCTTCAATGATAGCATTGATCCCTCATTTGATCGTAATGATTTCCATCCTCGTTAGTTGCCCTTACATCCCTTCACATAAAACAAAGGCTTTATCTTCTAGTATTTCAAATCACATGAAATCCTTGGGTGGCATCCCTTTCTGCGCTCACCTCCAATGCATGATCTAAGAAAATCAGTTACTCTCATTATAGTTTTTTGTTTCTCCAAGCTTATAATTCCTTTTTGCTCTAGCAGAGGAATAAGAGAGAAAAATCCAGCGTACCAGCATTGCTGTATCAACAAGAAGAAAGATCAAAAGGAATCTATTTGCAGTGATTTTCCGATGATTACACGATCAACCAAAAGAACGAATGGAAATGAATGCTTTTAACCAATGCTGTGGCGCCTTCATTCCCACGACAGCACAAAAAACCAATGATCGCTGGTTTCGATCATTGGTCAAAGTTCTCAAATTGCATGTTGTAAAAGCACGATCTGTCCTTTCTTTTTGGATCATGCCAAGATATAAGCGAGGCTAAAACGTCCTCTTACACTGTGAGCACAAAAAAGGATCATGCATATAGAAAATCTAAAATCTCACGTGGCGCGTCTACCAAAGCATCTGGGTTTTCTTCAGAAAGCTTTTTCGGATCGTGGCTGCCCCACGTAACGGCGATCGTTTTGACACCCGCGGCTTTTCCCATTTGGATATCAAAAATAGCATCTCCTATCATGATCGTCTTTGTCGGGTCAAATTGATAGTGTGCCACGACTTTATTGATTCCTTCGGGATGAGGTTTGTAGTGGGTCACCGCATCAGAGCCGATGATTTCTTCAAAGAACGCGACAAGGTCCTGAGCAGCTAGGTTTCGTTTGACAACCGCTGTCTTCTTACTTGAAACGACGAAACAAGGTACCTTTCGTTTGTTTAAGATTTCTAAGACATGGGGAATTTCTGGAAATACTTTCAAGGTACTTTCTTCATAGGTTTGGTAATAGGCTCGGAAAATCCGAATCAATTCCGTTGCGGTTTCTTGATCTAATGGCTGTTCAGACATTTTAAAAAATGATTCTTCGATCGGTATCCCCATATAATGTTCAATGACTACTTCACTGGGTACTTTGAGTCCCATCTCTTTAAAAGCTGCTTTTGTCGCCTTCACACTACATTCTTTTGAATCCAATAAAGTTCCATCTAAATCAAATAGCACACATTCAACCTGCTTCACGATATTTCCTCCTCCAAAAGGTATTCCATCAATTTTCTACAAATGCTTTTTTCATTTACCCAGTATTTCTTTCCATTACTGATTATCTCTATTTTATCACTAAAAAAAAGCATTATCATATTTTTCCATAACCTTCTTCATTTATTGCTAATATACTTATATAAAAAACGACTCGCTTTGAACACAGAGTCGTTTCTACAAGATAGGCAAATTTACCTGAAGGCCTATTTATCAGGCATAAAAAGTTAAACCCATTTTTAGCTTTTTTATTGCAAGATATATCCTTTGCCCCAAGCGGTACGGACGCGTTTTTCAGTATAGTCGTATTCATCTAATTTCTCATTGATTCGTTTCGCCAAAATCGATAGCTGCGATTTTCGGGAATTCGTGCCGCCGTTGCCCCAAATTTTCCAGCAAAGGTCCTCTCGGTTGATAAATTGCTCTTCTGCTAGATTATTGAAAAAGATCTGTTCTTGCAGACTAAGAAATTTAGGGAACGATTCCTTCGTTACTGATGCCTTTTCTAACTTGCGAGTATTTGGTGGCAAAGCCGCCAAAAATTCTCTCAACTCGACAAATGACCGATTAAGATAGGTCGCATTTTCCGCTTTTTCCAGTATCATTTCTTGTTCGTCATTCCCTGGCAAGATTCGAACGATCCGCTGTTGATAATAAGGAGCCAATGTCTGATTGAGCAATAAAAATTCTGGATCAGCAATTGTTTCACTGACAAATAAACAGTCAAATAACTTGGCACTTTCTATCAACCATTCCTCCTCTTCGGTACTTCTGCCCACGAACACTTCATGGCTCAAAATCTGCAGCTCCCGCTGCAAATCAATCTCATATGATATATTTTTCGTCAATATGATAATTCTCATGATACACCCTACTTTCCTTTCTTATTTATTCAGAAATGAGTTGGAAATGATTTCTGAATACTTTATGTTGACATTATTACTTATTTTTATCAGCTTGAGGTGTCATTTTTTGTTCATAAATGGTGATCTGGTGTCATGTTTTAAAAAATAGATCGACTTTCATTTCATGGTTCATACTCTTCGATAGCCAATAAAAAAGCAACCTGTTAGCCAGATTGCTTTCTTGCCCTCACTACTCCCACTTCAAATCCAACAGCTCCAGCATTTCATGGTAGGCGGTTTCGATCCGCTGGCGCTTTTCTTCAGGGACATTTTTGGCATATTGCCCATCTGGCAGATAATCTTCGGCAAGGTAGACTTGAAAATCAAAGGCCTGCAAGACGCCGTATTCTGGATCATAATAGGTACGATCAGGGATCGGTTCTTTGGAGACCCAAGTCGGATGCATGGCAATCTTGCTTAAATAGGTCCGCTGCCCTTCTTTGGAGATTTCAACTTCTGGGATAACGCCTCGTTCGGTCCAATAGTTGTTATTGACGGTTTCATAACGTTGATTCGACAATAAGTTTCCCATTGAATAAATGATAAATTTCTTTTCACCGTCCTTTTCGATGATTTCGGTTGGTTCTGCTACATGCGGATGGCCGCCGAAGATAATATCAGCACCAAAATCGATCATCTTCCGATAAACAGTTTGTTGTTCTTCCGTTGGTTCTAAAGAATACTCGACACCAGACTGAGGCATCACGATGGTGATATCCGCCAAGCTTTCCGCTTCTTTGATCTCTGCTTCCACTTTATCTAACGACAAGTCTTTCAAATAGGTGTCATACTCTGCTTGAGTTAAGCTTTCTTCAAGGCCATTGAAGCCATAGGCATAGGCCAAGAGAGCAACTTTGATCCCGTTGACTTCTTTGACCAGGATTCCGCTATTGTCGACCGTGACACCAATCGTTGCCAAGCCTTGGTCGTGAAAAGCAGCCGCCGTTGTTTTGATTCCTTCGATCCCTGTATCTAAAATATGGTTATGGGCAAGATCAATCACATCAAAGCCCGCGTCTTTGATACTGGCAACGGCATCGATAGGGGCGTTGAATAAGGGAAAACCGCCAAGCGGTTTATTAGGATTGATGGTTCCTTCAAAATCACCTAAAGCAAGGTCCGCCGATGCAATCAGCGGTTTGACTTGCTCAAAATCATTGTCAAAATCATAACGCTTCCCATCGTAAGCGCTTAAATAAACAGGTGTATGATAAAGCATATCGCCACTAGCTGTCACTGTGATGGTTTTTACTGCTGGCTTTGTTTCGGTAGAACTACTCGTTTCTTGCATTGGCTTTGTTGCCTTTGTCGTTTCTGCTGTATGACGCTGTTCGGGGATGCTTGTCACTTGAATCACTAGATAAATCACTCCAAGTATGATTGCCAGCAACGCTGTACTTACCCCCACAATGATCCGCTGGCGTTTCTGACGCTCCCGTCTTCGTTGTTGTCTCATGCCCTCACCCTTTCACTCTGCTTTATCAAAAACCTATCTTCGTTTACGTTCTAACGAGGTTCCCTGCTCCCTTTCCTGCGATCCCCACTAAATAATATCTTTTCATTAAATAATTATACTATATTTGAGATTCCTTTAATAGGTCATTTTGTAAAGAATAAAAAAACAGCCCGATCGTGATCGAACTGTTTGATTCGCTTCTGAGTTGTTTGATTCGCTTCTTTTATTCTTTTCTATAGTAGCTCTGACCTCAGAAATTTTTGCTTCCTGAAGCTATTTTCTACTTTGCTTCCTCATGCTTCACGGGACAACTGCTATGACAATCAGAACAATAATCCTTTTTCACCATGCGGTACACTACACGGGTGCCATAGCCAAAAATCAGGCCGCTTAGAATTATTGTAGCAATCATTTTTCGCCTCCTACGACTTGGATCAAGGGTGCACTCCCTCGGAATGGTTTCTTCAACAGAGCAAATACCAATAGCCCAGCAATGAGGATTGCCGCGAAAACACCCAGCGTGAGGTGTCCGCCTTCAAAGATGACGTGCCCGAATTGGTAGACCAACAAACTAGCGCAGTACGCCAAGCCACATTGATAGCCGATGGCTAACCATGTCCACTTGCTGTCCCCCATTTCACGGTGGATCGCACCGATAGCAGCAAAACAAGGGGCACATAGTAAATTAAAGACGAGAAAAGAGTATGCCGCCACAGCAGTGTAATCGCCGCGCAACACTTGCCAAATCTCCGTCCCGCTTTCTGACAACTCCCCGGTTTGTCCGTAGAGGATCCCAAAGGTGCCGATCACATTTTCTTTGGCGACCAGGCCAGTGATCGTCGCCACGGCGCCTCGCCAGGTTCCCCAGCCTAGGGGAGCAAAAAGCGGCGCCAAAAGTCGTCCGAAAAAGGCCAAAATGCTTTGGTCTTCTGTGACCCGCTGCAAGGCAAAGCTGTAGCTGGAGGTAAACCAGACAAAGATACAAGCCACAAAAATTATCGTCCCGGCTTTTTTCACAAAAGCAATGGCTCGATCACAGGCACTTTTCAAAATCGTTGTGAGCTGCGGCAAGTGATACGCTGGCAGTTCCATAATAAATGGTGCCAGATCACCTGCAAACAGCGGTGTTTTTTTCAAGACGATCCCTGAAAAAATCACAGCACCCATGCCGACAAAATAGGCCGATGGGGCGACCCAACTATACTGAGGGAAAAAGGCTCCTGAAATCAATGCGATGATCGGCAATTTGGCAGAACAAGGCATGAAGGTCGTGACCATCACCGTCAACCGACGATCCTTTTCATTTTCAATCGTTCGGCTTGCCATCACCCCCGGCACCCCGCAACCGGTAGCGATCAACATGGGGATAAACGACTTGCCAGATAGACCAAACTTGCGAAACAGGCGGTCCATGACAAATGCCACCCGTGCCATGTATCCGCAGTCCTCCAAGATAGCCAAACAAAAAAACAGCACGAAGATCTGTGGCAAAAAGCCTAAGACCGCACCGACACCTGCCACGATGCCGTCTAAAATCAGTTCTTGCAGCCACTGGGCGACTTGCAGCTGTTCTAGCCAGTGCGCTGCTGTTTCGGGAATCCAGCTGCCAAATAATACATCATTGACCCAATCAGTACCAATCGTACCAATCGTCTGAATCGATAAATAGTAGATTCCCCACATAATGAAGGCAAAAATCGGTAGTGCCAATACGCGATGGGTCAACACACGGTCGATTTTGTCGCTGAAGGCTAAGTGCTGATCTGTTTCCTTGATGACTGCCAGCGCCAACAATTCTTCAATGAAGCCATAGCGTTCATTGACGAGAATGGCGTCACTGCTGTCTTTAAAGATCAGCTCTAAAATCGAAATCGTCTCCTGAAGGACTGCCTGCTGGGAATCAGTCAGTTTACACATCGTCTGAATCGCTTCATCTTTTTCAAAGAGTTTTATGGCAAACCAGCGTTTTTGCTGCTGAGGGATCGTCTCTGGCAAAATCGCCATGATCTCGGTCAAGCCAGCTTCTAGACGAGCATCGTAGCGGGGAGGAAGCGGTTGTGTATTGGCTACATGCTTCGCTGCCTCGATCATTTTGGTTAAGCCGCGTTGCTTCAAAGCACTGATCCCTACTACGGGAACCCCTAGACCGTAAGCCAGCTTTTCGAAATTGATCTGCAAGCCTTTTTTCTTTAATAGGTCGATCATGTTGATGGCTGCCACAGTCGGGACATTCATTTCTAATAATTGCAATGTTAGATACAGGTTGCGCTCCAGGTTGGTTCCATCGATAATATTGATCACCGCATCCAATGATGCTTCCATCAAATAATTGCGAGAAATCAGTTCTTCTGGTGTGTACGGCGACAAGGAATAGATCCCTGGTAGATCTTGGATCAATACTTGTCGGTCTTTTCGCAGTCGCCCCGCTTTTCGTTCCACGGTAACGCCTGGCCAATTCCCCACTGTTTGTTTGGCACCGGTCAATTGATTGAAGGTACTCGTTTTCCCGCTATTGGGATTTCCTGCTAATGCAAAGTGATAGGTCATTACGCTTCGACTCCTTTTTCGACAAAAACCAACGCTGCTTCTTGCTTTCTCAAAGACAATTCATAGCCGCGGAGCCGAATCTCCATCGGATCACCCAAAGGAGCCAGCTTCACCACTTCCAAATGGACGTTTTTCGTAAGCCCCATATCCATCAATCGACGGCGCACCGCTCCTTTGGCGGCGATCTGATTGACCTTCCCGCTTTCACCGACTTGTAGCTGATCCAAAGAGGTAATGATGGTTTGCTGCTGGGTTTCTGTGACATCGATTTGTTCCATGACCCGTTCATCTAAAGCGATCCGCGTCCCTTGGTGTAAAATGATGCCGCCTTTGCGATCTTTTTGTACCACAACGATTTCAACGCCCGTGCGAATACCAAGATCATTTAAATGAGCCGTGATTTCTTTGGTGGTTGCCAACGAGTCGATTTTGTATGTTCCAGAAGCCCGAGTTTGCGCCATTTTCATTGCTTCTTACTCCTTTTGTGAAGTGTTGTTATAATTAACCTACTTTAATTGAGAATGATTATCATTATAATAGAGCCATTTCCATAAGAAGTCAATCTGTTTTGGGTCTCACTTTGAATCTTCCTTCACAATACGGATTTTTTTTACTCATTTTGATTGCATATCCCCTGTATTAATTACGCAAAAACCTTGTAATTCTAAGTATTTTCCGCTTTTTTTCCTTGCATAAAAAACACAGAAACACTATAAATTGTGTATGCCGAATTCACAAGCACAAGATATAGTGTTTTTTCGTTGACTTTCTCCGAGACTTATTTATACTAGGTTTATAACTATTACAACTCGGAGGAAACAATTATGAATATCAAACTATTTTCGAAAAACAACTGCATGCAATGTAAAATGGCGAAACGCTTTTTAAGTGAAAATCAGATTGCATTTGAAGAAATCAATATTGATAATGAGCCTGAAGCATTAGAATTTTTGAAAGAACAAGGATTCCAAAGTGTGCCAGTCATTACCTCTGATGCGCAAACGATCATCGGTTTCCGTCCAGATCAACTACGTCAATTAGCGAGCTAAGATTTTTCTCAATGTGATGCTTTTGAGGGATTTGTCAGTCGTCCAGACCGCAAGTCCTTTTTTATACGAACAAAACAAGAAAAGAGGTTAGCCATTTATGAGCTTGAAAGAAATCAAAGATGTCAGTTATTTCAAATTGAATAATGAGATCAACCGTCCAGTAGATGGTCAAATTCCATTAAATAAAGACAAAGAAGCCTTAGCGGCATTCTTTAAAGAAAACGTTGAACCAAATACCTTAACCTTTGCGACTGCAATGGACAAAATCAATTATTTGATTGAAAATGATTATTTAGAAGATGAATTTATCAAAAAGTATCGCCCTGCCTTTATTGAGCAATTGTATCAATTCTTAGATGAGCAACACTTTACTTTCAAATCATTTATGGCTGCTTACAAGTTTTATTCACAATACGCATTAAAAACGAATGATGGTACCGCGTATCTAGAACGTTACGAAGATCGGGTGGCTTTCAACGCCCTTTACTTTGCGGATGGCAATGAAGAGTTAGCAATGAGCTTGGCAGATGAAATGATCTACCAACGTTACCAACCAGCAACCCCTTCTTTCTTGAATGCAGGACGCAAACGTCGCGGTGAGTTGGTTTCTTGTTTCTTGATCCAAATCACTGATGACATGAACGCGATCGGTCGTGGGATCAACTCCGCGCTGCAACTTTCACGAATCGGTGGCGGTGTCGGGATCACGTTATCAAACTTGCGGGAAGCCGGCGCGCCTATCAAAGGCTACGAAGGGGCAGCAAGCGGTGTGATGCCTGTAATGAAATTGTTTGAAGATAGCTTCAGCTACTCAAACCAATTGGGTCAACGGCAAGGGGCTGGCGTGGTCTACTTGAACGTCTTCCACCCAGACATCATCAGCTTTTTATCAGCGAAAAAAGAAAATGCGGATGAAAAAATCCGTGTCAAAACCTTATCATTAGGCGCGATCGTACCTGACAAATTCTACGAATTGACGCGCAAAAATGAAGAGATGTATCTCTTTAGTCCCTACAGTGTCGAAAAAGAATATGGCGTGCCCTTCTCTTATGTCGATATCACCAAGGAATACGACAACTTAGTCATGAACCCACGGATTCGCAAAACCAAAATCAGAGCCCGTGATCTAGAAAACGAAATTTCTAAATTGCAGCAAGAATCTGGTTATCCTTATATCATCAATATCGATACAGCAAACCGCAGCAACCCAATTGATGGCAAGATCATCATGAGTAATCTTTGTTCCGAGATCCTTCAAGTCCAAGCACCATCTGAGATCAACGGCAAACAAGAATACGAAGTTTTAGGAACAGATATCAGCTGTAACTTAGGTTCCACCAATATCGTGAACTTGATGGACAGCCCTGACTTTGGGAAATCTGTTCGAGCAATGACTCGTGCCTTGACCTTTGTTACTGATGCGTCTGACATTGACGTAGTACCATCGATCCAAAATGGGAATGCCTTGAACCACACGATCGGTTTAGGCGCAATGGGCTTGCATACCTATTTTGCAAAAAATCAAATGGAATATGGTTCACCAGAATCCCTTGAATTTACTGATCTTTATTTCATGTTGTTGAACTATTGGACATTGGTTGAAAGCAATGCCATCGCCAAAGAAAAAGGCGAAGTTTTCCATAACTTTGAAAAATCAGCGTATGCAGACGGCAGCTACTTCACCGATTATATCCAAGGTGACTACCAACCAAAATCGGAAAAAGTCAAAGCATTGTTCGAAGGCGTCTTTTTACCAACTGGTGAAGATTGGGCAGCCTTGGCACAAACCGTCAAAGAAACCGGCTTGTATCACCAAAACCGCCTAGCCGTTGCACCAAATGGTTCGATCTCTTATATCAATGATACGAGTGCCAGCATCCACCCAATCACACGGATGATCGAAGAACGCCAAGAAAAGAAAATCGGCAAGATCTACTATCCAGCACCTTACTTGAGCAATGAGACGATCGGCTACTACAAATCAGCCTACGATATGGATATGCGCAAAGTGATCGATGTTTACGCAACTGCTCAAAAACACGTCGATCAAGGTATGAGTATGACCTTGTTTATGCGTTCAGATATTCCAGAAGGTCTTTACGAATGGAAAGAAACGACAAAACAAACCACCCGTGATTTGAACATTTTGCGTCACTACGCTTTCCACAAAGGCATCAAATCGATCTACTATGTACGGACCTTTACAGATGATGCAGAAGAGATCGGCAGCAACCAATGTGAAAGCTGCGTCATCTAATCCAACTTTTGCCTGAAAACGAACCAACCGCCTGCCCCTGCTCTTTCTTGACAGCGGGTCGGCTGTTGTCTTGATACGATTATTGGAGGAACCGACTATGGGTAAGACTTACTATGAAGCAATCAACTGGAATGAGATCGAAGATATCATCGATAAATCCACTTGGGAAAAATTAACAGAACAATTCTGGTTAGATACGCGGATCCCTTTATCAAATGACCTTGATGACTGGCGGACGCTATCTCCATTAGAAAAAACAACGGTGGGCTACGTCTTTGGCGGCTTGACTTTATTAGATACCGTTCAATCAGAAAGCGGTATGGATCAACTGCGTAAAGATGTCCGCACCCCACATGAAGAAGCGGTCTTGAACAACATC
Organism: Enterococcus sp. 3G6_DIV0642; assembly: GCF_002140635.1. NCBI lineage: Bacteria > Bacillati > Bacillota > Bacilli > Lactobacillales > Enterococcaceae > Enterococcus > Enterococcus sp. 3G6_DIV0642. The sequence continues at coordinate 722,639 of NZ_NGLH01000001.1, read as the reverse complement.
CAATTTATGGAATCTGTCCATGCAAAAAGCTATTCATCGATTTTCAGCACCCTGAATACAAAAGCGGAGATCGCTGATATTTTTGAATGGACCAACACCAATCCATATTTGCAAAAGAAAGCCGAACGAATCAATGAGATCTACAAAAATGGCACACCGCTAGAGAAAAAAATCGCCAGTGTATTTCTAGAGACCTTCTTATTCTATTCAGGTTTCTATACACCCCTTTACTACTTAGGCAATAACAAACTAGCGAACGTAGCGGAGATCATCAAATTGATCATTCGTGACGAATCCGTTCACGGCACGTATATCGGCTACAAATTCCAATTAGGTTTCAACGAATTACCAGAAGACGAACAGCAAAAGCTGAAAGACTGGATGTACGACTTGTTGTATGAGTTGTATGAAAATGAAGAGCGTTATACCGAAGAATTATACGATGAGATCGGCTGGACCGAAGAAGTCAAAACCTTCTTGCGTTACAATGCCAATAAGGCTTTGATGAATCTAGGTCAAGACCCGCTTTTCCCAGATACCGCCAACGATGTCAATCCAATCGTCATGAACGGTATTTCAACTGGTACCAGCAACCACGACTTCTTCTCACAAGTTGGGAACGGGTATCTGCTTGGTTCCGTAGAAGCGATGAAAGACGATGACTACTTCATCGGACTTGATTGATCTGCTGACAAAAAAACACCTTGTTTCTCGCCAATTGAGGGTGAGAAACAAGGTGTTTTTTAGTGAGCCAACTGGTCTTTGATAAAGGTCAACGTTTCTGTCAAACAGGCCTGCGCTTGGGGCAAGCTATAATCAAATTGGTATTCGTGGGTCACCGTTTCCGAATCCTCTTTGTAAAAGTGACTCGTCACGGGAATATCAAGAGCTTGCAGCTGGTTGGCAAAGGCAATGCCTTGGTCTTCAAAGGAATAGGCATTGCCATCCGTGATATACGTTGGTGGAAAATCAGCCGTCAATTTATCCACCAGTGAGATCTCCTGCAGTTGGGGACTATCTTGCCATTCTTTTTTTCCTAATAACGACCAAGCCACCGTTTTGACAAAGAATTTCATAAAGCGATCATCTGAAGAAGTCCCGGCGATCTGCTTCAAATCAAGCGGTCCGCAATAGGAAATAAACCCTTTCAGGGCCGATGCAGGAATGTCTTGATCAAAGGACATTTCCTTCGCATACGCTGGATTGGTTTGCAGCGCCACATATTGCCCAGCGATTTGGGCTCCTGCAGAATCCCCGCCGAAGAAGAGTTGATCGAAATCCAGCATGGGGTATGCTTGGGCATCTGCTTTGATCGAGTCTACCGCTTGGGCTAATTGTTTGACCTGTCCAGGATAATGCAGACTTGGTGCCCATTCATAATTAATCGAAATCACAGCGGCTTTGGTTTCATCGACGACATAGGTCGCAAACTCTTTGACCCCTTCTTTGTCTCCGCCGACATAGCCGCCCCCATGGACCCAAAAAATGACTGGAACAGGGCCTTGTGCCTCTTTGGGATAGTATAGATCAAAGGTACTACGTTGATAATCCGATTGATACGTCAAGTCCTGTTTGACCGTCACATTCGGCAAACTTTTTTGATAAGCTGCCTCATCCTTGATGGTCACTTCTTGGTTAAACAGATGACCGATCAAAAAAGCCCCCGGTCGTGGGGAGAGTTGAAAAGCCAGAAAAACGGCAGCTAAGAGTCCGATCAGGACCATCGCCACCCACATGAAAAAGCGCAGAATTTTTTTCACGCAAAAGCTCCTTCCTTCGTTCTGTTTCAGCTTTTTCATTTAACCATGTTTTTTTAGCAAATTCAATGACAATCGCTAAAGATTAAAAAAGGATGATACCAATAGGCATCATCCTTAAAATAACATCGTTTATAATGGCAACATCATAAACAAACCAGCTGCGATCGCTGCCCCGATCATTGGACCGATGATTGGTACTAACGCATAGCCCCAATCGGAAGTCCCTTTGTTTTTGATTGGCAAGATTTGGTGAGCGATCCGTGGTCCTAAGTCCCGTGCCGGATTGATGGCATAGCCTGTTGGTCCACCAAGCGACAGCCCGATCGCTAAGATCAAGATCCCAACGACGATGGGATTTAATCCATCCGTAAAGGTATTGGCACCAAAAGCCAATAAGCCAAAGACTAAGACAAAGGTACCAATCACTTCAGTGATGGTATTCGATACTAAATTACGAACTGCAGGCCCTGTTGCAAAGGTACCTAAAATCGCGCCTTGGTCTTTTGTTTCATCCCATAATGGCAAGTAGTTGAGCCAAACGAGGATCGCCCCTACGATCGCACCAGCAATTTGTGCCAGCATAAACGGTACAGCCAAGCTCCAAGAAAAATTCCCCGTCATCGCCATGCCTAATGTAACGGCTGGATTCAAGTGAGCAGGTCCCATGTACCCTGAAACGTAAACGGCAATCGTTACCGCTGTCGCCCAGCCCATTGCGATCACGATCCAGCCAGAGGCTTCTGCTTTACTCTTTTTCAGATTGACAGCCGCACACACACCATCCCCTAACAAAACCAAAATAGCCGTTCCTAGAAATTCACTAAAGATCTGGGTTGTTTCATTCATCTTTTTTTCCTCCTTTTAAGGCTGTTAAATCTGATTCTGCGATCACTTGGTTCAATTCTGCTACATGGGCTGCTTTTTCTTCCTCGCTCCAGCCAAAGAAGTCGGTCATAGCTGCAACGACACCGGCTTTGACTTCATCTAAGGTGTCTCGCATAAATAGGATATGGTTGGTCCGACGCAATAGATAATCGACAGGCGTCAGAACCATTTCTTCATGCAAGGAATAGTTCAAGGCCGTACTTTCTTTTTCATCTAAGCCCTCAAACTTCGTCTTGTAGTTCAACACTTGGGGAAGATTCGACCCATAAAGATGAGCCAAATACGTCGCAGCTGCTTCATCGAATCCAGCGGCTTGCGCTTGGTCAGCCAGCTTCGCTAAGTCTTCCTCTACATTGGCTGCATCAAGCTCACCACCAGAAACTGGGTACGTGGTTGAATCCACTAACTCGAAGGATGCACCGCTTTCTTGGAGCAATTCATTGATCCGTTTGACTGCTCCTTCCGCCATCAAGCGATAATCGGTGATTTTTCCCCCTGCCAACGTCAATAGTCCGTCTTTTGAGCGTTCCAAACTGCTGCCGCGAGAAACTTGCGATGGATCCACTTTGCTGGCTTCTACTCGTTCTTGTGCTTGTTTTACGGCTTTTTCTACGACTGGTCGCTGCCGCTCATCTTCAAGATACTCTTTGACGCTTTCAACGATCTGCTCAAAGCTTTCATCCGATAGTTTGCCTTTACCGCCGCCATTGTAATCAGACCCGCCATTATTCACAATCAACGGACGCAATCCTGCCCAGCTCGCTTCGATATCATCAAGGGTGATCTGAGCGTGAGGGAAGCGTTCATTCACGATGGTCAATAGATAATCAACATCTTCTTGCGTGACCGTTGGATGGGCGAAATCGCCTGTATAATCCGTATCGGTTGTGCCAAAATAGGTCTTATTTTCTCTTGGTACCACGAAAACCATCCGACCATCATTTTTCCCAGTATCAAAATAGGTTGGTTGCGGCACTTTTAGTTTTTCCCGATCGACCACTAAATGGACACCTTTCGTCGGACGCATTTGTGGCGGCAACTCATCATTCTTGTCTAATTGACGAACGATGTCTGACCAAGGGCCTGTCGTGTTGATCACGACTTTGGCGTGAACCTCAAAGCGCTCGTTTGTCAGTTGATCCTCCACTTCTACCCCATTGATGATGCCTTGCTCATCATGTAAGATGCCGACGACTTTGGCTTTACTGATCATTGCTGCCCCATCGACTTGTGCTCGTTTGATGTTTTCGATCACCAAGCGGGCATCGTTGTTGCGAAAATCAAGATAGACACCGCCACCGACTAAGTTTTCCGCCTGCAGCTGAGGTTCGCGTTCTAAGACCTCTTCTTTCGTCAGCAGATAATTTTCGTATTTACTGCCTGTCACATTCGCTAAGCGATCATAAAGATCCATCGCCACTTTGACAGAAAACAAGGAGAAGGTTGCCCCTGGTTCATCATAGATTGGCAAAAGCATCGGATCTGGTTTCGGGATATGCGGAGCAATTTGCTGCACGATCGCGCGCTCCCGCACGGTGTCAGCGACCACTTCCACGTCAAAGGTTTTCAAATAACGAATACCGCCATGAACGAGTTTGGTGGACCGCGAAGACGTTCCTTCGGCAAAATCCTGCATTTCCAAAAGCACCGTCTTCATCCCAGCGGCTGCGGTTTGAACAGCAACCCCCGCGCCAGTGATCCCACCACCGATGATCAATACATCATAGGTGGTCTTTGCCGCTTCTTGAATGGTTTGCTTCCGATCTTTATGTGAAAAGGTCATGGCTTACTCGCCTTCTTTCTTCGCTTTGAATTTGAAGGTCTGAGTAGCTGCTACCGCTTGTTTCCAGCCTTCGTACAAATTGTCTCTTTCTTCTGCTGGCATTTCTGGTGTAAACATTTGCCCTTCTTCTGCCATTGATTTCAATTCATCCAAGTCTTTCCAGAAGCCAACCGCTAGCCCTGCCAAGTAAGCTGCACCTAATGCGGTTGTTTCCAGATTCGCAGCTCGTTGCACGTCAATGTCTAAAATGTCCGCTTGGAACTGCATCAATAAATCGTTTTTGGCTGCACCGCCATCGACTTTCAGCAATGGGATATCGATGCCAGAATCTTTTTTCATCGTGTCGATGACATCTTTTGATTGATACGCAACAGCTTGCAATGTTGCCCGAACAAAATCTTCCTTCGTCGTCCCACGAGTCAAGCCAAAGACGGCTCCTCTTGCATCTGAATCCCAATAAGGTGCGCCCAATCCAGTAAAGGCAGGCACCACATACACTTCATTATCGCCTTTTGCTTTGGCAGCTATTTCTTCTGATTGCGGAGAAGACTCGATCATTCGTAGACCGTCCCGCAGCCATTGGATCGCTGATCCAGCAACGAAGATACTCCCTTCTAAGGCATAATAGACTTTGCCGTTGATGCCATACCCGATGGTCGTCAGAAGGTCATTGTCAGACAATTGTGGTTCTTCACCCGTATTCATGACGATAAAAGCCCCAGTGCCGTAAGTATTTTTGATCATGCCTTTTTCAAAGGCCATTTGTCCAAAGAGGGCGGCTTGTTGGTCCCCAGCCATTCCAGCGATTGGTACTTCACTGCCGTAAAAATGGTAGCTGCGGGTGTGACCATAGACTTCTGAGTTGCTTTTGACTTCTGGCAACATCGAGCTTGGAATGTTCAAAAGATCCAAGATTTCTTGATCCCATTCTAATTTATGGATATTGTAAAGCATCGTCCGACTAGCATTGGAGTAGTCGGTGACATGGACTTGTCCATCTGTCAGTTTCCACACAAGCCATGAATCGATCGTTCCGAAAAGTAGCTCGCCATTATCCGCCTTTTCTTGTGCCCCTTCGATATTGTCTAAAAGCCAGCGCACCTTGGTCGCTGAGAAATACGCATCAATGACTAACCCAGTTTTTTCATGGATCATCTCTGTATGGCCATCTGCTTTTAATTGGTCAGCGATCGGTGAAGATTGGCGGGATTGCCAAACGATTGCATTTGCGATCGGCTGGCCTGTCGTTTTGTCCCAAACCACTGTCGTTTCACGCTGGTTGGTGATCCCGATGCCGGCGATTGCTTCTGGTCGGATACCTGATTCAATAAATGCCCCTGCGATGACTGATTGGACAGAGTTCCAAATTTCGTTGGCGTTGTGTTCTACCCAACCCGATTTTGGAAAGTATTGCGGAAACTCTTTTTGTGAACTACCGATTTTTTTCCCATTACGATCAAAAATAATTGCTCTTGAACTAGTGGTTCCTTGGTCGATCGCCATTACATAATTTTTTTCTGCCATTTGATTCGCTCCCTTTAGTTTTTTATACGCTTTTCTTGTTAGCGCTTTCTGACTTGCTTTTATTTTAGCTGAACTTTCGCTATGTGGTTCGTCAATTTTTTTTCAAATTTCTAAGAAATTGACGAAATCCACTATTGAAAGCGTTCGCGGATCATTTTTTTGATCGTTTCCCGATCATAAGCGGTACCTAGTTCACTGATTCGATAAGTCGGTGTTTTCGTCTCGATAGCATAATTTGCCAAGATCAAGTCATATTCTTGTTCTGGGCGATAGCGTTCTACGACTACGCCATTCAAATTTTTGAGATACAGCAGCCACATGTAGTAGAGGGCTTCTTTAAACAGTTCATCCATTTTCAAAGCGATCCCGACGCGAAACTCCCGATTGATTTGATAATCGATGATCGTGATCACACTCAAGTATTTGACCATCGTCATCATCAACAAACTATTTTTATCAGATGGCTTGATATCAAGCTCTGCTAAAGCCTTATCCAATAGTTCGTGACTGATTTGCTGGATGTTACGACTGGATAGCTGCGCTTCTAACTGCCAAATATTTTCTCGATCAAAAACCTCCACATCCCCTTTGAAAAAATACACGCGGCTGTGGATCTGCAGCAGGTGACCATAACAAGTGGCTTCGATTTCACGGGGAACAAACGATGGGCGGTAGAGATGCAAAATATGTTCCAAAATCAAGGTATCCGTCAAGGCAGTTGGCGTAAACCGAGAACGCTGCAGCATATACACTTGCAGATCGTGTTCGGATAACACCGAGAACGACAGTAAAAAGACAAAGTGCAGCATCGCCTCCTCTTCTCTGACTTCTAATGCATAATGGCCAAACCCACGAAATACCAACTCCCGTAATTGCTGAAACAAAGGATCTTTCGTGTAGGGTACCATTTTCTCCCGTAAGACTTGAAAGGATTGAGTAGCAATTTTCAGTCGCGCCTTCATGATCCTCAGCCATAGGGACAAGCGCTGTTGGGCTTCTTTCGTGAAGGTCATGTTCAGACCTCGTGTGATCAGACCGACGTATTTTTCATCGATCGGCAGCGGCTGACTGTCGAAAGAATGGACATACCAAAAGAGTTCAAAATAGAAATAACGAATTTGCGTTTCTTCCCCAATCAGCTTTCCTTGCCAGATCTCTAACTCGAATTCTGCTAGCAAGCCATTTAGCTCTTTGATTTTGCGAAACAAGGATGACTCGCTGACCGCTAATTTTTGTGCCAGCTGGACAGTGGTCACCTCTTGATGCTGCAAAAGATGCTCGAGGATTTGAAATTTCAATGCTGAACGATAAAACGCCCATTCGATTTGATTAAGGGAAAAAGTGGGACTCATTTCAAAAACCAGGACACCTTTTCGATAATACAACTGACACTGCTCTTGGTAGTGAGCCAGCTCATCTTGCAACTCCTCCACATATTTTTCCAAGGAAGGCTTACTGATGCCAAGATAGCTCGCCAGCTCGTGCAGCTCCATTTTTCCGCCCACCAGTAAAAGCTTTTTGAGCAGCTGCAATTGCTTTGCTTCTTTTTTTTCTAATAACTGATCAAGTCTCATCGGCATCACTTCCCGACCATAGAAAAGTTTCGTCGATTACATTAGTGAACCGTGGATGGAAGAAAAAGTCTTTTTGGGTCAACTCCTCCATCGTTGCCTGCTGCTCGATCGCAAACGCTAGTAAATTGATTTTTTCCAAAATATTGGCTTTTGATAAAAGCTGCGCACCAACGATTCGGCCGCTGGCTTGTTCGATCATCACTTTTCCATGAACCTGTATTGGATCAAACAAGGAACTGGCGGCAGTAAACGTATGACAGACGATCGGAGATTCGAAGAAAAACCGATCCGACTCGGTCAAGCCGGTGCTTGCTAAGTACCACCCAAACAGTTGCGTACCGACTGTCCGCAATCCGCCACGAAACGGGATGGTTTTGCTTGCCAGATTGCGAGCTGCTGCGATCCCTGAGCGAACAGCATTGTTGACTAAGGGCATATAGACCGTATCTTTCGTAATAGCATTTGGAATTTGGATCAAATCGCCGACCGCAAAAATATCCGTGGCAGAAGTTTCCAAGTGGGCATCTGTCCAGATGGTTTGATCACTGTGTAATTCAAAGACCGCAAATGCCTCTGGCAAGCGAGGATGAACGTTGACTGTCGTCAATACCAGATCGCTTTCATAGCCTTGATCGGCGGTTTCGATCCGAAAGCCTGTTTCCGTTTTAACGACTGCCAAAGTTGGCTTGGACCAATGCAGCTGCAAGTTGGGGATTTTTTCGATCTCCGTTAAAAAGGGCTGCAAAAAATCGTGATCAAAGTACTTGAATAAAGGATATGACATTGATTCGATCACACTGACTTTTTTTCCGATCGCAGTCAAGGTATTCGCCGCTTCCATCCCCGCTTGACCAGCACCTACGATGGTAATCGACTCTGCTTGGGGCAATTGCTGCAAGAAATGCTTGGCTGCCTCATATTCCTTGTAGGTCAGTAGTGCTTCTTCTGGTTGTGGCAAAACAGTGGAATCTTGACTGGAGCCTGCTGCCAAGACGAGTCGATCATAACTAAGTTCTCGCTTATCCGTTCGAATCCGATGATCCGAAGGAAAAATCTCCAGAAGCGTTTCTTCTAAGGCAACGTCAATCGTTTCTGCCTCCAGCTGCTCCTTCGTACAAAAGAATGCTTCTTCCAGCGATGCGATCCTGCCTTCGATCAGCAATAACAAACCGCTTGGAACAAACCCAAGATGGGCTTTTTTTTCTATCAATAAAATCTCTGCGTCAGGGTATAATCGGCGTGCTTCACGGGCGCAGCTGACACCCCCAAAGGACCCGCCTATGATAATGATTTTCATTGGATCACCTCTCTCCCTTAGCTTAAATGAAACGCTCTCATTTGACGAGTAAAAAGCTATCAGGCTGACTATTTTTTTGTTAACTGCGGTAAAATAAATGAGACCTATGCTACACTATACGCAAAGGAGTGTTCAAATGGTTTTCTTTTATCAATTCATGCTGGGATTGTTTGCCAGCATATTCGTTGCAGCGGCAGCATTCGTCTTTCAGTGGCTGACTGTTTCTGGCGCACTGGCTGCGATTCTTTGCGGCACACTGGTCATTGGCTTTGGTCCGTGGTACAGCATCTTTTTGATTGGCTTTTTCTTTGCCAGCTCTGGCATCATTGGTCTTTTAAAGAAAATGCGCAGCCAGCCAGAGTTAGCTGTGCTTGCCAAAGGTGCTCGCCGTGATGCAAAACAAGTCTTTGCGAACATCGCACCAAGCATCTTTGCTCTACTGCTTGCCTTTTGGACGAAAGAACCGCTATTCCTTTGGGGATTTGTGGCGGGAATCGCTAGCTGTACGGCTGACACTTGGGGCTCAGAAATCGGCGTGCTGAGTCCAAGTCCACCGCGTCACTTACTAACGGGAAAAAAATTACCACCAGGACTTTCCGGTGGTGTCAGTTGGTTGGGAACTGCCGCTTCCCTAGCAGGGACTCTCTCCATCACTGGTTTATTCGCAACAGCCTTATGGTTGAACGGCAAGCCGTTCTCCTTTGATCTCTGGTTGACCTTGACTGCCTTAGGCTTTGGCGGTAGTCTCTTGGACAGCATACTGGGCGCAACGATTCAGGTGCGCTATCAATGCCCTGTCTGTCACCAATACACCGAAAAAAAAGTCCATCACGACGTTGCCACCAAGCAAGTCGGCGGTCTTTCCTTTGTAACGAATGAAGGGGTCAATTTGCTGACTTCAATAGTGATCGTTATTGTATCGGTCTTGCTAACTGCCTATTTTTTCAAGTAATCAGGCAATCCACTGCGATGACAGTTCCTTCATACAAAAAACCTTCGAGAGCTACACATTTGTGTTTCTCTTGAAGGTTTTTATTTGTTTAGTGAAAGAATGATACGGGTGCTCACTCCATAAGGAGCCTGCTTAAGATGCAGGCGAATGATTCATCACTTTATAATAAGCAAAATCAGCATAGGATTGATGTTGGTGTGCATCCACGGCACCAATAAAATTAAACAATCCTGTGAAGCCACCTATTTCTCCAGGCATTCCATTGACTCCTTCATCAGATAAGTAAGCCACTGACAGATCTTGGAGCAAAACTTGCCAAGTCTCTTGTTCCTCTAATCGATAGTAGACGTTTGCGATCCCGTGATCGTATCCAATTTTCAGCTGAATATTTCCTTCGGGAACGACGACGCGCGTATTTACATATTCGATCCTTTGTCCTAATTTTGCTTGTAAGAGAGTCAAATAAGGACATCGCTTTTCTTCTGAATAGGTAACATGAGCATATAACCAATTGTTTGAATCATAATAAAGCCCAAGTCCTGCTGTTTGTGAATAATGGTTCGGTTGAAACTCCAACAAGGTCTCCACCTCATAGGTAAAAGAGGTTGCTCGTGTTGCCATGATGGCAGGATTCATCTGTGAAAACAAGGAATTGCCCCCATAGATCCGTAAGAACCCCTGCCGCTTTTGCGTACTGACCCATGACTGATGCTGTTGGCGATACGGTGTCATAAATTCTAACAGATACTGCGGCTCTTGAAATGAATCAAATAAATCAGTGTTTGGTTCATTGTCAATTGGAACACCAGCTAATCCTTTAAAAGTCATTTTTGCCAAATTGCTTCCATCTTCCAATTCCAACCAATTGTCCTCGGTCCAGTGCATCCTTTGAATAGAAGCTTCTCTTCCAAGAGGATTCAACAGCTGCCCCTCTAAGGGTCTTGCCATTAAATGAGCCATGAACCATTCATCAGTATGGGTATGGACGAGCGAACCATGTCCTGCTTTTTGCATCACTGAATGAGGATTGACCATTTCAAAATGCCCAGCATCAGGGTCCCCCAAAGAAAACAGATGCCTTGGAGAAGAAGTAAGGATCGGTTCGCCTGAAGGATGCGCTTCATAAGGGCCAAAAATAGTTTCTGCGCGACCGACTTCCACACCATGAGCATAGCCCGTGCCTCCAGATGCCAGCAATAAAAAGTACGCCCCTTGATGCTTGTAGATTTGGGGTGCTTCCGCACACCCTCTGGTGGTGAACCCTTGCGTTACGCGATGCCAAGGGGACAGTAATTTACCTGAAGGCAAGTCGATCTCTGCAAGAACAATATGTCCCGGCGCTTGATAACCTTCTCTTGTTTCCCATTCCAAAATCGTTAAATAATGCCGCCCATTCTCGTCATGAAACAGCGCTGGATCAAAGCCAATTGAGGTAAAATAAATCGGTTCTGACCATGGTCCTCGGATGTCAGTCGCCCAAATGGCATAGGAATCAGCATTAAATTCACGTCCTGCCATGTTGACCATATGTGAATACGCCAGCCAAAATCGTTTTGTTTGTGGATCATAAGATAAATGCGGTGCCCAAATACCAGCTGGTGTATTGGTTCCACGTAAATTCACTTCTTCATTGTTCAAGGCATAGCCAACAAGTTGCCAATTCGCAAGATCCTTTGATTCGAAAAGTTGAATCGCAGGTGTCCAATGGAAGGTTGAAGTTGCGATATAATAACGCTCATCCACACAAATGATAGAGGGATCAGGCGCCATTCCAGGAATAACTGGATTTTTGATGATTGTCATAAGCTTCCTTCCTATTCTTAACTTTTTATTCGTTTTGCAACCAAACGACAGTTTTTTTATCATCGTTTGCAGGCGAATGCGATAAATTGAAACCGTTTTATTTGGTTGCTACATTTATCTTACGAAACTTTTAGGGTAGAATGAATATCAAAAAAAAGCCAATACTTACCATTTTTCATTTTTAAGGAGGTCGTTCTGAATGAACCCAACACCTAAATGGCTAGAACAGCTGGTCAAATTACCCGATATCGATATCAATTTAAAAACCTTTGGTGGACACAAGCAACGTGTTTCCCAAGGATGGTGTGCACCACAAGAGACCCACTTTGCTTTTGAGATCATGATGATCATTGATGGAGAGCAGCGAACAATTTTTGAAGGCAGGCAGTTTGATTTTGTGGCAAATGATGTGATCCTGATACCGCCTGGTACCGCTCATGAAAATACTTGTCTCGTAGCAGAAGGTTTAGAGTATTTTTGTATGCATTTCGATCTTGATGATCCTGAGATTCAGCAACAGTTGTTGATGTATTGTCCTTTACTATTAAAAAAGACGAATCCCGCCTACCAAGCGATCGTTGCGATCCTTCAGCAATACATTGCGTTTTTGGCAAGCGGATACTTTGGAATGAAAGAAAAAATCGCCATTGAGATCTTACTGTTAGAACTGATGCGTGCCTTACTAGACTATATCGAAGATGAAAAAAATCAGTTAGCGCATACAGATAACACTTCCCTTGTTTTAGCAAAAGCGATCGCTGAAGCGATCCAACAAAATTTTCGTACGTACACACAAAGCCCAACGGAAGAAAACAAAGCCTTGCTTTCCATGAGTTATACAGCCAATTCATTGAACATTAGTAATAGTACGATGCTGACGGTTTTCAAAAAAGTTTATGCTAGTAGTCCAAAACAGTACTTAGATCAATTACGTTTCAACCAGGCAAAATTCTATCTCCATCAACCCAAATTGACCATCGCCGAAATCGCTGAGATCATTGGCTATCAAAATGCCGCCCACTTTACGAGACAATTCAAAAAATGGGCAAACATATCGCCGAATAAATACCGTAAGCTCCAGTTAGAAGCAGCAAAATAAGTAATCGACAAATAATGATTCGAGAAAAGCGACTGCTACTTCTTCCTCTGAGGATGCAAAAAAAGCTTTTTTTTCGCATAATAAATGAAAAATGGTAAATTTTCCCTTTTTTTTGATATTTCAAGTCCTGTCTGCATTCTTTATGATTAATACCAAGAAATCGTTTGCAGGAATAAAAACAGTTAGTTGCAAAAGAGCAAGATGAGTGGGTATTCTCAGCACACTTGCTTTGCACTACATTAAGGGGAATATGTATGATTTCAGAAAATTCAATGTCAATCAAAAGTCGGTTGCCGTTAAAAATCGGAATTTTGAGTCTTTCATTGGTCGTACAAGCTGCTGGTGCAGTAGCAGCAGCCGTACCTTTTATTATGAACGATTTTTCTGACCGAACCACCGCACAAGTCCAATCTATTTTGACACTGCCCTCAATGGCAATCTTGATTTTCATTCTGCTAAGTTCATGGTTTATCAAAGCACTTGGCAAAAAGCGAACGGTCTGTTTAGGCTTGATGATCGCTTTAGTCGGTGGCATCTTACCGGCATTTACAATGAACTTTGGCTTGATTTTATTTGCCCGTATTTTGTTTGGCGCAGGTCTGGGACTCTTTAACTCAATGACCGTCTCCTTGATCGGCGACAACTTTACAGGTGCCGAGCAAAAAAATTTATTAGGTATTCAATCAGCCGTGATGACTTTAGGGAATAGCCTAGCGACGTTCGCTGCGGGCCTACTGTTAGCGATCTCGTGGCAAGCTTCATTCTTAGTGTACTTGGTCATCTTACCGATTCTCTTTCTTTTTCTTTTCGGTTACCGCAACGTCAATGAAAAGCCAGTAGAAACAACGCAGCCATCAACCACCGCTACAAAAAGAAGAAAGCTGCCATTAAGCGTAACTTTAGGTATTTTGACTCTCTTTTTATTCTTCATTAGTTTGATGGTCGTCATTACTTCTTCTGCATTACTGATTCATGAAATGGCGCTGACGAATCAAGGATTTCTTTCCACCGCATTAGCGATCGCCGGTATTTTTAGCAGCTTGGTCGCATTAGCATTTGGTCAAATCACCAAATTATTAAAGCGCTTTACGCCAGTTGTCGTCATCAGTTTCGCAATGGTTGGTTTTTTCACGATAACCTTTGCACCTACGATGACCGTCTTTTTCATTGGTCTATTAGTGGTTTATCTTGCCAATCTTGTCGTTCCTTATGTATACAGTGTCATTCTTAGCGATGTAGATCCAGAAGCCAATAACTTAGTTGTTTCTTTGGCAATGGTCGCTTGTAATCTTGGTGCTTTTTCCTCCCCCTATGTCATAAACTTTATCAGTCAACTACTTGGCATGACAACGGCAGTCATGCAAGTCAGAATCGCTGCCGGAATCATGGCTATCATTGCTCTGATTTTTCTATTTCTCGCTTTCAACAAAACGACCACACCTATTAGTAAGGAGGAACTATAAGATGGAACAAAAACTTAGAGGCGTCAACCTAGGCGGTTGGCTTGTATTAGAAAAATGGATGGCACCTAGTCTCTTTCAAGGAACACCTGCCGATGACGAGTATTATTTAGCCTATGATCTACCAGAAGCTGAATACCAAGCACGGTTGTTGATTCATCGTGAAACATTCATCACTGAAGCTGATTTCTTGCGCATTTCAGCAGCTGGCTTCAATACCGTTCGAATACCTGTCCCTTATTTTATTTTTGGTGATCGTGCCCCCTTTATTGGCTGTATCGACTATTTGGATAAAGCCTTCGCTTGGGCGAAGGCTTATGACCTAAAAATCTTGATCGATCTTCATACCGCACCCTTCAGCCAAAATGGTTTTGACAATGGTGGTCTCTCGGGTGTAGTCAGATGGGCACAAATGCCCGAAGAAGTGGCATTCGAATTAACGGTCTTGGAACGTTTGGCGCAAAGATATGCAGATCACGAAGCATTGTGGGGCATTGAAGTATTAAACGAACCGATCACAGATGGTGAAGTATGGCACAGCATGAATCCCATGGATCGTTTTCCACCTCGTGATCTTGCGTTAGTAAAAGGTAGCGCACCAATCTCTTTAGACTTTTTGAAAACTTTTTATCAAGATGCCTATCGAAGAATGCGCAACTATTTAAGCAATGACAAAGTGATCGTCTTTCATGACGGCTTCCAATTGCATGCTTGGAAAGAGTTTTTCGCCCAAAACGATTTTCACAATGTCATGTTAGATACGCACCAATACGTTATGATGGCAGAAATGGCCGGCACAGAGCAATCCTTGGAAGCCTACGTGTCTTTCATTGATGGCTTAGCCAAAGAGATCGCCACGGTTGCACAATATGTCGAGGTTTTTGTTGGAGAGTGGTCCTTGTTCAACTCCTATGCTGTTGGTACAGATACCAAAGGCGGCATCAATCCAATACAAGAAGAATTCAGCAGTAACCGTAGTTTGACAAAAAGTGAATTAGAAGAAGTTTATCAAACTTTGTGGCGTGCTTCAATCACAGCTTGGAACCAAGGAGCCGGACATATGTACTGGACCTATAAGTTATCCATCGATACGATCAATGAGCCTGCTTGGTATGGCTGGGATTCCTGGGATGCTAGTCGCGCTATGGCAAAAAACTGGATCGATCCACGTTTCTAAAACAGAACAAAAAAGCGAGATTGGAACGAAGCAAACGATACCTGTTTGCGTTACGTTTCAATCTCGCTTTTTTGTTGCTTTTAAGCAATATCCACCAAGCGGATCTTCGTGACATTTTTGTAGACAGACAATTCTTCGATCACTTCAGAAAAGCCTAGCCCTCGCGGGAGATCAATCGTATAAATGTTGGTATAAATGCGATAGTCTTCCATGAATTTGACATCAAAATTGACATCTTCGATCACGATATTTTTCTTTTGGAAGTACTCCGTCAAAAACTCTTTGGTCTCGGTGCGATGGATGTACTGGATCTCTAATTTTTTTGCTGTTGGTACGCGGACGATCCGCTTAACGATCGTCAATGCAAAGAAGATCCCGATAAAACTGCTTAATGCGATGGTGTAAAAGCCCATCCCGATGGCAATTCCTAAACCGGCGATCGCCCATAAGGAAGCAGCCGTCGTCAACCCCGTCACCGAGCGCTTCGTCACAATGATCGTTCCGGCGCCTAGAAAACCGACCCCGCTGACGACTTGTGCGATCAATCGTGCTTCGTCTGAGCGAATCACGCCTGCTAAATCTGGATGATTCAGCGCATCTCGCATGGCACCTGTGGCGATCTCCACTTGGATCAAGGCAATGACACAAGCCCCCATACAAACCAAGATATGGGTTCTAAGACCAGCTGGTCGGCTTTTGTATTGCCGCTCGTACCCAATCGCTCCTCCCATGATCATTGCCAGCAGCAATCTCAGCGCTACTTCAGGAATGGATAAATGCATATCAACCATTTGCATCCCTCTTTTCTTCGTATTCTCTCTTTTAACTATAGCATCTCTGATGGAAAAAAGGAAAAAACATCGCTAGAGCGGCCAAATAAAAAAAGCCTCCTCAGAAATAAGCAAGATAGATCCGAACCATCGCTCGCAGCTGCGCTGGCATTACTGCACAAGCGCAGGGGGAAGCTGCAAGGATGGCGCGTTTTCCTTCTGACTTATTTCTGAAAAGGGCTGATTTTGTTTTACAGGTTGCTGGCAGCAGCCTCATCGATGATCACGATCACGTCATCATGCTTTTGTAAAACTGAAGCTGGTAATTCGTTGGTTACGGGTCCTTCGATCATTTTTTGGATCGCATCCGCTTTGACTTCGCCAAATGCCATCAAAATGATCTTTTTGCTTTGCATGATTGAACCGATCCCCATGGAAATTGCCGTCGTTGGGACGTCTTCGACTTTATCAAAATAGCGTTTGTTGGCATTGATGGTTGATTCAGTCAAATCAACGACTGAGGTCGTTCCTTCAAAGGATGCACCAGGTTCGTTGAAGCCGATATGTCCGTTTTGACCAATACCCAAGATTTGGATATCAACTGGGTGATCCGCAATCACGCCATCGTAGCGTTGACATTCCGCTTCTAAATCTTCCGCTTTGCCGTTTGGTACGAAGGTTTCTTTGAATGGTTTTTTGTTGAATAAATGTGCATTCATGAAGTAACGATAGCTTTGTTCGTCTTCGCCGCCTAATCCAACATATTCATCTAAGTTGACTGAAGTCATTTCTGAAAAATCAACTTCACTGGCAGTCATTTCTGCATAAAGGGTTTCTGGCGTGCTTCCTGTTGCTAAGCCTAGGACCTTGGCGCCATTTGCCATACCTTCTTGAATCAATTCAAAAGCTTTCTTTCCGCCTTGAGCAGCATCTTTAACGCGAATAATTTCCATGATCAGCGCTCCGTTTCTATTTGGTATAGTCCAATAATACCACAGGTTGTGTTTGATTACAATAATTAGTCTAGACCAGATGACGATTTTTTCTCGCCAATCAAAAAAAGACGAGCTCTAAAATGCGCTCGTCTCTACTCGTATTCTACTTGCTTACCAATTCGTATAAACATCAATACCGCTATGACCGACACCTGTGTCATAGACTTTATAGGCACCTAAAGATGATTGACCAGTCGATCCTTTCGGTTGATTATCACTGGCAACAACGATGTACCCATCGGCATCACGGATGGTTCCGTCTGATGCTACATGGCGACCAGGGATATTCAATCCGCCTCCTGGCAAGACTTTTTGTGAGTAGTACGATTCTCTCACACCATTGAAATAGTTGATCCCATCCACTGGATTCAAGACACCAGAACCAGCACCAGGAACGCTTGAACGAGTTTGACTCACGTTAGCAGTCGCTGTAGACTCACTTTTTTCTGTGCTTTCTTTCGTACTTGTTTCTTTGTTTTCTACTGATTGGCCATCGTTAGAAACCAACAATGTTTCGCCATCAAAAATCATATTTGGATTTTCGATCGAATCATTTAAAGCTAAAAGGTCTTCGACCGTTGTTTGATAAGTAGCAGCGATCCCAGATAGAGTGTCTCCTGGTTCGACAACATGGGTTTGTTCTGCTGCTGACACAACTGTTCCGCCAACGAATAAACCAAATCCTGCAACAACTGTAAATGCAAATTTTTTCAAATGAAAAAACCTCTCTTTTGATTATTTGTCCCGCGATCGGGCACAAGTAAGAGAATAACATTACAATATTGCAGGAAGGTTTCAGAAATATTTTTCATTATCACAATTGTTAAACAGAAAGTTACAGGATTTTTATTCAAAAATGCTAAACTTACAATATTGTTATCCCTTTCGATGAGTGCTTTTAGTGGCCACATGCTATAGTGATGCTAGTAATGGAAAGGAATGACACCCATGAAAAAACTACTTTTAACGCTTGGCGTTTTGATTTTAGCAGTAGGTGGCTACTTTGGCTACACGTACTATACAACAACTTATCAAGGGATAACGGCCTATGCCATCACGCCCAACAAAGTCCCAGCAAAGACCCAAACGTACAGCGATTCCGGTGAAAAAATCGATGGTTCCTTTACGTATAAGTACACGTTTGAGTTTGTTAAGAAAAACGGCGAGAAAGAACTCATGACCTATGATCTTTCTGGTGAAAATGTGAAGCCATTCGCACCAAATACCTTAGTCAAAGCAGAGATCAGTAAAACCCGTGTCATCTCGGGTCCCAATGAAGTCCCTCAATCAGAAGTCCCAGCAAAAATACTGTCTGAGCTGGAAACCTTTGACGAATAAGGACTTCTTACAAGAAACTTTCTACTTTTTAAGGTTCATTTTACTTTGACCGACTATGCTAGCTTTATACCAAAACTATTTTTCTTCCTCTTACCAGTCCTCGCCCGACTGGTATTTTTTTGATTTTTCCCAATGGTCAGGAGTTACGCTTCTTATAGACAGAACCGCTCTAGCTTCGCAATGGGTTTTTTCTCAAATTTTGATCAAGTAGCTATTGACGATCGGAAATAAATAAAACCAGAGTCAGTAGGATAAACGCTAGTTTCATCATAAAAAAACCGCTAGATTGTTTATCTCTAGCGGCTTTTTTTGCGATTTTAATAGAGTTCCAAGTATTGTTCTCTTTCCCACTCGGAGACTGTTTGGCGGAAGGCTGCCCATTCTAATCGTTTTGCTTCGACAAAGTTGGCATAGATGTGTTTGCCTAAGGCATCGATCATCACTTGGTCTTTGCGCAATGCTTTGATGGCATTGTGAATCGTTGATGGCAGATCTTCGATTTGTGCTTCTGCACGTTCTGTTTCGTTCATGATGTAGATGTTGCGGTCGACAGCTGGTGGTGGTGTCAACTCACGTCTAACGCCATCAAGTCCTGCTTGTAATAAAACAGCCATTGCTAAGTATGGGTTAGCGGATGGGTCAACTGAACGCAATTCCAAACGTGTTGACAAGCCTCTTGATTCTGGTACCCGAATCAATGGTGAACGGTTGCGTCCTGACCATGCCACGTATACAGGCGCTTCATAACCTGGCACTAAGCGTTTGTAAGAGTTGACGGTTGGGTTGCAGACAGCTGTGTAAGCACGGGCGTGTTCGATCAAACCGCCTAAGAAGTGATACGCTGTTTGGCTTAATTGCATTGGTCCTTCTTCATCAAAGAAGACATTTTCATCACCTTTGAACAAGGACATGTTGCAGTGCATGCCTGAACCGTTGATGCCAAATAATGGTTTTGGCATAAAGGTCGCATGCAAGCCGTGTTTACGAGCAATAGTTTTCACGACAAGCTTGAAGGTTTGGATGTTGTCACATGCTTCCACTGCATCCGCATATTTAAAGTCGATCTCGTGTTGCCCTGGTGCCACCTCATGGTGAGACGCTTCAACTTCAAAGCCAAGGCTTTCTAATTCTAATACGATATCGCGACGGCAGTTTTCCCCTAGATCGGTTGGGGCAAAATCGAAATAGCCGCCTTTGTCGTTTAATTCAGTTGTGATTTCGCCTGCTTCATCTAATTTGAATAGGAAAAATTCGGGTTCTGGTCCAAGATTGAAAGAAGTAAAACCAAGGGATTGCATGTCAGCTAATGCCCGTTTTAAGTTGCCGCGAGGGTCGCCTGCAAATGGGGTGCCATCTGGATTGTAGATATCACAGATCAAACGAGCCACTTTGCCATGTTCACTTTCCCAAGGGAAGATCATCCAGGTGGACAAATCAGGATACAGATACATGTCACTTTCTTCAATACGGACAAATCCTTCAATAGAAGAACCGTCAAACATCATTTTGTTTTCCAGTACTTTATCTAATTGACTTACAGGTACTTCAACGTTCTTGTTTGTTCCTAAAATATCAGTAAACATCAAGCGTAAAAAGCGCACGTTCTCATCCTTTACGATTTGTTTGATGTCTTCGGCAGTTCTTTCAAATTTTGGCATAGTATCCCTTCCTTTTTCCCAATTCTTATTTTATATCACAGCAATGATCTACAAGTGCTCTACATTCGTGGACCTTTTTGCTGGTATGGCTGTTGTTGATTCAATCCACCTTGAGCCAAGAGTTCATCATAAAAAATTCGACGAACATCTTCATCGGTCAGCGGCGGTTTGTTCTTCGCTTCTTTTTCTTTGGCAACTTTCATTTCATAAACTCGTTTGATCCCAGCCATGTTCAGTCCATCGGAAAGATAGTCTTTAATCTCTAGCAAGGTATCAATATCATTCAGCGAATACATGCGTCGATTGCCATCGCTGCGTTCCGGGTGGATCAATTCTTGTTCTTCGTAATAACGAATTTGACGGGCGGTGAGATCGGTCAATTTCATGACTGTTCCGATAGGAAAGACTGACATTGAGCGCCGCAATTCTTTTTCCCGCATAACTTGGCTCCCCTCCGTTTCAATGATGCTGCGTAACTTTATGGAAACTATACCAATTCTTTTTTTGCGTGTCAACCCCTCATGTTAGAAAAAGTGACATGAATGCAAATTTTTTTGATTTTTCCACTGAGCCCTTGATTTGATCGCATGTTCAAGCAGTCCTTTTTCTGGAAGAAATGGTGCCTTAGCCAAAAATGTTCGGGTTTTGCACTTGAAGGAAGTCAAACCACTTATACTTCCATAATTTTGTCACCACAAAAAAAACGGTGCATCGGCTGCACCGCTTCTGTTTATTCTTGTTCTTGCGCCATTCTGCGTAGTGGATAGGTATCCTCCAGCGCAAATCCTTTGATATGATAGGTCTGTGTTGCTTCATCGAAGGCATTGCTCAACACCAGCGACTCCCGTTTTAAACGATTCAGCGCATTGCCTTCATCGGCTTGCAACACCAGATGATAAGGCTGCATGATCTGCATCAATTCCATTTTGATCGCCTGAGTCAAGCGTTCTTTGCCTTTGGTACTTTTTGCTGAGATCAAGACATTGGGAAATAACGTTGGGACAAACTGATCGGCGTCGATGCGATCCGCCTTATTGTAGACCGTCAACATCGGTAATTGGGTCAAAGAAAGTTCCTCCATTAATTTTAAGACCGTCTCCTCTTGCTGGACCCGTTCTTCGGAACTGGCATCGACGACATGCAGCAAGAAGTCCATGTTTTGACTTTCCTCCAGTGTGGAATGAAACGCATCGATCAATTGAGTCGGCAATTCTTGGATAAAACCAACCGTATCGGTAATAGTGACTTCGAATCCTTCTGGCATCCGCCAGCGTTTCGTCAAAGGATCGAGTGTCGCAAACAACTGGTCTTGTTCATAGGTATCCGCACTGGTCAAAATATTCAAAATAGTTGATTTTCCAGCATTGGTATAACCAATCAAGCCCATTTGAAAGACTTGGCTGTCTTTGCGCTTTTGGCGTGTCCGGTCTCGATGGGCGGCCACTTCCTTCAATTCCCGTTTGATGATGGTAATGCGGTTGCGGATGTGTCGACGATCGGTCTCCAGCTTGGTTTCCCCTGGCCCTCTCGTTCCGATTCCGCCCCCTAGCCGAGACATGTTCTTTCCTTGCCCTATCAAGCGTGGAAGCAAATAATCCAGCTGCGCCAATTCTACTTGCAGCTTTCCTTCTTTGGAACGGGCACGCATCGCAAAAATATCAAGGATCAGCTGGACGCGATCAATCACTGGCACTTCTAGCGCATCACCGATCAACTGGCTTTGCCTTGGTGTCAGTTCATGATTGAAGATCACTAGATCTGCTTCATGTGCTTCTGCCAACTGCTGCAATTCCACAACTTTCCCCTTGCCGATCACGGTTTGTCGATCGACTTGCTGCCGTTTTTGCACCAGTGAAAAAACAACTTCACCATTGGCGGTTTTTGTTAAGCTTTTCAACTCTTTCATTGACGAATCAAAATGAAGATAGTTTTTCTCCGTTTCTACTCCGACAAGAATCACACGTTCTTGGCTCATCTTTTCTCCTCCAACCATTGGTCGATTTCTGTTTCAAGGATACGTTGTTCTTCAGGTTGTCTCACTAAATCAATCCATCGGGGCTGTGCACGGTTATTGAACCACGTCAGCTGCCGCTTGGCGTAGCGGCGTGAGTTTTGTTTGATTTGCTCAATGGTCTCCTCCAATGTGGCCTGCCCGTGAAAATAGGGCAAAAATTCCTTGTAACCGATCCCTTTGGCGGCTTGCGTTTCTGGATACTGCAAAACAGCTTTTGCTTCTTCGATCAAGCCTTGATCCATCATTAAGTCCACTCGCTGATTGATTCGCTGGTATAACAATGCTCGCTCAGTGGTTAAACCGATCATGAAGAAATCGTACAAAACTTGCGGTGTTTCTTTTGGTGCAGCGATACTTTCGCCAGTCGTTTCAAAAACCTCCAACGCACGAATCACTTTCCGCTCATTGTTGTAGTGGATCTTCGCTGCTGCCAAGGGGTCGACCGCCTGCAACTTTTGCCATAGAGCTTCTTTGCCGATGGCTGCTGCTTCTTGTTCATAGCGCTGACGAATCGTTGGGTCGCCTTCTTCTGCCCCTAAACGAAAATCATACAAAAGCGCTTGGATGTATAGCCCTGTCCCCCCCACAACGATCGGCAGTTTTCCTTGCTGCTGGATCGTCTCAATGGCTTCACGCCCCATTTGCTGGAAATCAGCGGCAGTGTACGTTTCCGTCATTGCACGAATATCGATCAAATGATGAGGAATCCCTGCCATTTCTTCCTTCGTCACTTTGGCGGTACCGATATCTAACTGACGGTAAATTTGCATGGAATCCCCGCTGATGATCTCCCCTTGGTATTTTTGGGCTAACTGGATACTCAAGGCGGTTTTGCCAACTGCGGTCGGTCCCACGATCACTAAGACTTTTTTCATCCTTTTGTTTCCTCACGGACCTGTTGCACAATTGCCCGAGCTTTTTCTGGAAAGTCGGTGATGATCCCCGTCAACCCCAGAGCCAAGCAGGTGCGAATCGCCGCTTCTTCGTTGACAGTCCACGGACGGATCGCGATCGGAAAATCAGTTAAGACCGTTGCTGTCTCTTGGACCCAGCGATAGGCAGGATGAATTCCTTCGATATACGGTCGGCTGAGCGCCAACGGTGGTTTGTCTTCACCGCGTCCCATAATAAAATCAAGGGTCGCATCCGGTTCGATCGCATGCATCCGATCTAAGGTCTCGATATTGAAGGAACAATACCAATGAGTAAAGGGCCATTCTTGGCTATTCAATAAGTCGGATACTTTGGCTTCGATTCCTTCATACTCATAATGATCGGTTTTTAATTCGATCGTCAAAATGCCACGATAATTCTTCGCTGCAAGTAAATCCAACACTTCTTTTAGCGTGGGGACTTTGGCGGCTTGGAATTCCTCAGAAAACCAGCTGCCAGCATTGAGTTCTTTTAGTTCAGCAACCGTCAGGTCACAGATCCGACCTTTGCCGTTGGTCGTTCGATCAACCGTTTCATCATGCATGACGATTAAGCCGCCATCTTTTGATAGATGTACATCTAACTCAATGATATCAGCTTTGACCCGCACCGCTTCCGCAAATGCTGGTAGCGTGTTTTCAGGTCGGTTGCCGCTACTCCCGCGGTGGGCAACGATTTGTACCATCATTCTTTCACTCCATTCTCACTCTTTATTTTACCATGGAATCTGTTAGAACCAAAAAGCCTCTGTTTGTTTCGATCCTCTTAATGAATAATAGCGCTTTGTTTCGGTCAAAGAAAAACACCCTTACTATGATCGCAGTAAGAGTGTGTGTGATCAGTTAAAAAAGCGCAACCGTCGATACTCTGGTTTGGTTGCCTTAACCAAGGAAAACGGCTGACCAGTAGAATCAAATCGTTTTTGAAAAATAGGTCAACGGTTCGCTCGTCATGTTTTTCATTTGGGTTTTACGCTCATTGACCATTTCAACCAATTGATCAAGGAAATTTTCCATAATGATCCGACCGCCTTTATAGGTATACCCACCGATTTTAACAGTTTCCTCTGGGGATAAAATCACCCGACGTGTTCCGATTTTTTTGAAAAATTCTTCCAAGAAAAAATTCGGTAGATAAAAACTGTTTTGCGCCGCAAAAGATTGTAGATAGGCAAAATCATCGATGGTGATATAACAGTCGTCAAAGGCATCAAAGCTGACATACTCATCCATCAGCATGACCCGTTTTTGTAGAATCTCACTGATTTTTTGATTCAATAAAACCAACGTTTCGATTTCTTTGACTTTATGCTCCAACAAACGGCGTTGTTTTTCTTTTTGTTCCTCATACCGAATGCGTAAATTAAAAATGATGGTTACTAACAATGCGCCCACTAAGACGCCGATCAAACCTGCTATTGCTACTGCCATTCTTCGATCCTTCCTCATTCCTTTTTTCATATTGTATCATATTTGAAAGTTTCGCAAAAAAGATAACGAACTTTTTATTTGACCTTTCTTGACCTAATCGGTATACTATCTCTTAGATATTGCGAAAACTTTATGCTAAACTATATCTATAACGATTTTTAGGAGGACTATCACTATGAATTTAATTCCTACAGTCATTGAACAATCATCTCGCGGTGAAAGAGCGTATGACATCTATTCTCGTCTATTAAAAGACCGGATCATTATGTTGAGTGGTCAAGTAACCGATGACTTAGCAAACTCGATCATTGCTCAGCTTTTATTCTTGGACGCGCAAGATTCTGAAAAAGACATCTACTTGTACATCAACTCGCCTGGCGGAAGCGTTACTGCTGGTCTAGCGATCTTTGATACGATGAACTTTATCAAAGCCGATGTCCAAACCATCGTTATGGGGATGGCTGCTTCTATGGGTTCATTCTTATTGACCGCTGGTGAAAAAGGCAAACGCTTTGCGTTACCAAATGCAGAAATCATGATTCACCAACCATTAGGTGGCGCACAAGGACAAGCAACTGAGATCGAAATTGCTGCCCGCCACATTTTGGCAACCCGCGAACGTCTGAACAAAATCTTGTCAGAACGTACTGGTCAACCAATCGAAGTGATTGAACGCGACACCGATCGCGACAACTTCATGACCGCACAAGAAGCCAAAGATTACGGTTTGATCGACGAGATCATGGAATCAAACAAATTGAAATAAGCTTGCATAAAAAAAGGTGTACGAGGCAATTCGTACACCTTTTTGCGTCTTTTGGTTTGGCGTCAGACTTCACCATATTCCCCCTGTTGGTAAGCATACCCATTTTCCACGTAATGCGTGATGTTTGCCTGATTTTTGGCGATCTCTTCTTTTGTCAACGGGCGGATCACTCGTGCAGGACGACCAAACGCCAACACATTGGGCGGAATGACGGTTCCTTCCGTTACTAACGAACCAGCACCTAACAAGCTATTTTCACCGATCACTGCATGATTCAAAACAATCGAGCTCATGCCGATCAGCGCCCCTTTTTTGATGGTACAGCCATGAAGCATACACTGATGCCCAACAGTCACATCGTCTTCCACGATCGTCGGGGCATCGTGATCAACGTGAATGATCGTTCCATCTTGAATATTGGTACGCGCGCCGATTTCGATGCGATTGGCATCGCCTCGAATCACTGCTTGAAACCAGACCGTACTCTCTTTTCCTAGAGTCACGTTTCCTACGATCGTCGCATTTTTTGCCACAAAACAAGGTGTTCCTTGCAACGAGGCTGGCGAAACTATTTTGTGGGTTTCATTCCCTGATTGTTCTTTGTCCATCAACTTCTCCTTCCAATCCATAAACGGATCTGCGCTTTCTTTTTTCACTATAGCACCACCCTTGCGACAATGCAAAAAGAGCGCCAGTCAGACTGGACGCTCTTTTGGGTTTACTCGGCTTCTTCTGAAAATTGGCTTTGGTACAGTTGACTATAAAAGCCGCCAGCTGCCAACAAGGTCTCGTGATTGCCTTTTTCAATGATCGACCCTTGATCCATCACTAAGATCAGATCTGCTTCACGAATCGTTGACAAACGATGGGCGATCACAAAGCTGGTACGACCTTCCATCACTTTATCCATTGCTTTTTGAATCAGCGCTTCTAAGCGGGTATCCACCGAACTGGTGGCTTCATCGAGAATCAAAATCTTCGGATCAGAGATGACTGCCCGAGCGATGGTCAACAATTGTTTTTGCCCCAAGGAGACATTGTCGCCTTCAGAATTGATGATCATCTCGTAGCCATCTGGCATCGTACGAATGAAGTGATCCACATTGGCGGTTTTCGCTGCATCAACGACTTCATAATCGGTGGCATCTAATTTCCCAAAGCGAATGTTATCGCCGATCGTGCCTTCATACAACCACGCATCTTGTAAAACCATCCCAAACAGTGAGCGGACATCGTGACGTTCCATCTTTTTCGTGTCGATGCCGTCGATCTTGATAGCCCCTTCATTGACATCATAAAAACGCATCAACAAATTGATCAAGGTCGTTTTCCCAGCACCTGTTGGTCCCACGATCGCCACAGTTTGCCCAGCTTTGACTTCAAAGTTCAAGTCTTTGATCAATGGTTTTTTCGGATCATAGGCAAAGCCGACATGTTCAAAGGTCACGTCGCCTCTGATTTGTTCCGGCAATTGGATATCGGTTCGATTGACTGGCTCTTCTTCCTCATCTAAGATTTCAAAGACCCGTTTTGCTGCTGCTGAGGCACTTTGCAAGACGGAAGACAGCTGGGTAATGTTCCCCATTGGCTGACTGACTTGCCAAATGTATTGAATGAACGCTTGCAGCTGACCAACAACGATCACGCCGCTGATCACGTAAAAGCTCCCCATGACTGCCATTGCGATATAGGTAAAGTAAGCGGTCATTTGCACCAGCGGCATCATCAAGCCTGACACAAAGGCAGAACGAAAGCCGTAATAGCGCAACTGGTGGTTAACGTTTTTAAACCCTTCAAGTGTTTGCTTTTCCCGTCCATACACTTTCAACACACTGAATCCAGTCATGTTTTCTTGTACGTAGCCGTTCAGATCCCCTAACGCATTTTGCATGCCTTGGAAGTCTTTTTGCGACTTTTTGACGATCGTGCGAGAAATCAATAAGGAGGCTGGGATCATGATCAATGAAACCAATGCCATGTAGGTATTGATGTAAAACATCATGGAAACCGCCATAACGATTCCTAAGAAGGCATTGACGATCCCGATCAAGGCTTGTTGCATCGCACCGCTGACGGCATCCACGTCATTGGTCACCCGTGACAAGATATTCCCTTGTTGGTTGCGGTCGAAGTAAGAAACGGGCAAACGATTGATTTTTTCTTCAATGTCTTGCCGCAGATCTCGCATCGCAGATTGGACAACGTTGGTGATCAGCAGCCCTGACATCAATTGTGAGAAACAGTAACCGACACCAACGACTGCGATCCAGATCAAGCAAAGGATCACGTAATCAAAATTAACGCCTTCGCCTGCAGCGATGTTGCGGCTGATCTCTGTCGTCGGTAATCCAGAAACATACGGCATTGCCGCATTGAAGCCGACGGTTGCAACAGTAAACAGCAAGACTAGGATAAATTGTACTTTGTACGGTTTGATGTAAGCACCTAACCGTTTTAAAGAAGAGATTGCTTTCATTGTGCCAACTCCTCCTCTGATAATTGTGACGCCGCAATGTCGTAGTATACTGGACAAGTTTGCAGCAGTTCTTTGTGGGTGCCGATGCCAACCACATCGCCTTCGTTCAAGACGACGATCTTATCGGCATTCATGATCGTTCCTACTCGTTGAGCAACGATCAAAACGGTCGATTCTGTGGTTTCTTTTTTCAAGCGTGCCCGCAATTTTGCATCCGTTTGGTAATCCAATGCAGAAAAACTATCATCAAAAATATAGATCTCTGGTTGGCGGATCACCGCACGGGCAATCGCTAGGCGTTGTTTTTGTCCGCCAGAGAAGTTGGTTCCGCCTTCTGCCAAGTGAGCATCAAAGCCATCTGGTGTGCGAGAAATGAAATCTGCCGCTTGCGCAATCTCGGCTGCTCGTTCCAGCTCTGCTTGCGTGGCATCTTCTTTCCCATAGCGTAGGTTTTCTGCGATCGTCCCTGTAAATAGCAACGCTTTTTGAGGGATAAACCCGATCTTGTTGCGCAACGTCGTTAAGCTGTAATCCCGAACGTCAACACCATCCACCAAAACTTGGCCTTCACTGACGTCGTAAAAACGTGGGATCAATTGGATCAAGGTTGATTTTCCACTTCCAGTACTACCGATAAACGCCACGGTTTCCCCTGGTGAAGCGGTAAAGCTAACATTACGGATCACTGGACTTTGAGCATGTCCTGGATAAGCAAAGGTAACATTTTTGAATTCCAAGAAGCCTTTCGTCTTAGTTTCTGTCACTGGCTGTTCTGGCTCTTTGATTTCAGAAGTCGCATCTAACGCTTCTTGGATTCGACGAGCAGAAACCGCCGCTCGTGGATACATCGTAAAGACAGTCGCAAACAGCATGAAAGAAAACAGCGCATGGAAGATGTATTCGATAAATGCAATCAAGTCACCGACCTGCAGTTGCCCTTGATCGATTTGAATACTTCCCGTCCAAATAATCAAAATCATCACGATATTGAATAAGAAGAAAAAGCCCGGTTGTGCCGTTGCCATCAAGCGAAACAAGCTGCGAGAACTAGAAGCATAGGCTTGGTTGACTTTGCCAAAGCGTTTTTCTTCAAATTTTTCATTGACGAAGGCACGGATCACTCGTAAACCAGAGAGATTTTCCCGCAAGATGCCATTGATTTTATCTAGATTGGCTTGTTGTTTGGTGGATAAGGGTTCCGAGATTTTGGCAATGGCGATGACGGCCATCAACAATATCGGCAATGCCCCCAAAACATACAACCCTAGTTGTGTACTTGTCCGCATGACCATGTACAAGCTGACCACAAACATCATGGGTGTCATCAAACCCGTCCGTAAGATGCTTTGCATAAACAGCATGATTTGATACGCATCATTGGTCACACGGGTGATCAATGATGAAACCCCGATTTTTTCATATTCGGTATGTGAATAGCCTTGGACTTTTTCAAAAAGATCGTCACGAATATCTGCCACAATGTTAGTGGTGATACGTGACGTGAAATAGCCTAACAAAATGTTCATCGTGATCCCCACAATGGTGATTGCGATCATCGCCGCACCCATTTTCCATATGTAGTCGCGATCACCAGCGGCGATCCCTTTGTCGATCATTCTTGCCAATAACGTCGGCAAACCTAATTCAATCAAAATAAAACCAAAAACACAGATGAAATTAAAAACCAGCAGTTTCTTGTTTCTCATCGTGTAGTGCCACATTAATTTCAAAAAATCCCCTCCTTTTTTACTTCATTACTTCTACTATAGCATAGGAATATTCTTATTGTAATGCACTTTCAACGAAAAAAAGCAAACTTCAGCGATCGTCCTTTCATTTTCTTTCAGTAAGCCTTTTCAAAATGACGTGTTTCTATACTTATTCGTTTTTCTGTGATAAACTAGGGATACTTGTAGTGGAACGACTTACAAACCCGGTGAATTTTTTATGACGACATTTGGAAAGCAAAGACGAGGCTTTCTCTTTTTTCTCACAACGATTGTCTGAAAAAAGCATGCAGCGGCTCTCGAAGCCTTCTTTTCAGGTCACTTTATTCGGACCTCGATTTTGTGATGCAGCGAATTCATCAACCAAATAGACTACTGCGAAAAGCAGATAAAGGAGAAAAGATATGATTTACAAAATTTATTACCAAGAAACAAAAGACCGCAACCCAAAGAGAGAACAAACCCACTCTTTGTACATTGAAGCAGACGATGCAGTGATCGCACGCCGTCTGGTTGAACAAAATACCCCATACAACATCGAGTTCGTTCAAGAACTAGATGAAAAACATTTAGCTTACGAAAAAGAAAACGCTGATTTCAAATTAGCGGAGTTTTAAGATGAAAGTTTCGCTGAAAAATAATGAGACCGGCGTATTCGGCGTCGGTGGACTTGGCGAAATCGGAAAAAACTGTTATGGGGTTCAATTCCAAGATGAGATCATCTTAATTGACGCGGGAATCAAATTCCCCGAAGATGAACTGCTTGGGATCGACTATGTCATTTCCGATTATAGCTACATCGTTCAAAATTTACCGAAAGTCAAAGGCTTGATCGTCACTCATGGTCACGAAGACCATATTGGCGGAATCCCTTACTTGTTGCGGGAAGCCAATATCCCGATCTATGCGGGACCCTTGGCACTTGCTTTGATCACCAACAAATTAGATGAGCATGGCTTATTGCGAGACGCAGAATTACACGAAATCAATGAAGATACGGTGATTCGTTTCCGTAAAACATCCATCAGCTTCTTCCGAACGACCCACAGTATCCCAGATGCTTTAGGTGTCGTTGTCAAAACGCCTTCTGGCAATATCGTCGCAACTGGCGATTTCAAGTTTGACTTTACGCCTGTGGGCGAACCAGCAAACTTGCACAAAATGGCAAAAATTGGTGAAGAAGGCGTCCTTTGCCTCCTTTCCGATAGTACCAATGCAGAGATTCCGACCTTTACCAAATCAGAAAAAACGATCGGCAGCTCGATCCAAAAGATTTTTGAAAAAATCGATGGTCGGATCATTTTTGCCAGCTTTGCCTCCAACATTTTCCGTCTCCAACAAGCTGCAGATGCGGCGGTTGCGACTGGACGTAAAATCGCCGTTTTTGGACGCAGTATGGAAAATGCAATCGTCAACGGACAGCGCCTTGGCTATATCAAGGTGCCAGATGGAACCTTTGTGGAATCTCATGAGATCAACCGTTTGCCTGCAAACGAAACCATGATCCTTTGTACGGGTTCTCAAGGAGAGCCGATGGCTGCTTTGAGTCGGATTGCCAACGGGACTCACCGTCAAATCCAAATTCACCCAGATGATACCGTGATTTTCTCAAGCTCACCAATCCCAGGAAATACCACGAGTGTCAATCAGCTGATCAACTTGCTGTTGGAAGCTGGCGCAAACGTGATCCATGGCAAATTGAACAACATCCATACTTCTGGTCACGGTGGCCAAGAAGAACAAAAACTGATGTTGCGTCTAATGAAGCCAAAATTCTTTATGCCTGTCCACGGGGAATTTCGGATGCTGAACATCCACACCCAGCTGGCACAAGATGTCGGTGTACCAAAAGAAAATTGTTTCATTATGGAAAATGGTGACATGTTGGCCTTAACGGCGGATACCGCTCGCTTGGCTGGTCATTTCAATGCCAATGATGTTTATGTCGACGGCAGTGGTATCGGTGATATCGGAAATGTCGTCTTACGGGATCGTCGCATTCTTTCAGAAGAAGGCCTCGTCTTAGCTGTCGCGACAGTCGATGTGGCGAGGAAAGAAGTCCTTGCTGGACCAGATATCCTTTCTCGTGGGTTTGTTTATATGCGGGAATCTGGCGAGATGATCAACGAAGCACAGCAGATCCTCTTCCGTGTATTGCGGGAAGTCTTGAACCAACCAGACCCAACAGAACACAAATTAAGAGAAGCGATGTCTTCGGCGTTACAGCCATTCCTATTTGAAAAAACTGAGCGTCATCCAATGATCCTTTCGATGATCATGACGCCAGACGATTTATAGTCTCACATGCGAGGGTAGTTCTCAGGTTACTGAGAACTACCCTTTTTCCTTTCCGTTATAAAAAGCAAAAAAAAGACCATCGAATCGATGGTCTTTTGGGGTTTTTGATTTCAAAGTGCTCTTACTGGCAGTTTGTTTGAAAGCTTACGCTTTGTTTACGTTAACTGCTTGAGGTCCACGATCAGAATCTTCCACGTCGAAAGTTACTGCTTGACCTTCTTCTAAAGTTTTGAATCCTTCACCTTGGATCGCTGAAAAGTGTACAAATACGTCTGTACCGTCTTCGCGAGAGATAAAACCAAACCCTTTTTCAGCATTGAACCATTTTACTGTACCTTGTTCCATTAAAAAAAACCTCCTCGTGCATAAGCACTTAATTGTGTGTAACATTGCATTTGTGCGATAGAGGCCTAACGTGCGTTTCAACATCTATTCAGCAAACAAAATTACAATAATATTTTACACTTGCCCGTATTTTTTTGCAAGACAGACGATTAGACAATTCACCTTTATTTTTAATAATGTTCGCAAACTCGGCTTATTTTCACACGTCTTCCTGTTGCCACAGCCCCTCTTCTCGCAAACTGACATAGGCATTGTCGCCAATAATCAAATGATCCAGTATGTCGATCCCCATCAAGTCTCCGCACTTGATCAAGCGGCGTGTAAACAGCAGATCTGCCTCTGAGGCTTGGGGACTGCCGCTGGGATGGTTGTGGACGACGATCACTCGGGCGGCACTGTAGCGTACCGCCCAATGAAAAATCTCCCGTGGGTGAGCGATCGACTGATTCAACGATCCGATGAAGATCGTTTTTTTCTGAATGATCTCATTTTTCGTATTCAAATATAGTCCTAGTAAATGCTCTTGACGACAATCCTTCAACTCTTGGATCAACTGATGGGCGATCGCCATACTAGAGTTGACCTTACCGTACTTTGGTTGAGCGGAGCGCTGGATTCGCACACCTAATTCAACCATCGCTTTGATCTCGATGGCTTTGATTTGTCCGACGCCGCGAATTTCTTGTAATTCATCGATCGTCGCTTGCTTTAATTCATACAATTCTTGAAAACGATTCAAGACACTGGCCGCTAACTCGAGGACATTCAGAGGACGTGAGCCAGTTCGCAGCAAAATGGCCAATAATTCTTGATTCGAAAGGGCATCCACTCCATATTCTACTAAACGCTCTCGGGGAAACGAACTTTGGGGAATCATTGTTTC
This sequence comes from Enterococcus sp. 3G6_DIV0642, assembly GCF_002140635.1. Classification (NCBI taxonomy): domain Bacteria; kingdom Bacillati; phylum Bacillota; class Bacilli; order Lactobacillales; family Enterococcaceae; genus Enterococcus; species Enterococcus sp. 3G6_DIV0642. The sequence continues at coordinate 689,692 of NZ_NGLH01000001.1, read as the reverse complement.
ATTGATCATAAAAAACTCCTTTGCGTCGGTCTAATAAAAGATACGCAAAGGAGAGAGTATTTCATGAATCAGGTGCGCAAAAAATCACAGTTAGATTGAAAAGGCGGTTTCTAGAAAATCTGGGACATCCTCTAGTGATGATAAGACTTTCAAGACTTTTTCTTCAATGATGGTCGTCGGCGCGATCAAATCGGGAATCATAATGACTGAGATCCCCGCCCCATGAGCAGCATGAATACCGTTAGCCGAATCTTCAAGGATCACCAATTCTTCTTTTGGTACCGCCAATAATGCGTGGGCTTTTTCAAAAATCTCAGGATCTGGTTTTGCTCGTGTGACATCATCAAAGCAGACGATCTCAGGAAATTCCGCCGTTAAGCCTGCTGCTTCCAGCAAGGTATCGATCACTTTGCGCTGGTTACTAGACGCCAACACTCGGGGAATCTTTTTCTCATCAAGATAATGCAATAACTCGTGGATGCCCGGCTTCAATTCAGCCTCGCCCCGTTGGAACATTTCCAGCGTTTGCTGAAAAGCCGCTTGGATAAAGTCTTCAATCATTTGATGCCCAAAGGCTTCGTCGAACCGCTCATGGTAAGCTGCCCAGACTTCTTCATCCGAGACCCCCACATAAGCTAAATACAACTCTTTTGTATAGGGAATCCCCATTTGATCCGCCACGATTTGAGTAGCCTGGTAATAGAGCAGCTCCGTGTCAAAAATCAAGCCGTCCATATCGAAAATCACACCACGTAACTTAGCCATTTCTTCCTCCTATTGCCAACAACAATTCACGAACTTCTGAAACAAAATACAAGGATCCTGTCACCAGCAGTAAATCTTCATTGGTCATTTTTTCTAATAATTCTGCCAAGCCAAACTGCCATAAAGAAACGGTTGAGATTCGTTTTTCATCGAGTTCCTGATAGCCGTCTGCTAAATGCAATGCTTTAGGAAAATCAAAGGTCGTTAAATAAATCTCGGCTTGCGGAATTGCCAGCAATTGCTGAAGCATCTCATTGACGTTTTTGGTTTCTAAGGCTGAGAACAGCACATGGATGCGATAGTCGCTGAACTCTTCTTTCATCGTATCCGCCAAGCGAGCCATGGCATGCACGTTATGGGCGCCATCGATGATCACTAGTGGTTCACTGCTGATTCGTTCCATTCGGGCGGGCCAATAGGCTTTTCTTAGCCCATTGCGAATCTCTTTGGCTGAAAATGGCAGCTGCCGCAGGTCGCAATACAGGCTATACAATTGAATCGCAACACCGGCATTTTCTGGTTGATGGCGGCCTAACATCGGCGTTTTCAAGCCTTTGATTTTGCCATGCTCATTTTCAAAATCAAACAATTCGCCCCACTCTTCATCAGGATGACGATAGGTCACACGGTACTCTTGCCCTGCATGATACGCAGGTGCCTGTGCTTCTGCAGCTTTCAAATCGATCACCGAAAGCGCACTTTCAACGATATTGCCAGTCACAAGGGGAATTTGTGGTTTAATGATCCCCGCCTTATGGGCAGCGATTTTTTCAATGGTATCGCCTAAGACATCCATATGATCCATGCCGATCGTCGTGATCGCCGTCAACATTGGGGAAATAACGTTGGTACTATCTAAAAGTCCCCCTAGGCCAACTTCCATTATCGCAACATCGACGTTTTTTTCTTCAAAATAGCCTAACGCCATGGCAGTAATGATTTCAAACTGAGTGATGCCCGTCAAGGTTTCATCACGATCGATTTCAGCAACCAGCGGCTGGATTTTCTCCACCCAAGCAACCAAATCCTCATCTGATATAAATTGTCCGTTGATTTCGATCCGTTCATTGAACGCTTCAATGTGCGGGGAAGTAAAAGTCCCCACTTGCTGCCCAGCTTCTTCTAAAAGACTGCGCAAATAGCTGACGGTTGATCCTTTGCCATTCGTGCCGGCGATATGGATCATGGTTATGTTTTTTTCAGGATTGCCCATTCGTTTTAATAATGCTTCGACACGCATCAATCCGGGTCTTTGCCCAAATGCCAAACGCGAATGGATCCACGCTGTTGCTTCTTCGCTTGTCATCTCCTTCACCTCGCTCTTATTTTATCAAAAATCCCACAGCTTTCCCAATTTCTTTCCTTTAAACGAGAAATTTGTTTGACGGTTTCTATTGATTACGCAAAAACAAGCATCTACAAGAGATGCTTGTTTGCAGACAGTCGACGCTTCCTATTGAATCGTGCGCAATTGCTCGATCCGTTCTTGGACTGCTTTTTGTTTTTCAAGATAATCGGCTTCTTTGCTGCGTTCTTGTGCTACGACTTCCTCTGGTGCATTGGCAACGAAGCGTTCATTCGCCAGTTTGCCTTGTACCCGTTGAACTTCTTGGGTGAACTTCGCTAGTTCTTTCTCCAAACGCGCGATTTCTTCTTCAATGTTGATCAACCCAGCTAATGGCAAGTAGATCGTCGCACCTGATAGGATAGCTGACATCGCCAATTCAGGGGCTTGTAAGCTGTTAGAGATTTCTAGTTCTTCTGGATTACAGAAGCGTTCGATATAGTTTTTGTTGGCGATCAAGAATTCTTCGATCTCAGGCTCATTTGCTTGGATCAGCAAAGTGATTGGTTTCGAAAGTGGTGTGTTTACTTCTGCACGGATGTTTCGAACCGAACGAATCAATTCTTTCAACACTTCCATCCCTTGCGCCGCTTTTTCATCGGACCATTCTGGTGCCACTTGTGGATACTCAGCAACAACTAATGATTCCCCTGTATGCGGCAGTTTGCTCCAGATTTCTTCTGTAACAAATGGCATGATTGGGTGCAACAAGCGTAAAATTTGATCAAGAACATGGACTAAGATGCTCTTATTGACTTGTTTCGCTGCTTCATTGTCACCGTATAAGGTTTCTTTCGACATTTCAATGTACCAGTCACAGAAGTCATCCCAGATAAAGTTGTATAATTGACGACCCGCTTCCCCAAATTCGAAGCGTTCAAAAAGGTCAGTGACTTTTTCAATCGTTTCATTCAAGCGCGTCAAGATCCAACGATCCGCCACTGATTTTTCACCAGAAAAATCAATGTCTTCGGCAGTCATTTCGCTGACATTCATCAAGACGAAACGGGAAGCATTCCAAATTTTATTGATGAAGTTCCAAGCGGCATCCATTTTCTCATAGCTGAAACGCACGTCTTGCCCCGGTGCAGAGCCATTTGATAAGAACCAACGCAATGCATCGGCACCATATTGTTCAATGACTTCCATCGGATCGATCCCGTTTCCAAGAGACTTACTCATTTTGCGACCTTGTTCATCACGGATTAATCCGTGGATCAAGACATTTTCAAATGGTCGTTTGCCAGTAAATTCCAAGCTTTGGAAGATCATACGGCTTACCCAAAATGCGATAATGTCATAGCCAGTCACTAATGTATTGGTTGGGAAGTAGCGTTGGAAATCTTCATTGTTTTCATCTGGCCACCCCATTGTTGAAAACGGCCATAAAGCAGAACTAAACCAGGTATCCAATACGTCTGGATCTTGCTGCCAATTTTCGGCATCCGCTGGCGCTTCAAGTCCTACATACATTTCTCCCGTTTCTTTGTGGTACCAAGCTGGGATTTGATGGCCCCACCACAACTGACGAGAGATCACCCAGTCATGGACATTTTCCATCCAACGTAAGAATGTTTGGTTGAAACGTGGCGGATAAAAGTCCACCGCATCGTCGGTTTCTTGGTTGTCGATGGCTTGTTTTGCTAATGGCTCCATTTTTACGAACCATTGTGTCGACAAACGAGGTTCGACTACTACGCCTGTCCGTTCTGAGTGCCCTACGCTATGAACCATTTTTTCGATTTTGATCAGACGACCTAACGCCTCTAAGTCTTTCACGATTTGCTTACGAGCAGCAAAACGATCCATTCCTGCATAGGTACCTGCTAAGTCATTCATTGTTCCGTCATCATTCATGACATTGACCCGCGGAAGGTCATGGCGGTTACCGACCTCGAAGTCATTCGGGTCATGGGCAGGAGTGATTTTTACGACCCCTGTTCCAAATTCTTGGTCCACGTACTCATCTGCGATGATTGGGATCTCTTTATTGACCAAAGGCAAAATCACTTTTTTACCAATCAATGCTTGATAACGTTCATCTTCTGGATGAACCGCGACTGCTGTATCCCCCAGCATCGTTTCTGGACGAGTCGTTGCGATCTCCACCACACCGCTGCCATCTGCTAATTCGTAAGACATATGGTAAAAAGCACCTTCGATGTCTTTGTGGATCACTTCAATATCAGATAATGCCGTGCGGGCTTGCGGATCCCAGTTGATGATGTACTCGCCACGATAGATCAAGCCTTTTTCATATAGCGTCACGAAAACTTTACGAACCGCTTCGGATAATCCATCATCTAACGTGAATCGTTCACGGCTATAGTCTAGGGATAAGCCTAGTTTCGCCCATTGTTCCCGAATGTGACCGGCATATTCTTCTTTCCAATCCCATACTTGTTCAACGAATTTTTCCCGACCAAGGTCATAGCGAGAAATTCCTTGTTCCCGCAGCTTTTCTTCTACTTTGGCTTGGGTAGCGATCCCGGCATGGTCCATTCCTGGTAGCCATAAGGTGTCATACCCTTGCATCCGTTTTTGACGAATGATGATGTCTTGTAACGTGGTATCCCAGGCATGACCTAAGTGCAATTTTCCTGTTACATTTGGTGGTGGAATCACGATAGAATAAGGTTTTGCTTCTTTGTTGCCGCTTGGTTTAAAACGGTCATGTTCTAGCCAATCTTGGTAGCGCCCCGCTTCTACTTCTTGGGGATTGTACTTGGTGGATAGATTTTCAGTTTCTGTCATAGTTGGTCCTCCTAAAGTTACGTTTTTTAGACGTAATGGTTGGTGTGGTTTTTTTGTGCCTGTTGCTGGGTAAAGCGTGACAATGTTTGAATCGTTCAGGATTAGTGCCGTGGTAGAGATGATTATCAGCTGTTTATTGACGCCTCGCTTGTTATTCGTAAAAAAAACGTTGCTTACAGAGGTCAAGGCACACTTCCGTGATCCGCTATTGTGTCTTAGGGCTTTTGGCAAACGATCTGGCTCGCTTCGTGAACCAATTTTGATGACTTCGAGTACTGTTCATCATCTGCTCTGTCCCACTTTGTGGGCCACTCATTGTGATTCCTAGTATGGTTACTACGCTCCCTACGGTCGCCTAGTACTGTTCATCATCTGCTCTGTCCCTTGTGGGCCAGTCGCAGTGATTCACAGCAAAAAGCGCCCTAATGCCAAGGCATTAGGGCGCTGATACGCGGTACCACCTAAATTGCAGATTGCTCTGCCACTTTGACGTGAGGTAACGTTCACGACGCGCTTGATCTTACTGTGCGGCTTTGTCTGCAAGAAACAAACCGTGGTTCGGATCAAAGACCTTCAAGCTACCTTTTCAGTGTCTGGGGAAGTCTTGCACCGACCGACTTCTCTCTGACCGCCAGGGTCACTGATACTCCTCTTGAACATTGTCTTGCTATCATAGATTCTTGTTTCATCTTGCTACATTCTACAATGAACTTTTTTGAAAGTCAATCAGAGGTTTGCTTTCGCAGCATCAATGGCTGCTTGATAATCCGGTTCGTGGGAGATCTCAGGCACGATCTCAACGTGTTGGATCACGCCTTCACGGTCTAAAACGAAAATTGCTCGGGCAAAATGACCGAAGTCTGGGATCATGATTTGATAGGCCTCACCGAAGGTATTCGCCGGATCATGAAGCATGATCATGTCAACACCTTCTTGGCCGCACCATTGCGCTTGTTCTTCTTTTGTATTGTTAGAGATCGTGACAAAATGGATGTCATCCAATTGACTTGCCTCTTGGTTGAAACGCTTGGTCTGCAATGCACAGACGCGTGTCACGATATCGGGAACCACGCTGATGATCGTTGGTTTTCCTAAAAAATCAGTCAGTGTGTATTCCTTGTCCTCTAAACTTTTCAAGCGAAAATCAGCTGCTTTATCCCCTACTTTTGGTTGGTTGCCAGGCATCTCATAAACCGTTTCTTTGCGTGTAACTTGCATAACATCTCTCCTATAGCATTTTCTCCCAGTATAAGAAAGATTGTCAAAAAACGAAAAGGATTTGCTCAGACTTTCGATTTTTGCGAGTAGGTCGTATCAAAAAAGATCAATGTTTGCAATTCTGTCGTCAAATCAATGTATTGGATATTGACGTCTTTTGGCACGATGACGGGATCAGGGGCAAAATTTAAAATCGCTGTGATCCCAGCATCCACGATCGCATCGATCGCCATTTGTGAATAACGACTAGGAACGGTCGAAATCGCTACGGTGATCCCTTTTTCTGCTACGACTTCAGCCAATTGATCCATTCCATAGACATAACGCCCACTAATGGTCTGACCAATCATTTCTGGATCATTGTCAAAAACCGCGACCACGGAAAGATTTTCATTTCTGCGAAAATTGTTGTTGGCTAACGCTTTTCCTAAATTTCCATAACCAATCAAGGCGATTTTTTTCTCTTCATTGGTTTCTAAGATATAGCTCAATACCTCAATCAGATAAGGAACATCATAGCCATAGCCACTTCTGCCCAATTCTCCTAGATGAGAAAAATCTCGGCGGATCGTGGCTGAAGGAACTTGCGTGATTTCTGCAAACTCTTTCGATTTGATTCGCTGAATACCAGAGGCATCCAGTAATTTTAAGTGTCGTAAATAAGCTGGCAAACGTTTTGCCGTCGCTTTCGGAAGTTTTTTATCTCTTAATGCTTCCATCCTATCCACCCTCCTTGTTAAATGATTCACATATTGAGTGTAGCATGTTCCATTTTCAATAGCAAGAAAATATTCACAAACTCTCTCACTCGATGAAAAACGACCACAAATGTTCAAAAACAGTTGTGGTCGTAGCATTAAAATCGGGGTTTTATTATAAAAATTCAGCGAATTCCGTTGCTGCTTTCTCTTGATTTGCCGTGATTGCTTCCAGTTTCAACCCAGCCATCGCACGTTCCATCATCCCTTCGATATCGAGACGTTCTTCATATTGGTGGACCTTATCCAGTCTTGGGCGCGTCTTTGGTTGAGGAGGTGCAAAGATTGTGCAGCAATCCTCAAATGGCTGAACTGATAATTCAAAGGTATCAATGGCTTCGGCAACTTCAATGATTTCCAATTTGTCCATCGTTGCCACTGGGCGCACGATCGGCGTATTGGTTACTTCATTGATGGCGACCATGCTATGCAAAGTTTGTGAAGCCACTTGTCCTAATGATTCACCATTTAAGATGATCAAGCCATGACGAGCTTCCCGAATCGCATCCGTCAAACGCAGCATCATCCGACGGGTGATGGTCATCCAATAGCCTTGTGGCACACGATTTTTGATTTCTTCTTGGATTTCTGTAAACGGAACTTCGATAAACTGGATGCTTCCCACATAAGGCACAAGCTTCTTCGTTAAATCTTTGGCTTTTTGCAACGCTTGTTCACTCGTATAAGGAGGACTTGCAAAATGGACCGCTTCGATCTCAACGCCGCGTTTCATGGCAAAGTAGCCTGCAACTGGCGAATCGATACCGCCAGAAAGCATCAACATTCCCTTTCCACTGGTGCCCACTGGCAGCCCAGCGGCTCCTTGGATCGTTTCATAAGACAAATAAGCGCCATCGATCCGTATTTCTACACGCAAATTGATGTCTGGTTTTTTCATTTGGACTTTGATATCAGGAAAACGGTCGATCACCGCATTCCCTAAGGTCAAATTCAACTGGTTGCTATCTTGCACAAACGAATGATCACTGCGCTTGGCTGTGATTTTGAAGGTCTCAACGCCCGTATAGATCTCTGCCATGACGTCTTGAACGGCTTTCTTTAATACTTCGATATCTTTTTCGACCCGAATGCTGGGGGAAAAGTTTTGAATCCCAAAGACTTTTTGCAGCTTAGGAATGATCTCTTGGCTGTTTTCACCGTTCAATAGCAAGTGCATGCGATCTCGCTCGGCATGAACTTTGACATGGGGATAATCTGCTAAGGTACGTTTGACGTTTGAAGCTAATTGCATAATAAAACTACGACGATTTTTGCCCTTTGTTGACAGTTCGCCATAACGAACCATGATTTCTGAATAATTCACGAGAAAACTCCTTTGATTTGGATTGATTTTATAGTGGTCTGTCGTGCTTAATTGATTTTCGAAAATTTTTGGTACAACTGGTGGAAGACGATCAGAAACTGCTCGACTTCTGCCATTGTATTGCTCTCATCTAAACTGATACGAACAGCCGATGTTGCTAACTGTTCTGGAACGTGCATCGCATGAAGCGTACTGCTGGCCATCTTTTTACGGGAGGAACAAGCGCTCGTCGTCGAAAGATAGATCTGCTTTTCTTCAAAGGCATGGACTAAGACTTCTCCTCGGATCCCTTTTAATGAAAAACAAAGTATGTGCGGCGCAAACCCTTCTGTGCCAGAAAAAAGCGTGACTTTCTCGTACCCAGCCAGTGCTTCTTGCAAATAGCCTTTTAATAATTGAACATGGTTCGGCTTTTCAGCCTTTTGTTCTGTCGCTAAACGTAGGGCTTTTGCCATAGCAACGATTGCTGGTACATTTTCGGTGCCGCTGCGCTGGTTTTGCTCTTGCCCACCGCCGGTCATCAATGGCGCCAGCTTACGGCCTTGTTTCCAATAGATAAAGCCTGCGCCACGAGGTCCATGAAATTTATGCGCAGAGAACACGGCAAAATCGACCCGCTCATTGAACCATTGTTCTTGCGGCACCTTTGTGATGGCTTGGACGGCATCTACATGGAAATGGATCGTTGGATGGTCCGCTAGCACAGCTGCGATCTCATGGATCGGTTGGATCGACCCTACCTCATTATTGACCGCCATCACCGAAACCAAAATCGTTTCTTTGCGAATCATGTTTGCTAATTCTGACACGTTGACAAAGCCTTGCGCATCAACAGGTACCACACTGACCTCAAATCCTAATTCGGCTAATTGAGCCGCTGTTTCACTGACGGCAGGGTGTTCAATACTGGAAATAATCAGGTGATTCCCATAGGCTTTTTTCGCTAAAGCAGACCCTTTGATGACCCAGTTGTCTCCTTCAGTTCCCCCACTGGTAAATGCGATCTCTTTGGAAGAAACGTTTAACAGATCGGCGATCTGCTGACGAGATTGCTGCAGCAGGCGATTGGCTTGATTTCCTAAATCATGCAGGCTTGAGGGATTGCCGATGATTCGCTGACTGACTTGGACATATGTATTTAAAGCTTGTGGATAAATAGCGGTTGTTGCACTGTTGTCAAAATAGATCAATGATAGGACCCTTTCTCTAAAAAAATTCTTTCCCATTATAACTGCTCTTGGGCTGAGTTTCAAGGTGACTCGCTGGCTTTGGCTTTTTTTAAAGGAAACTTTTCCTTCCTTCGTAAGCGGTACTCATGCAGCGAGCCATTCTTTCCATGAAAAAAGCCAGTCAGTTTTTCACTGCTGGCTTTCGTATTATACTAAGTCGCGGTTATTGAAGTAGAAGTTTTCGATCCGTTTGAAGGCACCTGGTTCTACTCGTTCCAACGCTGTGCCGATTTCATCTAGCGCATCTTGATAGCGATATTCTTTACTAAACAAGTAAAGTGATTTGTCGATCGCTGCCTTGATATCTGGATGAGAATGACGATAGCGGTTGGCATATTGCATCATTTGCTCAGTCAATGCCGCAGCATCCACTAAGTCTTTTGTTTGTTCATCTAAAAGATCAAGATCTTCTTCACAGACAGAAACCAATTTATTGATTTCTTGCATGTTGATGCGAATCTTGTTCAATTCTTTGCCTAGTTCTTCCACCCGATCCGTTGCCACGAAGAAGAATTCTAAATACTCGCCTGGCAAACCAGGTAAGCGTTGTTTCTCAACAAACCGTTTCAAGTTGCGTAGACGGAATTCGAAGCTTTCCACTTTTTCTTGTGCAACTTTTTCGCCACGACGTAATTCCGCAAGAGAATCATCGATTTCAACTTGCTGGCTTTCCACATCATCCAAAATCTTGTAGGCATCTTTGTAGAAGCTTTGCACTTCTGAATAAGGAATCTCATGTTTTTCCAATTTCGGTAAGTACTCGTTGTTGCGGCGAGCCAATTCGTCCACTTCGGTTTGGAAGCCGCGGACGCGACCCAATTCATTATGATTCAAAGTATAGCTTTGCGCCGTATGATCCAACTCGATCAACAACTGACGGTTGTTCTTCGTTGCGTGGTCAATGTAGTCTTCGATGATCTGACGATTTTTCATGACATATTTCTTGGCATTGATCTCACGTTCCATCACCGTATACAAGGCATCGATATCACTTGCAGTATCACGGCTTGCCACTTCAACGGAAGCGACTTCTGTTTTCGCTAGATCGTTCATGGAGTTTTCAACCCGTTTTTTCACACGATTGATTTCTTCTTGGAAGTTTGCTTCTGGGAACACATATTTTTGTTCTAATAATTTTTTATAACCTTCTTGGATTTCTTTCAACTGATCAGGGAAGGTACGATTTAATTCTTCGTACGCCGCTGGGATCCGTTTCATTAGGTCTTCCACTTCATAGGTGTGTTTTTCCGCTTGGTCTAACACTTCCCGTGCTTCCACAGGATCGCCTGAAGTATTTAAGGTAACAAATTGGGTGAACTCAATTTCAATGTTTTTGATTTGTTTTTGCAGCTCATTGTAAGCAGGACCGAATTCTTCGCCTTGATCCCGCAGCTTCTTCTTCAAGTCTTCGTAAACGTCCAGCGCTTTTTGGACTTCCAGTGAATTTCGTTCTTCACTTTCTCGTAATTCTTTCAGGCCTGCGCGAATCTCTTCCACTTGGCGTTCCATCTCGTCCATGGTCGCTTCGGCTTGGACGATCGCCCCTTTTGCTTTAAAAAAGCGGATGCGTTCGTTCAGCTCTTCCACTTCAAAGATTTGACTTTCAAGTTCAGCAAAAGATTTTGTGGAGATATCTGTCCATTGTTGGTTCCACTCACGGAAGGTGTTTTGACTTTGACCAACCAAGTGCATTCTTTTTACTTCATCGACTTCTTCGATCACCGGCAAGTCAAACAGATTTTCTTTGCGTTTTTCCAAGTCATTCAGCTTTTCTTGGTTTTTCTTCCGCATGAAAAAGCCAATTGCATACAAGACCGCTGCGATGATGATGATGGCAATGACAATTCCAAAGATGATATTAGTTCCCATTTTGTGGTTCCTCCAATTTTCAAATATACATGTTTCGTCTAAAACCTGCTGATCAGCAGATTGATTGATAAGTTCGTTGAGTATAAAAAGGACAGATAGTCCCTTTATAAAAAAGCATCTACGCTAGATTATAGCATAAAGAAAAAAATCAAGCATTAGATTGAGGCAAAAAAGATCGACTTTTTTCGCATCGAATAAAATAAATCACGGCTTTTCCAGCGATAATGAAAACAAATCGTGAAATTTACATCAACAAGTGACTTTTTTTCTGATTTTTCCGATTTTTTTCAAGAAACCGCTTGATTTCTCCCTATTGAAACTGTACTCTAGTAAAAAGCTTGAACAGGAGTAATGTCAAATGAAAGTAGCGAAATTCGGAGGCAGTTCCCTTGCCTCAGCCGAACAAGTCGAAAAAGTTGTTGCGATAATTGAAAGTGATCCTAAAAGACGGTTTGTTGTTGTTTCAGCGCCTGGTAAGCGTTCCAGCGACGATCAGAAAGTCACCGATCTGTTACTAGCAGTCTGTACCCGTCTGTGTGCTCAAGAAGAAATCACTGATTTAATAGAAGAAATCTATGCCCGCTATACAGCGATCGCTGCCCCCTTTGGGATCGAACAAGTCCATTTAGATCGCATCTGGCAATCTTTGGCGGCTTTTCAAACGCTGCCTACCCAAGACAATCCGCATCTTTATGATACAGTCTTGGCAAGCGGCGAAGACAACAATGCCAAATTGATCGCAGGGATTTTACAAAGCCGTGGGTTAGCTGCTCGCTACATGAATCCGCAAGAACTTGGGTTGCTGGTGACGGATGAACCTCAAAACGCCCGTATCTTGAACAAGTCGTACGCCAAGATCGCACAATGGCGCGACAGTCCTGAAATCTTAGTGATTCCTGGCTTCTTTGGCTACACAGAAGCCGGCGAGATCTGTACCTTCTCTCGAGGAGGATCAGATATTTCTGGTGCCATCGTGGCGGCTGGTCTGCAAGTAGAATTGTACGAAAACTTTACCGATGTCGATGGGATTTTTTCTGCTCATCCAGGCTATGTTCATCATCCAGAGTCCATCAAAGAAGTGACCTACCGAGAAATGCGAGAGCTGTCTTATGCAGGCTTTACTGTGTTGCACGATGAGGCGTTGATGCCTTCATACCATGCGAAAATTCCCGTGGTGATCAAAAACACCAATAATCCAAGTCATCCTGGTACCTTGATCACCAACCAGAGAGACAATTTAGATCAGCCCGTGATCGGCGTTGCCAGTGACGAAGGCTTTTGTATGATCTATATTCGCAAATACTTGATGAACCGCGAAGTTGGGTTCACGTTACGGGTCTTAGAGATTTTCCGTGAATTTGATTTAAATTATGAACATATGCCTTCAGGAATCGATGATATCTCGATCATTATGCGCTCCAACCAGTTGAATCCAGTATTGGAAGAAGAACTGCTACGCAAGATCGCCTACGAGATCGATCCCGATGAACTGCGAATGACCCACGATCTATCCATGGTCGTCGTCGTTGGTGAAGGAATGCGTCAACGAGTCGGGATCACTGCCGACAGTACCGCTGCCCTTGCGCGGAAAAATATCAACTTAGAGATGATCAACCAAGGGTCCTCTGAGGTCAGCATCATGTTCGGTATCCACAAAGAACAAGAAAAAGCCGCTGTCAGAACCCTTTACTACACTTTCTTTGATTAAACCAAACGTGCCAGTTGCACCACTCCTTTTGCTGATAAGCAATCGGAACGGGCAACTGGCACGTTTGGTTTTTATTCTGACGATTCTTGAGCTTGCGCTTGTTTTTGTGCCAATTGGCGGTTGATTTCTGCCTTGATTCGCGGTTCAGGAGCAAACCGTTCTTCCCAATCGCTCGGCTTCATGACTTTGTGGGTCTCAGGATCATAATGGGGCTGCCCATCTGGAAAAAGTTTCCCCATGTTGGCTTCATGAACGATAGCCAAGATCGGCGCTGGATCGACCCCTAACAGTGAAAACGAGCCATAGGTAAAATACAGCAGATCACAAAGCGCATCGACTTGTTCTACTAGAGAATCACTGACAGGCTGTTGTTTGGTAGCCAGCTTGGCTTGGGCTTGATCGATCGCTTGATGCAAATGCTCCAGACCTGCTTGAAAGGTCTCTTCGTCATTGTTGCTGGCAGCATAAAGGAACTCAACTAATTCTTCAATTTTAAAACCAGCACGAAACTGGGCTTTTTCCGCTGAAAAAGCTTGTGGATATGGCGGTCGCGTTGGATCAAAGGTTTTATGAAACTCTTCCGTCATTTCAAATGGACTCATTTTGCTCGCTTCTTTCTGCTTTTTCTCATGGTTCTGTTTCATGGTTCTGCGCTGTCTTCTACGTTGCTTCATAGATTGGCTACTTGCTTATTTTTTTCATTCCCTGGCTTGGGCATCCTCGGCAATAATGCCAAAATGGATCAAGGCTTTCTTGATGCCGTCATGATCGTTAGTATCCGTCACAAAGTCAGCACTGGCTTTAGTGATGGGCTGGGCATTGCCCATCGCAACCCCGATCCCCACGCCTTCTAACATTTCCACATCATTAAAATGATCCCCAAATGCCATCGCTTCTTCCATCGCGATCCCTTCATAGGCCAAAAACTCTTTGATGCCTTTGATTTTCGAACCGTTTTTCGGCACGATGTCAACAGAATAGGCATTGGATCGCTTAAAATCACATTGCGGCAGCTTGGACCGTAATTTTTCGCGCTCTGATTCAGGGCTCAGCATAATGCACTGATAGATAGGCTCTCGTAAAATATCCAACGATTCATAGCGTTTGGCGTTGCGATTGGGACTAAAACGCTGCAAGACTTTCTTTAAAAAACCGACGGGAAATTTTTTCGGTACATAGCGTAAGTAGCGCTGCATGACGGGTGATTGGCTTAAGCGGATCGTCAAGCTGCCAGCCACTTGGGTTTCTCCGCCAAACATGACTTGACGGTAATTTTCATCTGCGTATTCTACGATCGCTTCCAGCGTTTGTTTTGGAAAAGGTTTAGCATAAATCAAGTTTTCCTTCGTGTAGACATATTGGCCGTTATAGGTGATAAACATGTCTAACGACAAGTAATCGATCACCTTCTCTAAATCAACCGGACCACGTCCGGTGGCAATGCCGCAGAGGACGCCATTGGCTTGGGCTTGTTTGATGGCTTCACGGGTACTGGCAAGCGCCTTGCCGTTGCTGGCAATCAGCGTGCCATCAATATCAAAAAAGATTGCTTTTATCATATGACTCCTCAAAATAATTTCAACTGATTAGGATTTAATGCTTCGTAATCGATCTGCAGCGCATCGATCAATGCGCGGGCATTGTCAGCGGCATCACGACCGGCATTATTATTGAAGACCACTGCGACTTCTTTGGCATTGGCTTCGATGGCTTGGACTGCGTGTTTTAACTCCGTTAGTTCGGCTTGGTCATAGCGATACAAGGTCCGCAGATTTTTGGCATCTGGTCCTGTCGCTGTCCAGCCGCTGTCGTTGCGTCCGTGAAAACGGCACAAGACAAACGCGGGATTGGTCACGGTTGGATCAAGGGGAATGGTAGTCGATAGCTTTTTCGGCTGATCAACAACTACTAAAGAAAACTGTTTGCGCTTCATATAATCGATCATTCCAGGATACAGTTTCGGCTGATACCAGCTGCTGTCTCTCAGCTCGATCGCCACTGGGTAGCCCGCAAACCATTCTCGCACTTGGTCTAAATAGGCGACATTTTCTTTCGTACATTTAAAGCTGTTGGGAAACTGCGCCAATAGGCAAAAGAGTTTGCCTGCTTCTACCATTGGCGCGATCGCTTCTTTATAAAGCTGCAGTGCTTCGGTCATGGTCAACTGATCTGGCAAATCCCCTTGGGTGGTCACACTTTGATGGACTTTCAACACAAAGCGGAAATTTTCGGGAATCTGGGTCAACCAGTTGCGCACGTCTTTTTCTTTTGGCAAAAAATGATAGGTGGTATCCAGCTCAACTAACGGAAAATAACGGGCATACTCAAATAATTTCGAGTTTTTTCTTTGCACGAGACTGCCATGTTCACTAAATGTGGTACAACCAATTCGAATCATTTTTTCCCATCGCTCCTTGTTTTCTTATTTTAATAGTATACAATAGTTTTGAGTTAAGAGTAAATAAATCATTGCAGGTGATGAAAAAATGAAACGAATTCTCGTGTTGCACACTGGCGGCACCATCGCCATGAAAGAAGACACCCTGACAGGCGGCGTCAGTCCTGATGTCAGCAATCCGCTGATGGATGCACCGATCCACATTGACGACGATGTTGAATTGATCGTCGAAGACATTTTTAATATTCCCAGTCCTCATATGACCCCAAAAGAAATGTTGCAGTTGAAAGAACGTATCCAGCTGGCGCATTTAAGCGGTGTCGATGGGGTCGTGATCACTCACGGAACCGATACGCTGGAAGAAACAGCCTTCTTTTTAGATACCACAATCGGCGGTCAGTTACCGATCGTGGTGACTGGCGCCATGCGCTCAAGTAATGAAATCGGCAGTGACGGACTTTATAACTTTGAAAGTGCGATTCGGGTGGCGAAATCACCTGATGCCTTAGGAAAAGGCGTCTTAGTCGTGATGAACGATGAGATCCATTCCGCACGTTATGTTACGAAGACCCACACCACCAATATTGCGACATTCCGCACCCCGACATTAGGTCCGATCGGCTTAGTCACAAAGCACCGTATCTTGTTCATGCAAGAGCTGTTAAATAACCGCCATTTGGATGTTGATCGTGTCGATGGTCTGTTTCCGATCGTCAAAGCCTATGCTGGGATGACTGGGGAATTGTTCGATGCTTTAGCCGACTCGCTGATCGATGGACTAGTGATCGAAGCTTTAGGCGCTGGCAATCTGCCGCCGCAAACCATAGAGCCTTTGAAAAAACTGATCGCTAGAAACATTCCAGTCGTCTTAGTTTCTCGCTGCTTCAACGGCGTTGCCGAGCCGGTCTATGACTACTTAGGCGGCGGGATCGAATTGCAGGCTCTTGGGGTGATTTTCTGCAATAGCATCAATAGCCAAAAAGCCCGCATCAAATTGCTGATAGCGAAAAACCGTGGGTTGACCATGGATGAACTGCCTGATTTCATGGAGAATTAACCAAACAAAAACCCTTTTGCCATTCCGCTAATGGAGGCAAAAGGGTTGTTTTATTTTTCTTGCCAAGTAAAGATGGCTTCGCAGTAAGTATCCTCACCGATCTTGATCTCGTGGATCGTTTGCAGCGGCATAGCCTCGCCGGCTTCATCGACTGTCTTCTCATTGATTTGAAAATGGCTTTCGATCAAATGGCCGTAAGCCACTTCCCGATCAAAACGGATCGTCACTTGTGTCACTTCATGTTTTGTTAAAAACTCATAGCCTAAGACGTCCATCAGCCAATTGAAATACATGGCATTGTTGACATGCTGATTGCTATCAATATCGTAGAAACGCACCCGATACGGCAAAAATGGTCCTTGCGTGATAGGGGTGATCTTCGGGTAGCGTTTGATTCGCTTGATTTTTTCACTGCCAAAAGGCGCCACGATCTCATCTGGTACACTGCTGACTTTGCGCGTCTCAGGGTCCATCAACGCAAAAACCGCCTCGATTTTGACCAGTTCCGTTCCGTCTTCTGCCAATAACCAGAAGTAACGGTAGCAGAAAAATTTATTGTATTCTCTCGCCTGGGTCGCCACTTGGATCTGCTCCCCTACGCGCGGCAAACGAGTCACCGTTATGTGATAGCTGGTGATGATCCAGGTCAAGCCATAACTAGCGATGACTTCTGGTCCGCGGTTTAACGCCGCACTTTGTTCTTCTGATGTCTTGATGGCGATGCCTAGCATGGCTGGAAACGTCATCGTTTGGTTGACATCACATTCATAATACGCCACTTCATGCGTGGTTTGATACTTTACTGCCATAGTTCTAATTGCCTCCTAAAAACGACTCAATAGTTCATCGACACTTGGTCCATAGCTTTCGCCAAATTGATTCAAATGGACCAATAAATAATACAATTGATACACTGGCAGTCGCTCTTGCCAATCCTCATCTAATGGATAGACTTCTTGATAGCCTTCCAAAAATTCCTGACGAAAACCACCGAAGAGCTGGGACATCGCAATATCCATTTCTCGATCCCCATAAGCGACTGCTGGATCAAGAAACACTGGTTCTCCTTGCTGATCAAATAGCACATTCCCCCGCCAAAAATCACCGTGTAATAAAGCAGGTGTGACGCTGCGATCACGCCAATTCTCATGCAAAAATTCTTTCAAACGCAGATAAGCGGCTTCCCGTTTGACATGCCAGCGATTACCCAGCTTCGCTAATTCGACTTGCACATCCAAACGGCAGACTGTGTAAAAATCAAGCCAATCGGTGGTTTTCGGATTGACTTGCGGCAAAAAGCCGATGTAATTGTCTTCGTAAAACCCAAAAGACTCCTGCGTCTGCTGATGAAGCCGAGCCAAGCTTTGACCTAAGCGTCGCTGCTGTCCTTCCCCACCATCGATCCATTCCATCAATAAAAATGCCCTCTCTTCGGTCTGACCGAGATGTTCGATTTTTGGCACCCGCACGAAAGGGGCTAATTCAGCTAAGCCGTTGATCTCTGCTTGAAAGAACACCGATGAAACATGAGGATGGGTCTTTAAAAAATAGCGATTTTCTGCTGTAGTGAAACGATACGTTTGATTGACATCCCCACCACTGATGGGCGTCAGCGAGCCGGTCATCCCGATTGCTGCGAACAATGCTTCCTCCATACGGATCTCCCTTTCTTTACTCAGTCAGTTGGGCATTCAAATACGCTTGCTCTTCTTTCGTCAGCCCTAGTCCCTGCAGGAGATACTGATCGACCGAACCGAAGTGCTGATTGATCGCAGCCAAGCTTTCATCAAGAAAACTCTCTTTGGCACTCATCAAAACCGTAATCGCCGTTAACAGCTCTTGCGGCAAATGCTGGGTCATTGGGGCAAATTTTTCTTTTAGCATTGGGGCTAAATAGCGATTGGTCGCTAAATAATCTTCTTTGATCGTCGCTGGTGCCACCGCCAACACATGCAGCAATAAAAAGGCGCCAAAGCCTGTGCGATCTTTGCCGGCGGTACAGTGGAACAAGGTTGCTCCTTCGCCTTCCGCATTGTCGATCACATGATCAAAGAACTGCCGATATTGTTGGCGGGCATAGTCGCTTTCAACAAAGTGACGGTAGACTTTTTTCATCTGCTCTTCGGCATCTTCCCCATCTTCCAAGCGTTGCTTCAAGCTTTCTGGCGACAAGGAAACCATCGTTTCGTCTTCTTTAAAAATAGGTAAAAAAAGCTGCTTTGCTGTGGCGATCGGTCGATCAGATTGTGCATTGGCTTCAGCGATGGAGCGAAAATCAATGACCTGATTGACCCCATAGTTTGCCAGTACTGCTTGATCTGAAGCAGTCAATTCATTGATCGCCGCACTGCGGATCAATTTTTTTCGTTTGATCGTCGTGCCGTTTGTCGTTTGATAGCCGCCAAGTTCTCTGACGTTTGCTGCTCGTTCTAGTTGAATCAATTGTGTCATTGCTTATCCCTCCCGCGATGTTCTAGTTAAAAGTATAGCAGAAACTTCGCTATTAAGGGCACTGAAACCTAGATTTTTCTATGAGCTGAGCTTTAACGGACAAAAAAAAGAAAGACCACACGCAGTCTTTCTTTGCTTTCGCTTGTTACAAAATGTTTCTATTCGGCTTCGATCACGGCGGCAGAATCATCTAAGATCGAACGATCCAGTTCGTTGATACGGCTGCTGGTCACCATTCCTGCAACCATACTGTCGCTGACATTAACGAGTGTCCGTGCCATATCGATCAATGGTTCAACAGAAATAACTAAGCCTACGATGGCAATCGGCAAGTTCATTGAGCCTAAGACGATCAATGAAGCAAAGGTTGCGCCACCGCCGACACCAGCAACGCCGAATGAGCTGATCGTAACTACTGCAACTAGCAGTAGGATAAACTGCCAATCAAAGACATTGATCCCAACCGTTGGTGCAACGATCGTTGCCAACATCGCTGGATACACACCCGCACAGCCGTTTTGACCAATCGATAACCCAAAGCTGCCTGCAAAGTTAGCTGTGGCTTCATCAACACCTAACGCTTTGGTTTGGGTTTCGATGTTCAATGGCAAAGCTCCCGCACTTGAACGAGAAGTAAAGGCAAAGCTTAAGACTGGAAAGGCCTTTTTGAAATACGTTACTGGATTGACCCGAACAGCGATCAGCAATAATGAATGAACGAGTAAGACCAAAATCAAAGCCGCATAAGAGGCGATGATAAATTTTCCTAAGTTCAAGATGGCTTCAAAATCACTTGAAGCTAATACATTTGTCATCAATGCCAAAACGCCATAAGGTGTCAGGCGCAAAACTAACGTGACGATACGCATCACGATTTTATATAAGCTGTCCATCAAATTCGCAAAAGTTTCCGCTTCTTTCGGTGATTTACGTTTGACACCAAGAAAGGCGATCCCAACAAAGGCTGAGAAAATCACGACCCCGATCGTACTTGTCGAACGAGTACCCGCAAAATCGGCGAAGACATTGCTTGGGATGAAGGAAACGATTTGTTGTGGGATCGATAGGTCTTGGACTTGTGTCGAACGTTCCGCTAATTCTGCGATCCGCGCTGTTTCCGTTGCCCCTTCGGTAAAGCTGGCACCGTCAAGACCAAAGACCATGACCATCACGATCCCGATCAAGGCAGCGATCGCCGTTGTCCCTAGCAAAGTCGCAAGAACCGTAAAACTGATCTTCTTGATTTTTTCGCTTTCTTTCATCTTAGTGAAAGCACCAACGATCGAAACGAAGATCAAGGGCATGATCAGCATTTGCAAGAGAGCTACATAGCCGCTACCGACCATCGTGATCCAGTCAAGAGCTTGCGTGACAACGTCAGAGCCTGTCCCAAAAATCAGCTGCAGCACGCCACCAAAAACGATCCCGACGAACAAAGCCGCAAAGACCCGCGTAGAAAACTTCAGGTGACGTTTTTGCAATAAGTAGAACCCATAAATAAGGGCAGCAAAAAGTAGAACAACAATAATAGTTAACAGATTTGTCATTTGAATCCTCCTTTTGTTCAATAAACATGACAAAGTCTGTCAGAGGAAGTAAAGGTTCCCAGTGACCATTCTTCAACAGTTCACTCTAATGAGACGTGTGGCATCATTAGTGACTATTCCATTTTAAAGAAGTTTGCTTCATCTTACAATAAATAAGTTCCCACTTTTCTAGGATGGTACCGCTTTTTTGTCAGAAAATAAAAAAAGAACCGTTGCCGCAACCCCACACTGTTAGGATTTCTACTTTCCTAACAGTTGGATTGCGGCAACTGGTTCGTTATTTTTTCATTTCGACTTTTTGAAAAATTTCAGAGAATATTCAGGCAATCATTAGAAATTGCTGTCTTACGCCAATGCCCCCATTGGGTCCCAAGGTGCTAAGACTGTTGGTTCTGCTTCAAAGGCAGCCAATTGTTCTGCTGTCAGGAACTCTTTGCGAACCACGATTTGATAGGTGTATTCATCCATCCACGCATCGCTCATAACGAAGAAGCCATTCGTTCCGACTTTTTCACCCCAGCTGTTTTCGACTTTCCATTTGGTTGATTCGCCGTCGATCAAGTCAACGCCAGTCAAGACCATCGCGTGGGTCATTAAGCTTTCGCCAAAATCTAAGCGTTCTGCTTTGGTCATCGTAAAGTCGATGTCAAATAGGTCGTTGATATCATACGCATCTAATGCCATGATCCCAGTATCTCTGGTAGAAGATTGACCGACATCACAACCGAACCATACGGACTCCCCTTGTTCCAATTGAGCGATCGCTAATTTTTTGAAGGTCGGCATATCGACGTTCAAGTATTTGACTTCTTTGCCGCCAACCACGTTCCCTAGCATTTCTACGGTATACGATTGATTGTAAGGCTTGTCGGCAGTTGGTGCGTTGATGATGCTGACATAATCGTCAAGGTCCACCCCGACATATTTTTCATAAAAGCTTTGCGGTGTTAAGTTGCGATCAATGTGATAGTTTTTGTCTTCATCACGGTATTCAAAATCAAAGGTTTCTGGCGGTGTGCCTAAAGAAGTCGCTAAGAAACGATAAATGTCTTCCAACATCGCTTCTTTGGCTGTTTGGATGTCTTCAGCTGTTTTGCCTTCAGCCACTAGCTGACGCAAAGCAACCGCATCTTTACGCAGTTTTTTGTTCAAATAATTGTTTAGATCACGAGAATTAGAAGAGTTGCTGCTTTCTGGCATGACTGTTTTTGGCACGACGCCATATTTTTGGAAAATGGAAACGATCATGTCCCATTGCCCACCATCTTGTTGTGGTGTTTGCAATAAGAAAGCAACTTTGCGACTTGTTAAAGGTTCGTTAGCAGTTGCTAAAATATTTTCATAGAAATAGTTGGCTTTTTCGTATTTGTCCCAAAAGAAGGTATGGTTTTGCGACAATTCAAATTCTTTTAATTTGAAATCATTCAACATCTTATGACGGAATGTATTCAATGCGGCAAACATCCAGCAGCGGCCTGATTGTTTTTGGTTTGAGACTTTCCCGGTTGTCACATCAACTGAAAAAACTGGCACATTGTTGACTTTTGCTGACACGTTTTCCGCAGAAGCGGTGATCCCATTTTTCACAACACTCCGTTGCAGTGCCGTTTGTTTATTATTGTCTTGATACGCTTGCGCAAAGGCAGCGGTGGTCTTTTTTGAAATTTCTGACATATTTCTTCATCCTTTCACTTTCCGTTCCTTCCATTTTACGCCTCTGCCTCTCAAATAACAACCGCTCCTAGAAAAATGAAAGGATCATCTTTCTAAGAGCGGTTGCTCGTATCAAGGATTTAAAGAGTTAGCATCAAAAGCAAAAAGCCAAGTAAAACAAAGGATAGTCCTCGTTCAAATCGTGCATAAAGGAAGCGGATCGGACGACTAGCTAGCAAGATCGTCAGTAAAACACTGGCTAACACCAACGTCACAAAGCCTAATACCGACAGGTTCAAGTCGGTAATCGCTAATGCCCGCAAGCCCTTGATGAAGATCCCCTGTAAAAGATAGACCAGCAGGGTGTTTTTGCCCCACTTCGTAAAAAAGAGGTGCTCTCTAGGCACGAGGCTCAGAAAGCCGATGATCCCCATCAGCCCGATCACGAAAAAGACCGCACGCAAGGGACCGCCGAACAACGGATAGCTCAAGTAATCGTCATAAGGCTTGGAACCAAAAACCATGTACTTGTTCATCCCGTGAAAAAACGCGATAAAGGTGTAGATGATCGGTAAGAAAAGCAAACTGATAGTCCGAATCTTTGGTTTCAATAAAAAGCGCATCTCATTTTTGGGAAAATAAAACCCGATGATGAAAAACGGCAAAAAGACAAAGGTCCGCTGCAAGGTCAACACTTGATTTAAAAATGGCACGTAGCCAGCGAAGATACTCAAGCCGATACTCAGCAAGATCGCCTGCTTTTTGGACATTTTTTGAAAGATCAACAGCGAGAGCTGCCAAAAGAACATGCTAAGCAAAAACCAAAGTGCCCATTGCGGATTCAACAGTTGGATTTTTAACGACTCCCGTAGACCGATCAACCAGTAATAAACGGTGTAAAACACCTGAAAGAAGACATAAGGCAGCAAGAACTTTTTCATCAGCTCACGAAGCTTGTGTCCCTTCGTCAACGGTTTGGCAAAGTACCCAGCCAGAAAAACAAAAGCTGGCATGTGGAAAGTGAAGATAAAATAATATAGGTCATGATAAAACTTCTGATCACCGATAAAAGGCTGTAGTAAGTGACTGAAGACGACCAAGATCATCAGTAGAAATTTTGCATTATCAAAGTAAGCCGTTCTTTGCGATTGGCTCATAAAAAGTTCCTCCTCTAAGTTGTATCTGTCAAAGGATACCTGATCCATGAAACAGAACGGTAACAAGCTATTTACTTTTTTCTAACGATTCTTATTCAATTGATTACCAGTTGCTATTTTGTATACTTTATATTAATATATATAATACAAAGGAGCTGTTTTCGATGATATTTGATATTCAAACCCAAAGCAACCAACCGATCTACCAGCAGTTGCGGGAACAGATCATTGTCGGTATCGCAAAAGGCGATTTATCCGCTGGCGAATTGCTGCCATCCGTCCGTCAATTAGCCGAAGAGATCGGCATCAATACCATGACGATCTCAAAAGCCTACAATTCCCTCAAAGAAGAAGGTTTGTTAGTCACAGATCGCCGTAAAGGAACCGCCGTTGCCGCGCCACCACCGTTTACTTCTGGACAAGAAGCGGAGTATCGCCAAAACTTGCAACTGCAACTGGCAACCGCTCTCTTACACGGCAAAAGCAAGCAAGCGCTTTTAACCGATGTTCAACAACTGCTGGACCAATTTCCTGAAAGGAATGAATGCAAATGACCTATCTTTTTTCCATTATTGCTCTTGTCCTCTGCGGGACGACCGCCTTTGGTTTACGCTTGATCAGTAAACCCCACAAAAATGTTTTACTCGAAAATACCCTTGCCCCTGAGCATCTGGATGATCCTAGCGTCCACAGCTTGATCACAGAATTTCGCAAGCGTATCTTACAAATCGTTGGTACATTTAGTGTAGCAAGTCTCCTTTTTTTGTTCAATTTATCTGACTCCATCATCCTTACCCTGTTCTGGCTTTATATGGCCGCTTTGCTGGGGACAGCTTACCTGGTGCAAGTGCATTACATCGGGAAAATGCGGCAATTGATCCTTGCCAATGGATGGGAACTACCCATCGATCCGATTCGGATCGATACCAAACTCGTTCAAGCCAAAAATAAACGGATGCTGCCGTGGTATAGCCTCGTTCCAGCGGGAATTTTGTTAATGATCAGTTTGTACCAAGCATGGCACTTGCCTGATCTTTCTACAGGATACTTGATGGGCGGTGTCTCCTTAGCAATTTTTGCGCTGTTCCTCTATCTCTGGGTGATCATCAGCCGCTTACCCGTTCGCGGGATCAGCGGTGATTCAGCTATCGACCAGCACATCAATGATTTAACAAAACGCTATTGGTCCTTATTGATCGCTGTCACTTGTACCATTACACTACTCTTGTTGACTGTCCCACTGGCGTCCATGTCCGCTACTGGAGCATTCAGTACTATCCTCTTACTGCTCTTTGTTGTTTTGGTTGTTTTCTTGATCGTCTTTACCTTCTTCTTGTTGCTAGATCTGCGTAAAAAGCAAGATCAGCTCTTAGAACCAGCAGGACAACCGCGCTATTATGGTGAAGATGCTTACTGGCGATATGGTTTTTACATCAATCCTAATGATACGCGACTGTTCGTTCCTGACCGTGTTGGGATGAATATCGGCATCAATCTAGGCAAACGTAGCGGACAAATCGTCTCAGGTATCACCACTGTCTTCTTACTTGTATTAATGGTCGGTACCATCATTCCGATGTATCGCTTAGATTTCGCTCCTGATGCGATCACCGGTGAAGTGCAAGGACAAGAAGTCACCTTCGATGCACCAATGACTGGGAAAACAACGGTCTCTTTGGCAGATATAGAGACGGTGGAATTGATCGAAGCTTTGCCATCGCCTCGTGTTCGTACCATGGGTGTAGGAACCGCCAGTTACCAAATTGGTAAATTTACCGTTGCTGGTGATCCTGCCAGAATGTTCGTGGACATAAACTCGACACCTATTTTAAAAGTCACCACCAAAGATGGGCCAACCGTTTTTTACACAAATAAAAAAGCCGCCGAAACGACGGATTTATACGAGGAACTAGTACAGAAGATTTCCTTAGCGGAGTGAGTGTTCTGGAGAAAAAACTAGGGAACCCATTATCCCCAGGCTATCCACAACCAAAAAAAAAACGACCTTCCGAAACGAAGGTCGTTTTTGATACTCCGGCAGTAGGACTCGAACCTACGACATCATGATTAACAGTCATGCGCTACTACCAACTGAGCTATGCCGGAAGAATCTATCTGTACTATACCAAATAGTCAGATAATTTAGCAAGAGCAAAAATCAATTTTTTGTTTTTTTTTTCAAGAAAATCCCCTTTAAAAAAATTCCCTTCCCGCAAAGTGTTTTTCTCAAGAAATATCCGAAAATCTCATTGACAAAGCAGCGCCTTTACGGTATTCTATATCTTGTGTTAAATAACACGCCGCTTTAGCTCAGTTGGTAGAGCGCATCCATGGTAAGGATGAGGTCGACGGTTCAAGCCCGTCAAGTGGCTTTGGTAGGACAACGTTTATCGGACGTTGTCTTTTTTTTTTTTTGAATTTAGTAACGACTTTTTCAACTAGTCTGCGAAGAAAAAATTTATCGAAACGTTTGCTTGTCATCAAATAGAAAATTAATATGAATGTGATAACCATTATGGAAAAGATACTTCCTAAGCTTGAAAATAACTTGCAAATTATTATTAGTTTTCTAGAACTCAATTTTCTCAATTTTAGTATTATGGGAATATCAAACTTTAACAATTTTTTTTCATTAGTTGTACTCATTCGTCCAATTAACAAAAATATAAGAAAGCAAATCCCCCCCATTATAATTATTCCGCTCGTCAAAACCATAGTCACCTCTTAATTTAGGTTGCTGATAACAGCTTTATTCATTTGATTTCAAAGATGCCAACATATCTATTTTTCTTATTTTTGGAATCATAAGCAGACTAACCAAAAAAGTATACAATGCTATACAAGTAAAAGCATATAGAAATGGTCTCCATGATAGTTCTGTGCCAAAAATCCAGTATTCTGTTCCTATAGACTGAACGATTTCTCTAAAAATAAAAACGCCTAATACTAATCCCAATGCACTTCCCATGAAAGTTAATTGGATAATTTCTCTAAAAATGTACGTATCTGTTTCACTGTTATAAAATCCTAGTACTTTCAATGTTGCAATTTCTCGACTTCTCTCCTCGATATTTATATTTGTCACATTGTAGAGTACAACGATCGCTAACATGCTCGCTACGATTATTAAGATAATAACAATCATAGTAATACTACTTAAATTCTCTTCTAAACTTTGTTTTTTATCTTCTAATGTATCCACGTTTTTAACAACAGGCAACTTAGATAATTCTTTAGATAATTCATCACCAGAAAATTCATTCGAAACATATAGTAATCCACGATTATATAGGGGGGCTTCCTGAAATATTTCTGCAAATTTATTTTCACTAATATACAAAAAGTTGCCTTCTAAATTTTTTGAAATATCTGTCACTTCAAGTTCTTCAAAATCTGAATTTGATAATGGTTTAATTTCAATTTTGTCACCAACAGATATTCCTAAAATAGAAGCAATATTATGGGTTAATACAACACTATTTTCATCAAAGTCAATTTGATTCTGTTGATTGGATAAATGAATGAATTTTGTTAAATCAGCAGGTTCTTTAGCAGAAACCATATTAATATAGAATTTTC
Source organism: Enterococcus sp. 3G6_DIV0642 (assembly GCF_002140635.1). Classification (NCBI taxonomy): domain Bacteria; kingdom Bacillati; phylum Bacillota; class Bacilli; order Lactobacillales; family Enterococcaceae; genus Enterococcus; species Enterococcus sp. 3G6_DIV0642. Next base: position 662,880 of record NZ_NGLH01000001.1, on the reverse strand, counting down.
CGTCTGATAAACCTTTTTTGTAGATCTCGATAGATTCTTCTCGAATGAATAAATAATCTTCTACCCTATCTTTGTCAAGAAACAACTGTTCTATCTCATCGTTTATCATCTCAGATTCCGTAAAAAGAGTATCCAAATCGTAAGTCATGATTTCTTCATATTGAACAATTGGAAACTGATCTGCACTTTCTCTCAAACCAAAACCTGTTACAAGTAACGCAGCACTTCCAATAATTCCAATAATTGTCATTAACATTCTTTTCTTGTCTAAAAAAATGTTTCGTTGTGTAACCTTTTGAGTAAATGATAATTTACGCCAAATAAAAGAAATTTTTTCAAGAAAAATTCTTTTTCCCGCTGGGGGAGCTTTAGAAATCATTAATGCTGCAGCGGTTTCTTTTAAAGCTTTCCGAGTGATTATATATGTCACAAGCGTGGTGATCAATAGCATTACACCGATTGCAAGAACTGCATAATTCCACCAAAAGTTCATTTCGATGTCTGGTATGCTATAGTTAAATGAATATGCTTGCCACATAATCCACGGGAGTGTACGAAACCCTACAAATACGCCAATACTACTTCCTATAACAGAAGCTGAAAGTGAGTATCCTAAATATCTATTCATAATACGGGGATTTGAATAGCCAAATGATTTTAATGTTCCTATTAGCAACCGTTCCTCTTCAATCATTCGTGTCATTGTTGTTACTAAAACCAAAGAAGCTACTAAGAAGAAGATGATGGGAAAGATAGTAGCAAGCCCTGCCATACTTTGCGCGTCTCCTTTGTAGATTGCATACCCTTGGTTTTGATTTCTTGTTTCTATATACCACTGAGGTTGCTTAATATCTTCTAGTAATTGTTTCGAATTTTGGATAAGATTTTCAGCATCTTTAAGATCATTCTCTATTCTATTTTTTTCTTCTTCAAAACGATCAACAGCCTGTTTATATTCTTCTTCCTTTTCTTTCAATAACAAACTGCTTTGTTGAAATTCCATATCAGATAGCATTGCTTCGCTTTGACTCAGCATTTGTTTTTGATTTTCCAGTTCCCTCTTTGCATTTGCGAGTTGTTCTTCTGTTTCTATAAATGTTCGTTCAGCATCCTGTTTTTTTGAAAGAAAATCATCCTCTGCTTGCAAGACTTCTTTTTCTAGTTCCTCAAATCGCTGCATCGCTTGCTCTATACCTAGTTCTTCGATTTTATTTGCGTCAGAACGGACATTTTGATCGTATTGACTTGAAAAACTGCTATATCCTTTAGCTGATGAAAGCTTCACATAGATCTCATTTTCCACATTCTCTCCAAAACTATCTGGGGAGCCAAATAAAACAAAATCAATATTCCCACTCCCTTCTGAACTATTCCCTTGAATATTATGTGTGTATAATCCACTTTCCACTATCCCAACAATGGTAAATGTATCTGTTTTAAGTATTTCCTCCGTATCTTCTGTATCAAAAATTATTTCATCTGAAACATTGATATCACCTACTCCATCTGGCGGCAAAACAATCACTAATTCACCAATCCCTTTAGGTAATCGTCCTTCAATAAGTTGAAGTTGATTTATAGCAGCTTCTTCAGATGGTTGACTATGGACTCTGATAGTATATTGTGTTGCGTTTATACTTCCGACAGCATCTAAAACTGTTCCTAAATAATAGTTTTCGATTTCATCCATTTGTTCTATTTGCTCTATATTATTTTCTGAATAACCTAATGGCGAGACAATCCGCACATCCATTAAATTTTGTGATTCAAAATATTTATCCGCTGTATTATGCATCTCTGGAGCAACTGCTAACAAGCCAGCTAATACGCCAGCACCTAAGAAGGTAACTCCGATAAGGGATAAATACCTACCTAATGTTTGAACAATATTTCTTTTATTACTCTTTATAAGAATATTTTTCATTACCACACCACCTCATCCGCTGGCAATGGATCGACATTAATCCTTTCTTCAACTACAGTTCCACTATTCACTCTAATCACTCTATTTCCTATAGCTTCAAAAGCAGTATTATGCGTGATAATAATAACTGTTTTCCCATGGATCAAACAGGTATCTTGTAAGATTTTTAAAATTCTTTTTCCTGTTTCAAAATCTAAAGCTCCTGTCGGTTCATCACAAAGTAACAGTTGAGGATTTTTAGCAATTGCTCTAGCAATAGCTACTCTTTGCTGCTCTCCTCCCGACAATTGACTAGGAAAATTATCTAATCGATGGGATAAACCTACCTGTGTAAGAACTGATTCTTCTTCAAGTGGATTCGAGCAAATCTGAGCTGCTAGTTCAACATTTTCTCTTGTTGTCAAATTCTGAACTAAGTTATAGAACTGGAAGACAAACCCAACATTTTCTCTTCTATAACTTGTTAGTTCTTTATCATTGTATGAACCGATATCTGATCCGCCCATCCGAATTTCACCAGAGGTAATAGTATCCATACCACCTAGCATATTTAATATTGTTGTTTTACCAGCACCACTAGCACCAACAATAATTACTAATTCCCCTTTTTCAATTGAAAAATTTACGCTTTTAACAGCTTCTATCTCTACCTCACCTGACTTATACACTTTTTTTACATCAATAAATTCAATAAAACTCATCGTAAAACCTCCAATTTATCCCAACTATTTCAACCTAACACTTATTTTGATTAGTTAAAGAGAAAAAATTTTACAACAAATCTTTTAAAGAAACTTCTTTTAAATAGACTGTCGTATCATCTTCTAACTGGTTTAATGCTGCCAATCCTTTATCAAAAATTTCTTGGTATTTTCTCATACTACTGGTAAAATTTTTGGGTATTTTGAATAACGAAACGTTATTCTCTACTGAAACCAACACTTCGTATAAACTTATTTCAGAAAGATCTTTCTTTGTAGCTATTCCTCCATGAGCTCCTTCTTTTGACTCCAATAAATTAGATCGAATAAGTTTGGAGATAATTTTGATTGTCGTTGAAAGAGGAATGTTCAAGTTTTCAGCAATGATCCTTGTTGAAAGGAATTCATGACAATTTTCTTCATTGTTAATATGGATAAAAATAATGACTTCTATCGCCAATGGAAAAGAAGTTGAATAGGGCATTTTTATCACCTCTTTGATTAAACTTAGTATCTACTCCATACGTATAATAGGAATCAACTTTCTCTTTTTATGAGTTTCCTCAACATTTTTTTAATAAGACAACCAGTATCACAATACTTAATGCGCCATATTCCTCACAAAGGATTTGTGGTTTTTAACCTGCTAGTTGATATTTCCGCCTCTTTTTTATCATATTCATACACCTCCAAAACTCAACAACCATCATATCCCTCGTTAATTATAAATCCTTATTTCTTCAAAGAAAAAGTAAGTCTAGTCCCATTGTGTCGCTTTTTAGAATAACTGCTCTACTACTATTTTCTAATCTTTAAACTTCTACATTAAATTTATTGACTATTCTGACAATTGGTTTTAAAATGAAAAATAACATCAGAATACCGTACATGTAGCATTTAAACCTGATCATAGTAATAAGAATCTCTTTTAATTATGAAACAAAATATAACACCACTTAACTCAAGGAATTAAAATTGATCGATGAGGTGATAAAATGGATCATAATCAACTATTAAAAAAATTAAGAGTTGAGAGAAATTTTTCTCAAGCAGCTCTAGCTCGTAATATTTCAAATAGAAATACTCTAAGCAGCTACGAAATTGAAGGAACATCTATAAAGTTCCATATCCTCCTGCAATACTTAGACAAATTAAATGTTTCACTTGAAGAATTCGTATTTTTGAGCCATGCTGAAAAAAATGGGAAACACAAAATTGCAGAGAAACTACAGAAACTATACTATAACCAGAAATTCAACAGTTTAAATAATTACGTTGATGAACTAGAAAAACTCTACAATAGCAATAATGACTTCTATTACTTTCATTTAATTAGCCAGTACAAATTAGCCTTAGATAAATTAAATATAAGCCCTTTGAGTAATACTGAGAAAAAAAATTTAAAAAAACAATTTCAGTACTATTTAGATAAAGTAGAGACTTGGGGAAGATTCGAATCAACAATTTTTATCAATGTTATGTATCTTTTTGAAACAGATTACATATGTTTTACTCTAAAATCTATTGAAAAGAAATTTGAAACTTATAGACAACTTTTTCAGAAATATCAATTAATAGAAAAAATGTACATAAATTCATTAATCTTATTTGCAGAAAGGCGAGAAATACAATTAATGGAACAAACACTAATTTCTTTTACCGAATATATATCGAGTGATGATTTAAAAAGTAAAGTTCTGATTCTTTTTTTTGAAGGATACATCTACAAAGATAGAAATAAAATGGATGACGCTTTGGAAATATTAAAAAGATTTGATCTGGACTTCCATCATGATTTCTTGTCAACTCTATTAGAAAAACGAGATATTTTGGAGGGGTAATCTTACAGACCAAAGGATAAAAATAATAGACCAAAAATCAATAAAGTAAAACAGAGTATAGCTTTAGAGATTATCGAACTATTTCTAAACTTATATAGGAGCGAATAACTACTAACTAAGTAAACAACTGTGATAACAAAATAATCAGGATATTCTCTATACTGCATAAAAACAAGCATCACTAACAACAATACTACTGAGAATACAAGTAAATAATGCTGATTGAACTTATCCATAGTTAATCCCCCTTTTACTTCGCTTAAAGTTATGTTGTTCTCCTTAATGAAAAAGTTTTTATCTAATTCACAATCTTTATACGCATTTCATGTATGAGGCAAATATAATGAGTAATAATCTTTAAGGACTCCTCCTCTATCGTCCTCTTTTTCTATTTAGCAACAAAAAAGTTCTCTTAGTCTTGCACTCCTAATTACATAAACAATAGAATACACCACTTAGCCAACATAGAGAGAAAAAACAGGAAGCTTTAAAAGATAGTATTTCAACTCTTCTTCGTTCATCAAAGCTCTGAAAATTTTCTAATTTGATTAGAAAAAAACCTAAAACCACAAATTTTTAAAAGTGACGCACGCGACATTCTACTCATTACTTTGTGCTTTGTCTTAACCCTCCCTTTCCTCCTTCGATTTTTAATATAGGAGTGATGACAGCTTTTATATTATAAAGAGTTGTCAAACATTCTATTTCCTTATCAAAAATCACTTTCTGGATTGATAGAAAATCAAAGCCAAAGAGATGCTCTCATTCTCTTTGCTCAACTAAATCTATTTTATCAAGGATTTCTTATCCTCTTATTTTTTGCCTATTTTTTCGGCGTTTTTCATTCTGTTCACATCGACTAGACTCATTTAGCTATTTAACATCTCCTTTTCCAATTAGTAACATTTATTTTTCTGTAAAAGTTACAATAAGGATGAAAACAAAATAAAAAGCACTACTGATTTATTCAGTAGTGCTCTTTATTTTAAGGATGAGATCGACGGTTTAAGCCCGTTAAGCCGCTTCGATAGGACAACATTTTTGAACCATGTTCTTGTTTTTAGTGTTGTCATAAACTATTTCATTATCAATAAATTTTTGACTTTCTTATAGAACAAACGATATTAATTTTTCATCCTCTATGTTCTTTTCACTAAAAGCACCCATAATTCTCTTTTTTCGTTTTATAAAAGACCTTTTTCATTAATTTAACGAAAAGGTCTTTTTCTCTTCAGTCATAATAAGATATCTTGTGACCAACTTATCTTTTAAATTACCTTATCTACTTCTCGGAATTCATTGAGTTACTTCACGACCAACACCGTACATTTCGAATGATTGACGACATAATCGGTGGTTGAGCCTACGACAGCTCGGGTCAATGTACCTTTACCAGTTGCACCGATAATGATCAAATCAATCGGGTACAATTCTGTTGCTGCATGAATGATAAAGCGTTTTGGATCGCCGACTTCAACGATCACTTCAACATCTTCTACCCCATGCTGATTGGCATCATAGATTTTTTTCAACATGTCCGTTTCCACTCGCAACTTTTCTTGGTCAAAAATTTTCGCAAAAGCATAGGCACTTGTGGATAACTCAGCATTGTTGATAACAGAGAGGACATACAATTTGGCTTTGTTCATACGACAAATCGCGAGTGCTTCTTGGAACGCTTTTTCTGACTGATCCGACCCATCCAAGGCAACAAGTACATTTTGACAATTACGTAACATCCAAATCGCCTCCTTTTCTTTATTTTACCACAAAAAATGGAAGCGTTACAAAAAAGAACAAGGTCTACTCTTAAGAGACCTAAAACTTCCTTTAAGATTTGTGAAGTTCCTTACTTGTCTCTGTGATTATGCAGTAAAATGAAGAGAAGAATGATTCGAGGTGAAAGAAATGCGCTCTTTTTTCCAGGCTGCGGTCACTGTGCTCTTGTACTTAGGGCTTTTCTTGCTGATAATCGGTATTATCGCCTTTTTCTTGCTAAAACTTTAAGCTTGGTTTGTTGAAAAGCAAGTTGCTGTCACATCCCTAAGAGGAGTGATACACTTGGTTTATCAACAATTATCGAAACGAGAAACAGTTTGCTGCTCACTCGTTTCAAAAAGGAGATCATGCAAAATGGACTTACATATTACCCCTACTGCCGCTGCTCGCTTTCCAGAAGGACACGACTTATATATTCTGACGAGTAATGACGGATCGAACCAATTTTCTTCAGCAGCTGGATGCTGTATGATCGGCGAACGTTTTTTGATCACACCGATCGACGAACCGTTAGACCCATATAATGAGTTAGTCTCAAGCAATCAGTTTACTTTCTTTACATCAACCTATGATCAAATGTTCTTGACTGGTCATCTGATTCTAGATGTTCACCCAACTTCAGGAACCTTGATTTTGAAAAACGAAAGTGGCTATTTGGATACCAATCTTTTATTGGAAGCCTCTCCGCAGCTGAAACAAACGAATGCGTAACAAAAGAGCTGACAAACGCCTTGTAAGGTGCTTGTTAGCTCTTTTTCTCTATAATGAATCTGGAATCAACGCTAAGAGTTCTTGTGTCTCAGCGGCTAAAGCGATCGCACCAGCATCAAGCAATTCTTCTTTTGACCCAAAACCATATAAAACGCCGATTGCCGGTAACTGGTTTTCTTTTGCACCTAAAATATCATGCTCACGGTCGCCGATCATGATGGTTTGCTGCGCTTTTTGCTCCTTTTCGATCTCATTTAACGCGTAGCGGATAACGGCCGCTTTTTCCCCACGTTTATTCTCAAGATCCGCCCCATAGATTCCTTTGAAATAGCCATCATACTTGAGATGGGTCAGGATCTCTTTTGCAAAAACTTCTGGTTTCGACGTAGCGATATACAAATCGTGATCCTGCGCCAGCTCCTGCAATGTTTCTTCGATCAATGGATATGGTTGGACTTGAAACATGCCCGCTTGACGATAATTTTCCCGGTAGAAGGCAACGGCTTGCTGGGCAGCAGCTTCATCTAAGCCCAAGCCACGGAAGGATTCAATCAAAGGCGGCCCCACAAAGCTCCGCAGTACGTCTTGCGCTAATTGCTCTTCTCCCATTTTTTCCATCGCATATTGAATCGATCCATAGATTCCTTCACTCGAATCAATGATCGTTCCATCTAAATCAAAAAGCACTTTTTTTCTCACACCATCGTCTCCTTTTCTAATAGTATAGAAAAAAACAGCAGTACAAGCAATACTTCTTCCTTTTCGTTCTGATTTCATCTAAATAAAAAAGACGCTACCCCATCAAAGGCAACGTCTTTATTTTTGTCATTTTATGCAAAAAAAAAGATAGCAGATGCTATCAAGCAACTCCGGCAGTAGGACTCGAACCTACGACATCATGATTAACAGTCATGCGCTACTACCAACTGAGCTATGCCGGAAAAATTGAAATGCGTGGCGACGTCCTACTCTCACAAAGGGAAACCCTTCACTACAATCGGCGCTAAGAAGCTTAACTTCTGTGTTCGGCATGGTTACAGGTGTATCCTTCTTGCTATCGCCACCACACTATTCAATTGAGTAAGTTTTGCTCACTCAAAACTGGATCGAAGAAATCAAAACTCTACGAGTTTACGTGCTTTTTTCTTTTTGGTTAAGTCCTCGATCGATTAGTATCAGTCCGCTCCAACCATCACTGGCCTTCCACTTCTGACCTATCTACCTGATCATCTCTCAGGGATCTTACTTTCTTAAAGAAATGGGAAATCTCATCTTGAGGTGGGCTTCACACTTAGATGCTTTCAGCGTTTATCCCTTCCCTACATAGCTACCCAGCGATGCCTCTGGCGAGACAACTGGTACACCAGCGGTAAGTCCATCCCGGTCCTCTCGTACTAAGGACAGCTCCTCTCAAATTTCCAACGCCCGCGACGGATAGGGACCGAACTGTCTCACGACGTTCTGAACCCAGCTCGCGTGCCGCTTTAATGGGCGAACAGCCCAACCCTTGGGACC
>NZ_NGLH01000001.1:393371-649943 GCF_002140635.1 Enterococcus sp. 3G6_DIV0642 | reverse complement strand
CCTCCAACACTTAGCACTCATCGTTTACGGCGTGGACTACCAGGGTATCTAATCCTGTTCGCTCCCCACGCTTTCGAGCCTCAGCGTCAGTTACAGACCAGAGAGCCGCCTTCGCCACTGGTGTTCCTCCATATATCTACGCATTTCACCGCTACACATGGAATTCCACTCTCCTCTTCTGCACTCAAGTCTCCCAGTTTCCAATGACCCTCCCCGGTTGAGCCGGGGGCTTTCACATCAGACTTAAGAAACCGCCTGCGCTCGCTTTACGCCCAATAAATCCGGACAACGCTTGCCACCTACGTATTACCGCGGCTGCTGGCACGTAGTTAGCCGTGGCTTTCTGGTTAGATACCGTCAAGGGATGAACATTTTACTCTCATCCTTGTTCTTCTCTAACAACAGAGTTTTACGATCCGAAAACCTTCTTCACTCACGCGGCGTTGCTCGGTCAGACTTTCGTCCATTGCCGAAGATTCCCTACTGCTGCCTCCCGTAGGAGTCTGGGCCGTGTCTCAGTCCCAGTGTGGCCGATCACCCTCTCAGGTCGGCTATGCATCGTTGCCTTGGTGAGCCGTTACCTCACCAACTAGCTAATGCACCGCGGGTCCATCCATCAGTGACGCAAAAGCGCCTTTCAACTTTCTTCCATGCGGAAAATAGTGTTATACGGTATTAGCACCTGTTTCCAAGTGTTATCCCCTTCTGATGGGCAGGTTACCCACGTGTTACTCACCCGTTCGCCACTCTTTTTCTTTCGGTGGAGCAAGCTCCGGTGAAAGAAAAAGCGTTCGACTTGCATGTATTAGGCACGCCGCCAGCGTTCGTCCTGAGCCAGGATCAAACTCTCATAATGATTTGTTTGAATGACCATACGGTCATTAAGCTCATAAAAATTAACTTTGCTAGCTATTGCTTGCATGTATTTGTTTCAATAAATTGAAACGTCCTACACATTGGTTCGTTTGCTTGCTTTGTTCAGTTTTCAAAGGTCTACCGTGCTGTGTTAGCAACTTTTATATCATATCAGAGCGACATTTGATTGTCAACTCTTTTTTAAAAGTTTTTTTCGCTCGTTGTTTTTCAACTTCGTAGCGGCTGTTTCAGCGACTTAATTAGAATAACAAATGATTTGTTATTTGTCAACAACTTTTTTTAATTAATTTTGTTGATCTATCAACATTGATTAACTGTTTTATTATTGCGACTTCGTTATAATATCATCTGTTGCATTTTTGGTCAAGTCTTTTTTTGAAGTTTTTTCAACTGTTGTTTTGACCCGCTGGCTCAATTGCCAACGTTGACTAATTTACCATTCTTCTTGACTCAGGTCAAGGAAATATTTCATTTTATTTACAAAAAGTTTTCAATAAAAAAAAGACCGTCGTAACGGTCTTCAGTCTTTTCGCTAATATTCAGGTGCTAAAAGAACGGAACGCCTTCAATCTCGTAGTCTTCAATGATCTTACGAAAGATATTGGGCTCTTCCCACGCATACCCTTCTGGCAGCTGTTGCGTTTGTCCTGCTTCTTGTGTTTCAAAAACAAATAAAGGAATGTTTTGCGTATCAATATTGCCATTTGTGAGCTCAACGAGTTCGATCGCTGTCACATCAAGGTGGATACGGTCTTTAAACAATTGTAAGATCGTAGCCAAGCCGGTTTTATCTTCAGAAAAATCCGTTGACGCTAATTCCGCAGTGCCTTCGTGTATTTGCATCAAAAATCGTTTCGAACCATTTGCTAAGTGCATCATAACTGTACCCGCTACTTTTTTGGATCCCAAAATACCCACCTCAGTTATTCATCTGTTTGTAAACTAATTTTAGCACATTTTCAGAAAATATGCACGATTATCTGCTGCTGTTTTCTTTTTCTAACATTTCTTTGGCCTCTTTCACCCACACTGGTAAAGCTTCTCCAATCGTACGAAAACCGATCCGCTTATTCTTATTTGTAAAGTAGCGTTTACGCTTAAAGGGTGGCTGAACAAAACTCGTTTCCAATGTACGGCGGGACAAACTGATCTTTTGGCTGTATTCGTCAATATCAATGATTTGTACACGGATCTTTTGCCCGATCTGTAAGACTTCATGGATATTTTTGGTAAACCCAGATTGGATCTCTGAAACATGGATCAATCCCTGTGTTTCCTTATCTAACGAAACAAATGCACCATAGGGTTGAATCCCAGTGACTGTTCCTTCTATAATGTTCCCGATTTGATAATTCATAGTCTTTCCTCTCTTTTCCACTTTCATTATACTTGAACTAGTGGTAGATTTGAAGCATCAGAAACAACGTTGCACAATATAGGAGGGAAACGCATGATCAATTTTGACAAAGTTCATCCGCGCTTAAATACCAATAGCGTCAAATGGGATACCATTGCAAAAACCTATAAGGAAGAAAACTTGTTGCCGCTTTGGGTAGCCGACATGGATTTTCTGGCACCAGAACCTGTGAAAAAAGCTTTAGAAAAAGCAGTTGCCCAAGGGATCTATGGGTATTCCACCATCCCTGATTCGCTGCTTGAATCCATCATCGATTGGCAGCAAAGACGTCATGGTTATACCATCAATAAGGAAGCGATCCTTTTTAACAGCGGTGTCGTCCCTAGTATTGCACTGGCGATCCAAAGTTATACGCAAGAAGGAGATGCCGTATTGATCCACGATCCGGTCTACCATCCCTTTGCCCATGTTGTCAAAAACAATCAGCGGACCTTAATTCAAGAACCGTTACTAGAAAAAGAGGGCCACTTTGTCATCGATTTTGAGGCGATGGAACAAACCATCATCGACAAGAAGGTAAAATTGTTTCTTCTATGTAATCCTCATAATCCTGGCGGTCGCGTGTGGTCAAAAGAAGAACTGCTGACGATCGGCCGTATTTGTCAAAAGCACCAGGTGGTCGTTGTCAGTGATGAGATCCATCAAGACATCGTTTTTGCGCCAAATCACTTTGTTTCTTTCCAAACAGTCGAGCCAAGCTTTGCCGATTTTTCGATCATCTTGACCTCAGCAACCAAGACCTTTAATTTAGCTGGGATCAAAAATTCGATGGTATTCATCAAAGACCAAACCTTGCGCAGCCAATTTGCAAAAACACAAGAACGCAACGTTCAAGGGGAAATCAATACGTTTGGTTTGGTCGCTACTGAAGCAGCGTATCGTGAATCTGAAGCATGGTTAGAAGAACTTTTGTCCTATTTAGAAGCAAATCGCACCTTTGTCTGCGACTTTTTGACTGAACAACTCCCAGCAGTGACCTTTCAAAAACCCGAAGGTACTTACTTGATCTGGCTAGATTTTTCTGCCTATGGCCTAACGGACAATCAGCTGCAGCGCAAACTGATCAAAGAAGCCAATGTCGTATTGAACCAAGGAAGTATCTTTGGTCCTCGCGGCAGTCACCATATGCGGTTGAACTTTGCCTGTCCTAAAGAGCTATTAGAAAAAGCACTCAATCAAATCGCCGCCGCGTTTAAAGACCAACCGATCGGTTAACTCTTTCTTATGAAAAAAAGAACCCTAAAGCTGCCATTTCAACGATCTCCTTGAGGGTGACCGTTGAAACTGCTTTTGGGTTCTTTTGTTTTATTCGCTGATTTCGATCGTTTCGATCACTACATCATGCACTGGACGATCTTGTGGTCCTCGTTGCACGCCAGCGATTTCATCAACGACTGACATTCCTTCGATCACATGACCGAAGACTGTGTGACGGAAATCTAACCAAGGAGTACCACCCGCTTGATACGCTTCGATGATTTCAGCTGGATAACCAGCACCTTCTAATTGACCTAACATGTTGCTAGGAACATTTTGATTGTTTACGATGAAAAACTGGCTGCCGTTAGTATTTGGACCAGCGTTTGCCATGGATAAAGCGCCACGAAGATTGAACAATTCTTTTGAAAATTCATCTTCAAAGCTGCCACCATAGATGCTTTCGCCGCCCATCCCTGTACCAGTTGGATCGCCGCCTTGAATCATAAAATCAGGAATGACACGGTGGAAGATGATCCCATCGTAATACCCTTTTTTCGCTAATTCAACGAAGTTCTTCACTGTTTTTGGTGCCAATTCTGGGAACAATTGTACAACTACATCCCCACGATTGGTTTTGATGACTGCTTTATGGCCAGTTTGTTTTTCTAATGCTAACTGTGGAAATTCAGACACATTAACTCCTCCTTCTCTCTCATAAATCCATGATAGCAGAAAATTGAAAAAATGCTAGTTTGGATAATTTTTGCTATAATGAAGCTATTCGTACACTACGAACACGCTTCACCCCAACGTGGTTAGAAAAGAGGAATAACATGGATATTTTTGATATAACGATTATCGGCGCGGGACCTAGCGGGATGTTTTCTGCTTTCTATGCCGGTATGCGTAACGCCAAAACCAAGATCATCGACAGCTTGCCGCAATTAGGCGGTCAGCTTGCTACTTTATACCCAGAAAAATACATCTACGATATCCCAGGTTATCCGAAAATCAAAGCGGGCGATCTTGTCCAAAACCTGGAAAAACAGTTGACGACCTTCAATCACCAATATTGTTTAGAAGAAACCGTCTTGTCGGTCGAAAAACAAGAAGACTATATCGAAGTCACCACCGACAAAGGAATCCATTACTCGAAAGCCGTGATTTTGGCTTTAGGAAACGGCTCCTTCCAGCCGCGCAAACTGACTTTGCCAGAAAGCGAGCGTTTTGAAGGATACGGCTTAGACTATTTTGTCACCGATTTAATGAAGTATGCTGGACGCAAAGTAGCGATCGCCGGTGGCGGCGATTCTGCCATCGATTGGGCATTAATGCTGGAGCCGATCGCTAGTGAAGTCTACTTGATCCATCGCCGTCCTGAATTTCGTGCCCATGAACATAGCGTCAGTAAATTACAGGCTTCTGCCGTCAACATTTTGACTCCTTATGTGATCCAAGAAATCCAAGGAGAGCAACGTTTGACTGGTGTCTCGTTGCAGCAAGTCAAGGGTGATGAAACGGTCAGCCTTTCATTGGATGCTTTGATCGTCAATTACGGTTTTTCTTCCACATTGAACATCAAGGATTGGGGCATGAAAAGCAGTCGCCAAGGAGTCTTCGTCTCTTCAGATATGAGCACGTCTGTTCCTGGGATCTATGGCTGTGGGGATGTCGTTTTATACGATGGAAAAGTCGACCTGATCGCTACTGGTTTCGGGGAAGCCCCAACTGCGGTGAACAATGCGCTCCACTACATCGATCCCAAAACGCGGACACAACCTGCCCACAGTACGAGTCTTTTTAAGGAGTAGCTGAGATGAAACAAGCTGGTCAACGTCAACTTGCCGCCTATACTCTCCCTTTACAGGGCAAGACCCTCACTGAGCAAATGGTTCAGTATCTGGAAGCCTTCGATCATGCCGAAACGGCGGTCCACAATCTAGCCGTTGCCCAAGAAGCCAAACGATTGGCAGAACGGTTTCAAGTCAATGCGGAGAAAGCTTACTTGGCAGGACTGCTGCACGATGTCAGCGTCGTCATCCCTAATGACCAGCGAATCGCCTTGCAGATAGCAGTAGGCGAACCGATCTTAGATGCGGAGCGGCAAGCACCTTTTTTGCTGCATCAGCAGCAATCCGCTTTGTTGGCAAAAACGGTTTTTCAGGTGTCTGATCCAGACATTCTGTCCGCCATCAGCTGTCATACCACCTTAAAGGCCCAATATAATCGTCTCGATCTGATCGTTTTTTTAGCCGACAAAATCAAATGGGATCGCAAAGATCAAGCGCCTTTCTTAACCGGCTTATTAGACCGCCTCGATGATTCCTTGGAAGCCGCCGTTGGGTATTATATGGACTGGCTTTTTGCTGGTGACTTGGTGGTCCCCCATCCTTGGGCAGTGGCAGCCAAAGCAGAACTAGCCAACACCTGTGCTTCAGTGGATGTCAGAAGGGATTAAAACCCAAACGGCATGGCCTGCAACTGGAATAGGGCACTACTTATGATCGCAATCCATCAGTCGCATGTTGACTTTTGAATAAACTATTTTTACATGGAGGGGAACTATATGGTATTAGAAAGCAAAACACTTGAAGACAAAGCAAGAGAATTGTTGGCCGACCGCGGTGTCTCGTTGCAAGACATCGGTGAACTGGTGATGTTCTTGCAAAAAGACTACATTGAAGGCATCACCTTGGAGATGTGTATCGAAAGCGTCAACGCTGTCTTAAGCAAGCGGGAAGTCCACAACACGATTTTAACGGGGGTCCAATTGGATATTTTGGCAGAAGAAAATCAACTGCTGCATCCACTGCAAGAAATCGTTAAAGAAGACGAAGGGCTTTATGGGATCGATGAGATCCTCGCTCTATCCATCGTCAACGTGTACGGCTCGATCGGCTTTACTAACTACGGATACATTGATAAAGTCAAACCGGGTATTCTGAAAGAACTGAACAAGCACGACGGTCCCCGCGTTCACACCTTTTTAGATGATATCGTAGGTGCCATCGCAGCTTCTGCCGCAAGTCGCTTAGCCCATCAACACCCAAGTAAATCTCATTACATTACGCAATAAAAAAAGACCGACGATTCGCCTCCCTCAAAGGAAGGGGATCGTTGGTCTTTTTTTCATTGCGCTGTTTTTTTTCAAGCCTCGTTTGCCCCACCAATAGAAGGCAAAAAAGAAGACTTCAATCAAGACGAAAAAGAGAATAAAGCAATGCATGAAAAACGTTTCTGGCAGCACGTTGATGATCGGATCGGTGGCTGGATTAAACAGCCAATCGTCGTTACTGAAGAAAATCTCATGGAACGTAACGAAAAAGCGGTCAAAGCCGACAGCCATCAAAAACCCGAAAATCAGCGGCAAAATCATTCCCCATTGAAAGGGACGAATCAAGCGCCATTGCTGTTGTTTTTGCCGTAACCGATTGACGAACCAGATACTGGGCAGCAAAGTGACGATCATCACGGCATAATTTAATAGAAACAACTGCTTAACATCGTAAAAATGCCCAGCGCCAGCTTCAGACATTGGAAAATCTGGCAAGGCGAGCGTACTTGCAAAGGGATTGTTTAGAAAATCTAACAATAAGCCATAGTTCTTCAACAACTCTTCTCTTGATAGCGAGGTATAATCCAGCAGATTCAAGTGATCGACATCAAACCAATATAACGGTCGAAAATTGATCGTTAGGGTGATCGCCAGACTGACCAAAAACAAAAACAAGCAGACAAATCCTAAGCGTTCAAGCCACACTTGTTTTTTCATTGTTCAAAATCCCACTCATCTAAAGAATCAACCACATAGGTTGGTGCTACTGGTAATGTCGGAACTGCCGCTTTCGGGGTAAAGCCAGATAATACGAGCAAAGAATCGATCCCGTTTTGGATCCCCGAGCGAATATCGGTTTCGTAATTGTCCCCCACCATCAAGACCTCTTCTTTTGATAAGCCGATGTGTGCCACCGCTTTTTCCATAATGATGGCTTCTGGTTTGCCAATAAAGATCGGTTGCGTTTGGGTGGCAGTCTCCACCATTGCGATCAGTGAACCTGCACCAGGTAATAAACCTCTTTCCGTCGGGATATTTTTGTCGGGATTGGTCCCGATAAAGGTTGCTCCTTTTTGGATCGCTAACGTTGCTAAAACAAATTTTTCATACGTCACGTGGTTGTCTAAGCCAACCACGACATAATCTGGGTTGGTTTCCTCCCACTCAAACCCAGCAGCTAAGATCAAATCGATCAACCCCGCTTCGCCGATCACAAATACTTTGCGGCCTTTGCCATGATCTTTCATAAAATCGATCGTCGCCAAGCTTGCGGTATAGATCGTTTCTGGTGCCACATGGATCGAAAATTCATCCGCTAATCGCTGCGCCACGACTTCGGGACTGCGGGTCGTATTATTGGTCACAAATAAATAGGGCAGTCCTTTTTCTTGTAAGGATTCTACGAAGCGTTTCCCAGCAGGGATCGGCGCTTTTCCTAAATAAATCGTGCCGTCTAAATCAATCAAATAGCCTTTATATTTCATCTTATTCTTCCCTTTGTCGAATCGTAAACTCTTTTTTGCCTTTTTTCACCGTGGTTGTTTCGGTTTTTTTGACGTTCTTTTCTTTTGGTTTACGATTTTTGATCGTTGGTTTGCTTTTTTTCTGCGGTACGGTGTCACGCTTTTCTTCTATATGGGCGTTTTGTTGTGCGTTTTGATTTTGATTGTTTTGGGTTGGCTTTTTCTTGCGTCGGCGGGAGGTACTTTTTTCTTTCTTGCCGCCAACTCGTTGGATCACGAAATAGGCACAACCGAAGTTGCAATACTCATACAAATAGTCTTCCAGCATGTCGATACGCTGATCGGGTAATGCTTTGCGGTTATCCTTTTCAAAAAAGCCTTTCAAACGCAGCTGCTCATAACCCCAATCGCCTACGATATAATCATAACGTGCCAACACTTCACTGTAACGCTCGCCAAGTTTTTCTGGATTGAAGCCTTCACGATAATCCATGACCAATTTGTATTGTCGATTGCCAATCATTAATTCTTCATCATTTAACAAAGTCACCAACTCGCCTTTTTGCGGTTGTTTCGCTGGTTCTTCAATAATTTCTTCTAGTACAGATGTCATTTCATCTGTGATCGTTTGTTTTTCGGTCATTTTTTCACCACCTGCTGTTTATTATACCTTGTTTTATTCCCCAATGATAGTCGCGGTTTTCTCGCAAAAACCAGCTGAAGGAGTGACGAACTAGTGAATGGGGTATTTCTGACTCAGGTAATCACCGACCACTGTGCGAATAAAGTCTGGAAAAAGAAACTCAACGGTTCCAGCAATCTCGATCGTCGGGAAAAACGGAATAAACAAGTAGTGATCCACAAGGGTCAACGTGTAGCTTTGAGCAGGATCGACGGGCTCTTGTTTCCACAATACTTGGTGGTTTTTTTCATCAAAGCGGATGCCTTCATAAACCAGTTCGCCAAAAATCTTCCCTCGAAAACCCATCCCCATAATTGGGAAATTGCGCAAAAAGTTGCGATTTTTTTCCATTTCTAAGACCAATCGAATGACATCCGCGCCTTGCAGTGTCACCCGAATCAAATGCATCGGATGGGGTAAAATCGTGTGCAGTTGATCTTGATCGACCCGTCCTTGCGGCAAATCATCTAAAAATAGCCCCGTATTTAAGATGGCAGCATCCGTCTGTCCTTTGGCACATAATGCCAAAAGCGCCTCCCGAACCAAGGAATGTTCACTTTGCCAATCCCTCGTAAACGCTGCTGGAATTTCTGCCACCTGATTTGCCCGCAGCAAGCGATGGCCGATCGATAGGTATTCGGCGATCTCTTCCTCATCTTGCGGAAAAGCCACCAACGAATCCGTCGGAATCACACGGGCGCGATGCTTGATTGGGCGGTGGTGATCATCTAAGACCACTTCGACTTCGCCAATGTTAAAACCAAACTTGCCAGCTGCCCCAATTTGAACGCCATTGATGACTTCGCCCTTTTCAAACAAATGGTGCGTGTGGGAACCTAATATGACATCTAGTTCTGGAAAGTCCCTCGCAATCTGACGGTCAGCATTGATGCCTAGATGGCTCATCAAGACCAGCAGATCGACCTCGGGGCGCAAATGCTGCACCAATGAAGGCAAAATCTCCAAAGGTTCGCGAATGTCCCAGCCGTTTGGGGCATATGTCAGCGGAAACGGTGCTGTAAATGCGATCAGGCCGATTTTGGCGCCTTGATTGCTTTCCATGATTTTGTATTCTTGTGCCCACTTCGGCGGACGTAAATCCTGTTTATCAAATAAATTGCCTAAAATGACAGGAAATTCTGCTTGGTCATATAAATGCTGCAAGACCTCTTTGGGATTGCCGACCCCTTCATTGTTCCCAATCGTCACCGCATCGTAATGTCCTTGATTCATCAAATCGACATTCGCCTTGCCGTCAGTTGCTTCTGTCAAAGGATGCCAGCGATCGACAAAGTCGCCTAAGTCGACCGCGATCACTGTCTCTTCGGTCGTATCCGCTTCTCGTTTTCTTTGATCCAAATAACGCCGCATCTTCGGCCAATGTTCTAGGTGGGAATGCAGATCGTTCGTATGGATAATCGTAATTTTTTCCATTGTGCGCCTCTTTTCAAATACGTCGCCTGAAATCACTATCCATTTCTCTTGGCATCAAGGGTTGCCAGTAGAAAGACGACGGAAGTCTCTACAAAATAAGCATAGCATAAAATCTCTGGGAAACCATTGGAATGCTTGGAAAAGAATGGTGACTTTTTGTAAACAAGAAACAGTTACAGTGACAGTTGTTCAAAAGAAAAAATCACTTTTCTGACTGTAAAAAGGAAAGTGATTTTTTCTGGTTATTTGGGGGAATTGCAACCGATAACACGGCGGCGGCAATTTGTTGAAGCGAAAATAAAGAGTTCTTGAAACGACGATTCTATCGAATATCGAGAGCAGGTATTCCATGTTTCAGTTCGTCAGAACTACTGATTCTTTGAGAGTACAAAAATCGCCAACGGAAAAGTTATCAGAGTAAGGTTCTAAACAGGAATAAAGCCTTTGTATCAAAAATACAACTTAACCCTCTGAGAGCTGCTATCGATTTCCTAGATTTAAAGCAGAATACAATTAGAACAGCCCTTGGTGTCACAAAGACTTTCAGACAATAAAAAACCCTAAGACAGTCTGTCTCAGGGTTGAATGATCATCGATTCAATTAGTACTACTGCTTTCTTCAAAACAAGCAGTTTTTCAATCAGACACATGGAGAATCCTGCTTAGTGCTGCTTCCTTCCGGATCTGACACGCTTCACAAGACCTCCATTGTCCTAGCCTTTCGGCAAAACTTAGTATAACGTATTTCGTTAGAGATTGCCAGCCTTTTTTTGTTTTTTCTTTTCTCGTAATGCTCGGAAAAAATCTGTTAGCAGCTGGCCGCATGCTTCTTCTAAAATGCCGCCTTCCACATAGGACCAATGGTTGAAGCGCTCATCTTCCAATAAATTCATCAATGTACCAGCAGTGCCGCCTTTGGGATCGTAGGCACCAAAATACACTTCTTCCACCCGTGCCAATAACATCGCCCCACTGCACATCGGGCATGGTTCCAAGGTCACAAACAGCTGCGCTTGTTCTAAGCGCCAACTTCCGACAGTGCGACAGGCTTCTTCGATCGCAAACATCTCCGCATGCGCTGCGGCTTGCTGCTGCGTTTCTCGTAGATTGTGTCCACGACCAATGATTTTACCATCCAAGACGACGACAGCACCGATCGGTACTTCTGCCAACCCTTCTGCTTTTCGGGCTTCTTTGATTGCTTCTTCCATAAAGAACGCTTTTTCCTCGGCAGTCAAGGTACTTGTTTTTTCCACGACTTCACTTTCACTCCTCTACCTCGCACCATTTCGTGCATTTCCTTGTTAGTATAACGAAAAACGCTTAGAAAGACGAGAAAAACTCGCAAAGACCGATGTCCCTGCGAGTTTCAAATGGAATGATTGGCTTAAAAGACGGAATCAACAAAGCTCGTCAACTTGTCTTTGACATGTTCTGTCGAATCTTTGATATTGTCTCCGTAAACAGAGATTTTGTTGCGGCCTTCATTGACTTTTTTCATCACACCTAACAACGAATCCAATTCATTGTCAGACAAGCCGTCTACGACATCCAGCAATTTTTCATTGCCGTTGAATTTGTCATCGACAAATTTTTTTACTTTGTGTCGGTTGCAAGCGAAGCGTACTTTATTGAATACTTTGTCTGATACAACGACGGCAGTAGTGATCCCAGCGATCGCTGCAATGCTTAATCCAATCGTTACTTTTGATGATGTTTTCATATCGATCAGCTCCCTTATTTTGCTACTTCCATCATAGCACGAGGACTGAAATAAAAACACTATTTCGTTTAAATCGCTTTGAATCTTAATCCTTTAGGAAAGAAGTTTTTCACGGTTCCTTGGACTTGTTTTCCAAAACCGACGGGGACCTCATCGACTGTCAAAATCACCCATCCAGCATTTCCTGGCACGCTCAAGGTTTCACCTGCCACATACTGCTGCCATTGCGGCAAAGTGATTGGCACTGTCGGTGCCCCTTCTTCTGCATGGATCGCCAATGCCAACGCATAACTTGGCTCGATCCGATTCTTCTTAACGACGCCGACGTGCAAACCTGGGCGCATAAACTTGATCCCTTTTAAAGAAGGCATTTCTTCAGGAACGAGCCAGAGGTTTTCTCCTAGCAGCTGAGGCGTCGCATTCAGTGCCTGTAAAAAAGGAAACTCCTTGCGAAAGGCTTGCCACAACTTTTGAGTCGCTGCATCCAATGGACTCTTGGCTGTCGCTCCTTTGCCTTTTTTCTTCTTTTTCACTGGCGCTGCTTCTGCTTGGGAGGTCAATTTCGCAGCGAAATGACCTTCTCCTTGGTTTAAATGCGGCCATAAGCGGATGGTTTTCTCAATCCCAGGTGCAGCTCCCCACTCCCTGCGCCCATGAGATACATTGTCCAAGTCGATCGCTTCGATCGTGAAGGGGTACTCCTCCATTAACCAAGCCATCATCGCTTCGTTTTCTTCTGGGGCAAAGGTACAGGTGGAATAGATCAGTTGGCCCCCCGGTTTTAGCATCGCAACGGCTTGTGCCAAAATGTCTTTTTGCCTGATTGCACACTGATCAGGCGTATCTGCTTGCCATTCTTCTAAGGCGACGGGATCTTTACGAAACATCCCTTCACCAGAACATGGGGCGTCCACCACGATCTTGTCAAAAAACTGAGGAAAATGGCGGCTCAATTCTTGTGGAGCCTGATTGGTGACGACTACATTCGGAAAGCCCCAACGCTCCACATTTTCTGATAGGATTTTGGCACGCTTGGGAAAAATCTCATTTGCTACAAGCAGCCCTTCCCCTTGTAATTGGCTTGCCAGCTGCGTTGTTTTGCCTCCTGGTGCCGCACATAAATCTAAGACCCGCTCCCCTGGTTGAGCGGCTGCGATCGTTGCTACGATCATCGCACTAGGTTCTTGGCTGTAGACGTAGCCAGCTTGATGGAGCAGCGAGCGGCCCTTAACTTCGCCAATATAAGCAGCTTCTGCATAGGGGGCGGGTACAGCATCTGGTCCATATTTTGCCAGCATCGCTTGTGCGTGCGGCTTAGCAACATTCAAGCGAAAGCCTTTGACTGGCTGATTATCGGTTAAAGCGGTAAAAAAAGCTGGTGCTTCTTCTCCTAGCAACCGTTGGTATTTTTCAATAAATGGTGTTGGTAATTGCATACTTACCCCTCCTCGGCTTTTTTATTCTAGCGACTGAGAAGCAATTATGCAAGAATTCCTTGATCAAATGGCAAAAAAACTGCAGCTGAGTGAAGTGGGTGACTAAATCGCTTCGACTTCTCTTTGCTGCAGACCTTTTTTATTTAAAAATCGCTTTTTTGACACTGCTTTCGATGAATGGCTGAGAGACACGGTTGTCCCAGAATTTGATCAGTGGGCCCACTAAAAAGGCACTGATGAAGGTTCCGATCCCAATAGGCCCGCCTGTGAAGAGCCCAATCAAGGCAAAGGCAACGTCTTGAATCACCCGAACTACTCGATAGTTGGCTTTCGTCTGATCGACGATGGTTGGGGCGATCGCGTCATAGGGGGCGCTGCCCAAATTCGCTGACATATAAAACGACGCACCGAAGGTAAAGAAGATGATCCCGATCAACAAGAACAAGCCTTGCTGCCACCAGTTATTTGGACCGACGGATAACCAATCAAAAACGTTGGTATAAAAGTCGATGAAGAATCCTGTCAGCACCATATTGATAACCGTCCCAATGCCGATATGGCGACGGCCAAAGATAAAAATCAATACTAGGACAGCGATATTGATCATCAATTGATAGACCCCCAGAGATAACCCTAGCAGCTCGCCGACACCGATATTGGCTGCTGTGTATGGGTCTAGCCCTACTCCGCCGACCCGCAGCAATGCCGCCCCGAATCCTAAAATGGCGACACCAATCAACGCATAAAACGAGCGTAATCCTGTTTCTTTTTTCATTAAAATTTCCCCTTTTTTCTCATCTGTTCTTTCAAGTATAACGAGAAAAAAGGAAAATGGGAATTTCAACGCTTCACAGGGCTCTTTGTAGGGATACGATCTGGCTTCGTCCATCTCCTTTGCTTCTATTTTGCTTCCATTGAAAAGCCCGCAACAACCATTGCTATTGCGTATCTTGATTTTCGGTTCCTACAGATACGCGTGCCTCGTCCATTACTCGGGCTTCACTGGAACCATCACTTCAAATATCTTCAATTCTTTTTGGGCGGTAAAGACTTCATCTTGCCATAACAATTCCCAAACATCGCCATCGATCTTTAAATGATTCTCTTTTAGAAAGGCTTGGATGCGATGGGTAAAAGCAGCAATTTGTTCCTCTCCCTCACTGACAAACCCAGACACATACGTGCCAGTAGGACGCGTGATGATCAGCTTTTCAGGATAGAGATGCAGCCGATCTTGGGGAATCAAGATCAGTGCCCGATAAGGCGATGCGTGAAAAGTCTGATCCTCCAACGTCGTTCCGGCACTTAAAAAGCCAATGGGATAGCCACTGAAGGCATCTTTATAATCCACTAGCGGATAAAAACGGGCGTACACTTGATAAGCAGATTCTGGATCATCGCCAGCGATCTCTTCAGAAACGATAAACGCCTCTGCTTCGTGGTGCGCTATCGTAAAGGTCTCAAAATCGGCTTTCTGTACTTTCTCATAGCGCTGGATGTAGCGATCGAAGGTTCGTTCCAATTCTTGTAGCGCAGCGATTTTGGTACGGACTTCTCCTCGCCGTTCCACAAGTTCCTTTTGCGTGTATTCCGGGTTGCGGTTTTTTAAAAATTGACGAATGTCTTGCAAGGGCATGTCTAAAGAACGCAACATCAAAATCACGTCTAACTCAAGGCATTGTTCAAAGCCGTAATAGCGATAGCCGTTTTCACCAATCGATTGCGGTTTGAACAAATCGATCTGATCGTAATAAATCAATGTGCGCCGACTCACGCCAGCATAAGCGGACATCTCACTGATGGTCAATTGTTTTTTCAAAAAAATTTCACTCCTTGCTTGACTGTAACGTAACGTTACAGTTTATTCTACCATAGAACGACATTTTTGGAGGGAAATCATGAAACAATTACAGTTATTTTATAAAGAAGAACGACGCTTCTTTTTCAGTTTATTTCTTTTGATGCTGGTCCAATCCTTCGGCACACTCCTGTTGCCGTATTTTTTGGCAAAAATCATTGATGAAGGGATCTTGAAAGTCGACACGACAGCCATTTGGCACAATGGCTGGTGGATGTTTGCCATTGCCATCGGCACCGTGATCGTCTCTGTAGGCGGTAAAGGTTCCATCTGCAAAACCGCTCACCCAGAGGATCATGCCATCAATTTCTAGTCGACCAAAGTTGATGTCCTCACCTGTATAGGTCCCCGTAACGATTCGATCCCCCAGCTTGTATGGGTTTGGTGTAATCGTTCCAGTAAATTCTTTATCGATAGTGACTACACTGCGATCCAATTCGGTGTCCACCGGACGGCCATTAACAACCTCCCGATGATAAGCAACCAATTCAACTGTTTTTGCATCGCGAATTAAATTACGTGTATCTTGATTGACAAAGTAAGTAAAGGTTTGGTCTGTTGTGTTAAAGGTACCCCCCCATGAAACTGAACGCCCATCAACGATCAAGTTGGCGAAATTCACATTACCAGTAAAGGTTCCGGTAATTTCACTATCTGTCACTTTGAAGGCTGCTGGTTGAATCGTACCTGTTGCTCTGACGATTTCTACCGGCTGCAACACCAGCTTATGATCAATCGTTTGTCCATCGACTGTTTCACGATGGTAAGTTTGTAATTCAACTTTCGCTGCTGTTCTGATCTGGTCTCTAAATTGTGCGTGAACAAAGAATTCAAAGCGACCCGTCTCTTTGTTGAAGGTACCACCCCAGTTACCTACCGATTGTCCATCAATCACCAAGTTGGCAAAATTGATATCCCCCGTAAAGGTTCCCGTAATCGTGGTATCAGTGTAATTGTATTTATCTGGTGTGATCGTCCCTTGAAGTTGATCAATCACTGTTACTTCTTTGGTTTCTAGCACTTCGATGGCTTCCGTGTTGCCATTGATTTGACGATTCAACGCTTGGATCTCAACTTTGTCGCCAGCTTTGATCCCAAGGTTCGCTACATAAAACGAGAAGGTGCCATCGGCATTGAAAGTACCACCCCATGCATTAGAAGGCGTGCCATTGATCACTAAACGTGCAAAGTTGACATCACCCGTAAAGGTCCCTGTAATCATCGTTTCGCCAACTCGGTATTGATCCGGTGTGATCGTACCAGCCAAATCTCTAGTCAATTCAACGATTGTCCGATCAAGTACTTTGCCAGTTTGATCCAAGGCTTCGATTTCTACGACATCATCTACGGATTGGATGCGATTGCCGATAAAGAATTCAAACGAACCTTCAGCAAAATTCCCACCACGAACGGATGATCCATTTACATACACACGGGCAGAAGCTACATCACCGGTATACGACCCTCTCAGGAACTGATCGCCCGAAGAAACATTGTAGCTTGCTGGTGTAATCGTGCCTTCGGTGATTGTAGGTACCGCAGTAACTACCGTTGACGCAGCATTAGATGTCAACCCGTTTAAAGTCGCCTGTGCTTGAACAACAGTGCCTTCTTTTTGCAAAGGAATGGTCAAGCTGTATTTTCCATCACTACCGATACGTCCATTGGCGATAACTGTGCCATCAACTGTTATTTCAATTGATGCATTTGGCTCACCCGTACCATTAATTTGAGTTGTTGTTGTAGTAATTTCAGATATTGTTGTCTCTGTCAAAGATGCTCGAGTAACCGTCGTTTGAGCAGATGATTCTAAACCGTCAATTGATGCGTTGACAAGAATGACAGTGCCGGTAGTCTGTTTAGGAATTTTTATCTCATAGTTACCAGTAGAATCTACCGTTCCAGAAGCAATTACTTCATTGTTTACAAAAATATCAATAGCAGCATTGGGTTCTGCTTTACCAGTAACAGTTTCGTCTTCATTGGTTACTTCATTGACTGTGGTTTGTGCAATTTCTTGTCTTTTAACAAAACTTCCTCCAGCGATTCTTCCAACTCTTCCCGAGCTGAAGTTTGCTTGAAAGTCAGGATTGTTCGAAATTAAGTTAGACGTTACCTGTCCTGTAGTAAAAGTATTTAACGAAAAGACTGCTGTCAAATGACCAGAATAACTGTTTGTTGGATTATCTGTTTGCGTATTCCCTACAGCCCAAGTGTCCAAACCATTCAATGACTCAATAGCCACATCAGTTGGCTTCGCATATGCGCCCAAAGCTGGTCCTCTCGTATTTGTCACTAGGAAATTCGACCCCTTTTCGAAACTCATTAAATTTCCAGTCTGAATCGTTGATTCTGTTCCTTCAGAGCTTGCTTCTAGAGTAGCACCATCTTTAACTGTCAAGGAGCCGTTTAGCAGCATAATCGCTTCATGATTCGTGACTTTAGAAGTCGCACGTAATTTGGCATGCTCGTGAATAGTCATATAACCATTTGCTACAGGTGCATAAATAGCTATATTTTGTGAAGAATCGAAGTTCGCCTCACCACGGATATTGATAGCGGGTACTTGAGTGACATACATGCCAATTCCTCTAGATTCTACGTTTAAAACAGCCCCATCTTCTACAGTGACTCCAGTTTTTGAAATAATGGCGTTAATAGCTGACGTATTTTTGAAATCGACATTTGCGCCTTCTTTAATAATCAAATCTCCACCTTGGAAATTCTCTTCCAGACTCGCTGTAGCATCAATTGTCCCATATAAATTTGCTGTACCATGTGCAAGATAAATAAATTGGCGACCAGACGATGTTACATCACGATAATTTACTGTAACATTTTGAAATTCTGACCAAAAAAATGAGTAAATTTGTTGGTTGATAAGGTTGATATTTTCAATATTGGCTACGATTCCTGTAGCAGCTAAACCAACTGTGAAAAAATTCAAATCAAGGGTATACCCATTTCCGTAAATATTTTTATCAGTAGTAATGTTAAATGTTCTAGTCAGACTAATATCATTTTCTAAATAAATGTTTCGAATCAAAGAATTCTGTAAAGCAGATATGAACTCTTCTGTAGTCCGTACATGGGCATCTTGAATGTTTCTCGCTTGAATTGACTCCGTTGTCTCTTCCTCAGTAATACTGGATGTGCTGTCATTTTCTTCTGATTCAACAGGTGCTTCTTGTTCTGCGGTTTCTACTGTTGGAGTAGTTTCTGCAGCATTCTCTTTATCCGGATCAGCGACATCTTCTTTAGTTGTATCAGTATTACTTTCTGGATCTAGAACTGGCAGACCACTTTGACCCATAGATGACTCGCTTGTGCTTTCGATTTGCGCCTCCGGTAAAACAGCACTCTCATCTGAAGCAAACGCGGTAATGGGTAGAGTGGATAATGTTAAATGACTGATCAACAATAAACCTGTGACTTTTTTACTAAATTTGTTATTCATAAGTAACTCCTTTTTCTCTATTCTTTCTCTTGTACTTTAAAGATTCATTTCACGTTTTTACCAGTCACCCTTTCTTACTCCCTCGAAAAATATCAGTCTTAGTCCTTATTGAAACAACCTATTCAAAACAAACTCACTAAATACCTAAATAAGAACTAAAATATGATTTTTTTTTGAAGAAAGTTTATTGCTTTTGACGTGGATAAATTTAACACGGTTGCTCATCGAGCAATAAATCAAGATTTGCAAACCTGTGTGAATAAATTGATTTTCATTTTCTTTTCAAATAAGGCATTTTGAAAGTTTGTGCAAAAAAAAGCGTTATAAAAAAAGACGATTCCTTATGATTTAAAAAGGATCGTCCATTTTTGTTATTACCTGTAACCACTTGACTCAATAAGAAGGATACAAGGTTTCTTCCTACTCATTCTTAGCATTGACAGAAACATTTTTATCAACAGTTGCCTTCAACAAAATGCTTCTTTCCTATAAAAAATGTCCGAAAAAAAGCAAAATAAAAGAAATCCGTTGTAATTTTACACATCTTCTAAAAAAATTCATTTTTCTTTGGTATACTAAATATAGATCTGCGTATCATTAGATTTACGTTGCCCGTTAGTGAAGTTTCAGGCAACGTTTCTTTATGGGGGATAGATAAAAAATGGAAGAGAAAAAGATTTTTGAGAAGCGGTGGTTATTAGCTACCAGTGAACAACGAGAGAAATACCATGCCTTGATTGCCTCTTACCCTTCAATCGAATGGACATTCAAAGAAAAAAGCTACCTTTTATGGCTTTGTCAGTTAGATAGTGATACGTTCAAAACCTTTGAAGCGATTTTTGATAAACTAATAAATGCCAACTAATTATTTTCGCTTAGGCTGTTCTTTCACCAAAACAACCCAATCTTTTGGTATTCAGGAACAGTGGGCATATTTTCAGATAACTCCTTTTTTTATTAGACAAACGAATATAAGCCGCACCCGTCGATCGTAACGGTTGCGGCTTTTCTCTTTGATCTATTCACATATGTCCTCGTCATGCTGTGTTGCAACACGTGGATTAGGCTGTGGGAACGTTTAACGCTTGCCCTAACTGAGGATCGATTTTTTCAATCACTCTTAGCCAATCTTGATGATCGGGAATTGCTTTGAGTAAAAGAGAGTCAGTCGATAAGATGAACTCTGATAAATATTCACTATAATTCGTGACCACAAGATCAATGGCGTTTTCCTTCAAATAATCGCTCGTCAATTCATTGATTTTTGGAAAGAATACCCGATGGTCGTTGCCGACATAACGCAAGAAGCGCGCACGAATCGTGTGACAGGCATAGAGATCACCTTCTATTATCAACGCGATCCGTTTGACTTTTTGTGCATAAAGCTCCCTGATTGCTTCACTGTAAAGGGTCAGTGCGGCACAAACATCTGACAGATACTCCTGTTTGACCCCTAGAATCGCTTGGTGCTGCTTCATAAATGCCAGATTTTTTTGATAAGCAGCAGAACCATGCTTTTGCGCTTCATTTTTTACTTCTGTTAGCAAGTGATTTAAAACGGGCGCCAGCTGCTCATTGATTTTCTTTGACAGAAAAAAGGCGTGGATCATCGTCTGGACCTGTTGAGGCTCTTGAAAGGAAATGCCCCATTCTTGCACGAAGCGCTGACTCAGTTCTTCGAGTTCAGGATACAGCCCAAACGCTGCAACGAATTGCTGCTCTTTTTCAGGCTCGGTCAAAGTTCGTTTCATCACGGTCACTAAATAAAGCCACATCATTTCTTGTTGCGGTAGTCTTACTCGGTATAGCGCTTCGATTTTAGGCGCTAAATTCTTCATTATCGCAAACGCCTCATGCGTTTCGACGATTGCTGCCAACGATCGAGGAATCTGAACGGTCTTTCCCAGTTGATAGCGCTTGATCGCAATATACAAACTATAATAAAAATCACTCGGAGAAACGCCTGTATTCACCAGCGCTGTGGGAATTTTTGAGAAGGCATCACTGACTAACGCAATCAGTTCTTTGGGGGGCAAGAGCGTATGTGGCGTGACATCTGATTCATAATAAAAATCTATAAAAAACTTGCGAATATTGGCTTCTGATCCACTCAAATTGACCGGTTGCAAGATCCACTCTAAATGATACTTTCGTAACGTCGCAGAAGCAGTATTCAAATAGCGACGCATCGTACTTTCTGATACATACAAGCGCTGCGCCCACTCTTCAACCGAACAGAATTCACCGTGGAAAATGGCTTCCACGATTTGATACATGCCTTCTTCTGCAACAAGCTCCTTTTTTTGAGACAAGTATCTTTTCGGATCAGTTTCCCTAAAATGATAGCCATTGGCTTCAAGAGTAAATTCCGCTGCCTCCTGCAGATAGGTTTTCAATTCCTTGATGTCAGAGCTGATCGTCCGTTGGGTCACATCAAGCTTGTTGGCTAAACTTGCGATGGAACAAGTCCGTTCTCGTTCAAAGGTATTTAACATTTGAAGCCATCGAACGGTCGTTTTGTTTAGCATAAAATTTAACTGCAATTCTCTCATTTTGCCCTCCGTGTTTCTCCTTCACCGACTGGTTTCTTTTCTATAGTACAATATTTGCGTCTATAAAAAAACCTTCCTATTTCCCAAATTTACTTAAGTTGGTGTTAGAATATGTACTTAAGTGAACAAACAAGGTATTCTCTATGTAGACTCTTTTTGTGCAACTGGAGGAATTTGTATGACAAATATGGTTTATGGATACGCCCGTGTATCCACAAGACAACAGGATCTCTCTCGTCAATTGGATTTACTTGACCGGTATGAATGCAACAAAATTTATACTGAAAAGATCAGTGGTGTACGCGCAAATCGTCCTGAATTAAATAAATTAAAAAAACGAGTGAAAGAAAACGATAAAATCATTATTGAAAGTTTCTCGCGGCTAGGAAGAAGTACCAAAGACCTGATTGATCTCGTCTACTTTTTTGAAAAGAAAGGTGTAAAAGTCATCAGTATCAAAGAAAATTTTGATACACAAACCCCTCAAGGAAAATTAATGATGACTGTTTTCCAAGCCTTCAGCCAATTCGAACGAGACATCATCGTTGAACGGACCAAAGAAGGCTTAGAATCCGCACGTGCTAGAGGAAATATTGGCGGTCGTCCACGAATCGATCCCGCACTGATCCAACACGCATTGCACCTTTATCAAAAGGAAGGAAAAGCCGTTGTGGATATCTGTGCCCAAACAGGCTTAAAGCGCTCGACTTTTTATCGCTATCTTAGTCTGGAGAAGGATGAGGTCATTTCATAAATACACGTGCTGGTTGAACTTAGTACTTTCGGCTGCTCACTATATAAAAAACAGGACGAACATTGCTGATGTTTGTGATTGCTTAAAGACCGATATTTGTTCTCTTAAAGCAATTCATCCAGCTTGTTCGTCCTGTATGTTTTATTCTGCTAACTCTTCTGTTGATCCTATTGTTGTTTTCTCCATGATTTCTTACGGTACAAGAACACCAGTCCGCCGATTAAGAATAGGATACCTGTCACACTTAGCAAGACACTGCTTGTTTCTCCTGTTTTTGGCAGTTGCTTAGCAGTGGATTGTTTGCTTGCTTTGATCCGTGCTTTCTGTCCCGTTGCTGAGGGTTTGTCTGATTGTTCTGATGGCCGTTTTCCGTTTTTCTCTTGATCGTTTGTTTCTGACGTCTCTGTCTCAGGACGTGTCTTGATCGGTTCTTCTATTATTGGATCAGACGCTTCAGTTTCAGGGATTTCAGTCGCAGGCGACTCACTTTCCGGACGATTTTCTTCTGGTACTTCTGTTGGCGTTTCTTCAGGTGTTTCGTTAGGCGCTTCGCTGACTTTTGCTTGTACAGTAATCACTGCCTGGACAATCACTGCGCCGTAATAGTAGGAAACCGTGTATTGACCGACTATGTTGTTGTTCACTGTGCCGTTGACTCCTACTTCTGAAAAGGTTACTTTTTTGCCATCACGATCGGTGGCAGAATCAAAGTTTGTTTCTGGCAACCATTCATCGCCTTGCTTGATCGTTGAATCGTGAACTTTTATGGATGTTTGATCCGCTTTGACAATGATAATGGCTTTGCTTTCTACACTATGATAACTGTAAGTGACCTCGTATTCGCCAGCTTTTGTTGTATCTGCTTTGCCTGTAACAGTGATATCCCCAAAATCAACAGGTTTACCATCCCGATCCGTTGCGCTGTCAAAGTTGTCTTTGGCTTCCCATTGTTCCCCTGTGTACAACTCGCTATCGTGGACTTTAACTATCGTTTGATCGGCTTTTACGGTGATTACGGCTTTGCTTTCTACACTATGATAACTGTAAGTGACCTCGTACTTGCCTGCTTTCATTGTGTCCACTTTGCCTGTAACGATGATATCCCCAAAATCAACAGGTTTACCATCCCGATCTGTTGCGCTATCGAAGTTGTCTTTGGCTGTCCATTTTTCTCCTGTGTACAACTCGCTATCGTGAACTTTAACTGCCGTTTGATCCGCTTTGACAATGATAATGGCTTTGCTTTCTACACTATGATAACTGTAAGTGACCTCGTACTTGCCAGCTTTTGTTGTATCTGCTTTGCCTGTAACAGTGATATCCCCAAAATCAACAGGTTTACCATCTCGATCCGTTGCGCTATCGAAGTTGTCCTTGGCAGTCCAGTTTTCCCCTGTGTACAACTCGCTATCGTGAACTTTGACTGTCGTTTGATCCGCTTTGACGGTAACAAGGGCTTTGCTTTCAACGCCGTGATAGCTGTAAGTGACCTCGTACTTGCCTGCTTTCATTGTGTCCACTCTGCCTGTAACGATGATATCCCCAAAATCAACAGGTTTACCATCTCGATCCGTTGCACTATCGAAATTATACATAGCTTTCCAGTTTTCCCCTGTGTACAACTCGCTATTGTGGACTTTGACTGTGGTTTGATCCGCTTTGACGGTGATAATGGCTTTGCTTTCTACGCCGTGATAGCTGTAAGTGACCTCGTACTTGCCTGCTTGCGTTGTATCGACAGTCCCCGTGACAGTGATATCCCCATATTCCACAGCTGAACCATCCCGATCCGTTGCGCTGTCGAAGTTGTCCTTGGCTTCCCATTGTTCCCCTATGTACAACTCGCTATTGTGGACTTTGACTGTCGTTTGATCCGCTTTGACGGTGATCACGGCTTTGCTTTCTATCCCATCATAACGATACACTACCTCATAGGTCCCCGCTTTCTTGGTATCCACGCTTCCGTCAACGCTCACATCGGCAAAAGCAACTGGATGGTTGTCCCGATCGACGGCTTGGTCGAAGTTATCTTTTGGGGACCAATTTTCGCCGACGTACAACGAAGAATCGTGAACAGTAATCGCAGTGAATCGAGGTTTGACGAGGACCGTTGCCTCTTTGCTTACATTGTTTAAGTGGTAGCTGATTGTATAAGTACCCGCTTGACTAGTATCGACTTGCCCAGACACACTGCCGCCCTCAGCGAGGAATTCCTCGTAAGTCAGTATTTTTCCTTCTTTTGAGACTGCTTGTTCAAAATTATCCGCGGCTTTCCATGTATCTCGTTCATAAACCGTGGTATCTTTCACGGATAGCGCTGTGAAGTCCGTTGGTGCTTTTTGATAGACGTAGGTCACTGTCGATTCGCCTCGAGGAAAATTTCCTTTGGCATTCGTCGGTAGTTGATTGGTATCAAGAACGTACCCTGGAATTTCTGGAATAAACGCACTTGTAGAGACATTATAGGATTCATTGGTGCTATTATGGATGGTTTGAGAAGGATAGATTTCCATCCCTGATTCATCCACATATTTAACCGTCAAATGGCTATTCGTAAAGCGAACATTATATGTCGCCGTAAACAAAAGGTTTCCGTTAACGTCGGTATATTCTAAAACCGCTGTTAGACCGTAATAGTTGATCGTAAAACCTGTAAAGCTTGTCCAAGATATATTTAATTGATTGGTACCAGTCACTTCACTTGTATACCATAGCCCCACCAGCATGTATACCTTATCCGTTTTGTAGACATAAAAATCTTCTGTCAACTGCGGGTCTTGGTATAGTGTTTGGTGTGCGTATTTTTCCGGGATTGGCAAATCCAAAACCAGTGCTTTATACTTGATCGGATCATATTCTACAGTCAGATCGTAGTTGAAACTCTCGATACTCTTCGTTGATTCTGCAGCGAAAGGTTGACTATCCGTAGATTCTACATTGGTTTCAGCAGATGGGGCAGTAACTGAAATTTGAGTTTTTTCTGCAGTATCAGCTGTGTTAGATTGATTTGTTTCTGGGTTTGAAGTGGTGGTCACCACTTCACTTGCGGTTGTTTCGGAAGATACGACGTCAGCATTTCCTTCTTGGGAATTTGTCTTTTCTCCTGTGTCCATGCTTCCTGTTGAATCTGTCAGCAAGGGAACGGTGGAGTCTATGGATGGTGTTTGCTGCTCTGTTTGTTGTGTTTCTGTTGCCTGAGCGATCGGCCATGTGCTTGGAAAGGTTGTCCCTAAAATCAGCATCCCTACTAAAGCGCTCTTACTTATAACTACGCGTTTCTTCATTTTCATTTTTTCTCCTTTTTCTTTTCCCCAACGTTATTCACACTTATCTTTGGACCAATCTATCCAAGCGTTTTAGGTCTGCAACTGGCAAGGTTGTTTTTTCTAAAAAAGCTGTTTTCAATGACTGCTTCACACTCGATAAAACATGCGGCGCACCTTTAACATGAAATCCGCCAATTTTCAAGGGATAAGACTTCTTGATTGGCGCAGAGTATTATATAATTTACTTAAAACGAGCGTAATTTCAATGGATAGGTGGTGACTTCAATGTTAGAAAATTTATCTATCAACTTGCATCGGGACAAAGCATTTTCTCGACAAGTAAAAATCTTGCAAGTGCTAAATGCTGCACCGACAGGGTATCATCCACAAGAATTAGCGACATTACTGGGTCTATCTTTGCCTACAGTTACCAAAGAGCTGAGTATATTAAGTGACAGTTTGCCAAAAGAACTGGTCAAGATCACACTCTCAGAAACGAACATCGTCTCGATCGCTTATGCGCCGAACGCTTCCATCAATTCTGCCATTCAGTATCTGGGGATGGAAACGCTGGAGTTTAAAATCATGACGAGTATTATTGATAATAAAAAATACTCTATTCACCGAGCAACGATTGAATTCGGTTATTCTCGCAGTCATCTTTTACGGACGATCAGCTACATGAACAAGTCGTTGCAAACCTATTCTGTAACTATTGCCACGAATCATCTTGACTTTATTGGTACCGAAGCGGACATCCGATTTTGTCTGTTCGTCTTTTTTTCTGCTTATGGCGATAGCACGATTTTAGATAAGGATAGTCCTGCTGATGCCCGTCTGCTGGTCCAAAAAGCCAAAGAAGCCAACAAGAAAGATTTGCATTACAGCCATTACCGACTTGCTCTGTGGTTAAGTATCGCCAAGCGTAGGTGGCGCTATTCTTACTTTTTGACCTTGCCGCCGTCTTTAGAACGCAATCTATTGGAGAAAGAACGCTTCGCTATTTTCTCAGAAATATTAAACGAACATTACTTGAAAAAATACCGAATCATCCACTTGCCGCAACAAGAACTACTTTGGATCTTTGTCAATGCGCTCCACTGTCTTTCCTATAGTACGATGGACATCAATGGAGAAAACGATGCGGATTACATTTTTCACCATACAGAAAGACCAGAAATTATTGCAGAAGCGGCTGCCTTTTTAGAGAAATCTGGCGTCGCTATTCCACCTGCAGCCGCCCACAAGATCGTCGCGTATCTCGTAAATCTTCGCCTGCTGACGATGATTTCTGCCAATTATGAGTTTGCTGATCCGCAGATCAAAGCCTTTGTTGAAACGACATTCAAGACGGATTACCTTGCTTGGAATGAGTGGTTGAAACCCTTCAACGATCAAAGCCGCTTCTTTTCCTTTACTCACTTGGAACATATCGCAGTCACATTGACTTTGTTAAGCGAGTTAGCGCCTAATCCCCAGCTGAAAAAACACCTCAAAGTAGCCTTTGCTTTTCAAGGCGGTGCTGGTCTAGATGCTTTCTTAGCCGCATCAACGGAATTATTTAAAAACGACCATACAGAAATCAGTTACTTTTTTGAAGTCGCTCCTGATGAACAAGAATTGATCCATCGGGAAATAGATTTGATCGTTAGCAATTTTGACTTACATCTGAAAAGCAACTCCAAATTTCAGCAACTGCGCATTTCCAATGTCCCCACCCTTTCGGACTGGACGATCATCCACAAAACGATTGAACAGCTGATTCAGCCAAGAATCACACCGATTCGTTGACCTAAGGAAACTGACGGCCTTCTTGAAGGAAGCGCCGCCAGTTTTTCATTGCGCGGTTTGCTATTTTGACCCTTTCCTAAGTATCCATTTTTCTTTTCTCTTAGCGTGTCTATTTTTTTCACATCAGAAAAAAATCAGACCTTTTTTGCAAGATTCCTCTCCTAATAAACGCTTTTCCATTCAAGCGCAGCGGAGAAAACCACTGTCTTGTTTTTATGTGCTGTTCGTAATCCCTGAAAAGTTGGCCTGCTTCGTGGATTTTTTAATAAATGAAATTTTAGCGGATATCCTTAGCCACAAATGTGAAATTCGTTATTTTAAAAGCAAAGAAACATACGGTCATAACAGACTGCATGTTTTAAATAACTTTTGTATCTAATTTTTTTATTTACTAGAAAAAAAAGAAATTTTCTCCCCGCTCCTTTTTTGTATAATAGGTAAAAAGAGAGGGGAACAAACGTGGATTTTATCAAGGAGCTGCAATCCTTCAAAACAATCGTCGAGGAAGGTACGTTTACTAGAGCTGCCGCCAAACTAAACTATGCCCAGTCGACCGTTACGAACCATATCAAAAAGTTAGAAGACGAATTAGAAGTAGCGTTATTTTTGGAAGGAAAAAGCAATGTATTGACCTTGGAAGGCGAATTGTTGAAACAGGAAGTACCCGAACTGATTGCCCACTGGGAGCGGGTCAAAGAACAGTTGATCAATGCTTCCCATACGGTCGAGTATTCGTTGCGGATGGGCATCCTTCAACCCTATGACATTTTGGTTTTGCCTGCACTGCTTCACGATTTTTCGCAGCACTATCCAAAAATAAACTTCGAGATCATCGTGGGCTCAACACTGGAATTAGCCAATGCACTAAATGAAAACCGAATCGATTTCGCCTTATGCTCACTTCCTCACGAGAAACATTTTGCCTACGAGGAATTGTTTCAAGAAGAGCTTTGCTGCATTACCTCAATCTCAAACCCATTAATCATCAATAAGCTAGCCGACCTTGAAGGGAGCCATCTCTATCGTTCCAAGTCTGATTGTCCAGCTCGCACAAAAATTGAAAGCTATCTTGACAATCAGGTTCCTTCGATCCATTGGGAGTCTGTCAGCAATATCAGTACGATTCCTTACTTGATCGAACGAACTGGATACTGCAGTCTGATCCCTCGTTCCATCATTGAGCAAACTCATGCTCGAGTAAAAATCGTCTCGCTTCCTTTGCCTGATCCCCACATGTCGATCGGCTTATTATCAAAACATCCACTGATGCTTTCTCCCAGCATCACAAAAAATTTTGTCATCGAGCTAAAAATGCGCTTACTATCTTTGTTATAAAACGGTTTTAATCCGCATTGATTTTTATGCAATTATGCTTTTTCCGGAAAAATAATGTCAGTCATTTTGTAAACCTCGTCACAGTGGGAAACAAAAGAGCTGCACCAAGTCTTTACATATTAAAGACGTGGTGCAGCAAGGCTTTTGAATTCGCTTACGGTTATAAAGTTACGAAATAGTATCTTTTTTCTCGATTCGATTTTTTGTTATCATTTTACTTTTTTTATGCAACCTGATACGATTATTGATGTAAATCGAAGAAAAATTAGAAAAGGTGTCGTTATTCTTAACATTTCCGATTTTTTCTCCGATTGTAAAAAATAGAAACGTATTTTCATTATTTATAAAGTATACTCAATTTTGAAGCGACGGGGTCTCAAGAAACTGAGGCTTGTACCCCGCAGGGCAAAGTCTTTGGGTAGTTATTGCTCAAGGAAGCTGTTTTTGCAATTGTCAGAAAAAATAGACGATGAGAAAAGGAGGAAAAACCATGTTTATCATTGAAGCGATCTTCAGCTTTCTAAGAGACGCATTAGGTGTGATCCTAGCTATTCTCTTAGGGACGCTTTGCTTGTCGATGGTGGTCAATTTGATCGTTATCGTTGTAAAAAACACCTATTCAAAATTTAAAAAGAATTATTAACGAATCGCTATCTTCTAATAGATAGCTTTTTTAAATAGTTTTTTCAACCTCTCAGGTCTCTTTTTTGCCTTTGTAATATCTTTTTTCAAACTCAATCCAAGACTTGCTGAATTCATGGTTAGAAAAGGCACTTTTTAAACCTGAACGCTGCTTAAAGCGAAAGACCTCTTCACGATCCATCCCCAATTCCTTGGCAATTCGTTCATCCGACCACTCGTTAGCCACCAACTGCTGCACGATATTTCCCATCTTCTCGATGCCATGGGTACCACGTGCTCGATTGTGGCGAATCGTTGAAGCGATGCGATTCTCAAAAGGCTTATCGATCACCGTGACCGGAACGCTTGGCAATTCCAAACGATCTTTTGCTACGATGTACCGATGAAACCCATCGATCAAAATATACTTGTCTTGCTCCTTATCGTGGTAACAAACCAATGGCTGCGTAAAGCCATCTTCTCGAATCGACAGTTCCAGTAAATCCATTTCTGGAGCAGCCACGGTGTTGGGGTTATACGTATTCGCGTGAATCTTGCTGACTGGGATCAGCTTCGCCGCTAACACTGGAAAATCGATATCGCTCATGAGGTACTACACTCCTTTTTAGAAATGAATAATTTTTTGTTTGCCGATAGACCGCAAACCCTTTTGACTCCAAAAGTGCAATTTCACTAGGCTGGTTACTAGAAGCGAGAATCTCTGCTTCTGGGTAGTTGCGGCTGATATCCACCAGCATCTTCCGTAAAAGAAACTTTTTAAATTGAGCGGCTGGATCTTTTTCATAGAATTCCCCTAGCTCCACTTTGTTGGCGCCTTTTTCATAATAAGAAAAAGCAGTCACCCGTTTTTCGTCATCAAGAATCACGTACCAGTAGCAGTTCTCATCATTGACTAAGTACGGAAATTGCTGCTGATACACCCGTTCCGCAAAAAAAGCCCCCATCAATTGATAGAATTGGCTTTTCTTATACGGTGGAAAAAATAAAACCAATCGTTCGTTCACAAAACCCTTCCTCTCTAAGGACGCACTCGTCCATCGTTAGGTGATTTTTTTCGTTAAATACTCGTATTTGGCATTCAATTTTTTCAACTGATACTTGGGTAAATGCTCGATCCCCAAAGCCGCCCCAAAATCGACCGCCAACTCATACAATTCAGACTCATCTTTTTTCGTCAAACTATATTGTCGCGTACTCAAAGAAAAATCATTTTTTTCTAACGCACGAGCGATCCCTTTCCAGTCATGCCAGAGTACTTCGTTTTTCAGCCAGTCCTTACGTTTGGTCACATCGGGTATATCTTCCACTTCGATCCCGTGCTTTTCTCGATAATGATCAATCAAAATCGTGATTTTGCGGTAATAATGATCCTGTAATTTCTTTGAATAAAGTCCAATTGATTCCAGTAAAAAGACCGCATACTCTTGCCAAGTCATATGACTGGGCTTTCTCGTATTGTAATGCGCCAATAATCCCGTCTGGGCATACAATCGACCAAAATTGGCTCCTGACACACGATTGACGACGCGTTCCCACGTTTCCGGTTCCACCAAAGCATATTGGTACAAGCCTTTACGTTGCTGCATACCGTAAGGCTGACAGATCCGCATTTGATGGATCGGAACGCCATGATCATACAACTTTTCATAAAAGCCATTGATCGGCCAGTCAAAATGGGCATAGGCTCCCCAGACATCTTCGGTCTTCCAATCATAGATTGGGTAAAAATTAACGACCATTGAATCTGCTACTTGCCGTTTGATCCAGCATTGCTTCCGAAAGTTATACTTTGGCGATGTGATCGATCGATACCGATACAGACTTTCCTGGGTTCGTATCCCCACACCACAAGCAACCGGCTCAAACTGATGATAGCTTGCGTACCAATGAGCAAAGTTTCGTAAAAACTTATCAGGGTTCATATTTGCACTCTGATAGATTTCCATCAATGATTCATCCAAATCAGCAAGTGAAATCGCATCTTTAGGCATCGGCTGTACCCACTTCTCACGTTCTTGTTCATCCCACATCAGCCATTGTGGCTGAAAGACGCTGGTATTGTTGTCCTCGTAAAAGGGCAAACAGAAGTGGAAGGTTTGATTGATACTTGGTAACGCTTTGATTTTTTCCATGAACGTTCTCGTAGCATCATAATTTGCCTCGATATCTAAAATCAGCAGATCAAAGGTTTTCTTTTTGTTCTGTGCGACTTGGTCAGCCAACTGGATCATGGCCCCGCTATCTTTTCCACCACTGAAAGAGAAATACACATGGGGAAACGTATCAAAAATATATTCCAAACGCGTCATCGCCGCTTCTAGCACATTTTCCTTACAATATTTCTTCATAAAAGCTCATGTCCTCATTTTATTTGTCCTTTTTTTGAATAAGTATTACATTCTAGTATAAAGTTTCACTTGGCTTCTTACAAGGACTTAAGGGAGATTTCCCTGTTATTTCATACAGCGACATGTTGAAATACGCGCGCTCATTATCGGATAATCAGTCAACTACAGGCTAAAAAAAGCAGAGATATCAATTTTTTAAACTTCATAATCGCTGCTTGCTACTGATACATCTGCTCTTTTTTGAATCACAAAAAGATAGCCTGTTTTTTCTATGATTTAGCTAATAGAAAGCAATACCATCAACCTGATTATCCGTTCATTCATCACATGTACTTAATTTTCCATAACAGTGAAATTTCTTTGCTGAGGTCTTTGAGCTTCATAGCCTTTTGGATATTCTCAGACATCTTCTTGTAATTACTGATTTTTTCTTCTTTGGGCAGCAGTACATATTCTCGCTTGATTGCTTCAAACTTGTCTTCATGATCGATCACCAGAAGTTGCGTGATCAGATCATGGGCGATCCACCGATGATAGGAATTTTTGTGGGTATGCAGTGCCCAGATCCGTTCCCACTCATCATAAATCAGCTCAGGGTTTTTAATGGCTACTTCTTTAATGATCAAATAACTATTAAAATACTCATTGATATGATTTTGGCCATCAACGACATTCTCCACTAGCTTCTCCCTTACCTTTCGATCATCGATCGCAGTTTGCACAAACGGTTTGGGATCAAACGATGTCGTTTGAAAATGACGCGCGATTTCTTGGTAGTCCATGCTTTCACCTTCTTTAAATGATTGATTTGCAGCAATTACTTTTTTTATCCATATCTTCATTTTAACAGAATCTTTGTACGAAAAAAGCGCTTTTTTGATTGCTTTTACGTTCCTTAAACGTTGGTCTCCTGTACCATTAGAGAATGATAATTCGTTGGCGCGTATTTTTCCTGGCAATATCCAATTTAAAATCGATCAAAAGAAACAGGGAAATCCCTCAATGAAAAGAAGGATTGTAGTCTTTCATCCAATGATCCATTGAGTGCTGACATTGGTTTCTTTGTAGTTTGTGATTTCTTACTCCATCGTATTCTTGACCTTGCGTCTGTAAAAGAGCGCCTGTACTAATAATTTTCTCAATGAAGAATGTGATAAAAATGACATAAAAAAGGAAGTCCCATGACGGGACTTCCTGAGTTTCGTTTCTTCAAACACTATTTTACGCATAGCTGCGAGATGCTGGATCACGCGTCCTTTCTCCGAATACCTCGGTCGGTAGGCATTTTGATCCATTGTTCGGGTGGACGTTTTCTGATTTTTTTTGGTGCAAACATCAGTTGAACCGTTCTTTTGACAAAGTTATTTCGGTATACGTTTTCCATAACTTGCACGCCCTTTTCAATTGAATTAGGAAGTGGTGACACCGATCGTTCTTCCTACCTTTATTATAAGCGTGAAGACGGGACAAAACAAACAATATAGCTGGGGATTTCTAGCTTTCTTTCCCTCAACTTTGTAGTCGATCGCTCGCTAAATTGGTACGATCCATTGAATAATATTCAACTAGCCATCGTATATTTATTGAAAATCCAAATGAAAAATTACAGAAAAGGTTGGTTTTCACTCGAATAAACAGCCGAAAGGACGAGTTTTTGAATGAAAAATCGTTTCACTTTACTTTTTCTTAAATTTTAATTATTATTCTTTTGAAATAAGATTAATGAAGGAGATAAAAACATGGAAAAATACCAAGTGTTCCCTGGTCAAAACTATCAGGCAAATGTTATTGGCTTTACCGGTTTACAAGAAGTTAGTGTGATTCATGTTTACGAAAATACTGCGACTGTTCTAATCAAAGAAACAGCTGAAACAGGTGTTGCGAAATTATGTAATTTTCTAGTGGGTGCAACACAATTAGTTAGTTGATGCTTTGTAATTAATCAAAACATGATGGAGCAATTTGCCATCCAGCATGTTGTAGGAAATCGCTCCAGAGAAACTCGTCTGTGAGATTGCCTTTTTCCTATTCATCAATTACAGTAGTATTTTTATTTATCTACTCAATATCTCTCTACTTTATATATAAATAGTGTTAGAATGAACAAAAGGAAACGTATCAGGCTTCCCCCAAGAGAATCTTCCCCAAGTACTCTTGTCTGATACGTTTCCTATTTTTGTGGCGAAAAAGCCACAGACCAATGGTAGCCCTTTACTCTGTGAAAAGCAAGCTTTCAAAATAAATTTTTTCTTTATTTTTTTATTTTGTCTCTACAATTCCCCTTTAATAAGCAGGCAAAAACACACCTCTCGACAAAAAGGTGTGTTCTTTTTATAACAATGATTATTCACGAATAATAAGTTCGTAAGGCAGAATGATCTGCTCTTGTTTTCTTTCTTGAAACAAGCGAAAGGCTTCTTTGCCGCACTGATCCAGATGAAACTCAACGGAAGAAAAGTGCAGCATTTGACTGATGAGCAGGTTTTCTTGCCCAATCACGACGGGTGCTGTTCCGTGAGGGTATTGATTTAAGATCATCGCTGCGATCTCGTCCCCATTTGTGATCACCCCATCGATTCCTCGTTCCTTAAAAAATGCAGCTGCGGAAATCCCATCTTGTGCTTTGATACAATCCCAATAAATATCTGCTTCAGAAAAATTAGGAAACAGCTCCTTGGCTTTTGCGAT
Organism: Enterococcus sp. 3G6_DIV0642; assembly: GCF_002140635.1. NCBI lineage: Bacteria > Bacillati > Bacillota > Bacilli > Lactobacillales > Enterococcaceae > Enterococcus > Enterococcus sp. 3G6_DIV0642. The sequence continues at coordinate 615,966 of NZ_NGLH01000001.1, read as the reverse complement.
CGTGTTGACTGAATTGCAGCTGAGGCGTTTGCTGCGCCCTAGCGTCAGTCCCAAGCGTTTTACACCTTGTTCTTTCAAATAATTGATACTGGCTGTCACAGAGCCGACCAAGTCGATCGCAACGAAAGGAACGGCAGTACCGGTCGAATTTTCACAAAAAACAATCGGTCCTTTTTCCATGTAGGGATAAAATGTCTCGATATGATTTGCGCGGGTGATGACGATCAAGCCGTCAAATCCCTTTGCAGCGAATTCTTCTAGATATTCTAGCTCCAGCTTCCGATCAAAATTGGTCGGAAGCAACGTCACCTTGTATTTTTGGGCAAAGGCTTCTTCCATGATGCCATTTAAAATTCCATCAAAGAAGGCGTGATTGACAAACGGTACGATGACTCCAATATTATAGGTTTTCCCCGAGCTAAGTTTTTGGGCGATTTTATTCGGTTTGTAATCCAGTTCTTCCATCACCGCCAAAATCGCTGCTCGCTTTTGCTCATCAACATAAGGATGGCCATTGATCACACGAGAGACCGTCGTGATCGAAAAACCAGTAATTTTTGCTATATCGCGAATCGTTGCCATTTCTTTCATTCCTATCTGATTGTTTTGCTAATGACCTAAGTCTACCATAGAAAATTAGTTGTTCCACTTTCGACAATTTTCTGAAAAGGTCCCTTGGTTGATTGTACGGTATGAAACGAGTTTCATAGCAAGACTTAGTTAGACTCCTTGAAAAGAAATTTATTTAAAATCAAAAACTGACTGCCTAGCAGGCTGCAAACGCTGCTTAAGCAATCAGTTTTTCTATTATTTACTGAATCATTTCTTTTGATAAACTTTTACGTTTCTTCGTATATCTTCGCATCAGCAGCTCGATGCCCTTATCCGCAAAGCGTTGCATGTAGGCGGAAAAATTCAACAAGGCAATCAAGAGAATGAGGTTGAGATAGCTGGTATTGCCTAGGTTAAAGAGGTCGCGACCGACGATCAAAGCAGCAAAGTACAAGATCTGAGTGCTGAAAAAAATCATCGTTCGATAGCTGTTGATCGCTGGATAGACTTTTTTCTGGATCAAGCGATAGTTCCAAGCAGTAAAAATAATGCTCATGATCGATAGAGCTTTACTGCTGCTGTTGAACCAATAACCAAAGTTGATGATCAGCAGAGTTCCTACCGTAATCGTCAAGGCTGTTGGAAAAGCATTTTTGAAAATCGTTGTCATAAAGTCCCCTTTGATCCGATTGAAGTCTGGTTCAAAGTTCAAAAAGAAAGTCGGAATGCCCACAAAGCAGGCATTGATGATCGTTAATTGGATCGGCTCAAAAGGATAGGTCGTTCCTGATAACAACGTCCCCATGGTGATCATGATGGAGAATAAGACTTGCACTAGCACCAATGAACCTGAGCGGGTAATGTTATTGATCACTCGGCGGCCTTCATCCATGACCGATGGCAAAGCATCAAATTGATTTTCCAAAAGCACCAGATTTGACACTTGACGCGCAGCATCAACACCAGAAGCCATTGCGATCGAGCAGTCGGCTTCTTTCAGCGCCAAAACATCGTTGACGCCATCGCCAGTCATTGCGACGGTATGCCCTTGTTCTTTCAAGTAGAGCACCATTTCTTTCTTTTGTTGCGGCGTCACTCGACCAAAAATCTGATAGTTGCTGACAGCTTCTTTTAATTCGGTCGCAGTTAATTTTGACACATCGATAAAATCAGCAGCCCCTGGTAGATTGACTTTTTTCGCGATTTGACTGACTGTCACTGGATCATCGCCAGAGATGATCTTGCATTGGATTGCCTGTGAACGAAAATACTCCAAGGTTTCCTTGGCATCTTCACGAATCGTGTCTGACAGTAAATAAAAGCCCAGCGGTTCAATATCCGTCGGCAGTCCTGCCTCCTCATAGCCTTGCGTACTGTGAGCCAAAACGATCACTCGGTAGCCTTCTTCTGCCAGCTGTCTTTCCTGTTTTAAGACAGCTTCATGGTTGGTTCCCAGTAAAATCGACGCAGCTCCGATGGAATAAGTGCCTTGTCCTTCAAACGTGACGCAACTGAATTTACGATCTGATGAAAAAGGGACGACTTGCTGCATCTGGTACGTCGTTTTTTCTGGGAAAAAGGTCCGCAGCGCCATTGCTGTTGGGTTCTGATCGGGTAGCTGCGCCATTAAGTTGCCGGTGATTTCTGCCAGCGGTGTTTCCGATTGAAAGGAAATCGTCTTTTCCACCGTCATCTTGCCTTCGGTGATCGTGCCGGTTTTATCTAAGCAAAGAACATCGACCCGTGCCAAGGCATCAATGCAGTTCAATTCTTGCACCATCACTTTTTTGCGGGCCAGATAGACGGCACTGATGGTCAACGTGACACTCGTCAATAAAAACAAACCTTCGGGGAACATTCCCACAGCTGCCGCCACCGTCCGTAAGATGGCGGTGTTGAAAGTTGCATGAGAAAAATAGAACTGTTTAACGAACAAGAGGGTGCATAATGGGACCAAAATCAGGCTGATCCAACGAATGATTTTGTTTAAACTGCCTTGGATCAAGTATTTTTGTCGTTTGATGGTTTTGGCTTCTTTGTTGATTTTTGCGATATAGTTGTCAGCGCCTACGTGGATCACTTGGCATAACGCTTCGCCAGCAGTGATAAAACTGCCAGAAAACAACTCGTCTGCTGGCTGCTTGTAGATCGTATCCATTTCACCAGTCAGCAAGGATTCATTGACTTCTAAAGACCCTTGAATGACTTTGGCATCCGTCGGCACTTGATCCCCGCTTTTCAGTCGTAACACATCATCCATTACGAGTTTGTGGATCGGCAAATTCTCCAGCTTGCCATCCCGATAAACATCGGCTTTGGCAACTTTTAGCAATGCCAGCTTATCCAGCGTTCGTTTGGAACGAACTTCTTGAAAGAGATTGATGATCACATTGCTGAAGACAACAAAAACGAACAAGCCGTTTTGATAAGAACCCGTCAAACAGACGAGAAAGAATAGGACACAGTTGATCAAATTGAAAAAGGTAAAGATATTGGTAAAAAGGATTTTCGGGTACGTATTCGTCGTATCCTTTTTTGTCTTATTGACTTGACCGCGCTGCACCCGCGCCTTGACTTCTCCTGACGTCAAGCCAATGGTTTGGTTGTTTTCGATGATCCTCACCCTTTCTATTCTTAGTCATTTACTTTTATTTTGCTGAATATTCAGCAAACTTGCATCAGACTTGGGAATGGTTTTGTGTTTTTTCTATAAAAACAATTGGCGTCGATTGCGTAAGATACGCCATCGACTCCCCGCTTTTTTTCTGTAAAAAAACAAGTACTGTTTAAAATATAGCATACCCTTTTACGAATTGGCGTTTCATTTTTGTCACCTTCGCGTCACTTTAGTACTTAAAATAACAGTTTATTTCTTAACCTGAACCGACTAGACAATAAGCTATCATAGACTTTCCAGGTGGTTTCTTGCGATGACACAAAACAAAAAAACAGCTGATCTTCACAGATCAACTGTTTAACAATTCTTTAAGTCAGCTGTTCCCTCAGTTGCTAAAAAACGCTCAACCAGCTTGCTTCTTTTATTGATCAATGCAGTGCTTCCTTTTTCCATTTTCGGATTTTCGTTCGGAAATTGGTAAAGGGTGCTACTGTATTGATATGGATCCATTTATAGGCTGGCCACTGTGCTTTGGTGGTTGCCCAATCCCGCTGCCCTGCTTCAAACAGTTCCTGATCGGATAAGCTTTCGATCCACTGGCAAAGGGCCGTCACCTTTTGGTCTAAAAGCTCTTGTTGCTGTGCTAAGGTCAAACTGCCGTATGTCTGATAAAAAGATTGATACAATCCGCCAAGGTTGTTCCATTTGTACCCTTCAGCAGGTGTGTGAACGCTCATCCCTTGCTGTTCCTGTGCTTCCCATGACAATAACAAACTGACCCAGCCGATTTGGTAAGACAAGTTTTCTGAAGGGGTCTTGTCGACACTTGCTATCCGTTGATTTCGCAGGGCTTCAGGAATTTCATCAAATTCTTGGCGAAATTTTTGGTAACGTTCTGTGATCTCTTGGATCAGCGCTACTTTGCTTTCATACTGTCTCATTGTTTGTCCTCCTATTCAGGAAAATAGCTGCTCTTTGTCGCTTTCAGCAATGGCGATAAAAATCGTTACTTCGCCGTCTGGCGCATATTGTTCAAAATCAAAGGAATACTTGCGCTGCAGCTGCTGGTTTTCTTCCTCAGACCAGATTTGACGCCAAGTAGTCAAAATGCCCTGCGCATCGCGCCGATCGATCGGATACTTTTTCCAAGTATATTTTTCTGTATCAAAGTCTGCTTGCTCCGTTTCTTCGAAACAAAGCGAAACGGCATAGTCTCCTTGATAGTTTGACTCATACTCGTGGTAAACGCAAGCGATGACCATTCCTTTTTCTGCGGCTTTCTTGACCGCCTCGCTGTTTTTCTCCCATAAGCCAGTGATTTTTGCTTGAATCGCTGGATCAGTAAAATTATTGGTTCTTTCCGTTGCCATTATCGAAAATTTCATTGGAGTTCCTCCTTCTTTGTCTTTATGATACGATAGAAACCTAGACACCTTCTGTCAGTGTTTTATCATCTTTTTATAAAAGGAGTAACCCCAGTGAGCACGACACGCCTGTTCGGCCTTATCTACCACCTGTTGAATCATGAAAAAGCAACCACTTCTGAATTAGCCAAACAATTTGAAGTCTCGACTCGCACCATCACCAGAGATATCAATACCCTAAGCAGTATTGGCGTGCCCATCTATACCGAAACGGGTCGAAATGGCGGCGTTTATTTGTTAAGCAGTTTTGTGTTGGATAAAGTGTTATTATCAGAGGAAGAACGGAAAAACCTGCTTTTGGCGTTGAAAGGGATTCGCCAGCTGACGCCACAGATCAGTGGGCAATCGCTGGCAAAACTGCAATCCTTGTTTAAACAGCCCGATGCTGATTGGCTAGAAGTGGATTTTTCCACTTGGCATCGGCGAGAAAACGGCAACGACACGTTTAATTTATTAAAAAAGAGTATTTTAACAAACCACGTGATCACCTTTGACTATGTCAGTAAACAGGGACTGCAAAAACGCATCTGCCAGCCTTATAAACTGCTTTTTCGCTCGCAAGCTTGGTATCTGCAAGCCTTCGACCAGCAAAAGAATGCCTTTCGGACATTTAAAATCAGCCGCATGAGTCAAGTCCACGTCACTGACCAGCATTTTTTCCCAGTCACTGCGCCTGATTCTGCCATTGAGTTGACTGTTGACACCTATCCTGCGCGTCTATTCTTTCAAGCCGACGTTCTTTATCGGGTATATGATGAGTTCGATCATCAGGATATTACTTTGACGGAGGAAGGCACTGCTGTCGTTACCGTTGATTTGCCCGAGGAAAGCTGGGTAGTGCCCTATTTGTTCTCTTTTGGAAAAAGCCTACGCATTTTAAGTCCCCCTCGACTAAAGAATCGTTACCAAGAAGAAGTTGCTGCGATTTATGCCAATTTGTCTGAGAACGAGGGTGCGAATTGATTTTTTTAAGAAAAGGATCCCTATTGAAAGGAGTGTTTGATTTGAAGGAAGTGATCGTACAGTATGGCGGGGTTTCGCTAAACCGCCTTTGCCAGCAGTTGGAAGAAAATCAGATTCACTTAAACGCGTATGCTAACCAGCTCTTGCGCCATCCCCAGCTCTCCTTCAGTACCGATAAACAGCGTGCTGCTTGTGTGATTGTTCCCCTTAAAGAACTGGGACTCCCCCAAGGCGGCTCTTTGACGGAGATTTTTGCAGCTGCGCCTTCTTATGGATTGACTTGTTGTACCCTGGAAATGGCCTTACACTTTCGTCTTAGCTATCGCCAACTGGCAAATAGTACCGGACTGAAATCCCAAGGAAAAGCGCCAGCTGCCGCAATCACGATCGCTTCTGTGCCTTTGGAAAAAACCGACGATTTCCCCAAAGGATTCTACGTTCGCCGCATCGATGGGGTTGACTGGCTACGAGGCTATACTTGCGATGCACGCCACCAGTTTGCCCCGGATGACCTGTTTTTGTTTCAACGACGAGACCCGCTGCCAGAGCGCCTCAGCTGAAGGGGAAACAAACCGTTTCATATCAAATGTCCTTGTTTCTCATTTCCTACAATCATTCTGTAGGGTAAGAAGAGCCGAAAAGGACAAAAGGAGAAATAGATGAACTTAATCCCAATGAAAGACAGCGACTATGCTGCCTACTTAACCAATGCAGTTTTCAAATACGCCAATGACAAAGTCCAAGCAGGCACATGGGCCAAAGACGAGGCCCTCGCTCTAGCCAAAGAAAGCTTTGCTTCTTTACTTCCTCAAGGGACTGCCACCGAAAACAATCACTTGTTTTCTTTATTTGCAGCTGATTTTAATGAACCGATCGGGGTGATTTGGGTCAACACAGCTGCCCAGAAAGCCTTCATCTATGACTTTATCATCGAGGAAGACCAGCGAGGAAAAGGCTATGGCACCAAAGCGTTACAGGCTTTGGAAAAGTGGGCGATCCAGCAAGGCATCACCGAAATCGGCTTGCACGTTTTTGCCCATAATCAGTCTGCGTATCAGCTATACAAAAAAATGGGCTATTTGGAAACAGATATTACGATGGTTCGACGTTTAGCTGATTAACTGATGTTGAAACACGAAACCTAACGATCGTTCTTGAACGATAAGAAAGGAGTGAGGAAACTTGTATTGGTTGATTTATCTTTTGGTCGTTGCATTTGCTCTCGGATGCTTTTTGTGTAGTGTTCAGTTTCGCAAACAAAAATGGGGCTTCTTGATAGCTGGATACAATGATTTGACTGAAAACCAAAAAGCACAAGCAGATAGTCAGGCAATCTCAAAATCAATGAGCAAATGCACCTTTTGGACAGGTGTTTATGTTTTGTCTTTGGGTCTTGTGCTCTACCTGCTGCTTGAAGAAATCGGTGATTCGTCAATAATTAGGATAGTATGTGCCCTCCTTACCTTGCTTTTTGTTCTCTTCATTTTCAATGAAGTCCGAAAAAATCGTTCGTACTATTCGATAAATAAAGACTGAGATAAAGAGAGAATTTCTCGTTTTACTCATAAGGTATTTCTAAGCGATCACTGTAATCCAAGTTTTTTTAACCAATGATTGGTTGTTTTAAACGAAAGCATCTGAATGTGATCCCCCTAGGACCGTCATCTAAGACGGTTTTTTTTTTAGGTTATTAGACGACAGTTCTTCCTTGTTTTATAAGAAGATTTCTCACATATCTTTTCGCAATCGAGCCAGCTGTCCTTTCTGAATTCTCCCTTGCCTCTTGTTTTTCTTACACTGCACCATTATATTTATACTTATTAGACATTTTTTTATAGAGAGGACGTTTCCCTTGGATTATCCCTTATTAAATGAACAAATGCCTCAGACCATCATCCGTGTTTGGCGGTTGCGGACAATTACTTCACTAATCATTTTCAGTTTACTTTTCGCTGCTTCTTTTTGGTTTTTATCCATGCAAAACTGGCTTCATTTCTGGGTGTTCGCCCTTTGGTCAAGCTTATTGGCGCTGACTTTGATCAGCCATCTGCTTTCTTTTGTGCTAATGAACTACCGTTACAAATTCCATCGCTACGAGATCCAAGAAAAGGATATCGCTATTCAACGTGGCTATCTATTTCGCAGCACCACGTATATTCCGATCCGTCGAATCCAGCACATCGAAACGGACCAAGGGATCTTTTTGCGAAAATACGCTTTAGTCTCCTTACAGATCCATACGGCTGCCACCAACCACACCATTGAAGGCTTGCCAGTGGCACAAGCCGAACGCTTGCGAGAAACCATCATGAATTTAGTCGAGGTGGTCAAAGATGATCTATGAAAAACAACGACTGCCGTTGCTGTGTATCGGTCTTTATTGGTTCAAAAATTGCAAAAATTTTCTGGTACTAGCATTTCTGCTTGTATTCAAATTATTCAACGACGCCCCTTCTTTTCCGATGATTCTGGGCGGCATTCTGCTATTTTTACTGGTCTGTCTGATTTTTGCGGTACTGTCTTACGTCCGCTTTACCTTTCAAATCGATCAAACGAGTGTACTAGTCAACAAAGGACTCTTTATCCAAAAACAAACGATTTTGCCATTTGAACGCATCCAAACGATTCAAGAGAATCATTACTTTTATTTACGTCCGTTTAAACTAGCTGAAGTGAAGTTGGAAAGCGCCGCAAGTTCGAGTGGCGAAGCCGAAATTCTTTTCCCCGCATTGCCGCTGGCTCTCATTGCCTCTATCGAAGCGTCAAAAAAGGCGGCTGCGACACCACAACAGCCGACTGCCCAAACAACTAGTAGAGAAGAACCAACCGACGATTACGCTGCGTTTTCAGCTGAGAAGTCAGCCAAGCCGCCGCTAGAAACATTCACTTTGAAATTCAAGGAGATTTTCTTGTTTTCTCTCACTGATTTTTCTGTTTTCACCTTGGTTCTAGTCATCGGCTACAACGTGATCGACAACATTCCCAATCTCTTTGCCTATGCATCGGAATTGCAGCAACTTGGCCTTTTATTAGGTGCTGCAATTTTACTCGGGCTGCTGATTTTGTTTTTCTTCCTTGCGATCGCCAGAAATCTTTTCCGTTATTATGGCTTTACGGTGGAAACGAACCAACAACAGCTGCTGATCACGCAGGGCTTGTTTTCTAAACGACACCAAACGATTCCCCTCGCTAGGATCCAAGGGCTGAGTGTCGAACAAAACCTTTATCGAAGAATCTTTCATCTAAGCTCCGTCAAATTACTGCTGGCTGCTGGCAGTTCGTCAGAAAGCGATGATACGGTCTATCTGTTCCCCATTTTGAAAGAGGCGCAGCTGACCGAAACATTGACCCGCTTTTTACCCGAATGGTCGTTTCAACAAACCGCTCTAGTGAAAAATCCACGACCCAACTTTTGGTACTTCTGCCGTTGGCCGCTGCTGATCGGACTGCTTGCTGTAGGAATCTCTGCCTTCTTTTTCTGGTGGTTAGCGCTGATTTTCTTCGTGTTCTTTGGCTCCTTCGTGTTATCAAGCATCTGGCGAGGCAAAATACAAGGCTATCAATTTTTAGATAACCACGTATTGTTGTGCCAAACGATCCGCGGTCTTACGAAGGTGACCGCTTATCTGAAGAAAAATAAAATCCAAGATTTCACTGTCACCACCACGCATTGGCAGCACAAAAGAGGGCTTGGCAAGTCACAGCTAACCATCAAAACCGAAGATACTCTCACCGAAAGTAAGCTGTTCTATTTTCCATTAACCGAAGCAGAAAACTTACGGCGCTGGTTTTTGTCTTAGTTCATAAAAAAGCGTCAAACAGCAGGACTGACACGCTGTTTGACGCTTTTTTTACAAGATCTGAAAGGAATGAAAAGGAAGCATCAACCATTGATTCGCTGATGCTTCCTTTTTCTATCCCTTGACCTTCCCCTCGACTATTTGCTGCTTGATTGAAGCAGCATCTAAGCCATATTCTTTTTGCAGGAAATCGGGTGTGCCGACTTGACCGAATCGTTCGTTGACACCAATACGTTTTAAGGGGACAGCACTGCCTGTTTCAGCAAGCACTTCGGCGACGGCACTTCCTAGTCCACCGGTAATAGAATGATTTTCGATGGTGATGACTTGCCGTTTCCCCTGAACTTCGCGGAGGATCAATTCTTTATCGATTGGTTTGATGGTAAACATGTCGATCACTTCGCAGCTAATTCCTATTTCTGCTAATTCTTCTGCCACTTGCAGTGTTTCAGAAACCAATTGTCCGCTAGCAATCAACAACAGTTCATCGCCTGGTCTTAAAATATTGCCTTTTCCTAGTTCAAAGGTCGAGCCTTTTTCATAAATCATCGGAACCGCTTTCCGATTGCCTCGTACGTAATGAATGCCTGATAATTGGCTAAAGGTTTTTATGATCCACGCCATTTGGACTTCATCCGCTGCATCGCAGACGATCGATTGGGGAATCATTCGCATCAAAGCCACATCTTCCCATGTCGTATGGGTGCCGCCGTTGTGCCCGACTGCAAACCCTGGATCAGAACCGTAAATATTGATCGTATTGCCGCCATAGCCGCCAGAAATAAACAGCTGATCGAATACCCGACGCGTTGCAAATGGCCCAAAGGTGTGGATAAAAGGTGTATAACCAGTTAAACTCAAGCCAGCCGCGACACCAACCATATTGGCTTCCGCGATCCCCATGTTGATAAAGCGTTGGGGATGTTTGTTGGCAATCGCTGTCCAGCCGCTGGCAGAACCAAGGTCGGCATCTAACGCAACTAGCTGGTTATTTTCATCCATGAGTTCCACCAATGTGTCAACGACACAAGTTCGCAGCTCTTTACCAGCAGCAGTGGTTTTGCTTAATGTAAACATGCCTTAGCGTCCTCCTTCGATTTTTATCGTCAATTCTTTGATTGCCGCTTCTGCCGCTTGATTGATCTCATCCGTGATAAACTTCACGGAGTGATTGGCATCTAGTTCTTCAAAGAAAGGAACGCCTTGTCCTTTCACGCTGTCCAAGACAATGCAAACCGCTTGGTCTTCGATTGCTTTGCAGCGCTCGATTGCCTCATCAATGGCTTGCATGTCTGCCCCTGGAACTTTTTCTGTATAAAAGCCAAAAGCAGTCATCTTCTGCTGGATATCAAAGGGATCAAGAATGTCTTTGGTTGGCCCATCTAGCTGTTTTTTGTTGTCATCAATAATGACGATACAGTGATTCAGTTTAAAGTGGGCAATGTATTGGAAGGCTTCCCAGCACTGTCCTTCATTTAGTTCACCATCTCCAACGATCAAATAAACAAAATTGTCCTTGCCTGCCAAGCGCAGGCCTGTCGCGATCCCAGCAGCCATGGAAGTTCCCTGCCCCAGTGAACCTGTGGTGGCATCAACCCCTGGCGTTTTCCAGCGATCCGGATGGGAAGGCAGTCTCGTGCCGCCCTCATTGATCGTCCATAACCACGACCGATCAAAATAGCCCGTATTTGCTAATGCACTATACAAGGCGGCGCCAGCATGCCCTTTTGACAAGACGAGTCGGTCACGATCCGCCCACTGTGGATCTTGTGGATTGATTCGCAGCTGTTTGCCGTACAAAACGGCCAATAATTCAACAATTGAAAAGGAGCCGCCCAGATGGCCTTGTCCCATTTTCTTGATGCTGCAAAGGGTATCTAAACGAATCTTTGCCGCTAATTCTTCAAGCTCGTGGTATTTTTGTTCACTGATTGCCACTATTTATCCCTCCATCCTCTATTTATTCAGAAACAGATTTTGCCCGACTGTTTTTCTTGAAAATCGTCAATCCGATCAAGACCGCGACTACCGCAATTATCCCTGAGAAGATGGCGATTTGACCGCCCATATTGGCTAGGTTTCCTAGGAAGATCCCTGCAACCCCATAGTCGGTATCAGAGAAAGTTGATCCTTGGAACCCAAGATCCCCCATGACTGGCATCAACAAGATCGGCATAAAGCTGATAATGATCCCATGAATAAAGGACCCAATGACGGCGCCTCGCACACCACCCGTTGCATTGCCGTAAACACCTGCCGTTGCGCCACAGAAGAAATGGGGTACGACCCCTGGAATAATAACGGTTGTTCCTGTGAAGACCATGATGATCAAACTAACGATCCCACCGACAAAACTGGTTAGAAAACCAATCAGAACAGCATTTGGCGCATAAGGAAAGACGATTGGACAATCCAATGCAGGAATCGCATTAGGAACAAGCTTTTCAGAAATCCCTTTAAAGGCTGGTACGATTTCTGCCAAAATCAAACGGACACCAGCTAAAATCACAAAGACACCAGCGGCAAACGAACCTGCTTGCTGCAACGAATAAATGATCGAGTTCGTGCCATTGCTAAGATTTTCCGTAATAAATTCACTCCCAGCAAAAATTGCTACGATCACGTATACAACCGCCATCGTAATCGTGATACTAACAGTAGAATCCCGCAAGAAAGACAGGCCTTTCGGAAAATTGATGTCTTCGGTAGATTTTTCCTTATTGCCGACGTATTTCCCAATCAACCCGCTCAATGCGTAGCCGAAGTTTCCCGTATGCCCTAATGCGACGGAATCATTTTTGGTAATTTCTCGGGTAAACGGCTGTGCGATCGCTGGAAAAATCGTGTTACAGATCCCTAACGCTAAGCCGCCAAATAAAACTAGATTAAAGGTGTTCATTCCAGTAACGCTCAAAATCACCGCAATCATGCAAGCCATATACAACGTGGCATGCCCAGTCAAATAAATGTATTTAAAGCGAGTGATACGGGCAATCAAAATATTGAAGGCCATTCCTGCTAACATAATAAGTGCGGTATAGGTGCCGTAAGTCGTCAACGCTAACGCAACGATCGCTTCGTTATTCGGTACGACCCCTTGCATGTTAAAGGCTGCTTGGAACATCTCCCCAAATGGCGCCAGAGAGCTTTCGATCACCCCAGCCCCGGCAGTGACCACGAGAAACCCAACAAAGGTTTTGATCCCCCCTTTGACGATCGTGGCAATGTCTTTTTTCTGCAGCACATTACCCAAAACGGCGATCAGCGCAACTAAGATCGCTGGGGTACTCGCGATATCAACAAGAATATCTAAAAATTCGTTCATGACTGTCTACTCCTTTTTATAGTAATCCTTTTTCCTGACAAACGGCTTGAACCTTTTGCTTCAATTCATCGAGATCGATAATACTGTCTAAAACTACGATCTCACCTAGATGCTGCGCACTATCGGCTAAATCGCCGCCAACGAAGAAAACATCCGCCATATCGGGTGCAGCACTTCCTAAATCATAATGGGACACTTCCACGCCTGAGACACCCAGTTCATTTAAAACAGAATTGATATTCATCTCCACCATAAAACTTGATCCTAATCCTGACCCACACACTGCTGCAAATTTCATTTTTCATCTTCTCCTTCTCTAATCACTTCAATTATTTGATCCGCATTGGTTGCGGAAAGTAACGCAGTTAGTTTTTCATTATTCGACAAAATTTTAGTTAAACTCGCTAACGCTTTTAGATGGAGTTCATTGTCAACCGCCGCCAAACATATAAACACGTGAATGGGGTGTTGCGGATCATCATTCAAAAGCACTGGTTCTTTGACTTTTAATAACGACATCCCGATGGCATTGACCCCATCTTCTGGACGTGCATGAGGCAAAGCGATGCCTTTTCCAATATGGATAAAAGGACCGTGATCCACCACTTTATTGATCATGGCGGTAATATACTGCTCCTCAATTTTATTGGTCTTTTTTAATGGCGCAGCAGCTTCTCGAATGGCTTCTTGCCAAGTCAGCGGCACCTCGGTAAATTGGATGGTTTCTGCTGTTAATAAATCTGATAACATCGGACGTTGGTCTTCCCTTCTATTCAATTCTCGATTGATTTTTCTTTGCAAAATTTTTCTCAGCTTTTGCTTACTGATTCCTGCTTTTAAATCAACATAGGGCAAAATCACTTCTAACACATCGTCAATGGAATGCAATCCAGTTTTTGAAGGGAAAAATGCCGCTTGTACGTTTTTAACCAGTTCATCCTTCTCAATGGGTGTCATAATCGGATTGATCACATAACAGGGTCGTTTGGTTTTGATCGACGCACTGGAAAAAATCAGATCAATCTCTTCATTAAACCGAACATTTTCATACTCTTCGATCGAACGAGCCGGCAAAAAATGGATCTGGGGAAACAGTTCCTTTAATTCTGATTCCAAAATCAAGGATGAACTGATGCCACTGGGACAAACGACTAATGCATTCAGTTGGAAGTAATCACGTTTGGCCTTTTGTTTACTGATTTCTCCACCAAACAAAATCGTAAAATAACCGATTTCTTCATCAGGGATCGTGCCGACTAGGTCTTCTAAAGAACCCAGTGCTCGTCTCGTCAGTTCAAACAACTCATTGTATTGCAGCTTGATTTCTTCAATCAGTACATTCTCCAGTGGAAAACCGTAGCGGATTCGAAAATACGCTGGGACAAGATGATAGAATGTGTTCATCAAAAGGGTGCGATAGTCCACAAACTCGATAGCTGCCAGCCGTTCCATTTCATGAATGATCTTACTGGCACATTCCAATAAAAACTCTAATGAAGTATCTTCGATATCTCCTTGCAGAATCGTTTTCAACAGGATCGTTACATAAAGTTCTTCTGTTTTCCGATCTTTGATGTCAGGAAATTCTGCTAAAAACTGCTGACTGACTTGATGGACATGCAGCGACTGGAGCAGCGGTATTTCTGTCTCCGCTAAAGAAACAGCCGTTTCTGCCATCCGAAAGGATAGATAATTAAGAAAATAAAGCATTTCTTCGAAGCGACTCGGAACGATCACCAGATTGAAATCAGTCAGTGTTGCGGACAAACGATCTCTGATTTGAACATAGATCGTTTTATCCTGCTCATAGATTCCCTCAAATAAGAGCAAGTTCCCGTTTTTCGTATTGGATAACGTGCTGACCTTTCGAAAGGCAAGAGCGCGAATCTGATATTCCTCTCCCTCTAGATAAAAGCCATATTTTCGAGAGTACAATAGTTGAATCTTGAAAGCTGCAAGTTCCTCTCTGATCCCCTTTACATCCTTCAAAATCGTATTTTTACTGACATAGAACAGCTCTTGAAACTGATAGACGGATAAATCTTTCACTGCTGAAAAAGTCAGAAGATAAATCATGGACCGCCGCTCTTCTTCCGAAAAAAACAACGTATTCTTCTGGACATCGAAAAGAATTTCCGGCCATTTTCGTTGAATCAGTGAAGGAATCAAAACTTCTCCCTCATGAATCATGATTCGTTGATTCAACCGCTGTTCAGTGATTTGATTGATTTTGGCAATCTCCGCCAAAAATTCCTCATCCCTCCACTTCGTCAAATCAAGAAACGCCTCAACATTTGGTTCTGAAAACAGATACGTCAATTTGAAATGAATCATATTTGCTACCCCCACCTAAACTATAGCTTGCACAAAATGAAATCGCCATCATTTCTCGGTACAACTGAAACTTCGTTTTTTTTTAACGATGGACCGAAGAGGTGATTTCAAGGATTACCATAACATCCAATATAGTATCCGAGAAGGTTTTGTTGATAGAAACAAATGGATAAAAAATACAACATTAAAAAAAGCGAATCATTTACTGATTCGCTTAGATACTGATGCTATTTGTTGTTTTATTATTGAAACTATCAGAATCATTAAAAGCAATCGTCATTTTTCCAATATACTTTTTTAAAGTTATTTTCTGATACCTAAAAGACTTATCTTAATGAATGATGGAAAATAAGCTTTTTCTATCTACTCACTTATACTAACAGGAATCGTTGTTTCCGTTTCCTGTGTCTTTGCGGCTTCGTTTTTTACTTGCTGCTTTTCCAATATTTTGAAAAATGGCATATAAATAAAATATGAGATAGCAATTGATACAACAGACCAAACAGCTGCTCCAATACTACCATTAGTAGCTAAATAAGGACCAATAATAGGAGGAATAGTCCATGGAACTTGAATAACAATCGGTCCTACTATACCAATATTCATTAGGATATACGTACCGATACATAGGACCATAGGCGTTGCTATAAAGGGAATAAGCATTACAGGATTCATCACAATAGGCAAACCAAAAATAACCGGTTCATTGATACAAAAAATAGCTGACGGCAATGATAATCGTCCAATCGACTTATACATCTTACTTCTGGAATGGAGCATATTTAACACTAGACCTAGTGTTGCTCCAGTTCCGCCTAAACACATAAAGACAATCCAAAATCCATCGGCAAAAACATGAGGAACTTCTACACCACTTTGAAAAGCTGCCGTATTATCAGCAAGATAACTTAGGAAAACAGGGGTCGCAATTCCAGACAAAACATTGTCTCCGTGGATTCCACATATCCATAGCAAACAAACGAGAAGTGTGTATAGCAGCATGCCTGGGAGTGTTCCCATCCCTTGCATTAAAGGTTGGAAAACAATAGTAATGATTTCATTGATATCAACCCCTAATAAAGTTCTGACGATCCATATAACGGTCAGAATAAATGCTCCTGGGATTAACGTTGCAAAAGAAGTTGCTACAGTGGGCGGCACACCTTCTGGCATTTTTATTACAATATTATGAGTGACAAACCATTTAAAAGCATGAGTGACAAATACCCCAACAATGATCGCGGTAAACATACCACTAGCACCAAAATTAGCCAAATTTATCGTCCAGTCATCGTTTAATGTTGCTAGAAGAAAGCCGATAGTTGTGAGCATCGAATTAGAAATAGCATCAACACCAAACTCTTTTCCTAAATGATAGCCTATGCCAATTGCAGATATCAGTCCAAGGATTCCGAACGTAACATTGACTGGTGCATTCAACTGCGGCCCCCAATTTGACACAAAATCCATCCATGACTGTATTGGAAAGTTACCAATGATTAGGAAGATACTTCCAACAATAGTAAAAGGAATCGTCATGGAAATCCCATTTCTTATAGCAACTAAGTGTTTACTATTGCCTATTTTCAGCAATATAGGCAATATCTTGTTCTCAATGACCTGCATCTTTTTTCCTCCTTTTAGTTCACGACTTCCTTATCAACCACCAATACAGGATCTTTGTGCAACCATAGAGAAGTAACAGGACACTCTTTTGTAATCGTACCGCTTAGAAATTGTTGTATCGCAGATTTCTTTTTTGCTCCACTAGCTTGTACGATCATTGTTCCAGATTGTAATAATTGTCCTATCCCTAACGTAATTCCTTTCGTACGATCAACTTTCTCGTCTGAAAAATATTTTTTCCCAACACTTTGGGTTGATTCGTCTAAGTTCACTATATGAGCTTTATCTTCGAAGGACGAACCAGGCTCATTAAAACCTAAGTGACCATTTACTCCAACCCCAAGCAAACTCAGTGTTAACCCTCCATTCTCCTCGATAAATTTATCAGCTTTTTTGCATTCCTCATTTAAATCATCGGCTAAAGGATCAAATGTGTGAAGTTGCTTTAGGTCAATAGGAACCCGATTGAATAAGTTTCTTTTCAAATAGGATATACAACTGCCTTCATTTTTCGGATCGATTCCAACCCATTCATCTAGTTCAATAAACTTTGCCTGGGATAAATCTATTTCTTTATTGATTGCTGCTTCTGCAATGATGTTAAGCGTTCCTACGGGTGTATCACCACCTGCAAAGCAATATAACCCATTTGGCTTTTCTTTCAAGACATCTAAAATGAGTTTTGCACAGATCTTACTGACTTCCTGGTAATTTGCCTCAACATAGTATTTTATATTCATTGTCATTCTCCTTTAAAAAAATTCGGCAGATATTCTTTGTGTGCCAAAAGCATTTCATCAAGTAGTTGCTTTGCTGTCCTATCACTTGGAACTAAGGGATTGATCGTCATCGCTAATAAAGCAGTGTTATAGTCTCCCGTAACAGCTGCTTGGGCCGCTATACGTTCAAAAGACTTAATTTGTTGAACTAGCCCTTTGATAGGAATAGGTAATTCACCTGTAGTCAAAGGGATCGGTCCTTGTTTTGTAATCAAACAATTTACTTCAACCGCTGAATCACAATCGATATCGCTGATGGCTCCATTATTTCTTGTATTGACCGTTTGAATATCACGTTTGTCATTATAGATGGAATTAATTAAATTACATGCTGCTTCACTATAATAAGCACCCCCACGTTCTGATAATTGAGGTGGTTTGATTGCTAGATGTTCATCTTTATAAAGTTCAAACAATTCATGTTCGATTTTCTGCACAACTTCTGCACGAGTTCCTTCTTTTTCTGCTGATTGTTTTTGCTCAGACAACATAGTGGCTGTTTGATAGTAATACCTTAAATAGCCGATGGGAATCATGCCAAGTGTTCGGAAAAAATCTGGTTCCCATTCTAAATCAGCAATGTTTTTCAGACCAACTGCATCACCAGCATCTTGCGTCATCAATGTAAGTACTTTTTGGGTCACATCAATCCCTTTATGATAAATCTTTTTCGCAAAAACCATATGATTTAGTCCAGTAAATTCAACATATAATTCTTCTTTGGGTACTTTTAATGTTTCTGCAATGCCACGTTCTATTCCAATTGGTCCATTACACAAACCTACTACTCTACGCATATTGCTATGGCGTAAGACAGCTTCTGTCACCATGCCAGCTGGATTAGTAAAGTTGATCAGCCATGCTTCTGGGCAAAGACGCTCCATGTCTTTCACTATTTCTAAGATAACGGGAATCGTGCGTAATCCTTTAAAAAGCCCTCCTGGACCATTCGTTTCTTGTCCAATCGTGTCATATGTTAAAGGGATTCTCTCGTCTTTCGCTCGCGCTTCCAAAAGACCTACACGAAATTGGGTCGTAACGAAGTCCGCATCCTTTAATGCCGCTTCACGATCAAGAGTCATATAAATTTTCATTGGAAGTTCCGCTTTTTTTACCATACGTTTAGCAAGTTCCCCAACAATTTCTAATTTCTCTCTTCCTTTTTCAATATCCACAAGCCATAATTCTGAAATCGGTAATTCAGCATATCGTTTAATAAATCCTTCTATCAATTCTGGTGTATAACTTGATCCACCGCCAATTGTTGCAATTTTTATTCCTTTATCCATCCTGAAACACTCCTTTAACTTAACTACATGGTCAGTATAGATTATTTTTATCTCCATAAATACCGCCTTTAAGTAAACGGTTACAAAAGCAAGCGATTGACACCGGTTACAATCCTGTTACAATTTGTAACAGGAGGGGATTACTATGTTGTTTCTTGACTATCAACCAGACTTAAATGAAACGGATATTGAAGTATATAAAGCAATAATTTCAGACGTAAATGCAGTTGCTTCCATGAGTATTCGTGAATTAGCTGAGAAAAGTCATACGAGTACTGCCAGCGTACTACGCTTTTGTAAAAAATTTCGCTGTACCGGTTTTTCTGAATTTAAAATTTACCTCAGTGCGTATCTCGAATCTCTTAAAGAAGAAAAAGAGGTAAAAACACTTGATTTTGAGAGTGAACTCTTGAATTTTTTAGCACGGACACAAGACAAATTCTTTGAAGATAAATTTGATGAGGCAGTTCACTTATTGATGGAAAAAGAGCTGATTATTTTTATTGGCGTAGGCTCCTCAAATGTTGTTGCTGAATATGGTTCTCTTTATTTCTCGTCACTATTTAACATGGCGATTCGCATTGAAGATCCTAGTAATTACCCTATTAATTACCTATCCACTGAGTTAGCAAAAAAAATGTGTATCGTCGCTTTATCCGTTTCGGGCGAGACCACAGAAATCATTCAATATTTAAATCATTTGAATCTATCAGAAAGCTCAGTAATAGGAATTACCAGCAGCTCTAATTCAACACTTTCTAAATTAGCTGATATTACAATAACCTATAATATTTCGCTAGAAAAAATTAATGAAGCTGATATTACAACACAGATACCGGCAATGTACATTATTGAAAAGTTAGCGAAAACCGTGAGAAATAGAATGGAAACTCAATAGATTTGTAAAAAAAAATTCTTCAGGTAATTCTTTCCCTCTATTCACAAGTTCACCGATCGATATTCCCACAAAAAAAAGAGACTCACATGTATCTATGTGGTCTCTTTTTGATATATAGATTTGTTCAATTTATTTGTTTCTCTTACCTTTGGTTTGAGAAGACTTCAAAAAATCTTGTGAAGTTTCCTCTTCTCAATCATTTGCCTCTTCATTCCCTATTGTTGAGGTAACTTTTTCATCGATACGTAAAAATGGTAAGTAGATAAAAACACTCACAGCAATGATCGCAATTTGCAAGACTGATGCTCGCCAATCGCCACCAGTTGCTAAAAATCCAGATATGACAGGAGGAGTGGTCCAAGGTATCTGCACGACAACATGATTGATTAAACCAACAGCTGTTGCAAAATACGCAACTGTTAGGGAAAAAATCGGCGCCAATACAAATGGAATAATCAAACTAATATTGAAAACAATTGGTAAACCAAAAATGATCGGTTCACTGATATTAAATAGTGCAGGAGTTACGGATAATTTTGCAAAGTCTTTGTAGTCTTTACGACGACTAAAGATAAAAATAGCAATTAGCAAAGCAATAGTATTTCCTGATCCTCCCATAACAGCAAACGTATCTTTAAATGCCATGTTTATGATATGTGGAATATCTTCCCTATTCGCATAAGCAGCCATATTCTCTTGCATATTTTGAATTAAGAACGGATCGAGAAGTGAACCTGATATCACTGCTTGATGAATTCCAAACCCGAAAAATAGATTTGCAATTGAGGTAATTAAGAGGAACCCTGGTAAACCTGTCGTTACCTTACTTAAAGGTCCAGTGATTAGAGTAGTAATCAACGAATTAACATCCATATTGAATAATTGATTGACAGCAAATGAACCAATTGCGAAGGTAGTCACGGTAATCATGATTGGAATAAGGACGTTAAATGACTTCAACACAGCTGGTGGGATATTTCCTGACAACTGAATTTGTAACTTTTTGTTATTTGATAACTTAATAAAGAGTTCCGTAGCAGCTAAGCCCACAAAAATTCCAACGAACATTCCTGACGCGCCAGTATGAGTGACAGGAATAACCCCACCTACCTCCAGCGCTTCTTGACTTCCTTCTGGTGTAAACATCGTCATCATAGGGGTGAGAACAATAAACGTGGAAATAGCGACTAGAACAGCAGCAATATGATTTGTATAATTTCTGCTAACACACATATGATAAGAAACTGCCGCAACAACTAATAGCGTCGTTATACTTAGCGTTCCATTACTGATGGAAGTCCCGATTTCTTGAATCGTCGTTAATGTTGCTGGATCAATGATATTTCCCATAAATCCTGTTGGCTCTAAAATAACATAGTTGATCAATGTAACAAATCCCGCCAACATCATAAAAGGCATAAAAGTGGCGAAAGCATCCCTTAGTGTTCGAAGATGAATCTGGTTCCCTAGCCTTGTGGCTATTATTCCGAACTTTTCAAAAATAGCATCTTTTTTACTCATAATCCCGATCAGTCTCCTTTTTTAGTTGTAAGCGATTGCTTATGGGATGATCATACACCAGCTTTTTAAAAAAGTAAATATCTTTATTTAAAATTATATATCTTTTTTAAAAATCAAAAAAAGACCAACGAAATTCGTTGGTCTTCACTTCTCAACAAAAACTGCTTCAAAAATAAAATCTTTGTATAAATGTCTCGAAAGAGAATATTCAAACGGTACACCAGATGACAATGACACCACTTTGTCTACCTCTATCATAAACTCGCCTGGTTTTACAGAAAGAATTTCCGCATCGAAGTCATTTGCCACATCACCTTTGATCCAAATATGGGAAGATTTAATCTCTAGACCAAGCTCATTTGTAATGTAGCCATATACAGAACGTTTCAAATGCTTTGGTTCTAACCCCGGTATAACAGAAAGTGGCATAAACGTTTGCTCAATAGAATACGGTTGTTCATCAATAAAACGACTTCTAATAATATTATAGACATACTCTTTTTGATTTATTTCTAAAATTTCTGCCACTTCATTCGATGGCAACTCAATTGAGAACGTATGGATTTCAGAAGTCACATGTTCTTCCCCTACTAAATCAAAAAGACCTTCATTTGGTCCAAACACTTTCGAATTATCAATTGGTCTGCGTAGAACTTCCGTTCCGAATCCACTACGTGTTCGTAAAACTCCCTCTGATACTAGCATATCAATACCTTTCTTCACAGTGAGCTTACTTGTTTGATACTCATGCGCAAGTTCATCGCCTGTAGGTAATTTTTCGCCGATTTGATAGGTTCCATTGGCAATTTTTTTCTTTACCTCCGTATAAACCTCCATATATTTTGGCTGTTTCTTCATAACTTACTCCCTCATACTCATCTCTATTACTTATACTTTAACATAAAAAATTGTCTTTTTACAGCTAAAAACATACCCATCACGAAAAGATATATATTTTTAATAAAAAGTATTTATTTATACTAAAAGCAATGTTACACTATTAAAAACGAACAGGAGGAAACGATAATGTCAAGACAAACTCAGTTAACATTTCCAGATGACTTTTGGTGGGGCTCCGCTTGGTCAGCAGAACAATCTGAAGGGCGTGGAGAAACAGGAAAAGCAGAGACCGTATGGGATCGGTGGTTTCACGAAGAACCTCATCGTTTTTATAAACGAATTGGACCTAGTATTACGACAGACCATATTCATCGTTACCACGAAGATATTCAATTGATGAAACAAACGGGGCACAATTCATTTCGTGTGTCTATCTCATGGGCACGAATGTTTCCAAATGATGGGGTTGGTAAACCAAACGAGAAAGCGATAGCCTATTATCGAGATCTTTTTACCGAAATGAAAAATAATAATATCAAAGTTTTTGCGAATCTCTATCATTTTGATATGCCCGCAAAATTACAAGATAAAGGGGGATGGGAATCACGTGAAGTTGTTGATGCTTATGTAAATTTTGCTGATACCTGTTTTCTAGCGTTTGGCGACTTAGTTTATCATTGGTTCACCTTTAACGAACCTTTGGGGCCAATCTTGGGCTCTTATTTAGAAGATTTTCACTATCCAAATCTCATTGATTTTAAGCGTGGTGCTCAAGCAGCGTTCTTTACCATATTAGCCCATGCAAAAGCCATTCAAACTTTTAAAAAATACCAGCTATCTAGCAAAATCGGAGTAATTCTCAATTTGAGTCCGACTTTCCCAAGAAGCCAAAATTCAGCAGATAAAAAAGCAGCAGAAATTGCGGATCTTTTTTATACTCGTAGTTTCTTAGATCCCATGGTCAAAGGAGTATTTCCAGAAAAACTAGTCTTGTTGCTGGAGGAATATGACCAATTACCCGTTGATTTCAATGACACAGACCTAAAAATTATTGAAGAGAATACCGCACAGATACTTGGTCTAAACTACTATGAACCACGCCGTGTCAAAGCAAGAACTTCTGCCGTTAATCTAGAAAGTCCATTCTTACCAGAATGGTTCTTTGAACCGCATATTATGCCTGGCCGTCGAATGAATGAATATCGTGGATGGGAAATCTATGAAAAAGGAATTTATGATTTATGTATGGACATCAAAAATAACTACGGAAATATTGAATCCTTTATCTCAGAAAACGGTATGGGTGTTGCTAATGAAGAACGGTTCATGGATGAAAATGGACAGGTGATTGATGACTATCGCATTGAATTTATCCAAGACCATCTCGCCTATTTATGGAAAGCAATTCAAGATGGCTGTAATATAAAAGGATACCATCTATGGACATTCATTGATTGTTGGTCATGGATCAATGCATATAAAAACCGCTACGGCTTAGTTTCTTTAGATTTAGCCACACAGAAACGTACAATAAAGAAAAGCGGCTTGTTTTACAAGGAACTAAGTAAGCAAAACGGTTTTTCCTACGATCTCGAGCGACTGGTAGATTAGCATTCACGAATATGATCGATAGTGATCTGTATAGAAGAAACCTGTTGCCACAACTCCTCTTTCGCACCTTTTAAGAAGGCGACAGGGTTTTATTAGTAAAAAAATAACCGTTTCCTTGCTAAAGTCGACGGTTATTTTTTTGTCATTTTTCACTGTGGCTAGGATACGAAAGAGCAGCATGGCAATAAATGTACCAGAATTTATCTGGAACTTATTAGCCGCTAGTTTCGATAATCATGCTTCCCTTTTCTTTAAACATTGCATTCGTTTTTAAATGTTCGAACACTTTTCCAAAATGACTACATCGAACACCTTATTCCAATTGAGAATAAGGTTTTGCCTATGTCGCTTATCGATTTTGTTTGAAAATATCCTTGTTAAAGTTGAAAAATCACTCTCTTCTTGCTATACTAACTATGTAAAGAGGAGTTGTGGCCACAACCCCTCTGCAGCGCCATTTAAGACGGCGACAGGTTTATTAACTTAAAAAATAACCGTTTTCCTGCTAAAGTTGACGGTTATTTTTTTTTGTCATTTTTCACTGCGGTTAGGATACCAAAGATCAGCATGGCGGTAAATGTACCAAAACTGATCATTAGCCCGATTGCTTCCGCTGTGGACAAAAAGGCTTCTCCTTTCTGAAGAGTTAGTACTTACATTCATAAGCACCACCACCTTTCAAAGATAGCCACCGTCACAAACTTTACTGCAGTCAAATGATACCATACTTCCATCAATAAAACTTTCAAATGCCAAGGATTTATCATTATTTTTTTCACGGCGCATGGTCCATCTGCTGTGATTCATTCCATAGAATCGTCAAAATAACCCGCTGTTCTCTCTTCAAGTCTGATCCGCTCTTTTCCGACCTTCTCCAGCCCTTTTTCTCATTCCCAATCAAGTGCCTTCCATCAAGAAAAATAGTCAAAAGTCAATATCATTCTATTCACCAAAAACCACTTTTGTTATAGTAACAAAAAGGAGAATGCAGATGAGAAATGAACGAAAAATCATTCAAGATAGCACCCTTGGTGTAGAAGCTTTATTATTTAACGGCATCCAGCAGGAGTTTCCTAACCATTGGCACGAATATTATGTGATTGGCTTGATGGAAGCTGGGACGCGTCAATTCACCTGTCAAAATACCTGCTATATCGTTGAAGCAGGCGACTTGATTTTGATTCCGCCAAAGGCTGCCCACCGCTGCCAGCAACTCACGGAGGAAAAGCTGGTTTACCGCAATATCCACTTAACCCCAGAGAACATGGCGGTACAAGTACAAAAAATTTTTAACACTCAATTGACGCCCCACTTTCCTGAACCGGTCATTCGCCAAGTGAAAGAAAAAGAGGAATTTCATGCAGTGCACCAGCTGCTACTGTCGGATCGCGGTGATGAGTTTGAAAAGCAAGAACGCTTTACTTGTCTGCTTCACGACCTGCTTGTTCAGTATGCGGATTTCACCCACGAACAAACGGACCCGGTGTCAAATAAAGCCGCAGCGGCAAAAGCCTATATCGATCAACATTATGCCGAAAAATTGTCCTTGAGTGAATTAAGTGACGTTCTTGGAATGAATCAGTACGTCTTGATTCGGCAGTTTACCAAAGCGTATGGGCTGTCGCCGTTTCAATATTTAAGTACGGTGCGCATCAGTGCTGCCAAGAAAAGACTAGAAGCACAAGAAGCAATTGCAGAAGTCGCTTTTCTGACAGGTTTTAGTGACCAAAGTCATTTTACCCGTATCTTTAAAAGCTTGATTGGGGTCACCCCGAAAGCTTACCAAACAATTTACCAAGAAGATGGAGTGAGAACGTATGAATAACCAAGAAAAATGTGTCATGATTATCGATGAACAATTACCGATTGGCTTAGTTGCAAATACTGCAGCAATTTTAGGCGCAACCTTAGGCAAATTGTTTCCCGAAGGAATCGGAGAAGATATTTACGATTCGACGGGCAGAAAACACCTTGGCATTGTCAACTTCCCCATTCCTATCTTAAAAACGAACAAGGAACAGTTGCAGACCATTCGTGAATCGATCAGTCAGCAAGCAGATCCAGAAGTAACCATCATTGATTTTTCCGACGTTGCTCAGACCACCAATTCTTACGAGCAATACCGTCAGACGCTTGAGACAATTCCCACAGAAACACTGGCTTATTTTGGTCTTTGTTTAAAAGGCAAGAAAAAGAGTATCAATAAAGTCGCTGGCAGCTTGCCGTTGTATCGGTAAAGCGCTAGTAAGAAAACGATCGTTTAAAACAAGTTTTCTTTTTGTCGGCCGAACAGTCTTCTTGCTATATACGTTTTTTATAAACAGTCCTACAAAAAAACAAACACTTTTGAGGTGTTTGTTTTTTTGTAAGAGATTTTCTAGCATACATTTTCTTGCTCTTTGATTTTGCCAAGATCAATTGAAAAATAAACTACTCTCCTTGATAAATATTCAACCCCACTTCAGTATCTTCAACACAACTGTTCGCTGGTGCTTTAACAATCAGAAAAAGAAAGTAAAAGTCTCCCACACAAGAAGCGGCATGTGCGGCAGCAATCAAGATAAAAAGAGATGCCGTCAACCAGCCAAATAAATAAAAAAGAAAGAGACCCACAGAAATGCCAAGGAATGGCGCCAATAAAATGATGGCAAATTTCCCTTTTGAATAAAAGGAATGGGGACTCGTGGCATATGCTACGCCATTTTTGAACCCAAACATTACCTTCCCTTTAGGGTCAAAAAGCTTGAAGAAGGCACCATGGATCAATTCATGAATAATGATGAGAATAAAATACGCAACCATTAAGATCAAAAGATCGAAAATAAACGAAGTTTCAGCATTTGACCCATGACCACCTAAGACAAAGAGTGTAAAGAACACATAGAAAAAAATAAAACTAGGGATCGCCGCGAGATTCAATCTCTTTATTGTTTTTTTATCATCCATTAAATTAATTTGTTTGAGTATTTTCATCGCTGTTCTCCTCTTCTTTTTGTCATTCTTCTTAGTACATGATTTCTATGAATTCCCTTTACCCAACCAACAAGAGCAGCAAACACAAAACCAGTGCCGTTAAAACGAAGAGGAAATTGATCATCTCTGGCGCACCTTCAATCCTTCTCTGTAATGGCGGAGGACGAAAACTTGGATTCATACGTTTCGTTTGGTAGTCCACGCTGCTTGATAAAAAGCTGTCGGAAGGGATCATAAACACCAACAGAACGCCATAAATAATGGATGCAGGAATCAGGAGTGAGCATTTGGCTAGGTAGCCAATCAGTAGACTCACGATCAAAGGAATAGCTACGTACAAAACACTTTGGTACAGTATTCGTCGAATTGGTTTCATAGGGAAGTCTCCTTAGTCAGTAATCGTTACGCACAGGTACAAAATAATTTTATTTACTTATCAAATAAATATACCATTGCTTTTAAAGACTGTAAACACGCCAGAAAACCAAGTCGATGCTGCCAAGCGCGACTGCCCAATGCTTGGTGCAAAAAAAGAAGTGGTTTCTTCCCACTTCTTAAAAAGCACTCTACTTGCCTTTCTATACTCGCTTAACCTCTCAAGATAATCGGCAAACCGTTTAGTAAACCGTTATACTTACCAGATTGCTTCCTCTCTTCCCTTTGAAAAAGACACGACGCTGGAAAAAGAAGCCTGCGAACCTTGTCTCTTTATTAAAACTTCTTCTGAAAAATATTCGTCTAAAAAAATCATACGACCTTGTCTTTCCTTTTGGTTTCCTACAACACCCGATCTACTTGAGAAAAGACTGCGAAACCTTCTTTAGAAAAGCAAACGTCTCAAGAAAAAATAATCGTGCGGTTTCTGCCCTTCCTTTTGGCTTCGTACAATGCTTGATCTGCTTGGTAAAAGGTTTCTGAAATGTCTAACGCAGAGGCTGCTTCTGAAATCCCTGCCGAAAAGTAAAGGGTCAGTTGGGCGGTTTCTAATTTCAACTGTTCATTGCTTAAAAACAAATGGAATTCTTCAATAATTTTTTTCACAGCATCAGAAGTATTCTCTTTAAATAGGACTAAAAATTCTTCGCCGCCATATCGATAGACTTCGACTAAATGGGAAGGACTTTTCTGGTAGAGAAACGTCATCAGTTTTTCCGAAAAGAAGGATAGGGCTTGATTGCCGATTTGATGTCCATGGTGATCATTGATGCGCTTAAAATGATCTAAATCCATCATCACCACGACGAGCTGGTCCTTCTCAAGTAGCGCCAGCTTTGAAATATCCTCGTTCAGACTGCGGAAATTTTTCACCTTGGTCAACTCATCATAATTGCGTTCAATGATTTTTGTGTTAATTTTTTCCAGGAAATTTTTTTGATTCTGCAAATAATACTTCCATAAAGAAACGATCCCCACAGATCCAATGCCTAAAGACACTACATCCCAAACGCTAATTTCGCGGCGATAAAAAAGCAAGGCGTTGAGCATCGGCGAGACAACCGTAACGAAAATCGAAAATAGGTAAAATGCCGTGTGATTTGGTTGTCCATAAAATCTTTTCTTTAATAAGCCCGTAACGATTAAAATGATGTAATTTAATCCGATAATAAAGAGCATGGCTTCCCATTCAAATTTATTGATCAATGCAAAAAAGGTCAGCAAAATGACGGGTACTAACCCAACCAGATAGATTTTTTCTTTGAGAATGCCAAAATAATAAATAAAGATTGGAATCGTATATTCATACGCAACATAACCGATACTGTTCAAAGAAAATGATATAATAAAGTAGACTTGCGAAATAAACAAAACAATACCAATAAGAATTTTAAACGACAGGCGTAAATTCAATTCTTTGAAGTTCTTGATAAACAAATCATATGAAATGAGCAAGCTCACGACTAAAACAGAATAGATCGCAGCATAAATCAGATGGACAAACACACTACTCCTTCTTTCTTTCATAGATTTTTCTTTAAAATCGTTCGCCCATGATTTTGAAAGGCTCGATTCTTTAACGATGAAGTGCACGAAATAAGCTTTTTTTCCTGCACTTCATGAAACCAAAAATAAAGCGACCCCAGAAAGGAGCAGAAACCAATGTCTGAGAAAATAGAACAAGAACTCTTATCGATATTTCCCCAATTATATTTTGATGCCCAGCCTATCTTTCAAATGAAAGCAGATAGTCAGAAAGTGATTGGCTACGAATTATTATTGAGAAGTACCGAAAGAAATAGGTTTCCCCTTTCCTTCTTCCAGCAAGTGATCAAATACAAAAAATTACATACTCGATTACTGCAGTGGTATCGAAATGAAATTTTCAGCTTGCTTCATCCGAACGAAGAAACAAAAATCAGTCTCAATATCCACCCGCAACAACTCAGCTACCCAGAAACCTTTTTGATGTTAGCTGATTTAGCTCCCTACCATGATCGTATTTTGATCGAGATCACCGAAGACGATACAGAACCTTCTATCGCCTGTGATCCCAAGTCCTTTCTTATGAACAAAATCAACCAAATAAAAAAGATGCGCTTTTCTGTCGCATTGGATGATGTAGGGACAGGCATTCATTCACTGACAAATATTGCACCGATGCTGGATAAAATCGATGTGATCAAATTTTCGCCTATCTCGTTGCGAGTGCTTTCCCAAAAGGAAATTTTCTTTTTGATCGACTTCTGGCGAAATATCGCCAGCAATCGTAAAATCCAATTTATTGTCGAAGGGGTCGAAACCTCGGATATCCATGAGTACCTGCTTGAAGAAGAGATTTTTCTTCAACAAGGGTTTTATTTGGACAAACCTGCCCCAGCTGATCAATTAAAGCGAAAAAAATAGCCCTCGCATCGTTTATTTTTCTCACTATACGCGATCAAAAATAAACGATTATTAAAAAAATGAACAGATGCCCTTCAAATATAACACAAATAATTTTATTTGCAGAATTTTTGCTGATTCGGCATCGTTTTAACGGTAATTTCACATGAGAGAAAGTAGAAATCAAAGAAAAGACCTTTTTTTGATAGGTGAATAGACAAAAAGCATTCAAGAAGTCAATTCCTGAATGCTTTTTGTCTATTCACTCTTTTTTCGATACACCCCTTCTATTTCAATCGCTCACCTTCCCTAATTGCAAAAGTATTAAAAATAGTCATCACTTCTTACCTACTCGTCTTGCTAGAAGTGATGCCTACCATTCCCTCTTTGATTCATCTCACATTGAAAACCAGAGAATGTTTCGCTTTTGTTCCTAGATTGTAACCACACAGTTCTTTTAGATAAAAGCGGTAATCATTTTCAACGATTCGAATGATCTCATTGTCGGAAAAATCGTCGAATCGCATCATTTCTGTGACTAAGACCAGTTTGGCGTCGATGCCCAAAATATCTGGGGTGATCGCCCAAAATGTTTCTGGTGAAATGGCTGCTACCAATTCATCAAGGAGGGCCAATTGCTTTTCAACATACGCCGCTAAAGCGCCATTGGCGCGGCGTGACTCCGCAAATTTCTTTTGAAATCCATCAAGGTATTCTGTTTTTGAAGTAAATACCGTCATGCTTTTTTACTCCTTTCTTTGAGGGGAACAAGCCCCGTTATTTTCTTCCTAAAGCTCAGCTTGTTCTTCTAGTTATTCATTCACTATTTTCTCTAGCTGCTGAAAAATCACCCAGGTACAGGCGTCAATGCAGAATATCCAGCAATCCTCTGACCAACTGCTTGTAATGCTCTTTTTGATCTTTTGCTCCATTTTCTGCCTTGATTGAAAGACTTTGCTCAATGGCTGCTTGAGGAATCAGCAGATGAGTATTTAAACTTGAGATAAAGGAAACACTTTCTTCCAATAATTGATACTCTTTTTGCAGGTTGCTGGGTAATTTATATTTACGTAAAGGAAATAAATAGCGAGCACTGGCTTTTATTTCTTCTATACGATCGTTTTCTAGTAAGTAACGCATGGTATCGAGTTGCTTTCCTTGGTGATACGGGCAAGTATCTGCACTCAGCAGATGGGTGTAGTACCCGATGTATTCACTATTTAGGATGGTTCTTTCAAACGCTTCTTTCTTGATTTTCATCTTCTGTATCCTTCTTTCAAAACTATCACTGACCTCACTTATACAGCGTTTGTGGTATCACTAAGTACTGTTTCTTCTTTTGGTCCATTTTTTGTTAAATCTTTCATCAAAAAAAGAGAAACTGCAAGTTTTCCCCACAGTTTCTCCTTTACGCTTCTAGCGATGCCTATAGTTAAGGAGCGACGCTTTCACCGTGTTTCTTTTTTCTTGTTACTGCGACGACAAACAGTACTAGGAGTGCATACCCAAGAATGATCAAACTGCTTGTGTTTGACGAACCTGTTTGTGGTAATTTTCCTTGTCCAATTTGAGAACCATCTGCTACGATCGTTTTCTTATTGTCATCGTCTGCTTCTTCCTCTTGCGTCACCGTTTCACCGATTCGACCAGTCACAGAGACTTGCCCTGTCGTCGCCTCTGCGACGCTGGTTTCCGATAGATCCCAGACAGTCAGAGTCAGTAACACAGCGACGAAAAGAACGATTCGTTTTCGTTTTTTCATACGATAGATCCCTTCTTTACTGGGATTTCAATTCTTAGTCTTCCTCTACATCCGGCGCAAAGCTCAAGACCAATTTGAAACTTGGATTTGATTCTTCTGATGCATCGGTCGGTGTTGCTTCACCAGTAAACGCAAATGTTCCTACATTCGTACCTTGGTTGCCTTCAAGGGTAAATAATTCTGTTTCTGCTACGGTTGGTGTGCCGTTTTCAAACAACTCGATACCATTTACGTTTAACAAGTCTACTTCATCCATATTCAATGGTGTATCGACACCCGCAACAGAAGCGATCACGCCAACTGCTGAGTTATTTGTCACAGTGTAGCTAGGTGAAACGATCTCTTTGTGGCTTGACTCTTCTGTCGTATAGAACAAAGCAGTCGTTGGAATCGTCACATTGATCCATTGGTTCAAATCGTCGGGATTTGGTCCAGGGGTTGTGTTATCGAATGATCCGATGATCCCGTTTACTTGGACATCTCCTGACGTATCGCCTTCACGTCCGTCAATGGTTTGTGTCGCAAAAGCGGTGGTGCCGCTTGCGATTACTCCTGCGATCGTTGCGGTACTTAGAATAGCTGCTACAAATTTTTTCATTTTTATTTCCTCACTTTTCCTTTTTTTTTAATTCTTAACGATAATCGTTAATTCAGCTTCAGTGACCCCTTGTTTTTCTTTGCTTTCAGGGTCGTAAATATTGATCGTGGCTTTGGCGGGATATTCCCCTTTTGCCAACGGTGTCGCCAAGGCGACATTTTCAACAAATTGGTTTGGATAGATCGCACCGGAAGAATAGATGACTTCCCCGCTCGACAGTAAAGAGATATCCACGGCGATTGGGTACACATTGGTGCCCGGATTGACGATCTCGATGGATCCTGTGCTTTGACCATCTTCAAAAATGGCTTCTGGATTGATTTGCAGCGTGAAATAATTCGCATCCGCAATCTCCTGCGCTCGTTCAGAAACCCGCTGATCGGTGGCATCGCCAGATTCTGGCAACAGGTCGGCACTGATCAAAGGGACTGCTGTTTTTGATTGGTAAAAGTAGTACCCGATCCCACCAATAAGTACTAGCAACAGCAACAACCACAAGATCCATTTCCGTCGATCCTTCGTTTCGGTTTGATTCGTTTGCTCCAATGGATTCACCTCCTTCACGTTTGGTACGATCTTTTTTCTTTAATCTCGTGGGACAAAGCGTAAGACGATGCGATACTTCGGTACGAGCAAGTCTTCATAATACCCACCTTGGTCGGCTTCTGTATCAACGATCCATTGGGGATAGTCTCCATAGAAGTCCCCCGTTAAGGAAATCGGCACGCGGCTTCTTTCTTCTAGGCGAACCAAGTGTTGTTCCTCCATTGCTTCATAGAGTTGGATCTGTGTTTCTTCCGTTTTTAGATTCAATCGCAACAGCGGGGTTGAAATATCGTCATAGGTCAGGGTTGGGTCTTCTTCGCTTTCACTTTCGGCATAGTCGAGAGGATCTTCTCCCGCTTCTAATAAGACAATACTGGCACTATCATCGATCGCCAGTTGATTGACGTAGGTATCCACGGCAAGTGGCGATTGATTGCGGATCTCATACGTTTGGCTTTCAAAATTACGATTCGATTCCGCTGTGTTGTACAAGGATTCGAAGACCATTTTGGTCGGGATCGTCACTCGCATATGCTCCAGTTTCGATGTCACATCGATACCGACTGTCAGCTGGTAGGCTTTATTCCCCACCTCAAGAACAGCGAAGTAGCTACCATCTTCGTCCACTTCTCGTGTAAGATCCGTTTCTACGATGCGAAAGTCATCCGTCATATCCGCTTCCGTCAAAACGTTTGCGGCTTGCGCGCGACTTTCTTGAAGGATCAAAGCATCCAATGCCTCTTTTGTAGGTAACTCGTTAATCTTATAGCGATCTAAGGTGATATTGTATGCTTCAAAGTTCACACCTTTAATCACGGTTTGACGAGCGGTCACATCGACATAGGTCTCAATCGACGGTTTTGATAAGAAAATCGACACTTCTGTCTCGGTTTCCAATCGTTCATTTTCTCTTAGTGGAATACGGAAATAGCGATACAGCTGATTTTCATCACGATAGTCGCCCCATTCAATTCGTTCAGAGTTTTTGTCTAATTCGACGAGTTCTCCGTCAGTATTGGTATAGGAAATCACTGTGATATCGGTATCCTCGTACATAGAACCAGTGATTTCAGTCGACTGATCACTCAATGCATCGATTCGGGCAACGAGGCCTTCTGGTTCTGAAAAACGAATTTTATTGTAATTATTTTTCGCAATCACTTGATAAATATCTGTTTGTGTTTCAAGACTTTCTAAGGAACCATCGAATTGTTCGCCACTCAGCAATCTGGAACGTGCTTCGCCATTTCCTGTGCCTCCATAGGGGAAGGTATTCCCACCATTTCGATTGATTCGCATCGTTCCTGATATATTGATAAATTCTTCCGTTGGTGCCTCTAAAGAAGCATTTTCCCAAACTGCTAGTTTTTGACTTGCCACATTGATTCGCAAACCATTCGTAACCGTATTTTGTGCGGAGCGGATCAAACGCTGCAATTGCGCATTGGCTTGACCAGTTCTTGTCGTAGGGTGACTAATTTCAAACAAATTCACATTGTTTATATTCAATCGTGCATTGGCTAGTCTGAAATAAAGAACTTCAGATTTATTTCTTATGGTTTCTAATACAACCGTAGCGTCTTCTTCTGCCGAAAATGAATTACGGACATTGACTAGTGGTCGATTGATAAATTCTGCTGATGTCCCCATGCCTGTTCGATTATCAGTCATGAAAAAATTAGCTCTGGCCCCTACCATGATGTTCGCAAATGAATTCGAATGATTGCTTGAGGCATTCCCTCCCGCTTGCGTATTTAATCCTCTCGCAACCCCTTTAAAGGTCGCGTCATCATTGAGGATGAAATTAGAGGAAGTCGTGACTCTAAAGATTCCTCCAGATTGATCCACGTCAAGGGTAGCTCCTTTGCCAATCCGAACAAATGAATTACTAGCAGTCAACCATATAAAGCGAGAATCTGAAGTCGTTCGATCTCTTCTTGACGTCATGGTGGCATTGTCTTGCAATTCCACTCTTTGTGACACTCGGATTCTGGCGTAATTTTGACTTGTAGCTGAATTTTGAATCGCCGTCGTTGTTGGCTCTGTCAAATGAACTTCAGCATGTTGTCCAAGCGTAACGGAACGAACAGTGGTGTTTCCTGTCATTCCTCTCGCTGCGTTGATTCTCGTATAGGAATTTTCGCCAAATAGCAGATCCGTCGTTCCGACGCCTTGTAAAAATCGTCCCCCCGTATCAACTTCGACTTTACTTGCTTCTTCCATCGTAAATTTCGAGTTCGCCAAGGTTAAACGAAAGACCGCTCGTGCTGCTTGTCGCGTAGTATGATTGACCGTTACTTTCGCTTCACGTCCGAGTTTGATTTCTTCTCTAAATCGGAAAAAATCAACATTTGCATTGCTTCGTCCAGAAACGGTGATCTCAGAGTGATCGCCCACATGCAACCTGCGAATGGTTGAAGAAGCAGCAGATGAGGTACCGCCGGTAAAGCCTTGTGCGGTTTGTAGGCTGATCGTATTTGCTTCACCAATATAGATATCTGTTGTGCTGCGACCAGTGACCAATGGTCCTACTTGATTGAGGGTGATAGTTGCATTTGCTTCTGATAGAAATTGGGATGCCGCCGACGTTGAACCCAATGCAATGAAAGGATTGGCGGCCGATGACGTGCGAGAATAGTTGATTGTCGCTTTTTCTCCTAGAAAGAAGCGTCGTTGCACGGAAAACGCATTGGCTGCTGCACTCGTTGAATGTTCAGCAATCGTGATTTCAGCCCCTTCAAGCAGCTCAAATTGATCGACCATCGTTCCAGCGGTGAAGCCATGACCTAACACACCAGTAAGTTTCGCGTATTTCCCTAAAGTTACCTGAGCCAAGCTTGCGTTGACGAACGCCCCACGCTGATTCACAGCTATTTCTGAATAGTCACCAATGGTGATTTTTCCGTTGCTCGATGCTAAACCGATGACGACATTCGATGTACTTGCTGAAGAGGTCGTTCGCGTTCTCGGTACGTCAATTGTTGTATGACTGCCGACTTGAACCGAAGACGTTGCGAAAAAGGTGCGATACGCTTGACCAACAGTGGCATTACTAGGTTCACTGATGGCTATTTCCACCTGATCACCAATCGAAATACTGTCAACGGCTATGTTGCCATTAAACCCGTTGCTATGCTGATTGTTCATTTTCACGTGGTCTTGGATCACGATCGTGGAACTCGCCACCCCTGTAAACATTGGTCCATGCTGCGAGATCTTGGTTTGTGTGTGCTCCCCAAAATCGATGGCAGAATTCGCACTTCGAAGTTGAATAAATGCCTCGGTCGTTGTGCCCGTCCGCGTTCCTTCAATGATGGTAGGTTGGTCTGCGGTACTATTTTCAACGATGAAGCGGCGTCCGACATTGATGGCGGGTGTCGTACTGACTGTTCCATACTCAGATAGCTTTAACTGACTACCTGCTTGTAACCGTATCTCTCCTAACGTACTGGTAGAGTTCCCGGAAAGTCCTTGTCCTGTACCAACATCCAGAGTTGCCCCTGTGGCTAACGTCAATCGGCTATCTTGATTGGCATTTGGCAAGGAGACCATCGCACCAGATTGGCGAATCGTCGTCACACTTCCTTGACCAAAATCAAGGCTTGCTGCGGTACCTGTCATGTGAAAGACGGTGCCAGTATTGCTGTTGGTACTGCGAGTGACAGAAATTTCAGCTTGGCTAGCGACTGCTACTTGGTTCATTTCAAAAATCGGTGTGGCATTTGAGGAGCGATGATTGATCGTCAATTGCCCTTCAACCAAAAGCCTTTCCGCCGTGAACAAGGTTGGAATGGAAGACATCGCTGTCGTCACCACATTGGTTCCTTTGAAATGAAGTTGTGCTTGGCTGTTATTCACCACGCGTCCTGCGGTAGTGGTCAGCTCCAGTTGGGTATCTTCAAAAGTAATCGTTGATGCCCCAGTTGTTTGAGCCAGCCCTTGCGCTGACTGGATGCCTTGTTGCTGCACCCCTTGCCAAGTCAGTTGAACAGGTGCTGCAAACTGCATCAGGTTCTCGGCTGCCGTCTGTGAAACGATCACAGGTGTTTCTTGACTACGAAAGGTAACGTGCGTCCGTTGGATCCCACTGATTGGCTCAGTTAATGCCAAGTTGCTGGCAAAAGTAAGCACTAGCGATTGCTCATTGGCGATTTCTTCGTAACGATACTCCGCGCCCTCTTCATCGGTGAAGGGTTCCCCAAGTAAAATTGCCCGCAATTGCGCCTCACTTGCTACAGTCAGTTGGATGGTTGCAGCTTCTGCATCGAACCCTTCAACTTGCTCGTTTTCAGATTCTGGCTCCTCTTCATCTTCTGAGCTGTCTGGCGTTTCTGCTTCGGGCAGTGCTTCAGTTTCTTCTACTTCTTCTTGGCTAGCGATCGTTGAATCATCGGTGGCTTCCGAAGAGGTTGTTTGTTCCTCGCTGCTTTGCTCGGTTGACTCTTGCGTTTCCGATTGATCAGCAGAATTATTGGTTTCCTCCCCAGAAGATTGTTGCGTCCCTTCAGAAAGTGACTCTGTTTCTGCATAAGCAACTTGCTGGAACGCCATCGTCGTGTTGACGCCCGTGCTGCTCAGTAGTAATACGGCCGAAAACAATGTAAGTAATTTCATCATATCCTCCTTTCTTCAAGTCTTTGTTGCGTTAAGAAAGCTGAAAACTAGGGAATAGCTTCTTGCTTTTTCACGCAAAGCTGTCTCAATATTCTTCGTTTTTGAGGGAACGACAAAAAAAGACATTTTGATGAATCAAATGTCTGGAGAAAGTTGTTAGATTAAGTTTTCATAAAATAATAACTACATACGAGTTCTGCATTCTCAAAAACGAAGGTTATTGGGACAAATTATTTGTAAGTATGACACGCGTGTTCCTTACTAAACTAAGAATAGCGTGCTCGTTTCTCAAAGGAAAATCATTATTTTCATAAACACCTGAAATAGATGAATAAATAACATACCTATTTAAACGCGTGAACAGCACAGCAATTGGTTTAAAAGAGCGGTTTTTGATAGGGATTTATTTTCCTTTCGAGGTGTTCCCAATCGCGATCATCCGGGAGAGATTTCAACAATAAGTAATCTGTTTTGACTTTATAATCAACGAGGTAGCGATTGTAATTGGTCACGATCAAATCGATATGGTCAGCATTAAGCGTATATTTTGTTAAATATTGCAGTTGAACAAACGTCAATTTATGCTTGCTGCCAAATCGCTGGATCGCTCGGGTTTGGATATGCTGGCACACAAAATGATCCCCTTCTAAGAGGAAATAAATGGTTTTTGCTGGTGCATAATAATCGAAAATCAGCTCGCTATAAATCGTTAAACTGACACAGATGTCTTCTAAGTAAGCAGTAGACAAAGAGAGTTTTTTGCTCTGCTCCTTAAGAAATTGTAAGTTCTTTTGGTAACTCTCGCTGTTGGAACGCATGATCACCTCTTTGATATCATCCATTTCCTTGTTCAAAACTGGCGCAATCGCATGGTTAATTTTTCTCGATAAAAAGAAAGAACGTAAAAATGTCGCAACCGTTTTGGCTTGTGCTTGGGGCACCTCATGGTTTTTAAGAAACAAGTCCGTCACAGTTGTGATGGCTTTGCCTTGATGAAATTGTTGGTAGAACTTTTCCTCTCGTTCTTCTTGATCCAAGGTTCGCTTGCACAAGGTGACTAAGTAGATCCAAGCGAATTCTTCTTTGGGCAGCTGAACTTGATAGATTTTTTCAATGCCTTCCTTCAGTGCGTATAGCTTGGAAAAACTGTTCCCTTTATACGCCTGTCTAACGAGTTCCTTCGGCACAGTGATAGGATAGCCGAGGCTCGCTCGTTTGATGGCAATATAAAACGTGTAGTAAAACGCTGCGGGAGTTGCCCCAGATCCGATTTCATAATAGCCGAACTTGTCCTCCAATTGACCTAAGATCAAGTCATGCAAGGCTTGATCTGGAACCAACGTATAGATCGTTTCCACACCTTCGTAATAAAAATCTTTAAAAAATTTACGCAAGTTGGCTTCGCTTCCCTCAATCGTTAAGGGATTAGATGCCCACTGCAAGCCATAGCTTTTTAAAATAGGGTTTCGCTGATTGAGTAGACGCCGAAACGTACTCTCTGAAAAATGATAATGATGTGCCAGCTCATCCACCTTAGATAGTTTGCCATGAAAAATATTCCCGAGAATTTCAAATAAGCATTCATTTTTTAACAAGCTTTGCTTTCTTTTTTGATAGTCTGCTGGCTTTTTCTCTTCGAAAACAAACCCGCTATTGCCCGAAACAAGTGCAATACTGTCCCCAAAATATTCTTTCATGTATTTGATATCATTGGCAATCGTTCGTTGCGTCACCTGATTGCGCTCTGCTAAGTCGCCAATCGTGAACACACGGTCTCGCTCAATCGTACTCAGCAGCCGAAACAAGCGCGCGGTCGTACGGTTGCTGATGAAGGCCAATTGCAACTCTCTCATTCATTCCACTCCTTTTTTTCAAGAAATTCTTTTCTATACTATTACATAAATAGCACACTATTTGGTAATTATATACTCAAATTTATATATTTTTAATCAAAAAACCTACTAAAAATGAAAAAAATAGCGGGCAGAAATTCATTTTTTAGACTTATCATTTTCTTTTTTGCTGGAGGAAAAAGAAAAAAAGCCGCAAGCAGCGCTCGATGAAAGAGCTGCTTGCGGCTATTTTGGTTTTCTCATTAAAATAAATACTGGGCTGTAATCGAGGACTGGCACTCGATCAGTTTTTCTGGAATCCCTTCGTACAACACTTCGCCACCGCGAATCCCGCCATCAATGCCGACATCGATCAGCCAATCCGCTGCTTTCATGACCTCAAGGTTGTGTTCGATCACGATCACCGTGTTGCCTTTTTCCACTAGTCGTTCGATGATCGCCAAAATGCTCTTGATGTCTGCCATGTGCAATCCGGTTGTTGGTTCATCCATAATGTAGATATTGCCTTTTTTGCTTAATTCTTTTGCTAACTTCAGTCGCTGGCATTCACCACCAGACAAGGTATTCAATGGCTGTCCGAGGGTCATGTATCCTAGTCCCACAGCCAAAATCTGTTTTAATTTTCTTTGGATCGCTTTTTCCTCAAAGAATTCCACCGCTCCTGTGATGCTCATGGCAAGGACTTCATCGATCGACTTGCCTTTCAAGCGATACTGGTAGACTTCTTCTTTAAACCGTTTGCCGCCACAGGCCTGACACAAAACCTCGACGGAATCCATAAAGGACAGTTCCATCTTGATGGTACCGTGGCCTTTGCACGTTTCACAGGCGCCTTCGGAATTGTAGGAAAAAAGACCTGCTGAGACCTTGTTTTCTTGGGAAAATAACTTGCGAATGTCATTCATGATCCCAGAATAGGTCGCTGGATTGGAGCGCATATTTCCCGCCACCGCTGATTGATCGATCGTAATGGCTTCGGGGTATTCTTTAGCAAAAACCCCATTCACTAAACTACTCTTTCCAGAACCAGCGACACCGGTCACCACTGTAAATACTCCTAATGGCACCCGCAGTGCTGTATTTTTCAAGTTATGCAGCGTCGATTTTTTCGTTTCGATAACCTGCTGACTCTGGCGAGGTGCTTCTTTAAAGTCCACCATCTGTCCAAATGCTTTGCCAGTCAGTGTATCTGAGCGCAGCAATCCTTCAAAGGTTCCTTCGTAGGTAATATAGCCGCCATTTTTCCCCGCTTTAGGACCAACATCGATAATATGGTCAGCTGCTTTAATGACGCCTGGATCATGCTCCACTACGATGACAGTGTTCCCTTTGTCCCGTAGTTTGACTAACAATTCATTCAATCGATGGACATCCCTTGGATGCAGCCCAATACTCGGTTCATCAAAAATGTAGATCACATCGTTCAAGCTAGAAGACAAGTGTTTGACCATTTTTACCCGCTGACTTTCCCCACCAGAAAGGGTCGTTGTTTCACGGTCTAAGGAAACATAATCCAACCCGATATTGATTAGATCAGTGATTCTCGCTTGGATGTTTTGAAGCAGCGGTTGGACACTCTCCTCCGAGATTTCTTGAAGAACCGTCAATAGTTCATCCACTTGCATCGCCAAAACGTCCGCAATCGAATAGCCCGCGATTTTGCACGCGAGTACTTGTGGATTGAATCGTTTTCCCTGACAGTCAGGACACTTCTGCTCATTCATGAAAGAAGCGATTTTCTTCTGGGTAGCAGCGGAGCTTTCATTGCCACCTTTGATATTGGAGCGATTAAAACGAGCGACTAAGCCTTCATAGGTGGAACTTATCCCTTCCATATACAAGGAATCGATTTTTTCTCCTTGGGCATACAAAAAGCGGTTCATTTCTTCTTCGCTATATTCTTTCAATGGCTTGTCATTGTCAAAAAAGCCCGTATTGGTGAAAGACTTCAGCAGCCAGGAGCCGACTTTGTAGCCAGGAAGCAAGATCGCCCCTTCGTTTAAGGACTTTTCAAGATCCAGTGCCTTTTCTAAATCTAAGCCGACGATGCGCCCAATCCCTTCGCAAGTGGGACACATCCCATGAGGGTCATTGAAGGAGAAATTCCATGCAGGACCTAAATACGGTTGACCAAGACGAGAAAAAAGCAAGCGGATCAAAGGATTGATATCCGTGATCGTCCCTAATGTGGAGCGGGAATTACCGCCTAAACGGCTTTGATCAACTACTACCGCCATCGAAAGATTGTCGATGGCATCGGCATCGGGCTGGCTGTATTTTGGCAAAAAGTTGCGGACAAATTTCGAAAAGTTCTCATTCAGCTGTCGACCTGCTTCTTGTGCGATCGTGTCAAAGACGATCGATGACTTGCCTGAACCAGAAACACCCGTGAAAATCGTGATTTTTCTTTTGGGAATCTTCAAGTCAAAGCCCTTCAAATTGTTCTGCCTGGCGTTGTGGATCGTAATGTATTCCTGCATGCTATACCCTCCCAGATTCTGTTGAATTTTTTCAGTGAGCGACCATTATAGCACAAACATTCTCGCTGTTTCTCGGAATTTTGAAAAAAAAACTATGTTTATTTTATGTTTTGTTCTAAATGCTGGAATAGCAATGGTGGGGGCTTATGCGATTTTTCGATTGATAGATGAACCGAGGGTTAGAAGAATAACTATTGAATAAAAAACTCGTGGCGCAAGTGGCGAATAGAAAAGACGAAAACAGACCAAATCCCTTTTTATAAGGATTTGATCTGCTTTCGCGTCGATGTGTTTAACGAAAAGTCATGATTAGCTACTAACCTTTAAGCGAACAATTCCGTTTGATTACTAAACAACCATCAATTAATTGAAATGTTTCTTTGCACACTTTACTTAAAAGTTAGGCCTTACGCGATTAGAATCTTGTAAGTAGCTTGCCACCTCTTCGTTTAAATCGTTAAACTCTTTTTTATTAGTAGTAATAGTCAGAATAAAATGGACCGCTTCATCTTGAGAAAAATTTGTCACATATCCATTAAGCTGTAAAAAAGTAATCATAGAAACTAAAGCGGTCCGTTTATTACCATTATGGAAAGGGTGTCTTTTTACTAAGTTAATTGCTAAAATTGATGCCTTATCAAAAATTGTCGGATATAATTCTTTGCCAAACACAGCTTGTGAAGGTTGATTTATTGCCATATCCAACGCACTTGCATCTTTTACACCAATTATTTCTCCTTTAGAATACTGTACAATTACTTTCGCATTGATTCTAATCACATCTGCCGCCGTCAAAAAAATCATAAGTCAACCAAGTCTTTTAAAGCTTTGTCGTATTGATCCATGACTGAATCTACGATTGAATCAATAGAAACTTCTTCAACCGCTTTAATCATTTTTACAGATCCATCCCGTTCAAAAACATAAGTGATTGATTCACCGGTCTGAACACCGATATACTCCTTTACTTCTGCAGGTATCGTTGTAATATCACTATTACCAGATCTTCTGACTTTATAATTTTTTGTTTTTTTCAATTTCCACCCTCCCAATGTATATACAAATGAATTTGTATATACATTATACAACAATAGATACATGCCGTCAAAATATGTCTTAAAGAGCATAACCTTTAACTCTATGATCCGACATACCAAAGAATAATCAATCCAATTTGAAAATATATTTCCTAATTTTTTTCCTACTCACCACAATTGTTGCGAATTCTTGATCACGCATTAAAACTTACTATAAAAAAAACCGAAACAAAGAACTCACTCTCTGTTTCGGTCTTACTTCATTAGTCTACGAAAAATTCTTCTAACACTTCTTGTATTTCATAGGCATGTGCCGATTTGTTTGAACATACCGCGATCAACAACTGCTGATCTGGGTAGTAGACGGAATGGTAGTTGACACCTGGATCATAGCCCATCTGGATGTACTTCACCACTTTTTGTTCTACCACTTTCATCAAACCGCCATAGCCATAAAAAAATTCATCTTCCTCATGGACTTGTGGTGTCAAAAATATCTCGATCATTGGTTTACTCAGTAATTGCCCGCTCATCAATGCATGCCAGAATTTTTCTAAATCTTCAACTGATACATAAGCACCGCCATCCGGCCCGCCCTTGGCTGGGATGGAAAATATATTGGTCTTAAGTCCTGATTCCGTTTCAATATATCCCAATGCCGTATTGCGAGGCAGCGTGTCTTGGGCAAAATAACCAGCATCTGTCATTTCTGCTTTTTCAAAAATATTCTTTTCAATATAGTCGGTAAAGTGCAAGCCGCTAACTGCTTCTACCACCATTCCTAAGAGGATGTACCCTGCATTGTTGTACTTGACCTTGCTTCCCACTGGATCAGCCATGGCTTTTTTTTGAAAAAGCGGCAAAAAATCACGGGGGGTTCGCACTCGATAGGTCGGCAAATCTTGCCAAAGTGCTTCAAAATCATCGGATACTTCTTCATCAAAATAGTCAGGGATACCAGAGGTATGTGTAAGCAAATGATGAACAGTCACAGCTGAATCAAAGTTTGGCAATACGTCTGGAACGCACTCCTGCAGTGTGGTGTCAAAACTCAGTTTTCCTGCTTCAACTAATTGGCAAATGGCTAGTGCCGTAAAAAGCTTACAGCCTGAGGCAATGCCAAAACGGGTATGGGCACGATTTGGCAGTTTCTCTGCCTCGTTTGCATAGCCAAAAGAGCGATCCACCAAAACCTTGTCAGCTTTGACCACACGAATGTTGCCATAAAAAGCGTACTCTTTTTGCTTTTGTTCTAATCTCTTATCAATTAATTGGGTATTCATTTTCTC
This sequence comes from Enterococcus sp. 3G6_DIV0642, assembly GCF_002140635.1. Classification (NCBI taxonomy): domain Bacteria; kingdom Bacillati; phylum Bacillota; class Bacilli; order Lactobacillales; family Enterococcaceae; genus Enterococcus; species Enterococcus sp. 3G6_DIV0642. The sequence goes on along the minus strand of NZ_NGLH01000001.1, from coordinate 572,415 downwards.
TTCCTCCGAATGTTTCGTACAAGGACAACTTGTCGTCAACACCAGCCTACCCTTTTCATATTTGGAAACGCAACATCCTTATCTCCTCCTATCTGTTATCAGGGTATCATAGAATAAAGCGCTTCACAATGGTGGTATCTTTGTACTTTTGTGCAAAGACACCCAACCATTCTATCCATCTATCATTTCATGAGCAATGGCAACCTATCTCATCATTTGGTCCAATGCCTCAGCAACGAACCCTACATCTGTTCCAATAATCAACTGTAAATGCTGTTCATCAATAACGACAAGTCCTGCAATTGGTGGTTGTTTGAGTGCCTTTTGATCAACGATACTTACCTTTTTTACGGCAATTCGTAAGCGCGTGGCACAGTGATCGATACTTTGAATGTTTATGGTATCTCCTAATGCGACAAGAATTTTTCGGGCTAGCGCATGGTGATTATCTTGGCCTTCTTTTGCCTTCATTTTGGAAAAAGGAACGTCATCTTTCTCTCTGCCAGGTGTCATTAGATTGAATTTTTTGATAGCAAAATAGAAAGTAAAGTAATAAACAACTGCCATCGCCGCTCCTAAACCAAGCAACATATAAGGCTTATTGGCAATAGGAACCCTCAAACTCAAAAGAAAATCAATAAAACCTGCACTGAAATTGAAACCAGCCGTCCATTGGAAAGTTGCCGCAATCATCAATGATAAACCAGTCAATCCAGCATGGATGAGGTATAGCGGCCAAGCAACGAACATGAAAGAAAACTCTAAGGGTTCAGTCACCCCAGTAAAGAAAGAAGCAAAGGCTGCCGCAACCATTAATGAGCCAATTTGTTTTTTCTTCTCAGGTCTTGCACATTGATAAATTGCGTAAGCACCGGCAGGTAGACCAAACATCATCACTGGAAAGAACCCAGCCTGATACATCCCAGTCACACCTTTGACTCCTTCACTCGCCCAGAACTTGCCAATATCATCAATCCCTGCAATATTGAACCAAAAAACATTGTTTAAGGCGTGATGCAAGCCAGTCGGGATCAACAGCCGATTAAAGAACCCATATAAACCAGCACCGATGGCTCCCATGCTGGAGATCCAACCACCAAATGACACGAGTCCACTATATACCGTTGGCCAAAGAAAAATTAAAATCGCCGATGCGATGGCCATAACCGCTGTTGTCAAAATTGGAACTAATCGCTTGCCACTAAAAAATGAAAATGCCATTGGTAACTTGACTTGCCCAAACCGGTTATAGGTCTCAGCAGCAACGATCCCTGCCAAAATACCGATAAAAACATTTTTGTTATTGATGGCAGAAAAAGCAATATTGACCGCTTCAGCATCTATCCCCTGAAACATAGCTACAGCGCTCGGTGTTAGAAACGTGATCGGTGTTAAAAAAGCGACTAGTCCAGAAACAGCGGCAGCACCATCCTTATCTTTAGCCATACCATATGCCAGTCCGACAGCAAACAAAATACCTAAATTATCTAAAATCGTACTACCAGTCATCAGTAAAAAGGCAGCAAGTAAATTGTTACCTCCCCAACCACTAGGATCGATCCAATAACCGATCCCCATAAAAAGTGCTGCAATTGGTAATGTAGCCACTGGCAGCATCAATGAACGCCCGATTCGTTGCATATATCCTTTCATCTCTCTTGATTCCTCCAACTCTGTCATTTGTGTGTTGTATTTTTGAATCGAATACCTTTCTCATCGCTGCAAGTTTGGGTATTGCCAGATGCCTTCGATCCGCAGCAAATCACGGTACAAAACAAGGCGCTCTTGTTCCGTTGAGGTTTTGATCAGCTCTTCATTATCTGGTTCACCAATGATGTCTATCTCGTATTTAGGCTTTCCTTGTGGATGCAGCTGACCATTGATAATACGATCCGCAGTTTCAAACAAAACTTTTCCGCGGCGGACATGACTCGCAGAACTAATCACTGTGATTTTATTACTGAAATCAAGCTCATTTGCTAAATCAATTGAAAATAAGGCATTTTCAATCGTATCTGTTGCCAATGCTTCTTGAATAATTCGCTTCTCGTCAATGCCATTTTCAACCAACCATTGCTGCATCAGTTTTGCTTCCGTATTCTCTTTCTTCGGAACGCCTCCTGTCACAATGATTTTCGCTGTAGGATTTTTCTCCAAAAGTTTCAATGCATGCTCTAAGCGATTGATCAACGTTTCCTGCATTTGCCCTTCATCATTTAAGGCATAACCGAGTAAAATAAATAAGTGATTTTCTTCGTATTCTTTGATCGCAGTCGGCACTTCTTGCTTGCGTACCGCTTCTATGCGTTCAAATCCATCTTTGAATTTTTCTGTTTGGGCTTTATTTAAGGTTTCCATTTTCTTATATACTGTTTCATCAAAAGAGCCTTCTAATAAACCTGCATATACGTAATACTGAACAAGTGCTTGATAGTTTTCCGGTTCTTGCTCAACCACACTTTTGAAAATCGCCACTGCTTCATCAAGTTTATTATTGATCACTTTTGTGCTGGCTAATGATCGTCGATAATCGGTGGTGACTGGATCTAGGCGGATCACTTGCTTCAGCAGTTCCTCACGTACTTCTTGATCCACTTTAAGGGTCAATCCAGCAAAAACCTCACGTTCATTTTCCTTGAGGTCTCCCCCGTGCCAATAATAATACATTGCCTTATCTAACAAATAATCGATTCGTTCTTGTGTTGGGTTATTGTTTTCTAAAGTGCTAAACCCATCTTCCGTTTGTTCTTCTGCAGTTGCTGATGCTATACTTTGTTCTGTTTGTTCACTTGTATTGATTGTTGTATCGGAGGTTTTCGTTTGGTTCATCTCCGTACATCCGCCCAATACGAGCATTGCGATGAGCAATAAAAGATAATGGTGCATTTTTTTCATAAAAAGACCTTCTTTTCTATTTAATATTTCACTTCTTGAAGGTAAGCGGATTCAAAAGGATGAACCCGCTTGCCATGGTAAAGAAAGCAACCTTCTTTTTTGAAGAATAGAAACCTAGGCAAGTTACGTGCTTCTAGTGGATAAAGCTGACCCTAGTTCGTCTGCTGTCACTGTTCCTTATAGACTGAGGGACAACACAAAGTAAGATTTCATCATCGCTATCTCCTCTTCTATACCCGTGGACATTACTGTCTGCCTCACCTCGTCAGGGATAATCGACTTCTTTCTAATCGTCACTAGAAAGGCGTAGGTTCTTTCTTATCGGCGCCAATAAGAAACGAAACACACGCAAAAAAAGTCATCAGACAGGAAATGTCCAATGACTTGACACAGCGAAATAAACCTCCAGCATCCCGCGTTTTTTTCCGTTAAAATCGCTGGAATCACTAGAAAAACCGCGAGATTTTCGGTACAATAAACACGTTGAGCCTTTAGGGATCAACTATGGCAACTTGATTGGTCATCCTGGTTAGGGGTCTGACTGATCAGGGCCTCGTAAGTCTGCGCCAACAGAATTACGGGGTGCCTATTTTTTTTGGTTTCTATTCGCTTACATTCTATAGAATGTCTTTTGGAAAAGCAAGCGAACATCACAATAAAATTGTAAATAATGGTCAAAAATATAAAAACTGTTGTGATTTTTTTCGATTCGTATAGAATTATCTGTTACTTTGCGTATTTATAAAAAAAGGAGGACCGAATCATCCATGATTCAGTCCTCCTTTTTGCATTAGACAAATACAAACAAAATTCCAGAACAGATCGTGCCTACCAATAGCCCACGAATACTGCCTTCTCCTTCATTGGGTAACTCAAATTTGATGATATTCACCAGCAAAGCGCCGGTGATCAAGGCTTCAATGATGACCACCAAATAGTAGGGCAATGAAACAAAGAGGGAGAACGCAGCTCCCGCGAAAATACTGAAGGAAAGCACAAAGCGGCCATATTTGTTATAGAGGGCACCATGATGGTGATAGAGCAGCCAATCGTTCATGAGAAATTGCAAACCAAAGGCAATAAAGTAGGTCAAAATGTAAAAACGCTCTGATAGCGTATTGGCAATCACGATATAGCCTATCATAATATTGTAGATCACATGAAAAGCGATATCCGACCAAAAAAAGGCGTTTTTGGCACTGGTGATGTCTTTCTTTTCTAACACCATAAACGTCCGCTCATCGATTTTGTAGATCACGTAACTGAAGACTAAGCCAAACAAAACGATGCCATAGACCCCATGACTATAAAAAATCCCCGAATCCCAGCCAAATTCATCGATCAACACCGTTTGAAAATAAGCCAAATGGGGCAATAGATGAACGATCGCATAGGAGATCCCTACCCCAGCGGCAAAGGAGCTCATGTATTGCACGTTTAGTTTTCTGGATGAGATAACATTTGAAGATAGATGGATGAAGATAAACCCTAAAGTGATCATGCAATTCACAAGATTGTTTGTTAGATACGTCATTGTTTTCTCCTTCTTACATTCCGTTTGCGGCATCGTTTAATCGCAATTTTCAATAACAAAGTCTTTTTAATTAGTTATTTTTGGTTATTTTCATGAAATATTCTTGTTTACTATACAGTAAGTGGGCTTTGGGGGCAATAGGTTTTTTAGGATTTTGGGGAGAAATATTTTTGATAGAAAATGACCTTCATTGTTGCCGATTTTTTCCCGATGATCTTGTCTTCATTTTCGGATAGGATAATCTTGTTTTTGCTCTTGCAGACAGTAGGTCTAACTTCATTTTTTATAAAAAATTGGGCTTATTTGAAGTTAACTTCAAATTTCCGAAAAAATGTAACCAATTTGAAGTTATCTTCAACTTTTTCTATTACGACAGATTTTTGACGTTCGTAACCAATCACTGATGAATTCAGAAAGCCGTTGTTGCTCCTATTCCATCAAAAAAAAGAAGCAAGAACTTGCAGCGTCCTTGCTTCTTTTTTGTTACAATTCATTATACTTCTTTTTCGAATCTTTACTTTCTTTCATCGGATACTTCATGTTGTTTTTTTCCAGCTTTTCTTTGATGATCTCATCAATATCAAGGCCCAAATTGTCTGCCAGCATATAGGAATAAATCAGAACATCGGCAATTTCTTCTTTTAGATGTTCGAAATCTTGAGTGGCTTCTTCAGGTGTTTTCCATTGAAAAATCTCCAACAATTCGGCGGCTTCGATGGAGATAGAAATAGCTAGATCTTTTTCATTATGGAATTGTCGCCAATTGCGATCATCTCGGAATTTATTGATCCGTTCCATTGAAGAGGGTTGGTTTTGCATGGTAGGACTGGCTCCTTTCGTTTTGTAGGGTTAAGAGTTTTTGGCGGAGATTGGGATTGATTGCATAGATGTAAAGCCCTTTGATTGCTCGTTTCATTAATACATTCAATGAATTAAGGATGATCGTTTCTTTGGCTTTCTTCGTCAATTCTTGGTTCATATCGTCACGTCCCGTAAACGCCCCTTTGTCCTCATATTTATCGATATCGATGACAAGCTGGTCGGTCTCTGGATCGTAATCAACAGAAGGACCAATGACAACTCCTACATTGTTTAAATCAAAGCCTTGGACGGTGTAGATTGAACCGACTTCACTGATTGTATCTGGTCGCTCCGCCCATGTTCGCTTCGTATCGGTCGTATTCCATGGCAGGTTGATCCCACCAGGATCTACAAGATATGAAGCTCCGTCTTTCTTATGAACATAATCGAATGTTGAGATGATCCGTGACAGACCTTCCTTTTTATCGAGAGAAAAGATTTTATTCTTCAACGCATCATGGGTTTCCATAATCTGAAGCTCAAAAGATGCTGTTGATTCTGGAATCGGTGTTACACGTTTTTCTACGATATCATCGATCCATTGAATTATTTGTGGACTACTTTTCATTCTTAATTGATCTTTTAGCTGAAAGCGAGAAGCATTGTACCTTTTCTGAAACTGATCCAGTTTGTCCTGATCCCAGTAACTTTTGATTTTCAATACTTGCTTCGGATCAAAAATGCAAATCGTGATTTTTGCTCGCTTGATAATCTCTTCTAGTTGGTTTTCATAGTGAAAACTGTTATAGCTGTCTTTCTTCGTTAAAAGCAAATGGGCCTCATCCACAATAACGATGTCTGGATGCAACTTCTGATTATCTGTTTTATTAATAAAGGAAGTTGGCTTTAACATATGATTCTTTTTTAAATTTGGCAAACTTTCTGCCATTGTATGATAGGTTTTTAACATTTCTGAATGGTTGACCAACAAATAGTTATCGGTGCCATTTAATACAGGCTCTGACTTTGTATAGTCTTGAAGGGTGTTATAGAGAGATGCCAATAGGACGCTCTTTCCCGTTCCAGCTTCTCCTTCGATCATCAAGACTTTTTGTGTCTCATCCTGCTGAATCGCTTGTTTACAGTACTCAATGATTTCAAGTTTTATATCTAACTGTTCTGGCGTCAGTTCTTTAAAAGGGGATAATTTATATACATCTTTGTTGCGAATCGTATCGATTGAGTGCTTCGCCAATTGCCGCCTTTGCAATTCTTCCCATAACTCTTGGAAGACCACTTCATCATAATACTCTTTTTCATAATACTGATGCATCTGCACCTGTCTTGTTTGACTGACATTTTGTAACTGAAACTGCTCATCCCCAATGAAGTGATTGATCAAATTGGTTTCGATATTGTAGGTCGCTGATTGATTGAATTTTTCATGTCCAATCAGTAAGACTTCTTTAATTTCTTTGCGCTTAGAGTTATTCAAGTGCTGCTTCAATCGTTTGTTCACTTGAACCGTTTGACCAATGTACGCAACAGGTCTTTTCTTTTCATTTCGGTTGTATAGTATGTAAACGACTGGGTACTGATCGATATAAGCCGTCGTTATGCTAGATAGCTCACCTTTCTTGAAATGATGATCTTCTATGATTAGTTGGTTGGTCATATTTTAGAGTCTCCGTTTAGTGTCTATTCCATTAAGGTTATTTATTTTAGTATATCACTGCATATTTTGCTCTTAAAGCATTAAAGACAAAATTGGTAATTTTTTGTTTTAGCAAAATAACCATTATCTAAAAAATCACTGTTGATTAATCTACTAATTTCGTCCAACGTGCATACTTTGCTAATGATTTAATAGACTAACCTATTATCCTGAAACTCTTTTCAAACGAATCCTCTCTAAAACGTTCTAAAATAAATAGCTGAAAATCCCATTTGCTAATTCATCAAACATCCTCTGTTTAGGATATTTATAAATTGTTTATTAAATTAAAATAATTTATTTTTCAACATTAAAATAAATAAATATTTTATAATTTTAATTTGACTAAAACATTCAATATGCGATAATCATTTACGAAAGGATGATTTGATGAATCATACAGTTACCAGCCTAAGATATCTACGGATCGCTCAAATTTCTTTGTTAACATACTATATTTATTTAGCCGTCCATGACAATATTTTCGAAGCAATTCCATTACTGTTAATCAGTGGTATTTTAGATCTCGTGTACCCGCCAGACTACGCAAACCAGTCATTTTGGTTCCCTTATAAAAAGAAAACAATATTTTTAAAAAGCAACAATTTGTTTCTGGAAAGAGCATTGGAAATCTTAACCATAATTGCTCTTGGTGTTTTTTTATCGCTTGTTTTTTAAATTAAAGGAACAACTTGTGATTGCTGGTTCCCTTTTACCCAACAACTGAATTATGTTTCTATTACTCACTATTTTTTATCCATTTGTCTATTAAAATAGATTTACCAAATGAATAACGAATCCTTGACTGTTGAGATGACGCTAGTATTTAATCGAAAAGAAAGGTGATTTTTTATGAAAAGAATTTGTTTTGTCTTAGTGTTGAGCAATGGATTATCTTACACACCATTAACTCCAGGTGTTCTTTATCAAAGAGACACAAGCCTCAAAGACTATTTTTCACCGTTTTACGACGTTTCAATCAATTATCTGAGAGATAAAGATACTGTTGATTACTTAGTCCTTCCTGAGCCATTCGCTCCTTTTGATAATGAAAATAACCTCCCCATCATAAAAGTCCCTTCTAAATTTTTTCTGACTAAAGATTTTGAAAAAATTAAGGCGTACATTGATGACTACTTTAAAGAAAACGCGGAAAAGTAATACTGATTCAAGAATATTAAATTGATACTAATGACATGCATCCTAAAAAAAGCCGTAGTATTTGAACCATTCCCTGTCCACTTGATGCGATGGCTAATCAAATACTGCGGCTTTGCCTTTTCTTTTAGTTATATTAACTTTTTTTCCTCAAAAATATTTATACTAATCGGGAATCAATAGAAGATCATTAATCCAAGTTAGATAGAGAAAAGTATCTACCCAATTTCAAAATGAGTATTTTTTCATACCTTCCATCATTATGCACGATATCTAACGTTTAACTATATAAGTTGAAGCATTCCGTGGATTATCTATTAAAAATAAGAGAGGAAATCGACCCTTTACCAGTAAATTTCGCTTATATGAAAATTTTAGATTATGAATAAATCTATAAAAAAAACAATAAAATCAGGTTCATATATAAACAAAATATAACGGCAGACTTCCTGATATGAAGCGTATCTTCATCAAGCAATTAAATAAAAACACCCACCATACAGCTTATTTTCCTACTGTCAGTTGGTTACACTTTCGACTTGTAAAAGTTTTAGATGTAATCAATATTTTTGTGTCCTCTTCATCGTTAAAGCAATCAGATAATTTAATATTATCAACATAAAATATTATTGTTATATTCTTATTTATGTGTTACTATTTTTTTGTTGTCTAACTAACAAAAAAAAGAAAGAAGGTTCAATATGTCGTTTCTGAAAAAATCAAAGATCGCTTGTTTTATCGCTTCACTTTTCATAGTAATTTCGCCCTTTTTTGGAACATTACAAATTGTAGCTGCAAACGAGATCAATACTTCTGTGGAAACAGAAGCAATCGAACAAGAACTTATTAATCAATACGCAGAGGATTTAGAATTTATATATGAACACGCTGCTGTGACGGACCGTGAAGGAAATATTGTTCAGATCAACTTGACTGTGATGAGAGAAAAATATGGTAATAATGATTTTTATGATATGTTAGAAAGAGATTTTGGTCAGCAACAACCTCAATTAAGAAAAGCAAACTTTGTCGATTGTATGAAAAAAGAATTTGAAAAAATTGTAGGTTTAGATATTGCAAAACAAATTTTCACGCCTCAGGTAAAAAATTTAATAGCTAGTAAAGCATGGAAGAAAGCGTCTGAAGTAATCATTAAGACCTTAGATAAAAAATTAGGAACAGCTGCTTTGAAAAAAATATTAGGAAAATTAGTCCCTGGTGGAATTCCAGCTCAAATTATTTTCAGTGCTGGAAAATGTGGGATAAAAGCGGTAATATAGATTTATGAAAAAAATAATTGGTTTTATACTTATATGTGTTGTTATAGCGGCAATTCTTCCAATCGGATATTTTTTAATCTCAACTATATTCTTGAGAACACCACTAAACGAAGCGTTCAGGGACTTCTTGCTTACCTTCGGACTAATGTTCATAGTGACTGTAGTAGGAATGTTTTTCAAAAAAGACTGAGTCTTTAGAATTGCTATCAAAAAAATTCAAAGCCTTAACATTTTGATTTTCTAGGTATTCCTTGATAGATGAAAAAGGCGAAATATAAATATTTCGATCATGCACAGCAAAAAAGTAGCCCTTTTTCACCATAGGCTTATAAATTGTGCAAAAACAAATCTGAGATAGAATGATTTTTATTCTATCTCAGATTTTTTGTTGTTCTCCCTCATTCAATGATTGATGAAAAGATTAATTCTAGCTATAGTACTTATTTCACTGTTTTATTTTCACATCTTTGTTTTCTATAATCTAGATCACTTCATATTTATATTTTTATTTGAGGTGATTAACTTGTAGTTATTTACCTCTATCGATGGAAAATATACTTTAGCCAGCAATGCTATGACAACAGTAAAAACTATTTTGTACCTATTCTGCTACCATTTATCAGACAAATTCAGAAAATACTCATTTGACTAAACAAAATCAATTTAATCATCATATTTACATACTTATCTAATGATTAAACAGTTTATTTGAACTTAAATTAAGAATTATTGACATTGATGTCACCTCACGCACACTTCTGCATGTTATAATTGTCACTATAAAAATTATAGTAGGAGCGTGATTAGCTATGGGTAAAATTGAAAAAAAGGAAGTCGTAGGAAATATTGTCGCATTCACTACTGTTCTTCCCGACCTGATGGATTTTCGCAATTCAAAACTTGCAACTTTTAGCTACTTCATTGATGGAAAATATTATATCTCAGAAAATAGTATTCCTGTTCCAATGAGATATGGTGTGGGCAATACAATGACCATCAAATATAACGTAGAAAAACCTACTGAGATTTTTCCAAGACATTATTTTGTCATTTAATTGCAGCGACGTATTCTGTTCCTTTTTTGGATAACCAATTCAAAATTTTCCGATTCCTACGAAAAAACTGAAAGAAGCGAGTAACTTCTTTGTGATACTATCAGTAAAAAGGAGAATTTTTGTATGCTTATCCCATCTATAAGTTTTCAAGGAAATTGTGAAAATGCAATAAAATTTTATCAAGAGGCGTTAGACGCTCAAATTAAGTCCATCGTTTATGCGAATGAAGCACCGGTAGATTCAGGTTTAGATCCTGAGATGCCTGATGATTTCATTATGGACTCAGAAATCATCATCGACGGTCAGAGAATCATGATGACAGACGGCAGACTAAATAGACCAGCAAATGATTTTTTCTCCTTTTGTCTTGTAAAAGAATCAGCAGATGAAGTTACTACTATTTTTAATAGCCTCTCGATAGACGGAAAAGTGATTGACCCTCTTGCGCCAGTGTTCTGGGCCTCGCTCTATGGTATGGTTGAAGATAAATATGGTATCACATGGATGATCATGACCTCGCACTAGCATACTGCCTTTTACTTACTACTCGTTTAGCTATTTTTTGTTTCAACAAATTGGGTGTTTGTTTATTTAGTACCATTTACTTTTGATATTATTTATTTATCGTGGTATTCTTTTTCTAGAGGTGATTAGATGAAAAAGAATAGTACTCGGTTAAGTCTATGGAAAATTTTGTTGATTGCGCTTGCTTTTGTCGCTGGTTCCTTTCTTGCAAAAATGGTCTTTTCTTTATTTTTTGAACACGTCTAATAGCTATTTCAGTCTATGATCATTGTTATCAAGGAGGCGTTTTTTATTGAGTAAAGTTCCTAAAGTATTCAAATGGGTAGGTATATTCTTGGCAGTCCTCTTTCTTCCTGCTTTCGCTACTTATGGCATAGACAGGAAAAAATAAACAGAATATATCGGAAAAAAGGGAACTCTTGAGTTGCCTTTTTTACTTAAAAAAGTTTTTGAGTTTGATATCTTTGTTGATACTGAATTTAAAAGGAGTGATTGTATGACCACCAATACAGAGTTTACAGTTGAAAAAGTCTATAAAAAGGGCACCAATGAAATCTTTATTATTACCGATCCTGAGACACAAGTGCAGTATATTCAAACGATAGTTACAGGTGCTAGTGGAAAAAGTGATGCACTTACACCAAGATTAGAGCCAGATGGAAGTATTCATTATAAAGAGTAAGTGAGATCAACTTATTTGGTCTTTTTTTATCTTCTAGTTAGCAATTTCTGCTGTTAATAATACGATAAAGTCAATTTATTTGTTTGAGTTCCAGATAGGTTAAGGAAAATAAACATGGTGTGGTTTTGGATACAGTTTTTTCGTGGTGCTCCATATTTCTTTTATCAAATAAAAAAAACGACAAAAAGGAGCGCTCCTAAGAGTACTCCTTTTTGTCATATTATTTTATGGAAAACAGTAACATACTAATCAAGTCAATGAAGCTTTGAATGTAATAGTGTCCCCCTATTACCCCACAGACCCTTCCATCTCATAACTAATCAACCGGTTCAATTCGACTGCGTATTCCATCGGTAATTCTTTGGTGAATGGTTCGACGAATCCCATGACGATCATTTCGGTTGCTTCGCTTTCGGAGAGGCCGCGGCTCATTAGGTAGTATAGTTGTTCTTCTGAGATTTTGGAGACTTTGGCTTCGTGTTCTAGGGACACTTGGCTGTTGTGGATCTCATTGAATGGGATGGTATCGGATTTCGATAGGTCATCCATGATGATAGTGTCACACTCGATATGGGAGATAGAGCCTGCGCTCTTCTTGCCGAAGGTGACTTGTCCACGATAGTTTACTGCACCGCCGTCTTTAGAAATTGATTTTGAGACGATGGAGCTGGAGGTGTTTGGTGCGTTATGGATCATTTTTGCACCAGTATCTTGGATTTGGTTGGCACCTGCAAAGGCAATGGAAAGCATCGTGCCTCGTGCGCCTTTGCCATCAAGATACACACTTGGGTATTTCATGGTTGTTTTGGCACCTAGGTTGCCATCGATCCATTCAACGGTAGCACCTTCTAAGGCTTTGGCCCGTTTGGTTACTAGGTTGTAGACGTTGTCTGACCAGTTTTGAATGGTGGTGTAGCGGCAGTAAGCGTCTTTTAGGGTAAAAATTTCAACGATGGCTGCGTGCAAACTATTGCTTGAATAGGTTGGGGCGGTACAGCCTTCGACGTAATGAACGCTGGCGCCTTCGTCAACGATGATCAATGTGCGTTCGAACTGACCAGTATTTTCGGCATTGATTCGGAAATAGGTTTGTAATGGCACATCGACACGAACGCCTTTTGGTACATAGATAAAGGTACCACCTGACCAAACGGCTGAGTTTAAAGCAGCAAGCTTGTTATCAGTTGGTGGGACTAATTTTGAGAAGTATTGTTTGAACAGCTCAGGGTATTCCTTCAAGGCTGAATCGGTATCGGTAAAAACGATGCCAAGTTTTTCAAACTCTTCTTTCATGTTGTGGTAAACGACTTCTGATTCGTATTGGGCAGAAGCGCCGGCCAGGTATGCCCGCTCGGCTTCTGGAATACCAATGCGCTCAAAGGTCTCTTTGATTTTTTCTGGTACGTCATCCCAATCACGGGCAGGACGATCACTTGGTTTTTGGTAATATTTGATGGCATCAAAATCGATGTCAGACAGGTCTGGGCCCCAGTTTTGCATGGGCATCTTGTTGAAGGCTTCAAGAGACTTCAAGCGGAACTCAAGCATCCATTCTGGCTCTTGCTTGACCCGTGAGATTTCACGGACGATGTCTTCGGTCAATCCTTCGCCGGTACTAAAAACAGGCTGCACGTCATCGTGGAAGCCAAATTTATATTCTTCTAATTCGGGTACACCCATGGTTCTCACTCCTTTTGTAGTGCGTTTGTCTATTCGCTGGTTTCTTCAGTGTCAGATTCATTGGCGTGGCTGTGACTGACAGATGCTTGTGTACTGTCGGCAGCAATGGCTTTTTCTAATGCTTTCCAAGCTAAAGTCGCACACTTGATGCGTGCAGGAAACTTCGCCACCCCCCCAAGCATGGAAGCATCGCCTAAACGATCGCTTTGGGGAATGTCGTTTCCTTGGACGAGCTCAGAAAATAAGCCTGAAAGTTCACCAGCTTCTGCTAGTGTCTTGCCGATAATCGCATCCCCCATCATGGATGCACTGGCGGTACTGATGGAACAGCCTTCGCCAGTAAAGGCGATGTCTTTGATGGTGTCTCCTTCGACAGCGAGCTCCAAGTGGATCACGTCGCCACAGGTAGGGTTATTCAATTCGACTTTGTACGTTGAATCATCCAAGGTGCCCCGATGATGTGGGTGGCTGGAATGATCCAGAATGACTTGTCGATACAAATTATCTAATTTCGTTAGTGCCATGTTGGAAAAACTCCTTCGTCAGCTTGATGGCGTCAACCAGTCGATCGGCGTCCTCTCTTGTATTATACAGGTAAAAGCTGGCCCGTGCAGTCGCTGGGACTTGCAAATAGGTCAAGAGGGGTTGGGCACAATGATGACCTGCCCGTACCGCGATGCCTTCCATGTCTAAAGCGGTGGCAACATCATGAGGATGGATGCCTGCTAGATTAAAGGCGATTACTCCCGTGCGTTTTGCTGCTTCTTGGGGACCATAGATGGTCAAACCTTCAATGGCTTGCAGTTTGGGCAAAACGTAGGCAGCTAAGTCTGCTTCATGGGCGTGGATGTTTTCTAAGCCGATTTCTGTTAAGTAATCCACCGCTGCACCTAAGCCGATCGCGCCGGCAATATTGGGTGTGCCCGCTTCAAATTTCCACGGCAGTTCTTTCCACGTGCTTTCTTGCAGATGGACAAAATCGATCATTTCACCGCCAAATTCGACGGGCTCCATCTGATCCAGCCATTGCCGTTTGCCGTATAAGACACCGATGCCAGTTGGTCCGCACATTTTATGGCCAGAAAAGGCATAGAAATCACAATCCAGTGCTTGGACATCAACTGCCATATGTGGAACAGCCTGAGCACCATCCACCACCATGACGGCTTGGTGCTGATGCGCCAATTTGGTTAGCTCCGCAATCGGATTGATCACGCCTAAAACATTGGAAACGTGAGCGATCGAAACGATGGCGGTTTTGTCTGTGATCTGTTTCTTGGCATCTTCCATGTCCAAGATGCCTTCTGGCGTCAGCTGGATATATTTCAAGGTAGCTTTTTTTCGGGCTGCTAATTGTTGCCAAGGGATGATATTGGAGTGATGCTCCATATAGGAAATCACGATTTCATCGCCTTCATTGACAAAACGGTCGCCGTAGCTGCGGGAGACCCAATTTAAACCAGTGGTCGTCCCTCGAGTAAACAGCACTTCCGCCGTTTCATTCGCATGGATAAAGCGGCGCACTTTTTCCCGTGCGCCTTCATAGGAATGGGTCGCCCGTTCTGCGAGGGTATGGACCCCACGATGAACGTTGGCATTGTCTTGATGGTAATAATCGGTGATCGCCTGCAGCACCGCCTCTGGTTTTTGCGTAGTGGCGGCATTGTCGAGGTAGATCAATGGTTCGTCATTTACGAGCTGATCCAAGATGGGAAACGCTTGTTTCACTTTTTGGGCATCGATCATGCGAGTAACTTCCCTTCGATAACGGCAACCAATTCTTGTTGCACTTCTTTGACTGGGATCGCGGTCAAGACGGAGCCTAAGAAACCACGAATCACCAAACGTTCCGCTTCTGCTTTGCGCAGGCCACGACTCATCAAGTAGTACATTTCTTCTGGATCGACCCGTCCCACACTGGCTGCGTGTCCGGCTGTTACTTCGTGTTCGTCGATCAAAAGGATTGGGTTGGCATCGCCACGGGCTTGGTCAGAAAGCATCAAGACCCGACTTTCTTGTTGCGCGTCCGCCCCTTTTGCTCCTTTTAAAATGTGTCCGATACCGTTAAAGGTTAAGACGCCGCGTTCTCTAATGACGCCGTGTTGCAGGATATGGCCAATGGAATGCGGTGCTTTGTTGGTAACACGGGTGTCGATTCCTTGTGTTTGACGCCCAGCACTGATTGCGACCGCTTTGACTTCCGAATGCGCGCCTTCGCCTACAAGATCAGAATCAAAGTCCGCCACGACGTCGCCGTCATTCATGACTCCGATCGCCCAATCTACCATCGCATCTCGTAATACGTAGCCGCGACGATTCATGTACGTAGTGATGTTGATACCTAACTGATCAATCGCAGAGAATTTGACCTTCGCACCTGCTTTGGCGATCACTTCCACTACGATATTGCCAGACAGTTTTTTCGCTTGGTCGCCTTTGGTTTGGAAACGTTCCAAGTAGCTGAACTCACTGTGCTCATCAGCAACGATCAAAATGTGTTTGAAGAAATGCGCTTGACTATTGCCATTGTGATAGAAAATCGCTTCAAGGGGTTCTTCGATCACCACGTTTTTTGGTACATACAAGAACATGCCGCTATTCATAAACGCCGCATGTGCTGCGGTCATTTTATCTTCATCCATTGGCACTGCTTTGGTCATGTAGTATTGATTGACCAACTCTGGTACTTCTTTCATTGCTGTAAACAAGTCAGTGAAGATCACGCCTTTGTCGATCAACTCTTGCGGTAATTGCTCAAAGATGGTGGTGTCATCAAACTGAACGAGGGTCGGATGGTTATCCATCGCGTCAAAGGCGGGAACTGCGCCTGCCACTTCTTCTGACAAAGCGTACTCACCAGCAAGTGCTTGTTCGTCGATATTGAACAATGGCCAACGCTCGTAACGCACCCGCTCGATTTTTGGAAACGCAAGTTCATCCACTTTCGCAAGGGCTGCTTGGCGTAATTCCAACATCCATTCAGGCTCTTCTTTTAACGCTGAAAAAACGTTGACTTGTTCAAGATAATCCTGTAATTTTGCCATTTACCTTGCCTCCTTACGCTTCTTCTTCTTTGTAGTCGATCCCTAACTCTTTACTGATCCCAGCATAGCCTTCTGCTTCTAGGCGTTTGGCTAAATCTGCCGAACCGGTCATCACGACACGGCCTTCCATCATGATATGAACCACGTCTGGTGTGATGTAGTTTAACAGACGTTGGTAATGGGTGATGATTAAAGCGCCAAAGCCTTCGCCGCGCATTTCATTGACGCCTTTTGCTACGACTTTCAAGGCATCGATATCTAGACCAGAGTCGATCTCATCCAAAATCGCAAAGGTTGGCTCTAGCATCAACAATTGTAAGATTTCATTTCGTTTCTTTTCTCCACCAGAGAAGCCTTCATTCAAATAGCGTTCCGCCAT
Source organism: Enterococcus sp. 3G6_DIV0642 (assembly GCF_002140635.1). Lineage (NCBI taxonomy): Bacteria > Bacillati > Bacillota > Bacilli > Lactobacillales > Enterococcaceae > Enterococcus > Enterococcus sp. 3G6_DIV0642. The sequence goes on along the minus strand of NZ_NGLH01000001.1, from coordinate 555,668 downwards.
TTCTTCGGGCATATTCAATAAATCCATTTTTTCATCTAATTTTTTCAAGAAATCCATGACAGAGATTTTGTCGTCTTCGTCACGTTTGGCATTGATCGCTGCCCGCATGAATTCTGCATTGGTGATGCCTGGAATTTCGCTTGGGTATTGCATCGCCAAGAACAGACCTAAACGAGCTCGCTCATCCACTTCCATTTCCAAGACGTTTTCGCCGTCGAACAAAATTTCCCCTTCTGTCACTTCATAATTCGGGTTGCCCATGATGGCAGCGGACAAGGTTGATTTCCCTGTACCGTTTGGTCCCATGATGGCATGAATCTCTCCAGTTTTTAACACTAAGTCAACGCCTTTTAAGATCTTTTTATCTTCGATTTGGACGTGTAGATTTTTGATTTCTAAAACTGACATTTCTTTCCCTCCAGTATCTTTTCTTTCTCACTATTTTAGACTAATTGAGAATGAACTTCAAACGCTATTCCCGACTTTTTTAAAATATTTCTAATCTGTACATTGGAATTATTATAAAGTATTACATAGAGATAGTACATGGTTATTGTCTGTAATGCTAGAAATTTTTTTGATTTGTTGTAAAAAAGAAAAAGGAATACGACATTGGCTGTCGCATCCCCTACCTTCACTTCTGCTGTGCCCATTCTTCTCGCAAGATGCCATACTTGATGGAATCATAATAGGTGCCTTCCCAGAAACGGACTTTGCGGATCTGGGCTTCTTTGGTCATCCCTAGCTTTTCTCCTAGTTTCATCATGCGGTGATTGCCCGACCACGTGGTATAACCGACACGCTGGATATGAGGCTGTGATTCAAACAACTCATTGATCCACTGGCGAATTGCTTGGCTGCCAATCCCTTGATTCCAAAGGGAAGCATCATAGATGGCTATCCCGAATTCCAACCACTGCTGCAAGGTATTGTCTTCCCAGTAAGCGGTCGCGATCCCCACGATTCTTCCTTGATAGCTGATCGCTTTACGTAACGGGTTGTCGATGCAGCTAGCACCAAACCCCGTTCGAAATTCTTCCCACGTCAACACGGGGTCTTGGAAATACGGTCCGTCCCATTTTTTCCATTCTAAATCTGCCTTAGGCCCATAGCTGATCGACCAAAGTTCAGCAATCATTTCTTCCGTAATCGGTTGAAGTGTGACTGTTTCTGCCATCTTCAAGCCCCCCTTTCTCCTAAAAAAAGTCGTCTCCTTTATTCGTAGACGACTTTCTTTCTATTTTATCTGAAATTTCCGTAAGTTTAAATAAAGGAGTCCGAAAAAAAGGACTGGAAAAAGAGTAAAGCCAAATTGCGGCTTCAAAATCAAGGCGACAAAAACGGCAACAAACAAAAAGGTTGCTAACAAACTAACAGGCCATTTTTTCAAAGTGAAGAAAAGTGCGGTACGCAGGACATCTTTCTTAGCGGCTTTTGGATTACGCACTTGGAAGTACCAAGCGTTGATACTTAGAGCTATGGAAAGCATCCCTAACAAAAGAAAGAAAGGAACGAGCCATTTGCCACTTTCAAATTGAACCGCAAACAGAATATCCACGATCGCAATGACACTTCCCAGCCAGCCGATGAGCCAATAGAGAAACCCGCGCACGGCAAAGGTTCGTAAAAAGTAGCAGAAATCTTTTACTGGATCGATGTCTTTGTGTTCTGCAAAGCGATCGATCGCAGCCAGGAGGCTGATCATGCTTGGACCAATCAGCAAGAGTGTCAATGCAAACCAAAGGAGGTTTCTAGGATCGACTGCCAAGAACATTGCCGTGAGGGTGTAGGGTGTATTCACGACCCAAAAACTGATATTCAGGGCAAAGCCAATATATAGCCAGCGGAAGATCCGCATGTAAAGATTGTTTTCAAAGGTAGGTTTGGTAAACATGATTGATCACCTCAATTTTTCATTCCCGAAGTAGCGATTCCTTCTACGAAGTATTTTTGCATTGCTAAAAAGACGATCGCTACTGGCAAAATGGAGACCACAGATGCTGCCATGATCAGGGCGTACTCGGCATCATATAAGCCGACAAACATTTTCAACCCTAACTGAATGGTTTTGTTTTCGGTTGAGGAGAGGTAGATAAATGGTCCCATATAATCGTTCCATGTATTGACGAAGGTGATGATGGTCAGACTCGCTAAAGCGGGCTTCGTCAGTGGTAGAATGATTTTTCGATAGATCCCCCACTCACTCAGGCCGTCGATCCGCGCACTTTCACACAATGAGTCAGGAATACTACTATAGTATTGTTTCAACAAAAAGACGCCAAAGGCACTGAAGGCTTGTAAGAGGACCAAAGACCAAAGCGTGTCTGTCAGCCCGAACTGGCGCATCATGATGAACTGAGGAATCATATAGGATTGCCAAGGAATCGCAATCGTACCGATGTATGTCAGAAACAACAGGTCGCGTCCTTTGAAATGCATCTTCGAAAACCCATAAGCCGCAAAGCTAGAGGTAAACAGTTGAATCAAGGTAATGATGACGCTCAAAAATGCTGTGTTCTTGAAAAAAGTCAGCAAAGGAATGCGATCCCAGATCACCGTATAGTTTTCTGGGTGCCAACTTTTTGGAATCCATTGGATCGGTACGCTAAAAACATCGTTATTGGTCTTAAAAGAAGCAGAAATCATCCAGAGAAACGGGATCAGTGTCACTAACGCGAGAAATGTTAATAAAAGAATCAAGGAGACACTGCCGACCGACAGCTTGGCTTTTTGTTTTGGTTTGGCTTGAACATTCTTTTTACTCAGTGTATTTTCCATCTGTACTCCCTCCTTACACCCGTTCTTGTCTTTGGTTCCACTTAAACTGGATCACCGTGATGCCCAAAACGATCACAAACAAGACCATGGCGATCGCAGATGCGTAACCAAAATTAAATTTCACAAACGCTTCGTTGTAAATTTGATACACCAAGACATTGGTGGCTCGACCGGGTCCGCCGGCAGTCATGACTTGAACCAAATCGAAGATCTTGAAACAGTTGATGACCAGCATGATCGAAACAAAGAAGGTCGTAGGTCGCAAGGACGGCAACGTCACGTTGCGAAACTGCTGCCACTTGTTGGCGCCATCGATCGAAGCCGCTTCATACAATTCCTTTGGCACACTTTGTAACCCTGCCAAGTATAAGATCATGTAATACCCCATGCCACGCCAGACGCTGACTATGATGATCGCCGTCAAAGCCCAATCAGAGCTGGAGGTCCAACCAGGAGGATTTTCAATAAAAAATTTCAAAAACTGATTGATTGGTCCCATCGTTGGGTGAAACAACATGTTCCACACGACAGCGATCGCAACTAACGAGGTGACATAAGGAAAGAAGAAGGCCGTACGGAAAAACTTCATTCCACGTACTTTTTTATTTAATAAAATCGCTAAGCCTAAGGAACATACTAACGTCAATGGAACGACGCCAATCGTATAGAGAAAGGTGTTCTTTAACGAGATCCAAAAGGTGTCGTCCCCTAGCATTTTGCTGAAATTTTTCATTCCCACAAATTCAGGCGAACTAAAGGAATCCCATTCCATGAAAGCCAGAATCAATGAGAACACAACGGGCACTAAGGTAAATAAGAAAAAGCCGATAAAGTTCGGTGCAATAAAAGACAGCGCGGTTAGCGTATTTTTGCGTTTCAACTTATTGGCTGCTTTTGATTTTGAGGTTATTTCCATATTTGTCTCCTGCTGCTTGCCAGCAGGCCCCCTTTCATTAATAAAGAGAAGGAACTTTTTTGCCCAAGTCCCTTCTCTCGTTAGGACTATTCGGTTTCAGATTTCACCCTTTTTTCCATATTCGCAATGCCTTCTTTTGGTGTTTCGTCCCCTACAAGAATCAAGTCATGTTCTTCTTGCAAGATTTTGTCGATCGCTGGTCCATTTTCATCGACAGGAAACTCGATCGCGACGGTTTCTGGATTGAAGGCTTTTTTCGATACTTCATCGGCGGGCATGCCTTCACGGGAGAAGTAAAGTTCATCAATGGCGTCAGTCTTATACGAAGGAACGACACCGACTTCTGCTAATACTTTGGCGCCTTCTTCACCAGAACAAAAGTCTAAGAACTTTTGCGCGGCTTCTTGATGTTTTGAATTTTTATTGATGGCAAAAGCAGTCGGAGAACCAAATGTCGTTACTTCCCCTTTTTCATTTTGCGGCATTTCCGCAATACCCCACTCGACATCTGTCTTGCCATCGTCGATATTGGTCATCAATGCACCCATATACCAAGTTCCCATGTACATCATGGCTGCTTTTTCATTTTCAAATTGTGATTGGTACGTAACTTTCGTTGATTTTGCTGTCCCAAAGTCCATTTGCGCCTTTTCGTCTTGCATCCGCAATGCACGATCATAATATTCTTCTAAATAGTCGTATTGAGGATCGATCAAGTTGGCGCCATTTTGGGCAGCTGCAATCGCTTGGGTAGTGGAACGCCACGTGTGTTGATACGCACCATAAATTTGTTCGTCTGGTTTTGTTAGCTGCTTGGCAAGCTCCTCATATTCGTCCCAGGTGATGTTTGATGGGTAGTCTAAGCCTGCTTCATCGAACATTTTTTTGTTATAATACAAGACCCAAAAATCCGTCCGATACGGTTGTGCATAGGTTTTGCCTTCTACGTCATACATGTCATAGCTTTCTTGCGCTGGGGCAATATCCAATGATCCGATATGGTCGGTGAGATCCACCAATTGGTCCCGCAACGCATAATTAGAGTAAGAAAGTAAATTTTTCATGGTCAAAATATCTGTCGTATCTCCTGAAGAGAGCATCGTCGTTAGCTTGGTATCATAATCATCTGAAGCAATATCGACAGGTTCAACGGTAATGCCTGGATTCGCTTCTTCAAAGGCACGGAATAGTTTTTCGAATTCAGGTGTCGTATCGTAATTCCAAGTGGTTACGGTCAATTTGATGTCGCCATCTTCAGAAGCAGCGGAATCATCTGTCGCTCCGCCTCCACACGCTGCCAAGGCTGCGATTGTCCCAAACATCGTTACTGCTAATAAACCTTTTTTCAAAAAGTGCATGTTCATTCCTCCATTAAACATTTTTTTAAAGGGTCGCCCCTAAAACTACCAATAGGAATACCAACTTTGTGACACCCGCATCAGCGCTTCCATGTAATAGTAATCGCCCCAGATCATGCATTCATCGACCCCTTTGAGGGAATTCTTGTCATAAACCCCATGCATCAATAGTCCGTTTGATTCGGGATGGTCGATCGTTGTATAGTTTTGGGCTAACGACGCCAAGATCGCCAAGGCGTTTTCCTGATAGGCGGCTTGGTTTGGCTGCGTGATCGGTAAATGTTTCGCCAGTTCTAGCAAGCCACAGACTGCGATGGCGGCGGCCGAACTATCCCTTTCTTCCTGACTACCATCGTTAAACACTAAATCCCAATAACTGACCTTGTCCGCCGGTAATTCAGCAATAAAGTAATCCGCAAGGTCTTGAGCAGTCTTCAAGAAACTGGTATCACCGGTGTAAAGGTAACTCAGCGTAAATCCGTAGATTCCCCACGCTTGCCCTCTCGCCCAGCAGGAATCATCGGCATAGCCTTGTTGGGTATTGCCGCCGATCGCCGCTCCAGTTTCAACGTCGAAGTAATAGGTGTGGTACGTCGTGGCGTTGTCTCGCACGATGTATTTCTGGGTCTGCTTGGCATGAGCATAGGCTGCTTGTTTGTAGGATTCATCCCCCGTCATTTGGGAAGCAAAATACAATAGCGGCAAATTCATCAAGCAATCAATAATGATGCGCCCTCGTTGTTGCGGATCATCGAGATTGCCCCACGCTTGAATGATCTGGGCTTTGGGTGAGTAACGGGCCATCAATAGATCGGCGGCGGCAATCGCGAGTTTTTTCGAAGATTCCCGTCCGTTCACTCGATAGTCGGCAATCGCAGTCAAACTATACAAAAACCCGATATCATGGGTTTCTAGTCCAATTCTTTGGTCCAATCGTTCTTGGAAAGAGTGCAGTTGTTTTTCGATGGTTTCATCAAATTCTGTTGATCCCGTCAGTTCTTTACTCAAAAACAACATGCCAGTCCAAAAACTCGCCGTCCAATCATGGTTGGCTTCTGGTCGATAGACAAGCTGTTCACTTGCTGCAGGTGGGACCAACGTGTCAAAGGTCTTAGTATTCTTTCTTACTTGATTAACGGTGAAGTCGATTTGCTCGGCTACCCATTGTGATAGCTGTACGTCATAGCTGGTTTCCATTTTTTCCTCCTATTCGCTCAACCTGGATTATATGTCCGGATTGATTGATCGTAATGTTGTTTGTTGTCACTTCGACGGTCACTGCTTGTTCTTGTTCTTGTGGAAGCAAGCCGGTGACGAGGGAAACGAACAGGTGCTTTCCTGCTTGTCGTTGAGCAGTTAAATACGGCAGCCACGTTGCAGGATACAAGAGGTTCGTATTTGGCTCCGTTCGTATGACATCGCTCGTTTCATAGCCAGCGATCGCCTCGATTTTCGAATAGCCGATCGATGTTCGTACCGCAGCGCTGCTTGCGGTTTTTTCAGTGATGGCAGTTGCCTCTTTCGGTGATGAAAACCCACCCTCATAGAAAGAAAGGGCGCGCTGAGAATTGATCTCATGAATGCGAAGGTGACTGCCTATCAGTGGAATGATTGTTGTTTTTATCTGGACGTCTTCCCATGGATTCCATTCATGAATGATCCGATCAGGTAAAAGCTGATACTGGCGATCCAATCCTTTGGTGCGAAAGTAATGGTCATCTTCTGATAAAGCCAATGTGTTGTCATAATTTCCTTCATAAAACCAATAATTGCTCTTGGGCACGCTATTGCCAAACGTCGTTGAGTAGACAAATTTGCTATATTTGCTGCTGGCATGACTTTGATAGTTGATACATTGTCCTGCAGGAAACATCAAGGCATGGGTCAAGTCTTGATTGTGTTGATAAAAGTTCTTACTGATGGGATGAGCCAGTGTTCTTTCAGTGATCACTAATGGCGCTGGGGTGGATTGCCAATAGGGATGCTCCTTTGGTACCGCTAACAAAAGAAAGATTTTTAACGCCCAATAAGGTGAACCTGGTGCATTGTAGCCTTCGGCAAAGATCAGATTCTGGTACGAATAGCCGACCGTCAGTATCCCTTCGGAAGTAAAAATGTCTTGCTGCATCCACTGATGCAGGTGACGACTGATCAACCCTTTGATCTCTCCCCATGGCAATGCTTCAACATCCGCAAAAACCAATGCGCTGAAGAAAGAAACTTGCGCAAAGCGATACGTCAAACTTCGACCAAAAGGAACGGCAGCTCCACCTGCTGCAAACCAATGCTTGAAGGTTTGAGCAAACTCGGTGGCTCGTTGTTTGAACTTCCTTCCCCTTTCAAGATCCTCAGGGACAAATCGACAGTACAGAAGACTATAGTAGTGGATCGCAAAAGATACATAGTAATCGATTTGAGTGGCTACTCCGTCACAGTACCATCCTTCCCCTAAATAAAAGGTCTCGATCAATGCCAAGTCAGCATCGATCTTTTCTTGGGAAAAGCTGCTGCCACAACGCTTCATGGCTACATTGACGAGAACCCGAAAGAAATGCCAATTGTTTGCGGGAATTTCTCGTTGATTGACTTGGATCAGCCACGCATGGAGATTATCTTTTTGGCGTTGGGAGAAAACATCCCACGTTTTTTCCTTGTTTAATAATAAAAAGGTACTTAGCGAAGCCATTTCCACGATTCGTTGGTCGAAGTCTTCCACAACACCCCAATAATCGGGACTCTCTGGATCTGTACCAGCAATAATTCCTGAGAGATAGGTTTCCATGAATGAATCTTCTTGCTGGGTTAGATAAGGCGCGAGTCCCCAAAGCGGTCGCAAGAACGCTTCAAGTTCCTGTACCTCTTTCTCATAGACAGTCCCATGGCTGCCTAAAGCCAAATGACCGGGACGACTGCTTGCAAAAGCGGGTTTGAGTTGATCCATGATCGTTTTGAAGCCGGCTGCTACATCTTCATAACTTTCAAATTTATTCTTTTTCAATTGCTGCAGCTTCTGTGATTGCATCCGCATCCTTCCTTTCAATCAATGTCGCTTTAATAAAACCATAATATTCTCCGTAGACCGTCACCACATCTTGCAGTTTCAGTTGTTGCCTTTGTTCATTGAATACTTGGTACTGTCCAGCCGCTGTTTCTAGAATAAATCGATCCCCTTTCTCAATGTCTGCTGTTTTCGCATCACTCTTTACGATGGTGCCAGATAGCTTCACGAATTCATGCAACGGGACGACACCTTGCGAAAAATCTTCGTCAGAATAACAAAGCGCTCGTTCTTTTAATTGCTTTTCGCTGCTTTGGGAAAATGCTTGCGTCTGCGTTGTTTCATTTGGAGAACAAGCAGTCAACCCCATAAGTAGACCCAGGATAAATAACGAGTTAATCCACTTCATTTATGCCACCCTCATTTTTAAAACGCTTTCTTCATTTCAAATCATACTTTTTTTTAGGAAAATAATCAATAGTTTTTCCTAAAAAAAGTAAAATTTTTACTTGAGGGCAATTTCTCTCTTGGTTTTTTTACTAAAAAGAAATATACTGAAGAGGAGAAGCATTGGAGGAGGGATTCTATGGCTACGATTACCGACATAGCGACCATAGCTGAGGTATCAATATCAACCGTATCACGGGTTCTGAACTACGATCCTAGTCTTTCAGTGACCGAAGAAACCAAACGAAAGATTTTCGAGGCAGCTGAAAAACTAAATTATACGAAATACAAAAACAAGCAAAAGCAGCGTGAACTACCAGTGGATGTACCAAAAAAACACAACAAATCGATCGGGATCGTTCAGTGGCGGATGGATGATGAAGAATTGGAAGACATTTACTATATGTCGATTCGTTTAGGTGTGGAAAAACGCGCCGCCGAACTGGGTTGCGACCTGTTAAAAATCTCCAACCTTGATGAGTCAGTGATCCAGTCCGTCGACGGCTTACTGGCAATCGGCAAGTTTACAGAAGAGCGGGTCAAGAAACTCCATGAGCTACACCCCAACCTCTGTGTGATTGGCAGTAACTTTCCCCTGGATGACTACGATTCTGTCAATACCGATTTTACGCAAGCAACGGAGTTGGCTCTTTCTCACTTGATGGGACTTGGTCATCAAAAAATCGCCTTTATCGGCGCCGAGGAAAGTCAAAATATGTATGGGTATCGGCGGTACAAAACGCCAACGGTCAACACCTATGTCGATATGATGCAGCATTATCAGCTGTTTGATGAGGATTATTTCATCGTGAAAGAAAATAGTCGGTTGGATGTCCAAACGGGGGAAGAATTAACGGAGCAGGCTTTGGCTTTGTGGCAAGACCGCTTGCCGACTGCGATTTTGGCAGCCAATGATGCCTTTGCGATCGGGGTCATTCATACGCTAACGGCTCATGGAATCAAGATTCCTGAAGACATCAGTGTTATGGGCATCAACGATATTTCGGTGTCCCGCTATGTCTCTCCACCCCTTTCTTCAGTCCAAGCATTTACTGAAGAGATGGGTGAAACGGGGTTAGAGCTACTCTATAACCGCATCGAAAATCCTGGGATCGCCAGACGCATCTTTTTAAGTACACAGCTGGTGATTCGTCAATCTACCGCAAAACCAAAAGAAGGCTGAGAAGGTGCGGTGTCTTCTTGCATTGATCAATGTCATTGCAAGGAAGCACCGCATCCTTCTCACCCTTTTTTTATTTTAATGGTCGTTTTGATTTCCCCTGTCTGCTCAAGCGCGTATTCGGCTTGAATCAAATACGCTTGTGCCTGTACACCATGGTGATCTTGATAAGTGACTGGCTGTATTTGGATCTTATCACTGGTAAAACCAAGAACACAGCGTGCTTTTTTTGTCATCAGTTGAACGGTCTTATCTTGCACCATTGGTGGTATGTTCGTAATAAAGTTTTCCACCACCAGATTCTTTGCTTGGTGCTCGTCAAAGACAAAATGGTCTTCGATCGTTACTTGTTGCTGCGAGATAACGAAGCGCCGCTGGTATTCAGTGACCGCTGCTTTCGGATAGAACGCACTGAGCTCTAAGTCAAATTGCTGGTCATTGACCTGCAGCACCGTTGCTTCCTCGGCTGTTACGCGTTGGGTATGCTGGTTGATGATTGGCAGCGAATGACTGATTGCGGCTGCGGGAAAGTAGTGATAGCGCGTGTTCTCGTCAAAATACTCTTTGGTGTACTCCCCTGCACCAAGGTCCGTCAGAAACAACTCCTCCGTCGTTCCTAAGACAAAATGACCGACATCAAGATGATTGTGGCTTTCTTGATTGCTCCCCCCTTTGGCAGCAAAAAAGAGATTCTCCTGCACATCTTTTGCCATGAACCACTGCGCTTGTTCAAAATAGTGATGAAACGAGGCATTCGTTTCTCGTGTGATCGCTTCGTTATGCCAATACAAATTTCGATAGCTGTGGGCAAACCGGTAGCAAGGATCAAAATCTAACGGACTGACCCCCGATAATTGGGGAACCACCACGCCCAAATGCTCGTAGCAATAACTGACCAAGCCACTAGGCAGTTCGATCGCCGAATAATCAGAAAAAGGAATGTAATGCCCTGGAGAAATCATCGTGTAGTAAGGAAAAGCGGCAATTTTTCTGGTTTTAGGCTGCTTTAGGTAGGTGTCTTCTTGCAATACTTCTGCCAACAATTGTGCATAATACAGAAAATAACCAAACCCATACGCCCAGTAACCGACGCCTTCTACACAAGCACCATCTTCGCCAAAGCTGTTGAGATAGCTTTGCATTGCAGTATCCAATCGTTTGATCATCCGCAATTGTCGCTTGCTTTTTTTCGGCAATACATAGAGCGCCGTCATTCCAAGACAGCCACCAATAACTGCGGACCAATTGTTCTCTTTTGTCTCCCACTCCCAGGTTTGCTCCTCGAAGGGTAAAAAAAGCCGTTGATCGATCTCATACAACACTCGTTCTGTGATGACTGGTGAAAGGTCTCCCCCAACCAACATAAACAACTCTGCTAAGGATTGCCCAGTTTCAGCTGCAAAAAGATCGACTGTGTGGCGCGCTTGCGAAGAAAACTGGCCATCGACAATCGGCAGATGCGCTGGCAGACACCATGTATATTCATTGCAGATTTCCCAAATCACTTGCTCCAACAGCACTTTGATCGCTGCCTTACGCTCCATTTCATAAGCAAGTCCTAAAACCACCAACATCCGTCGACGGGCAAAATAATGGGATTCGAAGGCAACACGATTCCCCGATTCGAGATACTCTTGATAGCCTTGATAAGGCAAATAGGGAATCTCACCAGTGTCAAGGTACGCCTGTGCCGCCTGTAAAATTTCTTCTTTTACATCTGCTGGATTCACGCGTTTTCCTCCTGAATGGAGCGTCCGAAGACTTCGATTTGGGTCAACGCTGGAAATGGTGAGGGATCGTCATTTTGGATCAGCTCATGCAATTTCACCCAAGTGACCGTTCGCGGCTGGAAAGAAAACCGTTGAGGCTGGCTGCTTTTGACCGTCTGCAAGATTTCTTGACTCCCGTCGGAAAACGCCAACGTGACTTGTTGCCAATAGCTATCATGGGGAAAATCCGCCCGTAACGTAAGCGTACATTGGTCGATGCGGACCTCATGACCAAAGTCGATCGTCAAAGCGGCATCTGCTTGTTGATTGATCCCCCATGAGCCATAGGGATAATTGCCATGAGACGTATTGGCAAAAATGCCATCAATAGCGTTACAAGCGAAAAACGTCGCATCATCTCTTGTTTCAACATTGGCATGGGCATGCGGATAGGCACCCAAGAATTCTTTTTGATCATGAGGGTTTAAGGCGACATTGCGGTAAGCCGCTAGTTCTTCTTTTGTTGCTACCCGCACACTCAAATAATGGCTTTTCCCAGAAAAACGGCCTTCTGGCGCGGCTTCTTTGGCATTTTCACTAAGATGTACGGGGTAGATCCACTCGTTGCCTTTGATGTACACCAAAGTAGTCGCCAGCGTTTCATCGAGTGTGACCCACACAAATTGTCCACTGCGTGAGAGCGAGACAACGATTTTATCTCCGTCCTCGTAACAATACTCTTGGGATGCCAACGTGACAAAGTCTTCCGCCGTCGCTTGAAGAAGGGTAGGTTCACTTTCAGGTGTTCGTTTGCCTTTTTTTACTTGATGCTTTTGGTCATAAATCGTTAAGGAAATCTGGGTCATTGCATGTAGCTCCTCTCGTATTTTCTCCATTATAGCGATGTCGACAAAAAAATGTAACAGGTTCCAGCGATTTTTTACTATTTTTTTACTTAAAATCGAGAAATGTAACAGTTTCCATTTCTTTATTTTACTAAATAAAGTAAAATAACAAATAAAAGGAGCTGTTTGCATGAGAAACTTCCAAGAAGCATTAAGTAAGAACCCTCTTCGAACCAAAACTGATCTAGAAGAGGCCCTTGTTGATCTGGTCACTCCCGTATACGAATGTATGGCACAACAAGGAACTCCCGGGAGGGTCCACCTAGGAAATTCAGGAGCGGTGTACACTCAGGAAAAGAGTGACATCGAAGGCTTTTTACGGACACTCTGGGGATTAGGCCCATTGTTCAGCCAAGAAGAAGCGTGCCTTCGTTACCCAAAACTTTTTCAACAAGCCAATGCCGGGATCGTTGCAGGCACCACCCCGACCTCTCAGGAGTACTGGGGAAAACTGCATGACTACGACCAATTGTTTGTGGAAATGGGTGCCCTTGCTAGCTATTTGATTTTTACCAAACCCGTCTTTTGGGATCGCCTCACACCAAGAGAGCAAACAAATCTCTTTGATTGGCTCAATCAGATCAATCAGCACACCATCCCTAAAACCAATTGGCTCTTCTTTCGGATTTTAGTTAATACCTTCTTTGAAATGGCAGCATTGCCTTTTTTAGAAACAACCCTTTTGGCTGATCAAGAAGAGATCGAGAGGTATTACTTAGCAGACGGCTGGTATTTTGATGGCTATGAAAACCAAATCGACTATTATATTCCTTTTGGGATGCAATACTACGGACTCCTTTACAGTGTTCTTACTTGTCGTTCCCAATGCCCTTATCAGTTTAGCTATCGTCAAAGAGCCGCTACGTTTGCGCAATCCTTTAAGCAGTGGTTCACGAAAACCGGTGCGGCATTGCCTTTTGGTCGTAGTCTAACGTATCGGTTTGCGCAATCAAGTTTCTTTGCTGTCGGTGCTTTCGCCGATATAGAATATGAAGGCTTCACAAAAAATGAAGGAAAATATTTACTGTTACAAAACATGCGTTACTGGTTTCGCCAACCAATCTTTACGCAAGAAGGCTTTTTAAGTATTGGCTATGCCTACCCCAACCTAAATATGGCTGAAGGCTATAACGCACCAGGATCGCCTTATTGGGCTTTCAAAAATTTCTGTGTATTGGCAATCCCAGCGGATGCTGAATTTTGGACGCTTGAGGAGCAGGTGCCAACCTTTGCCACACCGGTGCGCAATCCGCATAGTCGGATGCTCTTGGTGCATAACCAAGAAGGGACAGAATTGCAAGCTTTCACTGCGGGGCAACATTCCCACGAACATGCTCACGGCAATGCCAAATACGAAAAGTTTGTCTATTCGACAACGTTTGGGTTTAGCGTACCGAAAGCAACCGTTTTACTGAAACAAGGTGCCTATGATAATACATTGGCGATCTCAGAAGGGCAGACGGATTTTAAAACGGCTTTTGGTTATGAAGCCTTTGCGATTGAAGATGACTACGTCTATAGTCGCTGGCGCCCCTACGAGCAGGTCGTTATCGAAACCTTTGTGATTCCGATGTATCCTTGGCATCTACGTTACCATCGGATTCAAACGGATCGAAAGTTGCAACTGGTCAATGGCAGCTTTGCAGCACCAGCTGATGGTGCTGCGCTTTCTAGCAAAGAAGGCACCTTTTATCAAAGCTCGGTTGGCTGTGTCGGTATCAAAAGCTTCCCGACGCATCAAGAAGGTACCCTCTTGATGCCAGAACCCAACACGAATCTACTTTATAGTCGAACAGTCATCCCTCAAATAAGCAAAACCGTTCTCGCCGGACAACAGGAATGGCTCGTTGCGTGTTTAGGCAATGCCTTTTCTGATCAGATTCCACCCTTTGATGTCACTATCACAGCGGACAAAGTAGCAATGAGCCAAGGGGATCAGAGAAAAACCATTCAGCTTAGCTACTAGCAAAAAATTACTGGCAAATGCTAGTAGAAAAGCTACCGAAAACACCTTTCTGATTTACGGGATTGAAGAATGTCCCCCCAGAAGTTCGATTTCAGTCTAAGGTTTCAGCGTCGGTACCTTCTGATCCCTCCGTCTCTATTGGCAAAAAGCAAAAAAATACTTGTACCACAAAACGGTGCTTCACGTATTGTGAAGTGCCGTTTTTTGGGTACAAGTGATTCATGTTTTGATCGACGATCAGTGCTTATTTCCCAAAAAGCTTTTGGAGAAACCCTTTTTTCTCAGGGACTTCCTTTGTTTCAGTCACCTGAAGCGGTCCAGTTTCCTTCACGACTTGCTGAAAGCCACGATTGTCTTGCAGCAACAGACCGTTTAGTTCCAGGATCCCAGACAGACTGCCAATCATCCGCCGCACTTCTCCCGCACTTTTGCCGAAAAAGCGCTGGTCGTCATTTGCTTCGGCTTCTTCCAAAATAACCAGCAGCTGCTGGATGCTTTGATTTTGTTCACCTAAGACGTACGACAACTGGTCAACTTCCACTGTTGTAATGGCCGCTGACGGTACTAAATCTGTTACGAGCTTTAAGCTATCTAAATAATCCTTTAAGTCAAAAATTAACGTTTGTGCCGCTTCATTATTCATTAATTGGCTTTGACTCAATTTTCTTTGTAGCGCTTCCATTTCACTTGAACGTTTAGAAAGTTCGCTTACGATCGTTTCTGTATCCATACGCCACCTCCTAATGACATTGTCCCGTTTTCTCTTTCATCCGTCAAGAATTCGTCGGACTTTTTTCTGCGTTTTTACCGATCAGACCTGCCTATTGCTCCTGTTGGTACTTTGACGGTGCGCAGCCATAGCGCTTCGCAAAGAGCCGATTAAAATGGTTGATGTTTTGGAACCCAGATTGAAACGCCGCCTCTCGAATCGTTAGTGTTTCGTTACTGCGTAAATAAAAAAACTTTTGAAACCGAGCTTGCAATAAATCTTCTTTGGGCGTTGTATGAAAAAATTGTTGATAAAGCTTATAGAATTGGCTTTTACCGATGGAAAGCTCTCGGCTAAACTGGTAAAAATCCCATTGCTGTTCGCAATTGACTAACATTTTCAACCGCATCGCTTGAAACAGTTGATAGTGTTCGTTTTGTGGTTGCGGGATGCTTTCTTCAAAATTGCGTTCAAGTAAGACCAATAGGTTTGTCATATACGCCGCGATCAATTCTTCCGTGTGCCGTTGTGGCAACAAGGATTCATGATTGATCTTTTGGATCAATTTGTTGATTTGTTGAATATTTTTCGGCTGGAACAGTTGATTACAAGGGATCGCATAGGTTTCTTCGATCACCTGATCCGTTTGAAACTCAACAAAGCTATTAAAAAAATCTTCTTTGCCACGATAATCTTGATAGACGGTTGGAGGAAAAAGAATGCAGCTACCTTTTTCACTAGTTTCTTGATGACCATCTTCAAAAGTGAAAACCATTGGAGACAACGTCAACACGAAAAGATAATGCTTTAAGCCAGAGGGGCGATAAATATGATCGGAAACAGCATTGTGCATTTGAAATCCTGAATAGGTTACGTTCAACTTCTCACTCCTTCCTACTTGTCTTTAGTATAAAGAAAACGGACAAAACGTCAATAGAATAAGACAGAATGTAGTGTTTATTTTCATGGACTATCGCTACAATGAAAGAAAAGAAAGGGGTTGCAAAATTGAAGAAAACTACGATGTATTTAGACAAACACTTTATTTTGGCACCAGTCGACGAACGGATCTACGGCTCTTTTGTGGAGCACTTAGGGCGCTGTGTGTACGAAGGGATCTATCAACCAGAAAGTCCTTTTGCCGATGAGCAAGGCTTTCGTCAAGATGTCGCTGCCTTGATCAAGCAGTTGAATGTGCCGATCGTCCGTTACCCAGGAGGCAATTTCGTCTCTGGGTATAAATGGGAAGATAGCGTCGGCCCTAAAGAGCAACGGCCAGCAAAAATCGATTTGGCCTGGCGGGTAATCGAAAGCAATCAGTTCGGCTTAAACGAATTTATGGATTGGACCAAACAAGTCAATACGGCACCGATGATGGCGATCAATCTTGGGACACGAGGAATCGAAGCAGCGAAAAACTTGATCGAATACACCAATTTAAAAGGCGGCAGCTATTATAGTGACCTCCGTCGTGCCCATGGGGTGGCCGATCCTCATGACATCAAACTTTGGTGTCTAGGCAATGAAATGGACGGTCCTTGGCAAGAAGGACATAAGACAGCCGATGAATATGGCCGGCTCGCAGAAGAAGCTGGCAAAGCGATGCGTTTGGTGGACCCAACGATCGAAACCGTCGCTTGTGGTAGTTCTTCTCTCACGATGCCGACCTTTGGCATGTGGGAAGATACAGTATTAAGTCATTGTTACGATCAAGTCGACTACATTTCCATGCACCAATATTATGGCAACCGTAACGGCGATAGCCAAGATTATCTAGCAAGCAATGTCGCAATGGATCAGTTCATCAGTCAAGTCGCAGCAATCTGTGATGCAGTGAAAGCCAAACGCCGAAGCAAGAAGACGATCAATATTTCCTTCGACGAATGGAACGTCTGGTATCACTCAAATGAACAGGATCAAAAAATTGAACCTTGGAGTCAACACCCACCACAATTAGAAGACGTCTATCACTTTGAAGATGCGTTACTCGTCGCAAGCATGATGATCACGATGCTTCATCACGCAGATCGCGTTAAAATCGCCTGCATGGCACAGCTGGTCAACGTGATCGCACCGATCATGACTTCCGATACTGCCGCTTGGAAACAAACGATTTTTTATCCCTATAAAATGATCAGCAACTATGGTCGCGGTCACGTGTTGCATAGTATTCTTCGAGGGGCTGATTTCGATAGCAGCCACGGAAAAGCTTCTTATGTGGATGCCATTGCGATCGAAAACGAAGATGACTATTTGACCTTTTTCTTAGTAAATAAGGATTTGCAGGATGCCAATGAATTCACTTGCGACTTGCGTCAATATGATTCATTGCAAATCGCTACCCATCAAGTCTTGCACCACCCAGACTTGCATGCCGTCAATACCGAAGCAACCCCGAACAACGTTGTGCCCGTCAATGGAAAAACAGCGGAATTGAATGACGGCATTTTGCGTGTCGTCTTGGAAAAACAAAGCTTCCAGATGCTACGCTTGAAGAAAAACGTCAGCAAGTAACGAGCGTATCTGTTTGAGCAAAAAAAAAGCAGCAGCCTTGGTGACATCCTGAAAAAACGAGACTTTTACGGAGTGGAGAAATCCACTCCTTTTTTATGCCCCCCTGTTCAATTGCTATTTTTCGCATTCTTAACTGATCTGGGCAAGGAAGCGGCAACTGTCGGCTTACTTTTCCAAAAAAAGAGACGACAAAAGAACACCCTGCGGCAGCTAAGATACCGCAGGGTGTTCTTGATTCATTGTTTAGCCGTTATAGGCATCAACGATGATTTGTTTCAATTCAGAGATTAGTGGTTCTTTTGGATTTGCTGTTGTACATTGGTCTTCGTAAGCCAATTCAGCCATGCGATCAACTGTTGTATCTAGTGTTTGTTGAGTGACGCCTTGCGCTTTCAAGCTCATGTCGATACCCACAGATTGTCCTAATTCGTAAACAGCTGTTGCCAATGCTTCAACCAATTCAGCCGTTGTTTTGCCTTTAAGGCCTAAGAATTTCGCAATGTCTGCGTAATCTGTATCGGCACGGAAGAAGTCATATTTAGGGAACATTGCATGTTTTTGTGGGTCTTTGGCATTGTAACGGATAATGTGCGGTAAAAGAATCGCATTTGTACGTCCGTGAGGAATACCATATTCACCACCGATTTTGTGAGCTACAGAGTGACAAATACCTAGGAATGCATTGGCGAAGGCCATACCTGCCATTGTTGAGGCATTATGCATTTTTTCGCGAGATTCCATATCAGGTGTTTTCACTGATTTTTCTAAGTAGTCAAAGACTAACTTGATTGCTTGTAAGCTCAATCCACGAGTGTAATCAGATGCCATTACTGACACATAAGATTCGATCGCATGAGTCAAAACGTCCATTCCAGTGTCTGCTGTAACAGAAGCAGGTACTGACATTACGAATTGAGGGTCAACGATTGCAACATCTGGTGTCAATGCGTAATCAGCTAATGGGTACTTCACGTGTGTTTCACTGTCAGTGATAACCGCAAATGGTGTTACTTCAGAACCAGTACCAGACGTTGTTGGGATACAAACGAATTGCGTTTTTTCTGGTTTGTCGATCTTGTATGTCCGTTTACGGATATCTAAGAATTTTTGTTTCGCGCCGAAGAATGAAGTATCTGGGTGCTCATAGAACATCCACATGCCTTTGGCAGCATCCATTGCTGATCCACCACCAAGGGCGATCACTGTATCTGGTTTGAAATCAACCATCATTTTTGTTCCAGCGTAAACGGTGTTTGTTGATGGGTTTGGTTCTACGTCAGAGAAGACTTCGATTTTCACGTCATTTTTACGACGAGCAAGTACTTCACGAACCGTATCGCAATAGCCGAATTGAACCATACCAGGGTCACAAACGATCATGACACGTTCAACGTTTTCCATTTTCTCCAAGTACATTAGAGAGTTCTTTTCAAAGAAGATTTTTGGTGGCAATTTAAACCATTGCATATTATTTCTCCGTTTCGCTACAGTTTTCACGTTGATCAAGTTCACAGCAGAAACATTTCGTGATACAGAATTTTTCCCGTATGAACCACAACCAAGTGTCAATGATGGAATCATTTCGTTGTAGATATTTCCGATACCACCTTCTGCAGATGGTGTGTTAACTAAGATACGGCAAGCTTTCATGCGTAGGCCGAATGCTAATTGCAAGTCTTCGTTTTCAGTGTGGATCACCGCTGTATGGCCTAATCCGCCTAAATTAAGCATTGCTTCACATTTTTCGAACGCGTCTTCTGTGTTGTTTGCTTTGATCATTGCTAAAACTGGAGAAAGTTTTTCTCTTGATAGTGGGTAATCAGCACCGACACCGTCAAGTTCAGCGATCAATAATTTTGTTCCTTCTGGTACGTTGATGCCTGCTAATTTCGCAATTTCCATTGCTGAATGTCCAACGATTGCTGGATTTACGGCATATTTTCCTTCGTTCATCACGGCATCTTCAAGTTTTTGTAATTCTTTTGCTTTTACAACATAGACTTGATGTGCTTCAAATTCTGCTTTCACAGAGGCATAGACTTCTTTATCAACGATCACTGCTTGTTCAGAGGCACAGATCATTCCGTTATCAAAAGTTTTTGATACGATCAAGTCATTGACTGCTCGTTTCACTTTCGCTGTTTTTTCGATATATGCAGGTACGTTCCCTGGTCCAACACCTAATGCAGGTTTACCAGTTGAGTATGCTGCTTTGACCATGCCAGCGCCACCAGTTGCTAATACGATCGCAATTCCTGGGTGGTTCATCAATAAGCCAGTCGCTTCGATTGATGGATGTTCGATCCATTGCACACAGTTTTCAGGTGCCCCAGCAGCGATGGCTGCATCACGAACGATACGTGCAGCTTCTGCTGAACATTTTTGTGCAGATGGGTGGAAAGCAAAAACGATCGGGTTACGTGTTTTCAAAGCGATCATTGCTTTAAAGATCGTCGTAGATGTTGGGTTGGTTGTTGGTGTTACCCCACAAACGACACCAACTGGTTCAGCGATTTCGATCAAGCCTTTTTGTTTGTCTTCATTGATCACGCCGACTGTTTTGTCATGTTTGATACTGTTCCAAATATATTCTGAAGCGTACATGTTTTTGATCGCTTTATCTTCATAGATACCACGGCCAGTTTCTTCTACTGCCATTTTAGCTAAAGGCATATGTTTGTCTAATGCTGCCATTGCCATTTCATGAACAATGTGGTCCACTTTTTCTTGATCAAAGCTTTCCATTTCTTTTAACGCCACATTTGCCTTCGTTGCTAAATCGTCAATCATTGCTTGTACGTCGATTGTCACTTCTTTTTCCAATGTCTTAGCCATTGTATGTCCTCCTAGTTTTTAAACATGTTTTGTTTGTTAACTACTTCACATACAGATCATACAACATCTTTTTTCGTTTGTAAATAGTTTTTGTGATTTTTTTCACAGTTTTATTAAACTCCCATTAAATTAAGCGTTTTCATCGTTTTGCACCGCAATATTCCTTGAAAAAACTGTCCTAGGCAGTAAGAAAAATGAATGTGTTATATTGAACAATATCTAAATTATTTATAAAGATTCGTGAACATGTGGCTTACTTAAAACGGACCATTCCGTAATCCGCTGCCCTTTCTCAATGAATTGTTTTTTACGTCCGTACTCACAAGCCTTCAACACTAGCGGTGAGGCATTGGCGGCGTGAAATTGTTCTTGCGGCAAAAAGACACAGCCTAACGAATCTTGTCCATCAAACTGCGGGGCATGTGAAATTGGTGTTCCTGCTGTTTCTTCGATTTGAAAAAAAACACAGATATGATTGTTCATTGTTGTCTCTTTGTATCGCCAAGGATAGAGAAAATTAATTGTTCCTAATTGATGATAGCTAGTGACGGTCATGCCGGTTTCTTCTTTAAATTCTCGGCACAGCGTGTCTTCCAGCAATTCACCTGCCTCCATGCTGCCGCCTGGTAAATCATAGCGGTTTTGATAAGGTCCCGCCTTCTTTTTGATGACGGCCAAGCAGTTGCCTTGAAACAAAATTCCATATACTCCAAATGCGGTATGGTACATCTTCTCAACTCCTTTTATTGATCATATATCTTCCAGAAGCAAGAAGCAACAGATTGCCAAGTTTGGCTTAATCCGCTGCTTTTGCATTCCTAATCGATGAACCAAAAAGACTGCTGACGAATCCTCTATCGCCAGCAGTCTTCTATTAATTGCCTAATCGCCTGAAGGAAAAACCCCCGCCGATTCTTTAAATTCACGAATATCGGAAGCTGAAAGTACATTCAAGAAGGCGCATAGCAAGTGAATGGTTTGACGATAATCTTCTTTATGAATCACCAAGCGGGAAGAATGCATATAGCGGGTGGGGATCGACAGGGTCATTGCTGGGATGCCTTTCATTGCTTTATGGATATTGCAGGCATCGGTGCCGCCAACAGTCATAAAATCGTGTCGGAAAGATAGCTGCTGCTCAAAAGCGAGTTCTTCCATTTTTGCCACAAGACCGGGATTGCCGATCGTCAATGAATCAAGTACGGAAAGCACGGTCCCTCCGCCTAATGTCAATCCGCCCTGATCAAACAAGGTATCTTCAGCTGTCGTCACATCCAATGCGATCGCTAAATCCGGTTTGATTTGGTGTGCGGCCGTGCGTGCACCGCGAATACCGACTTCTTCTTGAGTTGTAGCAGCAAAATAAACATCCACTGCCAATTCTGAAGAAGCTAAGTTTTTCATTACTTCGATACAAGCTGCTACGCAAACGCGATCATCCCAAGCTTTACCCAGCAAAAAATCAGGATCATTCATTTCACGAAACATCGTATGCGGCGTGACCATATCCCCAATGGCAATCCCCAGATCTTTTGCAGCTTCTGCTGAGGCCACACCGAGGTCTAAGTAAAAACGATTTGCCGGAATGACTTTGTTTTTCTCGTCTGTCGGCATACCATGAGGCGCACGGCTTCCGATGACGCCCACAAATTTCTCTCCAGATACTGTGGTGACACGCATTTCCTGTGCCGGCATGACGTGTCCCCACCATCCGCCTACCGGCAGAAGTTTTAGATAGCCCGCATCTGTGATTTCTTTTACCATAAAACCTACCTCATCCATGTGAGCAGAAAGCATGACTTTCGGTGCATTTTTCTGTGTGCTTTTTTTGACGAGGATCAGCGAACCTAAGGCATCATAGAACAAGTCATCAACATATGGCTGTGTATATGCTTTGACGATACGAGACACTTCTTTTTCCCGCCCGCCTATCCCATCAGCTTCACTTAGGGCTTTCAGAAGCTGAATATCTATTGTTTGATTTGTCATTAAAATCGTCTCCTAGCGGTTTTCTTCTTTGAAAGAACGGATTGCTTCTTCGTCAAGCTCAGTCAAAAAACGCGCCAATGCTTGCAGTGCTGTTTCATAGTCGCGGCGGGCAACGACTTGAGAAGCAGTGTTCTTGTTCCGCACAGACAAACTCGCTAACAAAATAGGACATCCGGTACGCAATTTGTTGAACCAAGCCCCATCTGATGCTTCAAAGGAAAAATAACTCTGACATGGTAGATTCGCAGTTTGACAAACTGCTTTCAACCGCTCCAGCGGCAAGCGATTTGGCAGAACGGTCGGATTGTAATACGTCAGCAGAAGGCCTTTACCCAAAAAACCTTGCTGATCTTCTTGTTCGTTTTGGTAATCCATTGCCTGGGCAGTATCAAGAACGATCGTAAAATCCGGTGCTGTTACATTGGCTGCTGTCTGAGCTCCTCTGGTACCGACTTGTTCCTGCACCGTACAGCCGATCATCAGATCGTAGGGCAATTTGACACTAGCAACTGCCATTGCTTTGACTAAATCAATGGTTTGACTAACATTGATGCGCCCGTTCCAATTGGACGCAATCCATGCTTGTCCATTGCTGGTTTCTTTCATTTTCGGCGCAAAGGTCACCATGTCGCCTAAAGTGATTTCCTCCGCTAAAACCGCATCTTTTGATGAAAAACCAAAATCCAACAGTACTTCATCTTTTTGACTTTTGCCATGATTGTCTTTATCGATGCCTAAAACCACCCCAAAATACTTTTCACCGCTACGGGTGATTAGCCGAACTTCTTGCCCCAGCAAGCTGTTGGCTTCGATTTTTCCCATGATGAGTCCGCGGATCAGTCCATTTGCTTCGATTTTTTTCACGAAAAAGCCTGCTTCATCCATATGAGCGCTCACCAGCACTTTAGGAGCCGCCGGTCTTTCTGATCGAATGACGGCATAAATAGATCCTAGATTATCGTAGATGATTTCATCGCAATAAGGCGCATACTTTTTTGCCAGTAATGCGGCTATCGGCTTTTCTCGTCCGGAAACACCAGGTGTATAAACGACTTCTTCTAACTGACGCATTAATTCTTCCATATTCTCGCCCTTTCTAATAGCAGTGCTGTTCAGCGAAGGCAGTGATCTCTTGGTGTGCTGCTTTCATTTGGCAAAGCGTCAGCATATCATTCATTGCCTCGGTCAATCCAGTACCGCCTTTTTTCGGCATCTTCACGATAGTGACTTGGTCTTTATATGTTTCAATTGCCTGCTGGCACTCTGGCGACATGGCGGCAACTGCTGGGATCTGTACTTTTTCTTCAATGATCTGCGCTGTTTGGGCAGCCATCTCGCCATACTTTTCATAGTTGAAACAAGGTCCGCATAAGACCGCATCTGCTCCGAGTTTTTGAGCCATAGCAGCAATTTTTAGTGACGATTCTTTCGGATTTTGTAAATAATAATCATCTCCGCAATAAATAGTGGCGAGAACATCGATTTCCTTTTGTTTCAGCAATTTCTCAAACATTTTGACTGATCCGATCGCCGTTTTTTGTCCGCCAAGCGGCTGATCACCATGCTCCTTGCCGCCTAATCCTGCTTGAATCTGATCTAATAGAAAAATAATTTTCATGGTTGCATCCTTTCTAAAGCAAATGATCGATGGAAAGATCATCAAAAGATAATTCCAAAGCGTCATTTTTGGCTTTTTCTGCTTCACGTTCTTCCTTCAGATATTGTTTGTCCAGCGTCATAATAAACGGATAATAGATCAAGCATCCAATGGCTAACAAAACAAACTGCCAGATTGACGCTACCAGACTACCGGTACTCAAGTAGCCGGAAAAACCGATCGGAGTTGTCCATGGTAAAGATACCCCTGTTGTATAAGGAATCAATCCAAGATTCGTTACGAGAGTCGACAGCAAAAGATTGATCATCGGCACGGCAATAAAGGGAATAATGATAATTGGGTTCAATACGACCGGCAAGCCGAAAATGATTGGTTCATTGATCCCGAAAATCCCCGGCACTAGTGAAAGTTTCCCTAATTCTTTGATTCGTTTTGATTTACAAAACAGCACCATGATGATGACTAGTGACAACGTCGAACCGCCGCCGCCAAAATTGGTAAAGAAGTTTGAAAATGGATCGGTAAAGATATTCGGTAACGCTTGTCCCGCTTGAAATGCATCTAGATTTTCCATCGTTAAAATACGCAAAATCGGTGAAAAGACGGAATTGGCGACTGCTGGACCATTGATGCCGAAGAACCAGAAAATCGTACATGCCAGACTGTAAATCAATTGGGCAGTCAAGGTATTGCCCGCTCCCTTGAGAGGCATTTGCAAGACATTAAAAATAAAGTCATGTACGGTACCATATGCGGTCAATCCAAATAAAATGTTGATAATAAAGAATAAAAGCATAACGAGGGCACTCGGAATCAATGCGGCAAATGATTTTGTAACAGCAGGCGGAACCCCATCTGGCATTTTGATCGTCCACCCTTTTTTCGTTGTATAGGCATAGATTTCAACAGAAAGGATCGCTGTCAGCAAGCCGACAAAAATACCGTTTGTTCCTAAATGATTGAAAGAAAGCCCGCTTATTGGGTCCGCAACGCCTTCAACTACCAATTTATTCGGCGTTAAGATCAAAAAGGCGATGACGGCAACGGCAGCTGCTTGGATTGGGTCGGTCTTCTTTTCTCTTCCGTAGGCATAGGCTGTTCCTAAGCAGGAGAAAAAACCGACCGTATTAAAGACAGAACCGGAAACTCTAGTCACCCATGATTCCCACCCGCTGCCAAAAAGACCTGCCCAAAATTCTGACCATCCTGGTATCGGGAAATTGGCAAACAGCAAGAAGATCGAGCCAACGATTACCAGCGGCGTTGTGATTAAAAAACCATCGCGTACAGCGATCAAGACTTTATTTTGTCCGAGTTTGACTGCCAGAGGCATCAAAATATTTTCAATTTTATTGAACATTCCATTCTTCCTTTCATCTTGTGTCTTTCATGGTAAAGCTGGTTGATTCCTTGATCAGACTGGTGCTTTGATCCGTTCTTCATACGCCTCCAACCATTCTTTCGTGATGGGTTCGATCACGGTTGTCTGCTCAGGTCCTGGCGTTGCCATAAAAATAGCAGGCTCTTGATTGGTGGTTGCGACACTAAAGGTAAATTCTACATTGGTTGCCACCCCCCAGCGACCCTGTTTATCTAAGGCGATCAGCGAGAAGGCGCCGGCTTTGCCGTAGCGCTTCTTCAATCGCGCTTCAAAGTCGTAAACGGCTTGATCACATGCTTCTTGCGGTGCTAGCCCTTCTCCCATCAAACGGACGATCTCGTAGGAAAGGCAGCCTTTCATCAAGTCTTCCCCTAACCCTGTGGCAGCGGCACCGCCGATTTCACTATCCACATAAAAACCAGATCCAGATAAAGGTGAATCGCCAACACGACCGCTTTTTTTCATAAATAAACCAGAACTAGAGGTTCCTGCTGCCATGCTTTGGTGTTCATCCAGCGCAACTACTCCCACTGTATCGTGGCCGTCATAGGGATCGAGGTTGTTGGCAGCGATCTCTGCTTTGCGCTTTTCCCAAATGGTTTTGGCTCGCGGTGTCAGCATCTCTTTGGGCTGGAATCCTTCGGCAAGCGCATAAGCGACCGCTCCTTGGCCGATCCGAAAACTATTGAATTTTTCCTCACTTAGGCTGCGTGCCACGGAAATAGGATTTTCCACATCGACGATCCCAGCGACGGCACCAATTTTGAAGGTATCACCATCCATGAAAGCAGCGTCCATTTCCAACACGCCTTCTTCGTTTGGCAGTCCGCCATACCCCACCGATTTATAAAATGGATAATCCTCCACTGCTTTAATGGCTGTTTCTACTGCATCTTGGCAGGAGCCTTGTTGCTCTAATATTGCTTTAGCAGCGAGCACGCCATCGTGTGCCATCCGCCATGTAGCAATCATTCCCCACATAAATATCCCTCCATTTTTCATAGCGCTTTCAAGTATATTCTATACGGTATATACTACTATGTCTATACTAAAAAAAGAGTTTCTCAAAAAAATTGGAAAAACTCTTCTTCGTTCGTGTCTTCGCTTATTTTGTCAGTGCTTGTAAGCTGCGCAAATAAATTTCAAGATTCGTCCGTAGATCGGCAACCGCCATGTACTCATCTTGGTTATGAGCGATCCCTTTTTGCCCTGGAAAAGACGGACCAAAAGCAAGGATGTTTGGCATCTTGCGGGCGTAGGTTGCTCCTGTAGTGGTCACGGGGGTTGGATCATTGCCCGTTACTTGGTGATAGATTGTCGATAGCTTTTGAATTTCGGGGGCATCTTTTGATCGGCAGAACCCTGGAATGCTGCGAAGGATCGTAAGGCTTGCCCCTTTTGGCAATGCCTTTTGCACCCTAGCGAGCACTTGTTCCTCCGTTACCGATACAGGATAGCGGAAGGCCACTTCTAATGCTAGTCCACTGGCGGATTTTTGGAGAACCACAGGGGTCAAGATCAATTTTCCTGAATCAGCATCTTCTAGTACCAAATCAAGGCCTTCGCCATAGTGCTGCTGGTGAAAACTTTGGGTGATCCACTGAAAAGCTGCTTGCAATGACGGTGTCGCCGCCAGTTGCGGTGCCGCTTGCTGCGCAAGTTTTGTAATGGCATTGTCCCCTAGCTCAGGGGCATTGCTAGGGGAGCGTTTGCCTAGTGCTTCAAAGGACTGGCTGCCTACGGTTACCGACAGGTGGTCTGGCACATGATCGCGGAATTGATCGCCAGAAAACGCAGCTAACAGCTGAGTTTCTTGGACGGGCAATGGAAAATCAAGTTGCACATTGACGACACCCCGTTCGCCGTAAACCACTGGATACTTGCAGTCTGGCGTAAAACCAAAACGCGGTGGCTGCTCAACCGCTAGATAATGCGGGATATCCGACATGCCGCTTTCTTCATCTGTACCGAAAATGATCCGCAGCGGTAATTGCGGTTGATGACCAAGGTCTTTCAATACTTTCATGGCAAACAAACAGCTGATGATCGGGCCTTTGTTATCTAAGATCCCTCGGCCATAAAAGTTGCCGTCTTTTTCAGTTAGTGCAAACGGTGGGTAGCTCCAGCCAGAACCTGCCGAGACGACATCCAAGTGTCCTAACACACCGATATAGTCGGTATCCGTTGGTCCCCAATGGGCATAGCCGATCGCATCATCGATGACCGTTGTTTGAAACCCGTATGCTGCGCTTTTTTCCATGACGTATGCTAACACTTCTCGTGGTCCTGTGCCATAAGGCGCATGAGGCGCCGGCTCACCTTTGACGCTTGCGATCTGCATCACCTCGCTCAAAAGCGTGAGAAATTCTGACCAATTGGCTTCAATACTTACTGTGAGTGGATCCATTGTCTTCACCTCTAAAGGATTGATTTTATTTTTGACGCACTAATGTATTTTTGAAGGTATATTTGTCTGCTCGGTAATAGGATATATCGTATAAGATCGGTTTGGCTGATGCGGAATAGGTCATCGAATGGACCAAAAGCATCGGTTCCTCTTGAGGCACCTGTAAAAGTTTCGCAATATCGGCAGGACTTTTCACAGCTTCCACCTCTTGATGGGAATAACCAATCTCGATGTTGGCTTCAATGACTTGATACAAAGACGACTCTAATTGAGCTTTCGTGAGTTCTGCGGTGTCTTCTTGCAGATAGCGTTTCAGTACGTAAAGATTTTCCACCGTCATGGGCTCATCATCAAAGTAACGCAAGCGCACCAAATAAACGATCGGTTCCTTGGCATAATCGCCAAACAGCTGACCAATCTCTATCGGGAGCTCTTTGACGGTTTCGATATGCAAAACTTCCGTACGGGTCTTTTTCCCTTGGATTTTGGCGATCTCGGTAAAACTTTGGAGCCCGCCAGAGCCGCTTTGGATCTTGGGCTGTTTCATGACATAGGTTCCTTTGCCTTTTTCTTTCACTAACAAATTTTGGCCAATCAATAGATCGATGGCTTTGCGCACCGTTAAACGGCTGCACTGAAATTCCTCTGCTAAATCATAATCGGAAGGAAGCTTTTGGCTCGTCACGTACGTACCTTCATGAACCCGTTGCGCAATCTGCTGGGCAACTTCTTGAAATACTGCTTGTTTTTTCAACGTCTCTCCTACTTTCTTTCACTTTGCTACCATTCATAAAACGATCGATTGGCACTGACGCCAGAAGAAACACTGACAAACGCTTGTTCATCGATTCCTTGGATCATGCCTTCGACGGTCTTGAGTTCTCTATGGGAAATGACCATTAATAATAGTTTTTTCTGTTGATGATCAAATCCACCTTCGACATCGTTGATGACCGTGATGCCTCGCTGCAAGGCACATTGCAACGTCGTAATGACGGGTTCTGCTTTTTCTGTAACGACCAGCAACTGTACACGCCGCTGCTTCAGGTTGACGTAGTCGACCATCCGCCCACTGATGAAGAAGGAAATGGCACTATAAAAAGCATAAGGCCAACCAAAGATCAGCCCAGCTGCTAGCTGCAAACTGACATTGAAGCCGATAAAGAAACTGCCGATACTTCTACCAGTGGCTTTTTTCACTAAAATCCCTAAAATGTCAAGCCCACCCGTTGAAAAATCGTCGTTCAATGTCAAGCCCACCGACACCCCGTGCAGCAATCCGCCAAACACGGCACAGATCACCGGATCGGTCGTTAAAGCAATGACCGGTACTACCTTCATCATAACAGAAGACAGGACGACGGTACAAACCGTCATGATGGTAAATTCTCGATCGATTTTGACCCAAGCAACCGCTAACAATGGCGCATTAAAAAAAAGCACCAAAAGCGGGATCGAAAGCTGCAGATTCAACTGCTCAGCTAAAAGCTGCGACAGCAATTGCGACAAACCAGTGATCCCACTCGCATAAATATTTCCCGGCAGCCAAAAGAGATTTAGGGCAATCGACGACAGCAATGCATAGATCAAAGCAACAAGCATTCGTTTTCTATAACGTGCCATGTTTTTCCTCCTCCACTTCACTTTTAGTATATATCATTAAGTATATACTGTCACGCAGAAAAAGCAGGCGAAATGAGGGGGAAAACAGGAACAAAGCAATGTAAAAACACGCCAAAATCAAGGAGTGAAACGTTGGTATCAAAGGTTTTTTAAGATTTTTTTAAAGCGAGTAAATCACTTGAAATTCGCTAAAAAATGAATAAAATAAAAAGTGTAAAAACAAAAGAATAAAGAAAGGATGATTCTTATGACACATGAGATTGTGCCACGCCGCTCAGATTCATACAGTATGACACCTTTTGATTTCTTTGAAGATTTTGGCCGCAGTTTTTTTGATGGGTTTCCATCGAACCTGATCAAAACCGATATTCACGAGAATGACAAGGAATTTCTCGTTGAAGCAGAACTGCCTGGCATCCCTAAAGAAAATATTCAAGTAACCTATGAAAATGGGGTTTTAACGATTACGGGACAACACCAGACGGATCATGCGACCGAAGATGAAAAAGGACGTCTGGTTCGCAGCGAGCGCAGCTTGACAAGCGTTCGGCGGCAATACCTGTTAGAAAACGTCAAAGAGGATGAAATCAAAGCCTCTTACGCTGAAGGAATTTTGAAATTGACGTTGCCAAAAGACCAAGGCAAACAAGCGTCAAAGAAACTGATTCCGATCGAGTAACCAAGGCAATCAAAGCACCGCAGCAAAACGAGCAATCTCTGTTTTGCTGCGGTGTTTGTTTTATTTTAGAAACTGTCCGACTACTAAAAAAACGCACCATCGCTTCTAAGAAAGCGACGGTGCGTTTGTGCTTATTCTTTGGTTTCGTCTTGGATGCTCGTTGCGTCTTCGACATCAGCTGGTTCGATTTGTGTTTCAACGGATGCAACAGTTCCGGGTTTCACTATGCGGATCGCTGAACGATCAAACTCTAAGAAAATTCCTTCACAGTCGATGATCACGGTGCTTTTTTCTGTGTTGACTTCAGAAAGAACGCCGTGGAGTCCGCCGATGGTTACGACTTCATCGCCAGCTTTCATATTTTCTAAAAGATTTTTACGCTCTTGCTGTTGTTTCTTTTGTGAACGACTCATAAAGAACCACATTGCCACTAAAGCAACCAGCATAAAGAGCATTGGTAAAGATTGTGCCATTTTTTTCACCTCGATTTATTTTCTTTCCTATAAGATACTTTATCAGAATTCCTCTATTATTCCCACCATTTTAGTAGAGAATGTTAGAAATTCCTCGCATTTTCCTTGTTGAACCCATACTCTTCAATAAAATGCTCACGGAACTCCAACAAGTTGTCATCCATGATGGCTTGACGGACATTTTTCATCAGATTCAATAAGAAGTAGACATTATGGTAAGACGTCAAACGCATACCAAAGGTTTCATCACATTTGATCAAGTGGCGGATGTACGCACGAGAATAGTTTTTACATGTATAGCAATCACACTTCTCGTCAATTGGTCGAAAGTCACGGGCATATTGCGCATTTTTCACGACTAAACGACCTTTTGAAGTCATACAGGTACCGTTTCTTGCGATCCGTGTTGGTAAAACGCAGTCGAACATATCGACACCGCGAATCACGCCATCGATCAAGGAGTCAGCTGCCCCAACGCCCATCAGGTAACGTGGTTTGTTTTCTGGAATCCAAGGAGTCGTAAATTCCAACACGCGATTCATTTCCGCTTTTGGTTCGCCAACTGACAGGCCGCCGATGGAATACCCTGGGAAGTCCATACTGATCAAGTCTTGGGCACTTTGCTTGCGCAAGTCTTCAAAGCCTGCACCTTGAATGATCCCAAACAAGCCTTGCCGATCTGGATTGGCATGGGCTTTCAAGCCACGCTCCGCCCAGCGAGACGTCCGTTCCACCGATTTTTTGACGTAGTCATAGCTTTCATCAAATGGCGGACACTCATCAAAACTCATCATGATATCTGACCCTAATTTGTTTTGGATATCAATCGCTTTTTCAGGAGATAAAAACATTTTCGACCCATTCAAATGGTTTTTGAAATGGACACCTTCTTCGACGATGTTGCGCATTTCGGCTAATGAAAAGACTTGGAAACCACCTGAATCTGTTAAGATCGGTTGATCCCAATTCATAAATTTATGTAAGCCGCCTGCTTCTGCAACAATGTCTTCTCCTGGACGCAACCACAAATGATAGGTATTGCTTAAAATGACGCCTGCACCCATTTCTTTCAACTCTTCAGGGGCAAGGGTTTTGACCGTTGCTAATGTGCCGACTGGCATGAACATTGGCGTTGGAAAGGTTCCGTGAGGCGTGATCAGTTCGCCTAAACGGGCACCGGTATGCTTTTCTTTCTTTATCAGACGATAACGAATGGCTGGTTCCGTCATTCATTTCCCTACTTTCTCTCTATACTCGATTAACTGTGCAACGCTATCTATGATAAGGGTTGCCCTTACATTTTGCAAGGAAGTTTAAAGAAACTAAGAGTATTTTCTCCTAGTCATGCGAAACATCTATTACTTTTTTTTGAAGATTTAGCGAAAGTTTGCTATCATGTTATTTATATTGAAGGGAGGTTTTTTGAAATGAAATCAAATAGAGAACTAAAAGCAGAAGCAAAAGCAATGCTGCGAGGACGCTGGAAAGACAGTGTTTTGATGTGTATTGTACCGACTTTGATCTCGATCGCTATCGCATTCGTCATTATCGTCCTTACTGTTATTCCATTGTATCAAAGCGGTATGTTCAATGATCTTGGTTCTACCGATGCAGTCAATTCCGCTGGCGGCAGTGGTGGCAGTGGCGGCGGCGGTTTGATCAGCGGTCTATTTTCTGCCTTATTCGGTGCTGGGATCTCTTGGACTTTCCTTGATCTTTTACGCGGTAAAAAACAGTCGATCCAACCCTTTTCTGATGTCTTTCGTGGCTTCAGTGGTGCTTTCGTGTTAGGGATCATCGTCATTTATATTTTGTCGACTATCTTCACGACGTTGTGGACATTCCTGTTTATCATTCCTGGGATCATCAAAGCTTATTCTTATTCTCAAGCATATTTTATCTTTTATGATACTTATGAAGAAACGGGCATGCGGCCAGATTTTCTCAGCTGCATCACAGGTAGCCGTCATTTAATGAGAGGCTACAAAGGTCAACTGTTCATCCTTGATCTGAGCTTCATCGGCTGGCACATTTTGGCCATCATGACTGCAGGAATCGGCTACTTATGGCTGACACCTTACATCAGTGCAACCAAAGCAGCGTTTTATGACAATCTGCCTAAACGAGCACTTGCTTAAAAGATCGGTTCGCCGGTCTTTTTTTTGAGGAAAACGACCTTTTTCTTTTGCAAACGCTTCCGTTTCGTGTTATAGTATACGTGTAAGGAAGGTAGCAACTCTGTTGGTGGTTTTCGTAAATATCGCAAACTCAATCTACTAAAAGTTGTTGAACGTACAAGTTTCACCTAGTACCAAACGTGTAAAGTAACAAGAAGAAAAACGTAACAAGGATCGAACATTTCCATATCGAAAAATGATACGTCTCATTTTGTATCGGAATACACGAAACATGTGTAAGTTTGTAAATGAAAACAAATTTTCGAGAAACATTGCTTTGCATGGACCACAAAAAGCGACCACCACTTATACCTTCCTCTAGTAGTAAGCTGGGCGACAAAAAAGCAGTTCTAAAAGTTGAGAAATTGTTTCAACTTAAAGAGCCGCTTACGTCGCTCAGTTTTTTTGTTTATTTTAAGAACATCGCATCGCCAAAGCTAAAGAAGCGATACCGCTCATCGATGGCATGCTGGTAGGCAGAAAGTGTTAGGTCGCGTCCTGCAAAGGCACTGACTAACATCACTAAGGTTGATTTTGGTAAATGGAAGTTGGTAGAAAAAGCTTCCACGATTTTAAACTGATAGCCTGGCGTGATAAAAATACTCGTCCACCCACTATCGGCTTTGATTTGCCCATCAAACTTAGTCCCAATGGTTTCTAACGTACGGATCGAAGTCGTACCGACTGCAACGATCTTGCCGCCATTTGCCCGAACCTCGTTCAATTGAGCGGCAGCTTCTTCTGTCAAACGGTAAAATTCGCTGTGCATCTCATGATCAGCGATATTATCGACACTCACTGGACGAAACGTTCCTAAACCAACGTGCAAAGTCAGATAAACCAGCTTGACGCCTTTTGCTGCGATCTGCTCCAGCAATTCTGGGGTAAAATGCAAGCCGGCAGTCGGTGCAGCAGCTGAGCCGTTTTCTTTGGCATAAACCGTTTGATAGCGGTCTGGGTCTTCTAGCCGTTCTTTGATATAAGGCGGTAACGGCATTTCGCCAAGTGATTCCAGAATCTCTAAAAAGATCCCTTTGTATTGAAAACGAATGATCCGGCCGCCGTGATCGAGCTCTTCTTCCACCACTGCCTCTAATCGTCCGTCGCCAAAGGTGATCTTCGTGCCGACTTTGGCTCTTTTGGCTGGCTTGATCAAGGTTTCCCACGTATCCCCTTCAATATTATTCAGTAAAAGGATTTCCAAATGGGCACCTGTTTCTTGTTTTTCGCCATAGATACGAGCTGGTAATACCCGCGTATCATTCATCACCAAAGCATCCCCTGGTGCCAATTCATCAATGATGTTATAGAAGTGCTTGTCCTCAAATTTGCCAGTCTCGCGGTCAACCACTAATAAACGGGAACTTGAGCGATCACTTAATGGCGTTTGAGCAATCAGTTCTTCCGGTAAGTCAAAATCAAAATCTTCAGTTGTAAGCATGTTGTTCCTCTCTTTCCCTAAATTCTTCTCTATTCTAGCATGTTTTTATAAAAAATGAAAAAACAGCTTTTAATTCTGCCCTTTCTTAGAAAAAAATAAAGAGACTGCTGCCAAGGCGTTCTGCAAAAAAGCCCCCTTTTTCCCAATGAAAAATAACGGGGGATCTTCGCCGTTTCTTTTCTCTATGCACCGCTCCTTAATGTGGACTTGCTTCTGGCGCTATTTTCGGTTTTGTCTATACAATTATGAAAAAAATGGGCAGATTATTTGAATAACAAGGGACTTTTCGGCATACTTAGTACAGATTCTAAGCCATTATTCAGATTGCTTAAATAAAAATAGAGGTGACATCATGATTGAGTTTCAGCAGGTATCCAAAATTTACAAAGGTGGTAAAGTCGCTGTTGAAGATGTGAATCTTTCCTTTGAAAAAGGCGAATTCATTTGCTTCATCGGGACAAGTGGTAGCGGAAAGACGACTTGTATGCGGATGATCAACCGTATGACGGATCCTTCTAAAGGAAAAATCTTGATCAATGGAAAAAGCGTCACAGAGATCAACCCAGTGGAATTACGCCGTCAAATCGGCTATGTGATCCAAAGCATCGGTTTGATGCCTCACATGACGATTCGGGAAAACATTACACTGGTTCAAAAATTGTTAAAAGTCAGCCAAGAAGAACGCAACAAAACTGCCGAGCGCATGATCGATTTGGTGGAATTGCCGCGAGAAATGCTCGACCGCTACCCCAACGAATTATCTGGGGGCCAACAGCAACGGATCGGTGTTGTCCGTGCCTTGGCAGCTGACCAAGATGTCATCTTAATGGATGAGCCTTTTGGCGCACTAGACCCAATCACTCGTGATTCCCTACAAGATTTGGTCAAAGACTTGCAAGAACGGCTTGGAAAAACCGTCGTCTTCGTTACCCATGATATGGATGAAGCATTGAAACTTGCTAGCCGTATCGTGATCATGAGTGAAGGAAAAGTCATTCAATTTGATACACCAGAAAATATTCTGCAACACCCAGCAACACCGTTTGTGGAAGAATTGATCGGTGAAGACCGCTTGTTGCAAGCAAAACCTGACACGACGCCAGTTAAAGACGTGATGTTGAATACCCCGATCGCTATCACACCAGAAAAATCCTTACAAGAAGCGATTCACTTGATGCGGGAAAAACGGGTCGATACCTTGCTGGTTACCGATAATAGCAACGTGCTAAAAGGCTACATCGATGTCGAATCCATCGACCGCAACCGTGGCAAAGTTACTAGTGTCGGCGATATCTTGAACAAAGATGTCTTTTTCGTTCGTGAAACCGCCTTGTTGCGGGATACCTTGCAACGCATTTTAAAACGCGGCTTAAAATATGTGCCGGTAGTAGATGCCGACAAACATTTAGTCGGGATTTTGACCCGTGCTTCCTTAGTTGATATCGTTTATGACGTGATTTGGGGCGATGAGCCATCGATCATGGAAGCCATTGAGTCGGCGAAACCTGAAGAAACTGAGGAGGTCTAGCGCATGCAAAGCTTCTTTAATGAATATGGCGGCCAATTGGTCACCAAAAGTCTCGAACATTTGTATATCTCCTTTGCGGCTTTGCTCTTAGGGATTCTTGTTGCTGTACCGATCGGTGTGATCTTGACCCGTTTCCCCAAAGCAGCAACGGTCGTGATCGGCATCACCAGTGCGCTGCAAACCGTGCCTTCTTTGGCACTATTGGCATTGATGATCCCGATTTTAGGTGTCGGAAAAGTCCCTGCCATCGTCGCTCTTTTCATTTATTCCTTGTTGCCGATTTTGCGAAATACCTACATTGGAATGAAAAAAGTCGATTGGAATTACCGCGATGTTGCCAAAGGGATGGGAATGACCAACTTACAGTCGATCATTAGTGTGGAATTACCCCTAGCGATCCCAACGATCATGGCAGGGATCCGCTTATCGGCCGTGTATGTTTTAGCCT
Source organism: Enterococcus sp. 3G6_DIV0642 (assembly GCF_002140635.1). Lineage (NCBI taxonomy): Bacteria > Bacillati > Bacillota > Bacilli > Lactobacillales > Enterococcaceae > Enterococcus > Enterococcus sp. 3G6_DIV0642. Next base: position 519,589 of record NZ_NGLH01000001.1, on the reverse strand, counting down.
GGGCTACCTTGGCTTCTTACATTGGTGCCGGTGGGCTTGGTGATTTGATCTTTAGCGGACTAAACAATTACCAACCGCCTTTGATTTTTGCTGGAACGATTCCAGTGACGATCTTTGCTTTATTAGCTGACTGGTTACTGGGTTTGTTAGAAAACAAACTGACACCAGCTGCCTTAAGGGGGGATGCGTAATGAAAAAAACTTCAAAATTAGCGCTGTTGTTTTCCTTAAGTGTCGCTTTACTGTCCGGCTGTTCTTTTCCCGGTTTAGCCTCGACTTCTGATGAGAATACCGTGGCGATCACAGGTGGGATCACTTCCGAAGCCCAAATTCTTGGCGCGGTGGTTGCCGGTATGGTCGAACACTATACGGATAAAAACACAACCGTCATTAACAACTTAGCAACAACGACCATCAATCACCAAGCGATGATGAATGGCGATGCGTCGATCTCAGCTGCTCGCTACACAGGAACTGACTTGACCACGACGTTAGGGTTGGAACCAGAATCTGATCCGCAAGCCGCCTTTGACAAAGTCAAATCAGAATTTGAGCAACGGTACCAACAGACTTGGTTCCCTTCTTACGGCTTTGATAACACATATGTCTTTCTTGTCAGAAAAGATACTGCCGAAGAATACGGATTGGAAAAAGTCAGTGACTTGAAAGATGTCGCAGATCAATTGGTTGCAGGGGTCGATACCGCGTGGATCACACGGGTCGGCGATGGATACGATGGCTTCCAGAAAGCCTATGGATTCTCTTTCCAAAATATCCTACCGATGCAAATCGGTCTCGTCTACGATGCTGTTGATAACGGAAAAATGGATATCGTTTTAGGGTACTCAACCGACGGCCGGATCGGCAGTTACGATCTCGTGATGCTAGAAGACGATCTAAACTTCTTCCCGCCTTATGATGCCGCACCGATCGTCGATGACAAATTGTTGAAAGAAACACCTGAAATCGGCGATGCCCTGAACAAATTAGCAGGCAAAATCGATACCGAAAAAATGCAAGAATTGAATTACCAAGTGGATAATGACCTTCTAGAACCAACGGTAGTTGCCGAACGTTTCTTAGAAGAAAATAATTACTTCGAAGGAGAGTGACGAAATGGCAGACATGAATTTATTCCAACAATTTCTTTTCTATTTTCAAGAAAATGGCGGCTATGTTTTTGCCCAGTTCATTCGTCACTTCTTGATTTCAATCTACGGGGTACTTTTTGCCTCGATCGTCGGGATTCCAATCGGGATCTTGATTTCTAAAAAAATGCGTTTGGCAGATTGGGTGATTCGTTTCGCCAATATCATCCAGACGATTCCATCTTTAGCGATGATCTCGATTTTAATGATCGGCATGGGCTTAGGTGTGAATGTCGTGATTTTAACGATTTTCCTTTATTCTTTGTTACCGATCATCAAAAATACCTATACCGGCATGCGCCAAGTCGACCGCAATACGTTAGATGTCGGCAAAGGGATGGGGATGACTAGCTGGCAGCGATTGTATATGATCGAATTGCCATTGTCTGTTTCGGTGATCATGGCAGGGATTCGAAACGCCTTAGTCGTGGCGATCGGTATCACCGCTATTGGCGCTTTCGTTGGTGCTGGTGGACTGGGGGACATCATCATCCGCGGAACCAATGCGACGGATGGTGCATCGATCATCTTAGCCGGTGCTTTACCAACTGCCTTGATGGCGATCATTACGGATCTTGGGCTAAGCTTTATTGAACGCCGCTTAGATCCAGCCAGCCGTACGTCACGCTAAACTTATTTGGAAAAAGCAAAAGCCGTTGTGACCATTTATTGGTCGCAACGGCTTTTTTGGTTCGGTCATTTTTCAGAAAAGCATGCTTCAGACGCTTCCCTTCTTAGGTTTAACGCCCTGCTCTTTTTCGCTATTTATCCATTCCGTATACTTCGATTTCATAGATTCGGGCTGCCGAATCTGCTCCTTGTGTTGGTTTATCGATACTGATTTTTACATATTGCACCTTCTTGACGGCAAACGTATTGGTGCTAGTGCCCGCTTCATTTTTCAACGTTCGTGAAACTGGCTCATAGTCTTTGCCATCTTCACTGACGAGCACCGTATACGCCCGCGTATTCATGTCTGGGCCTTCTCCACCAGCTTCCGCATGGGCGAGGCGGACTTCACTGACCGTTTGTGGTCGACCGAGATCGATCATCAACTCATGAGGCGCATTGCCTGTCGCACACCACTTCGTACTCAAATCACCATCGAGGGCAAAAGCTGGTGCTTCGGCATCATTGACAAACGATGAAGCAGTTGCTTCGGCATCTTTTGAAAGCAGTAGCAACTCTTTCGGCGCATCAGCAGAAATCGTGATCAATCCCGCCATTTCCAGAGGGGTCTCTCCTGCTTCGTTTTTGGCAACAAGCGTGACTTTGTAGGTACCTGGTTCCGAATAGGTCACTTGGGGATTTTCTTCTGTACTGCTGCTGATATCGCCGCCTTCAAACGTCCATTCAAATGCTTCGGCATTCGCAGATGAGGTATTCGTGAAGGTGATCGTTTCCCCCGGTGCCGCTAAGGTTTTAGAGGCTGTAAAGGCTGCTTTTGGCAGCTGATTGTTCGGCCAAGTGATCTCCACCGTATCGGATAGCTTGCCACGATTGCCATAGCGATCCACTGCCACCACCGCGAACTTGGTTTTCGTTCCTTTTGGTCGTTCAACGGCATTCAAATAGTGGTTGGTTGCTGGCGTAGCTGCTAAGAAGGAGCGTGAGCCGTCATCGTTCAATTGGTAGACCTCATAAACCGCAGCTGTCTTGTCCTTGGCAGCTTCCCACGTTAAACGGACCCCCGCATAGTTGCCCTCTTCTTCATCAAAGAGCACATCCTCAACCGTCAATGCTTCGGCAGCGAATTTCTCCGCTTTCTGATCTCCGATCGTTAATTGCCCTAGATTCAACTCATAGACATCACTGGTTTCTTTCGTGGTTATGTCATAACCGATCGCTGTCACTTCCCCTTTGATGTCTTTCAATGAGTAAGTGATCGTCGTCCAGTCTGTTGCGACCTCTTTGTCTCCTTTGATCGTTTGTGTTGAACCATCAGCTAAAGTCACGACCAAATCAAGAGCTGTCGGTACCGTTGCTTTGACAGTCGTCGTCAACTTCGTCTTTTTCGTCACAGGAAATGCTGTCTGATACAATGCCATGTGACTGGTACTACCTTTTGTCATCTGTCCACGTAGTTTCAGTGCATTTCCGCCATTATAGGCCTCAGCATAATTGATTGATACAGCCAAATCATTGTCTTTTCCATGGTCAAAGACCCAACGATAGGTCGGCAAAACAGCTTGCAAACTTCGGTTGTTCCAATTGCGGCTGGACACTTTTTCTCCCTCGATAAAATAGTTGTAGCCATTCCCCAAACTAAAATTCGTCACAAAAGGCAGCTCTGTGATAGCGGTCTGTTCCAGGGCATACGTGGAGATCCCAGGCCACTCTGTCGCTTCTGGCAGCTGGCTTTCCCGAGGATCGCCCGTGATATTGACCCAAAAAGCATTCTCTTTGCTTTGGAAATCATCCGGCGTACTAGCAGAAGAATAGGTCCAGCTAGGCACATACAGGCCCAATGAGGTATAAGGAACGCCTTTTTCATCCGTAAACAGATCCCAGCGCACAGGCGTTGAATAACCATTTTCTTGCACATCGATCCCAGCAAAAAGATCGTAAGGATCGACACCGATTTCATGGGCTTTTTCATTGGAGGCCTTCAACAGCTCTTTGTCCGCCAGTTTGTCAGTGGTCCACCAGAAATTCAAGAACATACTATCTGCCAATGGGTTCATCTCTGCATCCACCAAATAGGCTTTGTTCTTATCCGTCAAAGCGTTTTGCCAATCCATTTTCCCATCACTCGTCATGGAATCATACCACATGATCTCTAAATGCTCGTCGGCTTGTTCTTTGAATTGGGCGATCAATTCTTGCATTGCTTTGGCGTGGCTTTCATTTAGTCCTTTACCATCAGCCCCCGATTGTTCGACACCTTCCGCTGCATCATCAAAACTAGTGACCGCCGTATCGGTTTCTTGATTGATGAACCAGCCATCAAAGCCATACGTATTGGCAACTTCGATCATTTTTTCTACGATCGGAAAGTTGCCGTCCTCATCCTTAGCTAAAAACGTATCTAGCCATTCCAGCTTCCCACCATGGGCAGTTTGCGGAAAGAAGATCGTTCCTAAAACCGGCACGCCATTCCTATGAGCAGCATCTGTCACATCAGGACTTGGTGGTACGATGATCCCTTCGCCAGAAGAGCCGCCCCAATAAACCAATTGATCGATGTATTGCCAATAAGAAAAGACATTGGCATCAAAGGTATTGATCCCACGTGGTGCATTGCCGCTCGTACTGCTATTCATGATCGAAAGCGCCACGACTTTGGTTTCTGCCGTTTGCGTGTCATTCATCTTCGGCAACGTCTCTTTAGCTGCCCGCTGCGCTAATGGAACAACGCTGGTATTGTATTTCGCATCTGGATCTTTTTCAAAAGACCATGCCAACAAATCCTCTGGGAACCAATAAGACGACTCCGGTTGATTGTCCATCGCTTTTTCCAACGTACTTTTGGCTGTTTCTTGGTAAACGACTTTTCCAGTTGTCTTCGCCTCACTTTGGGTGCAGCCACCGATTGCCGTTGCCGCTGCCAATACCAACAAAGATGCGCCAACTTTACTGATTTTCCTTGTCACACTTCTTCCTCCTTGTTTTACATAAACCCGCCAACATTCCTACACTAAAACGATAACGCTTTCAAAGACCGGAATATAGGAACAAATTAAAGAAATCATGCAACAAATCCAAGAAGGTTGAGTTTAGAAAAAAAAGAGCCTCCGTTTAGGGAAGCTCTTTGGCCCTGCTTACTTCTTACTTCTTTCCAACGAGCGGCAGCCAAACGCGCATTTCGCCTATGCCCCGATTGCCCCATAAATGGTATGGGATCAGTTGCCACGTACGAGGAATGACCGTTTCCGCTCGTTCTTCGTAAAGGGTTGTTCCCGACCATTCTTCGCTTTGGTAGCCTTTGATCGCCAAGCGTAAAGTAGTTGGCAACAACGTATCCTCTTTCGAAAAGGTCGCCTCCAGCGCCTGTGGGTCGATGCGGCAACGCCAGAGTGCTTGACCATTGTCGGCTTCTTCTATGCAATACACGAAGGGGCCACGTTGCAATGCGACTTGATTGATGTCTTGAATAACTTGAGGATTCGCACGCAAGATTTGCAATGGTTGTTCAAAACGGATATTGGCCGTTACGTTTTCGACTGCCTCAAAGATGATTGCCTCGTTCGTCTCCTGCCATTCGTGTTCACTATCGATTTGAAACTTACTTAGTCCGTTAGGTTTGTGGATGATGAGCGTCTTTGGAATGCCTTGATAGCGAATCGTGAGGTCCTCTGTAAAAGGAAACCCGCCCGTTTGTTCAAACGTAAATTGATCAGGTTCTTCTAAACGGCTTGCTACAAATAAATTCACGTAAAGCTTCTCTTGATCGCAAGTGTAAACCAAGCGCTGCAGCGAAGCGACCATCCGTGCAAAATTCGGCGGACAACACGCACAACCGAGCCAATCAGGTCGTTGGGCTTTGACGTGACCTTTGCCAGGATTTTCTTGATCTCGTTGGGGATTGACCTCCAAAGGATTCACGTAGAAAAAGTGTTTACCGTCAATTGCCGCACCAGAAAGGACGCTATTATACAACGCTCGTTCCATCGTCGCTAAATATTTTGGTTCATTGGTTAGTTTGAACAGCTCAAAAGAAAATTGGACCAATGCAATAGCTGCACAGGTTTCACAATACATCGTATCATTTGGCAAATCATAGGGACCGACAAAGGCTTCCCCGTGAACGGTTGAGCCGACGCCACCGGTCACATACATTTTCTTACAGGCGATGTCTTCCCAGATCGCTTCGCAAGCGTCGCTTAATGCTTGATCTTGGGTATGCTGGGCGACTTTTGCCATCCCGCTTGCCATATACAGCATTCGTACCGCATGACCTTTGGCTTCATGCTGCTTTTTAGGTTGATCGTAGGCTTGTAAATAGGTGAGGTCTACCCTTGGCGTTTCATCCGATAAGCCATCCGCTTGGTTTTTCAAGATTTCTTTTTCGTAAAAGGCAGGATCTTCCCCACGTACTTCAAGAAAGAAATCAGCTAATGTCAAATAGGTTTGTTTACCGGTGTATTCATACAAACGCACCAGAGCCAATTCGATCTCTTGATGGCCATCAGCACCTTGAATTTTTCCAGGCTCCCGCCCAAAATACGTGCAAATATTGGCGATATTTTTCTCTGCCACGGTCAGTAATTTATCCTTGCCTGTTGCTTGATCATAAGCGATAGCCGCTTCGACTAGATGCCCGGCACAATAAAGTTCATGACTGAAATACAGCTGACGGTATTTTAACTTCGGTCGGGTCAATTGAAAGAAGGTATTTAAGTAGCCATCCGCTTCTTGCGCAGCAGCAACTAAGTCAATCACTTCATCTACTGTCGTTTCCAATTGCGGATCGCTAGTATTCAACAAGCTATACCCAGCCGACTCGATCCATTTGTAGACATCACTATCTTGGAAAAACCAGCCAAAATGTTCCCCTTCCATTTGCCCTGCAGCGATGCGAAAATTCGCCAATGCATGGCTTTTCCCAGCTGGCAAATTGGGATCTTCCCGTTCTGCTTGAACATCTACATCGATTTCATCATTTAGGACTTGGTATTGGTAAGGAATCGTTTCTTTGCGAACAAGCTCTTGGTATCCTTGCCAAAACTCGTCCGTGAGCTGGATCTTGTTTAATGCGAATTCTTTCATTTCGTTCTCCTATTCTTTTATTTTGAGATTTTATGGTAAATGTACGAGCTTAGACAGTCGTATGCTTTTTTTCAGGTAAAAAGACATACGCATCTTTTTGTTTAAACAAATTAAGTTGAAAATAAACCAGCGGTGTAACACCAAATACGAAGAATAAACCCGGTAGTAGGTAGTAGCAACAGCTGATCCCGACCATAAGGACGAAAATTTGACCGGTCAATCCAGGTTTGCCAAGCATTAGAATCAAACTTTTTTTAAGCATGGGTTTCCAAGCTCGTTCGTGTTGAAAAAACCAAAAGAGATTGGCTAAAAAAAGGAGACTAATCACTATCAGAAGTTGGATCAACAAATAAACGGTTGTATCGGCTTCGGTAAAGACATAGTGTCTCATTAGCATCAAGTCAATCGAAAAAAGGGCTGCTAAAGGAAGGACAAAGAGTCCTAATCGATTCATTCTCCAAAAGTTTTTTCGAAAGCTTCTTGCAAAGGACTGAAACAATTTTATCGCATTTGCTTCTTGGTATTTTTCGTCATTGCAAAGTTCGTAAACCGCATTGGTTGCTGGCAATAGTCCGAAAAAAACTAAGCCGAATAAGGTAAACAGCAGCCAATAGCAATGCAACAGAAATAACAGTAAGCCTTTTTTCCCAATGCTCACATGTAAATCGACTAGCTTATTCATGTACTCACCCTTTCATTGCACCAATCATGACTCCTTTATCAAAGTATTTCTGTAGGAAAGGATAGATCACCAAAATCGGTAAGGTCGAAACAATGATGGCGCCATATTTGATCTGATCTGCATACTGTTGTCCGTAGCCATCACCCAAAGCGCCCGCACCACCTGCAGATGCTTGATTTGATAGTAAAATATCTCGCAGAACGATCTGTAAAGGTTGTTTTTCGTAGTCGCGAATAAATACGAGTCCTGTAAAGAAATCGTTCCAATGTTGGACCAAATAGTAAAGACCCACCACAGAAATGACTGCTTTGGATAGCGGTAGCGCCACAGTAACAAAAAATTTTGCATAGGAGCAACCATCTAGAGCGGCTGCTTCATAGAGACTATCCGGAATGCTTGTCTCAAAAAAGCTTCTTGCAATGATCAAATTATAGACATTGACTGCCGAGGGAATAATAAAGACCCACATACTATCGATCAACCCCACATCTCGATAAAGTAAATACGTAGGGATCAAGCCACCATTGAAAAACATCGTAAAGGTAAAGAGAAACATCAAAAGTTTTCGAGGTTTAAATTCCTTTCTTGATAAGGCAAAAGCTGCGGGCAAAGTAAAAATTAAATTGACCGCCGTTCCTCCTAACGTATAAATCAAGGTATTGCGATAGCCCGTCCAGATCCTAGCATCTTGTAAAATTTTTTCAAAACCAAAAAAGCTGATATTCCTAGGAAAGAGCGTGACTAATCCTTTAGAAACCATGTTGGAATCACTAATTGAAGCGATGACGACAAAAAAGAGCGGATAGACGACAATCAAAAAGATACTCAAGCAAAGTATAATGATCGCTAGGTTAAAAAGAAGATCTGATTTAGGTTTGTTTGTTAGTGATAGATTCATATAGCCACCCCTTTACCATAAACTACGGTTCGTGTATTTTTTCGAAAGACCATTTGCTAAAACTAAAAAGAGAAAATTAATGATGTTATTGAATAGCCCGATCGCTGTTGAATAACTAAATTGACTGTTTAAGATCCCAATTTTATACACATACGTAGAAATGACTTCTGAGACGCTCAAATTCAAACTATTTTGCATCAGGAAAATCTTCTCAAAGCCAGCATTTAAAACCCCACCCATATTCATAATCAACAAAATAACCATCGTTGGCACTAATGCTGGTATATCAACATGGAGGATTTTTTGAAAACGATTGGCGCCATCGATATCTGCTGATTCATAGAGTTGCGTATCGATACTCGAAAGTGCCGCTAAGTAAATAATGCTGTTCCAGCCACAGTGCTGCCAAACCTCAGAAATGACATAGACAGGCACGAACGTACTGTCGCTCCCCATTAAGTTGACAGAAGAATCCAAGTTCAAGAGGTTGACTAAAACACCTGTTTCTGGTGAAAGAAAGACTTGCAATATCCCTACCATCACGACCGTAGAAATGAAGTGAGGTAAATAAACCGCAGTTTGCATGACTTTTTTTCTTTTAGGGTTTCTGATTTGATTGATGATCAATGCCAATAAAATGGGGGCAATGAACCCAAAAATCAGCGTTGTCACACTGATCCGCAACGTATTGACTATCACGGTTTGGAACATCGGGCTTTCGAAAAATTGTTGGAAATACTTGAAACCGACAAATTCGCCACCAGTGAGTCCCTTCGTAAAATCGAATTCCCGAAATGCTAGTTGGATACCATACATTGGTATGTAATTAAAAACCAAAATGATCGCTAATGCCGGTAAAACCATCAACCATAGCTGCCATTGTCGACTGAAATGAGAAAGTAACCGATTATTTTTTTTCACGAGAACTGTGTCCATGATCTTCACTCCTTTGATAGATTTAGGTAAATGGCTGGTCTTTGTTATTCAAGCATGAACTTGCGATTGCTTTACTCAACTCTGACCAGCCTCACCACTCACTTAATTCCCGTAATATTGATCAAATCCTTTTTGAACGATCTCGATATTTTGATCTAAGCCGCTATTTTGCAAGGTTGTGACATATTGCTCCCACTCATCTTCAATGCCGCCTTTTGTCACCCATTTAGCAAATTTTGTCATTGCTTCATTGAGGATCGTTGTATTGTTGTTTGCTAGTGTTGTGGCATCCTCATTACTAAATTTCAAGAGATTGAATGGTACTACTTGTTCTTCAGGAACGATTTTATCCACGTAAGGATGCAACACTTCATCTTGGACCTCATTCGCTTTCATATCTGCGCCAAGTTCGACATCAAGAGCGTCTGAAATATACATTGGACTATTGTCCGCCCAAGTTGTTGTCCACTTCCATGTCCCTGGATCGACATTTTCATCTGCAGGTGGCAAGACGCGGTAAGTGTCCCCGTCTTTTTCGATGTTAGTGCCCAATGACCCAAACAATGCTTGGATTCCGATTTCTGGATCGTATAGCGCATTGACGAATTTTAAGGCTCCGTCCATATTTTTGGTTTGAGAGGAAACAACGGCAAAGTTTACCCCATAATTAAGCGAGGTTTCATAGCTCCATGTCGGTTCTACTCCAGCTTTTTGAATCAATGGTGCCATTGATGTATATTGATCTGCTAACTGATTACCAAATCGGTCTGAAGCTTCCCAGCCCCAAGTAAAACCGACTTTTGCCGTCTCGCCTTCTCCTCTACCAGTGGACTGATAGGCACTATAATCTTGAGAAAAAGCCTTAGGATTAATCAAGCCAGCTTCCCAGCACTTGTTCAAAAATTCCACTGTTTCTTTGTAACGCTCATCAACAAAGAAGTTGCCTACCTGTCCATTTTCAGCAAAGTAGCCGGTATTTCCTCCTTCAGAAACAACGATACCCGTACTTGCTAAAAGCTGCATTGGTTGGAAATAGCCAAAACCGCCAGTTCCAACTGGACTCCAATCCATTGGAATTTCATCGCTAGCATCCCCATCTCCATTCGCATCGTTTTCTTTGAATGCGACCAACACCTCGAATAGTTCATCCCATGTTTCAGGTACGTCTAACCCAAGATTGTCCAGCCACGTTTGATTGATATATTGACGAGAAGCAGATTTAGGCCAAAAACGCTGGTATTTTGGTAAGCCATAGATCTCTCCATTCAGTTGAGTAGCAAGTGCTTTTGTTTCTGGTTTTTCTTCAAACATCTTTTGAACATTTGGCAGGGCATCTAAGTGATCAGATAAATCGGTGAACAAGCCAGGAAACTTCGCAAATTCCGCATCCGTCACAACATTTGGTCCCAGAATCAAATCGGGAATATCTCCAGAAGCCAACATTGGGGCTTTTTTCTGATCCCAATCAGCGGAAACTTCCTCCCACTTTATGGTCAGCTCAAGTTCTTCTTCTAGTTTGTTCAACCACTCAATATCTTTGTTCTTTTGCGTCAAGCCATGCTTTACCACTAACACATTTAACTGGTTGCTTGACGACTCTCCATCTCCCTCACTTGAAGATCCTCCCCCGCATCCAGAGAGCAATCCGATCAATGCTGCGGAACAAAACACCAAACCTAATTTTTTCATTTTCTCATCCCTTTCACTCTTGTTACACTAAGTATAACGCCGAAAATGAAAACGCTTTTATTAACAATTTTTACTTCTACTCTCTTTTTTTTACTCGCCAACCATTTTTACATGATCCGCTTCATTCATAGTCCATAATGTTGCGGTTAAACTGATATGGAGAGATTCCTACACGTTCTTTAAAAACACGGAAAAAATAATTATAGTTCGCAAATCCGCTTTGCTTTGCGACTTCATTGACACTACAAGACGAGGTACTCAACAATAATTTTGCATAATCGATCCGCAACTCAGACAAGTATTTTGAAAAAGACTGTCCCCATTGCTGCTTAAACACCCTACTTAAATAGGAATAATTTAAATCAATCGCTTCGGCGCAGGTCTGCAAGCTGATCGGTTCTTTGAAGTGTTGATGAAGATAAAGAATACATTTTTTTACCGGCTCGTCAACAGGCTTAAAGACTTCTTTTTGGAAATTTTTCACACTTAATGAAATGGCTTCAAAAAAATCTGCTTCGATTCTTAGTAACGTATCGAACTGTTGATAATAATTGATTTGAATCATCGTTTCCATCGGCTGTCTAAAGCTATTACTCATCGCTAAACTGCTTTGAAAATCAATTTGTGCAATTAGCTCTAAAGCCAGCGAACGTGCGACCCGTTTTTCTCTTATATACTCAAACAGTTTTTTACTATAATATTCGATGTTCTCTGGTTCGATGTATTTGGTATAAAAATAGATTTTTTTCAGATACAAAGCGATCTCATGCTGTTGAAAGACGTTTTTGCTGCATTCTTGGCTTGAAAAATGCAGCAACTCATTCGGACGTGAAAAAAAGAGTAAATCTGAGATTCGTTCATCGCTCTTAAATAGTTCTAATACCTCAGACAGTTGATTGCTTACTGGGGAGCGCAGGAGAAAAAGTTCAACATCTAGTAAGCGCTTGGCAGCATGGTAGCACTTGGTTTTGATCGTTTCCAAGTAATCATTGATCGCTTTATAGGATTTGATTTTTGCAAACGAGTAGAGCATAAAAAGCTTCCCATCATCAGTCACAAAAGAGAGCATTTCTATGGTTTCATTCTTTGTGTCTAAAATCAATTGCTCTAAAACAGCGCTCACTTTTCGTTTATACTTTTCTTTGTCCCAAACATTTTTGCTGATAGAGATAGGTATCATAACAAGTCCTACCATTTTTTCAGTTACAAAATGCGGATACTGTTGCATCAAGAAGCTTGTATTTCCATGAAAAAAGTCTCGTAGAGAGGGTGTCTCGTAAGCAGGCGCAGCCATTGGCTCGTCTGTAAAAAAATTTATTTTTTTCAGCGCTTCCGAAATCACTTCCTCGCTCAATTCATGTTTCAAAAGATAGTCAACGACCCCATATTTCATGCTACCACTCGCATAATTAAAGTCGGCATAGCCACTCATCACGATCACTTTAGTCGTGCGATCGATCAGTTCTAATTGTTCTAAAAAGGCTAAGCCATTCATAATTGGCATATTCATGTCTAAAAAAATGAGATCTACAGAATAAATCTCCAAATAATTTAACAACTCGTAAGGATTTGCCGTACTGAGTACAATTTCAAATTGAGGGAAATTTTGTAAAATAGTACTTATTTTGTTGCGTGAAATCAACTCATCATCTAAGAGGGCTATTTTCTTCATCGTCTTTTTCTCCAATCATAGGAAGCTCAATAATGACCCGGGTGTAAACCCCTAACTCTGTTTCATATGTGATCCCATAGTCTGGACCATAGTAGAGCTTGATTCGTTTATCGATATTATGGATACCAATTTTCGAATAGTGTTTTCCATTGCTTTTTTCTCGCTCGTTTATCTGTTTTATCGCTTCTTCTGTTAGTCCATTGCCATTATCTTCAACCATTAAACAAAGCTTATCTCCCTTTTTTTCTCCACTTATTTTTATTTGCCCTTTTTCGCTATTCGTTCCAACAAAATTGTGCAAAATGCTATTTTCAACAATGGGCTGCAAAATAAATCGAAGGATACGGCAAGATAAAATCGCTGGATCAAGCGCCCAATGAACATCAAAGCTATCAATATAGGCAACTTTTTGGATGGACACATAGCTTTTGACATGGGCTACTTCTTCAGACAAAGGAATCAAGTCTTGCCCCTTATACATCGTGGCATGCAACAATGATACAAGTGATTTCGAAAGATGGGCAATATTGTTAGCCTGTTGTAATTCAGCCATCCAGGTAATCGAGTTTAGCGTATTGGACAGAAAATGGGGGTTGATTTGAGCTTGTAGAAAGTCGATTTCAATTTCTTTTTTCTCTTTTTCTCTGGCTTTATTTTCTTCCATTAAAGTATTGATATTGGCAACCATCGAATTAAAGACTATACTCATTTGTTTTAATTCGTCATTTCCTTGAATCTCAACAGTGGTCGATAAGTCCTTATTCTTGACCCGCTCCATTGCTTGGTTTAATTGATCGATTCGTTTCGACAGTTTTAATATAATCAGCGTAGCCACAAAAATACTCATGCTGACGATCACGATACACAGGAAAATCATCAGTCGCAAATTCTGTGTCAACGGTCCCAAAAATGGTTTTTTGGGGAGATGGAGATGAAACCACGCTTCGACTTCTTCACTATAGAATGATTTCTCATACAAATTGGCTTGGTCTTCATCAATGGTGCCAACTTCAGCAAGCACCGTTTGCTTTTGATCTAACAAGGCGATCTGCGTCCCAGCTGGGAGGTTTTCTAATTGATCATTAAGAAACTCGCTTGTATGAAGAAATCCCACCAAGTGCCCTAGGACTACTTGCCCGACTTTGATTTCATTTTTGATATAAACAGTCGAATCATCAATTTCTCTTGCATAAGCGGCCTCATTGGTGTAACCAATCAACGTTTCTTCAACAACTGGATCAACTAACCCAAACGACATCAACCGATTTTCTTTGGAATAAATCGCCATTCCCAGCAAATAAGGTTGAAATTGATACAATGGTTCCACGATCTCCTTCAATTCCATGGTCAGCTTGATGCTCTCAAAGGTGTCTCTCGTAATCCGTGGTTGTTCACTGGCCTCTTTCAACGTGTCGTAGCCATCCATAATCAATTTATAATTGATATGATTAAGATCCGTACTGATCGTATGGATATTACGTAAAATAGAGACCTCGATCTCTTTCGCTTGGATCTCCATATTTTTATCAATGATCTTATTCGCGGTATTAGAAAAAAAGAGAATGATCAGTGACGAAGTAACGACATTCGCAATAATGATCGTTACCATAAGTTTCATTTTTATCTTCAATGGCTTCACACTTTCTAACTATCTGTCTTTACTTCATTCTTAAAAAAGCTGTATGTTCCCCTAATATATGTTGTCCTGCTTCTTCTTTGATTTGATGGGTGTAGATTTGACGATAAACTTTAGGACTCATGCCTTTTTTCTGTTTAAAGGTATTGGTAAAGTGCTGCCTACTGTTGAATCCTGCTTGAGCGGCAATTTCGACGATTGGCAGCTGACTATTGCTTAGTAAAAATGCTGCCTGCTTCAGACGCTCACTAGTGAGAAAATGGTTGACCGTCACTCCCAGTTGCTCATGAAAGAGTTTATGCAAGTAGGCTTTCGTAATCCCCACAGCCGCTGCGATTTGGGAGACTTGAATATCTTCATCAAAATGCTGTTGAATATAGTTGACCGCAGCGTTCACATAGCAATTGCCCCGTTTGGTTTCTTTCGTACGTAATGAAAAGGCTAATTCCATCAACATCCACTTAAACAAGAGCTCGATCGTAAATTGCCGTTCAGCAGACGGTTGCTCTTGAGTATCATCGATCATTAACAGCTGCAGCAATGACTTGATCGCTTGTCCAAATTGGCGGACATCGCGACTTTTCGCGTAAGGCTCATTCCATTGTACATTTCCTTTGATGTATGCAAAAACATCACGAACACAAAGGGCGGACGGTGTCTCACTCAGAAGAAATTCAATATTCAGTAAGGTGCAGGAATCTCCTTCAACGAGTAAGGCGTGTTCCACAAACGCATTTATGAAAACGAAATCATTTCTTTCCAGAACAATTACTTGATCTTGCACCTTTATCTTACACTTCCCTTTGGTCACAAACATGATCTCACACGCTGGGTGTTGATGTGGATCCATGGAAAAACGCTCAAGGGCAACACTATAGTATGCTGTAATCTTCGCATAGTTTGTTTCTTGTGGAAACACCATTGATCAACTCCTTTTTCATTCGTTGACGATTTCTTTCTTTTTTATTTCTAGTAGACAAAACTTTCCCTCTCTTTTTTATTGCTTACTATACTATAAGAAAAACGTACTAGGAGGAAATCAATGTCTTTTTTACATTTTGCACAAACACCCCCAATGGGATGGAATTCTTGGGACTGCTATGGCGCTTCTGTAACCGAAGCAGAAGTGATCGCCCATGCAGATTTTATGGCAGAGCATTTGAAAGCTTATGGTTGGGAGTACGTCGTCGTGGATATTCAATGGAGCGAACCAGAAGCAAAGTCTACAAGGTACAATGATTTTTATCCGTTGTGTATGGACGACTATTCTCGCTTGATTCCTGCTGAGAACCGTTTCCCTTCAGCAAAAGATGGCGCTGGTTTCAAAAAACTTGGTGACTATCTGCATCAAAAAGGGCTGAAGTTTGGTATCCATATCATGCGCGGCATTCCACGACAAGCAGTTCATCAAAATACGCCGATCAAAGGAACAGATAAACGGGCACGGGACATTGCTATGAATTCAATCTGCCCTTGGAATTCCGATATGTATGGGGTCGATGTTTCATTGCCTGAAGGACAGCTTTATTATGATTCTTTGCTCGAATTATATGCTTCTTGGGGTGTTGACTTTATAAAAGTGGATGATATCGGCGATTCGAAAATTTACGGTGATGCCCATAAAGCAGAAATCAAAGCGATTCGCCGTGCGATCGATCGATCGGGTCGAGAGATCGTCCTTTCTTTGTCTCCCGGACCAGCTGCCCTCAAAAATGGTAGTTTCTTTCAAAATCATGCCAATATGTGGCGCTTGACGGATGACTTTTGGGATCATTGGGACGCCCTTTACGCCATGTTTGACCGAGCAGCAGAGTGGGCACCTTTCGTCCGTCCAGGTAACTGGCCTGACTGTGATATGCTGCCGTTGGGTCATATCGGCATTCGGGCAGTTGATGGTGGCGGTGGTGATAGCTGGACACGTTTTACGGAAGACGAGCAATACTTATTGATGAGTTTATGGACGATCTTCCAATCTCCATTGATGTTCGGTGGTACTTTACCAGACATCGATCCCTTTACGTTACGTTTATTGACGAATACTGAAGTCTTAGAAATGTATCGAAGAATCCATACGAAAAAAGAGTTCTATCGTGATCAAGAGTGGATCATTTGGGAGGCGTTGAGCGACACAGCCGTCTACTATGCCATTTTCAATGTTTCTGATCAAACGCAAACCATCCCAAAATCGATCGCTGCTTTACTACCAATTAAAAGCGGCACTGAGTTATGGCAACAAAAAGAACAAACAATTGCCGATGCTGAGGTTCCTACTCATGGTGTCTTGTTACTCAAAAGCCCATTACAATAGTCCTCTCAATGAAAGCAACACAATGTGCCGAGCACATTGTGTTGCTTTTCTATTCATATGGTTCTTACCCTCTCAACAAGGTACCTACTAGTCTTACAAACAACTCACCGTAACCATTTCCAGTTACACTTCATGAATCAAGTAACTCTGTTTTCCCTCTCGTAAAAAGATTGGTAAGGAATCAATTTGTGCCTGTGCGACAATCCATTGTCCACCTTCATAGATAGTTCCATCTCGAGCATCGGTCCATTTTGCTCCTGTTGGCAAATATACCTCACGATCAGTAGCATGCGCTACAACGATGGGCGCTACTAGAATATCAGAACCATAGAGATACTGTGTTGTCAGTTCCCATGCCTGGTGATCCTCTGGAAATTCATAAAAAGTTGGGCGAATGACTGGCGTTCCTTTTTCATGAGCTGCGCGCATCAATTCACGCGAGTAGTCCCGCATCAATTCACGAATTCCAATAAATTTTTTCATAATCTCATAGTTCTTTTCCCCAAACGCCCATATTTCGTTAGCTGCTCCGGTTTGCTCTGTTTCTTCACCATCTGCCTTGAAGATTTTTTTATGGGGAGTACGTGAACCATGCAATCGCATGACTGGACAAAAAGTCCCATATTGAAACCAGCGGATCAATAAATCTTGAAAATCTAGACTTGTCACAGAACCACCATGAAATCCGCCGATGTCACTTGTCCACCACGGGATGCCTGCTAACCCCATTTGCATGCCAGCAACGATTTGGTTGCGAAAGTCTTGGTAAGTCGAATGAATATCGCCGGACCAAACCAATGCCCCATATCGTTGGCTGCCCGCCCAAGCACAACGAACCAATTTGATTGAATGTTCTTTTTGTGAGGAGGCTTCTCCCTCATCAAAACCACGAACATACTCACGGGGGTAAATATTGCCTTTTTGCAGCACACTCCCTACATAATAACGATAGGAATCATAGTCATACGTACCAAATTCTGGTTCAGCCTCATCCAACCAAAACAAGCGAATGCCGTTATTGACATAATTTTTTGATACTTTCTCCCAGACATAGTTTCGAGCTTTAGGATTTGTTGGATCATAAAAAATGTTATTCCCATGAAACAACATCTGTACATCAATGCCGCGATCCGTTTTGACTAATAAGCCTTTTTCTTTCATCTCTTGAAAATTCTCACTACGCGTGTCGATTTGGGGCCAGATCGATACCATTAGCTCGATTCCATATTTATCTCGTACTTCTTCTGCCATCGCCTTGGGATCTGGAAAGAAATTTTCATCAAAGCGAAAATCACCACAGCGCGGCCAATGATAATAATCGATCACTAGTACATCAACGGGAATGTTCCGCTCTTTGTGTTCCCTAGCGATCGCCACTACTTCCGCTTGTGTCGCATAGCGAAGTTTACATTGCCAAAATCCTAGACCATATTCGGGCATCATAGGTGCCCGTCCTGTCACTTGGCTAAATTGTTCTTCGATTTGAGCTGGTGTCTCTCCAGCAGTGATCCAGTAATCCAATTGCTTCGTACTTTCGGCACGCCATTCGGTCGTATTTTTACCAAAAGAGACCGAACCGATTGCTGGATTGTGCCAAAAAAAGCCGTATCCTTTGTTTGATAAATAAAAGGGGATCGAAGCTTGTGAATTTCGATGCGCTAATTCTAAATTACACCCTTTTAGATCAAAAATATCCTGTTGATATTGCCCCATACCATAGATTTTCTCCTCATGATTGGCTTCGAAAGTAGCTTTTAGTTGAAAATCTCCTCCAATAATCGACTTGAAAAACCGCGCCTTTTTCAAGAGCGCACCGCCAGATGCTGCTTCTTTCAAAATCACTTCGCCTTTTTGATTGTAAAAAGTGATCTTGCCATAGTTGTTCCAGCCTGACTCTTTGGTGACTATTGCGTGGATTTTTCCATTACCGATAGATCCTACATCCCCCTCAATCGCAACCTCGGCCTTAGAATCTTGTGTTAATAATGCACAGCAGGATAAATCTAGTTCACCAGACGGTGCACTCACCACCCGCAAACTGTTCGTGCCCCAAGCAATAATGCGCACGACTTCATTTCCATTTTGAAATTCGAGGTAATTCTCACCTATTGAAAAAAACGACATTTTTGAACCCTCCTTTTTTTCAGTATAGCTGGATTACAGAGGGCTATCCTTCGATTTTATGGCGTGTTCTATCGTAATCATGTCATTTTTCCGATATTGTGTAGGGGTCTCACCAAACATCTTTTTGAAGCACACAGAAAAATGATTACTATTACAAAAACCGACAGCTTGAGCGATCGCCACCATGGTCAAATCAGTCTCTCGCAACAATTCTGCCGATCGGATCAAGCGATAATGATTTAGATAAGCCATTGGGGAAGTTCGAAATGATTGTTTAAAAAATCGTGTAAATTGCTCTTTACTTAAGGAAACAGAATCGGCCAAATCTTGTAATTGGATCATTTCATGATAATTACTATGAATATAAGATAAAACCATTTTTTCCCGTTTTTCTTGGAGGCGCTCGCTTGATTTTTTTGCTGGCTGGTCGGTCCCAACTTCTAATAGATATGACAAGAGTTGGATAACAATCCCTTTCAGACGTAATTCACGATAGGACGATTTCCCCATAAAGCATTGATCAAATAGTTGAAACAAGGTGAGACTTTGTTGACTTTTATCTGGAAAATCCACATAAGAAGTAACACCTTCTTGTCTCAAAAAAGGATCGATTTGTTGGCTTTGAATTCTATCTGATTGTCGACTCGTGATTAATTGTTCAGAAAAAACGATACACGAAAAACGGCAGCTTTGTTGTACGATTCGATAGGCAGTGTGTAAAGTGTTGGGAGGAATCAGTACGATCGTATTTGCCTTAATCTTGCGTGAGACTCCATTAACGACTAATTCTAGCTGTCCTTGATGGACACATAAAATTTCGATTTCTTTATGCCAATGTGGCACAAAAAAGAATTCTCGCCAAACACTCACTAAATTAGGATAATATGCTAATGGGAAATCTTCTGTGCCATGGTTCGCAGCTTCATAATAAGCAAGCGCTGCAGGTTGATTTATTTTCATTGAATCACTCGCTCACTTTCCACTTTGTTAACAGTGTTTTTCGTTTTATCATAGCGTATCTACAACGATTATGTAAGCGTAATCAAAAAATAGTTTATCTGTTGATCCTTTTGACCAATTGAAACAAACAGGACAGCTACTTGACGAGCTGTCCTGTTTGTTCCCACATTCCTGCAGGACAGTTTTTCTTAGCTAAATTTGCGCGAAACCGATAAAAGCAGCCGCATTTGGTACAGGTATGATTCAATCGCAATGGACAAGTCTCACAAACAGCGATTCTCCTACTGACGATCTCCGGCGAAGCCAAGTCGCTTTCTAAAGAAAGTTGTTCTGCAATCAAGGATTCAATGTCTTCCTGTGCTGCTGCAGCAGCATCTTTCACTTCGCATCCTTTACAAGTCATGGGATCAGACTGTCAATGAGATCGTTAGAACACTCATTGCTGGCACCCGCAAGCTGACTTTGTTCTCTTCAACATCGTAAGCGGTGAAGTCTTGGATCACCACATCTTCAGGATGATCAAAATCATTGTGTGCGTTCATTTTGTCCCCCACGATATAACGAGCTTCTTTCACTTCATTGATCGCTGTTTCCAAGGAGAAGGTTAATTCTTCCGTGCCTTGGGTAGCAAAATTACAAACCGATAGATGGATCGTATCCTCTTTTTTCGAAATCGTATACGTAATGGTATCACTGCTAGTTCCATGGCTATCAATGGTTTCAGCATCTTGATGGACTTTGTACAAATCAAAGACATGATAGCTTGGGGTTTTCACCATTTGTTCGCCATCTGTCAAAATCATCGCTTGCAGGACGTTGACGGTTTGTGCGATATTTGCCATATGCACTCGCTTGGCATGTTTATGGAAAATATTCAAGGTGATCGCTGCGACCATGGCATCACGAATCGTATTTTGTTGGTATAAGAAGCCTGGATTCGTCCCAGGTTCTGCTGAGAACCAAGTGCCCCATTCATCAACAATGATTCCCACACGCTGTTCTGGGTCATACTGGTCCATGATCGCGCTGTGGCGGGTCAATAATTCATCCATGTAGGCTGCTTTTTCACAGGTCACTTGCCACTCTGCCTCATCAAATTCCAAGGCGCTCCCTTTTTCTTCCCATCCCTGCGGATGAACGTAGTAGTGCAAGCTTAGGCCGTCCATCAACCAATGGGCGTTTTTCATCAGCGTTTCTGTCCAATGATAGTCTGCGACATTCGCTCCGCCAGCAACTTTGTAGATTTTTTTGTCACCGTATTGGCGGACATAGGTTTGATAGCGGCGATACAGATCCGCATAGTACTCTGGCCGCATATTGCCGCCGCAGCCCCAGTTTTCGTTTCCTACGCCAAAGAATTTCATTTCCCACGCATCTTCATGGCCATTTTCTCTGCGAAGATCAGCCATCGGAGAAATGCCATCCATCGTGATGTATTCCACCCATTCCGACATTTCTTGCACCGTTCCGCTGCCGACATTGCCGTTGACATACGCGTCACATTCCAGCTGCTTGATCAATTCAAAAAATTCATGGGTCCCGAAATGATTGTTTTCAGTCACGCCGCCCCAGTGAGTGTTGACCATCGTTTTGCGGTTTTCTTTAGGTCCAATTCCGTCTTTCCAATGGTATTCATCGGCGAAGCAGCCGCCTGGCCAACGCAGCACAGGGATTTGAATGTTTTTCAGTGCTTCAACCACATCGATCCGCATCCCATTTTTATTTGGGATCTGCGAATCTTCTCCAACGTATAATCCTTCATAGATACAACGGCCTAGATGCTCTGCAAAATGACCGTAGATATATTTGCTGATCGTTGTTCCTGATTTTGTGTTTTGAATGTTAATCGTCATTGTTATACTCCTATTCTTTGATTCCCCAAATGGACTCATTATTATCGCCAATCGTTGAGAACGTTAATTTTTGCTGCTCAAATTCTGTTATTTCCTGAGTTAATAAAATTCCTTTGAAGGTCGCTTCTTCAAAAGTCAATGCCAAGTATCCCGCATCGTACGTCCAAGTTCCGGTCAAGTCACCAGTAACGCTTCCATCTTTTTGAAGCTCGATCGTCTGCGTTTTTAGCATGGTCGTTCCATTGTCGGTACCATGGTTAATGATTTCATAGCGCCCGATAATGTCATCTTCTGTCAAAGCATCCGCTACTTGTTCATTGCCTCGATACTCGTAGGGTGCTGGAACTGGCCAGCCTTCCTCATTCATATACATTCTGTTGACCCGCACTTCATGGGCTTCGGTTCCATTGTTAAAGCGCGTATGGTACACCAAGGACCACTGACCATTCTCATCGATGATCGCCGAATTGTGTCCCGCTGCTCGATACCCCATTTGTTGAAACGAGAATTGGTAGTTTCCAATCAATTTGATGCCGTAGTTTGAATTTTGGTCCCCTTGTTCTAAGATTGGGTTATTTCCTTGGGCATCAAGGTAAGGTCCTTCTGGTTTTTCAGCGCGAAACAGTCGCATATTGTAACCACCTTTTGCTGCTAAACCACCGTAAGTGACGAATAGGTAATAATAATCGGTTTCCTCATCATATACAATATAGGGACCTTCTCCTGATTGATGATAGCCGCCAAAAAGCTTGATCCCGAAATAGCGATCAATGATACGCCCATCTTCCGTCGTGCCATCTTCCCCAGGATACATTGGTTTTCCAGTGGCTGGATCAACTTCCAATAAAAAGATACCGCCAGACCAAGAACCATAGGTCATCCATAGTTTCCCTTCTTCATCATAAAACAACGCTGGATCAATGGCGTTTGGCGCATAATCGGTGTTATACGTCAGACCATCTTCGATCGCCCAGTTTTCACTGAACCCACTGATTTTCCCCTCTTTGATCAATTTGGCCAAATGGGTATTTTGATAGTTGGTATTGCGTTCACTACCATCTGTCGAATCTTTTTCTGTAAAGCCAGAATAGATCACGGTATCCGCATAGCTATAGGGTCCTTCGATCGTTTTAGCTACGGCCAATCCAATCGCTGAACGCCGCCAAGTAGAACTAGCTGAGTAGTAGAGCATGTAGGCTCCTTTGTCTCCATTTGACCATTCATAATCAGCATTCCAAATGACATCTGGTGCCCAAAGGCTGTAACCACCTTGTGAATCGGCATCATCATAGCCTGCCCATTCAAAAGTCTCAGCTAGATTTTCTTTTGTGTTACCATAGATCATATTGTCTTCCATTGATTCATATTCGTGAGTGAAAGGCACTTCCCAAGTTTGTAAATCTTCTGTTTTCGCTTGGGCGAGATGCGAACCAAATACGTAAAACAGCTCTTGGTCACCAACATGAATAGAAGTAATCGATGGGTCATGAATCGACACTCGATTTTTTGTCGTTGTTTCCCACTCCTTTTGTGAAAGTTGCTCAGCAGCATCTCCTGTTTGACAGCCATCAAGAAATAAACTAGTAAAAAAAACGGACATGGTTAAACAGAGCATTTTTCTTTTTGTATTCATTTTTTCCCTCTCTTTTATCTATCCTTTGACTACACCGGGTTCGCCAAAATCAGGTAATCCATTTTTTTTCCAAGTAAACGGTTGGACATACGCATGTCGATTGGGATTTTCTAAAGGATTACTGTAATCATTTTTTTCTGGTCTTGCATGATACACTAAAATCTCTTGTTTCCCCTCCTCATCGACTGTAAAGGAGTTATGTCCTGGTCCGTATAGGGAATTTTGTTCAGAACTTGAAAAGACTGGTTCCTTCAACTTATGCCAAGAATACCCATTCAATAAATCACTATCCTCATCTGCCCACAACAGTCCCATCGCGTAGTTTTCATCCGTCGCACTGGCTGAATAAGTAATGATCACTTTTCCATTTCTAATCAAAGCAGCTGGAGCTTCGTTCACTTTGAAGCCGATTTTTTCCCATTCATAATAAGGAATGCTCAGCAGAATCTGCTTTCCTTTCAATGTCCAAGGATTTTCCATCTCTGATAAATAAAGATTGGAATTGCCTGGAATGTTTGGATCTGCTTGTGCCCAGACATAATACAATCGGTTCCTGTGTTCAAATACCGTAGCATCTAAACTGAAACTCTCAAATTGCGTCTTGATCTGTCCTTTTTCTACCCACTCGCCTGCAAAGGGATCTTCATTCGCATTTTCGATCGCAAACATCCGATGATGATGCTGATCATTTCTGACTTCTCCATGATCTGCAGCAGCAAAATAGATGTACCATTTTCCTTGAATAAAATGAATCTCTGGTGCCCAAATCAGTTCACTCATGGGGCCTTCGGCATGAGCCGTCCAGATGACTTTCACTTCACCGTCAGCCAGTCCTTTCAAGGTTTTCGCACGTCTTAATTCGATTTCCTGATACCCTGGTTTAGATCCAGTGAAGTAATAATATCCATCGGTATGCTTGTATATCCATGGGTCTGCACGTTCTAATACAATCGGTTCCAAATAATTTTCTGCCATAAATTCTACACCTTCTTAAAAAATTCCATTTTCCGTTTTTAGTATTTTTATTGCTTTGTTTTTAGACATATACATCGTCGTAGCTAGTAAATAGAGGACAACACCGATCACATCATAGATGATCAAATGGATGATGACACAGGCGATCATCCAACGTATCGTTCCTTTGTTTATTTGTTTGTCTCGCATATTCTTCGCGTTGATCCAACTGATAACGCCCATCAAAATCGTCGCTAACGCAACGATCATAACTACCTTCGATATCATTCCTACCAGACTTGACTGCAAGTATTCATACTGATTTTGATTTTGAAATGCTGCGATCCCTTGTTCTTCAAACCAAGGATAATACCCAAACATCGTTACAAGACCAATACAGACATCCCAGACCGCACTGGCACGTAGTAAATTTCTTTCCAATTTTCGATTCATGATCTTCACTATCCTTTTATTCCTGCATTTAAGTTCATAGATTCAATGAAGTATTTTTGAGCAAATAGAAACAGCATGACGGTGGGAATGATCGCAATCAATGCCGAGCCCATCAATTGACCAATCATTCGGTAGTTGCCATAAATGTCTTGTAGTAATAGCAAACCGGCTGTGATCGGCATTTTACTAACATCCGTATACACGATCACTGGCCACAAGAAATCATTCCATGAACCTGTGAAAGAAAAGAGGCCTGCAACGATCAACACAGGTTTGATCAAAGGAACGATGATCTCTGCAAAAATTGTAAATTCATCTGCACCATCCATTCGTGCTGACTCGTCAAATTCAAGCGGGATACCTTTCATAAACTGTCGCACAAGAAAGATATTTCCCATTCCTGCTAAGCCTGGAATGATCATGGCAAGAGAAGAGTTGACCCAGCCGAAGGTTTCAATGATTTTGTAAGACGGGATCAAATTCACTACACCGGGAAACATCGAGATCCCCATCAAAAGATAAAAGATACGATCACGGTATTTAAACCGCATTCTGCCATAGCCATAAGCGGTCACTGAAACAACGATCACAACTAAAACAGTGTGCGTGACTGCGATAAACATTGAATTCCATAACCACTGCATAATTGGTGCAGTAGACGTATTAGTCAAAATCGCTACATAGTTATCTAATATCCAGTTTACGGGTAATAAACGAAACCCAGTGGAGACGATTTCGGTTTGAGAACGAAAAGAAGTGGCGAAGCTAAAAATCAATGGAATAACCCAGATGATACATAAAACGATCAGAAACAAATATGCGATGACCATACTAGGTATATGTTTCTTTTGTGTATTCATTTTTTTGCCCCCTTAAGTATTGCTTCTATCTAAAAGAAAATATTGAAATACGGACACACACATAATGATCAATCCTAAGATGACTGCCATTGCCGAAGCCATTCCTGCAATTGATTCTCCTTGACTAAAAGCCAGTGAGCGGATATACATCATCAATACAGTCGTGCTTTGGTTTGGACCTCCACCTGTCATCATCAAAGGCTGTGCAAAGACATTAAATGCTCCAGCAGTTGTCATCACGATCGTATATAACAGTGGAAAGCGAATAGATGGCAAGGTCACATTCAAGAATTTTTGGAATGCTCCCGCTCCGTCGATCTCTGCCGCTTCATAAAGGTCTTCATTGACACCCGCTAAAGCTGAGCGATAAATGATCATGTTACCACCGATCGCTCCCCAAATGCTGACAACAAAAATTAAGATCCAAGCATAGGGTTGTCGCGAAGCCCAAGAGAAATCGAACCCAAAAATATTATTGACGGCACCTAATCGAGAGTGGAAAATCAATGACCAAATCAAAGAACCTGCTGAAACAGAGATAAGACCTGGAATATATAGAATTGCTTGAAAAAGTCCTTTCAGCTTCACTTTTTTATGTTGCAATGCAGCTGCAATCATCAGTGGAATGATGATTTGTAACGGCACCATGATCAAAACGAAAATAAAGGTATTTTTCAAACCATTCCAAAATTGGGTATAGAACGTCGAGGAACTATCAAACAATAATGTTTTATAGTTGTTAAAACCGACCCAGACTGGATCAGAGATCAAATTCCATTGCGTAAATGAAGCATAAATACCATAGATCGTTGGAATACATACAAAAATAATAAAGAGTACCATGTGTGGTCCAATGAATGCGATCGATGCCCAGTTAATGCTCTTTTTTTTCATTCCTTTCATTCCCTTCTAAAAATTGGAAAAGGGGATAGAATTATCCCCCCTTCACTTATCTAGCTACTTCTGCAATCTTATCTTCGACATATTGTTGCATCGTTTCTAATCCTTCATCCATATCTAATTCACCGTAAGCGATATCTGTACTATAAACATCTAATGCTTCTAAGACATAAGAGAAATAA
Organism: Enterococcus sp. 3G6_DIV0642; assembly: GCF_002140635.1. Taxonomy (NCBI): domain Bacteria; kingdom Bacillati; phylum Bacillota; class Bacilli; order Lactobacillales; family Enterococcaceae; genus Enterococcus; species Enterococcus sp. 3G6_DIV0642. The sequence continues at coordinate 492,993 of NZ_NGLH01000001.1, read as the reverse complement.
ACGTAGTCAAAGATGTAAAGTGTTTCTTCTTCCTCTGGTGTAGAAGTAAAGAATGATTGTGGGTATTGTTGGTAATCATCACTTTCTAAAATATCTTTACTTGCAACGATTTGACCGGCTTTTGCCCATTCGATCGAGTTTGTACGAACGAATTCTAAAAATTGTGCGATTACTTCTTCTTTTTCTTCTGTTCTGCTTTCACTCTTCAACATGCCAAACATATGAGAAGCTGCTCGGTTGGTTGCGATTTCATCTGAAGTCGAATAAATATTTGTTACGCCCCAATTCAAGCCCTCAACCGCATCATGAGCGGTAGAAGTCCAAGTACCATCTGTTGATAAGAGTACGTTTCCGCCTTGGAACATCAAATACCCATCTTCTCCATAAGGTGTCATCAGGCCTGCATCTGTTAACGCTTTAATTCTTTCTAACGCTTCTTTCATTTCTGGCGTATTCACCGTCGGGTTCCCAGCATCGTCAGAAATCGCGCCGCCTAAGTTACGGATTTGCGCTAAGATAACCCAAGAAAGTAACGCATTATTTACGACATAATCGCCTTCTTCCATCTGCCCTGCTAATGACATCATTTCATCAAACGTCACGATGTTATCGTCTAACCAAGAAGTGACATTGTATTTTTCTAAAAGATCTTGATTGTAATACATAGCACTGGCATGAATATCTAATGGGATCGTATATTGAGTATCGCCGATTTTCCCTGCATTCCACGCCGTATCTAAATAATTGCTTTCTTCTAACTCAGGTTGATAAGAAACCAGACGATCAACCGGATCAATAATATCGGAATTGACAAATTCCTCTACTTTATAAGAATGCATCAAAGTCAAATCTGGAATCCCACTTTTAGAACTTACGACCGTACTTAATTTAGTGTACATATCAGACGTGATCACATGATTGATTGTATAATCGGAACCTGATTGTTCATTGAATTCATTTACGATCTGATCCATATAAGCGCCATCATCACCAGTAAGGGGTGACCAAAAATTAATCGTGTATTTTTCTTTTTCCGCTGCCTGATAACGATTAAAACCAATAAGGGCAACTGCAACGACTGCAACTAAAGCACCAATAATAATAAGTTTCTTCTTCATGTTTTTCCCTCTTTCATAGAAATTGAATTTTGGTCTTTGAAGCCGAACACGCCTATCCTCCTTCTCTTATTTGCTATCCCAGCATTTATAATTGCATTATTCATTTCTAGCGTTTGCAAACACTTTCAATTTACAAATAAATCATAACTTGATTTGTAATCGCTGTCAACAATATTTTGATTAATTTATCTAGGATAATATCTATATTAATTAATAAATATATTAATAACTATCGAAATAAACAACGCTATTTACACATATTAGCAAATATGTTAACATTCAAGTAAATCAAACAGTTTAAGCGGAGGTGACACGATGCAATTAGAAATCAATCAAGAAGCATTGCCTGTCTATGAGGCACTTGCCAGTAACGTGCGAATCAAAATCATTCAATTGCTGGCTAAAAACAAGATGAATGTCAAAGAGTTGGCACAGGAGTTGGGCTTAAGCAGCGCCATCATTACGATGCACATCAAAAAATTAGAAGAAGCCAAAATCATCAAAACAGAGCGTGTGGGGCAAAAAAAGATTTCCAGTTTAAGAGTGGATCATATCGATATCAACTTTCCTGAGAAAATCTTTAATGCCTTTGATACAAAAGAAACGGCGATACCGATCGGTCATTATACAAATTATTCGGTAGAACCAACGTGCGGGCTTGCTACTTCAGCTGATTTTGTGGGAATGGTGGATGAACCGAAGTTTTTCATGGATCCTCGACGAATGGATGCCCGCATCTTGTGGTTTACGAAAGGATTTGTTGAATACCAATCGCCAAACTTTTTAGCAAGAGAAGAAAAACTGGAAATGATGGAGATTTCAATGGAAGTTTCGTCTGAATTTCCTTTTTCCAATAACAACTGGCCGTCAGACATCACCTTCAGCTTAAATGGTGTGGAGCTTGGTACATGGACTAGCCCAGGGGATTTTGCAGATATTCGCGGCAAGTATACACCGGATTGGTATCCAGACAATCTCAATCAGTACGGGTTATTGAAGACGATCCGCATCATGGATCACGGAACCTACATGGAAGGTGTTCCTCTTTCCGACATTACGATCAAGGATATACCTGCCTACGAAGATACGTGGCACTTAAAAGTGGAAGTCAAAGAAGATGCCGAGCATGTCGGCGGTTGTACCCTCTTTGGCAAGGGGTTTGGGAATTACGATCAGGATATCAAACTGAAAATGTTTTATAGCTAAAAAAAACGCTAGTCTTAGCGGCTGACCCAAACATTTCTTTTGGGAATCAGGTCGCTAAACTAGCGTTTTTGTTATTTCTTCAAATGGTAACTGTACGTACTTACAATGATGTTCTCACGCCAAGAGAGTCTGAAACGCAAGCGCAGGCTTGTTTGGTTGTGCAAAATATTTTGCCAGCGACGTCTTGGGACAAACTGTGGAATGATGACGGTCGTTGTGTAATTATGTTTGGCTGCATTGCGGCTGACTAGATCCACATAACGCAAGATGGGATTTTCAATCGAACGATACGAAGAATGAACGACGGAGAAACGCACGTCTGGGAATTTTTGCTTAAATTCTTGTTCGATCTCTTTTTCTTTCTTCACATCTTCATCCAACGAGACGTGCATCGCCACGACATAATCACCAATCGATTGGGCATAGTTCAATGCACCGATATTTACTCGGGTAACATTTCCGACGAGAACGATCACGGTATTTCCTTCATAAACATGCAGTGCTTCTTGTTTTTCCAATCGCAGCTGTTCTGCGACTTTTTTATAATGATCATGGATCTTGTAAAAGATATACAAGAGGATCGGCATGATAATGAAGAATGGCCAAATATCGCCTAAGCGATACACGAACAAGATGGCAATGATCGCAAAAGAAATCAAAGCCCCAATGATGTTGGCGATCGATTTAAAGAACCAGCCTTTGCCTTCTTTTTTCCATTTGACGACCATTCCGCTTTGGGATAGTGCAAAAGGAATGAATACCCCGATGGAATACAACGGAATCAAACGCTCGGTCGATCCTTGGAAGATAAACAATAGGACGATGGAACCAGCAGCTAAGGTGATGATCCCGTTTGAGTAGCCGAGACGATCCCCACGGTCTTGATACATGTGTGGCATATATTTGTCTTTGGCTAAGTTATACGCCAACACGGGGAAGGCGGAAAATCCAGTATTTGCGGCAACTGCTAAAATCAGCGCTGTGGCAAATTGCAAAACGTAGTACATAAACCCATGACCAAAAACAGCAGAGCCGATTTGAGATAGGACGGTCACTTCTGCTTCTGGTACGATACCGTACCAATAGTTGATAAAAGTGATACCGACGAAGAAGAACCCTAAGATCGCAGCCATGATCGTCAAGGTCGCAGCTGCATTTTTCGCCCGTGGTTTTTTGAAAAATGGCACCGCGTTACTGATCGCTTCGACCCCCGTCAAAGAAGAGGAACCTGATGAGAAAGCCCGTAAGATCAAGGCTACGGATACCCCAGGCACCACAGCTCCCGGCAGTGCGGTTGCATTCAACGGTTGCGCACCAGTTACGATGTTGTACAAGCCGACCACGATCAAGACTGTGATCACTGCGATAAAGGTGTAGACAGGAATCATCAAGAAGCTAGCTGATTCTCGCAGCCCTCGCAGATTCATCATCATGATCAAGAGTACGATCACGACAGAAATGGCCACTTGATGGCCGAACAACGCTGGCACAGCAGAAGTGATGGCTTCCGCCCCTGCTGAGACGGATACTGCTACTGTCAGCATATAATCGATCAACAGTGAGCCGCCGGCAATCAGGCCCGCATTTTTCCCTAAATTTTCACTACTTACTACATACGCCCCACCACCGTGAGGGTATGCATGAATGATCTGACGGTAAGACAAGGTCAATGAAATCAAAAGAATAATAACAAAAGCAGCGATCGGTAATGAATACCAGATAGCAGCAGCGGAAAGTGCCACTAATACGACAACGATCTGCTCTGTCCCATAAGCAATCGAAGACAAAGCATCAGAAGATAGCAACGCAAGGGCCGCCGTCCGGCTCAGTTTTTGTTCATCATTCTCTGCGGATTTCAATGGACGTCCGACCAACAAACGTTTCAAATACTCCACTTTTTCTACACTCCTTTTCATGAAAAAATCCTTCGTTAAACTTGTAACGATATCCTCACAAATATTGAATTATCAAGACTGTATGCTACTCTTGTAACCGCGAAAAGTCAATGAAAATCAGATGAAAAAACGGCCCTTTTTCCCTCTTTTGATTATTAGAAATTTCACGTGATGGCACAAAAGCAGAAAGAACAAATGCTCTTTCTGCTTTTCGATGTTAGTGGAAGAAATGACTTTCTTTTGAAATGTCGCTTAATTTCTTCGTAGAGTTGACTAGATAAGGATACGCGTAGGTACCGACGATCCCAAAGACCAGGAACAAAATCGTTAAAATAACCAATTGTGGTACGGCATTTGGCCAATAGATCCCGCCAGCTGATTCTCTTAACAGATTGACTGCATGGGTAAATGGCAGCAGCGGATTAATGAATTGGAAGAACTTCCCAGAAACTTGGATCGGGTAGTTTCCTCCCCCACCTGAGATGGAGAGAACCAAAATGATGATGGCGATCCCTTTCCCGAGGTTGCCAAACAGTCCTGCCAGTACGTAAACGATCATCATAAAAGCGAGTCCGACGAGTAATGCGAAGAAGACACTGTACACTGGATTGTGGACATCAACGCCTAATAAAAACATATTTCCTAGGGTCACGATCAAACTTTGGGCGACTGCCATCGTCAAGAACGTCAGCATTCGTGCCACAAAGGTTTCACGTTGGGTAAAGCGTTTTTTGTCTTTCTTCTCTAAATGATACTCCGTTGTAGCGACACTTGACAACAATAATGCCCCTACCCACAAACACAATGCGGTATAAAACGGTGTGCTAGCTGAACCATTGTTGGCGATTGGATAGATTTCATTGCTTTTTAATTCCACTGGTTGTTTGAAGAAGTCGGCTTCATCGGTGGCATCAAGTTTCAATAATTTGATGACTTCCCCGAGATCGACTTCATTTTCGCCTGCTCGGATCGCATCAGCGGCTTTGTGGATGCCTGCTTTGATACTTGGCCAATCGTTATTGATCAAATCAACGGCCGCATCCAAGGCTTTTTCAACTTCTGGTAGTTTTTCATCCACCATTGCCATCGTAGAGCTGATTTCTGATTTGATAGTTGGCCAATCGTTTTGCAAGAAGTTTAGGGCCAGCCCTAATTTTTCTTCGACCACTGGCAATTCGTTGTTGTACAGGTCGGCTCCTTTGTTGATGGCATTGACGATTTCATCCATGTGACCATTCAGCATCGTATTGGCATCGTGCAATTCTTGCTTGATGGCAGGCAATTCTTTTTGGTATTTTTCCAAAATCGTCACGGCATTGCTGACCACTGATTTGGTGGAAGACAGCAACGAGTCAAAATCGATCTCTTGGGCTTTTTTCAAGACATCTTCGGCGGTGGTGATGGTTTCGATTAGTTTGGTTAGGATGTCGTTGATGGTGGTGGTGATTGAATCAACATTAAAACTATTAGGATCCAGAAGATCAGTAACATTTTGAGCAGCTGCGGTGACTTGATTGAGATACGCTGTAATTTCATCAACAGACCCATTTTGAACAAGGTTATTCAATTGCGATAAGCGGTCAGATAAAACACCTAGCGATGTTTTGGCATTGCTCAGTTGCGTAATGATACCTTCTAGGTCGGCGTTACTGCCAGAATTCTGAATATTGGTTAAAAAGGCAATCAAGGAATCCAAGGCTGCTTGTTGTTGTTGGATGTTCTTTTGAAAGTCAGTGATCGTTGCACTGATTGCTTGGCGTTCTTCATCTGTTAATTTTTTATCGGTTAGTTCTTGACTAATCCAGCTGGTTAACCCAGCAGTAGTTGTTGCCACTTGACGAATCGACTCAATCGTCACCTTCACACTGCTAGAAATACTTGGCAGGGCATCTTGCAATTGTTGCGCCCCATCTTTGGTCGCGGTGGCGAAGCTGGCGGCTTGGTCGCCTAGTTTTTCGATCTGTGGTAAAGCGGCTTGCACTTGTTCAATGACTTGCAGTCCTTGCTTGGCGGTGTCGATGCCGTCCGTCATGGTGCTGGCAATGTCATCGAAATCATCGTCGATCATCTTCAATTGTTTGCCGGCATTTTGGATCTCTGGGATCTTTTCTTGCAAGGTCAAAATGATGCTGGCTTCTTTCTTCAATGCAGGCAGCTTATCGTTTAAGCCAATCAGTTTTTCCCCCATGGCATCCACTTGTGGGATATAATCGGTGAATTCTTCGGCTTTTGCGATCTTTTCTTTGATTTCTGGAAACTTATCGTGCAAGGTGACGATCTCTTTCGTATAGCCATCGATCGTAGCCAAATTGTCATCGGTGTCTAAGATCATCGATTTGACTTTGTTGATGCTGACTAAGTTGGAATCAATGTCATAGCCGATTTCATTGAAGACTTTTATCAACGTGGAGCTGGCGGTTTCAATAAAGTTTTGTGAGATCTCTTCTTGAAGGCTGCTGGCTCCTTTATCGGTGATTTTTGGTGCGATGGCATTGATTTTTTGGTTGCTATAATACTCGATGGTCGGTTTTTCGATTTTTCCACTGGTAAAGCTGATCAGATCATCTGAAAAATCCGCTGGTAGGTAAATACCCGCGTAATATTTTCCTGACTTGACCCCTTCTACTAAGTCCTCTTTTGAATCCAAGAAGCGCCAGCCCAACTGCTTGTTTTTATGGAGGGTGTCGATGACTTCATCACCGATATCGATGTGCTTGTCTTGAAATTCTGCCCCTTTATCCGCACTGTAAACGGCGATCGGCAATTCACTGGTGTTGCCGTATGGGTCCCAGAGGGCTTTGATATTGAACCACGCATAAAGCGAGGGTAAAATCATTAAGGCAATGATCAAAAATGCAGAGATTGGATTGCTGAAAATTCGTTTCCAGTCCAGTTTATATAAATAGAAAACATTCTTTAGTTTATTCATTTTTTTCTTCCCCCACTAGTTCTTCGTCGAAGGATAATTTACCATGTTTTTCCCCTGCCGCCAACGGCTAGGATCGACCAAGAAAAGTCCTTTTGACAAATGGACGTTTTTGTCAAAATGAAACCCCTTTACTTTTTGTTTTTTTTCGCTTATTGTTAAACTTTCTTTAACTTTACCATGATGGCGAAAAACACACCACTCATATCCTTTGTTCTGTTTTTTTACAGGCCTTTCCTATACAAAAAAAGCTTCCTTTTTCTGCAATGAAAAAGGAAGCTTTTTTAGGTATTATTTCAGTTGATCCTTTGCCAATAACTCATACACATACTTCAATGAGGTAGCTTCGCCATATAATTGAAGATCTGCTTTTTCCTCTGGGGAATAGACTTGATCAAAGCTTTGATCGGGAATCAGCACGACATCGATGCCCGCACGTGTCGCGGCTGTTGCTCCCACAAGAGAATCTTCCATGACTAAAGCTTTTTCCGCTGCGACTTGCGCTTTTTCTAAAGTCAGCAAGTAAGGTGCTGGATCAGGTTTATGGGCGGAAACGTCATCGCCAAAGGTCTGATAGTCAAAGGCCTGCAACAAATCGAAATGCGCCAACAATTCAGAGGCTCTTTTTTTCATCGTCGAGGTGGCTAGTGCCGTTTGGAAGCCTTTCTCACGAGCCAAGGCGATGGTTTCTTTCGCATAGGGTTTAGTTTTGAAGGTGCCATCAGTTATTTGCTGGGCAATATAGACTTCCCGTTCTGCTCGTAATTCCTTCACCCGCTGCTGACCGCCTACGAGGTCGGCTAATTTAGTGGCAGTCTGTTGCCAGCTTTGACCACGCCAACCAAAAATATCAGCGGCTGTAATCGGAAGCTCATACTTTTTAAATAGCGCCAACCACCCATCAAAATAGACTCTTTCAGTATCGACTAACAATCCATCAAAATCAAAAATCAAAAGTTCTTTCATAAACGCTCCTTCGTTTTGCTAAGATTTTTTCCTCACTCACTGGGGATCAAGACATCTTCCGACTTTTGTCAGCAGCTGCTTGCACTGCTTTGATGACAGCCGCACGAAAGCCATTTTCTTCTAAGGTTTTAACTGCTTGGATCGTTGTGCCCCCTGGCGAGCTGACACGATCCTTTAAGACGCCTGGGTGTTCCTTCGTCTCTAGTACCATCTTCGCTGCGCCTAATACCGCTTGAGCAGCAAATTCATACGCCATCGGCCGCGGCATTCCTTCTGCCACTGCTCCATCTGCCAAAGCTTCAATGAACAAATACGTGTAGGCTGGTGAAGAACCGCTGACACCAATGACTGCATCGATCATGCTTTCTGGTACTTGCTCGGCTTTGCCTAGGCTTTCAAAAAGCTGTTTGACTTCGTTGGCTTCGGCTTCCGTCACTTGACCGTTGGGACTGATAGAAGACATGCCTTCGCCAACAAGTGCGGGGGTATTTGGCATGACCCGCACGATTTTGTGCGCACCAATGATTTCTTCCATTTGCGCGATTGTCACACCCGCGGCAATGGATACTAGCAAATGCTCCTTGGTCAAGCCGTCTTTTAAATCAGCAAGTAAGCGGGGAAAGACAAAAGGTTTAACTGCTAAGACGAGGATCTCCGCTTTTTCGGTGACATCTGCTAGCTTAGTTGTCCCAGTGATCCCGGTTTCTTTTTCTAATTGTGCCAAAGTCGGCTCGTAGCGATGGTTATAAACCAAGATCTCTGCTGGTTCATACAGGTTTGCTGCAATCAAGCCGTTGATGATGGCTTTTGCCATGTTACCGGCTCCTAAAAAGGCGATTTTTCTCATAGTTTTCACGCTCCACTTCTGATTTTGGTACCACTTTTTGCTAAAAAAGCCTAATCAATGACTAGGCTTCAAACTCGATCATATACGGATGCAAGGCGGTGTTATAGATCCCTTCTGTATATTCTACCACTTCTCCTTGTAGATCATACGAATAACGGGTTCGTTTCAAGGCAGCGACCTCTGGCGTGATCATAAACTTCTGTTGCTCTTCGGTCAAGGTCGTTGCCACGAACGCATCTTGAAAGCGATCGATGATCATTCGATGTTCATCCAATAGGCGATACAATGATTTTTCTTCAAAGACCTCGATGGAGGTACCCTTTAGCTGCTTTGGCAAATGGTACTCATAGTAAATAAAGGGTTGGTGGTCAAAATAATACATGCGACGTAAACGCATGACTTCTTTGCCCATCAAAGAATACGCGGGGTGCTCAGGCGCAAGTTCGACTAATTCATAGCTGAGGTTTTTCTTCGTGTATTCCTTGCCAGTCTTTTCAAGCAATTGGCTAAACGTCGTGCCTTTTGACAGCTTGTTATAAGGGCGATTGCTTAAAACCGTCGTCCCACGTCCGCTGCGTTTTTCCACATACTCATCTGCCGCTAACAATTCGATGGCTTTGCGGACAGTGATCTTGCTGACATTGAAGGTGGCTTCCAATTCTGTTTCCGTCGGTAAAAATGAACCAATCGGGTAGCGACCCGACATGATGTCTTCTTTGAGCTTATCGGCAACATCACGGTAAAGAATGTGTTTGCGTTTCATTGCTATCTCGCCTTTCTCTCATTGGATTGGTCTTTTTCTCCTTATTCATCAAAGGTAGGAATGTCTTCTGGTTGCGGCTCGATCAAGACTTTCCGCGGCTTGCTGCCTTCAGAAGGGCCAACGACGCCTTGATCTTCTAATTCATCCACTAACCGAGCCGCTCGGTTATAGCCGATGCGAAAACGTCGCTGCAAGAGAGAAACGCTGGCGGTCTGCATTTCCACCACAAGGGCTTTGGCATCTTCGAATAGCTCATCTTGCGGTTGTCCGCTGCTGCCAGCACTCGTTTCTTCCTCAGTGACCATCATTTTTTCTTCATAATTGGCTTCTTGCTGATCGGTCACGAATTCAACCACTCGTTCGACTTCTTGGTCGGAGATAAAGGCCCCTTGGACCCGAATCGGTTTGTTCTCACCCATCGGCAGATACAGCATATCGCCGCGTCCCAGCAGTTTTTCGGCTCCGTTCCCATCAATGATGGTCCGCGAATCGACACCGCTGGAAACCGCAAAGGCCATCCGTGATGGAACATTGGCTTTGATGATCCCTGTAATGACATCCACACTTGGTCGTTGCGTTGCTAGGATCATATGGATACCTGCTGCCCGTGCCATTTGCGCCAAACGAATGATGGCATCTTCGACTTCGTTGCTGGCAACCATCATCAAGTCGGCTAACTCATCGACGATCACTACAATGAATGGCAAGATCGGACGATTTTCGCCGTCTTCTAAATTCTTATTGATCACTAAATCGTTGTAGCCAGTAATGTTTCGGACCCCAGTTGCCGCAAATTTTTCGTAGCGCTCTTCCATTTCCTTGACCACTTTTTGCAACGCTTGCGCCGCTTTGCGGGGATTGGTCACGACAGGTGTCAAGAGATGGGGAATCCCATTATAAACATTTAATTCAACCATTTTCGGGTCGATCATCATCAGTTTGACTTCATGGGGTTTTGCCCGCATCAAAATACTGGTGATGATGCCGTTGATGGCTACGGACTTCCCGCTCCCGGTCGATCCGGCAATCAAGAGATGGGGCATTTTCGTTAAGTCTGCCGTTTGGACACGGCCAGAAATATCGCGTCCTAAAGGTACTTCTAATAGTTTATCTGGATGATCCGGTTGGGCTTCGATCACTTCTCGGAATGAAACCATGCTGACTGCACTGTTTGGAACTTCGATCCCAATCAATGATTTCCCTGGGATCGGCGCTTCCATCCGTACATCTTTGGCAGCTAAGGCCAAGGCGATATCGTCGGTCAACCCGACGATTTTGCTGACTTTGACCCCTACTGCTGGTTGAACTTCGAATTTGGTTACTGCTGGTCCTAAGCTGGCTTTGACGACTTTTGCGTCAACACCGAAGCTTTGGAAGGTGGTTTCTAACACACCGATATTTTGTTCGATCTTTTTGTACTCGCTGCTTTGATCCGTTGAAGGGATCGAATCGAGTAATTGCGCTGAAGGCAATTCATAATCACGATTTTCAGCTTCTTCGGAAATCTCAAATTCCAACACTTCACCATCATCATCAAGGATCTCTCCGTCTTCATTGACCTTTTTGCTTGGTCCCGGTTTGTTTCCTGCTGGATGTGGTGCTTGAGCGGCCTCTGGTCCCGCCGCTTGCGGCAATTCCTGGAAGTGGTCGATGGGTACAAAGCTCAGCTGCTCTGGTTCAAAATCAGCTGGCGCTTGCATCTGTTGTTCTTTTGCTGATTTTTCGTCTTCTGTCATTGGTCGGACTTGATTCTTTTCTTTGATCTCCGCCATGACTGCTGCTCGTTCGGCTTCTTTTTTGGCTTCTTTCGCAGCTTGTTTCTCTGCTGCTCGTTCCGCTTTGCGGGCTTCTCGTTCGGCTTGCTTTTCTGGAGAGCCTTCTAACAACCGCTGCAGCTTGTCACCAGCTGCTTGCAGGTGCTCGACTAACTCGTGGCTGCTCATTTGGCTGAACAAGAACGCCCCAATCATCATGAGTAAAACAGCGATGATGTAACTGCCGATCTGGGAAACAAGAAAATAGGTCGCCCCATAGAGGATGGCGCCAATCATTCCGCCCCCGACATTTTGGGTCACTTGGCTGCGCCGAATATCGCCTAACAGCGTCATCCACGTCGTTTGGAAGATATTGGCTTGTTCTCCCACCACATTACTAAAGATTTGCGCATGGAGGATGATCAGTAAACCAAAATACACCAATACACAGCCAATCACTCGCCGAATACTCTTAAATCGAGCATCGGTCGTTTTGATCGCTAACCAGACACCATAAGCGGCTAGGGCAACACTCAAAAATTGGTACGTGTTTCCGCCAACGATCCGAAACCCGTTGGCAATCAAGGTTCCTAAAAAACCTAAATGGAAAAAGCCAAATATCGAAAACAAGACAAAGAGCAGGCCGACGCCGACCAGCATTAATTTCTCTTGCTGTTTTTGTTGTTTTTTTGTTTTGCGTTTCTTTGCGCGTTTTTTTTGCGCCATTTCTATCCCTCTTTTCATCTTTCCCTATTATAACGAAAAAAGAAGGCGAACAAAAGTTTTCCTGTGAGAAATTTTGGTTAGCTGTTGGAATTTAAGAAAAAAAGAGGATGTCTGCCAGATATAGCAGTGATCATCCTCTTTCTAGCTGGTCAACAAATTCAGCGACTGTATAGACAATCAGTCCCGATGATTCAAAATCAGCTGTATTGGTCGTTACTAGACTGTCGATTTGATTTCGCTTCGCACAAGCTGCTAAAACAGCATCCTCAAAATCTGTCATTGTTGAATCAAGCGCCTGAAGGCAATCTGCTTCCGTAACTGTTAAGACGGTATGCACTTGGATCAGTTTTTTGACTTCCCTCCGAGCATCGACTCCTGCTGCTCCATCGAGAATATAGAAAAGATCCGTTAAGGTACTTGCCGTAATCACGCCCTCGCAAAGTCCATAAATGGAACTGTTGTATATCTGTTTGATGGCTTCTTGATGGCTTTTAGACCCTCTTCCTAATAAATAGTCAAGGATCACATTGGTGTCAATCACGACTCGTTTGGCTTTGTATTTGGTCATGCTTATTTTATTCTCCCAGATATTTTTTCCTACGCCGTTCGTTTCTTACTTTTTTGATGTCCACAACGTCAGGTGTTTCAAATGAATCTGCTAAAATGCCTTGCAAAGAATCGACTAAACGAAGTTTCTCCTCTGGGGACAACGCTCCTACTGACTGCTTTTCTGTAATAACTAACTGTTTTTTGCCATTGACTTCTTCTGCCAGTTCCATTTCTAGTTCAGAACCTACCTGGAGATCCAATTTCCGAATCATTTTCTTAGACAAGCGAACCCCCTGTCCGTTGCCCCACTTAATCAAATGAGCGGTCTCTTTATAATGTTCCACTCGGCTCCCCCCTCTTTATCGGATTTTCCTTACTACCTATCATTATAACATGAGCACGCCTATGTATACACAAGTATATACTTCAATCGTTCCTTCTTTCCTTAAATACGCAAAAGAAATGAATGTATAAAAAAACACCAACTGCTAAGCAGCCAGTGCCTCTTGTTGACTTGTTTTAGTTTGGTGTGACGTCTTCGCCAAACCACTTTTCAGAGATTTCAGCAAAGGTGCCATTGTCTTGCAATTCTTTCAAGCCATCATTGATTTTATCTGCCATGGCTTGATCGTCTTTACGCACACCTACAGCAAAATCTTCTGCTTCAAAGGGGCTTTCGATTTCGTTGAAGTCATCGGTTTTGCCTGTTTGAGTCAAATAATATTCTGCGTAGACGCGGTCGATCAAAAGACCGTCGATCCGACCGTTTTCTAGATCGATAAAGGCTTCATTAAAGCTGGCATACAAGGTTGCGTCATTGCCGTCTACGAGATCCTTCAAAACTTCCGGTTGGTTGTTGAAGGTCTCATAACCAGAAGAACCTTCTTGGGCGCCTAAGACTTTGCCCTCCATATCATCAAAGCTAGTAATGCCGCTGGATTTTGCTGTGACTAAGACTTGTTTGTTTTCCATATAAGTATCTGTAAACAATACTTTTTCTTCACGAGCTGCGGTTTTGGTATACCCGTTCCAGATCATATCGATGGTGCCATTGCTTAGTTCGGTTTCTTTCATGGACCAATCGATTGGTTGAAATTTGACTTTGGTTCCTGTTAGATCCAAGATCGCTGTGGCTAAATCCACATCAAACCCAACGATGTTGCCTTGGTCGTCTTTAAAGCCCATCGGTACAAAAGTATCGTCTAGGCCGACGATCACTTCTTCTTTGTCAGCGGCACTGGTTGTGGTGTCATTGTTGCTGCCACACGCCCCTAATAAAAACACACTTGCTGTTGCGATTCCCGTCAATAGTAATTTTTTCATTTTGTTCTCCCCCTTATTCTTCTGCTACTTTTAATAATTGATCGCCGATATTTTCGGCAAAAACCAAATCATGGGTCACCACGATCTGGGTCACTCCTTCTTTTTTCAGATCCAAGATCAGCTGTTCGACTTGCTGTCTCAAGCCTGGATCTAAGGCGCTGGTAGGCTCGTCATAGGCCAACACTTTGGGATTCATCGCCATCGCTCGTGCGATAGCCACCCGTTGCCGCTGCCCCCCGGACAATTGGAAGGGATATTGGGCTAGTAGGTCACTTAATCCTAGTTTTTCTGCCAACTGTTCGGCTTTTGCTGTATACGCGGCCTTGTCTTGTTTTAGCACCATTTTTGGCGCCAAAGTGATATTTTCAAAAACTGACAAGTGCGGAAACAATTGGAAGTCTTGGAAGACGACACCGACGACTTGTTCTTGTTCTTTTGTGTCGGTGGGATCAAAGGCTTTGCCATCCAGTAAAAAGCTTCCAGAATCGATCGTTTCTAAACCAGCCAGTGTCCGAAGCAAGGTAGTTTTCCCACCACCGGAAGGACCGACCACCGCTAAGATACTGCCGTCTTCGATCGTCAAGTCTAGCTGATCGATGACTTTTTTAGCGCCAAATGACTTTGATACTTGTTTTAGTTCTAACATATGTGGTTCCTCCTAACGGTAATAGTCCAGTTTGGTCTCGATTTGTTTTAACAATAACGTAAAGACGCCTGTCATCACCAAGTAGATCAAGCCGACCCCGACTAACGGAAGCAAGGTACTGTCTCGCTCCATGGCGATTTTCCCGATTCGCATCACGTCTGACAATCCTAAGATGTAAACGAGGGATGTGTCTTTGACAAGATTGATGACTTCATTGCCGACAGATGGCAGGGTGATCTTGACGACTTGTGGGATGATGATTTTTTGGATCGTTTGGATCGGGGACAAACGCAAGACTTTCGCGGCTTCGTATTGTCCGGCTGGAATCGATTGGATCCCTCCACGGAAAATCTCGGCAAAATAAGCAGCGTAATTGATAATAAAGGCGATCAAGGCTGCTTCAAAGCGGTCAAAGACGATCCCTAAGATCGGCAGACCGTAGAATACGAAGATCAGCTGTAGCAATAAAGGCGTTCCTCGCATCAACCATACGTAGACTTGCACGATCAATTTCAAAATACGCAGGCGACTGGCTAAAACAAAGGCCAACAAGATGCCTAAGGGAATGGACCCGATTAAGGTCAGTGCGAACAATTTAACGGTGATTCCAGTTCCTGAAATCAGTTGTGGCATAACATTGACTAAATACTCAAACATGGTGACTTCCTCCTTGATAGGTTTCAATTTCGATTAGCAGCGATACAGCTTCGCGACGGTTTGCTCCGACGCTTATGTGACGCTGGGCGTTGGCTGGTGAGGGGCAACTGGCAAGTTTCATTTTTCTAAAAAAGAAAAACAAAAAAAGCGCACACTGGCATTTGCCAGAGGACGCTTGATACGTGGTTCCACCTCAATTTGCCTTTCCTTCACAGGAAAAGGCCTCGTGCAGTCCTTGTGATCCTTCCACTTTCTGTTTTCGGTGAGATGCAAAAAAAAGAGAAAAAAAACGTCCCCTAGCCATTACAGCTAAAGGACGTTATCAACGCGGTTCCACCTTTGTTTATCAGTGCTTCACAGCAACTGAACTCAGAAAGTCATCAATCAATGACTGCTGCTGTAACGGGCAAACCCGGTCTTTCCTACTTTTCTTTCGGAAAAACGACTCCAAGATGTGTTTCACAACCATGCGTTATCTCTTTGCACCAACCAGAGACTCTCTTCAAACAGCAAGCCTTGCTACTCTTCTTTTCGATGTCTGTTTCATTAAGTTGTGTCTTACTTTACTCGCTCTTAAAGAAAATGTCAAACATTTTTTCTGAAATTTTCGAAACTTTGTCGCATGCACCGGTTTCGAGGGGAAGATTCAGGGAAAAGAAGACGCAGCTGCTCAACCGAAGTACGCTTCAGCTAAGGCTTGTCCTTGCTTGATTTTTGCCCATTGCTGTTCAGTCGAAAGCTCATTGCCGCAGTCACAAGAGGCAAAGCCGCATTGATGAGAAAGATAAAGCCGCTCCTTAGGAATGATTTGGCTGGCTTTATCTAATAAAGCGATCACTCGCTCTTCATCGTCTAATGTGGCGGTTTTGCTGGATAATAAGCCTAAGACAACTTCCACTTCTGGACGGTCTTTCAGCGCTTCTAAAGCCGAAATATCACCAGCACGGTCATCGTCCCACTCTAGGAAAAAGCGGTCATAATGCTGATCACGCAAGAATTTTTCGGCGATCGCTTTGTAGGTACCGCTGGCTGCCGCGCGGCTTTGGTAATTGCCGCGGCAGTTGTGGGTCCAGACTTTTAATCCTAATTCGTGGGCGTAGTCAGCGACTTCGTTGTTAATCGCCACGAATTCATCGGCTAACGCTTCTAAGCCGTCATTGCCTTGGGTGAAGAAGCTCTTGTCATTGTCTTCGGCGAATAATTCCCATAAACAATCATCGAACTGAACGATTTCACCACCTGCTTCTCGGTATTCCTGCAAGAATTCCTTGTAGGCGTTAAGCAGCCCTTCCCGCAAGGCTTCTTTCGTTGGATACACCTGACCTTCACCAACGAGGTCGTTAAAGACAGTCAGCTCGGTAAAGGCGTGGGCAGCCCCCCAGACGGTGATTTTGACTGGCAGGTCGCCAGCTTGGCGTTTGGTTTCTTTAAACAACGTCAAGTAATGATGGTTTTTGCCAGATAATGGTTCTGTGATTCGGATGCCGATGTCTTTACGTGTCTCAAAATGTCCACCGTCCAAATCTTCAAAGGCATACCCATGATCGGAGATATAGCGCTCAACGCCTTTTAATCCCCAGAGAAAATCCAGGTGCCACATTGAGCGGCCGTGTTCGCCGTCTGTGATGACTGTGATGCCGTGTTCTTTTTGCGCTGCAATGATTTCAGCGATCGCTTTTGCTTCCGTTTCTTGGTAGCCAGGAAACGCATCATAAAACGGGTAGCGGATGTCCTCCCGATGCTCGATTTGATTTTTGTAGTCCAATAAATCTTGTGGTCGTAACAATGACCCCACAAGCTGAAATTTGTCTGTTGCCATATCCATTCCTCCTATACAAAGTTTTCAAAATTGTTAGATTTATTCTAGCAAACATCTTATACTATAGATAATACTTATAAACTTATATATTCCATAGGCAATACCTATAACAAAAAAAGGAGGTTGCATCCCATGCGTATCCAGCAGCTTGAATATTTGGAAAAAATCGTAGAAACTGGCTCTTTCAATGAAGCCGCTAAACAGCTTTTCATCAGTCAGCCCTCCCTCTCTCAAGCCATGAAAGAGTTGGAAAAAGAGTATGATCTGCAGCTGTTTTACCGCAGTAAATTAGGGGTGACCTTGACCGATGATGGCCGTTCCTTTCTCAACTATGCTCGAAATGTTTTAGACCAAGTCAATCTCTTGGACGAACGCTTTCGCAAAGACAGCCATCGCAAGCATGTTTTCAGTGTTTCCGCACAACACTATGCCTTCGTCGTCCACGCCTTCGTGGAACTGGTCAAACAGTTAGGGGAAGATGAATTTCAATTCACCTTGCGGGAGACCCAGACACAAAATGTGCTGGATGATATCCAGACGTTTAAGAGCGAATTGGGGGTCATTTATCTGAATGATTTCAACACGACGGTCCTCACCCGTTTGATCCACGAAAAAGACCTGCAATTCATTCCTTTATTTGAAGCCAAACCCCACGTCTTCATCGGCCGAGAAAATCCCCTGACTCAGAAAAAAAGCATCACATTAGCTGATTTGGAACCATATACCTATCTGTCGTACGAACAAGGGGAAACCAATTCCTTCTACTTTTCTGAAGAGATCTTAAGCACTTTACAGCGCAAAAAACACATCCGCATCAGCGATCGTGCCACGATCTTCAATTTGATGGTGGGTCTCAACGGCTATACCATCAGCTCTGGGATCATCAGCAGTGAGCTGAATGATGAAAAAATCGTTGCGATCCCTTTGGAAGTCGATGATGCGATGACACTAGGTTACCTAAAACACAAGAAAATGGAACTGAGTGAGATGGCTTTGGACTATCTCGCCTTGTTGAAGCAGCATATCAAAAACTACGGTTTCGACGTCTTTTAAAAAAAACGATCCGCAGACAGTCGGTCGGGCTACCTTAGTAAGGTGTCCCGACCCTGTTGCGGATCGTTTTGTTTCTTTTGTGCTTTTTTTGTTCTTAAACTGTCTTACGTTGGCGTTGTGGAGAATAAATCAACGCAATGGTTTCCATTCCCACTCTTCGACTTCAGCGATATCATAGCCGTTTTCTCGAATAAAGTCATGGTGATACGCAACGGTGTTTGCCATTTTTTTGGCAAAGTCCGCTGCTTTTTCTCCATAGACCCATTCGGCAGCGTCTTTGGCTAAGTGGAAGCGATCCAATTCAGAAAGGATCCGCATATCAAACGGTGTCGTGATGTCGCCATTTTCTCGGTACCCATGAATATGAAGCTGTTGGTTGCGACGGCCAAAGAAGATATCGCGAATCAGTCCTTCATACCCGTGGAAAGCAAACACGATCGGTTTGTCTTTCGTAAAGTAGGCTTCGAATGCTTCATCGCTTAACCCACGAGGATCGACTTCTGGACGACGCAATTTCAATAGATCGACCACATTGATGAAGCGGACTTTCAACTCTGGGAAGGCTTCAATCAGCAAGGAAACAGCGGCTAAAGCTTCCAAATTCGGTTCCGTCCCAGCAGCTGCGATCACAATATCGGGTTCTTGTCCTTCATCTGTCGATGCCCAGTCGATGACTTTCAAGCCATCTTTGACAAGCACTTTCGCTTCATCCGCCGAATAAAACTGCGGACGTGGGTGTTTTGAAGAGACCACTAGATTGATCTTTTCTTCAGAAGCGAGTGTTTCTGCCATGACAGCCATCAAGCTATTGGCGTCGGCTGGCAAGTAGACCCGCACAAAGTCGGCTTTTTTCTCTGCAATATGGGTCATGATCCCTGGATCTTGGTGGGTGTACCCATTATGGTCTTGTTGGAAGACCGTTGATGAAGCAATCAAATTCAATGAGGGGTACGGGTTGCGCCAGTCAAGATCATGGGCTTTTCGTAACCATTTGAAGTGCTGCGTGATCATAGAATCAACGACTCTTAGGAATGACTCGTAGCTGGCAAAGAAGCCATGACGACCCGTCAGCACATAGCCTTCCAAGAAGCCTTCTGCTTGATGCTCTGATAATTGTGAATCAATCACACGGCCCACTGAAGACAGCCATTCATCATAATCAGGATGTTTTGGCTCCAACCATTGGCGATCCGTGACTTCAAACACATGGTTCAACCGATTGGATTTGGCTTCATCTGGGCCAAAGATGCGGAAGTTGTCGGGATTTTCTTTGATGATGTCCCGGGCAAATTTCCCAAAGACCATCATATCTTGGGCAGTCGTTTCCCCTGGTGTCTCGATCGCAATGGCATGTGCTTGCCAATCTGGCAAGCGTAGCGGTTGCGGATCGATCCCCCCATTGGTGATTGGGTTGACCGCCATCCGCTGCTCTCCTTTTGGTGCCAATTCTTGAATCTCAGCTTTGATGCGGCCGTTTTCGTCAAAAAGCTCTTCTGGACGATATGACTGCAGCCAATCCGTCAAAGCATCCACGTGTTCCATATGTTTCGCATTGACAGGGATCGGTACTTGGTGGGCACGGAAGCCCCCTTCAATCGGCTCGCCATCCCAGACTTTCGGTCCAGTCCACCCTTTCGGTGTGCGAACGATCAAAACAGGCCAATGAGGCATAGCGGCTTCTTCCGCAGAACCTTTGCGGGCTTCTGCTTGGATCGCGTGGATCTGTTCAATGGCTTGATCCATTTTCTGTGCCAATTGCGGATGAACGGCTTCTGGATCGTCCCCTTCTACGAAATAAGGGGTCCAACCCATGCCTTCAAAATATTTCGTGAGATCTTGGTCACTTTTACGAGCCAAGATCGTTGGATTGGCAATTTTGGCGCCATTTAAATGCAAGATAGGCAAAATTGCGCCATCATTGACTGGATTGATAAAGGTATTTGAAAACCAGCTGCCCGCTAATGGTCCAGTTTCGGCTTCGCCATCACCGACCACTACTGCTGCAATGACATCGGGATTGTCTAAAATAGCTCCGGTAGCGTGGGCGATGGAATAGCCTAGCTCGCCGCCTTCATGGATCGAACCTGGCGTTTCAGGTGCCGCATGAGAAGCGATCCCACCTGGGAAAGAGAAGGTTTTGAATAGATGTTTCATCCCTGCTTCGTCTTGGGTGGCTTTTGGATAGATCTCGCTGTAGCTGCCGTCTAAATAAGCATTCGCAACCATGACTTGTCCGCCATGGCCTGGTCCTTCGATATAAAACATGTTTAAGTCGTACTTATTGATGACGCGATTGAGATGGGTGTAAATAAAATTTTGCCCTGCGATCGTTCCCCAGTGACCAATCGGATTCACTTTCAAATCTTTTTCTTCGATGGGGCGGCGCAATAAGGGATTGTCTTTCAAATAAATCTGACCAACGGAAAGGTAGTTGGCTGCTCGCCACCAAGCGTTCATTTTCTGATAATACTCTGGTGTATCGTAGGTTGTCTTCATTGTGCTCCTCCTTTTAGTCCATTGTTCCACTCTTACATAAAAGTCTATGCCCCCTATATTTAAAAGTCAATTTTGCTGATTGCTGGTGCTTTCAGGGGTCTGCTTATCCGCACTTTGCAGCTAGAAGGCAAGAAAGCTTAAGAAAAACGCAAAGAAACCGCCGACCATCGCCAACGGTTTCTTTTGTGATTGGGTACTTATTTGATCGTTACGTATTCTAATCCCACAAGCTTCGCCCATGTTTCGATCTGATCAGAATTTAGGACAAGTGAGACAACGGTGTGATGGCCACCGCCTGTTTCGATCCACTGTTTGACGCCATCGTGGAAGTTTGGTTTTGGTGTCCACATTACTCGTGCAACCGGTAGTTTTGGTGCTTCTTCAGTTGGCTCAAAGGCATCGACTTCATTGATCAGTAATTTGTAGTGGGTGCCAAAGTCGGCCATCGAAACCACAACACCTTCGCCGCCTTGGCCGTCAAAGACAAGTCGGGCTGGGTCTTCACGATCCCCCATCGACAATGGCGAAACCACGATTTTTGGTTTGTTGGCTGCTAATACTGGATCGACTTCCATCATGTGGGATTGCAAGATGGCTTCTTTTCCTGGTGTCAGCTCATAGGTATAGTCTTCCATAAAGCCAGTCGCTTTATTGTGGGCCATGATTTTCATCAAGCGGTCAATAGCGGCGGTTTTCCAGTCCCCTTCACCAGCAAACCCATAGCCTTCTGCCATCAAACGTTGTACAGCTAAACCAGGCAACTGCTGCATACCATATAGGTCTTCAAAGTTCGTGGTAAATGCCGTATAGCCGCCTGCTTCAAGGAAGCGGCGCAGACCGATTTCTTGTTTGGCTTGGGCTTTGACATGACGTGCCCATTCTTCTTTGTCGTAATTGCCATAATCGAAATCATACAGCTGGCTGTATTCTTCAAAGAGTGCATCGACTTCTTCGTCAGTCACCGCATCGACGACTTGAACCAAATCGCCGATCCCAAAATAATCAACGGTCCAGCCAAATTGGATCTGTGCTTCGACTTTATCGCCTTCGGTCACCCCAACGTTACGCATGTTGTCGCCAAAACGAGCGACTTTGATTTGGAAGCTTTCATTGTAGCCGACTGCCACGTCCATCCAAGCAGCGATTTCTTTTTGGATGGCTTCATTTTTCCAATAGCCGACAACGATTTTGTTTTGCTTTTTCAAACGGGCATTGATAAATCCATATTCTCGGTCACCATGAGCCGCTTGGTTCAAGTTCATAAAGTCCATATCGATAGTTTCCCATGGAATTTGTTCATTGTATTGAGTGGCAAGGTGCAGCAATGGTTTTTGTAATAATTTCGTGCCGCGAATCCACATTTTTGCTGGTGAGAAGGTATGCATCCAGGTGATCACCCCAGCGACTTCATCCCGATAGTTGACTTCTTTCATGATTTTCGTAATCGTATCGGCAGTAACAGCGAGTTCTTGTAAAACGACTGGATAAGGCAGCTTTGAGCTGTCATTTAAGCTTTTGACCATTTCTTCTGCATGGTCCCGTACTTCTTGTAAAGCTTCTTCTCCATACAAGTGCTGTGATCCTACAACGAACCAAAATTCTTTTTTCCCGATTTCTAACATTTTACTTGCTCCTTTTTCGTTATTTTTGCCCGTAATAGGCATTTTCTCCATGTTTGCGTAAATAATGCTTGTCTAAGACCCGCTGCGGCAATTCGGGTGCGTAACTGTTCAGCTGACGCGTGATAAAATTCATCTTAGCGACTTCTTCTAAGACCACTGCGTTCATCACCGCCGCATCCGCCGTTTTGCCCCAGGTAAACGGTCCATGACCGTGAAGCAAGACACCAGGAATTTCTTCTGGCGTGATGCCGCGTTCCTTAAAGGTTTCGACGATCACCTGTCCTGTTTGTGCTTCATAGCCTTCATCGATCTCGGTTTGCGTCAAAAAGCGCGCACAGGGGACTGCTCCATAAAACGTATCGGCATGGGTCGTGCCCATCGCTGGCAGATCGAGTCCTGCCTGAGCCCAGCTCGTCGCCCAAGTAGAATGGGTATGGACGATTCCACCAATTTCTGGAAATGCTTTGTATAAAACGGCATGCGTTGGCGTATCGGAGGAAGGATTTTTCGCTCCTTCCACTACGTTGCCCTCAAAATCACAAACCACCATATCACTGGCTTGCATGGTTTCATAGTCAACACCGCTAGGTTTGATGACAAACAATTGCTGTTGGCGATCCACTGCTGACACATTGCCCCAGGTGTATTTGATCAATCCTTGCTTAGGCAATGCCAAATTGGCCTGAAAGACTTCTTCTTTTAATCCTTCTAACACAAAATTCCCTTCTTTCTTTTTAAATCAACGCATCGATTGCCGCTTGCTCGATCGGCAACCCTGCTTGGTAACGTTGGGTAAAGACGGTGAACCCCTGAATGTCGGCTTCTGTCGGGGCTAAGGTCACGCCGTGGTCACTTTTAAACACTTGATCTGCTAAGAATGCTGCCAAGGATTGTTCTGGCGTATGACAGCGAAGGTACGCTGCTAAAAGGGCGATCCCCCAGGCGCCACCTTCACCAGCCGTTTCCATGACCGTAACTGGGGCTTCCATGACAGCTGCCAAGACACGCTGGGCAACTTCTGGTGTTTTGAAGATCCCACCGTGACCAACGATTCGATCAATGGCGACGTCTTCGGCTTCCAGAATCTTCATCCCGATCTTCATCGCACCAAAGGCACTAAACAGATGTAAGCGCATGAAATTTGCTAAAGTAAAAGAACTCTCTGGCGATCGGACGAAAAGCGGCCGTCCTTCAGGGATCTTAGTGATATTTTCACCAGAATAATAGCCATAAGAGAGCATCCCACCACAGTCTGAATCCCCTTTCAATGCTTCGTTGAACAAGGTCGCAAACAATTCTTCCGTGGAAAGTTTCATTCCAGCTGCGTCGGCAAATTCGCGGAAAAGTTTGACCCAGGCATTGATCTCCGAGGTACAGTTATTCGTATGGACCATCCCCACCAAATCACCAGAAGGCGTCGTGACCAAATCGATCTCTGGATACACTTGCGTTAAGGGTTCTTCTAAGACGATCATGGCAAAAGCCGACGTCCCGGCTGAAACATTCCCGCTTCGCTGTGCCACACTATTCGTGGCAACCATGCCAGTGCCCGCATCGCCTTCTGGCGGACATAACGGGATGCCAGCTTGCAAAGTACCAGTTGGGTCGAGTTTTTTTGCCCCTTCTGCCGTCAATGTGCCGGCTGGTTCGCCTGCTGTCAACACTTGCGGCAAAAGGTCTTTGATCTGCCAAGGATACCCCTGACTGCTGATTTGTGCATCAAATTGCTGCAGCATATTCGCATCATAGTTTTTTGTCGTACTGTCGATTGGGAACATCCCTGATGCATCGCCGATTCCGATAACTTTTTCCCCTGTCAGCTGCCAATGGACGTAGCCGGCTAAGGTAGTGAAAAAAGCAACCTCTGGGACGTGGGCTTCTTGATTCAAAATCGCTTGATACAAATGCGCGATACTCCAACGCTGCGGGATGTTGTATTGGAACAATGCCGTCAAGGCTTTTTCTGCTTCTTCCGTGATCGCATTGCGCCATGTCCGAAAAGGTACCAACAGCGTGCCTTGCTGATCAAAAGCCATATAGCCGTGCATCATTGCAGAAAAACCGATACTGCCGATCGTCGTCAAAGGTACCTCGAATTGCTGTTGGATGTTGTGCGCCAACTCTTGGTAGCTGGCTTGCAGTCCTTGCCAAATCGCCTCTAGTGAGTAGGTCCAAATCCCTTGCTCCAATTGATTTTCCCATTCAAAGCTACCTGAAGCGATCGTCTGAAACTGCTCATCGATCAAGACAGCTTTGATCCGTGTCGAGCCTAGCTCGATCCCAAGAGACGTGCGCCCGTCAATAATTGCTTGCCTTACTTGTTGCGTCATCTTCTTATTCTCCTTTTTGGTTATTGACTGAACCGCGAACGATCAGCTCCGGTTCAAAATAAAAGCGTTGCGCTTCTGTTGCCTTACCTGTAGTGATCCATTCTGCCGCCAATTCCCCCATCGCTTCTTTCGGGTGAGTCAGTGTGGTGATCGTCGGTGTGGACAAGGTGCTAAGAGGCGAGTCATCGTTACCCACGATCGAAAAATCAGTAGGAACGTTCTTCCCAGCAGCCGTCAATGCTTGAATCAAGCGATGCGCGATCTCATCGTTGTAACAAACGATGCCTGTGACTTGATTATCGGCAGCCGTCAAGCGCTGGATCGCTTGTTCAATAACGGCTTCTTTCGTCTCGGTCGTATACGTCAAGACGTCTTCTGCTGCAAACGTCCGCTTGGCTTGGGTCAAGGCTTTGACAAACCCTTTCATCCGATATTTCCCTTGTAAGTCATCGATTTTCGTGATCATCATTAACTGCTGATGCTGTTGTTCTAATAAATAATTGGTTGCTAAAAAACCAGAACGTGTATCGTTGACACAAATATGCGGCAAGTCTAGTTCTTCATAATAGGCATTGATCATGACGAGAGGAATCCCGGCTTCTTGGAGGGCGACATAATAAGCAAGATTTGGGTTGTACTGGCTGCTCTTCGTTGGCTCAACGATCAACCCGTCTACCCCTTGATCCATCATTTGCTGCAAGCACGCTCTTTCTTGCTCATGGTCATTGTTGGTTGAGCCTAAAAGCAGTGAATAGCCTTGCTCCCGCAATGTCTGCTCTACGCCGCGCATGATCGAAGGGAAAATATAATCAGACAAATAGGTCATGATGATCCCAATCGTTTTGCGGTTTTTATGATTGACAGTCTCAGGTTTTGAAACGTAGGTGCCTGAGCCCCGTTCTTTTCTTAAATAGCCTTCATTGACCAAAACAGCGATCGCTTGGCGTACCGTGTGACGGCTATAATGAAATTCTTCCTGTAAGGTTGCTTCTGAAGGGATCGCATCGCCTTCTTGATAGGTGCCTAAGCGGATCTTCTCTCTTAAGATATCCGCAAGTTGTTCGTACTTATTCGCCATTTTAATCCCATCTTTCAAAAGTTGTCCGTACATCTAAGATACCAAGAAACCGCTTCCGTGTCAATTGCTGCTATGGTTTTTTTTCTAAAAAAACTAACGAAAAGAAGGTAAATGATAAATTCCCCTTATTTTCATCAGAATAAAACGAATAAAAACACTATTTGTTGTATAATTGAATAAAATGTTGCTTATTACGTTTAAGGAGGTAAGTATTTTGACGAGAACACCTAATGAAACCTACGAGGAACCCATTATTTTGTATTCAAAAAAATATCGAGAAAATCGCAGACATGATGCCAGCTGTCGTTGGCTCATTACGAAAAAAGGCGTCTGGATAAACAACACCCATCCAAAAATCCCAGATGAAAAGATCCCCATGGCAAAAATTGCCGATGTGGAATTACATATAGGCAAAGGTCTCTTAGTGGACTACCTCCGACTGCAGGTACCAGGTAATTCTCAATTGCTCTATTTCACCAATCGAATCGATGCCCAAAAAGCCTATGAGTTTTTAACGGATCATTTGGCAGCACTTGGTGGGCAATCAGCCAAAAGTTACGTGGATGAAGAGGCTGGAAAAATCAAATTACTTTCCTATCATTATCGTGATGCTTGGGTCATTTCAGAAGATACCCTTACAATCATCGATTACAAGAAGAAAGCGAAACAGGTTCTGCAGATTCCCCAAATTACCAGTGTCAATTTGAAAGAAGTTGCTGAATCAGGTCTTTGGAAAGGCAATGGCTTTTTAGAATTGTATATTGGCGGCGGAGCGATCAGAGAAACCCATTCCTTCAGACGAATGGAACCGAATCACTCCCTTTGCTTTGCCGAAAAAGACCTGGTGATTGCTCGGATCATACAGCGCTACCTCACCAACTTCCCTCGGGAGCGGTCGGTCCCGTTAACGAACCCATCGCCGCCGCCAGCTGCGAAGCCGACGGAAGCGCTCATTGCTGAACTACGCGAACTAAAAGTGCTGGTCGACGAAGGAATTTTGACTGAAGAAGAATTTGCATTCAAGAAAAAACAACTGTTAGGATTATAGAAGCAATCGCTTCGGAGAAAAAAGCCGCCCTCCTGCCATGAGAAGGCAGAGCTTTCGGTGAAGGGCTGTGCTTTTTTCCTGGGAAAATTTTGAACGGTTTTTTTAGAACATGCTATACTAAATGAAGAATACGTAGAGTATCTCAAAGGAGGTCTTTCTCATTTTTTCTTTTAATGACATCAAAGCACGTTTCCCCCAGGCAACGTTGCATGACAAAGTTGCCACAACGAAGGATATCGAATCCATCGCCTTCGGCAAAAAATATATTTGGCTGCCAACTGACCAATTAAGTGACAATGAAAAATTGCTGATCCAACTGGGAAACGGCTCTTTGCAACCAGAAATCGATAGCCGAAACCATCCATGGTATCCGATTTTATTTGAACATCAGCCCGTTCAAGAGCCAGAGTGGATTCGCCTGCTGCAAGTTCATTTCACCCGAACCATCGACTCTTTGCAATCCGAATGGCTCGCAGAGATTCAGCAAATGCTCCCTAGCGTGGTGGATCTTTTTTTCCTCACCGAAGACCATGCAGTGATCGTAGAAAAACAAGATGGTGCCAATTTGCCCATCGAAGATCTCGACGGCTTATTCGTCGCTTTGGATATGGATTTCGACTGCTATTCCCAGCTGTTCGTCGGCCCCTTCCATCATCCGCGCCACGATTTCACTGCCTTATGGGCAAGTGAGTCTAGCCTGTTCAAAAATGAGTTAAAAACGAAAACCACCAGTAAAAGTATGGATCTGCCCAAAGTGGTCTTCTCTCTTTTTCGCAACGGCTTTTCCGAGTATATTTCCTTGTTTCGTACCTTATATCTAGATTGGTTTGGAGAAGAGACCGAAACGATCATTCAATCCCTGTGGCGCAATCAAGGCAATGCAAGCTCCACAGCCAAAGAACTGTTCATGCATCGGAATTCTCTCCTATATAAGATCGATAAGTTTCAAACACTGACGCGCTTAAATTTAAAAAATATGGATGATCTGCTGCTTTGCTATTTATTGATCGATCAGTTCACCCATCAGAGCAATTAAACAACATGCACAAGAAAACGTTTTTTTCTTGTGCATGTTTCCGTTGCACCTTCGAAGCGTTTTCATTTATGATGTTCATGTAAACTAAATGGAAAGAGGTAATCCCAATGGTAGAAATGGCCTTAAAAAATATCCACAAAAAATATGATAATAATGATGCGTATTCGGTAACTGATTTTAATTTAGATATCGCAGATCGCGAATTCATCGTTTTCGTTGGACCTTCTGGTTGCGGAAAATCAACAACGCTTCGAATGATCGCTGGTTTAGAAGATATTTCTGAAGGCGAATTGAGCATCGGTGGAAAAGTAATGAACGATGTGGCACCAAAAGACCGCGACATCGCGATGGTTTTCCAGAACTACGCATTGTATCCCCATATGACTGTTTTCAACAACATGGCATTTGGTTTGAAATTGCGTAAATACGACAAAGAGGAAATTAAAAAACGGGTAGAAAATGCCGCTGAGATCCTAGGATTGACAGAATACTTAGATCGTAAACCTGCTGCCCTTTCAGGTGGTCAGCGTCAACGGGTTGCCCTAGGCCGTGCCATCGTCCGTGATGCCAAAGTCTTCTTGATGGATGAGCCGTTGTCAAACTTAGATGCGAAATTGCGGGTTGCCATGCGTGCGGAAATCGCAAAATTACACCAACGTTTAGAAACAACGACGATCTATGTAACCCATGACCAAACAGAAGCGATGACCATGGCTGACCGGATCGTTATCATGAAAGATGGCTTCATTCAACAAATCGGTTCACCAAAAGAAGTCTACAACACACCGAAAAACATTTTCGTTGCCGGCTTTATCGGTTCACCAGCAATGAACTTCTTCAATGTTACGTTGAAAAACGGTATGATCTCTGATGGACAAAGCTTGAACTTACGTATTCCTGAAGGCAAGAACAAGATTCTTGTGGAAAAAGGGTACGAAGGCAAACAATTAGTCTTTGGTATTCGTCCAGAAGATATTCACAGTGAACAAATCGCATTGGAAGCTTCTCCTGAAGCAACTGTACGTGCCGAAGTAGTCGTATCTGAATTATTAGGTGCAGAAACGATGCTTTATACACGCGTAGGTGCGACTGAATTTATCTCGAAAGTTGATGCTCGTGACTTCCACCGTCCAGGTGAAACAGTTGATTTGGCTTTCAACATCAACAAAGCACACTTCTTCGACAAAGATTCAGAAAATGTCATCACACTTCCTTAATTTGTAGTTACCATGCACTGTTCTCGGATTTGCCCCCTAGGCAGTCGCATTTAACTAATATCCACTTTTATTCCTTATTTGTATCCCCTAAAAACAGACAGTCAGCAGACTGTCTGTTTTTGGGTTTCGTTGTGTTTCCTACGAAACGCTTAGTTACGAACGAGAAACCAGAAGCGGTGTAATGCTCATTTCCCCCCTTCTACCGCCCACAGCCTCGATGCTTTAAGTACGTGAAACACTCGCCCATCACTTACCTTTAGACAGCATACGCGTGGTGTCAGCTTCGTCCTCTTCCCCCTCAACTTCTCTTTTGTTTGTCTATGATGCGATGTCCTAAACACGAGAAAACGAACCAACGGGCTTGCCACGCATTGCTGCTTAAGAGGGGCTTTCTTGGCTAGTGTAGGCAGAAAAGCACCACAAAAAGAGTAGTGCTTGTGGGGGATGACAAGCACTACTCTGGGGAGCCTATTCACCTGCTGACCACCTAGCTTTTTGCCAAGCTGCTGGTTAGCGATCGTTTTGCAAGAGGGTCAGGCTGTCTGCAAGGACAGCTTCGCCATCTAACAACTCGTAATCTGTTTCTTTGATCAATTTATAAGGTACCGATTTGACCATGAGAAAGTCTTTCAATCGATTGACTTCGTACTTCGACTGCGGACCGATCAGCAAGGCATCGACAGTCTGCTGCTGCAGGATCTGTTCAGCAATGATGGCTGGTGCCGAATAGATATGCACGGCTAATCCTTTTTCATCTGCAGCCCGCTGCATGTTTTTCACTAAGAGACCTGTAGTGATACCTGCGGTACAAATCAATAAAATCGTCTTTTGTGCTTGTTCCTCCATAAACAGGCCCTCCTACGATATTTTCTTTTTCTTATTGTAAATATCCAACACGACGGCCAGCAGCAAAATCAACCCTTTGATGGCTTGCTGCCAATCGACACCGACTCCTAAGATCGACATCCCATTGTTTAAGACACCCATCACGAGCCCACCAACGATCGCACCCATCACAGTACCAATACCGCCTGAGGTGGAAGCACCGCCGAAATACACTGCGGCCATTGCATCTAATTCCATTGACGTTCCTGCTTGCGGGGTGGCTGCGTTCAACCGAGCGGCTAAAACCAAGCCCGCCAAAGCTGCCATCATCCCCATGTTCACGAAGACCCAGAAGGTGATTTTCTTCGTCTTGATCCCAGAAAGTTCCGCTGCTTTTTTGTTGCCGCCTGTTGCATAGATTTGACGACCAGCAACGGTTTTGTTAGTCAAAAAGCCATAAGCAGCCACGATCACCCCTAAGACGATCAAAATGATCGGATACCCTTGATAAGAGGCAAAGATATAGGTAGCGCCGAGAAATACGACCGCAGTAAAGACGGCTTTAAAGGCAAAGGCTGCCATTGATTCCACTTCAAAAAGATTTTTTTTGCGACGCTCACGGGTCCGCCATTGGCCTAAAATCAGGATGCCCGTGATCACTACACCTAAAATCATGGAAAGTAAATGGATCTGACCGCCTGCAATATCTGGCAAATACCCAGTAGAAATTTGTTGGAATGCCTTGGGAAACGGCGCCAATGATTGACCCCCTAAGACGACTTGGGTCAGTCCTCGAAACATCAGTAAACCAGACAAGGTCACGATAAATGCTGGGATACCGACATACGCGACCCAGAACCCTTGCCAGGCACCGATCACTGCGCCCATCAGTAAGCAAAGAGGCACTGCCAGCCAAGGACTGATGCCGTTATTGACCATTAAGACGCCTGCAATCGCACCGACAAACGCCATCACGGACCCTACGGATAAATCAACGTGTCCTAACAAGACGACCAAGAGCATACCAGCTGCCAAAACGAGAATATGACTGTTTTGCAACACGAGGTTGGTGATATTCAGCGGCCGCCAGAAAATCCCGTCGGTCATGAGCTGAAAGGCCACCAGCAGCACTGCTAAGATAATGATCATACTGTATTTGCTAAAGATTTCCAGTGCCTTTTCTTTCAGCGAATGGCTGCGTTCTTTTTTTAATTTATTGGTTGTTTCCATCTCAAACCCCACTCTCTTCTAATGTCATTAGATTCATCAATCGTTCTTGATCCGCCTCTTCCCGCAGGACCTCGCCAGTGAAGCGGCCTTCGTTCATCGTATAGATTCGGTCACACATGCCTAATAGTTCTGGCAGCTCCGAGGAGATGATGCAAATGGCTTTGCCAGCTGCTGCCATCTCTTCGATGATCGTATAGATTTCGTATTTCGCCCCGACATCGATCCCACGGGTCGGTTCATCTAAAAATAAGATGTCTGGTGTGGTCATCAGCCATTTTGCCAAAACGACTTTTTGCTGATTCCCGCCGCTCAAGCTGCCGACGTTTTGATAGATCGAATTGGTTTTCGTCCGCATTTTTTTGCGGAATTCTTCAGCCATCGTGACTTCTTTTTCTTTATCGATGACCCCTTGGCGGCTGATTTTGGCAAGACTAGCAATGGTGGTATTCTCGCGAATATCCATCAGCAGATTCAAGCCCAGCGCTTTTCGATCTTCCGACACATAGGCTAACCCATTTTTGATGGCGGTTGGCACGTCTTTGACAGAAATCGGTTGGCCGTCTTTATAGACTTCCCCCGAAATCGAACTGCCGTAGGAATGACCGAAGACACTCATGGCAAACTCTGTCCGTCCCGCACCCATCAAACCGGCGATGCCGATGATCTCTCCTTTGCGGATCATCAAGTTCAAATTCTCATTCACCACACGGGTATGGTCGATTGGATGATGGACCGTCCAATTTTTGACTTCAAAAAACGGTTCACCAATAGTGGGGTTCCGCTCTGGGTAGCGATTGGTCAAATCTCGCCCAACCATGCCGCGAATGATGCGCTCTTCAGAGATTTCGGCACCACTCAGCGTCTCGATCGTTTGCCCGTCTCGTAAAATCGTGATGCGATCCGCCACATTGACGATTTCATTCAACTTGTGGGAGATGATGATCGAGGTGATTCCTTGGTTGCGAAACTCTTTGATCAGCTCTAACAGATTGGCGCTTTCTTCTTCATTCAACGCCGCGGTTGGCTCATCTAAAATCAACAATCGGACGGATTTTGAAAATGCTTTGGCAATTTCCACCAGCTGTTGATGCCCGACACCGATTTGTGAAACCAGCGTATTCGGGTCTAATTTCAAGCCAACGATCTTTAAGAGGTTGTCTGTTTTCTTTTCGGTCAGATCCCAATCAATGATGCCGTGTTTGGCTTGTTCGTTTCCTAGAAAGATATTTTCTTTGATCGACAGGTAAGGACTTAATGCTAACTCTTGATGAATAATAACGATTCCTTTGTCCTCACTGTCCCGCAAATCTTTGAACTTGCATAACTCCCCTTCATAATAGATCTCTCCGTCATAGCTGCCGTAAGGATAGAGTCCGCTTAAGACATTCATCAGCGTGGACTTGCCAGCGCCATTTTCTCCACACAGTGCGTGGATCTCTCCTCGCTCGATCGAGAGGTTGACGTTATCAAGGGCGCGAACCCCTGAAAACTCTTTGACGATGCCTTTCATCATCAAAATATTATCTGCCATGTTCTTTCACCCTTTTCCTTTTTATGTAAAAGTGGTGCGCTGCCTTTGTAAGAAAAGCGGAAAGAACGAATAGTGGGGATAATTCGTTCTTCCCTACTGCTTTCGGGGAAACCATGTATCTTTTCTCGCTGGATCAGCGCTTCTTGCTTAAATGCCTAGCTCTTCTTCTGTATAGTAATCGGTATCGATCAGTTCTTCTTTGTAGTTGTCGCTATCCACAGAAACGGGATTTGACAAGTAGGTTGGTACGACTTTGACGCCATTGTCATAGGTTTCCGTATCGTTGACTGGCACTTCCTCGCCATTGGTGATGGCTTCGATCATTTCGATCGTGTTTTTCGCCAACACCCGTGTATCTTTGAAAATCGTTTGGGTCTGTTCGCCCGCGATGATCGATTTCACCCCTGCCACCGTCGCATCTTGACCGGTAATCACAGGTAGTGGTTTATCGGAAGAACCATAGCCAACGCCTTTAAGCGATGAAATGATTCCTAGGCTGATTGGATCATAAGGTGAAAGAACAGCATCCAATGTTTGATCCGTATAGTTGGCACTCAACAAGTTGTCCATCCGAGCTTGCGCAGTTGAACCATCCCAACGCAAAGTAGCGATTTGGTTAAAGTTGGTTTGACCAGAAGGAACGACTAGCTGTCCGCTGTCAAAGTATTGTTGGAAGACCGAAAGGACCCCATTATAATTGATCAGTGCATTGTTATCATCTGGAGAGCCGCCGAATAATTCAATGTTAAATGGTCCTTCACCGTCTTTGAGACCCAATTTGTCTTCAATATAAGACGCTTGCAGCACGCCGACTCCAAAATTATCAAAGGTGGCATAATAATCGACGTATTCCGAGTTCATCAGTAAACGGTCATAGGCGATGACTGTGATATCTTCGTTATGGGCTTTTTCCAACACGTCTGTCAGTGCCGAACCATCGATCGAGGCGATCACTAAAGTATCAACGCCTTTGGTGATCATATTCTCAATTTGTGCCACTTGGTTTTCTACTTTGTCTTCTCCATATTGCAGGTCAGTTTTATAGCCGAGCTTCTCTAATTCTTCTACCATGTTGTCGCCATCTGCGATCCACCGTTCTGCCGATTTGGTCGGCATCGCGATCCCAACAAATCCTTTGTCTCCGTCACCGTTTGCCCCGCTGTCTGATCCATTCCCACAAGCTGCTAACAATCCGCCAACCAATAAGGTGGATGCTAGGACGACCAATTTACCAAAAGTACCTTTCATTGTGATCCCTCCATGTCTTTTTCTTACATTCTCAGTATAGCCAGTTAAGGAATCGCTTACATTTAGATTTTTTCGAGGTTTCTTGGATTTCTTGAGAAAAAACGACTCAGTTGCCCCCATTTCTTTTCGTAATCTTGGATTTTTTAAGATTCCCTTGGTTTTTATTTGATTTGATATTTTGTGTAAAGGCTTCCGTATTTTTTAGTAGAATAGACCATAGAGGTGAAAAAAATGAGGAATATAAAAATTGGGTTACTCCTTTGGTTGTGTTTGTCTTTCTTGGCTGGTTGCCAAGCAGTCAAAGAAACGACCGCTGAAACATCGGAAGAAAGTATCGTGATCGGTTTTTCTCAATCGGGAACAGAAAGCAGCTGGCGCAAGCGCCACACCGAATCGATTCGCACTGAATTAGAGAAGGAAGGCTATGAAGTGCTCTATCGTAACGGCTATATGAATCAAGAACGTCAGATTCAAGATATCCGCAGTTTTATCGTGTATCAAGTCGATGCCATCGTCTTTACCCCGATTCAGGAAAACAATTGGGAACCGATTTTGGAAGAAGCTGCGCAAGCGGGGATTCCCGTTTTCGTGGTGGACCGTCATGTCAACGTCAGCGATCCCTCCTTGTTTCTGACTCATATCGGGCCAAGCTTCAAAGCCGAGGGCAATCGTGCAGGTCTCTACGTCAGCAATTATTATAAAGAACATCAAAATGAAACGATCAATGTTTTAGAATTGACGGGACTGGATGCTACTTCTCCGACGTATTTGCGCTCAGAAGGGTTCCGAGAAACCATCAAGCGTGATTATGCCCACAACAATGTAACGATCCAAGTCAAAGATGAGCTAAATGGTGACTTCATTCGCCGCAAAGGCAAAGAAGTCATTGAACAATACATCGCAGAAGGCAAAATGGAGCAGATCGATGTCTTGTTCAGTCACAATGACGAGATGACTCTTGGCGCTCTTGAAGCCCTCGAAAAAACCGATATTGAGCCAGGGAAGGATTTGGTGATCGTATCGATCGATGCCCAAAAAGAAATGATCGACAAATTGAAGCAAGGGATCGTCAATTGTGTCGTTGAATGCAACCCAGACGCTGGTGTGTTCGTCAAAAATGCCATCTCGCGCTACTTGGCTCGCGGCGCCGATGCCATTCCTCGTGAAATCTATGTCCATGAAACAGTTTTTTCCAGTGATATGGACTTTGATCAAATTCCACCGAGAAATTATTGAGGAGATGAAGATGAAAACAAAAAGTATCAAGGGCATCTTCCAGCAGACCAACAAACTGATGATCCTCGTCGCCTTTATCCCCCTCGTAGTAAGCAGTGTCTTTTACTCGCGACAGATTTTTATTTACCAAAACACCATCAACAATATTGAAGAAGCCAATCAATTATCGGAAAAAGTCGATGCCATTGTCTTGGAAGAAATGTGGGATTTAGTCTTTGGTCAAAAAACCGTCGCACAAGTCCAAGAAACCAATGTGATCGATGAACTAAGGAGCGATCTGCAGCACATTCAAGAAAATACCAGCACTGCCAAAGAGCTCAATATTTTAGCAGTCGCCTTTCGGACGCTCGATTCTTTAGAAACCTATCAGCAACAGTTGATCGATAATATTCTCAACGATGAACCGGTGGAACAAAACCAATACGTCATGATCCAAGTGGATTCGGTGATCGATTTGCTATCCGATATTTTGCAGCAGTTTGTCGGGGTAGAGATCAGCTTAGCCAGCCAAACCAATCACGAATTGGTCCAATCCGTGTTGCTGCTAATCCTTTTTCAGGTCGTGTTGCTTTTGATCATCTTTGCGATCATCAATAAAAACCGCCGCTTTGTTCGTGACAATCTGCAATACCCGCTGGATCGGTTGTTAGACCTTTCCAATGAACTATCCCAAGGACATTTGAGCTACCGAGCAGAACTGCCCGAAACCCCAGAGCTGCGGACTCTGACGAGTAGCTTGAATCGGATGGCAGATGACTTGACTCGGCTCTTGGAAGAAAATGCCTTGAAGCAGTATCACTTAGCCCAAAGTGAGGTGCGGGTCTTACAAGCCCAGATCACTCCACATTTCATCTATAATAGTTTAGATGCGATCGTTTCTTTGATTGAAGCTGCCCGTTACGAGCAAGCAACCGAAATGACTTATGCGCTGTCAGATTTTTTCCGCATCTCCTTAAGCAAAGGGCAAGACTGGATTCCGCTGGAAAAAGAATTGCGGCATGTGGACGATTACTTGAAGATTTTGCAGATCCGCTATGGCAGGATGCTGTCTTACACCATTGAAGATCAAACTGTCAGTCCAGAACTACAGGTTTTGAAAATGGTCCTGCAGCCCCTTGTTGAAAACGCCGTATATCATGGCACCAAATTTGTCCGTCGTGTCGGCATGATTCGAATCACAGTGTCAGAATTGCCTCACCAGATTCAAATGACCATCAGTGACAACGGTGTTGGGATCGACCCTGAGCGTTTGGAGGAGATTCGTCGTAACCTTAAAGAAACCACTGATCCCGCCTCTGAGAGCGGCTATGGCCTATATAACGTCTATCGCCGTCTCCAGCTGAACTACGGCAGCGAAGCGCAACTGACGATCCACAGTCAATACCAAGAAGGCACCACGATTAACGTCACAGTACCAAAAAGGGAGGAACCCAACCATGTACAAAGTGTTCATAGTTGAAGATGAACATCTGATTCGCGATAGTTTGCGCCACCAAATCATGACTCTTGCCAAACAATACCCGATCGTTTATAGCGATGAAGCCGCAGATGGCGAATTGGCGCTGGCTTCGATCCTTGATCTGCGTCCTGATATTATTATCAGTGATATCAAAATGCCGTTTATGGACGGCTTGGTCTTTGCGAAAGAAGCCAAGAAATTATTGCCGCAAGTTCGCATTATTTTCGTTAGCGGCTTTGATGATTTTGACTATGCAAAAACGGCACTGCAGCTGCAAGCAGACGATTACTTGCTCAAGCCCATCAAAAACGAAGAATTAGAACAAGCCATCAAAACCGTCGTTCAACACTTAGATGAACAACAAGCCACTCATCAGCAATTATCCAAAGAAGACGATTTATTCGAAATGGAAATCAAAAAGAATCACTTTTTGAATCACCTCTTTAAACAAAAGATCACGATCTCAGAAGCCTTTTTGCAAGCAGAAGAACTGGGCCGGCGCTTTTCAGGTAAACAGTTTTGTGTGCTGTTAGCAAAAACCCCCTTCAATCAAAGCTTTTCTGACTACACTCGCTTTAGCCAGCAGCTGACCAAAGCCTATGAACAAGATGATGCCGTCTTGTTCTCCAGTGTGTCCAGCCGCTTCATCAAGTTTTTGCTTTTTGACCATGACCGAGAACAAGTTTTAGAAAAAGCCTATCAGATCGCTCAAAGCCTCGTTCATGGTTCTGGGGAAGAAGTAGCAGTGGCGATCGGACCGGTAGCAGATCGCTTCTCGGGTATCTCTCTTTCTTATCAGAAAGCTCGTGACATGCTAAAAACCTATGGTAGCATCCGCAAGGAAAAAATCATCAGCTATGAAGATGACATTCGCGAAGGGGAACTGTCCCCCACCAATCCTTTCAAAACCGACCTTGCTTCACGGCTGGCAAATGCTGGGAAACAGACGATCCCCGAGCTGATCGCTGAATTGATGGCGCCTCAAGGAACCGTTGAGCGAACGCAAATGTACCGTTTGTTCGTCTTAGTCGAACTGCTGGCATTGTTGAAGAAAAAAGACAGTCATTCGCTACCCCAGATCGTTCAGCACGCCCATGACTTAGACTATCTAGCGGCATTGACCCATGAGCCAGAGAACTATCAAACGACTCTGGCAGAACTGTTGCCATTATTGACCAAACAACCCATCAATCCTGCAATGGCGAAATATCAAAGCGTCATCAATCAAGCCAAAGCCTTTATCAGTGAGCACTTTTCTGATCCCAATATTTCCTTAAATGTAGTTGCTGAAAAAGTTCATTTGAGTCCAGCACATTTCAGCACCATCTTCTCGCAAGCCACTGATTCTACGTTTATCGAATACTTGACCGAGCAACGGTTGACCTTAGCTAAGGAACTGCTGTTAACGACCAATCTGCGACTATCTGAGATCGCCTTTGATGTTGGCTACAATGACCCAAATTATTTTTCCTTTTTGTTCAAGAAGAAAGAAAAAATCTCACCGAAAGAATACCGTCAAAAAAATGCCTAAATGAGTGAAGGGATGCAAAAAAAGAGTGAGGGACAGCAAAATCGTCCTCACTCTTTTTCATTTTCTACTTCATGCAGTTATTTCTTCTCCATAGCAGCTTTTAAAGCAGCTGCTAATGGGCTTTCTTGCGGTTCTTCTTGATTGATTTTGTTCATCAAGCGGCGTTCTTCGTGTTTCGACAGCTTTTTGCTGCGTTCCTTTTTATCCGCCATTTTTTCGGTGGTCCCATCGAATTTACAGCGGAAATAGGCGCCGTTTTTGCCTTCGATGATCTCCATCTTTCGGTGGCATTGCGGGCAGCGTCGGTTTGAAACTTTCGGGTCTTTCCGACGACGGTACTTGCAGGTGCCACTGGAGCAAACATAGATCTTGCCATCACGGGTATTTTTCTCCCGCAAGGGTTCGCCGCATTCGGGACAACGTTTTTGGGTCAATGAGAAATCTTGGTACTTGCTTTCGCTTTGCTTGATTTCTTTGACCAGTTGTTTTGTGTCTGCTTCGATTTGTGCGAGGAAGGTTTGGGCAGAATAGGTGCCTTTTGCAATGGCTTCCAGTTCCTTCTCCCATTTTTCCGTCAATTCTGGTGTCACCAAGGATGGATTAACTAAGACTAACAGCTGCTTGCCTTTTGGCGATACTTGCAAGCCGCTTGGGGTCCGCTCCATCAGCTCAGATTTGATCAGCTTTTCAATGATCTCCGCACGGGTTGCCGGCGTACCAAGACTGTGTTTTTCCATTTTGCCTAAAAGAGTTCCTTCATTCAACGGTTTCGGTGGTGTAGTCAACTCTTTCTGGATGGTAAACTCAGGCTTGACGGTACTGCCTTTTTGCCAAGCCACATCACTGGTTTCTTCTTCAGAAGTCGTTTTCCATCCCGCTTCTAACACGGTATTGCGGTTGAATACAAAGGTTTCTGAACCAAAGGTCACGGTCACTTTCTGCTGCTGCTTTTTATGGGGTTTCGCAAAGAGCATTAAGAAACGACTAACGATCATTTGATAGATCCGTTGTTCATCGGTAGTTAATTTTTCATAACGTGCCCGCTGTTCCGTTGGCAATAGGGCATGGTGATCGGTAACTTTTTTATCATTGAAGACAGCTTGCTGCACCACTTGTCCGCCATTTTTCAAGTATCCTTTGACTTCTGGGGCAAAATCCGCAACTGCCTGCAGGCGTTCCTTCATGGTTGCCTTCATATCATTGGTCAAATACTTGGAATCCGTCCTTGGGTAAGTGACGATTTTATGGGTTTCATACAAGCTTTGAACAAGCGACAAGGTCTTCTTGGCTGAAAATCCATAACGCTGATTGGCTTCTCGTTGGATCTCGGTCAAATCGTAGGGCAATGGTGCACTTTCTGTTTTGACCTTTTCTTCGATCGCTGTCACGCGACCATTTTGTTGACTCATTTGCTTGACCAATGCTTCGGCGTCGCTGCGTTCTTTTAGTTGATAGGGATTTTTTTGCTGCAGGCGGGCCTTGGCATCGCCTACGTTTAGGGTAATCACATGATAGGTTTGCGGACGGAAACTCTCGATTTGCATTTCCTGACTGCGCACCAAAGCTAAGGTAGGGGTTTGGACCCGACCCGCACTAAGATTGTCTTGATATTTGACCGTCAATGCCCGGGTGACATTCAACCCTACCAGCCAGTCGGCTTTTGCCCGCGCAAGGGCGGAGTAGTAAAGATTGTCGTAGTGCTTGGCTGACTGCAATTTTGCAAAGCCTTCTTTGATGGCTTTAGGGGTTTGCGAAGAAATCCACAAACGTTTGACTGGTTTGTCAAAACGAACCCACTCCAAAATCCAGCGAGCGACTAGCTCCCCTTCTCTTCCCGCATCGGTAGCGATCACGACTTCCCCGACATCTTTTCTTTGAGCCAGTTGTTTGATGGCTTTTAGTTGATGACCGGTTTTTGGTAACGGCTTGATCCCGATGGACTTAGGGATCATCGGTAACGTTTCCATCTGCCATGATGCCCAGTCTTTGTTTAAATCTTCAGGCATTTTCAAGCCCAATAAATGACCAAGGGCCCAAGTAACGATCGCCTTGGGTCCTTCGTAATAATTTTTATGTTTTTGCTCACAGCCCAAAACTTTGCTGAGGTCTTTGGCAACGCTTGGCTTTTCCGCTAGAATTAGTTGTTTCATAAAAATCTTTCCTGCTTTCATCGACGACTTGCTGATACTCTTTAAGCAATGCCAGTCCAATATATTGTTGGAGGTAATCGTCGCATTCTTCGCACCAGCGTTCGTCTTCTTCATTCCAAAAAGCCGTCATAAAGTTTGATTTTGCATTTATGTACGAATACTCTTCTCTGATTTCTTGCCATTTTTGTTCATAAAATGACTGCGCCTCGCTGAAAGTTGCAAATGTGAACGCCTCTTGAATATCTGACTGCCATCCCTCAAAAAACCACCACGGTTCATTGTCCCCATACATGACTACTACTTGATACATTCCATTGCTCCTTTCACGATTCCTTCCTCATATTAGTCACTTTTACTTAAACTTGCAAGGAATAAGTTTCAGCATTTAAACATTGCTTTAAAAATTCATTAAACCCTCGTTTTTTTGTACGATTTATCGGTTGTTTAAGATTACATCATTTCTATGCCCCTATAGTCTAGCACAGATGTTTCCTGTTGTGAATATAACATCAAAAGATTAAAAAAATATCAAACAAGATTTATTTTAACCTCGTAAAAAAAATTTGACTGCGATGGATATGCTACAATAATGACAACCATGAAATTGCCAGGAGGTGCCCTATGTATCTCGAACAAATCACTTTTCCCGATCAAGAGACCGAGTTTGATTTTTTCCATTCCATCAAACGAACCGTTTATGATTCTTACTACCCTTTTCAGATTCTCAGTGCCCGCCTTTTTCAGCAGATCGATTTTGAACCGGTCACGATCTTATATGGCGGCAATGGTTCTGGCAAAACCACCGCATTGAACGTGATTGCCGAAAAGATCCACGCGCGGCGCTTTGCTGCGTATAATCGCTCGAATTTTTTCGAGGACTACTTAGCCTACTGTACTACTGGCAGCATCGACGAACCGCAAGAAAAAGTACTTTTGACCAGCGATGATGTCTTTGATTACATGCTGGCTATTCGAAACTTGAATCAAGGGATCGATCATCGCCGAGAAGAAGTATTCCAAGAATACTACCAAGCAAAGTATGCGGACTTTCGTTTCACAGGTTTTGACGACTACCATGAATTGAAGAAAATCAATCTTGCACGATCCAACACACAGTCCAAATTCACCCGCAAGCACTTGATCGACAATGTCCGAGAATATTCCAATGGCGAAAGTGCCTTTCGCTTCTTTCAAGAAAAGATTCGTCCCAACAGCCTTTACTTATTAGATGAACCAGAAAATTCTCTTTCTGCTGAGCGTCAGCTGGAACTGGTGCAGTTACTGGAAGATTTTGTCCGCTATGAACAGTGTCAATTCATTATTGCTACCCATAGTCCTTTCGTTTTATCTTTAAAGGAAGCCAAAATCTATGATTTGGATCAAACGCCCGTCGATGTTCGGAAGTGGACCCAGTTAGCTAGTGTCCAGCAGTATCACCGCTTTTTTCAAGCACACCAAGCCGAATTTGATGATCGATCATGAGCAAAGCAACCCAGTTTCCGCCAAAGATTTCTTTTGGTGGCTTTTTTCCGTCGCACTCACACAAAGACTAAAATCAAATTGATCAGCGCAATACAGAAGGCGACCACTCCCGCAATTTTGCCCCACTTGACTTCTGCTTGGTTATACTGATCGGAATGCCCCGCAATCTGAGAGGACAAAAAGTAGAACTTTTTAAAAACAATCAAATACCCGGCTAAACCCCATAGTACGGCTAAGGCAAGATGGTTGATTTGGCTTGAAATGACATGAGTCTGATGAAGCATCACCACCCCTACGACACTAACGACACCCCCCCATTTCATGAGATTGGCTTTTGTACGATTCATGCTCCTCCTCCTTTCTTTTAAAAATGCCAATGCATCAAAAACATTCATTTTCTATCTAAATTATAGCATAATTTGACTATTTTTTAAAAATGGAAAGCGCTCGCTCTAATCGGTTTTTCGAATTGATTTATAAAAAGCCCTAGCTAAGTGCAACTGATTGGTTCAGTGTTCTTAGCTAGGGCTGATTGTGTTAGTGGTTAAACATATTGTAATTCTTTGGCTTCTTTGTAGGCTGCATCGATCAAACCGCCGCCCAAGCATTCCATCCCGTCATAAAAAACGACTGCTTGTCCAGGAGTGATGGCGCGGACTGGTTCGTCAAAAATCACTTCTGCTCGATCTCCATCTAATAGACGCACCGTTACTGGTACATCTTGTTGACGGTAGCGGAATTTTGCTGTGCATGAAAATTCCGTGCTGCGGTCTTGTTCTGTAGTAAAGTGGATTTGGCTTGCTTCCAAGCGATCTGCATACAATGCGGGGTGATGGAATCCTTGCCCCACATACAAAGTGTTGGTCGCCAAGTCTTTTCCTACGACAAACCATGGTTCTTGAGTGGCACCGCCGCCGCCAATACCTAAGCCTTGACGTTGTCCGATGGTGTAGTACATCAAGCCATCGTGTTGTCCTTTGACTTCGCCATCTAATGTAACCATATTGCCTTTTTTCGCTGGCAAGTAATTACTCAAAAATTGTTTGAAATTCTTTTCTCCGATAAAGCAGACACCCGTGGAATCTTTTTTCTTGGCTGTTGCTAGACCTGCCCGTTCAGCGATCGCTCGTACTTCTGATTTTTCCATGCCGCCTAGTGGGAACATGGTTTTGCTCAATTGTTCTTGTGACAATTGGCTTAAGAAATACGTTTGATCTTTGTTGTTATCCACGCCTCGCAACATATGAGTTACGCCGTTTTCATCAACAGTCACTTGCGCATAATGGCCAGTTGCTACATAGTCGGCACCAAGATCCATCGCATAATCCAAAAAGGCTTTGAACTTGATTTCCTTGTTACACATGACATCTGGATTTGGCGTCCGTCCGGCACGGTATTCTGCAAGAAAATATTCAAATACACGGTCCCAATATTCTTTTTCGAAATTCACTGAATAATAAGGAATCCCGATTTGCGCAGCCACTTTGGCTACGTCTTTGTAGTCTTCTGTTGCGGTACAAACACCGTTTTCATCGGTATCATCCCAATTTTTCATAAAGATCCCGACAACATCATACCCTTGTTCTTTCAGCAAAAGTGCTGTTACTGACGAGTCTACCCCGCCACTCATTCCAACCACCACACGGGTGTTTTCGTTAGACATGATCGTTTCACCATCATTTCAATTATAGATTCTGAAATCATCTACGATTTGAAGGTCGCAACTTTTCAGTAATTTGCATTATACAACAAAACACAAAAAAGTTCACTGTTTGCTGTCTTTTCTTATAAATTCCTTTTTTAGAAAAGACATCTGGAGAGAAGTTGCTCTTCGTTATTCCACCCACTCAGTCTAATAGAAGAAGCGCTGCTTTTTGTGTATCTTATCGACAGCCATCCAAACGACTCCCATTGTTCAAAGACAACTAGATAAGCGAATGCTAAGAAGCCGCATTTTACCATTTAAACGGTCGTTTGTCATAAAATCGTATGGAATTCTTCAGGAAATGTAGAAATGCCGCTATCAGAAAAAGACTATACTTCTCTTAGATACTACTTTACGAGGAGGGGCATTTCATGAGATCACACACAGGGATATCGAAAACTAGGAGAAACGACGGAAAGAAAAGAAAGAGCCTTGCGCTACTGCTTTTTCTCATCGGTGGTGTTTTTGTCATTCATTACGTGATTGATCAGGTCAGGGA
The DNA here is from genome assembly GCF_002140635.1 of Enterococcus sp. 3G6_DIV0642. Lineage (NCBI taxonomy): Bacteria > Bacillati > Bacillota > Bacilli > Lactobacillales > Enterococcaceae > Enterococcus > Enterococcus sp. 3G6_DIV0642. The sequence goes on along the minus strand of NZ_NGLH01000001.1, from coordinate 449,022 downwards.
TGCTGCGTTTGATCAGACAGCGCTTGTCTCAAAAGAGTTCACTCACCAAGCCAATCAAATGATTCAACAAGCGATGGCAGACACGCAGCAAGTGCCGTTGATTGTACAAACCGATCAACGCTGGGGCAATAACACATATGGATATGGAGAAACGCAAAATACGTTTGCAGCAAACGGGTGCGCTATTGCTTCTTTAGCGATGATCGATTCTTTTTGGACGGATCATCCGTCGAATCCTGACAAACTATTAAAGTGGGCTGGCGATCAATTTTATCTTCCCAAACAAGGAACGAGTTGGCAAATCTTTCCTCAGTTTGCCGAAGCTTTTGGTTACCAATTTGCCGATTTAGGAAGTTCCTTTGCGGCTGCCTATGAGAAAATGACACAAGGCATCCCCGTTGTGGTCTCGGTTCAAGCAGGAACCTTTACGACCTCCGGACATATCATGGTATTGGCTTTGAACAAAGAAGGAGCGATTCAAGTATTCGATCCTAATGATTCCCCCGAAAAAGCCCATTATGAGAAAAGCTATCCTAACGATGTCTTTCAAGCAGAAGGAATCCATTATTGGAGCTTTTGGCTTTGATGTTCTGATCGGCTGAAGCTGCAAAAACACGCCAGTTTTGCGACAAAAAAAGACTAGCCGAAGCTAGTCTTTTGCTTATCTTACTATTATTGAACGCGTGGTTCGTTGTTTTCTTGAATACGCGTCGTTGTTCGGTTGAAGGCACCTTTGGCTTTACGTGTTTGTTTTGACGCAAAGTCGCCAGTTGTTTCTGCCGCACTGCTTACTTTGTCTTGAACTGTTTCAGAGTCTTTTTCGAATTGTTCACGTGTTTTGACATCTGCTACGTTCACGTTTACTTCGATGACGTCTAAATTCGTCATTTTGTTGACTTGTGTTGAAACAACCTCTTTGATTTGGTCGTAGATCGTGGTCATGTCGCTGCCGTATTCTGCAACGATATCAAGATCGACTGCCACTTGTTTTTTCCCAACTTCAACGTTGATCCCTGAAGTCACATCATCGGTGTTGACTAATTTACCTGCAATATTTGAGAAGAAACCGCCATCGACTGTTAAGAGTCCGTCTACAGATTCTAATGCAATGCCTACGATTTTTTGAATCACTTTATCTTCGTAAGTTAATTCTCCTTTAACACCTGTTGTTGGTTTTGTTTGGTTTTCCATCGTACATTCCTCCTACTATAATCTTGATATAAATTAAACTAATAATGTTACCAAAGTTAACGGCGCGGTCTTTGAAATTGTTCAAAGAATCCGACTTCTTTGAGATAAAATCCCAGATACATACCTAGTGCCGTAAACAGCACCAGCAGTATGGTTTTCAAAAAGCCGATCGTTAGAAACAGGATCGCTAGGATCAAACCGAAACCTGCAAAGATAAGCGGGATCTTATAGTGGTAGAACCATTCACTCATACCTGTTCCTCCTAAACTACACGCGGCTGGTCATGGGCTGCTGGCGTTTCTTGCGTATCTTTTAAGACAACTTCCGTTTGGATATTGCTTTCGATACCGAAAAGCTGCTGCAGACTGCTGCTGATCTCACCAACCAATGCTTCTTGTTTTTGCGGGATGGCTGCTGTTTGTTTCATTTCTCCATCGATTTTTACGGATACTTTATTCTTGACGATTTTGATTTTTACGGATGGCTGATGGATGAAATCTGCTTGTTTCACCCGTTCAAGCACAAAATGCTCTAACGCCTTCTTCTGAATCACTAAATCGCCTGTCTTATGGGAAATGATCAAGCGGTCCGAACGTTTTGGATAAAACAAAACGACAAAGAGCGCGATCACGGTAAAAATGGCAAAGCCAACAGATAACCAAAAGAGCAGCATACTCATGGAAGATCCGACCCAAGGATATTCATCCAAAGGAATCAAGTAAACAGGCAATGAAGCCGCTTGCTGATTGGCGATGATCCCAAAATAAAAGACAAGTAAGAGTAAAAGCAATCCGATGATAAAAATCACTTTAGAAATCTTACGCATTGGCAACCTCCTTTACTGCTTTCTACTTAAAGCATACACATTTCTTAAATATCCATCAAATAATAACTCTTGGAATCGATTATTTTTTACATATAAAGTTTATTTTTATCAAAAAAATTTCCTTAATCAAAGCTTGCTGTCAAAGTCATCACAAAAAAATCAAGCCGCCCAAATCTGTTTGGACGCTTGCTTTTTTTGTTATCTGTTAACGAGCCAGCTTAGTAAGTTCTTGTTGTTTTGCATGATACAACACCGCCAGTTCATTTTCGGAAACTGGCCGACCAAAAGGACGCGGCTGTGGCAGAAACGCCAATTCTGGTGCATCGACTCCTACGTTGAGATTCTCAGCGATCGGTACACTGTGATGATGAATGTGCCCATGCAGATTGCGGCTGTTTTTGGTGATCCCCAGCAGCATAGGATAATGGGTCAGTATAAATTGCTGATGAGCAAGCTTCAGCAAGACACCGACATCTTCAAACGCATACTTTTCGGCTCCCAAACAACCAGGATCATGCTTGCGCAAGTACGCAAAGAAAGCTCTGGTATCATGATTGCCTTTGATAAAAACGATTTTGCCCTGCAGCTGTGCTAACAGCGCAGCAATTTCTGGAAAGCCCGCTTCGTAGTCAGGGTGCATCGCGACATCCCCTAAATGATAGACGACATCTTTATCCGCAACGACCTCATTCCAGCTGGAGATCATCGTTTCATGCATTTGCGTCACTGTCTCAAAGGGGCGTGGGGCAAAGTCATTGTCCCCGAGCAAGGCTGCATGAAAATAGTGGGTATCAGACGTAAAAAATTTCATAGTCGCTCCTTACCTTGGTGCTTTTTCTGTGATCAGCGTCTTTAAATCATCGCTAACGGCTGCTTTTTCGTCGGTGCAGGAAACCGCGCATCGATTGCTGCCAATTCGCTTTGGGAAAAAACGATTTTGCAAGCTTCAATGTTCTGCAGCATATGCAGCGAGTCACTGGTTTGGGGGATCGCTAAGACGTGGGGTTGTCGAAGGGTCCATGCCAAAAGCAGCTGAAAGATCGTGCAGCCTTTGGCTTCTGCCAGCTCTTTCAACACTTCATCATTTTTGAAGTGGTGCCCTAGCCGATCGCCTTGAGCAATGGGTGAGTAGGCAATCACAGGAATCTCAGCCTCTGCCTGCCAAGGAAAAAGATCGTATTCGATCCCCCGGGCACCTAAATTATAGAGTACTTGGTTGGCGGCACATTGATCGCCGTTTTCTAACCGCAACAGCTCCTCCATATCTGCCACGTCAAAATTAGAGACGCCCCATGCACGAATCTTTCCAGAGGCTTTGGCAGCTTCTAGTGCGTCAACTGTTTCTGCTAACGGCACATCTCCTCGCCAGTGGAGCAGATACAGATCAAGATAGTCGGTGCCTAAACGCGCTAAGCTGCGGTCTAAAGCTTTCGGCAATTCATCTGCGGAGGCATTCCAAGGATAGACTTTTGAAATCAAATAAAGATCCCCTCGTGTAAAGGGCTGGATCGCCTTGCCAACTAGCGTTTCTGCGTTTCCCTCGCCGTACATTTCTGCGGTATCGATGACAGCCGCTCCAGCTTTGATGCCCGCTTGCAACGCATCGATCTCGGCTTTTTCCTTGGCTGGGTCATCCCCCATATGCCAAGTCCCCATGCCGACGGCTAGCACTGATTGCTTGTTTAAGGTTCGTTTCATCTTGATTCCCTCTTTCTCGTCTTAACTCATCCTGTTCCTGCGAACACCTAGGGTTTGTTTTCTATAGTATAAAAAGAAACCGCCAAAGATACAAAAGAAGTGTATCAATCCCATGCCTGCTTGGCGGAGTGACACACTTCTTGCCCTTTGAATGATATAGCTGCTTTTGGCAAAAGCTTACGCTTTGACAAACAACCCGCGGCTGATAAAACCATCCATTAAAAAGTAAAATTTTTCTTGCAGCATTTTGTGCTGTTCATCTTTGAAAATGTTGACTGCTTTTAACCCATTGGCTGTCGTGATGGACATCTTGAAGGTTTGCAGATCTTTTGCAACAGTGATTTTTAATTTAAAGCCTTCTTTGCTTTGGGGTGTTGCTTCAAGGCCGCGAATCAATTGGAAGTTGCCGCCGTTCGTTTCTGTAAAGCCATTGTCCCGCAACGTATATTTTTTTGCTTCAGGAGCAATGCGGTATTGGGTTGCTGCGCCTAAAACGGTTGCTGTTGTTTCAAATGCCATGTTCTTCACCTCTTTAACATCATTTCTTTCATTATAAATAGTTTTCAGCGAGATTGCTAGCTGTTCTCCTACTTTTTCGTGGCTAAGACAGTTTCTGCTAATAGCTGAGCAAATGCTTCGATTTCCGCCAATGTGTTACCATAGCCAAAGCTGACTCTGACCGATTCCCGAATAGCTGGATGCTCTTTGCCCACCATCGCTTCTAGCACATGGGAGGGCTCCACATTGCCCGCCGTACAAGCGCTGCCTGTCGAGATCGCAGCCCCTTTTAAGTCCAATTTCATCAGCAGCAAGTCACTGCTGACACCTGGGAAACGCAGATTCAAAATATGCGGCAATTTGTGTGCTGGATCACCATTCAACTGAACATCGACGCCTTGTGCTGCTAAGGTCTCCATCAGCACATCGGCAAACGTTTGATATTGTTCCGCCGCTGCTTGCTGCGCTTCGGGGGTATGCAAAGAAGCTGCTTTGGCCATTCCCATGATGGCTGCTAAGTTTTCCGTCCCTGCTCGCCGTTTTTCTTCTTGCTCGCCGCCATGGAGTAGCGCAGGCAGCGACAAGCCATCTCGTTTATACAAAAAGCCGATCCCTTTTGGTCCGTTGATTTTGTGAGCAGAAATGCTTAGAAGATCAATACTGTTTTCATTGATTTCAAGCGGGATCTTGCCATAAGCTTGCACGGCATCGGTATGAAACACGGCGGGATGCTCCCGTAAAAGGGCCCCAATTTCTGCAATCGGCAGCAAATTGCCCGTTTCATTGTTTGCCGTCATTATGGATACTAAAATCGTATCGGGACGTAAGGCAGCCTCAACTTCACTGACGGCCAATTGCCCCTTTTGATCTACGGGCAAATAGGTCACCTCAAAACCTAAGCCTTCTAAATAGCGCATACTCTCAATGACCGCCGGATGTTCGATCTGGGTCGTAATGATATGTTTGCCTTGTGCTTGTTTGCTAAGGGCTGTACCGATGATTGCTGTATTATCACTTTCGGTACCACCACTATTAAAAATGATCTCATGTTCTTTGACTCCTAGCTGCTGAGCGATCGCTTGACGAGCCAATTCTAATTGGGTGTGGGCGTCTCGACCATAATGATGAATGCTTGATGGATTGCCAAATAATGTCTGCATCGTTTCACTCATCACTTTGATCACTTCTGGATGCAGCGGTGTCGTTGCTGCATGATCTAAGTAAACCATTCTTTTCACCTATCCTTCATTACTGCCATTATAACAAATCTTCCTCAGACGTCTATCGTGAGTGTCCATACGAAAAAACCTGTCAGTCAAAAGCGGAAAAATCGCCAATGATGACAGGCAGCTGAACGAGTTCAGCCTTACGAAAAATCAGGAACGTGTGCTGTTTTGCTCGTGCGGCTCACGTCACTTACTGATCGTTTTATTTTTTTCCAGGTTCAGAGGCAATGACAGTCAATTCACCAACCAATTCCCATTTCTTGATCGGGTTTGGCAAAATGCAGCTCGTGCCCATTTTTAGTTCATAGGAATGACCGTCGATCATCAAATGCCCATACCCATCGATCACGGTCATCAAGGTATAATCGGCCTTTTGTGCCAACGATAATTTTCCACGTACTTCCCACTCATACACATTGAAAAATGGCGTTTCAAGATAGGTAACGACTGCTGATTGTCCTTGTTTGACCTCACGGATCGATAATTCTGGCGTCCGTGCAGGAATCGTCGTCACATCGATCGATTGTTGGATATGCAGCTCCCGAGTTTGTCCTTGATCATCGGTACGATCATAGTCGTACACCCGATAAGTCGTATCCGAACTCTGCTGGGTTTCCAAGATCATGATCCCTTTTCCAATGGCATGGATCGTTCCACTTGGCACATAGAAGAAATCGCCTTTTTTCACAGGGACTTTTGTTAACAAATCATCCCAACGACCCGCTTCGATCATTTCCGCAAGTTCTTCTTTGGTTTGGGCATGGTGGCCATAAATGATTTCCGCACCTGGTTCGGCATCAATGATGTACCAGCATTCCGTTTTCCCTAATTCCCCTTCATGGGCTAACCCATACGTGTCATCAGGATGGACTTGAACGGATAGATCATCTTCCGCGTCTAAAATTTTAATTAATAATGGAAAGACTGGTTCGTCTGAATGACCAAATAGTTCTTGATGGTCTTGCCAAAGATCCGCCAATGTTTTGCCTTTAAACGGACCATTTTCAATGACGCTCACCCCATGAGGATGCGCACTGATCGCCCAATTTTCACCGATCTTGTCGCTCGGTAAATCAAAACCAAAAACAGAATGCAGGCGACTGCCGCCCCAAATTTTTTCTTGAAAAACAGGTTTCATAAACAATGGTTCCATAATTGTTCCCCTCTCTAGTTGTTCGTGCATATTATAGCATGAATCCGCTTATTCGGCAGATTCTTTTAAGTAACATTGCAGGATTTCGTCACGATGACCCAAATAGCTTTCTCGATGATCCACTGGATGGACCCGATTCGATAAGAAAATAAACGCTTTTTTGTTAGGGATATCTGCTGCGAGAAACGTGCCTGTATAGCCTGTATGAAATAATTGATACGGTGCACCTAATAAGTCCCAACCATAGGTGCGAGGCTTTGTGCTTTCAGGCGTCTGCCTGTGAGCCAGCGCCTGCATGACTTTTTCTGAGAAAAACGGCGCTCCTTGCTGCTGACCATTTGCCAGTAACAGTTGAACGAAAAGCGTCAAGTCATCCACGGTAGAAAACAACCCTGCGTTGCCGGCATGGTTTCCCAAAACCCGTGCCTTAGGATCGTGGGTGATTCCTCTAAGGATGCTGCCGTCTGGCTGCTGCTGGGTAGGAACGATCATTGGCAGCTGTGAAGGAGGAAAAGGCGGAAAGCCGCTGTTCTTCATGCCTAAAGGCGTCAAGACTTCTTCTTGAAAAATCTCGGTCACTGGTTTTTGATACAGCTCCTCCAATAAAAAGCCCAGCAAAATCGTCCCAGTATCCGTATAGCTGACCGTTTGACCGATCGTATCACTGCTTTCAAGCTGCAAATACGCCTTGCGCAAGGCAGCAGCATCCAACTGGTCTCGATGAGGAATCCACGTGTTGATGGCTGCCGTATGCGTCAGCAAGTGCTTGATCGTTACCCGATCGTCTTTAAACGCTGGCAGCCAACGAGTAAGCGGCGCCTCCATTTCGATTTTTCCTTGATCCCAAAGTCTTAGCAGGACGGTGGTTGTACAAATGACTTTCGTCAATGAGGCTAAATCAAACAAATGATCTTTCGTCATAGGTTCGGTTTTCGGAAGAAGCGCTGCCTGTCCGAATACATGAGTCTCTTGGGTTTCACCGGCGATAAACCGCAGCACCGCTCCTGGGAAAACGGTCGGCATTTTCTCTTGAATGAGCTGTACTGTTTTTGGGTACATTGTCATCGTTCCATACTCGCTCCTTTCAGGCTTGTCTTGCTTCTAACTTTAGCACTTTTTAGCAGCAAACAAAACTCGTTATCCCCTTTTTTCCTCCAACTATCCGACTCGATCAGCTAGTCGATTCGCTTGCTTGGTTTCTTAGTCATCAAAAAACATCGACTACTCAAAAGAGTTTCCGATGTTTTTTCTTATCTATTTAGATTTATTTTTTAACGATAAACCACCATTCGATCCCGATCGCATCGTAGGTCGTCAACAACTTCCGTTTTTTGTCGATGAAGAACTCTTGGTTCTTCTCAGACAAGTGCTTTTCCAATGTATCGATATCTTCTTGACTGATGGAGATTTTCAAGAAGTCTAAGCCAAGCACCTCATGGGTCGGCAAATCGATCGTACCACCTTGTGCTTCAGTCAAGCCGACTTGGAAGTCACCATCATTGAGGATAAATTCCTTCGTTTCGGCTTCTTTTGTTTTCAATCCTAAGCTTTCTTCTAAGAAAAGCTGCTCTTTGGCTAGATCACTGACGTTTAAATACAGCTTGCCAAAATGAGCTTCTTTTGATAAGCCAGCCGCTTTTGCAGGTGCCGCTTTGATCAATTCTGCTTCGTCTTTTGGTACCGAAGTTCCTGCGGGTGCTGTAAATAAGACTTCAATTTTGTTCCCTTCTGGATCAGCTATAATAAAGCCTAATTGATTCGCTTCATAACGAGCTTCTTCGAAAGCAATCGCTTTTTGTTGGGCATTGCTCGCGATAGTTGCCGCTTCTTCTAATGAGGATACGGCTAAGACGATGCGCTGCATTTTTTTGATCTCGCCGAAGTGATCGTTGGCACGCGGGCTTTCTTCCAACCATAAAACTTCTCTATCTAATCCTTTTAGACCAAAGATGGCCAATTCATTTTCTTCTCTTTTCAACTCAAAACCAAGTACATCCCGATAAAAGGCAATCGCTTGATCACGGTCTTTTACCCGGATTGCAACAGTCAGCAACTTCGTACTGCTCCCCAATAAGAAATCTGTCATTGTTTCTCCCCCTACTTACATATGTACTCATTGTACTGATAAAACGAAATTCTAGCAAATGAAATCCCTACCTATTTTATTCTTTTTTTAGAGAAAATAAGAAGAAAAGCACAGAAAAGTCAGAATTTTGCATTTTTATGAGTAGAGAAGAGGCATTTGGGTGTTGCTAATGGCTTCAGCTACAGACAGCTGCGGCTGGACTTGCCGCGAGGATCTGGGTTCCTAAACGATCGATTCGATCGGTGATACAAACGGCAGCTACCCCTGCTTTCAAGGCTTTCTGCGCACTTTTTAGTTTTGGCAGCATGCCGCCTGTGACTACTTCTTCGGTGATCAAACGGGGGATCTCTTCAAAAGAAACAGCCGATAACCACTGGCTTTCTTGCTTGATCCCAGGGACATCCGTCAACAAATATAGTTTTTCGGCTTGTAAACTAGCAGCAACCTGACACGCTACTTCATCGGCATTGATGTTCAGCCATTGCCCCTCTGGGGTAATTCCTAGCGGTGCTAGGATCGGGACATGTTTTTTCTCTGTCAAGAGCTGCAGGAAAGCAGCGTTGATTTGTTGAACCTTCCCCACCTGTCCTAATTTTTCTTCATTAATGACTTCTCCTTGAATCAGTTGATCACAGCCAGCATTCAGTCCTACGGCATGGAACCCAGCTTGCTGGAAAGCGGTCGTGATCAGCGGTTGAACTTGTCCCAAAAGGACCATTCTAGTTACTTCAAGCGTCTGGGGGTCGGTCACCCGCAGGCCGTCTTTGATCGTGACTGTCAACGCCATTTTCTCCATCATTTCTGAGATGTAGTGACCGCCGCCATGGACGATGACTACTTTTTTGCCCGCAGCTTGCCAGTCTGCTATCGTCTCAAAGAATGACGGGGTTAAATTGTCTGAGGCGACACCGCCGATTTTTACTACGATCGTTTCCATCTACTCGCTCCTTTTTGTCTAGTACCTGATTTCTTTCAGGTATGATATAGTGCGTTGATTTTCACATAGTCATACGTCAGATCACAGCCCCAAGCGGTGCCAACGCCTGTCCCTTCTTTCAGCTCGACAGCGACTTTGACTTCATTTTCCGCCAACTGTTCTTGCATGATGGTTTCGTCAAAAGCTACCGGTGTCCCTTGGACAAAGACGGGAATGTCGGCTAATGCAATCGATACCGTTGCTGGGTCGATCGGCTGCCCACTATAGCCCACTGCACATAAGATACGCCCCCAGTTCGGGTCTTTGCCAAAGAGGGCTGTTTTGACCAGTGGCGAACCAACGATGGTTTTGCTGATCATTCGGGCTGCTTCATCGGTCACAGCTCCACTCGTGTGAGCTTCGATCAATTTGCTGGCGCCTTCTCCGTCCTTTGCAACTGCTTTGGCTAGTGCGGTCAGAACTGCTTTGAGCATCCCTTTAAACTCATGATAAGCTGGCGTGTCAGCTTCAATCGTTGGATTTTTGGCTAACCCGTTGGCTAAAACTAACACCATATCATTGGTGGATGTATCGCCATCGACCGTGATTTGATTGAAGGTAACGTCGGTTAATTCTTTCAGCAGTGCTTGCAAGAGTGCTGGAGCGATCGCCGCATCCGTCGTAACAAAGGCCAGCATCGTAGCCATATTGGGATGGATCATACCAGACCCTTTTGCACAGCCCGCAACAGTCACCGTTTTGTCAGCGATCGTTGATTGGATGACACTGCTTTTTTCAGTCAGATCCGTCGTCAAAATCGCTCTTTGAAATCGGTGGGCATCCCCTTGCCTGTTTAGTTGCTGAATCCCTGCAGTGATTTTTTCCATCGGTAAGCTCTTACCAATGATCCCGGTGGAGGCTACCGCAAAGGCTTCGGGACTCGTATGCAGCTGGGCTGCTGCCAATTCTGCCATCTCTTGTGCATCTTTTAAACCTTGCTCCCCGGTACAAGCATTGGCATTGCCCGCATTGACGATCACGCCTTGCAAGGTGCCTGCTTGCATTTTTTCCTTTGTAACGAGAATGGGTGCCGCTTGTACTTGATTGGTGGTAAAGACTGCCGCAGCACTGGCTGGCACTTCAGAGACGATCCAACCAAGATCGACTTTCTCTTTCTTCAGACCGCAATGCAGACCGTCGGCAAAAAAACCTTTGGGGGTTGCGATCGTTCCTTCGATTTCTTTCATTTTCTTTCCTCCTACTGCCACCTTTTTGCGGATTGTCCACTGGCTGACACGAGTATCCTCACGCGTCTGTTGGCTATTTTATGGATATAACGGTGCTTGCATAAGACCAGTCGTTTCTGGTATCTTTGCCCATCGATTGAAGTTTTGGATCGCTTGGCCAGCAGCCCCTTTGCCTAAATTATCGATCACTGCGACAACGGTCAACACTTGGGTCAGCGGATTGAAACATATGCCAATGTCACAAAAATTCGTTCCCGTCACTTGCCGCAGCTCGGGCAGCTTTCCTAACGGTTGCACTCGGACAAACGGATGGTCTTGATACGTTTTTACGTACTGCTCATAGATGTCCTCTTGCGAAATCGCGTCTTTGATAGGCGCATAAAGCGTCATAAAGATCCCTCTTTTGACAGGCAGTAAGCTGGTAGAAAATTGGATCGGCGGCATTGCCTGATCCCATTGCTGAAACTGCTGCATGATCTCAGGAATATGCTGATGCTGATTTGGCTTATACATCGTCATGTTATCCGCAGCGGTTGCAAAGTGACTGCTGTCCGTCAATTTCTTACCAGCACCCGACAAACCCGACTTGCCATCAAAAATCAACGTACCGCTGAATAGTTTTTGCTGAACCAACGGCGCAGCAGCTAAAATGGCAGCAGTCGCATAACAGCCTGGATTGGCGATCAAATTGCCAGGAGTCGTTGCAAACTCAGGCAGCGAATAGGTCGCTTGTGCCAACAACTCGGCAGGTGCAGCTTCTTGGTGATACCATTTTTGATAGCTATCCCGATCCTTCAATCGCAGATCACCGGAAAGGTCAATCACTGGAAAGTCATTTGCGACAAGAGTCGCTGCGAGTTCTTTGCTGATTCCAGCAGGAGTCGCAAAAAACACGAGTTGATTTTCCTTTTGGATTTTTTCTGCATCAAAAGGTTCGATCAGCCGCTCTGTCAGTCCAATTAAATGAGGATACAAAACTGATGAATTTTCATGCATAGAATGACTATGCAAGGTGCCCACCTCCAATTGGGGATGTTGCTGGATCAAACGAATCAATTCAATTCCGGTATACCCTGTTACACCAACGATTGCTGCCTTCAAACACGTCACTCCTCAAAAGAATTTACTTAAGATTATAAGAAACTCCCATCGCTCTGTCAATGATTATTTATAAAACTATTCAAAATAAATTCGCTATTATTCGGTTTTTATAAGAAAAAAAGCCCGAAAAATCTATTTTTATGCAATTATGCTAAGACAGCTTGCAAAATCGCCAAGGCTGCTGTCGTTTCCTCTTGCGAGATCGTTAAAGGCGGCAGCAAGCGCAAAACCTTGGTTCCCGCTTTTAATGCGAGGAGGCCTTGGTTCCGCAGTTGGGTCAACACGGATTGCAAGCTTTCCGAATCGGCTAATTCGATACCGATCATCAATCCTTTCCCACGAATCGCCTGCACCTTAGATAGTCCTTGCAATCCGTCGAGAAACTGCTGCTGGCGCAATTGAACATTGACTTGAATGTCCCCTTCTTGCAACACACTGCAAACGGCACTAGCAGCGGCCATCGCTAATTTATTGCCACCAAAGGTCGAACCGTGACTCCCCGGTCCAAAAGCCGTTTGCAAATGGCTTTTGCCTAGCATCGCTCCGACAGGGATCCCGTTACCAAGCCCTTTTGCTACGGTAAAAAGATCAGGTTCAATGCCATATCCTTCAAAAGCAAACAGTGTTCCTGTCCGTCCCATCCCGGTTTGGATCTCATCCACCACCAGTAGTACCCCCAACTCCTGACAAAGGGCTGCCACCGCTTGGACCCACGCCACCTCAGCAGGGATCACACCGCCTTCGCCTTGGATCAATTCTAAAAACACGGCTGCCGTCTGCTCATCTAAAACGGCTTGCAATGCCTCAAGGTCATTAAAGGGTACATACACCATCTCTGGTACTAACGGTCCAAACCCATCATGGATACTACTTTGCCCAGTCAAAGACATCGCCCCAAAGGTCCGACCATGGAAAGATTGTTCAAAACTAATGACTTTGCTGCGGCCAGTCGCTTTGCGAGCCAACTTTAAAGCAGCTTCGTTCGCCTCAGCGCCACTATTGCAAAAATAAGCCAGATACGGCTCGTCTGAAGCGCTCTTTTGATTTTGGGTCAGCTTTTGGGCAACTTCTTCTTGCAACTGGCTGTCATACAAATTCGGCACATGCCAAATCTGCTCTGCTTGTGTCATCAATGCGGCTTGCACTTTGGGATGCCCATAACCGAGATTAACGACCCCGATGCCGCTTGTTAAATCTAAATATTGGTTGCCTTGCGAATCTACCACATAGCTGCCGTTGCCTTGCTGGATATCGATGGGTAAACGGCTGTAATTAGGAAAAAGATGACTCATTGGTTTCACTCCTTGTCTTGGATTATTCGAAATTATGTATTAATATACATTTTAATCCAGTTAATTGCAATAAATATTTAAATTAAAGCGATAAAAATTCATAAAAAAAAGAAAGCAGTGACAATCACTGCTTTCTTTCAGTCAACCTTTGGCGGTCTGTTTATCATTATTTGGGGAAGAATTTCTTTCATTACAAACAGTGGATCACGCCACTTCTTCTGAAAATTGACTGTTATACAGGTCTGCATAGAAACCGTTTTGTGCCATCAATTCCTCATGATTTCCAGTCTCAACAATGGACCCGTGATTCATCACGATGATATTGTCAGCATCACGAATCGTAGAGAGACGGTGAGCAACCACAAAGCTGGTCCGATTTTCTAACAAACGACCCATTGCTTTTTGGATCAAGATTTCCGTCCGCGTATCGACACTAGAAGTTGCTTCATCCAAAATCAAAACGTCGGGATCCGCTAAGAAGGCGCGGGCGATCGTGATCAGCTGACGTTGACCTTGGGAGATGTTGCTGGCTTCTTCATTCAAGACCGTATCATAGCCTTCTGGCAATTTGCGAACAAAATCATCCACATGGGCAGCTTTCGCCGCAGCGATCACTTGCTCTTTGGTTGCTTTTTCATTTCCATAATGAATGTTGTCATAGATGGAACCAGTAAACAACCACGTATCTTGCAGCACCATCGAGATATTACTACGCAACTCATCACGAGTCAAGTCTCGGGTATCTTTGCCATCGTAACGAATGCTACCGCCAGAAACATCATAAAAACGTTCCAAGAGATTGATCAGCGTGGTTTTCCCAGCGCCGGTAGGTCCTACGATAGCCACCATCTCACCAGCTTTAACATCCAGATTAAAATCGGTCATCAATAATTTGTCTGGCGCATAACCAAATTGAACATGATCGAAACGAACTTTGTATTCACTGTCTTCCACTGGCAATCCAGAAGGCTCATCAGTCATTTCTTCTTCATCCAAGACTTCAAAGACCCGTTCGGCAGATGCAACGGTTGATTGGATGGTATTTAGTAAGCTAGCGATTTGAGTGATTGGTTGAGAGAATTGATTGGTGTATTGCAAGAATGCTTGCACATCCCCTAACGTCATGTTCCCATTCGCCACTTTGATCCCACCAAGGACAGCCACGAAGACATAGCCTAAGTTTTTAATGAAGTTCATCAAGGGCATAATGATCGCTGAAATAAATTGGGCTTTCCAACCAGCGGAATACAGACGGTCATTTTCTTCTTCAAAAACGACTTGATCGGCGGCTTCATGGTTGAAGGTTTTGACAACGGTATGACCGCCGTAAGTTTCTTCGACTTGGTCATTGAGCAATCCTAAACTTTTTTGTTGTGCCGCAAAGAATTTTTGCGATTTTGGTGCGACGATCATCACGACGATCAAGCTTAAAGGAACCGTTGCTAAAGCAACCAAAGTCAGTTGCCAACTGATCGTCAACATCATCCACAAAACCCCGATAAAGGTCACGACACTCGTAATAAATTGGGTCAAGTTTTGTTGCAGGGTACTTGCGATATTATCCATATCATTGATCGCCCGTGACATGATATCCCCATTTGAGTGAGTATCATAGTAAGAGATCGGCAAGCGGTTCATTTTTTCATCTAAGTCACGACGCAGCTCATAAACCGTCCGTTGCGAGACACGGGTCATAATAAACTGTTGTAGAAAGTTGAAGACGGCTGAAATCACATACATGCCGATCGCGATCAAAATGATTTGACCAACTTTCTCAAAATCGATAGGAAATTCTGTTACCTGTTGGCCGGCTTGCATCTGCTGCGCACCGATCATGACACCTTTAAAAATTTCAGTGGTCGCTTCCCCTAAAATTTTCGGTGTTTGGATTTGGAAGATCACGGCTGCGATCGCTAAAACGAAGACGGCAATGATAGCGATGGAGCGTTTCGACATGTACCCGAAAAGCCGTTTGACCGTCCCCCAAAAGTTTTTTGGTTTTGGTCCTTTGGCACCGATGTTACGGCCTGGACCGCCGCCCATTGGTACGCCACGGTGTTGTGTTGTTGTTTTCTTTTCACTCATGCAAGATCCTCCTCTCTCAATTGTGAAGAAACGATTTCTTGGTAGGTTTCATTGTCTGCCATTAATGATTCATGGGTTCCTTTTCCTACGAGTTTTCCTTCATCCAATACTAAGATCGTATCGGCATCCATGACGGTGCTGACCCGTTGGGCAACCACGACCATAATGCTGTCTTGCATGTCGCGTTTCAGCGCTGCTCGTAAGTTGGCATCGGTTTTGAAGTCCAGTGCGGAGAAGGAATCATCAAAGACATAGACATCTGCTTGTTTCACTAACGCACGAGCGATCGCTAAACGTTGACGTTGTCCACCAGAGAAGTTGCCGCCGCCTTGTTCTACACGGCTATCTAAGCCATCTGCCAGTTCGGAGACAAAATCTTTGGCTTGGGCAATCTCTAGTGCTTGCCAGATTTCTTCATCTGATGCATCGGGTTTTCCGTATTTCATATTTTCACGAATGGTACCAGAAAACAGTACCGCTTTTTGCGGAACAAAGCCCACGACTTCTCGTAGATTGTGCTGGGTGACTTCTGCAATATTGACCCCATTGATTTTGATTGCACCAGACTCCACATCGTACAAACGAGGCAAGAGATTGACTAAGGTCGTTTTCCCTGAGCCCGTCCCACCGATGATGGCAACAAAATCACCAGATTTTGCTTGAAAATCGATATCTTCCAACGCCAATTTCTCAGCGCCTTGGTAGCGATACGCCACATGGTCAAAGGCCAAGCTTGCTTGGTCCCCTTGTAAGCTCAATGTCGCTGGTGTTTTTGGATCGAGAATTTCATCTTCTTCATTTAAGACTTCGTTGATCCGATCAGCTGATGCTTGGGCTCTTGGCACCATCACGAAGATCATGGACAGCATCATAAAGCTGATCAAAATTTGCATTGCATAGGTCATAAACGCAATCAAGTTTCCGACTTCTAAGGTCATTTCGGCAATATAATGTCCCCCAAACCATGTGATGGCAATGTTCGTCCCACTCATGATCAACGTCATCAATGGCATCATCAATGCCACGATGGTGTTTACTTTAATCGCGGTGTGGGTGTAATCTTTGTTGGCTTCATCAAAGCGATTCGCTTCATAATCCGTCTTGTCAAATGCCCGAATAACGCGGACCCCCGTCAAGCCTTCACGAAAGACTAAGTTCAAACGGTCGGTTTTCTTTTGCATACTTTTGAATAAAGGAACGGCAAAATACATAATACCGCCGACCAATACTAGCATGATAGGAATAACGACTAAAAAGATTCGTGTTAATTGGGCATCTTTTTGATAGGCCAAGAAACTCGCCCCAATCAGTGTGATCGGTGCATTGATCATCATACGTAAAAACATTTGCGTCACCATTTGAATTTGGTTGACGTCGTTGGTGGTTCTTGTAATCAATGATGCGGTCCCAAATTTATCAAAAGATCGAGAAGAAAAATTCTCAACTTTTTGGTAAATGTCCGAACGTAGTTTTTGTCCTAATTTTTGTGATTCTCTTGTTGCGAAATACGTATTTCCTAAAGCGGCGATGATACTGATCAATGAAAAGCCGATCATGTAAAAGCCGGTTTTCCAAATGTAATCAATGTCGCCTGTCGCCACCCCATTGTTGATAATATTGGAAGTCAATGTCGGTAGATACAAATCAGAAACGACTTGGATCACCATAAACACCACTGCCATGATTATGGAAATGACGGATACGCGTTTTATCAGCTTAATCATAGGTTTCCCCTCTTTCTTTTTTTGCGCCCTCTCTTAACCAGCGGACTTTACTGTTGAAATCAGCGATCGCTTCGGCAGGATCATAGTCTGGATCAAACGCTGATTGGCGATAGGCTTCGGCAATCGTCGAAAAAACGGTATGCATCAGCAGCTGGATCAGCATTTTCAACTCATGGTCGTCTTTGACTTTCAATAAATCTTTGTCGACCTCTGACAAAAAGATGGCTTGCTGCTTCTGCCGATCGGCTTTGTTTTCTTGATGCATCTTGTGCTGCATCTCTGGCACGACTTTATGGAAGGAACGATAATCCATACTCATAAATAAATTGCGGTAAAAGTTTGCGTTTTTGCCTTTGAAAACCTCGGCGATCATCCGTGAAAAGTACCATTCGAACCCCGCAAACAGATCCCCGTTTTCATGTTGGATCGATTTCAGCAGATCTCGCTGACTATTTTTTTTCAACGTATGGAAATAATAGTAATAAAGATCTTCTTTGTTTTCGAAGTATTGGTAAAAACTCCCGCGAGGAATCTCGGCATCTTTGATGATGTTGGCGATCGAGGCGTCTTTCAGCGGTAGCCTTGAGAATTCTTTTTTCGCCGCATTTAAGATGCGCTTTTGTTTTTCTGGCGGCAAGTGAAAAAATGTATCGGTCGGCATCACAAGCAACTCCTTTCTAATTTAAAATAAATCACAGCTCTCGATATGACACGTTGTCATATGACACTGTGTCATTATACACCCCTCACCAGAGAATGCAAGAATTTAAATTTGACTTTTTTATGAAGGAATCGATTCTGGTCTTTTTATAAAGGGCGTTATTTGAAAAGAAATAACCAATGAAATTTCTGAAAACAAAAAACCTTCGTTTCCCTGATGGAAAACGAAGGTTGCTATTTTTTCATTCTGACGATTATAAATAACAATCATTTTTTCTTGCGGCGCCATAGAATCAAGAAAACAATCAGCAGCAGGATAACACCTGCGATCAGTAAGGTATAGCTTGGCGCTTCATTGGTTTTAGGTAATGTTTTTTCACCATCGGCAGTAGCGTTGGCCTCTTTCGAAGAAGTCGTTGTCGCTGTTTCTTGAGCACTCGTCGATGTTGCGGTCGCTTCTTCAGTCGTACTCGTTTGCGTGCCTGTAGGCAGATACATGGAATCATTTGCCGCTTGAATGATATACGAGATCCGTCCTGGGACAAAGGCACCTGGATCGACTTGCATCTCTTGTTCCATCTGATTTAAATTGGTCAAAATTGAGATCATCCATTCGTTGGAAACGGCTTGATTCAAATGTAAAAAGACTCCGTCTGCTGGATAGACGACCCGTAAATATTCCTGCAGCTGATCCACAACAGGAATCAAGTCAGCAAAACTGGCGTAGCTATTCGCATCAAAAGCCAGTTGCGGCTCAATGGCTTCCCAGGATAACGTCTGATCGACAAACAAGGCACCGATGATTTTTGCTAAGTAAGCAATATCAAAGCCCATCGCATCACTGGAATAACGTAGCGCCAGACGATTGCCATTGGTCAATTCTTCATCTGTCAACTGGTCCAACTGTTCTTGGGTAAATGCGGTCACACTTCCTTCAGTGATCCCTTGGGTTAAGGCGCTACGCAGCGAACTAGGTTCATCGGCTAACGTGTTGATCTCACTGACATCTTGCGTCCCCGTCTCTGCTTGGATCGAGGCAATAACAGCTTCGGAATCGACTGGTTCTTGATTCTCGGTAGTCGTAGTTTCTGAAGCAGCGGATTGATCCGTCTCTTGATTTTCTACTGTACTTTCTTGGACAGCAGCTTGTGTCTGATCCGTTCCTGATTGCTCCTCTGATGAAAGCGTCTCGCTAACGGCAGCCTGATTGCCACTTTCACTCGTAGCTGTTTCATCTGCATGAACCATCAGTGGTGAAAAAGCCAGCGTCATTAGTCCGAACCAAATTATTTTTTTCATCCTCATTGCCTCCTCGAATGGGATCACTCCCTTTGTAACGAAACTGTAACATAAAGGAAAATTTTTCGCAATCTATTTAGTAACTTCTTAAAAAAAACCTCTATCTTTATCCGATAGAGGTTTTAACATTATTTTATCGTTGCCACATGCATGACGGCTTGACCCGCTTTTGTTTCTGTTCCTGGTAATCCTTCGATATTGGCTACTTGCTCCATATTGGTGATGATCACGAGCATCTCAGAAGCTTTGCCTTTAGCCGTCAACTGTGCCAAATCGACTTGGGCAACTTGGGTAGTTGGTGTCACGGCTTGGCCTTCCTCCACCAGGATCTCAAAAGGCGCTCCTTGCAATTCGACGGTGTCAACACCCATGTGCAGCAGAATCTCTAGCCCGCTGGCAGTCTTGATCCCCAATGCATGTTTCGTGGGAAAAATCGTCGTGACGGTTCCTGCTGCTGGTGCAAAGATCGCTCCATTGTCTGGCAAGACAAAATACCCGTCGCCCATCATTTTTTGCGAAAATACCGGATCACTTGATGCACTGATTGATTTTGTCGTGCCTGTTGCTACTGCGTATAAAGGGGTATCGATCGGTTCTTTTGATGGAGTTGCTGTCGTTTCCTTTGCAGCCGTTTCACTCGTTTGTTTTGGTTGCGGTTGCACAGTAACGGTTGCAGCTGGTTTTTCTTCCTCTGCCTCGCTTTCTTTGACTGCTTCTAAGCGATCCTTCGGAATCCCAAAGAAGTAGGTGGCAACGAAGCCGCCAGCATAGCCTGCTAACAAGCCGAAAATATAGCCCATCCAACGGCCGTTGGCAATCAATGGAATCAAAGCTAGCCCTGATGGTCCAATCGCCGTTGCGCCGATATTTGTCAAAGCGCCAATGACCGCACCACCGATCCCACCACCAATACAAGCAGTGATAAATGGTCGACCTAATGGCAACGTCACTCCGTAGATCAATGGTTCGCCGATGCCTAAGATCCCAACTGGCAATGCACCTTTGATCATTTCAGAAAGCTCTTTGTCTTTACGTAGTCGTACCCATAAGGCTAGAGCTGCTCCGACTTGACCGGCACCAGCCATTGCTAAAATCGGTAATAATTGCGTGCTGCCTGTTGCTTCGATCATTTGGATGTGGATCGGGGTCAAAATTTGATGCAAACCAAACATGACCATTGGTAGGAAGGCCGCTCCTAAGACAAACCCAGAAAAAGCACCGCCCACATTCAAGACCCAAGTGATCGAACCGACTAAGCTGTCAGAGATCAGACCTGCCAATGGCATGATCAAGAAAATCTCCGTCAAACCGATGATCAACAAACACAACGTCGGGGTCACGATAATATCGATCGCTTCAGGAATCACTCGATGCAGCACTGCCTCTAATTTCGCCAAAAGCCATACAGCGAAGATCACACCGATGATCCCCCCTTGGTTGGCAGCTAACGCTTCGCCAGTGAACAAGTTTTGGATCGGGGCTTCTGGGTTCATACCTGTCAGCAAGATGATCGAACCGATCACTCCACCAAGGGTTGGATTGGCTTTAAAGACCTGCGCAGCATTGACCCCAGTAAAGATCGCTAAATAGGTGAACATCCCATTTCTTAGGACGTTTAAAATCATGACATAATAATTCCAAGTGTCTCCATCTAATCGGCCAGCCGTGATCATGTTGGTCAGAACGGAGGCGATCCCTGCAACGAGTCCTGCACCAACGAAGGCTGGAATCATTGGAACAAAAATATTTGAAATGTCTTTCAGCAGCGACTTCAATGGCGATGATTTTTGTTTGGCTTTTTGGGCTGCTTTCATCTCTGCCGTTTTTTCTGATAACGCCTCTTTGCCTGATTTTTGCTGCGGGATCTCTTGCCCTAAATCAACACCGGCTTTTGCCACCATTGCGTTAGCTACTTTGTTGACTTTCCCTGGTCCGATAATGACTTGCAGCTGCTCGTCATTGACGACCCCCATCACACCGGGAATCTCTTTTAACCCTTGTTGATCGACCTTGTCGTGATCGCGGACGGTCATTCGTACACGAGTCATACAGTGATTGACTGTTTCTACGTTGTCCATTCCGCCGACTTCTTGAAAAATCTTCTCCGCTAGCTCTTCTACCGTCAGTGTTTCTTTTGCCATTACTTTTCTCCTCCTAACGCCGTTTTGACAAACCCTTGTGCCGTGGCAAGTTTTGCTTGTGCTTCGTCTTTCGTGCTATCCGTCAACAGCATCACGATCGCCAATTTGACATTCTGATCTGCTTCTTCAAATGCCGCGGCGGCTGTTTCATAATCAGCTTCAGTTGCCTGCATGATGATCCGTTTTGAGCGTTCCACCAATTTTTCGTTGGTCGCTTTCACGTCGACCATCAAATTATTGTAGACTTTGCCGATCCCTACCATCGATAACGTCGAGATCATATTCAAAATCAATTTTTGGGCCGTCCCAGATTTTAAACGAGTCGAACCTGTCAGAAATTCTGGTCCACAATCGACCTCGATTGGAAAGCTGGCATGCTGAGAGATCTCCGCGTCTTTATTACAAGCGATCGTAGCCGTTGTGGCACCGAGCTCATTGGCATAGTCAAGCGCCCCGATCACGTAAGGGGTTCTGCCACTGGCAGCGATCCCGATCACCATATCATTTGGGTTCAACTTCAAATCGACAAGGTCTTGTTTGCCTAGCGTTAAGGAGTCTTCTGCTCCTTCAACAGCGACCGTCATCGCTTCTTCGCCACCGGCGATCAGACCGACCACCATCTCAGGTGATACCCCAAAGGTTGGGACACATTCGGCCGCATCCAAGACGCCTAATCGACCACTCGTCCCAGCGCCAAGATAAATCAAGCGTCCGCCCTTTTTAAAAGCGACGATGGTTTGTTCAATCACTTTTTCAATACTAGGAATTTCTTTTTCCACCGCATAGGCAACTTTTTGATCTTCTTGGTTCATTTTTTGACACGCTTCTAAAATCGTCATTTCATCTAAATTGCTCGTTTCGCTATTGCGTCGTTCGGTCGTTAATTTGTCTAAATTGATTTTATTCATCGGAATCATCTCTTTCTAATTTAAATCGCATCCCTGCTTTGATTTGTTGGATCAACGGCAGATCGGCTGGTATCACCTGAGCGGCGAGGTTGACTTTTGGGTCTGCCGGCAAAGGTCGTTTGCACACCTGGATCTCTCCCATATAGCGCAAGTACTCTTGGTTATCGATCGTCACAGCCCCCACTGGCCGCTCTTGACTAAGTTCAGGTTTGACTTCTGGAATGGCATTGAAACGGGCATCGGCGCTGCGCAAGACATCCCGAGCTTCATCGTAACGATTTTGGTGATTCCCTAAGACGTGTTCAAAGTAAGTGGAACCAAGATCTTTGACCCGCAAAACGATCCGCGCTTCTTGCAGATACGTCGCAAACTGCTGGGCACTTTTTTCAGAAACCATGCCATCGCCAATGTAAACAGCATCGACTGAGCCAGTTGCCAATAAGTCGATCGCTGCGGCAAAAGGCGACCAGTTGCGGTGTCTTTCCAGTGTGGGTAATCCTTGAAATAACGGTCCGCGTTTCTTGGCATCCCCTGGAACAAAGGCTTGGACGAAAAAGCCTTGTGCTTTCAACCAGCGGTTCTTCTCCTGAAACCAGCCAACATCCAGTCCCGTTTCTGGTCGGGGGTAATAATTGTGCCAAGCTTCCAAACGAGTAAAATCGGCTCCATACGCCTGCAGCTCTCGAATGTCTTTTTCCGTCAATGTACTGGCATTCAAACTGATGGTCATTTCTTTTGAAAAAGCTGCGATTTGCTGATTGTCGATCGCATAATCCATTCGTAAACCAGTGACACCGATCTCCCTTAGTTCCGCCAGATTGTCGATGGAAAAGCCCGCTTCTGCTAATGCGTTTCCAGAAATATCTACCATTAAAGACAGCTGATGGTCTTTTGCGAAACCTCCCAAGTCCGTCAAACGCTGCCGATAAGTACTGCGATCATCTTCTGGTATGTGCATGGAGGTGAAAATCCCTTTAAAGCCTGATGCCATCGCAGTCATCTGCTCAAGTTCTGCTGCCGTCAAGTCTTCGTTCATAAATACAGAAAAGCCGAACATCTCTTTGCCTCCTTGATGGGTCACTTTCGTGATACCGTTTTCTATAAAAGCATTATAACTGATTCTTTTCCCATTCGCAACTATATTTCATAATTAAATCATTAATATAGAAATATCGTTTCATTTAATAAGAAAGCTTTACCGTTTAAACTTTCTTATGCCCTTCTTTCTACACTTATGGTACACTTTATTAGGAACGAAACTTGCTTTCGTCATTTTTACATAGTAGGAGGAATCACATCATCAATGATTACAATGGATGATATTATTCGCGAAGGCAATCCAACCTTGCGTGAAGTAGCAAAAGAAGTACCTTTTCCTTTGAGCGAAGAAGATATCGCACTAGGAAAAGAAATGATGACCTTTTTAGAAAATAGCCAAGATCCAGTCAAGGCAGAAGAACTTGAATTAAGAGGCGGCGTTGGTCTAGCAGCTCCTCAATTAGATATTTCAAAACGAATCACAGCGGTCCTCGTCCCTAGTAGCGACCCAGAAAAAACAGAACCTGATTTTAAAGATGTTCTATACAACCCCAAAATTTTAAGTCATTCCGTGCAAGAAGCTTGTTTGGGTGAAGGCGAAGGCTGTCTGTCCGTGGACCGTGAAGTCCCTGGCTACGTGGTACGCCATGCCAGGATCACGATCAGCTATTACGACATCAACGGCAAAAAGAAAAAAGTTCGTTTGAAGAACTATCCTGCGATCGTCGTTCAGCATGAGATCGATCATTTGAACGGGGTCATGTTCTACGATCATATCAATCAACAAAATCCTTTTTCATTGAAAGAAGGCATTTTAGTCATCGACTAACTAAAAAGTCTCTACCGACATTTTGCGGCAGAGACTTTTTTTCTATACTATTGACTATCTTCCTTCACGGTTTTGGCATTAATTGCCTTTCGCTAGGCTTTCTTGATGATCGGCTTTGATTTTTTCTAATAACGCTGGCTGCTCAAAAAGGTCTAATGCCGTCAGCGCTAAAAGTTCCGCCGCGATGGCGATCGATTGCAAGCCTTTTTCACTCTTGGCAGCGGCTTTGAATTCTTCCGAATGACCCGCAATGTAGTCATCTGAAATCGAAACGGTGGGTTGGATCGTCGGGATCACTTGACTGACATTGCCGACATCAGACGAACCAAGGCTTGTTTTGGCTTCCTTATCGATCTCATCGGCAGGTACGCCCGCTTCTTGGGCATGGGCGAAGAAGATCTCATCAAAACTTGGTGTCACGATCACATCGTCGACGGAGTTTTGGAACAAACCAAATTCATAGGTCGCTCCCGTAGCTAAAGCGGCTCCTTTTACGATGTTTTCGACTTTCTCGTAGACATCATTCAAGGTTGCTCGATTGGCAGCTCGTAAATAAAAACGACCGGCTGCATATTCTGGCACGACATTGGCTGCCACGCCGCCATCGGTGATCACACCATGAATATTGACATCTTTTGGTAAATGCAGGCGCAACCCATTGATCCCGTTAAAGACTTGCAGCAATGCTTCTAACGCGTTGATGCCTTTTTCTGGTGCAGCTGCCGCATGGGAAGCCCGACCATAGAACTTGATGTCCACTGGATCATTGGCTAATGAAGCCGTCGTTTTGCCATAGCGATGGGCTGGATGGACACAAAGAGCGGCATCGACATCATCGAAGAACCCTTCACGGACAAAACTGCCTTTAGCGGAACCATTTTCTCCACCTTCTTCTCCTGGCGTCCCATAGACTCGAATCTCCCCGCCTAGCTCATCGATGAAAGGTTGCAGAGCACTGGCAGCTAAGACGGAATAAGTCCCGAAGAGATTGTGTCCGCAGGCATGACCGATGCCAGGTAACGCATCATACTCGGCTAAAAAGGCAATCGTCGGACCCGGTTTCCCACTGACATAGCGGGCATCAAAGCCGGTGCGATGGCCTGCCACATCCTTTTTAACAGCAAAGCCTTCTTTTTCTAATTGGGCGATCAGGGCATCGGCTGAATAAAACTCATAGTTGCTGACTTCTGGGTGATTGTGGATATCTAATGCCAAGGCTTGATAAGCGGCTAAACGCTCTTGGATAAATGGTTTGATGGTTGCTTTCGTAATAGTTGCTGTTGTCATAATCAAATCTCTCCTTTTTATACATGCTTTTTCAGTTTTTTATCAAATTACATGGTGCTTATTTTGCCCCAAAGGTTTCCCAAGCAGGAACGCTTGATCCTTTTGACGTTTCCTCGATGACTTTTTTCGTATCCTCTGTTTGGTAAGCAGCGACCACTTTTTGGTAAACTTCATTGTCTTCCTCTTCTTTACGGGCGGCAATGATGTTGACGTAAGGACGGGCCGTTTCATCAACAGGCTCTAAAAAGATCGCATCTTCGGTTGGTACAAATCCTGCATCCACCGCCATGCCGCTATTGATGACCGAAACATCGACATCCGAAAGTGCCCGGGCGGTTTGCGCTGCATCAAGTTCTGAAATTTCTAAGTTCAAACGGTTTTCTGTAATATCCGCGACCGTTGGTGTTTGTCCGGCTGCTTCATCCACTTTGATCAATCCAGCTGATTGTAATAAAAGCAATGCCCGACCACCATTGGTCACATCATTAGGGATCGCAACTTTAGCTCCTTCCGCCAAATCGTTGACATCCGTCACTTTGTCGGAATAAATGCCTAATGGCGCATTGACTGTATTGCCGATCGATACGAGATCAGTACCAAATTCTTCATTATAGTTGTCCAAGAAAAATTGGTGTTGGAATGAATTAAGGTCGATGGAGCCATCAGCTAAGGCTGCGTTGGGTTGGTTGTAATCAGAAAATTGGACATATTCTAAATTGATGCCTTCGTCTTTCATACGATCCTTGACATCATCCCAGACGTCGGTGTCCGCACCGATCACCCCTAATTTCACCGTCACTTCTTCTTGATCGTTGGCTGCGGCACTGCCATTGTTTCCGCATCCTGTAATAAATAATAATGCTGCCCCTAAGACGATTGATTGTACGATTTTTTTCATTTTTGCTTCCTCCATAGACTTGCTTGATTTTTTGTTTGTACGTAAGTGGTGGTCAGTGTGATACTCGTTTAATGAGTAGATTGCTGACAAATTGACTGATAAAAACGAATACTAAGATGATCAAGGTCGCCATGATCGTGACATCGGTCTGGAATCGGTTGTACCCGCGGGTGATGGCTAAGTTGCCTAAACCACCAGCGCCAACAGCTCCTGCCATGGCGGTCAATCCGATCACATTGATCACAGTCAATGCAGAGACCCGAATGATTCCCGCCACGCCTTCTGGCAAATAGACCCGAAAAATGATACCGAAAGGACTGGTGCCCATCGCTTCAGCTGCTTCTACGACACCGGGGTCAACTTCTAGCAAGGCGATCTCGATCTGCCGAGCAAAGAAGGGGATGATCCCAGCAATCAAAGGGACCAATGCTGCTGTTTCGCCGATGGTCGTTCCAACAAGGAATCGGGTAAAGGTTCCTAGTAACGTCAATAAGATAATGAAGGGAATCGAACGGACCACATTAATGACTTTATCGAGAAATTCAAAGAGCGGTCGATTTTCTAAAATCCCGTTCGGTCGAGTCACTACCAAGACGATCCCTAACAAGATACCTAAGATGCCCGCAATCAAAGAGGTCCAAAAAACCATATACAAGGTTTGGATCGTTGCTGTCACAAATTCATCTTGGATCGCAACAACATTGGGAAAATATCTTTCTAATAAGGCAGCCATCTAAAATCCTCCTTTAATCACATTGTTTAATGGTTCTGCATGATTTTCTTTTAAAATATTGGTGTAAACTCCTTGCGCCTTCAAGTATTCTAAGGCATGTTTACGCTGTTGGTATTCACCGGATAAGCTAACGACTAAGCTGCCGATCGGCACTTCTTGCAAGATCTCCACGTTGCCGTAAAGAATATTGGTGGTCACTTTGTAGCGGCTGTACAATTGGGCGATCAGTGGTTCATTGGTTTGATCGCCAACGTAGGACAGCTCCACCAGCCATTCATTTGGTGCCAAGGAAGAAAACTTCGAACTGCCAAGGATCGTTTCTAAGGCTTGGTCGATGTGCGTCGCCGTTCGGATGAAATCTTTGGTCAATGGTTTTTCTGGTTGACTGAAAATCTGAACGCTTGAACCTTGCTCGATGACTTCGCCGTCTTCCATCACTGCCACTTTGTTGCAGATTTCTTTGACGACTTGCATCTCATGAGTAATGATCACGATAGTCAAGCCGAGAGTCCGATTTAATTTTTTCAACAAAGCCAATATCTGTAAGGTCGTTTTCGGATCAAGGGCGCTAGTTGCTTCATCACAAAGCAAGATCTCTGGATCATTCGCTAACGCTCTGGCAATGGCGACCCGCTGTTTTTGTCCTCCAGATAGTTGGCTAGGAAACGCTTGGGCTTTTTCTTCCAATCCCACCAACGCTAACAGCTCGGTTACTTTTTGATGACGTTCCTGTTTGGACCGTCCCCCATATTTCAAGGAGAAATCCACGTTATCAAAAACATTGCGGCTGTCCATCAAGTTGAAGTGCTGAAAGATCATTCCGATCGTTTTCCGTTTTTCTCGCAGGTCTTTCGCCGAAAGCGTGGTCAGCTCGGTACCATTGACGACGACGCTGCCGCTGCTTGGGCGCTGCAATAAGTTGATTACACGGACGAGTGTACTTTTCCCGGCGCCTGAGTAGCCCACGATGCCGTAAACGTCCCCTTTGTCGATCTCGATCGATACGTTTTTGACCGCTTGGATCGCGGGTTTCTTTGGTTGATTGAATGTTACTGATATGTCTTTTAATGAAATCATCGTCTTCCCCCTAGTTCTTGTCTTTTTCAATAAAAAAAGGCATCCTCAAACAAGTCACCTGTGACTTGTTTGAGGACGCCTTTTTGCGTGTTACCACCTCAGTTTAAGCTGCACTCGCATACAGCTCCTTTTCGAGTACGATCATACTCTAGCCAGATAACGGTCGCTACCGTCGTCGCCTTGCAACCTACTGCTCGGAACGAATCACTCCTTGGCCATTTTCTAAAAGTCGTTTGATGCTTCTTTTCAGCTACCGAAGCTCTCTGTTGAAAAAACGTGCTTTTGTACTTACCAATTCTTCGTGTGTGGTGCTATTTGATTTTGGGTATAAAAAAAGTCCTTTTACCAGTGTTTGCTAGTAAAAGGACGAATACTCGTGTTACCACCTTTTGTTTAGAAGGTTTCCCTTCCCTCAACCCAACGTCTAGTCGTGCTAGAGATTGGTGCACTTTGTAACGGTAGTGCGCATCCGTGATTGCCTACTTATCGACAATCAATCCTCCAAGGCCATTTTTCATCGCTTCTGACTTGACTCTTTCCACCAACCAGAGTCTCTCTTTGAAGTATCCGCGGTTACTTTCCTTCTCAACAGATTCATTATTCTTGTTGAAGAGTACTTTACTGGAAAATGAACGCCTTGTCAACAAAAAATCACAATTTTTTCATTTGAGGATTTGCCAAGACTTCCGCAAAGCGTCCTTGCCAGATCATTTCGTACCAATCAATGATTTCAGCTGCTGATCGTCCTCGGCTTGGATACGTCGTTGTGGCTTGGGCATACACGACGTTTTGATAACCCAGACCATGCGCGAATTTGATCGTGCCATCAAGGCAATATTCCGTCTGAGCACCAGCAAATTCGATACTACGCACTTGGTTTGTCTGTAAGACCGCTTGTAGATCTGTTTGAAAAAAACTATTGGCGTGTTTTTTTCGAATCAAACGATCCGTTGGTTCATAGGCCAATGCTGGGTGCAGTTGCCATGCTTTGCTACCGTAGGGCAACGTCTCCTCTTCATGCTGAACAAAAATAACTGGTTTTTCTTCTTTACGATATCGTTGGATTCGTTGGTTGACGAACAGCAATAATTCCGACAAATGGTCAATTGTTTGGTCATTTGTTTGACAGACCCCATTTTGCAAGTCAATGATCAATAAGACATCTTGCATCACTTCACTCCTCAATTTTGGTAGAGCATGCCTTTTTCTGCTAACTGTTGGTTGGCTTTTTCCAGAGCCGCAGGATCGGTGTAGCGCAACGTATGCAAGTGTACCCCATTGGTTAAATCTGAGAGCAAGCGGGCTTCTGCATGTTTGGTTTTGTTGATGAACTCAGTCACGTCTTGGTCTGTTTGGATCTGCAAATTGCCAGTGATCTCTCCATAGATCTCATGCTCAACGATGACATCGACCACTTCCACACCACAAGCGACAAAGATGCGCAATTCTTCTTCCGTTTGTTCAGGTCGATGCTGCACCGCTAGCTTGCTGACATGTCCTGCCTCATCCAACAGCGCTTGCAGACGATAGCCGCGAGCCGTAGCCACAATCGCTTCACCAGCTGCTCGCAATAAGGCAATGTCCCCAACGATGATTTGACGGCTGACTCCTAGCGATTCTGCCAGTTTGCTGGCACTGATCGCTTTGTCCGCTTGCTTCAATGCCGCTAAAATGTTTTCTCGACGTGTTCCTCCATCCATACTCATTCCTCCAATTGATTCTCTTGATAGGTTTTTGAGTGTTTCATAATTGATTGAAACATAGCCAAAATCGTTTCTTCATAGGCTTGATTAGAAATCGCCTGCCGAATGTTTTCCAGCACTTTCTCTTCACGATTTTCATCTAATACTGGCAATTGACTACTTTTCTTCAATTGTACGATTTCGTTGACCGTGCTCATACGTTTTTCCAAAAGATGCGTGAGTTGCCAATCAATGTCATCGATCGCTGCCCGCTGAACAGCCAAGGGATCTTGCTGGTTGTTTTCTTCTTCTAAGTCGATCGTCTTGATGACCCGTGCCGGATTTCCCGCCAACACAACATTGTCTGGGAATGATTTGGTAACGACACTGCCAGCGCCTACCACGACATTGTTGCCTAAGCGGACCCCTGGCAAAATCGTGGCCGCGCCACCAATCCACGCGTTATCGCCAATCACGATCGGTGCCCCTAATTCTAAGCCGCTATTTCGTTTGACCGGATGCAATGGATGCGTCGCCGTAAACAACCGAACATTGGGTGCCAGCATACAGTTGTCACCAAAGGTAATTGGACAAACATCTAATAGCACACAATCGTAGTTAGCATAGAAGTTTTTGCCGACAGAAATATTGTAGCCATAATCAAAACGGACATTCGGTTCGATATAGATTCGACCAGTCACAGAGCCGAAAGTTTCTTTTAGTAACTGCTCTTTGATTTTTGTATCAGTTTCTTGGTTGATCAGGTTCATTTGTTCACGGGCATATTTTCGATCTGCCACCAATTCTGGATCTGGGGAAAAGTACAATTCGCCAGCAATCATTTTCTCTTTTTCGGTACGTTGTGTCATATCATAAACTCCTTCATTCAATTTTCTGGAAAAACGTTTCGGCTGCTGCGGTCAACATGCCATATTCATTCGGGATCGTCAATGGTTCCTTATTGATGACCAACACCTGCTGGCTGTAATCGACTAGCCCTGCAAAAGGATAGACTTGCAGCGAAGTCCTCACGACCACCGTCAGGTCGGCTTGAGCAACGGCTTGAATGGCTCCTTCAATGGTTTCATCCGTAAATCCTTCCCCATAAAGCACGATCGCTGGCCGGATCTGACCACCACATCCTGCATGGTGCCAATCCTCCAAATACGCTTGCCACGGTACCGGATTGCCGCATTTTCGGCAATAACAGTTGTACAAGGAGCCGTGAAAATCAATTCTTTGGTGACTGCCTGCTTTTTCATGCAAGCCATCGATGTTTTGCGAAACAACCCAAACGGTTTTCTTCGCTTGCAGCGCAGCCATTTTTTGATGAATAATATTAGGCTGTGCTTGAGGATGGTAGAGGTGCTTGACGAACTGATAAAATGTTTCCGGTTCGTTTTCTAAACAGTCATGGCTTAACAAATACTCTGGCTGTGCCACTCCTTGATAGACCCCTTTTAAGGAACGGTAATCAGGAATGCCCGATGGGGTCGAAACACCGGCACCCGTCAAAAAGGTCACGGATGGTGCGGCGGTGACCGCTGCGATTGCTTGCTCAATAGATACCTTCATCGTTCTAACTTCCTTTATGGCTTTTCTCTTATTCTAACCGAAAAAGAACCGTTTTTGCGAAAAATCAGCCATTTTCTTTTTTAAAAGCAACTAATGCTTTTTCGTGCGGAATTGCTTATAATAGATGCAACAAATGCAAGGAGAATGGGAAAACCAAATGAAAATTTTGATTATCGAAGACAACAATGAGATCAGCGAAATGTTGGCTACTATTTTAGCAGCTGACTATACCGTCCAGCAAGCCTATTCAGGCACGGAAGGTCTGCTACTTTTTCAGCAAGATGCTTTCGACTTGATTTTGCTAGATCGAATGCTCCCTGGTAAAGATGGGACACAAGTCTTGCAAGAGATTCGCCAAACCTCCACGGTCCCCGTCATTATCTTGACTGCCTTAGATGAACCAGCCGATGTTTCCACCCTTTTGCTGGCAGGTGCCAATGATTACTTGACCAAACCCTTCAATGTCGAAGAATTAAAAGCCCGTATCATTGTTCAGTTGCGAACAAATAAACAAACCCCTCCAGTTGCCAGCAGCCACTCGTATAAAAACATTCAACTGTTGCCTGACTCGTTTCAGCTGCAACGAGGAGAGGCAACGGTTCAGTTAAAGAAAAAGGAGTTTGAGATTTTTTCCCTGCTCTTAGCCAACCCCAAAAAAGTTTATACCAAAGAAATGCTCTATGAAGCTGTTTGGCAAGAACCTTACTACGGTGAAGAAAACACGATCAATGTCCATATCAGCCATTTACGCAGCAAAATCAAAACACTCGATCCAGAGGAAGCGTATATCGATACTGTCTGGGGCATCGGCGTCAAGCTAGCTTAAAAAGGAGGAACCTCATGCATATACTTCAGTTTTTCGCCGCTCTGATCGTTGTGTTATTGTTGGGCTATTGGTTTTTCTTACTTTATGATCTAAAAAAGTACCACCAGCAATTAGCAAGAATCAGCGAAATCGAAACAAATCAAGAGATCCATTTGCAGACCCGCGTCCCCGCTTTAAAAGCGATCGCTTTGTTAAACAATCAGATACTTAGAAAAAATAAGCAGCAGCACTATCAAATGCTGCAAGAAAACCAGCAGTTGGAACAAGCCATTCAAAATATCTCTCACGACTTACGCACACCTTTGACGGTCGCCAGCGGTTACACACAACTGCTGCAAGCCGATGCGACCCTCACCCCGCAACAGCTACAGCTGCTGGATAAAGTCAGCAGCAACCTAGAAAAAGTCGAAAATCATCTGGAACAGTTGTTGACCTATCAGCGTCTCAAAGACAATCAGCTCGCTTTGACTTTGGAAGAATTCAATCTTTCTCGTTTATTGGAAGAAGAACTGCTCCAGCTTTATCCTTCTTTTGAGGAAAACCATTTATCACTGACGGTTGCGATCCAACCCAACATCATGATCATTTCAGATAAAAAAAGCTGGCAACGAATTTTCCAAAATGTCCTTGGTAACCTGCTGGAACATGGCAGTGAAACGGGGACGATCCGCTTGAATCAGCAAGGAGATCGCATCGTTTTCCAACAGGAAAATCAGCTGAGGACACCGATCCAGCACCCAGAAAAATTGACTCACCGCTTTTATACGGAAGACCTTTCACGGCACAAACAGCAAGCTGGACTTGGTCTGTATATCATTGCGGCATTGACTCATGCATTAGAGGGGAAGATTCAACTGGATACAACCGAAGAGACGTTTCGTTTGACTTTGTCTTGGCAACAGTCTGCTAAGGCCCATTAAACACTGGCTACACGGACAAAAACGCCCAACAGTCTGACCTTTTTCGGTCGGTCCTGTTGGACGTTTTTCTTTTCTTTATAATTCTTGTCTCTTAAACACCAGATGCGCAGCCAAGAGGCAAAGCAATAAACTGATCAGGCTCCCAAGAAAAATGGGTTGGACTGTTTCCCATGTTTGGAAAGTAGTCATGGTCACCATCTCTAACCCACCTTGAAAGTCCAAGTATTCTAAAAACTTCCAGTTGGGTAAGGAGATTCGGGCAATCGCAAAGGCCATCGGAATAAAAATCGTCGCCAATACGCTGACTGCTGTATTTTTGGTTAAATACAGAACTAGCACTGCAAAAGAGGACGTGGCTAATAAAATCAGTACAAAACTAACGAAATAATACAACAAGTTTTCTATCTGTGAAAGGTCATTATAACCAATCCCCCCAATAACCGTTCCCGCTACAAAGCTCACCACACAAATCGCGACGATCTGTAAGACCAGTACCAACGCATATACCAAGAATTTCCCAAAAAGATAAGCGGGTTTAGAGACACCGACGGTAATGATATTCTTCATGGTCCCTTTCGTGTACTCACTGCCTAAGACCTGCATCACCAATGGCAAGGAGTAATACAGCAACATGGAAGACAGACTGGTCTGGATCGCAAGAAAGCCCGTCATTTCGGCAAGGCTGCCTGTGGTTTGCGTACTATCTCCCAGGGTGACTCCCACGTCACCATTTGAAACAACCGCTAAAATCACCAACAATAAAATAATTCCTTCTGTGATCCAAAAACTTTTACTTTTAGATAAACGATACAAATCTGCCCGAATAAAATTCAACATCTTAATTTCCCCCTTCACTTGTCACTAACTCTTTGAAATACGACTCTAGGTTTTCCCCTTCAAAAGAAATCTGGTCGATAGCGATCCCTTCATAAACCAATTGACGGATTAGATCACGAATCAATACATTTTCTTGGTAGATGTGGATCTTGTGGTCACTGACAACTTTATATTCAGAAATCAGCTGACTGTCCAGTAAGCGGCTAGCTGTGGCTACATCATCGACTTCTAACTGAATAAACCGTTTCGCCATCAGATCGAATTCGTGTTTGGTCATCTCTTTGATCAGACGCCCCTCACTAATGACCCCAAAGCGTGTAGCCACTAGATACAGTTCTTCTAAAATATGGCTGGAGATCAAAATCGTCATGCCGCGTTCTTGATTCAATCGTAAAAGCAGCTCTCGAAATTCAACGATCGCGACAGGATCCAAGCCATTGATCGGTTCATCTAAAATTAGAAAATCTGGCTGATTCAATAAAGCAATCGCTAAGCCCAGTTTTTGTTTCATCCCTAAAGAAAAATCACGGTATTTCTTGTTGCCGACATTGGTCAAACCAACAAACGCCAGTGCCTTACTAACGGCATCAGGTTCCACCACCCCGCTGATTTTGCAATAATAGTTCAAATTTTGTTCTGCTGTCAATTGGTCGTAAGCGACTGGGGTCTCAATCACATTACCGACCCGTTTCAGCATCTGGATGTACGCTTTGCCGCCTTCAACACCAAACAACTGCAGACTGCCACTGGTGGGTTGGATCAACTGCACGATCGCTTTTAGTAAGGTCGTCTTCCCAGCACCATTTCTCCCTACCAATCCATAAATATCTCCTTTGGCGATCGTTAGATCGACATCATGCAGTGCTTGCTGTTTGCCGTATCGCTTGTTTAACCCTTTGATTTTAAGAACATTTTCCATTTCTACTTCCTCCTTGCTTGCTTCTGTGATCATTCTAGCAAGCAGATCTAAATCAGCTATTAACTAATTATTAATTGATTCTTAACTCGTATTTTTTTGCAAAAAACAACTTATTTCTATTATACACAGCTGAAAATAACCTCGGTGAGAAAAATCGTCCCTTTTTCACCAAATCCTCTCAGACGCAAACAGAAACCACCTTCTTTTCACTGCAGCTTTTGCTCTTTGTTTTTTGCCTCACAAAGAAAGAGATTCCTTCATGACAAGGAACAAAAAACGTGGTAAACTAGTCACGAATCAAAGTGAGGTGAAATACATTGGTAGCAGCTATTATTTATTGGGCAATGATCATTATCAGTTTCGGTTGGTTGGCAGTCAGCTTATATTTCTCTATCTTCTATTTAGCACGTAAAGAAAATGGCAATTTATGGGCATTTGGCTTTTTAAATGTCATCACAGCAATCATTCAAGCCATCGTCCTTGTGGTTTACCGTACCTTAGGACAAGATTGGGGCGTTACACAATACTCAAGCCTCATCTATCTAGCACTTGGCTTATTGCTTGGCTTGACAGTCATCCAAGCTGTTTTAGGCCGTGAACCAAAAGCGAAAGTCGCTTAAGGGTTCCAATAGACACTCGTAAAAACGATCCGCTTTCTCTTTGATAAAAATAGGGAAATGGTCGTTTTTTTGTTAAAAAGAATTGACATTTGGGTGCTTTTCTTCTAAACTCTGAGAAGAATCAAATTAAATACGAGTACCCTTTAACATTTAGGTAGAGGTCGCGAGGTTCATTAATCCTGCTGAGTGAAGCAACACGTTTACAGCAGAGCTAGGGAACATCGCCGAAACAAGATCGGTTTTGCTTGCATCGATTTTGTTGGGCCGCAAATGAACAATTTGCGGACTGTCTTAGCTTGTCTAAGTTGCGCTATGTTTTGTGAAAGGTTTGTCGACGATGACCTGTCAACAGCCGTTTTCCAATCATGGAGTACGGCTGTTTTTTTGCTTTTTCATCCTTACCTGCTTGTCCAACTCGTGAAAGGAAAGAGATAAAATGAAAAAAAATAATTGGATCTGGGCGGTCTTCGCCCTCTGTCTAACCCTCATTCAGCTGCCCCTAACCGTGCAAGCGGATGACCAAACGCCTGCGGAACAATTCCGTGTCGGTATGGAGGCAGGCTATGCCCCCTTCAACTGGACGCAAACGACGGACGCCAATGGTGCCGTGCCGATTTCTGGGGAAGAAGGATCGGCGTTTGCCGGCGGTTACGATGTCCAGATCGCCAAACGAATCGCTGAAGGTTTAGGCAAGGAATTAGTGATCGTTAAAACCCAATGGGACGGTCTGCCGCCAGCTTTACAGGCGGGGACTATCGATGCCGTGATCGCTGGTATGTCACCAACGGCCGAACGCCGCGAGCAAATTGATTTTACCGATCCTTACTATGAATCCGACTTGGTGGTCGTAGTACGCAAAGATGGGGCATTCGCCGATGCCAAAAGCCTCGCCGATCTTTCGGGGGCAAAAATCACTGCTCAGCTAAATACCTTCCATTATACGGTCATTGATCAAATCCCTGAGGTCCAAAAAGAACAAGCCATGCGGGACTTCTCCTCCATGCGCGTTGCTTTAGCTTCGGGCATCATTGACGGCTACGTCAGCGAACGTCCAGAAGGCGTCACTGCCGTCGGGGCAAATCCTGATTTGAAGATGGTCGAGTTCGATGAAGGGGCTGGTTTTGAAACCAATCCAGAAGACGTCCAAGTAGCAGTCGGGATGCGCAAAGGCGATCCCGATGTTGAAAAAGTCAATGAGATCCTTGCAGGAATCTCTGAAGAAGAACGGGTTTCCCTGATGGATCAAGCAGTCTTAGACCAGCCTGCAGATGCCAGCGGAGAAACGGCAGATCAAGGTCTGATCGCTGATTTCAAAAAAATCATTGATGATTACGGCATGCTCTTTTTACGAGGCGCTGGCTTGACCTTATTCATCGCGATCCTTTCAACGATCATCGGATTGATCATCGGTCTTTTAGTCGGTATCTTCCGGACACTGCCGCTTTCAGAAAATCCAGTAGGACGTTTCTTCCAACGAATCGTCAACGGCCTGCTGACCATCTATATCGAAGTTTTCCGCGGTACCCCAATGATGGTTCAGGCAATGGTTATTTTCTACGGAACGGCTCTAGCCTTTGGTGTCTCCATGAATCGCACGCTGGCAGCTGTGCTGATCGTTTCTATCAATACGGGTGCCTACATGTCTGAAATCGTTCGTGGGGGGATTTTTGCTGTAGATGACGGCCAATTTGAAGCAGCTCAAGCGATCGGAATGACTCATTGGCAAACCATGATCAAAGTCGTGTTGCCGCAAGTAATGCGCAATATTTTACCAGCTACCGGAAATGAGATCATTATCAATATCAAAGATACTGCTGTCTTAAGTGTCATCAGTGTTGCGGACCTCTTCTTCCAAGGTACATCAGCCGCTGGAACGAACTTCCAATACTTCCAAACATTTGCGATCATCGGTGTGATCTACTTAGTCTTGACCATCAGTGCCACCCAGATCTTGCGCTTTGTTGAACGCAAAATGGATGGTCCCAGTGCGTATGTCAAATTAGAAGACATCAACCCGAACGAATAAGGAGGAAGAACATGTCAGCAATCATTGAAATTGACCATTTAAAAAAGAGTTTTGGCGACAACGAAGTCTTAAAAGACATCAGTTTGTCTGTTAATAAAGGAGAAGTTGTCACGATCATCGGTTCTTCTGGTTCAGGAAAATCCACACTTCTTCGCTGCATCAACTTGTTAGAAAAACCAACCAGTGGGCAAATCATCTACTTAGGTGAAAATGTGCTGGAAAAAGGCTATGACTTGCCGAAATACCGTACGCATCTAGGAATGGTTTTCCAATCCTTTAACCTATTCAACAATATGAATGTATTAGAAAACTGCGTGACGGGCCAAGTCACTGTTTTGAAACGTGATCGCAAAGAAGCAGAAGCGACTGCCAAAGAAAATCTGGAGCAAGTCGGTATGGCTCAATATGCCAATGCCAAGCCTTCCCAGCTTTCAGGTGGACAAAAACAACGGGTAGCCATTGCCCGTGCCTTATCGATGAATCCAGATGTCATGTTGTTTGATGAGCCGACTTCTGCGCTAGATCCAGAAATGGTCGGTGAAGTGTTGAAGACCATGAATACGTTAGCTCATACTGGTTTGACGATGGTGATCGTTACCCACGAAATGGGCTTTGCCAAAGAAGTGTCTGATCGGGTCATCTTTATGGATAAAGGTGTCATTGCCGAACAAGGGACACCTGAAGATATCTTTATTCATCCAAAAGAACAGCGCACCAAAGAATTCCTTTCCCGTGTGTTGAATTAATTTTCTGTCTTGAAACACTTAGCGATCTTCTTCCGAGCTTTTTCGTCCTTTTTCAGTACGCTTGGAAGAATTCAATGCTAAGTGTTTTTTTATTGCAGGAGGAGGAATTGTCAAAATTTATCAAAAAATCACAAAAAACCATTGCTATTTGTTAGAAACTTTGTTATTTTTTTTAAAACTAAGGAATTATAGGAGCTTTCATTTATGGAAAAAAAGTTACAGTTTAAGGATTATATGTATGTTGGATCAATGCTTTTCGGTCTTTTCTTTGGTGCCGGAAATCTGATTTTCCCCGTTCACATGGGACAAGAAGCTGGCGCGAATGTCGGCTTAGCCAACCTTGGCTTTTTAGTTACAGGGATCGGCTTGCCATTTTTAGGGGTCATTGCTATTGGCGTTTCCCAAAGCAGCGGTGTTTTTGAATTAGCTTCTCGGATCAATCGCCGCTATGCAATGATATTTACGATTTTGCTTTATTTAGTGATTGGGCCATTCTTTGCTTTGCCCCGTTTGGCTACCACTTCTTATGAGATCGGGATCGCTCCCCATGTTTCGTCTGACATGCAAACTTGGTTATTGGCGTTGTTTTCTGCCCTCTTCTTTGGCGCTGCCTGGTGGTTTTCTCGTAAACCAAGCAAAATCTTAGATTATGTAGGGAAATTTTTGAATCCATTATTTCTGGTCTTACTAGGCGTTTTGCTGTTTTTTGCTTTTTGGCAACCTCTAGGAACCATCAGCGATGCGCCGATCTATCCTAGCTATCAAAGCGATGCTTTCTTTACTGGTTTCACCAACGGTTACAATACCCTTGATGCGCTGGCATCTTTAGCCTTCGGGATCATCATCGTCTCGACGATTCGTAATATGGGGGTTGAAAAACCCACGACAGTCGCAAAAGACACGATCCTTTCTGGTTCTGTCAGCATCGTGTTGATGGGGATCATCTATACCTTACTTTCTTATATGGGAACCAAAAGTCTAGGGCAATTTCCTATCAGCGAAAACGGTGGGATCGCTTTGGCACAAATCGCCAACCATTACCTTGGCACTGTCGGCAGTCTGCTATTGGCATTGATCGTCATCTCTGCCTGTTTAAAAACCGCCATCGGTTTGATCACGGCCTTTTCCGAAACCTTTGCTGGGTTGTTTCCAAAACAAAGCTACGGTTTCTTTATCGCTTTGACAAGTATCTTGCCAGCGATCTTCGCCAATGTCGGCTTGACCAATATCATCGAGTTTTCTATTCCAGTCTTGATGTTTATCTATCCACTGGCGATCACGTTGATTTTGTTGGCGATCATCAGTCCCTTGTTTCATCATCGTGCCAGTGTCTATCGAATGACGACATACTTCACATTGATCGCTGCAATCATCGACGGCTTAAATGCAAGTCCTGCAGTGATTACCAACAATGCTTTCGTGCAAGGAATCTTGTCTTTTGCATCAGATTATCTGCCTTTCTTCCAAATCGGGATGGGGTGGGTCGTACCGGCTGCGATCGGATTTTTGATCGGTTTGCTATGGTCGTGGTTCAAAAAAGACCCTGTTTCAGCCTAAATTAGTTAAAAAGATGAAAATAACCTACCTTTTTTTAAAGGGTAGGCTATTTTTTTGATTAAAAAGACTGACAGTTTCGTAAAAAAAAGATACAATAGAGCCACAAAGGAGGATACCTATGTTTTATGAAGAACTTATGATGGACCCGCAAACATTAATTAAATTTAAAATATTCCGGCGTATGCTGACTCTGCAAAATCCTAGCCACCCAATCGCACAATTGGCAAAGGAAATGGAGTTAAGCTACCAACAAGCTTTTATAGAGTTGACTGAGATCGACCAAGATCTAACTGAGTTAACTCCGGATCATATGTCGATACTCGGTCGTGGCGGTAAATTACAGCCTCAGAATATCGCGGTAACGATCGATGAATACCGCTTCTATTTATTGAATAAAAGCGTTCCGTTCTTATATGTTCTTTACATGCTGAATGAAGACCATCCTACGATCACGGATTTTTGTGCAAAATACGATGTCAGTCGTTCAACGGTGTCTCGCAAATTTGAACATCTAAAAAAACATTTGAAGCAATTTCAGCTTCGCTTTACGTACACTGAATCAAACTTGGTGGGCGATGAGCGTCTTGTGCGGCTCTCCCTATTCAATATCATTTGGTTAGGTACTCGTGGAATAGAATGGCCATTTGCGATCGCTGAGAGTGAGACAGAAAAAATGGTGGATCGATTCACGGAG
This sequence comes from Enterococcus sp. 3G6_DIV0642, assembly GCF_002140635.1. Classification (NCBI taxonomy): domain Bacteria; kingdom Bacillati; phylum Bacillota; class Bacilli; order Lactobacillales; family Enterococcaceae; genus Enterococcus; species Enterococcus sp. 3G6_DIV0642. The sequence continues at coordinate 408,707 of NZ_NGLH01000001.1, read as the reverse complement.
TACTTCCCAATGACTCATTCTTATCTTGGCCGATTAGAGTTGAAATATTTCGCCGCCTTGATTCTTTTACGAATCAAAAAAGGAAATTTTGCCAAATACGACAAGCGGTACAATTTCCTAATGAAAAATAATCCATATTTCGATTTTGAGCGTTTGACACAAGTCGTTGATCCTGAAGTTTCAATGACAGACAAACAATTAAAAGGCGAATCAGGGTTTATTTATTTGATGGCGCAAATCTTCCCATTCTATTTGAGTCCTGAAGAAGAAGCGTTGCAACAAACCTTGCAATTCTTTTCAAGCAAACAAAACCCAGTTTATCCATTAGTCGCAGACTTGTTAGCAGAGATGAAAGCAACCTTCTTTGCTTCACAACCTGGCCTGTTAGATGAGCCATTGGTCGTGGGTAATTTAATCAATGTGACTTTCGGCAACTACGTTTTCCGTCAGCCGTTTCCAAATATCTATCGCTTGCTGACGCCATCGATCAATCGCGGGTCTGCTGAAGAGCAGCTGCAGCAAAAAATCGATGAATTCTTAACGAGTTATCGCGAAGAATCCGCGGTGGACTATATCAACGATGAAAACCAAGAGCAGATGGCAACGATGTATACCCACGCCCTGCTGCCGTTTTATGATCAAATCCGTTATTCGAATCGTTTACGGGTAGGGGTTGCGTTAGAAGACAATTTCTTAATCGTTCAAGGATTGAATCAATTCTTACATGACTTGACCTTCGTAGCAGCAGAACCTTATGATCTAAACCAGCAAGAAAACTATGATGTCATCGTTAGTTCCAATCAGTTGATGAAAAAACTCAAACCAGAAAAAATGAGTTATATTTGGGATTATGCGGCAGATGATCGGCAATACATTGATTTGTATCGTACCTTGAAAAACCGTTTTGATGAAAAGAACCTTTCTCTGTAATCAAACCGTTACGGTTTCTTAAGAACTTCCGAAAAGATTTGTCACAAAATATTCATATTTATCTCGTATACTCTATGTATACCAACAAACAACCCTAACTAACACTTTTTCATTTTTAACTCCTTCCCGTCGGCCACCCACCGACGGGTCTTTTTTTGCTTCTTTTCGCAGCCAGCAAACTTAAACACTTTCCAATCTTTTCTCCACAAAAAATTCATATTTGGACAGTATAGTATACATAACCCAACAAACAACCCTAACTAACACTTTTCATTTTTACTCCTTGCCTGTCAGCTACCCACTGACAGGCTCCTTTTTTTCTTACGGGGTTTGCCGTATACTAAAGCCAGGAGGTGTCCTATGACAAAAGCCATTACGACAGTTGACCAATACATTGCAGCAGCTCCAGCAGAACGACAAGCGACTTTAAAAAAGGTCCGTCAAACCATCAAAGCCGTTTTACCTGAAGCGGTTGAAAAAATCAGTTATCAAATGCCTACCTATCATCAGGGAGAAACTATCGTGCATTTTGCCTGCGCCAAACAGCATCTTGGCTTTTATCCCACGCCTTCTGCGATCACGGCCTTCCAAGAAGACCTACAACCCTACAAAACCAGTAAAGGGGCGGTTCAGTTTCCTTTTGCACAGCCGATCCCTTACGAACTGATCGCTGTGATGACCGCTTGGCGACTCGCAGAAGTCAAAAACAAGCACGCTTAACCAGCAATAAAAAAACCGCTGTGTCTAATGACGCAGCGGTTTTTTTGCTATGCACAGGCTTGTTTACAAGCCAGGTTTTGTATTCAAGGTGCTAACTTTCAGCACATGATGCAGGGGAATAATCCGCAGCTGCTGACGGTCGCTTTGTAATTTCAAGACAACTTGTTCTTTTGCTACCGTTTTGCCGACGATCCAGCCGGTAACGGTTTCAAAACCACCCAATTTCTCTGTTTTTACTTGCAGCACGACCAGGTGCTTGGCAGCGGCTGCCTCTTGCAGCGTTCGCTGGATTTCTTTGACTTTTTCAGACTGATTCTTCTTGTCAGCATCATCACTGAAAAAGGTATCCAGCAACGTTGTGGATGTCATCACAATGAGTTTGCCCAATTGTTTGATGGGCGATGGTTTCTTTTCCATTGGACATTCCTTTCTGCGCGTTGCAGCAGTTTATAAAAACCACACATACGTTCGCATTTCCATGGTTCTATTTTAGCAAATTTTTGGTAAAATACAAGCGAACACGCCTTATTTTTCAGAAGAAATAACCTCTAGCCAAAAAGGAATTCCTTCTTGCAGCAGTTGATAGGTCTCTTCGAAATCTCCTGTATAATAAGGATCTGGTACTTCCGCAGTTTCTTTGCCAGGAACAACACTCAAATACGAACGGATCTTTGCGGTGGTATCGGCAGGTGCCAGCGCTTGAAGTGTTTCAACATTGCTTTGATCCATACCGATGATCCAGTCAAATTTGGCAAAGTCTGCTTCCGTGATCTGCCGTGAAATGAGTCCCTCGCTGGATAAGCCTGCTTGACGCAATCTTTTTTTGGTTCCGGGATGAGCAGAATGTCCGACTTCCCATGAGCTGGTCGCTGCCGAATCGATCTGCCAATCCAATTTGCGTTTTGCTATTTCTGCTTTATAAATAGCTTCTGCCATGGGGGAACGGCAAATATTACCTAAACAAACAAATAAAACTTTCGTCATCGCTCACTGCTCCTCTTTTTCATAGATTTGGTGGCCAAAAAATTCCACATCCTTCGCCAAACGAAACAATTGCGTTGCAATCTCTAAAGGGGTCTCTGGAAAGTCGTTGTGAATCCAATTTTCCAAAATGCCTCCGCAGCCGTAGGAAAAGAACCGGCTATAAAATAGAATGTCTTGTTTCGTCAATTGTTGCTCTTGATCGACCTCCAAGAACAAGCGCTGAAAAAGCGGTTCTGTGATCTGTAGAAATCCGTTCATTAAGATTTCGCGGTCATAAGCCAGTGATTTGCGGTAAAAGGCCGGCGCTTGTTTCATTGCTTTCAGCATGCGCAAGGCGGCTTCTTCCCAGTTATCAAGGGAGACATCTTCTGTCGTCAAAAAAATCAGGGCATCTTGCCGATAGATCCATTGGATCAAAGCTTTTTTATCAGGAAAATGGTAGTAAAACGTCTGCCGATTGACTTGCGCCTTTTCGGCGATCTCCTGTACGCTGATTTTATTCACTTCTTTGGTCTCACAAAGGGTGATCAATGTCTGGCCAATCACAGCCTTCGTTTGTTTCCCATCCATCATAGGGCACCTCTTTTTCTTCTCTTTCTATCATACCAAATTTTCCTGCAAAAAAAAATCCTATCAAATGGTCCTTTTTCACAGACCTTCCCCGAAACCTTCATCAGAGCAATAGATTCCTGGGCGCTTTTTAAATAGGACAGGTTTCTACAAAAAACGCCTGCCTCCATTTGAGGCAGACGTTGCTTTCGATAGTTAAACGGCAGGTTGCTCATTGTGCCATTTTGGTTTGAAACTGTTCTCTTCGAATCACACTGACTTTTTCAGTGAAATTGGCCCAGTCGATGGGTCTAGGTGGTGCCAGCCATAAGATATGGTCGATCCCCAATGCACCATAAAAGGGTAAGTTTGAAAGAATCAGATGCGTATGATCATCTGGGTAACTTTGGAATTGGACATTTAAATCGAGGATTTTTTCGATATTCTTTTGGATCATCTGATTGTAGGAATCGCCAAATGAAAAGTCCACGCAGACATACAAGGGAACCAAAATCTCTTTTAGCGAAATCGTGGAAATCAACAGAATCAGGTACCTGAAAAACAAAAACTCTTTATTGTTCCATAAGATCGGCCGGTTGCGGCTTTCTTCCAGATAGTTACGGCAAAAGGCAGCATATTCTGGATAGGTTTCAAGAAAATACGTCACATCCATATATTGGTATTCATAGCGAGAACTAAAGGAAAACGACAAGAGCTGATAATGGATCGTTGTCGTTTCAGCATGAAGAAGTGCCAACGTATCTGCGGTTAAGGAAAACTGCTGTTGGACGGCTTGAATAAAATGCTCGTTTAATTGTTGGATATAGGTTTGTTCTTGATCGATGTAGCTATTGTTGTCGATCAGCCAGCCCTCAACGATCAAAAAGCGCAAAATATCTCGAGCTTCACGCTCTAGCACTTCTTGATCGGTGATCGTCAAAATCTCCTGCAGCCAGCGTTTCAATTCCTCAATGATCACGAGATGTTTGGGCAAGACTAAATCATTTTCCACGCTGTTTTGCAGGTAATGACCATTCGTCATCCGTGCCAAAACGATTCCTAGATAATGTTTCTTGCGAATCCGCATGCGAGCAGACTGTTCTGGTTTAAGCCAGGTGCTTTCATTAAAATGATCAAAGGTCTTTTCTTTTTCCAGGATTTCTTTTGGAAAAGGGGAATGATTCAGATAGTATTCCTTCATAAAAAAGAGGAAAATAAATTCCCTGATCTCACTTTCCTCCCCAACCAGCTGAAATTCTTTCGTCACTTCAATATCATATTCTTTCAAGATCAGTTTGAACTGTTTAAATTCTTTATAGACGGGATTATGGCTTAAATAGTGATTGGTGGCAAATTCGTATAAAGAAGACAATTGCTCAAAAAAACATTCTTTCAACATGGAAAATTTCAACGCTTGATCCAAATAATAGGTCAGCAGTGTATCGGAAGTTGCCAGCCCCGAGGCATTCAGTTTAATGACCGTCCCATCGGTCACGATCTCAAATTCCTCGTTCAATCCGAGTTCATAAAAATCAAGATTCAATTCTTGAACGGTTTTGTTGATCAAAAATTCCGACATGGTCAATTGATCCATCAATGTTTCCTTCGTTTCCGAAAGAGCGACTGCGTTTTCCAAATATTGCAGCATCACCAATTTTCGTTTGTCCGCCTTATTCAAAAATGTCACAAACATGCGTTTTCAAGCCTCCATTGTTTTTTTGGCCATAAAGGACGTTTCCTGAAAATAAGTAGCACAAGCTGGCAAGATAAGAAGGCTTATCATCGCCATCACCATCTGTATTATTTCCTGGCAGTGCTAGATCGACGTTCAAACGATCCGGCGCAAAGACATCCTCCAGCATGACTCGTTGGGCAAAATGTTTTTGCTTTTCCAAAAAACTGCTTTCTGACAGTGAGGATCGCTCCGGCTCTTTTTTCGGAACGGTTTCTGGTTCAGGCGCGGGTTGTTCTTTGGATTCTTCCATTTCAGTTGGCGGTTCCTCCACTTTTTCTGGTATTTCTTCTGGTGGGTCCGTGGGGACGATTTCTTCTGAGGGGTCCAGCGGATTATAAATGGTCGCAAAAACGACTTGTTCTGTAACAAGATCGATCATTCCGATAATCATGCACGCACCAATGACAAAGCCAAATCTGCGTTTCATTTTATTCACCCTCCTTATCATCAGCGCATCTTCTGATGATGTTTCTACGACGCTGAACGGTCCAACAACTTATGGGCGCCCAGCAGACATCCACTAATTATAAATAAAATAACAAATAAAAGAAACCAATTTTTCATTGATTGTTGTTTCCATACCGTTTCTTGTTTTTCAACCATCACTTTTGCTGCTTTCGGTGTGCTGATTATCGCCGCTGGTTTTTGTGGGTGATCGGCAGTTGCCTGCTCAACAGGAATTGCTGTCAGCACGTACCGTTCTTCTGTTCGAGTAGGCGTAGGACAAGTGATCAAGGTCAATTTTGGTGTCTGTTCTTCCTCTAGCACCGACAAGTCCGATTCGTCTACGATTTTTTTATCCGTGATGATATACTGTTGACTCTCCTCGAGATAGGTCACTGATACTTCCATCCCCACCTGTGCTTCTAGCAATTGACCAAATAACAAACTTTGTCTGCCAAGATGATGCCCTAAAACGACAAAATTGCTATTTTTCAACGAACGTTCGGGAAACATCACGACGCCGCCTCTCAGCAGCTGTTGATTCGTTAGTCCCACCAACAGCGGCTGCTGGAAATCGATCGCCTCGATTGCGACAAAGCCGTACCCAGTGATCGTTGTCGGCTGAGGCGCCAATACATCTGACAGAGCTGGCATTTGGATCGTTTCTTCTTCTGGGATCGTTGCCAGCAGCTGCGTGGCTATCGTCAATTGCGTGGTGCGTAATTGCCAACTGACGATGCTTTCTTTTAGAAAAGGCAGTGCCAGCAAAAGAATACCTACGATGATCAACCCATCGATCAAGCATTTCTCAAAGTGCTCACGCTTCATCCGTTTCATTTTTTTTCTTTCGTCGGTACCATAAAAGCAGCAGCAAGGCGAGTAGTAGCAACAGTCCGCCGATCAAGAAATAAAGCCATGTGTAATCTGTTTCGATCGTCACATCCTTCTTATTAAGATCACGTGCGACCTCTCCAGTCACTGTAAATTCTTTTTCGAAGGTCCATTTATAGAGATAGCTTTCTTCTTCGCCTTCTTCATTTTCAATTTTGTATTGCCCTTCATCGCTTTTTCCACCATAAGCAACGGAAGTCAACACGTAGGTCCCTGCTTCTAAACGTTGTCCTTCTAAAGAGATTGGGTACGAGAAGTTGGAATTAGGTGCCATTTGCATTCGTGAGGTATCCGAAGAATACAAGACGTCGCTATCACCTTTTTTCTTCACTTCATTGATCAGGCGTAATGAATTCAAGTAAGCTGCTTCAGGATTTTGAAGGGTGACATTGATAGTATTTCGGGCGTTGACTTGACCTGGTCCAACATCCAGCAGTTTTAGATCCGGTGAAACTTCTGTTGTGTTTTGTCGCAGTAAAATCGCAACGACATAGGCATACTCATTCTTGATAGCTAACCCTTGCTCTTCTTCACTGTCAGCAGTATCGGCTTCCTCTGTCGTCTCTTTTAAGGTCAATCCACCTGCGATGACCCCTTCAAAGGATTCTGAAGGCATGGTGATCTTTAAGGGCAAGGTGATTTGGGATTGTTTTGGGATCGTGATCTCTTCATCCACTTCAATCAAATCAGCCATATCATAAGGCAAGGTTTCGTCTGCTTCGATGTCGTTTTCGCCATATTCCACGACTCCGTTTAAGTTTGTGGTAGCTGAAGCGATCACTGGTGCGATGACGACCTCTTGATCGGTGTCATTACGCAATTGGACTTCAACGGTTTGTACCGCACCCGGCGCCATTTTCAAGTCAAAATAAGTTTTTTCTTTATCGATTTGATTTTCTGGAATTACGGGATTGACGGCAAAGTTAAATTCAGAAGCGGTTCCTATCGTTGGTACAAAAAAGAAAATACTTGCGAATAGGAGCGCCAAAAGCTGGTTGATTTTTTTCATGATGGATGTCCCTTCTTTCTATGTATTCTCCTTAAACCACGAAAGGGTTCAAGGAGAAAGCTGGTACTTATGGGTTTGTTGGTGTGTCTGTCAGTAACCAAGTAAACGTGGTGTTGTATTGGCTGGCATATTTTGTCGTTGAGCCTGGAACTTCCAACTCAATGCTATCCATAGCTGCAGCTAAACTATCGCCCCAGCTCATTAGATAGGTCCCTGCCCCTTCGCCATCTTGGGCACTCATCACTAAGGATTGAGCACCATTTGGATTCAATGTGATCGTTGAACTTACATTTGATGGTTTTGGTGACAAGGAAGGTGTTACTACAGTTCCCTTCGTCAAACGAATTTGCGCGGCGGTCAATTCTTGATCTTCTGCTGTTTTGAACTGACCATTTTGGCGAACATTCAATGTCCAACCGCTCTCTGTTCCCCGATTGTCTGTCACTTGGACAAAATTTGGTCCTTCTTGATTCACATTTGCTGAATCTACGTATTTTTGGGTTTCCGCATGGTAGATCTCTGTTTTTGAGGTGATTTTTTGCGTACCAAAGTAAAGGCTTGAAGCAAAATCAATCGATAACGGTCCGTTGGTTCCTGGATTTGGTCCATCTGGGTCCGTTGGGTCAACTGGTTTGATCGGATTTTCTGGATCTGGGTCTGTTGGACTGATTGGATTGGTTGGGTCTGTATTTGGTTCAAAAGTGATCTGTCCGTTTGAATTATATTCTGCGCTGTCCGCTGCTTGTGCCAGCACAGGAGCAGCGAAGCTTAGCCCTAATACTGAGAGAAATGCTAGTGTTTTTTTCATGTCTATACTCCTTATCCTTCCGTTCCTGGTGTATCTGATAATACCCAAGTTAGTGTAGTCGTGTAGCTAACGGCATCTTTTGGTGTGCTGCCGGGTACAGAAAGTGCGACTGCTTTGGTAACATCTGCTTGTACTTCTTGGCCATCCTTATCTATTTCAGTGACCGTCTCAACGCTTCCCCAAGCGTTGACCCATGTTCCAGCACCCGTTTGATTTGCTGCGGTCATCACCACTGATTCAGCACCTGCTGCATCCAATGTGATCGTCGCTTCTGCCACTGGAGCAGTAACGCCGATCGCATTTGATTTAACGGCAGGACTTGTTAGGGTAATGACAGAACCAGTCAATTCTTGATTCAACGTCGATTCGTTTTTGAATTGACCATTTTGCTTCACAGACAACCGCCAACCAGCATTACTACCGCGATTATCCGTTACTTGAACATAATTGGCAGTTTTTAATGTAGAAGCTGTGTCATCGTCATTCAAATACCCTTGTGCTCGTGCATAATAGACTTCGTTTTTATTGGAGATTTTATTGACGCCAAAATCTAAGCTAGAGGCATAATCGATCGATAATGGTCCATTCGTTCCAGGGTTTGGTCCATCTGGATCGGTTGGATCCACAGGATTGACTGGGTTTTCTGGATCTGGATTTTCTGGATTGACTGGGTTCGTCGGATCGGTATTTGGAATAAAATCAACCGCCCCATTTGAGGTGTAAGAAGCCGCTTCAGCTGCTGAAACCTCAGTTGCTGCACTCGCTGCTGCCAATACGGCAAGACTTAAAAAGACCCATGCTGTTTTTTTCATTTCTATTTGACACTCCTTTATCTGTTTTACTGAAAATCAGTGATTTTAATTGCTTTCAGGGACATTCTTTAAATTCCAAGTCAATGTCGTCCGATACTCTTTGGCTAATTTTACGGAACTGCCTGGTACATTTAATTTTACTGCCGTTGACCCTTCCGTTGCATCGTTCCCAAACTTGTAGATCCAAGTGCCCATTCCTTTTCCGACAGGTGCGTTGACCAATGTGATTTCACTATCGGGTACAAAGGTATGACTTGCCGTAACCGTTGGTGCATACTGCATATCGGTGACCGAAGTTGCTGCACCTGAGGCGATCGATAATGAAGCCCCGACTAGCTCTTCGTCATCAGCCGTTTTGAATTGTCCGTTTTGCACAACACTCAATGACCAGCCTTCTTGCGTTCCTCGTTTATCTGTTACTTGCACATAGTTTGGTCCAGCAGCGCCAGCTGTGAACTCTTGCAGCTGTGCGTAATAATCTTTTGTTTCGGAAGTGATCAATTGGTTGCCAAATTGAAAGCTTGAAGCAAAATCGATCGATAATGGTCCAGCTGTTCCAGGGTTTGGTCCATCTGGATCGGTTGGATCGACGGGATCCACTGGTTTTTCTGGATCGGTCGGATCAACTGGATTGGTTGGATTCGGGTCCGCTTCAAAAGTGATTGCTCCATTTGAGGTGTATTCAGCGGCATTAACGGTTGTTGGTAACAGAGCAGTGCTCATCAATAGAATGCCTGCCGTCAAGAAAAGTTTTTTCATTTTTTGTTCTCCTTTTGATTAAAATGATTCCTGCTGCCAACAAAACGACAAGACCACTGCTTTGATAGCGATTAAAGTGATCCGACCCTGTTGCCGGCAGAATGTTGTTGCCTTTTTGATTTACTTGTTTATTCCCTGGCTGTTCTTTTACGGGCTCTTCTGGCTCCTCAACTGGTTCTTCATAGACACCGAAAAAGGAAGTAATGCCATTGCTGTCATAGGCACCTGCTTCGGCTGCTGAAACGAGCTGAGGAAACATTAATAGACAGCCAGCAATAATACCGATCATGATTTTTTTCATTTATTTTCCTGCCTTTATGGGTTGCCAGGTGCCGAAACTAGCTGCCAGCTCAAGGTTCCTTGATAGTCCCCGACTTTTTGCTGTTCGACTGGAACGGTAAGCTTGATTCCTTCATTCTGACTTTCGCCCCAGTGCTGATTCACGACGTATGTGCCATTTTCTGTCAATTCCGTTTCCTCGATGATCATTTCCCCACTGGTTATCATCTGTTCTTGACCGTTTGTCACAAAGCGGAAGACATCGGTTAATTGATCTGTCCCATCCGTTAATGGCTGTTGCTCTTTGACCGTCAAGCGCCATGGACTCCGTTCGGACCCTCTCGTATCTTTCACTGCTAGCTCGCCTGTGATCGTTGGCCAATAATCTTGTGTTTCTGTGGCAACTTTCTGCTGCCCAAAATCAAAGTCTGTTGGCACACTGCTTAAAATAAGCTCGCCGGCAACTGCGACATTGACGACTTTTTCTGCCCGTTGACTGCCTGCTTCATAATGGTAAGCCGTTGACACATTTTTCAACAGCTCAGCTTCCGTTGCTTGCTGGATCGCGACAAAAGCTTGCGGATCGACAGTCGGTGGTACATTTGCCCGATTATCTGCAAAAATCGTGGTTGCTTGGGTATAGTCTGCCAAAGCGGCTTCATCTGTCAGTGCCGTTGCTTCCGGTAAGGTCAAACGGACATCTTTTGCATAGATGGCAAATTGCCGGTCGTCAGAAATGACACTTTCATTTTTGACCACCACCAGGTTCACGGTAGTTTCTGCCTGATTCTGATCGTTTTCCCCTACTGAGAAAGTGATCGCTTGTTTGCGATAGACCGCTGTTTCTAACGGTTCTTGAATCGCATCTAAGACCTCATCTGTCAGCGTATCCTTAAAGAAAGGACGCCCGCTGGCTTCAAGATAAGTCACAGCTTGTTCTTTGGTCAGCGATTGTGCCTCTTGTTCTGTAAGAATCACATTGCGGGCTTGGACTTCCGCCTTATTTGAGTAGCGGACACTGATATCGTAACTATACTCCCCATCAGGACTCGTCCAATCAACTGGCTCTGAATCTGGTTGTTCCGTCAACTGCTGATCCGTGCTATCCAGCTTGCTGGATTTGATTTGACCCGCATAGACCCATGAACCGGACGTTTGGGTTTCTGGTGTGAACGTCAATGTTGGCAATTCCGTTACCGTGTAGGGAATCAATAAACGCCCTTTTTGCACCTGTGTCCCCGCCTGCTCAGTTCCCCATGCTTGCAAAGTCAACGGCGTATTGTTCTCTTTGACTGCCGTTACATTGTGACTAATGGCACCGATCCCATTCGCGACTCCGGGTGTTTCGACTTCGTAGTTAATGATCGAACCTGGTATTGCAATACCGTACCCGTTGGCTGCATTGGTCACATCGTTGTCCCCGATGAAGGTTTTCCCAGTCGCTTTTTCGATCCCGCTGAAATTGATTGGCGTGATTGCTGCAGCATTAGCAGCAGTTGGATTTATGGTCAGTACTTGATAGGCACTAACCGCACCAAACCACGTTCCTTGACTGTTGACTCGAGAACCTGCATCATTGGTCGTCGTTTTCAGCCACGTTAAGTGATCTTTGTCCGTATCTGGTGTAGCGAAATCTGAAAGATTGATTCGCCCCGTTCCCGGCGGCGACTCGATCGTCCCTTTGTCTTCTACCGTTAACTTCGCTCCTGAAATCAAATTCGTTGCGGAAGAAATCCCGATACCAGCATCTTTGGAAAGATGGATGTCACCGAACTGATGATAGGTCGTTGCGTGATTGGCAGCAGTCGCTGAACGGCCATTTTTGATGTCTCCCCCATTGGCCATCAGCTTGATGCCGTTTGTCACATTCAATTCGGTAAAGTTGACGATCCCCAGACCCGTCACAGCGATCGGGTCGGTTTGATAAGAAGCTGTCCCATCGACATTTTCACCAAAGTTCATCATCACTTGATTACTGCTGTTGGCTACGATCGTGTTCGTAAAGTTATCTGACGCGTTTCCGCCTGAGATCCCATTGATACTTTTGGCTCCTTGAAGTCGCATCTCGACATCTCTTAAAATTTGATTGGAAGAAATATTGGAATAATATGTGGTGTATAAATTCCCGATACTTGATCCTTCCGCCTGGATATTCATATAAATTTTGCCGCTTCTCGTATTGCTAGCAGTCCGTCCGCCATCACCATAGATCGTTGCCCCATTCAGCGCATCTGACCCCGGCTTTGTGTAAATGTTCAATGTAATCGTATTGGAGCTGTCGGTCCCAACGATATTTGTACTGTTAAACGGATTACCGCCTGAGATGTTCGTTCCAGAAGGAAGGGCAAACTCACCATCGTAATTTCTCAAATCCAATGTCAAACTGGCATTTCCTAATAACCGTCCATTGTTCGTAACACCGCCTGAAAAACCATTAGACCCTGTACGCGGAGTACCTGAGAAGTTTCCGCCAAACACTCGATTATCTGAGTTTCCGTTAATGGTGTGGGAAGAAGCGACACCATAAGAGGCACCGAGCGAGGCATTGATCACCCCATCATAAACCGTTACTGCGACATTGCCGGTCACTAATAAGTCATCCCAGCCGCCACCAGATAAAAACCAGTCTACTTGCCCATTATTTACTGTCGTTCGTCCATCTCCGTAAACACGGCGTCCAGTATAGCCTGTTCCTTCTAGCGTATCGACGATCCCAGAGTTCAAAGTATTGGAAGAATTTCCCTCAATGACACCTGAGAAGGAACCACCGTAGGTCCAGCGAGCAACCGTGTTATTCAAGATCGTTTTGGTATTCCCTTTAATATAGATATCCCAAGCTGTTCCTGGATAACCACCGCCACCAACGATATCCCATCCAGATGAATAGCCTCTCGTTTTATTGCTCGTTGAGTAATCTAGATTTGTCGGTCTGGTTCCTGTGTAAGCAATCCCATCTCCCCCAGGACTACCATCCGAAGTGATCGTACCAACTTCAATCGTCGTATTTCCCTCAACATAGCCGCCTCGACCAGCTGCCGTCGAATAAATCGCACCGTTTGAAAAGGAACCGCTGACTAGATGAGAAGTGATATCGCCATAAACTTTAAAACTTGCCGCTGCTTCTGCCAGTGCTGCTCGTTGCTCAGGAGTATAATTGTCATACGTCGTCGTATTCGAAGCCCCCATTGAACTTTGAGTCAATTTACTAACATCATTCCCCCCGCCACCGTTAAAATCACCAATTCCGCCAACGCTGGCACTCGGTCCCGCTTTCACGGTGTTGACGATGTTTCCTGTGATGGTACCAGTATTCCGATTGCCACCTTCAAATTCACTCCGGCCAGTGGAATAGCTGCTGGCATCAAGGTTGGTCACGATGGCATCCTTAGAACGGTCTGAGCCGATGTTGCCATAAAATGAACCACCTACAAACCGATTGGATATCCCTGACCAACCGCCTGCACCCGAGATCGTACTGCGGATCGTTCCATTGATGTTGCCATATTGAACGCCACCAGCAAAAGTACTTAAACGGAAGCTTGCATTGGTGGTTTGAATCGTCGTTTCAACATTGCCTGTCACATTGGCTGTATTGGAAGCGTTTGTTCCAAGACCACCGCCATAATAACTACCTAAGGTCCCATTCAAACGATTGATCGTGACACTGGTATTCCCATCAATCGTACCGATATTGGCACCTCCAGCGATCGTACTGATATTACCTACTGTATTATTTACGACAATCGCTGTATTCCCGGTCAACGTACCACCGTTTTGATTCCCCCCATAAATGTTCCAAGTTCCTGAACCTGTCGCATTCAATGTGATTGTTGGGTTTCCCGAAAGGTCGCCATTGTTGCTTCCCCCATAAATCGCAAGACCATTCCCGGTGGACCCACCGTTCAATGAAAGGCTATACCCATTCATGTACATCCTCGTACCACTATAGTTGAGGTTTCGAATCACTACATCAGAACCGAAGTAAATGTCCGTGCCAAGTGCAACCGTGCGACTCCCAGTGGTCAACGTTGTTGCATCTGTGATGGGATCATCACTATGCCCTGTGATGATCAAGCGGCTGACTTTTCCTTGTAGCGCATAAAAAGTCATGTTCGTATTATCGACTGTGGCTGGAATCGTCTTTGAAGTCAGATTCGTTGGCAGTGATAGCGATCCACCCGAGCCAACATACAAAGCAAATTCTTGGCCATTGCCGTTTTGATACATATCAAACAACGCTTGACGAATGCCTTCAGCACTATTGGTGTATTCCGCATATGCTGATCCATCTCCAGCTGGGCTTGGTACAGCGATCACTTTCGTTTTATCGGCTTCTGCAATGATCTCTTTGATCGATTGCTCTGCCAATGAGATGTCCGCCGCTCTTGCCTTAACCGTCGGTTTAAAAACAGCAGTTAAGGTTTGGTTCTCCGTGAGAATCAATTCGGTCAACGCTTGACTTGTATAGACCGTGCCATCTAACGACCAGCCTTCAAAAGCAGTATCATCTTCGAAAACTGGCAACTCACTTTCTTTTAGTGCTTCCCCTTTGTTTTTGCTGATCTGAGTGCGGGTTTCCCCGGTAGCAAATAGATGCTCCGTGTCTGTCAGAAAGGTCACCTGTACTTCTTCTGCAGCTTCCGATGAAGCTTCTGTTTCAGATGAAGCTGTGTCAGTGGCTCCTGTAGACGAATCTGTCGAAGCAGGTTCACTAGATGCTTGCACTTCAGTTTCGTTCGTCTCTTCCAGACTGTCGATCGATGAAACGACAGGGTCAGAAGAAGACATACTTTGTTCTTCACTTGTTTTTGTAACACTTTCGGCTTGTGCCACTACCATTGCATATGAAAAACACGGACCTGATGTTAGTAGAAAAACAAGTAAAGTTGTTAAAAACCGTTTCACTTTATCCCTCCTATCTTAAAAAAATAAACGTATCGCGCAGTGCACGCCCTGTGTTACAACTCTTAGTTTAGCGAGTTGGCGAAAGAGAATTATAATTCTTTTTTTCTTCCATTCAAAATTATGATTATAATTGATTTTTCATAATTCCGATTTTTGTAACTTCCACATCTTATAGCTATCTGTTACTCATCGATTGAAAAAAAGTGCAAATTATCAGGATGAATCATCGATTCTTTTCAAAAAACTGCTTTTCTCTTTCATAAATCATACAAAAAACGAGGGATAAATCAACACTCATAATTAAATTAAGATGAGAAAAATAAATAAAAAGTTAGAATATTTGACAAAATTCAGCGGCACAAAACTCTTTTCTAATGACCTAAAATAATAAGTTAAAAGAACGCTTCCTATCTTCTGACTGTAGATAATGATAATGTTATAATCAAAAATGAATAAAAAACGTTATTTAAAAATCCCATTGCATATAAAATAACAAAATAAAAATTATTAT
>NZ_NGLH01000001.1:0-393257 GCF_002140635.1 Enterococcus sp. 3G6_DIV0642 | reverse complement strand
ATTGCATATAAAATAACAAAATAAAAATTATTATTTTTTTTATAAATCACTGTTTTTGATAAAATAAGTAAAGTTATTTTTGAAATAACGCAAAAAAAGCCTCAAACAGCGTTCTCTGTTTGAGGCTTTTTCAACTCTTTTTCCTTTAATAGATCAATTAAATAAATGATCCACCATCCACAAAAGTGGTATAAATATGCTCGTCGGCCACTGGTTCCCCTTGGATCGATTGTACGATTTTCTCAGCTGCCACCATGCCCCATCGATGTTTCGAATAGGAGATCGTCGCTAAGCGCGGCTGCACAAAAGCGCCTAATTCCGTGTTATCAAACCCGATGATGCGGATCTCTTTTCCGATGCGATAGTCGGTCTCACGGACATATTTGTAGACCCCGATCGCCATTTCATCATTGAAGGCAAAGATATCAATGGGAAACTGGGGATCATTTGCTAAGAGCTGTTTTGCCGCTCGATAACCAGAAGGTTCTGTGAAGTCACCAGGAATGACTTCATAAGGAATACCAAAGCGCGTCAATTCTTTCGTACTGGCTTCCAAACGCTCCCGACTGTCGTAGCCTTTTTCTGGCCCTGCTAAGAGGAAGACTTTTTGGCTTTGTCCAGCGATCAAGCGATCGATCGCCAGCGCCGCCCCTCCTTTATTGTCTAACAAGACTTGATGGATGTTTTCATGAGACAAGACACGGTCTAACACGACAATTTGATGCCCTCGTTGGGCGTATTGCTCGATTTCCTTTGCTGGAAACGTCCAATCCAAAATGATGGCACCGTCCACCATCCGCTCAGGAATAAACAAGTGTGACTTCTTGCCGCTACAGACGATCATTTCATAGCCGAAAAGTTCCAACCCTTTCTTGATGCCATCTAGCAATTCCCCATAAAAACTTCCGGCATAATCGGCGAGATAAACACCGATGATGTTGGTTTGTCTGCGTTTCAGTGTGCGAGCAGCCATGTTCGGAACATAGTTCAATTCGTTTGCGATCGCTTGAATCCGCGCACGGGTTTCCTCGGTCACTTTTGGACTGCCATTCAATGCATACGAAACGGTGGATATGGAGACACCCGCTTTTTGGGCAATATCTTTGATTCCTACCATGGCTTCTCCTTTCTTAACGATAAATATCGATCGTATTGGTTTGGTTTTCGTTTAATTTGGCGCAAAGTGCTGCTTTCTTCAGGACAAGCGCACCTTGACGGTAGCGATTTTCCGCAAACTCAGTGGACATTTCTTCCCCGTTGATCAATACTTTCGGCGTACTTGCCGAATGATAGACGATTTCGACCGGCCGATCAAAGAGTCGATACGTCAGTGTCAATCCTGCTAGCTCCGCTGGCAAGACAGGATCAAGTTCAACGTGATCAACAAAGGTCCGAATGCCTAACACATTGCTGATCAACTGATTCATATAGATCCCTGGACCACTAGAATAGATGCGCCAGCCGCCTTTGACGCCGACTGCTGCCTCCTTAAGTTTACCAAAATTTTCTTGGGCTTCAACCCTTGTTTTGAAATCGCCATCAGAACTGCTGAAATACGCATTTGCTTGACGGATCTCCGCGTTTTCGACCCGTTGAGCGATCTGGATCGGATTGATGACCCCTAGCGCTTGCCAAGTCTCTTCTTCTCGGCCTAATTTCGCCATCGCTTCGGTAAAGCGGATGTGGGCGTGAACGTACTGCAAACCGATTTCTCGTCCAAAGTTGGCTGCTTGTTCTGCTCGCTTGAAATTGGTGCTGACACCACCCGCATAAGTCGCTGGACGATTCATCAAACGCACCCCATCTGGAAATTGCAAATGCTCCTTGATGATCGCCACATGATGATCGGCTTGTTCGGGAGATAACAGCTCACCGATCATGCTTTGCTGCATCGGCAGCAAGCGGTATTGGATACCAGTTTTCTTGTCAGTCGGATGGACCATCAGTTCCACGTGCTCGCTATCTTCCATATAGACAAATCCTGGCAAAGTACCATCAGCTAACATGTATTTTTCAAAGTCGTGTTTGATGCCCTTAGACAGTTTTGTTAAATGTTTGGCATACTCTGGGTCAAATGACTGCAACTGGCTGGCTAATTTTTTCAATACTTCATAGGTCAAGGCAACGGTCCAGCTGCTGGCCATTTGTTTCTTCAACTTACTGTTATTTGGCTGCAAGGTGTCATCCCAATCGCCATCGCCATAACAAGACAGATACGTTCCTTCCAAGAAGTTCGCTTCGATATACGCCACTTCTTTTTTCAAATGATCAAACAATGAAGCTTTGGTCTTGGTTTTCAAGAAGGTTGCGCGATCCGTATAAGGCAGTTCTTTTTCCAAAATCGCGAAATCTTTGGTTTTTTCGAGATAGTCACTAACGACTTTCATTGGCCAGACGATCACATCTCCGTGGCTCTCATCGGCTTTTTGTTTCTCATAGCGGTCAAACATAAACCATTGTGGCCAGTTGCCGTCATCTGCAAATTGATTTTCAAACAAATGCTCGATGATGGACGCCACCATTTCAGGACGATTAAGTGCTAAGAAATACTCAGTCGGTCCTTGGGAAACGTCTCGAGTCCCCCAAGCAGCACCACCGTACTGTTCAAGACCATGAGGAGACAGGTAATGAACAAGCATATTGTGGGTGTACCAACGTGCCAAGTGATTGAAGGATGTAACGTCCGCCTGCGAATGTTTCAATTCAAACTGATTCAACAAATCATCGACAAAGGCCGTATAGGCAGTGTCTTCTTGCTGGCGATCTAACGTTTCGGAAACAAAGGGTTCACCAGTCAGTGTGCCTTGGATCACGAAGGAAACCGTCGCCTGTTCTGCAAAGGTCAATACGGTCGTGCTGTCAGCAGCGGCCACATTGAAGATTGCTTCATCGGTCAGTTCAAAAGGTTGAGCTGCATGGAGATAATACGTCAATTCTGGATAAGTTTCCGCAATCGGTGAATCCGCTGTTCCTTTGATGGTGAGCAATTGCTGGTCTTGCGTAACAGTAGCAGTCGGTGCGGCTTCATCGATCCCCATCACAAATTGATTAGTGATAGCCCAGGTGTAGGCACGACCTTGTTCACTAGTGATGGTGGTTGCGATCGTGCGTCCATTTGCTTTAGTGAAGGTCGTTACTTGAATGACATCATCCGCTGTTTTGTAGTACCACGTCGCCGAATTCAAGCCCATTTCAAAAGCAGATGGCATCGTTAAAATCCGCCATTGATCGCCGTCTTTCAGATAGATCCGCTGACCAGAACGTTTGAACAGATTCAATGAGTTGCGGCTATTACTCAACAATTTGTTCATGTTCGTATTGCCTAATACGATTTGGGAGTTAAACATCCCCGTCATGTAAACAGTCGTGCTCAAAATGGGTTGATCGACGATCAACTCTTGTCCGCTCATCAAAATATGCCCATGGGAGCGTTCCATCTGTGCTTCTTTTTCCTTCAACACGACATGGTGATAGTCAGGGGTAAAAAAGGAATAAAGCTGCTTATCAACGATTTCCACTGCTTCTTGCTGCGGGAACCGCTCGTTGATTTCTTCTGTGGAAAATGTCAGCCCTGTGAGTGGTCGACCGAAGTTTTTTCGTGGCTGCGCCGTTGCTTGCAACGAGTCAAAGGACAAGGCTTGATACGTTTCTTTCAGCGTTTCAAGTGCAAACTGCGGTTCATTGACTGCCGTCGCTTGATTGGCTTTGACCGCTGCGTAAAAAACGATTTCTGTAGGCGTCTCACTTACCATCAACCATTGCGTTTGCAGTGCCGTATAGGCAAATTCGTATTGATACACTTCATTGGCTAACGTTTCTTGGCTAAGTGCAGCTGGTTGATTCGTTTCTTTGTAGCTGCGACCGAAAAATTGATAGCCATCCGTTGAGAAGCCTTTTAAGGCTTGGAAGCTGCCCTGTTCCACCAATGGAAATTGACCATTTTGTGGTTGATTTTGGCGCGAAGAAAGCACGATGCGATCCTTATCATGGCTAACATGATGGTCGATATATTGCGAAACATAGGCTTCATTGGATTGAACAGCCCCTTTGGCGGCATTGCCAAGATCTTGTCCGTAAACCAGTTCCGCTTCCCCAGAACCACTCAATTGAACCCGCCAGAACCAGCAATCTTGTGCCAATTGGAAATCAACTTGGTAATTGATGGACTGATACGTCCCAGTCCAAGTCAGCTGTTTTTCTGAGTAGGCAAAGGCACTGTTAGCATTTGAACCGATCAAGGGAATAAAGGACAACTCCCCCGCCTCACGCAGACGTAGATAGATTTGATTCAAACTGCCATCTAGCGCATTTCCGTTCAACTGATTGATCATCACACCGTGACTTTGGATCTCATATAAATCACCGTTTGGTAAAAATGTCACGGTCGTATTTGCGTTATTCATCACTATTTTTTTCGTCATAGAAACCTTCCTATCTTACCTAACTAATTGCAGGGTTGTTTGTTGGGTGTCTCGGCTGTTCCCACCAATCATGATGTGGAATTTCCCTGGATCACTGCTTAATTGTTGGTTGCTGTGGACATAGCGCAGCAGTTCTTCCGTGATCTCAAATTGAACGGTTGCTGATTCGCCAGCCTCTAGCCAAATTTTCTTAAAGCCTTTCAGTTCTTTCACTGGGCGAACCACTTCACCGACTAAATCGCGAATGTAGCATTGGACCGTTTCCCAGACCGCTGCTGTTCCTTGGTTCGTAACAGTGATGGAAGCCGTGACCGTTTGATCTTTGGTCATAGTCGGCTGATCCAACGTCACCGCAGAATACGCAACTGGGCTATAACTCAAACCAAACCCAAATGGATATTTGGCATAATTGGAGACATCCAAATATTTCGAGACATATTTTTCATCCGGTGCACTTTCATAAGGACGACCGGTATTGTCAACGTTGTAATACACAGGAACTTGTCCAACGGTTTCTGGGAATGACATGCTCAAGCGACCGCTTGGATTGTATTCTCCCCACAGGATCTGAGCAAGTGCGTTTCCGCCTTCGGTTCCAGGGAACCAAGCCTCGACGATCGCTTTGGCTGCATCCACACCTTGCAAATCAAGAGGACGACCGTTATAAAGAGTTACGATCAATTGCTCGTTGTATTCTTTTAAGGTTTCAACCAAGGACAATTGGGCTTGCGGCAAACGAATGTCGCTGCGGCTGGCAGCTTCGCCGCTCATCCATTCCTGCTCTCCTAGTGCTAAGACCACTTTATCGGCTGCCTTCACTAATTCGATTGCTTCTTGGATCGCCGTTTCAGACGGTGCAAAATAATCAAAGGGCTCTTGACCGATCAACAGATCCGCACCCAAGGCTTGGGCACCCTCCACTAAAGTCACTACTTCTTCTTGTTTCCCTTGCCAAGACCAAGCCCCTAATAGATCACGGGAGTGAGCACCTGGGCCCACGATCGCGACTTTTTCGGTTTTCTGCAACGGCAGGACACCTTCATTTTTCAACAACACCATTGATTTCTTTGCGATATCGCTGGCGATCTCTCGGTGTTCTTGAGACAAAACAGTGGCTGCTTCAGCGGCTTCATCAGCGCCGCGGTATGGATTTTCAAATAGCCCCAGCTCATTTTTTAAAGTCAAGATTCTTAGCACCGCTTCATCGACTAAGGCTTCCTCAACGGTGCCTTCTGCGATCAACTCTTTCAAGTTATCGGTGTAGCAAGTCGTCATCATCTCGATATCGACTCCAGCTTTGATGGCTAGTTCAGCGGCATGTTTTTCATCCTCCGCTGCGCCATGAGCGATCACTTCTTTGATTGCTGCCCAGTCAGAGATCACAACGCCTTCAAACCCGAATTCTTCTCGCAAAACATCGCGGAAAAGCCAGCGATTGGCCGTTGCTGGAATGCCGTCTACCGTATTAAAGGAGGTCATCACCAGCTTGGCACCAGCATCAAGGGCTGCTTTATAGCCTGGCAAATAACTTTCTCGCAGTTGTCGTTCTGACATATTGACCGTGTTGTAATCGCGACCACCGATAGCCGCACCGTAAGCCGCAAAATGTTTGACGCAAGCAGCCACGCGGTTGAAATCCGTTCGCAGATCATCCCCTTGATAGCCTTTGACGAAGGCTTCAGCGAAGCGACTGTTCAAGTAAGGATCTTCCCCCGTCGATTCCATGACACGGCCCCAGCGTGGGTCTCTTACTAAGTCCACCATCGGCGAAAAGGTCACATGCAAGCCAGAAACAGCTGCTTCTTTGGCAGATACTTCCGCCATTTTCTCCGCTGCTGCCAAATCCCATGAACTACCTAATCCTAATGGAATCGGGAAAATCGTCCGAAAGCCGTGAATGATGTCCGCCATCAATATCGTCGGGATATTCAAGCGGTTATTGGCGATATACTCTTTTTGGACGCGGATCGCTTCTTTCGCACCAGAAACACCTAGCGTTGTTCCCGCATTGTTGATGTTTTCTTGTGTCAGTCCTAAGTCGCCCATCGGACCTGTTTTCTCTTCTGCTTTATCTGAATAAAAAGCCGCTGCCAGTTGCAGCAACTGATCGATTTTTTCATCTAAGGTCATTTCTGAAAGTAGTTCGGTTAATTTCTGCTGTTCCATTTTTATTCATCCTTTGCTTTCTTCAAATTGGACTTCTGCTTCTAAAGGAAAATGATCGGAGGGAAAACG
This sequence comes from Enterococcus sp. 3G6_DIV0642, assembly GCF_002140635.1. Taxonomy (NCBI): domain Bacteria; kingdom Bacillati; phylum Bacillota; class Bacilli; order Lactobacillales; family Enterococcaceae; genus Enterococcus; species Enterococcus sp. 3G6_DIV0642. Next base: position 386,601 of record NZ_NGLH01000001.1, on the reverse strand, counting down.
ACGATCATAAGAATCCGTTAGACAGGCGGTTTTGACCACCGCGAAGCCTTTCGTATAGATATAATCAATTTCTTCTAGTTCTTGCCATGGTAACGTATAAATAAAATTTTGATAGGAGCCTTTTGGCCCATGATGGGGCTTCTGTCCATGTTCTTTGGCATTTTGAAAATGCTGCTCTAAGTACCGATGCACCCGCTCCGTTGGCTCCGCATTCAAGTCGCCCATCAGCAATACAGGATAACGTTCGATCTGATCTGCCAGCTGCTCAAGGATCACTTTCATCCCTTCAAAACGAGCCATTTCTGAAATATTATCTAAATGAGTCGTGATAGCAAGAAACGGCGGATTCTTTTTTTCCTGCAAGATTGCCCAAACACATAATCGTGAATACGCAGCTTCTGGATGAATACTTGGTTCAGTCGGTGTCAATGACAACCAAAACGAACCTGAAGCTAATAACTCGAAAGTATCTTTTTGATAATACAGTCCGATGCCTTCGCCTAAGCCATCCCCGTCACGTTCAGCCGTGACGGAAGCATACTGCGCTAACTTTGCTAAATCTGCAAATTGGCTGGGACGAGCTTCTTGGATCGCCAGAACATCCCAGTCGTAGTAATCGATCAAGGAGCAGACCGCCTCCGATCGATAGTGCCATTGCCATTCTTGGTCATAGTCGGTATCGACTCGTAGATTATAGGTTGCTGCTTTCATCTGCATTCATTTCCTTTGAGTAATTTTGTGATTTGCTGCATCTCACGACGGATTTGTTTCGCTTCGCCGCCGCCATGCCCTTTATTTAAGTAAATACGCAATTCTTTCGGTCCAGGAATCTTTTTATAGGAAACGAAGAAATCTTCCATGGGACAGATGGGATCAGCACTGCCGACCGATGTATAAACAGGACCAGTTATCTGATGAGCAAAATACTTCAAATCAAAATAACTCATGACTTGATAGATCGTTTCCCGCGTTTCTGGAAATTGTTCGATATACTCTTGAATCACCTGGTAACTTCCTGTTTTTTGTTCGATCCGATGGACAAGATTGGAGTGGCTTGGCACATCGGCAAACGTCGCAAAAATCGGGACGTTCGTTAATGCGTTGACCAATAAGGCGATGCCGCCTCCTTGTGAGCCGCCTCTTAAAATAATGCGCTGCGGATCGATTTCCGGTATCTGTTGAAGGACTTCTAGTGTGCGCAAACTATCTGCGACCAATCGCTTCATATAAAAATCTTCTTTTTTCAAGATGCCGCGTCCAAAAGGTGCTTCATGCTGCGTGGTTTCATAGGGAACCTGATCTTGCGTGCGTCCCCCTTGTCCGCGATTGTCGATGACAAGACAGCCGCAGCCGATCAATAACCAATGAGCAAATTGGAACGGTTCTTGCACATGATTCATATAGCCTAAAAAATCAATCACGATTGGACAATCTGCCGCTTGTTCTGGCAGCAGCAGATGCCCATAGATCGTTTCATTATCAAGACTTTGAAAAGAAATCGTAAAACAATCAATCCCTTTCAGCAAAGGCGCTTGTTTGGTTCTTTCAAAGGCTAGCGGAAGGGTGTCAAGTTCTTGTTGGACCGAAGCCCAAAAATAGGATCGATCCGTCGCTGTGGATTCAGTCATTTGTCTCTTCCCCCTTCGCTAATACTTTATTGAAAAACAACACTTGGACAAAGGCTGAGCCTGAGATCCCTAAACAAACAAATAAGAATAGGTTCACTTTGCTGCACAATACAAAGACAAGAATGGGGATCACCAATAAAATGATCGCATTCGCCGTACTGCTAAGAACCGCATAGGCCGTTTCTTTTGCTGTTTCTTGCAATGATTGGGCAAACAAGCTGTACAAGAGAACGAACACGACGAGATACAGCGCAGCCAAGCTGACGAGGATCACGGCTAAAACGCCAAAGTAAGGTGTAATCATCATCAAGGAATAGATCAACCCAGCAAAGACTGCGACATACGCAATAATAAGACCTTCTAAGAAGAGCCCACGTTTGAGGTTGCTTAAGAATGCTTGCTTGTATCGCTGCCAAATCGGGACATCCCGTTCCTTGTACAATTGATCGATCGTCTGATACAGCGCGATCAATGCTGGTCCTGCGAGAATCAGCGTCATTGCTGGAATCATAAAGAGAAAACTAACAATGATCATATCTGCTAAAAAAGCAAAGACCCGATAGTACCATCCTTCATAAGAAAATAGTCGATTCATTATGATCCTCCAATCAAAACTTGCTGATTTGTGCTGCGGGTGCTACGTAAACTTGTTTCTTGCCTTCTTGTGAATTTGGGTCGTTTCTCAACGTACAGTTTTCTGGGTTGCAGGTTGCATGTCTCACTACGTGAGCCAATCGCAGTGATTCTTTGTATGGACACTACGCTCCCTGCAGTCGCCTAGTACTTTGAAACATCAGATTTTGCGCAAAGTGCGCGCAAAACCTGTGTTTCTTTGGTTGGTCACTACGATCCTTACAGTCGCCTAGTACTTTTCATCATCTGCTCTGTCTCACTACGTGAGCCAATCGCAGTGATTCAAAGCAAAGGAGAGGAAAGGTCTTTTTTTTGGCTTCCTTTCCTCTCCTATGGGGGTTATTTTAGTCGTTCGCGGTTTTCGGCCATTTTTTCAGTTTTAATGTCTTTGATTGCATCCCAGTTGTTTGAATCTAAGAAGCTTTCAAAGTCGGTTAGTGTGCTGTCAAATGTTCCTTCATCTTTTGAACGGATCAGTGAGATGATCGTGCTGTTGATTTTGGTTTTGATGGCTGTGTTTGAACGTGCTTCAGCAGTTCCAGCATCTGGATCCGTATTTTCGATCACAAAGTGTGGATACAATTTGCCTTCGCCCCACTCTTGCATTTGAGTCAACGCATTTTCGGTTTTGACTTTCAGTGCATTGACACGGTCATTGTTAAAGTAGTTGAAACGGCTGATACCATATTTTTTGTTGTAGCCTTCGTTGTCGGTTTGTTCCATTTCTTTGATTTCTGGCAAGTAATCGATTTTGCCTTCATCGTTGTATTCATACGTCACGCCTTCAACACCGAATTTTGTCAAAATTTGTCCTGGTTCATCGATCAAGTACGTGAAGAGTTGGGTTACTTTTGCTGGATCCGCCGCATCTTTTGTGATGTAGTTGATCAACCAGCCAGAGATTCCTGTTTGGTTCAAGGTTGCTTCACGACCAGACGTGCTGGCAGGGCCATCGATTGCGATGTAGCGTGTGTCAGAGTTTTTCATGAATTCAGTGAAGTTCCCACCTTGTCCGCTCGTTCCTGCGACTAAGATCGTTGCATAGTCCCCTTGTTTTACTTTTTCATCATAGGTTGGACCGTCATCGGTAAAGCTGTCATCACTGATGTTGCCGTCACGATACACTTGATTGAAGGTTTTCAACCATGAGATATATTCTTCATCTAAATTACGGTCGTAGAACGCACCATCTTCATCTTCTAATGGAACACCTAAGAAATCTTGCAATTTATCTAAGAATGGTCCTGCTGTTTCGCCGATCGTTGTGAAGCCCATTGGTGTCAAATCAGGGAATTTCTCGCTGATTTCTTTCATGACTTTCACATAGTTTTCTGGCGTCGAAACATCTGGTTTGCCTAATGCTTCATAGACATCTTCACGGATCACAAAGTTGTCGTTGACGGGAATATTGCCGCTTTCGTAGTCTGCTGCTGTGTTGGAATAGTTTGGATAGCCATAAGTTTTGCCATCATCTAAAGCAAACCATTTGAAGGTATCTTCGGTCACGACATTCATCAAATACGGATCGTATTGTTCCGCTAAATCGTTCAATGAGTATGCCCAGCTATCAGCTTTTGTGGCTGCTTGGCTGGTTTTATCCATCAACGTCACGATATCTGGCATATCACCACTTGAAATCAAAGCATTTAATTTCGAATCATCCCCTGAAATAAATTCAATATCAATGTTCAAATCTTTTTTGATTTGGGCTGTCGTCACATCTTCACCAAATGGCAAAGCTGTCCAGTCTGAATTGATGTACCATGTGATCTTGGTTGGTTCTTCTTTGGTATCGAGTTTCCATGCTGGTGTCTTTTCATCTAACTCATACCGATCTTTGATAGAAAAATCCGAACTGCTGGCATTGTCTGAGCTGCCGCCACATGCTGCTAAGCTGAGTAATGCTGATGCTGCCAATAAACCGCCTACTACTTTTTTCATGTCTATCCCTCTTTCTATTCTTTTACTGCACCGGCCATCATACCGCCGATAAAGTGTTTTTGAAGCAATGGATATATAATTAAAATTGGCACTGTCGTGATGACGATCGTAGCCAACTGAACCCCACGGGTCGTTGCTTGGACGATAAAGTCGGTACTACCGCTTTCAGTCATCGTACTCAAGTTGGATTGGACGATGATTTCATAAATCTTCATTTGCAGCGGATAGAGATACTCTTTTGTGATATACAGTTTTGTCGTCATAAAATCGTTCCATTGGCCAACCCCGTTGAACAAGATGATGGTTGCCAAGGCCGGTTTCGTTAATGGTAAGAAGATTTTATAGAAGATTTGGAATTCACTTGCACCGTCGATCTTCGCAGATTCTTCGAGTGAAGGCGGAATCTCACGGAAAAAGTTCATTAAAATCACGACATCATAGTAGCTGAACAAGGCTGGAATAATGTAGACCCAGAAAGAATCCAGTAATCCTAGCGAGCGAATCAGCAAGTACGTTGGAATCATCCCACCACTGAAGTACATGGTGATGACCCCCATCGTTGTATAGATGTTGCGGCCGACCAAGCGTGATTTACTTAATCCGTAAGCCACGATCGCACAAAACAAGGTATGGGTCGCAGCCCCAAGAACCGTTTTTAACACTGAGATCAAGAAGGCACGGGGGATACTTGCGTCAGAAAAAACTTTCCGATAGTTTTCCCAGGTAAAGCCTTTGGGCCATAACACGAGGCCGTTGCCCGCTAATCCAGAACTAGAAGACACGGAGGAAACCAAGATATTCCAAATCGGTACGATGATCATCAATGAGAATAAAATCAAGATCACGGTATTGAAGAAGTAAAACCACGTGTTTTCTTTTGCTTTTCTTTTGATCATGTTTTTTCCTCCTATAAGATAACTGAATTGCCGTTGTTCAACTTGCGGGTCACTCGATCCGTGATCACCAATAAGATGACGGAAATGACCGCGATCCCCAAGCCGACAGCAGTTGCATAAGAGAAATCACCTTGCGTCAACCCCATTTTATAAACGAAGGAGTTGATGACTTCTGAACGGTTTTGGTTCTGTGAATTCATTAAAACTAATGTTTGATCTAGGTTTGACCCTAAGATACCGCTCACATTCAGAATCAAGTTTAAGGAGATGATCGGTGTCAGTAATGGCAATGTGATTGAACGAATCTGTCTTAGCTTGCTGGCACCATCGATTCGTGCGGCTTCATAAAACGTTGGATCGATCCGCGACATACCTGCCAAGTAAAGGATCGTTCCCCAGCCGACTTCTTTCCATAGATCAGAAAGGACCGCGATCCACCAATATTTGCTTGGATCCAATAGATGATTGACCCCTTTGTCCATCAATCCTACAGACATCAGCACTTGGTTGATAAAGCCGTTCGTTGACAGCCAAGAAATCATCATCCCACCTAGCACGATCCATGAGAAAAAATGGGGAATGTATGAAACCGTTTGAATAAATTTCTTCAAGCGGCCATCTTGCATTTCAAAAATCATAATGGCTAACACAATCGGGATCGCAAAACCTAAACCTAATTTCAATAAGCTGATGGCTAACGTATTTCTAACCGCTTCCCAGAAAAAACTGTCATTCATAATGATACGGAAATTCTCTAACCCGACCCATGGTGCTGATGAAATCGTGTCAATCACCGTATAGTTTTTGAAAGCGATTATAATTCCGTAGATCGGAATATAATTAAATACGATCATAAATGCCACGCCGGGAAAAACCATCCAGTGAAGCTGCCGTTGACTATAAAACTTTTGCAGTTTACTCATACACAAAATCTCCTTCTTTCTATCCTCGCAACACTACCTATATCTCCACATTTTGGTGAAACGTTTCTACAAAAAGATTATATCCGCTGCCAATCGAAAATGCAAGCCTTTCCAATTATTTTTTTCAGCTTTTCTTTTTTCACAAATTTCGTTGGGTTCCTCACAAATAAAAAAGCTTTCATATCAGCTTTTTCAGAAGAAATCATTTTTACAAACATTTCCTTTTAATCAAATTTCACAAATATTGTATTTTTCCACATCGATTAATTCATAGAAATCATTAAAAAATAAAAAGAAACGTTTCACCAAAAGCACAAAAAAGCAGCAATCATCGTTGATTGCTGCTTCGTTCTATTCACTTCTTTGGGGATAGCCAAAATGGTCATAGGCTAACGGCGTTGCGATCCGCCCACGCGAGGTGCGTTTCAAAAATCCTTTTTGGATCAAAAACGGTTCGTACATATCTTCCACTGTTTCGGTTTCTTCCCCGATATTGACAGCGATCGTACTTAATCCCACCGGGCCGCCTTGATACAATTCGATCATCGTGCGGATCAATTTCTGATCGATATAATCCAAGCCAGCATGATCGACTGCCAAAAGCGCCAATGCCTGGTCAGCAACGGTGCGATCGATCAACCCATCCGCTTGCACTTGCGCATAATCGCGAACTCGTTTAAGCAAACGGTTGGCGATCCGTGGAGTGCCTCGGGATCTGCGGGCGATTTCGATCGCCCCTTCTTCCACGATATCCGTTTCAAAGATCGACGCAGTCCGCTGCACGATCTCTTTTAAATCATGGTCTTCATAATATTGCATATGAGAAATGATCCCGAAGCGATCCCGTAGTGGCGCCGAGAGCATCCCCGCCCGCGTCGTTGCGCCGACTAAGGTAAATGGCGGGAGCGGAAAATGAACTGGGTGAGCCGTTGTCCCTTGCCCCACCATGATATCCACATAAAAATCTTCCATTGCCGAATAAAGCATTTCTTCGGCGACACGAGGCAAGCGATGGATCTCATCGATAAACAGAACATCCCCCGGCTGCAGCTCATTCAAGATCGCAATCAAATCCCCTGGTTTTTCGATCGCAGGACCGCTGGTCGTCTTGATTTGGACCTGCATCTCGTTGGCGATCACCATTGCCATCGTTGTTTTCCCTAAGCCTGGCGGACCATATAAGAGGACATGATCCAACGCTTCTTCTCGATTTTTCGCCGCTTGGATATAAATCGAAAGCTCCTGCTTGACTTTGTCTTGTCCGATATATTGGGCAAGGGTTTGCGGACGCAAGGATTTTTCGATGATCTCTTCTTGTTCTGTGCTTTCTGGCGAAACAATTCGTTCATCCATCGTCTACTTGCTCCTTACTTTTTCATCATCAATCGGAGAGCTTCCCGCAAGTACTCATCCGTCGATTTTGTGGTATTCGCCGCTAATTGTTTTTCGGCTTTCTTGACTTCTTTTTCGCTATAACCCAATGCTTTCAAGGCTTCCATCGCTTCATCTAAAGCAGTCGTTGCTACGCTTAGAGGAACGATCGCTTCTTCTCCAACCAGTTCAGCCACTTTGCCTTTCAAGTCTAGGATCATTTGCTGCGCCGTCTTTTTACCGACACCTGGGAACTTAGTCAAATAATTGACGTCCCCATTTTCGACTGCCGTGATCAACCCTGTATGGTCTTCATTGGCCATGATTGCTAACGCACTCTTTGGTCCAATACCTGAGACACTGATCAATTTTAAAAACAACTGCTTGCCCTCGATCGTGGCAAAGCCGTAGAGACTATGAGCATCTTCACGAATCACTTGGTGCAGATAGATTTTTACTTCTTGGTTCAACTTGCCGCTAAATGAATACGGATTTCCAAAAGCGATCTGATAGCCGATGCCATGGGTCTCAACGACGATATACGCCGGAAAGATATCCGTTACTTTTCCTATGATATATTCGTACATGTGCTTTCCTTTCTGTACATACGTTCCCTTTATTGTAGCACAGACGAGAGGGCAAAAAAAGGACTGTGAACGAAGGAAAAGGCTTAGCAGGAAACAAACGGAGGAAAAACCGTTGTTTCAGTCGCATTTTTTCAAACGAGACATGCTGCTGCGTCTTTTTTTCGCACACAGTTCCTAATACTTACTCAACGAGTGATTTGAATTCGCCATAGCCTTTTTCATCCATTTCTGCTAAAGGGATGAACTTCAATGCTGCCGAGTTGATACAATAGCGCAAACCGCCTTTGTCCTGAGGACCGTCTGAAAAAACATGTCCTAAATGAGAGTCAGCTTCTTTGCTGCGGACTTCTACCCGATGCATGCCGTGAGAAAAATCGGCTTTTTCTTGAATATATTGGCGACTGATCGGTTTCGAAAAGGACGGCCAGCCACAACCTGCGTCATATTTATCAGTAGAAGCAAACAATGGTTCTCCGTTGACGATATCAACATAGATCCCTTTTTCATAAAAATCATCATACTCGCCAGTAAAGGGGCGTTCGGTTGCATTTTCTTGGGTCACCGCATATTCGATCGGTGACAATTTTTCTTTTAATTCTTTTTTATCTGTCATTTTTTCACCTGCTTTTCCTCTAGACTCATCCTGTATGCTCTATCATGCCTTTTTTCTTAGCGAATGTAAAATGACTTGCTCAAATTGCTTAAGGGTTTTGCAGCTTTTGCCAACGAGTCGTTGGTTCCACAAAATGGTAAAAATGCGGTTGGTCTTTTGTATAGATTTCTTCGGTTAAGACAGCTTCTGGCAAGTTGCCAAACAACCCAGCCGCAAAAAAATAGGTGTGTGCTTCTTTGAGGTAAAAGAACAGGCTCGAGCCGCATTGACTGCAAAATCCTCGCTGTGCCCACTCAGAAGAATCGTAACGTCGCAGCCACTTCGCTCCTTGAAGAGTCATCTGGTCCTCAGCGCATGGCGCAAGAGCAAACATCGGTCCGCCGTGAAATTTCTGGCAGAGACTACAATGACAAACCGTGATTTCTTTCGCAACTCCCGTCAAGTTGATCGTGACTTTGCCGCAAAGACAACTACCAGAAACATCCATCCTTATTCCTCCTCCGTAAACTCTTGCAACAACTGATAGACCGTAGCGACAGGAAACCCTACGATCGTATAAAAATCGCCGTTTATCGATGAGACAAATATTTTGGCCGCCCCTTGGATCCCATAGGCGCCCGCTTTGTCTTGGTACTCATCTAAGACAAGATACTTGTCGATCTCTTGATCCGTCAAAGGACGAAACACAACTTCCGTCGAAACCACTGCTTCGCGTTGCTGTTTGCCTTTTTGCAAAACGACGGCGGTATGCACCCAATGGGTACGTCCGCTCATTTTTCGCAACATCGACCGAGCATCTTTACGGTCGACTGGCTTTCCTAAGATCTCTTCACCCACCACGACCGTCGTATCGCTCGCGATCACCAGATCTTCAGGATAGGTTTGCGCAATAGCCGCCGCTTTTTCGGCTGCCATCCGTTGGACATAAGGGATCGCCGTTTCGTTTGGTCGGACCGACTCGTCGATATCCGCTGGTATGACCGCAAATTCCGAGACTAACTCCGCTAATAATTCTTTGCGCCGCGGCGACTGTGAAGCTAAAATAATCATTCCATGCCACTCCTTGCTCGATGAGGATCTTGAATTCGTTTGAACATCCGTTCCATGTCGCTGTTGGTAAAATGGATCAGCACCGGACGACCATGGGGACAGTTGAAGGGATTCTCGCATTTCGCTAAATCTTGCAACAAGATCCTAGCTTGTGCTTCATTCAAATAGTGATTGGCTTTGATGGATCGTTTGCAGCTCATCATGATCGCTGTTGCTTCACGAAACTTTTTGACACTGACACTTCCTGTGGTCAATAACATATCGATCATTTCGCGGATGATGGCTTCTTCTTCACCGCTAGGGTACCACGTCGGGTGCGCTCGGACGATGAAACTATTGGTCCCAAAAGATTCCAGATGGATCCCGACTTCCGCCAGCTTTTCACTTTGTTCTTGTAATTGCAGTGCATCGCTGTTGGGATAATCCAAAACGATCGGCACCAACAATTCTTGCAGGTCATTGGTCACTTCGCCGATTTTTTCGCGGTAATACTCATATTTGATTCGTTCTTGCGCCGCATGCTGGTCGACGATATATAGACCCGCCTCGCTTTGGGCAAACAAATAGGTCCCATGCATCTGCCCAAAATAATCCAATTGGGGAAAACGCTCCTTCGCTGGTTCTTCTTCCAGTAACCGTTCGACCGTTTTTAGGTAGTTGCGGTCATCCCCATGCATTTCAGGATGCAGAGTCGCTTGACTTTGCAGATCTTGCGCCGTAAGCTCTGGCGTCTCATCTGGGAGAAAGACTGGCGCTTCTGGCAGCGGTGCTTTTGTTCCCATCTGGTCTTCCACAAATGGTTTTCGGACAGGCTTATTTGGCAACGTCTCTTCCAAACTGCGAAAGGTTTCCTCGGTTTCTTCCAACAGGTTTTCGCTAGATTCCTGTGGCATTTCCGGAAGTTTTCCACCTTCCTCCACAGGTTTTTCCACAGAGTTATCCACAGTCTGTTGATAAGTATTGCCCTGCACCTCAAATTTCCCTGTTTCGCGATTATAAGACAACCCAGAAGTCGAATTTCCTGCTGACTCCAGTTCCAAGCCAAGCTGCTGGGCTTTTGGCTGATCGGCCACTTTTTTCTTAAAACGCAGATTGTCAGCCGCGTTAGGAATCAAATTGATTTCCCGCAGCGCCTCATTGATGGCTTTACTGATTAGCTTGGTCAATTCTTCTTCTTTTGACAAACGAACTTCTTGCTTAGTCGGATGAACGTTGACATCGACTAATAAGGGGTCCATTTTGATTTCAAGGACAGCTAATGGAAAACGACCGACCATCAATTTTGATCCGTAACCAGCAACAATTGCTTTATTCAAAGCGAAATTGCGAATATAACGACCATTGATGATCGTGGATAAATAGTTGCGGCTGGCTCGGGTGACTTCTGGCAGTGACACAAAGCCAGTGACTTTAAAGTCGAGGTCCTCAGTATCGATCGCGATCATTTTTTTGGCGGTTTCCACCCCGTAGATCCCTGCGATGGTTTGTTTTAACTGCCCACTTCCAGTGGTGCTCAACATCTTATTGCCTTCATGAACGAGACGAAAAGCCACTTCTGGATGGCTCAGGGCGATCCGATTGACGATATCGCCGATGTTCGCTAGTTCCGTTTGCAGCGTCTTGACATATTTCAAACGTGCCGGTGTATTGTAAAAGAGGTTTTCCACAGTGATCTTGGTTCCTTGCCGCAAGTTGGCAGGCAGATGCTCTTCAACAGCGCCGCCTTTTAAGCGCACAAAGGAGCCTTGTTGGGCGCCTTTGACTGCCGTTTCAATCGAGAGGATCGAAACCGAAGCGATACTAGGCAAAGCTTCCCCGCGAAACCCGAGGGTACGTATTCGAAACAAGTCATCCCGATTGTGGATTTTACTGGTAGCGTGGCGTTTAAAGGCAGTCAAGACATCTTCTTCTGCAATTCCTTCGCCATTATCGATGACTTGGATTTTACGCAAGCCCGCTTCTTCAATAAAAATATCGATTTGGGTACTGCCGGCATCCACGGCGTTTTCAACTAATTCTTTGACGACAGAAGCCGGTCGCTCAACGACTTCTCCTGCCGCGATTTGGTTCGCCAGACGTTCGGATAACTCTTGGATCTTTCCCATCTGCTGACCTTCTTTCTAAATTCGTTTTTGCAGCTCGTACAATGTATTCAGAGCATCCATCGGGGTCATTTCCAACAGATTCAATTTCTTCAATTGATCGATGACGCCGATTTCTTCCATAGATACTTCACTAAACAACGACAACTGCTGACTTTCTTCGACGACGGGTTTTGGTTGTACCGTCGGTTCATGTTCTTCCAGCGCTTTTAAGATCGTGGCTGCGCGCTGTAAGAGTGCACTTGGCAGTCCAGCGATTTTGGCTACATGGATCCCATAGCTTTTATCTGCGGGCCCTTCCATCATCTTATGCAAGAAGACGACTTCGCCTTCTTTTTCAACGGCACCAACATGGACATTGCGCAAGTGCGCCAATTCCTCATCTAAAACCGTCAGCTCATGATAATGGGTGGAGAAAAGTGTTTTGGCATGAACTTCTTTGTGGATATATTCAATAATGGCTTGTGCCAATGCCATCCCATCATAGGTCGCAGTCCCACGCCCTAACTCATCAAACAAAATCAAGCTGTTAGGCGTTGCATGACGCAGCGCTTGGTTGGCTTCCATCATCTCCACCATAAACGTACTTTGACCGGCGATCAGGTCATCGCTGGCACCGATGCGAGTAAAGATCCGATCAAAAATCGGCATCTCTGCAGATTGTGCGGGTACGAAACAGCCGATCTGCGCCATAATGACTAGCAAGGCAAACTGCCGCATGTACGTACTTTTCCCAGACATATTTGGGCCTGTGATCAACAAGATCTCTGTTTCTTCATCCATCACGATACTATTCGGAATGTACTCTTGGTGACCAAGGACTTTTTCCACTACAGGATGACGGCCGTCGATGATCGATACCGCTCGTTTTTTCGCTACTGTCGGCCGCACGTATTGGTAGCGTTCCGAAACTGTGGCGAAACTTTGTAAGACATCGACCGCACTGACGGCTTTGGCTAACTTTTGTAGACGGGTGATACTCTTTTTCACTTCTTCACGGACGTCAAGAAACAGGCGGTATTCCAAATCCACCGATTTCTCTTCGGCTTCTAAAATCAAAGTCTCCAGTTTTTTCAACTCGGGGGAAATAAACCGTTCCGCATTGGCTAACGTTTGCTTGCGCTCGTAGCGAGAGGTATCTAAATTCACTAGATTGGCTTTCGTGATCTCAATGTAATAGCCAAAGACGCGGTTGAACCCAACTTTCAGGTTTTTGACTCCCGTCGCTTGGCGTTCGTTGGCTTCTAATTCCGCCAGCCATTGCTTGCCGTTACGCATCGCTGTACGGTATTCATCTAATTGTTGATGGAACCCGTCTTTGATGATGTTGCCTTCTGTGATCTGTAACGGGGCATCTTCATCGATCGCCGCTTCGATCAGTGCAACCAAATCATCTAGGGGCGTTAATTCCAGCAGCAAGCCATTCCACTCGCCACGGTTGATGCCTTGCAGCAATTGCGCGATCAGAGGCACTTGCTCCAAAGAAGATTTCAACTGCAGCAAATCGCGGCCATTGACATTTCCGAAGGCGACCCGTCCGACTAAGCGTTCCATGTCATAGACTTTCGTCAACGCTTCTTGCAGATCTGCTCGCTCAAAGAAACTGTCCAGTAACGATTGGACCATTTCTTGGCGGGCAGTGATTTTCTTTGGCTGGATCAAGGGACGGTCCAACCATTGCTTTAACAAACGGCCACCCATTGCGGTTTTTGTCTCGTCCAACAACCACAAAAGAGTCCCTTGTTTTTTGCCAGTTCGAATCGACTGCGTCAATTCTAAGTTGAATTTGGAATAATGATCCATTTTCAAGGCATGATCGGGCTGATATTCCACGGCTTGTTGAATATGCGCTAAACTGCGTTTTTGGGTGATCGCCAAATAACTTAGCAACTTCCCTGTGACTACTTTTTCTAACTCTTGGGAGAGAGGTTCTGTTAAAAATTGAAATTCGGCATTTTTTTCCAACGTTTCTTGCTTAGAAAACACGACATTCAAGCGATTGGTCAGTGTTGTTTGCAATGACTCAGGGATCTCGCTGCACAAAACGACTTCTTTCGTTTGCAGAGCGGCGGCCTCATTGACGACAGCTTCTTCATCTTCCAATTGCGCTGCTTTTAATTCACCGGTACTTAGATCGACATAGGCAAAGCCAAAACGCTCCCCTTGCTGCAAAACAGCTGTCAAAAAGTTGTTTTCTTTGGCGGATAGGCCTTTGCTGTCCATCACCGTTCCCGGCGTGATCAGTTGAACGACTTCGCGTTTGACCATTCCTTTGGTGGTTTTTGGATCTTCCACTTGCTCACAAATCGCTACTTTGTAGCCTTGCTCGATCAAGGTGTCGATGTAATTGCTGGCAGCGTGGTAAGGCACCCCACACATAGGGATCGGTTCCTCCGCATTTTTGTTGCGGCTGGTTAACGTCAGTTCTAAAATTTGTGCTGCCTTGACAGCATCCTCATTAAATAATTCATAGAAATCCCCTAAACGATAGAATAAAAAAGCATCTTGGTACTGAGCCTTGATGCTTAAATACTGTTCCATCATCGGGGTATTTTTAGTTTTTTGAGGCATTGGTTTCATCCTCCTCGATGGCTTTATTCATTTTCTTTTGGATCTCCGTCGTGACATATTGCAGCAATTCATCTGCTTGCAGTAACGCTTGGCGATAAGCAACCACTAAAGGATGCTGCTCGTATTCGTTTGTCAATGACGCATAACGCTGCTCGGCAGCTTTTTTTGCTTCGGGTTTCTCATAATGCTCAAATTGAACGATTTCTTTTTGCGCTTGCTTCAGCGCTGCTTCCAGCTCCAATAGCCCTTGGTTTTGCAAGGCTCGTGCTTGAATTTCTTGAAATTCTTGAACGATCGGATGATCAGACAAGAGCCTTTGCAAAGCAGCCAGCTCTTGGGCAACGTGTGGTTCCTTGGCTAATTGCTCTTCCATGCTTCTCCTATTCTGTAAATGGGCGATCTTCACTGATTTGAATCGGACGGATCGATTTTGCTTTACCAGTGGCTTCATCAATCTCAAGCAAGCAAGCCGACAAAATACTGCGGCCTTTTTCAATCACTTCAAACCGTTGCGGCAACGCCGTCAAAAATTTTTCAATGACTGGTTCGCGTTTCATCCCCAAGATCCCATCATAAGGACCAGTCATGCCGACATCTGACAAATAAGCTGTTCCTTGGGGCAAAATCCGCGCATCATTGGTCTGGACATGGGTATGCGTGCCGACGACTGCCGAAACACGGCCATCCAAATACCAGCCCATCGCTTGTTTTTCGCTGGTGGTCTCCCCATGAAAATCCACAAAGATAAACGGTGTACGTTTGCGGGCAATCGCAACCAGTTCATCCATTTTGCGAAACGGATCATCAAGGTCTACCATGAACGAGCGAGCTTGCATGTTGATTACCGCTAATTCAATGGTGTTGACTTTCACAAATACCATGCCGACGCCCGGTGTTCCCTCTGGAAAATTGGCTGGACGAATCATTTTCTTCGCATCGCCAATAAATTCAAAAATGTCACGGTTGTCCCATGTATGATTGCCTAATGTCACGACATCGACACCATCTTGCAAAAATTTCTTATAGATTTTACCAGTGATCCCACGACCCGCCGCAGCATTCTCGCCGTTTGCGATCGTCACCTGTGGCCGATACGCCTTTTTTAATTTTGGAAGGTACTCCGTGATTGTTTCTCTTCCTAATGAACCAACTACATCTCCAATGAATAATACCCGCACACATTTTTCCTCTTCTCTTTTAGCTTCTTTTCTATTATAAGGGTTTTGGTCCAGAAAAAAAAGGTTCTTTCACTTGCGGTTCTTCCCTGCAGCAGAACAAAAAACACGCTAGACTCTTTCGCATCAGTCTAGCGTGTCGCTTAATTCTCTTAGGAAACAGTGGTGTCCTCTTGTCCTACCTGTTCTACGATCGCCACGATCAAATCACGGGCTTTTTCCATCGCTTCCACGGTAATAAATTCATACTGGCCATGGAAGTTTTCACCGCCGACAAATAAGTTCGGTGTTGGGATCCCTTTATAGGTGATTTTCGAGCCGTCGGTCCCGCCACGAAACGGTGCTTCGATCGGCGTCACGCCAATCGCTTGCATCCCTGCTCGGGCAGCTTCGATACTGCGGGGATCTTTCTTGATCAAATCCCCCATATTGTAATATTGGTCATACAGCGTATAGGTGATACGTTCTTGCCCATAGGCTGTGTTCAGTTCATCAATGATCCCCGCGATGTTGGCTTTTCGCTGTTCAAAAAGCGTATGATCGTGATCACGAATGATATAAGAAACTTCTGCTCGACCAATATGTCCCGTCAAATTGTGCAGCAGGTAGAAGCCTTCATACCCGCGGGTGCGTTCAGGAACTTCCTCTGCTGGTAAGGCATCATCGATTTGATGCGCGATTTTCAAGGCGTTGACCAAACGACCATAGGCAGTCCCAGGATGCACACTCGTACCGTCGATCGTTATATCGATACGAGCCGCATTAAAGGTTTCATACTCCATATGGCCCACGCGACCACTGTCCATCGTGTAAGCAAATGCCACTGGAAAATCCGCCGCATCAAAGCGATCAGCGCCAGTCCCGATCTCTTCGTCAGGACCAAAAGCGACCCAGACATCGCCACGCTTATGCGCATCCATCGTTTGTAAGATCCGCAGCGCATCAATGATCTCTGCGATACCAGCTTTATCATCTGCACCCAGCAGGGTCGTTCCATCTGTTGTGATCAACGTTTCGCCGACATAGTCTTTGAGATTAGGAAATTCAGCAGTTGTCATATAAATGGCTTTTTCTTTATTTAAACAAACATCCTTGCCATCGTAATTTTCATGGATCTGCGGTTGAATATTTTCAGCTTCGAAATCTGCCGTATCTACATGGGCAATAAAGCCAATCGCCGTTTTTTCAGGATTGCCAGGTAGACGTCCGATCACAAAACTATTCTTTTCGTAGTAAGCAACATCCGCTAGCCCCATCTCGCTCAACTGATCTTTCAATAAAAGAGCCAACTCAACTTGTCCCTGCGTCGTTGGGATGGTCTGACTCGTCGCATCCGAGCGAGTATTCATTTTTGCATAGGTCAAAAAATCCTTTAAGATTGCTTTCAATTCTGCACGTCCTTTTTCTTCAATTCTTCTACTATCTTTATAACGACAGGGGACGATTGTCCGTTTCGTGGATCACTTGTCGAAAATCAGCAAAGCCAGCTGCTAACCCGCGCAGCAAGATCTCTGCCGTTCCCATATTGGTGGCTAAAGGAATCTCGTACACGTCTGACAAGCGAATCAATGCCGTTACATCTGGTTCATGGGGTTGTGCGGCTAAAGGATCGCGCAAAAAGATCACCATGTCCAAGTCATCTTGCGAAATCATGGCGCCAATTTGTTGATCTCCTCCCAGTGGTCCTGATTTGTAGCGGTGGACAGGCAACTGGGTTGCTTCTTCGATCCTCTTCCCCGTAGTTCCTGTTGCGAAAAGTTCATGCTGCGCTAAAATTTCTCGATAGGCAGTCACTAATTTTACCATTACATCCTTTTTTCGATCATGAGCAATCAATGCGATTTTCATTTGCTGCATTCCCCCTTTTTTCTATTGTACCAATTTATTTTCTTTTCGACCGAGAAAAAACAAAAAAACATAGCACAGATGCCGCAAATCGACTGTGCTATGTCTAAAGGATTCCTTTTTAAATCAGTTGTAATTTTTTCAAGGCTAACCAGATGCCATCTTCATCATTGCTAGCAGTCACCATATCTGCGACTTGTTGGATCTCAGGGACCGCATTGCCCATTGCCACACCGACACCTGCGGCAGTCAGCATTTCACGATCGTTTTGGCCATCACCAAAACAGATCACATCTTCTTGTGCTATCCCTAATTGTTCTGCGACACACAGGATCGTTGCTGCTTTGGAGCCTTCTTTTGGAACGACATCCACACTGTTTTCATGCCAACGTACAAAACGCAGTTTGCTGTATTTCTCGTCAAAGAAATGCTCATACTCTTTTCCGTAAAAAGCCAATGCTTGATAGACTTCTTTTTCTTCAGGAAAGTCCATGTCCAACTCAGGAAGTTGGGCACCAAAGGAATGCATCGCTGCTTCCATTTTAGCAATATCCAACGAAGACGCTCGTTTCGCTGTATCCATCCCGACAAATGCCGTATCGATCCCAAGCTCTTGGGCTTCTGCCACGAAAGCAGCCAATTGCGTTTCATCGAGCAAATTTTTATACACCTGCTGATGCGAAAGAAAGGCGGCTGCCCCATTACATAAAATGTAATTATCAAAGGACAACGAACGAATAATGTCTTGGGCGTGAAAACGACTGCGCCCAGTGGCAACGGTCACGAAATGGCCAGCATCTCGCAGAAGGTCAAGGGCTTTTAGCGTACTGTCTAGTGGCTGTTTGTTCGAGTCAAGCAAGGTTCCATCAATATCAAAGGCAAAGAATTTCCGATTCATAAAAGGTTAAGGCTCGCTTTCTATTAAGAAGTAACTAAGATTTTGGTCTTGGTTGCGGTCATTTTTACAAAAAACAGCAAGAAAAACCGTACATACTTATTCTTAACACAAATGACCGCTGATTTCAACGCTCCGTTAAGGGATGATAGCTTCTTCCTAGAGAAATGTTAGAGAAAAGAAAAAAAGAAGCATCGCTGCTTCTTTTTGTAGGTTCTGATTAGTCGACATAGGTCGATTTTGAGTTGTTCAACCATGCATAGCCAAGTCCCATGACCAAGCCACCGCCGATATAGTTACCGATAAAGGCAAAAACTAAATTATGGATCACACTGCCGACAGTCATGCCTGCCAAGTGTCCGCCTGAAGCCCAGAAAGCTAAGGTAAACGCTGGGAAGTTAGCGATGACGTGTTCGAAGCCTAAGAAAGCAAAGATAAAGATGATGAAAATGATTGCTGCGACTTTTCCAGCATCGTCTTTCATCCGCATGCTTACCAACACGGCTGTGTTTACCACGATATTAGCGAACATCGCTTCCACTAAAATTTGGATAGTGGATTTTTCTAATTTTGCAGTGATCGAGGTCAGCATAAAGTTGTCTGCGGTCAGCCCTTGAAAAGGTCCCGTTAGCGCAACGATCGAGCCGAAGATCACCCCGCCGATCAAGTTGAATAAGACACACGTAAGCAAAATTTTCAATGCCAAAGGAATACTTAGACGTTTACGGTAAACCCCAACAGTCATATACAACATATTCGATGTTCCTAATTCTGCGTTCATATAAAGAATCATGACTAAAGACCAGCTAAACATAAATGCATACAAAATTTTTCCTAACCCGTGAACCATTGATTCACCTTTCATAGCGATCGCAAAAGCAATAGCTGTTCCGAGGGTCAAGAATAAACAAGCCATCATCGCACGTACAGCGTAACGCAAATAACTACTCTTGATCAAATCGATTTTCTTTTCTATGGATGAATCGATCTTCTCAAATAATGGGGATACTGGATTCATTTTTCTACTCCTTTTATGAAAAATTTTACTTCGTTATAATTTGCACAATACTTCCATATTCTAATGACGAAATGCTGATTTGTAAAGAGATATTTGAAAATATAAGTAATTAATGAAAAATTTCAAGCTTTGTTTTCATCAAATCCAAAGCCAGCTCCATCTTGACTTTTGCCCCTAGTTTGTCGTATACTATTCCTTGTGTAAAATAATGCAGCAGGAAAATAACAGCTCGTCACCAGTTCGTTGCCCCTCGGGTGCAATTGCGTAACCGCGGCTGCAAAGGTGAAGATTGAAGAACGAACTGCACGAATGTGAGTTTTTCAACGGATTATTTTACTCCAAACTATTTTATTGGAGGAACTAAATTATGTCTCGTTATACAGGACCATCATGGAAAATTTCTCGTCGTTTAGGAATTTCTTTATCAGAAACTGGAAAAGAATTGGCACGTCGCCCATACGCTCCAGGTCAACACGGACCAAACAGCCGTGGCAAAAAATCAGAATACGGCATGCAATTAACTGAAAAACAAAAATTGCGTCATATGTATGGCATGAACGAACGTCAATTCCGTACATTGTTTATCAAAGCAAGCAAAATCAAAGAAGGTAAACACGGTGTTAACTTCATGATCTTGCTAGAACAACGCTTAGATAACGTTGTTTACCGTCTAGGTTTAGCAACTACTCGTCGTCAAGCACGTCAATTAGTAAACCACGGTCACGTTTTAGTTGATGGCAAACGCGTTGATATCCCTTCATACCACGTTGAAGTTGGACAAGTCATCAGCGTTCGTGAAAAATCACAAAACATCTCAACAATCAAAGAAGCAGTTGAAGCAACAGCTGGCCGCGCGTCATTTGTAAGCTTTGACAGCGAAAAATTAGAAGGTTCATTAACTCGTTTACCTGAGCGTGATGAATTGTCTGCAGAAGTTGACGAAGCACTAGTCGTTGAATTCTACAACCAAAAACTTTAAGATTTCAAACGACACGATTCCTTTTTGGAATCGTGTTTTTTTGTGGACTCAACGGATTTACGGATCCTTTAAGAAGACCCTTAAAAAATACCAAAAAAACCGACAATGATACATCGCTGTATTCATTTGCCGGTTTTGTTCCTATTTTAGATAAAGTTCGCAACAGATTCGCCTTCTTCTTGCTTTTGGCGATAATTAAACATGAGCAGCTCTGTTTGGCGACGTTTGAAAATGATCTTTCGTAAGTTTCGTGGCACGAATTTACGAATGTCTTCTTCATTGTACCCCACTTGGAGCTTGTTCTCATCTAAGATAATTGGTCGTTTCAATAAGTTCGGGTATTTTTCGATCAATGAAAGTAACTCTTCTAGCTTCAACTCTTCTAAATCAATGTCTAGCTTTTGGTACACTTTCGAACGAGTAGATATAATGTCTTCCGTTCCATTTTTCGTTAAAGAAAGAATCTCCATTAGTTCATCACTATTTAATGGATCGCTAAAAATGTTTCTCTCTTTAAATGGTAGTTCATTTTCGGTCAACCATGCACGGGCTTTACGACATGACGTACAGCTGGGTGTTGTATATAGTGATATCATTTGTTCATTCTTCCTTTCTCTTTAATGTACTTCGATTTTTTGTCTGGTGCTCAACCTTCGATTTGATCGATCGTTTCCTGTTTGACGATATCGGCGATTCGAATATTGATCTCTTTGACTTTCAAAGAAGTCAAGCGGCTAATTTCTTCTAAGACCACTTCTTGGACTTGCGCAAAGAGTTTGGGGATATCTTTGCCGTAAGCCACGATTACTTCCAAATCAACTGCAACCTCTTCTTTGCCAACTTCCACATCAATGCCAGAAGCGACTTGCGGCTGTTCTTCAAGGTTTTCGGTCATATCTGAAAGAAATCTGCCATTTACACTAATCAAGCCATCAATTGACTGCAAAGCGACACCAACAATTGTTTCAATGACTTTCTCTTCAAAGGACAGTGGACTTGCTTGCGCTGCTTCATTAGACACATTCGTTGTTTGCTGATCGTCAGTCATTTTTCACACTCCTTGGTTAAATAAGAAAGGATACTAGAGACATCGCAAAGTCGCATACACGACCTTGTCTAAAGTGGACATTCCTCTTGGGAATTTTTTTCCCTACCTTTCTAGCATAAATTCTTTTTGTTTTTTTTACAAAGAAAAACACTTGTTTTCGGAATAAATTTATCGTGCAAGATAAAATGAATGCGCTAAAAAAATCTCAAAGCATAATTTTCCTGAAATGATTCGTTTTTCTTGACAAAAAAAAAAAGAAAGCATCTACAACGCTCTCTTTTTTTCGTGTTATTTTGACAAAACTTCCAACGGATCAATCAGTTGGTGTCGCGCTAAACTTGGTGAAAGACTGACTTCAAAATGCAAGTGCGGGCCTGTACTGTTCCCCGTACTTCCCATAGAAGCAATCACCTCGCCTTGTTCGACCGTTTGACCGACTTCCACTAAATTGCGATGATTGTGGGCATACAATGTCGTCAGCCCATCTTTGTGCTCGATGGCAACATAATTTCCCCATGAAGAATGATATTCTGAGCGGATCACCGTTCCTGAAAGACTAGCCATGATTGGCGTTCCTTGTGGTGCGGCGAAGTCCACTCCACGATGAAACCCATTGCCTCGCGGACCAAAGACAGAGGAGACAACTGGATTGCTGACAGGATAGATCATCTTTTCGCTGCCTGTCGGTAATTCTGGTTTCTCTTTGTCATAACTCGTCAGGGCATACGCTTCGATCAGCGCATTCAGCTTCTCATTGTATTGTGTATCTGATGCATAACGTCCGGTCAGATATTCCGTGGCGTCTTCATAAGATTTCGTTTCTGATTTCCAAACACCTTTATAAAAATTCGGATTGTGGTCCAATCCTTCTTTCAACAATTTCGCATAATCTTTCAAAGAAGATTCGATGCTGTCATATTGGCGAAAAGTGGCATGAACTGTGTATAAATTACCAGAGCCATCGTCTTCTTGCGTTTGGAAGGAAATCCCATTCCCTTCATAAAGCCCCTTAATACCAAATAAGTTATAAAAAGGCTCTTGGCTCAGACGGCTTCTTCCGCTGCCAGATTCTAAAATCGCTTGGGCAATCATGACCGATGCGTAAAGATCTTCTTCTTGTCCAACTTTACGGGCATCTTCACCAATCTCCATAATAAAGTCCCACGTTTCTTTGACTGGCGTGACTTCAAATTTTGCTGGCTCATCTTCTTGCGGCGGCGTTACCGTCAACTCTGGTACATTCGGTACTTCTTTGATGTCAGGCGAAGGCTGGCTTGGTGTTGTCTCTGGTTCTGGTTCCGGTTCTGGATTTGGTGCTGGATTTGGTTCTGGTTCTTCTGGTTCTGGCGCCGGCTCAGGTGTTGGTTCTGGTTCTGGATTCGGCTCAGGATCAGGATTTGGTGTCGGCTCTTCTGGTTCCGGTGTTGGTTCTGGTGTCGGGGTTGGTTCTGGCAAAGGTTCTGGTGTTGGCTGTTCAGGAGCAGGTGTTGACTCTCCTGGAACTACTTCGCCGTTTTCTCCTGGTACCGTTGCGGCATCTTCAGGGACCAAGCCCATGGTTGGCCCGTTCACTCCCGGAACCGTTGACTCAGCTGTATTTTGACCTGCAGTAGACTCGTTCGTCAAAACAGATGCCGCAGCCGATACTGGCAGCATTGTTGAAAATTGACTGGTAATAATGGCAATCGCCATCCATTTTTTTATTTTCATTCGTGAACTTTCCTCCTTTATTCCTCCCTCTATCATACAAAAAATGCAAGAAACTTTGTAATCAATTTTTGCATTCCTATATGAAAAAGGAGAAAAACTTGATTTTTCTAATGAACGAATGATCCAAGCCATTCATTTGCTCTCTAGTAAAAATACGCAAAAACAGCTCAATCCCCCTCTTTTCGAGTGTCCAAAACAAAAACAGCAGCGAGCTTCCTCCCTGCTGTTTTGATCTATCTTGACTCTATATCGATATATTCCCGATCGTTTGACACTTCTTTGTAGGCGGGACGCATGATTTTTTGTGCGTTGACCAGCTCTTCGATCCGATGGGCGGACCAGCCGACGATCCGCGCGATAGCAAACATTGGTGTATACAGTTCTTCTGGCAGATCCAACATGTTATAAACAAACCCGCTGAAAAAGTCGATATTGGCACTGACTCCTTTGTAGATTTTGCGCTTTTCATTGATGACTTGAGGAGCAATACGTTCGACCATCGTATACAATTGATATTCTTGCCAAGCTTCTGATCCTTTTTCTTGGGCCAGTTTTGCCACATAATTTTTAAAAATCGCCGCACGGGGATCGTTGTCGCTGTATACCGCGTGGCCCATGCCATAAATCAATCCTTTACGGTCAAACGCTTCTTTATCTAAGACTGCTTCCAAATAGCTGCGGATCGCCTGTTCATCGGTAAGATCAGCAACGTTGCGCTTCAAATCTCCCATCATTTCTGTCACTTTGATATTAGCACCACCGTGTTTAGGCCCTTTCAAAGAACCTAGCGCTGCAGCAATCGTTGAATAGGTATCCGTCCCACTGGAGGTAACGACTCGTGTCGTAAAGGTCGAATTATTCCCGCCGCCATGTTCCATATGCAAAACCAGTGCCATATCCAATGTTTGGGCTTCTTGGAAACTATATTCTTTCGTTGGACGCAGCATAGTCAAAATCGTTTCAGCTGTACTCAACTCTTCGGTCGGGCGGTGGATATACATACTCTCCCCTTGATTGTAATGATTGTAGGCATGATAGCCGTAGATTGCCAAGAGCGGAAAGACACTGATCAGCATCAGACTTTGTTCCAATACATTTTCAATGCTGATGTCATCTGCTTGTGGATCGTAACTTGCCAGTGTCAAGATACTGCGAGATAAGCTATTCATGATATCAGAAGAAGGTGCTTTCATAATGACGTCACGAACAAAATTGGTCGGCAATGTACGTTTTTCTGCTAATAGGCAATGAAAGGCCGCAAGTTCTGTTTTGTTTGGCAGTTCGCCGAAAAGTAATAAATATGCAACCTCTTCAAAGCCAAAGCGTTTTTCATTGACGAACCCTGCAACTAACTCGTTGATGTCAATTCCGCGATAACGCAGCTCGCCACAAGCTTCAATTGGCTTGCCAGCAATGATTTTTTCTGGATAAATGGTGGAGATCGTCGTAAGTCCTGCTAAGACCCCCGTGCCATTTAAATCCCTCAGTCCACGTTTCACATCATATTCTGAATAAAGATTCACATCTATCAAATTGTATTTCTGACATTGCGATGCAAGATAGGACATCTTCTCTTTCTTTTCTAATCTTTCCACGGTGATGTTACCTCCAATCTTTCTACAAACTATCGACTACAATGTTATTTAACCGTATACAAACATCGTTAAAATAGTCATCCTATAAAATCGTTGCTTTTTAACAAACTTTCACACATTATAGCACGATGTTTAGAAAATGAAATATTTTTCATAAATTTAATTGATTTTTTAAATTATCAACGTATAATTATTCCTAATAAGTACGTTTATCTTCGTAAAAAGGAGGATTCTTATGAAGTGGCAATCTCAACTCACCGTCAATGATACGCAATACACGTATATTGACTTAGCGAAAATCACCCAAGACTTAGGGGCTGATTTATCTCGCTTGCCCTACTCCATTCGAGTTTTATTGGAAAGTGTTGCTCGTCATCAAGACGAGGAAATTACAGAGGATTATTTACCATTTTTAGCGAACTGGCAGGCAGAAACCCCTACTGGTGTCGTGCCATTCAAACCAGAGCGGGTCGTTTTGCAAGACTTTACTGGGGTACCCGCAGTCGTTGATTTGGCTGCCATGCGGGATGCGATGGTCGCTTTAGGCGGTGCCGCAGAAGACATCAATCCTGAGATTCCCGTCACACTCGTCGTCGACCACTCTGTGCAAGTCGATCAAGCCGGTACTCCTGGGGCGATCGCTTTTAATACGGAGCGGGAATTTGAACGCAATGCAGAACGCTATCAATTCTTGAAATGGGCGCAAGGTTCTTTCGACAATTTCGAAGTCGTACCGCCTGAAACAGGGATCATTCATCAAGTCAACATCGAATCGTTATCTGATGTAATCTTGCAAAAAACACACGAAGATCAGCGACTGCTGTTTCCTGATACATTGCAAGGAACCGATTCTCACACCACGATGATCAACGGCTTGGGGGTTCTCGGTTGGGGGGTTGGCGGTATTGAAGCGGAAGCTGCGATTCTTGGCGAACCTTCTTTCTTCCCTACGCCTGAAGTCATCGGGGTGAAATTTATCAACGAGATGCCTGCAGGTACCACCGCCACCGATTTAGCACTAAAAGTAACTGAAGTGCTGCGGATCGAAAAAGTGGTCGGAAAATTTGTCGAATACTTCGGTCCTGGCTATCGTCATTTAAGTTTAGCTGATCGAGCAACGTTAGCAAACATGGCTCCCGAATATGGTGCGACTTGCGGCTTTTGTCCGATCGATCAAGAGACCTTGAACTACTTAGCAACGACCGGTCGCTCCACCAAGCTGATCGAACTCGTTGCCGCTTACGCCAAAGCCAACCATTTCTTTTATGATGAAGCGATCGTGCCAACCTATACTAAGACGATCACCATCGATCTAGCAGAAGTTCAGCCAGCATTAGCAGGCCCTAAGCGCCCGCAAGATCGGATTTTGCTTCCAGCAGTCCGTCAGGATTTTGAACAATCGGTCACGGCTGCCGTCGGTCCCAAGGGCTTTGGTCTTTCAGAGGACGAATGGCAAAAAGAAGCCAGCGTTACCTGGCCAGATGCTGCACCTGACAAATTAGTGACCGGCGATATCGTCTTGGCGGCGATCACTAGCTGTACGAATACGAGCAATCCCTTCGTCATGCTCTCGGCAGGCTTATTGGCTAAAAAAGCCATTGAAAAAGGTCTGACCGTCTCTCGTACGGTCAAAACCTCCCTTGCACCGGGCTCCCAGATCGTGACCACCTATTTGCAAAACAGTGGTTTGCTGCCGTATTTAGAGCAACTCGGCTTTTATTTGGTGGGCTACGGTTGTACCACCTGTATCGGAAATTCAGGTCCTTTAGAAGCGCAGGTCGCTGAAGCAATTGAGGCAGAAAATCTACTGGTGGCATCGGTTCTGTCAGGCAATCGAAATTTTGAAGGAAGAATCCATCCACAGATCAAAGCCAATTATTTGGCTTCACCGCCATTAGTTGTTGCCTATGCCATCGCTGGCAGCATTCGCAAAGATCTCACAAAAGAACCGTTAGCTATCGTCAATGACGAGCCGGTGTATTTGTCTGATATTTGGCCTAGCAATGAAGAAGTCAATGCTTACGTTCAAGAGTACGTCGGACCAGAAGCATTTCGCGCTGCCTATGAGCATCTTTTTGATGCCAATGAACGCTGGAATGCGATCGAAACCACCACGAGCGCATGTTATGAATGGGAGGAGCAATCCACTTACATCGCTCATCCGCCCTACTTTGAAACATTGACCAAAGAGTTGCCTAAACCAGATGTCTTAGCTGATCTGAAAGTCTTGGCAAAATTGGGTGATTCCGTCACCACTGACCATATTTCTCCTGCTGGCAGCATCAGTATGGATTCTGCAGCTGGAAAATTTTTACAAGAAAAAGAAGTTCCGTATCGTGAATTCAACTCCTTTGGTTCGCGACGCGGCAATCATCAGATTATGATGCGGGGGACTTTCGGCAACATCCGTCTGCAAAACCAGCTAGTGCCTGGCAGTACTGGCAGTGTCACGCATTATTTTCCAACAGGGGAAACCCTGTCGATATTTGACGCAGCTATGAATTACCAAAAAGCTGGTCAAAGCTGTATCATTTTAGCTGGTAAAGATTATGGCATGGGTTCTTCTCGCGACTGGGCCGCCAAAGGAACACAATTGTTAGGCGTTAAAGTCGTCTTAGCAGAAAGCTTCGAACGAATCCATCGCAGCAACTTGGTCATGATGGGGATCATTCCGCTTGAATATCTTGCTGGTGAAAGTGCCGCATCGTTTGATTTGAACGGCAGCGAAACATTCTCGATCGCTTTGCCAGAAGAGCCAGTGGTCAAGCAGCTGATCGAAGTCACTGCGCAACGGATCGACGGAGGGACTGTCTCCTTTATGACCCGCCTGCGCTTTGATGCCCCTGCAGATATTCGCTATTGGAAGCATCAAGGAATTTTACCGATGGTCATTCGAAAAAAAGCTGAATTAGGAGGAACTGCCCATGCCTAACCAAACAACCCATGAAGCAACGACGATCACCATTCCTTACATTGCAGGAGACGGCATCGGTGCCGAGATTTGGCAGGCTGCGCAACCTGTGATTGATGCCGCTGTAAATAAAGCCTATGACAATCAACGCCGCATCGAATGGCTGGAAGTTTTAGCTGGAGAAGCCGCCTTTGAACAGACGGGGGAATGGCTGCCGCAAGCAACCATCGATACGATCAAGGCTCAACAATACGCCTTAAAAGGACCGTTGACTACCCAAATTGGCGAGGGCTTTCGCTCCTTGAATGTCACCTTGCGGCAAACGCTGGATCTTTATGCCTGTGTCAGACCTGTTCGCTATTTTACAGGGGTCCCTTCGCCTTTAAAGCAGCCAGAAAAAACCGATATGGTGATCTTTCGAGAAAATACTGAAGATGTTTATGCTGGTATCGAATTTGCCAAAGACGACGACGCAACGCAGCGTCTGATCCAGACACTGCAAGCAGACTTTGCCGTCAAGGCGATTCGTTTTCCTAAAACTGCCGCTATCGGCATCAAGCCGATCTCTTTAGAAGGTAGTCAGCGCTTGATCGCTGCTGCCATTGAGTATGCGATCGCTCAAAAGCGGCCCACGGTGACACTGGTGCATAAAGGCAATATCATGAAATTTACAGAAGGCGGCTTTAAAAAATGGGGTTATCAGCTTGCAGAGACCACATACGCCGACCAGTGTTTTACAATGAATCAATACAACAAAATCAAAGCAGAAAATGGTTCAAAGGCAGCCGAAGCCGCCCTTGCCTCGGCCAAAGCGGCTGGAAAGATCGTTGTTAACGACGTGATCGCCGACAACTTTTTACAACAGATCCTTTTGTATCCAGAAAAATTCGACGTCATTGCCACTTGTAATTTGAACGGCGACTACATTTCTGATGCACTGGCTGCACAAGTCGGCGGCATCGGGATCGCCCCCGGCGCCAATATCAACTACGCTACTGGGGCAGCCATCTTTGAAGCTACCCACGGAACAGCACCGGATATCGCAGGACTTGGCAAAGCCAATCCCTGTTCACTGCTGCTATCGGCATGCATGCTATTAGAACATTTGAACTGGCCAGAAGCAGCTCAAATCCTAACACAAGCCATTGAACAAGCCTTGCAAAGTCAACACGTCACTGCCGACTTCGCGCAGTTGATGCCAGAAGCGGTCTGTTTAACGACACAAGCGTTTGGTGAACACCTCCTTCAGCTCATCCATTCGTAAACTCAAGCTGTGATTGAGTCGGCATTTGCCTGCTCAACCACAGCTTGATTGCGTTTCCACCTTCTGAGAAACTATACTTAGAGCATGAAAGGGGGAATTCATTTATGAGTGAATTCAACATGAGAAAAATCGGTCAGCAGATCGCTGCCAAACGCAAAGAAAAAAATCTGACCCAAAGCAACTTGGCAGACCAGTTACTTGTCAGCTATCAGGCGGTCAGTAATTGGGAGCGGGGCAACTCACTGCCGGACATTGAAAAATTGCCGCAGCTAGCAGCGATTTTAGACCTATCCATCGATGAGCTGTTAGGAAAGCCAGCAGCTGCGGTGCAACATTATCAAGCAGGAACCGCACAGCCAGAAGAAATCGCCGAACTAGCTCCACTGATCAAACCGCAAGAATTGTCAGCATTGATTCAAGAAGAACCGTTTCAAGAAACTTCTTTAGATCTAGACTTATTGCCTAGGCTAGCACCTCATTTGACCAGCGCAGACTTGCAGCACCTGCTAAATGGTGCCGAGAATATCCCAGAAGAGGTACTGGAAGAACTCCTGCCGTTTTTGAAAAAGCCACAAGTAGAAGAGCTCTTGAAAGGCACCCACTATTCCATGGCTTTTTGGGAAGAGGCGGCGCCCTTTTTACCCCCCAACTTTTTGGCGGGAGAAATCAAAGGCTGGCTTGAAAATCCTGACTTCCGCTTTTCTGAGATTGAAGAACTGCTGCCCTTTTTACCTGCGCCTTATCTGGATGAACTCCTGCTGACCGCCTTGGAACAGCCAAACGTTGCCGCAGCAGAACGCTTGGCTTATGATGAAATCGAAGAACTGCTGCCGTTTCTGACAGAAGCAACGATCTGCCGGCTCGTTCAAGCACTGCCCTTCTCAACAGATGAGCTGGAAGAGATCGCCCCTTTCCTCTCCTCAAAGAACTTGATTGTCCTTTTTAAAAAAGGACACTAAAAAAACAAGATTCTTCTTTACTTTTGGTAAACCACCGTTTATAATTTCGTTAACCAAATAAATTAATTTTAGGTTAACGAAATTATTATTAGAGAGAAGGATTCGATGAAACTATCATTACGTGAACAAATCCATGCCGCTTTATTTGCGATCATTATTGCTGGTCTTTCCCAACTGACGATTCCATTAGGTTTGATCCCATTGACAGGACAAACCTTTGCGATCGGGCTGGCGGTGACTTTCCTCGGCACGCGAACAGGAACGATGGCGATCATCATCTACTTGCTGTTAGGATTGATTGGTTTGCCCGTTTTCGCTGGTTTTTCCAGCGGTGTCGGTGTTTTGTTAGGACCAACTGGTGGCTATTTAGTCGGCTTCCTCTTTAATGGATTGCTTACTGGATTGATCGTAGAAAAAACAGCGTTCCGCTACACAGGAGCAGTGATCGGCAATATTGTCGGTGCGCTGGCAACTTTGTTGTTTGGTACATTATGGCTGAAATGGAGCACGGGCATGGCATGGCCGGCTGCCTTTAACGGTGGCTTTGTTCTGTTTATTATCCCTGGGATCATCAAAGCCGTTGCCGCAGCTTATCTAGGTATCTTTTTAAGAAACCGCTTGGCGCAACCATTGGCTTTACGTTAATAAAAAACACTCGCGTCATATGCAGCGATTTCCATCAGTTAGCTTTTTCGTCTAACTTCTGGAAATCGCCGCATCACGCGAGTGTTCTTTTTTAGTTGTCGATCTCTTCAATCAACAACTGCGGCCAAACTTTCTGCCACTGCTTCATCACTTGGCGTTGTCGATAAACCGCAAGATACTGTTCATTTTGGGCGAAATGCGGTGTTGGTCGCACCCGAAAACTGCAAATATCCTGCCAGCCAAAAGGCGCCATCAATTCAAGCTTGCCTTGATTCATTCGTGCCGCTACCGCTGTACAACGCTCTGGAAACTTCGTTAAAGCATCGAAGGTACTTGTATAAGGCGGCTCCTCGGCAAAATTATGTTGGTGCATCAACGCTTGGTTTCGAACCTCCCAAGGAAATTCGGGAAACGAACGACGCAGTTGCGCTTCGATCGCTGCTGTTTCTTCTATGCTTACAGTCGGATCATAAAACACGACATCAATATCGGTTATTGGCACCTCCGCTATTTTTCCACTGAGAAAACCCCATAAATAATTCCGCAGGTACCCAGCACACAGCCAGCAATCCGACAGCTGCAGCGCTTCAATGATCGTAAGCAGTTGTCGACATTCACGATTTTTTGCAAACAAGTTCTGGATCGCTTGTTCCTTCATTGGCGTCCTCCTCTAATGGGTTCAGGCTAGTTATTTCAAGGTCCAACCACCGTCGATGGGCACGATCGCCCCCTGCAAGTAACTAGCTTGCGGACTGGCTAGAAAAAGGGTCAGTGCTGCAACTTCTTCTGGTTGCGCCCAACGCTTGACTGGCGTCTCTTCTGCTACCCATTGCGCCATTTTTCCGTCACCGGCAAAATCAGCCGCATTCATCGGCGTTTGAATCGCACCTGGCGCGATGCCCTTCACCGAGATCCCTTGATCTGCAACATCCAATGCCAACTGTTTGGTAAACCCGACGATTGCGTGTTTTGCGGTTGTATAGGCGATCCCGCCCCCACCTGCGACCATTCCAGCGATCGACGCCATATTGATGATCGTTCCGCCGCCATTGGCTTGCATCAGCGGCAAAATTTCTTTCGTTAAATAAAACATGCTGGAGACATTGGTTTGAAATATCTCCTCCCACTCCATTGACGTCGTCTCAGCGATCGTACGATAGCCGTCAAGCTTTCCTGCTGTATTTAACAAGACTGTGATACCGCCAAAGTGCGTCACACAAGCTTGGACCGCTGCAAGACAATTTTCTTTCACCGCTAAGTCACAACATGTGCCGAAAAAGCGGGGCTGGGCTAAAAGCGAATCAGGAAACGATTGGCAGTCAACACCAAATACTTGAGCGCCTTCTGCAAGAAACGCCTCTGCTTGCGCTTTACCGATGCCTGAAGCAGCCCCTGTGACAAACACAATCGTTTTGTCATCGATCCACGCTGCCGTCATTCCACGATTTTCCAATCTTCCGCAAGAATGTCGCAAACAGTCGGTGCGAAACTCGAGAATCCCTCATCTGCTGTTTTGATCAAAAAGTAAGGGGTGACTGGGGCATTGTCGTACACTTCGCCTTCAACGAATGTCACATAAAGTTCAAAGCCGCCCCAACCTTCACGAATGATTTTTTTGCCGGCTTTTAATTCTGGTAAGATTTCTTCAAATGTCATGATTTTTCTCCTTTGCGTGTTTCTTCTAATGGTTTAAATTGCTTGGAAATTCAATCACGAAAACAAGCAGGACTCGTTTGCTGCGCTAATACGGCAGCAGCGTGATCGCTTGCGCCAATTCCTCTACAAGATGCGCCGTTTTATAGTCCTCAAATGCCTCATGATGGTTTCGCAGCAGCGTCCGAACTTTCGTTGGAGAATATGCTTCTGCTAAGTGATTTTCCAAAACGAAGCGTCGGGTCAACTGCCATTCATAATAGTAGCCGAAGGGACGGCAATAGTAGCTGGTTCCCGCAAGTTCTTTTTTCTCAAAGCGTCGATGGGTATGCCCAAAGACGACTGCCCGCACATTGGCGTACTGATCGATCACTGCGCCAAAATCAGGCGTCCCCAAAAACGCATTTAGGTGGTTCCAGCGGGCGTACTTGCCGGTCTGCCGCACAATAAACGCTTCTTGGGGCACAAAATGCGTAGAAAGAAGAATTTCTTGGTCTTGCGGCAAATGGGCCAATGTTTCCGCTAAACGCTCATTGATGGCTTGGCTGATCTCCTTGTCCGATCCCTTTCGTTGAATCATGCGGTCATACCAAAACAAATTTTTCAGCCGCAAGATCTCAGCTTCACTGGTCAGATCAGAATATTGGTAGTCATACCAGCCATTGATTCCCAACAGCAGTGTTTTTTCTGATAAGCGATACGTCTGAAAATTAAGAAAGGCGGGATCATCGAAAGCCTCGATCTCTTGTTCCGTCAAGTCCACCATTTCATGATTGCCCCAGTGAAAGGTCGTTGGCACCTGTCGACTTTGAAAAAATGCGACCACGTCTAATAGCCGTTGTTTTTTATTCGCCACATCTCCTGCCAGATGCAGATGGGTCACCTGATTTTGCTGCAAATAATCAGCGATCAGCTGCAGATGGGGATCAAATAATTGGTTGATATCGACGTGCAAGTCGCTAATAACCGCCAGCGTGCCCATCTCAGCGGCCCGCCGTCTGCTTTTCGATCCGTAACAATTGGACATCGTTAGCTAAGATCCCGCTATTTCCCACCAATTGCAACCGTTGATAGGTCGGTTCCACCTGCATCCGAGTCTGTTCTTCTAAATACACCTGAGCCCCTTGCTTCAACCAAATCGTGCCTAAGGGTGTCGTTAAAGGGGTGTCGTAGATCGCCAATCCTTCTTCTGGATAGCTTTGCGGCACGATGATCAGGCGAAAATGGATGTCCAAACGGCAGGTGATCTCCGTTGCAGGAAACGGACCAACGCCGTCTTCAAAATCCAAGTAGAGACGATCACCTGGCTGCACATAAGGGGTTATTTTTTCAATTGCTGCTGGCTCAATGTTCAGTTCCATGACGAGAGCCCTCCTTTACATGATACGTTTTTTCCATTCCTCCAGGGTGATGCCACGCGTGACTTCATCGATGATTTCTTCACCCGATTTGCGGGCAGCTGGGATCGTTGCTTCCAATTTCATCCCAATTTTCTCCATGACCCGTCCAGACTTGGGATTTCGGGCATCATGTCGAGCAAAAATTCGAATCAATTCGAGTGTTTCAAAACCGAAATGCAGCAGTGCCATTGCCGCTTCTGGCATAATCCCTTGCCCCCAATAATCGCGACTCAATGTATAACCGAGCTCAGCGATCTCTTTTTCTGATTCTACCCGCAAATCGATGGTCCCGATCATTTTTCCTGAGTCTTTTTCTTCGATCGCAAATTTTCCTAAGGGTGCAGCAACAAAATACTCGGCGATGCGTAGTTTTGTTTCTTCAACCGACCCATGTCTAGCAAAGACGAAGGTCGTCGTTTCTTCATCATTTGCATAGGCAAACATGTCCGCTGCATCTGCCAAGGAAACAGGACGCAAGAGCAGCCTCGGTGTCTCCAACCGTTGATTTTCTGCTAACAATAGCAAATGTCGTTCTTTTGTTGTCATAGGATCCCTACTTTCTGTCAATACTCTCTCACGATCGCACCCCTCTTTTGCTATTTGCTGGATATGCTATAATAAGCATAAGTAAACGCTTTGAGGAGGATACTTCAATGTCAGACGAATTAGAAAAACGCCTTGATACAGGAATGTATGGGACGCCTCGCGTCAACCCAGATGAACAGCGCAAGTATTTAGGCACGTTTCGTGAACGGTGTTATCTTAGTATGACAGTAACAGAAATGAAGAAGAAGGACAACCAGAAAACGCTCTTGAACGCCTTACCAGATTATCAAGGAGCGCTCGTGCTGCTTAATGGAAAATTGCCAGAATCGATCCAGACCGATTACATCACTTTACTGACCAAGCAACAGATGGAATTTCGGATCGTCTCCGATGCCCAAGATGCCGGTCCAGACAGTATCGGCTTGCTGATTGCTGGGAAAGAAGCCGTCAATGAAGACGTCATCGATATCGAAAAAAAATTCCCTGCAGCTGCCGCTCCATCGGATAAAGAGCAGGAACAACCAGAGAAAACGTCATTTTGGAAACGTCTTTTCCATTAAAAGGAGGAACTATCATGGAACAATCAACACCGCCCTACCTTTCATTAAAGAAAGAACTGCTTGATGCTTTGGATCTGCATATCGATTTGTTAAAAACGGCACCCACGATCGAATTCAGCCATCTAGATGGCGTATTGTTCATGATGCGCAGCTTGGGTTTTATGCTGGATCGCGCTCCGAAAGTACTCCTGCTGGAGGATAAGAATGAAATGAACTTTATGATGTTTCAATATTATAGCCTCCTGTCGGAACTAAAGTACAATCTGGTTTTAAACTTTCCCTACGCCTCGATTCAAGGCGTACCGTTATTGACCTTGATCCAACGTTTTCCTACCACGTATGAAAAAGAAATGAAACAATGGTGGGAAGCCCGAACGGGTCTCAAGGTGGAAGAAACAAAACAAACGATTGAAATCGCTGCTTTTGAATCCTAATAAAAAAACTGCACACTTTGAAAGGAACTCTCCTTCCAAAGTGTGCAGTTCTTTGCTTTTTGTACTTCCATCAGCTCTCGAAGACTTCAGGGAACAACAGTCGTAAAACAGACATAGTTAAGCGTCGGCCTTTCCCGCTGTATGGATAAACGTGCATATGCATCGCTGGGTTGAAATTGGCTTCAATGATTCCATAAGCCCCCGGTTCATTGGCTGGCTTGGTTTTATCTGGAATAATCAGATCGATTCCGCTGATAGATGCTTGTAATGCGGCTACCGCATCGACTGCTACTTGTTTGTAATCATCGTTGAAGTCATCCGTCACATCGATAGAATCACCGCCAGTACTGATATTCGAGTTTTCTCGCAAATAAACGATCTGCCCCTCTTCGGGTACTGAATCCACTTGATACCCTTGCTCTTTTAACATCAGTTGTTCCAGTTCCCCTAATTGGATCAGCTCTAATGGGGTCCGATGATGGGTGCCGCGCAATGGATCGAGATTTTTCTCTGCGACGAGTTCCGTGATCGTGCGCTTGCCGTCACCCACGACATTGGCAGGGATACGTAGTAAAATCGCATCGACTCGCCCATCGATCACGAAGAACCGATATTCCGTCCCTGACAAAAAAGTCTCAACGAGGATCGAATCATCTTCCGCAAAGGCAATGGCGACCGCCGCTTGATAATCCGCTAAAGAGGCACCTTCTTTGAAAATCGAGATACCGATCCCATAATTGGTGGTTTTCGGTTTTACCACAAACCCGCTGTGGGCGATCTGAGGATAAAACGCGATCGCTTCTTCTGCCGAAGCGAATTCAGCACCACCTGGTACATGAAAGCCATTTTCGGCTAAGATTTTTTTAGTGACCGTTTTATTCGCCATGATCAATGGGACGATGTACTGATCCTTACTGGTCATATTGGCATTTTTAACATATTCGATGTGGTCTTTCACGGCTAATTTCAAGAATTGATCCGTTTCATCCAGTACCGTCACTTCGATTCCTTTTTGGATCGCATCAAACAAGAGAATCTGGGTCGACAATTCCATTGCTCGAAAGCCAGCTAATTGATACGGTTTTTCCCAAGCAGCTTGATGATACTTTTGTCCCAGCAATGTTGCTGTCTGCGCTTGACTGGTTGCTTGACTTGCTGAGAAAAGACGTCCCGCGAAGGTTCTTTCTGGTTCAGCCAGCATTTCTGAAAGCTGATCCAAAAATGGTGGATGCGGCAGCTCAAGGGCTTGGGCAAAGTCCATCATTTCAGTAATCAGCGCTTGCGCTTCTTGCTGATAAGTCAAAGGTGCAAGCGGATGTTCTAATGCGACCTGATCATTTTTCTGATTGCCCTCTTCGATCCACGCATCCGCATCGCTGCCTTCTTCTTTTGTACTTAAAAACAATAAGAAGAAATGCAAGAATGCGACTTGCTCTTTGGAAATCCCATAGCGGGCAAAGGGATCGATGTCAATATTTCTTAACTCAATATAACGGATACCCGCTGAGGCTAAATCTGCGACCCGTTTTCCCCCACGTAGACGCACTGGCGCATAAAATTCTTTTTCTTCTGAAAGCTTTCCCGTCTCCACTAAGTTGGCAATATCTGCAAGATAGGTCTCTAACGAAGCGTAAGATACCTTGACGTCTTCGTGATTCGTGTACCCATAGCGGCTATTGCGAATACTACGGACTGGTTCTTGCGGTCCGTTTTCTGTCGTAAAATAATTGGCTTCTGAAGCAGGAGTCGCCCCAAAGAAATACGTCAAAAACCAGCGATAGTGCAAATAATTGCGAGTTACTTTCAAATAAAGTGCCGTTTTAAACGTCTGGAAGCTTTCCTTCGTTTCAGACAAAGCATACAGCTGCTGCAAAAAGTCTTCCGCAAATTCGAAATTGAAATGAATCCCACTGACCATTTGCTTGCGGCGACCATATGTTTTGGCTAAATAGCGGCGGTAGAGCACATCTTCAAATTGGTCTAATTTAGCAATGACGATGTCTTCTTCTTTTTCTGGTAAAGCCGGCGGCATACTCAATGGCCAGAGCATTTCTTCTGCTGACATCGAACGATACGCCACATCATGAATAGCCCCTAAAAAACGGAACAATTCATCCACGGAATCAGCGACGGGCGTAATCAGTTCTAGTTGGTTTTCGGAAAAATCCGTTTGGATATACGGATGGAAGCGTCGATTGCCTAACGTTTTAGGATGATCGGTACCTGCAAACGTCCCATCGAGCCGCACCCGCTGCGCTTCACGCTCAATCCCGTAGCGTCCTTTCAATAAATAGGGAAAAAGCTCTTTATGTGATAACAATGTTTTTATTTTCATTCGACTGCCCTCTATGTTCTTCTACTAATTTTTTTCTCAAATGCTATTTCTTTCCATCTATTATAGTGAAAACTGGTGAAAAATGCAGAAATTTGCTCCTCACTTGTAATATCTCTTACTAAAATTACCAAGAATTTATAAAATACTTGAATAAATTTGATATTTACCTTCAAAATAAAGTATACTGCTTATAGAACAGTAAATTATTATGTCCATATTACTCTTTTTTGAAAGGAAGAATAGTGAATGAAGCCACTTAATCTTACCAAACGCGAACGTCAAATCATGAATATCTTTTGGAATTCAGACAAACCTCTTTCTGCAAATGACATTGCTGTCCAACAGCAAGATCTAAGCAAGAATACCATTCAAGCAGTCGTACGTAAACTAAAAAACCACGACTTATTGAAAGTAGCGGATATCGGCTACAGCGGTACTGTTTTGACTCGGTTGTATTCTCCGAATGTGACCCAAGAAGACTTCTTAGCAGCAGAATTGTCTGATCAATCTTTATTGAATTTGATTACGAACTTTATCGAAACCAATAAAGATATCGATACATTGAACAACTTGGAAAAAATGATCACTGAGCGCCAAGGGGAACTTAAGAAATAATCTTTCCCTACCGTTGAACTCGTTGTATTCTGCCTGATACTTCCCAAAGTTTTTAGACAGTGCAGAAGAAAACGAAGTCTTCAAACTGTTTTTCCTGATTTTTGGCAAAGTCGTGCATCGCTGTACCCACATTTGCCACGCCAAGTGTTCTCAGCTTTACGTCACAAGTCAAGCTCGTGGAAAGAGACGACGCCCCGTTTTCTCTTCCCTTTGATCTCACAAAAGCAACAATAAAGGAGAGCCATGTGTAGGTGTATCACCTAACACAGGGCTCTGTTTTTTTATTCTTTGATCAAGCCTTTGAATAAGCCAACGACAAATTCATTTGGATCAAATGGTTCTAAATCATTGATGCCTTCTCCGAGTCCCACTAATTTGACGGGCAGCCGCAGCTCGTTACGGATCGCCAAGACGATCCCCCCTTTGGCTGTTCCATCAAGTTTGGTTAAGACGAGACCAGAAACATCCGTCGTTTCTTTAAATTGTTTTGCTTGATTCATCGCGTTTTGACCTGTTGTTGCATCCAACACGAGCAGGACTTCATGAGGGGCCGTTGGGTCCACTCGTTGAATGATCCGTTTGATTTTTTCTAGTTCGTTCATCAAATTGACTTTGTTTTGCAAACGACCCGCGGTATCTACTAATAAAACGTCAGCATTTTCTCGTTTTGCGCGCTCCATCGCATCAAACACGACTGCTGCTGGATCGCCTCCTGCATTGCCACGAACGACTTCAACACCAGCTCGTTCACCCCAGACCACTAATTGATCGATGGCACCGGCACGGAAAGTATCCGCTGCAGCCAATAAGACTTTCTTGCCTTCGGCTTTGAATTGGTGGGCTAATTTCCCGATACTGGTGGTTTTTCCAACACCGTTCACGCCAACAAATAAAATGACGGTCAACCCCGACTGCATATTCAACTCGTTGACTTCACCGACACCTGCTTCCCCATATAGGTCAACCAATTTTTCGATGATGACATTTTGGACATCTGCCGTTTTCTTCACATTACGTAGTTTGACTTCTTGTCTCAATGCATCCGCGATCTTCATCGCCGCATCAAAGCCGACGTCTGCGCCGATCAGCGTTTCTTCCACTTCTTCGAAGAAGTCTTCGTCCACCGTACGGAAGTTGGCAAACAATTCGTTCATCCGTTGCCCAAAGGTTTTCCGTGATTTCGTCAATCCTTTGGTGTATTTATCCTGCACACTTTCCATTTCTGGCGCTGGTTGAAGGATTGGTTCAGAAGCTGGTACTTCCTCTGATGGTATATTCTTAGCCACTTCTTCTGGAATACTTGGTGCCTCTTCTCCTTTATTCGCTGTCGTTGCTTCTTGCTGCGGGGACACTTCAGCAGTTTCTTGCTCTGCCTCCAAATCACTGGAGTCGGCGGTTTCTGCAGGTGCCACTGGTTCTGAAGCGCCTTGTTCAGTAGGAGTTTGTGCTGGCTGGCTTTCTTCTGAACGCTGTGCCTCTGGTGAGTCAGCATCGACTAACGGTTTGTCGGTTTCTTGCTCTGCTTCTTTGGTTTCTCCAATCAGCGCTTTTTTGATTTTGTCAAAAAATCCCATCTTACGCACCTCCTTTTAAGACATATTCTTCAATCACTGCTGCCACACCGTCTTCTTGGTTTGAAACGGTGACAACGTCAGCTGCCTCTTTAATGATTGGCACGGCATTGGCCATCGCTACGCCAATCCCTGCATAGCGAATCATCGGCAAGTCATTTTCTTCATCACCGATCGCCATCACTTCTTCTTGCTTGATCCCTAAATCTTGCGCCAATAGGCTGATACCATAGGCTTTGGTGATTCCTTTAGGCATAAATTCCAACAGGTTATTCCGGCTTTTGATGATTTCATATTTCTCGCGGATCTCTGAGGAAATCTCAGGGATCTTAGGATCCAAGACTTCCTGATGGTAGGCGATCACCGCTTTATTATAGAGCATCGATTCATCAAGATCAGCTACGGCAAAAGGACGACAATCCAATAAAGGATTCAACGAGCCATAAATCGATGGATGCGCTGCTGAAGTCGGTAAACTCAAGACGATCTCTTCGGATACCACGTCTAGAGGCAAATTCAAGTCTTCCGCCACTGAAACCAATTCATGGATATCTGCCAGCTGCATCGCTGCTTTTTCAATGATCTCGCCAGTCTCATTTTTTTGAACCAAACCGCCGTTAAAAGTGATGCTATAGTCGCCGGGTTCTTTCAGCGATAATTCTTCTAAATAGGGACGGATCGCCCGCAATGGACGTCCGGTACAAATGACGATTTTTACGCCTTGTGCTTTGGCACGAGCAAGTACCTCTTTGTTGCGAGGAGTCACTTCTTTTTTGTCATTCAATAACGTTCCGTCTAAATCGATCGCAATCAGTTTAATCATACCATTCCTCCTCTATGCTTGATCTGCTGCAAAACTACCGCCTTCACGCACTTCTTCTAAGCGCACGGACACTGTCTTCGACACTCCGGACTCTTGCATGGTCACACCATACAACACATCTGCGGCTTCCATCGTTCCTTTGCGGTGGGTCACGACGATAAACTGCGTATCATTTTGGAAAGCACTCAAGTAATGACCGAAACGAGAGACATTGGCCTCATCCAATGCTGCTTCCACTTCGTCAAGCACACAAAACGGTACTGGACGAACTTGAATAATGGAAAACAATAACGCAATCGCAGTCAGCGCCCGTTCGCCCCCTGATAGCAAGCTGAGGTTTTGCAATTTCTTGCCCGGTGGTTGGGCTTCGATCTCGATCCCCGTGTTCAATAAATCTTTCGGATCTGTTAAGACTAATTCCGCATGACCGCCGCCAAACATATTAGGAAATACTTGTTTGAATTGCAGACGGATCGCATCGAAGACTTCGCCGAAACGGGTTTTGACTTCTTCATCCATTTCAGACATCGTATCAAACAGCTGTGCTTTGGCCGACAGCAGATCATCTCGCTGGCTCGTTAAGAACAAATGCCGTTGATTGACTTGTTCATATTGTTCGATCGCATTTAAATTGACTGGACCAATTTGCTCGATCGCTTGTTTTAGTTCCTGAATGTCGACTTTGGCTTGTTCTGCATCCTCGATTTCAGGGAAATCTTGCGCTGCCTTTTCAAAGGTGAGATTGTATTCTTCTTGTAAATACAACAAACGATTATCCATCACCAATTCTGCGCGATTTTTTTCGATCTCAACTTCGGTTTTTTCTGACAGCTTTTCTTTTTGCGTTAAGTTTTCAGCACTCAGGGCTTCGTCTAATGCGCCGATTTCTTGTTGAACGACTTGACGTTGTTCACGAATCACCGTCAATTCCGCTGTTACCTGCTGCTTGGTTTTTGTGAAGGTTTCAATTCGCTGAAGAATGCTTTCTTCTGAAAACTCATGATCGCTGACGTTGCTTGTCAAGGCAGCTAACTGCCGTTCTAAGGAGAGTTGACGCGCTTCGTTTTCTTCTAATGCTTGATTCGTAGCGGCAATTTTTTGCTGCAAATGGGCCACTTGTTCTTTTTGAACTGCGAAAGCTGCCTGCAAGCGCGCACTTTCTTGTGCTAAGGTTTGGCGTTTTTCCTCGATCAAGTCTTCTTCGGCATTCATTTGATGAATATCTTGGTCGATTTTCGCCAATTGCGCCGCAATATTCTTTTGCTGTTCTTCTAAGCTCGTCTTCTTCTCATCATATTCCTCAAAGAAGGCTTGCACTTCGCGATGTTCAAAATCAAACACTTGCTGCTCTTGCTTCAAGCGGCTCAGGTCATTCTCAAGATTTTGTAAGCGGCTTTGCAGCTCATGCTCCGTCATGCGAGCCTGTTCCCCTTGCGTCCGCAATTCTTCTAGTGCTGTTTGTGCCTCTTTAGTCGCTGCTTCAAAATGCTGGACTTGCTTTTCCGTTTTTAAAAGCCGCTCATCCAGTTGCGCCGCTTGCGCCGTCAATTGTTGCAGCTCATTGCTTTGGCTAAACAAACTACCGGCATTTTTCTTCGTTGCGCCACCCGTCATGGAACCGCCAGCATTCATGACATCCCCTTCTAAGGAAACGACCCGATAGCTATAGTTCAATGCCCGTGCTAACGCATTGGCACTTTGCAAGTCTTCGGCAATCAAGATACTGCCTAACAAGTTATCCGTAATGGTTTGGACGTGTGCGGGCGACTGGACCAATTCGCTGGCAACGCCGATAAATCCAGACACTTGCTTGGCTTGATTGCGGGCATAATCTGGCAAATGACGGGCTTTGATGGTCGTCAACGGCAAGAAGGTTGCACGACCCCCTCGATTTTCTTTCAAATACGTGATGGCTGCTCGCGCATCCCGCTCATTTTCAACGACGACATGCTGTGCAGCGGCGCCTAATGCGGTCTCGATCGCCACGGTATAGTCTTGCGGCACATCGATCAACTCCGCTACTGCGCCAACGATGCCGCTGATCTGCTGTTTATTTTTCAAAATCAAGCGAACCCCTTGATAAAAGCCGCTATAATTTTCTTGAATGTCTTGCAGACTGCGCTGTTTCGCTCGTACCTGCTGCACTTGACTCATTAACTGATACATTTTCTTTTGTTCTTCATCAAAGCGTTTTTTGTTGGTCTGAGCTTTTTCTTGAAGATGGATGTATTGCTTGCGTTGTTCTTCTAAAATCGCTTTAGCCTGCGTCAGCTGCTCTTCCACGATTTGCGCTTCCGTCGTCTTTTCTTTCAACGACGTATTCATTTGCGTCTGCTTGCTTAGCGCCGTTTGATTTTTCGCGGCTTCTTGTTGGTATTGACGCTCCAAGTATTTCAATTCGTTTCCGATCGTTGCCTGCTCCTGCATGGCTTCAACATATTGGCTACGCAACTCTTCAATGATTTCTTTTGCTGAACGTTGGTACTTTTCCTGCTCTTGCTGACACGCCAGCATCGCTGCTTCAACTTCCTGCACACTACGAT
Source organism: Enterococcus sp. 3G6_DIV0642 (assembly GCF_002140635.1). Classification (NCBI taxonomy): domain Bacteria; kingdom Bacillati; phylum Bacillota; class Bacilli; order Lactobacillales; family Enterococcaceae; genus Enterococcus; species Enterococcus sp. 3G6_DIV0642. Next base: position 343,762 of record NZ_NGLH01000001.1, on the reverse strand, counting down.
TCTTTTGTGAAAGCAAGCCGATCAGTTCCGTTTTTTCTTCATTTAAAAGTGTGACCCGCTCTGTGACTTCCTCTAAAGTTTCTTGGTATTCGGCAGAGCTTTTTTGCGTATGCTTTGAACGTTCATCTAAGACTTCTTTTTGCCCTTCGGCTTGCTTCAGTCCTTCGGTGACCTCTAAAAGCTGCTGATTCAAACGCTCCAACGTTTCATCAAAAGCAGTACGTTGTTGCCGCAAAGAATGTAGCGACAGTTCCCCTTGGTTGATCTTTTCGGAAATCTGCGCCAGTTCTTGGTTAAAGGTACTCAGTTGAGCTTTGGCTGTCTCCCACGCTGCTTTTGCTTTCGTGATCTCTAAGACCGCATAGGCCACATCGACCGTCGTCAATTTTTCTTTTAACGCTAAAAAGCGGTTGGCTGCTTCACTTTGGGCTGCCAGAGGCACCAACTGATCTTCTAGTTCATAAATGATATCTTGTAGACGGCTTAAATTGTCTTCCGTTTCAAACAATTTTTGCTCGGCTTTCTTTTTCCGCTGTTTATATTTCAATACCCCCGCCGCTTCTTCAAAAATTCCACGACGGTCTTCTGGTTTGCTGCTGAAAATTGCTTCTACCTTGCCTTGGGAAATGATCGAAAATGATTCTTTCCCCAACCCAGAGTCCATAAACAACTCTTGGATATCCTTTAAGCGGCAAGCTTGTTTATTTAAGAAAAAGTCGCTTTCGCCGGTTCTTCTCAAGCGGCGAGTCACGCTGATCTCACTGTAATCCATCGGCAAGTAATGATCGCTATTGTCTAAAACGATCGTCACTTCCGCTATATTTAGCGCTCTGCGGGTGTCAGAACCTGCAAAAATAACATCAGGCATTTTGCCACCACGTAGATTTTTGGCAGATTGTTCTCCTAAAACCCAACGAATCGCTTCGGTAATATTGCTCTTGCCGCTGCCATTTGGTCCGACGACTGCAGTCACTCGATGTTCGAAATCAATGACTGTGCGGTCGGCAAAGGATTTAAAGCCGGCAATCTCTATTCGTTTTAAATACACTCCGCCAGTCCTCTCTTACTGTTCAAGATCCGCCAAGGCATTCGCAGCGGCGTCCTGTTCTGATAATTTCTTCGATTTTCCTTGTCCTTTTCCGATCAAGGTATCATCGCAATAGACTTCCGTCCAAAAAATCCGTTCATGGGCGGGGCCTGCTTCTTTGATCAAACGATAATTGATGGAAACATCGCCGCCACGCTGCAAGACTTCTTGCAAGCGGGTCTTGTGATCCATCTCATGGGAAAAAGCACCTGCTTTTACTTTTGGAAAAACAACTTTCGTCAAAAAGCCGCTGACACTTTCCAGTCCTTGGTCCAAGTATAACGCACCTAAAAAGGCTTCAAATAGATCACAAAGCAAAGAAGGTCGTTTACGGCCGCCAGAGTTTTCTTCCCCTTTGCCTAGACGAATGTATTCATCGAATCGGCAATCTTTGGCAAACATGGATAAACTGTCTTCGCGAACGATTGCCGCCCGTAGCTTCGTCAGCTTACCTTCGGGCAGATCTGGCAATTCACGATACAAATACCGTGAAACGATCAACTCTAAGACAGCATCGCCCAAAAACTCTAAACGTTCGTTATCTGACAAGTGCAAGTTGCGGTGCTCATTCACATAAGATGAATGCGTAAACGCTTGTTCAAGCAGATCTACATCATGGAACACAATATCAAACTTTTCTTTTAGTTCTTTCGTTAATTGTGTATTCATTTGTCACATTCCTTCATTAGTTTATCGACACTTCCCTATTATACTGGTTTTTGCCGAATTATGAAATGTTTCCTCCAAATTCTTGGAAAGACTGTAATAAAATTTTATTTACTTAATCTTCTCCTGTATAAAAAAGCCTGTTTTCCTAAGATACCCGCAAAAAAACAGGAAAAAAAGACGTCCTGGAAAGGACGTCTTTTCATCGATCATTGATTAACGAGATTCAGCTGTAACTGAAACTGTTGCCCATCTGTTGTGGTCAATGTCATAAGCCCATGAGAAGTCTTTGACACGGTTTGAAACAGGCATTACTTGGTTTCTGTAAAGAGTAGGGATAACAAACGCTTCGTCTGCTGCATACTCTTGCCAAGCATCAAATGCTTCTTTACGTTTTGCATCATCAAATGAATCTTTTGAGTCGATTGCATCTAGAAGTTTTGTATTTTCTTCAGATTCAAAACGAGTGTAGTTGAATGCTGCGTTCGGGCCGTAAAGTCCGCTTGGAGAAGGATCTGAACCAGTTCCCCATGCTGCTTGGAAGACATCGATCTCAGGATCATCGTTTTTCAACTTGTCATAGAAAGCTTGGAAGTCGATCAAGCGACCAGTTGTGTATTGTACATCAAGTCCGATTTCATTCCATTGTTGGATGTAGTAATCAGACAATGGTTGAGCCGTTTCGCCACCTGACATTGAAGCAAAGTTGATGGTTAATTTCTCACCATTTTTGTCTTCACGCATGCCATCGCCATCGACATCTTTGTAGCCAGCATCATCAAGTAATTGATTTGCTTTGTCGATGTTCAATGTGTAGCCTTCTACTTCGGTGTTGTGCAGTGTGCCGAATACTGGTGGGATCAATGTCGTTGCATTTGAACGCAAGCCATTGTAGAAACGGCTTCCGACAGCATCGTTATCGATTGCGTAACCCATTGCTTGACGCAATGATTTATCCGCCATTTTAGACTCAGGGTTGTAGTTTACTTTGTTTTCTTCTTCATTCCAAGTACCTAATTTAAAGCCTAGGTAAGTGTATGCTTGTTCAGGACGACCTAAGATTTGGTAGCCATCTACATCTTTGTAGGTTGGATACGTATCTGTTGGCATTGAATAAACAACGTCATATTGTTTTGCATTCAATCCTTCTACGATTGATGCTGAAGGAACAGCTTTAAATGATAATTTATCCATTTTAGGTGCGCCGCCGTAGTAGTACTCATTCGGTACGTATTCAACAGACTCTCCCGCAACGATATTTGACATTACATAAGGACCAAAGACAACTGGATTTTTACGAACTGGATCGCTTGATTCCATATCTTTGACTTCGATACCTTCAAATGCATGTTTTGGTAGAGCAGATTCATACACTCCGCCACCAGCTTGCAACATACCTGGGTGAACTTCTTTGTATTGGATTTTAACGACTTTGTCACTTTCTTTGGTGATACCAGAAATAGTATCAGCTTTGCCATCATGGTAATCTTCCATACCAACGATATTGGTAAAGTTGTTATCATAGCGGATACCTGTGTAATCTTTATGACCGATTACTTCATAAGAGAAGATCACGTCATCAGCGGTAACATCTTCGCCATCTGACCATTTCAAGTTGTCACGTAATGTGATCGTTGCTGTGTTGTTGTCTTCATCTAACTCAAGATTTGCTGCACCGCCGTCAACGATTTTGAAGTCAGAATCGTATAAGAACAATGTTTCATTACTTGGTTCCATGAAATAACTGTCATAACTGTCTTGATAAAACTCAGGTACGAATAACCCTTGGAACTGCGTATCCATCACTACTGCAACATCCAATGTACCGCCTTCGATTGCTTCTTCATCATTGCTGACTTCGACTGGCATTGTGCTGATATCTTCTGTCTCTGTCGCTGCATTACCGCCACCAGAAGAATCGGTTCCGCCGCCGTTGCTGCCACAAGCTGCCAATGCTAACACTGACAAAAGAGTGACCATACCAAAAATATTTTTCTTCATCCTGTATCCTCCTTGTTTATCCTAGTCGTTGACGCGCATCCGCTGAACGCTTAAATGCTTGACCAACGTAATTGATACTCAACATCAAGACTAAAATTAGAATTGATGCGGGTAACCAGATCCACTGTCTGTTGACCAGCACATCACCGCTGCTGGCATATCCGATCAGTGTTCCCAAACTTGGAACATTGGTCGGCAGACCAAAACCTAAGAATGTTAGTGTCGTTTCAATACCGATATTCGCTGCAAAGTTCATTGTTAAGTTGGTGATGATCAATGAGCTAAGGTTCGGCATGATTTCGCGGAACATGATGACGAAGTCATTGGTTCCGAGGGTTTTCGATGCACTAACATAGTCGCGACGGCCTTCTGAAAGGGTCTTACTTCGGAAGAGCCTTGCTTTTCCGACCCAGTAAAAGGCACTCATGACCCATATAAAGGTCCAAACGTTGTAACGAGGTACGATCGATACGATAACGATAATGATCAACATGATCGGCAAAATCATAACGAAGTCAACAATACGCATCAAAATGTTATCAATGATGCCACCATAGTAACCTGAGATGATCCCTAGTCCGACCCCAACGATCGACGTAATGATCGTGATTGAAAAACCAATCAAGATTGAGTTACGCGCACCGATGATCAATTGTCCCCAAACATCACGGCCACCTTCATCCGCCCCTAAAAGGTAGGTGCCGCCGTTGGGCGAAATCGCGCCGGGTACAGCGTATTTATCAAGGATGCTGACACGCATCACTTGTGATTGGTCGATAACTGCTGAGCCGATAAACACGAACAATAAAACTGCGACTAACAACACTAATGAAAAGATCGCCATTTTATCTTTTAAGAATTCGCGAAAAATCATTTTTAATCCCATAGGCGGGATGCTCTCTTGTTTTAGTACTTTTTCTTTCTTTTCAGACACATTTATCCCCTCCTATTACTGGATTCTGATTCTTGGATCGACAATACTCATGATGATATCTGACAGCAGCGTACCGATCAAGGTCGCTAGTCCTAAGATCAATGTCAGTGAAGTGATCACGGCATAGTCCCGTTGGACGATACTATCGATAAACAGTTTTCCGACACCTGGGTAAGCGAAGATTTTCTCAATAACCACAGAACCTGCGATCAATGATGTGATCTCGTAGCCCATTTGTGATGCGATCGGCAACGATGCATTCCGGAAAACGTGACGTGAGAAGACTTTATTCGTTGGTACCCCTTTTGAACGAGCGGTACGAACGAAATCCAATGATTTCGAATCAATGACTTCACTTCGCAAGTATTGGATCGTCACTGCTGTTCCTAATAATGCAGAAGTGATCGCCGGTAATAGTAGGTGATACAAGCGACTCCAAAACTCAGCCATGCCGCTGACCCCCGGTGCAACGGAACCACCCGTTGGGAACCAAGCCAATCGGTAACCGAAGATGAACAATGCGATCAACGCAAAGATAAACAACGGTACGGCGAAACTGAAGAAGTTGTAAACAACGACGACTTTATCAAGCAATGAATTTTGGTAACGTCCTGCCCACATCCCTAAAGGAATGGCAATCACGTAAGTCAAAATGACCGTCAATAAAGATAACCACAATGTATTGCTGATACGTCCTGCTAATAACGTTGAAACAGGTAATTTAAAGATGAAACTTTGACCAAAGTCCCCTTTTAAGGCATTTCCGATCCAACGGAAATATTGGGTATACCATGGGTCATTCAAACCAGCGGCTTCACGCATCCGCTCAATAACAGCTGGATCTTGGTTTGGATTGATCAAACCGGTAAATGGATCCCCAGGCATTGCTTGTGCGATCAAGAAAATCAAGATACTCAAAATAATGACTTGCGGGATCATCAACAACAAACGACGTAGAATTGTTTTCCACATTATTCAGCACCCCCGTTTTTCAATGCGACTTGGTGCGACTCGGTGATTTTACGCAAGTCATACACTCTGCCAGTTTCGTCGTAGTAATCTTTTTGATGGGTCACATATTCCAACTCGACCTTGCGGCGGTTTTCTTTGTGAGCATCGCGATTTTTTACGTCGATTTGAGGAATCGCTGATAATAAACGTTTTGTATAGATGTGACGCGGGTCTTGATAGATGTCTTCCCGTGTCCCGATCTCAACGAAGCGGCCTTTATACATGATGGCGATATTGTCACACATGTGTTTTACGACCCCTAAGTCATGAGAGATGAATAAGAAACTTAAGCCAAATTCTTGCTGGATCCGTTTCATAAAGTTCAGTACCTGCGCTTGAACGGATAAGTCAAGGGCTGAAACCGGCTCATCGGCGACGATCAGTTTTGGATTGGATGCTACCGCGCGGGCAACCCCTAACCGCTGACGTTGTCCACCAGAGAACTCGTGAGGATATTTGTATAGGGCATCTTCTGGCATCCCAACGATATCCAGAAGGCTTTTCACTCGTTTTTTCTCTTCTTGATCGCTTAAGCGTTCAAAGTTGCGTAATGGTTCGGCGATAATGTCTACCACGCGTTTTTTAGGATTCAAGCTGGACATTGAATCTTGGAAAATCATTTGGACATCTTTGTTGTAGTTCATTTTTTTGCGGACGGAACGTTTGGTCACGTCTTGCCCGTCATAAATGATTTCGCCACTGGTGATTTTTTCTAACCCAACGATGGCTTTCCCCGTCGTGGATTTACCAGAACCAGACTCACCAACCAATCCGTAGGTTTTTCCTTTTTCTATGATGAAGTCCACACCGTCAACGGCATACACATGGTCTGTGACGCGGTTGAAAAATCCGCTGCGAATAGGATAGTGGACTTTCAGATCTTTAATTGTAATTAATTCTGTCATCTACACTTCTCCTTCTTCGTCTCTAAAATGAAAATGCTTGTAGCATGTGCAACGGACCAAATGATCAGGTGCTACTTCATGCAAGACTGGGTTTGCTTCGTGGTCGCTTTCAGGAATCCAAGGAATCCGTGCGGCAAACCGACAACCCGTCCGTGGCATATTTTTCAATGAAGGAACTACGCCTTCGATCACGTGCAGTTCACTGTCTTGTGAATTTTCTTGAGGGATCGAGTTAAGCAATGAGCGGGTGTACGGATGTTTCGGATTGGCAAACAACTCTTCGGCTGTTGCGACTTCCACAAACTGACCCCCGTACATCACGGCTACTCGGTCGGCCATCTCTGCTACGACACCTAAATCGTGGGTGATCAAAATGATCCCCGTCTGTGTTTCTTCTTGCAAATCTTTTAGTAGATCAAGGATCTGTGCTTGGATCGTCACGTCCAACGCGGTCGTTGGTTCATCCGCAATAATGATTGGTGGTTTACAAGCAATCGCGATCGCAATGATGACCCGCTGACGCATCCCACCAGACAATTCATGAGGGTATTGACGTCCTACTCGCGGTGGATTGGGAATCCCCACTTGTTCTAATAATTCTAATGCTCGTGCTTGACGCTGTTCGGCGGTCATATCCGTATGGTAGGATAACCCTTCTTTGATTTGATCTTCGATCCGCATCAAAGGATTCAGTGCAGACAATGGATCTTGGAAAATCATCCCAATATCATTTCCGCGAATTTTGTTGTACAGCGTTTCGTTTAAGTTTGACAAGTTTAAATCTTTATATAAGATTTCTCCGGTGATTTTCGTGTTGTTTGGGTCATGCAGCCCCATGATCGTTGTAGCTAACGTACTCTTGCCGCAACCAGATTCTCCTACGATCGCTAAGATCTCATTGCGATCCAGTGTAAAAGAAATACCATCTACTGCGTCATAGTAATCGTCTTTAATACGAAAACCTGTGTGAAGGTTTTGAACATCTAGTAATTGATTATCTCTGGACAATCGAATACCCCTCTCTACTTTCTAAGATGTCTTGCAATTTAATGTAAAAAAAGAAGGAACATGCATTTCATTTCCAAAAGCTTTCTTAACATTGTATAATATATTCTTAATAATTATATAGAAATGCCACCAATAATGCAAGTCCCAGAAAAGTTAATACACTGAATTTTCAGAAAATTTACATTATGCTTTCAACGCCGTCATGTCAGGTTTAACGACCGTTTTTTAGATTTCACTACCAAAGAAAAGCCGCTCAAAATCACTGCGGATCAATTATGAGAAAGAAAGAGCTAAGTCATCTAGGACTTAGCTCTTATGTCTGTCTTAAGCAAGATGGCTTGAAATATAATCAACCGCTCCACCGACTGTTTCGATCTGCTCGGCATCTTCATCAGAAATCTCGGTACCAAATTCATCTTCTAGTTCAAGGACGAATTCCATCACACTGATCGAATCAGCGTTCAAGTCGTCTTTAATGCTCATCGTATCCGTTACGTTCTCTGCGTCAATTTCAAAATGATTGGCGATCACGACCGCAACTTTCTTGAATACTTCATCTCGTGTCAACTGGCTTCACCTCCACGCGTTTGCACAAAACATAGAATGGCTAACAAACATTGTACTGCTTTCTATGCTTTTTGTCTAGATATTTTTGCAATTTCATTACAATCATTGCATTATGATTGCGTTTCGTCTTTGTCAGTCGGCATTTCTTCAAAATGGTCGACCAATTGTGCCACGACATCTGTCGCTAACATCGTATGGATCTGCTTGATGGTGTACGCCACCGCTTCTGGTCCTGTCGCACCATGGGTTTTGATGACTGGGGCTTTCAACCCAAACAATACGGCACCGCCGTGTTTCGCATAATCCATTTCATTTTTCACTTTCCGCAACGCATCTTTTAATAATAATGCGCCTAATTTCCCTTTGGCACCAGAATCGAGAATCGATTGTTTCAACAGCGCCATCAAATTCAAGGCGGTTCCTTCGATCGATTTCAAAACAGCATTTCCAGTAAAGCCATCTGTCACGACGACGTCAGCTGCACCATCCAATAATTCCCGAGCCTCGACATTGCCGATAAAGTGGATCGTCGGGTCTTGCGAAAGCAGTTCAAAGGCTTTTTTCGTTAATTCACTGCCTTTGGTTTCTTCCGTTCCGTTATTTAACAAGCCGACCCGTGGTCGATTGATCCCGCGAACTTTTTGGGCATAAAAGGACCCTAAGACGGCATAGTTTGCCAAATGCTCTGGTTTATTGTCGGCATTGGCACCTAGATCCAGCATGTCAAAGCCAGCATCTTTGCCGATCACTGGCATCGTGGACATCAATCCGGGACGGTCGATCCCTTTGATCCGACCGACGATAAACAAACCAGCGGCTAATAAGGCACCAGTATTTCCAGCTGAAAAAATCGCATCTGCCTCACCATTTTTGACCGCTTGTGCTGCCAAGACCATTGAGGCGGTTTTTTTTCGTCTGATCGCTTTGACAGGCTCATCATCACTATTGATTTTTTCATCCGTGTGGATAATGGTGACATTTTTATCATCCGTCATGTATTTTTTGATTTCATTTTCTTTTCCGTAAAGGAGGAATTCAATCTCTGGAAAGTCTTTTTTTGCCAGCATGACTCCTTCTACGATCGCTTTTGGGGCGTTGTCTCCGCCCATTGCATCAACAGCAATCCGCATCTCGCTGCCACTCCCTTCATTTTCCCAATCAGTATAGCATATTCTTTAATCAAAAAATTGTTTGTCTGCTTTTTTTGCTGCTAAATAGTTTGCCAATGCCGAAAATTCTGGCAACAGCTGCCAGCCATTTTTTTGCCAAAGCTGGGCAGCTTCGACTTGTGCCACTTCTAGAATATGGGCATCCGCGACCAAATCGGCAGCCGCAAACTCTGGCAAGCCCGATTGTCGATTGCCGAAGACTTCTCCTGGTCCTCGCAACTGCAAATCTTTTTCGCTGACTACAAAGCCGTTGGTGGTTTCTGTCATGATCTTCATTCGCTCGACCCCTGTCTCATTCTTCGGGTTTGCGATCAATATACAGTAAGAAGCATCAGCACCGCGCCCTACCCGTCCACGCAATTGATGAAGCTGGGCTAACCCGAAGCGATCGGCGTCAATGATCAGCATCACTGTCGCATTGGGGACATTGACCCCTACTTCGATGACCGTCGTGGAAACCAAGATCTGCAGTTGATTTTCTTTGAAAGCTTCCATAATGCTGTCTTTTTCTTGATTCTTCATTTTCCCATGCAGCATTCCCACTTGATAAGTAGGAGAAAAGTAACTTTGTAGCTGCTCGTAAATCTCCGTGGCATTCTTGACATCCAGCATTTCGGATTCCTCGATCAAAGGACAGATGACATACATCTGATGCCCTTGTGCCAATTCTTTTTGCGCCCACTCTAAGATCGATTCAAACTGCGGCGGACGGACCCAGCGAGTCTCTACAGGAATCCGTCCTGCTGGCATCTCATCGATCACCGAAACATCCATTTCGCCATAAGCCGTGATCGCTAATGTACGAGGGATCGGTGTGGCGGTCATAAAGAGCACATCAGGCAGATAGCCTTTTTCCCGTAAGACTTTTCGCTGATTGACCCCAAAACGGTGTTGTTCATCGGTGATGACTAAGCCAAGATGTGCAAAGTCCACGCCTTCTTGAATCAGCGCATGGGTCCCAACGATGATGTCGATCTCCCCGGCTGCTAATTGTTCTAAGATGACTCGCCGTTCTTTTGGTTTGGTCGAGCCTGTCAAAAGAGCGGTGGTCACTTCTAAGGGGTCAAAGAGCTGATTCAAGCTTTCTAGGTGCTGCTGGGCCAAAATCTCAGTCGGCACCATCAGTGCGCCCTGAAAGCCAGCCGTCATCGTGGCATAAAGGGCGATCGCCGCCACGACTGTTTTTCCGCTTCCTACGTCTCCTTGCAAGAGTCGCTGCATGTGCTGCGGACTTTTCAGGTCATGGCAGATTTCATTGGTCACGCGCTTTTGCGCATTCGTCAATTCAAAGGGCAGTTTACGAGTAAATTCTTTCAAGCGTTGCACATCATAATCGATCGCTAAGCCGTTTTTCTCGGCTTTTTCGCTTTTCTTCAGTCCTTGGATCTGCATTTGGAACAAAAAGAACTCTTCAAAAATCACCCGACGCTTCGCTTGATGACTCTCTTGGGGATCTTTAGGAAAGTGCATCGCAAACATCGCGGATTTCCGATCCAACAAGCGATATTTTTCGATCAATGACAAAGGCAAGATCTCTGTGATCTGATCACCAAAATCATGGAATGCCTGTTTGATCAGTTCGATCAATACACTTTGACGCACGGCTTTATTGACATGATAAATGGGGGCAAAGTCTTCGCCGCTTTTGCTGCCAAGAATCTTCATCCCCGTCAGTCCTTTGCGTTTGGCGTCCCATTTGCCATAGACGGCGATCTCTTCTGAAACCTCTACTTTGTCCTTCAAATAAGGCTGATTAAAAAAGGAGACATTAAAGACATCGTGGTCTTGCATCATGCGAAATTGCAACCGACTTTTTTTATAGCCAAAGCGATTGACGACCGGCGGGGAAACGACGATCCCCTTGATCGTTACTTTTTCTTGGTCTTGAATCTCCGCTAATTGCCGTTCTTGAATGTCTTCATAACGAAACGGATAATACTTCAGCAGGTCTTCAATGGTTTCGATCCCTAAACTCGCCAAGTCTTGGGCGCGTTTTTCTCCGACACCCTTTAATACCGCAAGTGGCTGATTCAGCATAGGTACCCTCCTTTTCCAAAATGATTTTGTTTATTGCAGAGATTCCTGCATTCATAGAAAAAGACGGAGCCAAAAATCATCTACGATTTTTGCCCCCGCCGCCTAATTTGTTTATTCTGCTGAGAAAAGATACGGATAAACTGGCTGATCGCCTTGATGGATCTCTACTTCGATCTCAGGATGCAGCTCAACGATCGCTTCTTCAATTTTTGCTGCTTCTTTGGCTTTGCCTTCTTCACCGATAATGATGGTGACGATCTCAGTATCTTCTGTGATCATTTTTTCTAAGGTAGTCATGGAAGCAGAGAAACGATCAGGAACAGAAACGACGATTTTGCCGTCGACCATTCCTAAGAAGTCGCCTTCTGTGATTTCGATGCCATCAATTGATGTATTACGGATCGCATGAGTCACTGATCCGCTGACAACACTTGCTAAGACATCAGTCATCGCTTGCTGATTTTCAGCTAGTGTGGATTGCTCGTGGAAGGCTAGCATCGCCGTCATCCCTTGTGAGATCGTCCGTGTTTCAACAACCGCTACTGGAATCTCGGAAACTTCCGCTGCTTGCTGCGCAGCCATAAAGATATTTTTGTTGTTCGGTAATACGATCACTTGATCAGCATTGACTTCATTGATTGCCACCAAAATGTCTTCTGTACTTGGGTTCATCGTTTGGCCACCACTGATGACATAAGAAGCACCCAGGCTAGTGAACAATTCTTTCAAGCCTTCGCCAGCCGCGATCGCGATGATCGCAAATGGTGTCCGCGGACGTTTTACTGGTGCAGTTTTTGCTTCTTGCTGATCGTGTTCCAAGATCGTTTCATGCTGAAGACGCATGTTGTCAACTTTGATTTTCACCAATGAGCCGAATTTTTGACCATAATTCATGACTTCGCCAGGATGTTCCGTATGGACATGGACTTTGATGATCTCATCGTCGTTGACCACTAATAAGGAATCCCCTAACTCATTTAAGTAATTACGGAATGTTTCATAATCAAATTCACTATCTACAGTCGGACCTTCACCGATCTTCACCATGATTTCTGTACAGTAACCAAAGGTGATATCTTCTGTCGCTAAGTGTCCTTGAACGCTGCGATGATGTTCGGCATTGACCATTTCGTCCATAGCCGCTGGGGAAGGTTCGAAGATTTCATCGGCTGGGTATTCCCCAGTCAACGCATTTAAGAAGCCTTCATAAATGAACAACAATCCTTGACCGCCGCTATCTACCACGCCGACTTCTTTTAAGACGGGCAATAGATCTGGGGTTTTCGCCAATGAACGTTTTGCACCGTGAACCACGGCTTTCATCACTTCGATACAATCATCGGTAGTTTGTGCTTTTTTCTCGCCATATTCAGCTGCGATGCGTGCCACAGTCAAGATGGTTCCTTCCACAGGTTTCATGACTGCTTTATAGGCGGTTTCTACTCCATGAGTAAAGGCTTGAGCCAATTCTGGTGCAGTGAGTGTTTCTGCGGTCGGGATAGCTTTAGAAAAACCGCGGAACAATTGAGACAAAATGACGCCAGAATTCCCACGTGCGCCCATCAATAGTCCTTTTGAAAGTGTAGCGGCAAGATCGCCGACGTTTTCTGAAGTCGCATCTGCGACCGCTTTTGCTCCACTGGTCATGGATAGATTCATGTTTGTCCCGGTGTCTCCATCTGGAACAGGAAACACATTCAATGAGTTGACAAACTCTGCATTAACTTGTAGACGAGCCGCGCCTGCCTGCACCATTTCTTGAAACTGACTTGCGCTGATATTCGTTACCTTCACTTAGATAGTCCTCCTTAAAATCATCCGCCATAAACGGATCCCTTGCCTAATCTGGCAGTACACGTACGCCTTGAACAAATACATTTACCGAGTTCGCAGATACACCTAGCATCGTTTCTAAGTTGTATTTCACTTTTTCCTGCACGTTGCGGGAAACTTCGGAAATCTTTGTTCCATAGCTGACGATCGTGTATACATCCACTGCAATGCCGTTTTCTTCTTGGCGGACAACGACACCGCGAGAATAATTTTCTTTTCGTAAAATTTCATTGATGTTATCTTTGATTTGTTTCTTGCTAGCCATACCAACAATGCCGAACACATCTGTTGCTGCGCCTCCGACCACTGTTGCAATGACTTCATTGCTGATTTCAATAATACCTGATGAGGTTTGAATTTTTACAGCCATTTTATAGCCTCCTTCAATGGGCATGACCCATCTTTCTTCTTACATATTTTATCATAGCTGTACCGCAAATAAAAGGATGAGACATATGAAAAGGGGCTTTCTGACCAAACGTCTTGCATTTCGACCTTGTTTAATTTACAATGTTTACTGGGAAAAGTCAATGTTTCTTGAAAATTACTCTTGCTTTTTTCACCTTTCTGTGATAAATTCAGATGGTATGAGCTGAAATAGCGCTCCAACATCAAGGCAAAGGAGGAAATAACCACATGGCTAAAGTTTGTTACTTTACTGGACGTAAAACTGCAAGTGGAAACAATCGTTCTCACGCAATGAATGCGACAAAACGTACTGTGAAACCTAACTTGCAAAAAGTTCGCGTTATGATTGACGGAAAACCTAAAAAAGTTTGGGTGTCAACTCGTGCTTTGAAATCTGGAAAAGTTGAGCGCGTATAATTAGACCTTTTCGGCCGTTCGTTTTGAACGGCTTTTTTTGTACCCTTTTTTCTTTGGTGCGCTTTCACTTAGGTTTTCATTAAAGAAAACAGGTCTTTGTTTTTTTAATCGATTCACCTGTGGTAAACTAAGAAAAAATTGATAAAGAACAGGTGACTTCTTGTGACGAAAATAAAAACATTTGCCAAACAACATTGGCCTTATATGCTTGCTAGTTTCTTCTTGCCGTTTCTTATCATGGCAGTGATCTATTTGACCATCGGCATCTACCCTGGCAGCAGCCGCAGTGTCTTAGCCAGTGATGCCTTTTCGCAATTCTCAAACTTTCATGCCAGCTTTCGCAATATGCTCTTAGGCAAGCAAAGTATCTTTTATACATGGAATGCCTCTTTAGGCTTGAATTATCTGGCACTGATCTCCTATTACTTAGGCGGGATCTTCACTCCTCTGGTCTTGTTTTTCCCAAATCAGCTGATGCCAGATGCGTTGTACTTCTTGACCTTGATCAAGATCGGCAGTGCGGGCTTGGCGTTTTGGTTTTATGCCAGCCAAACCTTTAAGATCCAACGTTGGCAGCATGTGACCTTAGCCGTCTGTTATGCCTTGATGTCCTTCATCACCGCCCATTCGGAACTGATCATGTGGCTTGATGCCATGATCTATCTACCGCTAGTGATTTTAGGTATTGACCGTTTAGCGAAAAAGAAAAAACCAGTCGTGTTATTTATCAGTTATCTGCTGTTATTTTTATCCAGTTTTTACATGGGCTTTATGATCGGTCTCTTTTCCGTAATGTATTTCTTGGTTCAGTTGGGCCGCAACTGGAAGCAAGCTCGGGGGGCGATCATCCCTTACGGCATCACCTCCTTGTTAGCTGGCGGCGCCTCAATGGTAATCATCTTACCTGCCTTATTGGATTTGCGCTCAAACGGGGAAGAATTAACAACGATTTCTTCCTTTAAAACCGAAGCCACCGATGTCTTTGATCTCGTGATGAAAAACATGATCGGTGTTTACGATACGACAAAATACGGCTCCATTCCCTTCATCTATATCGGTTTATTGCCGTTGCTGTTGTGTATTTTATATTTTGTTTCGAAGAAAATCCGCTTGAAGGATAAATTCTTATACGCTGGCATGTTTGCTGTTTTGATCGCCAGTTTTTATATCGTGCCGATGAATCTTTTTTGGCACGGGATGCATGCCCCAAATATGTTCCTTTTCCGTTATGCCTATTTGTTCTCCTTCTTAGTGATCATGCTGGCGGGATACGGGTGGGAGCAGCTGCAGCAAAAAGATCGCGGATTGTTTCTCATTATTGGTCTTTCTACGATCGTGGTGTTTGCCCTCTCCTACGCATTGAAAGGACCTGGAACCTATGAATATGTTTCCGCTACTTCTTTTGCGCTAACGATCGTATTCTTTGTTCTTTACTTGTTATGTATTGGGTTCGGGCAATTAGGTCTTTTAACACAAAAACGAGTGACGATCTTGATGCTGATCTTCGTCTGCGGAGAAATGGCCGTCAATACCAGCGGCATGGTTCGCGGAATTTTGAATGATTGGAACTATGCTTCTCGTAGTTTGTATACAGAACCTTATCCGGACATCAAAAAACTAGTCACTCAAGCCAACGAAGACAATGATACCTTTTTCCGATTAGAAAACCTTGATCCTGTTTCTTCCAACGACAGTATCAATTATGGTTACAGCGGTGTCAGCATGTTTTCTTCGATCCGTAACCGCAATTCCTCAAGCTACCTGGATAAGCTGGGCTTTCGGTCCCGCGGCACCAATTTAAATATCCGCTATCCGAATAATACCTTGCTGATGGATGCTTTTACAGGGATCAAATACAATATCTCCAAGCCAAATCTCACCAAATACGGCTTTCAACGTGTGGGGGAATCTGGTGAATACAAGCTCTATGAAAATCAAAATGCGTTACCGCTAGGTTTCTTGGCTGAACCAACCATTGAATCGATTGAACAGCCGCAAAACGACAACTTGACGAGCCAGAAAAATCTTTTCAATGGCTTGGCGGATTTAAATTTAGAGTATTTTGCCTTTCAGCCGATCACGGTGATCCATAGTAAAAATACAGATATCACCAATGACGGCATGTATATGAAATTTACCGAGCAAGAAAGCAATGTCGCAAAAGAAGTGACTTGGCAAGTGGAGGTTCCAGCGAACTCGCAAGCATACTTGAGTCTTTTCCCTGCCAACTTTGGGGAATTGGAAAGCTCATCTGCTACCGTGACAGTCAACGGTCAGCAGCGAGAAACGCAAATCAGTATCAACGGTCAATACTACGACTTAGGGCACTATGAGACCGATACGACGGTTCAATTCACCGTCAGCTTCTACGGAACGCCTGAAATCTCCTTCCAAAACCCGCAAGTCGTGACCTTGGATACCAACGCTTACCAACAAGCAATTGATGCGATCCAAGATCGAGGGGTCGCTATGACGGTCGGCAAACGCAGTGCCAAAGCCGATATCACGACTGAAAAAGAGCAGCAGCTTGTAACGACCATCCCTTATGACAAGGGCTGGACTGCTACGCTTGACGGCAAAGAAGTTCCAATCACCGCCTTTCAAGACGGCTTTATCAGTGTGACGATCCCAAGTGGCACCCATCACTTGGAACTGTCCTTCTTGCCGCAAGGCTTTGTTATCGGTGTTTGCTTGTTCTTCGGCTGCATCGCATTGTTTATCCTGTTTGCTTGGTTTTACCAGAAACAAGTAGCCAAAAAGCAAGTTTTAGACGACCAACGTCAACTCATGGATCAACCACCAGAAACCTAATCGAAAAAGAACCAACTCGTCTTTTTGAGGCGCTCCCCATAAGTTAGAGCAAACGCTGACTTATGGGTGTCGCTCAATGATCGGTGAGTTTGGTTTTTTTTTGTGCTGGCGTTCCGCAGTTGTTCGCTCTAGTGGCCTTAGCCTCCACTACCGACTAGGTTCCCTTCGATGCGAGGCCAAATGCCTAGCCCGTTAGCCCTTAGAGCGTTTAGCGAAACATAAGATAACTGTTAGGTTCTTCCGCATTTTTCTTGATGGAGTGCAACGATCGCTCCCATAAGTTAACCATTTTGGTTTGTTTCAAGACGCGAAAGATCGAAAGCCCTTGGTCGATTTTCAACAGTCCTTTTTCTTGATCGCCATAAATATACCAGTACCACCCTTGATAGCAAAGAAGATGCGTGCTGTTTAGCATATCTCCGCGATCTGCCAATAATTCCTCTGCAATGGTCAACACCTCTTTTGCCCACTCCAGGCGGCGAAAATTGACAAACGTCGTAAAACAACTAAAAATCAAATCCATTTGTATTTCTCGCATCAAGGACAAGCCTTGTTCTTTTTTGGTGCGGGAAATAGCGATCTGCAGTAAGTGATAGGAGGTTTCGACTGGAAACAAGAATTGAAAATACCGAAACAGCAAAATCTCATAAACGCCCCAGTTGTCTACTTTCGTAAGGTAGGAAATGACGGGGCGAGTTTTGGTGCGCAGCTTTTCCATATAGTCACCAGAAGAGTGATTGGGTTTAGGACCTGAGAGATTGATTTCATGTATCTCCTTTGTGATCTCAAGGTACAGAAAAACAAAAGAATGCTGTTTGGAAGCGGCGATCAGTTCGCTGCGCATTTCCTCCAGTCCTTCTTTGCTTCGCTGGGCGTGGGCGTTACTCAAGTAAGCTTCTTTGTTGATCCCTAAAATTCGATCCAGTAAATCCATAAATTCGCTCGTCATATAGCTGGGGAAGCTCATCAGGTTGTCGTGACTTTTTATGCCTTTTTGCTGCGCACGCAAATAATAAAACTCCTCCACTGTGACATGGATATTTTCTAATAAGCGTTCCAATCGATGAATACTGATACTTGAAGCACCTTGCTCAAATTTACTGATAAACGAGCGACTGTTTTGTTCATCCGCCACTTGAGCGATCGTATAGCCGCGCTCTTTGCGCAATTGTCGGTACAGTTTTCCTTCTTCCATAACCATCCTCCTCACAACGATCGGTCTACAAACACCAAACCAATCCCACTTCACGAATGAAGCTCCGCAATTAAATTTTCCTGTTCTAGATTCAAATTTAGATTCAAACCTATAAAATGTTGAGGAACAAAATCTGCGGCACCTTATTTACATGCCACTCTTTAAGCTGTTAACCACTCGTGACAGTAACCTCTGGTACGCTCCTGGTACATTTAAATTCCACTATAGTGGATTATTTTCTCTTCTTAGTATAAAGCATCCTATACTGATTTTACAACGTAGAACGTGAAAGGATGATTTCGATGAAAGAATATCAACAAAACAACGGCTATCGTGCCTTAGTCAACGCCGCCCTACTCAGCGGCATCGGCATGAGTTTATTTAATATCGTCTTTGTAGTTTATGCCAGTACATTACCCTTTAATGCCCTTGCTGTTTCCTTAGCCTCCATGGCACTGTTAGTCCCTGATCTCTTAAGGATCCTGACCGGCTATATAGCCGATCGTACCAAAAACAAAGTGCAATGGATGATCAGCAGTCGACTATTACAAGGAGTCCTTTTTGTGGCACTCGCTTTTTTGATCCAACTGCCGCCTAGTTTATGGTCTTTCTTCCTTTTGCTAGGCATCAACATTGTATCTGATTGTTTGGGCGCTTATTGTTCTGGGTTACAGCTGCCCTATGTTCGCCGTCTTGTGCCTGCTGATACCTTAGACAGTGCCATGGGCTTTCAAATGGCGTGTCAAACCACCGTTCAAATCGTCTTTCAAGGCATCGGTGCTTTGGGGATCATTTTACTGAATAATAATTTTGCGGCTTTTGGTTTGATCAATGCCGTGACGTTTTTCTTAGCCGCGATCGTGATCTTCCTGAACCGCTCGCTCTTCTATGCGGTGCCAGGGAAAATCAATCAAGCAGCAACACCACTCTTTCAGAATTTCTCGGATACTTTTAAATTATTGACTGGTACGGCTTTTCTTAAAAAGATGATCCTCTTTGCCTTACTGATCAATACCTTAGCTGCTAGTACGAGCGGTCTACTAAATCTCCAGCTGTTGGATGACCTTGCGCTTTGGTTTGCCACTTATGGCAACACCGTTGCGATGGCAGGCATCGCTACTTCGATCGGTATGGTCGCTGGCGCCTTGTTTGCTGCCGACTGGTTCAAGAATACCGGTTTGGTTCGCTTGATTGCGTATACCTCTTTCGTTTTATGTCTGTTGACCTTGAATTTTCTCTTCCTGCATAACCGTTGGCTCATGATTGCGCTGCTCTTTGCTGAAGGCTATCTGATTGGAAAAATCAATCCTCGCTTTTCGGCACATCTGATTCGTGAGATTGATGAAGAACATCTCGCCATCAGCAGCGGGATCTTTTCCACCATTGTAATGCTAGGGGGACCTGTCGGACAAATGGTCTTTTTAGGCATCGGCAATCGCTATCACGTTGCTTGGAGCTGGCTGCTTTACTTGCTTTTCGCATTTTTGGTAGCCATCGCCGCCTTAGTCGCTGCCGGTACCTTGGAAAAAACACCCACCACTACTGCGCCTAAAACCGCTGCGGAAAGGACTGAAGATTGGCAAGAAACTGCCCCTGTTTTGCCTGAGAAAAAATAAAAACACAAGCTTTCGCTTTCTCTTTTTGGACAAGAGCAGCGAAGCTTGTGTTTTTTCTTATTCATAGGCAACGTGAACCAAATACAATCCTTCTGGATGAGCTGTGGGTCCTGCCGCATTTCGGTCTTTTTGCGCAATGATCGCAGGAATACTGTCAGGTGCGAGTCGTCCATTGCCGATTTTCAACAATGTGCCCACCATGATTCGGATCATCTTGTACAAAAATCCATCGCCGCGAAAGGTGAAAATCAACTCATCTCCAGCGTCATTGACTGCCATGGACGCTTCATGGATCGTCCGTGTTTTGTCATCAACGGAACTGCCCGTCGCGCAAAAACTGGTAAAGTCATGGGTGCCTAAAAAATCTGGCAACGCTCGTTGGATTTTTTCCAAATCTAGCGGATACGGATAATAGCTGGCATAATGACGGCGGAAAGGACTGCGAGGTTTCCCAATGTCCACTCGAAACTGGTAGGTTTTTTCAACGACTAAGTAGCGGGCATGGAAGGTATCGTCAACGATCTCCACCGATTTTACCGCAACATCTTCTGGCGTTTGGGTATCTAAACCAAAGCGCATTTTTTCCAGTGGGCGCTTTTGAGGGAAATCGAAGTGGATCACTTGCCCTTGCGCATGGACCCCCGCATCGGTGCGGCCAGAGCCATGAATCTGAATCGGCTGCCCATTGTTCATCTTCGTTAATGTCTTTTCAATCTCTTCTTGAACCGTTCGTCCATTGGGTTGACGCTGAAATCCTTGAAAATTCGTGCCATCATAAGCGATCGTCGCTTTATAGCGGACCATTGAATCACCTGTTTCTTTCTATTTTTTCACAAAAAAGCCTATGAGAAAAGTCTGATCGATCGACAGGCCTTTTCGAACCAGCCGCTGGGATCGCCAGTAGCCTCGTTGCTTCGTTAAGAACCTTTCGCGGGTTGACTTCAATCATAGGTCTTCGATTATCCTCGTAAGAACACTAACGCTACTGTAAAGAGCGCAAAAACGATGACAACCAATGTGTCCCGTTGATGCCAGTGCAAAATACGATACTTCGTACGCCCTTCGCCGCCTTGATAGCCTCTGGCTTCCATAGCGGTGGCTAGATCTTCCGCACGGTTAAAGCTGCTGACAAATAAAGGAATCAACAAAGGAACGATCGCCTTCATCTTCTGCAACAGTCCCCCTTCGCCGAAATCGACCCCGCGGGCACGCTGAGCATTCATGATTTTTTCTGTTTCATCCATCAAGGTTGGCACAAAGCGCAACGCGATCGACAGCATCAGTGAGATTTCATGGACAGGGAAACGGATCGCTTTTAAAGGACGCAAAATGTATTCGATCGCATCTGAAAGCTCTAATGGGGGTGTCGTTAACGTCAACAAGGTCGACATGAAAATGATCAAAACAAAACGACAAAAAATAAAGATCCCGTTTTGGACACCAAATTCTGTGATGTTAAAGATCCACCAAGACCAGTAGACGTCGCCGCCGGTAGTAAATAAAATCTGTAACGCCACGGTAAATAAAATCAGCCAAATCAAAGGTCGCACGCCTCGAATAAAGAAGCCAAAATCGATTTTTGAAAAGGAGATACAAAAGAGCGTAAAAGCACCCGCTAATAAATAGCTTTGCCAATTATTCGCCAAAAAGATAATCGCGATAAAATAAAAACTAGCAATCAATTTGACTCGTGGATCTAAACGGTGGATCAAGGAGTCCCCAGGAATAAAACGACCGAAAATCAGTTTATTCATCATGGGCAGTCGCCCCCTTTGCTACTAAAACATCTGCCAGTTCATCAGCCGTTAGCGGCAACTGCTCAAATGCCAATCCTCTGGCTTGGAGTTGTTCCGCAAATGCGGTTGCTGTCGGTACCCCTAGCTGCTTTTCTTGCAACCAGGCAGTATCTTGAAAAACAACGGACGGCGTGCCTGCTTTGACGAGACGGCCTTTTTCTAACACATAGACATAATCAGCATAGTTTGCCACATCATCCATCAAGTGGGTCACTAAAATGATCGTCATGTTCTTTTCCCGATGCAGGCGATCAAACATTTCCATCATCTCTTTGCGTCCTTGTGGATCTAAGCCAGCTGTCGGCTCGTCTAAGACCAAAACTTCTGGTTCCATAGCCAAGACCCCAGCAATCGCTACACGGCGCATTTGGCCCCCTGAAAGGTCAAATGGTGAACGTTCCAGAAAACTTTCATCTAAACCTACCAATTGAATGTATTCTTGGGCTAAACCTTTGGCTGCTTCTTCGGAGACCCCAAAGTTTTTCGGTCCAAAAGCGATATCTCTCGCAACGGTTTCCTCAAATAATTGGGATTCAGGAAATTGAAAAACGATCCCGACTTTTTTACGTAACGGTTTTAGATTTTTGTTGTCTGTCTCGGGTTTGATGACTCGCTCACCGATCGTGACCGTGCCAGTCGTTGGTTTTAATAATGCATTCAAGTGCTGCAACAACGTAGATTTTCCGCTCCCTGTATGACCGACTAAGGCGGTATAAGAGCCTTCTTTGATCTCTAAATCGATATCGAACAAAACCCGCTGTTCAAACGGAGAATGCGGTTGGTAGGTGAATCCTACTTGTTCAAAACGGATGTCCATAGCCAATCCACCATCCCTTCTTCAGTTAAGTACGCTTGCGGTACCGTGACGCCCCGCTGTTTTAGTGCCGCCTTTAATTTTTCAGGAAACGGCAGATCTAAGCCGAGCTCAATCAGTTCTGGACCTGCAGAAAAAATCTCTGCGGGTGTCCCTTCGCGGACGAGCTCTCCTTGACGCATCACCAGCACCCGATTGGCGTTGGCGGCTTCATCGATATCATGGGTGATCGATAGCACGGTCAAATTGTTTTTCTCTTTGATTTTTTTGATCGTTGCGATCACTTCTTCACGACCTTCTGGATCTAGCATACTAGTGGCTTCATCAAGAATGATGATATCTGGGCGCAATGCAACGACGCCCGCAATGGCTACCCGCTGTTTTTGACCACCAGAAAGACGCGCGGGTTCCCGGGTCGCAAACTCGCTCATCCGTACTTGTTCCAGAGCGTCTTTGACACGAACCAGCATTTCTTCACGTGGGATTCCTTGATTTTCCAAACCGAAAGCCACATCATCTTCCACCGTCGAACCAACGAATTGATTGTCAGGGTTTTGAAAGACCATACCGACCATTTTTCGAATATTCCAGATATTTTCTTCATTCAAAGGCAATTCGCCGACAGAAACACTGCCTTCTTGCGGCAAGATCAAGCCATTGATGGTTTTTGCTAAAGTTGATTTACCAGAGCCGTTATGGCCGATCAACGCCACCCATTCCCCTTTGTTGATGGAAAAGGATACGTTATTTAACGCGGCACGCTCTTCTTCGCTATAACGCACAGTAATAGCATTCAATTCAATGATTGGCTTCATGATAGACTCCTTCATTTGCGATTAATTCTTTCTAACACTACCAAAAAAGCGCACGTTTTTCAATGATTCACGCACGATTTGTCTCCAGATCTTTTTTTCACTTGCCATTACCTGTCTTGACAGGTAATCGAAAGTAAAAAAAAAGCACTTTATGATGAGTGCGTACACCTCGAAATACATCGAGGTGTAGGCGCTGAGCTAGACTCGGAAAGTTTCTTCCAACATCATAACACTCTTAGTAAACATCTATAAAGTGATGATAAGTGTGATTTTAAACAAGTTCTAGGATAACCATTGGTGCAGCATCTCCGCGTCTTGGTTCTGTTTTCAAGATACGAGTATATCCACCTTGGCGATCTGTGTAACGAGGAGCGATATCATTGAATAATTTTTGTAATGCTGATTCAATAACTACTTCTTCGTTTTCTTCACGTACACTTGCAACTTCATTACGAACGAATGCTGCTGCTTGACGACGTGCATGCAAATCACCACGTTTACCTAAAGTGATCATTTTTTCTGCAGTTGAACGAACTTCTTTCGC
Organism: Enterococcus sp. 3G6_DIV0642; assembly: GCF_002140635.1. Taxonomy (NCBI): domain Bacteria; kingdom Bacillati; phylum Bacillota; class Bacilli; order Lactobacillales; family Enterococcaceae; genus Enterococcus; species Enterococcus sp. 3G6_DIV0642. The sequence goes on along the minus strand of NZ_NGLH01000001.1, from coordinate 320,128 downwards.
ACGAGCTTCAGTCGTAACGATACGTTCGTTAATGAATAAATCAGTTGTCAAATCACGCAACATCGCTTTACGTTGGCTAGATGTGCGTCCTAGTTTACGATAACTCACGTGGTTTCCCTCCTTCACTTTCGAATGTTGTATCGGTCAGACGAACCGAACTAACGTAATCGAAAACGGTTTAATCGTCTTTACGTAGTCCTAAACCTAAATCATGTAATTTCACTTTGACCTCTTCAAGAGATTTACGGCCTAAGTTTCTTACTTTGATCATTTCTGGTTCAGATTTGTTTGTCAATTCTTGTACAGTATTAATTCCTGCACGTTTTAGACAGTTGTATGAACGAACAGATAAGTCTAATTCTTCGATCGTCATTTCCAACATTTTTTCTTTTTGTGTTTCTTCTTTTTCAACCATGATTTCAGCGTTTTTCGCTTCATCTGTTAGGTTAACAAAGATGTCTAAATGTTCAGTCATGATCTTCGCAGACAAACTCATTGCTTCCAATGGTTCGATTGAGCCATCAGTCCATATTTCCATCGTTAATTTGTCGAAATCATCCCGACGACCGACACGTGTGTTTTCTACTTGGTAGTTGACACGACGTACTGGTGTATAGATTGAATCGACTGGAAGAACGCCGATCGGCATGTCTTCTTTTTTGTTTTCGTCCGCTTGAACGTAGCCGCGGCCAGGTTTCACTGTTAAGCGAGCATGGAACGTAGCACCTTCAGAAACGGTACAGATATACATATCTTTGTTAAGGATTTCTACATCACTATCAACGATGATATCGCCAGCAGTTACTGTAGCAGGTCCTGAAATATCAATTTCAAGGGTCTTTTCTTCATCCCCGTACATTTTCAATGCAAGACCTTTAATATTCAAGATGATTTGAGCAACGTCTTCCCGAACACCCTTAACAGTTGAGAATTCGTGTAAAACTCCATCGATTTGAATATTGGTGATTGCCGCACCAGGTAAAGAAGATAATAAAATACGACGTAGGGAATTTCCTAGTGTAGTTCCGTAGCCTCTTTCAAGAGGTTCCACGATGAACTTGCCATAATCTTTGTCTTCATCAATCTTTGCGATTCTTGGTTTTTCGAATTCAATCATTCTTATCTATTACCCCTTTCAAAACGAAAAGTGTCTTGTTCAATGACGTATTTGTTACACTCAAAATGAGCAGCACTCATTAAACACGACGGCGTTTTGGAGGGCGGCATCCATTATGAGGGACTGGAGTCACGTCACGGATCGCACTCACTTCCAAACCTGCTGCTTGTAATGAACGAATTGCTGCTTCACGTCCAGAACCAGGTCCTTTAACTGTTACTTCAACAGTTCTTAATCCGTGTTCCATTGCTGCTTTGGTAGCTGTTTCTGCTGCCATTTGAGCGGCAAAAGGAGTAGATTTTTTGCTTCCTTTGAAACCTAATGAACCAGCTGATGACCATGCTAATGCATTACCATGAGTATCAGTGATCATTACGATTGTATTATTGAATGTTGAGTGAATATGTGCAATACCCGCTTCAATATTCTTTTTCACACGGCGTTTACGACTCACTTTTTTTGCTGCCATGAAGTTTTAACCTCCTTCACTTAGGAATTATTTTTTCTTGCCTGCGACTGTTTTAGACGGGCCTTTACGAGTACGTGCATTGTTTTTCGTGTTTTGTCCACGAACTGGCAATCCACGGCGATGACGGATTCCACGGTAAGAACCGATTTCCATCAATCGTTTGATGTTTAAGTTCACTTCACGACGAAGGTCACCTTCAACTTTTAATTTATCAACTTCCGCACGGATAGCATCTGTTTGTTCATTCGTTAAATCACGAACGCGAACTTCTTCAGACACGCCAGCGTCAGCTAAAATTTGTTTTGCAGTCGTGTTACCAATACCATAGATATAAGTAAGTGAAACGACCACACGTTTATCACGAGGAATATCTACTCCTGCAATACGAGCCATATTTGTTACACCTCCGATTATCCTTGACGTTGTTTATGTTTTGGATTTGCTGGGCAAATCACCATAACGCGTCCTTTACGACGAATTACTTTACAATGTTCGCACATTGGTTTTACTGATGGTCTTACTTTCATGATAATACCTCCTGTGGTTTTACGGAGTACAATTATTTAAAGCGATAAGTAATGCGGCCACGGTTCAGATCATACGGGGATAATTCCACCGTCACTTTGTCTCCAGGTAAAATACGAATGTAGTGCATCCGGATCTTACCAGAAACGGTCGCTAGAACTTGGTGTCCGTTTTCCAATTCTACTTTAAACATTGCATTCGGCAAAGTTTCGACGACTGTACCTTCGACTTCAATCATATCTTCTTTTGCCACGCACAGTACCTCCTTGTACTTGTGATTTTCACACGATAAAATGGCGGAAACTCGGTTCCCACCTGATATTCTCAAACTATGCTCCTACTTAATAAAAAGTAGAAGTCGGACTGACATATTCTATCATATCCTGTCAAAGATTTCAAGAGAAAGTTTTAAGCTGCAAGTTGGACTCGGGCAATCTATGATTAGTCAATGATCTTTTGAACATCTTCGAATACAGCGTCGATGTCGCGATCCCCATCAATCGATTGCAATAACCCTTTGTCTTTGTAATAAGTCAAAATTGGTTCACTGCTTTTGATATTGACAGCTAGACGATTTTTGACCGTCTCAGGCTTATCATCTTCACGTTGGTAGAAGTCATGACTTCCACAACGATCACATGTTCCTTCCTCTTTTGGAGGATTGAACAATTTATGATAAGTTGCCCCACAATTGCGGCACATGAAGCGGCCGGCTAAACGTTCTACAAGAACTTCTTCAGGAACATGAATATCAATAACGGCATCAAGTTTTTTGTTAAGGTCAGCTAGCATCTCATCTAACGCTTTTGCTTGATCCAATGTACGAGGAAAACCATCTAATAAGAAACCTTTCTCGGTATCAGGTTCAGCTAAACGTTCTTTAACGATCCCATTTGTAACCTCATCAGGAACTAATGCGCCTTGATCCATGTATGATTTTGCTTTAAGGCCTAATTCTGTTTCGTTCGCCATCGCAGCCCGAAACATATCGCCTGTTGAAATATGAGGAAGACCGTATTCAGCAACGATACGTTCTGCCTGAGTACCTTTTCCAGCACCAGGTAATCCCATTAAAATGAAGTTCATTCTAATTCCTCCTGTAAGTTTTTGAATAGTGTTGAGGAAATCCTCAACACTTCAATAACTTTAATTGATGAAACCAGTATATTTCCGTTTCAGCATAAGCCCTTCTAACTGCTTGGCAGTATCAAGTGCCACACCGATAATGATCAATAGACTCGTTCCACCTAGACCGATCGATTGCGGTAGATTCCAAGCCATCTGAGCGATGATTGGAAGTAAAGCAACCAATCCTAAAAAGATCGATCCAACCGTGCTTAATCGCATCAACAAACGTGATACATATTCTTCGGTTCCTTTACCAGGACGCACACTCGGAATGTAACTTCCTTGTTTTTGCAAGTTTTCCGCTAATTTCTCAGGGTTTACTTGAACAAATGCGTAGAAGAAAGTAAACGCAACGATCAAGACAGTATAGATGATCGCACCCGGTACAGTGTTGTAACTAAAGATCGTTTGCACCACTTCGTACCAAGTTTCTCCTCTATATGAACTACCTAATGCTTGAATGATCGCATTTGGTGTTGTAATAAAAGAACTGGCAAAGATAACTGGGATAACCCCGGCAGCATTTACTTTCAAAGGAAGGTAACTGCTGGTAGGCGCTCCTGCTACCCGTTTTGTATATTGGATCGGAATCTTGCGTTCTGCTTGTTGAACATAGGTTACTAATGTAATGACGATCAACACAGCGATCACAAGCAGCGCCATAAAGATAGCATTTAGCCAGATATCCGATTGATCCACGTTAATGAAGTAATCTTCAATCAATTCTTTGATGCTTGCTGGTAAGCGTGAAATGATCCCTGCAAAGATGATCATTGACACACCGTTTCCGATACCACGCTCGGTGATTTGCTCTCCTAACCAAGTGACTAACATCGTTCCGGCTGTTAAAATCAGACCGATCACGATATAGGTTGCCATATTAGGATTGTTTACAAACCCGAGTTGAGTGTAATAGTTAAATCCAGCCGTTAATGTCATGGATTGGACAAAGCCCAATACCAACGTCAAGTAACGTGTTGCCTGATTTAGTTTCTTACGGCCCACTTCACCTTGCTTCGACCATTCAACAAATTTAGGGACGATATCCATCTGCAACAACTGAATAACAATTGAGGCAGTGATGTAAGGCGAAACCCCCATCGAGAAAATCGAAAATTGTTGCATGGCGCCACCACTTACCAAGTTTAACATGTTTAAAAATGGTAGATCCGCGATGGTATTTAGGCGACTTGCGTCTACGCCTGGCACAGTAATATGTGTTCCCAGACGAAAGACAAACAAGATTAAGACGGTGAACAATATTCTGGATCTAATATCCTTAACCTTAAAGGCATCCTTCAATAGTCTGATCATTAGATCACCTCGATTGATCCACCAGCAGCAACGATTGCTTCTTCAGCTGCTTTTGAGAATTTAGCTGCTTTCACAGTCAATTTCTTCGTTAATTCTCCGTTAGCTAATACTTTGATTCCAGCTTTTTCGTCTTTGACGATTCCAGCTTCGTGTAAAGCAACAGGTGTTACTTCAGCACCGTCTTCAAAGCGGTTCAAGACATCAAGATTGATGACTGCATATTCTTTGCGGTTCACATTTGTAAAGCCACGTTTTGGTAAACGACGGAACAATGGTGTTTGTCCACCTTCGAATCCTAGACGTACTCCGCCGCCTGAACGAGCTTTTTGACCTTTTTGTCCACGTCCAGCTGTTTTACCGTTACCAGATGAAGTTCCTCGACCGACACGGTTACGTACTTGGCGTGAGCCTTCTGATGGTTTTAATTCATGAAGTTTCATAGGTTTGGCACCTCCTTAATCAAACTAGATCTGCTGATCCTTAGACCTCTTCAACGTCCACTAAGTGAGAAACAGTGTTAACCATGCCTTTGATTGCATCATTAGCAGGTTTTACAACTGTTGAATTCAACTTTGTAAGACCTAACGCTTTTACAGTATCACGTTGGTTTTGGGGACGTCCGATAATACTGCGTTTTAAAGTAATTTTCAATTCAGCCATTATAGTGTCCTCCTTAACCGATTAATTCTTCTACTGATTTGCCGCGAAGTGCTGCCACTTCTTCAGCGCGTTTTAATTGTTTTAAACCTTCAACTGTTGCGCGAACAACGTTGATTGGTGTGTTAGAACCTAAAGATTTAGATGTGATATCAGCTACCCCAGCTAATTCCAATACGGCACGAACTGGTCCACCAGCAGCTACCCCAGAACCTTCTACAGCAGGTTTCATAAGGATGCGTCCGCCGCCGAATACACCGATAACTTCGTGAGGGATTGTAGAACCAACCATTGGTACTTCCACCAAGTTTTTCTTCGCGTCTTCGATTGCTTTACGGATTGCTTCTGGTACTTCTTGTGCTTTACCAGTACCGAAACCTACGTGTCCGTTTTTGTCACCGACAACAACTAATGCAGCAAAACGTAGACGACGTCCACCTTTAACAACTTTAGTTACACGGTTGATCGCAACAACGCGGTCTTCTAATTCCAAATGTTTTGGATCAATATAAACCATGAATGGTGTTCCTCCTTCTCTTAAAATTCCAGTCCATTTTCGCGAGCTGCTTCAGCTAAAGCTGCTACACGGCCATGGTAAAGGTATCCACCACGGTCAAAGACTACTACTTTAATACCTTTTGCTGCTGCACGTTCTGCGACTAATTTACCGACAGCTTGTGCTTGTTCAGTTTTTGTTGCACCTGAAACTTCTTTGTCTAAGGCAGAGGCACTTGCTAGCGTCACACCCGCTACGTCATCAATTACTTGTGCGTAGATGTTTTTGTTCGAACGGAACACGTTTAAGCGTGGGCACTCAGCAGTACCAGAGATTTTGTTACGTACACGACGATGTCTTTTCTGACGTGTCTTGTTTTTATCTGGTTTTGTAATCACAATTTGTCACCTCTTTTAATTTTGCTAGCCTAAGCTGCTAGTCGTAAAGAATTACGACTATTTACCAGTTTTACCTTCTTTACGGCGTACAAATTCGCCAACATAACGAATTCCTTTGCCTTTATAAGGTTCTGGAGGACGAACGCCACGGATATTGGCAGCCAATTCGCCAACGACTTCTTTATCTGATCCTTTAACGATCACAGAAGTGTTTGAAGGAACTTCGATTTCGATTCCAGCTGGCGCTTCGATTTCAACTGGATGAGAGTAACCAACGTTCAATACAAGTTTTTTCCCTTGTAATTGAGCACGGTACCCAACCCCGATTAATTCTAACGCTTTTTGGAAACCTTCAGAAACACCAACAACCATGTTGTTGAAGTTTGCACGGGTAGTTCCGTGGATAGTTTTCATTTCTTTACTATCATTTGGACGAGTGAATGTTACTTCGTTTCCTTCGATATTCATTGTGATATCAGAAGAGAAAGTACGTGTTAATTCACCTTTAGGTCCTTTAACTGTAATGTCGTTTCCGTTTTGCTTGATTTCAACACCAGCAGGAAGAACGACGATCTTATTACCGATACGACTCACTTAGAGGCACCTCCTTGTGGAATATTTTAAATTACCATACATAAGCGACTACTTCGCCGCCAACATTTTTTGCTCTAGCTTCTTTGTCAGTGATTACACCGTCAGAAGTTGAGATAATCGCGATTCCTAGACCATTCAATACTTTTGGTACTTCGTCAGCTTTGACATAAGCACGCAAGCCTGGTTTAGAGATACGTTTTAAGTTTGTGATAACACGTTCACCGTTTTTACCGTATTTAAGAAATACGCGGATCACGCCTTGTTTGTCATCTTCAATGTATTCAACATCGCGGACGAAACCTTCACGTTTCAAGATTTCAGCGATATCACGTTTGATTTTTGAAGCAGGTACTTCTAGGCTTTCGTGTTTAACCATGTTTGCGTTACGCACGCGCGTTAGAAAATCTGCAATTGGATCTGTCATGACCATGGGATAATTTACCTCCTTTATGCGAGTATAGTTTACCAGCTAGCTTTCTTCACGCCGGGAATTTGTCCTTTATAGGCAAGTTCGCGGAAGCAAATACGGCAAAGATGAAATTTACGATAAACTGAATGTGGACGTCCGCAACGTTCACAACGAGTATATTCTTGCGTTGAGAATTTAGCAGGGCGTTTGTTTTTAGCAATCATTGATTTTTTAGCCACGTAGTTCGCCTCCTTTTTTTATTTTTGGAATGGCATGCCTAATTGTGTCAACAATTCACGAGATTCTTCATCTGTGTTTGCTGTTGTTACAATCACGATATCCATACCACGTACTTTGTCGATCAAATCATAATCTACTTCAGGGAAAATCAATTGTTCTTTGATACCTAAAGTGTAGTTTCCGCGTCCGTCGAACGCTTTTTTGCTCACACCGTGGAAGTCACGGACACGTGGCAATGACACACTTACTAGTTTATCTAAGAATTCATACATTCTTTCGCCGCGTAGGGTTACTTTCGCACCGATTGGCATTCCTTCACGTAAACGGAATCCTGCGATAGATTTTTTCGCTTTTGTGATCAATGGTTTTTGACCTGAGATCAATTGTAATTCTTCAACAGCTTTGTCTAAGTTTTTAGCATTAGAAACAGCGTCACCGACACCCATGTTGATAACGATTTTATCAACTTTTGGTGCTTCCATGATTGAGCTGTAGTTAAATTTGTCCATTAATGATGGGACAACTTCTTTTGAATATTTTTCTTTAAGGCGGTTCATCTGTTAGCCCCTCCTTCCTTCATCAGATTATTTATCAAGAACTTCTCCGGTTTTCTTAGAAACGCGGACTTTTTTGCCGTCAACTTCTTTGTAACCGACACGCGTAGCTTCACCGTTCGATGGATCAACCACCATCACGTTAGAAACATGAATTGGTGCTTCCATTTCAACGATTCCGCCTTGAGGAGCAGTTTGAGAAGGTTTTTGGTGTTTTTTGACAACATTGACACCTTCAACAACGACTTTGTCATTTTTAGGAAACGCTGCTAGCACAACGCCTTCTTTGTTTTTGTCTTTACCAGTGATAACTTTAACTTTATCGCCTTTTTTAACAAACATGTTTGTTTCGCACCTCCTTTAGATAAGAATCACTATTACAATACTTCTGGTGCTAGGGAAACGATCTTCATAAAGTTGCCTTCACGCAATTCGCGGGCAACTGGGCCAAAGATACGAGTTCCACGAGGGCTCTTATCGTCACGGATAATAACCGCAGCATTTTCATCGAATTTGATGTATGAACCGTCTGTACGACGAGCTCCTGATTTAGTACGAACGATAACGGCTTTAACGACGTCACCTTTTTTGACAACCCCACCTGGCGTTGCTTGTTTAACCGTAGCAACAATCACGTCACCAATATTGGCAGTTTTACGACCAGATCCGCCAAGGACTTTGATCGTTAGAATTTCACGGGCACCTGAGTTGTCCGCCACTCTTAATCGGCTTTCTGCTTGGATCACGATGTGTATCCTCCTTTCAGATTTTGCAATTCACAATCTATATAGGAAAATCTCGTGTGATTAGATAATCACTGCCTTTTCAACAATCTCTACTAGACGGAAACGTTTCGTAGCTGATAATGGACGAGTTTCCATAATTTTCACGATATCGCCAACTTTTGCTTCGTTGTTTTCATCGTGTGCTTTGTATTTCTTAGAATAGTTCAGACGTTTGCCGTAGATAGGGTGGTTTTTCTTTGTTTCAACGACAACAGAGATAGTTTTATCCATTTTGTCTGATACCACGCGACCTTGGTAAACTTTGCGTTGATTTCTTTCTTCAGTCATACGCTAAATGGCCTCCTTCCACTATTACTTAACTTGTTCACGCAATACTGTTTTAATGCGTGCAATCGATTTACGTACTTCTTTGATACGTGCAGTGTTTTCTAATTGACCTGTTGCTAATTGGAATCTAAGATTGAACAATTCTTCTTTCAATTGTTTTTCTTGATCTAGCATTTCGGCAGTGGTTAATTCTCTGATTTCTTTAACCTTCATTCGATTCACCACCCATTTCCTCACGTTTTACGATCTTCGTTTTCACTGGTAATTTGTGAGAAGCAAGACGTAGCGCTTCGCGCGCAACTTCTTCAGGTACACCGGCAATTTCAAACATGATTTTACCACGTTTAACTGGTGATACCCATCCTTCAGGAGCCCCTTTACCAGAACCCATACGTACCCCGATAGCTTTGGCAGTATAAGATTTGTGAGGGAAAATTTTGATCCATACTTTCCCGCCACGTTTCATATAACGAGTCATTGCGATACGGGCAGCTTCGATTTGACGGTTTGTGATCCAGTGTGATTCAACAGCTTGTAAGCCGTATTCACCGAATGCTACTTCTTTTCCGCCTTTCGCTTCGCCACGCATTTTTCCGCGGAACTCACGACGGTGTTTTACACGTTTAGGTACTAACATGTTTATTTCCCTCCTTTCTCAGTGTTCTTTTTAGTTGGAAGAACTTCTCCACGATAAATCCACACTTTAACTCCTAGTTTTCCGTATGTTGTATCTGCTTCTTCCCATGCGTAATCAATGTCCGCACGTAATGTATGAAGTGGAACTGTTCCTTCTGAGTAACCTTCTGAACGAGCGATATCCGCACCATTTAGACGGCCAGAAACTTGTGTTTTGATTCCTTTAGCGCCAGAACGCATTGTGCGTTGGATCGCTTGTTTTTGAGCACGACGGAAAGCAACACGGTTTTCTAATTGACGTGCGATTCCTTCGCCTACTAATTTAGCATCTAAATCTGGTTTTTTGATTTCAACGATGTTGATGTGAACTCGTTTGCCAGTTAGGCTATTTAATTCTTTTCTTAGGTTTTCGACTTCAGATCCGCCTTTACCGATAACCATACCTGGTTTAGCTGTGTGGATTGAAATATTCACGCGGTTTGCTGCACGCTCGATCTCAACTGTAGACACAGCGGCATCAGCAAGTTTAGATGCGATAAATTTACGGATTTTCAAATCTTCATGTAGAAATTCAGCATACTCTTTTTCAGCATACCATTTAGCATCCCAGTCACGGATGATGCCTACACGCATTCCAATTGGATGTACTTTTTGACCCACTGATTGTCCCTCCTTATTTTTCTGATACGACTACAGTAATATGACTTGTACGTTTGTTGATCGGTGAAGCTGAACCTTTCGCACGTGGACGGAAACGTTTCATCGTTGGTCCTTCGTTTACGAATGCTTCAGAAACAATCAAGTTTTCAACATCTAAGTCAAAATTATTTTCTGCATTGGCAATAGCTGACATCAAGACTTTCTCGATGATTCCAGCTGCTTTGTTTGGTGTGAACTTTAAGATCGCGATTGCTTCAGCAACGCTTTTCCCTCTGATTAAGTCAATAACTAGACGAGATTTACGAGGAGAAACGCGGACTGTTTTAGCAGTTGCTTTCGCTGATGTGATTTGTTCTGCCATTTTTGGATATCCTCCCCTCAAAATTAGCGTCTTGTTTTCTTATCATCGGCAGCATGTCCGCGATAAGTTCTTGTTGGTGCAAATTCACCTAATTTGTGTCCTACCATGTCTTCTTGGATGTAAACTGGTACATGTTTCCGTCCATCATACACAGCAATTGTAAATCCGATAAAATTAGGGAAAATTGTAGAACGACGTGACCAAGTTTTGATCACTTTTTTCTTTTCAGCGCCTTCTTGTGCTTCGACCTTTTTCATCAAATGGTCATCGACAAAAGGTCCTTTTTTCAAACTACGACCCATGGTGTACCTCCTCTCAAAATGTGCGACACACGGTCAAGTATATTACTTAGTTTTACGACGACGAACGATAAGTTTGTCTGATTTTGCTTTTTTGTTACGTGTTTTGTAACCAAGTGCAGGTTGTCCCCAAGGAGAAACTGGTGCTTTACGTCCGATTGGTGCTTTACCTTCACCACCACCGTGTGGGTGATCATTAGGGTTCATTACGCTACCACGTACAGTTGGGCGTTTGCGCATCCAACGAGAACGACCGGCTTTACCGATGTTGATCAATTCGTGTTGTTCATTACCAACAGAACCGATTGTTGCACGACATGATGCTAAGATCATCCGTACTTCACCAGAGTTCAAGCGGATCAATACGTATTTGCCTTCTTTACCAAGTACTTGAGCACTTGTTCCAGCTGAACGAATCAATTGTCCACCTTTACCAGGTTTCATTTCGATGTTGTGGATAACAGTACCGACTGGAATGTTTTCTAGTGGTAATGCATTCCCTACTTTAATATCTGCATCTGGACCAGAAACGACAGTCATGCCAACTTCTAATCCTTTAGGTGCTAAGATGTATGCTTTTACTCCATCCTCGTAATGTACTAACGCAATGTTAGCAGAACGGTTTGGATCATATTCAATCGTTTTAACCGTAGCAACGACGTTGTCTTTGTTACGTTTGAAATCGATCAAACGGTATTGACGTTTGTGACCGCCACCTTGATGACGAACCGTGATACGTCCGTTGTTGTTACGACCAGCATTGTTTTTCAAAGGAGCTAACAATGTTTTTTCTGGTGTTGAAGTTGTGATTTCAGCGAAATCAGAACTTGTCATATTACGACGGCCGTTCGTGGTAGGTTTGTACTTTTTAATCGCCACGTCTTTTTCCCTCCCATGTAAAGTTTATGCGTGAGTTGCTTATTCAGCAGCTTCGAAAATTTGGATTTCTTTAGAATCTTCAGTTAAAGTCACAACAGCTTTGCGACGTTTTTTTGTATATCCTGCATATTTACCCATGCGTTTGAATTTCGGACGAACGTTGATGATGTTCACGTTTGCCACTTTCACTCCGTCAAAGGCAGCTTCTACAGCTTGTTTTACTAAAGTTTTGTTAGCTTTTGTGTCCACTTCAAAAGTGTATTTCTTGTCATCCATGGCAAGCATTGATTTTTCAGTGATCACTGGGCGTTTAATAACGTCTAGTAAGTTCATTATGCAAGCACCTCCTCGATCTGAGTAAGAGCAGTTTGTGTCACTAACATTTTGTCGTTAGAAACGATGTCTAAAACACTAATGTTATCAGCAGTAACTACAGAAACTTTTGGCAAGTTGCGCGCAGATAAAGCGGCAAAGTCGTTTTCAGATTCTAAAACTACCAATACTTTAGAGTCAATTGTCAAGTTAGCTAAAACTTGTTTGAATTCTTTTGTTTTTGGAGCATCAAAGCTTAATCCTTCTACTGCTACCAAGTTATTTGAAGCAACTTTTTCTGACAATACAGATTTCATTGCTAAGCGACGAACTTTTTTAGGAAGTTTGTAGCTGTATGAACGTGGTGTTGGTCCGAAGACTACGCCACCTCCACGCCATTGTGGTGAACGGATTGAACCTTGACGGGCACGTCCAGTTCCTTTTTGGCGCCATGGTTTACGGCCACCGCCACGAACGGCACTGCGGTTTTTCACAGCGTGTGTTCCTTGTCTTAATGAAGCGCGTTGCATGATGATTGCATCATAGACAACTGATTCATTTGGTTCGATTCCGAAGATTTCTTCGTTCAATGTAATTTCGCCATTTTGGCTTCCATCTTGTTTGAATAATGCTACATTCGGCATTCCTTAGTTCCTCCTTTCTTCCTATCTACTTATTTAGCTTTCACAGCTGATTTGATTGTAATCAATGATTTTTTCGCGCCAGGTACATTACCTTTGATCAAGATAACGTTGCGTTCTGCGTCTACGCGTACGATTTCCAAGTTTTGGATCGTGATGCGATTTCCGCCCATACGTCCAGCAAGACGTTTGTTTTTGAATACACGGTTAGGTGCAACTGGACCCATTGATCCAGGACGACGGTGGTAACGAGAACCGTGAGCCATTGGTCCGCGGCTTTGTCCGTGACGTTTGATAACGCCTTGGAATCCTTTACCTTTCGAAGTGCCGGTTACATCGATGATGTCTCCTGCTTCAAAAATATCAACTTTGATTTCTGATCCTACTTCTAAGCCCTCTAGCTCTACATTCTTGAATTCGCGAATGAAGCGCTTAGGAGCCGTGTTTGCTTTTGCAACATGACCTTTCGCAGGTTTGTTAGACAAAACTTCACGCATATCTTGGTAGCCGACTTGAATCGCTTCGTAGCCGTCATTTTCGATTGTTTTCACTTGTAGCACTACGTTTGGTGTAGCTTCTACTACAGTTACTGGAATCAATTCGCCAGATTCAGTGAAGATTTGAGTCATTCCCACTTTTTTCCCTAAGATTCCTTTGGTCATGATTACACCTCCATCTTAATTATTATAGTTTGATTTCGATATTAACACCGCTTGGCAAGTCTAGCTTCATTAAAGCATCAACAGTTTTTGGTGTTGGATTCACAATGTCGATTAGACGTTTGTGTGTACGCATTTCGAATTGTTCGCGTGAATCTTTGTATTTGTGCGTCGCACGGATGATCGTGTACAAGCTGCGTTCAGTTGGTAATGGAATTGGACCAGATACGCCAGCTCCAGTTCTCTTTGCAGTTTCTACGATTTTATCCGCTGATTGATCTAAAATACGATGTTCATACGCTTTTAAACGGATACGAATTTTTTGTTTTGCCATTGTTTTCCCTCCTTCGCCTATTTTGAAAAGTAGACATAGCTCCACGAAAATTTTCCGTCACGCTCGTCCATGGCAAAGCGTCCGGGCGTGTCGCAACCTCTCGTTTCGTAGCCAGCAGAAAATTTCTTTGCTGCCAGTGTGACTTACGTATTTACGTAAACAGCACCTTTATGATTATATTACGGATAAACATTGATTGCAAGCTTTTTTTATGGAAAAACCGGGATTCTTTTGCATTTCTTTCAGAAAATTTTCTTTTGGTTTCGAAACACAAAAAAAGAAGCGTTGACCGCTTCTTTTAAGCACTTCTTCATTTCCCATTTATTATAGAAGAAAACTTGCTATTGCTGCGCTTCCTCCTCCATACGGTCTTGGGCGTGAGTATAGGCACCATGCCACACATGACCCACATAAGGATTGATCACCACTCCTTCTTTGATTGCCGCTGTGACAAAGGCTTTCGCTAAGCGAACACTTTCCACGACGGGTTTGCCTTTCGCAAGACCAGCAGCGATCGCAGCTGAAAAGGTGCAGCCTGCCCCGTGATTGAAATCAGTAGCGATTTTTTCACTTTCTAACAAGAGGAAGGATTGCCCATCGTAAACAAGGTCAATGGCTTTCGCTCCTGGCAAGCGATGCCCCCCTTTGATCACGACGTATTTAGCACCTAATTCATGGATTTTTTCAGCAGCTTGCTTCATGGCCTCAACACTCGTCAAATCACCCAAACCTGAAAGAATCCCTGCTTCTACTAAATTAGGGGTGACAACATCTGCTAAAGGCAACAAATGCGTGATGATGGCATCGACACTTTTTGGCTGTAAGATTTCTGCAGTCCCTTTGCAAGCAATAACAGGATCGATCACCACATTTTTGACTTGCTGCTGTTGGATCATCTGCGCAGCTTGGACAATATTGTCTTCATTGCCTAACATGCCCGTTTTTAGAGCATCCATCGGTTCCCCTGCAAAAGCAGAGATCAATTGTTTTTCGACAAGCGCTGTTTCCATCGCTGTTACTTCATGACTCCAACCTGCTTGTGGATCCATCGTGACGATCGAAGCGATCGTGGCAAAACCAAAGACACCATATTCCTGAAATGTTTTTAAATCTGCTTCAATCCCGGCACCTCCGGTTGAATCTGACCCAGCAATTGATAGGACTTTTTCCATCTTCCTCATCTCCTTGTGCTTTTTGCTAAGTATAGTCAATCTTCCCCTTGACGAAAAGAGCCATTTGGCTTATTTTTAAACCATCCAATTGAAAAAGGTGGTGCAGGATGGCTTCATCAAGTATCGACAAACAGAAGAAACAACCGATTTACCAGCAGATCGTGACTCATTTTATCGAAGAGATCCAAGCGGGAACCTATGGACCTGGGGATCGTTTGCCGCCAGAGCGCAGCCTCGCCCAGACTTTTGGCGTCAATCGTTCCACCGTCGTCAAAGCGTTAGATGAATTGAAAAGCTTAGGATGGATCGAACGAAAACAAGGCAGCGGCTCTCGTGTATTGGAAGGTCGTTGGGGGAACCGCCAAACGCCACTTTCTTATTTGCGCTCGTCTTTAAGCAGCCCTTATCTGCAGCAAGACCCTTACGTTCAACAGATTCAGCATTTGCGCACCGAGAAGGATGTGCTGGATCTGTACACAGGTGATCTACCTGCCGATCTGATCCCCGACTTCACGTTTCCTGCCTTTACCTGGGAAGAGATCCGCAAAGAAAGCACCAAAGTATTACCGACGGGTTATGAGCCTTTGCAAGAAATCTTATTGCAGCACCTTGCTGATTCCTTCAATTTGCCCACCAACGGCCAAAAACTAGTGATCACTGCTGGATCGACACAAGGAATCACCTTGCTGATGCAAGTCTTATTGCAGGCGGGGGATTGTATTGCGACAGAGGACCCTTCTTTCTTGTTCTCCCTTCCCTTATTTTCCACGATGAATGTCCAGCTGATCGGGATCAAGCAAGATAGCGAAGGGATGCGGCCTGCGGCATTGGAAAAAGTGTTGAAGGAAAAGAAGATCAAATTTGTTTATCTGAATCCCACTTTCCAAAATCCAACGGGTCATACTATGAGTGACCATCGGCGCCAAGCGATCATCCACCTTTGCCAGACCTACCAAGTACCGATCATAGAAGACGATGTTTTTAGCGAGTTGGCTTTTGAGAAAGTACCGCCCAAGCTAAAATCCATGGCTCCCGAAACCGTCATTTATTTAGGCTCGCTTTCAAAATTACTAGGATCATCCATCAAAATCGGCTGGCTTTTGGTGCCAGAAGCGTTAGCCGACCAATTTGCCCAAGCGAAAAAACGGATGGCGATCGATACCACGATCTTCCCGCAAGTCCTTGCCAACATCGCCTTACGCTCCTCTGATTACCACCAGCAGCAGCGGACACTACTTGCAGAAATGGCCCAGCGCCAGCAAGACGTACTCCAACTCTTGCAGGCATTTCAGGAGGATTGGCAATGGCAGCCGACGAAAGGTGGCCTTTACCTGTGGTTGACTTGGCGTCACCGCACATTGACTCGCAAAGATTGGTCACTCTTTTTGGCGAACGATTGCTTAGTAGCACCTGCGTTTCTTTTCAGTAACGATACGAATGGCTTGCGTTTGAACTATACCCGCTTAGCCAAAGATGATTTACCGCTATTTCAAGAACGATTCACAAAAATCACCCAACAGTTAAAGGAGCAAACCTATGAACGAAACCATTGAGCTTTTACACAATCATCGCACTTACCGACAATTTGATCCTGACTACCTCTTGAGCCAAGAGCAAGTGACCGCGATTTTGTCTGCGGCTCGTCAAGCACCTAGCTGGATGAACGGGCAAGCCTATTCGATCTTAGTGATCGACGACCCGCAGATTCGCCAACAAATGGTCGAATGGAATCCTGGCAATCCTCATATCGCAGCAAGTTCACTCTTTCTGCTATTTTTAGCTGATTTAAACCGAACCAAAAAAGTTGCTGACGAAAAACAGACTCCCTATCCAATCGATGAGGGCTATCAGCCATTATTGATCGCCACAACTGATGCCAGCATCGCTTTGCAATCTGGTGCGATCGCTGCTGAATCACTGGGCTTAGGCACCGTCATTTCCGGCAGTGTCCGCAAAGACAGCGCCAAAATCGCTGAATTGTTGCACTTACCAGAATATGTCTATCCTGTGGCTGGTTTGAGCATCGGTAAACCAATCGTAGAAATGAAGGTCAAACCTCGCTTGCCAGAAGAAGCGGTCATTCATTACAACCATTATCAGAACTATTCTTATGAGGCGATCGAAGCGTACGATCAAACGATGACTGCTTTTGGAGAAGCCCGCGAGATCAAACCATGGTCAGAAAAATTCGCTGGCTTTTACAGCAATCGTCCTGACCAAGGATTTGACGCCTTCTTGAAGAAGCAAAAACTAATAAAATAAAAAGCACCGCTTTCTTTAGCTTCGATGAACCGTAACGGATTCATCAACGCTAGAGAGAGTGGCTTTTTTTCTACAAGAGTCAAAAAAAGAGCAAAAGCGCGTACGCTTTTGCTCTTCGATCAATCAAATTAAGCTTGGATTGAAGTTACAACGCCTGAACCAACAGTACGTCCGCCTTCACGAATTGAGAAACGAGTTCCGTCTTCGATAGCGATTGGGTGGATCAATTCAACGTCGATTGTTACGTTATCACCAGGCATAACCATTTCAGTTCCTTCTGGTAATTCAACAACACCAGTTACGTCAGTTGTACGGAAGTAGAACTGAGGACGGTAGTTAGTGAAGAATGGAGTGTGACGTCCACCTTCTTCTTTTGTTAAAACGTAAACTTCAGCTTTAAATTTTGTATGAGGTGTGATTGTACCAGCTTTAGCTAATACTTGTCCACGTTGGATGTCTTCACGAGCAACCCCACGTAGCAATGCGCCAATGTTATCCCCTGCTTCAGCATAGTCTAACAATTTACGGAACATTTCAACACCAGTTACAGTTGTTTTAGCAGTTTCTTCAGCAATACCAACGATTTCAACTTCGTCACCAACGCGAACTTGTCCACGTTCAACACGGCCTGTAGCAACAGTACCACGTCCAGTGATTGAGAATACGTCTTCGACTGGCATCATGAATGGTTTGTCAGTGTCACGTTCTGGAGTTGGAACGTATTCGTCAACTGCAGCCATTAATTCCATGATTTTTTCTTCGTATGAAGCATCGCCTTCAAGAGCTTTCAAAGCAGAACCAGCGATTACAGGAACATCGTCGCCTGGGAAGTCATATTCTGACAATAAGTCACGAACTTCCATTTCAACTAATTCTAGTAATTCTTCGTCATCAACCATATCCATTTTGTTTAAGAAAACAACGATGTATGGTACACCAACGTTACGTGATAACAAGATGTGTTCACGTGTTTGAGGCATAGGACCATCAGCAGCAGATACTACTAAGATCGCGCCGTCCATTTGAGCAGCACCAGTGATCATGTTTTTAACGTAGTCCGCGTGTCCTGGGCAGTCAACGTGAGCATAGTGACGTGCTTCAGTTTCGTACTCAACGTGAGCAGTTGAGATAGTGATTCCGCGTTCGCGTTCTTCTGGAGCGCCATCGATTTGGTCGTAAGCTGAAGCTTGAGCCAAACCTTTTTTAGATAATACAGTTGTGATAGCAGCTGTAAGTGTAGTTTTACCATGGTCAACGTGTCCGATCGTACCAATGTTTACGTGGGGTTTAGAACGGTCAAATTTTTCTTTTGCCATTTTAAAATGTTCCTCCTAAAAATGCAGTTTATTTTTTATATTTGATAGGTAGGGAGCCGCAGCTCCCCATCCCTTATCATCGATAATATTGTACACGAAACTCAGAAAAAAATATAGCTTTTTACTTAATTTCCTATACTTCCATCAATTATTCAGCTTTGCCGCCGTTTTTCTTGATGATTTCTTCTTGAACAGATTTTGGTACATCTTCATAGTGATCAAATGTCATCATGAAAGTACCGCGACCTTGTGTTGATGAACGAAGTGTCGTTGCGTAACCGAACATTTCAGCTAATGGCACGATTGCGTTCACGATTTGTGAGTTACCGTGTGCTTCCATTCCTTCTACGCGTCCACGACGAGCAGTTACGTGACCCATAACATCACCTAAGTAATCTTCTGGTACAGTGATAACTACTTTCATCATTGGTTCAAGAATTACTGGATTTGCTTTCTTCGCTGCAGCACGTAAAGCCATAGAAGCTGCAACACGGAAGGCAGTTTCACTTGAATCGACATCATGGTATGAACCATCATAAAGTTTTGCTTTGATGTCTACTAATGGGTAACCGGCTAAGACACCGTTCGCCATTGAGTCTTCAAGTCCTTTTTCAACTGCTGGGATGTATTCACGAGGAACCACACCACCGACAATCGCGTTTTCGAATTCGAAGCCTTTACCTTCTTCGTTTGGTGTAAATTCGACCCATACGTGACCGTATTGACCTTTACCACCAGACTGACGTACAAATTTACCTTCCGCTTGTGTTGCTGCACGGAATGTTTCACGATAAGAAACTTGAGGCGCACCTACGTTTGCTTCAACTTTAAATTCGCGACGCATACGGTCAACTAAGACGTCCAAGTGAAGTTCTCCCATACCAGCGATAACAGTTTCGCCTGTTTCAGCGTTTGTTTCCACACGGAATGATGGATCTTCTTCAGCAAGTTTTTGTAAAGCAACCCCCATTTTATCTTGGTCAGCTTTTGATTTAGGCTCAACAGCGACTTCGATAACTGGTTCTGGGAATTCGATTGATTCAAGGATTACTGGTGATTTTTCATCACATAGTGTATCCCCAGTTGTTGTGTCTTTCAAACCAACAGCAGCGGCGATATCGCCTGAGTATACTGTTTGGATTTCAGCACGAGTGTTGGCGTGCATTTGTAGGATACGACCGATACGTTCGCGTTTGCCTTTTGAAGCATTCAATACGTATGATCCAGAGTTCAAGATACCTGAATACACACGGAAGAATGTCAAACGACCTACGAATGGGTCAGTCATTACTTTAAATGCTAATGAAGCAAATGGTGCTTCATCGTCAGCCGGACGATCAGTTTCTTCGTCTGTTTTAGGATTGATCCCTTTAATCGCAGGAACATCAAGTGGTGAAGGCAAGTAGTCGATGACTGCATCCAACATCAATTGAACCCCTTTATTTTTAAAGGCAGATCCGCAAAGAACAGGGAAAAAGTCAACAGTCAATGTTGCTTGACGAATACCAGCTTTCAATTCTTCTTCAGTGATTTCTTCACCTTCCAAGAATTTCATCATTAGTTCTTCATCAGTATCAGCAACAGCTTCGATTAATTTTTCGCGCCATTCTTCAGCTAATTCTACGTATTCTTCAGGAATTTCAGTCTCTTGGATTTCAGTTCCTAAGTCATTTGTGTAGATTTCAGCTTTCATTTTTACTAAGTCGATAATACCAGTAAAGTCATCTTCCGCACCAATTGGTAATTGGATTGGGTGAGCATTTGCTTGTAAACGATCATGTAAAGTTGATACAGAGTATAAGAAGTCTGCACCAATTTTGTCCATTTTGTTACAGAATACAACACGCGGTACGCGGTAATCTGTCGCTTGACGCCAAACTGTTTCTGTTTGAGGTTCTACACCTGATTGTGAGTCCAACACAGTTACAGCACCATCAAGTACACGCAATGAACGTTGCACTTCGATTGTGAAGTCCACGTGTCCTGGTGTGTCGATGATATTTACGCGGTTTTCTTTCCATTGCGCAGTTGTCGCAGCAGAAGTGATTGTGATCCCACGTTCTTGTTCTTGTTCCATCCAGTCCATTTGAGAAGCACCTTCATGTGTTTCACCAATTTTATGGATTTTACCTGTGTAATAAAGGATACGTTCAGTTGTCGTTGTTTTACCAGCGTCAACGTGGGCCATGATCCCGATATTACGAGTTTTTTCTAGCGAAAATTCTCTTGCCATTCTAGGTTGTTCCCCTCTCATTCTTACTTAACTTAAGCTAAGGTTGTCTCAGTACCTTCCAATAAAAAGCAGTGAGGATCTTACCAACGATAGTGAGCAAATGCGCGGTTGGCTTCCGCCATTTTGTGTGTGTCTTCGCGTTTTTTCACAGAAGCACCAGTGTTGTTTGCTGCATCCATGATTTCTTTTGCAAGACGTTCTTCCATTGTGTGTTCGCCACGCAAACGAGCGTAGTTTACCACCCAACGAAGACCTAGAGTTGTACGACGTTCAGGACGTACTTCTACTGGTACTTGGTAGTTAGAACCACCGACACGGCGAGCTTTAACTTCCAATACAGGCATAATGTTTTTCATTGCTTGTTCGAAAACTTCCAATGGATCATTTCCTGTAGATTCTTTGATAATGCCAAAAGCATTGTAGATAATATTTGCAGCAACACCGCGTTTACCATCAACCATTACACGGTTGATCAAACGAGTTACTAATTTTGAGTTATAAATAGGATCTGGTAAAACATCACGTTTTGCAACAGGACCTTTACGAGGCATCCGTAACTCCTCCTTCCGAGATATCAGTTCTGATTTAAATAAGATTCATTTGATCTGTTTGTCTTAAAGATTAAGCTTTAGGACGTTTTGTACCATATTTAGAACGAGATTGTTTACGATCGTTAACACCGGCAGTATCCAATGCACCACGAACGATATGGTAACGTACCCCTGGTAAGTCTTTTACACGTCCACCACGTAACAAGACCACGCTGTGTTCTTGTAAGTTGTGTCCGATACCTGGAATATAAGCTGTCACTTCAATCAAGTTTGACAAACGAACACGCGCATATTTACGTAGAGCTGAGTTCGGTTTTTTCGGTGTCATAGTTCCCACACGAGTAGCTACCCCACGCTTTTGAGGTGAGTTAACATTCGTTTGAGCTTTCTTGAAACTGTTATATCCTTTGTTCAATGCTGGTGAATTTGATTTTTCAACCTTGGATTTACGAGGTTTACGTACTAATTGATTAATTGTAGGCATCCCTAGTTGTCCTCCTTCCTTGATTCGCTTTATAGTCCCACACATCCAGGTGGTTCTTTTTTTGCGATAAAAAATAATGCATTCTCTGCATTCATATCAACTATGCTTTGATAGACAGTCAGCACGTCTCCAACGAGAGACCTGTAGATAAAGCACCTTTGATAGAATATCATGCTTATTCTTACCTGTCAAGTATCCTCCTAGGCTTTTTTCAAAAGAAATCTGTTACGAAAAAATCCGCAAATTTTGCGCTTCTTCCTATATAATAGAGACAAAGCATTTATTTAAAAAAGGCGGGAAGAAAATGAACCTAAAAGAAATGGTCGGCATTGAAGCGGCTAGTTATGTAAAAGATGGCATGGTGGTTGGCTTGGGCACTGGCTCAACAGCCTACTACATGATTGAAGAACTGGGTCGACGTGTAAAAGAAGAAGGTCTATCGATCACGGGTGTCCCAACTTCTTGGGCATCGAAAAAACAAGCAGAAGGATTAGGTATCCCGATTCGCACCATCGATGAAGTGGACGCTGTGGATCTAACGATCGACGGTGCAGATGAGATCAGCCAGGATTATCATGGCATCAAAGGCGGCGGTGCAGCCCTTTTATTCGAAAAAATCGTGGCGTCTAACTCCAAAAAAGTCTTGTGGATCGTTGATGAATCGAAAATGGTCGAAACACTTGGTGCCTTCCCGTTGCCAGTGGAAGTGATCCCTTATGGCAGCCAACAGCTGTTGCGTCTGTTCGAGAAGAAAAACTACCATCCAAAACTGCGTCTGAATGAAGAAGGCGAACCGTTAAAAACCGATTGCAGCAATTACATCATCGATCTTCATCTAGAAACGATCACCGCCCCTACTGAGTTGGCACAGGAATTAGATGCTACAGTAGGCGTGGTTGAACACGGTCTGTTTTTGGATATGGTCCATACGATCATTGTTGGATTTCCTGAAGGCCCGAGTACCAAGCACGTTAGATAAAGGAAACAAAAAAGAGGAGCGATAATGCTTCTCTTTTTTTCGTTATTTTTCTTCAATCGACTTAATTTTTATTATTTTTTGTGCAAATTACCCTATCATTTAAGAAATAATTATGATACATTCAATAAAAAGGGAAAGGTAGGAGGGTTTATGAAAATCATAGGCTATGCTCGTTCAACGATCACCGACAACTCAACAAGTGAACAATTAAACAAGCTCGAAGAATTTGGGTGTCATGAATTTTTCCATGAGACATTTAGCGTGGAAGAAAGTGAAGAAAATCATTCATTGGAGTCAGTGGTGGCACAAATGCAGCCCGGCGACACCTTAGTCGTTACGGAACTGCATCGTTTAGGGAAAACCACCAGACAGCTGACCGATCTCACTGATCTATTAAAACAGCGAGAGCTTCATCTGGTTTCACTGGCAGAACAAATCGATACCCGCGGTCCGATGGGACAGGTTTACTTCAATTTAATGGAAGGACTTGCGATCATGGAACGCTCACTCATCAAAGAGCGCACGCTGGTCGGCTTAAATAAAGCCCGCAAAAAAGGCAAAATTGGCGGTCGTCCAAAAATCGATCCGAAAACGATCAAAAAAATCCGTCAATTGTACTACGAGAAAAAAGAAACGATTCAATATATTTCTGAAAAATGCGGTGTTTCTGTAGGTACATGCTATAAATACATAAAATTATCCGAAGAAGAATGGAACAAGTTACGTTCATAGTTGTCGACTCCCCCTAGAACAGCATGAAACAAAAGCGGTCCTCTTTTTAATGATCCCCTTTTGTTTTTCCTTAAGAATGGCGTTTTCCCCCAGCTTTTCCTCCAAAACCATGGAAATTCTTTGAGAAAGAGTGTACAATAAATACGGAATTGAAAATTTCAGAAAAATATCGAATATCTAAAGGAGAGTTTTACATGCCAAAATTAGTATTTTCTCGTCATGGACTAAGCGAATGGAACAAATTAAACCAGTTTACCGGTTGGGCTGATGTTGATCTAGCGCCAGAAGGTGTCGAAGAAGCAATCGAAGGCGGACGTAAAATCAAAGAAGCAGGCATCGAATTTGACGTTGCTTACACATCTGTTTTAACTCGTGCCATCAAAACTTGTAATTACATTTTAGAATATTCTGATCAACTTTGGGTACCAACGATCAAATCATGGCGCTTAAACGAACGTCATTACGGTAAATTACAAGGTTTAAATAAAAAAGAAACTGCTGAAAAATACGGTGACGAACAAGTACACATCTGGCGTCGTTCTTACGATGTTTTACCTCCATTGATGGAAGCTTCAGATGAAGGTTCTGCTGCAAACGACCGTCGTTATGCAATGCTTGACCCTCGCGACGTACCTGGTGGAGAAAACTTAAAAGTTACTTTAGAACGTGCATTGCCTTTCTGGCAAGATGAAATCGCCCCAGCATTAAAAGACGACAAAACTGTCTTAGTTGCGGCTCACGGAAACTCTCTACGTGCATTAGCAAAACATATCGAAGGTATTTCTGACGAAGATATCATGGATCTTGAGATCCCAACTGGTCAACCACTTGTTTATGAATTGAACGATGATTTGACTGTTGCGAAAAAATACTACTTATAAGCCTCGCTTATCGCTGCCCTTTTTTAAAAAAGGGCAGTTTTTTCATTGGCATTTCCTCCCCCCTCTTTTATAATTGAGGGCGTACTCGAAAGGAGCTTATTATGAAACTAGTCAAAAATGATACCGTTTTATTTTTAGGTGACAGCATCACAGATTGCGATCGTGATCGCCAAGATCCCCACGATTTAGGACATGGGTTTGCCCGTCTCGTTGCCGATCAGCTGGCAGAAACATTCCCCACTGCAGGATTTACCTTTTATAATCGGGGGATCGGCGGCAACAAAGCTGCCGACGTCTTAGCCCGTCTCCAAGAAGATTGCCTTCAATTAGCACCTGACGTCTTGGTCTTTATGATTGGGATCAACGACACGTGGCACAATGCCGGTGGTCCCGATTTTGGTTCAGAAGCTGCGGCAACGTCCTTTGAGGCAACCTACCGTCAAATTCTGGAACAAGTGACCCAACAGGGGATCACGCGTATTTTCTTGCTGGAACCTTTTGTTTTGCCATATCCTGAGGATCGCCAAACTTGGCGGATCGATCTTGATCCGAAAATCCAAATCGTTCGTCGCTTAGCTGCCGCCTTTCATTGTCAGCTGCTGCCGCTGGATGGCTTGTTTGCCGAAGCAGCCGTTGCTAGCTCCCCGCAGGCACTGACAGGCGATGACGGGGTGCACCCCACTCCTGCTGGACACGCCTTGATTGCGAATCAGCTAATGGCCCGTTTGGCTTTTTCTTCTGAAGGGTAAATAAACAGACCGCTCCGCGACAACCAAGTTGCAGGAACGGTCTTTTTTATGATTAAAGATAGGTTGAAGGAGTCAAGGAATCTTGGTAGATTGCAATCACGTCTTCTTCTTGCAGCGGTACATACGCATTTGTTGCAATAGAGCTGAATTGAACTGCTTGAGCCGCCATTTCAGCAAAATGGGTGTCATCGGCGATCCCTACTTCTGGCAAAGTCATCGGAATATCGCAAGAAGCAAAAAAGTCATACAGTTTTTGAATCCCCATTCGGGCAGCTAATTCTGGCACTGCTTCTTGGACACCAAAGACTTCTCTAGCAAACCGCGCAAATTTCGGCGCCGTTTCTTCATTCAATACATGAAGCATCCAGCGTGGGGTCAGGATCGCTAAGCCGATGCCATGGGTAATGTCATAAAACGCACTCAACTCATGCTCCATCGCATGACAAGACCAAGCACCACCCTTGCCGCTTCCAGTCAAACCATTTAAGGCTAAGGTGCTCGCCCACATCAAATTCGCCCGTGCATCATAGTCTGTGGGATCATTTAATGCGATGGGCAGATTTTTAATGACTGCTTTTAGCAATCCTTCTGCTACACCGTCTTGGACATCTGTTCCTTCTGTTTTACTGAAATAATTTTCAATCAGATGGCTCATGATATCCGCTGAACCGGCAGCCGTTTGATAGCGACTGACACTAAAGGTCGTTGTTGGATCTAAAAAAGATACTTTCGGTAAAAATTCGGGTCCGTGAACACCAAGTTTTTGTTTCGTTTCTAGATTAGAGATCACGGCGCCGCGATTCATTTCACTGCCAGTAGCCGCAAGGGTCAAGATCGTTATTAATGGAATCGCTGGTCCTTGATAGCTTCTGGAAAGAACTAAGTCCCAAGGCTCTTGCTCACTGCAAGCCGCCCCAGCGATCACTTTGCTGCAATCAATTACAGAACCGCCGCCAACAGCTAAAATGACGTCGATCTTTTCTGAACGACAAAGAGCAGCTCCTTGACGAACGGTTTCGATTCGTGGATTTGGATCGACACCAGTCAATTCAGTGACTTGATTGCCGTTGGCAGTCAATTGCGCCATGACTGCATCGTACAAACCGTTTTTCTTGATACTGCCGCCACCATAGACTAGCAAGACGTTTTTTCCAAATGTATTCAGTACTTCTGGCAGCTCGTTCAGACGGTCTTTCCCAAAACGAATGTCCGTCGTTACATGAAACGTAAAATTATTCATTGTCTCGTCTCCTTTTTACACCTTTTCTTTTCATTAAACCATTTTCTGGCAAAAGTGCAACGCTTCTTCGTGGCTTTTGGCCAACAAAAAAAGATAACACATTCTCGGTTGCATGCAAACCAATACGATTTGGCTGCTTGCTCTATCAAAAGCAAGCAGCCTTCGCATCGTTCATGCACCGATCCTGCGGTATCTTTTTTACGCGATCGCTGTTTCTAAGCCAACTTTGATCATGTCGTTAAATGTCGTTTGTCTTTCTTCTGGCGTTGTTTCTTCTCCAGTGATGATGTGGTCGCTGACGGTACAGATCGCTAAAGTTTGAACGTGGAATTTCGCCCCTAAATAGTATAAGGCTGCGGCTTCCATCTCAACACCCATCACCCCAAGGTCTGCCAACTGTAACGTTTCCGTCATGTCATCTTTGTAGAAGGTATCTTCAGATAAGATGTTACCGACGTGAGTCGTAAATCCTGATTCAATCGCTGTATCATAGGCTTTACGCAACAGTGCAAAGTCAGCGATTGGTGGGAAATGGAAACTTTGGAAGTTTTTTGCTACCATCGATGAACTTGTTGCTGCCGCTTGGGCAATCACAAGATCACGCACGTGGACATCTTTTGAGATGGCACCACACGTACCGACCCGAATCAATTTCTTCACGCCGTAAGAGTTGATCAATTCATGGGCATAGATACTCGCTGAAGGCATGCCCATGCCGGTTCCTTGGACAGAGACCCGCTCGCCCTTATAAACGCCTGTATAGCCCAACATCCCCCGAACGTTGTTGTAACAGATCGGGTCTTCTAAAAATGTTTCAGCAATATATTTTGCCCGCAGTGGATCACCTGGTAACAAGATTTTGTCTGCGATCTCGCCTGCTTTTGCTTCGATATGAACGCTCATTCGTTTTTCTCCTTTGGTCTGCTTTTTATAGTACTGCTAACGTTTCTTTGATCAACGCTTTAAATTCTGCCTTGACCCGTTCCGTCGTTTCCACGACTTCTTCATGATTCAAGCTCGCTTGCATACCAGCTGCCAAGTTTGTGATACAAGAAACACCTAAGACTTTCAAGCCACTGTGAACAGCAACGATCACTTCTGGGACAGTCGACATACCGACAGCATCGGCGCCGATCGTCCGAGCAAAGCGGATCTCTGCTGGCGTTTCATACGTAGGACCTGAGAAGCCCATATAGACGCCTTCTTTTAAGTGCAATCCTTTTGATGCACCAACTTTTTGTGCCGCTTCCCGATAAGGCAAATGGTAGGCTTGGCTCATATCTGGGAAACGTGGCCCCATTTCTTCTTCGTTTTCACCAATCAGTGGGTTGTCCCCCATAAAGTTGATTTGATCGGTGATCAACATCAAGTCTCCCGGCTGGAAGCTTTCGTTTACGCCGCCACAGGCATTCGTCACGACTAAAGAATGAGCTTTCAATGCCGCCATCACACGGACGGGGTAAGTGACCGTCTGCATCGAATGGCCTTCATAATAATGGAATCGTCCTTGCATCGCTAAGACTTTTTTCCCAGCTAATGTTCCATAGACCAATTGTCCTGCATGACCGACCACTGTCGAAACAGGAAAATGCGGGATATCGTTATAAGGCAATACGATTGGGTTTTCGATCTCATCGGCTAATTCACCTAAGCCAGATCCTAAAATCAACCCAAATTCCACTTCACCGACGCCGCTTTCTTGGATAAATGCCGTTGTTTCTTGTAATTTCTCATGTAACGTTGTCATTTCATCACCTCTAGTTTAAATGTTGTAAAAAGCTTGTTCCGTTTTCTGTAGCTGAAACACCAAAGTTTTCAGCGATCGTTGCGGAAATATCCGCATAGTAGCCTTGTGGCAATTTGCCTTGGCCTTGGAATTTCTTGCTGTACGCTAATAATGGCACATATTCTCTCGTGTGATCCGTTCCCGTAAAGGTTGGGTCATTGCCGTGGTCAGCTGTGATCAACAACAGATCCTCGTCTCCCATTGCTTCTAAAAGTTCTGGAATACGCAAATCAAAATCTTCAATGGCATGGGCATACCCTACAACATCGCGACGGTGACCATAAAGCGCATCGAAGTCGACCAAGTTCGTAAAGCTTAGACCCGTAAAGTCTTGTTTCATCACCTTCAGTAATTGATCCACACCGTCCATATTGCTCTTCGTCCGTACAGAATCGGTGATTCCTTGTCCGTTGAAGATATCATTGATCTTCCCAACGGCGATCACATCTTTTCCAGCATCTTTCAAGGAATCTAATACTGTATGGCCAAATGGATCGAGTGCGTAGTCATGACGATTGCTCGTACGAGTAAAGTTTCCAGGCTCACCGACATACGGACGCGCGATGATGCGGCCGATCATATATGGCTCATCTTTCGTGATATCCCGAACGTACTGACAAATACGATACAATTCTTCTAATGGAATGATTTCCTCATGCGCAGCGATCTGCAACACTGGGTCAGCCGAGGTATAAACGATCAAATCGCCTGTCTTCATTTGATGTTCGCCGAAGTCATCAATGACTGCTGTCCCTGAGTACGGCGCATTGCAGACGATTTTACGTCCTGAGAACGTTTCGATCTGCTGCAACAATTCATCGGGAAACCCATCGGGAAATACGCGGAAAGGTTTTTGGATATTCAAGCCCATGATCTCCCAGTGCCCCGTCATCGTATCTTTCCCAACAGAAACTTCTTCCAATTTGGTTGCATACCCATCATGGTCAGCTACCGCCTTTACGCCTTCTAAAGGACGAATCGTACCTAGGCCTAATTGTTCCAAGTGAGGGATCGTTAAGCCTGCTTCTTTTGCAATATGGCCTAATGTATCTGAACCGACATCACCAAAAGCTGCCGCATCAGGTGCTTCACCAATTCCGACTGAATCCATCACGATCAAGTGTACACGTTTAAACATTCTATTCCCTACTTTCTTTATTTTATGCTTTTACAAGCGGATCTACTACCTCTATCATACTAAACTTAAGCAAAAATTGCGCTGGGTTGCTTTGGAAATTTCCTGACGCGTTCCTTTCACCCAGAGGATAGAAAAAGGGCAGGACACAGCAACACATTCATGTCCCATAGCCCCACCCTTTCATACTGAAAAAATTATTTAGATTTAATGTAGTTCTTCCCGTTAGCTTTCGGACCAGCAGCTTTTCCAAGGAAAAGAACGAGCACGATGATCGTCAAGGCATAAGGTGCAGCTTGTAAGTAAACCGCTGGAATGGAAGAGATGATTGGCAATTGGCCACCTACGATACTGATGTTTTGCGCGAAACCGAAGAAAATCGCTGCTCCCATCGCACCAAGTGGATTCCATTTACCAAAGATCATCGCAGCCATCGAGATAAACCCTTGACCGGCGATCGTTGTCACGGCAAAGCGACCCGCGATCGATTGAGCAAACAAGGCACCGCCCATCCCACCAAGGAATCCAGAGATCAAGACGCCTGAGTAGCGCATCACGTAAACATTGATCCCTAAGGTATCCGCTGCTTGAGGATGCTCACCGACAGAACGAAGACGCAACCCAAAGCGTGTTTTGAAAATCACGAACCACGCGATCACTGAGATCAAAATGGCGAAGTACGCCGGTAGGAACGTTTGATTAAAGAAAATCGGGCCAATGATAGGAATATCTTTAAGAATCGGGAAGTTGAAATACCCCAATGTCCGTTGGATGTTATCCGTTTGCCCTTTGTTGTAGATCGCTTTAACTAAGAATACAGCCAAAGCTGGTGCCATCAAGTTCATCACCGTACCACTGATGATGTGGTCGGCACGGAAGTTGATGGTTGCCACCGCATGCAGCAAGGAGAAAACCACACCGACAAGTCCGCCGACGAGCATCCCTAACCACGGTGTCCACGCACCGAATTGTGACGCAAATTCAATATTGAAAACAATCGAGCTAAAAGCACCCATAACCATGATTCCTTCAAGACCCACGTTAACGATCCCGCTTCGCTCTGAGAACACGCCACCTAGCGCCGTCAAAATCAGAGGAGACGCATAAATCAATGTTTGAGTGACGATCGAAGAAATTAAACTAATATCCATTAGATGGTTCCTCCTTCCTGATCTTGATCGTTTGGTTGGGCTTCAATCTCCTGTACGACCAGCGCTTCTTTTTTGCCGTCAAAGATTTTTGCCAACAAGAAACGAATCACAAAGCTGATCGCTACGAAGAAAATAATAATTGCGATATTGACATCGACTAATTCAGATGGAATACCTGCAAACTGCATACCTTGTCCACCTAATTTCAAAATACTGAACAAGAGGGCTGAAAGCAAGATTCCGATCGATGAGCCGCTTCCTAACAAGGATACAGCCATACCGTCAAAACCAATGCTCAATGATGACCCTTGAACGAAGAAGTTTTCAAACGTTCCTAGTCCTTGAACAACTCCACCTAATCCGGCAAGTGTCCCAGAGATGATCATGGAGATAATGATCGTCCGTTTGCTGCTCATCCCCGCATATTCAGAAGCGCTTGGGTTCAAGCCCACCGCGCGGATTTCATAACCAAGAGTGGTTTTTTTCATCAAGAACCAAACCAAAACTAAGAAGATCAAGGCTAAGAAGATCCCTAAGTTCAAGCGAGAGTTACTCGTGATGCTTGCTAGAAACGGCGTCTGCATGGAGGCATTTTCCCCCACCATTTTTGTGACCCCTTTTGTCGTGATCATGGATTCGCTCATCACATTATTGACTAAATGGTTCCCCGTATAAAGCAAGATATAGTTCATCATGATCGTCACGATGACTTCACTTGTTCCAAAGAATGCCCGTAGGAAACCAGGAATCGCAGCTGCGATCGCCCCGCATAAAGCCCCTACGATCACGGCTAATGGCAAGACCACCAACCGAGGCGCATCTGGCATCGCTAGTGCGACCCAGATACTGGCAACCCAACCTGCTAGCGCTTGACCAGAAAGACCGATATTGAAGAATCCCGCTGAGTTTGCAACGGCAAACCCCAGAGCGGTAAAGATCAATGGTCCTGCTGTAACAAAAATCTCACCAATGTTGCGGGCATTTAACCCACCTGTTTGTCCGTTGATAAAAACGGTCCGAAACATTTGTGTATACCCTGTGATTGGGCTGTAGCCGAAGGCCGCCATGATGATTCCGCCAAGGACGAATCCCAACAAGACAGCGATGACCGGCACTAATATATTGCGGATCTTTTCTTTGCGGTTATTCAACCGAACCACCTACTTCCTCCATTTGCAGCTCTCGTCTTGCTTCCTCCAAGGAGTACCCTGCCATCAACAAGCCAAGCTCTTTCTCTGATGTTTCTTTCGGATCAACGACCCCAACGATCTCACCAGCATGAATAACAGCAATGCGGTCTGATACATTCAAAATTTCATCTAATTCAAAGCTGACTAACAATACCGCTTTGAACTTATCCCGCTGTTCAATCAAGCGTTTGTGGATAAATTCGATCGCTCCGACATCCAACCCACGGGTCGGATTGGCAACGATCAATAGATCAGGATCGCGGCTGATTTCTCGTGCGATAATCGCTTTTTGTTGATTCCCGCCGGACAATGCCCGTGCCGGTACGATCTCATTGACTGTTCGTACGTCAAATTCTTGAATCAAGTCACGAGCAAACTCGTTGATCTCTCCATAGTCCAAGACACCTGCATTACTCAAAGGTTTTTTGTAGTAGGTTTGTAAGGCGATGTTTTCTGATAACATCATATCCAAGACAAGCCCGTATTTATGGCGGTCTTCTGGCACATGACCAACGCCGGCTTCGGTGACTTTCCGAGGCTTGAAGTTGGTGATGTCATCGCCATTCAGCAAGACCTTGCCACTTTCGACTTTCCGTAAACCAGTGATGGCTTGTAACAGCTCTGATTGCCCATTGCCATCGATCCCAGCAATCCCCAATACTTCACCTGCACGTACTTCTAAGCTTAAGTTTTTGACTGCTTCTAAGCCGCGGTTTTCTTTTACGACTAAGTTTTCAACAGAAAGCACGACTTCTTTTGGTGACGCCTCTTTCTTCGGTGTCTTGAAGGACACAGAACGACCAACCATCATATCGGCCAACTGTTGGGAGCTGACGTCTTTGACATTGACAGTGCCGATCCCTTGTCCCCGACGGATAACTGTACAACGGTCTGCCACCGCTTTGATCTCATCCAGTTTGTGGGTGATCAAGATGATCGATTTCCCTTCGCGCACCAATCCGCGCATGATTTCGATCAGCTCTTCGATTTCTTGCGGTGTCAAAACTGCCGTTGGTTCATCAAAAATCAGTACATCTGCGCCGCGGTAAAGAGTCTTCAAAATCTCTACCCGTTGTTCCATCCCGACAGAGATGTCACGCACATAAGCATCTGGATCAACCGATAAACCATATTGTTCAGAAACTTTTTTGATTTCTTTGCGGGCTTTCTTGCGATCTAACACACCGAGATGATGGGGTTCGCTTCCCAAAATGATATTTTCTGTTACAGTAAAGGCGTCTACCAGCATGAAATGCTGATGCACCATACCGATCCCCAATTTGTTTGCTGCGGTCGGACTCGTGATATTCACTTTTTTACCATTCATCCAGATTTCACCAGATGTTGGTTCCAATAATCCTGACAGCATATTCATCAAGGTCGACTTGCCCGCTCCATTTTCACCAAGCAATGCGTGGATTTCTCCCGGCCTTACTTGCAAGTTGACATCGTCATTGGCTTTGAACGTTCCAAACTCTTTGGTGATATGACGCATTTCTACAACATATTTTTCCTCAGCCAAATTACTCACATCCTTACTTTCTAATTCGCTTATACAAACCATTCGTCATGTCAAAAAAATAATTGCTATTGCTTAGGATGATTACTATCCTCATGAAAACCCGTAGCTTTCATCAACATAGTAATCCAACAACGATCATCTTGCCCTAAGCTAGGGCAAGATAACCGAAAAGAACCACTTTATTTTTCAGGTGTTTCTGGTACTTCTACTTTGCCGTCGATCACGTCTTGTTTCGCTGTTTCGATCGCTGCTTTGGCATCATCTGAAAGGAACCCTTCAGTAATGTCTACACCGCCATCTTTCAAGCCGTAAACAATGTGTTCGCCGCCAGGGAAGTTATCTTCTAACGCACGAGTTGAGATATCTTGTACCGCTGCGCCAACACCTTTCAATGTTGAAGCCAGTGTGAAGTTATCTTCTTTGCCGTCAACAGTTGTGAATTTTCCTTCGTCTTGTTGATCGCTATCCACACCGATGACCCAAACTTTTTTGTCTTCTAGGTCTGCTTCGTTCAATTGTTCGTTGATTGCTTTTGCTTCTTGGAAGACACCTGCACCCGTACCGCCAGATGCGTGGAAGATTACGTCAGCGCCGCCTTGATACATTGAAGCTGCCAATGCTTTTCCTTTGGCAGGATCACCAAATGATGCTGCATATTGAGAATCAATGGTAATTTCTTTGCCTAGTTTTTCAGCTGCGTCTTGAACACCCTTTGTGAAACCAGCTTCGAAACGGTCGATAACGACGCCTTCTTCACCACCGATGAAGCCGACTTTGTTTGTTTTGGTTGTATAAGCTGCAGCATAACCAGCTAAGTAAGCTGCTTCATTATCTTTAAATGTTGCTGAAACAACGTTGTCTTTGCCTTCGATCACATCATCGATGATCCCGAATTGTGTATCAGGGTTTTGGTCAGCTGCTGCTGCGATTGAATCTTTCAATAAGTAACCCACACCGAAAATCGTTTTGAAACCATTTTGAACGGCACCATTTACGTTTGTTGTGTATTCTGATGCTTCATTTGATTGCACGTAGTCATAACCACCAGCACCGCGAGCGATCCCGTGTTCTTCCCCCCATGCTTCTAAGCCTTCCCATGCGGATTGGTTGAATGAACGGTCATCCACCCCGCCGATATCGGTAACGATTGCGACACTATGCGCTGCATCAGTCGTACCGTCTGCAGAACCGCCACCAGTTGAATCAGTTGAACCTGAATTTCCTCCGCCACAAGCACCAAGTAAAGTCAACCCAGCTACTGCAACAATACCGAAACTAAATAATTTTGCTTTTTTCATTGCTGTAAAGCCCCCTAAAAATATAGTTTTTTTCAACAGCCGCATCGACTGAATGAACATGGTTTATAAATCTTTGTTCGTGAAGTAATAAGGCAATAGGCCTTCTACCGTGGTTTCTTTGATGACACCATCATCGCCGACTAAGGTCACCGGCATATCTGGCGCACAAAATTCCACCATGACCTGGCGGCAAGCACCGCAAGGAGAGATCGGTTCTGGCGTATGACCCGCCACAACCAAATGTTGAAACTCTTTTTCGCCTTCAGAAACGGCTTTGAAAAAAGCGGTTCGTTCTGCGCAATTTGTTAAGCCATATGAGGCATTTTCAATGTTGATACCTTGATATATCGTACCATTTTTGGCAACGAGACAAGCACCGACCGGAAACTTAGAGTACGGCACATACGCTTTATCTAAGGCGGAAACGGCGGTGTCGATCCACTCTTTTTTCGCTGTTGTCATTGTCTTCCCCGCTCTTATTTTTATTTTTTACTACTTTACTTAATAATGCTAAGCTTAGTAGCCAGCACCTGTTGAGCCAGTCACAATGGCAACACTTGCGCTTGTTCCTAAGCGGTTTGCGCCCGCTTCGACCATAGCTGCAGCTTCTGCTTCGTTGTGGATACCACCAGAAGCTTTGACACCCATTTCTGGTCCTACTGTTTCACGCATCAAGCGAACATCTTCAATGACTGCCCCACCAGTTGAAAAGCCAGTTGAGGTTTTCACGAAATCTGCACCAGCTGCTTTGGCTAATTCACAGGCTTTGACGATTTCTTCGTTGTCTAATAACGCTGTTTCAATGATTACTTTGACAAGCGCTTTGTCTTTGGCTGCTTCAACGACTGCTTCGATGTCTGCTTGAACTTTTTTGTATTGTTTTGATTTCAAGGCACCTACGTTGATTACCATATCGACTTCATCTGCGCCGTTTTTGATCGCATCTGTTGTTTCATAAGCTTTGACCTCAGATGTGTTTGCCCCTAAAGGAAAACCGATCACGGTACAAACAGCCGTTGGTTCGCCTTGTAATTTTTCTGCTGCTAATGAAACCCACGTTGGATTGATGCAGACAGAATAGAAGTGATAGGTTTTTGCCTCTTCGATGATTCGTAAAACATCTTCCTCCGTTGCGTCTGCTTTCAAAATCGTGTGGTCGATCATGCGATTCAATTCCATTTTTATTCGCTCCTTATTCTGTAATAATGTCATGGATCAATGGCGGTTCTGCGCCATCTTCCCCAATTTCAATATTTTGGTCGATCAATGCTTTGACATCCTCGATTGCTTCGGTATTGCTATAGATCGTCAATAGCGATTCCCCTTTGCTTACGGATTCGCCAACTTTCTTAT
Organism: Enterococcus sp. 3G6_DIV0642; assembly: GCF_002140635.1. Taxonomy (NCBI): domain Bacteria; kingdom Bacillati; phylum Bacillota; class Bacilli; order Lactobacillales; family Enterococcaceae; genus Enterococcus; species Enterococcus sp. 3G6_DIV0642. Next base: position 284,339 of record NZ_NGLH01000001.1, on the reverse strand, counting down.
GCAATTTGATGCCCACGGCATGGTCGATGTCTTCGTCTTTGGTCTTACGACCTGCCCCTAACATCATCGCCGCGATCCCTAGCTCATTGGCAACTAATTTCGTCACCACGCCGCTAGTTTTCGCTGGGACTTCCACTTCATATTTCGCTGTCAAAATCTTGCTCGGGTCATCGATCACTGTAGCGTCTCCGCCTTGGTCTGTGATCATCTGTCTGAATTTTTCTAACGCTTTGCCTGAATGCAGGGCTTCTTCCAACAGTTGGCGTGCTTCTTCCAATGAATCAGCTTTTTTCGCTAAAACGACCATTTGGCTGCCCAGTGCATAACACATTTCTTCCAAGTCTTTCGGTCCTTTTCCTTGCAGTGTCTCAATGGCTTCCACCACTTCCAAACTGTTGCCGATCGCTTCCCCTAAAGGCTGTGACATATCAGAAATGACTGCCATCGTTTGGCGATTTGCCAATTTTCCGATGCGGACCATCGTTTGGGCTAAGCGTTTGGCATCCTCCAAGTTTTTCATAAAGGCGCCATCGCCTGTGGTTACATCTAACACGATCGCATCGGCACCTGCCGCGATTTTTTTACTCATGATCGAGCTGGCGATCAATGGGATCGAACTAACCGTTGCCGTCACATCTCGTAAGGCATACAGTTTTTTGTCTGCAGGAGCTAAATCTCCTGATTGACCGATCACGGCCACTTTGCTTTCATTGACTAATCGGATAAAGTCGGCTTCAGAAAGCTCGATTTTAAATCCAGGGATCGCTTCAAGCTTGTCTAACGTCCCACCAGTATAGCCTAAGCCGCGCCCAGACATTTTCGCAACTGGTACGCCAACACTAGCCACTAAGGGCGCTAAGATCAATGTGGTCGTATCACCGACACCGCCAGTCGAATGCTTATCGACTTTGATTCCTTCAATTGAAGATAGGTCGATCACTTCACCAGAATTTGCCATTGCTAGCGTTAAGTTCGTGATCTCTTCATCTGTCATATCTACATAAAAAATAGCCATCAACAAGGCACTCATTTGATAATCTGGAATACTTCCTTCAGTATACGCAGTTACAATGTAGTCAATTTCTTCCTTCGTCAATGACTTGCCGTCACGTTTCTTTTCAATTAAATCCACCATTCGCATCGAAATGACCCTCGCTTCCTTTAACATTATACAATAATTTTTCGTAGGGTAAACCACTTTAGTAAAACAGTTTACTAAATATCGCAAAACTATGAAAACACTTACAAGAAGAAATATACCGCATTATTTCTCGCTTGTCAATGTCTTCACGCTCTCACGAATAATTAATTTTGTATCAAAAATCTTATTTGGAATTCGCCGTGTCGGAAACTCAATGGCGTCCACTAAAAACTTCGCTGCGGTAAACCCGATCTCAAAAGTCGGCTGCATGACCGTGGTAAGCGGTGGTGTGATGTATTCCGATAATTTCAAGGCATCAAAGCCGATCACCGAGTAGTCTTCTGGTACTTTTTTGCCCGCCTCATAAATCGCTTGATAACAGCCGATCGCCATGGCATCGTTGCCACAGAAGAACGCTGTGATCTCTTTATACTTCAATAATTCCTTCGTTGCTTCGTACCCGCCGGTAACCGTTAATTCAGCATTTTCTACATATCGGCCTTTAAAAGGGATCTGATGATCCTTTAAGGCATGGCGATAGCCATTGAACCGTTCCTCTAATTGATAGTAGCCGGTGATTTCTTTGAGCATCGCAATGTTGCGGTGACCATTTTTGATCAAATAGCTAACAGCTTGGTAGGCGCCTTCGTATTCTTTCACGATCAAACGACCATTGTCCCGCTGATTGATCCCACGATCGACTAAAATAATTGGTCGGTCATCAAAGAACCCGCTCTTCAAGGAATAATCCTCTGGCAGCAAATGCGGCGTCGCTAATAAGATGCCATCTACCGAACGATGAGACAGTTCATTCAAATATTGAACCTCTTTTTCTTGGCTGTGGCGCGAATTGCATAACACTAACATGTAACCTAGTGGATTGAAATAACTTTCCGCCCCTTCAATGACTTTAGAGAAAAAGAAATCCGTCACATCAGGCACGATCATTCCGATCGTTTTTGAATGGCGGTTGATAAGATTCGAAGCAAAAAAATCCGGCTTATAGTGATATTTATTTACGATATCTAAGACCCGCTTTCGGGTTTCTTCACTAAAACGGCTGCCTTTATTGTTTAGGATCTGCGACACGGTCGTGACAGAGACGCCAGCCATTTCAGCAATCTGTTTAATCGTCAATTTCATCTGCTTCTCTCCTCTCTTGCCTAAAGTGTAGCAAATTTTTCTCAAAAAAAATAGCACACTTTCAACAAGTGTGCGACTTTCTTTTTCGTTGATCAAAAATGGCCCGATGATACAGACAGCTCTTTTAGCGGAGCTGCGATTGCCCCAAAGGCTGATGACAACAGGCTTTTTGAAAAACCAACTGGTCCAGTTGCCGCTAACCAGCGCTTGTCTTGGCGATGCCTTTGATCTGTTGAGAATCAAAGAGCAGCTACGCTTCTTTTACGCTTTGAATGATGTAATAGCCTTTGTCTTTTTTGATGATTTCGGCATTGCCAAAGGTCTCTTGCATTTTCTTTTGAGCACTCGGCGCCCCTTGTTTCTTTTGGATCACAATCGTTAAAGTCCCGCCTGCTTTAAGCAAAGGAAACGCCCCCGTCAAAATCTCATGAACGACTTCTTTTCCTGCCCGAATCGGTGGATTGCTAAGGATCGCCGCATAAGCAGGTTGATTTAATTGGGCATAGATATTGGATTGATGGATATCTACCTGTTCAATGCCGTTACGCTGGGCATTGCCTTTTGCCAAATCCACTGCCCGCTGATTGATATCGATCATCTCGACAGGTCGTTGACTCGCATAAGCTAACGCTAAGCCAACAGGTCCATAGCCGCACCCAACGTCCAGCAGACTTCCTTCTGGCAGCTCCCCCCACTCAAACGCATCGATCAGCACCCGCGAGCCATAGTCCACCGTGTCACGGGAAAACACCCCGCTATCTGTCACAAAATGAAAGTTCTTTCCTCTTAATTCAAACGACCACTGCTCAAAATCATGGGCCGTATCAGGATTTTCTGTATAGTAATGATTACTCATGGTTATGCTCCTTTCTTCTATTTCCTCTTCGCTTGTTTTTTCTACTGGTTTCTACTAGTTTTTCCTTGTTTCTTCTATTCGAACAAGTGAACATAGTGAAATCACCAGTAAAAAAGCCCTGCAAGATTTGTCTGCTGCTTCTTTCTAATCATACCGAAAAACAGCCAGAAGTAAACGCCCAGCAAAAAAAACAACGAAAAAACAGTTTTTTGTTGTTTCTGCAAAGGAAATCATGTCTTTTTTCCAAGTTCCGCAGGTTTCTATGGTAAAATACTTTCGAACAGTGGCCCGTCGCTTCTAATAGAAACCGATGATGCCGCAAAAAAGGAGCCTACTATGCAAGAAACCATGAATTTTTATCAAATTCCTCGTGAGCAATGGCAAGGGTTTTATACGAACGGCATGATGCCTTTCACTCAAGAAGAATTGGATAATATCAAAAGTTTGAACGACCGGATCTCGGTCCAAGATGTGGAAGATGTTTACGTGCCTTTGTGCCATCTGATCCATCTTTATATGAAAGAGTTTGAATCATTGACCCTCAGCAAGGGACTCTTTTTACACCGCTACGTCAAAATGCCGCCTTTTATCATCGGCATCGCTGGAAGTGTCGCCGTCGGAAAAAGCACCACCGCACGGCTCGTCCAAAATTTGTTGGCCCGTTTGTTTCCCCGTAGAACCGTCCAACTGATCACCACTGACGGCTTTTTGTACCCGAACGAAGTCTTGGAAGAACGCGGCAGCTTGAATCGCAAAGGATTTCCAGAAAGTTATGACATGGAAGCCTTGATCAACTTTTTGAATGCGGTCAAATCAGGAGAACCAGACATTCAGATCCCCGTCTACTCCCATGAAGTCTACAATATTATTCCTGATACGTATGAAACGATCAGTCAACCAGATATCTTGATCGTGGAAGGCATCAATACCCTGCAACTGCCTGCCAACCAACAAATCTATATCAGTGACTTTTTTGATTTTTCAATTTTCGTGGATGCCCAACCAGCACTGATCGAAAAATGGTATTTGGAACGATTTGAATCATTACTAGACACGGCCTTTCAAGATCCCAGCAATTATTATTACCAATATGCGATCGGGGATCGCAAGGAAGCGATTAAAATGGCAAAAGAAGTATGGAAAAATGTGAATTTAAAGAATTTACACGAGTATATCTTGCCTACACGCAGCAGAGCCGATATAATTCTTCATAAAACAAAGCACCATTTGATCGATGAAGTGTTCTTGCGCAAGTATTGACCGCTTCATTTTTATGATTATGCTGTTGAAAAGGCCCAGCCTTTTTTCAATAAAAACTAAAAGAATTGAGGTAATTTATTGTGACAAACGTTGACACTTTGCCAAACGTCGAAAAAATTATCGTACTTGATTACGGTAGTCAGTACAACCAGCTGATTACACGCCGTATTCGTGAGTTCGGTGTTTTCTCAGAATTATTGAGCCACCGCATTACCGCTGAAGAAGTAAAAGCGATGAACCCAAAAGGGATCATCTTATCTGGCGGACCAAACAGCGTCTACGACGAGAACTCTTTCGGCATCGACGAGAAAATTTTTGATTTAGGCATCCCAGTTTTAGGGATCTGTTACGGCATGCAGTTGATTACTTATAAATTAGGCGGAAAAGTTGAACCTGCCAAAAACCGTGAATACGGCAAAGCAGAATTGGAAGTCACTTCTGATGCAGCGGCTCTTTTCCAAAACACGCCCGCAACCCAAACCGTGTGGATGAGCCACGGGGACTTGGTCACTCAAGCACCTGCAGGCTTTGATGTCGTGGCAACGAGCAAAGATTGCCCGATTGCTTCTATCCAAGATGCCGAGCGCAAAATGTACGGTATCCAATTCCACGCAGAAGTTCGCCATTCAGAATACGGCAACGACTTATTGCGTCACTTTGCCATTGACGTTTGTCAATGTACAGGTGATTGGACAATGGACAACTTCATTGATATGGAAATCGCAAAAATCCGCGAACAAGTGGGCGACAAAAAAGTCTTGCTTGGTCTTTCCGGCGGGGTCGATTCTTCTGTCGTTGGTGTTCTTTTACAAAAAGCGATCGGCGATCAACTGACTTGTATTTTTGTTGACCATGGTCTCTTGCGTAAAGGCGAAGCCGAGCAAGTAATGGAAAGCTTAGGCGGCAAATTCGGCTTGAACATCATCAAAGTTGATGCCAAAGAACGTTTCCTATCAAAACTTGCTGGGGTTTCTGATCCTGAAGAAAAACGCAAGATCATCGGTAATGAATTCGTGTACGTCTTCGATGATGAAGCAACCAAACTAGCTGGCGAAGAAGGCGTTTCTTTCCTTGCCCAAGGAACCCTTTATACCGACGTCATCGAATCAGGAACCGAGACTGCTCAAACCATCAAATCACACCACAATGTGGGTGGTTTACCTGAAGACATGCAATTCAAATTGATCGAACCATTGAACACCTTGTTCAAAGACGAAGTCCGTGAATTAGGGACTCAACTTGGCATGCCAGACAGCATCGTATGGCGCCAACCATTCCCTGGACCAGGTCTAGGCATTCGTGTCCTTGGCGAATTGACAGAAGAAAAACTAACGATCGTCCGCGACTCGGACGCAATCTTGCGGGAAGAAATCGCAAATGCCGGCTTAGACCGCGACATTTGGCAATACTTCACCGTCTTACCAGGCATCCGCTCCGTCGGTGTCATGGGTGATGGCCGGACCTACGATTATACCGTCGGCATCCGTGCAGTCACTTCAATCGATGGCATGACCGCTGACTTTGCCCGCATCCCATGGGAAGTCCTACAAAAAATCAGCGTCCGCATCGTCAACGAAGTCGCACACGTCAACCGGATCGTGTACGATATTACGAGTAAACCACCTGCTACTGTGGAGTGGGAATAATCTTCAAAAAGACAGAAACCCTCTGTATCAAGGGTTTCTGTCTTTTTTTATTTTGATTCTTTCCAACAGATATTCAATACACATCAAAATATTAGTAGACGAGCAAAAAGGGAATGACCAATTTTATTTTTTTCTATGTTTCCAATTGAACTAAATTCTTTACGAGTAAAAACGTACAAATTATTTTATAAAAAAAGAGTGCGGAAAAATATTCCACACTCTTTTTCTATTTACATATTCTTATCTATCAGTTGTTACTGATAAACTTAACCCAAAATACCAAACGCACTCAAAACGATCGACAAGATCAAGATGATCCAAATTACTCGAGTGGAATTTAGTTTCTTTTGGCCTAACATCCAGTAGGTCAGCAAGACGAGCAAGATAGGTACAAGGGATGGCAAGATGGCATCCAACGTGTCTTGGATCACCAATTCGACGCCATCTTTTTTATAGACAAAAGGAACAGTTGCTTTGACCACAGAGGGAATCAAGGCACCAATCACTGTGACCCCTAAAACGGTTGCGGCATTGGTGAAGGCCGATAATTTGTCTTTCAAGGTTGTCACTAATTTGACCCCTTGTTTGTAACCTAGAGGTAGCAACGCTGCCCGACCGAAAAGTAACGCGATGTTGGCGATGATCCAGATGACACAACCAACGACGGAACCATTTTGCGCTAATGTGCCAGCAACAGAGCCAAAGATCGTTCCCCAAATCACGTGGAACAAGGAGTCACCGACACCGGCCAAGGAACCCATCAAGGCCGTTTTCAAGGCGATGATCGTTTCTTTGGCTTTGTGTCCATCTTGTTCTTCAATCGCGACATCGATTCCCATGATCAAGTTCCCAAAGATCGCATTGGTATTGAAAAATTGATTGTGGGTCCGCAGCATATCTTGCAGCTGGGTTTCATCGTGGCCATAGAATTTTTTCAAGACGGGCAGGATGCCGTAAAGGTAGCCTGAACTCATCATTCGCTCATAGTTCCAGTTTAATTGGCTTGCCAAAATATAGCGCCAGCTAATGGTATTCAACTCTTTTTTTGTCAGTTTTTGATCACTCATCGCCATCATATCCTCCTTCAAAATCTCCAGCAGCTGCCGTTGCAACGGTGCCTTTTTCGCTATCTCGTTTAAAGACTAACATTGCTGCTACGAGCCCAATGATGGAAACGCCGAGCATTGGGACTTGCAGATACGCAGCTAAAAAGAAGCCTAATAACAAATAAGGAATATAGTGCTTTGTTGGCAAGTAGCGCAATAAGATCGCTACCCCGACGACTGGCAAGACGCCACCAGCGGTTTTTAGTCCAGTCATCAGCCATTCTGGCGTGTTATCGGTAATCGTCGTAACGACTGCATCTCCAGCTAAAAGCATCAATAAAATCGGAATCGCCCGTGACAATCCCCATAAGAAAGAACCCGATAAAACTAACCGTGGGATTCGTTTGACTTGCATGTTGTCGATGGCTCTATCGATCCGGTGTAGTAGAAATACGTTACAAAAACGAGCCACCACATCCAGTTGCAGCATCAGCAAGGACACTGGAACTGCTAAGCCGATGCCATATTCCGCGCCGTTTCCTGAGATCACGGCAAACGCTGTTCCCAGTACTGCGCCGGTAAAATAATCCGGGACGGATGCACCACCAAATGCGGCGATCCCCAAACGCATCAACTGTAAGGTCCCACCGACCATCAAACCGGTCTTTAAGTCCCCCATGATCATTCCAGAAATCATTCCGGCGATCGCTGGTTGGGTCAACGTATTGGAAATAAGTGAATCATTAATAGCAATAAAAGCATAAACAGTAATAAGAATGATTTGATACGCTGCTAAATGCATGAATTTTCCTCCTAATTGTATGAACGAGTCTTAACTGGCTAGTTATCGATCGTTATGTCGCCTCAGATAAATCGTGAAAAACACTCGTTTTTTGACAAATCTTCCGCTACATATTCTCCTCGATTCAATCCCTGCCTGGTTTATCCTCGTAATTTCTTCATAAAGTCGATCGATGGTTCATTGGGTACAAGCTGTGCCGTGACGGTGATGCCTTTTGCGGCGATCGCTTCAAAGATCGGCTCTTCTTCTGGCAGTACTTGAATGCTTTTGGTCACTTCCCGCGCGCCTTCTTTGTAGCTCATGTTGCCGACGTTGATCGCTTTGATCGGTCCATCTGCTTCAATATAACGCAAAACATCTTGGGGATTTTTGAAAAGCAAAAACAACCGTTGTTTTCCATAACGACCGGCGCGAATATTTTTGGCTGCCGTTGCCACCGGAAGGACCGAAAGTCGCATCGAAGTTGGCGCTGCCATTCGTAAAGAAGATTTTTGTAATGGGTCTACGGCGGCTTCATCATTGGCTACGATGATCCGTTGCGTGTTTAAACTGGTGGACCAGATACCGGCGACTTGTCCATGGATCAAGCGCTCATCGATTCGACTATTGACGATATTTTCTTGCCCAGCATACGCACTGTAATCCCCTAATTCCTCTTGCTTTTCTTCTAAAATCTCTTGTTCTGCTTGGTTCATCCCTGCTTTGACATCAACGATGTTTTCTTTGGCTAAGCAAAGCAGCTCTTTGATCGTCGCTCGTTGATTGACGACTGCCTCGATCACTACGGACAATGTCATTCCAGCTAAGATCGCCACTTCGTCATCCTCTAAATAATTCTTGACTGCAACGTTGCACGGGGTTCCTCCTAATAAATCCGCAATAATCAATGTTGAACCGTTAAGGGCTTTCATTTTCTCGTTCAATTCTTTCTCAAATTGCAGATTGTCACTATCTGGTCGTAATGAAACGGTGTGAACGTTTGCTTGCTGGCCTACGATCATCTCGAGACTACTTTTGACCCCTTCTGCCATGCCGCCATGACTGATCAATACAATGTTTTCCACTAATTTCCCTCCTACTCCGCAGGTCGCCCTACTTAACATGTTATGTTCCTTGTAAGCATACTATACCACATGGCAAGCCATTCGTAAACCTAATATCTTAACATATTGAATTTTATTTTTCAGACCTGTATAGACTGGAAAACAACGAATTTTCTACAATAATTAAGTGGCAGGAAAGGATTTAACATGTTATGCTTGATGTATTCATATGGAATGGAGGGAAACCACTGTGTTGCCAAAGTATGAGCAGATCAAGCAAGATCTTTTACAAGAAATCAAAGACCATAAATTCATTCCCGGTGATAAGTTTTATTCAGAGGCAGATATCAAGCGGATGTATTCTGTTAGTTCGATCACGGCAGTCAAAGCGTTGAATGAATTGACGAGTGCTGGCTATCTGTATCGCATCCAAGGCAAAGGGACCTTTGTTTCAAAAGCAAAAGTATCTCAGAGTGTGAAGTTTTCCGACATTGAGCTGCATTCACTGGACCAAGAAAAGGTCAAGGTCCTTGCGGTGGAAGAAGGAAATGCCCCAGAGATTTTGAAAGAATTAGGATTGGCTGCCAGTGCTTCCTACTACCGAATCAAACGAGTCCGCTATTTTGGCGACGTTCCTTTCTTGGTTCACATCACTCATTTGCCGAAGAAGCTGATGAAAGAACCGATCGCCAAAAACCTCAACCAATATGCTAGTGTTTATGAGCGGGTCCGAAAAGACTTTGCGATCGACCTTTTCTCATTGGCTTCTGTTGAAACCAACGAAATCGTCTTTCCTGATGACGCTGAATTGTTGAACTTATTGCAACTGAGCTTCCGAGAGCCTGCGGTCAAACAAGTCAAGCACTCCTATTTGGCAGATGGAAGTGTCGCTGAATACATCGTCAGCTACAAGCATTGGAAATATTTCAAAACAAAAATAGAAGTAGAGCCCGCGTAAATTTGGGTCTCTACTTCTATTTTTTTATTCTACGACAGGTTGATCACAGAAAACGAGTTCCTTGATCTCAACGCCATCGGTTTCAAATACCACGACTTCGTTGCTGCCTTTTTTCAAAAATTCTTTCGGACAGTATAAGGAATGCACGGGGCCACGTTGCCAATAGCGACCAAGATTGATGCCATTGACGATAACGACGCCTTTCCCATACCCACGGCAATCGATAAACGTATCTCCTACCTCTGTCAGCGTGAAGGTCGTTTGATAAAAGGAGGGGTGTGTCGGATTTTTTCCTGCTTGATAATCGATGGCTTGTAGCTGCTCTGCGGAAAGCGTCAATGGGTAATGACGATAGCCTTGATGGAAATGAATATCTTGCATGATGCCCCCACGGATGCCTTTGGCTTGTGTAGGCCCATTCAATTTAAACCCGTAGTTCACGCGCCCTAGGTTTTCTACTAAGACATCTAGCTCGATGGTTTCTTTATCTGGTGTCCCTTGGATCAACAGCTCCTCACCTAGCGTTTCTTGGTATTGGATCGCCTGTAATTGGCCGTCGGTAAAAATATGCAACCGATCGCTAGCTTCTACCACTTTTAATTTGTTTTCTCGATGATAGTTTTTTAACTGAACCGAATAGAGCAAATAGCCGTAGCCTGTGCTGGCAGCTTCCATTGTTAGTGGATACATGTTTTCTTGCGGTGCCATCAGCTGATCTTTGATGGCCAGTAACGAGACACTGTTTTCAATGGGAAAGGTTCCTAATGCCGCTAATTGCTTGGTCCGTGGTTTGGCTTGCCACACTTCGGGACAAGCTTCTTTTATGGCTTTTTGTACCTGATAGTATTTGTCGGTAGGTTCTCCTGCTTCTGTCAGTAAAGCATCGTAATCATAGCTGGACACTTGTGGTAGATCCAGCGCCCCCCGAGCGGAACAGCCATTGTAAAAGCCAAAGTTCGTGCCTCCATGGAACATGTAAAGATTCAAGGAACCGACTGCTAACATCTCTTTGACTTCATTAGCTAAGTCTTGACCGTCTCGCTTGATGATCGGCTCGCCCCAGCGGTTGAACCAGCCATCCCAATATTCCATGCACATGATGGGCCAATTTTTGCCATGTTTTGCCATAAACTCTTTCATCACAGCCGCATTTTCTTTGGAACGACTGCCGAAATTGCCTGTGACAAAGACGTCGTCTTCAATCAATGTCCCAGCGTCCAAGACTTCTTCCCATGCCCCATCTGAAGTAAACAAGGGTACATCGATGCCGCATTCTTCCATCAACTCCTTGGTCTGGCGCAAATACGCTTTTTCCATTCCATAAGAGCCGTACTCATTTTCCACCTGCATCATGATCACTGGTCCCCCATGGGTGATCTGCAACGGCACAAGCTTTGGCAGCAAGACCTGGAAATAGTTACGCACCTTTGCCATGAAGCGTGGGTCGGTTGAGCGCAACCGCATCGGTTCGTTTAACAGCCAAGCTGGCAGCCCGCCAAATTCCCATTCAGCACAAATGTAGACGGAAGGCCGCAAAATGACCATCAAGCCTAGCGCTCGGGCTTGCTTTACAAAAGCACAGATGTCTTTCATTCCTTCAAAGTCGTAGACTCCTTCACGAGGTTCGTGGAGATTCCAAGGAATGTAGGTCTCAACTGTGTTGGCTCCCAGTGCTTTTAGATTGTAGAGGCTATCTGTCCATTGCGCCGGTGTCATGCGGAAATAATGGATCGCTCCGCTGATCAATTTGATTGGTTTTCCATCTAACAAAAAATCTTCTTTTATCTCAAACGTTCGCATGTCGTCTTCCCCTTTACCAGTATCTTTGCCAATTAGGCAATGCCAATCGGATCAATCCTTCTAAATAGAAATAGTCTCCCCAAAGATTGGGTTCATCGATGCCTTTGCCTTCCGCATGAGCATACACACCATGCAGCAATAAGCCTTCATTTTCTGGCACTTGGCTCGCTGCATACTGCTCGCCTAATTGGTAAAGCATCCCTTTAGCGATTTTTTGGGCATCAGGATATGCCTCCATTTTCTCTGCTTCCAACAAGCCACAAGCCGCGATCGCTAAAGCTGAGCTGTCTTTTTCAGCAGGATGTTGGTCGTTAAAATCAAAGTCCCAATACGGCACGAGATCTGCGGGTAAATGAGCCAAAAACACCTCCACGATCTGCGGATAATTTTCTGGAAAAGGCTGGCTATGCAAGTAGCTTTCATTCAAAGGAAGCCCTAAAATCGCCCAGCTTTGCCCTCGTGCCCAAATCGATTGGTCGCTGTTTCCTTGATGCGTCGCACCGTGACTTGGCTGCCCCGTTTCAGGATCGAAATAATACGTATGAAAGGTGGTGGCGTCATTTTTGATGACAGTCTTTCGCACTGTCTGATAATGCTTACTCGCGGCCTCTGCGTAACGAGTCTCTCCCGATAATTGGGTTGCTGCAAATAAAAGCGGCAAGTTCAGTAGCGAATCAATAATCAAGCGGTATTCTTGTGGGTCGCCATAAGTGCCCCAAGCTTGAATAAATTCCCCCTTTTCTTGAAAACGTGCCAACAAAACATCTGCTGCTTGAATGACTTCTTGCTTGCAGTGTTCATCGCCAGTGATCTTGTAGCCCGCACCGGCAGATAAGCTATATAAAAATCCAATATCATGATGATCTAATACAAAATGGTCGTCTAAGCGCGTTTGAAAACTGTCGATATTCTCCATTGCTCGAGTCAAAAAGTTCTTCTCTTTGGTCCACTCATAGGCGAGCCACAACATCCCCGTCCAAAAGCCATTGGTCCAATCATCGTTGCCTTTCAGCCGATATTTGCCATTGGTGGCACAGGCTGAAGGAAACTGTGTGCCAAAGCGCTGACTATTTTTTTCGATCTGTTGGATGCACGCGGTGATTTTATCCGCTAACCACACATCGGTCACTTTTTCTCCTAACAGGATCAAGCGTTGTTTGTTCTCTTGCAGACGCATGTTTACCCTCCTCTTAACTTGTTAACATATTAACTGAAATCATTATAACGTAAACGAACAAAAAAAGCGACCTTCCTTCATTGATTCCTAAAAAAAGAGCATGACAACTGCCCACAAATGCAGACCTGTCATGCTCTTGTCCTCTTTTTTTAACAGTTCCAACCAAATACTTCGATTTGTGTAAGAGCTGGAAACGGGGAATCATCCTCTGCTTTTTGCAGCTCTTTATAGGTCAGCTTAGTCGTTTCTTTTTTCGGAAAACGAACTTCTTGAAAAGACGCCGTATTTATCGTTTCCACCACCAGCTCTTCTCCATCAGCAAAGACCAAGGTCCCTTTGGTCCAGTAGCTATCATGGGGATAATCTGCCCGTAATAGGAAGCGAACCCGATCGATCAAGACGGGACGACCAAAATCAATGGTCAATGCAGCATCGGCTTGCTGATTGATGCCCCAAGAAGCAAACGGATACGAACCGTGGGATCGGTTGCCATATTTTCCATCGATCGCATTCTTGGCAAAAAAGACGGAATCATCTCGCGTCTCCACATTCGCTGAAGCATGAGGATACGCCCCTATCGCTGACTTTTGATCATGGGCATTGAAAGATAAATTTTGATAATTCGTGATCTCAAACGCATGGGCTTTACGCACCATCAGGTGATGGCGCTGCGAGGCAAAGGCCGTTTCCACCGAGGACTTTCGATGAGATTCCGTCCAAGGGATCTGATATTCCCAAGAGGATTGGGAAAGATAGATCAGTGATGGTGCTAAGGTTTCATCAAGCTGAAAGACATAATACGGATTTTCCCCCGTCACCTCAATAACGATCTTATCTCCTTCCTCATAGGGATAGTTTTTAATGGCTAATACGGCCAAATCATCACCAGAAACTTGAAATGGCGCGGGTTCTTTTTCATGGTCGATGCGACCGACGATCACCTGGTCCTGCTTATTTTTTATTGCTAGCGTAATCATTTGGATCGATCCTTTCTTTTTCTACGATACCACCGACTAAACAAATCAAACGGTGCTTCCCTGGCAGGATATGTTGTGCTAAGTATGGAAAACTAGTTCTTGGAAAAAAGACGGAGGTATTGGCTTCTGGCTGAACAATACTGGCTTGTTGATAGCCTTCGATGTTGATGATTTGAGAACAAAAGCCCCCTTCACTGACTCGACTCCAGGTCGGTCCTGTTTGGGCCTGAGGCAACCGTCCAGTCAGCGGTACACTAAACCCGCCCTCACGAAGGTCCAACGAAATCGTCGTCGTCAACTCGTGCACGCGCACATGCCACTGACCAAAGGGATAAATCTCAGTTTCAATCACTACCTCCTCAAAGGGAGCCCATTGGTAAAAGACGCCTTTTTCCGTCACTCGATAATCCCTGACTGCGCCCTTCGTGCGAAAATAGCTGCCATCTCGAGCAATAGCTAATGTGCTATCGAAGGCGCCTTCGGCATATGTAACGCCGGCTTTCGACACACTGAAGCCAAATTTGCTCGAATAGACGAATTTGCTGTATTTTGATTGAGCATGGGCTTGCTGTTCAAGCATCAAGCCTGCAGGATACCCCAACAGATGATGGCTTTTTTCATTGTGCACCAGCAACATATTGCCTTTTTCAATCCGTTTTTGCGGCTCTCTTTTGATCGGCTCAGGTTCAGCCCGCCAAAAAGGATGCGTTTCTGCGACCGCTAAAAGCAAAAAGGTCTTCAGCCCCCAATAAGGCGAGCCTGGTGCATTATACCCTTCTGCCATTACATGATTTTCATAGTGGTACCCGATGGACAAGCGACCATCGAAAGTGAAAATTTCTTGTGCCATCCAATTGCGCAAGTGCTTCGCCAGTAGTCCTCGCACCTGTCCCCATGGGATCGCTTCGACGTCTGCGAAAACCAGTGCCGAGAAAAACGCCCCTTGCGCAAACCGATAAGTCAGGCTGCGGCCATAGGGCAAGGCTTCGCCATCTTCATCAAAATAATAGACGAAGTCTTGCGCAAATAGCGTGGCTCGCTCTTTAAAACGCTGCGCCCATTCTGGATCTTCGTCTTGCATAAATGTAGCGTAAATCAAGCCGTAATAATGAAACGCAAAAGGAATGTAGTAATCTCGCTGCGTCGTTTTCCCGTCTACGTACCAACCATCGCCAACGTACATGGAATCGATCAATGCCAACTCTTGGGACAATTCTTCTTTTGCCAACGGTTCCCCACATTGAAACAAGGCAACGCGTATCAACACTTTGAAGAATGTCCAGTTGTTCTTAGGAATCTTGCACTCAAGTGCTTGGGAAAGCCAAGCCACTAGCTTTCGCTGGTTCTTCTGCGGCAACGCTGTCCAAAAAGCGTCCTTTTGCAACAATAGGGTCAATGACAATGCGGCTGCTTCCACGATGTATTGATCATAATCCGTGATCCTTCCCCAGTAAAATGCGTGTTCAGGATCTGTCCCTGCTATCACTTTTTCTACGTAAGCTGCTCGTAACGGATCATCTGGGCAACCTCTCCAATAAGGCGCGAGCCCCCACAAAGGACGCACAAGCGCTTCCATCTCAGATCGTGTTCGGTCATACACGGCCCCACTGCTACCTAGATTCAATCCTGGATAGTCATCTGCCAAGATCGCTTCTCGCAAAGGAGCGATCATGTCTTCCAATGCCCGCTGATAATCCAGACGCGTCAAAAATGGATTCTTTTTGATTGCCATTTGCTTCATACGCCATCTCCTTCTGTCAATTTACAGAACAGAATAGCAAGCAACGGCTTTTTTATCAAGCGATCTTCTACTGGCAATACTGCTGAAAAATGAGAAAAGATTTCGAGGGATTTTTGACTTAACCTGTTAACAAAAAAAGAGGAATTGAAGCTATGGGAAAGTGATTGGAGAAATGGTGAAAGTTAACTTAGATAAAATGAGGAATTTATTATAAATAAACATTGATTTCGTGACTTTTTTTTATAAAAAATTTTCCTGAAATTATACTATAGATATCCATCACATGATAAACATTTCTTACATTTTTTCAGTTCGAATATTTCTAAGTATTGATAATATACTAAAGACAAAAAACTTTGATTCAAATAGACATGACGAAAGAAGAATGATTGTCTATAATAAAATAGAATTCGTTATTTGAATAAATACCCATAGTAGCAGAAAGGAGTGCGCAGATGGCCGTATATATTGAATTGTCTAATCCCATCCATGGAGGAGAAGGTTGGGAGCTAGGAGAGGTTTTATGGAGTCCCGTTGCTTCATCATGGAACACAATTATGAGGAAACCCAAAGAGGGGGATATGATTTTACATTCTATCAAAGACAAAAAACGAAATATCAATCATAGATTATGGGGATGTTCTCAAGTTGCTGGTTCCTATAAAATCTTATCAAGTCCGCCACCGATCCCAGCTAATTGGGATGGATATGACGAATACTATCAAATCCCCTTAAAGTACTACACAGAATTTCAGGACAAAGTTTTTTTACAGGAAGTTATCGATCAGAACAAAGACGCATTAAAAGCAATAGCGCCTCAAAAATCTTTTTATACGGAAACAGGTGTGCGAATGCAACCCGCACAGAAATACTTGGCGCCTGTTAGTAATGAGCTATTAGAAATCTTAACTCCTTATATAAAAAAACCGGTCTACTATAACGAAAACAAGCAGAGATCAGAAAATATTGTACGTGAAGGTGATTCAGAAGAACTTCTTAGTGTGGGAAGTGGTGGGCAGGTTACCCGGATTCAAACAACTATCGATAGGATTGTTAGGGACACGTCTCTTGTTAAAAAAATGAAGCAAAAATACAATAATCAATGCCAAATTTGCGGTAAATCCATTTCATTGTCCAAACAAAAATATTACTCCGAAGGACATCATTTAAAAAAACTTGGGGGTATTCATCAAGGGCCAGATATAGAGAGTAACATTATTATACTTTGTCCCAACCACCATGTTGAATTTGATTATGGGGCAATTGCAATAGACGTTCACTCACAAAAAATTATTCATACAGACCCGCACAATCCTTTTCATAATAAGGAATTAGCATATAAAAGAGAAGATTTAAATAAAGAATTTTTAACATACCATTTAAAAAATATATTTATAGGATAAGCCCCATAAATGGAGTGTTTAGAATAGGATTTTATTCCTTTACTGAAAACCTAAATTCTTTTTTATAATTCAATTTAGTTAATTATCTTTGATATAACGTTCAATAATTCTCTTTAGGGTAACTATTGGACGTTATTTACTTTTATTCTAGCTGCTTCTATTTTAAGTACCTATTTCATCTTTTTCTCAAAGCAGACCACACTTACCTCATGATCACTGACGGTTGTCACGGCTTTTCGTGTTTCTTTAAATCCTTGACTCTCCCAGAAAGATCTACCGGCTGTGTTTTCTTCAATAACAGCGAGAGATACGAGAGAAATCCCCTTTATGCGCCAGTCTTGTTCTACTTGCTGATAAATAGCTTGCCCGTGCCCCTGACGTCTTTCGCCAACCAGTAGCAAGCCAATATACACAGTGCCCTCTTGCGGATAATCAACAAGATAATCCATGATAGCAATAGGTTTTTGATCAGAATAAATGATAGAAAATACCTTTTGCTCTTGAGCCACGGCTGGCGGAAGAACAGTCATGTCTCGCATGAGTTGTTCGATGGAAGGTGTCTCTTTCGTTAAAGCAAAATAGGCCTGGTTTTTCTGATAAATACTATAGGCAGCTTGTTGGTTTTCTGACGTGACGGAATGAAACGTATACTCGTTCATGAATGCTCCTTTATTGTAGGTTTATTGAACTTTATTTCGACCAAAAGTGAAGCAGGTGGATTTGATGGCTCTTATTGCTAGTTTATCCTATTCAAGTCCCCTCGTAAATTACTCTCGCAACCTCTTCCTATTTACGTTGCATTCCTACGATGATAACCGAACTTGTCAAGTCATAAAAAGACACCCTAGAGCCTTAAGTCAGAAGCCTACCACTTCTTCTCAAAAGCCCTTAAGATGTCTGATTACTGGCCATTTTTCTTGTCAAACAGCGCAAAAACTAATCTTCGACCGCGACTTTGTCCCACCAAGAAGTGGCGGTCTTTTGGATCACTTCATTCAAGTCTTCGATGTGCTGTTTTCCAGTACTTGCTAGCCATTCTTGGGCTGCTTCTGTTCCTCGTTTTACAAAGGGATCAACACCGTCTTTCCACGTTGCCCGGCCGCACAAGACGCCATTGAAGGTTGAACCGGCTTCTTTGGCAAAAACCAGTGTTTCTTGGAATAAGCTGGCTGATACGCCTGCACTGAGAAAAATAAACGGCAGATGCGTTGCATCGCTTTGCGCTTTAAAATACGCTGCGGCTTCTTCCTTGGTATGCACGGCTTCTTCCTTGGCAAAACCTGCCACATAATTCATGTTGACTGGTACTTCCACTTTTAACACATCAACTTTGTACTGTGGTTTCGAAAATTCCTTCATCAATCCGATGACTTTTTCTGGTTTGCGTTGCGCATACGCTTTTGAGTCGACTTCAGGTAGCTTAGCATCATAGGAAAGGACTTCTAAAAAGAAGGGCAGATCAGCGGCTTGGCACTCGCTGCCGAGTCGTTCCACAAAGACGTGTTTCAACTGATTGATCTGGGCATCTTCATCTACATCATAGTAAAGCAAAAATTTGATGGCATCGGCGCCTGCTGCTTTTAATCGCTCAACTGACCATTCCCCTAATAAATCAGGCAAACGTCCCGGCGTAGTCGCATCATAGCCGGTTTTTTCATATGCCAGCAAAAGCCCCGCCTCTGGATCACGGCTTTGCGCAGCTGCCAACCCATATTCTGGATCTAATAAAATAGAAGACGCGTAAGGGGTCAATTCTTGTGAGACTAGCGTTTTAAACTGGCTGATTTTCTCTGCGTCAGCCTCCACGCCCAGTGCTGCCATCATTTTTTTCAAGGCACCTCGTTGGTCGATCGCTAAAGCTGCGATCACTCCTTCTTTCGTTGACAGGCGATCCATCGCTGCTTTTTTGGCTTTCGTTACGGTTGCTTTCATTAAAATTCCTCCTTTTTTGTCCATGCCAAAGAATCAACCGCTTTCACTTTTTTTCAGCGTTGGCGAAACGGTTGTCAGCACGTATAAAGATGTCTATTGATGAAGCCGTTCGACTGATTGACCACCGCACGTATCGACTTCGTACACGAAAAGATACGTGCTCGTGGTGGGCTTTCTCAGTCATCGTTAGTTGTTATACGGATGAATCGTCACGCCTTTGACCACCCGATTGACGGTACGCGTTGGCGAAGGGGTGTCGGGTGTATTACCGACTTTGATCGATGCCAACAGTGCGATCGTTTGTGCAAAGACAATGTCTGCTAAGGCAAGATAACCGTCTGGCAATAATGTGTCATCTGGAAAGAAAAAGTTTGTTCCTGAAAAATTCACAGTTGCCGGCTGTCCGATGGCGGTCACTGCGGCGGCGATGCCGTCACTTTTTAACTCTTCCAACATATCAAGATCATACTGCCGCGTGTAGGGCGTATTGCTGACAAAGACAAAGACGAGGGTTTGATCATCTACGAATGATTTCGGTCCATGACGGAAGCCCATCGATGAATCGAACACGGTGGCGATTTTTCCCGCAGTCAGTTCCAATACTTTTAGCTGTGCTTCCCTGGTCAACCCCGACAACGTGCCTGACCCTAGGTAAACGATCCGCTTAAAGGAACGGTCCGTCAGTACTTGGAGTTCTGTTTCTCTGTCGATGACTTCTTGCCCCAATCGGCTAAGGGTTTCAACATAATGCCTCTTTTCTGTCAGCGGCGTCTGGTCAAAAATCAGCAGTGCGGAAAGAGCCATGCAAGAAAAACTTCCCGTCATTGCAAATCCAGCATCATTTGACCGCTCAGGCATCAATAACAGATAGCTCGTTTCATCAGCGGCAGCTTGTTGTGCCAAAGATCCGTCGGCTGCACAAGTGATCGTCAAATGATAGCTGTCGGCAACGAATTGATCGACGATTTTGACCGCTGCTAAACTTTCTGGTGAATTGCCGCTTCTAGCAAAAGAAACGAGCAGTGTTGGTTCATCCGCAAATAAAACTTGTTCTGGAGCAGCGACGATATCCGTCGTAGCAATACTTTCAAAAAGATAATCCGCAGTTGCGCCGGTCTTATTCAAGTAAGGAACGATCGTATCTCCGACATATTGCGACGTCCCCGCTCCCGTGAAGACTACCCGAATGCGTTTGTCCGTCTTTTGCTTGATAGTACGTAAGAAAGCCTCGATCGTCTCTTGCTTTTCTTGATAGATCGTCAAGGTTTCTTGCCAAAGTTCTGGCTGTTGTTTGATTTCTCTTGTTGTAATCTCCGCACCTAATTCTGCTAATTCCTTTGTTGACAGTTGAAACATCTTTCTTCCTCCTAGCTACTGTTTTTCCAGTATGTATTCCCAGTGACGGTACGAGGAGCGTTGTCTTGGATGAATACTTAGCGATCACCCAAAGGGCAAACTTCCTCGACCTCACTGGTGTTGAATACACACCTTTTCTTTGCTCGAGTGGATCATTTCAGACTGTCTAGGAAATGCGCTACTCGTCGTTACGCAAGTGGCGGACTTTGTATCTAAATTGGTCTGCTCGAGCAACACTCAAGGTGTATTCGATCACTTCATTTTCAATATTGAACGTGCTGCGTAC
This sequence comes from Enterococcus sp. 3G6_DIV0642, assembly GCF_002140635.1. Lineage (NCBI taxonomy): Bacteria > Bacillati > Bacillota > Bacilli > Lactobacillales > Enterococcaceae > Enterococcus > Enterococcus sp. 3G6_DIV0642. The sequence continues at coordinate 263,772 of NZ_NGLH01000001.1, read as the reverse complement.
CAGGTTCAACACCGGCGCACCTTCGTGGATTTTCAGCAATGCCGCATCTTTCGCACTGGCAATGCTGGCAAAAAATTCTTCGTCCGCGAGGCGGATCACTTGATGAAAGTCTTCATGAAATATATCGTACAATGGTTTTTGCTCGATCATCTCACTCGTTAAATGCATGAAACGTTTGACCGGCAGATAAGAACGCTCGATCATCATCGGTTGGCCATCAGCAAGACGCAATCGTTTTAACTTGTAGATCGGCTCGCCGATGGAAACTTGCAACTGAGTGGCAAAATATTTTGTCGCTTCCATTTTTTTGAATGCCAATACTCTAGTTTCTGGTTGTTTTCCTAGTGCTTTCATCTGTTCGGTAAAACTATACGAACCTGATAAATTGGTTGCCTGCTTGCGGATATCCGAGACAAAGGTGCCTTTGCCATGTTGGCGATAAATATAGCCTAATTTTTCTAACTCCTGTAGAGCCAAGCGAACGGTGGTCCGACTTAATCCGTAGCGCTTTGACAGCTCTCTTTCTGAGGGAAGCATTGTGTCTGCTTCCATTTCATTTTCGATTTTTTCAATCAGTAAATTTAACAATTGATCGTATAATGGTTGTCGATTTTTATTGATATTCATAAGCCCCTCCAAACTGGTTACTACCACATAACGAGTGTACTATTTCCCGATAGGCGTGTCAAACAATCGTCTACAGGGGCTCTGTTTCCTGAATTTGTGTCTTTTCACGCAGGAAAATGAACCAATTGCCAGCACGAGCTAAGCTGAAAAGTCAGCTGTTGCTTGCTTAGCAAAACTCCTCCTACGTTTTGCGTCGTTTCTTCTGCTAGCTTGCTTATTGCGGCCAAATGGATGGATACAGGCCAAAGCCAGAACCGATCAAGCCGATCACTAGCAGCAAAGCGATACATTTCAACGGCGTCCAGCCGCGTTTTGATAAGAAGAAATACAGCATCAGTGTGATGGTCAATGGAATCACTTGCGGCAAGATCCCATCGAGGATTTTTTGAATATCGATCGTCACAGGCACTTCGTTGACTTTGTTAAACGTCAATTCATATTTGCCGTTAGCCAGTTCGTTGACCGCCGCATTTTCTTGCAATGTGTCAGTCAATTGACCATTCTCATCCGTGGTATACAGCATGTCTTCGTAAGCGGCAATGGCTGCTTGATCATCCACGATCGTCGTCGCTTGCGTCACTTCATTGGTAGTGCCGTTAGGGATCTGAATATCCAAAGATGTCGCCCCATACACGCAGGTCAAGGAACCGACAACAAAAATCCCTAAAATACTCGCTGCTCGGGTGAATTCTTTGGCATTTTCCGTTAAGATGCCAATCGCATCTGTCCCTAAACGATAGGACCAATGCATCAAGAAGAACCGTAAGCCGAATTGGGCCGCATTGAATACCAGTAAGAAAATAAACGGTGCAGCGATGTTGCCATTGATCGCCATATTGGCTGTGATACCAGCTGTTATCGGTACCAGAGTGAACCAGAATAACGCGTCACCGATCCCGCCTAGCGGCCCCATTGCAGCGACTCGCACTGCCCGAATCATGGGAATATCGGCTTTGTTTTGTTCCATCGATAAAATAATCCCCATCACAAAGTTCACCAAGAATGGATGAGTATTGAAAAACTCTAAGTTATGGCTCATTGAAGCAGCCAAGTCCTTTTCATTTTTGTGGATCTTTTTCAATCCCGGTAAAATACTGAATAACCAGCCTCCTGCCTGCATTCGCTCATAATTGAAAGAGGCTTGTAGAAATAAGGAACGCCAGACCATATTGTTCAAGGTCTTTTTATCCAGTTGTTCTGCGGGCGCTTGTTCGCTATAAGAATCGGGAATATTATATGCCATCTTCGTCGCCTCCGAAATCATAGGTATTGGCTGCTGCTACTTTAAATTTGGACTGGATTTGATAATCCCAAAAGGCTAATGCAAAACCGATAAAGGCTAGAATGATCAAGGCTGGTCCTTGCAAAGAAGGTGCCGCCATTACGATCGTGGCTAAACCAAACCCCATAAAGAAGAAGCCCCACATTTCTTTGGAAACCATCACTTTTAGTAAAATCGCAAAACCGACATACCGCATCATGCCCCCAGCTGCGCCGAGCCCACCCATCAACCATTGAGGGATCGCTGCGACCGCCTGATTCCCGAAAGCAGCACCGCCGATAAAGAATAAGACCACGATCAAGCCGAAGATCGTACCAAGACCCGCCATCGCTAAATAATTGATTCGATCAATCCCCTTCGTATTGGCATCATGGGCGTAGCTGTCGGCTTTTGACATCACTGGCGACATTAGTGAGAAGATAATCGTCACCCCATATTGCCCCAGCAAAGAAAACGGAATCGCCGTAGCAACCGCTACTGTGGGTTCCAGCTGCAGCGTGATCGCTAAGATTGCTGCCATAATTCCGCCAATCACCGCATTTGGCGGTTGCGCGCCGCCCACCGGCATATTGCCGATCGTCATTAACTGATAGGTTCCGCCAACGATCAAGCCAGTTTGAAGATCTCCAAGAATAAGTCCGATAACCATCCCGGTAACAATGGGTTGGTACAATGATTCTAAAAAACTAAATTGATCGATTGCGGCAATGAATGTAACTATGAAGACTAAAATGATTTGAAAAATCGTGTAATCCATTTTCTTTCTCCTTCCTTACCTCTGCATTACTGAAATAATTTCTTTTCATCTTCAACAGGTGTCGTTGGAACCCGCTGGATCACTAATTGCACCCCCATTTCCTTCAGTTTTTTAAAGGCATCGACATCTGCTTCATCGACGGCAACTGTCGTAGCAACCTGTCTTTTCCCTTCTGACATATGCATATTCCCAATGTTGAGTTTCTTGATCGGCACCCCACCTTCAGCTAATTTCAACGCATCTTGCGGATTTTCAACCACCATGAAAATCTTTTGTTTTGGCGATGCTTTATGAATGATCTCGATGGTTTTTTGAAGCGAGAAATACCTCGTTTGGACGCCAGCTGGCGCCGCCATATCCATCAACCCTTGTCTGACTTTGTCTTTGGCGACCTTATCATTTGCCACTAAAATTAGATTTGCTCCCAACGTACCGTTCCATTGGGTGGCAACTTGCCCATGAATCAACCGATTGTCGATTCGCGTCAATAAAATATTTGGTTCTCCCATAAATATGTCCTCCTTCTATTTACTGCATGATTTCTGCAACCGCACTACGTTCTACTTCAATCACCGTTCCCGATTTCACCCTTAGATCGACCGTCTCTTTCCCCAGTGTTTGAATCTCCCCAATAATGCCGCCGTACAATTTGATTTTCTGTCCCTTTTTCAAAGACTGCTGCAATTCAGCGAAATAGCCCTTCTGCCTTTTCAGATTTTTCCCATTCAGGAAAGACGAGACCCCCAAAAAGAGGGAGAGAAAAACAAGCACCACGATTGAGGCTGCTAAGATCATTTCCCACATGTTTAAATTCCTTCTTCCTCATTGATTTCCTCATGGCCTTTGATCTTTCCGTGAAAAATACCGCTCTTGCCAATCTCTGCCAGTTCTTGGCAAAAACCCTCTGGATCGGCTGCCGTATAACTAGTCAACGAACCTTCCACTAGCATCAGTAGATTGATGCCGCCGATGACCTCGACTTGCGGGTCCTCATTGGTAGCGGTCATCGCAACATTAAAAGGGGTCCCGCCCACAAGGTCTGCACAAATCACGACCCCATCACAGGTTTCCTTTAATTGATCGATTGCTCCTTGCAACTCTTTTTCAAAGTCAGCTAACGGATTTTCCTCTAAAAACGGCACTGCTAGAAATTGTTCTTGGGGTCCTGCAATCATCGCAAGCGCATTTTCCATCCCTTGCGCAAATCCTCCATGACCTGTTAAAACCAAACCAAGCATCTTATGTCCTCCCCTCATTCTCAACTGGTAGTAACCACATATCCAATATAAACGCTTTCATTTTGTCTGTCAACAAATTTTTTGTTTTTATATAAAAATATCTTTTTTATCTTTAAATACGCAAAAAAGCGTAAATATTGTGTCTATCAAACATAATAATCTATTTTTTTTTAATGATAAGCAAACTAGACATATATGGGATTGTTATTTTTCACAAATTTTAACATCTGCTTTCAGATACTGGTATTAAAAGAACCATACGCTCATTTTTTTTCGATGAAAACCTCTATTTCCCCTTGAAATAAGCGATCCTAAGAATACCATGCTGAATAAAATAAAAAACCAGTCAGGGTAACTCCGTGACTGGTTCTAATCATTTCAATTAATTCCTCCTTATTCCGCTCTTCATTAAATCTTCCTTCCACAATAAATCGACTAGCCCCCTTATCCTCTGCTGTTGATAGTTTAACCGTAGTTATGCAGAGTTTCCTCTACGTTTCTTTATTCTCCATTAACATAGAAAAGCACTACTTCCTAATTGTACTCGGGAAGCAGTGCGGCAAAAAAATTTTATTTGAGTTTACACAATAACTATGTGATAGCAGATACGACCCGCTTATGCAGTTCAATGATCTCTTTTGTTAAATCACAAAAGGCGATGGCCGTCATCAAATGATCTTGACTATGAATGGTTAGGAGGGTGATTTCTGCTGCATTGCCTTGTGCTTCATTGGTAAGCATGGAAGTTTGTGCGTGATGCGCTTCAACAATTGCCTCCTCTGCTTGTTTGACTTGCTGGTCTGCTTGCTCAAAATTTCCTTCTTTAGCTGCTGTAATTGCTCCCATCGCATCACTTTTTGCGTTACCGCTATGAATGATCAGACCCATAACAGACTCTAATTGTTCTTGATTCATGACTTGATTCTCCTTTTTTCATTAAGTAGTTGAAGGAGTGAATGATTCACGCCATCTTCTTCATTGCTCTTGGTTACATAATCGGCTTGCTGTTTAATGGTCTGGGCTGCGTTGCCCATTGCCACGCTGATCCCTGCAAACTGCAGCATAGACAAATCGTTTTCATTGTCGCCAATGGCCAAGACTTCATTCGACTGGATCCCTAATTGTTCCGTTAATCGCTGCAAGGTTTGGCCTTTGCTTGCTTGAAGCGGCAAGAACTCATAAAAACAGTCCAAACTCCGCATATGATTAAATTGTTTCGACCAGTTAGACAAAATCTGCGGGATTGCTGCATCGATTCGCTCTTTTTCCCCCACTAGCATCACTTTATAGATAGGGATGTGTCGTAATTCATCGAGCTTCACAATTTTGATTGGCACACGATTTAATATACTGTCATAGGCGGTATATTGATCGATGACTAGTGAACTTGTGAAAATTCCTTCCTTACTTTGGACATGGTAATTCAGTCCCAATTGCTGCCCCAGATAGAGTACCTGCAAAAAATTCTCGTAGGACACTGCTTGTTCGAAAAAAATTGTTTCACCTCGAGCATCCGATAAAACAGCACCATTAAAGCTGATGACGTATTCATCTTCTTTATGTAGCTGCAGCTGCTTGATCAAAGGTGCCAGACTATAAAAAGGACGTCCAGTGCACAAAACGATTTTAATTTTTTCTTGCCTAACAGATTGGATGGTCTGCTTAACCGATGTCGATAGCTCCCCTTGCGGATTCAGCAGGGTTCCATCCAAATCGATCGCTACTAATTTGATCATGGTTCTTCACTTCCTCGGGCGTATATGACTTGATAAGCCGCGCCATAAACTCCAGCATCATTTCCCAGCATGGCTTTTCGTACAGGAAGCTTCCCTCTAATTTCTGGGAACAAATAAGTCTCTAATGCATTCTGAAGTGGTGTCAAAAAAGCTGGTCCAGCTTCTGAAACACCGCCACCAATAACCAATTCCTCTGGATCGACTGCATTGATCAGGCCGGCAAAGGCTTGCGCTAAATAATCAATCGTTGTATCAATCGTCTCTTTGGCTTGCCGATCTCCTTGAGCTGCCAAGTCAAAGATCTCTTTTGTCCCACTGACCCGTTCAAAACCGGCGATCAGGTTCATGGTTTTGATCATTCCTGTCGCAGAGCCGTAACACTCTAGGCAATTTTGATTGCCGCAACCACAGACACGGACTTCCCTTGTTTGAAGTGGGATGTGGCCAATCTCTCCAGCAGAAGCATTCGTTCCGTTTAGGACTTTGCCATCGATGATCACGGCACCACCGACTCCCGTTCCAATCGTAGCAAAAACGATTGACTGACAGTCAGAAGCTGCGCCTTGCCACAACTCGCCCAACGCAGCTGCATTGGCATCATTCATTACTAAAACTGGTACATTCAATGCAGCTTCAATAATCTGTTTCAAAGGAAAATCGATCCAGCCGAGGTTGACTGCTCGTTTAACGACCGTTTCGTTTACCGGTCCTGGAACGCCGATCCCAATGCCTTTCAGTGCGCTTAAAGAGAGCCCGTTCTCGTTTAGTTTTTTCTTGATACTCGTGATGATCGTTTCTGGGATCATCGTTCCGTTATTCCTACTATTTGTCGGGATCGACCATTTGTCCAGCAGTTGCTGATTCTCGCTAAACAGTGCCATTTTGATTGCTGTACCGCCGATATCTATACCGATAATCGTTTCCATTGTCTTTTCATCCTCTCGTTTCTTCTGTTTGGTTTTTCGTCAATGAGGCAGGATGCTGTTCTTTTTTCATTAAGTACATTTGTCCTAAAAGCAGCAAGACACCAGTAAACAATAGGAACAAAACGACAAAGCTTTGCTTGGACCCTTCAACGACTGCTGCTGAATTGCTTAAAGCAGGATCAGCTTGGCTTTTGGCCATGATTGCCGCAATAATAGCAGTACCTGCGGCTGCGGCAAATTGCTGAACGGTCATGATCAGGGCATTGCCAGCGGCTTGTTCGACTTTTTCCAATTGTGCCAAAGCGCTGGTCATCAAGTTGCCAAAAGAAAAACCGATACCTAATGTAAAAAGAAAATAGAGCAGTCCAATCATGATATTGCCCAAGTTTTCAGCCAATAGCCAAAAAAGTAACAGTGCGCTGATAATCAAGAGACTTCCGCCAACGATAGGTCTTTTCTCCCCATATCGATCTAAAAAGCGTCCGCCTAGAGGTGTAAAGAGCGCCCCCAAGGAAGCCCCCGGCAAAATAATCAAGCCGGCAGTTTGGGCAGTGCTTTGATTCACTAATTGAAGATAAAGTGGCAGGATAAAAACCAAACCCATCAAGACAAGCTGCATGATAAAAAAACAAACCAGTCGAAGGCTGTAGCCTTTGTTCTTTAATAAGCTTAATTTTAAGACCGGTGATGGATGCTTTCTGACGTGCAAAAGCAGCAGGCATAAGCAAACTGCCCCTAACAAAAAGGCGCCACCAATTGCCAAACTAAAAAAACTGCGACTGCCCATATAGCTGAAGCCAAAAGTCATGCCGATAAAAAAGCCCGCTACAAGTATAGTGCCCATTAGATCCAATTTAGCTTTTTGCGGCTTCATTTTCTGTTCAATCGTCAACGCACCGAGAAGCAATGCTCCAATCAAAACCGGCAACAGGAAAATGAAAATTGCTCGCCAGCCGAAGCGCGTAACGATCCAGCCGCCAAAAGTCGGACCAATCGCAGGAGCAATGGCGGGGATCATCGTTCCCACACCCATCATCATCCCAAGCTTTCCGCTAGGAACTTGTTCCAGAATAATATTAAACATCAGCGGTAAAGCGATGCCGGTCCCGATCCCTTGTACGACACGCCCTATTAAAAGTAGGACAAAGCTGCTTGCGAATGCGTTTAAAATAATGCCTGCGATAAACAGCCCAATTGCAACTAAAAATAAAGATTTGTTTTTAAATGACTGTTTCAAAAAGCCAGATAAAGGAACGATGATTGCCAAAACTAAAAAATAAATTGTTGTCAGCCATTGGATCACCGCAATATCTACTTGAAATTCCTTACTCAACACGGGAAAAATCACATTCATTGCTGTACTGATTAAGACCCCGCAAAAAGCCAGAATTCCTGTTGCTGTGACAGCCCCAATCGTTTTTCTTGAAATCTTTTCTTGTTTCATTTGTCTTCTCCATTTCTAATAGATCATGACGCAGATCATGCGTTAAAAAAACGTTCTGAAATGAATCCATTGAAAAGGCGGCTGTGAAAGCCGCCTTTGACTATGCTTCAACAAGTGAGAGTGCTTGCTGCAGCACTTTTTCGCCATTCATAGTGCCGTAGGCAGACATATCGATCACTGAAACAGGAATCTTATCTGCAACCAATGCACGGATCTGTTTTTCTTTAAAGCGAACTTGCGGTCCTAATAAAATCACATCTTTATCCGACAAGTAGTCTTTGATGTCCTCGACTGGTCGCGCATCGACTTGCGTCATGATTGATTGTGCTGTACCCGCTTTTTCGATTTTCTCGATCAATAAGCTGGTACTCATGCCGGCATTGCAAACTAATAAAATATTGATTTCTTTCATTTCTTTTCCCCCTTATTTATTCCGCAACTGCTGCGCCAATGTTCATTTGTACCGTCTGCTCTTTTTGTGCTTCTTGTTCTCGCTTGTATTCGACGTTGTCTGCCATTTTAAAGAAGGGGAAATAGATGGCAGTAGCAACGATCACACAAACGATTTGAGCTAGTAGCATCCGCCAGCCACCCGCAATCACGGCGTTAACAAAGGTCGGCGTCCCCGTTGGCAACTGTGCGCCTACCATTCGCGGCATCAAACCAGTCGTGATCGATACATAGCCGATCAAGCCAGTCACTAACGGCGTAATGACCGTTGGCAGCAAGAACATTGGGTTCAAGCAGACCGGCGTTCCGAATGTGATCGGTTCATTGATACCAAAGAATGTGGGGATACTCGTGATCCGGCCAACACTTTTGTACTGTTCACTCTTCGCAAAGAAAACAAAGCAGATCGCTAGACCCAAGACACAGCCACCGCCGCCAATTTCTAAAAAGGCAGAAGTAAAACCAAAATCAATCAAGTTCGGTGGTGTCGTACCTGCTGCAGCTGCGTTCATATTTTCGATCGTCATAGTCTGCAAAATGGGAGCATAAACGCCAAAGATGATTGCTTTGCCATGAATGCCAAACCACCAGAACAGACCAATCAATGCATAGGCAACCATCACTCCGCCAATCGAACCGCCGATCTGTTGGATCGGTACTTGTAAAACAGAGTACACTAAATTATGGGCACTGCCGTAACTCGTAAATGAAAAGCCCCATGAGATACACGCCATAAGAAACGTGATAGAAAAGAAGGGAATAATCGAACTAAAGGATTTTTCTACGAAGCTGGGAACACTATCTGGCATTCGGATCGTAATATTATTTTTGATAAACCAGCTGTAAAGTTTCGCAACGGTCAACCCAACAATGATTCCAACAAACATTCCTCTCGAACCAATAAAATCAAAGCTGATAAAATCGACTGGTCTGACGGTGTCGTGCACTTGCTGTTCAACAGTTGCGAGTGGTGTCAGTATCAAAAAAGAAACAATGGCTAGAAATCCTGGAAACATCCCATCGATTTTATAGGATTTCGCTAAATTAAACGCAATAAAGTAAACAACGATCAGTCCCATAATGTTACTGGTGAAAATACCTGGCAATAACAGCAGTGTTTTTAGCCCGTTTGATTGAATAAATTCCTGGTAGCCGTCAAACGGCATGTTGGCGATCAAAGTAAGCATCGCCCCCGTGATACTCGCAGGGATCGTCATGACCATCCCTTTACTGACGGCTTTTAGATAGCGGTTATCAGAAATTTTTTCGGCGGCCAATTGTATTTTTTCAAGATTATTAACAAAGCTCATAGTGAAGTCTCCTCTTTTATTAGTCTATCTGAACAAAACGTTCAATTGCCTTCCCAACGCCATTTTCATCGTTTGTATCCGTTTGGTACTTTGCAGCTTCTTTTACTTCTTCAATCGCGTTGCCCATCGCGACTGTATAGCCAAATCGTTCATCTAGCATCCCGAGATCATTATAGCTGTCACCGATCGTCATAATTTCTTTCAGGTGGATGCCCTTTTTTTCTGCATAGGTTTTGATTGCCTGCCCCTTATCTGCCAATGGATTAGTAATTTCTAGATTGATGGCAAATGATCCTGTGACGTTGACCGGATAAATTGCTGGAAGTGTCCGACGCAACGCGGCAATTTTTTCCGTATCATGAGAAAAACTGATTATCTTCCCAACAAAGTAATCGTTTTCAAAAATTTCATCTAAGGAAGCAATTGGTGTAACTTCTCGGTACAAAAAGTGTTCCCCTGCAGACTTGTAGGCCTCTTCTACAGAAATCTTCGGATGAAACTGATTGATCTTCGCTGCAACCGCCCATTTCCTGCGCTCTGCATCACTGGGAGTGAACGTCCCCCCAGTGGTATAAAGTTCGACACATAGATTTGCTTTCTCCAGCTCTGCCACTATATCGCGAACCAACATTTCACTAAGGTAGAGGCTTTGTATGATCTTTCCATTTTCGTTCCTCAGTTCACTACCATTCATCACTAGATAACTGCACTCGATACCCGCTTGCTGGACTTGGGGGACAGCATCTTCGTAACTTCTACCGGTGGTGATAATAAATTCGATCCCTTTTTCTTGGGCTTTTTTTACAGCTCTGGCGTCAGCTTCTGAAATTTTATGATTCGAGCTGACAAGTGTTCCGTCCATATCTGAAGCAATCAATTTGATCATCGCAATACCTATCCAATCACACTTTCTAATACTGCTTGGTGTCGTTTGACTTGCGTGATACTGTCTACTTCCATATAGTCTTGGATGTGGCGGTTTCCTTCATATTCACTGCAGATATAGCCATTGTAGCCAGCTTCTTTTAGTACTTCGATCACATCTTTGTAGGGAATACTCGTTTCTTGAAGTTCTGGCGTGATATCATAAAACTTTCCATGAATATGAACGATATACGGCATATTTTCCACTAAAATCTTTGGATCTGTATAAACAAAGTGGCGGCAAAATTCAGCGAACGCTTTGTCTGTCTCAGTTGCTTCACTCATGTTCGAAACTTGTTCAAAAGTCGCATCACGATCGATGCCTTTTTCATAATTGTCACTGACCCATTGAATAATTTCTGGCGTGCCGCCTTTACGGATATAACTGTCTTGGAAGATCGAACCGATACGTTTCGTAAAAATCCCAAAGTCTGGCATAATCCCAAACCATTTTGTGCCGCTTTCTTTGATATAATCCAACCGTTCCTCAAACCAGGGGGTGCCGAATGTGAAGGGAGCATGGACTTCCAATGCGATTTTAACGCCGACTTCTTCTGCATAAGCCAGACTTTCTTTGATGACTTCTAAAGGAGTCGAGACCAAAGTCCTTAAAATCTTACAGCCCAATCGGCTAGCGATAGTCAAATCACGTTTCATCATTGCAACATTCTCAGAAGTAGTCAACATCCGGTTAGCAAATAATTTGTTATCTAAAAACGCATCATAAGCAATGGGTTCCACCTGATATTTTTCCATCCAGCCATGCCACTGCTGAACAAATTCATCGGTAATATTCGGAAACGTTGGAATCATCTGTTCCGGTAAAAATTCGATTCCTTTGGCACCAGCCGCAGCTGCTTCACGAATGCAGTCTTCTAACGTCATTTTTCCGGTATAAAATTCTTCTTGGTAGCTGTAAAGCGATACCCCGCGTTTAATTTTACTCATCATTTCATCTCCTTTAAGCTTCTAACTGTAATGTTTTCTTGTCATCGCCCACATTGTTGAAAGGCAGATAGGAAATCCTTAAACTAACAAACGCATGAATCGTATGCTCTCCGGCAGCCAATCCACCTGGTTTCTTTACAAAAACCGTGATTGTTTCAATCATTTCCCAGCGATGGTTGATCGCTGTCGCTAATTCATCAAAGGTGAATGATTCCCCTTTGACAGTGATGATCATATCCTTCACAGCAACCTTTTCTCCGTCTATGGTTAGATCAATGACTTCTACACAGCTCATAGGTAAACCGCGGTAATACGGTATGCGTAATTGCACCTCAAAGCCGGTAATTTCTTGCTGTTCGCGCACATTTCGAAACCCTTTTGGATGAACCAAATATTTTTCAAACAATTATTTCAACTCCTCTTTTATTGATACGAAGGTTGGCAAGCAGCAATCTGCCTAGCCAATCAGCGGCTGCCTGCCCTTCGCTCATTTTGTTATAGTTTTACTTCGCTGCCTGTCTCTGCTGCTTGATAGATCGCGGCTAATACTTGCGTTACTTTGAATGCTTCTTCTGGTTTTACCAATGGTTCGGTATCATGGATGATTGCTTCCAACCATTGCTTAGCTTCCAATGATTCTGGTGCTGAATCACTTCCCTCAAAGAAGGCAATATTGCCGGCAGCACTGATACTTTCTTCCGTCAGTAGACCGTTTTTGGCCCGATTGTACGTCAATTGATTCACTGGAAAACTCATACCAGCATCGATCTCAGCCCCTGCCTTGGTTCCGCATAACGTTGTTGCCGCTTCTTTGGATTCTAAGATATTTAGTGCCCATGAAGATTCTAAGAATACCGTCGCACCATCTTTCATTTTGATAAAACCGAATGCTGAATCTTCTACTTCAAACTTCTCGGTGTCCCAGGGACCAAATAAGTTGCCCGCCTCTGCCCCAGGAAGATTACCTAATTTACTGAAAACAGAACCTGTTACCGACTCTACTTCATAGTTATTCATCATCCATAAGGTAATATCTAATGCGTGGGTACCGATATCAATCAGTGGCCCGCCGCCTTGTTGCGATTTATCTGGAAAAACACCCCATGTCGGAACTGCTTTACGACGAAGCGCATGAGCTTTGGCAAAGTAAATTTCACCTAACTCCCCATTGGCACATGCTTCATGTAGTGCCGTCACTTCTTTACGGAAACGGTTTTGGTACCCGATCGTAAATTTTTTACCTGATTTTTTCCACGCATCCATCATCGCTTGGGCAGCTTCTGGTGTATGAGCCATCGGTTTTTCGCATAACACATGCTTACCGGCTTCAAAAGCTGCAACCGTAATGGGACTGTGGCTAACATTCGGCGTACAGACATGGACCAAATCGATTGATGGATCTGCTAAAAGCTCATGATAGTCTTGATAATATTTTGCTCCTTTTGCCCCAAATGATTCTGCGGCTTCTTTTGCCCGTTCTACTTGAATATCACAAAATGCCACAAGTTCACATTTGTCTTTTTGATTTGTTAAGGCTGGGAAATGTTTGTTATTTGCGATCCCACCGCAGCCAATGATACCGATTCTTAGTTTTTTCATAAATAAACCTTCCTCTTCTTAAGTGATATATTGCTTTTTATTCAAAGCTGATACTTTGGTGATAATTTGCTGAAATGCGGATTGCCTCAATGACTTCCATCAGACGCAAAATCTCTGTTGGTTTAACGATCAGTTCCGCTTGACCTTGAGTATAGGCATAATAGTTATCGAAAAACATACGATGATTGACACGCACTTCCGGCAGCGCTTCAGTAATGATCCGCCCTTCTGGTGCCGGTCCAAAACTGCGGGTCGGTCCCGCATGAGTCATGGTTATTTTCCCAGGGACATTGCTCAGCAGTTCCGATGTCCGAGTAATCTCTCCTCTTGGGTAAAAGCCGTCGATCTTGGCACTTCCTTCATTCCCTCCCAAAAACCAGTGACGCTCAAACCAGTTTTCCGAGCTGTTTAAGAAGTAAGTCCCCAATTCGATCTGGGCATTGACGCCATTCTCAAAATAAAGCTGGATGTTAAAATAATCGTCCACCTGTTCATTGATCACATTCCTTACGTCGGCATAGATCGTCTTCAATTTGGCTGGCATCATCCACAAAATCTGATCAATAAGATGAACACCCCAGTCATAAAGCATGCCGCCTCCCATTTCAGGATAGATGTGCCAGTCATGCATGTTGCCGTTAAACCCATATAAGGCGCTTTTGACAGTATACGGTGTCCCCAACAATCCTTGGTCAAAGATTTCTTTGGCTACCCGATAATCATGATCCCAGCGTCTTTGCTGATGAACCGTGAAGCGAACCTTTTCTTTTTCCGCAACAGCGATCATTTCTTTTACTTCTTTGGCATTCATGGCGAGCGGTTTTTCACAAATAATATCTTTTTTCGCTCGTGCTGCTTTCAATACCATCTCCAAATGCAGTTGATTCGGAACTGCAATAATTACCGTATCAATGGCAGGCTCTGCCAACAATGCATCAGCTTCGGTAAAAGCTTTGATCTGCTGAGGCAGCTCTTTGAATCGGTCTGGATCAATGTCGCAGACTGCCAGCAGCTGAGCATAATCCAGTTGTGCGATGGTATCAGCATGGGTCTGACCCATAAAACCATATCCGATAATGCCGATGTTTAATTGTTTCCTCATTTTCTTTCCCTCCGATCAAAATAATCCCAGTGCTCAATAAATTGCGTGTCGGACATTCGATATAAGTCAACGACATTGCTTTTCACTCGACCCTGTTCATCGACACTGCATAAAAATACGGCTGCGTATTCGCCATCAATCAAAATCGTATCGATTACTAAGTGAAAAAATTCTTGCGACTGAAATTTTGCCTTAAAGGCTTCAATGAATCCTTTTCTTCCTTGGGGAACTCCAGGATTATGCTGGCGATAATTATTTGCGATGTACTCCTCTGCTAGCGCCAGCTTTTGCTGATTAAAAAAGCCTTCATAAAACGCATAGATCTGTTCCTTAGTCAGTGTCATCACAGACCCTCCCGTTCTAATTCTTTAATCTGCTAATAGGTTTTTCACCATTTGGAGCTGACGTTTGGTGAAGGTGGTTCCGCCGCAATACAGTTCATCCTCATATTCACAGATTAAATAGCCAGAGAAGTCAGACTCTTTGACCACTGTTAAAATTTCTTTGTAGGGGATACTTGGTTCGACCAAATCTTCTCCTAGATAGTGGAATTTCCCGTGGAGTTCAAAACTATAAGGCAAGATTTCTTTCAATTCCGCTAGAAGTGTCGGCAATTCCGAGGCTGGTTTAAATTGCACAAACCCATACATGCCTTGTAGCGCAGATTGAATCGCTGGATGGGCCCCACTTTCATTCAAACGAGTGCGGGCTTCTTCTAATGGAATACCTTGATAACGAAAGGAAGCGGCCTGTTCAAGATGTTCTTCGCTAACCCCTGCTTCCAGCGCTTTGAGCCAATGGGCTTTATTCGGCGCTACCGCAAAACAACCAAAATCAGGAATAAAGCCTAAATGCTGCGATCCGGTTTTTTTGATTACTTTCAAGTATTCTTGAATCCGCGGTGATAAGGGAGTCTCTGGATTGTGGATCTCAATTCCAACACGAATATCGTATAGCTCAGCATACGGCGCCAACCGTTCGAAGGCTTGCGGCGACAACATCACTTGAGCGCGCATAACCTTGCATCCTAATTGATGGGCCGTTTTTAAATCGATGATCGCATCCGCCAGCATTTCATCATCCGTCAAATTACGATCGTGCATCAGCCCTTTATCATTATTTGCGCCATACCCCACTGGTCCGATGCCGTAAGCGGCTTTTAACGATTGGACCAGTCCTAAGAACTCTTGGCTGACATTTGGGTAGTTGGGCAGCATTTGGGTGCCGACGATTTCATAGCCTGAGGCTCCTGCCAGCGCTGCTTGTCGGACACACTCAGCAAAATCATATTCATGTCGGGCGTATTCAGTCCCATAGCAAAAGAGGGTTGCACCCAGTTTGATTTCACTCATTCTTCTCACCTTCCAGCGTAATCGTTATCGTCTCCCCTGAATCCAGAGGCATAAATGTATGGCCAGGTCCTATCTGCATGTAAGGGATACGAAGCATCAACTTCAAGCCAATCTCATGCTGTCCAGACAGTCCGTTTGGCAGTAACAAATGAAGCTGTGCCAAATCATCTTGACGCCAAAATTCTGTCACAGCATATTTTAGTTTGTACAAAGGCATTTCTTTGCCATTCAATTCAAAAGTCACTGCTTCATCAGGGATTTTTTTCCCGTCGATTAAAACTTCCAGGCTGTCAATATCTGAAAGATAATGGCCTCGATAATAGGCAAGTTGAAGGGCAAACGTCAGACCTTGTCTTTTGCCATGAATATAAATAGGCTTGAAGGACTCTCTTTTTATAATCTGCGGAGCCAATTTCATGCGCATAGCAAACATCTTTTCCCCTCCTTCTTATCCAACAAAATTTCTTAGATATTTAGTGCTTAGTGCCACTGATTTTTTGACATCTTCATAACTTTTTTCAAAAGCTTTGTCTTCAATTTCAATACAGCTATACCCATCAAACCCGATATCAGTGAGTGCTGAAACATATCGGCCCCAATCCACATCGCCTAGTCCTGGCAATTTCGGACGCATAAACGCTAACGGTTCTGCCATTACACCTACATCTTGCAACTTTTCTGGGTAGAGTTTTATGTCTTTGTAATGGACATGGAAAATCTTTTCTTTAAACTCATAGAGCGGAGCGATATAATCAATCTGCTGCCAAACAAAGTGTGACGGATCGTAATTCAACCCTAACATTGGACTATCCAAGCGTTTGAAAACTTCTCGCCAGATTTTTGGTGTGGTCATCAAGTTTTGCCCGCCAGGCCATTCATCTTCTGAAAAGAGCATTGGACAATTCTCAATGGCAATTTTGACACCTTTCTTTTCGGCATAATCTAAAAGAGGTCGCCAGACAAGAACCATCTCTTCTAAATTTTCTGCTACTGATTTAGTCTGCATCCTGCCGATAAACGTTGTGACTAAATTGATCTTCATTAGAGCAGCCGCATCGATCAAACGATACAAATGTTCGATCACAGCCTTTCTCTTTTGCCGATCTTCATCCAGCGGATTCGGATAATAGGCGAGTGCTGAAATCGTGATCGTTTTACTGGCAGCATAAGCCAGTGCTTCAGCTGCCAGCTCTTCCGTCAGATTTTCTATATCAAGATGGGCAACGCCGGCATACCTGCGTGAAGCTTTTTCCTTTGGCCAGCAAGCAACTTCTACACACTCCAAACCGTTTGCTGCGGCAATATCGATCATTTCTTTAAAATCACTTTGATCAAAAATAGCACTTACAATCCCTAACTTCATTTTTTCACCTCAACTTCTTTCTATACCCAAATTATAAAACGCTTTCTTGTTGACAGCTTCCCGATTTTTGTGCTAGTAAAACCTTATTTTTGTTTTCTTTTCTTTAGATAAATAAAAAAAGACAAAAACAATCAGATGGTTTTTGTCTTTTTATAAGGTAGTTGATTATTGTCGCTTTCTAATGTTGATTTCATAAAACTCATTGGTCTCCAAATGCTTCTGAATCACAATGCGGTTATTGGTGACCTCGATCTCATCAAGTGTTTGCAGATGGGTACTTTTTGCCTCCAAATACTTGATGTCTGACCCCCGAAGCTCGCGGATGAAATTCAGTTTGGCCCACTGAGTGAATAAATCGCCATGCGCTGCTAAGCAGGAAAATACTCGCAGTTCATAACGTCCATTGGGAATGTTTGTCAATACGAGTTCTTCCTCATGATCAGATGCTTCAAAAAACTGTTCGATCTCTGTTAGTTTTAAATGCGATTCATCTTTAAGAAAGTAAAGATTGTTCGGATGAACATAATAGTGCCCCAATATAAAATACTCATTTTCTTCCGAAGCGCAGACCAAGTGTCGGTCATCTTTGGTTTGAAAATAGGTACCACGAAGCTGATCGAAAAACTTCATCGCATGCATTGCCGGCTTTAATAAACCATTTTTAGTGACTAAGCCGTTACCACCAGTCAATAAGCCATGATAGTGGGTATTTTTTTGAGCCAAATCTGTGGAGAGCCAATACCCCAGTCCATCTACTTGATCAAAAATATCAATCAGACTTTTCACAATGAAGGTCCCTTTGTATAAGGTGTCATTCAATCGATTGCTTCGTGAAACTGTGCTGCTCCATTCAGAAATATAAATTGGTCGTTTAAGATCGCTTTTCTTTAAGCGCTGGACTTGGTTCTTCAAGAAATCTGGATCAGTCACACGCTGATAGTTACGCTTTTCCCGTACTAAGCGATTTGAATACGGAAACAAAGCGAAGGAATAAAAATCGAAGCAGCAATCTGCAAGACAGCCGTTGAGTAATTCTTCTATTTTGAGGTCATTCGTCACAATAAACGTGCCGCCGCCAATCGCAGTCTCCGGTAGCAATGTTTTGCAGATCGACGATGTAAGTTGATAAAATGTTCGATAGCGTTTGGCTGATTCAACATCCTCCGGCGCACTGGCAACAATTTCAATTTTCCATTGCGACACCGCTTGAGAGCCGTACCGATTGAGGAGATGCAGGCAAAAATCATGAATCAAATTTCGCCATTTTTCTCTAGGATACTCGCTTTCTTTGAATCCTCGACTGATCTTATTAATAGTAATCCATGGCGTTAATCCTAAAATAACAAGGGAATCAATGATTTCATCAATCGTGTCATAACGACTCAAGGATTCGCCCAAAAGTTCTGGTGTCAATAGTGCCCAGATTCTGCCATATTTAAACTTCAAGTTTTGCTGGATGGCAGATAGTTGCTGACGCAGTTTGCTATTCAAAACAAATTTTGCTTCCCCAACATTTAAAATGTTCGCCCAACTCGTTTTGATGGGCTCTCTATTTTCTCCGCTAATTTCATACTGACGAAAGGTTTGGTTTGAAATCACTGGTCGTTGCTGTTGCTTTTTATAGCGGCTAAAAGTGTCCTTGATTTCTTCACTGACTAAAACAGCAGGCG
Source organism: Enterococcus sp. 3G6_DIV0642 (assembly GCF_002140635.1). NCBI lineage: Bacteria > Bacillati > Bacillota > Bacilli > Lactobacillales > Enterococcaceae > Enterococcus > Enterococcus sp. 3G6_DIV0642. The sequence continues at coordinate 245,044 of NZ_NGLH01000001.1, read as the reverse complement.
CTTTTTCTTTCACACGGTAATTTTTCCGATAAACCGATGGCGATGTATTGTATCGTTCCTTAAACTTTTTATTGAAGCCGTTGACACTGAAAAAACCATTATCGATTGCGATCTGCGTGATTGGTTTCTCGGTCTCCAGCAAATCACGAACGGCATGCTGCATCCGAACATTGCTCAAATAATCTTTGAAATTGATTCCGAGATTTTTTTTGAAAAATTTAGAAAAATAAGCGACATCCATATGAACCAAAGTTGCCATCTGGCTTAGTGACAAATTGTCGTAATACTGTTCTTTGATTACCCGAGTTATTTTTTGGATGCGCTGGTCTTCCTCAAACGACTCGATTGTCTTCTCTAAAAACAAACTGCTTAGTTCATTCAGCAAGTGATAAATTTTACTGATATGTAAGAAGTTTGTTTTGTCATTTTCAAAAAGCAGCAGATCAATGATGCTGATGATTGATTGGCGGATCGATTGATAGTTTCTATTCGGTTGCTCAATCGAATTGCAGTAAAAGCCTTCTCTTTCAACTTCTAATGCCTGAGATAGCAGAAACTGTGAGATCGAAAAGTGAAAAAGCAGGCTTCCTTCTTCCGCAAGTAGTTTATAGCTCTCCTGCTTGTTGATCACAATGATATCATCTTTTTTCATCACGCTTTTTTTGCCGTCGACCACTAATTCGGCCTTCCCCTGCAACAAAAAAAGCAAATCCGTGGTTCGAATCTCCTGATAATACAGCTGTGCATCCGCAAGCAAACGAATATCACTCTGACTATCCAAATAATGTATGATCTTACTCATCAATGTGCCTCCCCTTGACAAACATCATTATTTTTTTGAATCTGCTTATTTTAGATACTATCACAAGAAATATGAGTTAAATAGCGCTTTCATTGTTTTTTCTTTTACATTACTTACTAAACGGAATACAGATACACTGTTTTCACGTGAAACAAAAAAACCTAACCAACCAGCAGGATCGCTGTTTGATTAGGAAATGGGTACTGCTTTATTGTTCGTTCAACCATGTGCGCGAGTGTTCAACTTCTTCATACGTTAACTGATGACTCGGGGTCCAAATGGTTGAGAGGACTGCGCCCCGCGAGGTGAAGATTTCTTGGACGTAAGCACTGTCGGCTAGGGAAACGATTGGGTCGTTTCTGCCAAAACTCATAAACACATGAGTGTCAGGCAAGGAATTCGTCGGTAAATTCTCGACTGGATACATGGCGTGGTAGAGGATCGCTTTTTTAAAGTGGTCACTATCATTTAGTAATAAGCGAATGGCAATGTTGGCGCCATTGGAATAACCCACCAGTACCACTTGCGCTAACGAAAAGTTGTATTCTTTGGCGGCTTGCCGAATGAAATCGGCTAATTCGTCGCCGCGAAGTGCTAAGTCGGCTTCATCATATACCCCTTCAGCTAGGCGTTTGAAGTAACGAGGCATGCCGTTTCCTATGACATTGCCGCGAATACCTAATAGTGACGCTTGGGGCTCAAGGGCTTTGCCTACTTCCAGCAGCGACTGTTCGTCGCCACCGGTGCCGTGGAGCAGCACCAAAACTGGTGCGTCAGCTGCTCCTTGTTGGTAGATTGCTTTCATCGAAGTTCCTCCTTTAACTTGGTCGTTTGATATCGAAAATCTCCCCAATCGTTGCGTAAGAATTTCCCGCTAGCCGGCTGACTGCTTGTAAGGCACGGGGATCGATCTTGCCGTCTTGATAGACATCCTCTGCAATCTGGTAGCCGACGACTTCCAACAATAAGAGATCGGCAGTGGTCTGCTGGTCTTTTTTGATGGGTACGTGCTGATGCAGAATCGTTTCTAAGCGTACACTAGCTTCGTTCAAGCCAGGAACGGCAATCGTTTTCGATATCGTTGTGGTAAACCCAGAAACCGTCAACTCGCTTTGGTCTGCGGGCAATAATGCCGCGGTTTTATTGGCCTCTTGGACATTTGTTTGATCCAAAATATGCACGACGGCTTCTTTCGTCGCCAACAGATTGCGGGCGGTGTCTTTCAGTTCCCCCTCTTTGCGCTGGATAGCCAACGAGAGGATCACAGGTTCTGAGCTGACGATGTTAAAAAAACTAAATGGGGCGATGTTGACGATACCATCGGCTGATTGCGTACTGACCACTGCCACTGGCCGTGGAATGATGGAGCCAATCAGTAGCTTATAATTTTCTCGTTGGGTCAAATCCTTGGGATCTAAATAGTGCATACAGCGTCTCCTTTTTTCTAAACCGATAAGTCTGGCAAGCGATCCTCGATCTCTGCACGGCGGCTTTCAAATTGGGCTGGCAGCATCAACTGCTGTCCTAACGTTTCTAATGGTTCATCAACGAAAAAGCCTGGGGTTTCTGTTGCGATCTCAAAGACGATGTTGCCCCGCTCTTGGAAATAGACGGCTTTGAAATAGTTGCGGTCCTTGATTTCAGTGACTCCGTATCTTTGATCGTACAAGTACTCTTGCCACTCTTTTTGCACTGCTTCCGTTGGCACAGACCACGCGATGTGATGGACGGTGCCGACACCCCAGCGCCCTGCTGGCAGTGCTTCATGGGGCACGACGATCTCATGAGCGAGGGTGCCTGCGGTATGAAGATGGGTGCTTTTCTCTGTTTTGTTAAAAATGTTTAGTCCTAGATCATCTGCCAACGTTTGAATGGTCGCTTCTGGTTGTGCCGAAAGCAAGACGGCCCCATGAAAGCCTACAATCGCTGGTGTTTCCGCCGATTCTTCGGCTTCGACTAACGCCAAAGACAGGTCATGCTGATCATGAAGTTCTAAAGTTGGCCGGTCAAACAATGTACTTTCTTGGACAGTTACTTGATGTTTCGCCAAATGTTCTTGCCAATAGGCACTGCTACCTTTAGGAATACGAAAGGCGATCGTGCCGACTTGTCCGCTTCCTACTCGTCCAGGATGGGCATTTGCCCAAGGGAAGAAAGTGATGATGGTCCCATTTTCTAACGCTTGATTGCTGTAATAAAGATGATACGTGTAGGGATCATCAAAATTGACGGTTTGTTTGACGAGGCGCAACCCCAACACGTCACGGTAAAAGGCAACGTTCGTTTGCGGATCGCCTACGATGGCTGAAATATGGTGGATCTGTTGAATGGGTTGCATACTATGTGCCTCCTTAGGCGCGTTTTGTATTGAAGGGTTTGATGACTCCTTCGATGTATTCACGGCGATTTTCTAAAAATGGTGCCAATGATAAGGATTCACCCAATGTTTCATATGGCTCATCCCCCATAAACCCTGGTTCATCTGTCGCTAGTTCAAAAAGAATATGGCCGATGCGCACATACAACGATTCAAAATAGTAACGATCGACATAGCCAGAGTTGGCCAATCCCAAGTTATCAAAGACTTCTTGCCAGACTGCTAACGAATCGTGATGGGCTAAGCGAAAAGCCACATGATGCACTTCGCCGTCCCCTTGTTGTGCTTGTGGGCTCGTGGTGTCTTCCACTAAAACGATTTGGGCGCCATTGCCGCCTTCACCGACTTCTAGCAAATAGCGATTGTCTACTTGATCAATGGTTTTGAAATCAAAAACGGATTCCAGCAGCCCTTTGAAATCTGCCAAGTAAGATACAGACATTTCGACAGGACCTAAGCCATAAATCGCAAACTCAGTAGGAACGGGTCCTTTTTTCCAAGGGATACCAGCTTTCACGCCAGTATTGTGTTCATCAGAGATCAGTTGATAGGCTTGCGTATCAAAATCCCAAAAGTGCAACACTTTTTTCCCAAATTCGGTGGTGATTGCCTCGTGTTTTACCTCAAATTCATCAAAGCGTGCGGCATAATAATCAAGGGCTGCATCACTGGGTACTCGAAAACTGGTGCGGGTGATCGAATTGGTTCCTTTGCTACCACGAGCGGTATTGGGAAAATCAAAGAACGTCATGGTTGTTCCCGGTGTCCCCAAATCATCCGCAAAGTAAGTATGGTACGTATAGATGTCATCTTGATTGACTGTTTTTTTCACTAAACGCATCCCTAACACATCTGTAAAGAAATGGTAATTCCGTTCCACATCACTTGTCATAGCCGTCACATGGTGTACCCCTAATAATTGGTCTTGTTTTCTCATTTTCTTTTCCTCATTTCTGATCGTAAGTTATTTTTCGTAAAATTGTTTTTAATTGTTGCAATTCTTCACTGCTAAGTTCGGAAAAACTCGCCGCAATCTTTTGTGCATGACTGGGAAAAATTTTCTCCATCAACGCCCTGCCTGCTTCCGTAATACTGACGTATGTTACCCGTTGATCTTCTTGGCTAGGTTCCCGTTGCACGCAGCCTTTTTTGACTAATTGATCGACCACGTAGGTTGTGGAGCTGCTGGCGATCAAGATTTTTTCCTTGATGGCTTGCGTCGTATGGGTGCCTTTATGGTAAAGCAATTCCAGTACGGAAAACTCTGTAATATTTAAGCCATAACAACGAACATCTTTTTTTGCCACTTGTTCCAAACGACTCGCCGTACGCAGCAAACCGATGTACGCTTTGAGCGCTTCTTCTTGATGCGCCATTTTCCTCACCTCTTTATTTCGAATTCGAGATAATCATAACTTACTTTTTGTAAGTTGTAAAAAGATATGCTTTGGTTGTTTAAGAAAATCATTCAATGCTTATTTTTGTAGAGATAAAGAACACTTAGACACTAACGACGGTCCCGCCTTTTCTCTATGAACCCGCCAAATCTAAGAAAAAAAAGCGGAACTTATGAAAGGTTCCATAAGTTCCGCTAAATATATATTTTAATGAAAAGGATTCGATCCATTCCATGTACCGATCAATGAAGCGCTGATTCCGACGCATACTTGTCCTTTTTAGATCATTGTGGTCGGCTGCACCTGCTTTTCCAAAGCCAGCAGCCACTTTTTGCGTTCGACACCGCCGCCATAGCCGCCGATGCTGCCATCGCTATTGATGACGCGGTGGCATGGAACGATCAACGCCACTTGGTTTTTTCCGTTTGCATTGGCAACAGCTCGGGTAGCTTTTTCATTGCCGATTCGCTGTGCCAATTGTTTGTAGGAGTATGTTTCTCCAATCTTCATCGCCAACAGCTGCTGCCAGACGGCTTTCTGAAAATCAGAGCCGATCAATGCGATGGGTACCGTGAAGGCAGTTCGATTCCCTGCAAAATATTCCGTCAGTTCTTGCTTGAGTTGCTGAATGATTGCTGTTTGCTGGGGAATGATCACTGCATTCAAGCGGCTTCTCAAAACAGCAATCTCCGTTTCTAGCCCTCTGCGATCCACGAATTCTAACAAGTAAAGCTGCTGCTGGTCGCTGATTGCCAGCATCGATCCCAGCTTAGTCTCAAGCCAAGCAGAAGAAAGAATCTTTTTTTCACGGCTGTTGGAAGGCAATTCCCCCATAATCCGAGAAAACGCATCTCGAAAGCCGTTGCCAGAATCGAAACCGGCTTCTAATTGCGCTTGGATCAGCGGTTCTCCTTCACGAATCTGCTTAAACGCTAATCCTAAGCGGCGTGCACGGGAGTATTCGATAAAGGTCATGCCAAAATATTTTTTGAATTGTCGGCGTGCGGTATTGGGATGGATCGCTAGTTCTTCAAAATCTTTGTCGGTCCACTTTTTCTCTGGGTTACTCTCCACGGCTTCCACCAGGCTTTTCACGTCAGGGGATAAGTGGCTAGGCGAGCTGAGTGGGCGACATCGTTTGCAGGGACGATACGCCGCCAGCAGCGCTTCTTGTGCCGTCTGAAAAAACTCGCAATTTTTTTTGAGCGGTTTTTTCGCTGGGCAGGTGGGACGGCAAAAGACGCCGGTGGTTTTTACCCCAACGTAAAAAATCCCTTCATATTGCGAATTTTTTTCAATCAGCATGTCGTAATAGTGGTCCCGTTGTCGGCTATCTTCAATCATCTTGCGCATCCCCCCCTCTTTTCTACACTTACAAAAATACTTCGTGCTTGTACAAACATATGACCAACCATTGCAACAGCCTGCATTGGCAGTTCGAAAATTTGCCCACATCCTTCTGATGACATACAATCACCCTTTCCTCTGAATGACCTTAGTGTACAAAGAATGGTCTTGGCACATCCCATAAAAATTAACACCAATTTTTTAAAAAGGATCGAAGGCAGTTGCCCTCCGATCCTTTTGATTTCCAGTTTACCTATTTTTCAGCAAATATTAAAGCGGCACCTACAGGAACCTAGACCGTCGCCTTCTGCTTGACTTGCAGGGCACTTTTTTTCCGCAAGACTCGCTCCAAACGGGGGCGATTGTAGCGTTGGATCATGATGAATGGGCAGTTAGCCAATAACGCATAGACGATCATCACCCAGCCCGCCCACGCAGGATTCCAGAGGAAAAAGAACGGTGCTGGAACCATCAGCAGCCAATGGGTCAGCTCTGCTCGGCGTGTCTCGATGACGAATTTTTCCAGATAGTCCTTTTGCTGTTGAGCCAAGCGGGATTTGTCAAAGCCTTTTTTGGCAATCACAGTGCCGTCGGGCAATTTGTCTTTCCACTGACGAATACGAAACACCTCCGACCAGATCCTACCGCCTTTTTCAAAGGCAAAAGAACGGAACCAGTTGGCATGACGTTCAAAAAAGGCATCACTGACTTTGCGCAAGCCAAAGGAGATGCCTAGATGAAACAGCAGCCAAGCCAAGCTGTCTGTAATGAGCAAGAGCAGTGGAGATAAGGTGATCAGCGGCATGTGCATCGCCTCCTATAAATTGATTTTGCGTCCTTTCCAGGTCACGGATTTCAACAAATGGGTTTGGATCCACGACCAACCAAATAAGCCTAGGAAAAAAAGCAAGTAACATGGGAAAAAAAGCAGCAGGATTCGGTTGAAGTTGCCGACACGGCGGGCAAAGCACAGAGTTTGTCCAAAATAAGCAGCATAAAAAAGCAGTCCTAGCCAAAGCGGTTCCATCAGAAATGGTGCCGCCAGTACCCCAATGCCGCCGCTGATCCACAAGATGACGCCCGCCATAATCAAAGGGTGAGTGGATTGCGAAGCAGTGGCAAAGTCCTTCGTCCAGCCTTGAACAAGTTGACGAACACCAGCTGGATACATCCGAAAGGCCACCAAGTCTTTTCCACCATACAAGGCGATCGGCAAGCGTTTTTTCTTAAAGCGTCTCGCTAATGCTAGATCATCTAAGATTCCTTGTGGCATGTCCTGATGTCCATTGGCTTGAAGGTACGCAGTTTTGCTGCATAAAATACACGGACCAAAGGCGCCGCCAGCTGAGAGTTTTTCGCCTACGATAGAAAAGCGGTTCAACCCGACAGGTAAGACGACATTAAAGACGGCAGACAGTTGTTCATACAGGCGCTTCGTTTGATGATAGGGCTGCACCGAGAGCAGTCCTTGTCCCGATCGCTCCTCATACGCAGCGAAAAGACGCTCTAAGCCATCTTCTGCTAGAAAGAAGGTATCGGCATCCAAAAATAATAGATACTTGCCCACCGCTTGTGAGGCGCCTAACCAACAAGCCGCCGCTTTCCCAGCAGAATCAGCAGTGGTTTGCAAGACCGTCGCACCGAAGCCCTTGGCACAGGCGATCGTCTCATCTTCCGATCCGTCATCAACCACCAAAATCTCCACAGGATGAAGGGTTTGCTGCTGCAAGGACGCCAACAATTGCGGCAAATTTTCTGCTTCATTGCGGGCGGGGATGATGATCGACAGTTCTCCCCTCTCCGTCAAGTCTTTGGATGCGGCTGTCTCCTTGCGGGTGGGTATCGTCGGCAGGCGGAAAAAAATCAGCCAGCCTGCTAGCCAAGCAGCGCAAATACCAGCGAGCAGCAGGTACACAGTCATCATCCTTTCTTGTCTTAGTGTTCTCTTTTGGTGATCATCTCACTGACTTGCTGGCCACTGAGGGTCACCATCGGCATGCCGGCACCTGGATTGACCGTACCGCCAACGAAGTATAGATTGTCGTAGCGTTCGCTGTGTTTCGGGTGTTTAAAGCCATGATTTTTCTTGCGATTAGAGACCGTGCCGTAGATGGCGCCACGATGTGACAAATAATTCTTTTGGATGTCTTCGGGTGTCCAGCGGTCTTCATACACGATGTGCTTACGTAGATCCGTTAAACCCATGTTTTCCAGCTTGATCAAGATCCGTTCACGAAAAGCATCGTATTCCGCTTCCGTAAAGGGCTTATCCTGCAAATAAGGGATATGAGGCAAGATTTTGATGTTCTCATGCCCTGCCACTGTTTGCGAAGGATCGGTTTTGTTGGCATTGACCAAATAGATCGTTGGGTCTTCTGGCAGCTGATGCTGATGGAAATTTTGATCAAAGTTTTCTTTTGAGGCATTTGAAAAGAAAAAGTTGTGATGGGCCAATTGCGGATAGGAGGTTTTGACCCCTAAGTGCAAGACAAAACCAGAACTTGCTGGTTCAAATTTTTCTTCCAGTTTTTGAGTAAAGGTCGGTGCTTCTTCTAACAGCTCTTCATAGGCCGGGATCACTTCCATGTTGGAAACAAAATAGTCGGCTTCGATCAGCGTACCATCATCCAAACGAGCGGCACGGATCTGTTCCTGTTCAACGATCAATTTTTCCACTTTGTGTCCCGTGTGGAAGGTCACACCGATCTCTTTTGCTAAGCGAACGATGCCTTCGGCTAAACGATGCATCCCGCCTGGCACGTACCAGACACCTTGGGCATGCTGCATATAGATCATCATGTTCAAGACGGCTGGAGCGTCATAAGGAGATGAGCCGACATACTTGATAAAATAGCTCAGCATGTCTTGCAGCTGCGGATTGCTGACACGTTTTTGAATGGCATCATGCATCGAAGAGAAATAATCAAAGCCTTTCAGCGCTTTGATCACGCCATGATACTTCAAGATTTCTTTCGTGGTATCTAAGCCTTTCTCAAAATAGCCTTTTTCTGTGATTGCATAAATCTTTTGCGCATAGTCCAAAAAGTCTTGGTACTCTGCCATGTCTTTTTCCGACAAGTGCGGGTTTTCCTTTGCCATACGTGCAAGATCGCCATAGAGATCGATCTTGGTTCCATCAGGAAAAAAGGAGCGCCATTCCAATGGCAATCGGCGAATCGCAACATAATCTGCCATATTGCGATTGCTGCCAGTAAATAATTTTTCGAAAATCTGCGGCATCGTCAAAATCGAAGGACCTAAGTCAAAGCCGAAGCCGTTTGTTTCCAGTCGGTTCAACTTGCCGCCTAAGTGTTGATTTTTTTCATATAATGATACATCAAAGCCATTTTGGGCTAATGAGACCGCCGCTGATAGACCACCAAGTCCGCCGCCGATCACTACAACTGTTTTTTTCTCTTTCATTGAATTGCTCCTCGTTTGCTTTAATGAACGACCCTATTTAGCCAAACCTTCTCGTCAAAACTGACGGTTGCGTCTCACTGCAACTGCGTGTCTTGGCACTGTTTTGGCATTGGCAGCTTGAATCAAAGGATCGTTTTTCTAGATAATTCTATAGTATCACACCTTTGAAAAAATGACGGGGATGAGCCTATCGGTCAACTGATGCTGTTTTTTTCTCAACCATGATTTAAGCAAATGAAAAAACAACCCGCTGGCAAAGAATGGAAACCCAGCAATCTCGCTCATTTAAGAAATATTCTTTTTATAACAATAATTACCAGAATATTTAAACATTTTTGACGTTAATACCAGCGAAAAACAAATCTTCGTATGGTTACGAAAAAACGCGTTTGAGCCGATTTGGAATATCCTGTACATTGGATGTAGCGAAAGTCCTTCCCCCAATCATAAAAAAAACAAAAGGGCCTTCTCAATAAGACATTGCTTAACAGTGACTCTTTTTGATAATGACACGTATTGTCGCCTTTTCCTAACACTTATAAGGAGTATTGATATGAACTTAAAAACGATCCAATCAGCCGAAGAATATTTAAACTTTTTTGACGAAGAATTTATCCACTCGCCCTGTTCTTATACACACCCAAAAATCTTTAATTTTTATCTCTCTTTGCGCCAACGATTCTTAGCGATCTATGAACAAGACGAGGGTACTTTTTTCGAAAAAATGTCGTTGCTATTAGATATCGACGCACAACTGCAAATACTAAAAGAACTTTATGTTTTAAAAATTTCTTCTCTAAACGAGTATACGGAAGAAGAAATCATTCAGCTGACGGTCAAAGACAAAACCTGTTTCTATCGGGAATTGACCGGTCTTCAGCTAAACCAAAAGGCGCCTTGGAGTTTGATTTACTTAAGTGAAGCCCAATGATTCCGCCCAAATCGATCGATTGAATTGAAAACTGCTGGTTCCAAAGGCTTGCATCCGTACCTGATGCACTCCCCACTTCCCCTCCCCACACTCCTGCACAGCTGCGGAAAGTCAAGCCATTAAAAAAGAAAGCATCTTTCCTTACGTCTGTCTATGCAGTGAAGGAAAAATGCTTTCTTTTCATGTAAAAGGCCCTTTCTAGCAACTCTTTAGGTCAAAACATAATGGGAAACTAGAAGAGGTCTTTTAGGGCAAATTGGCGGGTGACGTTAGGATTGATCCGTTCAAGCAGCCGATTCCAGTCAGAAGAAGACGGGATCGTTTTGAAGACGATACATTCAACGATATCTCGAAATTCAGTCGCATGCTCGGCATAGTTCGTCACTAGCAGATCAATGGTATTTTGTTCTAAATACTGGGCATTGACTTCCCCTGAGTCAGGATAAAAGACTTGATGGGATCGGCTAAAATAGCGGTTAGACCAGCCTTCAATGTACTGAACGATATTGTTATTTCCTTCGAAGATAAAGGCGATATTTTTCCGGGGAAACCAATGACGTTCTCGAACAGATTCGATATAAATCACTAAGTTTGCACAAAAATCCGTCAGATACTCCTCAGAATAAAGGTTGTGGTACTCGCGACTATTTTCTAAAAACTCTCGGTAAGCAGCAAATTCCTTAGGAAAGGTTCTCTTAATAAACGCATTCACATCATAGATATTGCGATTGGCAGAAGTGGATAAGCACTCCTTCAATTTGGCAGAGGTAAAAAAAGATTCGATCAGAATCCGATCTTCTTTGGGCTTTTTCGACGATACCTTCAACATCTGATAAAAATCGTTGGTCAACGTGCGGATCTCTGTCCAATGATTATAAGAAAGACAAAACTTTTGTTCGACGATCACATTTTGCAGTTTTTTCTTTGTGATAATACTAACAAATAAGAAGATAAGTTCATCGTTCGTCAATCGATATTGAAAGTACTTTTCAATGACCCCATTGATTCGTTGAAAATGCATCAGCTGAATACTGTGTCGCAAGGCGTGGTACAATTCAGCGTTGATTTGCACAGTCTTACCTTGCATAAATCGCTCAAGCGAAATATAGAGCAGATACGTGTATTGTGAAAACGAAACGGTGTGGTAACTATTTTTGTCAAACATCCTGCCGATTTCCGTTACTGCCTGCTGGACCGCAGCTGGCGGAAATACAGTATGGGGGGTGCTGTCCGTTTCATAAAAAAAGGTACAGAAGAAATTGCGGATATCTGCTTCTTCCCCAACGATATTCACAGGATCTAATGCTAGCTGGAGATCAAAACGTGCCAGTTGTTCATGAATGCGCTGCAAGTACTTCGATAAGGTACTCTTGGATAAAAACAAGCAGTCCGCCCACTCATCGATCGTCTTTAACTCTCCAATAAAAATATTTTCCAATAAAATAAAGAGCGGTTCATTCGCTAAAAGCGAGGCTTTTTTCTTTTCATACTGTGAATAATCAAATAGTTCAAACGAATAGCCTTGATTGGTGGAAGTGATCAGGATCAGCCCACAGAAATACTCGTTGATCTGACTGATGTCTTTGCCAATCGTCCTCGTGGTACTAGTTGTTACTTCAGCCAATTGACTGGCACTACAAATTTCATTTTTTTCAAATTCACTTAGAATCTGCAGCCATCGGACGGTCGATTTGCTTGTGACAAAACTCAATTGAAAATTTTTCAAACATAAGCTCCTTACTAAAAAGTTTCTTTTTTGCGGCTAAATTACGCATGAAAGGCGCCTAAGCAGTCTCATTATATCGGTTTTCATCCTACATAAAAAATCGGTTTTTTCATAGCCTGATGAAAAAAAGCGTGGGTTCCAGACTACTGTTGTATAACAATTATTTTATCGGCTATTGAAAATAGTGCAAGGATTTCGCTTTTGCTTTCATTAGAGACCACCTAGAGCGGATACGCATCTTGCTTCATGTTTGAAAAAGCTACTGCGTGAAAAACCACCTATGTTTTCTTTATTTGTCTAAATGTGTCTGACATGATGTTTAAAAGCTGCTCATAGTGAGATTCTTGACTTGCTTTTTTCACCCGTACGTTAAAGTCTTGCTCAATAAATTGTTTGGGTATCAACTGATCCATTTCTATTTTTGAAAGCCGCTCGGTACACTCCGCTAACAGTTGGTAATCCTTTACGAGTGTTTCAGGTAATTTATATGTTTGTGTAAAAAAGGAATAACTCGCATTCTTTTGAATCGTTAGTGCCACCTGCTTTTGAATCAAATAGTGTAATTTTTCTAATTGCGTATCCGTGACGGATCGTTCACCGTTTCGTTCAAATAATTGACAGTAATAGTCTAAAAATTCACTATTAGCCATCACTGTTTCAAAATCCGTTTTATTTATTCTCATAAAATGTTCCCCTCTTTTTTTATTTTATGCATCACTGTGTAAAACATTCTTTTCGTTTAACAGAAAAAAAGAGCAGCTCATTTATCTCTTCTACTTTTTTATGGTTAATCATTTCTTGTTAGTTCTTTTCAACGATCAATACTGATTAGAAAAAAAGGAGTAGACTTATAATTGATGCACTTCCTGATTATTCGCTCCCCTACTTCGTTAGCAAGTTTTTATTCGTAGGGGTAATAACTGTAACGATTTTGCTTCTCCGCTCATCATCAATAGCATTCGAACCTACCATTTGTGCTGCTGGCTGACCGATCTGTTCACGCCAGTTTATGGGTTAGCAACTGTTACGGTTATGTGAAAATTATAAAGAATCTATGCACGATTTTTTTAAACATTTTTTCGGTTTTCATGAAAAAAAAATTAAAATCGTTGCTCCCAAAAAATTGCTGGAAAAAGACAAAAAAAGAAAGTATCCACGATACTCTCTTTTCGGCAATCCTTATTTTGTTAAAAAAGCGATTGGATCGACCAATTTCGCTTGGCTCAAGCTAGGCGATGCACTGACTTCAAAGTGCAGGTGTGCGCCTGTGCTATTGCCCGTACTACCCATGAGCGCAATCGTTTCTCCTTGTTTCACTTGTTGGCCCACCCTCACAAGGTTCTGTTGATTATGGGCATAGAGCGTCGTCATCCCGTCGTCATGAAGAATTGCTACATAATTCCCCCAAGAAGGATGAACCTCTGAACGGATGACCGTTCCAGATTGACTCGCCATGATGGGTGTCCCAAACGCTGCGGCAAAGTCAACACCTCGATGAAAGCTTCCCCAACGTGGACCAAAGGTAGAAGTGACAACGGCTTTTTCAACAGGAAAAAGATACGTCTCACTTGCGGTCACATCAGGTTTTTTCTGATCATAACGGGTCAACGCATAGGCTTCGATCAATGCGGTCAGCTTTTGATCATACGCGGTATCAGTGGCATACCGACCAGTCAAATAATGGGCAGCCTCTTGATAAGAAGCCGCTTCTGATTTCCATACACCTTTATAAAAATCAGACTGCTGCCCGACCCCTTCTTTCAACAAGCGAGCATAGTCCATCAATGACTCTTTGTAGCCAGTATATTGGCGGAAAGTTGCTGTGATTGCATAATGATTTCCCGAACCATCATCTTCTTGTGTCCGAAAAGCGACACCCTGTCCCTGATAGGTTCCTTTGATGCCAAAGAGATTGAAGTATGGCGCCTGACTCAGTCTGCTTTGCCCGCCACCTGATTCTAAAATAGCCTGGGCAATCATGACAGAAGCGTACAAATCATTTTTCAAGCCGATTTCTCGGGCATCTTCGCCGATTTCTTGGATAAAATCCCACACTTCTTTTACTGGTGTGACCGTCAAGCTCGTTTCGCTGCCTTGCTGCGGTGTCGGATCGGATTGACTTGGCCCGCTTGGAGCTTGGGTACTTGGTGGCATGATCGGTGACACAGCCGCCGGTGTTGCTTGACTTGCTTCACTGTTTGCTTCTGGTGTCGGTTTCGTTTCTACAGGTTTTGACGGTTTGGGCTTCTCTGGCTGCGTTTCAGGTTTGGGTGCTACAGGCTGTGTTGGTTCTTCTGGTTTGGGTGCTGGCGTTGGTTCTTCTGGCTGAGAAGGCTCTGGATTACTCGGTAGCCCTGGCTCTGGCTCTTGCTCTGGTTCTGGTTTCGGTGCTGGCTCTGGCGTCGGTTGGGGATTTGAAGTTGGTTCTTCGGTTTGCTCCGTATCCTCCGGCGCTGTCTCAGATCCTTCTGGAACACTTTCTACAGGTGCCGATCCTTGCTCAGAATCGGACACTTGTCCTTCCACTGCTGGAGCAGTTTCTTCGCTAGTCACTTCTGTGCTGCTACTGTCACTTGCTTGTGCAGCTGTTTCTGATGTTTGGGCAACGATCGTACTTTCCGATGCAACAACCGCAGCTGAAACTGGCACACTAGCTAAAAGTTGTCCGCAAACCAAAAGAAGCGCTACCCCTTTTTGCGAATGCTTCATAGGCGAAATCCTTTCTCTTCCTTTTTCCTCTTAACAACCTCTATTGAAAAAACATCTTGCCATCCAATTAGTAAATAAATATCAATTCTCTTTTATTATACTACGCTTCGTTTTTTCGACTCAAGCAAATGACTCCCTTGCTTGTCAAAGAGAACGAGTTGTTGGAAGAATGGGTCTACTGATAAAGGACCACGTTTTGCATCCAATTCGTTATCGAGTCTGGGTTGCAGCTTTTTCTTTCTGTTGCCTGAGATCCTCTGGCGTCATCAGAAAAAAACACAGTTGTTCAAATGGGCAACTGCCAGTTGAACAACTGTGTTTTTATCGTCTTTTCTTACTTCATTAGCTTTTTATCTAGCGTTTGGAGCCTTTCTATTAGCGTTTCGTTTTCTCAAGTTTATGTATGATTTTTGGCAATTGGTTTCTCAGGTCCTTGCTATACTTACCGTGAACGATTGATATTCCCGGAAATGTTTTGCTGGTAGTCAGAGCCTTCAAGGCACTGTGGCAAGAACGCCTAACAGTTGAACGTTTCATTATCTGTGCAAATGATTATGCTATAATTATTTAAACTTATTTTGTTGGAGGCTGACATGAAAACATTTCAATTAAAATTCATGCGAAACCGCACGTTGATTCGCTGGCTGCAATTGTTGAATGAATTTGAGAAAAGTCCCTCCCGTACACTGGGAGAACTCGCTGAAGTGACCGAGAGCAGTACGCGTACGTTGATTACTGACATTGCTAGCTTGCGAGAGTATTTTAAAGGGGCTATGGCGATCCATACAGCAAAAATTGGATATCTTTTTGAAGAAATCGATCATGATAGGTATCGAAAGCAAAAGCAAGAATTGATAAAAGATGAACCGATTTTCCAGATTTTAGAAAGTATTTTTTATAATGAGCAGCAAACCCTCTTTGATTGGAGCTTAACGCTTAATATTTCTGAACAAGCGCTGATCAGCTACTTCCGGAAAATACAGCCATTTTTATCCCCTTTCTGTTTAAAAATCAAAACGGATCCCGTCTCTTTGGCAGGTTCGGAGATCGATATACGAAAATTTTTCTGTCTTTTTTACTACGAGTCTGACATTAATGTCCACACGTTATTTCCCTCGATCCATGTACAAGATGCGGTGATGGAAATCACTGACCTTTTGGAAACGAAGGCCTTACAGAGCTCTTCGTTTTCTTATTTTGCTTATATCCTTTATATTAGCGTGGAGCGCAGCAAACGCGGTTTACTTGCTGCCCCCTCTCCAGAACTAAGCGAGTTAGTTAAAAAAAATGGTTTACTTTCAAATTATGAGGACCTTAAAAAGATTATCCAGCGTTATTTTACCTTTGAGTTTCCTCAAGAAGAAGCAATCTATCTTTTGACTTGCATCATTTGTCGTCGCAAACTCAACACCGATCTAGAAACAAGCAAAGCGTTTTGTCTTAACTATAACCACTGGCCCGCGATCAAACAAATCACTGCTGATTTCTATGCCCAAAATCGCGGCAACAGCTTTGATGAACAAAAAGATTTGCTTTGGTTAGAGTCATTCTTTACTATTTTCAAGCTTCGTGAGTTGTTATCGCCAACGATGAACGTCAACATCGATGATTTGAATGCTTTCGTCAAAGAGAAATTTGCGGCTGAATATAAAAAAAATCGCCAGTTTTTGCTCTCACATCCTCTTGTAAAAACACTCTATTCTTTCGACCATTTGGATGATTTTTGTGCAAGTCTCACCTTCCACATGGAAGCCATCATTGAAGAGAATTGGGGCACACGGAGAACTATAGCTGTTATTTTTGAAGGTAACGAGTATGTTTGTGAGTACGCCGAAAGTATTATCCGAAAATATCTTGGCGTTTATCATGAAATGTACTACCCTGATTCAAACGAACTCTCCCACGAGTATTTAAAAGAAAAAAACATTAATTTTCTCATTACTAACTACTCCGAATACGCCACTGAATACTTACTGGATGTTGAAAGTGTCTTATTAAAATCAATACCCGACGCTGCCGATTGGAATTATCTTTTGAATCGAATCAATCCGAGAATTTTGCGGTTGGTCGTTCTTGATAATACGTAGTAATTCCAATCATTCACGCCGCTTCTCCAAAGAAAGAGAATTGATATTTCCTTGTCGCCTTTAAACGAACGCCTGACTAATCCTCCCATATAAAGCTGTTCTTTTTTAGTGGAAGCAGCTTTATATGGGACTTTTCCAATGAATCAAGTACGCTTTTTCCTTCTACGCCGCTACTATCAGCAATCACTGCTCTTTGGATTGATCTGCACTTAAAAATGTCCGTTTCGTAAAAGCCAGTGCGCCTACGAGGGTCATGAGTACGATGATTGGATGAGAAGATGCAGACAAGATCCCCAAAATCGCCGTCAACAGCGTGCCCGTATAACTCAAACCGACTGCCCATTGCTGAAGCCTTGAAAGCTCTCGCAGCTGCCCTTTAAAGGCCACCCCCAGCATCATTGCTCCGACAAAAGATAAAAGACCAAAAACTACATGTAAAAGTAACATTCTTTTTCCTCCTTTCTTAAATGTTCACATCGATCGCTTCAGCGATTCGTCTGCCGTATTCTGGGTCCGCACGGTAAAAATGCATGACCTGCCGTTCTTTGATCTGTTGATTTTGAACCTGTCCCAAACTTCCCGCAATCGTTTGAATTAAACGTGTTCGTTCTTCTTCTGAGAGCAAACGATAAAAATCACCTGCTTGGCTATAATAGTCTTCATCGTAATCAAAGGAACCGATCTCTCCTTCTAACGAATAGTGGATGCCCTTGGCATGCGGGTTTTCTTTGATGCCATCGAAACTGTTCGGTTCATAATTGATCCCTGAAGAATTCGTTTTGGTATTCATGAAACCGTCCTGTTGGTGATTATGGACAGGCGCTTTTGGCGCATTGATCGGCAACTGGCTGCTGTTGGGTCCAACTCGATAACGATGCGCATCACCGTAAGCAAACAGCCGACCTTGCAATAGTTTGTCCGGAGAAAAATCAATCCCTGGAACGATATTGCCCGGTGAAAAAGTGACTTGCTCGACTTCGTTGAAATAGTTCTCTGGATTTCGATTCAAAGTCATTCGTCCCACTTCAATGAGCGGGTAGTCTTTTTGTGAGACTGTTTTGGTCACATCAAAAAGATTGACGGCAGCTGACCAACCTTCTTCAAAGGGAATGATTTGAACATAGAGTGTCCAAGAAGGATACTCCTTTGCCTCAATCGCTTTATATAGATCTTCAATATGATAATCAGGATTGCTTCCCGCAAGTTCTGCTGCGAGTGCCGCACTCATGTTCATAATGCCTTGATCCGTCCGAAAATGATATTTCACCCAAAAGCGTTCTCCCTCTGCGTTGAGCCAAGCGAATGTATGGCTCCCATACCCATGCATATGACGAAAGGTTGCCGGTAAGCCCCGATCCCCCATCAACAGGCTGACTTGATGGAGGGATTCCGGTGAATGGGACCAAAAATCCCATACCGCCTCTGGATTTTTCAAGTGCGTTCGCGGGTCTCTTTTTTGGGTATGGATAAAATCAGGAAACTTCAACGGATCACGAATAAAGAAAATCGGGGTATTATTGCCCACGAGGTCATAATTCCCCGCTTCCGTGTAAAATTTAACCGCAAACCCTCGAGGATCGCGCAACGTATCCGCAGACCCTAGTTCTCCGGCAACCGTTGAAAAGCGAATAAACATCTCCGTTTCTTTCCCGATGGCTGAAAGAAACGCCGCTTTCGTGTACATCGTTACGTCGTTTGTTACTCGGAAGACCCCATGAGCCCCCGCACCTTTCGCATGAACGACCCGTTCAGGAATCCGCTCACGATTAAAATGTGCCAGTTTTTCTAGCAAATGGACATCTTGAATCAACACTGGGCCACGGCGCCCCGCTGTCAAAGAATTCTGGTTATCCGCTACACTGGCTCCTTGCGCAGTCGTCAACTTTTTTTTCATATCTTTCCTCTTTTCTCTATAAAATCAGTCAAGTGCAATTACTCTCAACAAAATACTTCTAATTAGTACAAAAATTATCATTATTCTTCAAATATATCAATTTATTTGCTTGTAATTAAGAATTATTTCGGATTTTTGACTATTTTCCAGCTTTTCTATCGAAGCATCCAGGTTTTGCAGCAATCCGCATGAATAGAAGAAAGCACAAAAAAGCAGCGAAGCGTTGGCTTCACTGCTTTTTTGCGTTCCATTCGATTCAAGACCACTCTACTGGCGATCAATTATTTTTGCTGCCTGCTGCTTATTCGGCAGCTTCAATATCTTTGGCGATTTTTGCGACATCGATCTCCCGCTGCAAGTAGTCTTGGTTGTCTATAGGAAAATGCTGACGAAATTCGGCTAGTTCCATCAATTCGACTTCACCAGCTGCCACTTCAAAGTCTAAGACATGGCCAGCAAATGTCCGATCATCACTAATAAAATGCAGGTGGAAACCAGCAGCCGCAGCGCCGTGGAACAACAGCGGGGTAAAGAATCCGACGATCGTTCCGCTGATATTTTCTGTCTGAAATTCGGGTTGATGCTGGATGATCTCAATGAATTTTGGGTACGGTTTTTCTTGCTTTGGGGCAACGCGGACGTGCATCTTGGTAAATACCCCATGAATTTTGACAGCGGAAAACAAATTCGGGCTGACTTCGGTCAGGACGTGGTTTTTCACTTCTTCATCGGTCATTTCTTGGCTAACCTGCAGGTGCTTCGCCGCAGAAAAATCAACGACTGCCGCATAGGGGGTTCCTTCATTGCCTTGGAGCACTCGCACCTTGCCCGACTCGTCTACATGGTAGATTTCACCATCTAAAATAATCACTTCACCATTGGAGCCAGCCAACGTACCAATCCCAAAATTGCCATATTCAAGCATTTTGCCGATTTGCTCCGTGCCATCCATTAAATCCTGCATCAACCCACCTAGGGTGCCATGCTGATATAAATAACTTTTGTTTTTCACTTTCATCTTGCTGCTCCTTTGGTCTTAATAAAATTGATCAGGTAGGATCGTTTTGCCAAGATCGGCATTGTCTGAATAATCCACAGGGATATCAATGATCACTGGACCATCCGTTGCAAAGCCTTCTTCGATGGCTGCCATCAATTCTTGTTTGGTGGTTGCCCGTAAGCCTTTGGCACCAAACGCTTCGGCATATTTCACGAAATCAACGGGTCCAAAATCAACCCCAGAAGCACGATCATATTTCATTTCTTCTTGGAATTTCACCATATTGTAGGTACCGTCATTCCAAATCAAGTGAATGATGTTTTGTTTCAAACGGACGGCTGTTTCTAACTCTTGGGCAGAAAACAAGAAGCCACCATCGCCAGATACAGAGATCACTTGAGTATTTGGTCGCACGAGCGCTGCCGCGATCGCCCATGGCAAAGCGACCCCTAAAGTCTGCATGCCATTACTAAAGAGCAGATGCCGTGGCTCATAACTGCGGAAATGACGGGCCATCCAAATGTAGTGGCTGCCGACATCCACCGTCACCGTCATGTCATCGGTCACTTCTTGTTGCAAAGCATCAATGATTTCCAGGGGATGCAAGGTATTGTTGCTGCCTTCGACATCCGCTGGTTTTTCATTGAGTTTGGTTTGCAGCGTCGTTAAATAGTTTTGAGCGTCTTCGGTCAAGTGATACTGATCGATGGCTTTTGATAGTTGTTCAATAATTTTCGCGATACTGCCCATCAGTTCAACTTCTGGCTGCATAAATGGATCGATCTCCATCGGTACTTCATCGATGACGATCACGCGGGCATCTTTTTCCGCATTCCAGTTGCGAGCTTCGTATTCGATCGGGTCGTACCCCACAGCGATCACTAAGTCGCTGCGTTTCAACAGCATATCACCAGGCTGATTGCGGAACAAGCCGACGCGGCCAAAGAAATGCTCTTCTAATTCACGAGAAATGATCCCGGCGCCTTGGAAGGTCTCTACGACAGGCAACCCA
The DNA here is from genome assembly GCF_002140635.1 of Enterococcus sp. 3G6_DIV0642. Lineage (NCBI taxonomy): Bacteria > Bacillati > Bacillota > Bacilli > Lactobacillales > Enterococcaceae > Enterococcus > Enterococcus sp. 3G6_DIV0642. The sequence goes on along the minus strand of NZ_NGLH01000001.1, from coordinate 224,339 downwards.
GTTTTTGCAACTAAATGACGAATCGCTTGTGTTTCTTTCACGCCTGAAGCCCGCATCCCTAAGAGTAGGACAGGCAGTTTGGCTTCTTTGATCCGATCGACGAGTGCCTGGATATCTTCTGCATCGGCACTGCCTAATTTAGGCGAAGATAGAGGTTTGATCGCTGCCCCTTGAACGGTTCCATCTGTCACATCTTGAGGAATGGATAAAAAGCTCGCCCCTTTTTTCGCTGTTTTTGCGATGCGAAAGGCGTTGGCAATACTTTCAGAAAGGGTTTCAGGATCTTGGACTTCACTGCTGAATTTCGTGATCGGCGCAAACAATGCCGCATTATTCATGCTTTGGTGGGTCAATTTTGAAAGGTCAGAACGCTTCACTTGGCCTGCTAGTGCCAGGACGGGATCACCTTCGGCAGTTGCCGTGACCAACCCAGTCGCTAAATTACTGGCTCCTGGTCCACTTGTCGCAATGACGACTCCTGGCTCTCCTGTCAGGCGACCGATTGCTTGTGCCATGAATGCCGCGTTTTGTTCATGTCGCGCCAAAATCAACTCTGGTCCCCGATCACTCAACACATCAAATACGCCATCGATTTTTGCACCGGGAATCCCAAAGATATAAGGCACCCGATGATTTTCTAAACTTTCAACAATGATTTCTGATCCTTTTGCACTCACTGTATTACCTCTTTTCGAAAACTGTATTAATCACAATACATATAATAGCACTTTATATTTATTTATCAACGAAAAACACTTATTAATATCTGTACTATAAAAACGTAGTTTTTTAGAGAGCGTTTGCATCTGCTTCAGACTGCAGGTGTATGTCTTTCCATTTTTCCGACAAAAAAAGGAGTGGATCGCTCCACCCCATAAATCCTTTACTGTATCAGAACACCTCTAAAAAGAAGCTTCTTTTGTCGGTTTTTTATTCTGCTGGGACATTTTTTTCCGTCAGCCAACCGACAGCCAGTGTCATGGCCGCTCGTGCAGCTTGGGTCTGATCCATCGCATTGACCATCACAAAATCATGGATGATTCCTTGCAGACGTGCTTGGGTAACTTCCACGCCAGCTGCTCGTAAATGCTGCGCATAGGCTTCCCCTTCATCCCGCAAGACATCTGCTTCCCCTGTAATGATCAACGCTGGTGGCAGATCGGCTAACTCCTCTTTGGTCGCTCGTAAAGGAGAAGCGGTAATTTGATTCCGCTGTGTTTCATCCGTCGTGTATTGATCCCAGAACCATTGCATCCCTTCTTTGGTCAGAAAATAATTTTCGCCGAATGCTTCATACGAAGGCGTATCAAAGCGGGCATCTGTCACAGGATAGAACAATAATTGCTGTGCGATCGGAATGCCGCCACGGGCTTTCGTCAACAAGGTCATAACGGTCGCCATGTTCCCACCTACGGAATCACCAGCCACGGTCAAACGGCTAAGGTCTAAGCCTTTGACATCGACAAATCCCGGTAATTGCTGCAAGACCGCATAATTTTGTTCGATCGCCGTTGGGTATTTTGCTTCTGGTGAACGACTATATTCAGGAAAAATGACGATCGAGTTGGTTCGTACCGCCAATTCACGGATCAATTTATCATGAGTCGCGGCACTGCCGAAGACCCAACCCGCGCCATGGAGATAATAAATAACAGGGAGAATCGCATGATTTCCTTCGGGACGAACAAAACGAACATTGATGCTCCCCCATTCGCCTGTATCAACGGTCTGATCTTCTATCTCAACCGCCAATTTATTGACGGGTGACTCTTGGACTTGTTCCAATAGTGCGCGCCCTTCTTCTGGCGGTAATTCATAGATCCGTGGGTGCGGTGCATTTGCCTCACTAAATTCAACGGCTGCTTTTTCCAACGAAATTCTATCTGTCATACGATTCTCTCCTTTTGTTTGAAAACGTTCGTGTTGAACTTAAGGGTACCACCAAGTCATTCTGATGCAAAGAATCTTGCTTCCTTCTGTTTCCAGGCATTTTGTTCGACAAAAAAGTTGGTTTTTGCACTCTTAACTGCCTTGCCTTCATCACCGATAACTGTAAGACACTCGCTGTGTAAACTTCCCAAAAAACTGAAAGGCGTAGGTAAGTACGTATGAAATTCACATTAGATGAAACACAAAATAATCGTCTGCTCGCTGCTATTTTTCAAGAACTCGCTGTCATAGTCTTTGATCCGCAAAAAGAAGTTGTTTTCGCCAATGCCAACATGACTGATATCCTAGGTTATAGCCAAGAAGAAATCATTGGCTTGCCGCATCGGACCTTTTGTTTTGACCATTATGCTGCCAGTACGGATTACCAAGCTTTCTGGAATCAACTGCTGTACTCAAAGCAACGATTTCAAGACAAAATCATCCGGAAAAACAAACAAGGAGAAAAACTGATTTTAGAAGGGATCTACTTCCCCGTCCTCGATGAGCAGCAAGAAGTCGTCAACGTCGTCAAAATCGCTTTTGACATTACTCAAAGAGAACAAGCCTTAGCGGTCACTATCAAAAAAGTGCAAGAAAGTGCGGCTTCCCTGACACGACTTTCTGCCAACGGGCATCAGCAAGTCGATCATTTGTCAGAGAACTTGGCGCAAGTCAAACGGCTGTCTGATCAAAATCAAGCAACGACCCATGCCTTAGAAATGGATAGCCAACAGGTGACAGCGGTGCTGCATGACATCGACCGCATTGCACAACAAACCAAACTGCTATCCTTCAACGCTTCCATCGAAACAGCACGGATCGGCGAACAGGCAGCTGGCTTTCGGGTAGTTGCCGATGAAATGCAAAAATTAGCTGAACAGACCAAGCAGTTGACCCAAACCATTGCCGCAACCATGCAAGCCATCAACCAGCAAGCCTTAGTCGTGTTAGATAGTGCCGATTCGACGACCATGAAAATCAGTGATTCGCAAAAAAGCCTCGCTGCCGTTTTGCATTCTTACGACACGCTGCGAACGACTGCCAGTCTTTTAAACGATGAAGCCGAGTATTTATCAGAAACTAACGATGCTGAGCTAGAAACCACATAAAGTGAAAAAAGAGCGCCGCGGTTTGCGACGCTCTCTTTGTTTTTTTGACCAATAAATTGATCCTGTATTTGATTTTATTGATACTCAGCACTAGCCAGCCTCCCACTCTTGCAACAACTGCTGTAATTCTTGCAAAAATGATTGGGTCGCAAAGCCCAATGCTTGGAGAGGAATGCGGTATTCCTGTTGAATCACCAAAAAGCTACTAAACATTTTATGCTGGACCTCAAAACTGAGGTTTTTCCAAACACTCCAGGAAAAACTGGCTATTCGTTTTTCTTTCTTTTCGTACGTGCACAAATACACTCGTTCAACGCCAAAAAGCAGCCCCGCATTCGCTTTCTTGCCAGTCATCTTTGCCGTTAGCAGTGCCAGAGGCGTCTCCGTTTCAGGTACTTGAAAACTGGTAAGGACTTGTCTTTGCCATTGCCGTGGCAGCACTTGTCTTTCTCCAGAAAAATAGAACAAAAAATCTTGCTCTTGCAAAAAAGCATTCAAACGAGTTTGTCGCTCCTTGACTGGATCGCGTGGCGCCCGCTGAATCAAAGACGTCTGATTCATTGCCGATTGCTTTGACTGCTTGTGATCACTTGAACCCCCTGCCGCTGAGGAGTTTCCCAGGGGAAGAGGATCCATCGTTTGGTTGGCAGCAGCTGACTGACTGATTTTCTTCAACAAAGCAGCAAGGTGCGTCAGCGCAAGCTGTTTTTCTGTCATAGGATTGGCATGCGGGCTTTTGGTATGATCGAAAGATTGTTTAATGACCATTTTCCCACGACAATACAGACAAATCGCCGTGCCAGCGTCCCAATTGACTTCTAGTTCTCCTAGGCAGTGGGGGCATTGAATCGGAATAATATCCATTGAATCATCCTTTCGTTTCGATACAGGTATCGGAGCTTTTTGTTGTAAAAATACGGATCGTATTCCAGGTGACAAACGCCAGCAGCACTAGAAACGATAAGCCATAAAAACTGAAATACCAAGTCAGGATTGCTAAAAAAAGGATCAAGGCAAATTCATACGCCATGTTTTCCAGACTGCTGTAAAATACTGTTTTTCGAACGAGTTTCTTCCTCCGCGTTTCAAAAGCTTTCTTCGCTGCAGCCGTTGATGCATCCGACTGACTCAATGCCTGGGAAAGTTCTGCTTTGAATTTGCCGTACTCTGAGAAAAACTTGACCTCTGGTACGAGCAAGAAGTACCAAGTCGCAAGACAAGCAATCAGCAAGATGACCGCTGAAGCAAGCAGACTAAAGGCAACAGCCGGTAATAAAAAGCCATCAAATAGAAAACTCGAAGCAATTCCAGAAAATAATCCGACAAAAAAGAAGGTATAGCAGAACTGCCAAAGGACACTACTGGTCTTCGAAAAACTTTTCTTCACTTGCACCAGCTGTTCATATTCAGGAAGCTGGGTTGGAAAAAGACGTTCAGCATCGGTGCCATCAGCCACGAAAGAATAGGTTTGGTTTCCATACTTGAATTCGCCAATGTAATAAGGAAAATACAGTTTTTCCGTATCACATTGTTTCGGAAAAAGAGTCAGTTGAACCTCATTGGCAACCTCTGCTCCCACCAAATGGTCTTTGGCTTTTGCTTCAAAGACTTCCATTAGATGGGTATCAGAGAGTGCCGCTTCTCTGGAAATATCAAAGGGCAGCACCTGAGCGCCTTGACTAAGTGCCGAAAACTGCTGCATATCCGTGCAATAGGCGGCTCCTTTTTGAAGATGCAGCGGCAGCTTACCATTGATACTGTAATCCGCTTCTTTTTGGGTATCCGTAGGGAAATATTCATTGAAAACCGTTGTGTTCCCGCTGTTATGTAAAGAAATGTCGGCAGTAATGCGCCCACGCCCCCTCTGCTGTTCCTCGTGGACATAGCTTCCTCTCACTTGCGCATCATAAGCAATTTGAAAATAATACATCGGGATAAATACACGTTTTAGATGAACCATCTCTAGCTCAAAAAAGATACTTTCCGAGATGGTGTCTTGCCAGGCTAGTCTGTTTTTCAACGCCGTTTCACATGCCTTTTCATCATAAGCAAACGGATAAAATCCTTCTTTGACGGTCCCTTGAATGCGTGGCAACTCTTTAAGCGAGACGACTTGGTTTGTTTGTTCCTGTTTTTTTTGTTCCGGTTTGATCAACAGCTCATTCAAGCAATACTGACAGACTGCTTTTCCTGAGTCCCAATCAACTTCTAGACGCCCTAAGCAACTGGGGCATTGGATTTGGGTGATTTTCATTTTTTCTCCTTTTTATGAATCGTTTTTTCTTTTCAACAAGATGGTTTATCAAAGAAACCGAAGAATGTTCCAAATAAGGGTAACGACCACGACCACATAAGCGATCGTATCGAGCCATTCATAAAATTTCCTCATTCTTGCAAGCTTCTTTCCACACTTCTCGTAGTTTGCTAACAAAGCGGTCCCAACCGTTTTCTTACCTAATAATTCTCTTTGGAGCTCATCTCTAAATTTTCGGGCTGTTTTGAGATACTGTTCTCTTAGAAAGTGCAACACTATCCCCGATACTACCCAATAGACGGCAGTTGGCAGGGAACTCATGACAATCCCCCCTATGACAGCTCTGAACACTCTTCCTAGAGGGATCCATTCAGAAATGAATAGCGCCAAGATCATCAGGAGCACACCTAACGAAAAAAAGAGTACGGAGGACCAGCCAAAAACCTTGCGAGCTTTTGAAAAATTCGCAACCGTTTGTAAGGTTTCTTGGCATTGTGGGATAATCGGCAGCTTCATTCGGTCAGGATCTTTGCCGTCGATCGCAAATTCAAAGGATTGCTCTTGGTACTTGAAGGTGCCCATATACAAGGGAAAGTAGAGCTTTTCTGTAGCACAGCTGATCAGGGAAAGATCTAGGTGCAGCTCTTTTAGATGATCAGCAGATTCTTTCTTCTGGATCACGGCATTCGCATGGGCTCTCAATTCCGCTTGTTTTTCAGAACCAAAGAGCGCCTGCTCTTGCTCAATATCAAAGGGAAAAGCATGAATAGCATGTGCTGAGATTAGCTGTTGAAATTCCTTTTGATCGGTACTAAAGTGCGGTTTTCTTTTCATTTCATCATTGACCTCGAAGCTCTGAGGAATTTCTTGCTCGATCACCTCCGAACTGCCGCATTGATAGAGTATGACCGTCTCATCTGGATGGTCGCCTCGCTTCTTTTCCCACGTGGTCGTATGCGAGCCGTCCCAAGCAATGGAATGGGTATCGTAGCCAATGGCCCCCTCCCAGTGCATCGCATAGGTCACCTGAAATTCATAAATCGGAATAAAATATCGTTTTACCTCGCTGACTTCAAGATGAACGACAATGCCCTCAGGAACTGATTCCTGTTGGATCAGCCATTTTTTCAAGGCATTTGCTACCTCGTCTTCATTAAAGGTAAACGAATAAAACCCTTCTTTGACTTCTTGAAAAACTACGGGAGCTTGTTCATTCGAAGCTTCTTGCGTTTGTTTTGGCGGCGACTGTAGGACTGACTTAGTTAAGCAATACTGGCAGACTGCTTTTCCTGTCTCCCAGTCAACGGTTAACTGACCCAAGCAGCTGGGACATTGGATTTGTGTGATTTTCATTGCTACTCCTTTTGCACATACTGATTTTCTTATCAATGAAATGGCTTGGTTGCAAGTGAGGGGGAATCTCTTTTTTATGGTGTTATTTGGGGGAAGGAACAAAAGGAAACTGCTGATTTGCAGATGTTTGCTCGTTTCAATCCTTTTGGTTCAAGCGTCTGTTTCTAGTGATAAAGCAAACAAGTGTATTGGTATCAAGTGTCTTTTTGAAAAAGGCAGCATAAACAAAGATAGCCCTTTATGTATCATTTTATAATAAAAAATAATGTAAATCTATTTATTATTGATAAAAAATAAATATTGATTTGCGATTAGTCCTCCCTACTACTCTCATCACTATTGATCCCAGTTATTAATGGCGGATACGTTAATAAAAATGTTATAATTAAAATATTCACAAGAAAGGAATTGGAAAAAGTTATGGGGATGTTTATTTTTGTTATTGGTTTTTTGACAATGGTTGTAAGCGGAATCTTTCTTATTCTTGGATTGATCAAGAAAAAGCCGCTTCGCAACAAGATCGTTATTTTTATGGGTGGTTTTCTCTTATTGATTGGCGGGGCACTATTGACTCCTGCAGCAACACCGGAGCTTCACGTAGATGAAGCAGAACTGGTTACGAATGAGCAAGGCGAAGCGGCGATCACTGGGCGAACCAACCCAGAAGCGCAACTGACGATCAACGGGGTGGAGGTTTCGCTGGCGGACGAAACATTTTCTTATGCTGTCCAACTGGAAGATGAAGAGGAACAGGAATTTACTGTCCAAACCTCCATGGGTGGAATCACTAAAGAAGAGGTCGTCACCGTCAAACCTTCTCACGCATTTCTAGCGAGTTTGCAAGCTGAAAAACAAGAACAAGAAGCACTGGTAAAAGCCGAGACGGCACTGGCTCTTGCCGAAACCCAGCCAAACCAAAAGAATTACAACGAAGCCGTGACGCTGATTCATGCTTTAAGTAAAACCTACGAAGATCTCGCTACTCGGCTCGCGGTAGTTGAAGACCATCTTGCCATCGGCAAAGCCCTCGATACTGCTGAAGCTTCCCTTGAGCGCAGTGATTTCGATCAGGCAAAAGAATTAGTTGCACAAGCGGTTTTGAACAAGGAAACGTTTGAAAGTCGGTTATCCACTGTAGAAACCAAGATTTCTGAGAAAGAAGCAGAAGCCCTCGTTGCAGAAGCTGTCCAAGCGGTGGAAGCGGCAGAGGCGGAGCCGACAAAAGATGCCCTTGCTCGTGCAGAAGATGCTGTCGCTCGTCTCAAGACCCCCGATGAGGAATTAGCTGCTCGAACGAAAACAGTGGCGCAAACGATCACTGCCAACGAACAAGCAGCCGCACAAGCTAAGGCGGAGGAAGAACGGCAGGCAGCCGCCGCTGTGCCAGAACAAAGCCAGCCAGCCGCTGCTAGCAATCAAGCCCAAACGTCGGTCCTCGTTACACCAACAGGTTCGAAATATCATACGAGAAAATGCGGTAACGGTACCTACACGCCTGCCACTTTAGCAGAAGCGCAAAGTCGCGGACTTACTCCTTGCGCAAAATGTTTTCCGTAATAGTCACTAAATTTTACAACAAAAAAAGACAAACCTCATTTTTGTCTAAGGTTTGTCTGCAGTCTAAAGCGGTTGTCTCGTCGGAGGCAGCTGCTTTTTTGTCACTTGCTATTTCTCATCGTAAGAAAACTCGTACTCGTTTTGTTCATCATCGATCAGACGCTTGTCATTGTTGTCCACCATTTTGAATACTTTCTCAAAATCATCGCCAGTCATGCGCACTTCCTTTTTCTCTTGATCAATGATCACTTGGGCATTTGTCACTTCAAAGGTGTGCATAGTGCCGATGTCTGCCGCAGTCAGTGCTTTGCTTTTGGGAAACTCTGCTTGCAGTGTTTCGTTGATCTGCACTAATTGCGCCTCTTGTTCTTCTACCAAGTCCGCAGGTTCCTGATTCGGATCGACCAAAAAACTCAGCGTTTTATTGACAGTGATCCTTCCATCTTCAAATAGATACAAAGCATATTGTTGATGACTGTTGCTATTGGTCAATACTTGATTTGCAGCTGCAGAGTCAACCCCTGAGCGGCTGCAGCTTGCCAAAAAAAATAGCACCGCCAAACAAACGGTAGCAAACATTCTTCTACCTAACTTGCTTTTCGTTTTCATTTTTCCCCTCCTCGTTTTCCCTAAGTTTCCTTCTTTCATGATTTTTCGCAAACCCGTGGGTTTGTGTTTCCTGTCAAATTGAGTTATTTTCAGTATAGCATAAAAAATTTGCTTTTATAGCTTTTTTTTATAGTGAGATTAATTTCACACGCAAAAAAACCAACCTTGTCGAGACAAGATCGGCTTTCTTTAGGATTGATTCGTTGAGATCTTTGAACGTTCTCGCTGGGATATGATCGCTGCCTATTGTCCAATTAGTCCGACAACAAGCCCTAAAACGATCACTCCTAGAAACCCATTCACAAGGTGCAGCCCAACTAATTTACGGGACTGTCCCGAGTAAACAGCCATCACGAAGGTGGCGACCCCATACACCCCTAGCCACAATAAGCAAGCGACTTGCAAGGAGGTCATCAGCCAACCATCATGATCGAATGTGGCAAACCAATAGACGACTTGATAGGTCGCTGCCGATAAGAGAATCCCACCAACAATCGTGCCGCCAAAGGTAAAGAGCATGTCACCGGTCGTCATCTGCTGACCGTCCATCTTCTCTGCCATTCCTGATTCTTTCGCCCAAAACTTGCCCCACTTATGCATCGGGTTGTAAAGCAGACTTTCCACCACAACCCAGCTGAGGGTGCCGAAAATCAATGTCCAAAAATTAACCATTTTCGTATTCTCCTTTACTTTATTTTTAGCCATGTTCCTGAGAAGCGAAAAAATAGCCAAGCGGGCTGTTCCTTCTCCATCAGTTTATGCCTTAAGGGAGGGTTCTTCAACTTTTTCCACTGGTGTCCCCTATTTTTCGATGGTTCCAATAAAAACTAAGAAAAATGATCGTATACAGCAATGCGGTGAAACCTGTAACCGCTAATGGGTTAGTGATCAAGATTCCGGCAAACAGCAAAAGCAACGCAAGGATCGCCCCACCCAAAAAAATCGTATAGCCCATTTTCTTCTGCTTGCGTACCAAAACAAACGCCGCCACACTGATCAACAACCAAATCAGTAATACAGTATACGACAGGGAGCCTGCCAGATAATTGAAGAGTTTGTCGCCTAAAAAGTAAGAAAGAACGACTCCAAGATATAAAGTACCGCTGCAAAACATGATCGCTCGTTGGGGCACGCTGTTTTTATTCAGCATCGTGAAGCGGCTTTTTTTCTGGCCATTGTTGCTTAACCGGAAAAACAACGTTCTTGAAGAAGCATAGACCCCAGAATTGATGGAGGAAAACAAGGCCAAAATGATCACTAAATTAACGATGTCGGAAGCAAAAGGCACATGGATTTTTTGAAACACCATTACAAAGGGACTGACATTTGGATCTGCTAATTGATTCCACGGATAAATGATCAGTAAAAGAAACATGGGAATGATGTAAAAAGCGGCAATCCGAGTCATTACTCCTTTGATTGCTTGAGGGATCGCTTTTTTGGGATTTTCTGCTTCACTAATCGTGATGGCTACTAATTCAGAACCGCCGTACGAATAGATTACGACCAATAACGAATTGATAAATCCTTTGAGACCATGAGGGGCAAAACCACCATAGTCTGTCATTTGTCTCATCGTCGGTAAAAAGCCCAGATCAAAGACTTGCGTGGCAACCAGATAGAGACCCACCAAGATCAGCACAATCACCACACTGATTTTGGCCCACGAAAGCCAGTATTCCGTTTCTGCAAACAAGCGGACCGAAAACAAATTGATGATGGTCGTGAGTAGTGCCAAAATCAAAACAAAGATCCAAGCTGGAATATTGGGAAACCACAGCTGCAAAAAGCTTGCGGCAGCAACTGCTTCGGCGATGATGTTGATCATCCACATTGACCAGTAGATCCAATCAATGAAATCAGCTGTATGCAAGCCAAGATACGGCTGGACTAAGCCCGAAAGGCCATGTTGTTTTTGGTCAGATAAAACCAACTGTCCCAGTCCTGTCATGACGACAAATAAGATCAGCCCACAAAAAATAAACGCCAGCAAGACCGCAGGCCCCGCTAACTGGATCGCTTCCCCACTGCCTTTGAATAGGCCGGCACCGATTGCGCCACCTAGTGCCAACATAGTGATGTGTCTGGTTTTCATCTGTTTTTTTAATTGATTTTTTTCTGTCATACGTTCCTCCTCGAAAACCGTTGATCCTTCATACACAGTGATTCTCTCACTGTTGCTATTTTTAATTATATGAATGATTTTTTTTAACTACCTCATAGAGAATACCAGACGTTTCTGCTATTGCAACTAAGAATTGAAAAAATTATCTATTTTTTCTGAAAATTCTATCATCCTCTAATCTTTTTCACCCAAATCAAATCTTGGCGAACTTTTCTTTAGGTGAAGGTACTAAAAAAAGCCATCTCCCAACTTGTGGGAAATGACTTTCTGTCCGTTTCTTCAAGCAGGCTCGATGATCAATGGGTCGTAACCAACTCGTCTTTGATAGCGTCAGGGAGATCCTGCTCGGTCACCTCTTGATACGACTCCACATGTTTGCCCTTTGCATCAAGCTCTAGGTAGGCATTTTCTTTTAATTTTTGTGGTGCCCAAAACGTGATTTTTATTTTTTGTCCATCTTCATTGATTCCTTCTTGCGTATATTCATAGGCATCATGTTCTTGCGGCACGCCATACTCATCGGATGTTTTGACATAAACCTTTTTCTCCGGTACGAAAGGATTGAAACGATCCACCAGCTGAACCAGTTCGCTGGAATCATCTTTCGTAAAATAAGACCATGTAACCAATGTGACGGTCCCGATCGTTAACACGAGCAGGATCATACTAATTGCTTTTTTCAAGTGATTGTCCTCCGTTTTTTCTATCTACCTTCAGTATAAAAAAACAAGCGATAAATATAATCAAACTTAAGGCGTATTTTTCCGTCGGTCATTGTGACTAAGACAAAAAGGGCCTACTTTTTCAAAAGAAGCAGTAGTCCCTCACTTAGATGTTCCGTTTGTTCGTGACCTTTAAACCGTCACTGCCACATCGATCAACTTGTTTTGCAAATGAACGAGGGTCTCTTGTGCGACACCAATCGTCCGCAAATAATGATACGCATCGGTATAGGTTTCTTCCAGATGTGTTAAGACGGGCAAAAGATACTCCGGTGCTGACAGCCACATCTCATTCGTGATCGTTTGGACTTGCTGAGCCACCAGCGGGTTAGCAGCTAAATAGGTGTGCGTCGTTTGATAGTTGGCAATAATATCAGCTTTTGCTACATCTGCCAGTTGAAGCAGCAGCATAGCGATCACACCCGTCCGATCTTTGCCCGCCGCACAATGAAACAGCACACAACCTTCGGCAGCAGCCATCGTTTCCATGATCTGCTTGATTTGCTCTTTACGGTCTTCGATCATCTGGATATACAGCTCCGCCATATTGAAAATCAGCGGCTGCTCCAGTTGCGTCACGTCCCCCATCGTTTCTGAAATCAAGGAGATCGGCCAGTTCGCCACACCGTCGATCACAGGGGTTGGCTCCTTTTCGATCTCTAAGGTCGTCCGTAGATCAATGATGGTCGTCAGCTGATACCTTTGTAAAAAAGCGATATCTTCTGGATGTAGATTGGCTAGACTGTCGCTTCTTAAGAAACGCTTCCAAGCAGTTGCTCCGTCTTTTGCGGCATAACCGCCTAAATCTCTTGTATTATAGGTTCCTTTTAATGGCAATCGTGTGTACATTCTTGATCGTCTCCTTATCTCATTCGTTTTTTGACTTGTCCGATCCCTAATTCGACACTGATCATCGTGAAAAAGATCAGCAAAATCAGCATCGAAATTTCACCATAATTGTATTGACCGATCGCCCGCGTCAAGAGCATGCCGATCCCGCCGGCGCCTACCATTCCAAGTGAGATCGACTCAGCAATGTTGCCTTCCAGACGAATCGACGTCCAGGTTAGAAAGCGGCTGCTCAAGTTAGGCAGCAGGCCTTCTGTGATCATTTGCAGCCAGCCGGCACCGGTGGCTTGCATCGTTTCAATGATTGCCGCGTCTTGTTCTTCGATCGAACTGATAAAGGATTTTGTTAAATACCCCACCGTCGGGAAAACCAGTCCCAAAACCCCCGAGGTATTCCCAAATCCTAAACTAGCCACCACGATCAAGATCCACACAAGGGCTGGAACGGCCCGTACTACCGCTACGCTGCCTTTGATAAGCATTGAAAGGAAAAGATGCGGTGTGGTGTTGGCTGCTCCAAGAAAGCTTAATACCAGTGCAATGAGCCACCCGATGAATAAGCCGCAGATCGCCATACACAAGGAAACAAACAATTGGCCCAACGCTGGAATGATTTTTGAAAAGTCGAGGGTCATAAATTTTGCCAAAATCGTCCCAGCATCTTGCCAACGGCTTAAAAAGCGCGCGACCTCCAAGTCCAGCAAAGCCACACTTGTGATCAGCAATAAGACGAGGCCACAAATCGTGCCTAAAGTCAGCAGTCGTTCTTTTTTCGTAGATAATGCAATTTTTGTTGTCATCGCTTCCTCCTTCAATTAGGCAATTCGTTTTCTAAGCTGATTGACTGCAAATTCAGTCAATAGCACCAGCAAAACTAAAAGAATAATCAGGGCAAACGCTTCGCGGTATTTAAATAAACGAATATTGGTCTGAATCATGATCCCCATTCCTCCTGCCCCCACCATTCCTAAAATGGAAGACGCACGAATATTGATTTCGAAAGAAAATAAGGTCCAATTGATCCAAGAAGGAATAAATTCAGGAATCAATCCATGAAAAAGAATCTGCCAATAAGAGGCGCCTGCTGCTCGCAGCGCTTCTAATTTACTGCTGCCGATCTCATCGATCGAATCCGCATAAGAACGAGCCAGAAAACCTAAGGTCGCAACGGTCAATGCCAACAGCCCCACCATATTCCCAATGCCGAAAATATAAACGAACAGCGATGCCCAAACCAGTACTGGGATATTTCTCAGAAAAGAGATCACCATGCGGACGCTCGTCCGCACTAGCGGATACGGATTCGTCTGCTCTGACATCAGCAACCCGCAGACAAAAGCCAAAAAAGCCGAGAGATAAGTGCCAACGATCGCAAACAAGACGGTCTCTGCCACCAAGGGCAAGTAACTACGGATGTTTGTAAAATTTGCTGGGAAAAAGTTTTGCACAAAAAATCCCACAAATGCTGGAAGTGACCGAAAGGCTTCCACCAGATTGATTTGCAAATAGGCAAACGACAATAGAACAGCTACTACTACCAACAAGCCGTTCAAGATTCGTCCTTTGTTTGATTCAACCCTCAACGGAATCACGAATCTAGGCTTCTCCATAGGTCAACTGCTCCTTTCCTACGGGAATCGTTGCTTGCGTTAACCTCTGCTGTTCTTCTTTTCCTTGATAGATATGTGCGATCATCGCTTCTGTCAATTCTTGGGGCTTTCCGTCAAAGACGATCTTCCCTTCTTTGACGCCGATGATCCGAGTGGCATACGCCTTGGCAAAATCAACTTGATGCAGATTGACGATGCAGGTGATCTGGCGCTCTTGGGTGATCTCTTGCAACTGTTTCATGACGACTTTCGCAGCGTTAGGGTCTAAAGAAGCGATCGGTTCATCCGCCAAGATCAGCTTCGGCTGCTGCATGATGGCGCGGCATATACCAACTCGTTGCATCTGTCCCCCGGACAAAGCATTAGCTCGCTGGTACATCTGCTCTTGTAGACCGACTTTTTCTAATAGTTGGACCGCCTCTTGTTTGTCTTTTTCAGGATACAGCCCGAAAGCCGTTTTGCGAAAAGGAATTTTCCCTAAACGCCCATGCAGGACATTCTTAAGCACATTGGTACGGCCAATCAGATTGTAATGTTGAAAAATCATGCCGATTTCTGAACGAATCTGTCGCAGCTGCTTTTTCTTCGCACGGGTGATGTCCGTCCCCGCAAAGATCACTTGCCCCTCAGAAGGTTCGATCATGCGGTTGATTGAGCGGATAAAGGTCGATTTCCCAGCACCCGATGGACCGATCACGACGATAAATTCCCCTTCTGTCACCGTTAAATCAATTTTCGACAACGCGTATTTTTTTCCATCATAGGTTTTGCTCAACTGCTTGATTTCTAATAAGTTATTCGCCATGACTATTCCTCCTCTAAGTTAAGGATCTCGACCATTTCTTGTACCACTTCATAATCTTCATCTTTTGCTTCGGTAAAACGAACCTCTTTGCTGCCATAGAAGGTCTCAAAATACTCTTCGTTTTCATAGGTAAGGTAAAAGTCTTTCAATGCCGCTTTGGTTTCTGCTGGCAAATCGGAGCGAACGACGAAGAGGGCATTCGGGATCGTCTCTGTTTCTCCAATCACTCGGATATCGTCTTCTTGGATCATCCCAGCATCTACGAGTGAGGTGATGACTTGTCCAGCCACTGCTGCGGCATCGTAATCTCCTTTGGCTACCCCCATCAAACTGGAATCGTGCTTGCCTGAATAGGCAACAGTATCAAAAAAATAGCCGGGATTTTCTAATTGATTGGGGTCCAATGACAACTCTTTAACTAATTTCGCCTTGGGGTACATATAGCCAGAAGAAGAAGCAGGATCAACAAAGGCAAAGCTTTTTCCTTTTAAATCAGCCAATGACTGCGTCGTGGTATCGTCTTTTCCAACAACGAAAAGCGTTTTGTATTCTTCTTGGCCCATTGAAGTCGTTGTCACTAGTGGTTCTGCACCTGCGATTTTTTTGGCTTGATAATAACTCATTGGACTAACCAGTAAAACATCCAGCTTCCCTGCTTTCAACGCTTCGATCCCGACTGAATAGTCAGCACCTTCTAATTCTTCCACTTCAATTCCTAACGCCTCTGACATGTCTGAACGGAACTGCTCATTTTTCTGACCAGAGTCTGGATTTGTTTCATCTTGTATTTGAACGATCGTCAGTTTATCAACTGACTGTCCATCCTTAGCATCCGCCGATGCTGCTGATTTCCCGCAGCCTGCCAGCATACCTAGTGCAAAAATGTGAATGAGACCAACCAAAGCCCACTGTTTTTTATTCATAATAAAAAATCCTCACTTTTCGTTTTGTTTAGTAGTATACTACTAACAATATGTAGTATACTTTGATTGAAACAAAGGCGTCATCAAGAACCGGTAAAAACTACGTAAAGGTCTTGTAAACCCATAAATGGAGGAAACGACGTTGGAAGAAACCATCGAAACCATTGTTTATAAAAAAATAAAAAGTGAGATCCTCACAGGAAATATCAAAGTCGGCGAAGCATTTTCGGAAGCTTCTTTGTCCAAATCGACCGGCTATAGCCGCAGCCCGATCCGCTCTGCTTTAAAACAGCTGGAACACGAAAAATTGGTCACTTATAAGAAAAACCGCGGGGTCGTTTTGCGGGAAGCTTCAATCAAAGAACTGGCCGATATCACGCAAATCTGTGTCAATTGGCTGATTTTAACTACTGAGCAGGTTGCTGCTGGTTTGGGGAGTTTTGCGATTGACGACATTCAACAGCTGCTGAATGAAGCCAAAACGTACCGACAGCAGATGGATTACGTCAATTATATGAACAAGATGCCAGAAGTCTACATGGCGATCATGGCAGCCAGCCCCAACGATCTGCTGGTCAGCACCTACCAATGGTTGAGCAGCCGTGTCATTAGTGCCTCAATCTATAAAAAAATGGCGAATCCTAAAAATTCACCTAAAAAAACACTGTCAACGGTTCAATTTTTCCAAACCTACATCGACCATCTCCGAGCAGAAGATTATAGCCAAGCGATTCGCTGCCTAAAAGACTACCAGCAATATGCCAACCATCAGATTCTTTATTATGGGTATTTGTAAAATCGAAACTTCTATACTTTATAATAACGATATCGATTGAAATCCACTTTAAAATGGTTAACAAGTTTATGCCAATGTTCCCCTAGTAGCGAGACATTGGCATGTACAATACCCACAACCGCATCAAACCAAACAACTGCTATTATAAAAGATAACGAGGTGTCCCATGCTAGAAATCAAACTGATCGATCAAGAACACCAAGCTGACATTCGCTTGAAAAACGAACCCTTCTCCTTATGGGGGAAAATGCTGCCGACTTATAATGAGGGCAACTGGCAGTACACGATCTGTAAATTTGCACCTGAAGACATTCAGACGATGCGTTTCCCAGATGAAAATTATTGCTATGACGAAATGAGCCGAAACAGTCTGTTTATCGGTGCTTATGATGATGGAAAATGTATCGGCTTAGCGATCGTTCAAGACGCTTTTTTCAAGTATCTGTACCTCTATGACTTAAAGGTCAACACAGACTACCGCCAGCAAGGAATCGGTCAACTGTTGATCCAACAGGCACTGAAAGCGGCCCTTGCCAAAGGCTATCGCGGCATCTATACACAAGCGCAGGACAACAATCCTTCTGCCTGTCTGTTTTACTTGCGAGCAGGCTTTCGTATCGGAGGCCTGGATACGGAGGTGTACAAAGGAACCAATCAGGAAGGCAAAAGTGATATTTTGTTTTATTTGGATGCAGCGGAAACGGCAGGCAAAAAATAGCTGAAAAAAGAAAAAAATTCCTCCTGCCAGATGGTACACTTAAGGCAACAATGTTTTAGAAGGTGAGGAAGAAGAATGTACGTAGGATTTGATATTGGCGGAACAAGTATTAAATATGGTGTTTTAGATGAAAGCGGAGTGATCCTTGAAAAATCAGCGATCCCTACTAGCTATGAACCAGCCCAGTTTTATCAGGATCTACTCACGATCATCGAAGATGCCCAGAGCCGCCACACGATTGATGGCATTGGGATCAGTGCCCCAGGGATCGTTCAAAAAGACGGGTTTATGTTAACGGCTGGCGCTATCAAATCGTTATATGGTGAAAATTTTAAAGCAGTCTTGGAAGCGCGTACAGGATTGCCTGTGGCGGTGGAAAATGATGCCAATGCAGCAGCGATTGCTGAAAAATGGATCGGGAATGCACAAGAGTCTGCTAACTATTTGTGTCTTGTCCTAGGCACTGGTGTAGGCGGTGGGATCGTGCTCAATAACCAAGTCTACCGAGGTGCTCATGGCATGGCTGGTGAATTTGGCTGGATGGTGATCGATCAGCTGCCAGAAGAAGGCAATATCGAGGAAAGTTCCATCAATAAAAAAACTGCCGTCGTGGGCGGCTTGATTCGCCTCTACAATTTAGCGGGGGCAGCAGTTCCTGGCTTTGAACCCACCCAAGACGCCAAAGAGATTTTTGACCGCGCGCAGCAAGGCGAAGCGTTGGCGCTGAAGCTGACGGACCAATTTCTGACGGATCTGTCTGTAGGGCTGATCAATTTGATCAGCTGCTTTGACCCAGAATTGGTATTGATCGGCGGCGGCATCAGTGCCAATCCTTATTTCTGGGAACGACTGCAGGCTCGCTTGACGATCACGGAAACACGGCATGAAGCGATCAATTATTTGCGCGGACAAACCATCGCACCTGTTCGTCCAGCGAAGCTGAAAAACGACGCCGGCTTGATCGGCGCAGTCTATCAGATCCATCAACAGCTGCACCGTTAAAAGTTCGGATATGCTATACTGGTGTAAATTGATTATCTAGGACAGCGAGGAACCAGCATGGCGCTTTTTGAACAATTAAACTTGAACAAGCTCTCTGCGGTAGAACAAGAAATCTACCGTTTTATCGTCAATCACTTAGAAAAGATCCCGTATATGCGCGTGCGCGACATTGCCGATGATGCCCATGTCTCTTCGACTTCGGTCTTTCGTTTTATTCAAAAAGTCGGCTTTCAGTCGTTTCCAGAATTTCGCTTCTATATCAAAAATCATTTAGAAAAAGCTCATTTTGACGCACATCCGGAACACTTAGGTTTAGAAGCGCGCATCAAAGGCTTGAATATGCAGATCTTCCACCCTGATGCGGAATACCAAATACGAAAACTCGCCGAAGCGATGCGGGATGCCGATTTGATCTTATTTATGGGGATGGGGGCATCCGGTGCAATCGCGCAATACGTTGCCCGCAAACTAGCCAGCCTCGGTTACTTTAGTATCAGCATTGATGAGCTGACCTACCCGATCAAAAGCTTTTTGCGAAAAGAGCAAAAGAATGTTTTGGTTTTTTTGAGTGTCTCTGGTGAAACCAAAGAACTGATCGAAGTCATTACCGGTTTAGACAATCAGGCGATCGTGCAGAAGTACTGCATTACCCCTAATCGGGAAAGTACGTTGGCACGTCTGTGCGATTATTCGATCGAGTATGCGATCAAAGAGGAACGCAAAGACATCTTTCTTGATTTGACTAGTCAACTGCCTTCAGTAGCGATTTTAGAAACGCTGATCGGCTATTTGCAAGATTATCGTACCCATTCTTGATGGTTCAGTTTACTGAACCATCTTTTTTTGTAACACTGTGTTCCAGCTGCGGAATTTTTTTCATTTCTTGAGAGATATGTACGGAATCCGTATCCGCTTACTTTTAGTCGTTTTCATTCGCTATAATGATGGCATCAATTAATGAAAGGTGTTATTATTATGCAAAAATTCAATGACCTGTTAGACCGCTCGTTGGTACCAATCGCAACAAAGTTGAACAATCAACGCCACGTAGCAGCGATTCGAGATGCGTTCATGCTGATTTTCCCACTGACCATCGCTTCTTCTCTCGTTATTTTGGTCAACAATATTTTATTTTCCAATGAAAGTTTCATCGTGCAATTATTTCAACTGAATCGGCTTTTCCCTAATCTGGAAAGTGCTCAGCAAGTCCTAGCTTCCGTGGCGAACGGGACCATCAACATCATGAGTTTATTCATTGCGTTTCTTGTTGCCCAACTTTTAGCCAAACATTTCCAAGCAGATGCTACACTAGTTGGTTTGACAAGTGTCGCTGCCTTTATGATCTTGTACCCGACCTCCTTTGCAGTAGATGATGTCAATGTGATCTCCACACAATATTTAGGCGCCCAAGGGTTGTTCGTAGCTATGATCGTGGCTTGTTTGGTCGGTGAATTCTTACCGAAGCTTTTCAAGGTCAAACGATTGCAGATCAAAATGCCTGAAATGGTACCACCAGCAGTTTCTCGTTCCTTTTCTGGCATGATTCCGATCGTGATCATCGTGGCAGTCACTGCTTTGATCAATTTCTTAGTTTTGATGATCGCACCAGAAGGCATCAATGAACTGATTTATAATGGAATCCAAAGTCCATTGCGGGATCTGGGGGGCAATGTCGTCGGTGTCTTGATCTTGGCGTTCTTGCAAACTACGTTGTTTGCGATCGGGATCCATGGACCAAATACTTTGAATGCGGTTCGTTCAGCGATTTTTACCGAACAGGACCTAGCTAACCTAGACTTTATCAACCAAGGCGGCTCCTTGTGGGACGTTCCTTACAAAGAAACTTGGGGCGTTTTAAATGATATGTTCGCAAATATGGGCGGAACTGGTATGACATTGGGCTTGATCATTGCGATCTTCATCGCTTCAAAACGTCCAGAACAACGTGAGATCGCTAAGATGTCTTTAGTTCCAGGGATTTTCCAAATCAATGAGCCGATGATCTTCGGTCTACCGATCGTCTTGAACCCAATCATGATCATTCCGTTTATTTTGACGCCTATGGTCAATATTTTGGTGGGTTATTTTGTCACTGTTGTCTGGCCGATCATGCCGACCCCAGCGATTGGGGTACCATGGACGACCCCAGGAATCATTAATCTCTTTTTAGGAACTGGAGGAAATGCGATCGCTGCGGTTGTCGGTGTCGTTTGTCTTGCGATTTCGGTCTTGATCTATTTGCCTTTCGTGATCGCCTCTAACCGTTCCCAGAAAGTAGAATTATAAGCAAACGAATGAGTCGAGGAGGAATGAAATTTATGTCCGCAAAAATGCCGAAAGATTTTTTATGGGGCGGCGCGATCGCTGCCCATCAAGCGGAAGGCGCTTGGAATGTTGCTGGCCGTGGAATGAGTACCGCTGATGTTATGACGGCCGGTGGCAACGGTATTCCCCGTAAAATCACCAAAGGCGTCATTGAAGGAGAGTATTACCCGAACCATGAAGCCATTGACTTTTATCACCGTTACAAAGAAGATATCCAGTTATTCAAAGAGCTGGGCTTGAAATGTCTACGGACATCGATTTCTTGGAGTCGGCTCTATCCAACTGGAACAGAAGAAGAACCAAATGAAGCCGGTCTCCAATACTACGATGATCTTTTCGACGAATTGCAGGCAAACGGCATCGAACCCGTGATCACTTTGTCCCACTTTGAAATGCCTTATGCCCTCTATGAAGAATTTGGTGGGTTTGCTAACAAAGAAGTGATTCCCCTCTTTGTCAAATTCGCCAAGACTGTTTTTCAACGGTATCGTGACAAAGTAACGTATTGGATGACCTTCAATGAGATCAATAATCAAGCAGATGGGCAAGAGCCGCTGCACGTTTGGACCAATTCTGCCATGATCATCGAGGATGACAGTCAAAAAGAAGCACTCGTCTTTCAAGCGGGCGTCAATGAGTTGATTGCCAGTGCGGCAGCGGTGATCGAAGGCAAAAAAATCAATCCAGAGTTTCAGATTGGCTGTATGATGGCCTATGTCCCAGTCTACCCCTACTCTTGCGCACCCGCTGATTTGATGGCATCCGTCAAAGCCAATGAACGGCGCTATTTTTACAGCGACGTCCACGTACGAGGCAAGATCCCAACCTATGTGCAAAAATATTGGGCGAAAAAAGGCATTACGATTGAGATCACGCCCGAGGAACAAGCGCTATTAAAAGCGGGAACCGTTGATTATATTGGGTTCAGCTATTACATGTCAGGAACGATCTCAACCCTTGATGAGGTGGCTGGCACACCAACTGAGGATATCCCAGGAGCAAAAATCGTGAGTAATCCTTATATCAGTGCTTCTGATTGGGGCTGGCCTATCGATCCAGTCGGGTTGCGTTATGTGTTAAATACAATCTATCAACGCTATGACTTGCCGCTATTTATCGTGGAAAATGGCTTTGGTGCTTACGATCAACTAACTGATGAGCAGCAAGTCCATGATGACTACCGCATCACTTACCTGAAAGAGCACATCGAACAGATGGAAAAAGCGGTAGTTGAAGATGGTGTACCGTTATTAGGCTATACGCCTTGGGGGATCATTGATATCGTCAGCTTCGGCAGCGGCGAAATGGAGAAACGCTATGGCATGATCTATGTCGACAAAGATAATACCGGGAAAGGAACCTTGAATCGTTTGAAAAAAGATTCCTTTGCGTGGTACCAGCAAGTGATCGCCTCCAATGGTGAAACGCTCTAATTACTGCTTCCATGACTAACGTACAAAAACCGCCCCTCGTTGCGCCATACTCCTTTTCACATTAGGAGCCCGGCAACGAGGGGCGGTTTTCTTATTAAAGAGGGGCGCCATTGCGAGGATGGCTTTTCTTATCATCACTAAACACTACCTCAATGCTGTGGTACACTATAGCTATTCATTTACTTTCACTTTAAGGAGGAGCTGCATGAAGCCGATATTTCGTTCGATCCAATCTCAAGATGATGCGCCCTTAGCCGCTATCATTCGCAAAAGCTTGACCGACCACCAGTTGGCGGTTCCAGGGACTGCCTATTTTGATCCCGAGTTAGACCACTTAAGTGAATTTTATGCAGCAGATCCTGCTAGCCGCCATTATTTTGTCGTCACTAATGAATCGGGTACCCTTTTAGGCGGCGGTGGTCTTGCCGCTTATGATTCAGAAGGGCAAATCGCCGAGCTGCAAAAATTTTATCTCAGTGATGCTGCCAAAGGGCAGCGCCTCAGCTATCCCTTGCTGGCGAAGATCGAGGCCAAAGCTGTTGAACTAGGTTATCGGCAACTCTATTTAGAATCCCATCATTCTCTAGAAGCAGCCTTGCATGTCTATCAAAAAGCCGGCTATCGCGCATTGTGTCAGCCACTATTGGCAGCACAGCATACCACGATGGATCGCTTTTATGTGAAAACACTCGCTGAAGAAAACGAATAGAAAAGCAGCCGTTCCTTGATCGCTAGGAATGGCTACTTTTCCGTTATCCTTGTCCATAATAAGCATGTTCGCCATGCTTGCGGAAATAATGTTTATCCAGCAAATAATCAGCGATCGGTGTTCGATCCAAGGTCAAAGCTTCGGTACCTAATGCCATTTCTGCAACCTCTTCTAAAACAATACTATTGCTGACCGCTTGTTCCGCAGATTGCCCCCAAGTAAAGGGACCGTGTCCCGCTGTGAGGACAGCTGGGCATGCAAGTGGATCTAATCCCCGCTTTTCAAACGTCTCGACAATGACTTTGCCAGTTTCTTTTTCATAGTCTGCCGTTACCTCAGAGGCCCGTAACGGTCGTGTGCAAGGGACACTACCATAAAAAGTATCCGCATGCGTCGTTCCATATGCAGGGATGTCTCGCTGTGCTTGCGCCCATTTTACCGCATTTGTCGAATGCGTATGGACGATCGCCTTGACGCCTTCGAAGTGCTTATACAATAGCGCATGGGTTTTGATATCCGAGGAAGGCTTCAACGCCTTCGCCTCTTTCGGCGTTCCCGCTAAGTCGCAAACCACCATTGAATCAACCGTCATCGTCTGATAATCAACACCACTGGGTTTAATGACGATGATCCCTAAATCTCGATCGATCTCACTGACATTTCCCCAAGTTAGCTTTACTAGTCCTTCCTCAGGCAGTCTCTTATTGGCTTGATAAACTCGCTCTTTCATCAATTGAAGCTGATTGATCAAGGTAACCGACCTCCTTTAGTTTTGGTAATAAAAATGCTTTGGCTTGTTCGATTTCCGCAATCGGGTCAGCGCTCGTCTCACTCCACATCTCGATGACAAAAGAACCGTTATAATTCAACCGCTTCAGCGTGCGTAAGCAGCCATCAAAATCAACACACCCAGTGCCAAACGGTACTTCTTTAAACTTTCCTCGAAACTTATCTGAAACCGCCAATGTATCTTTCAAATGAATCTGGGTTATCTCGCAAATGCCTTTTTCTAATTCATAACCGACATCATTTTCTGGCCAGGCCGATAGGTTCCCGACATCTGGATAGACTTGTAGATAGGGCGAAGGGATCTGCTCCTTGATCCGTAAATACTTTGAGATAGAATTTAGAAACGGATCATCCATGATCTCTAGTGACAAAACGACACCCTTTTCAGATGCCCTGGCGACTGCTTCTTTTAGATTGGCAATGAACCATTCTCGGCTACAAAGACTTTTTTCCTCATAATACACATCGTATCCGGCTAATTGGATGCAGCGAATACCCAAATCTGAAGCCAAGTCGATGGCTTTTTCCATCAGATGCATCGCGTGCTTGCGCTTTTTTTCATCGATCGAACCAAAGGGAAACCGCCGATGTCCACTGAGACATAAAGACAAGATTTTGATCCCCGAGGCATAGATTGCCTCGACGATCTCTTTGCGTTGCTCTTGGTCCCACTCTAAGCGTGCCAAGCGTTCATCAGTTTCATCAATGGACATTTCAATGAAATCGAAGCCTCGGTCTTTGACAAACTGCAATCGTTCCGACCAAGAGAGGGTTTTGGGTGTTGCTTTTTCATATAGACCGATCAAACTCATGGAAAACTACCCCCAAATCCGTAAAATCTCTTGCTTGAAATCAACTGCTGCTTGTTGCGGATCGTCAGCTGCAGTGATGCCTCGTCCTGTGATAAAGGTATACACATCAATGCCAGCAAACAGAGCCAACGTCTCGACGCTCAATCCTCCCGTGACTGACACTCGAAACCCCATATCGATCAATTTACGGACTTTCGTTAAATCTTTTTCTCCCCATGTTTCACCAGCTAACAGTGCGTCACGACTTTGATGATAGATAGCTTGTGAGATGCCGGCATCTAGCCACTGCTGTGCTTGCTGGTAGGTCCAGTCACCATATAATTCTACTTGGATCTCAGCAATTTCTTTTGCCGCTGCCTTCATTGTTGGGATCGTTGCTGCACAAATCACGGTCATATAATCCGCGCCAGCTTGCTGGCAGTTTTTGGCGACCGTCCCACCGGCATCGGCACATTTTGTGTCTGCTACGATCAACTTTTCCGGATACATCGCTCGGAAGCAGCGTAGGACCTGTGCTCCTTCTTGCAACAGTAAAATAGTTCCTGCTTCAATGATATCCACCACATCGCCGACTTTTTTGATATCCGCCAGTGCACCAGCTAAATCGGAGTGATCGCAAGCGATCTGCAGTTTTGGTATACTCATGAAATTCCCCTCTCTTTTGTTCGATCATCTTTTTGTTCTTGTCACGTCCTGATGCACTACTCCTTCGAAAGACCCGCTTCTCTGACCCGCTCAATAATTTCTTTGGGGGACATCACATTTCTGACCCCGATCACTGTTACGCCCTTTTCTTTGGCTTTATCGAACATATTGACAAAGTTCATTGGCGTAAAGACCACATCGTAATTCTTGGCGGTGCTTTTGCCTTCAGAAATCGCG
This sequence comes from Enterococcus sp. 3G6_DIV0642, assembly GCF_002140635.1. Lineage (NCBI taxonomy): Bacteria > Bacillati > Bacillota > Bacilli > Lactobacillales > Enterococcaceae > Enterococcus > Enterococcus sp. 3G6_DIV0642. The sequence goes on along the minus strand of NZ_NGLH01000001.1, from coordinate 199,028 downwards.
CAATGATGAATAGAGGTGATCGTGATCCCTTCTGACTTCAAAGCTTTTTCGACACTCCGCATCATCATCAAACTTGTTCCTGATCCATTTGCACAAGATACCAATACTCTCATCTTCTTTTCCTCCTAAGAATTCATTATTTTTGTTTTTCTACATACGCATCATAATCATCTACGATCAAGAAATACCCTTCTGGATCTCTGCGGTACTGCAACTGTGGAATCACTAATAAGATCACCACTACAAGAACCACACCAATGATGCCTAAGAATTTCATCAATACTGTAAAGAATGGCCAGACGGTCGCCCAGTCGAACATCCCAAGATAGCCGCCATATTGAGACAATCCTACCCAAGTAGCGATCAATGCCGAACCACCGATCTGAATGATGCCTGATAAGAATGGGAAAAGACAAGCCGCCTTGATACCTCCACGGTTGTTGGCAAAAACGGCAATCGCTGCATTATCAAAGAACAGTGGGATAAACCCGGCAATGACGATCGTTGGTGACCGGAACAAAATCAGTAAAGCGATCATTAAGAATTGTCCTAATGCACCGAATAAAAAGCCCACCGTCACGGCATTTGGCGACCCAAAGGCAAAGGTTGCGGCGATATCGATCCCTGGAACAGCACCTGGTAAAATCGTATTCGAGATTCCTTGGAATGACTCGGTCAATTCGGAAACGAAGGTGCGGACACCTAATTGAAGAATTGCTAAATAGACGGCAAACATTAGTGAAGTTTGTAAAATATAAAATAAGAAACTTTGTCCTTCTGCCATAAATCCTGCTGTTATTAAATAATCTTGTCCAAGCGTCACTAAAATGATACCGAAGAAAAAGAGCATCAAAATCGAAGTCGATACCATATTTTCATTGAAGACCGATAAAAAACCCGGTAGTTCGACATCTTCTAATTTCCGGTTGGATTTGTTCTTTTTGAACCGTTCCGCAAGTCGTGCAAAGAAGTAAACACCAAACATCTGTTGATGGGCAATCGCAAAACCAGCACCTTCCGTCAAATCTTGACAGATGCCAACGGTCAAATTGGAACCAACCACCCAATAGCAGCCTAAGATCAAGCCCATGACAAGTAAGACTTCGATTCGACCCAAGTCTGGGAAACAGAATAGCAGCAGCCAAAAGGCCGTTGCGGCTTGCTGTACTTGTACATTTCCAGTAGTGAAGACGGCCCGCAGCTTCGTATATTTTTTGAAGCGAACGAGTAAGATATTAAAAACAAAGGCAATCAATAATAAGAGCATCGTGTCACCAAAGGTGCGTCCAAATCGTTCTTCAATGCCGGCGGTGATCGCATTTTGACCAAAATACGGGTCAGTGACCATCGCATCTAATTCAAAACGCTCCTTAAGCCCCACCAGGATCGGACGGAAATTATTGACCAATCCACCAGAGCCAATCGTCAAAATCAAGTAACCAACGGTGGCTTTTAAGAAACCTGCAACACATTCAACAAACGGCCGTTTCAATAGTAAGTAACCAATCAGTACAATAAAACCGATCAAAAAAGCTGGCTGCATCAAAATATTCTGAGCAAAGTAATCCCAGCATCTCAATAAGAAATCTCCTACCATTTCCATCTAATCCCTGCTTTCTTTTTGGTCATATTTCTCCATCACCGCTTCAAAATCTGCCATTGTTTTTACACCTAGTAAATCTTCCACCAGCCCTTCTTCCATCAGCATTTCGGATAAACTAGCGATATTGTTCATATGTGCTTCAGCATTTTTGGCAGCGAGCATAAAGAACAACTGCGCCTCTTTGTCGGGGTCATCATCTTGAAATGAAACGGGGGCTGGAAAAATCGTCAATCCGATCCCCGTTCCTAAGACACCTTTGCTTTCTGCTGAAGAATGGGGCATGGCTACTTTGGGAATGATCACAATATAAGGACCGTATTGATGAACATCCCGAATGACATCTTCAATATACTGATCCGTGATCAACGCCTTTTGCTTTAATCCTTCGCCACTCGCCCAGATAGCGGCTTCCCAATCTTCGGGCTGTTCATGATTGATCGCAACCAACTCATTTTCATAAAAATAACGCAGCATTACCTTTGCTCCTTTCAAATTTGGCTTTTGCAGCATCCCCCTTCTTTTATAAAAAAGAAGGGAATGGCGTATCATTATCGACCGAAAACACATCTTTGAAGCCGCGATAGAAATTAAATTCAAGATCATCTTTATTCGTTGGGTAGGTAAATTTGCCGCCAACTTGCCAAATGTACGGTTTAAACTCATAGTTCAAACGATCTTTTTTAAACTTCCAAATCTCAGTGATCTCCTTTGGATCAGCCATAAAATTGGACCAGATATCATAGTGTACAGGTATCACTACTTTGGCATTGAGGGATTCTGCCATCCGCAACATATCGACTGAAGTAACCTTGTCGGTGATGCCCCGCGGGTTTTCGCCATATGCACCTAAGCAAACATCGATCTTGTACTGATTCCCATGTTTAGCAAATACATTCGAATAATGAGAATCTCCAGCGTGATAAATCGCCCCACCGGAAGTCTCAAACAAGTAATTGACTGCGATACGATCCATGTCCTGTGGTATTTTTCCTTTCAAGCTGGTATCCGGATCTTCACAAGTAATTAGAGCGGTTCGATCGAATGCTTCTAAAGCGACGATTTTCACCTGCCCAATGGTCACTTCATCCCCTGGTTTGACCACGAGGGTTTTTTCTTCTGGTATTCCCCATTTCAACCAAGTTGCAACGACTTCATGGGGACCGACGAATTTTGCTTCTGGACAATTTTGATAGACTGCAGCTGCGGTATTGATGTCTAAATGATCGGAATGAATATGGGTCACCACTAACGCATCCACTCCTTTGATTTCAAATGGATCGATCACAAAGGGCTGCGTCCGTAGGTTAGGCTGCATTTCCTGTACACCACTCATCCGCATCATTTGATGGCCTTTTTTCATTTGCCCATTCCCATGACTGCGTTTGCCAGTGCCGCACCAAAGGTCGCATAAAATGTTGGTTCCTTCCGCACTCTTTAACCAAATACCCGTACAGCCTAGCCACCACATGGAAACTGTGCCTTCTTTCACAAGTTCACTTTCGATCTCCTCGTTTAAATAGGTTCCCCATTCTGGAAACGTATTTAACAGCCAACTCTCTTTCGAAACATCATTTACGTGTGCCATCTTTGTTCCTCCCTTGCTTATTTACACCTTGATTCTAACATATAGAAAAACGCTTTCAATCAAGTTTTATGTTAATTTATCTTATTATATGTTAATTTACCGAGAAATAAATGTGATTATTTAATATATATGGTAATGTTTCTGTGATATGTTAAAATGAGTTCGAAAGAAGAAACGATAAAAAATGGCAGTTTTTAAACGACGGCTGTGCGATTATCCCGCGAATTCGTGAGAAAGAGACACGTGATTTTGCTGCACAGGATAATTGCAAGCTGGACAGATGATAGAAGACAATAATAGAAAAAAGCGCATGTGAGGAGGAAGTATCGTGAAACGTTCCAATGAAGAAGTGAGGCAAAGAAGAAAACAATTGATCGATCTGATAAAAGCATCTGGTCTTTCTGATGTGAGGACCCTCAGTCATCAGTTGGGAGTATCAGAGATGACGATCCGCAGAGACTGTACTGTCCTCAGTGAGATGGGTCAGATCAAACAAACCCACGGAAAAATCGAATACTGTGAAGCTTATGAAGATGAAGCACACCCCACCGACTCGATCGAGTACATCAAAGATCGACTAGCCAAAGAAGCGGCTCGCCAAGTAAAAGATGGCGATACCCTTTTCGTCAATACGAGTACCAGTGCGGCTCAAACGTTGCGCCATCTCACAGACAAACGAATCAGTTTGCTGACAAACAACACGAGTGTGATCCAAATGGAACACCATCCAAAATCAACGATTGTTTTAAGTGGCGGCGAAATACGTTACCCTAAAGCGGCATTGTCAGGAGACATCGCCGTGGAGTCATTTTCTCACGTTCGTTCTGATGTTACGATCATTGGCTGTAGTGGGTTAGATTTACAGACCGGCATTTCCACTTCAGTAATCCACGAAGCCAAAGTCAATGCGAAAATCATCGAAAATTCTGGCAAGTTGATCGTTATCGCGGATTATCGCAAAATCGGTAAGCAATCCAATTTTACGATTGGCGCAATTGCGGCTATCGATCTGCTGATCACCGATCATTATTCTGATCCCAAAGTCATCGATTTGATTGAGCAACAAGGTGTTCAAGTCATCCAAGTACCCGTCTAACCTTCTTTGCCGCTAAAAAAAGCCCGACAGTTGATCTGAAAAGTCACACCTTGCTGCCTCTTCCAACAGAAACAGCAAAGCGTGCCCTTCGATCAACCGTCGTGGCTTTTTTCGTTAAACAATCGTGCGCTTCAAACGTGCTTTATGGGTCGTGCCTCTTGTGAATTAGAGCCGCAGCAACCAAATCAATGCAACAGCACCCACGGTTTGGACGGCGCCAACGGAAAGACCATAGAATAAAAAGCGCGGGCCTTCTTTTAAAAACTTGCGGAAATCCAGGCGCAAACCGATGGCTGCCAACGCCGTCGTTTCAAACCACGTACTGATAAAATGAGCGCCCTCATTCAACCAGCTAGGCAGCGGCAAGAAGCTGTTCAAGATACAGATGGTCAAGAAGCCCAACACATACCAAGGGATCGGCAGCCGCAGCTTGCCTTTGGCTTTGGTTTTGGTGGGGGTCTTTGTCGTCATTCGTTCAAAAACAATGACGACGACTGCCAACATGATGATGCGCGCGATTTTAAAGAGCATCGCGTATTTGACGGTGTCGGCATCAATCAAACTAGCCCCCGCCACGACTTGTCCGACGGATTGCAGCGTGCCACCAAGTAAGGCGCTTTTTTGCAACAGATCATCGCCGTATAAGGCCAATCCTAAAAACGGCAGCGTCAGCATCATCACTGTTCCTAAAAGATTGACCAAGGTGATGATCTGCCCTTTTTCTTCATCATCGGCATCAATGGCTGGTGCGATCGCCGCAATCGCAGAGGACCCGCAGACAGCGTTGCCGCCTGCCATCATCAGGCTCATCTTTTGATTAAAGCCCATTTTTTTCCCTATCAAATAAGCAGCGGTAATGACCAAACTCATCATCAGCAATATAAAGAGAAAGCCCCGAAGGCCCATTTCACTGATGGTCTGGAAAGTGACGGTAAAGCCCAGCAAAACCACCGAATATTCCAAGAGCCGACTTTCCGCAACCTTCGTTCCGACTTGATAGCGTTCTTGCTTGAACAGTGTATTTCCTAAAATGATTCCTAATAAAATAGCAAGGGTTGCTCCCCCTAATTTTGGCACAGCCAAAGCCATGATTCGGGCGATGACGGCTACCGAAAAGGATAGGAACAAACCGGGAAGTATCAAAGCTGTTTGTCGTTGCTTCATTGCTTTCATCCTTTCATATAACATCCATTATACACAGATTGACCGATCAGTAGGATTTATTGGTATAATAGTTATGATTGAATTTTCTAATGGAAGGGATTGCAATGTTAAAATTACTGGAGACCTTCAAGATGGTCTATGAAACGAAAAATTTTTCGAAAGCTGCCGAATTGCTGTTTATTTCGCAGCCCACGGTTTCTGCTCAGATCAAGCAGTTGGAACAAGACCTGGATACACCGCTTTTTTTACGCAATGGTCGCAAAAACGTGATCGCCACGCCCCAAGCAGAGTACCTTTACGAAAAGGCACTGAATTTATTGGATGAGTGGTCGACGATCACAAGCGAGATCCATACCAACACGCAGCATCAAAGCCACTGTGCCCTAGGCATCTCTCATACCTATGCGATGGCCTTGATGCCTGACTTGATGATTGCTTTATACAACGCCTTTCCCACGGTGCGTTTTCGGGTATCGATGATGAACTCCGCTGAAGTCTTAACAGCGCTTGAGCAACATCAACTAGATTTAGGGATCATTGAAAAACCCTTATCTGCACCAAGTATTTTGCGTTTCCCGATTTTGAAAGATCAGCTCGTCTTAGCTGGTGATCCCCAAGTCGGTCCTTGGCTCGTCCGAGAAGCGAGTTCTGGTGTCTACTATTACACTAAGCGCTATCTAGAGGAACAAAATATTCAAGGACCGATCATTGAGATCGCCAGCAATGAATTGATCGTCGCTTTACTGAAACAAGGCTTCGGCTGTTCGATCCTTTCCAAGCGAGCCGCCCACGGCATTGGCTATCAACTGCTGGATAAAAATTTTGAGCGCCAATTTTACCTCATCCAGCGCAAAGCCGTCACAGAACCAGCCATCGAGGGATTGCGGACCTTCATTCAGGAGTGGTCGCAAGAGGATTCCTTGCAAGCAGAAAGCAAATAAATTCACTTGTTTTTAAGGGAGGAAACCACCGCCTCGTGGGATTTCTTAACCTTTTCTTACGATTACGCTTCCTCGCTGCCGATCCGGCCCGTTTGATTGTTTCTTAAGAAATTTGTGCTAAAATGAAGAGTACTGGCTATGGGCTCTAATGTTCCCCTTTTCGGTGGATCTTAGACCGCCCTTTGACTACTTTTGCAGTTCGTGAGCAAACCAGTAAGAAAGGATCTTGAAATGAACGAACAAATCAAGAACAAATTAGCGCTGCTTCCCGATCAACCTGGTTGTTATTTAATGAAAGATAAAAATAACAAAATCATCTATGTTGGGAAAGCCAAAATTTTAAAAAATCGTGTCCGTTCGTACTTTACCGGCAGTCACGATACGAAAACCGAACGGCTCGTTCAAGAAATCAATGATTTTGAGTACGTCGTTACCGAATCAAATACGGAAGCCTTATTGCTGGAAATTAATTTGATTCAAAAAAACAAACCGAAATACAATATCATGCTAAAGGACGACAAGTCGTATCCTTTTATTAAAGTAACCAAAGAGCGCTATCCGCGTCTGATCATCACTCGTAAAGTTTTAAAAGACGGGGCTTTATATTTTGGCCCCTATCCTGATGCACGAGCAGCCAATGAAACCAAACGGGTGCTGGATCGCCTCTTTCCTTTACGAAAATGCGGTCCTTCTCAAAAGCGGCCTTGTCTTTATTATCATTTGGGTCAATGCGTCTGTCCTTATGTCAACAATGTAGATCCCAAGGATTATCAGAAGATCGTTGATCAAGTCAAACACTTTTTCCACGGCGGTCACGTCGATATTTTGAAAGACCTGAAAGAGAAGATGGGCGAAGCTATTGAAACGTTAGAGTTTGAACGAGCGGCTGAGCTGCGGGATCAGATCCAAGCAATCGATACCGTCATGACGCGACAAAAAATGACTCTGACAGATCTGATGGACCGTGATGTCTTTGGCTACAGTGTCGACAAAGGCTGGATGTGTGTCCAAGTCTTCTTTATCCGTCAAGGAAAGCTGATCGAACGGGAAGTCTCTTTGTTTCCTTTCTACAATGAAGCGGATGAGGATTTCTTGACCTTCGTCGGCCAGTTTTACCAAAAGAATGAGCACTTCATTCCCAAAGAAGTCTTTGTTCCGCAAAATGTCGATGCTGCCCCATTAGAAGCGCTGCTGGAAACCAAAGTCCTGCAGCCCCAACGAGGCGACAAAAAGAAATTGGTCGATTTGGCCAATAAAAATGCCCGCATTGCCTTGGCCCAAAAATTTGCATTGATCGAGCGTACTGAAGAACGGACGATCGGTGCAGTGGATCGTCTAGGCGAAGCCATGGGGATCGCGACACCTTATCGGATCGAAGCCTTTGATAACTCCCACATCATGGGGACCGACCCAGTGTCTGCAATGGTGGTTTTTGTCGACGGGAAGCCGTTTAAAGATGATTATCGGAAATATAAGATCCGTACCGCACAAGGCGGCGACGATTATGGCTCTATGCAAGAAGTCATCTACCGCCGATACTCTCGTGTCCTAAAAGAAAACCTGCCTTTTCCTGATCTGATCATCATCGATGGTGGGAAAGCCCAAGTCGGTGCCGCCCAAGAAGTGCTGCATAACCAGCTAGGTTTAGATATTCCCGTTGCCGGTTTAGTGAAGAACAACAAACACAAAACCAGCGAGTTGATTTTCGGGGAATTTTTAGATCCGATCCAACTGGAACGCAATTCTGTAGAATTCTTTTTGCTGCAACGGATCCAAGATGAGGTCCATCGTTTTGCGATCACCTTCCATCGCCAACTGCGCAGCAAAAACAGCTTTTCTTCCAAGCTGGATGAAATTCCTGGCTTAGGACCAAAACGCAAGCAACAGCTGATGAAAACCTTCAAGTCGTTAAAAAACATCCAAGCAGCTTCCGTGGAAGAGATCCAGCAAGCTGGCATCCCCAAAGCCGTTGCGGAAACTATCTTAGCCAAACTAGGTGATCAAAACCAACCCACTTCTTAAGTCAAAACAAAAACGCTCCATAGCCAACAGTAGCTATGAAGCGTTTTTTCGTTGAAGAAGAATTTTGTAAGCCGTTACTTTTTGCGGTGCTGTAACAGGTCAGGCTTCATGTCTAACATGGAATAGCCACGAACATCATACCGATTGCGGCTGCAGGAATAGTCCACTGGACGTCCCGATTCTAAATAGATGATCTGTTCTAATTCCAATACTGGGTCATCTGCTTGGCACGCTAAATAGGTTTGATCGTATTCATCGCTTTTGGCAGCCTGAAAGGTCCGATAAGCACCAGCAAATTTGTAGCCTAAATCTTGCAGCAGATAGTCATAGACGGATTCTTCCAAAATCTCTTTCGTCAAACCGCTGACCAGATCCAACGGCATATAGGAATGCTCGAGTATGTAGGGATTGCCTTCTAAGATCCGCAAACGGATCACATGATAGATTGGTTGTTCAGCAGTGATCTGAAGCATCTCTTGAATTATTGTTGTAGGAAAACAGACTTCAAAGGTGATGACTTGGCTAGTCAACGTCCGTTTTTCTTGTTTCATCTGATAACTCAGGCCTTTGTATTCTGTCACCGATGAGGTATCTTTGCCCCAAAAGGAATGATTCAAAACTTTGGTCCCTAAGCCGCGCTTTGTCAGCAGCAAGCCTTCCATAATCAGGATGTTCACCGCATTTTTAATCGTCATTCGGCTGACGCCAAACTCTTCCACTAACTCTGTTTGATAAGGTAAAAGACTGTCTTTCGGATAAGTTCCGTCCTTGATTCTTTTACGCAGAACATCTGCGATCTCCATATATTTAGGCATTTTGCCACCTCCAAAACGTGTGTTGTATTGTATTGATTGAAAAACGATAAAAGAACCGGCCAAACGAAAAGAGTGTCATCACACCACTGCACCTACCAATGAAGCAGTGTGATAAGGGGTATTGCACTCTGATCGCGGCCGGATAAGGTCTATTACGTTTGGCGCTTGTTTCTAATCGACTCGATCAGACATTACGCATTTTTTAAACGGCGTGTTTCTTGAATTTGCGCCATTTTCACGAACGGCAAGTAGATAACGATCGACAAGATCAAGTTAACAGCTGCCAAGATTCCGCCAGCAATACTTTGTGTCGACAAAATACCGCCGATGATTGGTGGCGTCGTCCATGGTGCGATGACGGTACTTGCAGGAACTAAGCCAGTTGCGGTTGCAAAATAAGCAGTCGTTACTAAAACAAGTGGGGTCAACACATATGGGATGAACAAGATTGGGTTTAAGACAACTGGCAACCCAAACATCACTGGTTCATTGATCATGAACACACCTGGTGCAACAGATAGTTTTGCGACAGTCATATACGCTTTATGATGACGAGCAACTAAAAAGATCGCAATCAAAAGACCTAGTGTCGCACCTGTTCCGCCGATGTTCACGAAAGAATCAAAGAATGGTTTGTTCACGATATAAGGCAAATCTGTTCCTGCTTCTAATGCTCGTGCGTTTGCTTCGATCGCTGGCACATTGATCGTTTGCATGAACGGGTCGATGATGTTGGCACCATGTAAACCAAAGAACCATAAGAATGCAGAGATAAAACCTAATAGCAAAGCAGCTGGGTAAGAGTTTGCCAAGCCCATGAATGGTTGTTGCACCAATTCATAGAAGGACAATACGATACTTGTCACACCAAATGCTTGGAAAATTGCTGTAAACAAAGCAAAGATCGATACGGTGATCATTGCTGGGAATAATGCAGCAAATGAACGTGAGACTGCTGGTGGTACGCCATCAGGCATGTTGATGACTAAGCGTGGGTTGCCAGCTAGACGACGGAAGATCTCAGTAGAAATGATCGATACGATTAATGCTAAAAATAATCCTTGAGAACCAAGTCCGGCAGCTGTTAACAAACCATCTGGGCCTGTCGCCATTGCACCTAATGCGAAGAAACTTGCAACTGAGATCGCCCCAGCACCTAATGCGTCTTGATTGTAGCTTTTAGCTAAATTATACGCTACTGTGAAAGCGATTAACAGACCAAGTATTGAAAAAGTACCTGCTGACAAGTTGTTCCCAAAGGCTTGCCATGTCCCTTCACCAAAAATGCCATTCATAAAATCAATATAGGCAGGGATTGGTAAGTTGTTGATCAATACCCCAAAAGAGCCTAAGATCATCAACGGCATCGTTACGATAAATCCGTCACGAATGGCCACTAGATGTCTTTGAGAGCCTATTTTAGAAGCGATCGGAATAAAGTGCTTCTCCATAAATCCAATAAATTTATCCATTGTTTTTTCTCCTTTCAAACCCTAAACAAAATAATGAAACCGATTTCTACTAAAGAATACCACGAGAACGTTTCCATGTCTAGTCTTTTCTTTATCAAAACTGTGCTTTTATTTAACCCAGCTTATCATTTGCAAAAACAGGTGGTTTTTTAATAGAATACCCCCTTTGAAATCAGCCAGAAAAAATCCGCGATTTTACACAAAAAAGCAATGCTGATTCCTACAGCATTGCTTTTTTCATTGTTATTAAAAGCCGTTATTATCTGAAACTTCTTTAAACCAACGACCTGATTTTTTCACCGTTCGTTTAGCATCATTTGCTAAGTCAACGGAGATAAATCCGTAACGGTTCTTGTAAGCATTGGTCCATGACCAGTTGTCCATGCAGGTCCACATATGATAGCCAACACAATTGGTTCCTTCTTGGATCGCTTGGTGGACGTACTTCAAGTGGTCAGAGACAAATTCGATGCGGTAATCATCTTCGATCACGCCATCAGCATTGACGAAACGTTCTTCTCCTTCGACACCCATGCCATTTTCAGAAATGTAGCACTTGATATTGCCATAGTTTTCTCGCGTGTTCGTCAAAATATCATAGATCCCTTTTTCATAGATTTCCCATCCACGATACGGGTTCATTTTCTTGTTCGGCATATCATAGTTATCAAAGTAATCATCAGGCATTGGACTTTTCGCTTCATCGATCGGTGATTCTTTCTTCATGATACGACGAGGTTGGTAATAATTGATCCCCAACAAGTCGATCGTATTTTCGCGAATCGTTTGTAAATCATCGGCTTCCATCGCTGGTACCATATCCAATTCCTTGACGATGGTCACTAATTCTTCTGGGAACGTGCCTTTGACCGCAGGGTCTAAGAAAGAACGATTAAAGAAGGCATCCGCGATTTGCGCTGCTTTGACATCCTCTGGATCGTTCTCATCTCTTGGATAGCTTGGCGTCAAGTTCAAGATGATGCCGATCTCCCCATCAAGGTTCATCTCATGATAGACTTTGATGGCTTTAGCACTCGCCAACGTTTCGTGGAACCCAACTTGGACTGCATGTTTCATGTTGATCTCATTTGGATAATGGAATTGGTAAAGATAGCCGCCTTCAACAGGGACGATCGGTTCATTATGAGTGAACCATTTCTTGACACGATCACCAAATAATGTAAAGCAGGTTTGCGCAAATGCGACATAGGCATCCACGGTCTCTCGGTTCAACCAGCCGCCTTTTTCTTGCAGCGCCATCGGCATATCGAAGTGGTAAAGGTTCATGAAAGGTTCGATCCCGTTGGCGATCAACTCATCAATGTAGGCATTGTAAAAATCAACGGCTTTTTGATTGACTTCTCCTTTGCCTTGCGGGAAGAGACGACTCCATTGGATCGACGTCCGAAACGTCGTATGGCCGGTTTCTTTCATTAGTTGAATATCTTCTTGATAGCGTGTATAGACTTGCGAGGTTTTTTCAGGACCTACCTCATTGAAAAATTTCTCTGGTTCTTGCTGATACCAGTAATCCCAGATGCTTGCCCCTTTGCCATCGCCTTCAAATACACCTTCTGTTTGTGGGCCACTAGCGGCTGACCCCCACCAAAAGCCTGCTGGAAATTGATAATCCATCTTCATTCACTCCTCATTTTTTCTTTGCTGCCCTAATCATAAAGGAAGCAGTTACAAAAATCAATCTTTTTTAAAATAAATGTATAGACATTTAAAATAAAACATGATACATTATCAATGTAATCGATTGCAAAAAGAAATTTAAGGAGTGAACTAATAATGAATGGTTTTATGGACAAGTTATCTGAAAAGATTTTGCCCTTGGCGAATGCCTTAGGACAAAATCGCTACCTGACCGTCTTGCGGGACGCGTTTATGCTTTCGTTCCCAATCACTATGTTTGGATCGATCGTGGTCGTTTTAAACAACCTGCCCTTCTTCAGTGATGCCACTAAAGGAACATTAGGAACACTGTTTGGCAATGGGCAAAATGCAACAATGAGTATCATGACTGTTTTCGTTACTTTCGGTATTGGCTATTATTTATCAAAATCATATGATGTGGAAGGGATTTTTGGTGGTGCCGTTTCGTTTGCCAGCTTTTTGATCTTGACTCCTTTCTTTATGACTACTGAATCTGGCGAAACGATCTCTGGTGTGCTGTCTCTTGATCGTCTTGGCGCAAAAGGGATGTTTATCGGGATGATCGCAGCATTTTTGGCAGCTGAAATCTATTGCCGCATCACAAAACGCGGCTGGCAGATCAAAATGCCTGATGGGGTGCCACCAGCAGTTTCTAAATCCTTTGCCGCTTTGATTCCAGCAATTATCACCTTAACGGTATTCTTAGTGATCAATGCCATCATGACGGGTGTCTTCAATGCCAACTTGCATGACCTGGTTTATGAATTGATCCAAAAACCATTGACTGGACTAGGCAGCAGCTTGCCAGCAACTCTATTGGCTTTGTTCTTTGTTCAATTCCTTTGGTTCTTCGGTCTACATGGTCAAATCATCGTCAACTCTGTGATGGACCCGATTTGGAATACATTGATGTTAGACAACTTAGAAGCGTATCAAAATGGGGATGCACTGCCGCATATCGTCACAAAACCATTTATGGAAACCTTTACTGTTGGATTAGGCGGTTCTGGTATGACGTTAGCCGTTGTTATCTTGATGGCTTTCGTATTGAAGAAAAAACAATACCGCGATGTGGGTCGTTTGGCTTTAGCACCAGGGATCTTTAACGTTAACGAACCAGCCATCTTCGGTATGCCGATCGTCTTGAATGCGACGATCCTGATTCCTTGGGTCGTGGCACCTCTTGTGGTAACGACCTTCAACTACTTAGTGATGGCGGCTGGACTTGTTCCTGCACCAACTGGTGTTTCTGTTCCTTGGACCGTTCCAGTGGTCTTCAGTGGTGTCTTAGCAACCAACTCTTGGTTAGGTGGTTTGCTGCAAGTCATTGACGTGGTGATCGTCGGCTTGATCTGGTATCCATTCTTACGTGTTTTAGATCGTCAAGCAGAACCATCGATCGATTAAGCGCAACGGCTGGCTGAATTTTTTCAGTCAGCCGTTCTTTTTATAAAAAAACCAAGGTTTGATTGTCGAAACCGCTTTTTTCAGCTATACTTCTTGCGAGGTGATCAGATGCCAAAATACCAAGAAATTGCCAATATTTTACGCACACGTATCAAAAACAAAACGTATCCGCCTGACAGCTTACTGCCGAATCAAACTGATTTAGTCGAGGAATTCGGAGTCAGCCGGATGACCGTCAAAAAAGCCATCGGTATTTTAGCCATGGAAGGACTGGTTTATTCTCAGCGGGGCGCTGGAACAAAAATATTGAACCACCCATTCTTAAAAAAAGACACCACTGCTTTAACGGTCTATGAAGGCTTGTCAACGGAAATGGGCAAAGCTGGCCGCAAGCTAGTCAGTCAGGTCATCGATTTTCAAGTCGAATTTCCTGACCAAACGATCCAAGAAAAGTTGATGTTAACGGAAGAACAACCGATCTATAGTATTGTCCGCTTGCGGATTCTTGAAGACCAACCGTTTATTTTAGAATATACCTATATGCCCGTCCATTTGGTGCCCAATTTAACTCGTGGCCATTTAGAAAGTTCTATCTACCGTTATGTCAAAGAGGAACTAGGGGTCCAGTTTGCTGGCGCCTACCGCACCATCGCCGCTGATAAAAGTACCGCGTACGATCAACAGTATTTGGACTGTAAAGCCGATGATCCGGTCTTAGAGATCGAACAGATCGTCTATCAGAAAAATGGCTCACCTATCGAATTTTCCCGTAGTCGCAACCGTTATGACGTGCGGGCCTACTCTTATTTAGATGTCCAGCACTAAAAAGACCTGCCCACGGTTTTCTTCCATCAGAAACCGTAGGCAGGTCTTTTTGTTGGTGCATTCGTTGCTTCGTTTATTTTTTCGCTGAGGGTTGGAATCGTTTCAGCCGCAAGGCATTTAATAAAACGGATACCGAGCTGAAGCTCATGGCCGCCCCAGCGATCATTGGATTGAGCAAGGGACCACCGAAAAGATGCAGCACACCCATTGCGACAGGGATGCCTAAGACGTTATACGCAAAAGCCCAGAAAAGATTTTCTTTGATGTTTTTGATGGTTGCCCGACTTAACTCGATCGCTGATGGGACGTCCATCAGATCGCTGCGCATCAGTACGATGTCTGCCGATTCGATGGCGACATCGGTACCAGAGCCGATCGCGATCCCTACATCGGCTTGGGCTAACGCGGGCGCATCATTTATCCCGTCACCTACCATCGCAACCTTTTGGCCTTTGGCTTGCAGGCCAGCTACTTTGGCGGCTTTATCTTCTGGCAAGACGTCACTGATCACTTCATCGATACCGACTTGTTTGGCGATGGCTTGGGCCGTTCGGGCATTGTCGCCCGTGATCATTGCTACGTACAAGCCCATTTGATGCAACCGTTCAATGGCTTTTCGACTGCTTTCTTTGATAGTATCTGCCACAGCGATGATCCCGATCGCTTCGCCGTCTTTGGCAACATACATCGGTGTTTTCCCTTCGTGAGCCAATTGTTGGGCTTGCTCGATCAGGCCATCGATGGCAACGTTTTGTTTTTCCAACCATTTCTGGTTGCCTAATAGGACTGGACTGCCAGCGATCGTTCCTTGAATCCCATGCCCTGGGATCGCTTCAAACCCGTCAACTTCTTGTAGGGCGAGAGCTTGCGTGCGGGCTTCGATCACAATGGCTTCGCCTAATGGATGTTCTGAGCCTTTTTCAACAGAAGCCGCCAGTTGCAGCAATTCCGTCGGCGTGTGGTTGC
The DNA here is from genome assembly GCF_002140635.1 of Enterococcus sp. 3G6_DIV0642. Classification (NCBI taxonomy): domain Bacteria; kingdom Bacillati; phylum Bacillota; class Bacilli; order Lactobacillales; family Enterococcaceae; genus Enterococcus; species Enterococcus sp. 3G6_DIV0642. The sequence goes on along the minus strand of NZ_NGLH01000001.1, from coordinate 183,473 downwards.
CGGCAGGCAGGAGATCGGTTACGACTGGTTTGCCTTCTGTGATCGTGCCGGTTTTATCAAAGACGATCGTCGTCACGTTTCTAGCTGTTTCTAACGCATCGCCGCTTTTGATCAAGACGCCATTTTCTGCCCCTTTGCCCGCACCCACCATGATGGCGGTCGGTGTCGCTAATCCTAAGGCACACGGACAAGCAATCACTAATACAGAAATCGTAATGGTCAATGAGAAGATCCAGGTTTCTTGTCCTAAGAAAAACCAGGCAAGTCCTGCAAAAACCGCCAAGACCATCACGATCGGGACAAACACACCCGAAACTTTGTCAGCCATGCGAGCAATCGGCGCTTTGGAGCCCTGGGCATTTTCTACTAATTGAATGATTTGCGCTAACGTTGAATCTTCTCCCACATTGGTGGCTTCATATTGAAACGAGCCGTTTTTGTTGATGCTGGCGCCGATCACCCGATCACCGACTTGTTTTTCGATAGGTAAGCTTTCTCCAGTAATCATTGATTCATCGATGGCAGAGCGGCCTTGGGTAACGATCCCATCCACAGGGATCTTCTCACCAGGTCGTACGACTAAGATATCGCCAGCTGCGACTTCTTCAATACCCACTTCGACTTCTTCGACTTGATTCCCGCTGCCGCGAAGCACGCGGGCTTTTTTCGGTGCGAGATCCAACAACTTCTTGATGGCTTCGGAGGTTTTGCCCTTCGAGACCGACTCAAGGTACTTTCCTAAGGTAACTAATGCCAAAATAACGGCGGCCGTTTCATAGTACAAGTGCATCGCATAGTGGGTCGTGCCCAGGTAGACCATCACGGTTCCATAAATACTATAAAAGAAGGCAGCACTGGTTCCCAATGCGACAAGGGAATCCATGTTGGGATGGCCTTTCCAAAGCGCTTTGAAACCAGCAATGTAAAAGGCGCGACCGAGGACCATCACCGGTAAGACTAAAATCAATTGAGTGGTAACGAAATTGACTGGATAGGCCATCGGATCTAAAAAGCCAGGGATCGGCAAACCTATCATTTCCCCCATCGTCAAATAGAACAAGGGGATCGTAAAGAGCGCTGAAAGCCAAAACCGTTGCCATAAAGCACGAATCTCTGCCTGTTTTGAATCCGCCTTGTCAGCAGAAGCGGTCGGCAGCTGTGCATCATAGCCCGCCTCTTTCACGGCAGCTGCGATCTTCGCGGCGGTCACTTGATCTTGTTGATAGCTGACCGTCAGTTTTTCTGTTGCCAGATTGACGGAGGCTTGCTCCACACCCGCTAATTTTTGGACAGCTTTTTCTACTGTTTGGGCACAAGACGCACAGGTCATGCCCGAGATGGCAAAGGTCTCTTGTCTTTGGGAGCCGATCAGTTGATAGCCCGCTGCTTTGATGGCCGCAGCGAGTGTTTCTTCGGTGAGCTGCTGCTCGTCATAACGAATATGTAATTTTTCAGTAGCCAAATTGACAGCTGCTTGATCGACCCCCGCCAGCTTGCTGACTGTTTTTTCGACGGTCTGGGAACAAGACGCACAGGTCATCCCTTTTACCCCATAATTCTTTTCGATCATTGTTTCCTTCCTCCTTGCTTGCTATGCAAACCCATTAACCTTTTATGTTTACAGTTGTAATCTTCTTCTACTTTACAATTATCGTTTACACTTGTCAACGATAATACTCAAAAAAAGGACGTTCTCCTTTGAAGCGGCCCAAAACGCGAGACTTTTGGTCTACCTTTGGGCGATCGCTACAGGTGGAACGTACTTTTTTCTAAGAAACGATCACTGCCGTTGCAGGGGTCGTTTCGCTTATTCAGGTATTGGTCTTAGGAGGCTAGCACTCTTGCCCGTTGGTTTTGATCAGCTCTTGGTACCAGTAGAAGCTGTCTTTCTTGTAGCGTGCCAAAGATCCTTCTTGCGTTTCATCTTGGTCGACATAGACAAAGCCATAGCGTTTTTGATAGCCGTTCAACCAGCTTAGCAAATCAGTGAAGGACCAGGTGCAATAGCCAAGAACTTCCGCGCCGTCGCTGATCGCTTCTTTGATGGCATGGACATGCCCTGCTAAATAATCGATGCGGTATTGGTCATGGATTTGATGATCGTCAGTTAGTTTGTCGTATTCACCAAGTCCGTTTTCCGTAATGATCACAGGCACCCGATAACGGCTAGTGATTCGTCGTAAAGCGATCCGCAGCCCTTGAGGATCGATCTCCCAATCCCAATTCGTCCGTTCCACAAATGGATTTTCGGCTTTTTTGAACATTCCTGGTGTACCGGTTTCTTCGGAGCTGCCTTTTTTCCCAGTGGTGTTCATTTTCCCCGCACCGACACCATCTAATGGATTGTAGGCATTTGTTGCTGTTTGGTAATAGTTGATCCCTAAGAAATCTGGTTTTGCTGAACGCAGCAAGTCCATATCTCCTGGTTCGATCGTTGGTGCGATCCCTTGCTCTTTCAAGTAATTCATTGCCGCAATCGGGTATTCGCCCCATAGATAGACGTCTAACCAATAATGCGCCATCAAGTCTTCCGCGTTTTCAGCTGCCAAAATATTTTTCGGGTCGCTGTTGATTGGGTAGTTTGGTGAGTAGGCGAAACTTGGTCCGATTTTCCCTGGGATTTTCATCTCATGGAACTTGTTGATCACCGAAGCATTCGCCAAGTTAGCGATATGATTGACTTCATACATCCGTTTAGGATCGGTCACTCCTGGTGGATGGGCAGCTAAAAGATAACCTAAAGAAGTAAAGATATTTTGTTCATTCAAGCTGACCCAATAGTGGACTTTGCCGCGAAAGGCTTCAAACAATACGGCCGCATAGTTGGTGAAATCTTCAATGATTTTGCGAGATTCCCAGCCACCGTATTCTTCTTGCAAGGCTCGTGGCAGATCCCAATGGTACAAGGTCACCATCGGTTCGATCCCTGCTTTTATCAGTTCATCGATCAATGCTAAATAAAAGTCTAACCCTGCTTGATTGACTTCTCCTCGTCCTTCTGGAAAAATCCGTGTCCAAGCAATGGAAAAACGATAGGTTTTCAATCCTTGTTCTTTCATCAAGGCAACATCTTCTTTGAAGCGGTGGTAATGGTCGACTGCGACATCTCCGTTAGTTGCTTTAAAGGTTTTTCCGGGAATGCGGACAAAATCGTCCCAAACCGAAGCGCCTTTGCCGTCTTCTTGCCATGCGCCTTCTACTTGATAGGCTGCTGATGCTGAACCCCATAAGAAATCGTTGGGGAATTCTTTTAGTTGTTTATGATCCAATTGTTTCCCTTCTTTCTGTTTGATGATACCCCTTTCTTAAGTATACCGATAATTGCCTGATTTGTCATAAGAAGATTTTGTACCTATGCCAAGAAAGCCGATGGCACGCAAAAACATCCTTGCAAGCAGTGGCATTCTCTTTGCAAGGATGCGGACTAGCTATGGATCATGCATCAAATTGTGCCTGATAGAGTGCGGCGTAACGCCCCTCTTTGGCTACTAATTCTTCGTGGGTCCCTTGCTCTACGATATTCCCCTGCTCCACCACGAGGATCGTGTCGGCATGTCGAATCGTGGACAAGCGATGGGCGATCACAAAGGAGGTTTTTCCTTTCATCAATTTGGTCATCGCTGCTTGGATCAGCAGCTCTGTTTGCGTATCGACATTCGATGTGGCTTCATCAAGAATCAACAGATCGGCATCCAACAGCATTGCTCGTGCAATCGTCAACAGCTGTTTTTGCCCTTGTGAGATACCGGTTCCGTCTTCAGAGATCAAAGTATCATAGCCTTTTGGCAGGCTCATAATAAAGTCATGGATATGGGCGGCTTGTGCAGCAGCTTGGACTTCTGCCAACGTCGCATTCGCCTTGCCGTAGGCCAAATTGTCGAAAACCGTTCCCGTGAACAACCAGGTATCTTGCAGCACCATCGCATAGCTTTGCCGTAGGCTGCGGCGTGTCGCTTGGCGGATATTTTTACCGTCTAACCGAATCGCTCCTTGGTCAGGGTCATAAAACCGCATCAAGAGGTTCACGATGGTGGTTTTCCCCGCTCCGGTCGGTCCGACGATCGCGACCAAGCTGCCAGCTGGTACTTGTAGCAAAAGGTCTTTGATGATGGGCTGCTGTGCTTGATAGCCGAAGGTCACATGGTCAAAGGCGACATCACCAGACACCTCGTGGTATTCGTAGGCTCCAGGAACATCAGAAACTTCAGGTTCTTCATCCAGCAAACGGAAGATTCGTTCTGCCGCCGCCAATGCTGATTGCAAATCGCTGAAGATGTTGGCTAACTCATTGATTGGTCCTGAGAATTTTCTGGAGTAAAGAACAAAGGAAGAAACATTCCCTAATGTCAGATGACCGAACAAAAACAGCAAGGCGCCAAACATACTGATCAAGGACAACGACAGATTGTTGATAAAGTTGATGGAAGGACCAGTCATACTGCCGTAGTACTCGGCATTGTAATAGGCATCCACCGCTTCTTGGTTTTTTTCGTCAAAACGGCTGATGATCGCTTCTTCTTGGTTATACAGCTTGATCGTTTGCTGACCAGAAATAATCTCTTCCACAAAGCCGTTCAGTTCGCCTAATTTGCGAGAACGACGGCGAAACAATGGTTGAAATTTGCTCATCAAAAAGCGGGTCAAAAAGATCGAAGCGGGAACCGTTACGACAAAAATCAGCACCAGCAGCGGCGAAATCAAAACCATCATCACAAACGAACCAATGATCGTCACAAGACTGCTGAGGACTTGAATGGCATCGCTGGCCAATGACGTATTGATGGTATCGACATCATAACTGATGCGGCTGATGATATCCCCAGTGGCGACTCGGTCAAAATACCCCACTGGCAGTTCGGTGATTTTATCAAAAATCGCCTTGCGCATCGCTGCCACCACCCGCTGGCTCAAGCGGATCATCATGAGCGAAATCAGATAACTAAGAAGGGAAGACGCAAGATAAAACAGCAGCATCAGCCCACAATAAAAGAAGACTCGGTCAAAAATGACCTTGCCGGGACCCGGTTGAATGGCATCAATGGCGTACCCGGAAAGCAACGGGCCCACCAAGGCGAAAATGTTGCTGGCCATCATCAATACAGCGGCTGCCAGCAGGAGACCTTTGTACTCGTAGAGATAGCCCCACAAACGCCGTAGTGTTTTCTTACTATCCTGCGGTTTTTCCGTTTTTTTCTTCGGCATCGTCGGCACCTCCTGTCTGACCTTGATAAATGGCTTGGTAGATCGCATTTTCTGCTAGTAATTCTTGGTGACTGCCAAAGCCGTTCATTTGCCCGTTTTCCAGTACCAAAATTTTGTCGGCATGCTGGATCGAGCTGATCCGCTGCGCGATCAAGACCGTCGTCGTCTGTTGAAACTGCTGTCTCAGGACCTTGCGCAACTGAGCGTCGGTCCGATAATCCAGCGCACTGGCAGAATCATCCAAAATCAAAATCTCTGGATCCCCCGCCAAGGCCCGCGATAACAAGACCCGCTGCTTTTGACCCCCGCTTAAATTGCTGCCTTTAGCATGCAGTGGATGAGCTAAGCGCTTGGGTAGTTGATTGATAAACTCCTTGGCTTGGGCGCGAGCCGCCGCTTCTTCGATCTGTTCTTTGGAAAACCGCCGGCCAAAGGCGATATTTTCTTCGATCGTTTCCGCAAAAAGCACGTCTTTTTGTAAGACGACACCGAATAACTGATGCAGCTCCGTCGGATCGATGGAGCGAATGTCGCGACCAGCGATGCGAATCATGCCCTTCGTTGGGTCATAGAGCCGCAGCAGTAGTTTGACGATCGTTGATTTTCCACTACCAGTCGCACCGATGATCCCTAAGGTTTCTCCTGGCTGCAAGGAAAAATCGATGTCTTTCAGCACCTGGGTACCGTTAGGATAGGTGAAGGAAACTTTTTCAAAAACGATATGCGCAGACTCTTCTTTGACAGGCGCCTCAATGACTTGCATATTTTGCGGCAGGCGCAAGACGGATTGGATCCGATCGGCAGAAGCCAGCCCCTTCGACACGATCACAAAGATGCGCGTGATACTGAGCATGGCATTCAAAATGATCGTAAAATAAGTCAAAAAGGCGATGATGACGCCTGGTTGGGTCAATCCTTGATTGACGCGAAAGGCACTGACGACGATCACTAGCGTCAGTCCGATATTCAAAAATAGGTCCATCAGGGGTGGTGTCGCAGCCATCGTTCGATTAGCGGTAGTTTCCGCAGCTACTACGTCTTGATTGACGTGGTCAAAGCGCTTTTTCTCGTAATCTGCTTTGGACAAGGCCTTGATCACCCGAGCCCCAGTCACATTTTCACGGACAGTTCGCACCAACACATCCACTTGCTTTTGTAATGAAGCAAACAAGGGGATCCCCCGTTTCGAGATCGTGACTGCCGCCACTAAAGTGAAGGGCAAGACGCCTACTAAGACCAGCGTCAACACGGGATCTAATGTGGCAGTGATCATGATCCCCCCTAATAACAGAATCGGGGCACGAATCCCCATCCGTTGGATCATGCCTACCGTTTGATGGATGTTGTAAGTGTCTGTCGTCAAGCGAGACACCAAGGAAGGGATCCCGACTTCTTCGACTTGCGGAATCGACAGATAGGAAACTTTTTCAAATAAATCATGGCGTATACTGCCGGTGGTATCGCGAGCAACACTGGAGGCCATCCGATTGGCGATGATATTGGTGACGACTGCGATGATGGAGCAGACCACCATCGCCCCACCCCAAGCAAAAATCGCAGATACCTGCTTCGTGGGAATCACAGAATCGATGATATACGCCAAAATCCAAGGCAATAGCAAGTCCATCAGGGAGCCGAAGAATTTGATACTGACGCCAAGGGAGATGCGGCCGATATAGGGTTTTAAATATTGAGTCAAAAGATTCATTCCATCGCCTCATCTTTCGCTAAAAGCCGCTGGGAATTTTCTTTGACGATTTCCAGATCGGCGATCAACTGCTGCTGTTGGGCAGCAGAAAAACCTGCTACGACTTGTTCATTCCAGCTTTGAAGCAGCTGTTGGATCGCTGGTTGGACGGCGAGTGCTTTTTCGGTTGGATAAACCAGTAATTGTCGTTTGTCGGTGGGACTGCTGGTTCTAGTGACAAATCCTCGTTCTTCTAGGATTGCTAGTTGACGGGCAACATTGCTTTTATTCACAAAAATCTTCTTGGCTAAGGCTTCTTGACTGATCCCCGGTTGGCGGCAAATGTTTAAGATATAGGTATGATGCATCCCGCCTAAACCAAATTTTTTCAGTTCTTTTTCCCGATAAAGGGTGGCGAGACGGGCAATATGATTGATTGAGCGGATAATGGCTTCCATGAGCACTCCTGCCTTTCTTAGTTCTTCAAAGTGTCTAATCTATTATAAGGAATAATCGTTGCGTGCGCAACGATTATTGTTTCTGACGAAAAGCAACAGGTCCACTGTTGTTGATCAGCAAAAAAAGAACTTCAGCCCTCTCGCTGAAGTTCTTTTCTGATTCATTTTATTCAGATTCTTTCAATAAAGCTTGTACGACCTTACGACGACGATACAGCTGTCTTGTTTTCCAGCTGATAAAGCCGATGAGTAAAGCGAGCCAAGAAATGATCGTCAGCCATAAAGCTCCGTCGAAAAACCAAGGCGCGTCGTAATCAACGACTAAGACATTCTCCCCTGCTTGCTGTTGGACAGAAACGGCACCAATGGCACTCAAAGAGACATCTTTCTCAGTTAGTGGCTGTTGATTGAGGGTCAATTCAGTATATCGGTAATTGATGATCGGTAACGCCTTCCAATCCTCTTGATCACCTTGCCAACGTAAAGTAAGTTTCCCGTTTTCTACAGTTTTTGCCACGGTATCATTCTTTTCAATGATTTCTTCCCCGTACAAATTGTATTTGTTCTTCTTGGTCTCTTGATAGAGGGGCAGATAATCTGGGGTAGAACGTTGATACAGCGCTAATGCTAAGGACTTGTCTTTACTAAAATAGGCTTCCTTCAATTGCGCTTCAGATTCCGCCGACAGATAGGTGTGGTTTCGCAGTGAAACCGCAGCTTCATCGGAGTGCCAGTCCTGCATTTTGACCGTGTTTTGGATCAAGATTTGACCAACACTCAAGACTAAAACGAGGACGAACCAACGCGGATTTGCCAATGGCTTGCCCCGATAATAAGGAACCAGCAGGCACAAACCGACTAAGATCAAAATCGTGGCAGGAACAAAGAACCGAAAAGGAAATTGCAGTAAATTGATCACACCATTGTCCAGGCTGCCTAGCCATTGCCAAGGAACAGCGTTCGATGATAAAACGAAAAAGACTGCTGCAGCTGCCGTCATTAATTTGAAGCCGCCAGATAGACGTGGCCACACACGGATCGCACCACAAAAGAACAAAGCACATAAGATGGGCAGCAGGTACGGAGTCGTCCACCAATAGCTGCTGGTTCCAGTAATGGTATTGTTCTGCATGTTGCGATTCACAAAAGGCGCGATCAACGTGTTACTCGTATAAAGATCCAACATCCCTAACCAAATATTGGCGGTCAGTAGCAAGAAGATCCCGATCGCTCCTGCTAAGCGCAGCACCAATTGTCGTTTTTCTTCGCCAGAAGTCCCAACAAAAAAGGCGCGTAAGAAAAAGGGCACGTATAAGAACACTAACAAGATGCTTGAAAACACATGGATTTGAAATAAGACCGCCACGGAAACCCCTACCGCAAAAGGCCGTAACCGTTTATGTTCCCCTAGTGCGATCAGTGGAATCAGGCACATCGGCAGCACAGCCGCCCCCCAAGCAGAAAAGCCCTGTCGCTCAATCCAATACTGGACAGAATAGGTCGCCATAAACAGGACGCTCATCCCCACTGACAGCCAACCATTGACTAGTAATTTCTTTAATAAGCCAAACATCGAAAACCCTGCTAACAAATAGAGCAGCCCGTTGGCGAGCAGCTGGTAGGAAAACCACGAAGGACTCAGCAAGACCAGCAATCCTTGGAAATAGGCAAAAAAGGGCCCGTATAATGCATTGACGATACGAGCAGATTGCTGAAACCCGTAGATAGAAAGAAAATATTGAAAATTGCCCTCTTTGATCTGCTGGCTGGTCTCATAAAAACGATTGAAGTGAAAGACCACATCAGAGCCCAAAATCATGCCTTGGCCTAAGATCTGCGGTAATAAAAAAACACCACTCATTGCAATCAGAATCACCACTTGCCAGAAAAGCGGCTTTTGTACTATTTTTTGTTTCAAAAAAAAACCTCCTTGCACCTTTTCGGTACGCTCATAAAAAGAGTACCAGATAGGGACGAGGAGGGGAAAAAGAAAGCTTAGTGAAAAGGGATACATGGTAAAAATTTAACCAATTACTAAACTTTTCTAGGTTTTAGGTGGTCGTTTCTGTGCTTTTTCTCAAATTTATTGGGTGATCGTTTGCCAGCTTTCCAGTAGTTCGCTTAAAAGCGGGACGACCGTTTCTGCAGGGGCTGCCTCTTTTTGGACATTGGCACTGACTAGCTGATCGTACATATAGCCATACAGCTGATCGAGATCTTCTGCAATAGCGCCACCTTGCTCACGGTCTAAAGAGACCCGTAATTCCAATAAAATATTCTGCGCCTTGACAAATTGCTGATGAGCTTGGCTCAACTCTTCTTTTTCCAATGCGATCACTGCTAATTTGATATTTTTGATCGCTGCTTGCAACAGCATTTCAATCAGTTTGTTGGGGGAGGCACTCATTACTTGGTTCTGCAAATAGTTGTTTTGCATTTTTTGATAATTCATCTTTTTTTCCTCACTATAAATCAAATTCGACGAAGGCGGCACTGTCTTCTTGCTGCAAATACGTTTTGACAAGATTGTTTTTGCGGTTCAAACGCCCCAATTCTTGTTTGATCTCTTGCTGCTGGGCTTTGACCTGGTCTAAGAACGCTTGATACGCTTGGATCACTTGTTGCGCCAATGCACTGGTTTGTGGACTATGGCTCTGTGCTTCTGCTTGCATGGCTGCTATGACCGCTGCATTGGCTGCCATCAAACGACTGGCTTCTTCGCTGTCGCCGCGCCATTGGGCAAAACCAATTAAAATCTGATTCAAACGTTCATCTAATGATACGTGTGGCTCCATAGGTTGTTTCCTTTCATGTTGACGAGGGTTTCTTATGCGAATGAAAAAATGACTGCTTTAATCGGCTATCCTGCCTAGTTTGACGTATTGGCAAACTGATTGCTTAGGTAGCTCAGCTGATTTTCAGCCTCCATCATCACGGAGTCTAACTTGGTAAACATTGTGATGTAACGCTCTTTTTTCATTGCCAAAATATCATCAAACCGTGTGATCTGCTTGTTTAAATCCTTGATGGTACTGTCATAGGTCGCAGATTTGGTGGCAATGATCCCTTTATTGGCTGAAGTATTGACGACATAGCTGTTGGCTAATTCTTTTAGGGCTAGTGTATAGCCAGTCTCTTTCGTGCTCGCAGTGCCATCAGCTTCTTTGGTTTTCGTACTTGCATAAAAGAAAGACTTCACAGCAGCGGGATCTTCCGCTAAGGCTTCTTTTAACTTTGTCGTATCCAATCCCAATGTACCATCATTATCAACGGTGGATATGCCTAGCTTATTGGCGGTCAGCTTTGAGCCACTGACGGCTGGAATGGTGATCAAATTTCGCAATTGGGTCTGTAGACGAGTCAACGCACTGTCTCCCACCAAGGTCCCCGTCTTGTTGTTTTCACTACTAGGATCTCCCACGGTCAAATTGTCGCCGATAAAACTCATCAAGCTATTGTATTGATCCACTAATCCTTGCACTGCATCAACGACTTTCGAGGTATCATTGGCTAAAGAAAGCGTCACATGCTCCTCGCTTTTTTTCGCTAACGTCAGCGTGACACCATCAATAACATCCGTCACACTGTTGCTGTCGCGAGTGATCTTCATGCCGTCTAGCTCAAAAATAGCCGGTTGGCCTTGCGTCGTTGTCGCAGTTGAACCGATCCCTAACCCTTCGGCAGCATTGCCGTCGATCAAGAAATTTTTGTCGCCCATTTTGGTGTTCGTTAAAATCAAACGGTTATCCACGATGCTCGCCGCGACGAAGGTCGTCTTGCTTTGGCTATTGATCTTGGCTGCCACATCTTTTAAGCTGTCTTCTTCCGTGATCTCGATCGAAGCGGTGATCGGTTTGCCATCTTCATCGACTTCAGAACTGGTCAATGACAGCTGACCACTGACATTTAGGGCCGTTTTGCTGCTTTGAGTTACTTGACTCCCCGTCACCTTCGTGGCTGTTGCTAGTTGGTTGACTTTTAGATCATAGGTGCCTTCTGGAGCTTCCGTTGTTCCTGCAATTGAAGCGATGCTGCTATTGGTGGTCGTCGCTTTTTTCGTTTGATAAGCATCATCTTTTTGTAATGCATCGACTTTTGACAAAAAGTTAGTCAAGCGAGTGCTGATATCACTCCACGCCGTTTTTTGTGCTTTTAGCGACGTGATTTTATTCTCAGCGCGGGTCTTGTTGATCGCATCTGCCGCCAATAATTTTTCAATATCTTCTGAAGTCACGCCAGAATAACTCCCTAGCGTTGTACTGATTCCTGAACTGCTGGTTACACTTGCCATGTTTTCATCCCTTTCGATCGACCGCGATGCCCATGTCATCCCATATTTTCCCAATCACATCTAGCATGTTGGCGGGCGGGATCTCTTTGATCACTTCGTTGGTCTGCATATCCACTAAACGCACCATCGTACGCCCTGTGCGCTCATGTACTTCATAAGCCAATTTCATATCTTTGCCAAGTAGTCGCTGATTCACTTCCTCCACGGAGGCTGCGATCTTGTGCTGATCGGCTACTGAAAAATAGTGGATCGGCGGTTCAGTGACCACTGTCTGTTCCTTTTTCTCCGCCAGTTTCCCCTCTTGGTGTTGCGGCTGAAGGTTGGCGTTCTCTTGATCTAGGGATTCGATCGGACGTGCTTTAGCGACCGACGCAACGGCTTCGATCGGGTGTATTCCTGACATTGGCTGAATATCCATCAGAGCTTCCTCATTTCTAAGCGTTTTTGTGCTGCTATGTAAAACACAAGAACTGCGCTTCCCCTAGGCAGTCCTTGTGTTAGTGGTTCACTTGATCAAAAATTATCCTTGTAACAAGCTCAATACGCTGTTAGGCATTGAGTTTGCTTGTGCCAACATTGAAGTTGCTGCTTGAGAAAGGATGTTGCTCTTCGTAAAGCTCATCATTTCTTGCGCCATATCAACGTCACGGATACGTGAGTTTGCTTCAGATAGATTTTCTTGCGTTGTACCTAAGTTGTTGATTGTGTGTTCTAGACGGTTTTGCGCCGCACCAAGATCCGCACGTTGTGCAGAAACTGCTTTGATCGCTTCATCGATTTTTGTGATTGGGTTGTTTTCAACGCTGACAGTTGCCGCTGCTGCTTTGCCTTCATCAGAAGCGGTAAATGTTGCTAAAGCATCATCGTATGTTTTTTGAGCTGTTGCTTTTGCTGTATCATCCGCTGCTGTATCGATGGCTGTTTGTAATTCAGCAACTGTTTTACCAGCAGCCGCATCAACTGTGCCGTCCGCTGCATATTTTGTTGTAGCATCTGCTTTGAAGGCAGTCGCTACTGCTTTATCTTTTGCTGCAGCAACAGCTTTAGCATCGCTTGTGTCAATGGCTTGTGTTAAATCTAAGCCTTTTACTTTCAAGGCAGATGAGCTCATGTTGTTGATTGAAACGCTCATTGTTTGGTTTGCGTTGGCACCGATTTGGAAAGTGAATGATTTCGCATCATCGCCTTCACCAGTTAACAAGCTTTTTGTATTGAATTCAGTGGTATTGCTGATACGGTCGATTTCATCAGACAATGCAGTGTATTCTTTGTTGATCGCACTGCGGTCGTCATCACTTAACGTACCGTTTGAACTTTGAACCGCAAGGTCACGCATACGGCCTAAGATGCTGTGGGTTTCATTTAATGCACCTTCTGCTGTTTGGATCAATGAGATACCATCTTGTGCATTGCTTTTTGCTTGTGACAAACCGCCGATTTGGCCTTTCATTTTTTCAGAAATTGCTAAGCCAGCTGCGTCGTCCCCAGCTTTGTTGATGCGTAAGCCTGAAGATAATTTAGACAAAGAATTGCTTTTAGAAGCATTTGCTGCCGTTAGGCGTGAGTAAGTATTCAATGCTGAAACGTTTGTATTGATTCTCATGTGTAGTTCCTCCTAATTTTTATTCGCTAAGGTTTCCCTCTGCTACTATTTATCGGAAGAAACCGTTCAGGGTTAAGCCTTTTTTCTAAAAAAAATAAAAAACTTTTGCTCCCGTCAAAGAACAAAAGTTTTTTGGGTTAATTTAAATAATCTAGAATGGACATCTGCATGATCTTTGTTCCCATTGCTAATGTTGAGCGGTAGGCAGTCATTTGATTTTGATATTCCATATACTTTTCCGCAATATCGACGTCTTGTTTGTTGGACAGTGTTTCGGTCAAGTTCAGCTTTTCCGTCTCATTTCGATCAGCTGCCGCCTCCAAGCGATTGTAGAGGGTGCCGATCTGCGCCCGTACATTCACTACATTGGTGGCATGCTGGTCATGAGCAGTTAAAAGCTCGCCCCCTAAGGCATCTTTATCATCACTGCGCAACGCAGACAACAAATCATTGAAGTAGGTGCTTAAATTTTGGGGATCCGTAGCGGTGCCCGTCTCGTTCATCAGTCGATCACCGCTGGCTAACAGATCCACTGAGACCCCATTTGCGATTTCTCGCGGCAAGTCTTCGCTGGTGCCATTGTATTTGATACCGACGATGGCGTCATTTTCTTTGACGATCTCAAAAGGCGCCGTCGTCGTATTCGTTCCGCTAAATAGATAGCGGCCATCAAAGTTGGTGTTTAATGATTCAACGATGCCTTCGATCTCTTGCTCGATCTCTGAACGATTTGCCCCTAATTCCTCACTGCCAGCTGTCGCATTGGCAGAAGATTGAACCAACGAGCGAATCCGCAGCATCGAAGTACTGACGCTTTCTAAAGCAGAATCTTGGGCTTTTGTCCAAGAAATACTGTCTTTGATCGTATTGTTGTAAGTTTTGTTTTGATTTAACGACACATTGAGATCCATGATTTTTGAAACCAGCAGCGGATTATCCGAGGACTTGCTGACTTCTTTTAAGCTCGATAGCTGATTCAACGTGGATTGGACTTTGGAGGCGTTGGTTCCTAGATTTCGTAAAAAATCATTGTAGGTGATTGAATTGGAAATACGCATGGTCTACACTCCTGTTCGATTGATCAATGTGTCTAACATTTCAGAAACGACCGATAATATGCGGGCATTGGCCTGAAATCCTTGTTGGAAACGAATCACATCTGACATTTCTTCATTTAATGAAACCCCAGACACCGATTGATTTTTGTATTCTAGTTGATTCAGCAGCGACAATTGGGCACTGACCGTATTGTCGGCTTGCTGTTTTGAGATTCCGTTTTTGGTGACGATGCTGTTAAAATAACTGCTGACACTCATGCCCGATGCTGCATTAGCAAACGTCAATGTCTCAGAATCAAAAGAAGCGATCGTCTTTTCTGACAACGGGAAATCCAATTTGGCACTGCTGAGTTTCGCCATTGCAGCAGCTCTTGAACCATCTCCTGCTGCATTGCTCGTTCCGCCGGTCACCAGACTTGGGTTATCTAACAGTGCTTGGCTGACCCGAATCGTCGTCGCTGTGCCGGTATCATCTTGGCCGATCTCAAATAGTCCGCTTGTGCGAGAAGCGCCGCCGGTAAAGACCATGTTCATGGCTTGCGCGATCGTCGATGTAAAGTTGTTCAATTCCGTCAAGCGGCTGCCGATCTCCCCAGATGATGCTTGCAGGCCTCCGATCGCGCCTTCTTTGATCGGCAATTCTGTATAGGCGGTTTCGCCATTGTCGGTGGTTTTCGTCAACAAGACGGTTCCAGCTGGATAAGACCCTGTGATGGTTTCGGCAGGATTCAAGGCGTTGCCGTCTTTGGAAACCAAGGCGCCTGTCTCGCTTTGTCCCACCACCACACTAAGGGTATTGCGTTCCTCCGCACTTAAGATCGTCTGTCCGCTCATGGATACAAACCCACGGCCATACTGATCGGTCTTGGTTTCGATCCCTGCTAGACCCGAGAGATCTTTCAACAGACTGTCTCGACGATCTAAAAGATCATTGGGTGTCTCACCACTCGTCGTCAACCCATAGATCTGTTCATTCAAGGATTGCAGCTGCTTGACCTTTTCATTGAAGTCCAGCGCGGATTTTTCGATGGTATCCAGCGTGTCGCTTTGCAGCTGCGTCATTTGTTTGCCCATTTGGTTGATGGTATCGGCAAATGTACTGCTGTTTTCCAGCACAAGGGTCTTAGACGTATCCAGTTCAGGATTGTTGGCTAATGCGGTCCAAGAATCAAACATCGTTGCCAGCTGTTTGGACAGCCCGTTGTCGGAAGGCTCATTCATTAAACTTTCCAGCTGTCCTAATATGTCTGCTTTTTGTTCATAATATGTATAGGTAGAATTGGCATTGCGTACTTGTCCAATGACAAAATCATCGACGATCCGTTCGACACTGCCGACTTTCACACCCATACCGATGCTGCCGACACCCGCTAAATGATAAGACGCTTCGGCTTGCAAGTTGACTCGTTGTCTTGAGTAGCCGTCTGTATTGGTATTTGCAATGTTATGGCTGCTGGTTTGCAACGCTGCTTGATTGGCGGTCATGCCCCGGGTTGCGGTGCCTAATGAACCAAATAGTCCTGTCATAGAAGTACTCCTTACATTTTTTGATCGATGATCGCTGTTGAGACAGCTTGTTTTTCTTGGTATTTCGAATACGTATTTGCCGGTGTCTTGATATTTTCTTTGACTGCATCCATCAAAACAGTTTGGAAACTAATGGCTTGCTCCGTCAGCAGGAGATTTTCGGCTTGCTGCACTTGGATCTGGCGGATGAGTTCTTTGATCGTCACTGAAAGAGTTCCTTCATACGTGGAAAAAACGGGTACGAAGGCGGTTTTTTTCTCGACGAGTTCTGGTAATTTTTCTGCTTGATTTTTGATCAAGCAGGTCTTTTCTTTTTGCAGCAACCGCAAGAACTGCTGAAGCTGACGCTCAAATTCC
Source organism: Enterococcus sp. 3G6_DIV0642 (assembly GCF_002140635.1). NCBI lineage: Bacteria > Bacillati > Bacillota > Bacilli > Lactobacillales > Enterococcaceae > Enterococcus > Enterococcus sp. 3G6_DIV0642. The sequence goes on along the minus strand of NZ_NGLH01000001.1, from coordinate 167,290 downwards.
CGTTCTGTCATCTAGTCGACCTGCTTTTCATCTTGTTGCAGCATTTTATCTGCGATCGTTTCGGCAGATACTTGGTAGGTGCCTTCTTTGATCGCTCGTTTCAATTCTGCCACTCGCTCACTGCGACTGGCTGTTTGATTGGCACTCTTTTGAATGGCTTGAGCTGTTTCGGACAATTGAACATCGACGGTTTTTTCTGTCTGAGCAGCAGATGGCTTTTCTTGTTTGACCGCTTCACGTTTGATGGCCTTGTCGCTGTATTCTGCGTAACCTCTTTCGATTTTCATAGGTTCTCCTCCGTTCTCATTCTTCTACCCTCTACTATCGGTCAAATCACAAAAAAGTTAAACCCATATGTTTAACTTTTTGCGATTTCTTCAAATTAATGCAAATTGTGGATGCGTTGTTTTTGCGAAAGAATGTTGGTGATCCGCACACCAAAGTTTTCATTGATGACCACGACTTCCCCAGTGGCGATCAGTTTGCCGTTCAACAAAATCTCTAGCGGTTCATCCGTCAGTTTTTCCAGCTCGATGACGGACCCCGTATTGAAAGATAAAATGTCCTTAATAGTTTTTTTGCTGCGGCCTAACACGACACTTAGATCCAATGGCACATCAAGAATCAAGTCCAAATTATCCCCATCGCTCACTCCGCTGGAGGCCAATGTTTGAAACGCAGGTTTGCTGACTTCCACGGGCTTTGATGCAGCCGCTGGTTCTGGCGTAGGTGCAGCAACAGGTGCCGTTGGCTGCGGTGTTGGTGTTTCCCGAGTAACGACAGTCGCTTCATCGGACAGCATCGCACTGGCGATATCGTTGACCACCGGATCCGTAAAGATCTGCATGATTTTGCTTTCGATCAAACCTTCGACGCGCAAAGAAAATGAGATACAGTAAATCTCTTCCTCTGCCTCGATCCCGCTATACTCAATGTTTTCTGGTGTCTCCCATAGTTTGACGATCGGCGGCAAGATATCCACTTTGCGGCTGATCATCGTTGCCATCGAAGTCGAGGCAGTCCCAATCATTTGGTTCATGGCTTCTGCCACAGCACTTAGCTCTAATTCCGTAAATTGAGTGTTGCTGGTTTCACCAGTTCCACCCATCATCAAATCAGCGATCACGATGGCATCTTTGACTTCTAACAGCATCAAATTACTGCCTAAAAGGCCTTCTTTAAATTCAACTGTCGTTGCTACTTTTGGTGCAACGAGGTCGTTTAAGATCTCACCAAATTTGATTTTAGACACCCGGGGAGTCGTGATGCTGACCCGACGATCAAGAATGGAAGACAACGTCGTCGCCGCTTGCGACATGGAGATATTGCCAACTTCGCCGATAATGTCGACTTTGACTTGCTCTTCTAATCCTTGCGGCTGGGTTGGGGCACTTTGATTCAACAATGCATCGATTTCTGCTTGGGATAAACGTTCACTCATAGTTCTTGCTCCTCTTCTAACTTGTCTAATAATTCAATGGCTAAATGGTCCTCTTGCTTCCCAGGTTTTGCTCGGAAGTAAGGTTTTCCATCGATGAAGGTCTCTAATGGTTCAGTAATTTTTTTGTCTAGTTTGATGACATCGCCTTCTTCTAAGTGGAGAAACTCAGAAAGACTCATTTGAGCATGGCCCAGCAGAACTTCTAAATTCAATCCGACCCCATTCAAACTTTTTTGCAACTCGCGGCTATCGTCTTGGTTGACTGGCTGATTGCTATCAAACCAATTGCGGAAACTTAATTTATCAATGATCCCTTCAAAGAAGACATAGGGGATACATAGATTGATAAAATGTTTCACTTCAAAAATTTTGATAGTAAAGGTCACTAACACGACGGGTTCGTTGGGCGACATGTTTTGCATCAATTGCGGATTCGTATCGATTCCATCCAAAACCGAATCCAAGGCAACGATGTCCTTCCAAACATTTTGGTAGACCCGTACAAATTGTGCTACTACTTCTTCCAAGATCGCTGTTTCAATATCAGTAAAACTTTTTTTCTCGCTAAAATCCATTTCGATCGGCTTGTTTTGATAAACATCCAAGCCGCCGCACAACAACTCCACCAACATCATACACAGTTGTGGGTTCATCTCGATCATTTGGATCCCGCTCAAAGGCTGCGAATGAAAGAGCCCCAACAAAGTAAATTTTGGTATCGAATGGATAAATTCGTCATAACTGACTTGTTCGATAGCTGCCAACTGCAAAGAAACATTGGTCCGCAGTTGGGTAGAAAGCATGCTGCTGCTCATCTTCGAGAAATCCTCGAAGATCATGTGCAGGGTATTGACGTATTCTTTCGACAGCTTTGTTGGTCGGCGAAAATCGTAGGCTTTCACTTTGGCTTGTTTGTCTTCTATCTCAATAATTTCTTGATCGATCTCTCCGCTGCTCATCGCATTCAACAATAAATCAATCTCTTGCTGCGTCAATACCTGATCCACACTAATCCCCCATTTTTTTAAAAAATCATGTGATCGATTTGAATCACACTGGCTACTTTTTCACCGATCGTCACGACCCCAACGGCATGTTCTGTCTCTTGATTGCTTAGTTGGATATCGTCTTCGGTGATATCAAGAACTTCAATTACTTCTTCTACGAGGACCCCTTTGGTCTCCTCTTGCTTCTTCATGATCAATATGTTTTTTTCGTAGGCTGGTTCCATAATGGGAATCAATTTTGCCAAACGAATCACCGTTACGACAGACCCCCGCAGATTGATCAACCCTTCCACCCACTCTGGTGCTAAGGGCACCTTCGTAAAAGAAGGGGCATCAATGACCTCGTCCACCGAGTCCGCCGAGATCAAATAGTACTGCTGAGCCATTTTGAAAAGAATCATCTGCATGTCGCTATCCTCCTAGGCATTAGGCAAAGGCTTTGTCGATGGCAGTGATTACGCGGTCCGTGTCAAAGGGCTTCACGATAAAGTCCACCGCACCGGCGCGAATCGCATCCATCACCATTCCTTGTTGTCCCATGGCACTGCACATTACGACTTTGGCCTGCTTATCAAACGTGCGGATCATTTTTAATGCCTCTAAGCCATCCACTTCTGGCATCGTGATATCCATGGTCACTAAGTCTGGTGTCGTTGCTTGGTATTTTTCAAAAGCCTCTTGGCCATTTTGGGCTTCCCCCACGACTTCATAGCCGTTTTTTTCTAAAATATCCTTTAATTTCATGCGCATAAATACCGCATCATCCACGATCAATACTTTTTTTGACATTGTATTTGCCCCTTTCAAATTCCTAATGAATCAAATATGTTTTCTAGTACACCGATTTCTGGAATCAAAAATAACGATGCTTCTAATGTTTCTTTGGCGTAGACGAACTCATTACGGATCACCATCACCTGCTCATCATACTGGGCCATCGCCAAATAGATGGAGCTGATCGCTGCGCCAAAGAAATCATAGCTGGCGCTTGGTAAAGACGCACTCAGCTGGGTTTCCAACAGTTGCCCGATCGCGATCAAAAAAGAATTGGTAAGGATGTTGGTCAACTCGTTGATGACCGATTGCTTCAATTCTTCAGACGGATCGCTTTCTTGGATCATCAACTGACGCAATTTTGCGGCGGATTCATCCGTTAAGACAAACAAGAAGATCCCTCGAAATGCCCCTTCGATCTGGCTCATCACCACATGAACTTCTTTGTCTTCCGCCATGATCTGCTGATACAGGTCCTCATAAGCTAGAATCTCGACTTCCGGTACCCGCATATCGATCGGTTGTTGGACGAGCTTTGATAAACTAGTCGCAGCGTGACCACCGCCGATATTGATCAGTTCTTTTAGGCCATCGATCTGCAGCGCTGTATAGCTCATAAGCGGTCATCCTTTTTTTCCTGACAGATGGCATGAATGTCTAGGATCAGTGCGATCGAGCCGTTGCCCATAATCGTTGCCCCTTGATAGCGATTCAGCTTTTGCAGCAATGGATCGATTTTCTTGATGACGATTTCTTGCTGGCCGATCAGCTCATCTGCCAAAATACCGTGAAACTGCTGGTCATTGTTGACGATGATGGCGAATTTTTTCTCAGATGGATCGCCTTCGATCGCTAAGAGTTGATCGGTCCGAACCAAGGGAATCAACTCCTCTTGAAAACGATAGACCTCATCCGAGACCGTCTGGATGATCTCTTCTTCTTTGACCATCACCACGCGTTCGACGAGATTTAGTGGGATCGCAAAGGTTTCTGCTCCGACGCGAACCATCAACGCTTGAATGATCGACAGAGTCAATGGCAATTTGATCACAAACTGCGTGCCTTTATTTGGCTGGCTCTTCATTTCGATCGTGCCCCCTAGTTGGGTGATCTTGGATTGCACGGCATCCATCCCGACACCGCGCCCAGAAATGTTAGTCACTTCTTGTGCCGTTGAAAAACCAGGATGGAAAATCAGCTGCTGCAACGCTTCATCGGAAAGACCTTCCGTTGCTAAGCCTTTCTTTTCAGCACTTGCTTTGATTACTTGCGGATCAAGGCCTTTGCCATCATCCTCTAAAGTAATGATCACGCGATTGCCTTCTTGATAGGCCGCCAAGCGAATCGTGCCCTTGCGCGGTTTGCCCAGTTTTTCCCGAACATCGGGTGCTTCGATGCCGTGATCGACAGAATTACGTAACAGATGGACCAGAGGTTCGCTCAATTCAGAAACCACTGTTTTATCCAATTCCGTTTCTTCCCCAAAAATGACAAGTTCCATTTCCTTTTGCAGTTCATTGGATAAGTCCCGAACCATTCGTGGAAAGCGACTAAAGACGACATTGACTTGCTGCATGCGGATCCGCAAGACCAAATCTTGCAGCTCAGAGGTCAATCGCGAGACTTGCTCTAAGGGGTCTTTGACTGCTTCGATGTTTTCCCGCTCACTGACATCTTCCAATTGATTGCGATAGACCACCAATTCGGACACGAGATCCAAGAATGAATCTAAGCGATTCAAGTCGACTCGGATCGATTGATTTTGGGCGGACGCATGATGCGCGGGCGCCGGCGATTTTTCTTTCGTTTCTGTTGTCGCTTGCTGAAGAGCAGAAGTCTCTGACTCTGGGGTCGGCACTGGTTGAAGCAGCTCTTCTGCCTCCTCCAACACAGCCGCTGAAGGATCAAACGGTGCCACCACGAAGGCTTCGATCTCACTGTTGCTGGCGATGTTTTGCTCGACATCAGCCAGTGTTTGCTGCGTCAAATACAGCAGTGAAAAATCTGATTCAAAGGTGCCTTCTTCAAGTGTTTGGGCATCTGGTTCTGTATAAAGAACATCCCCTGCTTGGCCAAGCTTTTCCATGATCAAGAAGGCACGAGCACCTTTTAACATGGATTGGGCATCTAAGCGAACAGCAATTTGGACCGCTTGATAGCCATCTCCAGCCGCTTGCTCGATCACATACAGATCAGAAGGATCGATCTGTTGAAGCTGTGGGGTTAACGCGCCCACTGCGGTGGGGTTTTGTCTTACTTCTGTCTCGGTTGATATACCGCCAGAATGTTCCGTTTGGTCAAGTTCGGCCAATAAATCGGCAATTTGAGCTGGCTGCAGGTCGCGTTCTTCCCGCAAGTCCTCCACAAGTTCTGACAGGCGATCCAGACATTTGAAAATCAATGAGATCGATTGCTGGGTCACTTGCAAGGTCCCAGTTTTAAATAACTCAAAAATATTTTCCATTTTATGGGTCAGCTGCGTCATGACGTCATAGCCCATCGTTGCCGCCATCCCTTTAAGGGTATGGGCAGAACGGAAAATATCATTCAGCAAGGCGCTATCTTTTGGATCGTTTTCCAATTGCAAGACATGATCATTCAACTGTGCTAAATGATCGTCTGTTTCTTCAAAGAAAAGGGTACGATAGACACTATTGTCATCCAAATGGGTCCCTCCTTTACAAAATTATACTTTTTGATAGATAAACGAATCGATTTTCTTGAGGCCGAATTGTTCCGCAAAATTGATCGTTTCTGTCGCTCCCGTAAACAAAATGCCCCCTGGGACCAATGCATCGCTGAATTTTTGATAGACGTCATCCCGAGCATCACTTTTGAAATAAATCGTCACATTGCGGCAAACGATCACATCAAAAGGCCCATTGTACGGGTCTTTCAAAAGATCGTGTTGCTTAAAATGAACCCGCCGTTTGATTTCTGGTTTGATCTGAAACTGGTTCTTTTCTTTTGCATCAAAAAAACGGGTACGTTCTGCCGCTGAGACATTCCGCAATTCGTGGTCTCGATAGAGTCCTTGCTTGGCTTTTGCCAAAATTTGCGTATCGATATCGGTAGCCAAGACATTGGCTGCGGCAATTTGGTTTTTTTCTAGCAGCATCGCGATCGTATAGGGTTCTGCCCCAATCGAACATGCGGCACTCCAAATTTTGGGCAGCGTGGTTTTCGGGAGAACAATGGTTTTCAAGACGCGTTCAAAAGCGTCAAACAGTTCTTTGTTGCGATAAAATTCCGTTACGTTAATAGTGATATGGGCTAAAAAAGCCGCCCGCACCCCGTCATCGCCTTCGATCAATTGCTGGTATTCCCTCAACGTTTTTGCCCCGCTGTTTTCCATGATCGTAAGGATGCGGCGCTGCATTTGATTTTCTTTGTATGCGGCTAAGGGAATCCCTAATCGGCGATCCACCCACGCATTAAATAAGGCAAATTCTTCTTCCATCTTCTTCACCTGACCATCTGTGCAATTTTTGCTTCAATGCCCTGCAATGGCAGGACTTCATCCACGACTCCTTGTTCAATGGCATACCGTGGCATCCCAAAGACTGTACACGTTTCTTTGTCTTGAACGATCGTATAGCCCCCAGCCGCTTGGATCTGTCGTAAGCCAGCGGTGCCGTCTTTTCCCATCCCCGTCAAAACCACTGCCGCTAGTTGCGGGCCATAGTAGTCAGCTGCTGAGGAAAAAAGATAATCGACGGTTGGCCGCGTCCCATGCCGTTTTTCTCGCTGGTCCAGCTGCAGGTGCCCTTGTTGGACCGTCATGTGGTAATCCCCTGGACAAAGATACACTTGATTTTCGATCCGCATGCCGTCGACTGCTTCTTGTACTCGGACGGTTGTCTCTGTGTCTAAGCGTTTTGCAAAGGAAGCCGTGAAGCCCGCTGGCATATGCTGAACGATCAAAATCGGGCAACGCAAACGTGCAGGCAGACGGCGAATAATTCCCAGCAAAGCACGGGGTCCGCCTGTTGAAGCACCAATGACTAGCGCATCAAGTGATACCGGCAAGCTGTTTTGTGTCAGCTTAGTGGGCTGGGCAATCGTTGGTACTGGCGGGTGAACCGTACCGACTTCATGATCCATCGCCAAAATCTTTTGATGAAATTCAGCGATCCATTCTTTTTCGATCATCGATAGACTGACCGGTTTTTCGACAAAATCTCGGGCGCCTAGCGCCAATGCCTCAATCGTGGTTTCTTGATTGGTTAATGAACTAAGCATGATGACGGGAATGGCTGATTGCTGTTTCATCCTCCGCAAGGTCTCTAATCCGTTCATCACTGGCATCTCCACATCCATTACTACCAAATCAATCGCTTCTTTGGTCAGATAGTCCAATGCTTGTTTGCCATTGCGGGCAGCGACGGTCACCTCGATATCAGGCAGCTGATTCAATAAATCTGTCACTACTTTCCGCATGAATGCCGAATCATCGACGATCATTACTTTTTTCATGTCCCTGTACTCCTTTTACAAATAAACGATTTCTTGTTTGACTTGCCGAACCATGGTCTTGAAATCCTGAAGATCTACGATCATCGTTCGACCAGCGCTGCCGCCAACGTGTTTGGCTACGATCGGAATGTTTAGCCGAGCCAAGACTTCCTCGACGGCTTCAATATTGCGCTGACCAATATTGCTGGCAGCGTTAAGCGTCTGGAACTGAAACATATTGGCGCCGCCAACGATTTTCGCTTGAAAGCGAGGCCGACGGATCTTTTGTTCCAGCTCAGCCACCATCGCTGGCAATGCCAAATCCGCAAACTTCTCGGGCTTGATTTCCCGCTTGTGCAAAAAAGGCTGACTATCTGGCAGCATAATATGACTCAAGCCGCCGATATGACTGGCTTCATCGTAAATGATCGTGCCGATGCAAGAACCTAAACCCACCGTGATCAAACGCGTCGGCGCTTGGGCGATCTTATACTCCGAGATCCCCACATGCAGTTCCTCATTCACGGTCATCATTGTCATGGTCATTGGCGGCTGCCAATTCCTCTGTCTGATAGGCGTCTAACTCCGCCGTCATCTCAGCGGCTTGTTCATAGCTGAAGAGAAACGGCAGCTCCAATGCCAGCACAAGTTCATCGTCTTTTTTCAGAAAGGCTTCGATATAGTTTTGCTTGAGTCCTGACGTATTTAGTTCCGCATTGCTAGGACTTTCAACTAGCGGTAAAATGCCGACGATCTCTTCCACGTATAGGCCGATTGCCTGCTCTTGCCAGTGACACAACAAGACCACATTTTGCCCAGTTTCCGGTGTAAATTCATCAAACAGCTTTTTGCGGATGTCAATGATCGGCACCATCGCCTCTTCAAAAGGCTGGATTCCCAGCACGAAATTTGCCACTTCTGGCAGCTGTGTAAAAGGAGCAGCCTCAATGACCCGTACCACATAGTCGATACGCAAGGCAAAGAGTTGTTGATGACTTTTAAATACAACGTATTGTTCCATTGGCGTCACTGCTCCTTTTTAGAATTTGAAACTATCCACTTGGAATTTAAGGATAGTGGCGATCGTTTCGATCTCTTGCACATTCCGTTCAAAGTCTTCGATGACTAAGTAGAAGTCTTCTAAGTTTGCCGTTACTTCTTGGGTGCCGGCAGAGGTTTCCGAAACAGCAGCCGAAATGTTGCTGACGGAAACTTGAACCATGTCTTTTTTCTCAACGATCCCGGTAATATGGGCTTCCACGGCTTGAATACTTGAAACCAATTTTTCGACAATATCAGAGATCTCATTGGCTGACTCGATCGCTTTGTTGATATTGTTGGTTTGTTTTTCGCCGCTTTCAAAGGAATCCGTCACTGCAGAGACCACTTTTTCCGATTTTTTGCGGATCGTTTCAATGATCGAACGAATGCTTTTCGTTGATTGACTGCTTTGTTCCGCCAAGCTGCGGACTTCTTCCGCAACGATGGCAAACCCTCGGCCCGCTTCTCCAGCTCGAGCTGCTTCGATGGATGCATTCAATGCCAGTAAGTTGGTCTGATCAGAAATGTCATTGATCAGCTGAACGATCTTACCGATGCTTTGGACATCTTCGTTCATGTCGTTCATGCTTTCTACTAATTCTGCTTGGTTTTGCCGTTCGATCTCCCAGCTTTCAAATACATGGAACATCATTTCCGAATTGTGGACATTGCTGCTTTGGGATTGACCCACATAGCCGTTCATCAATTCGATCTCTTTGTGGATCTCTTCGATACTTAAGGCTAGCTCGTCCATATCAAAGGAGGTTTGTTCCGCTTCGGAGGCTTGTGAACTAGTGGCATCTGCGATGGCATTCATCGTCTGACGCACATTTTCAATTGAATTTTTGGCATTTTTTGAGGTTGTCGTTAGGCCGCCTACCATTTTTTCCATTCGGCTGCTTTCTTCGTGCATGCCAACGATCACCGCTTTGAAGGTGTTTAAAACCCCTTGAAAACGATTTTGAACTTGCCCAAAAAGGGAAGTTTGGTCGCTGCTGCCGATCTCATCGATATGCGACAGATCACCAGAACCAACTGCTTCTAGTTCTGTCAACAACGTATCCATGCCCGAGTGGGTCTCTTTTTTTACCAAATAGGTCATTCCTACTAACACTGCGATTTCTAGCAGCAATACGATCACTGAAAAAATAAAGAAACTTTTTGCTGCTTGTCCGTCTCCGTGGGTGCGGATCACGAAGAAATAGCATCCTAATAATACGATCAGGGTAAACCCTAGCGGAATCAACGCCGCCAAGCGGATTTTTTTGATGATAGCTTGTACCTTCTTCTTCATAACAGTATCCTTTCCTATGCAAAATGATCAGTCGTGCTGTTTATCAAGATTCGCTCTTCACTTGATAATCGTTGGGTCACTCCTTCTTTATCCGATTATGAAAACAATCTTCTAGTTCTTTAATCGGATCTTTTGCTAGAAAAGTTAAGCATCTTCACCAGACATATGTATCTTTTGGATCAGCAAAGCGCGTATAGCCGCCTTGGTATTCATCACGAACCAAGCGACCGTTTTGCAGCTCGACCACCCGATTACGGACCGTATTGACCATCGTGCTGTCGTGGGTCGCCAAGAGGATCGTGGCACCGACTTGATTGATCCGCAAGAGTAGTTTCATGACTTCAACGGCTGATTTCGCATCCAGATTGGCGGTGGGCTCATCGGCGATCAAGACTGCTGGCTCTGTGACGATCGCCCGCGCGATCGCTACTTTTTTGCGCTGTCCCACGGAAAGCTCTTCAGGATAGTGATCCTTTTGAGGAAACATACCCACCAGTTGCAGTGCTTTGGCGGTTTTTTCCTGACGCAGCTTACGGGGAGTGCCTAGTACTTGCAGCGCATAGTCAACGTTTTTGGCAACCGTCAGATAAGGAAGCAAAAGGTCTTCTTGTCCGACGATACCGACTTGTCGTCGAACCATATAGAGATGACGGTCTTTGAGTTGTTCCAACAAGACATTGCCGACTTGGATAGAACCAGCCGAAAGCTCTTCTTCTTTCAAGAGCAATTTGAATAATGTCGATTTGCCGGCACCACTGGGACCCACCACATAGATAAATTCTCCTTGAGGGATCGCAACAGAAATATCGGCCAATGCCAACGTACCATTGCTGAATTTTTTACTGACCTTGGTTAAGCGAATCATGTTCTTTCTCCTCTAATCTGTAAAACGATTGATCACGGACCACATCTCATCAGCTGTCTGCATGGCTTTCGTATTCAATCCATACGCACGCTGGGTCGTTAACAAGTCTGTCATGGAAGTCGCTAGATCCACCGTCGACTGTTCTAACTGTCCTTGCAACACGCTGCCAAAGGCTGCCGGATTGGTTTGCGAAGTAAGCAACGCTTGATCACCGGCACGATACAGTTGGTTGCCCACTGGCGTGATGTTTTCTGTATTCGTCGGCTGATAAAGGGTCAGCTGTCCCAACACGCGGGTCTGACCATTTTCTTCCGTCGTCAGCTGACCGCTGGCATCTATTGCGATTTGCTGCGCATCTGGCCACTGAGGGGTCGGTACGTTTGTGGTCATTGCCACAGGGTACCCTTCACTATTGACTAATTGCTTGTTCTCACTTAAATGAAAATTGCCTGCTCGACTCAGCAGCAATTGACCAGTTTGGTCCCGGACCCCGAAAAAGCCATTGCCTTGGATCGCGAGATCTAATGGCTGAGTGGTGCCCGCCAGATTGCCTTGGGCAAAACTGGTAGTCGTAGTCGCTTTTGCCCCCATTGACGCACCATATTGGGCGGCGTTGCCATTAAATAGCGTTTCTTCTGCACCGATGGCATTTTCCATCAATGCTTGAAAATGGGTCGTTTGTGCTTGGTAGCCATTGGTATTGACGTTGGCGATGTTGTTGGCTGTCGTGTCTAAGTTTGTCTGCAAATGATTCAACCCAGAACGGCTGATTCCTAATAATCCACTGATATTCATTGACTCATCCTCAAATCTTTCCTAATTCGTTGACCGCTTTTTGCAATGTCTGATTCGTTGAACTCAAGGCTTTCTGATTGGCTTCAAATTCGCGAGAAGTCTGGATCATCGCCACCATTTCATCGGCAACCGCTACATTGGCTTGTTCTAAGGCACCTTGCTGGATCACGGGTGCATTCACCGTGGTTCCTGCTGCGTTGCTAGTCACATAGTTTTGACCAGCTGTAGTCAATGCTTCTGGGGGGAATGTTTGGATCTGAAAGTTCGCTGGTCCCAAGGCGCTGACTGCTTGTCCATTGGCACCCAAGACAAGATAGCCTTCTTGTGTCACGTATTGATTCTGCTGATTGACGGTAAAGTCGCCATTTCTCGTATACAACCGCTGCCCCGCATTATTTTGAACGACAAAGTAGCCTTCGGAAAGCAGTGCAAAATCGCTGGCTTGTCCCGTCTGTTTGACGGCGCCTTGGTCTTGACTGATGGTACTGCCTGCCAATTGGGTCCCTAAAGACAATCCACCGATATCACGGCGGGTATCCGCATTGGGCCCGCTTTGGTAATTATGCAATGCGACTTCATCTAGCGCCGACTGGAACAAAGTTTTTGCTTGATACCCTGTTGTATTGACATTGGCAATATTGCCGCTCGTCGTCTCTTGTCGCTTTTGTAATAATGAAATGTTCCGTGATAAGACATCCAATCCTCGAATCATGCCAGTTCCTCCTCAATCAATGTGCGCAATTTGGCAATCGTTTTGCCATGAATTTGTGAAACTCGCGGAATCGAGACTTCTAAGATTTCAGCGATTTCTTTTAACGTCAGTTCTTCGGTATAGTACAAACTTAAAATCAATTGTTCCCGTTCCCCTAATTTTTTGATGCACGCCACCAAGGCGGTGCGTTTTTCTTCAGCGACCAAGGTATCTTCGACATTTTCGGCTGGATCCCGAACCATATCTTTTAAGGTCATGCCTTCTTCTTGGTAAGCAAACAAGGTATCTTCCAAAGAGACGCTGGCTAAGTAGTGCAGACTCTCATAAATATCCGCTAGTTGACTTTGGTTGATTCCCAGCTGTTTGCAGATCTCGGTGTCGGTCGCTTCTCTTTTGAGGCTTTGCTCCAACTCTTGCCGTGCTTGATAAAACTGATTGACTGCCGCCATTTTGTATCGGGAGATTTTGGCGTGCTTGCGTACTTCATCAATAATTGCCCCTTTGATGCGAATCGCTGCATAGCTTTCAAAAGGAACTTTTTTTGAGGGATCGAATTTCCGCAAGGCATCCATCAGCCCAATCACCCCAATATTATAGAGATCGCCTGATTCATAATCGGCGGTTTTGATAGACAGGCGCTGAACCACCCGTTCCACTAGCGGCAGATACTTGATGATCTCCGCTTCTCGATCGACTTCATACATCGGCGATGCCCCTTCCTAAGAAAATTCTGCTTAAATGTCAATACTGCCCACCGTTTCGATCGCAATTTCATTGGGAATCTCATTTAGAGAAAGAACGGCGATATCTGGAAAATTAAAAACGATCATTTTTTTGAATGCTAACCGGATCTTAGGCGATGCTAAAATGACGAAATTGATATTTTGAGCGATCGCTGCATGTTGGATCCCACTGATGGAATCCAACAGCTTGGTCACGGTATCTGGTTTTAAGACCGGGTACGAGCCAGTTGCGGTTTTTTGGATACTTTGAGCGATGATTTCTTCTAGTTTCGGCTGGATCACCGCCACTTGCAGCTCGTGGTTCTCATTAGCATACTTGGCAGCGATCGTCCGTTTCAATGCTTGGCGGACATATTCTGTCAAAACTTCTACGTCTTTCGTGACAACGCCGTAATCGGCTAAAGTTTCTAAGATCGTTGCTAAGTCATTGATGGGAATTTGCTCATCCAATAAATTTTGTAAAACTTTTTGGACCTCGCCGAGCCGTAAAATATCGGGGATCAATTCATCGATCACGACATTGTACTGCTCTTTGATGCCCTCCAATAATTTCTTGACTTCTTGGCGACCTAACAGCTCTGGTGCATGGGCATAGATGATTTCTTTTAAGTGTGTTGCGATCACGGTCAACGGCTCGATAATCGTAAACCCTTGCAGATCCGCCATCTCCTTATCGGATTCATCAATCCACATAGCATCCAGATGAAAGGCTGGTTCTTTTGTTGCGATTCCTTGAAAAGGAAACGGCTCTTCATTCGGACTGATCACCATGACTTTATTCGGGTAAATATCGCCGCGGCCGACTTCGTTGCCGCGGATCTTGATCACGTAATCGTTGGCATCCAAATAGAGATTGTCGCGAATACGAACGGGACTGACTAAGATCCCTAATTCTCTAGCACTCTGTTTACGGATCGCCACGATGCGGTTCATCAAGCTGTTGTCGATCGAACTATCCACGATAGGGATCAGACCATACCCGATTTCCACTGAGATTGGTTCCACTTGGAAGGAAGCCACGGAATCGTCTTCTTCCTGTGCTTCTTTTTTGCGTTCCAGTGCCAATTTTTGTTCCCATTGTTTTTGTTCCACTCGCTGCTTTTCTTCTTTTTGCGTCACCAGAAAGCTGGCTGCGAAAAGGCCTAAGCCAATCAACACAAAAGGCACAAACGGAAACCCAGGAACTAAGGCTAAGACGAAGAGAATCGCCCCCACGATCCGAAACAGTTGGGGATTACGCATCACATCTGCCGCAATATCTAAACCAAACGAACTATCGTTATCAGAACGAGTCACGATCACCCCAGAAGCAATGGAAATCAATAAAGAGGGAATCGAGCTGACCAAGCCATCCCCGATTGCCAGTTTCCCGAATTGGGCGAAGGCTTCCATGACGGTCATTTGTCCCCCCATGGAGAAAATGATCGCCCCGCCGACTAAATTGATGACAGTGATCAAGATCCCTGCGATCGCATCCCCTTTGACAAACTTGCTGGCACCATCCATCGAACCAAAGAAATCAGCTTCTCGCTGCAGATCTTTTCGTCGTTTGCGGGCATCCGCTTCCGTGATCAAACCGGCATTTAGGTCGGAATCGATCGCCATTTGCTTGCCGGGCATCGCATCCAATGTGAAGCGAGCAGTCACTTCTGAGACACGCCCTGCACCATTGGTCACGACGACTAGCTGAACCACCATGATGATCACGAACAAAATGATCCCCACGATGTAATTGCTGCCGGCAACGACATTGGCGAAGGCATCGATCACGTGTCCGCCATTTCCTTGGGTCAAGATCAACCGCGTGGAAGATAGGTTCAAACCTAAACGAAACATCGTTGTGATCAGCAGCAATGTTGGAAACGTAGTGAATTCCAACACTGATTTGGTAAACAGGGTGATCAGTAAAATGTTGATCGCGATCGTCAAATTGATAATGATCAGAATATCTAATAGTGCACTCGGTAATGGAATAATAATCAAACCAATAATAGCTAGGACGATCACCGAGATTAAGATATCCGCCAGACCAATGCCTTTTTTCGGTTTTGAGGCAGCCTCATTCATTTTTGTTCCTCCTGTTTCCTTAAATCTTGCCGCGTTGGCTTTCTTCTAACTGATAGACCAAAGCGATGATTTCGGCAATGGCTTCATACATCTCAACCGGGATCAGATCCCCGGGTTCTACTTGGCGATAAAGGGCTCGTGCCACTTCACGGTTTTCGATCTGTGGAATATTTTCTTTCAGTGCTTCTGCTTTCATCCGCTGCGCCAGCTGATCTGCCCCTTTGGCCAGGACCCGCGGCACCCCTTCACTACTGGCATCGTACCGAATCGCAATGGCGAAATGGGTCGGATTGGTGATCAACACCGTCGCTTCTTTGACGTTGGCGATGGCATTTTGGGTCATCGCACGGTACTTCGCTTTGCGCTGTGCTTTGACTTGCGGATCACCTTCCATTTGCTTGAACTCTTCTTTGACTTCCTGCTTGCTCATCATCAAGTTCTTACGATGGTTATAGCGTTGGTAGCCGTAGTCGACTACGGCCAAAATGATCAAGAAAATCGAGATCTGTAAAAACAATTCTTTGGCCCGCAGCAGCATGAACAGGATCGTTTTTTCCAACCCCACTTCACTCAAACCCAGTAAAACAGGGACGGCGGCTAAAAATTGTTGGTAGCACAAGTAGACGATCACGCCGAATTTCGCCAATGTTTTGCCTAAATTCATCAACGAGCGCAAACTGAATTGCTGCTTGATCCCGCTGATGGGGTTCAGCTTTTTAAAGTCTGGTTTGACGGCCTTGCCAGAAAACAACAGACCAACTTGGGCATAATTCGTGATAAGCCCGACTCCGAGCGCGACCAAAAAGACGGGCGCACACAACAAAAGCAGCAGCAAGATACTCTGCACCCCCAGTTTCGGCAGATCCGCCAAACTGGTTTGATAATCAGCCAGCTGCGCCAAACTTCGGGAAAAATAAGGCAAAAAAGAAGCTGCGAAAAACTGCCATAAAGACAGGATCAAAAACGAGAAGACCAATAGGGAAACAGCTGCTGCTAATTCCTGGGTCTTAGGGACCTCCCCGCGTTTGCGGGCATCCCGCAGCCGCTTGGCACTAGGTAGTTCGGTTTTGCCATCTTTTTCTGCCATCTTCTCACCTCCTGCTGGCTACCTGTTACTTTATTGAAAGGACTCGATAAACTCCTGCAAATAGCGGACCGTATCTGGCAAGTGTTTGCCTAAGTACGAAAGGACATTAGGTAGTAGCAAGAGAAACACCACAAAACTGATGGCGGTTTTCATCGAAAGACTCATCATCAAAATATTGATCTGGGGAATCGACCGAGAAATCACACCTAGCACCAGGTCCACCAACAGCAGCGCAATGATCATTGGTGCCGCAAGATTGACTGCCATCACCATCATTTGGCTGAAAAGTTTGACGATGCCTTCAACCGTCGTGCCTTGGATCACCACAGAGCCTAAGGGCACGATCCGAAAAGACAACAGCAGTGCTGTGATCAGTCGATGATGCAGATCAAGTCCAAAAAACACAGCGATCGTCAGCCAATAGTACGTTTTGCCATACTGGGAAGAGGCGATTTGCAACGTCGGATCATAGGCTTGCGCCATCGAAAAGCCTACTTGAAAGTCGATCAGTTGACCCGCAATTTCCACACCAGTAAAGACGAGCTGACTCAAATAGCCCATCGCCATCCCAAACAGTACTTCCTTGATGACGAAAACCGTCAGCATAAAGAGGGAAAGCTCGGGAATCGCAGGTGCCGTCGGCAGACATAGGACCGTCAACGCCATGCCGATCACGATTTTTGCCAGTGACGGAAAATTTTGCTGTGAGAAGATCGGACAAAGGACGACAAACGCCAATATTCGACAAAAAATCAACACCGTCGCTTGAATCGGCGCCATCAGGTTTCCTCCTTACATTGCCGCAATCATCTTGAAAATCATTTTGGTAAAATTCAACAAGAGATTCAGCATAAAATTCCCCGCCAAGATCAAGGTCAAAAAAATCGCTAATAGTTTCGGCACAAAGCTCAACGTTTGTTCTTGGATTTGGGTAGTGGCTTGAAAAATACTGATCACCAATCCAACGAGCATGCCAACCAATAAGGCAGGGCCAGATATCGCTAAAATTCGAAGAAAGGCTTCCCTTAGCACATCAAGTACCATTTCTACTGTCATTTCCTCTTGGCTCCTTTCTTAGCGGCTATTGAAAGCTCTTGATCAGCGACTCCACGATCAGATACCAGCCATCCACTAAAACAAATAGTAAGATCTTGAAGGGCAGTGAGATCATGATCGGCGACAGCATCATCATCCCCATCGACATCAAGATACTGGAGACGACCAGATCAATGATCAAAAAGGGGATAAAAATCAAAAAGCCGATACTGAAAGCCGTTCGTAACTCACTGATAATAAACGCCGGTACCATAACGGTCAGAGGAACATCGTCAGAAGAATGATACTTTTCGGTCTCCCCATCAGCTTCCGCAAACAAGGCAATGTCTTTTTCCCGTGTCTGTACCATCATAAAGGCCTTGATCCGTTTTTCTGAGCGGTCAAAGGCTTCGGCTTGGCTGATCTCTTGTCGATCAAACGGTTCGATCGCTTGCTGATAGACGTCGGTATACACAGGTTTCATAATAAAAAATGTCAAGAATAAGGCCAACCCGATCAACACTTGATTGGGCGGGTTTTGCTGTGTACCTAACGAACTGCGCACAAAGGACAAGACCATGATGATACGAGTAAAAGAAGTCATCATGATCAGCAAGACTGGTAAAAGGGAAAGCAGCGTCAGCAACAAGAAGGTATTGATCGTATCACTTGAGCCATTCCCATTCGACAATAAATTGTTGATGGTGGAACTGACGTCTTCCGTGTCTAGCGCAAATGCCGTCTGCGGAAGCATCAGACTGCTGAAAAGGACCGCAGCCATGATCTTGATATCTCTGCCTTTGCTCTTCATTTTTGCTTGCCTCGTTTTCCAGCAATTTCCGCCTTGGCTTTGTTGAGCCATTCAGAAAAGTCTTTGCCAGCTTGCACTTGGGTGCTTTCTAGGCTTTGCTGTAAAAAAGCGGCCGTTTCTTCTGGCGTCAACTCTTTGATGATTTGGTTTTGCTGTTCAGAAAAGCTCATGACATAACATTTGTCCATGATTTGGACGATCCCGATCGAAGACGACTTGCTGACGGCGATTTTTTGCAAAATACGCAGCTGGTGATTGTGCTGGTTCGTGTAACGATTCAAGTATTTCAAACTGATGTTGATCAAATAAAGAATAAGCAGCAAAAACCCAATCATTTTGACCAGCGATAAAAATGTTTCCATCAACATGCCTCTTTCTATTGGATCACTAAATCCGTCACATAAACATCCTTGGCGATTTCTGATCCGTATTCCTGATTAATTGTTTCTTTCAATGCTTTTTTTAAGTTCGGTACACTTTCGGCGGAGCTCAAAATACCGCTGGCCTTTTGTTGGCGCAATAAGTTTACGACGCTGTCACGAATGACGGCCACATTTTTCGTGGCTTCCGCGCTTTTTTCCTCATCCGCCACTAGAATCGATAAATTAACCTTCATGTATTGCTGCTCTTGGTTGTCTTCTTTGGCCAGATTGACTAAAAATTCATCCAATGCCACGATCGCTTCGTCTGAGGAGATTTTGCTGCTGTCTTTTGCTGTTTCAGCAGCTGCTGTTTTTTCCCCCGTCAAAAAGTGATTCGTCACTAAGGTCCCGCCGATACTGCCGCCGACTACCACGATCAAGAGGATCGGCAGTAAAACAACCATACTCAAGCCTTTTTTCTCTTTTTCTGCTTTTGGTGCTTTTTCTTCTTTTGCCATCTTTCCCACCCTTACGTTTTCACTTGGTTCGAATGGATCACCGTATGATACTCGATCACCCGCTGCGCAACTTCTTGCGCAGCTTCCGTCACCACTAATGTTTTGCCATCTGTCAGTGTGATCAATGTATCCGGCATTTCTTCGATCCGATAAATCAATGTTGGATTTAAATAGAATGGCTTGCCATTCAATGCTGTCACTAGAATCATGGTCAAACTCCTCTCAATGATGAAGCGTCACGTTCTTAACGTTTTAGATTCAATAATTCTTGCAGCATTTCATCAGAAGTCGTAATACTTCTTGAATTTGCTTGATAGGCACGGCTCGCAATGATCATTTCGGTAAATTCTGTCGAAAGATCGACATTGGACATTTCCAAGGCACCTGCTTGCAGCGTTCCTGCGCCATTGTTGCCAGGTCCTGCAACGATCGGATTCCCTGAGTTGCTGGTTTGGATATAGTTGTTGCCGCCGACTTTTTCTAAGCCTTCTGGGTTATTGAAGGTTGCGACACCGACTTTTCCCATCACAAAGGTTTGATTGCCGTATTTTGCCAACACTAAGCCATTGGCATCGATCGCCATGGAGTTATAGGTCAAGGTTTCCCCATTGACGGTCAGTGTGCTTGGGATCGACAAGGGAGATACCGCACCTTGTCCGCTCAATGCCGTGTTTTCATCAAAGTTGTCATCATAGACAACTGGTTGACCGCCATTGACTGAACGACCTAAGACTTGCATCCCATCACTATTGGTCAAGGTTCCGTTGCTGTCGCGCACGAATGCGCCATCTCGTGTGTAATAGGTTTCGCCATTTGCTCCTGGTCCTTGTACCATAAAGTAGCCCTGTCCGCTGATATAAAAATCCATGCTGCGACCTGTCGATTGCGGGGCACCGACTGTATTGATAGTATCGATGGAGCCCGTCTGAACCCCTAAACCGATCTGCGTTGCGTTGATCCCGCCTAAGCCGTTGCCTGGCGCAGTTGCGTTAGACATCGTTTGGCTCATCATGTCTTGGAAAAGGACTCGACTTGATTTGAATCCAACCGTATTGACGTTGGCGATATTATTGGAAACCACGTCCATTTTCGTTTGAAGATTTTTCATTCCACTGACACCTGAATATAATGATCGTAACATGCTTGTTTTCCTCCTTATGGTTGGCGTATTTTCCTCTGTCATTCAGAAAATACTTGCAGCCCCTTTTCAGTCCAGCTGCTATTTGATAAATGTGGCGCTGTCAATATTGGTGACGGTGTGAAGCTCATTCATCCCCATCGCCGTAATGATGGTTCGTGAATGGACATCGGCGATCAAGCCCATATCTTTGTACACGAGCAGTGATTCTTTGCTGCCTTTTTCCGCGAGCTCACTAAGCGCCGTTGAAAGGGATTGGTAATCATCGTCTTGTAAGGTCAATTCTCTTGCGGTCAAACGCTTTTGCGCATGATGGGAGACTTTGATGTCGCTTTGTTTTTGTTCAAGCATTGAAGAGAAGGCTTGTTTGTCCACGGCTTTGCGGGGATGTTGATAAGGCTCCCCGGCAACTTTTTGCAGCCCCTGTTGAATCGTCAAACTCATTTTGCTTCGCCGCCAATCTCTTGGATCGCACTCATACTGTATTCTTTGCCATTTACGACGATCGTGGCGTAGCCATTGGCAAAGCGGACCTTTTCGATGGTTCCTGACAATGTTTCTGTGCCGTCCATCAGAGTGACTTGTTTATTGATCAAGCTAAAGGCTTGCTGCTGTTGCTGTAAAATCACCGAGGTCGTCAACGTTTCGCTCAATTCATTCAAGCTCTCTAAGGTCGTAAATTGAACCAGTTGCGAGATATAGTCGGTGCTACCACCACCAGAAGAATCGCTGCCTCCCATCGATGGGTTGCTCATAGATGCGGCTAAGATCTTCAAAAAATCATCCATGGAGATATCTGAAGATTTTTTTGTTTGCGTTAATGCCGATGTATTGGCAATACCGGCCGCAGCTGCTGTAATTTCATCTGCCATAGGTCTCCTCCTTTACACTAAAATACTGATCGCATGATCGATCGGTGCTAATTGCGGCTCTTCTTCAGCCGTATTGCTTTGATGAAATGGCTTTTTGCTTTGTCCTTTTTGAGCCTGTAAAAAACGCTGTTGGCTTAACTGACTGTCACTTGCCATCATACTGCCGGCAAAGGATTGATTTGACAGCGGACTAGCCTGCTGGACAGAAGCTAATGTAGGTTCTTTGATCGCTAGGATCGGCTGCTCTTGCTTTTGCAAAACTTGCTCTAGCTCATGCTTGATGGACAGCAATAATTCTTTGGCTTGCGGCTGCTGAACGGTCAGTTCTAAGCGGCTGCCTTGGGCATTCGTTTCTAGGGAAAGCTGGATCGTGCCTAATTTTTCGGGAACGAATTGCAGCGTGATTTTTTTCTCGCTTGCCGTGCTGCTCGTTTGGACGAGTTGGGCAGTCGCTTTTGCTAAGGGTAGGACCGCTTGTTCCATACTCGCTTTTGTTGGCGCCGGTCCTTGCTTGGTCAAAAAGGGAGAAACATCAAGCAGCTGCGGTGCTGATGCCGCCATTTCATTGTCAGTTACTGCTGAAGAAGCAATGGCTTGTGCAGAAACAGCTTCCGCTTTTTTGGCAACTATTTCATTCGTGCGTTGCAAGGTGCTAGTCGTATCCGTCGCTTGGTTGGTCACTGGCGACACTTGATCCAATGGTCCCGTTTGGCCCAATTGCGCGGTCCCTTCGGTGGACTGTTTCAGCTGTGCTGCTGTCGTCTGCGCAATCGCGGCTTTTGTTACTGAATCGATTTCCTTGAAAGTCGCGATCCCTTTTGCCGTGGACTGCTCTTCGCCTACTAAGTCTTCTGGCAAAGGCGTTTCAAGCGTTGGTGCAGCGGCTTCACTTCTGTCATTTGTCATCAAAGCTAGACCTTCAAGCGCAGGCTCGGAGGGGTTGATGACTGTGGTGGCTACGTCTATTGGTGCTGGAAAAGCTGCTGAAACACTGTCGAGAGAAGCTGCTGTGGCGCTCGTTTGGTTCTGCTCCGTCGTTGCCATTGATGCCTGTGGCGCTTCTTGAACCAAGCCTGCAAAAGGTGCCTGGCTGATCTGGCTCATTTCTGGCGCTTGTGTCGTTGCAGGTTGTTCGACTGCTGGAGTGATTTCTGGCTCCTGTGGCAGATGTTCCATACTGCTGGCAATCCCCTTTTCTGGTGCGGTGGCGGTTTGCTCCGACATACCTGATGGTTCGAAGGATGCTGACAGGTTGCTTGCGCTCTGTTCCGTCAGCTGTTGCATCAGCAAACTGAAGACTTCTGGTGACGCCTCCGTCTTTTTTGATTTGCTACCGACAGGTACAGCGGTTGCGGCACTTGTTGTGATCTCTTTCATTGTTCACCTCCTCTCAGCTGATGATTTGAAACCAAGGTCGTCTCATCACTAAAACCATTAGTGCTTTAAGAAAATATGGCGCGATTGCCGAACTCATCCAATTGTTTTTGCTCTTCCAATTGCTGTTCATAGGTGTATTCAGCAAATTGTTTTTCTCGCAGCTTTTCCACGATCTTGCGTTCCTGCTGCGCTTCTACCACCACCGATAAAGACTCTGCCAATTCTTGCTTCACGTGAAACATTTTGTTCTGAACCTCATCGATGGTGGCATTCAACGCAAGCAAATAGCGTTGTTGCACTTGCATCCGCCCAATGGTCATCTCATTGACATCAAAAAGCTGGGCTTTTTCCTGTGTCAGCGTATTCAGGTGCTGTTCTTGCTGAATCAACAATTGTTGTTTTTGGGCGTAAGCGCGTTTGGCTTCTTGCTCAATAGTTTTTCGGTGATCCAATACTTTTTCTAAGGAAAAGTGAAATGCTTGCATAGCTGCTCCTTTATGATCTGTTTTACATGGTCGATCGCTGGCGCTCGATCAGCGCTTCTTCACTGAACAAATGCGCCAGTTCAAAAATCGTTTGTTCAAATGGGATCCGCTCATCCACTTTTTGCTGTAAAAACCGTAGGATGGGGTGATGCAACGCGATCGCTTGGTCAGTCAACGCATTGCTGCCGCTTTTGTAGGCACCGATATCGATCAAATCCTTGGCCTCTGCATAAACGGCCATGTTTTCTTTTAGTTCCCCCGCATGTTTATGCTGTTCCTCAGAAACAAGGGTCTTCATCAAGCGGCTGAGGCTGTTTTGAATATCGATGGCAGGATAATGATTTTGAGCGGCGATTTTTCGGGACAACAGAATATGTCCATCAAGAATTCCCCGCACCGCATCAGCGATCGGTTCATTCATGTCATCCCCTTCTACCAAGACAGTATAAAAGGCCGTGATCGAGCCTTTGTCCGACATCCCACTGCGTTCTAACAACTTCGGTAAAGCTGTAAACACAGAAGGGGTATAGCCTTTGGTCGTCGGCGGCTCGCCTGTCGATAGACCGATCTCCCGCTGTGCCATCGCAAAACGGGTCACCGAATCCATCATCAATACGACTTTCTTCCCTTGATCGCGGTAATACTCAGCGATCGCTGTTGCCACATGAGCCCCTTTTAATCGTACGAGAGGCGGCATATCGGAGGTGGCACAGACAACGACCGACTTGCGGTAACCTTCTGGGCCTAGATCATTTTCAATAAATTCTTTGACTTCTCGTCCCCGCTCACCGATCAAGCCGATCACGATGACATCGGCTTCGCAATAACGAGCCAACATCCCCAATAAAGTACTCTTACCGACCCCGCTGCCGGCAAAAATGCCGATCCGTTGGCCAAGGCCGACGGTCAAAAGACCATCGATCGCCCGGACACCTGTCGGCATGATCTCAGCGATTTTTTGACGGCGAAAGGGGTCAGGAGAATCTTGACTAACTGGATATTCTGGCGCACTTTCCAGCTCCAGCGCCATATCTAACGGTCGCCCTAGTCCATCTAAGGTGTGCCCTAGCAGCGTATCATCGATTTTTACCGTCAACGATTTGCCAGTTGGCCGCACCAAACAGCCCGGTCCGATGCCTTCTAGCTGATCAAGGGGCATCAGGAGCACGGTTTTTTTCACAAAGCCTACGACTTCGGCTAAGGCTGTATGTGTCTTGTTTTGCAATGCGACTTCACAGATTTCCCCTATGAAAACCGCCAGCCCTTCGACTTTGATCAGCAGACCTACGACTTCGCTGACTTTGCCGTAGGTGGTAAAAAACGGCTGTGCTTGCGCCGTTTTGCGCAGCTCTGTGATCGGTAATTCAAACGTCATTCCTTCACACTGCTTTCTAGAAATTGGCTCAAAAAGCGAGCGATTTCTTCCCTCAGTTCAAAAACCACCAAGGCATTTTCAGATTCGATACAAAAATCGTGTTCCGCCAAGCTGTCATCTGCCATGAGTAAATAGCGAAACCCGCTGATCGTCTGCTTTTTGGTTTCCAACAATTCTCGCAATCCTGCAAGATGCTGCTCTTGGCTGCGAACAGTCACAAATTGATCGGGTTGTTCAAATTGCCATAGCACAGACTCCACAAAAGGCAAGAAGCCTGCTTGCTCATCTGTAAAACGTTGATTGATCAAGGCTTCAGCGATTGTCGTGCCATAAGCGATCATTTCTTGCTTTTTCTCTGAGCGAAAGGTATTGATCTCAGAAACGGCTTCAGCGACATTGGCTTGGGCTTGTGCCATCAATGCTTGCGCGGCTTCTTTGCTGGCATTGAGTCCTTCTTGATAGCCTTGTTGAAAGCCGTCTGCTTGTCCTGCTTGAAAGCCTTCCGTTCTCGCTTCTGCTAGAATTTGCGTTGCTTGTTCTTGTGCATCGGTCAAAATCTGCTGCTTCAAGGCTTCCATTTGCTGCAGATGCCGTTCCTGCTCCAACTGGCGTGCACGTCTAGCCGCTTGCAGTTCTGGGTCTAAGCTTGGTTTCTCAATCGGCGCTTTGATGGTCGTATCCGTCAAAATACTGCGCGCAGCTTCGGTCGTTTTGACCGCCTGCTGCTTCAATAAACTGCTATTTGACCACTGCATCTTGGTCGCCCCTTCCGATGTAGATCTCACCGGTTTCATCTAGCCGTCGAATCACAGCCACCACACTTTGTTGGGCTTCTTCTACAGCAGACAAGCGGGTAGGACCCATAAATTGAATTTCTTCTTGCAGATTTTCCACCGCCCGTGATGAGAGGTTGGAGAAAATAAAGTTCTTGATGTCATCGGTCGTGCCTTTAAGCGCTAAGACTAACACATCGTTTTGAACATCTCGTAAGACTTTTTGAACATCCAAGCGATCGAGGGTCACGATATCCTCGAAAGTAAACAAGCTGGATTTCACTTCGTTGGAGAGTTCTGGTTGCCGCTTTTCTAAGTCGTTCAAAATGTTCTTTTCGGTGCTGCGGCTGACTGAGTTCAAGATCTCAACCAGAGTATGCACACCACCGACATTTTCCGTATCGTTCTCAATGTAATTCGAGAATTTGTTCTCGATCACTTTTTCGATCCGTTCGATCACCAAAGGCGACGTACTGGAGATCGTCCCGATCCGTTCAGCGATCTCCACTTGCAAATGATCGGGAAACTGCGACAAGACGCTGGCCGCTTTGTCCGGCTGCATGTAGCACAAAATCAACGCTACCGTTTGCGGATGTTCACCGATCAACAGATTGGTCAACTGTTGAACATCGGCTTTGCGAGCGATATTAAAGGGCCGTTCCCGCAGCTGAATCTGAGTCAATACGTCAATGACTTCTTTGGCTTTTTGAGGGCCTAATGCTTGGTTCAGCAAATTTTTGGCATAATCGATCCCGCCGTCTAAGACATATTTGCGGGCCGTTGCGGTATGAGAAAATTCCTCCAACACTTGATCCCGCTCTTCGGGACTGACAAAGTCGATATTGGCGATCTCATAGCTCACCTTTTGTATAAATGATTCTGGCAGCAGCTTCATGATCTTTGCAGAGGTATCTGATCCTAGAGAGATCAGAAGAATCGCTGCTTTTTTTACCCCGTCTATTGTATCCATGGCTGCCCCCTTATTTTTCTTTCATCCAAGCTTTGATCAATTCCGCCGCTACTTCAGGATTGCTTTCGGCATAATTTCTAGCCGTTTGATCCAATGTTGGTTCTCCTGAATGTTCTGCTGCGGCTTCTTGTGTGGATGCTTCTGGCACCGCTGGTTTCGTTTCAGCAGACCGATTGCCGACACCGCCAAAAACGACTTCTTGTGCAACTGACGGACTTGCTCCAGTGCTAACTGCTGACGGTTGTGCAAAAGTGACCATTTCCTCCGTCACATCGACTTCCAGCTCGTCTTCTTTACGACGACGTCGGATCACGCCAACGATCATTAAAATCACTAAGAACAAGGTCAACACGATGCCGCCGATGATGGCATACTTGAGATAACCTTTGGCAGCTGCAATCGGTTCATTCCCTTGCGGATCAACGGCTGGATCAACCTCTGCTTGGGCAAAGTCAAATCCTTGGATCGCGATTTGATCACCACGGTCATTGTCATAGCCGACGGCACTAGCAATCAACTGCTGCAATTCTGCTTGATCCGCTTGCGAAAGGTTCGCATTGATCACGATCGAGCTGGTCATTCGTTCGATCATGCCAGGGGCCGTAATGGTCGTGGTGGTCTCGGTATCCAATTCGTTTTCCACCGAACGGCTGTAGGAATTGTTTCCCTCTCCATCCGTGCCCGTCACATTGGAGACATTGTCATCCACCGTCCCTGTTTGGGCTTCTTGGACGGTCCCTTGCGAACCAGCAGCCTGCACTGTCTCACTCTTGATCTCTGGGTCATCATAAGTAACTTTCTTCCGCTCGATCGAGTCAAAATTCAAGTCTAAATTGATCGACACTTGGAATTTGTCTGCGCCATAGATCGGTGTCAGCAGCTTCGCTACTTTTTCTTCTAGTGTTTTTTCATAGGAATCTTTGATGGCAATGTATTTAATGTTCAGGCCACTTAATTGACTGGCTTCATCTTCGGTTCTCGTCAAGGTATTGCCCGCGCTATCAACGACTTTTACATTTTCTGGCTTCAGCTTTTCCACTGCCCCTGAAGTCAAGGTAACGATCCCTTGCACGGACTCGTCTGCAATCTGCTGATTTTTCAAGGTCAACACGATAGAAGCAGTTGGCGCACTTTCCTCAGAAGAAAAGACACTTTCTTCTGGCATTACGAGTAAAACTTTGGCGGATTTGACCGCATCGATCGACTCGATCGCTCGTTGCAGTTCGCCCGTTACTGCCCGCTGATACATGATCTTGCGGTCTTCGTCGGTTGTCATCATGTTGGCATCATCAAATAATTCAAAGCCCGTACTGGTATTTGGTAATTTATTGTCCACGGCAAGATTGATGCGGTATTCATCGACTTGGTCTTTATCGATCAAAATAGTCGTCCCATTGTCGGCTAATTTGTAGGCGATCTGCTGTTCCTCCAAATCCTTGCTGATCGTTCCCGCATCGGCATCGCTTAGATCCGTAAACAAGATACCGTATTCAATTCGCGTATTTAAATAATAAACAGCTGCTGTGATTCCGAGAACGCTGATAACGGAAAGAACAACGATCATTTTCTTTAAAGAGCTTTGCATTTGCCAACGGTCTTTGAGTTGTTCTGTCCATTCTTTCACTTTATCCATCATTTATCCTTATTCCCTCACCCACTGCTAAAACTGCATATTTTTCACGTCATTGTAAGCTTCTAAACACTTGTTTCGTACTTGAACGGCTGTTTGTAGCGCCAGTTGCGCCTCCGTCATGCGAATCATCACATTCCCTAGATCGCTTTCATCGCCGGTGATCAAATTTACAGTATCTTGATCCATGACCGCCGTTTTTTGATTCAACTGATCGACCGCATTGGTCAAGTA
Organism: Enterococcus sp. 3G6_DIV0642; assembly: GCF_002140635.1. NCBI lineage: Bacteria > Bacillati > Bacillota > Bacilli > Lactobacillales > Enterococcaceae > Enterococcus > Enterococcus sp. 3G6_DIV0642. The sequence goes on along the minus strand of NZ_NGLH01000001.1, from coordinate 139,429 downwards.
AGAAGAAAACTGATTTTCCTCGGCGCCTGCAGCACTGGTCTCGTTTGAAGCAGCCCCCGTGCCTAGTGTCCGCAAAACGTTTTGGTAGTCCGTTAATCCTGTCGTTAAAAGTCCATCCATTTTCTCGTTACCCCTTTGATATTTCTAATGCTTTTTTCAAGATCGTTTTATTCATTTCTGAAGCAGAAACATTGGCTTCGTACGTTCGAACCGCTTGCAACATTGCCACCATTTCATCGGCAATATCCACATTTGATTGACCGACATATCCCTCATCGTTGGCAGCGGGATTCGTAGGATCATAGGTCAGTTTTTCCGTCTCATCGGCAGCGATCCCCGTCACTTTGACACCATATGTAGCCGGTGTTCCTTCGCGACTATTTTTTAAATTTTCTGAAAAAAGAATACTCTTTTTTTGATAAGCAGCGGTTGTTTGTGTTTGATTCGTATTTACATTTGCGATATTGCTGGAGATCGTATCTAGTTTTAACCGTTCCAATGCTAGACCGCTCGCGTTGATCGTTAGTCCATTAAACATACCCATTTGTTTTTCCTGCGCTTTCTATCAATTACTCAATACAAGGTTCATCATTTGCAAGCGACCGTTGACTTGTGCGGTCAATGCACTGTAATATAACCCATTGGCTGCTTGATCCAACATCTCCACTTCAAGATCCACGTTATTGCCGTTGTCTTTGATGCTGGTAGTTGCATTTTCAGTGATTTTCGGTTTTACTTGAGAAACTGACGCTTCGGTTGCAGCGTCCGTCCCTGATGAAGCGAGTGCCTGCTTTAATTCGCTTTCAAACACAATGCGTTTTGCTTTGTACCCATCCGTGTTGACATTAGCGATATTAGACGAGATCAATTCTGCGCGTTGGGCAGAAACGTTCATGGCTGTTTTTAATAAATCATAGGTATCCAACAATAATTGCTCCTTCCACCTTCTGTACCAAACGTTTTTTTCAGCGATGGAACAGAAACAAATATATTTATTTATTTTTTTGTTATAGATTAAAAAAACAAGAAGACGTGATGTCATTATAGTAGAATTATTTTTATTTTACAATTTGATTTTTGCAACTTTACGGATATGACATTTAAGTTACAAGCATGTTATGTTATTTGTTAAACACTGTTTCATCGCAATTTCGTCCCCAGTTATAAAAAGCAAACGATCGATATAAAGCGTTTTACAAGCATATCTATGCCTTTTGATCAAAATCAGTTTTTTGATAAAAAAACAAGCATTATTCGAAAAATTGATTAAAACATTTTCATTTGTGCTGAATGACATGACAAACCCTGAGAAACGGTTCACGAAAAAAAACGGTACCGTCTATAAATATTCACAAAAATTGCAAGCTGTACCATTTCAAAAATTTGCCGCAACTTGCCCAAAAAACAACAAAAAAAGAAGAAGCTGAAAATTTATTTTAGTTATTTTTAGGATTATTTTTTTTTGCTATTAAGAATGATTTTAATTCACCGATAAAATAAATGAGGGTTTAAAACCTGGAAATAGAATTTAGGAGGACGCAACAAATGGATTTTTTCTTGCTGATCGGTATTATTTTAGGATTGATATCTGTGGTGGTTGGGATGATTGTAAAAGGTGCCAATGTGGCCGTTTTGATCAATCCGGCAGCCGCGATCATCATTTTCGTTGGTGTGATCGCAGCCGTTATCAATTCATTTCCCAGCAGTGATATCAAAAAAATCCCGAAGATCTTCGGCGTTCTGCTGAAAAATAAAGAATACGACTTAAAAACAACCATCAATACCATCGTTGAATTAGCCAACCAAGCCCGGCGCGACGGTTTGTTATCTCTTGAAGGTGCCATCCAAAACTTAGAAGATCCTTTTTTAAAAAAGGGCTTGGAAATGGTGGTTGATGGCATCGCTGCCGAACAGATCCAAGAAATCATGGAGAATGAAATCTATGGGATCGAAGAACGGCATCGCATCGGCTCGGCTATTTTTAAAACCGCCGGCACGAGTTCCCCGACCTTAGGGGTGTTAGGAGCCGTGATCGGGCTGATTGGGGCGCTAGGTAATTTAGAGGATGTAGAGGCACTGGGGCACATGATCTCGGCGGCCTTCGTGGCGACCCTTTATGGTATTTTCTTCGGCTATGTCCTGTTCATTCCCTTTAGCTCACGCCTGACCTTGAAATCGGAGCAAGAGGTCCAAATGATGTCGATCATCGTGGAAGGGGTCTTAGCGATCCAAGCCGGACAATCGCCGAAAAGCATTGAGAAAAAATTATACAGCTTGATCGATCCGAAAAAACGGCAAGAACAATTATAAAGGGTGAAGCGACATGAAGCGAAAAAAGAAACATGAAGAACATGTAGACGAAGCGTGGCTTTTGCCTTACTCGGATATGTTGACCTTGCTGCTGGCTTTGTTCATCGTCATGTTTGCCATGGCGAAAGTCGATGATGAGAAGTTCCAAGAAATCCGAAGCGAATTCGGCACCATCCTTTCCAGCCACCACAGCAATTCATCTGTGATTGGGTCAGTGATCGATATGGGCGAGACCACGCCGCGAAAAAAAGCCGCCACTTCTGCCGAAGCACAAGCGCAAGAAGCAGCGGTTCGGACCCAACTAGAAAATCAGCAACTAGAAAAAATCAGCGACCAGCTGTCACAAGAGCTGGCAGCTTCTGGCTTAAAAGAGCAGACAGAAGTCCGCTTGGAATCCGATGGCTTGCATATCACGCTTGCCAGCAGTATCTTGTTTGCCTCTGGCAGCGCCGAGATCACGGACACCACTCGTCAGTCACTGGATCTACTATCGGACTCACTGAAAAAACTAAAAGCCAACAAAATCGTGATCGCTGGGCATACCGATAACGTACCTGAAAAAGGCAATGGCCGCTACCAATCTAACTGGGATCTTAGTTCCGCTCGGGCCATTACCGTTATGGAGTACTTCATCAGCAAAGGCGCCGTTTTAGAAAAAAATGCTGCCATCCAAGCCTTTGCCGATACCGAACCGAAAGCCGATAATAACACCCCCCAAGGCCGCTCGGAAAACCGCCGCGTGGAGATGATCATTCAGCGGACTGAAACGGCAGTTGCTCAATAAATAACCTTTTCCAATTAAAAAAACGATCCCCTTTCAAAGGCGATCGTTTTTTTTATCTATAAATAAATTGTAGTAGCCGTAACAAATGATGACAATGCCCACCAATGTGAAACGGTCAATAAAAGGAATCTCAAAAACCATAAAAAGCAACCCTTTTAAGCCTAAAATGATGATACCCATAACTAGCATCAGCCAAGAGGCGAGACGAATCAATTGGTATTCTTTTCCAAAAATCTTCAGCAACCGTACCCCTCCTTTTCTCAACTTAAAGTGTACGCTTTCTTAATGAGCAATCACAGTTGACCTGTCTGATGTTGCTGCTTGGCAAAAGTCGACAGCCATTGGTTGCTTCTTCTCATTATAACAGATGCTTCATGCCTCACCCTACGGTTCCCTAACTGACCTTCTTTTTTGCAGTTGGACAATTCTGATTTAACCTTACACATCAAAAAACCCCCATTACCAACGAATTTATTGGGAATGGGGGGGATGATCAGCTTTCGCTAGTCAATCATTTATTTTTCCACTTCAAACCGATTGGTCAATCGCTTCAACTCTTCTGCAATGTCCCTGAGATCGGCCACATGGTTGGTAAATTCATCCATGGTTGCCAAGACTTCTTCTGCATTTGCGGAAACTTCTTGTGTACCAGCGGCATTTTCTTCCGTTGATGCGGAAATGTTTTCTAAGTTTTCCAGTACACTGTTTTGAATGTTTTCGATACGAGCACTGGCTGCTTCAATATGATGGATGCCTTCGATCATATAGCTGCTGCGTTGGAAAACTTCTTTTGAAGAGGAGATCGCTTCTTTGATCAGGTTGGTTTGGCGAACGCCGCCTTTGACAGATGCCGACGTTTGTTTGACCATTTGACTAGACTGCTCACGAATTTCTTCAATGATCGCTTCGATCTCTTTGGTAGAAGCCTTGCTTTGTTCCGCCAATTTACGGATCTCAGCAGCTACGACGGCAAAGCCTTTGCCCGACTCACCTGCACTTGCGGCTTCGATCGATGCATTCAAGGCTAGCAAGTTGGTTTGGTAAGAAATATCGTTGATGACCCCAATGATCGAGTTGATGTTTTGGATACTATCATTCATTCCCGTCATGTTCGACATCAAGCGCTCCATCTGTGCCAACTCTTGTCGCCAGCTGTCATCGACTTGATCCATGATCGTTAAGTTTTCTTGATTGATCTTCGTAGATTCTTGCGACTTGCTGCTCATGCCGCCAACATTTTCTCGTAATTCTTTCACGACTTGCGACAGATTTTGCATTTGTGACACGCTGTATTCTGTTTCTTGGGCTTGAGCACCGGTCACTTCAGCAATACCCGTAATGGTTTGAGAGACTTCTTCTGTCGCAATATTGGTTTGTTTTGACAATTCTAATAAAGAATCCGACATTCCTGCGACACTGTTGCTTTCTTTTTGTACTTTTTGGATCAATGCACCCGTGCCTTCGATCATCACATTGTAATTGTCCGCCATTTGCTGGATCTCATTGCCTGCTTTGTCTGGATATACAACTCGGCGTGCCAATTGATCCCATGTCCATTTTTCGCCTTTGGCTCTTTTGGTTTTGCTCATCTTCTCTAGTTTGCCTTCACCGACTTTTCTAAAGTAACGATTGAAGCAATCGATGATCGCTGCGACTACTTTGATCGCGGCATAAGAAACCAGTCCTACAAAGAGCAGCATCAAGATCGTAACGATAATGGTGGTGCGGACTAACGCTCCTAACTCTTTGTCTAGATCACTAGCTTTGACTTCGGAGTACGCCCAAACATTGGAATCAGCAGACTTGTCATACAACACATCGTTGACTTTATTCGAGTCGCCTAAGCCAACCATGCCTGTCGGGTTTTTAGCTTCTTTGATTTTTTGGAACACTTCTTCTTCTTTGATATTCTTACCGATTTGTTTGGTGTTTTTTGAGGTCACGATGACCCCAGATTCTGAAACTAAGGTGACATTCCCAGTCCGCCCTACGGTAAAGGAAGACAAGATGTTTTGAATGCTTTCATAGGAAACATCGACGCTTAAAACCCCCACTTGATTATGGGAATTTTTGACCCTGATCGAAGCCGACGTCACAAATTGATTCGACACTGTATCTAAATAAGGTGCTGTCCAATACACTTCTCCTTCGGCTTTTACGGCCCCTTTGTACCATGGCCGAATCGTAGGCTTATAATCATCTGGTAAGGGATTGAAGGTTACATATTCATCATCTTCTGTTCCAAAAGTCACCGCTAAGAAGCTGTTGCTTCCAGCAATCGCTAAAGAAAGATCTGAACGGATGCGTCCCATGCTGAATTCTGTTTTCATCGCTGGCAGTTCAGCCATTGATTTCAATTTGCTTTCCGTCGATCGGCGCAAACTCTTTTCTTCCGCCAAGATCAAATTGACGGCACTTTCTTTGTTCAAATCATTTCGTTCAATCAATAAGTTCTTGGTGGTTAAATAGGAACTTGTCAGCATGACAATGATCGGGATCCCCGCAACCAGCATCAAGGTGATCATCACATAAATTCCTATCGTCTTTTTTCTTTTTTTCACAACTGTGCCACTCCTTCATTTCCAATTTCACACGATCCAATGAAGACTCGTCCGTAGACGACCCTTAGTAAGGATAATCGGTTATTTCTTTGAATGATTAAGAGGGTTCATTGGCAGAAACGGCTGCAAGCGCATTTTCTTTTTTGCTAAGGCTTACGGTTGCTGATCTAACGAATAGAAAAGCTCCTCAGTCATGAAGGAGCGTTGCGACTGCATAAAAATAGCCAGCACGGAAGTTTCCGCACTGGCTGTAGGGGCCCCTTTAATGGGGCTGCTTTTTATTGCCTATAATTCTTTGATGACAGCTTTTTCTTCCGCAGTCAAAGCGAAATCAAAGAGCGCTAAATTTTCGGCTTGATGTTTTTCTGAATGGGATTTCGGAATCACGATCACCCCACGCTCGATTTGGTAACGCAAGACCACTTGGCTCCAGGTTTTTTGATACGCTTCACCGATTTGGGTCAAGGTTTCCCGAGCCGCTTCTGAAATCCGTGAAAGTGGCCCCCAGGCTTCTGGAACTACCTGATTGGCTAAGGAATAGGCGATGATCGCATCGTTCCACTTGCCTGGATGCGATTCGATTTGATTGACCGCTGGTTTGATCCGACTGTTTGCCAATAAATAGCTAAGTTCTTCTTCTTGGAAATTGGACACCCCGATCGCTTTTAAGACCCCTTTATCGACATAAGCCTCAAGAACCGCCCAGACAGCGGCGATCTCTGCCAAGTTGTCCCACGGATGATGGATCAAATAAAGATCGATCGATTCCGTCTGCAAGGCTGCTAAACTCGCTTCGACTGACGCTTTCACGGCAGCTGCATCTTGCGTATGCTCTGGTTTCCCAGGAATCTTAGAAGTCAGGAAAAATTCGCTGCGGTCGATCCCGCTTTCTTTGATGGCTTTGCCTACTACGGCTTCGTTGCGGTAAGAAATCGCCGTATCAAAATGCCGATACCCAAGCTTGATGGCAGTCAACAGCTCTGTCGTATCATCATTGATCGCACCTTGGTATTCTCGGTTTTCTTTCCCAAATGTATTCGTCCCGCTGCCGATCACTGGAATCTGAATGCCGGTATTCAATTCAATCGTTTCCATGCTGCTTCCCCCTTTGTGTTGTTTCTAGTCTATCAAAAAAGCAGGAGTAAGGGGAAGAAAAACTCTTATTGCCGCTAAAAACGGGGAAAAGCACAAAACGCATGTTCAAGCAGCCCCTCCTCCGTTATACTGAGGGTAAGACACGAAACACCCAAATAAGGAGGGTTACTTTTGAAAAAAACACTGTTTTTTCTTTGTGGATCACTGACATTCGGTCTAGGTACGTTAGGAATCTTTTTGCCTTTCTTACCTACAACGGTCTTTTACTTGCTGACGGCTTATTTCTGGCTGCGGAGTTCCGATACCTATTATCAACGCTTGGTTCAATCAGAAAATTATCAAAAATACATTGAAAAACCACTCGTACAAAAACAGCTGAGCACCAAGGGAATGGTTCGGATGTTTGCCATGATGCTGCTAGTCTTTGCAATTCCTGCACTATTGATCCCTAATCTGCTGGTACGTTTCGTCCTCGCTGCCATCTACCTCGCCCATGTCATTGGGATCACTTGGTATTTAAAAGGACGCAAACCCGCGATTCAAAAAACGGATCAGCCCCTGTAAGAACGACGCTGCACGAACACACCGTAATCCACCAAGCAGGCGAGCCTTGCTAGTGGACTGCGGTGTATTTTTTTCTCCTATTTTAGCGGGAGCCCACTGACGCCTCTTCGATGATGGGGGCGGATTGGGCGATCGCTAACCAGGCAGCAGGGATTCGGTATGGGGAGCAAGAAACATAGTCGATGCCGATCTCTCGCAAAAATGCAATGGAATAGGGATCGCTGCCGACTTCGCCACAAACACCGATCGAGTGCTCTGGCTGACGATCTCTTACGCCAGTGATCGCTTGGCGCATCAAGGTGCCAACACCCGCCTGATCTAAGTGCTGGTAAGGATCTTCCTGTAAGATCCCCGACTGCAAATAGGCTTGAATAAAGCTGCCTGCATCATCCCGCGAAAAGCCAAACGTCATTTGGGTCAAGTCATTGGTACCAAAACTAAAGAACGCAGCATCTTCAGCACACTCCCCAGCGATCAAGCACGCTCTAGGTGTCTCGATCATCATGCCGATCTCGATGTGCAATGGTTGCTGCAGGGTTGCTTCTGCTTGAGCGATCACCTGTGTCAACGTCGCTTTCAACACCTGCAGCTCTGCGGGCAAACTGATCAGGGGCAATAAGATCGCCGCCTCTACCTCGACTCCTTGCTGCCGCAATTCCACAGCCGCTTCACAAATCGCCGCTGTTTGCATTTCATAAATTTCTGGATAGCTCAGTCCTAAACGGCTGCCGCGATGCCCCATCATGGGATTGACCTCTTGCAGCTCGTCAATTCGCCGCTCGATCACTGCCAATGATTTTTGACTACGGCGAGCCATTTCAAGGCGTTCATGCTCATGGGGCAAAAATTCATGAAGTGGTGGATCTAATAAACGAATCGTGCACTTCTTTCCTTGCGCGGCCTGCAGCATTTCTTGGAAATCGGCTTTTTGATAAGCCTTGATCTCAGCCAACGCCTTCAATCGTTCCGCCTTCGTTTCCGCCAAAATGACTTCCCGCATTTTCCACAAACGCTCTTCCCCAAAAAACATATGCTCCGTCCGTGCCAGACCGATGCCTGCTGCCCCAAAGGCCAGCGCAGCCTCAATGTCATTTTTCGTTTCCGCATTTGCGTAAACCTTTAGATCTGCCTGGGCTTGTGCCCACGTCAAAAGCTGATCCAGCAAGACACGCTCCTGGACACTGGTCATAGGCAGCTGCCCTTGATACAGTTTGCCAGTGCTGCCGTCTACCGAAAGCACGTCACCTTCTTCAATCAGCAGCTCGCCGCAGCGAGCCTGCTTCAAAAATACATCGACACTTAATGCCTCGCACCCTACCACACAGCAGACCCCCAGACCACGGGCGACCACCGCCGCATGCGAAGTCATCCCCCCACGAGCGGTAATGATCGCTTCACTCACCACCATGCCTTCAATATCTTCAGGTGAGGTTTCCTGCCGCAGCAGCAGGACTTTTTCTCCTGCGCGGCTGGCTTTTTCCGCCGCCTCTGCAGTGAAATAGACATGTCCTGAAGCTGCTCCTGGACTAGCCGGCAAGCCCTGCGCAAAGGCTTTGGCTTGCTGTAAGGCTTCGGGGGCAAATAACGGGTGCAGCAATTGATCGATCATTTCTGGTGTGATGCGATCTAGTGCTTGCCTGATAGTGATCCGACCTTCTGCGACCATATCCGTTGCGATTTGCGCTGCGGCAGCGGCGGTTCGTTTGCCGTTTCTCGTTTGCAAGACAAACAGCTGGCCGTCATCGATGGTAAACTCAATGTCTTGCATGTCTTGATAGTGATCCTCCAAACGCTCAGCCAGTTGCTTTAATTCCTGATAGATCATGGGATGCTGCTGTGCCAACGCTTGGATCGGTTGCGGTGTACGAATCCCTGCAACCACATCTTCCCCTTGGGCACACACTAAAAATTCGCCGAAAAGTCCCGGTTCCCCGGTTGCTGGATTGCGGGTGAAGGCGACACCCGTCCCGCTATTTATCCCGCTGTTACCAAAAACCATTTCTTGAATCGTTACGGCAGTCCCTAGATCGTCAGGGATGCGATGGAGAGATCGGTAGGTCTTTGCCCGTGGGTTGTTCCATGAGCGAAAAACCGCCGTGATGGCTGCCAACAATTGCTGAAACGGGTCTTGCGGAAACGCTTCTTGAGTATGTTCCATATAAATACTTTGAAACACGCGGCAGATCATTTGCCAATCATTGCCGGTCATCATTTGGTCTGACGCATAATTCTGCTGTTTCTTATAATCTGTCAAGTAGGCTTCAAAGTGCTCTTTTGCTACACCTTTCACCACATCCCCATACATCTGGATCAAGCGGCGGTAACAATCATAAGCAAAAACGGGGTCCCCCGTCTGCTGAGCCAAGCCTTGGACGGTTTCATCATTCAACCCAAGGTTTAAGATCGTATCCATCATCCCTGGCATGGAAAACTTAGCCCCACTGCGGACAGAAACCAACAATGGCGACTGCAGTCCGCCAAATGTTTTGTTCCTGCGGACTGCCAATTCTTCGATGGCAGCTTTGACTTGCTTGATGATCGCCTCAGGAAGAACCTGTTCTTCTAAATAGGTCAGGCAAATAGTCGCAGGGACGATAAATCCCTGGGGAACAGGCAAACCCAAATTGGTCATCTCCGCCAGATTTGCCCCTTTCCCGCCTAATAGTGCTTTTTGCTCTTTTGTGCCTTCTGAAAACCATACGACTGCTTTTTCCATCATGTTCCTCCTTTTAAATGTTATATACTATTTCGATTAATTAGCAGTATATAGTATGACACATTTAATCGTCAAGCTGAAAAAAGAAAACTTTTCAGGGATTTATCCTTTTTAAAAGAGAAGGATTGCCTTTTTATTCGGAAAATCATATAATCAATAGCATAGCACATAAAAGAAAGAAGGTGACACATTGGAATTAAGCCAAAGACAAATGAAAATCATTGAGATCGTCAAAGAGCATCAGCCGATCAGTGGGGAGACCATTGCGAAGCAGTTGGGCTTGAGCCGCGCAACCTTGCGGAATGACTTATCGATTTTGACCATGACCGGTTTATTAGACGCCCGACCGAAAGTCGGCTATTTCTATACAGGACAAACCGTTGAGCCTTTGCTTTTCGAAAAACTCTATCATACCAAAGTTGCAGAAGTCATGATCCCGCCGTTGCTGATCTCACAAACGGTCTCCGTTTATGAAGCGGTCACGACTTTGTTTATGTACGATGTCGGTTCCCTCTATGTCAAAAATGACCAAGACGAGCTGATTGGGGTCCTCTCCCGCAAAGACCTACTGCGCTTTGCGATCAGCAATGCCGCACCAGAAAAAACACCTGTAGCGATGATCATGACTCGCATGCCAAACATCGTGACCATCACACCCGAAGAAACGATTTTGACGGCTGGTACGTTGTTAGGGCGACATGAAGTCGATACCTTGCCTGTGGTCGATCCGCAGGAACCAAAAAAAGTCATCGGCAAAATTACGAAGACACGGCTGATGAATTACTTTATTCAAGCAGGCAATGACAGTGACAACACACACTTTTAGGGGGCAAAAACAATGAAGAACGTTCGAATATATTTGATTTCAGATTCCGTAGGCGAAACGGCACAAAAGCTGATCGCAGCCGTTTCCGCGCAGTTTCCCACGATCGACCTTTCAGACATCCAGCTCTTTCCCTTTACTAATGATGAAGAGAGCTTAGGCGAGATCCTCAAAGATGCCTTGCTAGACAAATCGATCGTCGTTACCACCTTAGTCAATAAAGAATTAGTCGCCTTTGTTGATGCTTTTGCCAAGCGGACTGGTTTGCAGTATGTCGACTTTATGTCGCCCTTGACCACGATGCTGGAAAAAACATTCGGTTTAGAAGCCGTCCAAGAGCCTGGTGCCTTGCATCGCTTGAACCAAGCATATTTCAGCCGGGTGGCAGCGATGGAATTTGCGGTGAAATACGACGACGGCAAAGACCCACGGGGATTTCTCGATGCTGACTTTGTCCTCTTAGGGGTTTCGCGAACCTCGAAGACACCATTGAGTTTATACATGGCAAACCGCGGCTACAAAGTGGCAAATCTGCCTTTGATTCCTGAAGTTGCTTTGCCAGCCGAAGTGCACCAAGTCGACCCGCGAAAAATGGTCGGTTTGACCACGAATCCAGAATCTCTGACCGAGATTCGGCGATCCCGAATGCATTCATTGGGCTTAAAAGAAGAGACCCATTACACCAATTGTGAACGAATCGAAGCAGAATTAGCTTACGCGAATGAATGGTTCAAAAAGCTGAACATTCCGGTGATCGATGTCAGCAAACGCTCCATTGAAGAAAGCGCGATGCTGATTGAAGAACAAGCCAAAGAACAGGTCCATGTTCAATAAAGACGCCTTGGCAAACCTGACCGAGATCATCAACTTGGAAGCCATCCAGCAGCTGCCGAAAGCCACCGAGCACTTTGTCAGCGATCTGCATGGTGAATACGATGCCTTTGACCATATTTTGCGGAATGGTTCTGGCAGTATCCGAGAAAAAGTCGAGATTTTGTTTACTGGCGTCTTGACGAAAGAAGAACAGACCGAACTTTGTTTTGTCATTTATTATCCAGAGGAGCTATTACAAGAACAGGCATGGACCCCTGCCGATTGGCGCTTAAAGATGGCACAGCTAGTGAAAGTTGCCCGCTTTACTTCCAGTAAATACACACGCTCCAAGGTACGCAAAGCACTGCCGTCTTCTTTTGCTTATATCTTAGAAGAACTGTTGTACCAATATGATGCTGACTTCAATAAAGAAGCTTACTATCGGGCGATTTTTGATAAGATCATTGAATTAGAGGCAGCCCCGCTTTTTTGCCAAGAACTGGCGTACTTGATTCAGCGCTTCGTAGTGGATCATCTCCACGTCTTAGGCGATATTTATGATCGCGGACCAGCGCCAGACAAAATCGTCGATCGCTTGATGACTTTGCCCTCACTGGATATTCAGCTAGGCAACCATGATATTTTGTGGATCGGCAGCTTTTGCGGCTCGCTGCCCTGTTTGGCCAATACGATCCGCATCGCTGCTCGCTACGGCAATCTGGCATTATTACAAGATGGTTATGGGATCGATCTATCAAAAGCACTGGCTTTTAGCCAAAAATATTACACAGAAAATGAAGGCTTTTATCCGCAAAAAACAGTGGACCCTTTATCAAGCCAGCAAAAAAAAGCAGCCATGCTTTTGCAACAGGCGTTTGCCATCATCCAATTCAAAGTCGAAGCAGCCGTGATCCAGCGGCGACCAGCATTTGCGATGGCAGAGCGCTGCTTGTTGCATCGCTTGTCTCAAGATCGGCAACAAATCCAGCTAGACCAGACCTATCCTTTGATCAACGGCTGTTTTCAACTAGTAGATCCCGATGATCCTTACCGTTTGACAGCAGAAGAACATGAGGTACTGCAAGATTTGCTGAGCCAATTTCAACGCTCGCCTCGCTTAGCTGCGCATATGCGCTTTTTAGTTGAGCATGGCACATTGTATCAGCGCTTCAACGACAACCTGCTGTATCACGGCTGCCTGCCTTGTCAGGAAAACGGCGATTTCCTGGCCTTTACTTTCCAGCAGCAGCCCTTAGCAGGCAAAGCGTTGATGGACTTTTTTCAGCAATGTTTGCAGGAAAGCTTTGCCCAACCAGAAAAGCAAACAGACCTTGCCACCGATATGATCTGGTATCTTTGGTGCGGCGAAGGCTCTTCCCTCTTTGGCAAAAAAGCCATGAAAACCTTTGAGCGCTACTTTATAGCAGATCGCAACACCCATACGGAACAAAAAAATGCCTATTATTCTTTAAGGGAAAACGAAGACTTCTGCTGCCGTGTCCTAGCTGCCTTCGGTCTGCCGCCGACAGGTCACATCATCAATGGCCATACCCCTGTCAAAGTGCGTAAAGGCGAGACGCCCATCAAGGCAAATGGTCGTTTATTGGTGATCGATGGCGGACTCTCTCGCTCCTATCAATCCGTCACAGGCATTGCTGGTTACACGCTGTTGTCAAATTCCTTCGGCATGACCTTAGCAGCCCATCAACCCTTTACAGATCGCCAGCAAGCCATCCAGCAGCGACGTGACATCGTCAATCAGAAAAAAATCGTCGTGCGGCAAACGGAAAGAACAACGGTAGGCCAAACAGATATCGGCAAGCGGCTGCAGCAAGAAAGTCGAGTGCATTTTGAAGAATTAAAAAATCATCCGATCCCTTGACGAGTCATTCGTCAACCAATCGGATGATTTTTTTTACAGTCCTTTGGAACTATGAAAGGCTTTGAGTTTTTCCAACGCCTGCAGCACAATGATCAAGACCAAGATCGCTAACGCCAAAAAGAGCGTTTCTAACCCTTTTCCTTGCGCTAAAAGCAGCTCTCTTAAAATTGCTGTGATACTGATCAAAATCAAGTAACGCACCGGAATATGGTGACCTTCTTTTACGTAACGCAATAACATCAAAATAATTTCCAGTAAAATAAACAATGTGGCGATCTCTTCGATCAATAAAGAAAGATCGCTAACTTCATGCAGTGGGATCACATGGACAACGATTTTGTAGATCGCTTCCGCCATCACCACCAAAACCAACAGAACCAACAGTCCTAACATAATATCAACCACAACACTAATCAATTTTTCGAAGTGCTTAAAATACTTTCCCATAACACCCCTCCTCGCACTTATTATAGCGAAACTACTCAGAATCACTTTATGATATGCTTGCAAGTGCAGTTTTTTTATGGAGGCAGTGAATAAAAGCGTAAGACAGCTCTTTTCTGTCCCAGCAATCCTCCAAAAAACCTTCCTCTTTGCTACTTTTTGAAGTCTCAGAGTGAGGAATCGCGCATCCTTCGTGCACTTGGTGTGTTCGTGGCTCTGAACATAAGCAAATAAAAAAGCTAGGCACAAGGCCTAGCTGAAATGGTCCCTTTAGATGAGATTGATTTTTACAGTCAGGCTCAGTGAGCCCCTTCGACTGTTAGATCAACATTTTCACTCGTATCTTCCGCGGCTTCGTCGTCGCTATTGGAGGTTTCTGAAGACGGCTCAGTCGTTTCACTGCTGGAGCTGCTTGTTGTAGTACTGGTCGAACTCGTACTGGAAGAGCTTGAAGAACTGCTGCTAGCGCTACTGCTAGAAGTATCGCTAGTGGTGGTTGATCCGCCACTCGGCGCGGTACTCGAACTGCTTTCGCTACTTGCTGAAGTGCTGACGCTAGGCTCTGTCTCTGCTTCACTTACAGAAACAGACGTGCCTTCATTTGTCGACGCTTCGATCGAGCGACTAGTCGTTGAAGAAGGTGTATACGAACTAACACTGGCTTCATAAAAAATCTGACTGGAATCAGAGGTTTCTTCGATACTGCTGCTTGCGGTCTGGTAAGGTGGCTCGGAGGAACTACTGGAAGAATCTCGAACAAAGGGCGCGGCAACAAAGGCATTGGCATCTTGATTGATCGCCACACTCAAAAAAACCGCAACAAAACAACTGACTAATGCCGACTGCATATTGAACTTGAATTTCATCGCACTCCCCATCCTTTCCCAAAAATATGGTTGGACCTTCCGTCAATAATCTATCTCATTCTTATATTATACAAAAAAAAGCAATCGTCAACAAATTAAGTTTTATTTTCAAAGATGACAAAGACATGAATGCCCGTTGCGCAACAAAAAAAGCCCGAGGGCGACGGTCGATCACCTGCGGGCCCATCCCTTCACTAAGGGTTGGCAGGTGCGACGGATGCTCGTTCCTCTGGCTTTAATGGTTCCTTTACTTAAGAAATTCTTTTACTTATAAGTTTCGCAGATGATTCGGGTCATGGATCGGTGCTTCAATATCACTGTCTCCCATGCGCGGTGTTGGATGAACGGACTCATCGGGCATCGCTGTTTCACCTGGTAACGGTTGATCGATGATTGGCTCAGTATCTGCATCACGATCCGTTATTTTGTCCATCGGCTGATAATCGTAGACGCCGACAACGAGTTTGTCTCGTTCGATGTCATCTCGGTAGCCGTATAATGGATCATGTTCATCGTCTCTGTGATCTGAATCGCCAAAAGAAAACGCATCTTTGATTTTTTCCCAAAGCGAACGATCTTCGTCTTCACTAGCAGCATGCTCCACTTCCACATCATCGATGGATTCTAACCCAAATTGATCGATGACTGTTTGATTCGCATACAGCACGATATCGTCTTTGCCATAGCCTTCGTTTGTCAATTGCTCAATAACCGGTAATACTTCTGTTCGAGTGTCGTAACTGCCAATAATCGTTAGGTTTCTGTTGTGCATGTGAAATCCTCCTTATTTTGTGTACGCTTCGATTGTTCTGGTTCTGAAGCAATTCTTTTAAAACTAGCAATTTCTATTGCTTCTTTCATTCTAACGCAGGGTTCTATGATTGACCAAATAGTTTGATTGCGCTTACGAAAAACAAGTAGTTTCTTGATAAACCGCTAGCAGCTTAGTGAACGCTTGATCCAGCATAAAAAACCGCGTGAGCCAATGGCATACACGCGGTTGCTTTTGCTTATTATTTAGAAACGATCAACTTTTGCCCGACATAGATCGTATAGCTGCTGTTGATCTTGTTCCATGATGCGATTTGGCTGATGCTGGTATTGTATTTTTGTGCCAGTGACCATAGGCTGTCACCTGATTTCACCGTGTGCGTCTTCGTTGAACTACTGCTGGTATTCGTATTAGAAGACCCACTGCTAGCAGCTGTCAAGTAGGCACCGCTGACCCAGCCTTTGCCAGAAACATAATACCATTTGTTCGTGCCATTGACGGTCGTCCCGGTTTTTGTTGCGGTAACCGTGACGGTTGCCCCTTTACTTAAAGAACCAGTAATACTGCTGCTGGTAGAAGCATCGGAACGAACATTTAAAATCTCGGTGGTTTTCATTTTCTGATTTGTCGTCGTTGAACCGCTGTTATTGGAAGAGCTGCTGGTTGTTGTCAAGTAGGCACCACTGACCCAACCTTTGCCAGAAACGTAGTACCACGTTTTATTGCCTTCCACTGAAGTACCGTTCTTTTTCGCTGTCACGGTAACGGTCACCCCTTGACCAAGCGTCGTCACGACACGGCTGCTGGTAGAAGCATCCGAGCGGACATTCAATGCGGCCGTCGTCTTCATTTTTTGATTGATGCTTGAACTGTTGTCTTCTTTTTCTGCTTCAGAAGCATTATTGTTGGTCACTTCAGTAAGGTAGGCACCGCTGACCCAACCTTTGCCAGAGACATAGTACCAATTTTTGTTGCCGTTGACTGATGTGCCGGTTTTCATAGAAGTGGCTGTAAAGGTCGTGCCTTTGCTAAGTGATCCTACCACTGATCCGCTAGTAGAAGCGCTGGAACGAATATTCATCGCTTCCGTCGTCTTCATTTTTTTGTTGATCGTCGTGCCAGAATTGCTATTGTCAGAACCGGTGTTGCCTGATCCGCTATTGCTATTTGAAGAATCGGTCGAAACCTTCGTCAAATATGCACCGCTGACCCAGCCTTTGCCAGAAATTTTATACCACGTGGTGTTGCCGTTGACGCTGGTGCCCGTTTTGGTCGCCGTTGCCGTAAACGTCGTATTGGCTGCTAACGAACCAGTAATAGAGGCACTGGTGGAGGCATCCGAACGAATATTCATGGATGACGTGGTTTTCATTTGCTGATTGATCGCTGTTTCATCACTGACGATCGTTTCATTGCTATTGCCGCCGCCTGCATTTGAGCTGCCAGTGTCATATTGCGTTAAATTATACGTACTGATCAAATTGTTTAATTTGCTGGCATAAGAAGTATCGGTTGCATACCGCCCTTGCAGCCAAGCGGTCGCTTGCGTGTAAGAGGTCGTATTGCTTTTCCACGCACCGCTGTAATAGTAGTTGCCGCTAGAAAAACTCGTGTTGCGCAACACATACGCATTGTCTTCAAAAGACTCTTTTAATGATGGGTATTTCCGAAACTTGGCGCTGATCAAATAATAATTGCCTGAACCATCATCTTCATACGTATCCATTGTCACGTATTGACCATTATAGCTACCTTTGATCCCAAACATATTGTTGGCCGTGGTCGTCAAAGTTGATGCGCCCCAGCCAGATTCCAAAATCGCTTGTGCCATCATGACAGAGGCATACAGATCGTTTGCTGCCGCTACTTCCGTTGCATAGCCGCAAATCTGACTGATAAAGGCAGCCGGATCGATCGTTGCCCGTGAAAATAATGCCCGACTGGTCAAATCCGAAAGGGCTGATGGTACTTCATCTGCTTCTAAGACTTCATCACTAGCGACTGTTGTGCTTTCTGTCGTCGCTGTTTCTGATCCCTCAGTGACTACTTCCGTCCCTGACTCCTCCGTCGTTTCCGAAGTTTCTTCGGTCACAACAGGTGCTGTCGTCGATGCTGTCGTTTCCTCAACCGGTGTGCTGTCGGTTTCTGGTGTAGTGTTTGTTGTTTGTTCAACGACCTTGAGGTCATTGCTAGTTTCTGTCGTTGCCGTTTCAGCCGCATGCCCTAAGGTCGGGATAAACGTTGATCCCGCTACTAAAGTAGTAGCCATCGTAATACTTTTTTGGGTATATTGTGTGCGCTTCAAGCGCTTTTCTAAGCGGCGTCGTTCTTTACGAATTGTCATTTAATCCCTCCGTCGTATTAGCCTTTTTTTATTGTAACACGATTTATTAAAAAATGGGGGGTTAAGATGAAAAAACAGTGAAATCAACGAGATAATTTCTTGCTATGAAACAGTTCTCTCTTTTGCTTCATCCGCCAATCCTCTGTTTTAAAAAAAGAAAAAAGAGTGGTTTTGGCACCAAAAAAGCAGCCTTTATCAAAAAGACTGCTTTGGTTGAATTGTTATTTAATAACAGGTGCGGGCTTTCTGGCTTTTTTCAGCATCGCATAGCCAATGTTGAGAACGAGCCCAAAAACCGCCAAGAAAATTGCTGTATAAAAGGCTTTTGTATAATCTCCTTGGTTACTTTCAGCGATTGCTGCTGCCACTCTAGGCCCAAAGAATGCTGCCGTAGAATAACCAATAAAGACGATTCCATAGTTGACTCCTTGATTGATCGGTCCGTAATTTTCCATAACGATCGATGGGAAAACCCCCATCACGCCCCCGAAGCACAGTCCTAAACCGATGATCCCGACAGTGAAGATCACGGTTGTTTGACCAAGCGTTAATAAGAATAAGGACAATGCCACCACGCCATAGATGATCATCAACGTATTCGTCCGACCAATTTTATCAGAAACGGTGCCCCAAAGGACACGACCAAAACAGTTGCTCAATGAGTACAAGCTGACATAAAAAGCAGCGGCGGCTGCCGTCAAACCGAACATACTTTGCCCGATCACTGATGCGTTAGAAGCAATCATCAAACCTGAGAAAGCCCCTGCCCCTAACATAACGATAATCAAGTAGAAGGTTGGTGTCTTTAGCATGTCCAACCAATTCAGATTGATTTGTGGGCCATTTTTCCCTTGCACCGCTGGTTGCCAACCTGCTGGGCGATAATCTTCTGGTGCCTTGCGAATAAACAGACTAGCCACTAAGACGATCACGATATAGGCGATCCCTAAAATCCGAAACGCTGCTAGTACATCTTGTGATTCGATCAAACGATTTGCAATCGGTGCGGCAATAATCGCTGCCCCACCCATACCTGCTGTGATCAAGCCAGAAGCCAGTCCCCGTTTATCTGGGAATAGCCGAATCGTATTGCTTAAACAAGCCGAATAGGCCAAGCCTTGCCCTAAACCAGCAAAGACTCCATAGGTCAGGTACAGCATGGCGGGTGAGTTGACCAATCCCGTCAGGAAGAAGCCCGCTCCGAACAACACGCCTCCACCAGCGATGACCCATCTAGCGGCTCCTCGGTCTGTCAGCAAACCACCCAAAATCATGGTAATCGGGCCAACTGCGGCATTGATGGTAAAGGCTAACATGATCTCTTCCATGGACCAGCCTTTTAATTGACTAAGAGGTCCTGCAAAAACACTAAAGGCGTAAACAGCGCCCGTACACAGCAATACCGCGGTCGAAGCGATCAGAATCAGCCAACGATTGATTTTTGTTTCCATTTTTTCTCTCCTTTGCTTTAAGCATGTTACTTTATTCACATGTTTTTTCAAAAGCTAGCACGCGTGTCGAGACACAACGCGCAAGGCTTTTTATTCGAGATGTTCTGCGACTGCTGTTTTTCCAGCAATTCGGCCAAAAGTAAAGATGTCTGTCAACGAGTTGCCGCCTAAGCGATTGCCAGCATGGATCCCCCCAGCAACTTCCCCTGCTGCATACAGCCCTTCAATGATTTGATCTTCCTTCGTCAACACATGGGTTTGCGGATCGATCTTCAATCCCCCCATCGTGTGGTGAACCGCTGGTTTTCTTGGTGTGGCATAGAAAGGCGCTTTTTCCACTTTCAAGTCGAAGACATCTTTGCCAAACTCTGGGTCCTTCCCAGCATCCACATAGCTGTTGTATTTCGCAACGGTCGCCTCTAAGACGGCTGGATCAACATTGATCTGCTCTGCCAGGCCAGCCAAGGTCTCACTGCGGAACAGCGTACCAGCAGCTACTTGCTTATCGATTTTTTCTTGGCTCGTGTTATAAGCGGTTTTCTTGATCTCTTCATCCGCGATCAAATAGAACAATCCGCCATTATCGATCGCCGCTTGGGTCAATACATCGCGGCTTTCGTATTCATTGACAAAGCGTTCACCCTTTTGATTGACCATCACAAAGTTAGCAGGTGGCACTTGCAGGCCACTGAACAAAGCCCCTGTGTTTGGATCAGATACGGGCATCATTTGCGAAAAGCCCATGCCAACAAGGTCCGCGCCAGCACTTTCCCCTAGTTTGATCCCGTCACCAGTGATCGCTGGTGAATTTGACGTTTTGATATCGTCTTCGATCTCTGTCCAATAGGTATTGTATTGTTTCAACATTTTGGTGTTCGCTCCGAACCCGCCGGAAGCCAAAATCACTGCTTTGGCATGGATTGTGATTTTTTGACCGTTACGGCCTTCCCCGATGATTCCAGTAACCTTACCATCTTCGATCAATAATTCTTTGACAGGCGTATCGGTTAAGATCGTTCCGCCATGTTCTTTCACGAATTGATGCAAAGCCGATACAAAGGCATACCCTTCGTTTTTGACTGGTTTATGCCCACGGCGCCATTTCGCTCCTACTGGCATATCGACATTGTTCATATCAAATTCTACGCCGATTTCTTCTAACCATTTCACTGAGGCCAATGCTTGATCCGTCAAGATTTTCACTAGCTCGTACTTCCCATAGATCGGTTGCCCATTCAAATCTTTGCGTTTTCCGCCTAGATAAGTTTGGATTCGATGCCACAAAGCAGAATCAAACAAGTATTCTTTTTCTGGCGTCGTTTCTGAAAGATACGCAGTGATTTGTGCCTTCAAAGCTTTGAAGTCTGGCAAGTATTCTGCATCGATGTCTTGTTCATCGATCGTCAGCACTTCTTCTAAAGCACTGCGTTCGCCAGGCAATGCGGAGAAGCCATTTTGCCATTTTGGATCCGCAGCATTCATCGGTCCGCCAGTACGTACGGTATTGCCGCCGATCGCTGGGAATTTTTCTACTAAGATCACGTCTTTATTGGCTTGCAGCACACTGGCAGCTGCACTCAGACCTGCGCCGCCGCCACCTACGACAACGACATCGGTAGTATACGTTTCATCTTCTGTTTGTAAAGCACTGGCGGCTTTTGGACGTTTGCGCAAGACATCTGGGTTCGCACCAGCCATTTTCACGGCTTTTGCTACCCCATCGACGACACCGTTACTAGTAACCGAAGCACCAGAGATCGCATCGACATTTAAGGTTTGCCCTTCAATAATCTCTTGAGGGATCCGTACGAAAACGACATCAGCGATCCCTTCTGATTCACCAGACGTATCGATATCGATGGCTTCGATCCGTTCTTCGCTCAATTTGACGACCATTGGTAGATCCCCGTTATGTCCTGGTGCTGTGACGGTGTATTCACCAGGCTCATAAACGACTTCTTCTGGTACGTTCAACAAATTAGCGACTTCCGTAAACCGAACGAACTTGCGGAAACAGCTTTCCAAAAAGTCGATCGTTCGTTGATCTTTTAAATTGCCTTGTTCATCAAAGGCTTGATGCGCACGCCCCAGCAAGAACTCATTTCCTGGCATGACTGTCGCATTGACACCTGGAGCGTCAAGGATTTGGCGCAAATGAAGCTGTGCTCGGGAGGAGCCTTGCACATCGTAGGATGCGCCGACGATCATCACTGGTTTGCCATCAAAGGGATGGAGATTGAAGGAGAGCCATTCCAAGACGCTTTTCAATGCGGAAGGAATCGAATGGTTATGCTCTGGTGTTGCGATAATCACTCCATCGGCTGCTAAAATCTTGCTATTTAACCGTTGGATCACTTCACTATTGGTTTGATCTTGTGTTTCATTGAACATTGGAACATCCTTGATTTCCAGCAGTTCAATTTCTGCTAGGGCAGCAAATTCTCGCTGCATAAACGCTACTAATTGGCGATTGGTCGATTTTTTGGCGTTCGTTCCGATTAGGCCGACAAATTTCATGACTAGTTCCTCTCTTTCTTATGCTTGTTCCCACGAAAATTTCTTTGCTCGTTCTTTAGCCGTTGAATATTCACTGACCAGACGGTTCGTGATTTCGACGAACAAGACAAATTCATTGAAACAGTCTTCTAGTTCGGCAACTTTTTCGTTATCGATCAAGTTTCCTTGTTCATCGAAGGCTTGCATGGAATGCCCTAACAAAAATTCCGCACTCGGCATGATTCGGGCTTTTACTTCAGGCGCATCTAAGATCTGACGCAAGTGGGCTTGGGCTCTCGATGAACCTAATGCACCAAGAGAAGCACCCGTGATCATCACTGGTTTATCGATCAAAGGCCGCGTCGTATAAGAAAGCCATTCGATCATGCTTTTTAACACCGCTGGGATCGAGTGGTCGTATTCTGGTGTACTGATGATTACCCCATCTGCTGCTTCGATCTTCTCTGACAAGGCTTGGACTGCCGCTGGTGCCGTCCGATCTTCTGGTTCATTAAATGCCGGCAGATCACTGATTTCGCAAAGTTCGATCTCCGCTTGGTCACTAAAATGGCTTTGAATAAATTGCAGTAAGCGACGGTTGGTCGAACGCGTCGAGTTGGTTCCTACGATTCCAATCAATTTCATTATCATCTCTCCTAATTGTGAATAATTTAACATTTAACAAAAAATAAAAAGTTTTTGACCATTGGCTTTGATTTCTTTTTTCAATCGTTTCTCAAGTTGATTTTTACGACCTACTGAGATGAAAGGCTTCTTCCTAAACAAAAAAATCTTCCCCAAGTACCCATTAAGTGTACGGCTGAATTCTTTATTTGTGAAATATTTATTTAATTATCTATCGATAACAAATTTGTTATAATGAGAAAAATGACTAGGAGGACAACGCGATGGCACTTAAAGATTCCCATCTGATGCTGCAATACCTCGATACCTTGTTAAAGCATAGCAACTACACCAAAGCCGCCAAAGATCTCTACATTTCACAGCCTTATTTGACGCAAACCGTGAAACGAGCCGAGCAAGAGCTGGGGACCCCCATCATCAATCGGCAGCCGGGACATTTTCAACTGACGGAAGCTGGTAAAATCTATTATCAATATCTAGAAACCTTGGAAACAGAATCTGCCAAATTGAAAAGCCGGCTGTCTTGGTATACCGCGACCGAGAAGCGTTCTTTGCGCTTAGGCATCTTGCCAAGCCTTGGTTCTTACCTGCTGCCGCTCTTTTTGCCTGCGTATTATGAACACTATCCCAACGTGCACTTTTTCTTGCGGGAAGACCTGCCGAAGCACAATGAAAAACGCCTGCTGAATGGGCAGCTGGACTTTTTTATCGGACAAAATCCTGAGACGATCGCACCGAATCTAACGGTCCACAGTACCAATCAAGAACGGTATCTAGCGATCATTCCGCCTTGTTCTTCCCTGTATCAACCAGAGAAGCGGTATTTAGCGCCTGATTCATTGGCCGTCAAAGACTTGCTGCAAAGTCCATTGATTTTGACCGCCAGCGGCTCGGCGATTCGCCGCCAAATCGATCAATTGCTGCAAAAATACAAAGTAGAGGCGACGGTTCTCATAGAAAGCAGCAATATTTATACAGCAGCGGCATTGGCAGAAAACAACCTTGGGATTGCGATCGTACCAGAAAGCGTGCTACAAGCAGCGACCGCGACCCCTTTTAATCTTTATCCAATGCCAGAGGAACTCTTGTCCCTCACCTATTTTATTGCCCATCAAGCCGAACGGGCATTGTCAAACAGCGAAGCCGCCTTGATCGAGGCCTTTTTGCACCACGTCTAACTTTCCTTTTTTACAAAAAAAAGTAAGCAGCGATCACCTATATTCCTAGGTGATCGCTGCTTGCTTTCATTCTGCTGTTGGCGTTTCGATCAAACGTGCTAATTCTTGCGGATAGATCAATTCACCTTGTTTGGTAATGACTAATCCAGTGATCCCTTCTAACGGCGCCAGCTCCTGCAAGATGGCTTGTGGCTCTTTGCCGAATAAGCGGGTCGTCCAAATCTCTCCATCAACCGATTTGTCGGATAGAATCGTGACACTGGCAATGGCTGACTCTAACGGATAGCCCGTTTCTCGATCAAAGATATGATGATAGGTCTTGCCCGCTACCTGATAGGTTCGTTCATAGATCCCTGATGTAACGACTGACTGATTGTGTACCTTCAACGCGGCGACAAAATTCCCTCTTGGCAAGAAAGGATTTTGGATCCCGATCCGCCAATAGCCATCAGCATGGCTCGGGGCATCGCCGTAAGTCACCACATTGCCCCCAAGATCGATCAAAGCGGCTGTGACACCGACCTGCTTGAAATACGCCATCAACAAATCAGCAAAATACCCTTTCGCAACGGCCCCTAGATCAAGCTTCATGCCGGCAGCTAACCCAACGGTCTGCAGCGTTTCATCCAAAACGATCTTGGCGGGATCAGTCTTTGGCAGCAGTTCAGCGATTTTCTCAGGCGTTGGTAGATGGGCATCTTGAAACCCGATTCGCCATTCCTGCACTAAAGGACCGATGGCAATATTTAAGTAGCTATCTTTTGGCAAGCTATGGGTTTTCCCTAGTGCGATCAATTCAACCAATTCCGGTGTGGCGGCGATCGCTCCTTGTCCTGCCTGCTGATTGATCTGCATCAACTCAGACGTCGGGTCATTGGCACTAAAACGCTGTTCAAAGGCCACGGCTCTTTTCGCTGCTTCCTCTAAGATCACTTCTGGGGTTTCATGCTGCACCCAAATCGTGATCACCGTTCCCATTCCCTGTAACACTCGTTGACCTTCTGCCATTGTCCTTGCTCCTTTGTCCTCTTCTTTTGGCTATCATAGCAGTTTCTGGGAGAAAAAAGTAGTCTGCGGGATGCCGCCACTGCTTTTTTTGAAAAAAAAACTGCGAGGTCACCCTCGCAGTCTGCTGTCTCTATTGCTCAATGATAAAAGTCGAAGCGGCCTTTCGCCAATACTTCTTTGACCCCACCGGTTTGGTACAAGGAACGGTCCATAATGGCTTTTTTCACCACGGAAGCGGGATAGCCTTTGATGCCCATTTTCCCTACTAAGCCAAAGGCATGGGTATTGCCGATAGACGCCACTGAACCTAATGATTCAAAGTGGAAATCTGTTGGTTTTTCCCCGTTCATTTGACGTAAGATATTTTTACCCGCATGCTGCCCCATCTTCAAAGCGATTTGAGCCGTTGTTGGATACGGGCGATTGGTCGCTGGGTCCATGACTGCTGAAACATCACCGACAACATAGACGTTACTATGATCAGGGTCTGTTAGGTCTTGATTGACCATCACGCGACCACGACGAGCAGAAAAGTCTGATTCAGCCATCACATGGCTGCCGCTGACGCCTGTGGTCCAAACGATGGTTTTGGCTGATAATTCAGCTGTTGCTCCTGTATCGGCATCATCTTGATAGACAACGACACCCGGTTTGATTGATTTGATGGGTTTACCAGTCAGGAAGTTCACGCCCCATTTAACGAGATTTTTGATCCCATAATCCGATAGTTTTTCATCAAACATCGGTAATAAACGAGTCACTGCTTCGACACAATACAGTTTGATGTCTTCTGGCTTGACGCCTGCTGCTTTCGCAAAGGTTTTACGGTTTTCCACCAATGAACCTAGCAATTCGATTCCGGTAAAACCAGCACCGCAGACAACGATTTTTAGGTAGTCAGGATTTTGTGTTTCTTTGTATGCCTTCATTTGTTTCAACAAATGATGATAGATGTTTTCTGCGGAGTCGACATCCACCATTTCCAACGCATGCTCCTCGACACCAGGGATCCCAAATGATTCTGATTCAAAGCCTAACGCCACGATCAAATAATCATACGTGCACGTGGATTGATCTTTAAAAACGATCACTTGCTGGTTACGATCGATCGACGCCACTTCCTTTTGAACAAAGCTCGTCTTTTGGGGACGAACGACATCATTGATGGGATAGCAAATGCGGTCTCTTGGTTGCGTACCAGCCGCAACTTCATGAAGATCGGTTGCCTCATAATGATAATCGTTTTTGTCGATCAATGTGATGTGAAACGCTTCTTTTGCTCCTTGCAGTACGTGCAATGCTCGCAATCCAGCATACCCTGCTCCTAAAATGACAACTTCCTTCATGTTTCCTTACTTCCTTTCTTTGCTGTAAAAATTATAAAATCAAACCAATCGCAAAACACAGCACTTGTACGCATGCTCCGACCGCAAGGATCCGAACGGCACAAATGAAGGTCTCTCTTTTGATTTGTTTTTGCATAAATCGTTTTGTCTGTTGCCAGACAAAGGGCGCCGCGAAAAAGGTCAGAACCAGTGACCAAGGCGCAATGTTGAGAGCAACTGAGGCAATGATCGCAACAAACGCCAAGACGTTCATCACGATAAATAATTTCAACGCACGGGCTTTACCAAGGTAATGCACCAGCGTATAGCGCTCATTTTTTTCATCCTCTTCCAGATCACAAATGTTGTTTGCCAGCATCAAGTTGGCGATCCATAATGTGTTGGGTAATGAGATCAAGAAAATACTGCCAATCGTGGCAATGTTCCATTCAAAGGTTTGATAGGCATTAAGATAGACACAGATCAATGAGATCATAAAGCCCATCGTAAAGCCGGAAAAGAACTCGCCTAAAGGCAAACTAGAAAGCGGCCGTGGACCAGAGGAATAAAAGATCCCGACTAGGTAACAATACAGCCCCATCCAAAAGAGCGGCCAGCCAACCACCATTGCCAAGGCGATCCCCATGGCAGCGGAAAGGATGATCATGGAGACCATCAACCAAAAAACCAATTTGACAGACAATTGTTCCCGACCAATGATATTGGTTTTTTCTTTGTAATCATGCCCTTCTGTGGCATGATGGTAATCGTTGTAGTTATCTAAAATATCCACCGCCATATTGAAGATCAGCATGGCAATGAAATACAACAAGACATAGCCAAGATGAATCGTTTGATAATTGTACCAGCTGTAGCAGACACCAATAAAAAATGGCAAAATACTGGCGGTTTTTGCTTTAAATTCGACAAGTTCTAAAAATACAGGTAGCGTCACAACTTCACCTCCTTTAGTGAGTGCATTAAACTAGTCAATCACGCCCCTTTACGCTAGAATAAGGGCTGAATGACTGTTAGAAAGGGTTATACTATGTTTGACTTTTGGATCGATTATCCGACGATCGAACAACGATTGAAAACCGTATGTTCCATCATTGAAGAACACGTTACTGTTCGTAACAAAGAGATACAAGATGTTTTGATCGACTTTACTTATTCAGGTGGGAAAATGCTGCGGCCAGCGCTCTTTTTTTTGTTTGCTGACTTAGGCGATCCCCATTATAAAAAAACCGACCAATTAACAAAAATTGCTGCTTCTCTAGAAATTTTACACATGGCCACTTTGATCCATGACGACATTATTGACGATTCGCCGCTGCGGCGCAGTCAAGTCACTGTTCAAGCCAAATATGGCAAGGATATCGCGGTCTACACGGGTGATCTTCTGTTCACCCAATTTTTTGAGCTTTTGATCGAAAGTATGAATGGCTCCCCGTTTTTAAAAACCAACGCACAAGCCATGAAACGACTCCTTTTAGGCGAACTTGATCAAATGCACACTCGCTACAACATCCATGAATCGATTGACGACTATCTGCAAAGCATCAACGGCAAAACCGCTGAACTGTTTTGGCTCGCTTGTCTCGAAGGCGCTCATTTTGGCGGCCTCGACACAGAAAACCAAGAACGAGCTGGTGAGATCGGGCGCAACATCGGGATCGCCTTTCAAGTATTCGACGATATTCTCGACTACACCTCTGATAGCGGCACCTTGAAAAAACCGATTCTAGAAGATTTGGCGCAAGGGGTCTATACCTTGCCGCTGCTATTTGCCAAAGAACAGGCACCTGCAGCATTCGCTCCTTATTTGAATAAAAAAGCAGCACTCTCCTTGGCAGAAGCCCAAGAAGTTGCGGATCTTGTCGTCCGTTACGGCGGTGTCGAAAAAGCGCGCGCTTTCGCGGTCACCTACACGCAAAAAGCCTTAGACGACATCGATCTGCTGCCAGAAGCACCTAGCAAAGCCAAAATTCGTTCATTAACTGAACTGCTCTTGCAGCGCAATTACTGAGCCATAGAGCAATGAGAAGAAAAGCGTCCATCACTGATTGATGGACGCTCTTTTTTATCGTCGTCCTTGGTCAATGGCCAATAAGTGTTGAAAATGTTTATTTTCTGCGGCCAATTCGGCAGGTGTTCCGCTCATGGTCAACTGACCATCTTCAATAAAAAGCACACGATCCATCATCGAAATTCCTTGCAAGTGGTGGGTGATCCAAATGATCGTTTTGTTCTCCAGCACTTGGAAAAAGGTTTCAAGTACGCCTTGCTCCGTGATTGGGTCTAAGCCGACGGTTGGCTCATCCAATAAGATGATTGGGGTGTCTTTTAGCAAGATTCGCGCCAATGCCAAACGATGCCGTTCTCCACCAGAAAAACGCAAGCCGGCTTCATCCACCATCGTCGCCAAACCATTAGGCAAAGCTGCCACCATTTCTTTCAACCCGACTTGCTCCAGTACGCGCCAGACTTCTTCTTCCGAAGCCGACTCATTGCCTAGCCGAATATTATTCAAGACGGTCGTATGGAAAAGATAGGGACTTTGATTGATGACACCGATCAAGTCACTGATTGACTCACTCAATGCCGTCACTGGCACGTCATTTAAGGTGATCGCCCCTTGCGTCGGTTGCAGATCGCCTCGCAACAAGGAGGCAAATGTACTTTTCCCAGAACCGCTGCGGCCAAGGATCGCTAGTTTTTGATGTGCAGGAATCGTTAGATCCAGCCCATGAAGCACTTCTTTGCCTTCAGGATACTGAAAATGCAAGTCCTTGACTGTGATCGACACGAGGCCCGTCACTTCAGGTACTAACGGTTGCTCCATGGAGACCTCTTGGCGATTTTCTTCTGGCAATGCATTGAAGCGATCGATGGAGTCTTTGTACCGATTGGTTTCTTGAGCAGCTGACGGTAATGGCGCAAATGCATCAACTAAAGGAAAGACACACAGGACAAAGGCAGCGATCCAGTTGGCTGCTCCTCCGTGGTTACCTGGAAAGCGAATGCTGGTCCAAAGCAGCAATGCGACAGCGATCACCCCAAAGATGCTTTGTAAAAGAAAATCACGCCGGCGATCAAAGGACAGCATCTGTTCATCCACCGCCCGCAACTGCGTTTCCAGTTCCTTATGGGCAGCCACGTACTCGCTCCCTCTTTGAGAGAAGACCCAATCAGAAACCCCTAATACATTATCCGTCAGTGTCGTATACAAGTTGTTTTTCATATGTTTTTGCTTTTCTTGCCGCGCGCCGTTGATGATCACCGACCAAAGTGGCAAGACAAAGACGATGGTTCCTAATAGCAGCAGCATCACCAAAGCAAACCACCAAGAAAAATAGCCGAGTCCAATGATCAAGAACGCATACAAGATCCAAGCGATCACAGTAGGAAAGATCGTCCGCAAATACAGGTTTTGAATATGGTTGATATCTTCTGCCAATAAGCCCAAGATATCCCCTGTGCGATGCGCTTGCTTAAAGAAGATCGCATCTTTTTCTACTACGTTGTACAATTTCAATCGTAAATTAGAGGTCATGCGCAAGACCCAGCTATGACTGGTCAACCGTTCCAAATAGCGAAAGACTGGTCGGCCGATCCCAAACGCTCGGGTCAGTACGATGGGGATGTAAACCAATAGAATGTTTTCTGGGATCGATGCCGAGCGGCTGATCAGGTACCCAGAATTAAACATCAGTGCCCCACCACAGAAAAAGGTCAAGAAGCCTAGGAATAAGGCCAGCGCCAAAACGTTTTTGTATTTTGACAAGAAAGGCTTGACCCACGTATCAGTTTTCAATGAGCGCAATAAGCCGATTTTATTCAAGCTGTTCCCTCCTCATTCCATTGACTAGTTCTGTAAAAGCACCTTGCTTTTGCTGCAGTTGTGCCAAGGTTCCTTGTTCCACGATTCTTCCTTGATCCATCACGATGATTTCATCCATTTCTTCCATCCAGTGCAAGCGATGGGTTGCAAAAAAGACTAAACGGTTTTCCATCAGCGGTAGCATCCGTTCTTTTAAGGCAACTTCGGTTTCAATATCCAAATGAGCCGTTGGTTCATCAAACAAAAGAATCTTTCGTTGCTGGTCTAAAAAGGCACGGGCTAGAGCGATCCGTTGGGCTTGTCCGCCACTTAGATGCCGTTCCCCTTCTCCTAACATCGTGTCCAACCCTTGCGGCAGCTCCGCCAAAAGCTCAGTCAAGCCTGCCACTTCAATGGCTTTAAGTACGGCTTCTTTGGTAGCTGTCGGCTGATAAAACGCGACATTTTCCTGCAAGGTCAACCGATAGATATAAGGATTTTGCGGAATATAGATCAGCTGTTCTTGCCAGCTTGCTTGGCGAAAGGCCGTGGTCTTCGCCCCTCCAAGAGTGATCTCGCCACTGTCTGGCACGAGAAAGCCACTCAAGGTATTGATCAAGGTAGACTTGCCAGAACCGCTCAAACCGATGATCCCGATCTTTTTGAAGCCAGTCACGTTCAAGTTGATATCCGTCAAAGCCGCTTTTTCCTCGTAGGAAAACGCCAGCTGATCGATCGTTAACTGGGCGTCTTCCTGCCAACGAGGCACCGTTACTGCCGGTACTTGGGCTTCTGGCTGATGCAAGATCTCCGTCACCGCAGTCATCGCATTTTTCCCGTCTAAGGTTGCATGGTAATCACTGGAAAAGTCGCGGATCGGCAAGAAATATTCTGGTGCTAAAATCAAGATAGTTAACGCCGGAAACAGCAAGATCCCTTCATTGATCAGCCGCAAGCCTAGCAAGACTGCCACGACGGCAATCGATAAGGTCGTGAAAAAGTCTAAGGCGAAGGTCGATAAAATACCGACTTTTAATGAAGCCATCGTCGCTTTCCGAAACCGTTCGCTGGAAGCAAAGATACTCTTGCCATATTTTTTACTGACCCCAAACAATTTCAGCGTGTCGATCCCTCGCAGGGAGTCGATGAAATGATTGGACAGTAATTGAAACGTTCGGTATTGTTTTTCCGCTTTGCTTTGCGCGGCATAGCCCAAGATGATCATAAAAATGATGATCAAGGGGAACACCAACAGCAAGACCAAGCCAGATTCCCAATCCAGATAAAAAACGAGTGCCAAAATGACCCAAGGAATGATCGACATATTCATGATTTTGGCAAGAATCAATTTCAAGTAGTTTTCGACTTGGTTGATCCCTTCCAAGACCATCGTTGTTACATTCCCCGTCCCTTGCTGTTGTGCGATCTGAGGACCGACCCGAAACAATTTCTCCAACAATTGATCCCGCAGATCGGCGGCTTGCTGGTAACTGTAATCATCGAGTCTTTTGGAACGGAAATAGATAACGGCTTGTCGGGCGATAAACGAACAAAAGAACAGCAGAATCCAGCCCCACTGTTCCTCTAATGGTCGTCCTTCCCATAAGCCAGTGATGGCACGTGCCAATCCATACGCCTGCCCAATAATGAAGAGCGCCTGCAGGAACGAAAGTCCCGCAAGCAGCCCTAAAAGTTGTTTCATTCCTGGGAGCTTCATGATTTGTTTATCAATCATTTATACCCCTCCAACGCCTCCGTATGACTGATCCGTTTACGGAAGATATAGTAACTCCAAGCCGTATAGGCCAAGACGAAAGGCAAGATCGTCAGTGAAAGATAACTCATGATCTTCAATGTGTAGCGGCTTGAAGACGCATCAGCGATCAACAGGTCATAGCTTGAATCGATCGAACTGATCAAGACTCTTGGGAATAACCCTGTGAAGATCAATGCCACCAAAGCGATCAACGTCAAGCCGCTCGCAATGAAAGCCATCATTTCTTTGCCTTTAAAGACGCCGATATTTGCAATCAGTGTCAGGACAACGATCACAAGCAACAAACCAAGCGTTATCGCAAAATGATTTTCGAAGAAATCCGTTTGGAAGTAAAGCATCACAGCAAAGACGACTAAGCCTGCATATAGGATGCCATAAAAAATACTTGCATAGTTGCGTGCTCGTGCCCGAATCGGACCTTCCGTTTTCAAAGCGATATAGTTTAATCCGTGCAAGTAGCACAACAAGGTCAACGCGATCCCGCCAACGATTGAAAAGGGATTGACGTAATCCGTAAAGGTTGCCGTCATGTTGCCATCTTCACCCAAAGGCATTCCTTGGATCATGCTGACAAACATCAGACCGAAGAAAAATGGCACGATCGTACTGCCGATCGTCAACGTCCAGTTCCAAATATTTTTGTGTTCTTTCGGGAAGTTCGCTCGAAACTCAAAGGAAACACCACGAATGATCAACCCGACTAAGATCAATAACAAAATCAAATAAAAACCGCTGAACAAAGAAGCATACCAGTATGGAAACGAGGCGAACATCGCTCCGCCGGCGGTCAATAGCCACACTTCATTGCCATCCCAGACAGGCCCGATCGTTTTGACGATCTGGTCTTTTTCCTCTTCATTGTGGGCCAATGTCTGCACAGACATCCCCACACCAAAGTCAAACCCTTCTAAAAAGAAGAAGCCAGAAAATAAAAGCCCAATCAACGTGAACCATAGTAATTGCAGACCGGTCATCCTTCAAACGCCTCCTTATCAAATGGGTCTTCGTACCCTTCTTGGTTGTCTCCTTGGCTGATTTCACCGAAGGCTTCTTTTTCAGGTCCATGATCCATTTCCCGTTTCACCAGATAGACCATCGTTCCGCCTAAGCCAGAGAACAAGAGGAAGTAAACGATGTTTGAGATCAAGAGTGAGGTCACGGAAACGTTAGGTGACACACTATCTTCGATCGTAAACAAGCCGTAAACCGTCCATGGGTAACGCCCTAACTCCGTGATTAACCAACCAGCTGTATTGGCAATAAATGGGGTGAACAAAGTGATCGCCACTACCCAAAGCAGCCAGCGTTTTTCAAAGAGCCACGGTTTCTTCTTACGCGTAAAATACAACCCCAGACCAGAAACCAACAGCATCAAGGCACCAAAACCAGCCATGATCCGGAAGCTCCAAAAGAGTGTGTTGACCGGCGGGTAGTAATTGCGGTCACCGTAGGTTTCAATCAATTGCTGATTGACCGTATCCATCCCATCGATGGAGCCGAAGGGTTCATTGAAGGCTAAGATACTCAACATATAGGGAATCGAAATACCGAAGACTTGGTGATGTTCCGCTTCATTCGCCCAAGCAACGACAGTCCAAGCCGCAGGACTCCCGGTATCTTCATAAGTTCCTTCCATTGCGGCAAATTTCATTGGTTGTTCTTCAACCAAGTATTTCATTTGTTCATCCCCAGCTAGCAAGACGGTGAATGAACCGAACAATGCCACCGCAAAACCGATCCGCATTGATTTTTTGAAGAAGTCGCGGTCAATGTCTTTGTCTTTCTTCAACAGACGAAAGGCTGATAAACCAGCAACAATGATCCCACCCATCGTGATGGCAGCGGTGATCACGTGTAAAAACTCATACCACACTTGTGGATTTGCCAATAATGCACCGAAGTCAGTCATTTCTGCCCGGCCATTGTTCAAGGTATACCCCACTGGATGCTGCATAAAACTATTGGCAGCTAAGATCCAAAACGCCGATAGCATCGAACCTAGCGTCACCAACCAGAAAAAGGTGGCGTGCAGCTTGGGACTGACCCGATCCCATGTAAAGATCCACAGTCCTAAGAACGTCGATTCTAAGAAGAACGCCAACAAAGCTTCTAAAGCCAAGGGCGCACCAAAAATATCCCCGACAAAACGAGAATAGTCTGACCAGTTCATCCCAAATTGAAATTCTTGAATGATCCCTGTCACGACCCCGACAGCAAAACTCAATAGAAAAATATTCCCCCAAAACTTCGTCATCCGGCGATATTTTTCATCTTTTTTGATCACATAAAGTGTCTCCATAATTGCAACGACGACACCAGTTCCGATCGAAAACGGTACAAAGAAAAAGTGAAAAATCGTCGTCATCGCAAACTGGATTCGCGCTAGTGTCACAATATCCATCCTACATCCTCCTATTTCATAAAAAGTACATTAAAATAATTCTAAATAAAGAAAAATTCCAACTTCGAATATACTCCTCTAATCAGTAAAAAAGAAGCAAATTGCTTGCATTTACTGATTTTTAATCACTTCCTCTCCGATTCTTAAACATAAGGCGCTTTCATAGGCGGGAAACAGCTTTTTCTAGCTACTCCCAGCCAAAGCGGGTTCCTTCAGAAAGCAATGGATCACTCAATAAAATCCCTGGAAACTCTTCTTTCAATACAGATGTGCTTAATAATTGATACATAGCAAACGTGTTCTTCATGCCTAATCTTTCCAGCTGATCTAACGTTTGCTGCATCAAGTCCGCCGCTTGTGCCTTATTTTGTTTTAATAGACATGTCCAGCCTTCAAAAAATGGCATAAAGATCGCTTGTTCAATGTGCTCTTTTTCATAAACATGATCTCGCCATAAATGAAAGGTCTTTTCCGCATAATTTGCCTCGTCGAAAACAGCAAAGACAGAAAATACCGTCTCAAACGTGTTGTACAAAATATCTTCATTGCCAGGAATTTTTGCAAAGCGCTGACTCTTTTTGATGGCGATCGTCAAGCAGCGCCAAAGCAAAGCTGGCTCCATCGAAATTGCTACGCGGGCAAACAGCCGCAGCTCATAAACACCCCATGTATCGGTATTCAGCAAGTAATGCTTGGCAGAGTCCAAACAGTAATTGTGTTTCAGGTAAGCCTCCTCGATGGGCACCCCTTTAAAAAGCTCCTCTTTCATCAAGTAGTCAAAACGGATCAGTTGTAAGAAGTGGTCCAGCTCCAAGGAGTAATGCTGTTGAAAGTACGTGGTCAGCTTTTGATATTTCTTTTTTAATTTAGGTACTTCATCAATGGATTCGATCCCCATCGAACGGACATAGTCAACCATTAGCTTTTGAGCCTCCGAATGATGCTCCCCCGTATGCAGCAGCTGAAATTCGGCAAAACTCACTTCCAATTTATCTAGCAAGCGATGAAATCGTTCGCAGGAAATCGTCGTTTTGCCATTTTCAAATTGCGATAGCAAAGACATCGACAATTGTTCATCCACTAATTCCTTCAACAGCAAGCCTTTGCTTTTGCGAAGCTCTTTCACTGTCGCACCATAATTGTTCATTTTTTCACCTTCTTTTTCAATATATTGAAATAAGCAGTTGCTTTTCCCGAAGAGCCTTTATAGTTGAATTATCTTATAGAAACGAGGGAAAAGCTATGGATATCCATATAAAAAAGAAAATGCTTCACGTGAAACATTTACAAAAAAGCTTCAAAGACAAAACCGTTTTGAAAGAGGTCACTTTTGACGTCACTCCTGGCGAAGTATTTGTCTTACTAGGATCAAACGGCGCTGGAAAAACCACTTTAGTCAAAATTTTGTCCACTATCCTACCTTTTGACCAAGGAACCGCGCTGATCGATGGGATCGACTTGACCAAAGATCCAGCAGCGATTCGCGAAAAAATCAGTCTGACAGGGCAATTTTCCGCCGTCGATCAAGAACTGACCGGACGAGAAAACTTGCTGATGGTTGCTGCCTTGCGCCATGTCAAAAACAAACAGTTTATCGTCCAACATTTGTTAGAGCGTTTTGATTTGGTGGATGCCAGCAACCGACTAGTCAAAAATTATTCTGGTGGCATGCGACGACGCTTAGACATCGCCATGAGTTTTATCGGCGAACCTGACCTGCTCTTTTTGGATGAACCAACGACCGGGTTAGACCCGCAAAACCGCTTAGCCACATGGCACATGATCAAAGAGATCGCCGCTCAAGGACGAACGATTTTCCTGACGACTCAATACCTCGAAGAAGCTGAATTTTTAGCAGACCAAGTCGCCATCTTGCATGAAGGGAAAATCATCTTGCAAGGAACACCAACGGAAGTCAAAGCACTGCATCCTTCACAAACGATGGAAATCAGCGTATTGACGAAAGAACACTTGCAGACCATGCGACAGCATCTGTCTGACTTTCCGCTGCAAGTCAATGAGTCCAGTCTCTCTCTGGCATTTCCCGTCAGTCAAGACTTCCAGCATTCCTTCACGCTGTTGCAGGAACTCAATCAACTACCGATCACTATCACCAGTTTTAATCAAAAGAATGCTTCGTTAGAAGATATTTTTCTAACACTTGTCCAAGGAGGAAACCAATGAAAGCAATTATAGAAACCAACACCTTATTCAAACGTAATCTCTTGCTATCGATTCGCAGTATGGAGACTTTGCTAAGTGGGATTTTGACCCCAGCGATTTTAATGATCCTCTTCGTCTATGTTTTTGGGGGAGCCATGAACGTCGGCGATACCTCTTATGTCGATTTTGTCGTTCCTGGTGTTCTCGTCCAATGTATCGCCCAAAGCGCCTCCTCCGTTGGGGTAACGGTGACGGAAGATTTGAAATCCGGCATGGTGGAACGGCTGATGACCTTGAGTATTTCTAACTCAGCCTTTTTAAACGGCCATGTCTTCGCCGCGACCCTTCGAAGTTTGATCAGCACCTTGGTCGTGTTGATCGTTGCCATGGTCATCGGTTTTCGCCCTCAAGCCACAGTTGCAGGCTGGGGACTCGCCTTCCTATTGATCTTTTGCTTCACCTTCGCCTTTACTTGGGTCTCAGTTCTGGTTGGGCTCATCGCCAAAAGCCCCGAGACAGCTACCTTGTTTACTGTCTTGATCACCCTTTTGCCCTACTTAAGCTCTGGTTTCGTCCCTACGGAAACCATGCCGCGTCCGTTAGCCGTTTTTGCTGAATACCAACCAATGTCGCCGATCATCCATTCTTTGCGCGGGCTTTTGTTAAACTTGAAAGATACCACCTTGATCAGTGCCTTTAGCTGGTGCGGCGGTATCGTAGTGGTGAGCTGGTTCTTGGCACGGATGCTTTATCAGAAACGGTTACGCTAGATAAGAGGAACCAGTGGTATAATATAAGTAGTTTTCTATTATGAAAAGGCAGGGATACCCATGGATCTTAAAAACCGTCTGATCGCCTTCGCTCAGACCTTCAATGATGTTCAGATCGACCATCCATTTGCAAAGTTTCCCGAGTACCAAGTCTTGCGGCACCGTAAAAGCGGCAAATGGTTTGGCTTGCTGATGACTATAGAAAAGCAAAAATTAGGCTTGGAAGGAACGGAAATGATCGAAATTTTAGATGTCAAAGCAGCGCCCGAAATGGTTTCGATCATCAATCAAAGTCGCGGCTATTTACCCGCTTATCACATGAATAAAAACCATTGGCTCACCGCATTACTAGATGGCTCTGTATCAGAAAAACAACTCCAATCTTTGTTACGAGACAGCTATGAACGTACCCGTTAAAACCAAATATCAAAAAAAACCGATCAACGATGCGCCTGTATAGGAGCACCGTTGATCGGTTTTCTTTTATAACGGATCCTGTGTCATCCGTGAGTCTAACGAAACACTTAGGCCAACTCTTCTCCGTTTGTTGCAATGACTTGTTTGTACCAATCGAAGGATTTTTTCTTGGAACGATCCATCGTGCCGTTGCCTTCGTCATCAAAGTCAACATAAATAAAGCCATAGCGTTTGCTCATTTCGCCTGTTGAAGCACTGACAAGGTCGATACAGCCCCATGGCGTGTAACCGATCAAGTCTACGCCATCAGCGATCGCTTCGCCCATTGCTTCAATGTGGCGGCGCAAGTAATCGATACGATAATCATCTTCGATCTTACCTTCTTCGTTAAAGGTATCAATGGCTCCTAAGCCGTTTTCCACGATAAACAACGGTTTTTGGTAACGATCATACAGTTCATTTAACGCGATGCGCAGCCCTTCTGGGTCGATTTGCCAGCCCCATTCACTTGCTTCTAAGAATGGATTGCGGACGCCGCCCAACAAGTTTCCTTGCACTTCATCGGCTTCTTCTGTGGTGATATCCACGGCAGAAGACATGTAGTAGCTGAAGCCAACATAGTCAACAGTATGTTCAGCGATCAAGGCTAAGTCTTCTTCGGTAATCTCAAGATCCTCTTTATTGACGCCGTGTTCTTTGTACAAACGATCCGTAAAGGATGGGTATTTTCCACGTACTTGCACGTCGGCACAGTAGTAGTTGAAGGCTTGATTATGGATCATCGTCGCCACTTGGTTGACTGGGTTCGCATCAATGCTGTAAGTCGTTGCATAAATGATCATACAACCGATCTGTAACTCTGGGTTTAATTCATGGCCGATTTTGACTGCTTTACTGCTGGCAACAAATTGATTGTGCCACGCTTGGATCACGTTTGTAAAGTCGCTGGCACCCGTGCTGTTGACCATTCCTTGACTCAATGCGGAGAAATGGAAAGCAGAGTTGATCTCATTAAAGGTCATCCAGTATTTGACTTTGCTGTGGAAACGTTCCAAGACGACTTTTGCAAAACGTTCATAGAAATCGATCAATGCTCGATTTTTCCAGCCACCATATTCTTTGGCTAAATGCAGAGGCATTTCATAGTGGGAGATCGTAACCACTGGCTCGATCCCGTATTTCAAACATTCATCGATCAGCGCATCGTAAAATGCTAGCCCAGCTTCGTTTGGTGTCGTTTCATCGCCTTTTGGAAAAATACGTGTCCATGCGATAGAAAAACGATAGCTCTTGAAGCCCATTTCTGCAAACAACGCAATGTCTTCTTTGAAACGGTCATAATGGTCGATCCCGCGATGATTTGGGTAGGTGTATTTGTCCTCATCGATCGTCCAATCAAACGTATCACTGCCTAAAATCGCTAAACGCTGTTTGCCGCCAGGCATTGCATCCGCCACTGACAAGCCTTTGCCATCGCGATCGAACGCCCCTTCTAATTGATTCGCTGCGGTCGCGCCGCCCCATAAGAAATTTTCTGGAAATTTTGCCATTTGCTCGTTCTCCTTTTGTTTTCTTTTGATAAACCTACCTAGCTGATTACTGAAAAATCCCCGATAAAAAACAAAAAACCTAAATAAGAGCCGCTGCTAAAACGAGAAGAGCGCTTTCTTATTTAGGTCTTGCCTGATCGAGTCAGTAACAATCCACGTGGGTTTTCTTTCTTTAACTATAGCACTAACTCGTTGGCTTGTCATCATAAAATCGGTTTCTTTTAAACCGTTTCCCCCGTTGCATCGATACTTTCAGTTTGACCCTCAGCTTGCGCAGCTTCTGCTTCGGTTTTTAATTTTCCTTTATCTAAGACTTTAACAAAAGGAATGTACAGCAAGCAGCCTACCAAAACGCAAACAACTTGTAGAACTGCAATTTGCCAACCACCAGCGATAAAGCCGTTTAAAAAGATCGGTGTACCAAAAGGAACTTGTACCCCACTAAGTCGTGGAACGATACCACTCCAAATGGCTAGATAAGCAACTAGGGTTTGTACCAGTGGTGTTAAAATAAATGGAATCGCCATAATCGGATTTAAAATCAACGGCAATCCAAAAATAATTGGTTCATTGATCGTAAATAAACTAGGGACAGCACTTAAATTCGCTACTGTTCTGGATTGCTTGGATTTTGCTAATAAAAGCAAAACGATTACTAATGATAATGTTCCTCCGGCACCACCAATACCAGAAAATAAGTTATAGAAGGACTGACTTAAAATATTCGGCAGCTCGGAACGAGCAACACCACTAGCTAAAGCATCCATATTTTCCACATCCATTGGTAAGTACAAAGCGGTGACAAAGCTACCCACCACCAACGAACCATGGATACCGAAGAACCATAGCACCATTTGGATCAGTACAATAAATAACAACGAACCTACACTAGAAGACAAGCTTTGCAGCGGCATTGCCAAGATTTGATAGATGAAATCTGAGAATGAGCCATAAGAAGTAAAACTGAATGCCCAGCTAATGACGATCGCGGCAAACCCAGAAATAATTGCTGGAATCAAACCGGCGAAGGTATCCGTCACAAATTGCGGCACGCCTGCTGGCATTTTGATGGCGATATTTTTTTCTAAAATAAAGCAGTACAAACGAGCAAAGACTAAGCCGCAGATCATAGCGGTAAACAAGCCTTGAGCGCCGAGTTTGCTCATGTCGAGGGTCGTTGTTTCCTCTAAGGTAACCATTGGCGTCATCATCAAAAAGGCAAACAGTGAAACGATGCCGGCAGGGACTGCCGACTGCTTAAATTCTGTCGCTAAACGGTGACCGACCAGAAAGGAAGCGTACACTGAGATAACCCCAACGGTCATACTGTAACCGACGGAAAAATAGCCGCCAATATTGATCGAATTGATAAAGTCTGTCCATCCTTGAATCGGCAAAACTGCTAACAATAAGGCGATCGAGCCAATAATGTTGATCGGCAGCGTCGCCATCAACCCGTTTGAAATTGCCTTTAAATACCGATTGTTGGAGATTTTATCTGCAAATACTAACACCTTATCCATATACTTATCCATTTTCTTTTCACTCCTTTATTTGGATGACGAACAATACGTCTTCGTGACAATTGTGGGGATGGAAAACAGTGATACCATCGGTAACTGTCAGTTTTGGTTTCAAGAAACGATTGGTATTCAAATCGATCAATGTGACGGTCGCTGTAGAAAGATCTCCTTGCAGGCGAACTGTTGTATTGCTTGGCAAGTAAAGCAACGCATCCTTCGATCCTGCGATGGCTGCCATACGAATCTGTTCATTTGCATCGATCAAGCGCTCTTGGCAAGGCACGAGCTCCTGAATATTTAATAATTCGAATAATTGCTTGATAAAGCCATAATCATCTGCCCCAGGAAAAGACAAAGCTTCTGGCCAAATCATCGGACGGTCAAACGCTTCCCCGATTTCTTCCGCAAAGGTCGCCGTCGGGGTTTGCCAACTCCAGATGCCGTGGGCACCGTACGTGATCCCAGCCGAGCCGCCGGCTAACAGTGATTGCCATGCTGCTTTGCGGACATCTTTTTGACCAAATCGACCGTATACGTGACGGGCATAGCCCATTTGTTCATAGCAAGGTTCTGAGTTGATGATCGGCAGCTGCGGTTCTCGTTGATAAAAACGCTCTGCCAAATAATAAGGCATATTCAAAAAGGCGCTGTTATGACCTGATTGGTATAAAAATAAGTCCAAATGTTCGACGATAGGTTCAGGAATCTCTTCAAAACGTCCCTTGATATGAATCGTTTTCAGGGTATTCGGCGAATGCTTTTCAAAGAAAGCAAAGGCTTCTAGATACGTAT
Source organism: Enterococcus sp. 3G6_DIV0642 (assembly GCF_002140635.1). NCBI lineage: Bacteria > Bacillati > Bacillota > Bacilli > Lactobacillales > Enterococcaceae > Enterococcus > Enterococcus sp. 3G6_DIV0642. The sequence continues at coordinate 98,136 of NZ_NGLH01000001.1, read as the reverse complement.
CGATGGTTGGCTGTGTTGGGAAATCCGTATCGCCACCAATAAAGTAGATCGGATGGAAGGCATCAAAAGTCGCAATCACTTTTTGATAGTAGACCTGGCGGCAATCCTCCGGCAACACGTTGCGTTCTTTGTCCAACTGGCTAGCCCACGTGCCGGCGACATAGTTTGACCACAAGACGACCAATGCTAAAGTAAAGCCTTTCTCATCGGCAATTTTACAAAGACGCTGAGCCCGTTCGAAATAGGCATCCTCCCAAACAGTAAAATCAAAGACGCCCGCATCAACAGGAAACGGCAAGCAGTCAAATTGACCACGGCTGCGATCCCATTGCGGTAACACATTGATTTGTAAGGTATTGAAGCCCTGCTCTTTGCGTTTGTCTAAGTAGGTGATCCAGTCATTTTCTTGAATACTAGTAAAGGCACTCCAGCAAGTATCGGCTAAATAAAAGAAATGCTGGCCGTCTCGCAATAAGGTGCGTTTGTTTTGGCTCACGGTGATTTTCACGGTGGTGCTCTCCTTTCATCGGCACAAGTTGTGCACTGGCGGTTTTTTAATCAATATAACTGCTGAGCCAGCCCTCGCACAGCTCAAACCATTTGGCGACATGGGTATTGAGGTGACTTGGCTTGCGTGCCGTTGTTCGATCCGCTAATGCCAGTCCGTGTTCGCCTTTTTCAAAAATATGCAGTTCAAATGGAATTTCTGCTTCTCTTAATTTGACCGCCAGCTTCAACGAGTGTGCCACATCGACTAAGACGTCTTCCGTCGTATGCCAGAGAAACATCGGAGGTGTCCACTGATCGACATGATGCAAAATGTTCATGGATTGAATGGCTTCTTCCGTCGGTTGTTTACTCCCAAAAAAGCGCTCGTTGGCAGTTAAAGGTGTCTCGATCAGACTAGCGGCAAAGCCTAGCTCATCGATTGGGAAGGCATGCTCTTGATAAACCAATGGGTAGCCGGCGATCGCCAAATTCACTTTCAGTAAGTCACTGCTGACGCCCAATGCTTCTGCCAGCTCAGCATCGTGCCAGCGCGTCGCTAACTGCAACGCTAGATGACCACCTGCTGAAAAACCGCAAACAATGATTTGTTCCTCATCCACCAACCATTCTTGAGCATGCGCACGAATGATTTTGACGGTTTGGGCGGCTTCCATCAAGGCATTATGGGGAACGTTTTTCACTTGGTCACCGGTGGTGTACCATAAAACAACACTATTTAGCCCGATACTATTGAATTTCAAGGCAATGACTTCCGCCTCTCGATCACTGGTAAATGCGTAGCCGCCGCCTGGACAGACGATCACTAGCGGTCGTTTCTTGCCGACATTGTACTCTTTGGATTGGTGCAATAAATAGGTATCAACGTAAGCCGTTTGATTCAATTGGATTCGTTGGGTCTCCATATAGTTCCTCCTTTATCCTTCACTAAAAGCAGCTGACTTCTCAATGAACCGTTTCCATTTTTCATATTTCAAACGGATCACGGCCTGTTCGGCTTGCGGAACGATCGTGGCTTGCTGAATAGCTGGTTCATTCATGGTTGGATTGGCAACAAGCATCGTGCCGATGGCTGAAAATTCTTCGACTTCGCTGACGATGACGGGTTTATTGATCAAAGTCGCCAATAAGCTCATCAAGGCGCGGTTTTTCGAAACACCGCCATCGATCATTACCTGATTGATCAGTCGTTCAGCGACTTCTTCCATCACATCGATCACTGCTTTGATTTGAAAAATGATACTTTCTAAAACGGCTTTCAACAGCTCATGAGTCGTCGTCGTGCGTTTCATGCCGACAAAGCTGGCAGTCATCGTATTATCCCAAAAAGGGGCACCCATTCCTTGCAATGCTGGGATAAAATAGATGTCTTCTTGACTGTCACTGGTCAGCACTTCTTGACAGATCTCAGCTACATCTGGCAGCGGAGCCACTTGCTCACTGAACCAGTTGATGGCGTCACCACAGGAACGGATGATGCCTTCTAGCGCAAACGCTGTTTCCTGGCTAGTTTGCCAGCCGACCGTCGTCAAAATGCGGCGATCTCGCAACGTCTGCTCCTGCTGCACTTGCATCATGATCGAACAACCGGTGCCCATCGTGATTTTTACATCCCCAAGGCTTTGACAACCTTCCCCAAATAATGCCGCTTGTGAATCGGCTAAGATCCCTTTGATAGGGATTCCGTGATAGTCACCGAAAACCGCATCAGCAGGTTTGATCGCTGGCAAGTCTGCTAAATGGATGCCAAAAAGTTTGACGAGTTCTGCATCCCAACGGCCCTCTTCAATATTGTAAAATAATGTTCGGCAAGCGTTGCTGGCTTCTGTCGCAAATACTTTCCCTTGCGTTAAATTCCATAACAGCCAGCTGTCCATCGTACCGATCGCCAACTCGCCAGTTCCCGACTTTTCCTTGATGGCCGATAATTCTTGTGCCAGCCATTTCACTTTGGTGCCAGAAAAATACGGGTCTAAGCGTAAACCGGTCTTTTGATTGATCGTCCTTTCCCAGCCTTGTGCCGTCAATTCTTCACAAATCGCGGCGCTGCGGTTGCATTGCCACACGATCGCATTGTACAGGGGATTGCCAGTCAATCGGTCCCATGCAATGATCGTTTCTCGCTGATTGGTCAATGACAAGGAAACGATTTGATCTGCAGTGATCGCTTGTTCTTGAAACACTTGTGCCAGCAATTCTTGGACATTTTGCCAAATCTCGAGGGGATCATGTTCGACCCACCCGACTTTTGGATAAATTTGGCGGTGTTTTTTATCGTAACGTTGCAGGATTTTCCCTTCTTGAAACAGTAAGAGCTTGGTACCGGATGTACTCTGATCTAAAACCAGCTGATAGGTCTTGTCCATCTTAAGCTCCTAGAAACGCAACCGCTGTTTTCGCTATGGAGGCACCGTCTAAGCCATAATGGGCAAACAGTTCTGACGAAGAACCAGTAATCAAGGCTTCATCCGGAAAAGCAATGATTTTTTGTCGAATGTCCGTTTCTTCTGTCAGTGTTTCCGCCACGGCAGCTCCTAAGCCGTTGTATTGGCTGTGTTCTTCCACAGTGATCACGGTGCCTGTTTCTTTCGCCACTCGTTTGACCGTTTCTGAATCAAAGGGCTTCAAGGAATGAACATTTAAAACGGAAGCAGTGATGCCTTGTTTTTCCAATAGCTCAGCAGCATCCAACGCTTGGCGCACGGTTTCGCCGGTGGCGATCAATGCGACATCTTGGCCGCTTCTCAGCTCAATGGCTTTGCCGATCTCAAAAGGATAATCTGCAGAATCATAACAATCTTCAACAGGATTGCGACCGAGACGGATATAGGCTGGTTCATTTGATGCCGCTAAGGCTTTAAACATTTGGATCGTTTCAAAGCGATCTGCTGGCAACAGCACTTGCAAATTAGGGATCGCTCGTGCCACTGCGATGTCTTGCAAGGAATGATGACTCATGCCTAATGCCCCATAACTGACACCGCCGCTGATACCTACGAGTTTGACATTTTTATTCGAATACGCGACATCGACTTTGATCTGCTCGATACTGCGCATGCTGAGAAAACAAGCTGGAGAGGCAACGAAAGGGCGTTTGCCCATATGGGCTAAGCCAGCCGCAATACTGACGATGTTTTGCTCTGCGATCCCTACTTCCACCAATTGTGTCGGTAATTCCTTGGCCAAAGGTGCTAACGAAGCGGAACCACGAGAATCACTGGTCAACACCGTGATCGCAGGATTCTTTTTTCCTTCTTCAATCAATACGTCGCACATCGCTTGGCGATTGGCAATATTATTTTTTCCCATGAGTCAAAACCTCCATTTGCTGATCAAGTTCGGCAATAGCTTGTGCAAGCTCTTCTGCCGTTGGCACTTTATGATGCCATTGCGCTTGATTTTCGGCTGCAGAATAGCCTTTGCCTTTGATGGTTTTAGCAATGATCAGCTTCGGTTGATTGGGCTGATGCGGTTTTTCTAATGCAGCCACCAAGGCAGCCATATCATTGCCATCAACGATATGCACATCCCAACCAAAGGCACGCCATTTTTCATCTAGCGGCTCCACTGCCATCACATCTTCCGAGGCGCCCGTGATCTGCAAGCCGTTGCGATCAATGATGGCGGTCAAATTGTCCAGCTGGTAGTTGGCAGCCGCCATGGCTCCTTCCCATACCGAGCCTTCTGCTAATTCGCCATCTCCCAACAACGTATAGGTTTGATACGTGCGGTGATCCAGTTTGCCTGCCAAAGCGATCCCTACTGCGACGGGTAAGCCGTGACCTAGCGAACCAGTATTCATCTCAACACCAGCTACTTTATTGTTTGGATGACCGATCAGTCTTGAACCAAATTGCGAAAAGGTGGCTAATTCTTCTTTCGGCAAAAAACCTTTGTCCGCTAAAACGGCCCATAATACTTCTGCCGCATGTCCTTTACTTTGGATATACTGGTCACGATCTTGCTTTTGAGGATCTTTCGCATCGACATTCATTATCCGATAATACAAGGCCACTAAAATATCGGTACAAGAAAGATCCGAACCAGTATGACCCGTTTTTGCTTGATAGATCAGCTCTAACACGGATTTTCGAATCGTTAAAGCCTTCATCTCCAGCTCGTTTATTTCCATGATTGATCCCCTCTCAAGTATGCTTTGACGTCTTCTTCGATTGGATCATAAAAATCTGGCTGCACACCGATGTATTTGCATGCTTCGTACAAGATCGGCACCACATTTTTTCTGACCGCCGCAACATGATGAATATAAGGGCCTTCAACGAGTTTGAATTCCAAGCGATTCAAATTCGCAAATTCCAGATAGAGATAGGTCCCTTGATTGTATGGGCCATCGATCCCTTTACCAGTGCCCATCAGCAGTGAGTACTCGCCGTTGTCCCCATCAAAGCGACACAGCGTATACTCGTCTTTGATTGCCCGAAAAGCGACTGATCCTGGATAGTCAAAAACAAAATGTCGTTGCGGCAAGATCGGTTTGGTCTCTGCAGTGGAATAAGCAAAAACTCCTAAGTGTTGCAGCAATTCGCCATTCTCGTTCTCTGGATGGCGGCAGTTGACATCCGCAAAGATCGCTCGATTTTCCCCCAACGAAGCGGCTTCGACCAACAGTTCCGAGATCGCCCCATGGACATCCGTCTCACAGACAAAAGGCAAGCCTTCTTCTTGTAACAGCGACAGGGAGGCATACGGTAAAATACCGATTTCGTCTTGTAAGGCCGTCCAACACTGGATGACTCCTGCATTGCAGCCGTAGCTTTCACATAAGTTTTGCAAAGCCACTTTAAGGGCTGCCACCATCTCCAAATCTCTCGCCGAAATTTGGACTTCCGTATTGGTTTCGAAATAATCAATGACTGCTTGCAATTTATCTGGCTGCTGTTCTTTGACTTTCTTGATTTCTTGCACCACTTCTTGGATCGGTACTGGTGATAGCGAAATATTGAAACGCTCCAATAGTTCGCCTTCGTTGCAGATCACAGTCCAAAAATCAAAGGGGCGTGGGCCAACTTGCAAGATTCGTGTTTGTTTGAAGGTCTTGACGACATTGCAGACTTTGATAAAGTCTTGCAAGCCGCGGGCAAATTCTGGTGAATCAATATCAGAATTTTTGACATAGGTGAAAGGTACCTTGAAACGGCGCAAGACTTTCCCAATAGCGAAAAGACCGCATTGCGTATCCCGCAAACGTGAACCGTCGGCGGCTGGCGTCTCATCTTTAGGTCCCCACAGTAAGACGGGGACATCTAGTTTTTTGGCTAGACGAGCACAGGCATATTCCGTACCAAAGTTTTCATTGGCTAGAAAAAGACCGTCGATCTTCGCTGCTTTGAATTTTTCGGCGATTTTTTCAACCCCTTCATCATCGTATAGTAAGCCGTCTTCGTTGATATCTAAAATATCTACATAATCAATGGCGAGTTCGTCCATTTTTTGTCGTGTCAGATTGGCGTAATCAATAGCTGCTTCTGCACTAAACAAATTTCTTCTAGTCGGGGCGAACCCGATGGTTACTTTATCCATAAAACCACCCTTTGCGTTTTAGTATATTTAGCTAAATTTTTATTTCTTCGACGATTCGTGCTACATTTTTGCTCAGAAATTCCTCATCCGTCAGTAAAACGATTTTTTTATCAGGAAAGGCTGCTGCGACTTTCGCTTGATTGAAGCGGGTTTGAGGAGCTAAAATCAAAAAATCATAGTCATTCCCCACCATAAATATTTCTGAAAAAGGCGCGGAATTGACTTGGTAATGCTGTTCATCCGCTAGTTGCTCTTTGAGCGCTTTGACGAGCAGTGCACTGGAGAGCCCAGTGGCACAAAAGAGACCGATCTGTGTCATCTATTCACTTCCTCAAAATGTAATCCCTTACTTTTTACACCTTAAATATAGCACAAGCTAAATATTTTGCAATAGTTTTAGATAAATATTTTTGTTTAATAACTAAAAAAGGACAAAACGCTTGCTAAACGTTTTGTCCTTCTTCTTATTTTTCATATTATTTTTACTCTTAATTGATGCTTTCGCGTTCGACGATCGTCGTGGCGACCAGCATTTTCAGATGGTTTTCATCTTCACTCGTGATTTTCTCGATCAAGCGTCGCACGGCTTGGCGACCAAGGTACACTTTATCTACTTTGACGGTGGTCAGTGGTGGGTTGCAAAATTCCGCCAAAGGAATATCATCGAACCCAACAATGGTCAACGGATGATCGGGAAACACTTCGCGAATGGCTTTCATGGCACCGATGGCGATATTGTCATTGACCGCAAAAAAGGCGCTTGGCAACGGTCGCTGATCGGCACGCAAGGATTCCAAATAGATCTTCATGTCTTGATAGGAGCCTTCCAAGGTGGGTTCTACTAAGGCTTCCGTCTCTTCATAATGGATCAGATCATGCTCTTGGATCGCTTGGATGAACCCTTGCTTGCGTTCACGGAAGTTGTTGATTTGAAAGGTAGAATTGATAATGCCGATGTCACGGTGGCCTTTTTCGATCATCTTTTCAACGATCTCATAGGCACTGTCACGATTATTGATGGCGACAAAATCAAAGTCCTGCGAGTTAAATACCGTATCTAAAATCACTAACGGTACTTCCAAATGGCGAAAGACTGCTAAATCTTGTTTTTCCAATTCCGTTCCTAACAATAGCAAACCATCTGCTAATTCTGGACGGATCTTTTCAATCGGGTCTTCTTCTGGTGCCAGTGTGATATGGGAAATGACCAGTTCATAGCCTAACGCACTGCACTCCATTTCGATTCCTCGGATCAATTCAGAAAAGAAAGGCGTATCCCCTACGACATTTCCTTGTTTGTTCATTACGACAAATTTGATTTTTTGGCTTTCCGTTTTTTTAATTTCTCGCTGATCAAAATACCCCATCTCACGAGCGATCTTCAAGATCGCTTGCCGTTTTTGTTCACTGATCCCCTTACGATTGTTGATCGCATTAGAGACTGTTCCGCTGGAAACGCCAGCTTTTCGGGCAATATCAGAGATCACAACTTTCATTTGCTCACCGCTTTCTGCTTCTCATTCTGTTAAAAGTATAGCAAAAGAATTGTTTTTTTACTACCAAAAAAGCTAAAACAAACTAAAATTTTTAGTTTGTTTTAGCTTCTACTTTGATTAGTTACTTTGTTCCGCCAAAATGCAGAAGGACAATGGGTCGATGGTTATCCTTGACGCTGCTACGCCGCGAGAAGCGATCCCAGCTCCTTTGGGGTCAGCAACGAGGTGCCAAGAAGCATTTTCTGTTGCCGTCGGTAAGTCAAAGGACCAGCTTTCTTCCGTGCTGTTGAGTAAAACGAACAAGGAACGCCATGGATGCTGTTCGTCACGATTGGGTACTTGATACGCCAAGCGATTTTCATCCTTTGTCTCATAAAAGACCATGCTTTCAGCCGTTTGGGTCGTGGCATCTCTCAATGGTGCATAGGACTGCCGCAATGCCCACAAGCCCCGATACAGCTCGCGCAATTCTTTGAAGGTTTTGGCACGTGCCCAATCCAGCTGATTGACTGTCAGTGGCGAACGGAAGGAGTTTTCATCGCCTTCTTTGGTACGGCCAAATTCTTCCCCAGCTTGGGTCAGCACGGCTCCTTGGCTAGTAAACAAAATGGCTGCTGCTAGTTTGTTACGGGCTAAAAGCTCAGGATCAAAATCATAATTTCTTTCCTTCGCTGAAGCCTGCATGGTTGCCACCAGTTTATCCCATAAGGTCAAATTATCATGGACTGACGCATAGGCGATCACTTGGCGGGGCGATTTTGCCCAGCGCTCGGCGCCTTCTTGCCCAGCAACTTTTGTATTTCCTTGAATCGCCGTTGCCAAATTTGCCGCATAAAAGGTTTGCTTGACTTGCGGTTGACCATTCATTCCTTGAATAAACGCGCCGTCTGTTTCTTCAAAGACATCGCCTTTGATACTGTCTCTTAAATCATTGCTAAAAACCGCAACGCCTTCTGACAGTGCCCAAACATTGCTTTTATTTGCTGGGATATTCGGCTGAATGATTTGATTGCTGCCGGCATCCCATGGCTCGCCGTATAAAATCACATGGCTGAGGCCGGCATCATCTAGGCGTTGACGCAATTGGTTCATGGTTTCCACATCGATCAGGCCCATCAAATCAAAGCGAAAGCCGTCGATTTTGTATTCTTGCGCCCAATATAAAACTGAATCAATGATAAATTTACGCATCATTTTCCGTTCAGAAGCCACTTCATTGCCGCAAGCAGAACCGTCCGCAAAATTCCCTTCATCATCTTGACGGTAGTAATAATCAGGCACCGTCAAATTAAACCATGATTCTTCTGTGATCGCAGTGTGATTAAAGACCACATCCATCACAACGCCGATGGCTTCTTCGTGCAGCGATTGGATCATTTGCTTGCATTCACGAATCCGTGTCTTGGGATCACTAGGATCAGAAGCGTATCGTCCTTCAGGTACATTGTAATTTTTCGGATCATAGCCCCAGTTATAGGCAGACGAAGTTTCATCATTGTCAAAATCGAAGATCGGCAGCAGATGAACATAATTGATCCCCAGCTCTTTTAAATAGGCCATACCAGTTGGTTGACTTTCATCTCCCACCAGATGGGTCTTTTTTTCAGTGAAGGCTAAATATTTTCCGCGATTTTCTGGTGAAATACCGCTGTTTTCGGCACCACTGAAATCTTCGACATGTAATTCCCAAATATAGGCATCTGTGATCGACTGCTGACCGACGCCGTGACTTTCCTGCCAACCTTCAGGATCTGTTTCCTTTAAATCAATGATCGCACCGCGGTTTCCGTTGATCCCTACTGCCTTGGCATAAAGATCCATCGCTTCTATTTTCTGCCCATCTCGTTGAAACTCAAAGGTATAAAACAGCTCCTTGACGTTTTCTTCCGTCGTGACTTGCCAACAGTTGTCTTCTTGAACCATCGGCAGCGTCAGCAGACGATCGTCAGTCCCAGCAACACCGCTTTGATAAAGCAATACTGAAACGGCCTCTGCCTCTGGTGACCAGCATTTGAACGTGGTTTGCTGTCCTTGAAAAGTCACACCAAGATCATTCCCGTGATACGTATGTTCTTCTAAAAAACCGATCCTGCGATCGATCGCAATCTTTTTTTCTCCATACTGCGTGTTTTGTCCCATCAAAATTCCTCCATTCAAAGTTTCTAACTATAAAAGCCAGTTACTTTTCTGCTATTTCTACCTTCTCATATTTCTTGAAAATTGCCAACAATAAGCCGCCTTTTCTTTGACCTAAAAATAAGCCTTAACACTACAGACAAGCCCTTTTCTTATTTTGCTAAACGACTTCGCACCTATTTTTATCAAAAGAAAAACCCCCACTCGTTGAACGGCTCTTAAAGAATAGCTATTGCTTCTAATCTTTAAGATCACTGCTCCGATGGGGATTGTTGAAAAAGAGGAAATCAATAATGGCAATGATAGCTGTCGCAATATTCTGAAATCTCTTCCTCTTTTTCTCGCTATCTATTGATCACTTACAGCTAGACCTGATTCAAGTAAGGTTTTAGGTAAATCACCTTGATAAAAATCGACCGGTTCATGAAGGACTCGCTGCCAATAATTTTGTGTCTCTTTCAAAAAATTAGCATTATCTTGCGTATTTCCTTCACGAATAAACAGCAATACCAACCCACTAAAAAAGATCAAGGCTTCTTCATGATATTTTCTCAGATCGCTTTTATGCGCACATTGAAAAACAGCTGATTCAGCAATTGCTTCTTGAAAATAAGCAAAAGAACGCTCTTTTATGTAAGGACCGCAGCCAATATCATTTAAAAAAAGTGCGAAAAAGAGGTTGCGATTGCGGCTGGCAAATACGTAATAGTCCTGCCAAAAGCTGTATAAGGAATCGAGTGTCTCTTCTGACTCTTTTTTTGTTTCGTGAATGTCGCGAAACACATCATCAACCATCGCCTGTTTATAATTTTGCATGTTTGAAAAATTCAAATAGATCGGTTGGGTCGATGTTCGTGCATATTTAGCAATGTCGCGGACAGTGATTGGTCGATAAAGATATTCCACCAGATATTTTTTTAAGCAATTGATCAAATATTTTTTCGTAATCGTTGCTTTTCTCATAATACCCCTTCCTTTCTGGACGTCACCAATTCTTGCTGATGATCGTCTCATTCACTTTGACTACTTGCAGCTTTTAGAAGCACAACCAACGCCCATTTTCTTACTGAAAGTAATCTTTATACTTCTACTTTAACAAAAAAGAGCACGTTAACCTATACTTTCCGCCGATTTTCTTAATTTTATTTTTTATTTTTGACCATTTTATTAAAGAAACTCTTGTTGTCTTATGGTGCTCAGACTTAAGGCTGATTTTGACTGGTGCTGCTTGTGGAATGATACTATGTAATGTATAGTATGAGTATGAACAGGAGGAGAGCCTTTGGATGCCCAATTAAAAAAAGGATTATTGGAAATTTGTGTTTTGGCTTATTTGCAGCATGGTGACTCTTATGGCTATGAATTAGTCAAAAACATATCTCCTTTACTGCCAATCTCAGAATCAACGCTCTATCCTATCTTGAAGCGCTTAGAAGCCAGCCGAGCGGTTGAGACTTATAATAAAAGCCATCAAGGACGGACCCGAAAATATTACCGCTTGACCAAAATCGGAAAACAGCGGATCGACGATTTTTTAACCAACGACTGGCCCCAATTGACATTGATCCAGCGATTTATTAAAGGAGGAACATTAGATGAACAGAGTTGATTTTATCAAGGCATTGGCTGCGGAATTATCTGAAAAAGTCAGACCTAGCGAGATTCATCAGCTGATCAACTATTATGACGAGATGATCGAAGATTTGATGGAAGAAGGATACACTGAAGAAGAAGCCGTGGCACGCCTTGGCTCCCCAAAAGAACTGATCCAAACAGTCACAGAAACAGAAGAGGTCGTGGTAGAGATTCCCCGCCGCTTTCATCCCTTTTTGCTCTTGATCTTAGTGCTAGGCTTTCCATTGTGGGGCAGCCTCTTGTTAAGTGCCGCTTTGCTGATCCTAAGCTTTTTAATAATCATCTGGTGTGTGCCTTTCACCACTGGCATGATTGGTGTCACTACGTTTATCGGTGGGATTGCTAGCGTTGTCTTAAGTCCCATGCTGATGGCGGATGGTTTCTATCTCTTTTTAAGTCAGTTAGGTGTGGGGATTTTCTTATTTGGTTTAGGGCTGCTTTGCCTGATCGCCACTTATAGTATGAGCCGACCTTTTTCACGTCTTACCCACTCCCTTGTCATTTGGCCGAAATCATTTGTTCAAAACTATCGAAAGAAGGCAGTCCTATGATCAAAATCAATAAGCGCTTTTTCGTTTTTCTCAGTCTGTTGTTTATTATTCTCGGACTGGTCATCACCTTTATCGGTTTTTCAATGTCAGGCTATTCACCTGATGCCTACCATATTGAGCATCGTCGCTGGTATCAACTCGTTGGTTTCTATACGGAATAACAGACGGAAAATAATTATAAGTTGATTTTTTGGTCATAAAAACAATCGATTTGCATTAATTTCATGTATCGGTGAAAAAATTGAACTTCTCTTTTTGACGGAACCATATTACTATATAAGTACATCCTGTATCCTATTTCATAGGGTAAACAGAAAAACCCATACCATCCTATGGGTTTTTTTGCTGTCTATAAAAGCAAAAAACGTGCCGCAAGTCCAGGTATCGCCAAGCTAGCTGTTTTAGCTAACCTTGGCAGAACCTGTCTGCAGTACGTTTTTTCTAATGATCGATTATTCCCCTAGTACTGGCTGTTCTTGCACAGTGCCAATAGGAAACAAGGCGCGAAACACTCGGCGAACGATTGGACCTGCAATGAACAATTGCAACGGCAATGCGACGATCACATTTTTCCCAATGTTGCTTAGCCAATTGACCAACACTGAGTGATCAGGGTTTGGGTGCATCAACGCACCAAAGAGTGACATACAGATCACCATGCCGGCGATCATCAATGAAGAAATCAAACCGATTTTTTTCCAAGTAGCTGATTGATGGTCCAAAAATCGAAACGCCAAACCTTTTGCCGGACCAGAAACAATGAACCAATCCAAAATAAAGGCGACACAAAGGGCTAATGGCAATTCATTCCACGCCAATTGGAATGCCAATGCCGAAACACCGACTTGAAACATGAGGTTATAAACACTCATAAAATACACCATGAAAATACACATAAGTGTCGTATAGATCAAACTTTCTTTTTTATTGATGGGCATGTAACAACTTCCTTTCTCTTTTTCGTACTCGACTATTCTAGCAGAAGAAAATTTCTGGTGTAAGTAAAAGTTTGAAAACTTTCAAAAAAGTTTTTTGCTATTTTTTTATCCACTTCTCTTGACACTTTCTTATGAAGTCAGTAGAATAGCGATAGATTAAATCGTACAGATAACAAGCGGGTTCGCTTGTCGAGAGAGAGGCGGTTTCTATGAGAATAGAAACGGTCTCTTTTTTTGCGAATTTTTAGAGGTGAGAATATGGAAAACAACAAAAAACTCGTGGGGGCGATCCTCGCAACCGGATTGATGTCATTTGCAGGTGTGCTGATTGAAACAGCCATGAATGTAACGTTTCCGACATTGATCGATCAATTTACGCTTTCAACATCCGATGTTCAATGGGTGACGACCATCTACTTACTGGTCATCTCCATCATTGTCCCAATATCGACCTACCTTTTGAAACGCTTCTCATTGAGAACCTTGTTTCTAGCTGCCAACGCCTTTTTCCTTGTTGGCTTGGTGATCGACTTTTTATCGCCGACGTTTGCCATTTTGCTGATTGGCCGCTTTTTCCAAGGTGCCAGCACAGGGATCGCACTGCCTTTGATGTTCCACATCATTTTGACTTACTCCCCCTTTGAAAAACGGGGAGCGGCAATCGGCTTAGGGAATTTGACCACTTCCATCGCTCCAGCGATCGGACCGACATATGGGGGCTTATTGACCGCCCATTGGTCTTGGAATGCGATCTTTCTTTTCTTGATCCCAGTCTTGCTGGTCTCCCTAGTACTCGGCCTTTACTCGATCCCTAAAACGGCTGGGGCAAAAGACACTTCCCTGGATTTACTGAGTGTATTAGGAATCGTCTTGATGTTCAGCGGCTTCTTATTGTTCTTGAATCAAGTAGGCACCTTGGCAAGTCTACTGCCGCTGCTTTTCGGTTTCATTGGTGCTGGCTTGTTTTATCAACGCTCAAAAGGCCCGAACCCTTTGATTCGTTTGGCTGTTTTGAAAAACCGCAGCTTCAGTTTGTTTCTGTTTGGCTTTCTTGTTTGTCAGTTCCTTTTACTGGGCATTTCCTTTGTCTTGCCGAACTTTGTCCAACTCGTCTTGGGAAAAGATGCCTTTACTGCAGGATTAGTTATGCTTCCTGGGGCGGCGATCGGGGCGATCCTTGCGCCGATCTCTGGTCGGTTGCTGGATAAAGTTGGACCGAAAAAACCGATCCTGTCTGGTTTGACGTTGATTGCCATCGGTTGGCTTTCCTTAGCCCTCGTTTTGCATTCGCCTTTCATTTGGAGCCTAGTTGCTGGACATGTCTTTTACATGATCGGGATCGGCTTAGCCTACAGCAATATGATGACCACCGGCTTAAACAAGCTGACTCCTGCGTTGTACGCGGACGGTAATGCGATCTTTAATACGCTGCAGCAATTTTCTGGTGCAGTGGCGACGGCTGTGGTGGCGACCATTATCAATTTGGCACAAAATGCGGCGACCGATTACACCCAAGGGACGGTCATCGGCTCTCAAATCGCCTTATTCTTTTTGTGGGCCCTGGTCTTACTGACTTTCCTATTAACGATCAACTACTTCCGCAAAAGCACCGACAAAAAAGCCGTCAGCTAACTGCGGCTTTACCCATTGAAAACCAAGAAAAAAGCCGCTCTCCCTTGAGGGCGGCCATAAAAAAATCCGCTTCCGATCCCCCTTCTTAGTCAAAGGGCGCTCTCGGAAACGGATTATTTTTTTAGTTTAATTCAGCTGAACCAACCGCTGTTTTGGCTGTCACTGTGCCTGTGGTCGTCAATGAAAGCTGACGCACTTTTTCGGCATTCGTGATGACTGTTAAAACATCTGTCTGTTTGCCAGATGCGGTCACTGCATCTAGATCCATCACTGCAATCTTCGTTTCTGGTGTGACCGTGTCACCTTCAGAAACAAGGACCTCAAATGGCGCACCTTTTAATTCCACAGTATCTAAGCCCATATGAACAAGAACTTCCGCGCCACCAGGCGTTAAAATCCCAATTGCATGCTTTGTTTCAAAAATGCTAGAGATCGTACCTGCAACAGGAGCATAAATCGTTCCATTCGTTGGCTGAACAGCAAAGCCGTCACCCATCATTTTTTGAGAAAAGACAGGATCAGAAACTTCAGTGATGGCAACTACTTTCCCATCAGCTGGAGCATAAAGGGTTTCTTCTGAAACTTGTGCCGCTTCTGGGGCTGCAGTTGTCGGTGCAGCCGTCGTTGGTGCAACAGCCGCTGCTGCAGCTGTATCAGCAGCCAATTGCGGTTCTAATTTATTTAAGAAGGTAACTTTTCTAAAGATGATGGTGCAAACAAACGTGATCGCAATCGTCACCGCCATTGAGATGAAGACCATTGGATAGTTTTCAATTTTAAATGATAAGAAGCCAGGTAGTCCCCCTACACCAATACCTAATGCACGGGTATTCGTTGCAGTGATCAGCATACCACCAAAGGCAGAACCTACCATTGCTGCGACAAATGGGTAAACATATTTCAAATTGATCCCGAACATCGCTGGTTCAGTAACCCCCATATAAGCAGAAATCGTTGCTGGAACAGAGACTTGTTCTTCTTTTTTATTGCCACGGTGAAGGAACCAAATCGCCAATACTGCCGTACCTTGCGCAATATTTGACAGCATGATCATTGGCCAAAGGTTGGTTGTCCCAAAATCCGCTACTAATTGAGAGTCGATCGCTAGCGTTGTATGATGCAATCCGGTAATAACCAAAGGCGCATACAAGCCACCGAAAATGAAACCAAATAACCAGTTTAATGGTGAGGTCAAGCCAGCATTTACGACCCAAGAAATGCCTGATCCGATTTGCCAACCGATTGGACCTAACACCATGTGGGCTGCTAAAATAGTTGGCAGCAATGAGAACAATGGAACGAAGATCATTGAAACCGCTTCTGGAATCCATTTCCGGAAGAATCTTTCAAGATAAACCAATAAGAAACCTGCCAGCATTGCTGGGATCACTTGTGCTTGATACCCAATTTTATCAATAGTGAAGAACCCGAAGTCCCACGTATAATTTTGAGCAATTTCTGCAGCAGAAGTTGAACTTACTGAATAAGCATTTAATAATTGCGGTGAAACCAATGTAATCCCTAAAACAATCCCTAATATTTGCGTGGTTCCCATCTTACGTGTAATACTCCAAGTAATCCCTACTGGTAGAAAGTGAAAGATCGCTTCACAGGGCAGCCATAAAAAGCCGTTGACACCGTTCCAAAAAGTAGAAGCTTGTGTAATGGTTTGTCCACCTAGAGCTTCTAGCGGTACACCTTCTAAGAAATTTCTCAGCCCTAGCATCAAACCACCGACAATAATCGCTGGTAATAACGGGGTAAAGATCTCAGCTAACGTAGCGATCGCTCGTTGCACGATATTTTGATTGTTTTTTGCAATCGCTTTACTTTGTTCTTTAGAAACACCTTCTATTCCTGATACATCGGTAAAATCATTGTAAAACGTTGAGACATCATTGCCGATAATGACTTGGAATTGTCCCGCATTTGTAAACATTCCTTTGACACTTGGAATTTCTTCAATTGCCTTTTCGTTTGCTTTTGACTGATCGTTCAAAACAAAACGCATCCGTGTCGCGCAATGTGTTACTGCGGCGATATTTTCTTTGCCGCCAACATATTCCAGCAGCTTCTCAGCATCATCACGATACTTTCCCATAATTAATAAACCCCTTTCATCTCCACTTGTATATATATGTTTTGATTACGCACTAATCATAACTTGATAATTTTGATATTGCAAGCGTTTCAAACCAATTTTTTTTACTTTTTCTATAAACAATACAAGCAAATAGCAAAGGTACCATATAAAAACCTTGATAAATAAACGTTTTTTAAAATGTTTCATTAATATAAAATAATATTGCCAACAACTTTATTTACTGTTTATTTGACAAAAAAGAATAAAAAAACAGGCTAGATAAATTGAAATAGCTTACAATTTACGTTATAATCATTTTGCATGTATAGACAAGTTTAAAGGAGGACAACTACTGTGAATACGATTATATTATCTAAGGAACAATGGCTGTTAACGGATCAAACTGGTACGACCTATCCGTTTTCTGGGACTGACAGTGAACGCGTTGCCGCACTGACCGCGCAGCTGCAGCAAATGGAAGGTGGCGGGATCGTCTCTGAATCGCTGGTGTTTACGAATGAAGAAGGGACTTTTTCACTGGACCAATGGTTGACAGAAAAATTAAATCGTCCCTTTGTTTGCACTACGAAAGAACAGTATGAAGAAAAAAGTGCTGAAATTCCTTGGCGCCTCGAATACTATGGCTACACCCCTGGTAAAGATGAATACTCGGTGGAGTCACTTTTAACCGTCGGTAACGGCTATTTAGGGCTGCGAGGCACAACGCCTGAGATGACCATTTGTGAAGCGAACTATCCAGGACTGTATTTAGCAAGTCTTTACAATACGGTGGAATCGGATGTTTCTGGTCATACCATCAGCAATGAAGACTTCGTCAATGCACCGAATCTGCAAAAAATGTACGTAAAGATCGATGATGAAGTGATCGATATCGCCAACAATCAGCTCCTTTCCTTTAAACGGACATTGGATTTGAAGACCGGCTTGTTCCAATCAGTGGCAGAAATTGAAACCAAAAAACAAAAGCGTCTGCGAATCGAAACGAAGAAGATCGCCAATATGCAAGATGTTCACCAATACAGTTTGGTCTATCAGTTTACTCCGCTGAACTTTTCTGGCGTCGTTACCTTCGTCAGTGAAGCCGACGGATCGGTCTATAACTATAACGTCGCTCGTTACCGTAGTTTAACTAACCAGCATTTGACCGTGAAAGAGGCAGCAGCTGAACAAAACAAAGCGCATTTAGTGGTCACCACTAACCAATCACAGATTACCGTTGTCCAATCCTCTGAACTGTTTTCACAGGACCTACCATTGGCTGAGCTGCAAGCTGAAACAAATGACCAGCTCATCCGTCAGCAAGTAGCCCTTGAGGTGACGGAGGGACAAACTTATCGGGTCGAAAAATCAGTCACTGCTGCCGCTTATCGGCAAGAGGATCCGCAACCGGCATTTACGTTTTCTTCCTTAGCATTACCTGATTTTGCGACGATGTATACCGCCTCAAAACAAGCATGGGCTGAATTATGGGCGAAAGCGGCCATCGAAGTCACTGGTGACTTGATGTCACAAAAAATGCTGAATCTGCATACGTATCATCTGCTGGTCTCCGCAGCACCGAATGCTTATCAGGAGTCCTTAGATGCCAGTATCACTGCCCGTGGCCTACATGGTGAAGCCTATCGTGGTCATATTTTCTGGGATGAACTGTTTATCTTACCCTTTTACATTCTACATTTTCCTGACACCGCCAAAGAAATTTTGCTGTATCGCTACCGCCGCTTAGCTGCTGCCAAAAAAGATGCCCAAAAAGCTGGTTACCAAGGCGCCATGTTCCCATGGCAATCAGGATTGGATGGCAGTGAGCAATCCCAAGAACTGCATTTGAACCCTATCAGCGGCGAATGGAAAGAAGATCACAGTCGCTTGCAACGCCATGTCTCCTTAGCGATCGCTTATAACATTTGGCAATACTGGCACAACACGCAAGATCGAGTCTTCATGGAACAATATGGGTTAGAATTGATGTTAGAAGTCGCTCATTTCTGGCAAAGTGCTGCCACCTGGGATGATGCTGCTCAACGTTACTTTATCGATAAAGTCATGGGACCAGATGAATTTCATGAAAGCTACCCAAATAGTGAACAAGGCGGCTTGAAAAACAACGCCTATACCAATATGATGGTAGTATGGTTGTTTGAAGAGATCGAGAACCTTCAACAACAACTTTCAGCAGAGAGCTTCCAAGCGGTATTAGAGAAAACGGCTTTAACCCCTGCAGATATTGCTGCTATGGCAGATATTCGTACCAAGCTGGGCTTAGAGATCGATCCAGAAGGCATCATTGCACAATTTGAAGGGTACTTCCAGCTGGAAGATCTGGATTGGGCTCACTACAAAGAGAAATATGGCAACATCTATCGGATGGACCGCATCTTGAACGCTGAAGGCAAGAGTGCTGACAGCTACAAAGTCGCGAAACAAGCGGATAGTTTGATGATTTTCTACAATTTCTCAAAAGAGCAAGTCAATCAGATTTTGGCAGATCTTTCTTACCAGCTGCCAACAGACTATATTGAAAAAAATCTCCATTATTACTTGGCTCGTACCTCCCACGGCTCGACGTTGTCACGCATCGTTCATGCCCAGTTGGCGGCAATGGTAGATGATCAGGAGTTGGCTTGGTCATTATACCAAGAAGCCCTCTCTTCTGATTACCGTGATATCCAAGGCGGGACTACAGCAGAAGGCATTCACGCCGGTGTCATGGCTGCTACGTTGTTTATTCCATTAACCACTTTTGCTGGGATCGATATTCGAGAAGAGCAGCTGCAGATCACGCCAAACTTGCCGAAAGCTTGGGACAGCTTAGCCTTTCAGCTAGAAGTTCGCGGCACCCGCTTTGCAATGAATGTTACACATGAAACATTGACGATTACCGCTGATCAGCCAGTCACGATCTTAGTGAATGGGCAACAAGTTTCTCTAGAAGCAAAGAAAGAAGCAACGATTACTTACTAAAAGGAGTGTTACACATGAAAAAAGGATTTGTTTTTGATTTAGACGGCGTTATCACGGATACGGCCAAATACCACTACATTGCATGGAAAGAATTAGCTGCGGAGATCGGGATCGAGATCGATTTGAAGTTCAACGAGCAGTTAAAAGGCATCAGCCGCATGGACTCTTTAGAGCGAATCTTAACCCTAGGCAACAAAAATGATGCCTACACAGAAGTCGAAAAAGAAGCGTTAGCGACGAAGAAAAATACCCACTATGTACAATTGTTACAAAGCTTGACTCCTGATGATCTATTGCCAGGGGTGAAGACATTCCTTGATGAAGCCAAAGCAAAAAACATTCCTTGTGCCATCGCTTCGGCATCCAAAAATGCACCGTTTATTTTGGACAAACTTGGGGTCATGCAAGACTTTGATACGATCGTTGACCCAGCAACCTTGAAAAAAGGCAAACCAGATCCAGAAATCTTTATCCAAGCAGCGCTGGCACTAGGCATTGAACCGGCAGAAGCAGTTGGCTTTGAAGATGCTCAAGCAGGGATCGACGGCATCAAAGCTGCTGGTATGTATGCGGTAGGTGTTTATTCAGGAGAAGAATTACACGGTGCAGATGTGATCGTTGAAAAATTAACGGACCTAAACATTGACGAACTTTTGGCGAAATAGTCGATTGCATTTCCAAATTGGCCTCGCTATAATAGCCAAAGAGGGGGCAATCCGATGAACAAGTTCAAAGAAATATTTTTAGATTTAGAACAAAAAATTCTAGCAAACGAATACCCTCCGCATTCTTTGCTGCCTAGCGAAAACCAATTGATCAAAACTTATGGTGTCTCCCGGGAGACTGTCCGTAAGGCATTGAATTTATTGCGGGATGCTGGTTATATCCAAAAGAAACAAGGGAAAGGTTCGATCGTTTTAGACTTGAATCGCTTTGATTTCCCGATTTCTGGCTTGACGAGTTTTCGAGAGCTGCAAGATACCCAACGCATTCCTAGTGAAACAAAGGTTGTCGAGATCCGCAAGATCGCCGTCTCGCCAAAGCTGCACGAGACCACTGGTTGGCCTGTTGCTTCTGAGGCATGGAAACTGATCCGTCAGCGGAGAATTGATGGAGAAGTAGTGATTTTGGATAAAGATTACCTTGATGCTTCTATTATCGAAGAGTTGCCAGAAAACCGAGCGAAAGTATCGATTTTTGATTACTTTGAAAATGATCTTGGCCTTGAGATCGCTTATGCACAAAAAGAAATCACTGTTGACCCCGTCAACAAAGAATTGCGGGATCTAATGGATCTGCGTCCTGAAGATCAGCATGTCGTTACGGTTCGCAGCCTCGTGTATCTAGAAGACACGCGCTGTTTTGAATACACCGAATCGATCCACCGACTGGATAAATTCCGCTTTGTGGACTTTGCCCGCCGACGCAAGATTTGATGGACGTATAGACGTGAAACACATCAAACAGACCTGGACTTCCCCGAGAAGTCTGGGTCTGTTTTTTTTTCAATAGCCCCCCACTCGATAATACTGGATCGATCCTCCCATTTTTCGCCTCTGTCGCTATCGAGCCATCCTTTTGCTTGCTCGTTTTTCTATTGCCGATGAATAAAAAAGGCACGATCATTTATGGGACTGATGAAATAGTGTTGAATTTGCACAACTCAGCCGTCCTTATTGACAATCAGCTACACAAAAAAGCAGTATCCTCTGAGAGGATACTGCTTTTGCTTGCTATTTGGCGTAATCCGTTGCGCGAGTCTCGCGAATAACGGTTACCTTGATATGACCTGGGTAATCCAAATCGTCTTCGATCTTCTTGCGGATGTCGCGAACCAATCGTACAGCATCCAAATCAGAAATCTCTTCTGGTTTGACCATTACACGGACTTCACGTCCGGCTTGGACTGCAAAACTGGAATCGACCCCTTTGAAGCCGTTGGCGATATTTTCTAGGTTTTGCAAGCGGCGAATATAATTTTCCAATGATTCGCTGCGAGCACCTGGACGGGCTGCTGACAAGGCATCTGCGGCTGCAACTAAAACAGAGATAACCGAAGTTGCTTCAACATCTCCATGGTGAGAAGCGATCGCATTGATCACCACACCATTTTCTTTGTATTTGGCAGCTAACTCAGCCCCGATCTCAACGTGAGAGCCTTCGATTTCATGGTCAAGGGCTTTCCCGATATCATGCAAGAGACCGGCACGTTTGGCTAACTGGATATCTTCGCCTAATTCTGCGGCAAGAACACCGGTTAGTTTTGCGACTTCGATCGAGTGGTTCAAGACGTTTTGTCCGTAGCTGGTACGGAAACGCAAACGACCTAAAATCTTGATCAAGTCTGGATGAAGGGTGTGAGCACCGACTTCAAAGGCTGCTTGTTCCCCATATTCACGAATATGCTCATCCATTTCTTTCCGAGATTTTTCGACCATTTCTTCAATTCGAGCTGGATGGATCCGGCCGTCTTGAATCAGTTTTTCAAGGGTCATACGAGCAATTTCACGGCGAATCGGATCAAATCCTGATAAGACGACTGCTTCTGGCGTGTCATCGATGATCAAATCGATCCCTGTCAAGGTTTCAAGGGTGCGAATGTTCCGACCTTCTCTTCCGATGATTCGACCTTTCATCTCATCATTTGGTAATGATACGACCGATACCGTGGTTTCAGACACTTGGTCTGCGGCACAACGTTGGATTGCTAGGGACAAGAGATTTTTTGCTTTTCGATCTGCTTCTTCCTTCGCACGCTGTTCAGATTCTTTGACCATGATCGTTAATTCATGGTTCAATTCCTCTTCCGTTGATTTCATGATCAACTCTTTTGCTTCATCTCTAGACAGCGCGGCGATGCGCTCTAATTCTTTCTGTTGTCCATCGATTAAGTTTTCTACTTCTTTTTCTCGCTCGTCAATTAATTGTTGTTTCTCACTAAGTCTGCCTTCTTTATCTTCAAGTGAGCGTTCTCGTTTTTCCAAAGAATCGTCCTTACGATCAAGTACTTGTTCTCTTTGGAGTAAACGATTTTCTTGTGATTTTAAATCAAGTTTGCTTTCTTTCAACTCACTTTCAATCTCTGACCGATACTTCTGATTTTCTTCCTTAGCTTCTAACAATGCTTCTTTTTTAAGAGTTTCTGCTTCTTTCTTAGCGCTTTCGATAATTCCAGCTGCAGAATTTTGGGCGCCGTTGATTTCTTTCTCATGACGAGATTTCGTCACATAAACTCCTAATCCAAGACCGACAATTAAACCGATGATAGCGAGGAGAATGTAAAGTAGTTCCAATGAATCCACCTCCATACTATCTTTTTAAATATTTTGTAATTTTGATTAACAAAGGATAACAAAATTATCAATTCGCTACTTCTTATGTGGAAATCCACATACGTTTATTCTAATGTTTGAACACAAGAGTGTCAACTTTAAATAATAAAGTAAACTTTCGCAACCCTTCCTTTTTACGGATGTTTTTTCAACAATAGATGAATCTAGCAAAAAGCCACAAAAAAGCCAAACAACCTCGTTGTTTGGCTTTTTCAAGACTTATTCGTCTAATGGTAATTCTTCTTGCGCTTCCTCGAGGGTTACGGTCTCTCCTGTTCCAATCCCGTAAGCATCGCGGACGCGAGCAGAAACTTCTAGCATCATTTCTTGGTGTTCACGCATATAGTTTTTGGCGTTTTCACGACCTTGACCGATGCGATCCCCTTTATAGGCATACCACGCACCGCTTTTATCAACGATGTCTTGTTCCACGGCCATATCCAATAATTCACCTTCTTGTGAAATACCTAGACCATACATCATGTCGACTTCCGCTACTTTAAATGGTGGCGCTACTTTGTTTTTGACTACTTTGATCTTCGTGCGGTTCCCGATGATATCTGTACCGGATTTCAATTGCTCAGCACGACGTACTTCCAAACGGATGGTTGAATAGAATTTCAACGCACGTCCACCAGGTGTCGTTTCTGGATTCCCGAACATGATCCCAACTTTTTCCCGAATTTGGTTGATAAAGATCGCGATCGTTTTCGTTTTGTTGATGGAACCAGAAAGTTTCCGTAATGCTTGTGACATCAAACGTGCTTGCAAACCAACGTGGGTATCACCCATTTCACCGTCGATCTCCGCCCGTGGGACTAAAGCTGCTACCGAGTCAATGACCACGATATCAACCGCACCACTTGAAACTAAGGCGTCAGCGATCTCTAATCCTTGTTCCCCTGTATCTGGTTGTGATAACAAAAGATCATCGATATTTACACCTAATTTTTGCGCATATTGAGGATCTAACGCATGTTCGGCATCGATAAATGCTGCTGTTCCGCCATTTTTTTGGACTTCCGCAATGGCATGTAAAGCAACTGTCGTTTTACCAGAACTTTCTGGGCCGTAAACTTCTACGATCCGTCCTCGTGGGTAACCACCTACACCTAATGCAACATCCAAGGCCAATGAACCACTTGGGATCGTTGAAATTTGTTGATCAACTTTTTCGCCAAGCTTCATGATGGCACCTTTACCATAGTTCTTTTCAATCTTCTTTAGTGCAGCATCTAAGGCTGCTTTACGATCATCTGCCAAACGGATAATCCTCCTTATATTCATCACTTTCGTGTGTCGTTCATAAGATAATAATAGTCCTTCTGACGGGAAATTGCAAGAAAAAACGAACAAACATTCGCATTAATTTAATAATTCCTTACGTATTTGATTTAAGCCCGCCATGACGGCACTATGCCGAATATAGGCGCGGTCGCGGTTGAAGTGATACAGCTGGCTCGAGACGCCTTTGTCAGAAGCTAAGGCGATCCAAACGGTACCTTTAGGTTGACCTTCAAGCTCGTCTGGACCAGCAACACCAGTAAACGCCACCGCATAATCGGTCTCGGCTTGTTTGCGGGCATAGACGGCCATTGCTTCTGCACATTCCTGACTAACAGTCCCATAGCTTTCTAAAAGCCCTGGATCGATGCCTAAGAGCTTGCTTTTTGTTGCAGCAGAATATGTCACGAACCCACCGGGAAACACCTCAGAGACGCCAGGAATCCCTCCTAGGGTCGCTTGGAACAAACCAGCGGTCAAACTTTCCGCTGCGGTGACGGTTTTCTTTTTCTCGATCAGTAGCTCGACGACTGTTTCTGCCAGTGAATTTTGTTCCCCATACCCATAGAAATACGCACCGACCCGTGCTTGGACGGTTTCTTCTAACGCATCCAATTGTTTGATCCCTTGCGCTTCGTCTGCGGTTTTGACCGTCAGACGCAGCGTGACCTCATTGGGTTTGGCATAAGGAGCGATGGTGGGATTGACTTGATTCTCGATCAAATCGGCCAATTCTGTGACCAATGCCGATTCCCCGATCCCGTAATAGCGCAAAACGCGAGAAAGCAAGACCTCTTCTTGGGGAAACTGCTCTAACAGAAGTGGTTTTGCGTGGGTAAGAAACATCGCCTGTAGTTCACTTGGTGGTCCTGGCAGCAGCAAATAACTGGTAGCGGCTGTCTGATAAAAGATCCCGATCGCTAGTCCATTGGGATTTGGCAAAGACACACCGTCTTTAAAAACGAGGGTCTGCCGCAAATTGTTTTCCGTCATCCTCCGTTGACTGTTTTCAAAGAAGGCTTTCAATTGGTGATACCCTGGTTCATCTCTGACTAACTCTTGTCCCACATGACGGGCAGTGACTTGTTTCGTCAAGTCATCGTCGGTGGGCCCTAGGCCGCCGCACAATACGATCAAGTCGCTGCGTTTGTCGGCGATCGTCAGTAATTCTTCTAAGCGATTGGGGTTGTCCCCGACAACACTATGATAAAAAACATCGATCCCAAGACTTGCCAGTTCTTCTGACAAGAAGGTCGCGTTCGTATTCACCACCTGTCCTAAAAGTAATTCGGTCCCGACTGCAATAATTTCTGCTTTCATTCGTTTACTCCTTCATTTATCAGATACGTAAAAGTCTTTCATATTGACAAAAAAAGTCCAGAAAACTTCTGAACTTTCGTGACTTATATCCTTGTTTTTATCGCTTCTTTATCTAGATCTAGAAATTTTACATAGAATCTTTAAAAACATTCGTATTTTTTATGAAATAATCGACCCCGGAATAGATCGTGAAGATCAAACATAGATACAACATGATTTGATCGATAGGCAAACCGATCATTGAAAAGGGAATGTTGTTCAAGAACAAGAAAATGATCGCAACCATTTGTGTCGCGGTTTTGATTTTCCCTGGCCACGCAGCAGCCATGACTTCCCCGCTTTGTTCCACTAACAACAAGCGTAAACCCGTCACTGCCAACTCGCGGCAAACGATGATCGAAACTACCCAGCCTGGGGCTTTGTCTAATTCAACCAGCATGATAAAAGCCGTCATGACGAGCATTTTATCTGCTAACGGGTCAGCAAACTTCCCGAAGTTGGTAACAAGGCCTCTGGAACGAGCGATCTTGCCATCTAGCCAGTCTGTAATGCTGGCTGCCGCAAAAAGGATCGCTGCAATAAGGTGCGTGTTTTCTAATTGTGTCGTACCAACGGTCAGCGTGCCAAGATCGATTGGCAAAACCAAGACCAAAATAAAGATGGGGATCATAATGATCCGTAATACAGTTAATTGATTGGGTAAATTCACGAAATAGACTCCTCTCTGCCGACTATTGTACGAAATAACGGCAAATCATGCCACTACTTCTGCTTTTCAATGGTCGGATGCAACAGATAACTTTTTAGCTAATGATACCTCAATAAGGCGCATTTGTCAGATTTATGCCGCATCGTCTTGGTATTCAATCACGAGGCGGACTGTCTTTTGTAACAATTCAAATTGCGGGTCAGAAAAGTCCACTTCCTGACCATTGGCAGTGATGGAGATATTTTGACTTGCGCCCAGGGTCAAGGTCGCATTCGTGGCGCCTTCTGGCAGCGTCATCGATTGCGTTTCTCCCGCTTGAACAGTGTATTGGTACACATAAGCGTTGTCGACTTGTACACCGACCCAACAAGAAGCATCTAGCCCAGTAAATGCTAATTCAATAGGATTTTCCGCATCTTTCATCGTGATCGTGATCGACGATTGCGTCGAATCACTGGCAGTCATCGTCATTTTCGCTTCGCTGGATTCCGTCGTACTTGAAGACTCCGTCGCTTCACTCGAAGTACTGGTTTCTTCCGTACTTGACGTGGTGGAAGCGGTAGACGCTGAATTTTCTACCACAAGAGAAGAGCTTCCTTGGATCATCGGCGTTGTATTCCGGTCTTGCCAAGCCATGTAGCCCACGATACTCACGATCGTAATGGCCACCAGACCTAATAGAATCATCGGCAAATAGCGGACGACAAATGAGCCGCTTTTTTCTTCTACGTGCTGTGCTTTTCGTGAGCCGCTGACGGTTTCAGGCTGCGGTCTTTTTGGTAAGGGGGCGTCTAACGTCTCTTTGCCATCAAAAACGGCTACCAATTTGTCGCCGTCTTCTCCAACCGCTGCTGCATATTGGCGAATAAACGCACGGACATAAAAAGTGCCTGGCAATTGATCAAAACGCTCTGCTTCAATTGCTTCTAAATAGCGTTTTTGGATCTTTGTCATTTGTTGTAATTCAATCAATGAAATGTTTTTATCTAAACGGGCTTGCCGTAATTTTGCTCCAATCGTTGTTTCGTTGGCCACTCGATCATCTACTCCAGTCTTTTATTCATCTTTAAAAAAAGCCCTAAAATCGCTTCGCTGCTTGTCGTAAGGTCAGCAAAGCTGCTCTATCATTTTAAAACAGGGGTTCCCTGTATACGTCAATAAAAAAAACTCCGTCACGCCGATTGCCATCTGGGCGCGCCGTCTACTAAATATAACATTTTTTCCGTGAATTTTTGTAAAAAAACAAAAAAAGATTTTGCTTCAATAATTAAAGAATACCATAAAAGAAAAAGTCTGAGGATAGCCTAACCACAACTCGCAAACAAATTTTAATACTTTTCGCCAAATTGGCATCAAATTGCAAGAAAAAACCACCTTTTGACGCAAAAAGAAAACACTGAATGACTCAGGAGTTGGCCAGCCCTTGTTCTGTTGGGCGTTCCTCCTTGAATCATTCAGTGTCGCTTAGATGACAGCTGTTTGACAAAACTAGCCTTCGCTTAGGCTTTTTCCGTTGGATACATGTAAAAACGACTAAACGCTTTGGGATCGATAAAGGAACGAGCCGCTTGCTGGACATCTTCCAAAGTGATCGATTGGATCACCTCTGGCAGATCAAAGAGCGTCGTTTCACCGAATAAACTTTGGGTAAACTGGTTTGCGATAAACTCCAGTGAGTTCAGTGATTGGAAATATTTCCCTAGCATTTTCTTCTTCAATAACGTCAAGTTTTCTTCATTGATCTCTGGATCTTGCGGGAAATTCATTACGATCGCTTCGATCTCTGCTAACATTTTTTCTGGCTCTTCAGAATCCCCCGAGAAGTCGGCAAAGTAAAAGCCGCGATCCAAGTTCACTTCAAACCCAAATGTGTCGTCGATGATGCCTTGATCATACAAACGCAAATAATTGGCGGAAGTATTGCCTAACACCAATTGGCAGAAAAGATTCAACGCATTTTTGAAGCGCAAGAGCTCTCTTCCTGATTTCGGCAGTTTGTTCAAGTCCCCTTTGATCCCTAACACGCCTTTAGCACGTGTCACTGGCATGGTAAGACTTGATTCTGCTTGAATATCGGCAAAGGTTTCTTCAGGAAACTGGCGAATGATCGCTTGCGTTTCTGGAAAGGTCTTGGCCGCTTGATTGGTCCGAATCCACGCCATCGTTTCTTCCGGATCGATATTGCCTACCACAAAAAGTGTCATGTTGCTTGGGTGATAGAAGGTATTGTAGCAAAGATACAAGTCTTCTGCGGTGATCTGCGCAATGCTTTCCACCGTACCAGCGATATCGATATGAAAGGGGTGCTTCGGATACAGATTTTTGATGATGCCGAAAAACTGCTGCCAGTTCGGATCGTCATCATACATTTGGATTTCTTGACCAATGATCCCTTTTTCTTTTTCGACGGTTTCTTCTGTGAAATACGGGGCTTGAACGAAATCGATCAACGTTTCAAGGTTCAGCTTGATTTGATCGGTTGCCGAAAAAAGGTAGCTGGTTTTCGTGAAACTGGTAAAGGCGTTGGCAGACGCCCCCTGCTGACCAAAGGTTTGAAAGACATCGCCGTCTTCTTTTTCAAACAGTTTGTGCTCTAGAAAATGGGCAATGCCATCTGGAACTTGATGCAATGCTTCGGGAGAAAACCCGAAATGATTGTCGACAGAGCCATAGTTCGTACTGAAAAGTCCGTAAGTTTTATGGAAATCGGCTTTTGGCAGCAAATAAACTTTCAAGCCGTTTGGCAATACTTCTTCATAAAGGGTCTCATTGATTTGCTGATAGACTTTTTTATTCATGGGTCGTCTCCTTATCCAGGAAGAATACAGCTTGCAAGGACACGTTTTGAGCCAATGCTTGGACATCTGCCACGGTCACTTGTGCCAATTTCTGCATAAATTCATCTTCCGTCATTTTCGTATTCGGTACCCACTGATTCAGATAGGCTGTTTCGATCAGTGCTTGTGGGTTATCCAATGAAAGCAAGTACTGGTTTTTCAACATCGCTTTTGTTTGTGCCAGTTCTTCCGCGGTGACTTCGCCACGCTGCAAGCTTTGCAGCTGCTGTTCGATCAATTTGAAGACCTTGTCGCGGTTTTTGCCATCGATCCCTGTTTGGACCGACAAATACCCACGAAACGTATCGATACTGCTGGAAGCATAATACGCCAAACTTTCTTTCTCTCGGACATTCATAAACAGTTTTGAATGAGGGAATCCGCCAAACAACCCGTTGAAGACCATAAAGGCGATCCGCTCGGCTTGGTCATAATACACGCCAGTATGATAGCCTAGGTTCAATTTGGCTTGGATGATTGGTTCCCGCAAAATTTTCTCGCGAATGATGTTTTCCGCCGCTTGCTGATAAAAGACCGGCATTGCTTGGTCTGGCCGATCGGTAAAGGTCATGTTCTGGAAGAGCTCCGCGACTTCTGCTTCAACCACATCGCCGATCACGAAAATATCGATTTGGTCATTGTCCATCATTGAGCGATAGGTTTGGTAAAGCTCTTTTGCGGTCACAGCTTCTAAGTCTTGGGGACGGCCAAAGCTCGGATACTTCTGATTCTGATCGTTTTCGAAATACAACTCTTGCAGTCCTAAAGAAGCCAATGCTTGCTTATCTTCTGCCACGCTGTTCATATAGGCGATCAAGTTGTGTTTTTCGATGGTGAAGTTCTTTTCTTCAAACTGTTCCTCGTGGGTATTCGGATGGAACAAAACTTCTGCTAAAAAAGCGGCTGCTTGCGGCAATACTGCTTCATCTGACACGTACTTCCCGTTGACAAAGGACATCGCTGCATTGATTTGATGCAGATTGCCCCGTTTGTTGACATTCATACCAAAGCTGGCACCGTAAAGCTCTGCCAGCTGACTGCTAAATGCGGTCTGTGTCGGATAAGCCAAACTAGTCGTTTCTAATAAACTGGTCAATAAGGTCCGTTTGGCGGTCATTTCAGCCTGCAATGGTGCAGTAAACCGAACGAAAAAACGGATCGTTTTATACTTTTTGGTCGGTAGCACCGTTAACCGAACACCTTTTTTTAATTCAATAGACATGTGACACCCCTTCTAGAAGCAAAATTATCTCTTCAATTATAGCATAGCTGACAAACTTTCTCCTCGGCTCGCTGATCAAACCTGCTGCAGCGAGCGTTTTTTTTTATAAATCCCGCGTTTTTCGCTATACTGTCAGTAAGATTTAGAAGGGAGGATACAGGATGATTAAAGAATTTAAAGAATTTATTTTACGAGGAAACGTCATTGACTTGGCGATCGGGGTCGTGATCGGGAGTGCCTTCACCGCAATCGTCACTAGTTTAGTTGAAGGATTGCTGACACCATTGGTTTCATGGATCTTATCACTCTTTGGTAACGCCGATGCCTTTTCTGGTTTGGTCTTTGAACCTGCCAAAAATGTGGTCTTTGATTTCGGCCGCGTAATTACTGCCATTATTACGTTCTTGATTACCGCATTTGTCTTGTTCTTGATTGTCAAAGCAGTCAACAAACTACGCAATCTGAAACAACAACCTGAGGAAGAAGAAGTACCAGAAGTCACTGCAGAGGATTATTTAGAAGAGATTCGTGACCTTCTAAAAGCGCAAACGCCTCCTGCCAACACTGTTGATCCACGTCCAACATCATTGGATGATACGATCCGATAAAAAAACGGCTCTTAGTCAATAAGGTCGAAAGAAGCGATTCGGATTCATCCGATCCATCAATCATAGCGCTAAAAGAAGCAAGCACGCGAACCTCGCTAGAGAGTCGCTGTGCTTGCTTCTTTTTTCATCCCGACATGCAGGATCCCGTCTTCATAAAAAGGCGGTGTAATGGTTTTAAAGCCATATTGGCCGTAGAATTTTTCTAAGTGGGCTTGTGCTTCGATCTCAATAGGCAAAGCTGGATAACACTGCTCAATGCGATGCAAAACTTCTTTGATCAGACGATGGCCTTCTTTTTGCCCTCGGTATGCTGGTGCCACAATGACCCGACCAAAATGCACCGTTTGTTCCTGCTGGAAAATACGGGCGTACGAAACGATCTGCCCTTCCTCATCAAGGGCCCATAAATGTTTGGCTTGTGCATCGATCGCATCGATCTCTTGATACGCACACGCTTGTTCCACCACAAAAACCGCTGTACGCAAACGGGCAAGCTGATAAAACTCCACCCCAGTCATTTCCCCTAACTCTTTTAGAAAAAACGCCATCCCATCACTCCTTATCTTATTGAACCAAAAAAGAGTCAACAAAGTGTCAACTCTTCTTGTTTCAAACAGCTTCTGATAAAAATTCAATCTCAACAGTTCTGGTTAAAATATCTGAATAACTATAAGAAACCCGCTCGAATGAATTCTCATTTGGATCCAAATCTACAACAAAAACTGAAGGATAAGTTTCTGTCAAAACGCCGCGACGTTCAGTTTGACGCTTACGTCCAGTCTGAGCAACTAGCATAATCTCACTACCGATACGGCCTTCTAAATCTTTCTTGATCGTAGCTAAAGTTGTTGGCATCGCATTCACCTCGAGCATCATCATACCACGAAAAGCAGAAAATTTCAAGTTTACCATAAAATAATTCTACTTTCAATAAGATTTTTGTTAAACACCCTTGATAAGCGCTATCAACTTTGTCCGACCGCGACTGAAAGCGCTTTTTATTTTTTCATAAGGCAGCTTTTCTTGAGCGGCAATCTGATCAAGTTCTAATCCTTTTAAATAATTCATTATAACCATTCGTTCTAAAGACGATAAACTTTTCGGATACTCTGCCAACGATTCATTAACGAACAAGTAGGTCTCTGCAGTTTCCGCACAGCGATTATGATCGGTCAAAAACCGATTGCCTTCTTGTAAAAGCTTTTCTTCCAGCGAGCAGGCATCGACTTGGGCTTTGCGTTTTTGGGCATGCTGCGCCCGCAACAGGCTGCAGATACGGTTCTCAAAGGAACGCTTAAACAAGATACCGATCGTCGTTCCTTTGTCCTTATCGTAAGTCTTTAGACACTTATTAAAAACGATCCTGCCTTCTTGCAGCCAATCATCTAAGTCATAATCCCGCAGATAATATTTTTTATGCAAAATCTCAACGATCGGTCGATATTTTCTGAACAACTCTTCAAATCTATCTGAACGGTGCGATACTTGTCTTTCCTTTGTGCGCATCGAGATCACTCCTTTTGTTTTTGGTTCATTTGCTACAAAAGGAGCGTATCATAAATGGCTGGGACATCTTCTAATTTACCAGACCAACTTTGTCCCTAACTAAGGTCTTGCAATTTCTTTTCAAGTTCAGCTAATTGTTCAGGTGACCAAGGGGAGTTGCGTCGGAAATTTTCAAACCGCAAGTCGGTTTGATGCTCGTGGATGTCTTTTTCCGTTTTTTCCACGCTTTTGTACAATTCCCGTGCCGAAGTTCGCAAAGCACCTTGAGAGAAGATCACCCACTGTTCGGCTAAATCGCTGGTAGCGACGGTGACTTGGGTCAATCGATTGTTTAATTCACCAGCGATTCGTTCGATGTAGCTGTCGGCGGTCTCTCCTTCTTCGGTAAAAATAACTTCCAGCTGATATTTGGTGTAACTTTGGGTCACACCAGGCACAAGTTGAGCATCAAAAACAACGATGATTTTCAACCCTTCATATTTTGCATAATTCGACAGCCGATTCAGTAAGGCTTCTCGGGCATCTTCTAAACGGTCCTGATTTTTCAAAAGAACCAGCTCCGGCCAAGCGCCAATCATATTGTAGCCATCCACGATCAGCAAAGGGGTTTTCATTGGGACGCCCCATTTCGGCTAGTAAAGGCCTGATACATCAACAAGCCTGCCGCCACACTGGCATTTAAGCTCTGCACGTGCCCAGTCATTGGGATCGTCAGCATTTGATCCACTTCTTTTTTCAAACCTTCCCCCATGCCGCGACCTTCGT
The DNA here is from genome assembly GCF_002140635.1 of Enterococcus sp. 3G6_DIV0642. Taxonomy (NCBI): domain Bacteria; kingdom Bacillati; phylum Bacillota; class Bacilli; order Lactobacillales; family Enterococcaceae; genus Enterococcus; species Enterococcus sp. 3G6_DIV0642. The sequence goes on along the minus strand of NZ_NGLH01000001.1, from coordinate 65,052 downwards.
TGCCGATGATCAAACCGACCGCCCCTTGGGCATTCCATGTGCGGTAATCACTGCCACTCATATCAGTACCGAAGATCCAAAAACCAGCTTTTTTCAGCTGCTGGACTGCTTGGGTCAAGTTGGTCACACGGGCCACAGGGATATGTTCCACTGCGCCGGTCGACGTTTTCACCACGATCGGCGTGATCCCCACCGCACGGTGTTTTGGAATGATGATCCCGTCTACGCCGCTGGCATCAGCGGTTCGCATGATGGAGCCGAAATTATGGGGATCTTCTAGATTATCTAAAATCAGATACAGCGGCTGTTCTTTCGTTTGGGCCAACAATTCATCCAAGGTCAAATACTGATAAGGGGTGATCGCCAAGATCATGCCTTGATGGACCCCTTGGTCACTCATCGTATCCAGCTTTTGTTTTGGCACCCATTTGACCGGAACTGCCTGTTCCCGCGCCATTTCTTTCAAACGATCGATTTTTTCTCCCCGGGCTTCTTCGGAAAGAAACAGCTTGTTGCCTCGCCCTTCTTTCAAGGCTTCAGCAACCGCATGATAGCCGAAGACAAAATTATCTTCGATGGCTTCTCCAGCGGCTTCTTTGCGGCGATCCGGTCTATTTTCTTGTCTGGCTTCTGATCGGCCAGCTGTTTTTTTATTTGGACGCTTTCTTTGCGGTTTTTCTCGCATCTTCTTCTCCTACTTTCTTTATACACCAGTCTATTAGCTCGTCTAAGCGTTCTTGTTGCTGCGTGAGGTGCAAATACCCGATCAGCGATTCAAAGCCAGTAGCGATACGATACGTCGTGACATCGGCATTTTTGGCGCCCGTATGGCTTTTACTATTGCGGCCGCGGCGGTAAAAATCATGTTCTTCTTCGGTCAGGATCTCTTCATCCAACATCTTTTGGATCAATGCCGCTTGGGCTTTGGCCGACACATAGTGGGTCGCCATATGGTGCAGTTGGTTCGGGCGGGTTTGGCCTTGGGCGACTAAATAATCGCGAATATAGACTTCATAGACCGCATCCCCCACATAGGCCAATGCCAAACCATTCAATTGTTTATAATCTCTCATGCTTCTCGTCTCCATCGGGTTCCTTGCGGGGTATCTTCTAAGATGATCCCTTGTTCTTTCAACTCATCACGGATTTGGTCGCTGCGGGCAAAATCTTTGGCTTTGCGGGCGGCGATCCGTTCATTGATCAGCTGTTCGATTTCTTCATCCAGCAATTCTTCGGATACAAAATAAATCCCGAAAATCGTCAGCCATTCGCTGAATTTGGCTAATCCAGCCGCTAATAAAGCCAAATCTGTTTCTGGGTCTTCGCTAGCTAAGTTCAGCCACTTCGCCAATTCATAGACCACAGTGATCCCGTTAGCCGCATTGAAATCGTCGTCCATTTCTTTGACGAAACGTTCTTCAAATTCTTCCAGAACCGCTGCATGGACTTCCTCATCGCTGGCTTGATAATGACTGCTATTCAAGCGGAATTTGGCATTTTCATAGGTCGTCCGCAATTTTTGCAGGTTGGTTTGTGCTTCATGCAAGGTAGTCTCACTGTATTTGATTGGTCGGCGATATTGGGTCGTTGCCAAAAAGAAACGCAGCACCTGCGGATCAACTTTTTTGACCATCTCATGCACTGTGACGAAGTTGCCCAGTGACTTACTCATTTTTTCTTCGTCTTCACCGATCGTCACATAGCCGTTATGCATCCAATAGTTGGCAAAGGTCTTGCCAGTTTTCGCCTCGCTTTGGGCGATCTCATTTTCATGATGCGGGAAGGTCAAGTCTTGTCCGCCTCCATGAATATCGATGGTCTCGCCTAGGTGTTTGGTCGCCATCACCGAGCATTCGATATGCCAGCCAGGACGACCGGCTCCCCAAGGAGATTCCCAAGCGATCTCATCGCCTTTTGCCGCTTTCCACAAAGCAAAATCCAACGGATCTTCCTTGATTTTTTGTTCTTCACCGGTCCGCTGACTTGCGCCGACTTCCAGCTCATCGATGGATTGGTCGCTTAATTGCCCATAGTGAGCAAATTTACGGGTACGGTAATAAACATCGCCATTGACTGGATAGGCATAGCCTTTTTCTACAAGAGCAGCAATAAAGGCAATGATGTCTTCGATATGATCCATCACACGAGGATTCATCGTAGCAGGTTTGACGTTCAGCGCTGCGGTATCTTCATTGAAGGCGTTGATAAAACGCTCTGCCACTTCTGGGGCCGTCGTGCCTAATTCTTTTGCCGCACGAATGATTTTATCATCGACATCGGTAAAATTCATCAAATAGTCCACTGTATAGCCGCGGTATTCAAAATAACGGCGTACGGTATCAAACGACACAGTACTGCGGCCATTCCCGATATGGATGTAGTTATAGACGGTGGGTCCGCAAACATACATTTTTACTTTTTTTTCTTCTAATGGCTGAAACACTTCTTTTTCCCGTGTCAGCGTATTATAGATTTTAATCATCGTGGGTAACCTTCTTTCCTTTGATTCGAACGATCTTTGCTGGGATTCCGACAGCAGTTGCTTCTGCGGGGATATCCTTCAAAACCACTGCATTGGCGCCGATCTTTGCACGCTCACCGATCGTGACAGGGCCTAAGATCTGCGCATGGGCTGAGAGAAACGCACCGGTTTTGACCGTGGGATGACGCTTGCCCCGCTCTTTACCGGTTCCCCCTAAGGTGACACCGTGAAACAAGACGACATCATCTTCAATGATCGCCGTCTCCCCGATCACGACGCCCATCCCATGATCGATAAAGACCCCTTGGCCGATCTGCGCACCAGGATGAATCTCGATCCCAGTCAAGAAACGCCAAAACTGGGCCGTCAGTTTTGCCAAAAAATACCAGCGATGCTGAAACAAAAAATGCGACCAACGATGCCAAAACAAGGCATGAAATCCTGGGTATGTGATGATGATCTCCAACGTTGATCGTACCGATGGATCATGTTTTTTTGTTGCCGCAATTGCTTTTTTGAACCAAGTCATCTTCTCACCTACTTTATCCAAACTTCTTGATACGAAAAAAGCGTCTTTCAAATAAGTTTCCTTATTCAAAAGACGCTTTTTTGCGTGGTCCCACTTTTGTTCGCAGTTCGGCACTGCCTTCAAGCGGGTAACGTCCGCTGCTTCGTCTTTGACTTGCGCCAAAGCCACTCCTAGGTGCATTTCCTAGCCTTTTTTGACCACTCTCACCTTCCGTGGTCTCTCTGAAAAAAATCGGCTAGTACTTCGTCTATTCGCTGTGTTTATAACACGTTATTCAAATGATCAAGGGCTTTTTCTTTCCCTAATAATTCAACGGTATCTGGTAGTTCTGGTCCGTGGGTTTGGCCTGAGACCGCCACGCGGATCGGCATGAATAAATTCTTGCCTTTGATGCCTGTTTCTTTTTGGATCTCTTTGATGGCTGCTTTGACTGCCGCAGCCTCAACGACTGGCATCGCCTGTAATTTTTCTTTAAAGGCTGTCAAAACCGTCGGTACAGTTTCTCCTGCTAAGACTTCTTTGGCTGCATCATCTAATTCAGGGTGTTCTTCGAAGAACAATTCCGAAAGGTCGACGATTTGTGCCGCAAAACTCATTTGCGGTTGATACAAGGAAACGATTTTTTTCAACCAAGCAGCTTTTTCTTCGGTCAATGTTTCTTCGATGCGACCGGCTTTTGCCAAGTAAGGGACGCACATTGCCGTCAATTCATCCAGATCCATTTGTTTCATGTACTGGTTATTGACCCATTCCAACTTCTTGGCATCGAAGGCAGCTGGTGATTTGCTCAACCGTTCAGGATCAAAGATTTTGATCAATTCTTCTTGAGAGAAGATTTCTTCTTCCCCTACTGGTGACCAGCCTAAAAGTGCAATGAAGTTGAACATAGCGTCTGGTAGATAACCCAACTCACGGTATTGCTCGATGAATTGGAGAATCGATTCGTCCCGTTTGCTTAATTTTTTCCCGGTTTCGCTATTGATGATCAACGTCATATGCCCGAATTCTGGTGCTTGCCAGCCAAATGCTTCATAGATCATCAACTGTTTTGGTGTGTTGGCGATGTGGTCATCTCCACGCAGCACATGGGTGATTTTCATATGATGGTCATCGACTGCTACTGCAAAGTTGTAAGTCGGCATACCGTCACGTTTTTGGATGACAAAATCGCCACCGACATTATCTGATTCAAAAACGATCTCGCCTTTGACCATGTCGTGGAATTTGTATTCAGTATTGCGAGAGACACGGAAACGAATCACTGGTTTCAAGCCTTGTGCTTCTTTTTCGGCTTGCTCTTCTGGTGTTAAGTTGGCACATTTCCCTGCATAATGGGGCATTTCGCCACGAGCTCTTTGGCCTTCACGTTCGGCTTCCAATTCTTCTTCCGTACAATAACACTTATACGCACGATTGCTTGCAAGCAATTGATCGATCAGTGGTTGGTAGATATCGCCGCGTTCTGATTGACGATACGGACCGTATTCTCCTGGATTTTCAGGTGATTCGTCCCAATCCATTCCTAACCATTGCAAGTTTTCAAGCTGGCTTTTTTCACCATCTTCAATGTTTCTTTTTTGATCGGTGTCTTCGATTCGGATAATAAATTCACCGTCATTATGACGAGCAAACAAATAATTGAATAAAGCCGTCCGAGCATTCCCGATGTGTAAATGTCCTGTTGGACTTGGCGCGTAACGTACACGTACTTTTGTCATTGTTTTCCTCTTCCTTCATCTGATTTCCAAGCCAGCCAAGCTGCTTGGGGCTTATTGTTCAGTTTAGTGGGAAAGACCCGCGTAAAAAACAGAACCCTCAAGTTGAATTGTACAATCAATAACCCAATTAGTAAAGGCAGCTGGCATATTTTACGCCAGCTGCCTAGGATTATTTCTCTGATTTCGATCCTTCTTTGTTGTCGATGCCGCGACCAGAATGGGCTGGTTTGGCAAAAATCATCCGCCCAGCTACCGTTTGCAAGGCGCTGGTGACGATCACTTCGATGTGTTCATTCATGTAATGCTGGCCATCTTCCACCACGACCATCGTCCCGTCATCTAGATAAGCGACCCCTTGCTGGCGCTCCGTGCCAGCTTTCACCACTAAGACGTGCATGCTTTCTCCTGGAATCACCACTGGTTTGACCGCATTGGCCAACGCATTGATATTCAAGACAGGCACATTTTGAAATTCAGAAACTTTGTTTAGATTGTAATCATTGGTCACGACGACACCATCCAGCATCTTCGCTAACTTGATCAGCTTGCTATCAACTTCGGAAATGTCTTCAAAATCGCCTTCATACATCTCAACTGCGATTCCTTCTTCTTTTTGCAAAGCATTCAAAATATCCAAGCCGCGGCGGCCCCGAACCCGTTTCAAACTATCGCCAGAATCTGCGATGTATTGCAATTCGTACAAGACAAAATTCGGGATCAGCAAGACGCCTTCTAAAAAGCCCGTTTTAGCAATGTCATAGATCCGACCATCAATGATCACGCTGGTATCCAAAATTTTGTATTTGTGGAAATGGTCCGCGATCTTTCTTTCCAGCATCTGCTGTTCATCTTGCTCTTGGGGCTCTGCCTTTTTGTTTTTCGGGGCAAAGACTTTTTTCCATTCATCGATCCGTGTCGTCCCGATCTGAAAACCGAGATACCCTAACAGGACCATCACTAAGATTGGGGCGATCCCGTTGATAAAAGGAATATCCCAATTGTAAAAAGGAATCGACACGATCACACCGATCATCAGACCGATGATCGAACCAATTGCGCCAAACAAGAGATACGTTAAGCTCAATTCACTTAGTTTTTCTTCAATTTTGCGAATACCGGCTGCAATATATTTCGCTAATAGTAAAGATAATAAAAAGAAAATAAGGGCTCCAAGCAAACTATTAGTGATGTTATTATTCAGCCATTCATTTTGGGTTTGCCCAATGGCTTGCCATGCGATAGGCATCAGTGAGATCCCCAGACTTGCTCCGGCAAGTACCATTAGTGCGGTAATGACTCGTTTCTGCATACATGTTCCTCCATACTCCAGTAAGTTTCTTTTGTTCAAAAATCCGTGCTGCCAGACAGGCTCCTTCCGCCAGTCAGCGGCTGTCGGTCGGTTGGTTCAACCAAATGAACCAGCAGCGTCAGGGCAAGAGGAGAGGCGATTGCCCCTTGCTCTTGCATTGACTCCACTTTAACGGAAGACTTTCCGCAAGGTTTCGGCTAAGGTAGACACGCCTTCGACTTCGATGCCTTTGGGCGGCTGCCAGCCAGTCAGATTATTTTTAGGCAAATAAACTTTCGTAAAACCTAGTTTTTGCACCTCTTTGACCCGTTGCTCGATCGCGTTGACTCGGCGAATCTCACCCGTCAAGCCAATTTCACCGATAAAACACTCCGTCGGGCTGGTGCCTTTTTCTTTGTAGCTAGACGCGATACTAACAGCGATCGCTAGATCGATCGCGGGTTCATTTAATTTGACCCCGCCGGCTGCTTTTAAGTAGGCATCTTGATTTTGCAGCAGCAAGCCTGCCCGTTTTTCTAAAACCGCCATGATCAGCGAGACGCGGTTGAAGTCTAGCCCCGTCGTCGTGCGTTTGGCATTGCCGAACATCGTTGGCGTGACCAGTGCTTGGATTTCCACCAAGATTGGCCGACTGCCTTCCATTGCCACTACGATCGCCGATCCAGTTGCGCCTTCTAAGCGTTCTTCCAAAAAGACTTGTGACGGATTGGCGACTTCTTTCAACCCGCCTTCTTCCATTTCAAAAATCCCGATCTCATTGGTGGACCCAAAGCGGTTTTTTACGGCCCGCAAAATTCGAAAACTGTGGTGCTTTTCGCCTTCGAAATACAAGACGGTATCCACCATATGCTCCAGCATCCGCGGTCCTGCGATCGAGCCTTCCTTCGTCACGTGGCCAACGATAAAGATGGCGATGCCATTGGTTTTGGCGATTTTCAGCAATTCTGCGGTCGTTTCTCGCACTTGGCTGACACTGCCTGCCACGCTGGTGATATCCGGTTGGGTCATGGTTTGGATCGAATCGATGATCACATAATCTGGGCGGATGTTTTCGATCGCTTTACTGATCTCTGACATGTCCGTTTCCCCATAGAGATAAAATTCTGTGTCGATGGCGCCTAAGCGCTGCGCCCGCATTTTGATTTGTTCGGCACTTTCTTCTCCTGACACATACAAGACCGTCCCGCCGATCGCTGCTAATTGCTGGGAAACTTGCAAGAGCAGCGTCGATTTTCCGATCCCTGGATCCCCACCGATCAAAATCAAGGAGCCTGGGACCACGCCGCCGCCTAAGACGCGATTCAACTCAGCAAGTTTCGTTTGGACCCGCGGTTCTTTTTTCGGTACGACATCGGCGATTTTCGTCGGCTGCATCTTTTGCCCCGTCAATGTCGTACGTACTCGACGATCGGCGGTTTCTTGGATCACTTCTTCCACCATTGAATTCCAGCTGCCGCAATTGGGGCATTTCCCTAAATATTTAGGGGAACTATACCCACAATTTTGACAGACAAATTGACTTTTTGCTTTTTTTGCCATTGATCTCCTCCACTACTTCTATCAAACAGACCCCCAGGCAGGATTTACTGATTCGAGGAGCCAAAGCCGCCGGTTCGGCTGGCAGTGGTTGTATCTTGATCAGCTTTTAAGAACGGCAAGAAAATTCCTTGGCCGATCCGTTCGCCTTTTTTAATGACGACATCTGTGGGGCCGAAATTGGTAAACTGAAACATGATATGCCCTTCATTATCTGGATTGTCATAGTAATCGCTGTCGATGACGCCGACACCATTCGTCAAGACTAAGAAACGTTTCAAAGGATTGCTGGAACGATTTGTCAGCTGCAAATACTCGTCTTCCCCCATATAGGCTTTGATCCCCGTGGGAATCAAGGTTGGCTTCAACTGTTTTGCGGTCTCTTTCGCAAAAAGCGCTTTGACCCCGTCGATCACGCCCGCTTTCCAAATGCTTGGCACCACGATTTCTTCCGCTGCTTCAAAGTCGTAACCAGCCGCATGATGGGTGACACGTTGAGGCAAGGTGATGCTTTTTTCTTTATATGCTGTAATAATTTCAAATCCTCGTAATTTCATGGGTTCCTCCAATAATAAAACATATAGCTATTTTAGCATAGGAAGAACTATTTTCTTCATGGAAAACACAATTATCGAAAAGTCTTTACAATTTCTTCGTTTAAAAATAGACCAAAAAGAAAAAAGGACATGACGAAACGCCCGTTTGCGAGTACAATAGAAAAAATATCAAAAAATAGGCGGTGGCATATGCGCGCAGATCTTTCAAACAAAAACCGAATCGTTGTAAAAATCGGCACCAGCTCGTTGATTTATCCCAATGGTGCCATCAATCTAGCTGGCATCGATGAATTAGCCTTTGTCTTAGCAGCTTTGCAAAACCAAGGCAAAGAAATCATCTTAGTTTCTTCTGGTGCGATCGGTGTTGGCATGAACAAGTTGAATTTGAAAGAACGACCCGTGGAGATCCCGCAGCAGCAAGCCGTGGCCGCCGTTGGCCAATCGGAACTGATGACGATCTACAACCAGCGTTTTCAAAGCTATAGCCAGCAGACTGCACAGATCCTGCTGACCAGAGACATCATCGAATTTCCCCAAAGCCGTCAAAACGTTAGCAACACCTTAGAGCAATTACTTACGATGGGGATCATCCCGATCATTAATGAAAACGACACGGTAGCAGTGGATGAATTGGATCATCTCACCAAATTCGGCGACAATGACCAGCTGTCAGCGATCGTCGCTCAGTTGACGAAAGCCGAGCTTTTGATCATGCTTTCTGATATCGACGGCTTTTATTCCGCCAATCCGCTGAATGATCCTGAGGCCGTCTTGTATTCCGAGATCAATGAAATCACCCCAGAACTTTTAGAACAAGCTACGGGAAAAGGCAGTCCTTATGGAACCGGCGGTATGACCAGTAAACTAAAAGCCGCCCAACGTATCTTAGACTTGAACAGTCACATGCTGCTGGCTAACGGCAAGCAGCCGAAAATTATTTTTGACTTGCTCGCAGGGGAACCTGTCGGCACCCACTTTTATCAACGAACGGAGGATGAGCAATGAGCAACTTGCAAACGATCGGTCAACAAGCTCAAGCAAGCGCCCAGACATTAAGCTTACTGAGTGCCAGTGAAAAAAACCACCTACTGGCAGCGATGGCCGATGCTTTAGAAAAAGCTACCGAGACGATTTTAGCTGCTAATCAACAAGATCTAACCGCCGCAAAAGCCAAAGGAACCAGCCAAACGATGCTAGATCGTCTGTTGCTGACAGAACAACGGATCACCGAGATGGCTAACGGCATCCGAGAAGTCGCCCAATTGCCCGACCCAATCGGTGCCGTGGATAAAATGTGGCGCAATGCTGACGATCTTTTGATTGGTCAACAACGAGTGCCTTTAGGGGTCATCGGCATCATCTACGAAGCCCGCCCTAATGTCACCACTGACGCAGCTAGTCTGTGTTTCAAATCAGGAAATGCCGTGATTTTGCGTGGTGGAAAGGAAGCCTTCCACTCCAATCAAGTCCTCGTGACTATTTTACAAGAGGCTTTAGCTGCCAATGGACACTCCCGCCATGCGATCCAGTTTATCGAAGACACGAGCCACGAAACAGCGGCTGAGCTGATGCGGCTGACAGATTACTTGGATGTTTTGATCCCTCGGGGAGGCGCCGGCTTGATTCGTCGTGTCAAAGAGACCGCCACGGTGCCAGTGATCGAAACCGGCACCGGCAACAATCATATCTACATCGACCAAGCAGCCCAGCTGCCGATGGCACTGGCGATCGTCACGAATGCAAAGACGCAACGCCCTTCTGTCTGCAATGCCATCGAAACGATCCTCGTCCATGAAGCAGTGGCAGCGGAGTTTTTGCCTATGGTAGAAAAGCAGTTTGCCGAGCAAGTCGAATTGCGAGGGGATCAAAAAGCGTTGGCGTTTTTGAACAATGCACAGCTTGCCACTGAAGAGGACTGGGCAACCGAGTTTTTAGACTATATCTTAGCGATCAAAGTGGTGGCTTCGCTAGAAGAAGCCATTGCTCACATCAATCGCTACAATACGAAGCACTCCGAAGCGATCATCACCGATGATTATTTCGCTTCCCAACGCTTCTTGAAAGAAGTTGATGCGGCGGCGGTTTACGTCAATGCCTCGACCCGTTTCACGGATGGCTTTATGTTTGGCTTTGGTGCCGAGATCGGCATCTCGACGCAAAAACTCCATGCCCGTGGGCCAATGGGGTTAGAAGCACTGACTTCTACCAAATACATTATTTATGGCGAAGGCCAGATCCGTAAGTAACGATACGAAAAAACAGCCACTTGCTGTCATGACTTCCAATAGTTAGACTAAAAAGCTAACTTTAAAAGGTCGGTACATGCGCAAGCGGCTTTTTTTCGTCCTCTTATGCTTGTGCAGCCCGCAGAACGAAGGAAATCGGTTCGATGCCAAACAATTCTGTCAGCACTCGATTGGTTGTGGCAAAGACGTCAGCTTCGCAACTCTTTTTCGGACAAGAAATCGTCTGTCCTTTGCTGGAAAACGTATCCTGACGGCTGCCCTCTACGAAAATTACTTCTTGCGTTCCTTTTTGATAGATCAATCCTTCGTCTTCTTCTAATAATAAGCGCGTCTGCCACTGATTGATCTGGGCAATTGGCATCACCAATGCAGCAGCATCCAAGTTTTCTAACGAAAAACTACGACCATCCGGCAGCTGCAGCGTGAAAGTATTGAGTTCATAAGGCAAACAGGCATTGCACCCTCCTTCTGTGATGACTTGGCTCGTGAGAATTTCTGCATTCATTCTTTTTGACTCCTTTCATGATTCATTCATGTTTAGTTTATCACAAACCTATGGCGCACGGCGGAGCAATTATTCCGTCTTAAGTTGGATGTGTTTCTTTTTCTTTCTTGTTATGCTTGGGATAAGAAAAAAAGTCTAGGAGGAGTCACAATGAATACAGAAAGTTTATTAGGAAGAATCGTTACTGTCGTGGCAGTTTTAATCGCAGCATCCCTTGTTTTATCCGTTGTATTAGGCATTGTTGGTGGGTTGATCGGATTGGTCTTCCGTTTCGGGATTCCTTTGCTGCTAGCCGTTTTGATCGTTCGCTGGTTAACATCGATTCGCCAAAAGCCAAGAAAATATTATCGTTAATTACAAGTAAATCAAAAACACCTGACTTTTGGAAAGTCAGGTGTTTTTTTATCGATCAGCCTAATGCTACATCTAAAACCATCATTAAGATAAAGCCTAGCATGACGCCAAAGACCGCAAAATGGCGGCGACTAGACAAGGTTTGCTGCGCTTCTGGAATCAATTCTTCCACCACTACATAGATCATAGCACCCGCTGCAAAAGCCAACGCATACGGCAAGACAGCGGACATACTCGTTACTAGCAAAGCTCCGATCACACCGGCGATCGGTTCTACGATCCCTGACGCTTGCCCGTACATAAAGGCTTTGGTTCGGCTTAACCCTTCTTGGCGCAAGGGGATCGAAACGGCTGCGCCTTCTGGAAAATTTTGGATCCCGATCCCGATCGCTACCGAAAGCGCCGCTAAGATCGCTGCTCGCGGATCATCGGCACTAGCCGCCGCCCCAAACGCTACCCCTACCGCCAAGCCTTCTGGGATATTATGCAGCGTGATGGAAAAGACCAGCAAGATCGTTCGCTTCAAATGACTGGGCAAACCTTCTGTTTCATGATTCGGCCCAAAATGCATATGCGGGAGCGTCTTATCTGCTGCATATAGAAACAAACCACCCAAACCAAACCCGATGCTGACCACAAGCCACGGAATGTCGCCATTTTCTTCGGCTCGTGCGATCGCAGGATCTAATAACGACCAAAAACTAGCAGCGATCATCACGCCAGAGGCAAACCCCAACATTGTATTCAGGACATTTTTATTGATTTCTTTGAAGAAAAAGACTAGCGCTGCCCCAAGCGCCGTCATACCATACGTAAAGATTGTCCCCGCCAACGCTTGCTGCCATGGCGACAATCCAACCAACCAATCCACCATTCGTCTGCTCCTTTGTCTAACTATTCTACCAATACTCTAGCATAGGAAGCCGTCAGGTTCTACTAGGAAGGCAGCAGCAGCCAAAATTTTTCTTTCACCAGCCCTAAGCCTTTCCTGATGAAATCCTCGGCTTTACTTGAAAGTTTCAACATTCATCGCTATAATGCTAGGAGACTCCATGTCAATTTATATAAAGTGAGGAAAAGAATTGATTACAGTAAGTGATGTAAGTTTGCATTTTTCAGACCGCAAACTGTTTGATGATGTTAATATTAAGTTTACGCCTGGTAATTGTTATGGTTTGATTGGTGCAAATGGTGCTGGTAAATCAACTTTTTTAAAAATTTTATCTGGTGAGATCCAACCTTCAACCGGGAATGTGTCTTTAGGTCCTGATGAACGGATGGCTGTCTTGAAGCAGAACCACTATGATTACGAAGAGTTTCCAGTGATCGAAACGGTCATCATGGGCCATAAACGTCTCTACGAAGTGATGAAAGAAAAAGACGCGATCTACATGAAGGAAGACTTTTCTGATGAAGATGGGATTCGTGCCGCCGAACTAGAAGGCGAATTTGCGGAACTTGATGGCTGGGAAGCAGAGCCCGAAGCAGCTGTTCTTTTGCAAGGCTTGAACATTCCCGATGAATTGCATCATGTCTTGATGAAAGATCTAACTGCTGGTCAACGGGTGAAAGTCTTACTCGCACAAGCCCTTTTCGGTAAGCCAGACGTCTTGCTCCTAGATGAGCCTACCAACGGATTGGATATCCAATCTATCAACTGGTTAGAAGAGTTTCTGATCAACTTTGACAACACCGTCATTGTTGTTTCCCATGACCGCCACTTCTTAAATAAAGTTTGTACCCATATGGCCGATCTAGACTTCGGCAAAATCAAATTGTTTGTCGGCAACTATGATTTCTGGTTGGAATCAAGCCAATTAGCTGCGAAATTACAATCCCAATCAAATGCCAAAAAAGAAGAGCAGATCAAAGAACTGCAAGACTTTATCGCACGCTTTAGTGCCAATGCATCAAAATCCAAACAAGCAACATCTCGGAAAAAAATGTTGGATAAAATCACTCTTGATGATATTCAACCTTCGTCTCGCCGCTACCCGTTTGTCGGTTTTAAACCAGAACGTGAAATCGGGAATGACTTGCTGCAAGTCGACAATGTCAGTGTGACGATCGACGGCAAAAAGATTTTAGACAATATCTCTTTCACCTTGAACAAAGACGACAAAGTCGCTTTTGTTGCCAATAGCGATATCACCACCACAACGCTATTCAAAGTCATCATGGGGGAAATCACTCCTGATACAGGTAGTGTTCGTTGGGGCGTGACCACGCAGCATGCCTACTTGCCAAAAGATACGACCAGCGAATTTGATACGGATACCCCGATCGTTGATTGGTTGCGTCAATACGCAAGCAAAGAAGAAGACGACAATACCTTCTTGCGCAGCTTCCTAGGTCGCATGTTGTTCTCTGGGGATGAAGTATTAAAACCCGTCAATGTTCTTTCCGGGGGCGAAAAAGTTCGCTGCATGTTGTCGAAAATGATGCTTTCAAAAGCCAACGTACTGGTATTGGATGATCCAACCAATCACTTGGACTTAGAATCGATCACCGCATTAAACGATGGCTTGATGGCCTTCACCGGCTCATTGTTGTTTGCTTCTCATGACCACCAATTTATTCAAACCCTTGCGAACCGTATCATTGCGGTCTCTAGCAAAGGCGTGGTGGATCGTGCCGAAACGACCTACGATGAATTCTTAGAAAACAAAGATGTCCAAAAACGCGTAGCAGAAATGAATCAATAAGCTGCTTTTGAAAAAAAGAACGCTCCAGTTGCCCGCCACCAAGGCTGCAACTGGAGCGTTTCTTTTATTTTTCCTAGGTGCTTCGGGTATTTTTGGCAGGTTACGCTTGTTCTAAACGGGCTTTGCCGAATGAAAACAGCGCCAAGCAGCCGTAGCCGGTATGACTGGAGATCGTTGGACCTAATGGATAATGATGAATAATAATGTCAGGAATTTTTTCGGTCAAACGTTTGATGACTTTCTCCGCCGCTTCGGCATCGCCAGCATTGGCAAAATAAACCGTATTGGTTTTTGATTCGTGAAGATTGGCGATGGTTTGATCTACGATTTTTTGGATCGCTTTGTTGCGTCCCCGCACTCGATCAACGCTGCGTAATTTTCCCGCAGTATCGACGGTAATAATTGGTTTCACGTTCAGCAATCCGCCGATCGCTGCCGCCGTTTTAGAGATTCTGCCGCCGCGTTCCAATTGTTTTAAATCGTCGACGGTGACCCATGAATCTAAACGCAGTTTGTTTTCTTCTACCCATTGGCTGACTTCTAGCAACGAACGTCCTTGGGCTTTTTGTTGGGCTGCTTCAGCCACTAAGAAGCCTTCGCCTAAACTCGCAGAGCGCGTATCGATCAAGGTGATCGCAACTTCTTTGTATTCTTCTTTTAGTAAGGCTACGGCTTGGACGGCACTTTGGAATGAGCCGCTCATTCCTGAAGAAAAACCTAAATAAAGGACCGGTGTGCCCGCTTCGACATACGGCCGAAAATACTCCATATAACGTCCGACATTGATTTGAGAAGTTGTCGGCTGCGCATGTTCTTTTAGTTTTCCTAAAAACCATTCCGTATCAAATTCTTTGCCCATATCATCGATATATTCTTTGCCGTCTAATTCGATCAGCATCGGAATATACGCAACATCTAGCTCCGCTAATCTTGCTGCTGGTAAATCACAGCAGGAATCTGTCATGATTTGAAACATGGTTTCACCCCTCTCGTTACCCCCTATTATAGCAAAAAAAGAACAAGACAGAAGAAATTCTCATCAAAAGCAGCCAAACTTATCGTTGACTGCTTTTGACACAGGAGTTCTTCGTCTTGTTCTGAAGCTTTTGCGTCAGATTAGATTTGCGCCCAAACACTTTCTAAAATGTTGGTTTGGCTGCGGTCTGGTCCTACCGAGAAGGTCGAAATGCGGACACCGACTAATTCAGAGATGCGGTGAACGTAATTGCGTGCATTTTCTGGCAGATCTGCTAATGTTTTGCAGCCAGTAATGTCTTCAGACCAGCCAGGAAGTTCTTCGTAGACTGGTTTGCAGCGGTTCAACTCTTTCAAGCTTGCTGGGTAATGATAGATCAATTCGCCGTCTAGTTCATAAGCCGTACAGATCTTCACGGTTTCTAAGCCGCTCAAGACATCGATCGAGTTAAGGGATAGGTTCGTGATCCCTGAAACACGTTTTGAATGGCGCATCACGACGGTATCAAACCAGCCCACACGGCGAGGACGTCCTGTCGTTGTTCCGTATTCACGACCGATCTTACGAATTTGTTCACCTGTTTCATCAAACAGTTCCGTTGGGAAAGGACCATCTCCTACCCGAGAGGTGTAAGCTTTGCAGACACCAACGACTTTGTTGATTTTTGAAGGACCCACACCACTACCAATAGTGACTCCCCCAGCAACGGGGTTGGATGATGTCACGAAAGGATAGGTTCCTTGGTCGATATCCAGCATCACGCCTTGTGCCCCTTCAAATAAAACCCGTTTGCCTTCATCTAAGGCATCGTTAAGGATCACCGAAGTATCCGTCACATATTTTTTGATTTGTTGGCCATATTCGTAATACTCTTCAAAAATGTCTTCAAAGGCGATTGGCTTTGCGTCAAACATTTTCACGAATTGACGATTTTTTTCTTCTAAGTTGATACGCAGACGTTCTTCAAAAATTTCTTTGTCTAAAAGATCAGCGATCCGAATGCCGACTCTGGCAGCTTTATCCATATAGGCTGGTCCGATCCCTTTGATCGTGGTACCGATCTTGTTGTCACCTTTAGCATCTTCTTGCAGCTGATCCAATTGGATATGGTAAGGTAAAATAACATGTGCACGATCAGAAATCTTTAAGTTTTCTGTTATTATATTGTTTTCTTTCAAGTATGCTAATTCTTTAACTAATGATTTCGGGTTCACAACGACCCCGTTTCCAATGACACTGATTTTATCTGCATAAAAGATCCCAGAAGGAATCAAATGCAGTTTATAGGTCACACCGTCAAATTTAATCGTATGGCCGGCATTGTCTCCACCTTGATAACGTGCAATGACTTCCGCGTTTTCACTCAAAAAGTCCGTAATCTTTCCTTTACCTTCATCGCCCCATTGTGTACCTACTACTACTACAGATGACATATAATGACCTCTTTCTTTAATTAGTGCATTCCCTAAGTATTGTAACAAGATTCGCAAGCTCTTTCAATCTAAAATCGAATAATCGTTTTAAATTCTCATTTTTCAGGGGTAAAAAACGAACTATTTTCTTCTCAATAATTATTTATACACGTAAAAACGAATAAAGTCGGCACATAAAAAAAGCCCTGCTGCCATCAGCGCAATGCAGACGGCAGCAGGAGCCTTGGTTTCTCACATCGTTGGTGTCTTACCCGAACTCTTCTCGCGGCGAGACCGAGGAGAACTTATTGTATTCTTTGATAAATAGAAGTTCGACGGTCCCTCGGGCACCACTCCGGTTTTTCTCGATAATGACTTCGATCACATTGTTGTTTTGTTGTTCTTCTGGTTCATCGTCATCGTCGCCTTCGCTGCGGTAGTAGTCATCTCGGTACAAGAAAGCAACGATATCGGCATCCTGCTCGATCGATCCTGATTCCCGAATATCACTTAAAACAGGACGCTTGTCTTGTCGTTGTTCCACACCCCGAGAAAGCTGAGACAGTGCGATCACTGGCACTTTTAATTCCTTCGCCAGTTTCTTTAATTGGCGAGAGATCTCAGAGACTTCTTGTTGGCGGTTTTCGCGACCCGTTCCTTCAATCAGCTGCAAATAGTCGATCAAAATCAAGCCGAGATTGCCTTTTTCTTGCGCCAGTTTCCGACAACGCGCCCGAATCTCAGAGATCTTGATCCCAGGGGTATCATCGATATAGATATTGGCGTTAGAAAGACTGCCCATGGCAACGATCAAATTGCGCCACTCTTCTTCTGAGAGCTGCCCCGTCCGCAAGTGACTGGCCTCAATCGAGCCTTCCGCACAAAGCATCCGGTTGACCAATGATTCAGCCCCCATTTCCAGACTAAAGATCGCCACGGAACGATCGGTTTTCGTTCCGACATTTTGTGCGATATTCAAGGCAAACGCGGTTTTCCCTACCGCGGGGCGGGCAGCAAGAATAATCAGCTCTTCTTTTTGCAGCCCCGCCGTCATTTTGTCTAAAGCCGCATAACCCGTAGGTAATCCGGTGATTTCTTCGTTGTTTTGCGCCAACTGATCGATCGTTTCGATCGTCCGATTCAAGACTTCCGCTATCGATTGGAAGCCATTGCTATTGCGCTTTTCGGATACTTCTAAAATACTTTTTTCTGCTTGATCAATGATCGACTGCACATCTTCATCTTGTTCAAAGCCTTTGGTTACGATGCGGCTCGCTGTTTGGATCAGATTGCGTAACGTGGCTTTGTCGTCAACGATCTTCGCATAATAAGCAATACTTGCTGCTGATGGTGAAGCTTGACTCAGTTCAGTCAGATACGTCAGGCCGCCAACATCTTCAAGACTGTTGCTTTTTTCAATTTCTGCTTTCAACGTAATCAAGTCGATCGATTCACTACGGTCGTTCAACTGGATCATTGCTTGAAAAATTATTTGATGGCTGCGGCGATAAAAATCTTCTGGGGCGATTACTTCCATTGCATCGATGATCGCATCGGCATCTAAAAAGACTGCCCCTAGGACCGCTTGTTCCGCTTCAATATCTTGTGGGGGAACTTGATTTTGCCAAACTTCATTCATGCCATTCGCTCCTTCGTCCATTCATTCTACAAGATTCCCATCCAAAGTACAAGATTGCTTGGACGTTTGCCGAAAAAAACCCCAACATGTGACTGTTGGGAGTAATGCTTATTCTTGGATGGTATGAACATTGATCGTTGCTGTTACTTGTGGGTGCAATTTTACAGGTACTTGCGTAAAGCCTAATGCACGGATCGGCTGATCCAATTCGATTTTGCGTTTGTCGATTTTGATTTTGTATTGCTTGTTCAAGGCATCTGCGATTTGTTTTGATGGGATCGAACCGAACAAGCGGCCATCTTCCCCTGCTTTGGCATTGATCTTCACAACGGTTTCTTCTTTTTCAAGAAGTGCTTTTAACTCTTTCGCTTCTGCTAAGACTTCTGCGTCTTGTTTTTCTTTGGCTTTTTGTTTGCCTTTTAATTCTGCCATGCTTTCATTGTTGGCAGGTTTGGCTAAGTTGTTTTTGATCAGAAAGTTTTGTGCGTAGCCATTAGGGACTTCCTTGATATCGCCTTTTTTGCCTTTGCCTTTGACATCTTGTAAGAAAATAACTTTCATCTTGGTCACTCCTTGTTATTGTTCATTTTTCGTTAATTCCGCTCGCAGCTGGTTTTCTACATCACCAATGCTGCTGTTCTTTATTTGCGTGGCTGCGTTGGTAAAATGTCCGCCGCCGCCTAATGCCTCCATCAAGGTTTGTACATTGACTTTACCAGTGCTTCTAGCACTGATACCGATCAAATCTCCTGGTTGTTTCGTAATGACAAATGCGGCATGGATCCCGTTGATCGATAGCAGAGTATCGGCCGCTTTCGCAACGGTGACACTATCGTACACCCGATCTTCATCCGCTGCAGCAATCACGATATCTTCTCGGAAATGCTGGCTGCGAGAAACCAGTTCACTGATCATCAAATAGGAATCGAGATCCGTACTCAACATGTATTGAACCAATGACGTATCTGCGCCTTGGTTTTTCAAATAACCAGCAATATCAAAGGTCCGACCAGTGGTTCGCACCGTGAAGTTCTTCGTATCCACGTAGATGCCCGCTAATAAAGAAGTCGTAATAAATTTCGGGACTTGCGATCTGCGAGAAGCACGATACTGGATTAATTCTGCTACCAGTTCCGATGCCGAAGACGCGGAAGATTCAATATACGTCAAGAGTGGCTTATCGGGAAACTCATCCCCGCGACGATGGTGATCGATCACTGCGATTTTGTCAAATTCATCATAGACCGCTTGCGAGATCGACATCGACGGCTTATGGTAATCTACCATCACTAGCACACTTTCTTCATTTGATAAATTAACTGCTTCTTCCCCAGTGATCACAAATCGTTCCAGCTCGGGGTATTTTTTCAATTCTTCCAATGCCCGTTGAATGTCTGCGGTGATCTCTTTTGGATTTAAAATGATGTAGCATTCTTTATCGCTCATCATCGCCATGTAAGCCACCCCAAAAGCCGAACCTAAGGCATCCATGTCTGGGTAACGATGACCCATGATAAAGATCCGCTGGTTTTCAGCAAAAATCTTTCTCAACGCCGTACTCATGGCACGAGAACGAACACGCGTTCTCTTGGGTGTGCCGTCTGTATTGCCACCAAAGAATTGCGGTTTTGCTTCTTCTTTGGCTTCTTTTAAAACGACTTGATCACCGCCGCGAACTAACGCAATGTCGAGATTGTTTTGTGCCACTTCCCCGATCTCTTCAAAAGACTCTTCCCCATAGGAGATCCCCATACTAATCGTTAATGGCAGATCATTTTTTTCCGCAACTTGCCGTACTCTAGTCAAAAATTGGAATTTTTCTTCCTTCATCCGCTCAATATCTGAATACTTCGCGACGAAAAGAAACCGCTCGGAATTGATTCGTTTGTAAAAAACATGATTCTCACTTGCCCAATCAGAAATCAATGTCGTGATCAGCGAGTTCAAATAAGAAACTTGTTTGTCGTCTTTTTTCTCAATCAAATCATCGTAATTATCAATTGAAATCAACCCAATTGCTGCCATCTTTTTTACCCCTCAATGTATCATCCCATTTTTTTGAAGCTTTGTTCCTTATTTTACCACAAAACAATCAAATAGGCGATTGATGCAAAAAAGTTCCACGTGAAACTTTTTTGGTGAACCAACTAGGAAAAAATTTCTATCATTCGTTATTCTATCTATATATAAAATAACAAGTTACTCTTCGATGGATAAAAAAATTGACAAGCTTCAAAAGAAACTTGTCAATGAAAATCATTTGATTTATTCTTCGCCTACGAATGGAAGTAATCCCATGATACGCGCACGTTTGATTGCAATGGTAAGTTTGCGTTGGTTTTTCGCACCAGTACCAGTTACACGACGTGGTAAGATTTTACCGCGTTCTGAAATGAAACGTTTTAGTAATTCAATATCTTTATAATCGATATGTTCAATATGGTTTGCAGCAATGTAGTCTACTTTACGACGTTTGCGTCCGCCTCTTCTTTGTTGTGCCATCCTATTTCCCTCCTATCAATTTCTTAGAATGGTAAATCATCGTCTGAAATGTCGATTGATGAGTTTCCGAATGGATCGGAGTTGTCTCGATCAAAATTAGGCATTCCTGATGGTTGAGAGGATTGAGTTTGATTTGAGTTATTGTTACCAAATCCAGAAGAACTGTTTGAGTTATACGTATTGTTACTGCCAGATCCGCTATCAGTTGTGCGTCTTTGCTCGGAAGCATTCCGCGACTCTAATAATTGGAAGTTGTCAGCAACGACTTCTGTTACATAAACACGTTGGCCTTGTTGGTTGTCGTATGAACGGGTTTGAATACGTCCAGTAACCCCTAATAAAGTTCCTTTGCGTGCATAGTTTGCTAATGTTTCCGCTGGTTTTCTCCAAATAACACAGTTGATGAAATCAGCTTCGCGCTCTCCACTTTGGTTGGTAAAATTGCGGTTTACCGCCAAGGTAAAGGTTGCGACACCAGTGCCATTAGAAGTGTAACGTAAATCAGGATCTTTGGTTAGTCTTCCTACTAGTACAACATTATTAATCAAAGTTCATCATCTCCTCATCGCTTTTGTTTCATGTGAAACAATATTATGCTTCTTCTTTGACAATCATGTGACGGATAATGTCATCATTGATTTTCGCAAGACGGTCAAACTCGTTGATTGCACTTGCAGTTGTTGAAGAAGAAACTTTAACGATGTGATAGATACCCTCACGGAATCCATCCATTTCATACGCTAGACGGCGTTTTTGCCAATCTTTTGATTCGATAACTTCAGCGCCGTTATCAGTTAAGATTGAGTCAAAACGAGCGATCAATGCGGCTTTTGCTTCTTCATCAATGTTTGGACGAATGATATATAAAATCTCATATTTCGTGTTTTCCATTGATTTTTCACCTCCCTGTGGACTTTGGCCCCTAGTTTTCTAGGAGCAGAGAGAGTGGTCTAATTAGACTACTCACAAATAATTATTATACACTTTTTTCGTCCTTACTGCAAGCTGTTTTTTTGCGTCCCTGCATCTACCCATCACCGCAAACAATCGCTTACACTGATAAATACGTCAGCTGCTGCCGATTTTTTGAAAAAGAATAGGAAGACAGCAAGCTGCAGGTTCGCAGGTTGCTGTCTTCCTAGAAAACGTATTGCTTATTCTTGTGTATCCGTGGTGTCTTCCGTTGTTTCTTCCACATCTGGTACGTCTTGTACCGCTGTTTCTTCAGCAGTCGCTAGTTCTTCTTCGACTTCTGGTTCAACCGTTGCCATCGTCACTACTTTGGCATTGTTTTCCATCTTCATCAAACGAACCCCTAAGGTTGCCCGACCAGTTTGGGAAACAGTCGCTACATTGAAACGAATCAAGACGCCTTTATCGGTGATCACCATGATGTCTTCCTCACCGCTGACCGTCGTCAAGCCGGCTAATGGACCATTTTTCGCCGTAATGTTGGCTGTTTTGATCCCTTTTCCGCCCCGACCTTTGATTGGGTATTCAGAGCCTTTGGTACGCTTGCCATAGCCGTTCTCAGTGATGACCAAGACTTCACTGTCTTCTGTGATCACTGCAGCGCCTACCACGTAGTCTCCGTCTCTTAGACGAATGCCTCGCACACCAGCAGCTGTTCGGCCCATATCCCGAACAAGGGCTTCTTTGAAGGTCACAGAGTAGCCATCGTGGGTTCCGATGATCACGACATCTTCGCCGTGGGTTTCGATCACGTTGACCAACTCATCATTTTCCCGAAGACCGATCGCAATCAGACCATTGGCACGGATATTTGAAAAGGCCGTCACTGAGGTCCGTTTGACCACACCTAGACGCGTCGTGAAGAACAAGTAGCGTCCTTCTTGAGGCCCACCAGAAGCCGAAATGATCGCTTCGATCCGTTCGCTAGAATCGATCCCTAGGAGATTGATCACAGGGATCCCTTTGGCTGCTCGACCATACTCAGGAATTTCATAACCTTTGGCTTTGTAAACTTTCCCTTTATTGGTGAAGAACAGTAATGTGTCATGAGTCGAACAAGAAACCAATGTCTTCACGAAATCTTCATCGTGGATCCCCATTCCTTGAACGCCACGTCCGCCGCGGCGTTGTGCACGGAATTCAGACTTAGCTACTCGTTTGATGTACCCATTGTTCGTCAAGGTAATGACGATTTCTTCTTCTTCGATCAAATCTTCATCTTCAAGACTCAAGACTTCTCCAACCAATAATTCAGTTCGCCGATCATCGCCAAAGCGTTGGCCTAATTCTTGCAACTCCGTTTGGATGATTTCTAGGACCCGTTGTGGATTTGCTAAAATGTCTGTCAAATCAGCGATAAATTCTAACAAGCCTTGGTACTCGTTTTCGATCTTGTCGCGTTCCAAACCAGTCAAGCGACGCAAACGCATATCTAAAATCGCTTGCGCTTGGCGATCGGACAATTTGAAGCGCTCCATCATGCTATTTTTCGCTTCATCATCAGAATTTGATGCTCGGATCAAAGCAATGATCTCATCGATATGATCCAATGCGATCCGTAATCCTTCCAAGATGTGGGCACGAGCTTCTGCTTTGTTTTTATCAAACTGTGTCCGACGAGTCACCACTTCTTGTTGGTGCTCGATGTAGTTTTCTAAAATTCGTTTCAAGCTCAAAATCTTCGGCACGCCTTTTTCAATGGCTAACATATTAAAGCCAAAAGAAGATTGCAGTGCAGTCATTTTGTAGAGATTGTTTAAGATCACCGACGCACTGACGTCGCGACGAACGTCGATCACGATCCGCATGCCTTCACGAGACGATTCATCCCGCAGATCGGTGATTCCTTCGATCCGTTTGTCACGGTGCAGCTCAGAGATCCGTTCGATCAACTTCGCTTTATTGACCATATATGGCAATTCAGTCACTAAGATCCGTTCTTTGCCGTTGGGCATTTCAGTCACTTCGACTTTTCCGCGAACAGTGATCGAACCTTTCCCTGTTTCATAGGCACGGCGAATACCGGATTTTCCCATCACGATCCCGCCAGTTGGGAAGTCTGGTCCTGGTAGGACTTCCATCAATTCACTCGTTGTGACTTCTGGATTTTCCATCAATAGATCGATGGCGGCAATGACTTCATTCAAGTTATGAGGCGGGATATTGGTCGCCATCCCAACAGCGATCCCAGTCGTCCCGTTGACCAAAAGGTTCGGGAAGCGGGCAGGTAATACCGCTGGTTCTCGTTCTGTATCATCATAGTTGCTTTGGAAATCAACGGTATCTTTGTTGATGTCCCGCAGCATCTCCATCGCTAGTTTACTCATGCGGGCTTCGGTATACCGCATCGCAGCGGCACCGTCACCATCGACTGAACCAAAGTTTCCGTGGCCATCGACTAGCATGTAGCGATAGCTAAAGGGCTGTGCCATCCGCACCATTGATTCATAGATCGCACTGTCCCCATGGGGATGGTATTTCCCCATGACATCGCCGACGATCCGGGCTGATTTTTTATGGGGCTTGTCTGGTGTGACCCCTAATTCATTCATTCCATATAAAATTCGGCGGTGAACCGGCTTTAAGCCATCCCGCACATCTGGTAAAGCCCTAGCAACAATTACACTCATTGCATAATCGATAAAGGACTCGCGCATTTCACTGGTCAGATTGACGTCATGAATATTTTGTTTTGCTTCTTCACTCAAGCTGTTTCCTCCTCTACGATTGGCTAGATGTCAAGATTTTTCACGTAGTGCGCGTTTTCTTCGATAAAGGCCCGTCTTGGTTCGACGCGATCCCCCATCAGCATTTCAAAAATTTGATCGGCTTCTATGGCATCATCTACGCTGACCCGCAGCATCATCCGGTTTTCAGGGTCCATCGTGGTTTCCCATAACTGGTGGTCATCCATTTCCCCTAGACCTTTGTAGCGTTGAACCGTTGGTTTTGGTGTCGCAGGCAGTGATTCAATCGTATTTTTCAAATCTTGTTCGGCATTCTTGCCGGGTTGGATATAGTGGATATTTTTCCCTTGTTTGACACCGTACAATGGCGGTTGTGCGATATAGACATAACCAGCTTCAACGATTGGACGCATATAACGATAGAACAGCGTCAAAAGTAGGGTCCGGATATGGGCACCATCGACATCGGCATCGGTCATGATAACTAGCTTGTGGTAACGGGCTTTTGCTACATCAAAATCAGCACCAAACCCAGTTCCCATTGCCGTAAACAGCGAACGGATCTCTTCGTTTGCTAAGATTTTGTCCATGCTGGCTTTTTCGACATTTAAAATTTTCCCACGGATCGGTAAGATCGCTTGGAATTCGCGACTGCGGCCTTGTTTTGCTGAACCGCCGGCAGAATCTCCTTCGACGATAAACAATTCGCATTTTTCTGGATCATTACTGGAACAGTCGGCTAATTTCCCAGGTAAGTTACTGATTTCTAACGCACCTTTTCGGCGAGTCATTTCCCGCGCACGTTTGGCTGCTTGACGGGCTTTTGATGCCAAAAGTCCTTTTTCCACGACTTGACGACCCACATTCGGGTTTTCCATCAAGAATTTCGTGAAATGTTCGGAAAAAAGACGATCAGTGACTGTCCGCACTTCGGAATTTCCTAATTTGGTTTTCGTTTGTCCCTCAAACTGAGGATCTGGATGCTTGATAGAGATAACTGCCGTCAATCCTTCCCGAACATCTTCTCCGGTCAGGTTTTCGTCGTTTTCTTTCATCAATTTTGACTTGCGGGCGTAATCGTTGATCACCCGTGTCAAGGCAGTCTTAAAGCCGAATTCATGGGTTCCGCCTTCATAGGTATGGATGTTGTTGGCAAAACTCAACAGGTTGCTGTGGTAGCTATCGGTATATTGCATGGAAACTTCAACCGTGATTCCTTGTTGTTCTCCTTCTAAGTAGATCGGATCTGGGAAAATCACTGTCTTACTTGCATTCAAATGCTCCACATAGCTCTTGATCCCGCCATCGTAATGATATTCTTTCAAGACGGGTTTTTCTTCCCGTTTGTCTTCGATCGAGATTTTTAAGCCACGGTTCAAGAAGGCTAATTCCCGAACCCGTGTCGCTAATTTATCAAAATTGAATACGGTTGTTTCCGTAAAGATCTCTGGATCTGGAACAAAGTGGACGGTCGTTCCGTGGCGGTCGGTTTCATCGATCACTTTCAAGTCATCAACGACTGCCCCACGATGGTATTCTTGATAATACACTTTGCCTTCTTTATAGACTTTTACGTCTAAAGTCGTGGATAACGCATTAACGACGGAGGACCCTACCCCGTGCAGTCCACCAGATACTTTGTAGCCGCCACCGCCGAATTTCCCGCCGGCATGCAGGATCGTAAAGACGGTTTCTACCGCTGGACGGCCTGTTTTGGCTTGGATATCAACGGGGATCCCCCGACCGTCATCGACGACCGTAATACTATTATCTGGTTCAATGATCACTTGAATACTTGAGGCAAAGCCTGCTAGTGCTTCATCGATCGAGTTATCGACGATTTCCCATACTAAGTGGTGCAAACCTTCTGAACTGGTAGAACCAATGTACATCCCAGGTCGTTTGCGGACGGCTTCTAGTCCTTCCAACACTTGGATCTGACTGGCATCATAGGCTTTCGCACGTTCAACTAAGCTTTTTTCTTCTTCTGTCATTCAGTCTATTCTCCTTTAATATGTCCTTGCTCTACATAAAAAATCTCTGCTTCCACAGACATTTTGTCTTTCACATGTTCTAATGTCGTCGTTGTCAGAAAGGTCTGAACTTTTCCTTCAATGGTCTCCAATAAATGCAGTTGTCGGGAATCATCCAGCTCACTCATGACGTCATCTAATAAAAGGACGGGATATTCCCCCGTTTCTTCTTTCATCAAATCGATTTCTGCCAATTTAACACTCAAGGCGGTCGTTCGCTGCTGTCCTTGCGAACCAAAGGTCTGAACATTTTTCTCATTGATCAAAAAATCCAGATCGTCTCGATGGGGACCTGCCAACGTGACTTGCCGAAATCGTTCACGGTCTTTGACTTGTGCCAAGGCTTTGACAAATTGCTGTTGGATCTCCTCCAGCGTACTCGCCTCACCAGGCACATTCGATAAGTAGTCGATCTGCAAGGTTTCTTTTCCTTGGCTGATCTTTTGGTGCAGCTGATTTGCCCAATACGCCAAGCGCTGAACAAATCGTTGTCTGGCTAAAATGATTTTACTGCCGAAAGCCACCAGCTGTTCCGTTAAAACATCTAAATAGATCTCATCGGTCTGTTTTTTTTCATTCAGCTGTTTTAAGTATTGATTGCGCTGTTTCAAAACGGATTGGTATTGAACGAGATCATAAAGATAGATTGGATCGATCTGCCCAATTTCCATATCGAGAAATTTACGGCGGACTTGGGGACTTCCTTTTACAAGGGAGAGGTCTTCTGGAGCAAATAAAATGACATTCAACTGCCCTATGTAACTACTGAGCTTTTTTTGCTCAATGTGGTTTACTTTCGTTTTTCGTCCTTTTTTTGACAAAAACAGTTCTAACGGGATCGTTGAGCGTCCCCGACTGACACTGCCAGAGATCCGCGCCCCTTCTGTGTCCCAGCGGATAAGCTCTTGCTCGCTGGAGGTGCGGTGGCTTTTGGTCATCGCCAATACATAGATACTTTCTAAAATATTGGTTTTTCCTTGCGCGTTTTCGCCTAAAAAAATGACCAGACCTTTCTCAAAAGTCAGTGTCAGCGAATCATAGTTCCGATAATTGCTTAAATGCAACTCATTCAGCCGCATCGGCGTCTTCCTTCTTCACCATAAAAAAAGTACCTTCATCAGGTAGCTCAACACGCATTCCCGCATACAATTTGCGCCCTCGTCGATTTTCTGGCTCGCCGTCGACAAAAACGGTGTGCTCTGCAAGGTACCATTTCGCTTGGCCGCCGCTGCTGATCACACTGACTTCTTTGAGCATTTGTCCAAGTGTCATGTATTCCGTTTCTAACGGTATTTGCATTTTCATAATTCCCCTCAATTCTATCAAAGAGCGTTTAGCTCTATTATACTCTTTTTTTGCCAAGAAAACAAATTCATCGGCATATTTTTCATTCTCAGAAGACTTACTGCTTTTAGACAAAAAAGAAGCCAAAATAGAAAAAAGGGCTTAAAAACGATTTTAAGCCCTTTTAACTCATTTATTCATTTTCAGATGATTGTTTCAACTTTTTTCAAAAGACATGAAAAACTAGTTGGTCCGCACCGGTGTGATCAGCTGGATAAAGCTGCCTTTGCTCTCTGTTGGCTCCAATGTAAAGGGACGGATCGCTGAGATAAAGCGGATCACGATGCTGGTGTCACCAAATGCTCGGAGTGCTGCTTTCATATAGTCAGGATTGAAAGAGATCTCTAATGGGTCGCCGGTCACTTTTTCAAAAGAAAGATCTTCTTCCACTTTCCCGATTTCTGGTGAGTTTCCATATAAGACAACGGCTTCTTCGGAGATCGCCAAACGAACGATGTTGTTACGGCCTTCATGAGAAAGCAATGACGCCCGTTCGATGGCTTGTAACAATTCTGGGACAGAAAATTCAATCTCAGTATTGAAGCTTGAAGGAATCAGACGGTTGGTATCTGGGTAAGTTCCTTCCAATAAACGAGAATAGAATTTCATGGTTTTCGTTTGGAACAACACTTGGTTATCCATAATGCTGATTTGGATCGCTTCTTCTTCATCTGTTAAGGAACGAGAAAGTTCCGTTAAGCTTTTGCCAGGAATCACGATGTTGAAGGCTGTTTCTCCGCTTTCCAATGGAATCACCCGTTGGCTCAAACGGTGTGAGTCCGTCGCAACAGCTAATAATTTTTGATTTTCTAAGACAAAGTGGACCCCAGTCAAGATCGGACGGCTTTCGTGTTGCGAAACCGCAAAGACTGTTTCACTAACGACCTTATTCAATACGTGCGCTGGAATCTCGATCGAATCTTGACTTTCGACAACTGGTAAATGTGGATAACTATCGGCATCCAAGCCGTTGACGGTAAAGTTGGCTTTTCCAGAAGTGATCGCTACTTGATTATTGTCTAAAACTTCTAACGTTAAGGTACTTTCAGGTAAACGACGAACAATTTCGCTGAAGAAACGTGCTTGTAAAACGATCGCTCCTGTTTTTTCGATTTGCATTTGCGCTTTTTCGTTTTCCACACTTAAAAAAGTTTCAATGGAAATATCGGCGTTGCTCCCAGTCATGGTCAATCCTTTTTCGGAAAGGGATAATTTTACTCCAGTTAAGATCGGGATGGTGGTTTTGGTTGAAATCGCCCGTTGGACAGTTTGTAATTCTTGCATGAACTCTGTTCGGTTTAAAGTTAGCTTCATAGCGATACTCCTTTAATTTATAGTTATTAAATAAAAGTAATAGTAGTAATAGGCTTGTTAGTAATGTGGATAACTCGAGAAAAGAGTGATTAGACTAACGAAAATGCCTGTGAATAACTTGTGGACAACTTTTTTGGTTCTTCTTTTCTTATCCACAGATCAGCTGAAGAGGATTTGTTTGATTTCAGCGATCTCATTTTTGATCGTGGGATCTGTTTCGACTAAATGCTGAATTTTTTCATGGGCATGAATGACCGTTGTATGGTCTTTGCCGCCAAATTCGCCGCCGATTTTTGGTAAAGAACTATCGGTCAGTTCTCGAGAGAGATACATCGCGATCTGCCGTGGGACCACGATGCCTTTGACCCGTTTTTTCCCTTTTAGATCATTGACATGAATGTGATAGTATTTTGCGACTTCTTCTTGGATTTGCAAAATCGAAACTTGGGTCGAGCCATGGCTTGATTTCAAGGCTTTGATGGCTTCAGCTGCCAAGCTCGTTGTAATGTCTGAGTTTTGCATCGTAGCAAAAGCTTGCACCCGCACGAGTGCTCCTTCAAGTTCTCGGATATTTGAATCGATCTGCCCAGCGATATAACTTAATGTATCGTCGGGGATCTCCAAGCGTTCGGCTTCGGCTTTTTTCCGTAAAATCGCAGTCCGCGTCTCTAGATCCGGCGGGGTGATATCAACGGATAAGCCCCAAGCAAAACGGGAAACCAAACGTTCCGGCAAAGTCGGGATCTCATTTGGCAAACGATCACTTGTCAAGACGATCTGTTTATTATTGCGATACAGTTCTTCGAAGGTATTAAAGAATTCTTCTTGGGTTCCTTCTTTATTGACTAAGAATTGAATATCATCCACCAGCAAAAGATCAACATTGCGGTATTCGTTTCGAAAATCTTCCATTTTGTTCTTTTGAATAGAAGTAATGAAATCATTGGTGAAATTTTCACTACTAACGTACTTGATTTTGGCATTTGGACGTTTCAGCAACATTTGATGACCGATCGCGTGCATCAAGTGGGTTTTCCCTAAACCAACGCCACCATAGAAGAACAGCGGATTATAAATAGACCCAGGATCTTCTGCAACAACTAAAGCAGCAGCGTGGGCCATCTGATTGCCTTTCCCGATGACAAAGGTATCAAATGTGTATTTTTCATTTAAGATCGATTTCGGCGGCCGCTCGTTTTCTTCTGCAGCTGTTTGAATAGTAGAAGGGGCTGTTTTTAAAGCTTCTGCTTCTTCGACAGTCACAAAACTAGGAATCAATTCTTCACCAGTTTTCATAAATCCCATTTCAACAATTTTGGCAGCTAGATTTTTTTCCCAATAAGATTTATGAAGATCGCTGGGTACTTCGATCAGCAGCTGATTTTTTTCAAACGACAAGACATTGGCAGTCTCGATCCAAGCACTATAACTGGCCGGATTCAGCTCTTCTTTAAAGGAACGTTGAAGATCTTGCCAAATAGAATCAGCAGATGGCATAAATTGTCCTCCTATAACTAAGAATAGATATAACTAAAATAGCACGGATTGAAAAAGTTTTCCACAGATTACGATAAAAAAGGTTAGAAAAAAATACTTTTCCACAAAACGGGATAAAAGAAAAATGGAAATGCACATGTTCGAAATCCGACTATCCACAGGTAGAAAAAGAATGTGAATAACTGTAAAATAATCTCCTTTATCCACAGATCACTGTGAAGATCATGCCTTGATAACACTAGGTTTTAGGGTAGTTATCAACAGTTAAAAAAGTGATTGTGGAAAACTTTTCTACAGGCTGTTTGTTTGTGGAAAAAGCCAAAATAACTCTGGGGAAAAAGTTATCCACAAAAATTGGCTATAAACAGCAAACCCACACAAATCAAAGGGATTGTGGATAAAGAATGCCTGATTTTGAGCAAACTTCTTATTGACAAACTAGTACTTGACTCGTTATACTATCAAAGTATGTCTGTGCGCATAAGCATTATCCTGATGGAGGTGGAAATAAATGAAAAGAACGTATCAACCAAATAAACGTAAACGTCAAAAAGTTCACGGATTCCGTAAACGTATGAGTACAAAAAATGGACGTCGTGTTTTAGCTAGCCGTCGTCGTAAAGGCAGAAAGGTTATTTCTGCGTAAGCCACTGAATGCCAGTGGTTTTTTTTTATGCCGTTTTTGCGGAATATAGTGTCTGACTTTTGGCAAATATGGTATTATTGACAGGTGAGTGGTTACGGATTCAATCCGTTTCGCGAAGCTTAATTGAAAGAAGTGAAGGAACCGAAGATGAGAAAATCCTATCGAGTAAAAACAGAGCAAGATTTTCAAAAAGTTTTTCAGGCAGGAAATTCTTTTGCAAATCGGAAGTTCGTGGTGTATGTCTTACCTAAAGAGCAATCACATTTTCGAGTTGGTTTATCTGTAGGGAAAAAAGTCGGTAATGCAGTGAAGCGAAATGAGATCAAGCGCAAGATCCGTGCAAGTTTAACGGAAATGAAGCCGCGAATCGAACCAGCGGTCGATTTCATCGTGATCGCCCGTCCAAGTATCGCCACTTGTTCCTCAAAGGAAATCTACTCGAATTTAGAGCATGTCTTAAAACTTGCCAAAATTATTCATTAATGGAAAGGAATTAGTTACGTGAAAAAAGGGAAACGCGTCTTACTATTTTTGGGAGTTCTCTCATTAGTAGTTGTCTTATCTGCCTGCGGTGCAACAGGTGAAGTAAATGCACAAAGTACTGGTCTATGGGACCGTTACATCGTTTATTATTTTGCAGAGGCGATCAAAGCCCTCTCCTTCGGCAATGCCGGGATCGGGATCATCCTCTTTACATTGATCATTCGGGTCATTTTGATGCCGTTGATGCACTTCCAAACCAAAAGCATGCGCAAAACGCAAGAATTACAACCGAAGTTAAAAGCGCTGCAGCAGCAATATGCGTCAAAAGATACAGAAACACAAAGCAAGTTAAAAGAAGAAACACAACGTTTGTATGCGGAAAACAATGTCAATCCTTATGCCGGCTGTCTGCCATTATTGGTACAAATGCCGATTTTGATGGCCTTGTGGCAATCGATCTCACGGGTTCCTGCTCTGCAAGAAGGAAAATTCTTATGGCTGCAGCTGGGTGATCGTGACCCATACTTCATCTTGCCGATTTTAGCGGCGCTCTTTACTTTTGCAAGTACTTACTTATCAAGTATGAGCCAAGTGGAATCAAATGCGAGTCTGAAAATCATGAATTTCGCTATGCCGATGATGATCTTACTGATGGGGATCAACATTGCCAGCGGTCTTTCCTTGTACTGGGTCGTTTCCAATGCATTCCAAGTTGTGCAAACAATGATCTTAAATAACCCATTCAAGATTCGCCAAGAAAGAGAAGAAGCTGCCCGCAAAGAACGCGAGCGTGAACGTGCGCTGAAAAAAGCAATGAGTCCTAAAAAGAAACGGAAAAAATAAGAGGAGGTTGCACTGCAATGCCGATTTATGAAAATCTGACAGTAGATGAAGCAATTCAAGAGGGATTGCAAGTCCTTGGTATCACCAAAGATCAAGCAGTAATCGAAGTCCTGGATGAAGGAAAAAAAGGCTTCTTGGGTCTAGGAAAAAAACAAGCACGGGTCTCCATTGAAAAACGAATCGTTGAAGAACCGGCACCCGTTGAAGAAGTACCAGCAAAACCGCTGGTAGAACCAGATCCTGTGACGACAGAGGATGCAAGCAGTGTGATGGAAGCAGCAGCGAGCGAACCTGTTTTGCTGACGGATCTTTCAGATGAGGAAGCGCTGGCTCAGCTGGGACTCTATCTGACAAATATTTCAAAAGCATTGAATGCACCCGCCTTAGTAAAAACCGCTCGTCAAGACGGCGTGATCGTCTTTCATTTAGAAACGCAAAAACAAGGCATTTTGATTGGGAAGCACGGCAAAACCTTGAATGCACTGCAATATTTGGCGCAAGTGTATATTCACCGCATCGCGAAAAACAAATTGTCGATTGTAGTGAATGTCGGAGATTACCGTGAAAAACGTCAAGCGATCTTAGAACGTTTGGCTAGCCGTACTGCTGAAAAAGTCAAACGAACAGGCCGCCCAGTCTTTTTAGAACCGATGCCGGCGTTTGAAAGAAAGCAGATCCATTCAGTTTTGAGTAAAGATGCGTATGTTCAAACTCATTCTGAAGGGGATGAACCGTATCGCTACTTAGTAGTGGAACCTGCGGACAAACGAATTTAATGAAAAAGGGAAAGGCGGTCTGACAAGCCTTTCCCTTTTTTGATGGGAAAAAGCGATTGACAACAAATTTAAAACCAAGTATCCTTGACTAGAAATCATTCTTATCAAAGTCAACATACGTTACGTAGGTCAGCCTTTGGTATCAAAAAAGAGTCCGTATGCCGCGGACTCTTTTTTGTATTTTTTTGATGATAGAGGCAATTAGCCGCCGATGGTTGATTGAGTAAATTGAACCACTGTACCATAGGCAAAGATCTCAAGGTAGGTTTTGTCGCCTTCGACGATGCGGTCATGTTCGAAATGACAGTTGATCACTGCATTCGCTCCGTAGCTGTGGGCGGTTTCTTTTAAGCGATAGGTCACATCTGCCAACAGGTCGTTCAAATTCACAGATGTATCAAATAGATCTACTTCGATTTTGTCTGCCGCAAAGACGATATCCCGCACGACGTAAGGCCGATTCACGTTTCCTGTCGATAAAATGATTTCTTTAATGCGAGCAGCGCTGTTTGATGATTTGATGGTTTCCATAATAGATCCCTCTTTTCTTATTCTTTGCTTTTATTTTAAAGGTTTTTGCGGACAGATGCAAAATTTAAAAGTTTTTGAAGGAAGCTTGCGACTCACGCAAAAATGTGCTAATCTATTTCCAGAATTTAATTGACAAGCAGTCAAAGTGCTAAGTCTACTCGTTTTTATTGATTTTCAATCAATTTGACGGGTGGAGTGGGCACTTTTTTTATGTGAAAAAATAGGAGGAGCAAGCAACATGGCGAATATAACGCAAGAATTTGATACGATTGCCGCGATTTCCACCCCGCCAGGCGAAGGGGCCATCAGTATTGTGCGATTAAGCGGGGAAGAAGCGATCGCAATTGCGGATCGGATTTTTCAAGCAGGCACTAAAACCCTCGCCCAAGTCCCTAGTCATACGATCCATTATGGTCATATCATAGACCCAGAAGAAAACCGTTTGATGGATGAAGTGATGCTATCAGTGATGAAAAAGCCGCGGACCTTTACCCGAGAAGATGTTGTCGAGATCAACTGCCACGGCGGGATCGTTGTCGTCAATCAACTCTTGCAGCTGGTTTTACGACAAGGCGCACGGTTGGCTGAGCCGGGGGAATTCACGAAGCGGGCCTTTTTAAACGGACGGGTTGACCTTTCTCAAGCCGAGGCGGTGATGGACCTGATTCGTGCCAAGACCGATAAGGCGATGAATCTCGCAGTCAATCAGCTGGATGGCAATCTTTCCCACTTGATTCGGACCTTACGCCAAGAGATCTTAGAGACGCTGGCGCAAGTTGAAGTGAATATCGATTACCCTGAATACGATGATGTGGAAGAATTGACGACCCGCTTATTGCTAGAAAAAGCCACGATGGTCAAAGGGCAGATCCAAGCCTTATTAGCGACTGCCCAACAAGGAAAAATTTTGCGAGAAGGTTTGAGTACTGCGATCATCGGTCGGCCGAATGTCGGTAAATCCAGCTTATTGAACCATTTATTAAGGGAAGAAAAAGCCATCGTGACAGACATTGCTGGTACGACTCGAGATGTCATTGAAGAGTATGTCAATGTTCGCGGGGTACCGTTGAAACTGATCGATACGGCTGGTATCCGCGAAACAGAAGATGTCGTTGAGAAAATCGGGGTCGAACGCAGCCGCAAAGCACTGGCAGAAGCGGAGTTGATTTTGCTGGTTCTCAACCAAAGCGAAGGATTGACCCAGGAAGACAAACAATTGCTGGAGCTGACTGCTGGCAGCCGTCGGATCATCTTATTGAATAAGACCGACCTTGAGCCAAAATTAGCACCCGCTGAGCTAGCACAGTACGCAGCAGATGAACCGATTTTTTCTGTCTCTGTGTTGACGAGTGAAGGCTTGGATCAACTGGAACAAGCCATTGCCGATCTATTCTTTGGGGGCAAAACCACCGATAAGGATGCTTCCTATCTTTCTAACACTCGCCACATTGCCTTATTAGAAAATGCCGTTCAGTCGTTGTCTGAGGTCATCCAAGGGATCGAAGCAGGAATGCCTGTCGACTTGGTTCAAATCGATATGACACGCTGCTGGGACTATCTAGGAGAAGTTGTCGGCGACAGTGTCCAAGATGAGTTGATCACCCAATTGTTCAGTCAGTTTTGTTTAGGAAAATAAAGAATGCGCCACTGGCGTAAAAAGGAGAACACCATGCAAGAATATCAAGCAGAAAGTTATGACGTGATCGTTGTTGGTGCCGGCCATGCCGGATCAGAAGCTGCCTTAGCAGCCAGCCGAATGGGGGCAAAAACCCTTTTACTGACCATCAACTTAGACATGGTCGCATTCATGCCTTGTAATCCCTCCGTCGGCGGACCAGCAAAAGGCGTCGTGGTGCGCGAAATCGATGCTTTAGGCGGAGAAATGGGCAAAAATATCGATAAAACCTACATCCAAATGCGGATGCTCAATACAGGAAAAGGTCCCGCAGTGCGGGCTTTGCGGGCGCAAGCCGATAAACATGCCTATGCGGCTGAAATGAAACGAACGATCGAAAAAGAAGCCAATTTAACACTGCGCCAAGGGATCGTTGAAAAGCTGATCGTTGAAGAAGGCGAATGCCGTGGCGTCGTGACCTCTACAGGCGCTCGTTACCAAGCCCAAGCTGTAGTGATCACTGCAGGAACAGCGTTGCGAGGGGAGATCATCATTGGAGAGTTGAAGTATTCTTCTGGTCCAAACAACTCCCAGCCATCGATTGGATTAGCCGATCATTTGAAAGAGCTTGGTCTAGAGATCGCTCGTTTTAAAACCGGTACACCACCGCGAGTCAAATCCAGCACCATCAACTATGAGGTAACGGAGATCCAGCCTGGCGATGAACAACCGAATCACTTTAGTTACAGCACACCCGATGAAGCCTACAATCAAAACCAAGAACCTTGCTGGTTGACCTATACGAACGAAGGGACGCACCAAATCATCAACCAGAATTTACACCGGGCGCCGATGTTTACTGGGATCGTCGAAGGAGTAGGTGCCCGTTATTGCCCATCTATCGAAGACAAAATCGTGCGTTTTGCAGACAAATCTCGTCACCAACTGTTCTTGGAACCAGAAGGGTTGAACACCGAAGAAGTGTATGTTCAAGGGCTTTCTACTTCTATGCCAGAAGACGTCCAAGTCCAAATGCTGCATTCCATCGCAGGTTTAGAAAAAGCGGAAATGATGCGGACGGGCTACGCCATTGAATATGATGTCGTGGTGCCTCATCAATTGCGTCCAACATTAGAAACCAAAGTCATCGAAAACCTCTTTACGGCAGGACAAACCAACGGAACCAGCGGCTATGAAGAAGCGGCCGGTCAAGGCTTGATCGCAGGCATCAATGCCGCTTTGAAAATTCAAGGCAAAGAACCCTTCATTATGAAACGCAGCGACGGTTATATCGGTGTGATGATCGATGATTTGGTGACCAAAGGAACCAATGAACCTTACCGTTTATTGACCTCTCGTGCTGAATACCGCTTATTGCTGCGTCATGATAATGCCGATCTGCGTTTGACCGAAGTGGGACATCAAATCGGGCTCGTCCCAGAAGCACAATACGAAGCGTATGTAGCGAAAAAAGAAGCTGTTGAAGCAGAAATTAAACGTTTATCTAAGATCCGCATCAAACCAACGCCAGAAGTACAAGCGTATTTGACTGCTAAAGGGACGGCTACCTTGAAAGATGGCGTTTTAGCAAATGAATTCTTGCGTCGGCCTGAAGTGACGTATGCCGAAATGCTACAATTTATCGAAGCCAATGAAGCATTGAAGCCAAAAGAGATCGAACAAGTCGAGATCCAAATCAAATACGAAGGCTATATCAAAAAAGCCCTCGAAAAAGTGGAGAAACTCAAACGGATGGAAGCCAAACGCATTCCTGAAAACATCGACTATGCCGCTATCAATGGCTTGGCAACAGAAGCCAAACAAAAACTGCAAAAAATCCAACCCGAAACCATCGCCCAAGCGAGCCGTATCAGCGGAGTAAACCCAGCTGATATCAGTATTTTGATGGTGTATATCGAACAAGGGAAGATTGCAAAGGTACATGCTTAATCAATTTTTAGCAAAGGATCTATGGCAGAAATTTCCTACTTATACTATTAGTTGACCTTGATTTTGATTCCGTCGGCTATGCTTCTGTTGAAAAAAGGGCTAACGTAAGTATTTTAGTAAGATCGAAGGAATTATGACGATGTCTGGTAAAGATGGTTAGATGATCAGTCACAAAGTTAAGTAAGTTCTGGAGAAGGTAAGGAAGTTGTATTCGGACAAACTATAGATGAAGGATTGATTCATTTATTGAAACTCATGCGGTTGCAGATGAATAGAGAGTACCTAAGACCCTTTCCAATCTTACAGGTAGAAATAATATTTTAGCAAAGCAATTCGTAGTCCATATGCTGGTACATCTTTTGAACTCATTAAAAAACAACCTACTGAGACACATTGATAGCTGGATGAGTAATTCGGTGTAATGAGACATGTGGAAGTGTGATGATGGTTGCTAGGCAGTACTCGGTTAATTAGGTTGAAGAGAAGTAGAGTTTTCTACTTCTCTTTTTTGCGTCTAAAGGGCGCATTTACAAGTTTAAAATTTATCGCATTTTTTATTTTTAAAGTAAAATATTTGTTTTAAAAAGTTGATAGACTGTAAAAGCTAATGAGAAGCGTTTGAACACGTGTTATCATTTTTATATGTTAAATAGGCTTCTGATTAAGTAAACCATCTTAAAAACGATTTTAGAGATGCTTTTCGGTTCTAAGTTTGTAGAATGAAAGTTCATATGTTATAATATCCTGAGAAAATAAAAAAAACAATGAATCTGCAAATTCATTGTTAGGGTATCAGTTCTATACGGGCAAGCATAGGACTTAATAATTAATATCATATGTTGATTATACTACCATATCGATTAAAAAAACAAAAGAGAGAACTTAGGTTCGTAAATTATTTATCTATATGTATGTAGTTCCTGATACCTGCTTATTTTCTTAATAATTGGATTAAATCCATATTGAAGAAAAGAGGAGCTAAATGGCAAAATTTATAGAAACTCGGAGTTTTAATTCACTCCAAGACTCGGGGAGTAAAGCCACAAGAGCACAAGTTTTAAATTTACTTGGAACGGATGAAATATCTAGTTCAGTTAAATTTGAAATCGATTTCATCGAGAGAGTGTGTAATGTAGAGGGCTCAAACGAAGTAATACAACTTTTTAAACAAATAAAACATAAAAAGTATGATAAAGATATCTCAACTAGAAATGTTAGATTAATAGGATTTAATGATAAACAACAATTAATTCTTGGATTTACAGATATAGACAATGCAGAAGAGATTGCTTATACAGCAACGGGAATATACTCTTTTAGTAGCGCATTCTTAGATGATTTGTTTTGTTTGGATAGATTTTCAGGATACTGTTTCCGAACTGACCAAAAAGATTTATTAATTGATAATATAAGATATCTTCTTGAAAATTCAGAGGAAATCAAAAAGCAGTATAGGTTTATTGAAGGTAAGGAAGATGGAGAAGTATACTTGCGAGCTCTTACATCTTCAAAATATAGAAATTATGATAACAATATAGTGCTATATTTATCTTTAAATGCTATGCATCAATATTCAAAGAGAATGAAAAACCCTGTATATATCGATAGGGCTTTTATTACGGATTCAAGCTTGGTTATGAGCGTTAAACTAAAAAATACGATACCGTTAGGAAAAAAATACCAAGTAGAGATTGGTATAAATGTTTCAAATAGTGAAATTCGTGAAGGTGTAGTTCTATTTGAACTAGTTTATACTATTATAGACAGAAAAGGAATTAGGTCTACAGCAATAGGAGACAGTGTACTTAAAGTAAAGCATAATTTAAATGCAGATACTGTCAAAAATCGTATGAAGGTTTTTAATAATTTAGAAAAATTATCAAAAGACTTAATAAGTGGAATTGATGAAGCTAGACTTGCTAAGAAATTAGACTCAGACCAGTTGAGTGTTATTTTTGATAAATTATCCGGAGCCAGAACTAAGGGATTAGGTATAAATACTAAACAAGAACTGAATAAGATCTCTAAAGAAGTCTCCGAGAATACCTATTCTCTATTAGAATTATTTAATAAGCTAGAGAAAATCGATGCCACGGTTGATGATATGACTTATATTCAAAGAAAGTTTTCAGAATTTATAACCAAAGGTTTTAGATAAATTCATGTGACTAAATATTCTAATTGCCCGAAGAATATTTAGTCAGATAATATCACAGAAGTATTGGTATGTATTATATTGCCGATACTTCTTTATTTAATTTGAAGGAGTGGTTATATATTGAAGAAATTTGTTTACAAAATAAAAAAAAAGCTTTCTGATGGAAGTATAGATTCAGAACATTACATTGCTTTATTTTACTGCGTTATTATAATGTTACCTATGTTAATTACTCTAATTGAAGTGTTAATACTAGAAAAATCTTCAAGCACTTTTTCTAAACTGTTAAAAATGTTATGCTTCATCGTAGTTAACGGTCTGTTCTTCAGATATTACATAAAAAAAATGATTTCGTATTTTAAATACAAACGTTTTATGCTAGGTTTTTTATCTTCATCACTTGTGGTCTCGTTCCTATTACTTATATTGTCATGGCTTTCGATTTTCTTTGGTAATATAAGTAATTTGATTAATAAACATTTGTTATTGGTAAATCAGCCTATGTTATTGAATTTGGGAGAGAGTATTATTAGTTCAATTGAATCTATACAAATAATTAGTCAAATTATGCTATTTTTCAGCCAAGTAATTGGTATCTCCATGTTGCTAAATGTAATAATGCCAAAATCGTTGCAAAAAGTTGATGTTCCTCTTATGAAAAAGTTTTTAAGACTCATGTTTAAAATTGCTATTTTATTAGTTTTTGGAGTAGCAATATTTACTTTTTTGAACACCAATAAGGATAATTTTATTGTGGTAAGCATAGCATATGCTGGAATAATTTGGGTGAGTGATCCCAAAAATTTCATTACTATATTTTTTAATGCAAAAATCTTTGAGAATAAAACTATTTCAGATGAAGCAACTAGAGCATATAAGATATTTAGATACTTTGTAATAGGTTTATATGCAATATGGGCGGCTTCGGTATATATATTTCCAGAGAATAAAGCAAATGCATTTTCTGCAATGGTTTTTATTTTTATTTTTGCGTCTGTTATTATCAAAACTGTTTTACAATTTAAAGGGGAAGATATATTTTCAAAATTGCTAAAGGATAAGGAAAGTGAAACAAAGGTTGAAAGAGATTTTGAATAAACTACGTTTTATTATATCGCTAGTAGAAAAAGGGAGCTAAAAATATTGACAGATAATCTTTTTATATTCTCAGAAGATAGATTTGGGTATATCAAGTTTTGTTTTACTTACGATAAATATATGGACTAGACCTTTATTAATTTCTATTACTATATGATTTTCTTTGAAAAACCAATTTATAAATGGTAAATAGAGTGTCAAAAGCCCGCTGCGAAAACAATTCGCAGCGGGCTTTTTGTCTTAATAATAAAGTTATTCCACTTTTTCAATCGTAGTGGTTCCCCAATTCATGATGTTGCTGAGATGGACATAGCCATCGTACAAATTCAAGAAAATCGAGAAGGCACAGACGATATAGATCAATACATAAAAATTATTGGCTTTTTTGTTACGCCATAAAACAAAGCCATCTAAGATCAGTCCTAAAGGAAAAAGAAAGGAGCCGATTCCAGCTAACAGTAGCAAGAGCAGACTTTCATCTTTATCTGCTGCCATCGTTCTTTGGAGTAACGACAATTTTTCTTTCTTGTCGTTGATTTCTTGATTGTTGGTTTCGATCCGCTCTTTTAAGGCTTCGTTCTCACGTAAAAGCTCATCGATCGAGACTTGGTAGAGATCGCTCAACAAAATCAAATTCTCAATATCTGGATAGCCGCGCCCATTTTCCCATTTTGAAATCGACTGGCGTGAAATCTGTAATTTTTCTGCGACTGCTGTTTGCGACAATCCTGAAGACTCGCGACAGCTTTTTAATTGTTCTGCTAAAGCCAATGTATGCTCCTATCTGCTATTTAACAACTAGCTTCCCATTTGAGATCGTGGTTACGACACTCCCATTGGTAGTGATTATACCTGCTTTTTGCTTAAACGTACAGGTGGCTTTGGTGGACGTGTGAGTTAATGAACTAGAAGTGATACTTCCTCTGTGAGCAACTAAACTTAAATTCGAGGTGCCTGTAAATTGATTGCGGCTATTGACCGTTACATTATAACTAGCGGTCCAATTACCTGCGGATGTTTTTGACACACGATACGTTCCCGCTGCCAGATTTGCTCGGAATGACGGCAATTTTTCAATGGTCAAAATCACCTCGTTGCCTTCTTCATCTACCGTGACCAGCTGCTCATAGGGACTGTCTGATGCTAAGTCATAAACGAGTTCCGGTTCTTCCACTGTCTGGGCGGCAGCTGGGAGAGCAAAGAGGAAACAAATAAAAATAAACGGCACAAAAAATAATTTTTTCACAAACACCACTCCTTGTACTTTTAATAATTCAAGTATACAAGGTTTATTTAGTTAAAGAAAGCACAAGCTAGTTTACAGAGGTAACGGATGGTTCATTCAAGAGGTCTTCGTTTTTTAGGTTTATTACAACGAACCTTAGCTTTTTAAAAGAAACGTCAAAGAAGCGGTTGCTTTAGTTTTAATCAAACCTAGCTGTGAAAGGAAACAAAAAAGCGAAAGAGTAGGCAACGTTTCGCGCCGATAAAACGACAAACGTAAGTCCTCCTTCTGCTTTTTTGCAGCCAATTTTATTCTCTCAAATCAATATCCTTTTGATGGTCGCCGTCTTTCTTATAAACGTTCACCACGGATTCTTTGTTTTCGGCGATTTCTTTGGCACGGGCGATGGCCTCTGCTTTCTTGTCGAAATGATCACTGGCACGTTTCGCCCCTTTGGAACGGACTTGCCATTGGTCGTCTTCATACACAACTTCTACATCCGCATCCATTAATTTTTCCGCATTCTTATTGGTTTGATGGGCATCGTCTTTTTGCGGATTTTTTTCTTTCTGAAAAGCTTTCTTCTCCTCTTCATCTGCATTGTCATACCATTTTTCTGCTTGACTCGTGGCGATCGGGATCGCCCGATCATCGGAATAGCCATCGGCTAGCAGGGCATTGGCGATATCGATCGCTTTTTTACGAACTAAGGGGTCTAGATTCTTCATTGACGCAGGATAATCACGGACATTCCAAGGCATTGTTTGTTTCCTCCTTTTTCTTGATCCAAGGTCATTTTCTTAGGGGTTCCCTTTTACAGGTACTACCAGTTACTACTTATTAGTTTACCCCCTTCTATAAAAAAGGGAAATTATTTGATTTCTGGTCAAAAATGAGGGCACTTTCTTTTTTCATTTTCTAATAAACGAAGATTTATTTTTGTTAACAAAGCGTTATATTTCCCAAAAAAAAATGAATGGTTTAGAATTTTATTATAGAGAAAAGGAGGACGTAAGAATGAGTGAACCTATTTTGACTGATCCACGGGAACTTTATCACACGGGTAAATACAGCAAACAGGAACAAGATACGCCTGCTTTACAAGAAGAAATGCGACCAAAACCTGATTGTGGTGAAGAATCTTATGAGGGAAGTCAGCAGTTAGAAAACCGGCGTGTACTGATCACCGGTGGGGATTCTGGGATCGGACGAGCAGCAGCGATTGCCTTCGCCCGTGAAGGAGCAGACATTGCCCTACACTTTTTCCCAGGAGAAGAAGAAGATGCCGAAGAAGTTGCAGGGTACATCAAAGAAGCTGGGCGCAAAGTGATCTTGCTACCCTATGACCTGCGAGACGAAGCGGCACCACAAGAGATCGTTGACAAAGCGGTGGCAGCATTAGGTGGGTTAGATACATTAGTATTGAACGCAGCACAGCAAATCACGCGGCCATCGATTGCAGAATTACCGATTGAACAAGTAAAAGATACCTTTATGGTAAACATTATCTCAATGTTTGCATTAGTCAAAGCTGCTGAGCCGCACTTACCGGCTGGGGGAGCGATCGTGACAACGACTTCTGTCCAAGCCTTTAGTCCAAGTGCCCATTTAATGGATTATGCGGCAACCAAATCGGCGATCGCTAGTTTTACAGTCAGCTTGGCGAAACAATTTGCTGAAAAAGGAATTCGCGTCAATGGGGTAGCCCCAGGACCGATCTGGACACCATTACAGTTAGATCATGGCCAACCGCAAGACCAGCTGCCTGAATTTGGTCAGCAAGCGTTACTTGAGCGGGCAGGACAACCAGCTGAGCTGGCACCTGTCTATGTCTTTTTAGCTTCCAATAAAGCTAGCTATGTGACAGCACAGATTTATGGTGTTACCGGCGGAGAAGCCATCAACTTGTAAGCTTATCAAAAATTGGAGAAAAAGGAGGAGGTGTCCTATGAGTAAAGGTTGGAAAATCGTATCAATCATCGTTTCGTTGATCTTTATCACTGTTTTATTACCAATCGTATTAATGAGTAATCCTTATATGCAGCTGCCATTTGGTTTGGACAGCAGAGGCAATGTCGTCACGTATTTCTTTGACAACTTGTTTATGCGTCAATATATGTTTTGGGTAGCTGTTGTCTTGATCGCCTTATTCTTGATCGTGATCTTAGTCGTGCTTTTTTATCCAAAAACCAAAACGACCTTTGTTTTGAAAGAGGATAAGGGCGCATTGACGATCGATAAGAAAGCAATCGAAGGACTTGTACGTACGAAAGTAAATGAAAAAGAATTTGTTGAAGGACCAAAAGTTCATGTCAAGGCGACCAAAAATCGAATTTTGATTAAAATCAAAGGACGCTTGAAACGGACGTCTGCCTTAGTCGGCAAAACCGAAAACTTAATGGCGGAAATCCAACAAGATGTCCAACGAGTGCTTGGTTCAAGTGAGAAAGTCAAAGTCGAAGTCAACTACGCGAATTTTGAACAAAATGAGACTCCGGAAAACCCGCGAGTAGAATAGGAGGGCTATGATGAACGAACTACAACAATACAAAATCCCATTGATTTTTGGAGCAATCGGCCTTGTTCTGGCTGTGTTGTTTGTAACGATCGGTTTTTTCAAAACATTGCTGATTCTACTCCTAACAGGTTTGGGTTTTGCGTTAGGATTGTATCTCCAACGTACCGGTATCATCGACGAATTTTTTAACCAACAATAACGCATTTTAATAGGAGGAATTTTTAATGAATAACGATAAAAACGAATTAAACAATGATAAAAAAGTTAGTGCACATCCAGATCCAGTGGTTCCTAACACCAATCATCAAGCAAATGAAAATGCGATTCCCATGACTGAAGCACCAGATCCAGTCGTGCCAAATGCTGAAAAAGCAGTAGCAGGACAACAAAACGGACCAAAACCAGGGGATCATCCAGCACCAGGAAATCCAAATCCAGCAGGTCATCATCCAGCACCGCCAAAACCTGGCCACAACGATTTTGAAGGACCAACTGGCGACGCACCTGTTCATGGTTCATTGACCTATGATGACAAAGTGATCCAAAAAATCATCGGGATCGCATTAGAACACGTGGATGGTCTGTTGACGGTCGATGGTGGTTTCTTCTCTAACATTGCGGAAAAATTAGTCAATACAGACAATGTGACTGCGGGTATCAATACCGAAGTAGGGAAAAAACAAGTAGCCGTTGATTTAGATATCGTGGTTGAATATGACCGCA
This sequence comes from Enterococcus sp. 3G6_DIV0642, assembly GCF_002140635.1. Taxonomy (NCBI): domain Bacteria; kingdom Bacillati; phylum Bacillota; class Bacilli; order Lactobacillales; family Enterococcaceae; genus Enterococcus; species Enterococcus sp. 3G6_DIV0642. The sequence goes on along the minus strand of NZ_NGLH01000001.1, from coordinate 20,169 downwards.
ACATCCCAGAAATCGCTGACCAAGTCAAAGAAGTCATCCAAAAAGAAGTAACGACAATGACCCAATTAGAAGTGATCGAAGTCAACATCAATGTTGTAGATGTAAAAACGATCGCTGAATACGAAGAGGAACAAGAAACGGTTCAAGACAAAGTATCGTCAGCTGCATCTAAAACCGGCGACTTTGCTTCACGTCAAACCAACAAAGCCAAACATGCGGCTTCCCGCGCGTCTGATCGTATCGAAGAATACAACGAGCCTCGGGTGAAATAAAAAAGTTTCATATGAAACAAAAACAAGCATTGATCCTGTGATCAATGCTTGTTTTTTTGAGAAAAAAGCTGACCAGGAGGGTTGGCAGCCTCGCTGGTCAAGGAAAAATGAAAAAAGTTTTTTGGATTGAAATGAGTATAATTCCTCTGCCTTAAACCAACCTTAAAGCCCCAGTTAAAAAATGGTAAATTCTCCTAGAAAGCAATGTCTGGCTATTGCATCACATTGCTTTTTGCGTTAAAGTAGGAACTAGTCTGTGAAACATTTTTCTGTTTCACAAAATAGAAAGGATTCGTTATGCTACCTGAAGAATTTCATGAAGAATTACGCAAAAACGGGATCGTTTTAACCGAAGAACAAATGGAAAAATTCGCTGTCTATTTCGAGCGTTTAGTCGAATGGAATCAGAAGATGAATCTAACCGCAATCACGGAAAAATCAGAAGTGTATTTGAAGCATTTCTACGATTCTGTTTCCTTAGCTTTTGAAACCGCCTTTGACCCGCAAAGTCATTTGTGTGATGTCGGTTCAGGTGCTGGCTTTCCAAGTATTCCACTAAAAATCGTGTTTCCTGAATTAGAAGTGACGATCGTCGACTCTTTAAATAAGCGCATCACCTTTTTACAAACCCTTGTGACGGATCTACAATTGGAAAATGTCCACTTGTACCATGACCGTGCAGAAACATTTGGTCAAAACCCGCAATTTCGTGGGCAATTCGATTATGTGACCGCTCGTGCGGTTGCCCGTTTGAATGTGTTAACGGAACTCTGTGTGCCATTGGTGAAAAAAGCAGGCTATTTTTATGCGCTCAAAGCTGCCAAAAGCGAGGAAGAACTGGTTGAAGCCAAACCAGCCATCTCACTCTTAGGCGGCAAATTTATTGAAGAAAAAAGCTTTACCTTACCGGTCAGCGGCGATGAACGCCATCTTTTGATCATTCAAAAGAAAAAAGAAACGCCAAAGAAATACCCCCGCAAACCGGGAATGCCAGCGAAACAACCAATCAAATAGGAGGAAAATCAATGGCCCGTATTATTTCTGTTGCAAACCAAAAAGGCGGCGTAGGCAAAACCACCACAACGGTGAACCTAGGTGCGTCCTTAGCATTTGTCGGCAAAAAAGTGTTACTCGTAGATATTGATGCCCAAGGCAACGCCACAAGCGGTGTCGGCATTCGCAAACCAGATGTGGAACAAGACATCTATGATGTATTAGTCAATGAAACACCGATCGTTGAAGCGATTTTACCTAGCAGTCGGGAAAACTTGGATATCGTTCCAGCGACGATCCAATTAGCTGGTGCGGAAATTGAATTGACCTCCATGATGGCACGGGAATCTCGATTGAAATCGGCTTTGAATGAGATCAAAGAACAATACGATTATATCTTTATCGATTGCCCGCCATCTTTAGGTCATTTGACGATCAATGCCTTTACCGCCAGTGATTCGATTTTGATCCCAGTCCAATGTGAGTACTATGCATTAGAAGGGCTGAGCCAACTATTGAATACCGTGCGTTTAGTACAAAAACATTTTAACCCTGAGTTAGAGATCGAAGGGGTCTTACTGACGATGTATGATGCCCGTACGAACTTAGGCGCGGAAGTCGTGGAAGAAGTCCGCCGCTATTTCCAAGAAAAAGTATATGAAACCATTATTCCGCGGAATATCCGGTTGTCTGAAGCACCTAGTCATGGATTGTCGATCATTGATTATGATCCACGCTCAAAAGGAGCCGAAGTCTATCAGACGTTAGCAAAGGAAGTGTTAGCCCGTGAAGAATAAAGGGAAAGGATTAGGGCGTGGGATCGATGCGTTGTTTCAAGACCTGCAAGGGTTAGAAGAAGTCGATATCAAGACAGAAAAAGTCGTTGAACTGCCTTTAAACGAATTAAGACCCAACCCTTATCAACCGCGAAAAACCTTTGATGAGCTTTCATTACAAGAACTGGCCAATTCGATCCAGCATTCAGGGGTCTTTCAACCGATCATCGTGCGGCAATCATCCGTCAAAGGCTATGAGATCATTGCGGGTGAACGCCGGTTTCGAGCATCCAAACTAGCTGGCAAGGAAACGATCCCAGCCATCATCCGCAATTTTGATGAAGAAGAGATGATGCAAGTCGCCGTTTTAGAAAACTTGCAGCGGGAAGATTTGAATCCTTTAGAAGAAGCAGAAGCCTATGACATGCTGATGAAGAACTTGAAATTGACCCAAGCACAAGTTGCTGAACGCTTAGGGAAGAGCCGCCCGTATATCGCCAATTATTTGCGGTTACTGTCCTTGCCGAAACTCGTCAAAGAAATGGTTCAAGATGACCGTTTGTCTATGGGGCAAGCCCGGACGTTATTAGGGTTGAAAAACAAAGAACAGATCTTAAAATTAGCCAATCGGTGTGTCAAAGAAAATCTGACAGTCCGCCAATTAGAACAAATGGTCGCTGAGATGAACGACACGAAGAACGAAAAGAAAAAAGTTCCGCGTCTGATTCGGGAAAAACCGTACTATTTACGAGAAAGCGAAGAACGGTTGATGGATAAATTTGGCACGAATGTCGAGATCCGCGAAAAAGAAGGCAAAGGCAAAATCGAGATCGAATACCTGTCACAAAAAGATTTAACCCGTATTTTAGATTTATTGAACATTCAATTTGATGAAGCTTGAGGTGATAAAGATGTATGATCTTGGGGATATTGTCGAAATGAAAAAACCGCATGCCTGCAAAGCCAATCGTTGGGAAATCATCCGCATGGGGGCAGACATCAAAATAAAGTGTACGAATTGCGGCCACATCGTCATGATGACGCGCCGAGAATTTGATAAAAAGATGAAGAAAATCCTAGAAAAAAAAGAGAAAGAGTGAAGTGAAGCATGGCGTTAACTGCCGGAATCGTTGGATTGCCAAATGTGGGCAAATCTACTTTATTTAATGCAATAACCAAAGCAGGAGCAGAAGCCGCAAACTACCCGTTTGCGACGATCGATCCGAATGTAGGAATGGTGGAAGTGCCAGATTGGCGCTTACAGCGTTTAACAGAATTAGTCCGTCCGAAAAAGACGGTCCCAACCACCTTTGAATTTACGGATATTGCCGGAATCGTCCGCGGTGCCAGCAAAGGGGAAGGATTAGGAAACCAATTTTTGAGCCATATCCGCCAAGTGGATGCGATCTGTCATGTCGTTCGTTGTTTCGACGATGACAACATCACCCACGTAGAAGGCCGCGTGGACCCATTAGCTGATATCGACACCATCAATTTGGAGTTGGTTTTAGCAGATTTAGAATCCGTCAACAAGCGCTATACTCGGGTCGCAAAAATTGCCAAAACCAAAGACAAAGATGCAGTTGCGGAACTGGCCGTTCTTGATAAGATCAAACCGGTCTTAGAAGAAGGGATCTCTGCTCGTTCGATCGAATTTACAGATGAAGAACAGCGCATCGTCAAAAGTTTGTTTTTACTAACGACCAAACCAGTCTTATACGTTGCCAACGTAGCAGAAGAAGACGTGGCAGACTATGAAACCAATGTCTATGTCAACAAAGTGAAAGAATTTGCAGCAAGCGAAAATGCGGAAGTGATCGTCATCAGTGCTCGTGCTGAAGAAGAGATCGCTGAGCTGGAAGAAGAAGACAAAGCAGAGTTTTTAGAAGCATTAGGAATTGAAGAATCGGGGTTGGATCAATTGATTCGTGCCGCCTATGATTTGCTGGGTCTAGCAACGTACTTTACCGCTGGTGAACAAGAAGTGCGTGCGTGGACGTTCCGTAAAGGCATCAAAGCACCGCAAGCAGCGGGGATCATCCATACGGACTTTGAGCGCGGCTTTATTCGTGCGGAAACTGTTTCCTTTGAGGATCTGAACCAATACGGCACGATGCAAGCGGCCAAAGAAGCCGGTCGGGTACGTTTGGAAGGAAAAGATTATGTCGTGCAAGATGGCGACGTGATGTTGTTCCGTTTTAACGTATAAAGGGCTTTCTTCCCAGTGAATTTGTGGTAAAATGTCCATTGTGAAGAAAACGCAGAAGGGAGAATCAATTCATGGAACCAGAAACTCTGCGAAATTATGTTTCCGAAAATCGTGAATTAGAACAACAATTAACAAAACGAAACCAACAATATATATTTGATTTAAAAAAATCGCTAGAGGCAGCCAACCTTTCTGAAGAAGAAAAAACGATTGCCTTGCATGAGATGCTGCCGGTCTTAGTCAAAGAACAAAAAGGCGGCAAAACGGCCCGCCAATTATTTGGTACAGTGTCTGAACGTACCGAAGCCATCATCAACAAACCCGTTGAGCAAAAAGAATCCGGCCCCTTCTTGATGTGGTTGGATAACACCTTGCTGATTTTAGGGATTTTTGGGTTGATGTTAGGGGTTATGGGAATCTTTACTAGAGGACAAGCACAACCTTATGGCTTATTGACCCTCTTCTTGATGGCGATGCTTGCTGGTTGGGTCTTCTACTTGATGTACAAATACATGTATCAATATGAACGCCCAGGTGCCGATAAGAGCAAACGGCCGAAGATGTGGAAGATCATTTTGATTTTAGTCGCAGCCTTCATGCTATGGATCGTTGTGATCTCGCTTTCTGCGATGATCCAACCACCATTGAATCCACAAGTGGATCCTGTGATCGAAGCCTTGATCGGGGCAGTGGCATTAGCAGCGAAGTACTACTTGAAACGCAAATACAATATCATCAGCAGTCTGTCTGTTCCTAGAGGCTGATGGCTACACGTTGATCGTGCGCCTTCTTTTGTTAAAAAAGACCGCACGATCAGCGTGTTTTTTTAGAAAAAATGGCGAATTATGAGATTTGACCAAAGGTTTGAAGAGGATTATTAAGAAAGCTTTCCGAATGGTTGACTTATGAAAAAATCTTTGCTATTTTTTTAAAAATACCTAAAAACTTTAAGGAGTGGTTACAAAAATGTCCAACTGGGAAACCAAATTTGTAAAAAAAGGGTTAACGTTTGATGATGTCTTATTGATTCCGGCAGAAAGTCACGTCTTGCCAAATGACGTGGATATGAAAGTGCAGCTTGCCCCGAATATTACACTAAATATTCCAATCATAAGTGCCAGTATGGATACCGTAACTGATAGTAAAATGGCGATCTCAATGGCGCGTCAAGGCGGACTTGGCGTAATTCACAAAAACATGAGTATCGCAGCGCAAGCAGATGAAGTGCGCAAAGTAAAACGTTCTGAAAGCGGCGTGATCATCGATCCGTTTTTCTTAACACCAACCCACTTAGTTGCTGATGCAGAACATTTGATGAGCAAGTACCGCATCAGTGGGGTACCGATCGTAGAAACGATGGAAAACCGCAAATTAGTCGGTATCATCACGAACCGCGACATGCGTTTTGTCACGGATTATACGATGCCGATCAATGATGTGATGACCAAAGACCAATTGATCACAGCACCTGTCGGTACTTCGTTGAAAGACGCGGAAAAAATCTTACAACAACACAAGATCGAAAAATTACCGATCGTTGATGAAGCAGGGATCTTAAGCGGGTTGATCACTATCAAAGATATTGAAAAAGTGATCGAATTCCCGAATGCAGCCAAAGACACGCATGGACGTCTATTAGTGGCAGCGGCAGTCGGTGTTACCAGCGATACCTTTGAACGAGCACAAGCATTATTGGATGCAGGCGTGGACGCGATCGTCATTGATACTGCCCACGGACACAGTGCCGGTGTTTTACGCAAAATCTCTGAAATTCGCGCGCATTTCCCAGAAGCGACATTGATTGCTGGAAATGTTGCTACTGCCGAAGGCACGAAAGCATTGTATGATGCTGGTGTCGATGTCGTAAAAGTCGGGATCGGTCCAGGCTCGATCTGTACCACTCGGGTGGTAGCCGGTGTCGGAGTTCCTCAATTGACCGCGATCTATGATGCAGCCTCTGTGGCACGTCAATATGGCAAAGCAATCATTGCCGATGGTGGGATCAAGTACTCTGGGGATATCGTCAAAGCTTTAGCAGCTGGCGGACATGCCGTAATGCTCGGCAGCATGTTGGCAGGAACCGATGAATCACCAGGTGAATTCGAAATCTATCAAGGCCGTCGCTTCAAAACGTACCGCGGAATGGGTTCATTGGGGGCAATGGAAAAAGGCTCCAGCGACCGTTACTTCCAAGGGGGCGTAAACGAAGCCAACAAATTGGTTCCAGAAGGCATTGAAGGGCGTGTCGCTTATAAAGGCAGCGTTTCTGATATCATCTTCCAAATGATCGGCGGGTTGAAATCAGGGATGGGTTATGTCGGTGCTGGCAATCTACAGCAATTACGTGATGAAGCACAATTCATCCAAATGAGCGGCAACGGACTAAAAGAATCACATCCCCACGATGTTCAAATCACGAAAGAAGCACCGAACTACTCTGTAAAATCATAAAATGTTTCACGTGAAAACAAACGATCCCCTCTGTTCAAAAGCGGACAGAGGGGATTATTTGTTCAAAAAAGGACGTCACTCTCAGCTATCTAGGCAAGAGTGGCGTCCTTTTCTTTAAACTCACTGCTGGATGATCAGCAAATCGCTTTAGCTGCAGCTTATTCGTTTGATTTCAATGCATCGATCATGTTGACATGAGTCAGTTTCACATGGGTGACGTACATCACGATGATCGTAAAGAGAATCGTCATGCCGCCGGCTAAAGCATAGGCCGGCCAATTGATCACTAATGGAAAGACCATGTTTTCCATCGAAGCTTGGATCAAAATAAAGTCAGTCAAGAAGTAACCTACCACGTAGCCTGCGAGAATCCCAAATAACGTAAAGACGATATTTTCCCGTACGATGTACATGGTGACTTCCTTATTGTAAAACCCTAATACTTTAATGGTAGAAAGTTCGCGAATCCGCTCGGAAACATTGATGTTGGTCAAGTTATACAAGACGACAAAGGCTAATGCCCCTGATAATACAACTAAGATCAAGACAATGGAGTTCAAGTTGCCCATCGAATCATCCTGCATTTTGATCTGAGTGGAAAGGAACGTCGTGTTTTTGACTTTGTCGGTATCTAACAAGGCTGTTGATAAAGCTTCCTCTTGCTTTTTCGTCATCGTCTTGCTTTTGACTAAGAACGCATTCGGTTCAAAGGTACTATTGGTGATTTCTTCGTAAACGGTTGGTGACAGATAAAGAGAATTGCCTAAATAATTTTCTGCGATGCCACTAATAGGTACTTCAAAGGCTTCTTGATCGCTAGTATAGAAGGTCAATGTATCGCCAACCTGCAGATCATACAATTCTGCGTATTTCATAGTCAGCACGGCGCCTTCTGTTAATGGCAGCTTCTGACCTGCCGTTGTTTTCAAATGGACATAGTCGGTAAAAGCTTCTTGATCTGCAGGGACCATCAAGGTCAAACTTTGTTTTCCTTGGTTAGCTGGTCGAATCTCGATCGTTTCATTGTAGACTAGCATCGAATGGGTCACAAGAGGATCGTCTGTTAAAACAGTTTCAGTGGCAGCAACGGTTTCTTCCTTCGCATCATTTAAGGTCACGACGGCTTGATAATCCGTAATGGGCCCAAATTGTTTCGCAGTCACAGCACTTAAGGAATCTTTCAACCCAACGCCTGCCACCATCAGTCCCGTACAGCCGGCGATGCCAATGATTGCCATGATCATTCGCGATTTGTAGCGGAAGATGTTACGGAAGCTGACTTTTTGATTGAAGCTTAAGCGTGACCATAAGGGTGTAATGGCCTCTAATAAAATCCGTTTCCCAGGTTTTGGCGCCCGAACTTGCAGTAGCTGGGCAGGTTTTTCCCGCAATTCTTTGATCAAAACAAAGAGGCAAGCACCGAGCGTCGCCAGTAAAAAGGCGATCGCGGCCAAAATAATTGGCGACCAGACATAATAGACGCGAATCCCGTCTAAAAGATACCGTTCGCTGGATAGAAAATAAATCAAACGCGGCAACAGTTCCGTCCCTAATACGGCACCACTGATAATGCCAATGGCCGAAGACAGGAGGGCATAAATCAAATATTTAAGGGAGATCTCGACTTTGCCATAGCCCATCGCTTTTAAGGTACCGATCTCTTTGCGGTTTTCTTCTACCATCCGCGTCAGTGTCGTAAAGGTGATCAACGCAGCGATAAAGAAGAAAAAGACAGGAAACACATTGGCGATCGCTGCGATGCGATCAGACAGCCCGCCATACTCTTGGAAACCGGGGTTGTCTTTGCGTTGGTTGTAAAGATACGTAGGTTCTGCCAAGTCTTCGATCTCTGTACGTTTTTCTGCCAGTGTTTGTTGGGCATCGGTTAGTTCTTGTTGCTGTTCATCTAATTGGGTTTGCTGCTGAGCCAATTCTTCTTCCCCAGCGGTCAATTGGCCTTCGAGGGCTGCTTGTTGTACGGGCGGCAGCTGTGCCAGGGCGGCTTGCTGTTGTTCTAGTTCCGCTTTGGCCTGATCCAGTTGGGCTTGTCCATCAGCTAACTGTTTTTGTCCATCGCGGACTTCTTTTTCTGCAGGCGCTAATTCATCAAAAGCATCTTGCTGAATTTCTGCTAAGCGTTCTTTAGGGCGATCCGCAAACAGTTCCTCAATCGTTTCTTGATGGGCTGCCATCTTGTCGGTGTACGCATCGGAGTATGTTTCAAGGCCTGCGACATCATCAAAGGCGAGATAAAGGATCGATTTGACCTCCATCTTGAACTGTTCTTCCGGTACATAAGCAAAATACGTCACGACACCGCTGCCGACATTCGCATAGCCACGTTCGGCAGCACTGATATAAATGGGAGAGGTGGCGAACCCAACGATCGTATAGTCTTTGTCCGACAGATTATCGGCATCATCGATCGTAAAAGTATCTCCTATTTGCCAGCCATAATTTTTTGCTTCGGTGTCCAGCACGATTTCATCGGCTTTTTCTGGCAGTCGGCCGTCCTTCACCAGTAGCTGGTTGAGTTCCTGCGAGGGATCATAAGAGGTCACTTGCACGACTTCATCTGAATTGGCAGCGTAATAAAATTGATAGGCGGCTTCTGTGTGCGCACCGCTTTTTTCCGCCGCATCAATGTCGTCCTCCGTCAATCCCAGCGTGGAAGTGACCTGCAGATCTGCTAAATGCTGACCGTTGACATATTCACTCGCGGAATGGTTCAGGATCGGTCCCGTCGCTTTGACACCGACAAAGAGAAACGTTCCTAAAAAAATGATCAAGGTGATTGCGATAAAGCGGCCTTTTGATTGGCGAATCTCCCGCAAACTTGCTTTAAGATAGGTTTTATTTTTCATCAGATCCTCCTACCAAACGATTTCATCGATCGAGATTGGATGAGGATTCTCTTCAATGGAACGGACAGTGGCATCGTTGATATGGATCACCCGATCGGCGATCGGGGCAATGGCGCTGTTATGGGTAATGATCAACACCGTATTGCCGTTTTTCCGACTGGCATTTTGCAAAAGCTTCAACACTTGTTTGCCTGTTTCAAAATCCAGCGCACCGGTTGGTTCATCGCATAATAGCAATTTCGGGTTTTTGGCTAACGCCCGAGCGATCGATACCCGCTGCTGTTCCCCACCAGAGAGCTGCGAAGGAAAGTTGTTTTTACGGTTTTCTAACCCTACTTGTGCTAAGACTTCATCAGGATCGAGTGCATTCGGTGAGACTTCTGTTGCCAATTCAATGTTTTCTTTCGCTGTCAGGTTCGGCACCAAATTATAAAACTGGAAGACGAACCCGACGTCTTTGCGGCGGTATTCCGTCAGCTGTTTATCGTTAAACTTCGCGATATCGACATTGTCGATAATGATTTGTCCTTCATCTGGCGAATCCATCCCACCTAAAATATTCAAAACGGTCGATTTTCCTGCACCACTGGGGCCAAGGATCACCACTAATTCGCCTTCTTCAATGGCAAAGGAAAGATCGTTGTTGGCAGTGATGGTGGTTTCGCCCATCTGATAGCGTTTATATTCATTCTTTACTTCAACATAACTCATTAATAAAGCCTCCATTTTTTAAACACGTGTTGATTTAATCACATGGTGTTAGTATACTAAGAAAGAAAAGTAAGAGCAATCCTCAATGCTTACGTATTTGTCATTAAATAGACAAGTATTGATCAAATGTACAGAGAAAAGGGGAAACGATATGGTGGGGACTGTGGGGAATCGTCGAACGATCTACTCGAAAAAAGTGATCCGACGCGCCTTTCAGGAGTTATTGTTGGAAAAAGAGTACCGCAAAATCACGATCAAAGAGATTGCGGAACGAGCCGATATCAACCGAGGAACATTTTATAAATATTATAAGGATACGGCCGCGTTGTTGGAGGAAATCGAAGGGGAGCTTGTTGAGCAGATCGCATCGAACTTGCAGCAGGAAAATTTGTCATTGGATCTTTGGTTGGAAAAGCTGTTGACGATTTTGTATGAGAATCCTAGTACGACCCATTTGATTTTGTTGAACAACAGCCATTTGCTGAATCTTTTATTGTCAGAGATCAAACCGGAGACCTTGAAACGGTTTGCCCAATACTTTCAAGATGCTTCCGAGGAAGAATTGGAACTGTGTCTTAGCTTTTTTGTCTGCGGGTCTATCGGGTTGATCGAACGCTGGCTCAAAGATTTCTCAATGATGCCGCCAAAAGCTGTCGCTGAACTGTTGATCCAAATTTTTGTGACCAATGTATATGAGGATAAGAAGGGCTAAAAAAAGAGGGAACGATCCAATAACCAAAAAGGAACGCAGCAAGAGACAATTTGCTGCGTTCCTTTTTTTATTTAGTCAATGAGGCGCTCGTCGTTCATCCCAAAGTATTGATGCAATGGTTTTTGCCGTGCTTCTAATAATTGATCGACAGTCACGAATTCGTAGCCTTCGTTTTTGAGCATTTTAATGACTCCCGGTACGGCTTTCACAGATTTCGGGTGAATATCATGGATCAAGATCATGGCACCATTAAAGACATTTTGTTGCACCAAGGCATTGATCTTCTTCGGATCCTTCAATTTCCAGTCTTGAGAATCGATGTCCCATTGAATGATCGGCATGCCAATGGTTTCTGCGCTTTGTTTGTCGATAGCGCCATAAGGGGGCCGTAAATTTCTAGGTAGTAAACCCGTCGCATTATAAATGGCTTTGTTGGTTTTTGTGACTTCTGCCTGCAAATCTTTCGCTGAAAGAGTATTCAGCTGCGGATGAGAGTAAGAATGACTGGCGATCTCGTGTCCAGCTTCTTGGACTTTTTTAGCAGCTTGCGGATATTGCTCTACCATTTGTCCCAGCATAAAGAAGGTCGCTTTAACGTCATTTTCTTGTAAGATGTTCAACAGATCCATGGTGGAGGTACTGTTAGGTCCATCATCAAAGGTCAATGCCACGTATTTTTTATTGGGGTCTAAACTTGGCAAGGCATTGTTGAGTTGGTCAGCAGCCACGAGATCAGGATCAATGAATGGGGCGATCTCGTTGTAAGGCAGGGTGATTTCCGTCGCTCCCGTCTGATTTTTTGGCAATTCGATGGTCAGCTTCTCTGGATCGTAAGTAAATTTCGAATCGAAGGTGATCCGCTCCATGGCCAAGACGGCGTCGATGATTTTGGCGGGTTCTTTGGCTTGATCCAGCAGTTTCTGCTGAATGACTTGTTGAATACCTAATAAGCTGCCTTCATCAGGAACCAGTTCTTTCAAAGACAATTCGGTTTGCGTCTTCTCTGATACGAAGATCGGTGCATCCGTTAGACTGTCCGCATCTTCAAAACGTCCGGTTTCTCGATTCCACACATAGCTGTCGGCTTTCAATGAATAAGTAGACACCTTTGACGCCGCTGCTTGTGCTTGGATGCGGGCAACGGTGACGACTTCTTTTTTCGTTTGTTTTTTACGCAAGTGATCAGCGGCTTGTGTCAACCGTTCTTTGATATCTTTGATGGGAAACGTATCAAGGTCTTGCGGGCGGTAGATCAATTCTTTGGTTGCGCCTTTGGAGAGCACTTCAGGCGTTGTTTTTAACCCATTTTGACTTTGTTCTGCTTGGATTGATGCCAGTAATTTCTCCGCAGCCGCCTCATATTTTTCTTGGGCTGCGACTTCTTGCTGGTGTAACGTGTAAAGGACTGAGCCAGCCGTCGCGATCAAAACGATCAATAATAAGGCGAATAAGGAAAAAATTGCTTTTCGATACGGCTTCTTTCTCGAGGGTGGTCCTTTCGGTCTTTCTTCAGCTGACGCTGTTCGTTTTTGATTATTGTTTGGTTTCTTGTGCAAGTCACTCCGACGGGCATAGGTCTTTCGTTCGGGCATTGGTGAAGCTCCCTTCATTCCATCCTAAATTATGCCCACGTTACCATAAGTCACAGGTACTTTCAACGATCATGCCCGGTTTCTGATAGAGACTTAAAAAGATGAAGGGATTTTTCTAATTATTCATTTAAAAATTACAGCCTAGTTGCGTTGTTTCTCTTGCAAGAAATGATCAAGGGCGTTAGGGGGTCTTTTGCAACCACTATCTATTAGGTGAACTAGAAAACCCCTTCGTAACAGATCACGTGGAGTGACTGTTACGAAGGGGGTGCAATTAAGGGTACTAAGGCTTAGGCTTCTTCGATTTTTGTCAGTCCGCCCATGTAAGGAACCAGAACTTCTGGTACCGTTACACTGCCGTCTTCGTTTTGATAATTTTCAAGCACTGCGGCTACCGTCCGACCGACAGCCAGACCAGAGCCATTTAGTGTATGCATGTAGTGAATCTTGCCCTCTTGATCGCGGTAACGGATCATGGCACGGCGTGCTTGGAAATCTTCACAGTTTGAGCAAGAGCTGATCTCACGGTACATTTCCTGAGCAGGGATCCATACCTCTAAATCATAGGTCTTCGCCGCAGAAAAGCCCATATCTCCTGTACACAAGCTAAGCACTCGGTAAGGCAAGTTGAGTTTTTGCAAAATATCTTCGGCATTAGCCGTCATCTTTTCTAATTCTTCATAAGAATGGTCAGCATCACTGAATTTCACCATTTCAACTTTATTGAATTGGTGCAGGCGAATCAAGCCGCGGGTATCACGACCAGCGCTGCCAGCTTCTGAACGAAATGATGGGCTCAAGGCAGTGAAGTAGGCAGGGAGCTGTTCTTGTTCTAAGATCTCCCCTTGATAGTAATTGGTCAAAGGTACTTCAGCAGTTGGAATCAAAGTCAAATCCGTGTCTGCCAATTGGAAAACATCTTCTTTGAACTTTGGAAATTGCCCCGTGCCAAACATTGCTTGGCTATTGACGATATAAGGGGTGATCATCTCGGTATAGCCATGCTCATAGACATGCTGATCCAGCATGAAGTTGTATAAGGCACGTTCCAAACGAGCACCTAAGCCTTTGTAGTAAACAAAGCGGCTGCCAGAAACTTTGGCGCCCCGCTCAAAGTCGAGGATCCCCAACTCTTCAGCGATCTCCCAATGCGGTTTTGGTTCAAAGGCAAAGGCTTTTGGTTCTGCCCAGCGGCGGATTTCTACATTGTCGTCTTCATCCTTGCCCACTGGAACAGAATCATTTGGCAAATTCGGCAATGTCGTGGCGATCTCTTTGATGTCTTCATCAATTTGAGCAATCTCTTCATCCAATTGCTTGATTTGGCTGCCGACTTCTTTCATTTGGGCAATTTTATCTGCCGCGTCTTCTTTTGCCCGTTTCAAGGCAGCGATCTCACCAGAAACATCGTTGCGCAATTTCTTGCGTTCTTCCGTTTGGACTAAGAGTTCTCTGCGACGTTCGTCAAGCGTTAAAAAGCGGTCCAATACTTCTTTTTGCACGCCTCGTGTTGCGAGTTTGCTTTGTACTTCAGCAAAATTTTGGCGAATCATTTTTACATCTAACATAGTGATACATCCTCCTTTGATTTTTCCATAGAAAAAAGGCCATTCCGATCCCGTGTTGCTTGGGACGAAATGACCATTCGCGGTGCCACCCAAGTTCAGCTTGCGCTGCCCTTGCTGCTCGTATCGTGAGTCAACGATTTTTCTTTCGAAAAATACACGTTAAAGAACTGGATTCTATTTTTTCCAACACTGATTTTCACCAACCATCAGCTCTCTTTACTAGATGAAAAAAATATACTAGGTTCTGTGCCTTGATTATTTTCTTTAGCATACCCAAAAAATGTTGGGGCGTCAACCATAGGTTTGTGTGTTGGACAAATTGTTGCGCTTCAACGGGAGATGAATAATAAAGGACGTCCATTCTGGCGTTGATTTGGCATAGATATAGCCGCCATGTAAGGCGACGATGCTTTGAGCGATCGCTAGACCTAAGCCAGTTCCTCCTGTTTCTTGAGAGCGGGATTCTTCCACTCGGTAGAAACGGTCGAATAGAGAATCAAGGGCTTGCTTAGGAATCATTTGTCCATTGTTTTTGACGGTTAAGATCGCTTCGGTCCCGACTTTCTCGACCTCCATGCGGATCTTATCGGCGCCTTTGCCGTATTTCAAGGCATTTGACAGCAGGTTGTTGAAAACTCGCACCAGTTTTTCGGTATCGCCATCCATTTCGATATGCTCTGGACGGGTGTAGGTTTCGATCTTGATGCCTTTTCGACTAGCTTCTAATTCAAAGTCCGCCGCCAATTGTTCCACTAGCTGAGCCATATCAAATTCCATCACATTAATGGGCACGCTAGGCTGACGCACTTTCGTGTATTCAAACAAATCATCGACGAGGGATTTCATTTGTTTGGCTTTGACATACGCCGTATGAGTATATTTCAGCAATTCTTCTTCCGAATGGTATTGTCGATCTTCGATTAGACCTAAGTAGCCGATGATCGAAGTCAATGGTGTCCGAATGTCATGACTGACATTGGTGATCAGCTCATCTTTGGATTGCTCGATCCGCCGTTCATCTTCGATCGCCGCCACCGTACTGTCGACTAAGCCATTGATATTAGAAACGATCCGACTTAAATCGCCCCGTAACTCGAAGGGGATGCGATGATCGTAGTTGCCTTCTGCGATAAAGTGCAGCTCGCTGATAATGTGACGTAGCTGCATTTGATGGTAACGTCGAATCAAACGCCAATATAAGACGATCACATCTAATAGGAAGAACATCGGTAGAATGAAGTTGCGACCACTGCGAAAAATATCTGTATTAAAGGCAGCCGTGAACGCATTCTTTGATTCATAGATCGCTTCGACTAAAACCGGTGAGTTTTCTCGTATTGAGGTCAAGATGACCAAAATAGCGACATTCAATAGAAGTAAAAGAACAATCGTTACAATTCCTTCCGCAAATAACTCACTGATTTCCTTTGAGGTCAACGTGATCCGTTTCTTTTTTTCGATTGGTGTGTTGCGCTTTTTTTCAGTTGGTTTACTTCGCATCTATTTTGTAGCCGACCCCCCATACTGTTTGGATGACTTTTTCACCATCCGTGGCTTCTTCGATCTTATCTCGCAAGTGACTGACATGGACCATCACTGTTTTGGCAGAAACGACACTTTCTTGTTTCCAAACTCGTTCAAAAATCTCATCGGCGCTAAAGACACGGTTCGGATGCGATGCCAATAAATAGAGGATGCCAAATTCTAATGCGGTCAATTGGATCTCATTGCCATCCACCGTTTTTACTTCATGGGAATCGCGGTTGATGATAAGGGAGCTTACTTCCAGAATCTCTGGTTGATTTGAAGCAGCCTGCATCTTAGTTCTTCTCAATAACGATTTTACCCGTGCCATGACTTCTAATGGATTGAAAGGTTTGGTGACATAATCATCAGCACCGGCGACCAATCCACGAATCTTATCCATATCGGTTGTTTTAGCGGTCAACATAATAATGGGGATTTGGGATTCTTTTCTCAATTCTTTGACGACTTGCATGCCGTCCATTTCAGGCATCATGATATCTAAGATCAATAGCTCGATATCAGAAGTGGTGCGAATCTTGGTCAGTGCTTCTTTTCCATCGTATGCTTTGACCGATTCATAGCCTTCATTGTGTAAGTAAATGCTTAATAGTTCTACGATCTCTTTGTCATCATCTGCTACAAGTATTTTCATACTGGGTCCTCCTAGGAACAATATTCTTTTCTCCATTTTAGCAAATATTCCACAAAATAGATAAAATCATACTTAAATTTATAAGAATGATAGGAATTAAGAAAACACAAAAAGGAAAAAGACGAACGATAGGCTAATAATAACGGAAAAAGTCCTTAAAAAAGGCGGAAATCACGGACTAAAAATCACGAATCATCTTTGGAAACGGAGTAACTAGAAACGTTGGTCTATCAATCATTTTATGGTTGACGAATAGCACAAGTCTTGGTATATTATTACATGTGCCAAATGACTAAATGAATTCCTAAAAAGAATTGAAAAAAGTAGTTGACGCACAGCTCGACAGATGATATTATAACGAAGTCGCAATTTTAAAACAGTTAATTGATGTTGATACATCAACAAAATTAATTGAAAAAAGTTGTTGACAAATAACAAATCATTTGTTATTCTAATTAAGTCGCTGAGGCAGCCGCTACGAAGTTGAAAAACAACGAGCGAAAAAAACTTTTAAAAAAAGAGTTGACAATCAAATGTCGCTCTGATATGATATAAAAGTTGCTAACACAGCACGGTAGACCTTTGAAAACTGAACAAAGCAAGCAAACGAACCAATGTGTAGGACGTTTCAATTTATTGAAACAAATACATGCAAGCAATAGCTAGCAAAGTTAATTTTTATGAGCTTAATGACCGTATGGTCATTCAAACAAATCATTATGAGAGTTTGATCCTGGCTCAGGACGAACGCTGGCGGCGTGCCTAATACATGCAAGTCGAACGCTTTTTCTTTCACCGGAGCTTGCTCCACCGAAAGAAAAAGAGTGGCGAACGGGTGAGTAACACGTGGGTAACCTGCCCATCAGAAGGGGATAACACTTGGAAACAGGTGCTAATACCGTATAACACTATTTTCCGCATGGAAGAAAGTTGAAAGGCGCTTTTGCGTCACTGATGGATGGACCCGCGGTGCATTAGCTAGTTGGTGAGGTAACGGCTCACCAAGGCAACGATGCATAGCCGACCTGAGAGGGTGATCGGCCACACTGGGACTGAGACACGGCCCAGACTCCTACGGGAGGCAGCAGTAGGGAATCTTCGGCAATGGACGAAAGTCTGACCGAGCAACGCCGCGTGAGTGAAGAAGGTTTTCGGATCGTAAAACTCTGTTGTTAGAGAAGAACAAGGATGAGAGTAAAATGTTCATCCCTTGACGGTATCTAACCAGAAAGCCACGGCTAACTACGTGCCAGCAGCCGCGGTAATACGTAGGTGGCAAGCGTTGTCCGGATTTATTGGGCGTAAAGCGAGCGCAGGCGGTTTCTTAAGTCTGATGTGAAAGCCCCCGGCTCAACCGGGGAGGGTCATTGGAAACTGGGAGACTTGAGTGCAGAAGAGGAGAGTGGAATTCCATGTGTAGCGGTGAAATGCGTAGATATATGGAGGAACACCAGTGGCGAAGGCGGCTCTCTGGTCTGTAACTGACGCTGAGGCTCGAAAGCGTGGGGAGCGAACAGGATTAGATACCCTGGTAGTCCACGCCGTAAACGATGAGTGCTAAGTGTTGGAGGGTTTCCGCCCTTCAGTGCTGCAGCAAACGCATTAAGCACTCCGCCTGGGGAGTACGACCGCAAGGTTGAAACTCAAAGGAATTGACGGGGGCCCGCACAAGCGGTGGAGCATGTGGTTTAATTCGAAGCAACGCGAAGAACCTTACCAGGTCTTGACATCCTTTGACCACTCTAGAGATAGAGCTTCCCCTTCGGGGGCAAAGTGACAGGTGGTGCATGGTTGTCGTCAGCTCGTGTCGTGAGATGTTGGGTTAAGTCCCGCAACGAGCGCAACCCTTATTGTTAGTTGCCATCATTTAGTTGGGCACTCTAGCGAGACTGCCGGTGACAAACCGGAGGAAGGTGGGGATGACGTCAAATCATCATGCCCCTTATGACCTGGGCTACACACGTGCTACAATGGGAAGTACAACGAGTTGCGAAGTCGCGAGGCTAAGCTAATCTCTTAAAGCTTCTCTCAGTTCGGATTGTAGGCTGCAACTCGCCTACATGAAGCCGGAATCGCTAGTAATCGCGGATCAGCACGCCGCGGTGAATACGTTCCCGGGCCTTGTACACACCGCCCGTCACACCACGAGAGTTTGTAACACCCGAAGTCGGTGAGGTAACCTTTTGGAGCCAGCCGCCTAAGGTGGGATAGATGATTGGGGTGAAGTCGTAACAAGGTAGCCGTATCGGAAGGTGCGGCTGGATCACCTCCTTTCTAAGGAATATTTCGGAAGACTACACATCGTTTGCCTTTGTTCAGTTTTGAGAGGTTTACTCTCAAACAAAATTTGTTCATTGAAAACTGGATATCGAAGAAATAATCAAAACAAGTAACACACACCGAGTTGAAATGTTAAAAGAGTTTTTTAATAAGTTCAACGCTTATTTTCTTGAGCAACCTTCTATCGCTAGAAGAAGTACTCAAAACCGACCGTAAGGTCAAAGGTTAAGTGAATAAGGGCGCACGGTGGATGCCTTGGCACTAGGAGCCGATGAAGGACGGGACTAACACCGATATGCTTTGGGGAGCTGTAAGTAAGCTATGATCCAGAGATTTCCGAATGGGGGAACCCAGCATCTTTTATAGGATGTTACGTCTGCGTGAATACATAGCGCAGTCGAGGTAGACGCAGAGAACTGAAACATCTAAGTACCTGCAGGAAGAGAAAGAAAATTCGATTCCCTGAGTAGCGGCGAGCGAAACGGGAAAAGCCCAAACCAACAAGCTTGCTTGTTGGGGTTGTAGGACTCCGATATGGTAGTCTATTCAGATAGTCGAAATACTTGGAAAAGTATGTCAAAGAGGGTAAAAACCCCGTAGACGAAATTTGGATAACACCTAGGAGGATCCTGAGTACGGCGGAACACGAGGAATTCCGTCGGAATCCGGGAGGACCATCTCCCAAGGCTAAATACTCCCTAGTGACCGATAGTGAACCAGTACCGTGAGGGAAAGGTGAAAAGCACCCCGGAAGGGGAGTGAAATAGATCCTGAAACCGTGTGCCTACAACAAGTTAGAGCCCGTTAATGGGTGATAGCGTGCCTTTTGTAGAATGAACCGGCGAGTTACGATAGCATGCGAGGTTAAGTTGAAGAGACGGAGCCGCAGCGAAAGCGAGTCTGAATAGGGCGAATGAGTATGTTGTCGTAGACCCGAAACCATGTGATCTACCCATGTCCAGGTTGAAGGTGCGGTAAAACGCACTGGAGGACCGAACCCACGTACGTTGAAAAGTGCGGGGATGAGGTGTGGGTAGCGGAGAAATTCCAAACGAACTTGGAGATAGCTGGTTCTCTCCGAAATAGCTTTAGGGCTAGCCTCGGAATTGAGAATGATGGAGGTAGAGCACTGTTTGGACTAGGGGCCCATCTCGGGTTACCGAATTCAGATAAACTCCGAATGCCATTCATTCATATCCGGGAGTCAGACTGTGAGTGATAAGATCCATAGTCGAAAGGGAAACAGCCCAGACCACCAGCTAAGGTCCCCAAATAACTATTAAGTGGAAAAGGATGTGGGGTTGCACAGACAACTAGGATGTTGGCTTAGAAGCAGCCACCATTTAAAGAGTGCGTAATAGCTCACTAGTCGAGTGACCCTGCGCCGAAAATGTACCGGGGCTAAATAGTTTACCGAAGCTGTGGAGTGCACCATAAGGTGCATTGGTAGGAGAGCGTTCTAAGGGCGTTGAAGGCAGATCGTGAGGACTGCTGGAGCGCTTAGAAGTGAGAATGCCGGTATGAGTAGCGAAAGACAGGTGAGAATCCTGTCCACCGAATGA